>CBDIPV010000002.1:0-17064 GCA_965283805.1 Phycisphaerales bacterium UBA1924 | reverse complement strand
GAGTCTTCGTACTTTGATGCGTGACTCGACGCGGGATTGGAGATCCGTATCCGCGGGTTCTGTGGCTGGCATGTGGGGATCTGGGTTTGGTGCTGGCTCGCTCATATCACCGTTTAGCGACCAAATCGGGCCTCGACTCAGGCGAAATCCCTAAGAAATCCGTCGGAGGGCCGGTGCTGAGAGCTCAAGGGCGATCAGATGTTAGAATAGCGTATGAGCACCGCTTCTAAGACCAACTCGCAGGCACAGATACAGGCACAGACCGATATGGCTGACTCTGATATGAACAAAGGCCGACCGAACCGATTGGATCTGCGTGCCGCGAGCGGCGGCGGGCTGTTTGAGTATGCCCCTGCGCCCGAATCGATCCGCCCGGAGATCGAAGATCAGTATGGGCTGTTCATCGATGGGGCGTTCGTTGAGCCCGAACTGGGTGAACGGTTCGCGAGCATCAATCCCGCGACCGAGCAGACACTGTCGATGGTGTCGCAGGCCTCGGCACGCGATGTTGATCGCGCGGTGCGAGCCGCGCGTGCGGCGTTGCCGGCATGGTCGGGGCTGAGCGGGAAAGACCGGGGCAAGTATCTGTATCGCATCGCGCGGCGCATGCAGGAGCGGGCACGCGAGCTGGCAGTGCTCGAGACGCTCGATGGGGGCAAACCGATCAAGGAATCGCGTGATGTGGATGTGCCCCTGGCGTGTGCGCACTTCTTCTACCACGCGGGCTGGGCGGATAAGCTGCGGTTCGCGCTGCCTGGCCGAAACCCAAAGCCCGTGGGTGTATGCGGCCAGATCATCCCGTGGAACTTCCCGCTGATGATGCTGGCCTGGAAGATTGCACCGGCCTTGGCGTGCGGCAACACGGTCGTCCTCAAGCCCGCAGAGACCACCTCGCTCACAGCGCTTCGGTTCGCCCAGATCTGCGCCGAAATCGGGCTGCCCAAGGGCGTTGTCAACATCGTGACAGGCGCAGGCGCAACGGGTCAGGCGATCGTGGAGCATGATGGGATTGACAAGATCGCGTTTACCGGATCGACCAAAGTCGGAAAGATGATCGCCAAGGCCGTCGCCCCCACAAACAAGCGTCTCACGCTGGAGCTGGGCGGCAAGAGCGCCAACATCATCTTCGAGGACGCGTCGATCGATCAGGCGATCGAGGGGATCATCGAGGGGATCTATTTCAATCAGGGGCATGTGTGCTGCGCCGGGTCACGCTTGTTTGTTCAGGAATCGATCCTGGAGTCGGTTATCGACAAGCTCAGCGACCGTATGCGTTCGCTGCGGGTGGGCGATCCGATGGACAAGAACACGGATGTTGGCGCGATCAACTCGAAAGAACAACTCGCGACGATCAACAAGTTTTTGGCGCTGGGTGATCAGGAGGGCGCGGTGCGCCATGAGGCCAGCGAAGCCGCGTTGCCTGAGAAGGGCTACTGGTGCCGGCCGTGCTTTTATAGCGGGGTGCAGCCGAGCCACACGATCGCGCGCGAGGAGATCTTCGGGCCGGTGCTGGCGGTGATGAGTTTCAGGACTCCCGAGGAGGCGATCAGCCGGGCGAACAACTCGCCTTATGGGCTAGCCGCGGGGGTTTGGACGGATAAGGGAAGCAAGATTTTCGATACAGCGCGTCGGCTCGACGCGGGCATCGTCTGGCTCAATACCTACAACAAGTGCGACCCGCCCTCGATGGTGGCCATCAGCCAGGGCCGCTGATCGCGATCAATCAGCGTCCGCGAAGCAGCGGGGGGCACGATCCGGTCCTCGCTGCCCACGATGTGAAGCTGCGCGACAATGCCCTCGGGTGCCTGGTCCGCGTCCCTTGCCCACAGCGGTGCTCCCGCCAGCGGGATCAGTGCTTGCACGCGGATCAGCCGCGCCGCGGCGACCGCCGCACCCCCGCCCATCGAGTGCCCGCTCAGCGCCAATGCTTGTTGATCCACCACCCCCGAAAGCCATGATGAGTCGTCATCGCTCAGCTCAATCAGGCGTTCGAGACAGCGGGCAAGGTCTTGGCTGTACTGGGCATGATCGGGCGCGATGCCGCGGTGCGAGTTGGTCGCGATGACCACATAGCCGTGCGATGCGATGAACCGCAGCGTGTGCTTGTAGCGTTGGGGTGGCTGGAGAAACCCGTGCCCAAAGCTCAGGGCCGGGTAGGGGTCATCAGCCGCGAGCGCTGGCGCGTCGCGCTCGGATTGCACAGCCGGATAAAACACCCATGCGCTGAAGCTGGTGCGGTCAGATCGCTCGATCGTGATGTTTCGGTAGCCAACCTTGTGCGCCCCATCAGTCTCATCCGCAGCACCGATCGCAGATGAGGCGAACGCCATCATCCACAGCACGACGAGCAAGGCACACGCACGCACAGCCATCACACAGCGCTCGGGTGCCAGATGGTCTTGAACTCAACAAACGGGTCGAGCCAATCCGGTCCTTCGCACGATTGCTCATCATAAAAATCGATCTCGCTGTGCACGCACACCCGCTTGAGATTGTCGGCGCTTCCCCCGCGGAGCGCGGCACGGTGGCCATCGCTTACGCCCGCAGCATGGATCGCGTTGATCCCGCGGTGGGTCGCAAAGTGCTCAACAAGCTCGTCGCGCATGCCCGAAAGCGTGTTCACCACGCCGCCGGGCAGGTCGCTCGTCGCGATCGCTTCCGAGAGCACCAACGCCGGCACCGGGTTGGTCTCGCTGGGGAGCACGACACACGCGTTGCCCATCGCGATCACCGGGGCGATCAGTGAAACCAGCCCCAGCAGGCACGGCTCATCGGGCGCAATCACACCCACAACACCCACCGGGAACGGCACGGTGAAGTTGTGATACGGGCCCGCGACCGGGTTGGAGCCGCCCATGACCTGGGCGTATTTGTCGCACCAGCCTGCGTAGTGCACCACCCGGTCAACCGCCGCGTCCACCTCTCGCTGTCCGTCTTGCCCGATGGACCCGGCAAGCTCGCCGCGCTTGCCCTCCATCATCTCAGCGAGCCGATAGAGCACCTGGCTCCGCAGAAAAGCCGTTGCCTCGCCCCACCCCGGCTGGGCCTTGCCCGCGGCTTCCACCGCATCACGCACATCCTTGCGCGATGCCCGGCACACATGCGCAACCAGATTCTGCGATGCGTCATGCACCGCCGTCGAACGCCCCGATTCGGTGCGAGGGAACTTGCCGCCGATGGCGAGCTTGTAGGTCTTGGTGATGGGAAGTCGCTCGCTCACAGCGTGTACTCCATCTCGATCTCATGCTTGATCGCAATCCCGTCAAACCCGACATTGGGGATCTCGGGCTTGAGCTTACGGGCTTTGGTCACCTCATCGCGATAGAACGCGACCATGTCGAACTCGCGCCGCTGATAGAACCGCAGCGCCGAAGTGTTGTCATTGGTGGTGATGAGCCACAGCCGCGTGCAACCATGCTCGCGTGCCTTGGTGCGGACCGCGTCGAGCAGGCACGATCCGATGCCGCCGTGCCCGGCCATCGAGTTGTGCGTGATGATCTCACACTGGTCATCCTCGATGTTGTAGGTCAGCAGCCCGACCTCTGACCCCTCACGGTGGGCTACCAGGCCGGGCAACTCGTCGGCCTGATATTTTTTGCCCTTGGTGATCTGAACCGTCGAGCCCCAATACTGCACCAGCACGCGCTGCACCCAATGCTTATCTTCGGCCGTGAGGTCTCGTATATCGAAGCGTTGCACATCTTGTGTGTTGTCCATGTCGTATCTCCTACCGATCGCTCGGCATTGACTCATTTCTCCGCGTTCTACTGGCAGTACGCCAGCAGACCGTGCCGCCCACCCTCGCGTCCAAAGCCCGATTCCTTGTACCCGCCGAACGGGCTGGTTGGGTCGAACTTGTTGTAGGTATTGAGCCAGACGATGCCCGCGTCGAGCCGACGCGCTGTATCGAAAATCTTGCTTCCCTTATCCGTCCAAACCCCCGCGGCTAGCCCATAAGGCGAGTTGTTCGCCCGGCTGATCGCCTCCTCGGGAGTCCTGAAACTCATCACCGCCAGCACCGGCCCGAAGATCTCCTCGCGCGCGATCGTGTGGCTCGGCTGCACCCCGCTATAAAAGCACGGCCGGCACCAGTAGCCCTTCTCAGGCAACGCGGCTTCGCTGGCCTCATGGCGCACCGCGCCCTCCTGATCACCCAGCGCCAAAAACTTGTTGATCGTCGCGAGTTGTTCTTTCGAGTTGATCGCGCCAACATCCGTGTTCTTGTCCATCGGATCGCCCACCCGCAGCGAACGCATACGGTCGCTGAGCTTGTCGATAACCGACTCCAGGATCGATTCCTGAACAAACAAGCGTGACCCGGCGCAGCACACATGCCCCTGATTGAAATAGATCCCCTCGATGATCCCCTCGATCGCCTGATCGATCGACGCGTCCTCGAAGATGATGTTGGCGCTCTTGCCGCCCAGCTCCAGCGTGAGACGCTTGTTTGTGGGGGCGACGGCCTTGGCGATCATCTTTCCGACTTTGGTCGATCCGGTAAACGCGATCTTGTCAATCCCATCATGCTCCACGATCGCCTGACCCGTTGCGCCTGCGCCTGTCACGATGTTGACAACGCCCTTGGGCAGCCCGATTTCGGCGCAGATCTGGGCGAACCGAAGCGCTGTGAGCGAGGTGGTCTCTGCGGGCTTGAGGACGACCGTGTTGCCGCACGCCAAGGCCGGTGCAATCTTCCAGGCCAGCATCATCAGCGGGAAGTTCCACGGGATGATCTGGCCGCATACACCCACGGGCTTTGGGTTTCGGCCAGGCAGCGCGAACCGCAGCTTATCCGCCCAGCCCGCGTGGTAGAAGAAGTGCGCACACGCCAGGGGCACATCCACATCACGCGATTCCTTGATCGGTTTGCCCCCATCGAGCGTCTCGAGCACTGCCAGCTCGCGTGCCCGCTCCTGCATGCGCCGCGCGATGCGATACAGATACTTGCCCCGGTCTTTCCCGCTCAGCCCCGACCATGCCGGCAACGCCGCACGCGCGGCTCGCACCGCGCGATCAACATCGCGTGCCGAGGCCTGCGACACCATCGACAGTGTCTGCTCGGTCGCGGGATTGATGCTCGCGAACCGTTCACCCAGTTCGGGCTCAACGAACGCCCCATCGATGAACAGCCCATACTGATCTTCGATCTCCGGGCGGATCGATTCGGGCGCAGGGGCATACTCAAACAGCCCGCCGCCGCTCGCGGCACGCAGATCCAATCGGTTCGGTCGGCCTTTGTTCATATCAGAGTCAGCCATATCGGTCTGTGCCTGTATCTGTGCCTGCGAGTTGGTCTTAGAAGCGGTGCTCATACGCTATTCTAACATCTGATCGCCCTTGAGCTCTCAGCACCGGCCCTCCGACGGATTTCTTAGGGATTTCGCCTGAGTCGAGGCCCGATTTGGTCGCTAAACGGTGATATGAGCGAGCCAGCACCAAACCCAGATCCCCACATGCCAGCCACAGAACCCGCGGATACGGATCTCCAATCCCGCGTCGAGTCACGCATCAAAGTACGAAGACTCGCGTGCGCCCAAGGCAAGATCGCCGATATCACCGGCTCGGGCATGCGCATGCTCGTCGGCAAGGGTGAGCTCCCCGAAGTCGGTGATGTGCAGTCATACGCCTTCAGCGACGGCAGCGACATCATCGAGATCAAGGGCACCGTCAAGTGGATCAAAAACGGCTCACGCTTTGCCCGCAGAAGCGAAGTCGGTGTCGAGTTCGTCAAACTCCAGCCAGCCGTGCGAGATGCGATCCTACGCCTGGCCGTGCAGGGCCAGCTGGGTATGTCACACACAGGCGACCAGCCCACCAGCGTCACCGTCGGCGTGCCCAATCTGTACACCATGCTCGGCGTGGTGCACTGCGCCAGCCCCGATGAGATCAAAGCCGCCTTCCGCAAGGAATGCCGACGCTGGCACCCCGATGTCAACAACACGCCCGAAGCCGCTCAACGCTTCGACGAACTCAACAAGGCCTACTCAGTCCTCAAAGACCCCGACATGCGAGCCCGCTACGACCAACGCTTCGGCGAACGATTCAACAAGGCGGCGTGATTTTTCGTATTCCAGCTACGCATCCGAAAAATCGTACCCGGCCGCATACTCACCCGTCGCAAGCTTCTGCATGCTCCGCAGCACATCGTTGAGCAGCGAACTCGCCCCGAAGCGGAACCAGTCCGGGCTCAGCCAGCCCTCGCCCAGCGTCTCGTTGACCATGCACAGGTAGTGCCACGCCTGCTTACCCGTGCGGATGCCGCCCGCGGGTTTCATGCCGTACATCTTCCCGGTCCGCTTGTACGCGTCGCGGATCGCCTCGAGCATCACCAGCGTCACCGGCATCGTCGCGGCCGGCGAGACCTTGCCCGTCGAGGTCTTGATGAAGTCACCCTCCCGGATGCACGCGATAGCGATGTCGCTGGCGCGCCGGACATTGTCGTAGGTCACCAGCTCACCCGTCTCCAGAATCACCTTCAGATGTGCAGGCCCGCACGCCTCAACGACGGCCCGGATCTCGTCGGCCACCACGGAGTACCTGCCCGACAGGAACGCCCCGCGGTTGATCACCATGTCGATCTCGTCCGCACCGTCCGCCACCGCCTGCTCCACATCCCGCACGCGGATCTCAATCGGGTACTGCCCCGAAGGAAAACCAGTCGCCACCGAGGCGACCTTGACGCCGGAGCCCGCCAGATGCTCCTTGGCATGGGGCACCATCGATGGGTACACGCACACCGCCGCGACATGCCCGAGCCGATGCCCGAGGATCTCCTCATCACGCTCCCACGGGCGTTTGGCCTTGATGCACAAGCTCCGCACCTTCTCGGGCGAATCGCTGCCCTCAAGCGTTGTCAGGTCGATCATAGAGACCGCCATCTCCAGCGCTGCTTGCTTCGATGCCTTCTTGATCGAGCGCGTCGTAAACGACTGGGCGCGCCGATCGACCATGATCGCGTCGATCGTGGGGGACTCGGGGAGCACAAAGGGGTGATCCTGCGCGTGCATCAGTTGCTTTCGTCCTGGCTGGGCTCGGGCTCGGATTCAGGTTTAGATTCAGGTTCGGGAAGTTCATCGGCTTCAATCGGCAAGCCCGTGATCTCCCATTCCTGCCACCCGCCGGGGAAGACCTTGACCCGCTTTTTCACGAACCCGTTGTAGCCAACCTCGATCATGCGTTTGGCCATCGCGTTGATCGAAGCCGTGCCGGGGTTCTCGCCGTAGATAATCAAGTGCTTGTAACGCTCCAGCGCCGGGTCGGTCCCGTAGCGCAGATCGATATCAGGCGTACGCAGGTTCAGTGCGCCCGGGATGTGCCCCGCCGCGTACCGCTCTTGGGTGCGGATATCGATAAAGAGCGCCGTGTCTTTCTCGCGCTGCTGTTGCTCATACAGCTCAACCGTGCGAGTCAGCCCGACAAACTGGATCTTCTTGTCGGAGATATTCGACTTCGTACAGCCGACCAGGGGGAGCAACATCACCCCCACAAAGAGGGCCATCAGGACGGTGTATACACGATTTCGCTGGTTTATCTGCATCTTTTTCCCCGTAGTACACAATAAGTATAGACCCTGAGGTGTTGTGTACTGTGTCGGCTCAACCCCGGCCGCAACCCCACCGAACGCAGCGCAGGGGGCATTTGGGAGCTTGAACGCGTGTCAACTGCAGTATTCCGCAACTTGGTTTCGATCCACCCCCTGCTCGGCTCCCTTGTCGGCATGCTGTCGCTGAGTGCACCCTGCCTGGCTGAGTCACAACCCATGGGCGAAAAGCACCTGACAATCAACGCAACGACCGATTTCAGCGACCTGCGCGCGGGCGATTCGGGCCTGCTCGCGATCGATATCGTGGTCCAGGACCAGTGGCACACCTACTGGCCCGGCGTTTCGGACACCGGCTACGGGATCTCGTTCCAGATCGACGCGCCCGATTCGATCGAACTCAAAGACCCGATCTGGCCCAGCCCCAAGCGCTACCTGCAGCCGGGCGATATTCTCGATCACACCTACGAAGCGACCGAGACGGTGCTCTACCCGTTTTCAATCAAGGAAGACGCCGCAGATTCGGTGATCGTGTTCAATATCGACACCAACTTCTTGGTTTGCAAGGAGATCTGTCTGCCGGGCAAGGCAAGCACCACGGCGACGCTTCGCGTTGTGGGCCGCGAGAGCGAACGCGTCGAAACCGCGCGTCACGACACCCTCCGCAAACAGTTTGAGAACCGCCCCAAACCATTCGATTCAACGGACATGGCGGTGCGTTTGCAGTGGATCGACAAAGCCGCGGCGGTCATGTTTCGCGACGCAACCCGCATCGAGTTCTATGCCGACAGCGAATGCACCACGCTCGCGCACCCGATCCAAGATGCGGCCGTGAGCGGCAACCGTCTGGAAATCCGATTCAATGAATCGGACAACAAGGTCCTTTCAGGCCGTGTGAAAGTGAACACGCCAACAGGTGTCGAACACTACGACATTGATGAAAAAGCACCAGAATAATCACCAGAAGCCCGTGCACACATGCAGGGCTCAAAAGCAAGGAGATGAATCATGCCAGCAATGAAACTCACCAAATCACGAGCCATCCTGTTCGCACTCGGGGCCGCAGTCACCGGTTCCATGATGGGCGCGGGAAACCTCGAGCAGGCCAAGCCCGCTGAGATCGGTGCCAAGGCACCAAACTTCACCCTCACCGATATCAACGGCAAAGAGCACACCCTCGCCGATTACACCGCCAAGGGTCACACCGTTGTGCTCGAGTGGTTCAATGCCGATTGCCCATTCGTCAAGAAACATTACCGCGACGATACAGGCACGATGCTTAAGATCCAGCAGGACATGAAGGACGAGAAGGTCACCTGGCTGCTCGTCAACTCTGGGAAGAAGGGCCACCCGACCACCGGCGTGGAGCGCAACAAGAAAGCAGTGGACGAATGGGGAATCACCGCCCCCGTCCTGCTCGATGAGACCGGCACTGTCGGCATGAGCTACGGCGCCAAGCGCACCCCCGAGATGTACATCATCAACAGCGAGGGCGTGCTGGCCTACCACGGCGCGATCGACAACCGCAGCGATGCCTCAGCCCCCGGCGATGTGAACTATGTCCGCAACGCACTGCAGCAGGTGCTCGCGGGCGAGACCGTCACCACCACCGAAACCAAGGCCTACGGCTGCGGCGTCAAGTACTGATCCAAACTCAACAAGTTTGAGAACGATTTTGAGATGGTTGACCCAACTCTCTCTCCTCGCGCACGCCCCGGCACACACCGGGGCGTGCTGTTGTTCTGATTCTGCCCAGAACACGGCACCATCGGGCCGATAGACTCTGTCTTGCGACGCACGGTCGCAGAGATCGGGCAACGACGCCCGGGAGATACGCATGTTCGATCTGACCGGTCCGCTTGGGACCATTGTGAACTTCTTAGTGATCGCGATCGGCTTCGGGCTGATCATCTTCATTCATGAGCTGGGCCATTTCCTTGCCGCCAAATGGGCGGGGATTCGTGTACTCGCGTTCTCGATCGGCTTCGGGCAAATTGTCTGTTCCTATCGCAAGGGTGTGGGTTTCAAGCGCGGATCGAGCGAGCCGCAATATCTCAAGCGTGCCTACGGCCTCAACAGCGAACAGACTCAAGAGCTCCACGCTGTGATCAGCCCCACCGAATACCGGTTCTCGCTGCTGCCGCTCGGTGGCTATGTCAAGATGCTCGGTCAGGAAGACCTCAACCCCGACGCCACATCGAGCGAGCCCGATTCGTATCAGAACTGCAGCGTCCCCAAGCGCATGGTCGTGATCAGCGCTGGCGTGATCATGAATGTCGTCTCCGCGGCGATCCTGTTTATCATCGTCTTCAACGCCGGGCTCAAGGTATTCCCCAATCGGGCCGGGTTCGTCGCGCCCGATGGTCCCGCAGCGATGGCGACCGCCGTCGATCGCGAGGACATCGGTGTCGGGCTCCAACGCGGCGATGTCATCACCCACATCAACAGCAAGACCATGTATTCGTTCGAGCACATCCTGCCCGAGATCGCGATGTCGCGCAAGGGCCAGCCCGTCTCGATCACGGTCGAACGCGCGGGTGTCGATGGCCCGATCGAGTTCCGTGCCATCCCGATCAAGAACCCCGCGACAGGGCTGCTCGATATCCAGATGAACCCGCCGATTTCTCCGGTCGTGCAGCTGCCCAAGATCGAGCGCCAGCGTCGCGTGGTGAGCATGTTTGGCGCCAATCTCGGGCTCGGGCCGCTGCAGGGAGGTGATGAGCTGGCCTCTGCCGCCGGTCAGGATGTCCGCTCACCACTCGATCTAATCGATATCGCCAAAAACTCGGGCGGTCAGCCGTTCCCTGTCGAACTCAAGCGCGGTGAGGAGATCGTCACATCCACGGTGACGCCGGTGCGTGAGTTGCAGACCGGGGCCATCAACACAGACGATGGGCAGCGATTGGTCGAGCATGTGCTCGGGCTCCGCGGCGTCATGATGATCAACCCAGATGCGCTCCCCGAGGATACCAAGCAGGGCCTCCTACCGGGCGATATCTTCGCACGCATCGGCAACAAACCATTCCCCAGCATGGAAGAGGGGCTCAATATCGTCAGCGAGAGCGCGGGCGAGCCGCTGACGCTGTCGGTGCTCCGCGGAGACCCGCAACGCGGGTATGAAAAGGTCGAGGTTCAAGTCCAGGTCACACCCGAGGGTACTATTGGCTTCTACCCGGTCGTCAGCTCCGGCTACGCGTCGTATGTCCATGAGCCCAAGCGGATCGCCCCGCTCGACGAGCAGGAGTTCCGCACCAACCCCGACTACACACCGCTGCCCGTGCAAACCCCTGCATCGCAGCTCATCGAGTACCCCGGTTCGCGCATCGCCTCGATCGATGGCGCACCCGTGAGCACGCTGCGTGATGTGGTCGGGCTGGTTGTCAACGCGACCAAACAATCATTCGATGCAGGGGCCGAAAACTTCGTAATCCCAGTGACACTCGAGCTGCCGCTCCCGCGCCAGCCCGACGGCTCGCTACCCTCGACACAGATTCAGTGGCAACTCACCCGGGCCGATATCGAGCCCCTGTTTGAGCTGGGCTGGACGATGCCAGCGGTGGACGCGTTGACGACCGTGTTTCGACCGGACCAGGTCCTCGATCGCGCATCAAGCCCGGTCGCAGCCATCGAGCGCGGGATCGCCGAATCGCAACGCGTGATGAAGCAGACCTATCTGACATTCCTGCGCCTCTTCCAGGGGTCGGTGCAGGTGCGTCACCTCAAGGGTCCGGTCGGCATCGCCCACCTGGGCACCCAGATCGCATCGCAAGGATTCATCTGGGTGCTGTTCTTCATGGCGCTCATCTCGATCAACCTCGCGGTCATCAACTTCCTGCCCCTGCCCATCGTGGATGGGGGCCAGTTCCTGATGCTTTGCTACGAATGGGTCCGCGGCCGGCCCGTCCCCATTGTCATACAGAATGTCGCGACCATGGCCGGTCTGCTTTTCATCGGGGCGATGTTCTTGTATGTGACATTCAACGACATCAAAGCCATCTTCGGCGTCTGAGTCTCGCCTGGAGCAACACACCATGCACCCATTGCTCGGGCTACTCCAACTGCTCGCGGTCGGCTTCATTGTCGGGCTGGTGGTGCTGATTCTCTACACCGCCTGGCTGCTCGTCCATCCGCACCGGCGCACCTACGCCTGGGCGGTCTCACGCGGTCAGCCGGGCGATCCGGGAGAGCTCGATGAGCCCTTGGACTACGAATCACGCGAGATCAAAGGTGTGCACGGAGCGATTCCCATCTGGGATATCATCGGCCGCGATCCATCCGGCCCCGTGGTGCTCTTGACCCACGGCTGGGGCTCGAGCCGCTTGGGAGCGCTCAAACGCATCCAAGGCGTGGTCAATCACAGCGCACGGATCATCGCATGGGATCTGCCGGGGCACGGCGAAGCGCCTGGAACCGCACGCATGGGCACGGATGAATACCGGGACGCGATCAGCATCATCGACTCGCTCGGGCCGATCGAGCAGGGGCTGGTGCTCTACGGCTGGTCGATGGGCGCGGGGATATCACTCAAGCTCAGCACCCAGCTCCAAAGCACGCACAATCTCAAGGGTGTGATTTGTGAAGCCGTGTACAACCAACCCACAACCCCGGCACGAGCCGTGCTCGCGCTGCGGGGCATGCCCCACCGGCTGAACCTCTCGCCCGCGATCGGGCTGCTCGGCATTCGGCTCGGGATCGGTCCCAACTGGCGCGGGTTTGATCGGTGTGAGATCGCCCGATCAGTACGCGTCCCAGTCCTGCTTCTCCATGGGGATCAAGACCCGGTCAGCCCCATCGAGGATGCGCACGCGATCGAGCACACGGCACAGAATGCTTCGATCGAAGTCGTCTCCGGCGCTGGGCACAACAACCTGTGGAGCGATGAGCTCTACCGGGCGCAGTGTGTCCGGGCGGTGAGCGCGTTCATGGCTGGTCTGTCTGCTGATCGATCGCGTAGCGGAGCGCATGTTCGGCCATGATGTCCGATGCGTTGTAGAGCGGGATATCGCAGTTGTCGGCGTTTATCAGCAGCGGTGCTTCCGAGTTGCCCAGGATGATGCCCTCGCAGCCGCGTTCGCACAACCGGTGCATGACCGCCATGACGGCGGTCCGCGACTCTTCCTCGACAATCCCATAGACTAGCTCGCCAAAGATCACCCGATCGAGCAGCTCCGCGTCCTCGTCGCTGGGCCGCACGAGTTTGATGCCCTTGATGCCCAGCCCGGTCTGATAGGCCGAGCCGTTGGTGACATAGTGAGTCCCGATCACGCCGACGGTCTTTCGATCATCGTTGACGATCCGATCGGCGACGGCATCGGTCATGTCGAGCCAGGGGATGGGTGACTTGACCCGCGCGAGCTGGATCGCGTGCTGCACCGCGTTGTCGGGGGTGAAGCAGAACTGGGCCCCGATGCTGGCGAGTCGCTGCGCGGAATCGCTGAGCAACGCACCGACCTGCGCCCAGTCATCCGTTCGTACGGCGTCGATGTACTGGGCGAGGGGGATGTTGTGCACGCTGGTGGTGGGGTGCAGGTGCGGTTCGAGGGTGATCGCCGCGTGCCGAAACAGCTGCTGGTAACACAGCGCCGCACCCTCGGGGCTCACTCCCACAATCCCGATATGCATGGTCATCTTGAACGCACCTTTCTACCACCCATCGCGTGAGCCGCACGGGACGAAGACACCTCATCGTCTGCGATTTGGGTCTGCGCGTCAATCACATCGCCCAGATCAGAGCTTATCCACCGGATGCAAAGAATGCGAAACCAAGCGTGCGGCACGACTAAGATGCCATGATGAGTGAATCCGCCCTCAAAAACCCATTTCTCATCCTCGGCTTGTCCCCGGCGTATCAGGTCGATCGTGACCAGATCGAGCGCGCCTATCGCCAGCGCCTCGCCGGTGCACACCCTGATGCGGGGGCAACCAGCGGCCAAGGCCACGATCCCGCAGCACTCAACGAGGCCCGATCGGTGCTGCTCAGCGACGAGCACCGGGCGATCGCGCTGCTGAGCGTGCTCGGTGGCCCGGGCGCGTCCGACTGCAAAGACATGCCCGACGGCTTCCTGATGGACATGATGACCCGCCGCCAAGCCATCGAGGAAGCGATCGAATCCGGGGGCGAGGACGAGCGGGAACAATGGGAGCAGTGGGGCATCGAGCAGCGCCATGCATACCGCGAAACGGTCGGCACCATGTTCGAAGCATTCACACAGAATGAGGATCAGGCCCTGCTACGCGAGATTCGGGTCCAGCTCAACGCCTGGCGATACATCGAGCGTCTGATCGAGCAACTCGATCCCGAGTATGATCCCGCTCAGGCCGACTTTGAATGAGTCTCAGGCCCGAAGATGAACAACGCCGCTCGGCGATCGAGCAGGCGCCGACCAACGCCCAGTAATTACCCATGGACACCGCCGACACACCATTGATCATTGTCCTTGCCGTGCTTCTGATTGGCTCGGCGTTCGCTTCTGGCTCAGAAACGGCCCTTTTCGGTGTCACGCACGGGCAGCGGGCGGCGCTGCGGCTCAAGAACCCGACGCTGGGGCGCATGGTCGATTCGCTGCTGTCGCGCCCGCGCGAGCTGCTGATGCAGGTGCTGCTGCTCAACATGGTCATCAATGTGACCTACTTCATCGTGACCAGCGTGTTGACCCTGCGTGCCGATACATCGCTTTCGCGGATCATGGTCTCTGTGGTGTCGCTTTCGGCGATTATTCTCATGGGCGAGGTCTTCGCCAAGCTCTTCGCATCGGGCGCGACGCTGCTTTTTCTGCGCATCGCCGCGCCAACGCTGCTGCTGATCCGCAAACCCATAGCGCAGCTCTTGCGGGTGCTTGATGTATGGATCGTCTCCCCGCTCGCCCGTCTGGTTGCCCCGTCAGATCGGGGGGAGGACACCGAAGTCAACGCCGAGCAGCTGGGCATGCTGATACACATGAGCGAGAGCGACGGCGTGATCGGCCGCGGGGAGCAGCTGATGCTCACCTCGATCGTTGAGATGGGCCAGCTGCGGGTCGAACAGATCATGACCCCGCGTGTTGATATCGAGTGGATCACACCCGATATCGGGCTTGATGAGCTTGCCGCACACTGCCGTTCGAGCGCGCGCTCCCGCATCATCGTGTGCGAGCAGGATCTCGATAACGGAATCCTGGGACTCATCGATGCACGGCGCGTGTTCGAGGGCACATCGATCCGCGAAGCCCTGCAGCCGGTGCTCTATGTGCCCGAGCAGACCCGGCTCGACGCACTCATGGAGCAGCTGCGAAGCTCAGGGCGTCGCATCGGTGTCTGTGTCAACGAGCACGGCGGCATCAGCGGCGTGGTGACGCTGGCCGATATCGTCAAGGAACTGATCGAAGAGCTCGAATCGCCCGAAGACAGCGCGGGCGTTGACATCCAGGATCTGGGCGAGGGGAGATGGCTCGTCCCGGGCCGATTGAGCATCCGCGACTGGGCGATGCTGTTCAAGGATCGCTCGCTGATCGAGCACACCAAGCATGTCAATACGCTCGGCGGGCTGGTCATGGTGCTGCTCGGGCGCGTCCCCGTGGTGGGCGACACCGTGCGTGCCGGGTCGCTTGAGCTGCGTGTGTGCGCCATGCAGGGGCGTGCGATCGATCGCATTGAGCTGTGTGCATACCACCAAATCGCCACGCCCCAGGCCGGGGGCGCATCATGAGCACGACCGAGTTTGTGCTGTGGGCGCTGCTCGTCCTGCTCGGGATCAGCGGCTCGGCGATGTGCTCCGGGCTCGAAGTGGGGTTGTATACCACCAACCGGGTGCTCGTGCGCGTGCGCAGCGTGAGCCATCGCGGGGCCCGCGGCGAGCGGCTGCAGCGCATGCTCGAGGAGCCCGTGCCGACCCTCACGGCGCTGCTCGTTTGGAACAATGTCTTTAACTACGCGGGCACCCTGGCGATGACAACATTGATCGCGACCATGGCGCTGAGCGATCTCCAGATGATCTTGCTGCAGGTGGTGGTGCTCACGCCGCTGCTGCTGATCTTCGCTGAATCCACCCCCAAAGAGGTGTTCAGAGCGAACGCAGACATCCTGATGCCCCGTTTTTCGGGGGTGTTGCTGACCTTGCGCCGCATCGTGACGCTGGTCCCGATTGTCCCGCTGCTGGGCATCGTCGCGGACCTCGCATCGCGCATGGTCGGGGCCGGGAAGCTGGGATCGCTGGGCGATGCACGCGAACGCACGGCTGAGCTGCTCAAGTTCGGTTCGGGAACCATGAGCGATGCCCAGGTCACCCTTATCGATCGCGCCCTGCAGCTCGAGCATGCGCGGGTCATCAACGAGATGATCCCCATCAAGCGTGCGGGTATGCTCAGGATGGGTTGGACCATCGCGCGAGCCCGGGCGTACATGAAGAGCCATCCCTACTCACGATTCCCCGTCATCGATGCCCGCGGGCAGATCCAGGGTGTGATCCACGCCATCGATCTCTACATTCAGGACCAGCGTCTCAATGACCAGCAGCTGATCGATTCACTGGTCCGAGAGCCGGTCCTGCTGTCCTCGGATGATTCGATCGAGCACGCGTTGCGGGCATTGAGCCGCAGCGGGGCCCATATTGGGATCGTGCGTCGCCACGGCCGGGATCTGGGTATCGTGACCCGCAAGGATCTGGTCGAGCCGCTGGTGGGCGAACTCGAGGAATGGTGACGCGATGATGACGCGCTACGCCGGGGAATAAACAGGCAGCGGCAACGATTGGTGTCCACAGATAGGGCTCAACGGGCCAAGCCGATGACCGGAGTTCAACCAGCGCAGTTCACGCAACAGGAGCAACAATGAAGTCCGGTAAATCATTCTCAACGCTGATTATCGTGCTGTTGCTCGCGCTGGCCCTGCCCAACATCATTTCGCTCATCCGCGGGCCCGCGCCCACGCCTGATATATTCGCCCAGGGGTACACCCTGGTACAGGCCAAGCAGATGTCGTCTGAGACCGGCAAACCCGTGCTGGTGCTGGCGACGGCTGATTGGTGTGCGCCCTGCCAGTCACTCAAGCGGGGTGCTCTGAGCGACCCCAAAGTGGTGGAACTGATTCGAAGCAATATGATCCCGGTCTATCTCGAAGACGGCCAAAACAAGCAGGAAATCGGCTCGCTGGGCGTTGGAAGCTACCCGACGACCCTGATTCTCGAAAAAGGGCAGGTCACCGCGATGCTCGAGGGGAACGCCGGTGCCGACTCCTACGCGGCAGCGATCTCCCGTGAACTCAATATCAATCCATAAAGTGTGCCCGCCTGCCCGCGTTGATTGGGTGTTGTGAACCGAAACCGCCTGAGCGTGGTATAGACTGGTACATACATCTGCCTGAACCCGTCGGCGGGGATGAGCCCCGCCACGATGTTCGCGATGTGGGAGTGCCGTAATGAGCAATAAATCGATGCTTTCGCTGATTGGGATCCTGGGCGTTGCGGTGGTCGGTTCGACCATCGCGCTGGCCACAAGTGCGATGCGCCAGGTAGACGATCAGTACACCTTCTTTGACCCGATCGTTGATGT
>CBDIPV010000001.1:0-3246790 GCA_965283805.1 Phycisphaerales bacterium UBA1924 | reverse complement strand
CACTGTGGATTTATGGATGAGACGATCCTCGGCTGCGACAAGGGGTCGATGGCTCATGAGACGCAGCTTGAGGTCACGCGTTCACTGATGCTCGCGTTTCTCGATCTCACGCTCAAGGGCGACGACACCAAGCATGCGCAGCTCTGGATCGAGCACGAGCACGAGGCCGCGGGGCTGGTTCACATCGAGCGGGTGGGCGCTGATGATGGGTCTGGATGATTACTGAGCGGCTCTGGCGGGCCCGGTTTTGAGCGATTCATCCATGACCAGGCGGGGCTGCTCGCGCTGTGCGGTTTCCCGCCAGCGGATGTCGAGCGAGCCGTCGAAAAGCTTGGCGATGGCTTGGAGCTGGCGTTCGACCGCGTCGCGTGCCTGCTTTTCGTAGCGGTCGTCGTTCTTCTCGAACAGCTCAGCCGCTTGTGTCTGGGCGGTCTTCATCAGCTCGTTCTGTCGCTCGGCGTTCATGTTGATGACATCGACGAGCCCGAGCACGCGACCCTGCTGGATGTCGTATGGTTCGACATCCATGAGGCGCAGTGAGCCAACGATCGGGGGCAGGGTGACACGAAAACGCCTGTCTCCGAGGTCCTCAACATCGCGTTCGTCGAGCGAGCCCAGCTCGACGGCGTACTGCTTTTCGAACTGGAAGATCATGGCGATCTTGGCCTGGCTGAGCAGGATCGGTGGCAGCCAGTTGAAGCCCTTGGTGGCCGTCGCGATTTCCTTGGCGTGGACCTCGAGCCCGACGAGCTTGCCCACGGCCCGGACGCGCTCGGTGAGCATGCGCAGCGAAATGGTGTCGATCCCGCCGCCCTTGCGTCCTTTCTTGAGCACGGTGACCAAGTAGAAGACAACCCCCGCGCCGATCAGGGCGGCGAAGAGGGCAACGATCAGGATGAGAAAATAGCTTTCCACACCACATTATTGGCGGGGGCGCTGGTGGCATTTCAGGAATCACGCTCTGGGGGGCAGAATACGGCTTTAGGCGTGTTCTGTGTCGTTCTTTTCGGGCAAGGCGACCTCGAACGAGCGGATGAGCAGGTGCCCACCGACGCTGAGCAGGATGCCGACGAAGAGGCCCGCGACCAGCATCAGCAGCATCCGCACGATGCTCAGCTCACCGGAGCTATCGGTGATCGTGGGCATGCCTTGGGCGTTGATGTAGATGCCGAGGACCAGAAGTGGGACCAGGAAGATCGCCGATCGCAGCGCGAATGCAAGCGAGCGGGGTGTGCGTCTGAACACATCGAGCATGGCGATCAGACTCAGAGCGCCGATGATCGCGAGATAGACCAAAAGCGTGCGCATCACCCAAGGCTGGATGGTTGGATTGTTCTCGCCGACGACATTGCGTGCGTCGACATAGATCCCGAACACGCTGGCGACGAGGATGGTGCCGGCGAAGCAGGCGATGGCCATGGGGAACGCCCCGGCGACGCGGATCTTGCCCTGGCAGACCATGATGGTCACGATCGCACCGAGCAGGACCAGCAGCTCGAAGCCGAACAACCCCCAGGCGAAGCCGCCGAAACGGCCGATGGAGAGATAGAGCCAGGGGAGCGTCGAGAGGGCGGCGACCGCGCTGAGCACCACCGCTGCGACACGCAGCGGCGTGGGCGTTTGGGCGTGATTGGTCTGATGGGTCTTGGGCTGGTCGGTCATCTGGTCCTTTGGGTACGCTGGGCGGGCTTTGGAAGATCGGTCCTTCCGGGCGGGCTCTCAACCATAAACCCAGCAGAGTCGTGAATCCACTCGCAGGATCGATGCGCAGAATCTGCGCAATTTGTCCTGATTGCAAGCCCTGCCTGCGCGGTTGGGGCGGCAAATGGGTTCCCAGACTATTTGTACGCATCAAATGCCGCCCCCCGGGTCCAGATGGCCCCGAACTTCGCCCGATATGGAGTGTGAGCAAGCCGATTCGCTGTGCAAAGCGAGCGGCACCATGCGTCCCCGATACCGATGGGGCGCGTGCAGATTGCAAGGAGCGGAGCTATGGGCGGCATTACCACCGGTGTTGGAATTTTCTCGGGCATTGATTCGGCATCGCTGATCGAGCAGCTTATCAACGCGTCATCGCGGCCGCTGATCTTGGCGCAGACTCGGGTGATCCAGCTCAACCAGCAATCCGCGGCCTATCTCGACATCAACTCAAGACTGAGTGCGTTCAAGACCGCGGCCGCCAGCTTCCGGGTGAACAATGTCTTTCAGACGAGCAAAGCGACCAGCTCGGCGGAGAATGTGATCACGGCCACCGCGGGCAACAGCGCGGTGCCGGGCAGCTACAACTTCATCGTGGATCGGCTGGTGTCGTCGCAGCAGCTGCTGACACGGGGCTTTGCGGATCGCGATACCTCGGCGATCGGGCTCGACTCGCTGAGCTTTGAGACCACCGCAGCCCGGATCGACAGCAATACGAGTCTCGCGGACCTCAACAACGGCAACGGCGTCACCCGCGGCAAGATCACGGTCAACGGCACCGAGGTTGATCTCTCGCGCGCCGGCACGGTGCAGGAAGTGCTCGACGCGATCAACGAGGTCGATGGTGTCACGGCCCGCGTTGAGAACGACAAGTTCGTGATCGAGGGCGTGACAGGATTGAGCGAGCAAAGCGGCGCAGGAATCCTGAGCTCTCTGGGACTCAGCTCGTATAGTGGCGCTTCGTCAACCCGAATCGGCACAAGCGTGTACGAACTGACCGGAACGACTTCGCTGGGGGCGCTCAACGACGGGCGGGGCGTGGAGATCCGGGATACCTCGGGTGAAACCGTGACCGATTTCAATATCCTGATCAACGGGGAAACCGTCGGCGTGCGGATCGGTGTGGTCGAAGGGCCGCTGACCGATGACGATGGTGACCCGGTGCTTGATGACGATGGCGAACCGGTCATCGGCGTGCTCGAGGGCGCGGTCTCGACGCTCGACGGCGTGATCAGCCGTATCAACAGCGCGCTGAGTGACGCGGGTTATGGCGAGGTCGAGGCATCGATCAACACCACGACCGGCGGCATCGACATTGTCGATTCGCTCGGGCGCGATTTCGATGTCGAGGACCTTGTCTCCGGGAACAGAACATACAGCACCGCGAGCGACCTGGGCATCACGGGCAGCTACACCGGGGGCACGGCCAACGGCGAACGCATCTTCGCGGGGCTCAACACCAAGCTCGTCTCGTCGCTCAACGGCGGCGCGGGGCTCACCGGGACCGACGGACTGCTGAACATCACCACCCGCGACGGATCGGTGTACTCAGGGATTGATGTCTCTGGACTGACTGATATCAACGACATCATCAACACCATCAACACCGCGACCGGCGGCGATGTAACGGTCTCGGCGAACAGGCAGGGCACCGGGCTCGCGGTTGTCGACAACACCAGCGGCGGCGGGAGTTTCAGCATCGGCGGGACCGACGGCGCTGACACCGCTGCAGCGCTGGGTATCAGCGGCACATTCGCCGACGGCACCACCCAGGGGTCGAGCTTGCAGATCAGCTATGTCAGCAACTCGACGCTGCTGAGCGAACTCAACAACGGACAGGGATTGGGATCGGGCGAGTTCGAGATTGTGGATTCGTACGGCAATCGCGCCACAATCAACATCACCAGCTCGATGAACTCGGTCGGTGAGCTGCTCGACGAGATCAATGACTCCGGGCTGCGCATCAACGCACGCATTAATGACAACGGCGACGGCATCACGATCGAAGAGAGTCTCCGCGATACAGATGGCGGGGTCAATGGCACACAGACCATCTCGATCAGCGATCTTGAGGGTTCCGTCGCGGAGAAGCTGGGGATCGAGGGCACCGCGAGTGATGTCGATGGAGAGAACTTTCTCACCGGCAGCGAGGAACGCGTGATCGAGTTCGAGCCAGACGCGACGCTCGAAGATATCCGCAACGCGATCGACGCGGCGAATGTCGGGGTCTCGGCCTCGATCGTGAACACCGGCACCGGTGCTTCGCCATTCCGTCTGAGCCTCGCGAGCGAGCAGTCGGGCGAGGAGGGGCGGTTCCTGATCGATACGGGCGGCTTTGACCTGGGCCTGAGCGTGCTTGATGAGGGCAACGATGCCCGCGTCTTCTTTGGTTCCAGCGATCCTGCGCAGGGCGTGCTGCTCACCAGTTCGGTCAACTCCCTCGATGGCGTGATTCAGGGTGTTTCGCTCAATCTCGCTTCTGCGTCCGATGACCCGGTCCAGATCACGGTCAGCCGCGACACGGGCGCGATCGAGAAGAAGATCGAAGACTTCATCACCTCGTTCAACGGTGTCATCGCAGGGATCGATTTCCGGACCCGCTATGACGCGGAAACCGAAGCAAAGGGCGTGCTGCTGGGCGACGGCACCATGCTGAATCTGCGCAATGCGATGTTTAACACCCTGCGCCGCGAGAACCAGGGCTTTGATGGGGATTACAACTCGCTCACCGAGGTCGGGATCAGGATCGGCAGCGGGGGTAAGCTGGAGTTTAATAAGGACAAGTTCCGCGATGCCTACGCGGATAATCCCGAAGCCGTCGCAGCTCTGTTCACACAGCGCACCCTCGACGACAACGACGACGACGACCCGAACACGATCGATGAGCCGACATTCACGGAGCTGAGTGTGCTGGGGCAGCTCGAAGAGTTTGCGGATAGCTATGTGACGACGATCGGTGGCGTGCTACAGAACCGTACCAACGCGATCGATACCCAGATCACGCTGCAAGAAAGCCGGATCGAGGCGATCCAGGAATCGCTCAATCGCAAGCGGGAGACGCTCCAGCGTCAGTTCCTGGCCATGGAACAGGCGATCGGCTCGTTCCAGACCCAGAGCTCATCGCTGGCGCAGATCGCCGCGCTGGGGTGATTGCGTTTTTTCAGCATCTTGGCACAAGTGAGTTGATAGAAGGACCGATACCTCGGGCGTGATGAACGAACAGAACACTGCAAACGCGTATCTCAAGACCAAGGTCATGACCGCCTCCCCCGAGGAGCTGCGGCTCTTGCTCATCGATGGAGCGATCAAGTTCGCTCGCCAGGCGATGAGCGGGCTTGAGAACAAGAATCCGGAGCTGACCTTCAGCGGCTTTTCACAGTGCCGCGACATCATTCTTGAGCTGCTCAACACCATCAAGCCCGAGCACGCGCCGCAGATCGCCCAGAGCGTCAAGGACCTCTATACCTATATGTATGGCGAGTTGGTCAAGGCGAGCATCAACAAGGACAGCCGCGTTCTGAACGAAGTGATCGAACTGCTCGAATACGAGCGTGAGACATGGGTGCTGACGATGCAGCAGGTGGCGCACGACCGTGAGCATGGCATCACCGTGGGAGCACCGTCGGGTGCTTCTGGGATGTATGCACAGCCCGCGGGACACAAGCCGATCAGTTTTCAGGCTTGATATGAGCGCGAATCGCTGATCCCAGCGACCAGATGCTCCATGACCAGCTTCAACGAGACATTTGTATACAGCTCTTCGCTTGCGCGTGTGACGCTATCGATTGTCTGAAGCGATCGCTGACTTCTTCGCGCATCGCTCAGCCCGCTGCGTGCTTGCTGGGCGATGAGCGAGAGCATCATGCCCGCGGCCTTCTGGTTGGCGGCTTCTTTGGATCGGTTTTCGCCCAGCTTGTCGCCCTTCTTGACCCAGTCGCTCGCCCACCCCTCAATCAGGGTGCTCATGAGCGTGCCCAGCCCGGGCGGATGCTCGCCGCGGAGTGCGCGATTGAGCATCGGGTCGATCTGGGTGTGCCAGCTGTAGAGATCGCTTTCGACACCCCGTGCAAATCGGCCCGGTGAGCCGCCGGCATACTGCAGGTACCAGTGATGGGCCTCTGGGTCGAGCTGGTATGACTGGGCGTTTATCCATTGACGCATCGCGTCGTCATCGAGAGGGACAAAGCCAACCCGCTGGCAGCGAGATCGGATCGTGGGGAGCAACCGGTCTTCGCTCGAAGTCACCAAGATGATCAGTGTGCCTGGCCCCGGCTCTTCGAGGGTTTTGAGAATCGCGTTCTGACCCACCTGGTCTGCGAGTTCGGCCTCATCGATGATAAAGACTTTGCCAGCCCGCGCCCCCAGGTTGATCGACGGCGCAAGAGCGGCTGGCCTGACGAGGTACTCGATCAAGATGTCCTTGGGGATGTTGCGTTGTTTGTTCTTTCTGATGTTCGCGTTTTCAGAAAACGGCGTGAGCTCTTTGCGGATCACGAAGAAATCTGGATGCGTTCCCGACTCGATGAGCTGCTGGGTGTGGGAATCGGGATCCGGCGCGATGTTGCCGCCCAGATCGGGCGTTGCGGTCGGGTCGAGTAATGTCGCTGCCCACGAGACCGCGGCGGTGAACTTCCCGACGCCCTCGGGGCCGTGGAAGATCCAGGCGTGATGCAGTCGGCCCGATTGCATCGATTGCTGCAGCACTTCTACAGCACGCCCCTGGCCCACCACCCGATCGAGCCCGATCGGCGGGTCGTAGAGCATCATGTCAGGGCGTTTGTCCTGTACGGTGGTGCGTTTGGGCGCTTTTTTGCGTGTGGTGGTCTTCTTGGCCATGCGGTAGCAGAGTATACCGCCTTGGCGGATAGATCATCCGCGCCGACGGCGACTCATGATCATCAGCCCGGTGGCCAGCATCGGCATCGTGCTGGGCGCTGGGACGATGGAGTTGATCCAGCCGGTGTAGTCGCTGACGCGGGTGTAGCCGTTGCTGTCGCCATAGTCGCCGTTGGGGATGCCGTCGGTCGAGTTGACGAACGAGGTCACGCCGGCGAGTTCCCAGCCGCCGTTGATCTGGATGAACAAACCGCCACCGGAATCACCGGGCGCGATTGAGTATTCGAGATCGAGTGGGGTGCTGCTGCCGTAGTTCGAGTCGCTCGGGTTGAGCGGGTTGTCGAAGTCGGTGAGCAGGATGCGCTCGTCCCAGCCGCGGGCGGTGCCCAGCACATCGATTACATTGTTTCCGGCCCGTTTAGTGCCCTCGGTCCCGTTCTGCGACCCGGTGAGCCCCGTGCCGGTTCGCCCATATCCGACCGCGGTGCCGACCTGCCCCAGATCGCCGCCGCCTTGGTGCAGCGCGGCGGATTGGATATTGGTCACCGGGGCGCTCAGTCGCAATAGAGCAAGGTCCCCACCACCCAAGAAGCCGTTGGGGGCCCAATCGGGGTGGATGAAGACTTCCTCGACGAACGAGAAAGAGGTGCCGGTGACGAAGGTCGCGAAGCTCACGCCATCGTCAACACAATGCGCGGCGGTGAGCACCCACTGATCGGCGATCAGCGTGCCTGAGCAGTTGGTGCCGCCCCCGCCGGTGAAGTTGATTCCCAACGCACCCACGCCGGCGAACTGGGATTGCTGCCCGAGCTGTCGGTACAGGGAATCGTCACGGTCGTGTCGGATCACACCCGCATGGCTCAGACTCGTGCCCGCAGCAAACAACAACATCATGGCGGGCAATGGGCGCATCGGGGCTCCTTCATCTCTTTGATTCGTTCAGGATCTGCACCATCAATAGACCCCAGAACCGCGTGCAAGGCCAGTCAATCGGCGGGGCGGCGGTGCTTTTGGGACCTTATTGATCGCTGCAACCCGACCTCGACCCCGCTACGATTCAGCCGCTTGGGGTGACGGAGCAGACCCGGGCCGCATCGAACCTGAACAGAACTGGAACATCAGCATGTCGTTGAACGCATCTACCACCGAAGCACTGACCGCCAACGGCGTCCGCAGGAGCTTTATTGAGTTCTTTGAACTGCGTCAGCACACCTTTGTGCCCTCCTCGACCACATGCCCCATGAACGACCCGTCGCTGCGCGATACCTTCGCCAACGCGGGGATGAACCAGTACAAGCCGATCTTTCAGGGCACGCTCGACCCGACCTCCCCGCTGCAGGGGCTCAAGCGGGCGGTGAACAGCCAGAAATGCATCCGAGCGGGCGGCAAGCACAACGACCTCGATGATGTCGGCAAGGACACCTACCACCACACCTTTTTTGAGATGCTGGGCAACTGGTCGTTCGGCGATTACTTCAAAGAGGAGGCGATCGGCTGGTCGTTCGAGCTGCTCACCAAGGTCTGGGGGATCGACCCGGATCGCCTGTACGCGACCTATTTCGAGGGCAACCCCGAGCAGGACCTGCCGCCGGATCTGGAGACCAAGGCGATCTGGGCCAAGTACCTGCCCGAGGATCACATCCTTCCGGGCGATATGAAGGATAACTTCTGGGAGATGGGCGATACCGGGCCATGCGGGCCGTGTTCGGAAGTCCATTATGACCGGATCGGTGGCCGCAACGCGGCGCATCTGGTCAATCAGGACGACCCCAATGTGCTCGAGGTCTGGAACAATGTGTTCATCCAGTTCGATCGCGTCGAGGGCGGGCAGCTCAACCCGTTGCCCGACATGCATGTGGACACGGGCATGGGGCTCGAGCGCATCGTCTCGGTGCTGCAAGGCAAGCTGAGCAACTATGACACCGATATCTTCCTGCCGCTGTTTGGGCAGATCCAGAAGATCACCGGCGCTCGACCCTACGCGGGCAAGGTCGGCCCCGAAGACACCGACGGCGTCGACGAGGCCTACCGCGTCATCGCCGACCACATCCGCACGCTGGTGATCGCGATCACCGACGGGCAGATGCCCGGCAACGACGGACGCGGCTATGTGCTGCGGCGCATCCTGCGCCGTGCCGTTCGCTATGGACGCCAGAAGCTCAACGCGCCCGAGGGCTTCTTCGCGGCGTTGGTGCCCACGGTTGTGGCATCGCTGGGCGACGCGTTCCCTGAGCTGCGCGACAACCCGGAGCGGGTGCGCGACATCATCGCGGATGAGGAGGAGAGCTTCGGGAAGACGCTGGATCGAGGGATCAAGATGTTCGAAGACATCGCACAGGGCTCAAAATCAATCTCTGGCGAAGATGCCTTCAAGCTCTACGACACCTACGGCTTCCCCGTGGACCTCACGCAGATCATGGCCGAGGAACGCGGGCTCACCGTCGATCTCGCGGGCTTTGACAAGGCGATGGAAGAGGCGAAAGAACGCTCGCGTCAGGGCGGTCGCAAGGCCGAAGGCGGGAGCAGCATCGAGCTGCGCGCCGAGCAGGTCGCCAAGCTGGGGCACCTCAATGTCAAGCCCACCAACGACGAGGCGAAGTTCACCGGGCGCGACATCAAGGGGACCATCAAGGCGATCTGGAATGGGCGCAACTTCGATGAGCACGCGGACAACACCACCGCGGGCATGAAGCCCGTGGGCATCGTCCTCGACAAAACCAACTTCTACAGCGAGATGGGCGGGCAGGTGAGCGATCACGGCGAGCTGCAGCTGCTGGGCGGCAACGCGAGCTTTAAGGTCGAAGACACCCAATCGTTCGGCGGCTATGTGGTGCACATCGGGCGTGTCACCCGTGGCAAGTTCGCGGTGGGCAATGATGTCATGTGCCACATCAACAACCAGAACCGCACCAGGGTCGCCAGCAACCACACCATGACCCATGTGCTCAACTTCGCTCTGCGCGAGGTGCTCGGAAGCGACGCGGATCAGCGCGGCTCGCTGGTGAACCATGAGAAGCTGCGCTTCGATTTCACGCACAACCAGCCCGTGAGCGCCGAGGAGATCGCCAGGGTCGAGGACATCGTGAACCACCAGATCGAGCAGGACCTGACGGTCTATTCCGATCTGGCGCCGCTGAGCAAGGCCCAGAACATCGCCGGGCTCCGCGCCGTGTTCGGCGAGTCGTACCCCGACCCGGTGCGGGTGGTCTCGATCGGCATCGAAGTGGACCAGCTGGCAAACAACCCGGAGAACGACGCGTGGGCCAGCGCCTCGGTCGAGTTCTGCGGCGGCACGCACATCGAATCCACATCCCAGGCCAAGCGTTTCGCGCTGCTGGGCGAAGAAGGCATCGCCAAGGGCATCCGTCGGATCACGGCGATCACGGGCGACGCCGCCATCGCCGCGCACACGCTGGCCGATGAGATCGAGTCCGCGGTCGACAAGCTGGCGACGACATCGCCCGACCGGCTCGCTTCAGCGCACGCCCTGCTCACCAAGCAGGTCGAGGAAGCCGTGCTCCCGGCGCCCCGCAAGAACGACATCCGCGCCAAGCTCGCGGATGTGCAGAAGCAGCTCAAGGAACGCTCCAAAGCCGCGGCGGCGCAGCAAGCAGCACAGGCGGCGCAGCTGGCCGCAGGGATCGCCAGCGGCGCGGAGCGATCGAGCGAAGAGATCGTGATCGCGTCGCTTGAGCTTGGCAGTGACCGCAAGGCGCTGGAGGCCGCGATGAACACCATCACGCAGCGCTGCCCCAACAAGGCGGTCATGCTGCTGAGCCCGGATCAGGATGCTGGTCGAGTGTCGGTGATGGCCAGTGTGCCCAAAGATCTGATCGGGCGCGGGCTCAAAGCGGGCGATTGGATCCGCGAAGTCACCGGGATCATGGGCGGCAAGGGCGGCGGACGCCCGGACAACGCCCAGGGCTCGGGTTCGGACCTGTCCAAGCTCAATGCCGCGACATCGCACGCACGAACCTTTGCCTTTGGACAGATTTCATGATCTTGGCCAGCCCGGCTATCGAGTACACTCTGCCATGAGCACCCCCAGAGACAGCAGCGGTGATCGGTCCCGGCAAGCCAAGGCATGGGTCATTGCGCTCGATCCGCTCTACGGCATGGTCGGCCTGGGCGCGGTGGGGTACGGGATCGATCATCTGATTGGTTCCGACGGGCTCAAATGGGCGATTTATCTGGGGATCACGGGGCTTGTTGTGGGTTTCTATCGATTCATCCGCGAAGCGATGAGTCTGAACAAGGAGCAGAACCGGACTTCTGCCAAGACCGATGGTGACCCGAAAACCTGATCTGCACGGGTTCGGGAGCCGCCGACTTCCTGTTCAACGACAAGATGTGGAGAAAGGGTGTAAAACTGTCGTTTTTTGACTCGCCGATTGGGTGAGTGACTCCTATCCTTTCTGCCCTGCTCGATACGCCGCTGGGGCGTGCAATCACTGACCCGGGACCATCTCGCACACACCATGACGACCTACGCGGATGACAACGACGGAGTACGCCTGCCGGCGATGCTGATCGGTGCGATCTCGCTTTTCGCGTGCGTGCTTGTTGCGATCGCTGGTGGCTATCTGAGCACCCAGCGCGGGGGGCAGATGAGCGATGGGGTCAATACCCTGATCGCCATGATCCCGGGTGTCTTGATCCCGCTGGCCACGCTGGCCATGCTCGGGCGGAAACCCGCGCCGATGTGGTCGGTGCCGGTGCTTGCCATGACCGTGGTTCGGGCCCTGATCGCGATGTTGATCGGTATGGGCGTGTTCGCCTTGATCGGGCCCGACAAGACCGTATTCTTCATGACCCTGCTCGCATCGCTGCTCGTTACTTTGGGCATCGATGTCGCGTCTGTTCTTTCACTCATCCAGAAACACCCCACGGCGATGAGCGCCGTCGGTGAATCGGAGGGCGTCTGCTGATGTCAAGTCTTACTCTCGCCGCCGACCCGGTCGCGCATGTCATTAACCATGCCTGGGCCGTGAACGAAGACGGCTTCTGGATCTGGTCGAGTTCGCAGACCAACATGGTGCTGTCGGCCCTGATTCTGCTGCTTGGCGGCGTCTTTGTGGCCAAGGCCGTCGGAACCGGCGAAGAATCGCAGGGGCACTGGCGCTTTGTGACCAAATCACGCCTGGCCCACACCGTTGAGGTGATCTGCGGCTACCTCCGCGAGAGCACCGTCCGCCCGCTGCTGCACGAACGCACCAACCGGTTTATGCCGTTCCTGTGGACGCTGTTCTTCTTTATCCTGATCAATAACCTGCTTGGGCTGATCCCGCTACTGGACATGCACAATGTCATCGCCGGCGAGATCGCGCCAGAAGTGGTCGCCGAGCACCGTGCGTTCATCGGTGGGACCGCCACCCAGAGCATCTGGGTGACCGGGGCGCTGTCGGTGATCGCCGCGATCATGATCAACTGGGCGGGGATTCGGGAGCTGGGCATCGGGGGCTACATCAAGCATTTGACCGCCGAGGCCCCGATCTTTGTGTGGCCGATCATTATCCCAATCGAGATACTGGGCACCTTCATCAAGCCGATCGCGCTGGCCATTCGTTTGTTTGCGAACATGACGGCGGGCCACATCCTCGTGGCGGTGCTGCTGGGCTTCATCGCCGATGGCTTCACGAGCGACAACCCGCTGATCGGCTTCCCGGTGGGCGTGGTCTCGTCGCTGGGCGTGATCGCGATCTACTTCCTCGAACTCTTTATCGCCTTCCTGCAGGCGTTTGTGTTCATGTTCCTGACGACCGTGTTCATCTCGCTCCTTGAGCATCATGGTGATCACGATCATGACACCGCACACGAGATCGCGCATGCCGGTCTCGCGTGATTGATCTGAAAAGTAGGGCCTGGGGCACCGCGGGGAGGCGCCCAAGGCCATTGCGATCCGAGTTGGATCGACAGTGGATGCTCCCCGCATGACAGTGGTTCAGGCCGAACGAAACTCACACCCGGCCTTTGAAAGGAAACTGAGATATGAAGCTTCTCAAGAAAGTCGCTCTGGCAGCCGGCGCTGTTGCCCTCTTCGCTCCCTCGATGGCTCTGGCACAGGACGGCGTTGCCGCCCCTGTCGCAGTTGAGAACATCGGCAAGGGCCTGGCCGTCATCGGCGCTGGTCTGGCCGTGCTCGGCGGCGGTCTGGGCATCGGCCTGGTCGGCAAGGGTGCGCTCGAGTCGATCGCCCGCCAGCCAGAGGCCTCGGGCACCATCGGTACCAACATGATCCTCGCGGCCGCACTTATCGAAGGTGCGACCCTCTTCGCGATCGTTGTGGCGTTCCTCGCCTGATCGACGCGATTACAAATCACACCGGCGCGTGTCTGAAACACGCCGCGCGTCGGCTTTCGAAAGTTCCTATCCGGAGAACCCAAATGAATCGCTTTGCATCGCTGATCTCATTGACCGTCCTGGCACTCGCGACCGAGTTGAGCGTCGCCGCAGACAAAGAACACGCCGCCAACCCGCTGGCCAACCCGCAGGAGGGGCTGGCGACCGGGATCACCGCGATCGTGATCTTTGTGATCGTGTTGGGATTGCTGAGCACGATGGTGTGGCCCAAGATCGTCAAGGGGCTCGACGAGCGCAACGAGAAGATCGTGGGCGAGATCGCCGCCGCTGAGGCCGCACGCAAGCAGGCCAAGGAAGCGCTCAACGAGTATGAGAAGAATCTCGCCGAGGCCCGCGCCGAATCACAGAAGATGCTCGAGGAGACGCGTGCCCAGCAGAGCCAGCTGGCCGCACAGCTCAAGGCCAACGCGGACAAGGAACTGGGCGCGATGCGTGAGAAGGCGCTGGCAGAGATCGAAGCCGCTAAGAAGCAGGCGCTGGGTGAGATCTACACCGAATCGGTCAACCTCGCCAGCGCCATGGCAGGCAAGATTCTGCAGCGTCAGGTGACCGTTGAGGATCAGCAGCGCCTCATGGATGAGTCGATCGCTGAGATGAAGTCGGTCAACTGATCTCGCTGTCCATTCGCGATACACGACGCCCCCACCGCTTGACATAGCCCGGAGCCAGCATGCCCCTGATCGAAGCACAACCCGACGCACTCGCGAAGGTCTACGCCAAAGCCCTGTTCGAGATCGCACAGAGCCAGGGCGGTCAATCGAACGCCGAGTCCATCCTGGGCGAACTTGAGGACATCATCGAGATCGCTCGCAACGATCGCTCGTTCAACGAGCTGCTCGCGTCGCGTCTGATCGATTCAGAGAAGCGCGATGGGTCGCTGGTGCGCATGCTCGATGGCAAGGTCTCGCCCCTGACGCTTAACTTCCTGCGTCAGCTCAACCGCAAGGACCGTCTGGCGAACCTCTCGCAGATCGCCGTTGCGATGGACGATATGGTGCAGCAGCAGTTCGGTCGCATCGAGGTCGATGTCTTCACAGCAGCGCCGATCGGTGCAAACGAGCTTGAATCCGTCCGCAAACGCCTGAGCGATTCGCTTGGTAAGGATGTCATCATGCACCCCTACACCGATTCATCCATGCTCGGGGGCATCAAGCTTCGCATCGGGGACCAGCTCATCGATGGCTCGATCCAGGCCGAGCTTCGCAAGCTCCGCGAGAGCCTGCTCTCCAAGGGCCGCGGCGAGATCCGCGGGCGTTCAAGCGACATGCTCGGCGAATAATCCCGAACACAATGACCACGAGCGGGCCCGGACGGCCCGCTTTTTTTCTGCCTATTGCATAGAATCATGTCCAACTCCCGCAGATGCACGAGGACGAAACGATGCCTAAAAAATCGATCAAATCAGTAGATGTCGCCGGCAAGAAGGTCCTGATCCGTGTGGACTTCAATGTCCCGCTCGACGGCTCGACCATCACCGATGACCGACGCATCGTCGCCGCGCTCCCCACAATCAGATCGGTCATTGACCGGGGCGGGCGGGCTGTGATCATGTCGCATCTGGGCCGCCCAGAGGGCAAGGGGTACGAGGCATCGTATTCATTGGCCCCAGTCGCGCAACGGTTGGGTGAGTTGCTCGATCAGAGCGTCACAATCCCGGCGCAGACCTGCAAGGACCCCGCGGTCAAGGCCGCGGTCGATGCGATGAGCGACGGCGATGTGCTGCTGATCGAGAACCTCCGCTTCCACGGCTGCGAAGAGCGGAACGATGCCGAGTTTGCGGCGCAGCTCGCTGATATGGCGGATGTGTATGTCAACGACGCGTTCGGCACCTGCCATCGGGTACACGCGTCGATGGTCGGTGTGCCCGCTGCGATGGGCAGCAAGCCCAAGGTCGCCGGTTTCCTGGTCGAGAAAGAGATCGCCTATCTCAACGACGCACTCCAGAACCCGGCACACCCGTTCACGGTCATCCTTGGGGGTGCCAAGGTCAGCGACAAGCTGCCGGCGATCGAGAACCTGCTCCCCAAGGCCGATCACATCCTGGTCGGTGGCGCGATGGCGTACACCTTCCTCAAGGCGGTCGGCCACGAGGTTGGCAGCTCGCGCGTTGAAGAGAACATGGTGAAAGAGGCGAAGCGCATCATCGAGTTGGCCGCGGAATCCAAGACCGATCTGCACTTCCCCGAGGATCACATCTGCTCGACGCAGTTTGCTGAACGCTCAGGCGACATCGAGGTGTTCGACGACCAGATCAAGGACGGGTACATGGGGCTCGATATCGGGCCCAAGACCGTTGCACGCTTCAGCGAGATCATCAAGCGATCGAAGACCATTGTTTGGAACGGGCCGATGGGCGTTTTCGAGTGGGCACCGTTTAAGATGGGCACCAAGTTCGTTGCCAACGCGGTTGCGGAAGCGACCGAATCGGGCGCGACTTCGATCGTGGGTGGCGGTGATTCGGCCGCGGCCGCCGAGCAGTTCGGGGTTGCCGATCGGCTGTCGCATGTCTCAACAGGTGGCGGGGCGAGTCTGGCGATGCTCGAGGGCAAGGCGTTCAAAGCCGTAGACCTGCTGGACGACGCATGATACCCCGCCGGTGCTTTGATCTGGCGCCGGGGCGAACGATCGCCAAAAACTACCTCGTTGAATCCATGCTCGGCATGGGCTATGAGGGCGAGGTGTACCTCGTCCGCGAGCGGCTGACCGGTGCGCGCCGAGCGGCCAAGCTGTTCTACCCCGAGCGCAACGAGAAGAACGCGGCCTCATCGCATTATGCCCGCAAGCTTGAGCGGCTGCGCGACTGCTCGATGGTGATCCAGTACCACCACGCCGAGGAGGTGCGTCTGCAGGGCGAGCCGGTGAGCGTGCTGATTTCTGAGTTCGTCGAGGGGCAGCTTCTGCCGCTGCTGCTGGCGGGCTATCGGGCAAAGAAGATGCCGTGCCACGAGGCGTTGTATCTGACGCGCACCATCGCGGCGGGGCTCGCGGAGATCCATGAGAAGCGCGAGTACCACGGGGACCTGCACGCGCACAATGTGCTGGTGCGACGGCGCGGGGTGCACTTCGATGTTAAGCTCGTTGACATGTACGATCGTGGCCGCGCCAATCGACATCACATCCAGCAGGATGTGTGCGATGTTGTGCGCATCCTGTACGATCTGGTTGGCGGCAAGGCGTACTACGCGACGCAGCCGCCGGTGATCAAACAGATCTGCCTGGGGCTCAAGGTCTCATTGATCACACAACGCTACCCGACCGCTTGGCACCTGTGCCGGCACCTCGATACCTTCGAGTGGTGATCACGCGACTGCGCGCGTATTGAGAACCCGCATCGCGTGAGGCAGATACACCCCTAGCACTGCGTGTTGGCGGGATTTATTTCTTTTCACTCGCGCTTCACGGTGAGGTCACGCTCGCCGGTGATAGTCACATATTCACACGGGCCGAAGCACGCGTGATCGAATCAAACCGTAACCGCGATGCGAATGGAGTAAAGTCATGAGCAAGGTCATCACCGCAATCTTTGAGTCAAACAATAATGCAGCGGGATCGCTGGAAACACTTGTCTCCAAGGGGTTCGACAGCGGCGACATCAGCCTGGTCGCGTCGGAGGACTTCAACCACGAGACCTTTGGCGTCGAGACTCACTCGAAACTCGCCGAGGGTGCCGCGATCGGTGCCGGGACCGGCGGCGCGATTGGCGCGGTCACAGCCGGCCTGACCACCGTAGGCGCGGTGTCGACCGGTGGCGCTGGGCTTGTGGTCGCGGGTCCGCTCGTGGCCGCCCTTGCGGGCGCGGGCGCTGGCGCAGCGGGCGGCTCGATTTTGGGCGGCCTTGTCGGCGCAGCGATCCCAGAGCATGAGGTCAAGCACTACGAAAGCGCGATCGACAAGGGCCATGTCATGATTGGAGTGAACTGCCAAGACAGCGATGAGTGTGACACAGCACGCGATGTCTTCAAGCAGTTCAATGCCGAAAAAATCTCGCACGCCTGAACACGCCCTTTTACATACACAATCCAATCAGTATCGAACCGATAGGAGCCACACAATGTCAGTCAAACTCGAATCACTCCACAAGGTCTTTGTCACACAGCTCAAGGACATGTACAGCGCCGAGACCCAGCTGCTCGAAGCGCTGCCCAAAATGGCAAAGGCCGCCACGAGTCAGAAGCTTGAGCAGGCGTTCACCGATCATCTCGCAGAGACCCGCGAGCATGTCAGCCGGATCAATCAGATCTTCTCCACACTGGATTTCAAGCCCGGCGGTCACCGCTGCAAAGCGATGGCGGGGCTGATCGAAGAGGGCGAAGATGTTATCAATGAAGACGGCGAGCCCGAGGCACGAGACGCGGCGTTGATCTGTGCTGCTCAGAAAGTGGAGCACTACGAGATGGCGACTTACGGGTCATTGCGCGCATACGCCCGCGTGCTAGGCTTGGACGAAGCTCACAAAATTCTAACAACCACGCTCGAAGAAGAACGCAACGCCGATTCTTTGCTCACTGATCTCGCGGAAAACACAATCAACAAGCTTGCCATGCTTGCGGCCAACTAGATTGCCACGAACTCAATCGAATGTCCCTGGTTGGCTGCGCGGCATCAAAGATGCGGGTCAACCGGGGCGGTCACCCGATCTGAGGGGTGAAGCCCGCCAAGGCTGGTTAGTCTGGCGGGCTTCTCATTTCGTGTCGGAAAATCATCGGCGATCGAAGAGTTTCTCAAGCTCCTCGATCGTCAGCCGCACTGTTGTCGGGCGGCCGTGCGGGCATGAGCCGGACCGCTCCTCCTCGATGCGCAGCTGCATAATGGCGCTGAGTTCATCATCACTGAGCTGATCGCCGGCCTTGATCGCCGCTTTGCAGGCCATCATGTCGAGCACCTCGTGCAGGGCCTCTTCCGAATCGGGGATGAACCCCTCCTGATCGATACGATCGAAAAGCTCGCTCAGGAACGCTTCGGGCTCGACACGACGAGAGAGCAAGAAGCTGGGGACCGCGTGCACGCCCACGCTCTGGGGCCCCATCGGCGCGGCCTGCACCCCGATGCGCTCGAGAAGATTCGAGAGCTGATCGAACTGATCAACGATCGATGCGGGCACATCGAGCACAATCGGCATGAGCATCGACTGCTGCTCGATCGCGCCGTTGCCGGTCACCCGCGCCTTGAGCTTGTTGAACATGACCCGTTCATGCAGCGCGTGCTGATCGATGATGAGCACCCCGCGCTCGTCCTGGGCGATCAGATAACTCGAGTGCACCTGCAGCACCTGTTCGACCCGGAGCACACGCGGCAGATTGGCTGAGGCGTCAAAGTCCTGCTTGTGTTCGATCCCGAATGAAGGCAGCGCTGGGGGCGAACGCTCAAGCACCTGGCGGATCTGCTCGCGGACCGCAAGAGCCGAATGCTTTGGATCCGCATCGCTCGACGGCTCTGGCTTGGCCGAGATGAAATCGACCAGCTCGTCGACCTGCGATTCGATGCGCTTGGTCTTCTGCTCGGGTGTTTCCATTCCCGCCAGAGCACTGCCGCCAATCCCCGGGAGTCGCTGGGTGAGTGTCGGGGTGACATCAGCACGCATGAGCGCATCGCGCACGCCGTGGTAGATCGCCCTGTGGACCATCGATTGATCGCGGAACCGGACTTCGAGCTTGGCCGGGTGCACATTCACATCGACGGCGGTCGGGGACATCTCGATCATCAGCACACCCGATGGATGCCGGCCCGGCTCGATCAGGCCCCGGTAGGCCTCACGGATCGCGTGCTGCACGGTCCGGTCGCGGATCGTTCTTCCGTTGAGGAAGACATGCTGGGCCTTGTTGTTGGCCCGCGCGATCGAGGGCAGGCCCATCAGCCCCCACACCAAGATCCCGCGGCTGTCGTCGTAGCGATCGACGCTCACCTCGATCAGCTGGTCCTCGAACTCGCGCCCCATGATCTCGATCGCGCGTTCACGCGCTGTCTGGTTCATGGGCAAATCAAGTTTCACCTTGCCGTCGCCGACGCAGCGCACCGCGATCGAGGGGTTCGCCATCGCCAGATCGCGCAGCCATTCGAGGCAGCGGGTCTGCTCGGTCGTGCTGGTGCGGAGGAACTTGCGGCGCGCCGGGGTGTTGAAGAACAGGTTGCGGACCTCGATCGTCGTCCCGACCGGGCAGCCCGCGGGCCGGACCTCGCCCATGTCTGGCCCCGACGCCTCGATCTCGCGTCCCTCATCTTCGCCGATCGCGCGCGAGCGGATCAGGACGCGTGCGACCGAGGTGATCGAGGCAAGCGCCTCGCCTCGGAAACCCATGGTCCCGATGCGGTCGAGATCGTCGGCGTGTTCGATCTTGCTCGTCGCGTGCGGGGTCAGGGCGAGCATCATCTGCTCGGGGGCGATCCCGTGGCCGTTATCGCTGATCCGCAGCAGCTCGATCCCCCCCTGTTCGAGCTCGACACTGATGCGTGTCGCCCCCGCGTCGATCGAGTTCTCGACCAGTTCCTTGAGCACGGATGCGGGGCGCTCGATCACTTCGCCCGCCGCAATCTGGTTGACAAGCAGCGCCGAGAGCTTTCGGATCTGTGCGGGATGGACCGGCTTGGCGGCGGGCGCGTTCACACCTGATCGTACACCCGTATCCGGGCCGGTTATGTCGCCAAGCGGCCCAAAATCAGTCGCCGGCGTTGCACACAACCGCACGCGCTCGCCGATAGGATGGGGTATGACAGATTCAATCTTTTCCAAGATCATCCGCGGCGAGGTTCCCTCACACAAGGTCTACGAGGACGACTTCGTTATCGCGATTCTTGATATCGGCCCGCTCTCTGAGGGGCACACCCTGGTGATCCCCAAAGAGCCTGCGGAAACGCTCGACCAGCTGGGGGACGACCAAGCCGCCGCGGTTGGCCGCGTGCTCCCACGCATCGCCCGGGCGATCATGAAGGTCACCGGGGCAAAGTCCTACAACATCCTGCAGAACAACGGGAACGACGCGGGTCAGGCGGTCCCGCATGTCCACTTCCACATCATCCCCCGCTTTCCCGATCGCGGGGAGGTCGTTGAGGGTGCTCCGGATAAAGAAAACGGCCCGGGCCTGCGCGTCAACTGGTCGCCGGGCACGCTCACGCCCGAAGGGGCCAAGGACCTGGGCAAGCACATCAAGCGTCTGCTCTGAGCAGGATCAATCAGTCATTTGTCTCGCCACACCCGCATGGCTGGTCGCCCTGCACATGCCTTGCCTGGGAGACCGGGAGCACATGTCGCCCGGTTGGCGTTTCGATGACGATGCACTCAAGCGGGTCGATCGATTCAACGATGCCGTGGTAGCACATATTGTTGTGCTTGAAGGTGCGGAGCGAACCGACCATCGCGTTGTGCATGTCGTCATACGCTCGGACCTGTGCCCGTCCGCTCGACCCGAGCCAGTGGCTGAGGTGTTCGACGAGCCGGCAGACCAGGTCCAGACGGGTGGTGTGCCCGCCGAGCTGTGCGAGCGAGACTGCGGCGTGGCGCAGATTCGGCGGCCAGTCGGTGACCCGCTGGGTGCAGTTGATCCCGATGCCCACGAGTGTCAGCCCGTCGCGCTGTTCGATAAGCACGCCGGCGAGTTTGCGATCACGCCCGTCCTCGCGCACCACGATGTCGTTGGGCCATTTGATCTTGAGTTCGACCATCGGCATCAGTGTCGCGATTGTTTCGTGCACGGCACAGGCGATGCACGCGGAGAGCATCGGCGCATCTTTGCCGTCGGGATCGATCACGAATGTGCATGGCAGGGTGTGCCGGTCGCCGTCGATCCATTCTCTGCCCTGTGTGCCCCGGCCCGCGGTCTGCTGCGAGGCGACGAGCAGCAGGCCGGGTGTCCCGCGTGAGAAGGTCATCGCGGCGTCCTGTGTTGACCCTGTCGACTCCATCACGATCACCCGCTGCACAATAGAGTATGGCTGGTTGCTGATCACGGTATCAATGCGTGATGCCCAGTTCGTGATGTCTTCGTGCTGAGACTGAATCATGTGGCCCTCTCGACAAACCGTTGTGTGCACCGATCCAAGAGATCGGCTCAGCGGGCATCGAGCCCGATGTCCAGACTCTGTGCCTGGTGGGTGAGCCCCCCGACACTGATCCGATCAACCCCGCTGCGAGCGATCTCCACGATCGTGTGCTCGTTGACACCACCCGATGCTTCGAGCAGCACCGGCACGCCTTGCTTGTCTCGCATGCCCACGGCTTGTGTGAGCTGCGAGGGGCTCATGTTGTCAAGGAGGATGATCTCCACGATGCCGGAACACACACCGAGGACCCGATCAAGCTGATCGAAAGTATCAACTTCGATCTGAACGAACTGAAGACGGGCCTCGTGCTCCTTGAGTGTGTACGCGACGCGGTGCAATGCAGTTGCAAGATCGTCGGGGCTCAGGCCAGAGATATGATTATCCTTGATCAGCACCGCATCAGAAAGCCCCATCCGGTGGGTGGTCCCGCCCCCGCAGCGTACGGCGTATTTCTCCAGAGCCCGCAGGCCTGGTGTTGTCTTGCGGGTATCGCACACCCGTGCCCGCGTCCCCTCCACGAGCTGCACAAATGCCTGTGTCCGCGTGGCGATGCCGCTCATTCGGGAGATGAGATTGAGCATGGTCCGCTCGAGCGCGACGATCTGACGGGCGTTGCCGCGGATCCGTGCCAGCTCGGTGCCCGGCTTGATCGCTGCTCCGTCGCCAACGAGCATCTCTGCCTCGACCTCGCCGGGGTTCGTGAAGACCGCGATCAGATCGGGCATGTATGCCAGCCCCGAGATCACCCCCGCCTGCCTTGCTCGCACAACGGCCTCGCGGGTGTCATCTGGCGCAAACATCAGCTCCCCGGTCCAGTCGCGTGCGGGGGTGCCCAGATCCTCATCACGGGCGAGGTTGAGCAGGCGATCGATCAGACCGCCGCCGCGGAGCTGCGCGGCAAACTCGGTGAGCGACAGGTCGTTGGGATCGGGCAAACGCTGGGTCTGGCTGTGCATGGGGAATCGTACACACCAGGCCCGCACCGCCCTACGATTGGACTTGCACACGCACGAAAACCATCGCCAACGCGATCGAAAGGACACACAGCATGGGTCTTATGGATGGTAAAGTCGGTCTGGTCGTCGGGATCGCCAACGATCGCTCATACGCTTGGCATATCGCCAAGGCCCTGCACGAGCACGGCGCCACAGTCGCCTATTCCCATCTCCCGGGCGAGAAGAACGAACGCCGCACCGCCAAAGCCGTCGAGAAGATCCACAGCGATCCATGGCTCGCACCGTGCGATGCCGGGAGCGACGAATCGCTCGATGCGCTTTTCGATGCGTATGCAAAGGACCACGATCGGATGGACTTTCTGGTCCATTCGATCGCCTATGCCGACCGCGAATGGCTCCAGCCGGGCATGTTCTCCAAGACCCCACGCAAAGCATATCTGGACGCGATCGACATCAGCGCCTATTCGCTCTCCGCGATGGCGGGTCGTTGCCAAGACCTGATGGCCCAAAACGGCGGCGGCTCGATCATGGCCATGTCGTACTACGGCGCTGAGAAGGTCGTCCCGGGCTACAACATCATGGGCGTGGCCAAGGCGGCGCTCGAATCCACCGCACGCTACCTCGCCTACGAGCTGGGCGAGCACAACATCCGCGTGAACACGATCTCGGGCGGGTTCCTCCGCACCCTCGCCAGCTCGGCCGTGGGCGGGACCGACAAGATGGACGAAGCCGCGAAAGAAAAAGCGCCGCTGCGCCGTGGTGTCGAGGGTGCCGATGTCGGAAAAACCGCGGTCTATCTCGCTTCGGACCTCAGTGCCGGTGTCACCGGCGAGAATATCTATGTCGATTGCGGCATCAACACGCTCGGGGCTTGAACGCGCCGGAGACCTTTGCGGTCGCCTGAGGCCGCCCTGACCCTGCCATATGCCAAACTTTTTTGAAAGAACGCCTGTTTCGACTGGCGTTCTTTGTCTTTGTATACCGATATTGTGTATATGACCGGTGCGATCAACAACCTGGCCTCAAGTCTCGCAGGCGCTCCCGCGTCGTCGAATCAAGCCTCGAAGGTCAAAGCGAACGAATCGTTCGACAAGACCCTCAGGCGTCGACGCATCAAGGACGAGTACAACGCGCCAGTGGAACAGATCGAGCAGATCGACGCGGTCCGCACGCTTGCCGATGCTGACCAAGAAGAAGCACGCGAAGACCGCCAAGAACAGCAGGCGGCGTATGAGCGCCCCAACCGGGAAGACCAGCCGGGCCGGCTCGACATCCACGCCTGAACGGGCGTTCAAGTTTCAGACACGCAACGAAAAATGGCGAGCCGTGTGGCCCGCCGATGTTTGCGTGCTGTAGACCGGTTGGTTTACTTTTTGCCTTGGAAAAACTGCTTGATGGCGTGAACCGTCACGCCGCGACCAACCGCCCCGATCGACTCGGTGAGGGGGATGCCCTTGGGGCAGACCTTGACGCAGTTCTGCGCGTTGCCGCAGTCGCTTACGCCGCCGGGGCCTGACAGGGCGTCATATCGCTCGTCCTTGAGGCGTTTGCCGGTGCCGTGCTCGTTGAACAGACGCGCCTGGCTGATGGCGTGGGCTCCCACGAAGCTGGAATCCCATTGCGACTCATCTTCGACCTTGGTGTACTGCGGGCATGCATCAAGACAGCAGCCGCAGCTCATGCATTCGGAGAGTGCGTATCGCATCTGCTGATGATCCGGGCTCTCCTTTGGACCCGCGCCCATGTCATAGGTGCCGTCGATGGGAACCCAGGCCTTGACGCGGGTGAGCGCGCTAAAGAGACGGGCACGGTCGACCCACAGGTCCCGGATCACCGGAAACTTGCTCATCGGTTCGAGCGTGATCGCGTCACCCTCGAGGGGTGCGTATTCGTCGATCAGGCACGAGCACGACTGGCGCACGCGCCCGTTGATGACCATGGTGCACGCTCCACAGACCTCCTCAAGACACCCCGAATCCCACACCACGGGTGTCGTGCGTTGCCCGTCGGTGGTGACCGGGTTGGCGGCGATCCACTTGAGCGAGGAGATCACATTGGCGCCCTGCTCAACGGGGACCTTGAAGGATTCCCATCGGTTGGGCTTGCCCGGCCCGTCGCATCGCTTGATCTTGAGGATCACGCTGCGCTCCTCCACCGCCTTGCCGCGGTTCGCGCGTCGCATGTCTGCATCGTATGCGTGTGCTTCTGCATCACTCATGACTCGTGTCCTTTGCTCGAACGCACGGATGCGTACGTCCGTCTGTATTCCAGCGCGATCAAGCGTTTGCTTGCGCGACCTGCTTTGGGGGAATCTTCTCTTTGTTGGTGCCCGAATCGACCTTGCCGTAGTTTCGGGGGCGTAGCTTGACGAGCCCGGCCTTCACATCGACAAAATCGATATCAGACTTGCCGGTTGTTTCGTTGAACTTCGCGACCGAGGTCTTCCAGAACTGCTCATCGTCGCGTTCGGGGAAGTCGGTGCGGTAGTGCGAGCCGCGGGATTCTTCACGCAGCAGCCCGGCCTTGGCGATCGCCTCGGCCAGGATCAGCATGTCGCCCACACTGCGGGCGTAGCTCAGCGACTGGTTGGTCCACATGGCACCGTCGCCGAGCTCGACGCGGCTGAAACGATCGCGCAGCTCGTCGAGTTTGGCCAGGCATTTCTCAAGCCCGGGCCCGGTCTTGACGACCGTCGACGCGGCGTTCATCACATCGCCCATCTCCTGCCCGATCTGATACGGGTTGAGCGATTGATCGCCCTTGCCTGTGTTGACCGAAGCCAGCAGCTTGTCGTGCTTTGCCTGCTCCTGTCCCGCGGCATCGTCATAGAGCTTCTGATTCAGCTCGCTCGCGGGGGTGCGTCCGTTGTCGCGCACATAGTTGACGACCGACACACCGTTGCACAGGCCGTCGAAGATGCAGCTGAGCAGCGCGTTGGCCCCGAGGCGCGTCGCGCCGTGGTAGGCGAAGTTGACCTCGCCGAAGGCATACAGCCCGGTCAGGTTGGTCATGGCGTTATTGTGCGCTCCGATGGTCAGGCCGTGCCCGGGCTGGGCATCGATGGGGATCGGGTTGCCCGGCTTGTGCTCGCCGCGGGGCTGCTCGGGCTCATAGTCGCCCGGGGTGTAGGTCGTCCACAATCCACCCATCGAGTAATGGACGGCGGGGAAGATGCGCATCGGCGTAAAGCGTGGATCGTCGCCCACGAACTTCTCGTAGATGTCGAGGATGCCGCCGAGCTTGCGTGTGAGATATTCTGGATCACGGTGCGTCAGGTCGAGGTAGACCTGGTTGCCGCCGTTGATGCCCAGACCCTCATTGACGCACACATCAAAGATCTCGCGTGTCGCGATGTCACGCGGGACGAGGTTGCCGTACTTTGGGTAGCGATCTTCGAGGATGTAATAGCGTTCGCTCTCGGGGATGTCGTTTGGCTTGCGGGTATCGCCCTTCTTGGCCGGCACCCAGACGCGTCCGCCCTCGCCGCGTGCGGACTCGGACATGAGCCGGCATTTGTCGGCACCGGGGATCGCGGTCGGGTGGACCTGGATCATCTCGGGGTTGGCGTACCACGCACCGGCCTGATAGCAACGCGAGGCCGCGCCGCCGGTGCAGATGATCGAGTTGGTGGACTTGCCGAACACCAGCCCGCAGCCGCCGGTGGCCATGACGACGGCATCGGCGCGGAAGGAACGGATCTGCATCGTGCGCATGTCCTGGGCAACGATGCCCACGCAACGCTTGTCTTCGCCCTCACCCTCGGTGATCGGGTAGAGGAACTCCCAGAACTCCATCTTGTTGACCTTGCCCTCGGAGGCGTAACGGCGTGTCTGCTCGTCGAGTGCGTAGAGCAGCTGCTGCCCGGTGGTTGCGCCAGCAAAGTGGGTCCGCTTGAAGAGCGAGCCGCCGAAGAGGCGCAGGTCGCGGAATCCCTCGCTTGATCTATTGAAGGGCACGCCCATGCGATCGAGCAGGTCGATGATCTTGGGTGCCCAGTTGGCCATCTCCAGCACCGGGTGCTGGTCGTTGAGGAAGTCGCCGCCGATGAGCGTCTCGTCGAAGTGCTGGTACTCGCTGTATCCCTGCTGACGCGCGACCTCGTTGCAGGCGTTGATACCACCCTGAGCGCACACGCTGTGCGATCGCTTCACCGGGACCATCGAGAACAGATCGACCGGAACCCCCGCTTCAGCGATTCGCACCGAAGCCGCGAGCCCCGCGAGCCCTCCACCGACGACAATCACTCTTTTTTCATCAGCCATTTCTATATCTTCTTCGTTGCTGAGCGTCACTTGGACGCGTTGATGCTGATCGGTGTTGCGGATCCATGTTCCCGGGATTCAGCCGTCGATGTTTGCCTGATCTGCTGCCACGGTCTCGGTTTGTGCTTCGGCATCGACTGGGAGCGACTCGATGTGCATCGCCTCTTCGACGCTGCGCGCCTGGTCGTAATCGAGCGTCGCGAAGCCCACGACCGAGACCCACGCCATGACCATGAGCGCCACGCCAAGGCCGGCGCAGGCCACGCCCCATCGCTGCTGGGCCGAGCGGGATATGGTGATGCCCCAGGTGATGGCGGCGGTCCACAGCCCGTTGGCGAAATGGAACACCAGAGCGCTGACGCCAACAAAGTAGAATATTGACACCGCCAGGCCCCAACCGGTCATGCCCTCGGTTCCGCCCTGCAACGCGGCGGCGAGCGTTGAGGACGCGTAATGATGCGACCATTGGGCGCCACCGGGCACCAGCCACGACCAGCCCCATCGCAGCGTCGCCACATGGTAGAAGATGAAGAAAATCCCGAAGTAGCCCGTCAGGCGCTGCAGGGTATACCGCAGGTTCGCAGCATACTTGTAATCACCGGTGTTGGCCCTACCGGTCATCGCGTAGTAGACACCCAGGATCGAGTGGAACCCGATGGAAACCCACAGGGTGATCTCGATGAGAAGCAGCAGAGGCAACTCGTTGATGAAGGTGACCTCGTGCTGAAAAGTCGCGACGGCGCGATCGAACCAGCCGTAGCCCTCCTGATCCACGCGGGTGTTGATCCCACCCCAGGCAATCGTTGAGTTGGTGGTCAGGTGCATGATCAAGAACACACCCACGGGAACAATGCCCGTAAGCGAGTGCAATCGACGCAGGAGAAAGTGATGCTTCTGCATAGGCCCGGTTTGGTCACTCACCGTGAGACTCCGATTCGTTTCGATAGTGCACACCCCGCCTTGGGGGTTCGGAGCGATCGCTCCCAAAGATTCACTACACACCTATCGGCTTTTGCGTCTTCGACAGCCCAGCCGGAAAGGATTCGCTTAGAACTTGAGATTTGGCCCTTGGGTGTCGTCTCTGCCACTCATGCCGCCCATGCCACCCATCATGCCGCCCCCGTTTGGGTCTTGCATCTGCTCGAGGGTGCCATCAGCCGCGGCCTGCTCGACGGCCTTGGCGACCTCGACAAACTGCATGCGCAGCTCATTGATGGTGCCGTCGATCATCTCCTGCTCGTCTTCGCTCAGGTTGCCCTTGGTCTTCTCTTGAACGACCGCGAGCAAGTCAATATTGAGTTTGGCGACCTCGAGCGAGACCATGGAGCGACCAGAATGGTCGGGTATCGCACCCAGGTACATGAGTGCCTGGGTTGCAAAGAGACTGATCAACTCTTTGAAACCGAGCTTCTCAGGGAGGCCCATCGGGCCCTGACCCTGCTCGGCCTTTTCGCGTTCCGCGGCTGCGAGCTTCTCTTTTTCGGCTTTAGCCGACGACTTCCAGTCGTCGTCTACGATGATTTTCGGGGCATCTGGGTCGGACATGTCCGCCTCCATTCGGTTAGAATCAATACTAGCGCCCGCCTGCATGAAAGCCCACATGATGACACCCATACAAAACAGAACCAATCGCTGCCCTCTGCTGATCTGCTCACTCTGGGCGGCCGCGGCCGTGCTTTCTGCGGGGTGCGGCTACAACAAAGTCGCCGGACCCAGATCCGAATCGCTCGAGCGGCTAAGCATGAATGACTTTCAAGCAGTTGATGCACCGCCGGCTCCAGCGCCCGATAGTACCGATGCCGTGCTTGAGCCCCCCACCGTTGTTCCGCTGAGGGACGCGAATGGGGACATCACGATCAACCGCCCGGGCGTCACAGCACGCCCAGTTGAGATCCGCAACCCCCGGTCCCCCACAGACATGTCCCCCACTGACATACCCGTCGGGGAGGATCAGCCGCAGCGGGCCCAGCGCCCGCTGCAGTTGCTCGACGCCAAGGTGGGAGATGTCAACGGCAAACCAATCTTCACCAGCTCGTTCTTTGCACCAATCGAGGCCCGCCTGCTCGCTGAAGCCGATCGCCTCTCGATGAATGAGTGGCGAGGCAGTGCGGGCCGAATCATCGCCCAGCGGCTCGACGGTATCATCGCAGACGAGCTGCTGCGAGCCGAAGCGCTCGCCGCGCTCACGCCCACCCAACGGGTCGGCCTGCAGGCGTTTTTGAGCAACTTTAGGGACAACCTGCTCTCTGAGAACCTCGGCAGCTCACAGCTCGCGACGCGTCGAATCCAAGAGCGCGAGGGCCTCACGCTCGACGAGGCGCTGAAGCAGAAGGAAGTCGATACGCTCGTGCAGCTCACGCTGATCCGTGAGATCAACCGGCGGGTGAATGTCTCATGGCGCGACATCAAGCAGCGCTACGAACGAGACATCAACGAGTTCTCGCCGCCGCCGACCGCGGTGCTGCGGGTCATCCGAGCCTTCAAGGATGACACCGCGAGCGTTGAGCTGATCCAGACGCGACTCGAATCCGGCGAAGATTTCGCTGCGATCGCTGCGGACAGCAACCTCAACACATTCAACACCGATCAAGACGGGATGCTCAAGAAGCAGATTCAGGGCTCATTCGAAGAGACCGCGTTCTTTGGCCCCGCCGAACTCAATCAGGCGACGCAAGCCCTACAAATGGGCGAGCAGGCCGGGCCGCTGGAGCTCGGATCGAGCCTGTACTGGATCAAGCTTGTGGATATGGAGCAAGTATCGACCTCGCTCTATGATGCCCAGCTCAAAATCCAGCGTGATATCACCTTCGAGCGGCGCGAAGAAGCCAAGCGGCAATACTTCGCGAGGCTCGAAGATCGCGCCCGAGTCTCGACGAGAGACGAGGTGCTCATCCGTCTGTTCGAGATCGCCGAGCAGCGATACGCTCCGAGCCGATAGGACCGCTGTGTGGGGCCGTGCGAACAAGAGCGTCTGGGTCCGCGGCGAAGACGCGGCCGCCAAGCACATGAAACGCTTGGGATGCAAGGTCCTTGCCCGCAACCTGCGCCTGCCGATCGGCGAGATCGATCTGCTCTGCCTGGACCGATCCAGCGGCACGATCGTCGTGGTCGAGGTCAAAGCCCGCCACTACCAGCCAGACATGACCAAATCCATCGACCCGATCGCGAGTATTACTTCCAAGAAACAGGCCAAGCTCCGCTCACTTGCCAAAGCGATCAAACGCATGCCCGCATACGCCCAACGCCCCATCCGCATCGACGCGATCAGTGTCCGTTTCATCCAGGGCCAGCGGAAGCCGGAGATCACGCATTATCCCAACTGTGTGGGAGACGCCTAGATATTGTCGGAGGTCTGCTGCATCGGAGGGCGCAGCGAGCCGCGGAACTTTGCTTCGAGCTTGGCTTCCTCAAACTCCTGCTGATCGATCCTGCGCGGCATGATTAGCGAGAACATCGAGCCCGAGCCCAGCTCGGATTCAACCTGTATCTCTGCCTGCAGCAGGCGGGTCAGCTCGAGCACAATCGCGAGCCCCAGCCCGGTGCCCGTGTGCGAGCGGGTGTGCGACGAATCGACCTGCTGGAACTTGTCAAAGATCCGCTTCTGATCCGCCGATGCGATGCCCTCCCCGTTGTCGATCACCGAGATCCGCACACGATCATCGCCCGAACCGTCATCGCGGATGGGCTCTGCTCGCAGGGTGATCTCGCCGGGCGTGCCGTCGTTGCCGGTGAACTTGACGGCATTGGAGAGCAGATTGAAGATGATCTGCTGGAACTTCTTGGGGTCGGTCTCGATGATCGGGATTTCGGATGAAACATCGAGCCGGACAGTGATCCCTTTTTTCCGCGCGAGCGGATGGATCAAGCCGACGAGCGCCTGGCAGGTATCGCCCAGACTCACCGCCGAGAGGTTCAGCTCAACCCGCCCCGCTTCGATCTTGGCCATCTCCAGCAGCGATTCGATCATCTCAAGCAAAGTGCGCCCCGCGCTGACGATGTTGAAAAGATATCGCTCTCGCTTGTTGAGCTCTCCCGACTCCTGATTGATGTCGCGGCCCGGGCCCGGGGTGGGCACAGTATCGTCCTCAGCGCTCATCGCGATCTCTTTGCGGGCGATCTCGAGCAGCAGCTCTGCAAACCCGATGATCGCGTTGAGCGGGGTTCGCAGCTCGTGCGAGACACTCGCAAGGAACTCGCCCTTGAGCCGGGCCGACTCGAACAGCGCCGTGTTGGCTTCTGCCAGCTCGGTGAGCTTGATGTCCATCGCCTTGTTCGCGTCTTGGAGCTGGTCGCGCTGGCGTGAGAGTTCAGCGAGCATCAGATTGATGGTCTCGGCGAGTTCCTCGAACTCATCGCCGGTGTCGATCTGGCACCGGGTTTCGAGGTCGCCATCGCGGACAAGCTCTGCGGTCTTCTGCAGCGACGCGACGGGGCTCAGAATCAGCCGGCTGATGATGGTCGCATAGACCACCAGCGCCACCGCGAGCACCACCGCACCCGCGACAAAGACATAGAGCAGGTTCACCACCAGCAGCCAGCCCGACCCATCGGCCCGGTGCTCAAGGATCACCACGCCGGTGATCTGGGTGTTGTTGTCACGGACAGCCCTGGCGTATCGATACACTCGGTTCCAGCCGTTCCAGTCAGCATCGAAATGCTCGATGCGAGTCGTGGACTGCCCGAAACGCTGCATCGCGTTGGCCAGGAACCGATTCTCACCGATCTGGGCATCGATCTGATTGCGTGTGAGCGACTGGATCGTCGCGCCAGAAGCCTTGATCTCCTCGCTGCTGCTGCCCGGCTCGTTGCTGTGGGCCCAGGTCGCGTACACCGTCCGCGCCAACTCGATCTCGCCCGCCCCCACCAAGCCATTCATACGAAGCAGCGGCAGCGAGAGCGCGATCGTGATGATCAGCGCCGAAGCACCCCCAAACAGAAGCAGACACTTCGTCGCCAGCGAAAGCTCGCCGAACCAGTCCCGGATGTCCTCAATCGTGGTCATCGCAACGAGTCTATCCCAAGTTGAACGCAAGGGTTGGGCATCCTCACTTCCCGGCGTACACTACCCGTCCATGGCTCAGAAAACTGTCTATCTCGAGACCTTCGGCTGCCAGATGAACGAGCTCGACTCCGAACTCGTCGCCGGCTCACTCGGTGCCCTGGGCTACCGCTTCACCCGCGATGCCAAGGACGCCGACATCGTCCTCTACAACACCTGCTCGGTGCGAGAGCGGGCCGAGCAGAAGGTCTGGTCGCGACTGGGCGAGATGGGCACCGCCAAGCACGACCGACCCGACCTCGTCGTTGGCGTCCTCGGGTGCATGGCCGAGCGCGACGGCAAGGACCTGATCGCCCGCATGCCCGTCGTGGACATCATGTGCGGCCCCGCCGAGCTCGACAAGCTGCCACAGCTGCTCGACAACGCCGTGCGGACCAAGTCCTCACTCATGGCCGAAGACCCGGATATGGCCCGCCGACGCAGCGCTAAGCAGGTTGCCCTGCAGGGCAGCAGCTCGCGCCGATCCTCGACGCTGGCCGCCGCCGGCGACTCGCTCGAATCGCTGGACCTGGGGCGCATGATCTCGCCGATTGATAGCGACGGTCGCCGCAGCGCCTATGTCCGCATCACCCGTGGCTGCAACAAGTTCTGCACCTACTGCGTGGTCCCCCACACCCGCGGGGCCGAGATCCACCGCCCGCCCCAGCACATCATCGATGAGATCAAGTCGCTGGCCGATTCAGGCGTCATCGAGATCACGCTATTAGGCCAGACCGTCAACCACTACCGCTTCGAGCACGACGCCGCCGTCACGGTCGATGGGGTCGTCCAGCCCCAAAAGGGACGCACCTACAAGGGCAGCCACCACCGCGACGCCTTCGCCGGGGCCAACACGACCACCTTCGCCGACCTGCTCTACCGGATCCACGAAGAGGTCCCCGCGATCCAACGACTGCGTTTCGTGACCAGCTATCCCAAGGACTTTGGCGACGATGTGCTCGAGGTCATCCGCGACTGCCCGCGCATCTGCCGCTACATCCATGTGCCCGCCCAGACCGGCTCCAACCGCATGCTCAAGATGATGAACCGCGGCTACACCATCGAGGAGTACAACGAGTTCATCGACCGTGTTCGTGAGCATCTCGACCAGCCGGAGATCGGTCGCCCGCTTATGCTGTCCGGCGACATCATCGTCGGCTTCCCCACTGAGACCGACGAGGACCACGAGCTGACCAAGCAGATGCTCGTTCGCAGCCGCTACAAGAACTGCTTCATCTTCAAGTACTCCCCCCGCCCCGGCACCGTTGCCTACGACAAGATCCCCGACGATATCCCCGATGCAGTCAAACGAGCCCGCAACAACGAGCTGCTCGACATGCAGACCGCGATCTCCGATTCGATCGCCCGCGAGCAGGTCGGACGCGAGTTCGATGTCTTCGTCGAGGGCCTCAGCCGGCGCGAGCACAAAAAACGCGGCACCGACACCAAGCCCGGCTCGGGAATGGTCGGTATCACCGTCAACGGGGCCGCGAGCAAGGCCCCCGTCGCGGTGCTCGACGAAGAACCAACCGCTGAGTTGGTCCAGCTCTCTGGCCGAACCGACGGCGACCTGATCGTCTTCTTCGATGTCCCCGGCAACGGCGTGAAGAAACCCAGCGACTACATCGGGCAGATGGTGCGGGCGAAGATCGTCGGTGCGGATAAGTTGAGTCTGAGCGGCGAACTCATCTGATCAGTCGTCAAACTGGTCCCGCGCCCGGCGCTTGGCCGCCAACAACGGGTTATCGCTTACTGATTCTTCTGGCTTCGGTTCAGACTTTGACTCAGGTGACGCTGCTGGCCGCATCATCGGCGAACGATCGATGTCCCCCGTCGCCGGCGCGGCGCGCTTGGCCTCTTGACGCGACGCGAAGGCCTGCTGCATCTGCTCGCCACGCACCGCACGCGCGGCCGCGATCGTGTCTTCACGGGCCTGGGCGAACCAGCGGTCGAACGCGACGCGACGCATCGCCAGATCGATCAGGAACAGCCCAAACGCGATCGCGATCAGCACGGTCCAGACCGGTTGGAGCGAGCGCCGCACCGTGAGCCCTTCGCGTGAGAACAGATCGACCGGCTGGCTCGAATCAAGCTCGAACACCCGCCCGCCGGTGCGCTGGGCGAGGGTGATCAGGGCTTGCGGATCGGCGCTCAGGTGCGCGTACTCGGCTGAGCCGCTGACCTCAAGCCCCACAATGGTCGGTGCCAACGCCGTGCCGCCCGCGCGGGGCGATGCGATCAACACATGCACACCCGAAGACAACGCCGGCGTCTGCCCGGCGTATCGCCCGGCACCCACCTGCGTCAGTGTGATCGATTGGGCATTGCCAGATTCGTCGTAGGCCTGAAGCTCGATCTCGAGCCCATCGATCGGCGCGCCCTGCTCATCGATCGCGTTGTACTCAACCCGGGCACTGCTCTGCTGCACGCTCACGAGCAGCTCACCCGGCGCTTCATCGCCCGACCGCATCGTCCATGCCCCCAGCGCACCCCAGAAGCGCGCGAAAACCGGCTCGCCGATCCATTCACGAGCCCAAACGCCGACATCCGAAGTGAAGACCGCGACCCGTCCAAGCCCAACCTGGTGATACGCGAGCAGCGGCTCGCCCTTGTCCGACACGATCGGGGTCAGCACCCGCGGGTCGTCATCCACGCGCTCGGTCATCACCAAGCCATTGAGCGATGGCAGACGCCCCAGCGGCCCGGTCGCCGGGCTCATCGAGTCGAGCACGATGGGTTCAAAAACGCCCTCACGCACCATCGGCGTGCGCACCACCCGGATCGCCTTGAGAAAAATCGTTGGCAGCACGCTGGGGTTGAGCACCCGGTAGTACACCCCGCCCGAACGCTGCGCGATGTCTCGCATACTCCGCTCATCGGCCTCATCACCCACCGCGATCGTCGAAACCTTGATCCCCGCCGCACCGAGTCGATCCGCAGCTTCAGGCAAGGTCTCGGGGTTCATCGACTCGCCGTCGGAGAGCAGCACGATGTGCTTGGTCCCCGCTTCGACCGATTCGAGCATGCCCAGAGCGACCTCCAGCCCAGCGCCGATGTTGGTTCCCCCGCCGCTGCCGATCGATTCGATCCGGGCGCGAGTATCATCGGGGCGATTGTTGGGACCGATTGTTACCACCTCGCGTGCGTCGTTGCTGAACGCAACCACACCGATCAGGTCACCCTCATCAAGCACCTGCAACGCTTCTGCGGCTGACTCGTTGGCGATCTGCTGCTGGCTGCGAGATGAGCCCATGATGGTGCGGCGCATCGAGCCCGAGGCATCAAGCACCACCACCACCGCGACCTGAGGCGTGATGAGATCATCAGCCACATCCAGCCTCACCGGCAAGATCTCCTCGATCACCGAGCCCTGCCAGCCGCCAGCGCCCAGCGCTTCGCGCCCGCCGATGAATATCACGCCACCACCAAGCTCTTGAGCGTACGCGTTGAGCAGTTCATCACTGTTTTGAGGCAACGCGTCGCGCGGCGTATTCACAAGCACCACAAGATCGAACGCCTCAAGATCGAGCAGGTCACCCGGGAACGCGCCGGGCAGCCGCGGCTCAAGTTCCCATTGCGACGCACCAAGCACCCGCTCAAGCTCTGCGCTCTCACGCGAACCGTCCTCAACCCGCGGCGAGATCACCAGCACCCGCCCGCGTGAGCGTGTCATGGTCACCCCGGCCACGCGGTTGTTCTGCAAACTCGTATCGCCGCTGAACTGCCCATCGCTCAGCTCATCGGGGATATACCTCGCTTCGAACCGATGCACCCGTGCTGGCCCGAGTGTCATCGGGACCATCAGGACTCGCTGGCCGGGGCTGAGTTCGACACGCAGCTCGCTGCCCGCCCCGCTACCGTTGAGATCGACCGGCTCGCCGTTGTCGCTGATCCGAAGCTCCCCGGTCGATCGGGTGAGACTGCGGATCATGACCCGGGCCTCAATCTGTGCCCCCGGCAACGCACGAGTCGGGACCTCGATCGACTCCACAATCACTTCCTGATCGATCGAGTAGCGGATCGGGACGACATCGATCTGAACCTGACTCCCGATCTGATCTAGACCCGGCGAAGTCGATCGCCCATCGCTGAAGACCACAATCCGTGCATTGGAGTCCGCGGGCACCAGCGACCGGGCCCGCGCGATCGCGCCGGGCAGATGGCTGCCCTCGATCGAATCCTTGGTAACTGAGCGATCGAGCACCGGCGCGCGCGAAGGCGCGGCGATCACGCTGCTCTGCCCGTCGAACGCCACTATCCCGATGCGGTCGTCGGCTTTCTTCATTGCGGTTGAGCGGGCCAGAAAATTCTGTGCGGCTTGCCCCACGCTGATCGGTTGCCCAAAATCGTCCTCGCCCAGCCGCGCGAAGCTCTGCACCGAGCCCGAGGTATCAACCACAGCGATCAGGGTCAGCTGATCAGCTTCCTGCACACGATAGATGCCGCTCATCGCCAGCGCGAGGGTCAGCAAAAGCAATGCTCTTGACCCAACCGCAAGCAGCCGACGCCCCTTCGGGATCCCGACCATGGAGCGCCAACCCCAGAACGCGCTGACAACGCCCACCAACGCGAGCAGCAGCCAGACGGGATAGTCGATATCAAGATTCACCCGCCGCTGCCCGATGAACCGGATGAACCGGATGAGCCGGATGAACCGTTGGTACTGTTGGAACCGTTAGAACTGCCGGGTGTCGCGTCCTGCCCCTGGGGCGCGATGCGCCCTCCGTCATTGATGCTGTCCGCACGGCTCTTGACCCGCTCGAACACCTCGCGAACAAGATGGCGGTACCGCCTGGGAACCTGCTGCTCGTCGATGGCGCGCTGCGCCTGCTGCGAAGCGCGTCTGAAACGCTGCGCGGTCTGGCTCGACTGGCCGGGATCCAGCGGCTCGCCCTCGGGGCCATACCACTTGCCCACCGGCTGCCCGCCCTGAGTGCCATCTTGATCGCGTGCATCAACCGGAACAAACTGGCTCGGATTGTCGTCGGGAACAAGCTCGGGCGTGTTCGGGTCACGCTCACCATCGCCGGCACCACGCGATTGGGGAATCTCTTCAGGATCTTGTTGCATTGGGCGGCCCTCGCCCGGTTCGGGCTCGGCCTGCTGTTGATCTTGCGATCGCATCAACTGCTGCGCCTGCTCACGCAGCCGCTGAGACTGCTGCTGATCTCGCTGTGACCGTTGTTGCTGCTGCTCAAGCCGGCGCAAACGCTGCTCGAGCGATTCCTGCTGCTGGTTGCCGGGCCGTGTGCCCTGACGCTGCTCCTGTCCCTCTTGTGACTCTTGTGTCGTTTCCTGCTGACCTTGTTGCTGCTGCTGCTCGCTGCCTTGCTGGTTCTCGTCCTGATCTTGTGACTGCTCTTGGCCCTGCTGGCGTTGACTTTGCTCTGGTTGCTCGCCGCCCTCTTTCGACGGCTCCTGCGTCTGCTCCCCCTGCTCCTGAGGCGATTGCTCGTTCTTCTGCTCAGCCGGATCGCCCTGCTGAGATTGCTGCGGCTGCTGCTCTTGACCCTGCTGCGGGGGCGTTTGTTCTTGCTGCGTCGCATCGCGTTCGGGCTGTTCGCCGCTCGAAGCGTCCTCGCGCTTGGGCTCACGCACACGCTGGGCCTGCTCCCGGAGCGATTCGCTCAAATCGCGCTGCGGGCTGGGTTCCGGCTCGGGTTCAGTGGGGTCCGAGCCGCCATTGGTCTGATCGGGCGCCTCGTTCTCAGGCTCCTGCGATTGCTGCGATTCCTGAGTTTCCTGCGGTTGCTGCTCCGAATCGCCTGGTGGTTGCTCATTCTGCTCACGCTCGCCGTCTTCACGCTCAGGCGACTCAGACGGATTCGCCAACTCATCTTGATCCATCGCCGGCGCCGGGTCGGACTCACTATCACGCTCAGGCGCTTGCTCGTACGCGTCAGTTGGCTGATTCTTTGACGGGTCTTCTGGCTGGCCCTCTGGTTCCTCCCCCGATTGAGGCTCGATCGCGTTTGCAAGCTCTTCGAGCTGCTGAGCGATCCGCTCGCGCTCGTCGGGCGAGAGCGAGTCGAGCGAGTCATTGAGCGACTCGATCTGCTCAGCCGCATCGTCGAACCGCTGTTCACGCATGGAATCCGCAAACTCCTCGACCCGCGGGTCCCACTGCTCTTGCGCTGCGCGGGCCTGATTGCGAGCCGCATCGATCGATTCGCTCAGCGCGTTGGCCTGATCTCTGGCTTGTTGCGATTCATCCTCCATCGCCTGGGCCAGCTGTTCGAGCTGTGACGCCGTGCGTGCGTCGGCCTCGTTCTGATCGGTCACGCCCTGCTCAAGCTCGTTTCGCAGTGCTTCGAGCTCATCAAGTTCCTGCCGCACCGATTCTGGTGCATCATCCCGCTCGGCGAGTTCCTGGGCGATCTCGGAGGCCGCATCAATACCCGCCAACGCCCGCATCGGTGCCTCAGCAGGCGGCTGGTTCGGGCCGCCGGTTCGCAGAGGTGCCCAGAGCCCCACCGCGATCAAGGCGAGCAGCAGTGTGAGCGAAACCCACCAGGCCCGAGTCTGGCGGTCGGGTCGGGCCCCACGCACATCGATACCATCGCTGCGGGCCTGCGCATCACGCATGGCCAGTTCGATGAACCCCGATGCCTGCCGGCCCGGGTTGGCTCCAAGCTCCAGCGCCGAGCGGAGCCGACTGCTCAGCCCAAGCCGATCATCGAGCACCCCCGCAGAACGAAGCAAGCTCGGCGCGCGTCGCACGGCCCCCATCGAGCCCATCACAATCCCAACTATCGCCGCAAGAACACCCACCGCCCACCACGAAATGGGCAACACACCAAGGAATAGGCGATCAGCGAGCACGACTACGATCGCGACCGAAAGCGTCCAGACCAACGCACGCCCGATCTCATTGATTGCCAAGCGCACCATGACCGATCGCCGCGCGTCGCGGCTGAGCTTGTGCACCGAGCTGGGGGTCATGATCGAGCTCATGGTCGATTGATTGTACATCCTCCTCCATCAATACGATGCATCGCCAGCCCGAGTTGGGGAGAATACAAACTTCTGACCGATACCCTTTCCGGTGCTACCCTCGATCATGCATGAGAACCCTGAAAAGCTCGATCTCACGCCGGTTCTGCGCTCGCTCATCGCGGGTGAGCCAATCGGCGAAAAGACCAGCGAGCACCTCTTCCTCTCGCTGCTCAGTGGGCAGTTCGACGATGCCCAGATCGGCGCCCTGCTCACGCTCATCCAGACCATCCCCCCCAACGCATCAACGCTCACAGGTGCCGCACGCGCGATGCGTGCCCATGTCCAGCGTGTGCCCTACACGCTCAAGCCCGGAGAATCGCTCCTCGACACCTGCGGCACTGGCGGCGCACCCAAATCATTTAATGTCTCGACCGCCGCCGCGATCGTCGCAGCAGCAGCCAAACCACCCAAAGACTCGCCCATCTCTCGCATCGTCGTCGCCAAGCACGGCAACCGTTCCCGTACCGGACGGGGCTCAGCAGAGGTGCTCGCGGCTCTAGGCGTGCAGATTGACGCGACCCCCGAGCAGCAAGCCCGATGCCTGGATTCCTGCGGCGTGTGCTTCTGCTTTGCGATCCACCACCACCCCGCGATGAAACACGCGATGAGCCCACGCCGATCGCTTGGGATTCCGACCATTTTTAATGCCCTTGGCCCGCTGACCAACCCCGCCGATGCTGACCGCCAGCTCATCGGCGTCTACGACGATGCCCTCGTCGAGCCCATGGCACAAACGCTGGCCAACCTGGGCGCCACCCAGGCCATGGTCGTCCATGCCCAAGACGGACTCGACGAACTCACCACCACGGCACCCACTCGCATCATGCATGTCATATCCGGGTCGCTTCATGAAGAGACCGTCGATGCCGTCCAGCTTGGATTCCCACGCGCAACGCTTCAACAGCTTCAAGCGACGAGTGTCGAACACAGCGCCGAGATCATCTGCGATATCTTCGCCGCCAACCCGAGTCCCTATCGCGATATTGTCGCGCTCAGCGCCGGGGCCGCGATCGTCGTCGCCGGCGTGTGCCACACCCTCGCCCAAGGCATCGAACTCGCACAGAACACCATCGACTCCGGAAACGCACAAGCGACACTCGATCAACTGATCCAAGTATCGCATGCGAGTTGATCAACAACTAGTCCGCTCAGATGTCGGGGGTGAACCCGTTGCCTGCAAGCACGCCCAACAGTCGCGGCACGCTCTGCTCGTTGAGTTCGATATCGGTGTGGAACCGATCGGTCACCAATAACACACGCTGGTCGCCGGGAGCCCCGGGACGATTGTATAAAACCATCACGCCGCTGATCGCTTGGTTCTCGAGCCAGCCCTGAATCCGCATCAGATACTGCGGCGTGTCGATCGGAGTCGCTCCCAGATGGTTCCGCAGCGATGCGTTGAGATCGATGGATCCATCGTCATGCATCCCGGGGATCATGCTACCCAGAAACTCCACGCCCTGAGCTTCCATGATCTCGCCGCCGACGACCATGTCTGCACTCAACTCGGGATCGACCGGCTGGGCAAGCATGTGCACGATGAGCAGCTTGGCATCAACCTTGGGCAGTACGAAGTTTGCCAGAAGTGCTTCGCCCTGACCTGTTTCGATGTTTACGGTCTCATCAGTGATCACATCCACATGCGATGATTCGCTCTCTGACCAAACATCCGTGCCCGCCAGCGGGCCTGTCTCGCCGAGGAGCCCGTAGCCAATGACACCACCTGCAAACAGCACCGCCATGCCCAGCAAGCCCGCGAACACCACCGCGACACCCGGCGTGTTGGAATAATCGCCCTTGCGTCCGTTGCGACGGGCGCGAGCGCTACCGATTCGACGGGACGCGTTGTCACGACGCTGCTGTGCCCGAGCCCTGGCGGTACGCACCTGATCTCGAGCACTCGCACGATCATCAGGGTGCCGCAACACACGCGGCGAGGCCTTTGGCGGGGGCGCTACAGGCGCTATGACCGGCGACCCCTTGCGTGTACGCTTGCCCCTGGGCATCGGCTGCGGCGTCGCGACCGGCGTGCCAACCACACTGTATCGACCGGACCAGAAATCCGTCGTCGTCTGCGGCCGCCCCACCCGCACGCTCCCGGCTTCACGCGGGGGCGAAACACGCGGGGGAACCGGCGTGCCCGCACGGGCAAAGCTCGGCTGTACGCTGTCGTCCCACTCGGGCGCGGGGATATGCTCAACCATGTCTTCGGCGGCTTGGTCACCCTGAGATACACTTGGCAGATCAATAGGCTTGAGTGAGAACGGGTCCTTCGACTCAATGACGACCTGGAGGTCCGCGAGCATCGCCGCAGCGCTCGGATAGCGCCGGTCATACTCGGCCATCGCCCGGCGCGTGATCCATCGCAGCGTCTCAGGGCAACGCTTGGTGATCTGGCTCAGCCCGCCGTGTGCTGGGAACGAGTTCTCGATCATCGAATACAGCACCGCGCCCGCCGCGTACACATCGAACTTGGACCCATCGATCTGGTGCACCTTCACGCCACGCAGCGCTTGGCGGACCAGCTCGGGGTCGCGGAAGTACTCGGTGCCGTGCGTCGTCAGCGTCATCGCGCTCCGCATCGGGGTCACGAGCCCAAAGTCCACCAGATGCGCCGTTGCACCCGCGCCGCGCCCGTCGATGATGATGTTGTCGGGCTTGACATCCTTGTGCCATAACTCGTTGTTGTGATAGGTATCGAGCGCAACCAGCAGGTCCCGCATGTAACCCATCGTCTGCACGACCTGCTCATCCCCGAGCCCCTTGGTGCTGCTCAGCGTGTGCATCCGCTGCGTGACGACCGAAAGCGACTCGCCGGGAACATATCGCATCACATAATAAAAGCGATCGGGTGTCATCTCATGCTCGAGCACCAGCCCCAGCTGACGCGCCGCGTCCAGCGCCCGGCTCTCACGCACGATCTGGGGCAGACTCGAACCATCGTTGAGCGAGAACACCTTGATCACAACCTGGTCTATTTCGCCCAGCTTGCGCTTCGCAAACACCGCCCGCTTCACCTCGTCGGGCTGAGCGATATACAGCTTGCCCCCTGAACCGCCGCCCTTGAGCGAGCCGACGATTTTGTAACCCTCGAACATCCCCACACGCTTCTTGTTTGGCTTGTCACGCGTTGGTGCCGCGGCCATCGCGCCGGGAACGCGTTGCTCCACGCCCTCGAGTGCGCCGCCCAGACCAAACAGATTGGCCGGATTGCTGATGCAGACGCGGTACACACACCGCCCAGCACCTCGCAGCTCATCCATGAGCGACCCGGCATAGTGCTTCGACGCCGACCACCGACCGATGACGATGCTCAGCACCACCAGCGGCGCAAAGAGCAGACTCGCAAGCACGCTGCTCACAAACCGGAGCACATCAGTGACCTCAGCACCAATAAAACGGAAGATGTTGCGGAGCACCAAGAAGGTGAAGCCGAAGATTTTCCCGATCAGGAAGATGCTTGCCGCGAGCGCAAACGCCCCGAGCAATACGGCGAGGATGATGGTGATGATCGTCGAGAAAGCCATGATCGAATGCCCCTGTCACGCGAGCCTGTCGAACTACCCTAGAAGGGCCTGCTCATCCTCAGCTCGTAACTGCATCTGCCGGTGGTAGATTTCCGCGATCGCCTCATCGAACATGGCGTCGCCAGATTTATCAGCGGGACCGGTCTCCCCGCCACCATCGGTATTGGGATTCAGTTGCAGCCCGTTTCGCTGGGCCTCTTCGAGCTCTTCCTTCGTGAAAGAATAGGTCGCGATCACCTCACTCAGCCGGCTGCGGAGCACGCCGCGGATCTTGGCCAGACGCCGGCTGATTGTCGGCTCGCTCACACCGATCGACGCCGCGACTTCCTTGCCCGATTGACCATCGAGCACCCGCATCCGATAGATCGAGAAGTCCGTAAAGTCCGTCTCCCTTTCAACCATGCGGATCGCGGCCTCCACCTTGGCGCAGAAAATCGAGGTCTCATACTGCTTATCCACCCCCTGAGCCGCGTCGGCTTTCATCCAGCTCTCATCAAACTGGGCGTTCGCCTTGCCCCCCCCCCGCTTGAGGGCCATGCGTCGGTCGATCTCATCGCCCAGCACATGCTTGGCGATCGCCAGCAGCCAAGTGCTGAACCGTGCCCCACGCGCCGGGTCGTAGCGCTCGATCGAGTTGGACAACGCCGCGAGCGTCTCTTGCGAGAGATCGCGCACCGTCTCGACTCCGATCCGCCCGCGACCCCATCGAGAGAGCTGCACCCGGATCACGGGTCCAAAGGTCTCCCACAGCTCGAACCACGCGGCTTCTTCATTATCCCGCAAACGGGCAATGAACCCGGTTGTCATGTTGGTCATCATCAATAAGACCCTCTCTGGCGGGCACAATGGCCCGCTCGGTCGTTCTTCCGAAGCGCCTAAATCAATTTTCACTCGAATGTACTGTAACTCGTTTCTACCGCGGCACTCCTCCAGAGGTTCAAAATCCCGGCTTATCGGGCCATAAGCCCTGCTTTGTCATGTGCCGGTGCGATCGAGCACATTTTTTGTACACCGCCCTGAAATCGGCCAGGGCCAAATCCCACACACATTCCGTCGGGCCGCTTGGCCTGAGCTTGAAACTCTCCGCCGGGCGTTCCCAACAACACCCCCGGCAACGATAAATCCCGTCGAGCACGCAGGAAACACGGCTCGGCACAGAAGCACTTGGAGGCAATCATGGGATGCATTGGCAAAACAGTAGTACGAGGCGTCGTGATCACCGCCCTCGCCGGTGGTGTCCTGGTCGCCGTCGCCGGGCCACAACGCGTAGGCGTCCTTCTTGACCAGACCCGCAGCAATGTCGTGGGTGTCATCGATAGCAACATCGACGACCCCATCCTGCTGCGTGCCCAGATCAAGAAGCTCGAAGCCCAGTACCCGGGCAAAATCTCTGAGGTCCGCTCGGATCTGGCCGAAGTCCAGACCCAGATCGCGCAGCTCGAGCGTGAGCAGCAGATCGCTCAGAAAGTCGTCGCCCTTGCCGGCGGCGATCTGGAAGTCGTCGACGGGCAGATCGCCCAGGCACGCGTCACCCAGAGCGCCAACCCCGGCGCGATCGTCCGCATCAGCTTTAACAACAAGCCAGTGGACCTCGAAGACGCCTATGAAAAGCGTCAACAGATCGAGCAGACCAAGAACCTGTACGCTTCGCGTGCACAGGACCTGCACGCCGATCTGGGCTACCTACGCGATCAGGAAGCCCAGCTGGCCGACCTGCATGAGCGTCTGACGACCGAGCAGTCCGAGTTCCAGGCCAAGCTGTTCCAGCTCGATGCCCAGATCGACACCATCGCCCGCAACGATCGGCTCATCGACATGATGGAAGATCGCCAGGCAACGATCGACGAGCACAGCCGATTCCAGGCCAACTCGCTCGACCAGCTCAACACCCGTCTGAGCAATATCCGCACCGAGCAGCGCTCACGCCTCGAATCCATCGCACGCAAGGATCGTGACACGGATTACACCCAGGAGGCCGAGTACCTGATCGATCAGCAAGGACGCGTCCAAGACTCCCAAGACGCACCCCAGCTCCAGCTCAACCCGACCGTGATCGAGATCACCCCGCAGGACGCCCAGCCGTCCAAGCCGATGGCCTCGAAGAACTGATCGGTTCGACACTATGGCACCCGAACACGGGACAAGACCGCCCGAAGAGACATCCGGCTCTTTGGGCGGTTGCCGTTTTGAAAAGCTGCTGGAAACGGGATAAATAATCAAGGTTCCGCCATAAGCGTTTCAGCATGATTGGACTCCCTATGACTCTTGCGAACTCATCGACTCCCAACAGGTTACGCGATCTTCGCAAAGCCATTCCACAACGAACCGGTTATGATGCATAGCAACATTTTTTGATTGATCCACCGCTCAATGGGAGACACTCGTGAACCAGACCACTCAATACGATCGAACAACAATCAACTCATGGAGCGAGGGAAAGCGTGAAGCTTTCGACGAAACGATCATGCGCGAGCGTTTTCAGGATTTACTCGAAGATGAGTTTTGGGAGATCTGCGGCGATGTCTGGGAATACACCTGCCTCTCCTTGCCCGCGCTCTATAACCTCTATAGTGCCTGCACCTATGTCGCACAAAAAAATATCCCCGGCGATATTGTTGAGTGTGGGGTGTTCTTCGGCGGCTCAATCATGATGGCTGCGCACACCATGGAGCGTGCGCAAGCACTGAAAAACCACCGCGTCGTCGGGATCGACACCTTCACTGGGTTTGTGAAACGCTCCGATCACGATATCAGTTTTTCGGGCAAGGAAATCTGCAAACCCAACAAGCATGCTCACGATTTCTATGACAACGCAAACGCGAACATCCGCTCAGTCCCTTGCGATCAGTCCCGCGTTGAAGTTGTGCGAGGCGATGTGTTTCAGGTGCTCACCCCAACCATCAAAGATCGACAGATCGCGATTCTTCGCCTCGACACCGATAGCTACGACACGACCAAGTTTGAACTCGAAGCCGCCTGGGATCATGTCAGCCCCGGCGGGATTGTGATCATCGACGACTACGGCTACTGTCTGGGCGCACGAAAAGCGACCGACGACTTCTTCAAGGACCGAAAAGTTTATCTGAACCGTGTAAACGCCTGGACTCGATCCATTATGAAACTGTGAACCATCAAGGCTGTCTTCCTCTGCACCCCTTAAGATCGTTCCCAAGAATTCGATCGAAACCACGCCGACTGCGGTTTTCGAGCACCCGACGGCACTCCCGTGTCTAAACTGGTGCCTGATTCCCCGGCGAACTTGCTTCGGGCAAATCCATGCCTATCATCGTGACCCGACGCCCAAGGTGGGCACTGATACGTCCTTACGGACCAGATCGAGGTAAGAACCATGCCTTACGAATGCAACTACACCGGAAAAAAGACCACCTTCGGCCACAAAAAGGCCTACGGCGGTGCCAAGATCAGCAAGGGTGGTTTCGGTCTCAAGACCACCGGCGTGACCAAACGCACCTTCAAGCCCAACCTGCAGAAGGTCAACGCTGAAATCACCAACAGCGACGGCTCGACCACCACCAAGAAGGTGTACGCCTCGGCGCATGCGATTCGCTCGGGTTTGGTCGTCAAGCCCCTGAAGCGGAAGTACGGCTACACACGCCAGCAGAAGCTCGCAAGCCAGGCCTGAGCCGGTTCCGTGGCCCCCCAAACGGGGCACTTCTGGGCATCAACCTGAGCCGATCTGATTTTCACCCCGCATCATCGCATGCGGGGTCTTTCGTTTTTGACCGAAACCCTGTATACTTCAAGGGTTCAGATCGGCACAGGATGGATTCGAAATAGGGAGGGCACGGGATGCTCTGCGAATGCGGGAAGCATGAAGCGACTATACACGAAGTGATCATCACCAGCGATAAGCGCAAGGTGGAAAGACACTTGTGTGAGTTCTGCGCCCGTGAAAAGGGGGTCAGCAGCGATCCCTATATCCCGATCGACAAGCTGATCTCGACCACGAACTACATCATGGGACAGGCGTTGACCCAAGCGCAGCGCGACGATGATGCGGATCTTGAGGAAGTCAGCGGTCAGGAACACAAGCCCGGTCCCAGCGTGCACCAACGCAACGCCCCCGCGAGTTGTGTCGGCTGCGGGCTCAGCTACGCGCAGTTCAAGAAGAACGGCCTGCTGGGCTGCCCGGCCTGCTACCAGACCTTTGAAGACCGGATCGGCCCCATGATCGAGCGTGCGCATGAAGGCGGCTGCAGCCATGTGGGCAAGGTGCCCAAGCGAGCGCTCAACAACTCGCGCAAAGCTGGCGATAGCTCGCGTATCGAATCGCTGCTGGGCAATGTCCGCCAACGCGAAGAGCGGCTTGAGTCGCTCCGTATGCGACTGGCAAAGTCAATCCACGACGAAGAGTACGAACAAGCCGCCATGCTCCGCGACGAGCTGACCCGCCTCACCACGCTGGCAAGCGCGCAGATCGAGCCCCGCCCCCAAGGCACACAAACCACAGAGCTGGGCTAACAGAGCAGCACTATGCAGGAAGCAGCCTTCACAAAGAACGCGGAATGGCTCAAAGGCATGGGCGAGGCCAACGATGTCGTGATGTCCTCGCGCGTACGCTTGGCCCGCAACATCGCCGGCTTCCCGTTTTCGACACAAGCATCACGCATCGATCGGGCACAGATTCTTGAGGCGTGCAAATCCCGCATCCTGAACATGCCAACCGATTCGCCCACCCGTTTCATGTGGCTCGATCTGCACAAGCTCCAGCGCGAGGACCGGGACCTGCTCGTCGAACGCCAGCTCATGAGCCGCCAGCACGCACGCGGCAAGCTCTCCAACGGGCAGGGCGGGCTCGATGAGCCGCGCGGCGTTGCCGTGCTTATTCCGGACGAACGCGTCAGCATCATGGTCAACGAAGAGGACCATATCCGCTTGCAAACGATGAAATCGGGCCTGTCGCTCGGTTCATGCCTCAAAGAAGCCAACACGCTCGATGACCTGATCGAGGACGGCATGGACTATGCCTATCACTCTCGCTTCGGGTATCTCACGGCCTGCCCGACCAATGTCGGCACCGGGCTGCGCCTCTCGGTCATGCTGCATCTGCCCGGGCTCAAGATCAGCGGCGAGCTGGAAAAGGTGCGTCGCGCCGCCCATGACATGGGGTTGGCCGTGCGAGGGTTCTACGGCGAGGGTAGCGAATCGCCCGGCGAGTTCTACCAGCTCTCCAATCAGACCACGCTGGGCAAGTCTGACGACATGCTGCTGCGCGAGATGGAACTCGAGATCATCCCGCGCGTGGTCGGCTACGAACGCACGGCACGCACCAACCTGATCAACAACCAGCGCGAGCTGCTCGCCGACCAGACTTGGCGCGCCTTGGGCACCCTACGCCATGCACGGATGATGAAGACCGAGGAAGCGATGCAGCTTCTCAGCGCCGTTCGGCTCGGTGTCATCACTGGCCTGATCCCCGGCGTGAGCCTCGAGCAGGTGCACTCACTGCTGCTCGCGGTTCAACCCACCCATCTGCAGCGCACGATGGGACATGTGCTTACCCAGCAGCAGCGCCGGTTCGAGCGGGCGACCTTGATTCGCAATCGCTTGAACGAACCAACACATGGCCCCGGCACCGATCGCCCGACGCCGAGTGATGCGCGCTGAGTCGGACAGCCATCCGGCGATCCCCAAGCCCGATTCGGGCGGCTTTGTGTGGCCGCCGCGTGAGGAGGGTGCCGGCCCCACTGCTGCTGGCAAGCCGCACGATCAAGCGGGGCATGGCTTGGGGTATGGCTCGGGGTTCGCGAACCTGCTCGAATCGATTGAGGTCGATCTGCTCGGACGCACCACACTCGCGTTCGACCGCTGGGCCGCGCGAACGGGCTGGGAACCTGATCGCACTGATGTCTATTGCTGGCGGTGTGCCGGGAGCATCGGTCTGCATGAAAGCGACGGCGAGGGCTGCGCAGACTGTCGGTCCAAGCCGCTGCCGTGGGACCGAGCGATCCGATTAGGGGTGTATCGCGACGACCTGCGAGACGAGGTGATCGCGCTCAAGTTTCATCGCTGGCGACCGGGTGGTCGCGGGCTGGGCAAGTTCTTGGGCGAATCGATCACCAGAACGCTTGAGGATGCTCAGGTTGGACCGCAACAGGCCCGGCTGGTTCCGATCCCGACCCACCCGATCCGGCGTGTGATGCGTGGCGTGGACCACACGCAGGTCCTTGCCAGAGCAGCGGCTGAGGCGTCAGGATGCAGTGTCGCTCGGGTGCTTCGGTCGCGGTATCGGCCCGAGCAGGTCGGGCTGTCGGCCACCGCCCGAGCCGCGAATATCCGGGGGGCATTTCAGACCAGAGGGAGACCGGATTGCGATGGGATCCGGGTCTGGGTGCTGATCGACGATGTCCGCACGACGGGGGCAACCTTTGTGGCGGCGAGCCGTGCGCTGCGTGAGTTGCTCAAGCAACAGGGCGCATCGGTGGATCTGAAGCCTGAAATATGGATCTGCAGCGTTGCGGTTTCGGGCTCGCGGAGACGGCGGGAATGAGGGTGATCTGATCGATTTTGGGCGTAGAAGGGGGTGTTTTTGATGATCCCGTATTGAGCCCGAACAAAGGTGTGTGAAGTTGGTGTTGGAAACTTGAGAAATTGAACAAGATGTTTGGCTTCACCGTTTGACAATGCGCGTGTGCGGTCTATCCTTTCCCCCGCCACCAAGATCGGTGGCAACGACAACCGCGAGCTTGATGCTCGTCTGCGTCGGCCTCTTTGACAAGTGAACAGTTGGGTCCACCGCGAGAATGTGAGGCGGCCAAACCGATGCACAATCGGGCTCTTGACAGGGCATTGGTCGTCTACATAAATGTCGGCAGTTTGGTGTTAAAGCCATAACTGTCGTTCACATTCTTGTGCTAGTGGATGCCCCAAATTTATTTGGACAATCACTCAGAGTGATGAACGCAAATCCGAGACTAGCCGTCTCGGACATCTCGAAGCTTGCTTCGGGGTGAAAAGACCACCTCGCACCGCCTTCTTTGAAGCACGGGCGAGGGAGTCGGATCGGCTTCATTTGATGCGAATCTGCCTGTCGATGCAAATCGTCAGGTGGTGCAACAATATTCAACTGAAGAGTTTGATCCTGGCTCAGATTGAACGCTGGCGGCATGGTTAAAACATGCAAGTCGAACGATCCCTTCGGGGAGAGTGGCGAAAGGGCGAGGAATATAATCGAATGTACCCCAAGGTAGAGGATAGCTTCTGGAAACGGGAGGTAATACTCTATGTGCTCTACGGAGGAAAGGTTTACCGCCTTGGGAGCGGCGATTATCCTATCAGGTAGTTGGTGAGGTAAAGGCTCACCAAGCCGAAGACGGGTAGCGGGTGTGAGAGCATGACCCGCCGCATCGGGACTGAGACACTGCCCGGACTCCTACGGGAGGCTGCAGTAACGAATCTTCCGCAATGGGCGAAAGCCTGACGGAGCAATGCCGCGTGTGGGATGAAGCATCTTCGATGTGTAAACCACTGTCAGGGTCTAGGAATACTGACCAGACCCAAAGGAAGGGCCGGCTAATTCTGTGCCAGCAGCCGCGGTAATACAGAAGGCCCGAGCGTTAATCGGAATCACTGGGCTTAAAGCGTACGCAGGCGGACTTGTAGGTATCTTGTGAAATCCCATGGCTTAACCATGGAACTGCAGGGTAAACCACAAGTCTTGAGACATGTAGGGGTCAGTGGAACCATGAGTGGAGCGGTGAAATGCGTAGATATTCATGGGAACGCCAATGGCGAAGGCAGCTGACTGGGCATGTTCTGACGCTCAGGTACGAAAGCGTGGGTAGCGAACGGGATTAGATACCCCGGTAGTCCACGCCGTAAACGATGCACACTAGGTCGCGGGAGCTCTCATGCTCTCGCGGCCGAAGGTAAACTGATAAGTGTGCCGCCTGGGGAGTACGGTCGCAAGGCTAAAACTCAAAGGAATTGACGGGGGCTCACACAAGCGGTGGAGCATGTTGCTTAATTCGAGGCAACGCGAAGAACCTTACCTGGGCTTGACATGTATGGATTAGTTTATGGAAACATAAATGACGCCCTTGGGTGGAACATACACAGGTGCTGCATGGCTGTCGTCAGCTCGTGCTGTGAAGTGTCGGGTTAAGTCCCTTAACGAGCGCAACCCCTATCGTTAGTTACTAACGCGTTATGGCGAGGACTCTAGCGAGACTGCCGGTGTCAAACCGGAGGAAGGTGGGGATGACGTCAAGTCCTCATGGCCTTTATGCCCAGGGATGCAAACGTGCTACAATGGTACGGACAAAGCGATGCAATACCGCGAGGTGGAGCAAATCGCAAAAACCGTGCCCCAGTTCGGATAGCAGGCTGAAATTCGCCTGCTTGAAGCCGGAATCGCTAGTAATCGCGTATCAGCTACGACGCGGTGAATACGTTCCTGAGCCTTGTACACACCGCCCGTCACGTCATGGAAGCTGCTAGTGCCCGAAGTCACCTCGATTCAGGGGTGCCTACGGCAAGAGTGGTGACTGGGACGAAGTCGTAACAAGGTAGCCGTAGGAGAACCTGCGGCTGGATCACCTCCTTTCTAAGGGATTTCCTTAGACTCGATTGTATGAAGCTCGCTATGAAACCTGGAAACAGGAATCAAAATGAGCCCATCCCGGTGAGAACCGGATCGAGATCCCATGAGCACACTCTCGCCCGCCAACAACACTGATCTCTCGCGAGGTTCAGTGGGCGGATAACTGGTCAGCAATGATCAGCGAAGTATGGACCCAACTGTTCACCGGTCAATGGCCGATGAAAAACCTGCACGCAAGTGCAGGTTTTTTCGTGCGCGCTGTAAGTGCAGCTTCATCTGTCCCGACCCATTCAATCTTCCGACTACCGGCTCGCGGGAATCTGTTTGCTCTGATTCCGTGATGCGTCTAGTTGATCCTCTGAGTTGTACCACATCACCGGCACGCCGATGAACTCCAGGTCGACCTGCACGACCTCGCTGATCCTTGCTCTGAGCTTTGCAATCTCCGGATCAGTTCGAAAAATCACATCAACGACTCCATCACGAGTGACGCGTTGAAATGCCTCAAGCTGATTCTTCCTGTTTTGGTGGTCCTGTGTGCTGAAGAATCGAACCGAATATCCAGTGCTCCAGCGGGCATTCGAACTGGTTCGAGCTGGAGCAACCAGCGAAATCGGTCCCGCGTCGTAGAGCTCACCATCGGTGTGGTGACGGAGATAGAGACGTCCCGACACGCTGCTGGGTGGGTTGACGAAGGTGATAATGCACTCGGGTGATTGCATCCCAGCACTGTCTGCGTCGAGCCTGATGCCCGTAATCGGTGATATTACTGTGTTTGACCGTATCTGCTCGGCGGCCTGCGAGTCATCGATCAGCCGCACTAGTGGCTCGTCGGCGTGAATAACCCTCACAGGGTGGGTCATGCGGACCGGGGGCGTCTCGATAGCGATCCCATCCCCGGTCCGTGTCAGACTCGTGCTGAACTCGACAAACACTGTGAACTCATCTCCTGGTTGCATTTTCTGAATGATCCTTGAAGGAACAGTGATTCCTGCCCCACTGAACCCAGAGCCACCGCTGACAACTCGCGTGGGCAACTGGAGTTGCCCACGCATCCCACCACCACGACAGGATTCTCCCAATGTTCGTCTTTGTAAGTACCGCCTGTGAGGCTGATGCTCTGATGCAGCACATATCCGGGCTGATGGCGGTTCAGCACTCTGAGTCGATCAGTGGAAAAGTTCAGGCTGTATCCGACACTCATATCCTGGTGCCGATATCGGTTCCGGATCCAGAGTTCTGGTCTGGTACCACTTCGAATAAAGCGTGCGATCTGTTCTTCGCTGAGACGGTCTTCCTGCCATTCTCTCGAAATGATTTCGCCCCACCGGGGATCCCACGGCTCCGATATATCGGCCTGCCGCGATAGGGCGTCCTCAACTGATTGTGTCCGTAACCATGATGATGTCGCGTTGCTCGCGCTCAGGCGACTGAACAGTTCATCGAATGCTTCGTCGCTCCCCCACTTTGCACCGAGCAGCACGATTCGATCCGGCATTGTGCTGTATATAGACGGGGTTGATCCTGTTGTATGCATCACAAGCAGACCGAGGCTCAACAGGAGCGTCACGATAGCAACTACCATCATCTTCATGCGGCATGCGCGCAAGCTTGACTGAGTCGCCCCAGATGGAGCGGTTGCACGCCCACACTCAGGGCAACATGCATCGGGTGTTTCCGTATCGATCCCCGCGAGATTGAACTTGCAGTCACGGCAGAACCTACCGCGTTCAACAACCCGCCCGTGCAGAGCGATAGCGAGCATGAGCAGTGCAAGTAGTGCAAACAGAACTGAAGTGAAAAGCATGGTCTAATCCCGGTACGATGTTCGCGGCAGATTCAGTTATCATACAAAGCGGATTCATTGGCAGACTCCGTCACCGGCTGGCCGACAGTGTGGCTGGGATTGAGTTTCGAGCCAATGGAACTGCTGCTCTGGATGTCGTCCTCGGTGACGGGGACCTGTTCGAAGAGGATCGGGACGCCGAGGATTCGGTCGACGCCGGGTGTTTTTTCGGCGAGGCGTGGGTCGGGGTGGATCACGATGGTGACCTGGCCCGCGTCGAGCCACTGCTGGAGTGTGCTTTCGTCGATGGGGGGTGTATCAGTTTGGTTGATGCTGCCGATGTGATGCGTGCCAATTGAGGTCATGCTGACTTTGCCGATGGGGTATTGCTGCCCGGCGTGGATCACGAACATGTGCCCGGTGACCGCAACGGGCGCGTTCGCGAACATGACGCGAAGTTCGATCGAATGCGGATTGGCTCGGGGCTGCATCCGCTGGGCTTTGGGAATGATGCGGAGGGGGCTCAGGCGGATGGCCATGCGTTCTTGGAACAGGGCGATGGTGTCGGGCTGGGTGTCGAGGGCGACAATCTCGGCATCGGGCGGGAGGATCCGGATCGGTTGGGTCACCTGCTGCTGTGTGCGGTAGTGGACATGGTCGTCGGACATGCGGGCGAAGCTGATCTCGTATTCGACGAAGAACTCGTGCTCTTGGCCGGGTTCGAGGGCGGACCAATCAAACTCTGCCATCTTGATCGTGCCCGCTATCGATCCGCCCCCACCGCCGTATTGATTTGGGATATTCGTTCCGGTCCAGCCCGCGGAACGCATCTCGTATCGGAATGATGGATCAACCACGCCGGCGGATATGATCTCCATCCGGCTCCAGACATTGTCCACACTGTCAGTCAGGAGTCCGGCGCTGCCTGTCAGCGCGGCGATCCGGCCATTGGATACACTGAACACACTGATGCCGATCTCCGGAACACCGTGGCGGATCTCGTTGGGCAGCTCGACACTGTTCACAAAGCCGAGTTCGAAGTACTGTTCGATGTGCTTGGCTGTGAGCCGCCCGGTGGTGAATGCTTGATAGAGCACCTCGCCATGGCGCGGGTCCCAGGTCTTGGCGGTATCCCGCTGATGCGCGACGGCGTCCGCGATCAGCTCGTCCCAAGTTTGGCTGCGGAGTGGCGTGATGCGTGTGAGTCTGTTGGTAGCGATCTCGGTGAACGCGGCATCTAGGCCCAAGTCATGCAGTGTCAGAACAACGCGGTCGGGCAGCACACCCATAACTCGCGAGATGTTGTTGCTCACGACGAAGCCCATGAAGGTCGCGCCGCCCAGCAGCAGGACGATGCCGAGGGTCAGGACAATCGGTCGGCGGCGACGGAGCGTTGGGCGGGTTGATTTGGGGGCGGCAAGAACCGCGCCGCACTCGGGGCAGTTGGCGGAATCGGGTGCGAGTCCGCAGAGGTCAAAGCGGCAGCGGCGGCAGAACGAACCCCGCTCGACAATGCGCCCGCGAAGGCCCAAAGCCATCGTCAAGAAGCCGATGGCGATGATTGAGATTGATAGTATCAGCATACGCTGATTCTAACATATACTCAGTTTGATGGCTTAGGGGCCGAATGCTTCTTGATGCTGTTCTCATGGCGAACGATCTCGCCGGTCACGAGGTACACAACATCCTCGGCGATATTGCCCAGCAAGTCACCGACACGCTCGATCTCGCGGGAGATTCGATACATCAGCATGTACCTTGATGCCTCGCTCGGGTTGCTCTCGATATGTTGTGCGAGCTCGCGGAAGGTTTGTTTGTCGAGCCGATCGATGATCTTATCGCGTGCGACAACATCGCGGGCTGCCTCGGTATCCGAACCGATCACCGCACGCAGGAGTTCCTCACACATGACCGGGGTGCGTTGCATCATTTCCTTGAGTGCTGGCGGCCAATAGAGATCGTCGAATCGGAGCTTCTTGCTGATCTTGGCGATAGAAGAGGCGTGATCGGCAAGGCGCTCGATATCTGAGTTCACCTTCAGACAGAAGGTAAGCATCCGGAAGTCTGAACCGAAGGGCTGTTGGAGCGCGAGGATGCGGAAGCACTCCTCTTCGATCTTCACCTCTTCGGCATCGATCTCCTGCTCGATGTCACGGATCTCCTGAACACCCTCGTCGCTGCTATTGAGCAGGACATCGAACGACTGCTTGAGCAGATCGGTCGCCCGCGCCGCTTCGCGGATGAGCCGGCGGCGGAGTGCGCCGAGCTGGTGATCGAGCTGAATGTCGTTGGCGATACGCACGGGTGTTTCTGCGTTTGTCGCGCCTTTGTTTGTTTCCGGCATGATTCGTCCTTGGTTGTGCGCACCGGGCTCCGCTCGGTGGTTTAACCTATGAGTGTAGCACGAATCCTGCGAGCTTGCACTTGCTTACGCGCCACAGGCATTGAGAAACTGGTTTTCGTCACTTCTGAACATGATGTTCATGAATGCCCAACTCAGTTGGCCGCTGGCTGCTCACCCATGAGCCAGGCGAGGATGGCTTTGCCGCGCTGCATCGCTGATCGCATCGGTTCCTGAGGTCGGATGTAGACCTCGCTGAGGCGCTGCCCGGCGCTGCCCCGGGCGTTGGTTTGGGCCAGCGCGCCCTCGACAACCCTGATCTGTGCCGGTGCCCGCGCGAGCGATGTCTGGACACGATCCGGGTGCGCGGTGAGCATCACAATGTCTTTCTCGCGGAGGCCGATGCTGCGGATGTGCAGCGACTGGGCGGCGGCCCGAACCCTGGCTCGCAAGATCAGACGACGCACCAGTTCCGGTGGGTCGCTGTAGGCGCTCGTCAGGTCGGCGATCACCTGATCGATCTGGGCCTGCGATCTCGCGTTGCCCAGTCGCCGATAGGCCTCGATGCGTCGGACATCGCTGGGGATGTACGCCTTGGGGATGTAGCCGAGGACCCCGATGTCCACCGAGGTGTGCTCGATGGCCTCGGGCTCGCCCTCGCTGGTGAGCCGCTGCACCGTCTGGTCGAGGAGCTGGCAGTACATCTCGTATCCGACGGCGGCGATGTGCCCGGATTGCTCGGCACCCAGCAGATTGCCCGCGCCGCGGATCTCCAGGTCGCGCATGGCGATCTTGAAGCCGGCGCCGAGCATCGAGTATTCCTCGATCGCCTTGAGGCGCTTCTGGGCGACCTCCTTGACGGTGCGGTCCTCGGGGAGCAGCAGGTAGCAGTATGCCCGGTGATGGCTGCGACCGACACGCCCGCGGAGCTGGTGCAACTCGCTGAGCCCGAAGCGGTCGGCATCGTTGATGATCATGGTGTTGGCGGTGGGGATGTCGATGCCCGATTCGATGATGGTCGTGGAGACGAGCACATCGGCGCGGCGTGACATGAACTCGAACATGACCTGCTCGAGGTCGTGCGGGTTCATCTGGCCGTGCCCGATGATGATGTTTGCATCGGGCACGAGCTGGCGGATGCCGTCGGCCACGCTCTCGATGTTGTGCACCCGGTTGTGCACGAAGTACACCTGCCCCTCGCGGGCTAGCTCGCGCTGGATCGCCCGCGCGACGCGGTGCTGGTTGTAGGGGATGACCTCGGTGACGATGGAGCGGCGATCGACCGGGGGCGTGGTCAGACTGCTGATGTCTCGCAGCCCCAGCATGGACATGTGCAGCGTGCGCGGGATGGGCGTAGCCGAGAGCGTGAGCACATCGACCGTGAGTCGCAGCCGGAGCAGTTTTTCCTTGTGTTCGACCCCGAATCGCTGCTCTTCGTCAATCACCACCATGCCCAGCTCGGCAAACTTCACATCGTCCGAGAGCAGGCGATGGGTGCCGACCACAACATCGACCCGTCCGAGCTGGATATCTTTGAGCGTCTGGCGGATCTGCTTGGGTGTCTTGAACCGGGACAACGACTCGACCCGGAACGGGAAATCCGCGAATCGGTTTCGGAAGGTTCGTTCGTGCTGCTCGGCGAGCACCGTGGTGGGCACGAGTACCGCGACCTGACGCCCGGCCTCGACGGCTTTGAAGGCGGCGCGGATGGCCAGCTCGGTCTTGCCGAATCCCACATCGCCGCAGATCAGGCGGTCCATCGGGCGCTGGGACTGCATATCCTTCTTGATCTCGATCATGGCGGCGAGCTGGTCTTCAGTCTCGTCGTAGGGGAACTCGGCCTCGAACTCGGTGAACAGCGGCGTGTCCTGCGGGTAGCTGAACCCGGGCACATGTTCGCGGGCGGCGCGCACGCGCAGCATCTCGCTGGCAAGGTCTTTGACCGATTCACTGACGCGTTCCTTCTGGGCCTTCCATTTTTTGCCGCCGATCGAGCTCAGCGGGGGCTTGCCCTTGAACCCGCCGACATACTTCTGGACCAGGTCGATCTGCGAGCACGGGACATGCAACCGGCTGCGCCCCGCGAACTCAAGTGTCAGGTATTCCTCCTGGTCCTCCTTTGCTTTCGCGCTCGCCCGTTCGGGCTTGAGCGAGTAGCGCTCTTTGGTCTTGGCGGTGCCCGAGGCATCCATCACCGTGAGCCGCACAAACTTCGCGATGCCGTGCTCGCTGTGGACGACATAATCGTCGGCTTGGATATCCAGGAAGGTATCCATGGTGCGGCCGGCTTTGATCTTCTGCATGCGCCGACGCACGCTCGACCGGTGCAGCATCTGGCCCGAGGGAACCAGCGCGTACCGCCCGATCCCCGCGTCGGGCTCGCTGCTGTCCCAGATGAACCCGCGCCGGATGTCGAGGATCTCGCGCCGGATGTCGATGCCCGGCGCGTGCAGCGTGAGCAGCTCGCCCAATCGTGCGTACTCGCCGTCGGAGCCGCAGGCGAGAACGACCGTATCGACACGCTGGCGCAGCTCTGCGAGTTCCCTGATCGCGATCGAAACCTCTTTATCGAACGGTGGCAGCGTCTCGACCGGGAGCCCCACCAACGCATCGGCCCCCGCCTTGCCGGCGGAGAACTGGTTCACCTCGCACAAGGCATGGAATCGGGTTTCGAGCAGCTTGAGCACCGCGGGCGGGCCGAAGATCGCTCGTCCGTCGCTGATCCGTTCGTAGTAGCCGCGTCCCTGCTCGATGACCTCGAAGGTCTCGGCGATCAGTACGATCGTGTCTTGTGTGAGATACTCGAGCACCGATCGGTCGTTGCTCGTCGCTTTGAGTTGCACCTCGCCCGCGGCTCCGAGCAGCACCTTGTCGATGCTCCGATCGCTGCCCATGGTGTCGAGATCGATCTCGGCGATGGTGTCGAGCTCGTCGCCGAAGAAGTCCAGACGCACCGGGACCGGCTCTCCCCCACCGCTGCCGCTGGTGGGGAAGATGTCGATGATGCCGCCACGGCTGGCGAACTGGCCCGGATATTCGACGACATCGACGCGGTCGTAGCCGGCGCCGCTCATCCATTCGATCAGCGCTTGGGGGTCGAGCCGATCGCCCTTGCTGACCTCACGAACCAGCTCGTCGATGCGCTGGGCGCTTGGCACGGGCTGCATCAACGCCGCGATGGGTGTGATGAGCACGCCGGGGATGACACCGGCGCGGATCTGGGCGATCATGGCGGCGCGATTCGCGAAGAGCTCGGCACTCACACTCGATTCGCCCGGTGCCAGCTCGAGCGCCGGAAAGATCTCGCTGCCCGAGCCACCCACCGCGTGGGTTTCGGCGAGCACATCCTCGGCCTCATCGACATGCGCACAGACCACCAGCACCGGGCGCTTGGTTTGACGATGCAGGGCGGTTGCGAGCAGCGCGATCGACGCGCCCACCGATCCGGTCGCGATGGAGCGTTGGCCAGCGATGAGCCCGGCGGACAGCCGCTTGAACGAAGCGTCGGCGATGATAGGTTTGAGCAAGTCCAAGCCGGGTATATCCTTGTGCGCACGCGCACGCTCGGGCCCCGGTCTGTGCATGAGCACAGATACCCGCGGCACCAACGAGATCAGTTGTCTGAAGTGTACACGCGGTCGCCCAGGGTCACCAGCGGGCGGAGCCGATCGAGTGTGCGAGGGCCGATGCCGCTGACGCGTGTGAGATCATCGACCGAAGCGAAATCCCCGTGCTCGGTGCGATAGTCGATGATCCGCTGCCCCAGCGCCGGGCCGATTCCTGGGAGCAGATCAAGCTCACCCAGATCCGCGCTGTTGACATTGATCAGGCGCACCGCACTGGCGCGTCGCGGCTCCTGTGCGATCGAATCAGTCGGTTGCTGGGGTGAAGCCGACTCGATCTGCTCTAATGCCGGATGCTGCGGCTGGCGCTGCAGATCACGCGAAACAGCGAGACTCAATGCCCCCAGCGACGCAACGCCCAGCACCCCCGCCGCGAACATCGCGCTGGGTCGTCGAGCCCAGTCGCGTTGTGCGTCGTTCTGAGGCTGGTTTGTGCTCATTTGGACACGGCGCCCGCGGGCTGATTGTTTAATGCCTGCATCGAGCTGATCGAAACAGGCACGCGTCCCTCGGCGATCGCTTTTCGCAGATCGCCCAGGCGTTGTAATGCCGGCCGAACCACAGACTGGCGGTCGATCAAGCCGCTCGTATGCATCTCTGTTGGGCCAGCGGGGTCCGCCAGTTCCTGCCAGCAGACCGAATCGACATAGGGCTTGGAAAGCGCAACACCCGCGTACGCACTGATCCACTCGGCTTGGGCGGTTTCGCTCCAGCTCCCGCGCCAGTTGCCCGGCTGGGCGTATCGCTCGGGGTGCTCGCTGGGGCTCAGGTGGCTGCTCGGGCAGCCCAGCCCTGAGATGGCCAGCGGGCGATCGAGCATGGCGTATTGGTCAAGCATCGAGCCAAATGCCATCAGGTCGCGGGTGTCCTGCCCCGCTTCGAACGAGCCCATCTGCACCCGGAGCGAGAACGCATCGAGGGGGATGCCCGATTGGGTGAGCATCTCGGCGTAGAGCAGCGGCGGGAGCGAGCGACGATCACCCGTGTGATAGCCACCCCACGGCTGCACGATCTCGACCTGCACCCGAGCGCGTGGGTGCAGCTTGCGGACGACCAGAACACAGATTCGTGTCAGGTCGATCATCTGCTGAAAATCGAGCTTGAAGTGCTCACCGCAGTGCAGACCCGAGCAGACCGTCCATCTGCTCACGGTGCGTCGGTAGCGGGTGACGACGGATTTCATGTGTTCGTAGACAAGGTCACGCAGCGTGTCGTAGTCGTTCTCCCAGATGTAGAGCCATTCGGGGACGCAGTGCGGCCGAAAATCGATGACCGGGCCTGCAACGACGGGGATCTTGGCGGTGCGGATGGCCCATTCGATCCAGCGATCGGTGGGTGAGTATGCATACTCGCCTTCCAGCGGCTCAAGCTCGATCCAACGCATGGGCATGGTCATGAAATCGCACGAGTTCACGATCGCCTGCTTGGTCGCATCAGCAAGGGTGCTGGGCGAAACCGCGACACCGATCGCGGGGCGATTGGGCAGCACGACGCCGCCGCGACCCGGGTGCAGCACGGGCATCGCGCGTTTTCCGAGTGTCGCGTCCTCGGCGATGCTCAAATAGAGCGAGCCGTCGATCCGGGCCTGGGTGTCTCGGGCGGCTTGCCAGAGGGTGAAACGCTCAGAGGCCTCAATGGCGATCCAGAGCGCCAGGTAGCCCATCCGCTCTGCTTCCTTGACCTGATCGGGCTTGCTGGCGATGACCAGCGACCGGGTGAACATCGCTCGGGCCTCGTCGAGCAGACGCATGACCTGCGAGTCGCTGGGGATATCAAAGGCCTGCCACTCTTCGAGTTTGGTCAGAAAGAGCATGATGCGGTGGCGTGCAAGCTCTAGCCCAAGAATGTACGGGCGTTCTCGATCGGGGAGCAGACAGGTCTGCAGGGTAAGCACCCCCAGCGGGCGCAGCTCGATGTCGTCGATCACCGGGCCAGACTGCTTGAGGGTTTGCAACCGATCGGCGTCGAGGTCGATCTGCATCGCGACGGCCGCGGCTTCGCGGGTGCCCTTCTCGCAGCGGATCACGCCCTCGTCAAGAACCACCTCGCCGGCGATGGGGACAGAGTCGGGGCCGATGAGGTATGCACCCGGCAGCACGCGCTGGGCCATGGTGGTCGGGCTGTTGGGCGCGATGAATCGCAACATAAAAAAGAAAGCACTCCAAAATGCTCCATCGGGAGCGATGGGTAGAGGATATGAGATTTTCCTCGCTCGGGCGAGCCCGAGCACGATTCTGGACCCGAATTCGCCCCTCTTGTGTCAGACATTGTGCTGCACAAGGCGCTATCGTGGGGTGTGAGCAGCAACGCACCTACGCATGATGATCGTTTGTCGGAACTCGGGCCCGCGGTTTTCGAGACTGATCTCAACCTGCCCAACCGACGAGCGGGCAAGGTGCGCGATACCTACACCATCCCGGCCCATCAGGACGACTTCGGGCAGCATGTGCCCGCCGCGATGCTCATTGTGGCCAGCGATCGCATTTCCGCGTTTGATGTGGTCATGCCCGACCCCATCCCCGGCAAGGGACGCCTGCTGACCGAAATCGCCGCGTTCTGGCTCCGGTGGATCGAGGACCAGCAACTCTCGCCCACACACCTGATCGGCACCAGCACCGATCTGATCCCAGAAGAAGCGTTCACCATCAAAACCCCGCAAGAAGCCCTCGAGGGGCGGGTCACGATCGGGCGGCTGTGCAAGGTCATCCCGGTCGAGTGTGTGGTGCGTGGATACCTTGAGGGCTCGGGCCTCAAGGACTACAAGGCAACCGGAAAAGTGTGTGGGGTCACGCTGCGTGAGGGGCTCGTGCAGTGCGACAAGCTCCCCGAGCCGATCTTCACACCCGCGACCAAAGCTGAGAAGGGCCACGACGAGAATATCGGCTTTGATCAAGCGGTCGCGAGCGTCGAGCATCTGGGCGGTTTGACGCTCATGGAGCGTTTGCGGGATCGCTCACTCAACATCTATGACGCGGCCAGCGCGTATGCCCAAGATCATGGCATCATCCTTGCTGACACCAAGTTTGAGTTTGGCCTGCCGATTGATGCCGACGGAAACATCACCAGCCATGACCCGATTCTGATCGACGAGGCGCTGACACCCGATTCGTCACGATTCTGGCCGGCCGACGATTATCAGCCGGGTCGGGCACAGAAGAGCTTTGACAAGCAGTACCTGCGTGAATATCTCGAGCTGCTCGCCCACGCTGGCAAGTGGAACAAGACCCCTCCAGGGCCATCACTGCCTGTCGAGGTCGTTCTGGGCACACTCGAGCGGTACGAGCAAGCCCGCAATCTGCTCGTGGGCTGATCGCCGGCCTTCGATCGCGGGCCATTTCATTGGCCCGTGGATGTTGCAAACACACAAGACAGACGATCAGTTCTTGATCACGCCCTCAACATTGCTGTTGTTGCGGGCATCGAGCATGCGCTGATACATGACGCGGTGCTGCTGCATGCCGTTGGGCTCTGGGAATGTGTCCTGGAAGTTCTGCTCGATGTTGCCCTGCGCGAACTGCCCGTCGAGGTAGTCTTTGAATCGGGTCACCAGCGCGTCGTAGGCGTACCGCTGGAGGTCCTCGGGGGCATTGCCGTAGAGGATCTCTGCTTCCTGTGGACCAAGCGTCGCCAGAATGTTGGTGAAGATATTGCCCGCGAGGAAGGGGAAGCTGCGGTCCATGAACTCCATGCGAGCGCCCGCTGTGCCCGCCACGACCTGTCTGAACTGTTCGCTGAAGTAGTAGGCGTGTGCCTTGCGGGCGTATTCCCACATGCCGTTGAAAGTATCGACATCGTTGGCCAGCAGCCCCGAGAAATAGGCACCCTGAAGCGCACCGTAGACCTCGGACACGGCGACCTGCGGCGAGCCCATCGAGTCGAAGATCTGCTTCTCTGCAAACTTCTTGAGCGAAAGGCCGGCCTCGTCGACGATGGTCGAGTCGTTGTAGTTCACACCGTCCCAGTTACGGAGTTGGTCGAACCAGTACTCGGCCTGGGCGAGGTCGCCGCGCCGATAGAAGAACCGGATCGCGTCACGCAAGAAGTTCATGTACCCGGCGGAGAACTGGCGATAGGCACGCCGATCGGCTTCAAACAGGCCCGAGGCCTGGGTGACTTCATCGAGCATTGAGCCGTAGGTCGGGACGAAATACGCGTTGGGCACGCCCTGGTAATATGCTTGGCGACCCTCGTGCACATCGAGGTAGTTGAAATACATGTCCCCGAATCGCCAGAGGTCCTGGACCGACTGCATGACCAGACGGAAAGCGTTGACAAAGTCGAGCGAATCGGCGTTGTGCTCGTTGACTTCCATGCGGCCGACATCGGTCCCGCGTGATCCCCAGTACAGCGAGTGTGCCGCGGGCAATCGCCAGTCGACGGGGCCGAACTTGCGCATGACCTGCACCATGCGGACGGGCTCCATGAAGTATTCATCTTCGAGCACGCGTTTGCGGGCGTGATGCACCAGATCGGTCCATGCCTGCTCATTGGGGTAGTCGTCGTGGAGCTCCATGAAGGTCTGCGTTCGTGGGCCAGAGCTCTCTCGAACGCTCTCGAGCCGCCCGGCGCGGACCAGCTCGTCGTGCAGCGTGTATCGCTCGAGGAACCTTCGCCCGATCGTTTCCCCAAGTCGGGACTCATATTCACGGGCGATTTCTGCTGCTTTTGGGTTTTTGGATTCGAGGCCGGCCATCGAGGCGGGCGCATCGACGATGGGCTGGATCCAATCGACATACTGCTCGATCACGCTTGCGCGATCGCGGCGTTCGGGATCAATGAACGGCTTGCGGCCCAGAACATTGTGCCATTCGTACGCGAACTGACGCTTGTAGTACTGGTTCGCGTCGTCGGTGAAACCCGCGATCTTGTGCAAGAAGATCCATGCGAGTTCCTTATGCATATGCATGTCGTTGGGGTTGGCGCGGATGCCCCGATTGCGCAGCAGACGCACGCCCGAGTTGACCCAGTCCCAGCGTTCCTGGGGCGTCTGTGTCGTCACCGAAATGTTGTAGGCCATGTTCCAGGCGTGGAAGGTCCAGACCTGCGGCAGGCGTGGCTGCAGGCGTGTGATCCAGTCGGCGAGTTCGACGGCCTCGTAATACTGGCCGTCTTCCTTTTTCTGGGTGGCGCGAATCCAGAGGTAGTTGACGAAGATGCCGCGAAGGGCCCCCATCGCGACGCCCAAGGCGACCATCGGCGGATCGTTCTCCTCGGCGGTGTCGGTGTATGACAGGCCGTGGCGACCGGTTGAGGCAGTGATACGGGTCCCAAAGTATCCCGAACCCACCAGCCCCGCGAGCAAGCAGAGCAGGGCGATCAGACGAACACGCGTGTTGTGCACCATGGTCAACGCCCTTTCTTAGTTTCCAGAATAGATCGCAAGCTGACGGCGACGGAAGATCAGCACGCCCAAGGCGTAGAAGATTGCACAGACAAGCCCGAGTGTGAAGATTCCGCGGCTCACGGTGCCCCAAGAAAGCTGCTGACCCTCGGCAAGCCGCTTGGCTGGGCGGAGATCGTTGTAGACTTTAAACATCGAACTGATCCAGTCCGCGAAGTAGTAGATCATGGCTCTCAGCGGCGCGGGGTCGCCTTCAACCGTGGTTTTGCCCCACGCCCCGAGCGAATCCTGCACGAAACCCGCGCTCTCGCCGATGAAAAACAGCCCCCCGGCGATCAGGCACGCCACGGGGAAGCTCGCGAAGGTCGATGCCCAGACGGCGAGCATCGCGAGGAACGAGAGCTTCACCCAGAGTACGAAGTACACACGCACGAAGTTCGAGCGGTAGCCGCCGACGGAGTAGGAGATCTCGAGCCCGTCTGGTGGGATCGTGAAGGTGTTCATGTTGGTCTCGAGCGCGAATACATCATCGGATTCGGCACGCAGCTGACCGTTGTAGATCTGCAGGCGCAGCTGCCCGTTCTCGTCGATGAAGTCGGGTGAGATTGTCATGTAATGCGAGAAGCCCAGGCCTGTGCGCCGAGGGGGAAGAACCGTCCCGTCAGAGAACGCAAAGGTCAGGATGTAGTTGATGTCCGGGCGGTTGCCCTCGGCGTTGATCTTGTAGCGCAGCGTCAGCGGCAGATTCATTCGTTTGGCATCGAGCAAGCCCTGGAAGACATATTCAGCGTATCGCTCGGCGTTTGGATCGATCGAGAAGTACTGGGCGAACTCGTCTTGGAAGAGTCTGTTTCGGAGTGCCGCACGCTCGGCAGAATCGGGGTTGTAGTCAGGATTGACCTGTCGCTCGCGTTCGATCTGCGTCTGCAAGGCCTGATCGAAGGCGGCATCATTGATCGAGAAGGGCAGTGCGGGGTTGAGGGCCACGCGGGAGGTCAGCACCCGCGTTTCGAGCACCAACCGATCCTCGGTGATGTCCGACCCGTCTTTGGGGACGAAGGCCGTGACCTCGCCTTTGGCTGGCTGCTGACGCAGATACTCGGTGAACTGGAACACGCCGATCGCCGAAACGCTCAGCAGCACCGCCGCGATGATCACGACGCCCAGCCATTTGCCCAGCAGGTACTGCCACGCGGCGACGGGCTTGGTCATGGTCTGCCAGATGACTTTCTCGCGCTGTTCGTAGGTCACCGTTGCGGCGCCGAAGAACACGACGAGCATCCCCACGAACATGTAGGTAAACCCGGTCGAGTATTGCAGGAAGCTCTGCACGCGGTAGCGCAGCGATTCGTTCTCATTGAGCAGCATGGGCAACGCCGCGAGCACGAAGAAGAGCATCACGATGAAGACGAGCGAGATCTTCATGCGAACGGCCTCGGCGAGCACATTGCGTGCGATCGCAAGGACCGGGTTGGCAAAGCTCAGCGCGAGTGCCGCACCGCGCATGAGGACCATGAAAATCAGTGTCAGTGAGACCATGCCGAAGATCACGCTGCCGACAAGTTCAAAGCCAAGCACCCGCGAGAGCAGGAAGATCCCGACCGCGAACAGTGCCAGCACCGGATAGATCAGTCCCAGATTGAGCCAGATGACCAGGATCAGCACGACGGCGGAGATCGCGGCAGAGAAGGCGACGATGGTGCCCAGGTCCGCTTGGCTCACGAGCTGCTGGATCTGGCGTGCTCGCGCCAGCTGGGGGTTGGTGATCGGCTCACCCGTTGAACTGGGGATCGTGCTGGGCAGCTCGGCGACGCGTTGGTCGAGCAGCTGGGTCGAGCTGTCTTCGCTGAGCACCCCGTATCCGATCAGAACCAAGGCAGCGATCAGGATCAGCGCGCTGGCGATGATCTTGAAGGTGCGATGACGCTGCACCCGGTCGAGCTGAGAAATGCGTTCTCTGAAGCTCACTGTGCGGGCTCCTTGCCCTTCTGGTCTTCCTCGTCGTCGTGGTCGTCGCTGTCGTCATGCGTGTCGTCGTCGAGCAGCGATCCGATGACACCCAGGTCCACATCCTGCTCGTCGGCGTTGGCCTGACCCTCGGGCTTCTTGGGCTTGGGGGCTTGGGGGTGATCCGCGTCCGGCTCCATGAGCGAGCCGATGAGTGATTCGTCCTGGGCGGGTTCGGATGGTGAGCCCCCGGTTGGACCGGCCGTGGCCGTCCCCTGCACCGCTTCGGGCGCGGGAGTCCGCTCGGGGGTTGTGTCGTCCTGATCGTTGAGCAGCGAATCGATGAGAGATTCACCCTCCTGTGTCTCGCTCTCATGGGCACGCAAGAACGCGGCGGTCAGCCCGCCTTGCATCGCGCCAGAGGTGCTTGCGTTTTCTTTCTGCGCCTGCTCAACGATGCCCAAGAAGAGTTCCTCGAGCTTCTGTCGCGGTGCGGCGACATGGCGGATCGACTTCGCACCGCCGCTGCGACGCCGGATCACCGCATCGAGTTCGGCGATGGTCGCTTCATCGAGCTCGTCGGTCTCGATGACGGTGCGGTCGTGGCTGGCCAGCAGTTCCTCGCAGGTGCCCTGCCCACGCAGCTTACCGCCGTAGAGGATGGCCATGCGGTCGACCACATCCTCGACATCGCTCAGCAGATGGCTCGATAGGATCACGGTCTTGCCGCGTCGGCCAAGCTCCAAGATCAGATCCTTGACCTGGCGCGTCCCGATCGGGTCCAGACCGGTCGTTGGCTCGTCGAGGATCAGCAGGTCCGGGTCGTTGATCAGTGCCTGAGCGATCCCGATGCGACGCTGCATGCCCTTGGAGTATTCACGCACGGGCCTGAACTGCGCGTGCTCAAGCCCGACCATGTGCAGCAGCTCGTCGATGCGCTTATGGCGGGTCTTGCTATCGAGCCCGAAGAGCTTGGCGTAGTAGTCGAGCGTCTCGCGTGCGTTGAGGAACGGGTAGAGGTAGCTCTCTTCAGGAAGATACCCGATCCGATTCTTGGTGGCGACATCCGAGGGTGATTTGCCGAATACAGAGACGCGGCCGCTGGTGGGCTTGAGCAGACCCAAGATCAGCTTGATCGTGGTGCTCTTGCCCGAACCGTTGGGACCCAGCAGCCCGAACACTTCGCGCTCTTTGATGACCAGATCGAGCCGATCGACTGCCCGGGCGCGATCGCGCATCCAGAAGTCCTTGAACACCTTGCTCAGCTGCTGACAGCCCACGACAGCGCGGCGGTTGTCGTCACCCTCTGACGGCGGTATCTGCGTCACTTGCTGTGTATCGAGCTGTGTCATTTAGGGGGCATCCTCTTCAGTGATCCCGCGCTGCGTGCGGAAGAAATCCTGGACTGCCTCCTCGCGACGGAGTCTCATGTTTTCCGCGGCTTGTGCGCGATTGATCGCGCGATCGCGTTCACGCTCGATGTCGGGATCTGGGTTGATCAGCAGCTCCGCGGAGCGGCCCTCGGGCAGATACATCGTGGTCACAAAGTCCTTGTTGAGAAACTCAGCCATCGCCGACGACCAGTCGCGGGCGACCATCAGCATCGGATTGGCTTCGAACTGTGCTTGCTTGGCCTTGAACTGCTCGAGATCGGCGATCGCGCGTGAGACGCGCGACGATGCCTGGGCCTGGGCGCTGTTGAGTATTTCTGAGACCTCGCCCGATACCAACGCGAGCGTGCTCTGCCCGTTCCAGTTGACTTCACGCCCGGCCATCACCGCGTCGATCTGATCGAGCAGGGCTTGGGCTTCTTCGGTCTTCTCCAGCTCGATCAGCCGCTCGTACTCATTGATCATCTCGATCAATACGCCCGATGCACGCCCGGCGACCTGGTTGAGCGCCTGATCGCGCGTGAGCAGCGCGTCCTCGCGTGCCTTGCCCGCGTTCTGAGCCGCAGACTGGACCGACGCGAACCGGTCGAGCAAAAACAGCGGCGGGGTCTTGCGGACGAGCACTACCCGGTCGATGGTGATGCCTGTTTCGAGTTCGTCGAGCGTCTGCTGGGAGATCTCGCGGACATTCGACGCGATTGCTTCGGCGGATGTCTTGAGCAGATCGTCGATGGTCGTTTCAGCCATCGTGTGTACGACGCCGCGACGCACGGCCAAGGTGATGATCGCACGCTCCTGCTGGGGCAGCACATTCTCGACATAGCGAAGATGGTTGGATCGATGGAAGTTCACCCGGAACTGCGCGTGTGCGATGTTCTGATCCGCGGTGATGATCATCGAATCGGTCGCGGGGTTGAGTCGGCCGTTGTTGTTGAACTCATTGAGCGGCGCGTCGAGTAGCTGACCGTCGCTCGCGTTGCCCGCACGACCGGGCATGAACTCACGCGCGATGGGCACCTCGATCGCGCCCTCGCCCACGCGGATCATCTCGCCGATCGGGTAGGGCCAGGTCAGGTGTGCACCGGGTTCGATGTTGGTGCGAGCGGGCTTGCCCAGCAACACCGAGATGCCGCGTTCGCCCTCGTTGATCTTCTGGAAGCCGCTGAAGATGAACAGCACGATCAGCACGACCATGCCGACCTGAAGGAAGCCGTAGGTGATCTTGAGCGCATCGGCGAGCGATTGGTTCGCGGCGTCCATGCGGGCGCGGTTGTTGCCCAGCCCGCTGTCGCCGCCGCGGTCGAATCGTACCGATGCAGCGCGACCTGTGACGAGTCCCGCTTCGGGCGCATCGCTGGTCTGGGCTTCGGTGCCCGGCAGCACGACATCGGGCCCACGCTCGTCGCGTTGCTCGTTGTCGTGATCAGTATGGTCGTGATCGTGATGATCGCTCATCGATCAGCCCTCCGCCCCGGCGTCTTCGCCCTGTTCTTGCGGCTTGGGCACGGGCAACTCACCCTGCGATTGCTTGATGATCTCTGGATCAAACAGCTGCATGCCGTAGTCGCTCGTCGAGAAAATCAGCGTGAACTTCTTGGCCATCGCCTCACGCATCAGCTTGATGTTCTGGATAAACACCGCCAGCTCAGGGTTGATGTTCTGCTGTGCCAGATATGGGGCGGCTTCCTGCTCACCCTTGGCCAGGATCTCGTCGGCCCGGCGCTGGGCGAACGCACGAATCCGTTCGGCTTGGCTCGTCGCCTCCGCGTTGATCAGGCGGGCCTTGGAGCGGCCCTCGGATTCGTATCCCTCGGCCAGACGGTCGCGGTTGGCACCCATGCGGTTGATCACGGCTGAGGTTGTCTCTTCCGGGAGCACGATGCGGTCGATGCCGACGCTCGAAATCTCGATGCCGTAGTCGACAAGGGGTTGCTCGCTGCCCCCGCCTTGGACGAGCAGGGTGTAGACCTCGTTTTCAAGCTGAGGGATCACCGATGATCCACCCTGGCTGGTGAACAGGTCCTCCATGCGATAGCGGCTGGTCTCGCCCAGCGCGCTGCGGAGCAGGTCGCGCAACACATCGTTCTCGGCTTTGGCGAAGTGATCCGCCGCCCGGTCACCCGCGTTCGAGAAGCTCCGGAAGAACTTGAGCGGGTCCGCGACGCGATAGGTCAGATACGACTCAACAATGATCTGGAAATCGTCGGCGGTCTGCACCGTCTCTGAGCGGGTCTGCACGATGCGCATGCGCTTGTCGTACTTGGTCACACTCTGGATGGGGTAGGGCCATTTAAACTTCAGCCCCGGCTCGTCGACGATCGCGTTCTCGTTGGCGCTGCCGAAGGTCGTCTTCACCGCGGTCTCGGTGAAGCGCACGGTATAGCTGGAGCTGAAGAGCACGATAATCAAGAGAAACAACACCGCGAGAAGGGGTATCGTCAGGTTCTTGAGCTTGGACACGAGTCGTTCTCCATTCTTCGCCCGTGTGGGCGGTTCATTGCACGCCGGGCACTTTGTCGCCCGAGCGTCTGCTTCATCCTACTGATCTGTTTACTGGAATGCCTCGCCCGCTTCCGCATCGAAGACATCCGTGCCCGCCTGCTTGTCTTGCAGTTCCAAACGCACCTTCAGATCTTCGATGTCCGCAGGTGTCAGATAGACACGCGACTGGGCCATTGCTTCAAGCAACGCATCGAAGTACATCTTGCTGCGGTAGAGTTCAGGCGATGCGAGATAGGCCTCTTGCTGACCCTGAAGCAGGCTCGCCTGCCCGCGTTCTGACATGTGACGCAGCCAGCGATCGGCGCCTGCGGCGAGAATCAACTCGCCCGCTTCGCCCCCGGCTCGCTCGAGCAACCGCTGCACTTCTAGCTCTGCTTCGATATACGCCAGCGACTGATCACCCTGCTCGCGTCGAATCCCGTCAAGGGCTGCGAGCCGATTGTTGATCTGCTCTGCGAGTTCGACAGAGCCGGCGATGTCGGTCAGCATGCCGATCTGTGCGCGTCGTGCCTGCTCGATAAGCGATTCGAGGTTCTGACGAGCGCTGATCACCCGTTCGAACGAAGGCGCGACCCTGGTGGGCGGGTGCACGCCGTTGACACCGACGAAGAGCAGTTCGATGCCTGCGCCCTGGCCATCGTTGAACTGTGCGTACGCCTGTTCGAGGCGGCGCTTGAGCTCCGTGGGCATCTTGGTGCGATGGGTCGCAAGCACCTCATCGATGGCCAGCTCGCCCAAGTACTGGGTAACGATGCGTCGCCCGACCTGCTGGAGCAACTGCTCACGCTGGCCGGGGGCCGCGAACTGATCGAAGAGCTTGACATTGCGGATGACATAATGGACCGGGACCTCGGCCGCGACCAGTGAGAGCTCCGCGACGCTGCTGCTGACCCCATCCTGCTGCCTCGAACCTTGTCCCGCGCGTTCGGGCTGCACGATATTGAGTTGCTCGGATCGTGTGTGATTCTCGGTCCACAGGATCGGGCCGCGTTCGTTGGTCGGCGGGTTGGATGCGAGATTCAATATACGCACGCCCGTTGTGGTGCGCACCTGCTCGTTTCTGCGCCCAGTGATCGACACCGGTGTTTCGTAGGTCGAGAACGGCCATGGCCATTTGATGTGCAGGCCCGGCCCGATATCGCCATCGCCCTGCTCGCCGAAGCTCACGATGGGCTCAGAGATCACGCCGTTGGTCAGGATCAGGCCGCGCTCGTGGGGTTCAACCACGACCAGCGACGACATGAGCCAGCCGATACCCACACCGATCGCGATGAATGCGATGATCCATTTGCTCAGAAGCTGGTAGAACCACGAGCTGGTGACATCGATGCCGAACTGGTAGTTGACCGCCTCGCCAACATTCTCGGCGATCCGATCGGGAGCAGCGAGCAGGCCCAGGAATCGCGAATCAAACGCGGGCCGTGGCATCTCGCCGGGCTTGCGGGGGCGATAGATATCGAGCAGCAGATTCAGCACGATCTCGATGCCGTAGGCGATCATGCCGATCGTAATGATGTAGGGGCTGATGCTGATGACCTGGTCGATGCCCATCGCCAGCTCAAGGAACCCCCCCACCGCGAGCACAAGCCCTACCAGGGCCGCGGCGACCGCCGTGGTCGCGCCCGCACGCAGATTGGCCCATGCATCAACCTTGGCCATGCCCGACACGAATCGGGCAAAGACGAAGCCGATGACGGCCAGTGCGATCCCGATCGCCAGCGCCCAGCCGGCGTGGCGGGTGGTGTTTGAGAAGTCCTCGATGGCTTGAATCTGACGCAGGCGAGAAACACCGAACCAGATGTTGATCAGCGCCAGCAGGATTGCGACACCGGGCACAACCCATTTATACATGTTCGCGAGTCGACGGGCAGCGACTCGAAGCTCGTCGCCCGAAGTCTCAAACGCGCTGGCCGCCGCAGCACCGGTCACGGCGAGCTGCTCGGCCTCCATCGCCTCGATCCGTTCGCGCCGGTGCTGATCGAAGACCAGCAGCAGCACGCCCCAGACAAGCACCCCGCTGAGCAGGAAGATGGACGCGATCCCCGCGGCCGCATCGGCCGCGAATCGTGCATAGAAGAACACCGCCAGTGTCAAAATCAGCTGAATGATCAGCCCGATGATGCTTATGGAAGCCGCTTTTCGATAAGTCAGGTAGTCGCCCTTGCTCATTGGGTGCGTCGTCCTCTGTATCGCTCGCTTGGCTCGCTGGTGTGTCGTATCTACCCTGCTGGGACCGTATTTTTCGCCGGGATCACCCAAATCTATGGGAGTATCGCAGCCGCACGGCACCGGGGCCCATGCGCCCGGGGTGTCCATACTAGGTTCATTGAACGCCCCAATGGTGCGTGTGCACGCTGAGATGGTGATTCTGGGGTCTCACCCTGAGTTTCAGCGCCCCGGGGGCAAGAACCGAGTGCTTGTGCCCCCACCTACGAGACTCAGCACCCTGCGGTTCAACCCGTATAAAACCTTATCCACGATTCTCATAATCGTGCCGAACCCGATCCGCGCCTACGCGTAACCTGCAGGGTATCGCGCTGCCAGAACCGGCACGCAGAAGCGCAGACGCTGCGCATCTCCTCTAGCCAACCCCGCCCCTATGATCTTCGCCCCATGATCACAGCCGCACTGCCCATCGCACGCAACGCCTTTAAAGAGAGCATCCGCCAGCCGGTGTTCTTTATCATGATGCTGCTCGCGGCGTTCATCCAGTTGCTCAACACCTGGATCGTCGGCTTCACCATGGGCGCACGCAATGTGCCCGGCGAGGTCAGCGGCGACGACAAAATGCTCCTCGATGTCTCGATGGGCGGGGTTTTTTTGCTTGGGATCCTGCTCGCAGCGTTCATCTCGACCGCCGCGATCTCGCGAGAAATTGACAACAAAACCGTCCTCACGGTGGTTTCCAAGCCCATCAGCCGCACCAGCGTGATCATCGGCAAGTTCCTGGGCATCGCCGCGTCGATGTTCGTGGCGATCGCGATCATGATCGCGTTCCTGCTGTTCGGGATTCGACACGGGATCCTCTCGACGGCTGCTGACGATCCGGTCATGCCCGTGATCCTCTTCAGCATGGGGTCAATCGCCCTCTCGATCATTCTGGGTGCACTGGCCAACTACATGTACGGCTGGTCGTTTGGGCAAACCGCCTCGCTGACCCTGCTCCCGCTGCTCTGGATCGGGTACATCGCCGTGCTCTTCATCGATGAGGACTGGGCCCTGATGAATCCGGCTGAGAACTTCAAGCCGCAGATCATGCTCGCGTGCACCTGCCTGGCGATGGCGTTGATGGTCATGACCTCGATCGCCACCGCGGTCTCAACCCGGCTGGGGCAGGTGCTGACCATCGCGATCTGCACGGGGATCTTTGTGATCGGGCTGCTTTCCAACTACTGGTTCGGGCGTGATATCTTCGAGAATCAGCGTTTCGGGCAAGTCGCGGTCGTCGATTCCCCCGTCGGCAACGATCTTTACGATTTCTTCCGCGATGAGGTCTGGGCGCTGGCAGCGATGCGCAACGGCCAGACGGTCGAGGAGTTCATCGAAGCGGGCTACGACCCCCGCGGCTATGTAAGTCTGGCCGAGCTGCTCACATTCGATCAGGAGCCGCTCGAAGACGACATCAACTTCAACAAGGTGATGCTCCGTTCGCCCGGATCGGTGCTGTATCTCTCACTGCTCGGCCCGCCGAGCGAAGACCTCTCCGTTGGGGATCCCATTCTTTATGGTGCTTCGCCCAGCGGCGTCGGGCTCATCACCCCCGAGTTCCCCCCGCTCGACCCCGGCACCCCCGTGGAAGAGAACGCACGCGAGGCCCCCGGGCTCTTTATCAGTGACATTCAGGACAACCGGATCGCGATCATGCAGGTGGGTGAGAAGGCCCTCCCGCTTTCGCGCCCTCCACTGCCGGGCGATTCGCTGTTCCGCCAGACCACCCAGACGCACCCGGTCCCGCTGATGATCTGGTCCGTCGTCCCCAACATGCAGTCGTTCTGGCTGCTCGATGCGATCACCCAGAACCAGCCCATCCCGTACTCGCATGTGCTGCTGGTCTACATCTACGGCCTGTGCCAGATCGTGGTCTTCCTGTCGCTGGCGGTGATCCTGTTCCAGGGTAGGGATGTGGGTTAAGCGGATTCCAGTTCGATCAACTCATCAAGCTTTGTGTTGATCTCTGCTAGCTTCTCGATCGCAGTAATGAGCTTGTGACCATCCTTGAACATCGCGGGGATAATCTTGGGCGTATTGTGCTCGCCTCGTGAAATTAGTATCACCGGGCTTAGCGAGGTGGAAGAACGCTTCTCCATCGCGTTGATCAACCCCATCACCAATCGATTCGATCCCGACCCATCATATCGGATCACACTCGACACATTCAGCAAGTCTAATCGCTCGGGAACGAAGCCCTTGCGTTTATCCCATACAAGCCTATTCTCCGAGATCACAATCGGTTTGAGCCGGCGATACCACAATGCATGTCCCCATATGTAGACATAGAATGCAGCCCCAACAATAAAGACGATCGCGATGAAGAACGGGACCAGCCCGGCCAGTGGGTTTTCTGCAGATGATGCTGTGAAAAACATAGCAATCAGTGCAAGTGTGATAAAGACACTGAATGCCAACATTGATATACCAGCAGCGACCATTGCCTTGCGGTTCATTGATCGCAAATCGACATCGACCACCCACTCGCCCTGCAACTGCTCGATCAGCGCATCGCGGCGTGCAATCAACTCTTCCGGTGACTCGCTCATGACACGCTGGCGATGGCCCGCCCGTAGACCTTCACGCACTTCTCGGCCGCGCCGTCCCAGTTGAGGCCACGCAGCTCGAATCGCCCGTGCTCACGCAGCGTCTGGCCCAGCGGCGGGTATCGCAGCACCGCGACGATCTTGTTGGCCATCTCGTCGGTATCCCAGAAATCGACCTTCAGGCAATGCGTCAGCACCTCTGACACACCCGACTGCTTGGACACAATCACCGGCACATCGTTGCGCATCGCTTCGAGCGGCGCGATCCCGAAGGGCTCGGAGACGCTGGGCATGACATAGCAGTCGGCCATCTGGTAGACCCGGTCCACATCGCGTCCGCGCAGGAACCCGGTAAACAGGACCTTGTGCCCGATCCCGATTGAGGCGGCGTGCTCGATCATCCGCACCGCCATGTCGCCGCTGCCCGCGACGACGAACTTGACACGGTCTTCCTGCTCAAGCACCCGCTTGGCGGCTTGAATGAAGTACTCAGGGCCCTTCTGCATGGTGATCCGCCCCAGGAAGAGCACGATCCGGTCGTCGCTCTCGATCGCGGCGCCGCGCTGCGGCTGGACCTGGTGCTGGGCGACGCCGTTGTACACCACATCGATCTTCTCGTCGGGGACATCGTACCGTTTGTGGACAATCGCCTTGGTCAGGCGTGAGACTGCGATCACGCGGTCAGCCCCCTGCATGCCGGCACGCTCGATGTCGTAGACCTGCTGGTTGATGTGCTCGCCGGAGCGATCGAACTCGGTGGCGTGGATATGGCACACCAGCGGCTTGCCGGTGATCTGCTTGAGCAGCAGACCCGCGGGGTAGGTCAGCCAGTCGTGGGCATGGATGACATCGAAGCGTTCGGTGAGCCCCAGGGCCGCGACGAGCTTGGCGTATCGCTGGGCGTCGCCGAAGAGGTCGATGCCGTAGCCGCTGTCGCCCGAGCCGAGCTGATTGACGGTATCAACCACGCGATCGAAGGTGTCGGCGATCTGCGTCGCGCTGGCGCTGCCAAGCCCGATGAACCCGCTGGGGTCCTGGAGCGATTCTGCGTGATCGTCGTGCGAGGCCCGCTCGATCTTGATCTGCTCGATCATCTGCCCGAGCGTGTTGTGGGTGTCGATGCCCGGGTAGGAGCTGGTGGCTTGGGTCTGGAAGTGCTCGATGCTGCGCGTGAGGGTTTCGATGAGCCGGGTGGTGGTCTTTCGATGCCCCACCGCAGCGTTCGCGCCCGATGCGTTGGTCGTGACCGGTTCGGGGCTCATGAGTCCCTCACGGAGCGACTTGGCTCGCTGCGCGAGCACACGCGGGCCGATCAGTTCGACATGCGACTGGTGCCCCTCAGGCACGGGCTGGGGGAGCACGAAGACGACTTCATGGCACTGATTGACCAACGAGCGCGTGAGCCCCTCGACGGCGGTGCCGAGCCCGCCAGCCATAAAGGGGGGAAACTCCCATCCGAGCATGAGTATGCGCATGGTGCGGGCTGCCTTTGGTCCTGTTGGACTCGATGCTGTACGCGATCAGTCCTCGTCATCTTCGGTCATATCACCCAAGTCACGGAACACGATCTCGTAGCCCAGAAGCCACAGAAGCGCGTGCTGCGGGGCGTCGGGGTTGCTCAGCGGGGTCGAGACTTTCGAACGGAATACATAGATCTTGTCGGGCGAGCGGAAATGATCGAACTCGACGACCGCGTCGCTGTGACCGAGATCGATGATCTCTTCTTCGAGCAGGTCGTCGAGCTTGTCACCCGTGCCCATCAGGTCGCCCTCGATCGAGCCCGAGAGCCAGCGATCTTCGGTTTCGAGTGCCACCCAGATGTCGCCCTCTTCGATGTAGACCCGATAGAAGGCGGGCTCGGCTGGCCCGTCGGCTTCGCAGCAGATGCCGCGGGCATCGATCTCGACCGATGCGAAAACATCGGCATTGATCGCGCCCTGCTTGACATGCTCGTACAGTTTGTGTTTGGTATCTAAACTCTCAGCAGCCATCTCGATCCTCTAATAGGTGTCGAAGGAACCTCTTGTGCATGCGAATGCTGATCGGCGGGTGATGCGAATCAGCTTTCGGATCAATCCTAGCGGGTTAAGCCGCGATCAACAGTTGCAGACCCGATAATCGGGAACGAGATTTGGAATTCTGCCTCAGTCCTCACCTCGACACGCCGATTAATTTGTCTATACTTCCCCTCGCATCGACCTGCCCAGGTGGCGGAATTGGTAGACGCGCCACCTTGAGGTGGTGGTTCTCGCAAGGGAGTGGAGGTTCGAGTCCTCTCTTGGGCACTTCTGAAAAGCGACGCTGACCGCGTCGCTTTTTTCTGCGCCCGCCGCACAGCCGGACGAGGCGGTCCACCAGATCCGATCTTGATCAATCGAGCCAAGGCCGGTCAAGCGCCGCCCAGATACGCCCGATTACCGAGCATCCCAAGTCGGCAAGCTGCCAAGAGGTGCTCTGTGCGTGTACTCGTCATCGATGATTCGGCCTTCATGCGCAAGATCATTTCTGAAATGATCGACAATGAGCGTGGTTTCACGGTCATCGGCACCGCACGCGACGGCGAGGACGGGGTCGCCAAGGCCCTCGAACTCAAACCCGACCTGATCACGCTCGATATCGAGATGCCCCGCAAGGACGGCATCACCGCCCTCCGGGAGATCAAAGCCAAATGCCACGCGTTTAACCCCGCGGTGCTCATGTGCTCTTCACTCACCGTCGACGGCTCACACGAAACACTCAAAGCCCTGCGCATCGGTGCCGCCGATTTCATTGCCAAGGACCCCGCCGTCGTCGGAAAAAATGATGCGGGTTTTCGGGGTGAGCTGATTACCAAACTTCGGGCGCTGCGTAGCGAGCGCACCCGGACGCAGATGAGCATCTCAAAGGCGGAGCACGCGACCGACGCGAGCACGGAGGCACTTCGCTCGATCGAGCATCTCGATCTGAGCCGGGTGCTGGCGATCGTGGTCGGCTCTTCAACCGGTGGCCCACCCGCACTCGAAGAGATCTTCTCTCGTGTGCCCGCCACCCTGAGCGTCCCGATTATCGTCGCCCAGCACATGCCCGAGATCTTCACCAAGAGCTTGGCGGGCCGGTTGAATCAGCAATGCGCTTGCAATGTCGTGCTCGCGGCCAGCGGCGTCGTGCTCAGCGACCCGGGCATCGCCATCGCACAGGGCGGAACCCACATCCGTCCGGTTCGGGTCGCGGGTCGCAAAGTGGTGACCAAGCTCATCGATGACCTCGAGGGCGCGATCTATCGCCCCTCGGTGGACCACCTGTTCAGCGAAGCCGCCCAGATCTGGGGAGCGAACCTGCTGGCGATCGAGCTGACCGGGATGGGGGCAGACGGTGCGAAGGGTGCGGAGGTGGTCCGAAAAGCAGGCGGCCAGGTCATCGCGCAATCCGGCGAGACTTGCGTTGTGTACGGCATGCCCAGGGCCGTGATCGAGTCTGGACAAGCCGATGCCGTGCTTTCACCGAAAGAAATCCGGGATGTGATCGCTCGGTTCTCGGGCGTGGGTTCCAAGAGCCGGGGTGGAGATGTACCCCCCTACTTTGATGATCGAAAAAGCGCTTAACACGAAATCGACCATTCTATCTGAAATAGAGCACCAGATCGATCGATAGTGAGACGACGAAATGGTCCACACTGAAGGGATGGAGCGATGCCAAGCATCAACAAATCAAGTTCAAGCAAAGCCGTGCAAGGCGAACAACTGCAGCTTGTGAGCTTCAGCGTCGGCGATGAGCTGTTCGCTGTTGACATACTTCGCGTGCAAGAGATCAACCGCATGATGGCCCTGACCAAGGTGCCCCAGAGCCCCAAGGGGGTCGAGGGTGTGATCAATCTCCGCGGCCGCATCATTCCGGTGCTCGACCTGCGCGAGCAGTTCGGGTTCGCCAAGAGCGAGCGCACCGAGCACACACGCATCATTGTGGTCGAGGTACGGTCGCAGACGATCGGGTTTGTTGTCGATTCGGTCTACGAGGTCATGCGCATTCAGAGCAACATCATCGAGCCCAACCCGCAGTTCGGGGTCAGCATCGATTCGAGTTATGTCAAGGGCGTGGCCAAACTCGAGGATCAGCTCCTGATTCTGGTCGAGCTCGACAAGCTGCTCGACAGCGAATCGCTCGGAAAAGTCACAAAGATGAGCCACGCGGCCTGATCTATCCCACTACCAACCCACAACTATCAGGTAAGCCACATGACAACGCTCAGCAATCGAATCACGATGACGCCCAAACAGTTCAGTACGATGGCCAAGATCATCTATGATCGCTCGGGCATTCACTTCCCCGAGAACAAAAAGTACATCATCGAGTCGCGGCTCTCGCATCGTGTCTCGGAGCTTGAGCTCGAAGACTTCGATCAATACATCGCGTATCTCACCATGGGACCGTACCAGATGGACGAGTTCCAGGAGATGTTCAACCGGATCACCATCAATGAGACGAGCTTCTTTCGGAACGAAGCCCAGCTCGATGTGTTCGAGAAGGTCATTCTGCCCGAGCTGCTCGATGCCCGTGCGACAACAAAGCGACTTCGCATCTGGTCGGCGGCTTGCTCGACCGGCGAAGAGCCATTCACCCTGGCCATGATGATTCATCGCTCGCTTGGCGTTCGGCTCAACGACTGGCGCATCGAGATCCTCGGCACCGACATCTCAGAAAAAGCCCTCGCGGTCGCGCAGTCGGGCATATACACAAACTACGCCGTCCGTACAACCCCCAAGCTCATGCTCGACCGGTATTTCAAACTCGTCGATCGCAGCTATGAGCTCGACGCCACGATCCGATCGATGGTGAACTTCGAGAAGCACAACCTCAAGGACTCGATGGGCGCCAAACGCCACGGGACATGGGATGTGATCTTCTGCCGCAATGTGCTGATCTACTTCGATGACGCGATGAAGACCGGCGTTATCAATATGTTCGATCATCAGCTGGGTAAAGACGGCACGCTGTTCATCGGGCATTCAGAACGAATCAAAACACTCACGAACCGGTTTGCACAACTCGATATCCCACAGGGTTTCTGCTACCAGAAGACTGAGCATGTCGCATCCAAGAGCGGGAGCTAACCATGTCGATCAACGATTTCGATCCTGATATTCTGCAAGACTTCCTCACTGAATCCGGTGAGCTGCTCGAAGAGCTCGAGGGCGATCTTGTGGACCTGGAAGCTACGCCGCAGGACCCTGAGCTGCTCAACCAGATCTTTCGAGCGCTGCACACGATCAAGGGCAGCGCCTCGTTCCTGGCTCTGACCAATCTGGTTGCGATCGCGCACTGCAGCGAGAGCGCGCTCAACACCGCCCGCAATGGTGAGTTGCTGATCGGCAAGACCGAGATGGACCTGCTGCTCGCCGCGATTGATGTGCTCAAGATCCAGTTCGAGGAGCTGACCGCAGGCAGCATCGATCTCACCGCCGCCGATCCGGAACTGATTGCGAAACTGACGGTGCTGGGCGAGGGCGGCTCACTTGAAGCTGCTGTTACCACCACTCAAAATCACACCACCAGCACCCCGGCGCAGGCCGTCGTGGTGCACTCTGACGGGCGCACGGCTGAGCCGATCACACTCGATTCTGGCAAGCTCGATCTGATCGAACATATGGCCAGCGACATCAACGACACAATCGAGCAATCGATGGCCCGGCTCGTCGAGATCATTGACCCCGCGACGCGCCAGGTCGCGTGCAACAACCTGACCGATCTCTTTGAAGACATCGTCAAAACAATCGACTTCTTCGAGGTCCAGCCCGTGACCCGCCTCGCGAGTGTGCTCAACAATGCCATCGACGCGATCCCATCGCTCCAAGACGAACTGATCCAGCAACTCGCCCCCCGCCTGATGGGCATCTGCATGCTCATCAAGGAGCAAACCGCGCAACTCGTGCACCAGTCCGTGGTCACATGGCCGTGTGAGACGCTGCTCGAACGCATCGCCAAGCTCACAGATGGCGAGGCCCTGAATGCAGGCACGCTCCCGGCTGGCGCAGACGGTTCGCTGGCGCTGCACACCGACGGCATCGTCTTTGGTGACAGTCCCATCCCAACCGGTGAGGTGATGACGCAGGACGCGTTCGATGCCGAGACGATGAGCGAGAACGGGACAGACCTGATCGAATCCGCGTCGATCGAGCCAACATCGCCCGCCGCGGTCCGCAAGCCCGTGAACAACGCGATTGAGCAAACCATCCGTGTTGAGGTCTCCCGCCTTGAGTCGCTGATGAACCTCGTTGGCGAGCTGGTGCTCCAGAAGAACAGAATCGGGGCGATGTCCGACGATCTCGCTCGCTCGATGCTCGACGCGGAACTCATCGAGCAGATGGAGGTCACCGCGAGCACACTGGATCGTGTGACGGGTGACATCCAGCTCGCCGTGATGCGGACCCGCATGCAGCCGCTCGACAAGCTCTTTGGCAAGTACCCGCGGCTCATCCGTGACCTGGCGACCAAGACCAAGAAGCAAATCAATCTTGAGATCATCGGCGGCGACACCGAAGTCGACAAATCAGTCATCGAAGAACTCGGCGACCCGCTTGTCCACCTCCTGAGAAACAGCGCCGACCACGGGATCGAGATGCCCGAGGCACGCATCGCAGCGGGCAAGAGCCCGACGGGCACCATCAAGCTCGTTGCCGGCCACGAGGGCAGCCATGTCTGCGTGCAGATCATCGACGACGGCAAGGGCCTTGATCGCAAGGTGATCGGTGCCAAGGCGGTCGAGCGTGGCCTGGTCAGCGCCGAGCAGCTCGGCTCATTGAGCGACGAAGAGGTCTTCCGGTTCATTCTTGAGCCCGGCTTCTCCACGGCCGAACAGGTATCTGATCTCTCTGGGCGTGGTGTCGGGATGGATGTGGTGCGGACCAACATCGAATCCAAGCTCAAGGGCGGCATCTCGATCGAGTCCAAGAAGGGCGAGGGCACAACCATCAATGTGACCATCCCCCTGACGGTCGCGATCATGCCCGCCATGATGGTCGCGGTGTCAGACGAGGTCTTCGCGATCCCGCTCACCAACATCACCGAGATCGTCCACCCGACCCCTGACATGATCTCGAAGCTCGGCGACGAGCCCGTGATTCATCTCCGCGGCTCGGTCTACCCGCTCATCAGTGCGCAGGAAGTATTTGCCGTCCCCGAGTTCGCACGCCAAGACGAGAAGTTTGTGGTGGTCATCGGGTTCAATCAGAAACTCATCGGGCTGCGGGTTACGCGTGTGATCGGGCAGCAGGAAATCGTGATCAAACCACTCGACGGGGTCAAGCGAGACGGCCCCATCTCGGGCGCAACCGTCCGCAACGACGGCGGCGTGAGTCTGATCATGGATATCGCAGAGCTCATGCGACTCTCACGCAACCAGCGTGCAGGGCTCGCAATCTAAAACACACATCGTTCACGCATCCAAGGAGCAAGTGACATGGATTCAAGTTACATCACACCGTTCATGACATCGATTCAGAATGTATTCTCAACGATGTTCCAGCTGCCCGTCACGATCGGCGAGCCCAGCATCAAAACAGACAAGACCGCGACACATGATGTCTCAGGCATCATCGGGGTTTCGGGCGAGATGGTCGGCACGATCGTGCTCAGCATGCCAAAGGCGGCCGCGGTCTCGATCGTTGCGCTCTTCACAGGCACAGAAATGGACGCCTCCAGCGACGATTTCGCTGACGCCGTGGGCGAGCTGGTCAACATGATCTCAGGCAACGCCAAGGCAGAGTTCCAGCGCAAGGGCGTGTCGATCTCGTGCCCTTCGGTCGTGATCGGCCAAGACCATCGCGTGTCGAGCCCCTCGGGCACCGCATGCGTGAAGATCCCGTGTCAAACAGATTGCGGCGAGGTTGTCCTCGAGATCGCGCTCCGTGAATCGACTGAAAACGCACAAGCACAGACCCAGGCAGCCTGAACCTCTCGGCTGAGATCCAATAGGAGTAACTACTATGAGAATCCTGCTCATCGACGATTCCAAAACAATGCGGAACATCCAGAAATCTGTGCTCAAGCAGCTCGGATACACTGATATTGAAGAGGCGAGCGACGGACAGGATGCGCTGAGTAAAATCGGCGCCTTCCAGCCCGAACTGTGCCTGGTTGACTGGAACATGCCCAACATGGACGGGCTTACCTTCGTCAAAACCTTCCGCCAACAAGACAAGTCGACCCCGCTGATCATGGTGACCACCGAGGCCGAGAAGGCCCGCGTGATCGAAGCGATCAAGGCGGGTGTCAACAACTATGTTGTTAAACCATTCACGCCTGATCTGCTCAGCGAACGCATCACAGAGACACTCGCCAAGTGCGGCGTGAACTCTTGATGATTCGCTGATCCAGCTCATCGGCTACAAATCCTTCAAGACGATTCATGAGCCAAAACAGCGCCGATATTGATCATCTTCTGAAGCTCGTCACAGGCGAGTTTTCTGTCACAGCCATACTCAAGGTCCAGGCCATGACAGCGCCTGAACTCATCACCAATGATTCGCTCAACGCCTATCTGCGTGGCCGGGATGTGCAGCCACACTGTGTGCAGCAGAGCGAGCTGGATCTGCTCGTGGCCGCGGTCGCCGAGGATCCCACCCAGCCGCACGAGCGGGTCGTGGCGAAAGGGAGATTGCCAGAGCACGGCGCAAACGCGACCATCAAGCTCGCGCCAGAAATCGCAAAGCGGGTTGATCGCATCCAGAAGCGTAAGGAAGCGTTTCGCATGGCGCAGGAAACGAACAGTTTGTCGGCCGACGGGGGAAACGAACCGAAGGATGGGAGCGAGGGCAGTGCGATCGATTTTTACAACGAGTCCTGCTATGTCACCGCCAGAGCCGGCGATCATCTCGCCGATTTCATCACCCATACCGACGGTATCGACGGCATCGACATCTTCGGAAAATCCATCGCCGCCAAGCCGGGCAAGCAGATCAGCAACCCCACCGACGACACTTGCCGCCTTGAAAACAACGGACGCATCGTCGCGCTGTTCGACGGGCTCGTGAAGGTCTTGCCCGAGCGGATCAGCATCGACAGCACACTGAGCATCGCGGGGTATGTCGATTTTTCGACCGGGAATGTCAAGTTCCCAGGGAACATCGTGATCGAGAAAGGCGTGCGTGACCGCTTCAAGGTCGATTCCGACTTCGATATAGAGATCCACAAGCTCGTCGAAGCCGCGCACCTCCGCGCCGAACACAACATCAAGCTCCACCAGGGCATGGCCGGGAGAGAATCGGGCACGATCAATGCCGCGGGTGATCTCGACACCGGCTATCTCGACGCGGTCGAGGCCAGGGTTTTGGGCAACTGTACCATCGAACGCGAAGTGACCAACTGCACCCTGCGGATCTCGGGCAGAATCGAAGCCAAGGGTGCCACGATCCGAGGCGGGCTGATCGAAGTCGCATGCGGCGGGATTGTCGGCGTGCTGGGCTCAGAGAGCGGCGTCCGCACCGATATCGTGCTCGCCTCCCACCCGGTCCTCCAGAAAGAGATCAGCAAGATCCGCAAGATCCAGCCCAAGCTCACCGCAGAAATCGAACGAACGCAGCGTGAAGTCAAAGTACTCCGAGCGAGCATGGGCCGATCGAATCCTGAACTCGAAACCGAGATATGGTATCTCGATTCCAATATTAAAACGCTCCAAGAAAAAGAGGCCCTGCTCGAACAAGCCATCCAGCGCCTGATGATCCTGCGCGACAAATATACGGCGTGCGAACTCACGGTGGTCGGGCAGATCTTTGCCAAAACGCAGCTCTGGCTCCCCGGCAAGCAAGCGACATTCGAGCGTGATATCAAGGGAGAGTTCACCATCAGACTCTCCAAGACCGGATCGCCCATCATCGACTGGGGCGATCGGACCGAGCAGCTCGATCAGTACGCCAAGCTTCATAGCGACGATCGGGTCCCCGTCCGCCTGGACAACATCGCTCAAGCGGCCTGAACCCCGGATCCCGTCCCAGTCTCGGCCCGATACACCCCGCGCTTGGAACCGCTCGCCATACGCGGCGGTATACTCATGTGCGCCAGATGCACGACAATGACTATACCATCCCGACGCGTTCGACCAAACGACGCCGCGCCGTCGCGACGCTTCAAGCCGCGTGCATTCTCATGGGCATGGTCGCAGGCACCGTCTTCGTGCTCGAATCGATCCCGAGCACAGCCAATCCAACCAGCATCCTCATCCCAACAGCCCTACGCACCGAGCCCGACGCAGACGAGCCAACCAAGAACGAACCAAACGAGCAAGAGGGCATACGCGAGTGTGTCATCACGCTCAAAAGTGGACGAACCATCACCGGCGAACTGATCCGTGAAGATTCACGCGAGGTGGTCATCGGAATCGAGGGCATCGAAACCACCTTCCAACGACGGAATGTCGCCCTGGTGACCATGCTCCCGCCAGTTTCCGAACGCTACGAGAGTCTGCGAGCCAGCATCCCCGAGACCGATATCGATGCCCGACTCGCCCTGGTCGAATGGCTGCGAGCCCGCAAGGCGTACACCCTTGCACTCGAGGAACTCCAATCGATCCTGACCATCGAGCCCAACAACCCGCATGCCAAGCTGCTTCGGACCTGGCTTGCAGAGTACGACAAGCTCAGCGACCAATCACCCGGCAAAGACGAGCCCGCCAAGCAAGAATCAGACCAGCCAGATGCAAACCAAGATTCAGACGCAGCCACGCAAGGCGATGAGCAGCGTGAATACCAGATCAAACGCAACGAGCTGCCAACCCTTAGCGAGCAAGACCTGAACCTGATGCGGGTCTATGAGATCGATCTGCGAAACCCGCCGCGCATTTCCATTGCTGACGAGGTTATGCTCGAACTCATGCGCCGGAACCCCGACGCCTTCAGCCCAAACGAGGATGAACGCCAGAGCGTGCTCGAGCTGCCCGAGGTCGAGAAGCTCAAGCTGCTCTTTTCGCTCAAAGCACGCGACCTATACCCCAAAGTACGCCTGCTCGAAAACCCTGATTCGCTCCAGCGATTCAAGGACCAGGTCCACCACGGGCGCGGCTGGCTCATCAACGCCTGTGCCTCCACCCGCTGTCACGGCGGGGTCGATGCCGGCTCCTTCCAGCTCATCAACCAACGCCCCAACACCGACGAAACCGCCTTCACAAACCTTTATATCATCGAGAACACCGTACTCTCTAACGGGTTGTCGCTCATCGATTACAGCGCCCCCGAGCGCTCCCCGCTGCTCCAGATGGCCATGAATCAGAGCAACTCGCTCCTCCCCCACCCAGAGATCCCCCGCGGCTACCCGGGAACCGGATATCGAGCGATCTTCCGCCATACCCGCGATCGAAAGTACCAGCAGGCCATGGATTGGATCCGATCCATGTACCAGCCGCGACCCAAATACGGGTTTGACTACCCGCCAGAACCATCCCAGACCCTGCCGGATCCCGATCAGACCGGGCCCTAAACGCGCCCGGCTGATCCGTCCCCCGCCCAGAGGCATCCACGCCGGCGATGTGCAACGAGATGTGCTACGATCTGTTCCTGCATGAACCCGATCAGGGCCGTGATCAGAACCGATCACATCGTGCGGCGTATCGCTCAGAAACCAGAAGCCAGAAACCAGAAGCAAGACACCGTCAGCGGGCATCAACCCGACAAAAGACCAACCGGCCCACTCCCGGCTTTGATTGAACAGAGAAGGAAACGCAGCGCATGACCCGTCGCACGCAGTCAGTTTTCGCCCGTCCCATCACCCTGTGCGTGTTGGCCGGCGCAACGCTCTCGCTCGCCGCCCTCTCGGGCTGCGGCGATTCAGATGATGCCCAGGCCGCAGTCAAGCAGGCCGGGCGCTCGTTCACCTCAATCGCGGTCGGCGATGCCAACTCGAACCCCACTTACAGCGAGCAGAGCTACCGGGATACCGAGCAGGCACTGGCCGAATATGCCGGCAGCGAAGACGGTTATGCCGAAGCCGCCGCCGTGGGCGTGGCGATGGCCAAGCGCGGTCAAGCAGCGCTTGCCTCGCAGAAAGCCGCCCAGGCAGAGCGAGAATCCATGCTCCAGGGGCGTGTGATCCGGGGCATGATCAACGAATGGCTCACCATGGACGCCATCGCTCAGGCCGCGGGCGAGTTCGACCCATCCGAGGACATCAGCGAACTCGAAGGTATCATCGAGCTTCGGAAAGATGACATCGCGAGCTACCAGAGCAGCATGGAACGCATCGAAGCCGAGATCAGCGATTACGAATCAGAGATCGCACAACTCCGCGAACGAGCGAGCGAGCAACGCAACCAAGCCGGTGCGCTCGAGCTGCAGATGCCCCGCGTATCTGCCCAGGAAGCCGCCAAAATCGCCGCCCAGGTGCGTGAGTTCACGCTGCGTTCGGATCAGTACGCTCTGGAAGCACAGCGTCTCGATGGCATCGTTGGGCAGCTGCGACCCGGCGCACGCGAGGTGGGCCTGAATGTCGAAAAAGCTCGCCTGCAGATCGAACTGCTCGAGAACGCAACTCAGGAACTGCGTGACCGAGCCCAAGCCAGCCAGGCCGACGCCCAGCAGGCGCAGCAAGACGCACAAGCCGCCCAAAGGCGGATCAACGAAGCCGTGAACGACTTCCAAGATCTCCGCGACGGCCAAGTCGTCTCCGCCAACGAACGGGCGATCTCGCTCGCCCGTAGTGCAATCACCGCGCTGCGTGACGCAAACGACGCGGTCAAGCAGAGCGCGACACTCAACAAAGCCGACACCCAGCAGCTGCTCGCTGAGCTGACCTCGCGACAGGCCGGCGGCGAGCGTGAGGAGGCCATGCTTTACATGGCCCTGCTCGATGCGAAAGTCACTGGCGACTGGCAGAGCATGATCGACGCGGCACAGCAAAAAGCCGACGAGCTGGAAGCAGAGACCAAGCAGGCCTACCTCGACGCGGCCTCATCGCTCCGCAGCGCCCGCATCCGTGGCGATGTCGCCGATCGGATCGAAGCCGCGGCCGTGCGCCTTGAAAGACTCGGCGGGCTCGAACCCGAACTCGAAGAAACCGATGGCATGGATGACATGACAGACATGGATGGCAACGACGAAGAGTCCATAGATGAAGAGATGACAGACGAACCCCTCGACGACGAGGGCTGATCCAGCCGCTCTTTCATACGCAGATTGACGAAACGCCCGCACCAAGTGTGGGCGTTTTTCCTGCCGCAACCTACAGTGCAGCATGAGCCAAGCCGACACCAAAGCCGCCGACGAGATCCCCGGCATCCCTGAGATGCCCGATGTCGAACAGCACATCGTCAAACCCATCGCGCCGGTGATCGGCCGCGTCCACGCGACGCGTCTGTGCACCCGTTCACGAAAAGCGGCGGGCTTCGTGCGCCATGTCGAGATCGATGTTTCGGGCACGAAGCTCGAGAACAGCTGGCACAGCGGGCAGTCCTTTGGCGTCGTCCCCGCGGGCGATGCCGGCGAAGGCAAGGCACACAAGCTGCGCCTCTACTCGATCGCCGCCCCCACCGGTGGCGAAACCGGCAACGGTACCATCATCACCACCACCGTCAAGCGGCTGATCGACGAACACTGGGAATCGCACAAGCTCGTGCAAGGCATGTGCTCAAACTATCTCTGCGATCTCAATGTCGGCGACCAGGTCCTGCTCACCGGCCCAGTCGGCAAGCGCTTCCTGCTCCCTAGCGACCCCAGCAAGCACGACTATATCTTTATCGCCACCGGAACCGGGATCGCCCCATTCCGGGGCATGCTGCTCGACCTCATGCGCTTGGGCATGCCCTCGCGCGTCGCCCTGCTCATGGGTGTGCCCTACGAGACCGACCTGCTCTATCACGACGACCTGAGCTCCTGGGCTGATCAGTACGAGAAACTCAGCTATCACACGGCTATCTCGCGCCACACGACATCCGAGCAAAGACAACCGATGTATGTCCAGGATCGCCTGAAGGAAGATTTCGACACACTCGGCCCGATGCTCGCATCAGAACGCACGCTGATCTACATCTGCGGGCTCGCGGGTATGGAGCTTGGTGTCTTCCAGCAGCTCGCCCGACTGCTCCCACCCGACCAACTGGCACAATACCTCACCCTCCCCGAGGGCATGGCCGAACACACGGAACAATGGGAACGCAGCATGATCCCCAAGACCATCAAGAAGACCAAACGGGTGCTCTTGGAGGTCTATTAACCGGCTCCCAGCCCCATGGGATGGCTGTCACGACACTGTCACAAGCGGGAACCTGGGCCCAGATCGCCCGAATAGACGCACAAGCCGGGTCGCGATAGGACATCGCAGGCTTTGGGCGATAAACTCAAAGGCGTTCACCTGTCGGGTGAGCGGAAAACCAGACCGACGGCGCGACCCCATGCGACCTGAACCCACCTGAACCCAGATGAGGGATCGACCTTGAACCCAGCCACCACTTCGACGCTGATCTCCCGAATAACACGCCGCATCGCGTTCCTGCTCATCGCAGGTGCAGCCAGTCTGTCGCACGCCCAGCCCGGCGCCGATCTGCCCCGATCGACGGTCGAGACGATCTCAGTCAGCCCCGCACAGCGCACCCAGATCCAACAGTTTGTGGACAACTGGACCCCTCGGGTGACTTCTGATGACCCCCAGGATATCAAGCGTGGCGTCGAAGCGCTGACCCTGCCCTTGCAGAGCCAGGGTGTGTCGGTCGCCTTCCGTCAGGCCTACACCCAGCTGCTCAGGGGCCTGCTTGATGATCTGGGCAGCAGCGACGATATAAGCGACACGCTCAGCATGCTTCGCATCTCGGGTGAACTCGCGACACCGTCGGCCGTCGGCCGAATTCTGGGCAAGCTCGACGCCGACGACATCGGCGTGCGTCTCTTCGCGATTTCCCGCGCAGGCCATGTCTTCGAAGCCACCCGGATCAACGGCCCGGCCATGACCGGCAACGACGCGACATCGCTGATCGACGCGATCGTGGACAATCTTTCCAACAACATGGAACACCCAGAGCTGATCCGCGCCAGCGCCCGCACCCTGGCTTCTGGCGCGATGCTCGGCACCAAGGACCTGGGCAACGCTCGCTCGCTGGCCATCATCGCGCTCTCCGATCTGGTCGGGCAGCATCTCCAGCAGCTCAAGCCCGACGACGACCCGACCTTTGCTCAATCGCTCGCCTTCGATGCCGCCAGCGCGACGACGCGCTCTATCTCGGACATCGGCGCGACCGTGACCCCCGATGCCGCCAAGGCTGCGGTCCGCATGGGTGCCGACATTATCTCAGTGCCGCTGCGTCGTGTGCTCGCCAAGACCATCGAGCCAAGGGGCGAGCGTGAGCTGACTGTCCGCAGCGTGCAGGCCGGCGAGACCCTGCTCTACTTCGCGCGTCGCAAAGCCGCCGAACTCGCGGGCAGATCAACAAGCAGCGTAATCACCACCCAGTTCAGCACACAGCTCGAATCGGGCGAAGACCGCGATTTCCGTGACGCTGCCGCGGCGCTGCTCGGCCCGGGCTCGCCCGTGGTCACCAACTTCGATTTCCAGCCCGATCGCTTCTTACGCTGATCAGCACGATTCGTGAACAACTTGGGCATTCGGCGTCACCCAGCCCGCCCGCACGCGGTACGGTATAGACATGCTCCGATTGCTTGTGCCGATCTTGCTACTCTTGGGCCTTGTGGGGGTCTCGGTGCTGTCCGACCGCCCCACGCCACGCGCGGACCTGGTGTTCATCAACTCGAGCGATGTGAACACGCTCGATCCTCAGCGCATGAGCTGGATGCACGACCTGCGCACCGCCCGATTGCTCTACGAGGGCCTGGTCCGCAACGATGTGCTCAGCGAGGGCTTCGACATCAGCCCCGCCGTCGCATCGTCCTGGAGCGTGTCGCCTGACGCCCGGACATACACCTTCAATCTCCGAAAAGACGCCAGATGGTCCAACGGCGACCCGGTCACGGCGCAGGATTTCCGCTACTCGTGGCGTCGCGCCATGCTCCCGGATCTGGTCTCCGACTATGTCGGCATGTTCATGCTCATCAAGGGTGCCCAGGAGTTCTATGACTGGCGCCTGGCCCAGCTCGACGCGTTTGCCGAGCGTGCGTTCGAATCACCCGCGGCTCAGCAGCAGGCCGCGTATGAACTTTGGGAAGAAACCCAGCGCCAGTTCGACCAGATCGTCGCCATGCACGCGCCCGACCCATACACACTGGTCATCGAACTCGAGCGCCCGGTGCCGTATTTTCTCGATATCTGCGCCTTCGCCGTCTTCAACCCGGTCTACGAGCCGCTGGTCTCGCAGTACGAACGCCCCGACCCCCAGACCGCTCGTCTGATCCGCAAGCCGGGCTGGACCCAGGGCGGCGTGCTCGTCTCCAACGGCCCGTTCAAGCTCACCCGCTGGCGCATGAAACGCGACATGCGCATGGAAAAGAACATCCACTACTGGGACCGAGAGAACATCGCGATCAACACCATCGACATCCCCTCCATCAACGACCCCAACGCGGGGGTGCTTGCGTACCAGACCGGTGCCGTGGATTGGATCGCCGATGTCACTGCGCCCTACCGCGGCGAGATGGTCGCCCAAAAACTCGAATACCTCGCCGAGCACACCGACGAGGTCGAGCGGCTGCGGGCCCAGGGGCTCGATCAGTTCAGCATCGATCGCATGCTCCCGCCCGACCCCCGTGCACACACCCACGCCGTTTCCTCATTCGGAACCTATTTTTACAACTTCAACTGCAAGTCCTATCTGCCCGACGGCCAGCCAAATCCCTTCGCTGATGCACGAGTTCGGCGTGCCTTTGCCATGTGCATCGACAAGCGGGCCGTGGCCGATCAGGTCCGACGCCTGGGCGAACCCACGACCGGCACCCTCATACCCCCCGGCTCGATCGGGGGCTACGCCTCACCCAATGGTCTGCCCAACATCGGCGACGCGGCGAGCGAGGCCGAGCGACAAGCCATCATCGATCGATCCCGCACGCTGCTCGACGAGGCGAACTACCCGCAGGACTTCGTCGTGACGCTCTCATTCAACAAAGACTCCGGCCACGACCTGATCGCCCAGACCATCGCCAAGAGCTGGCAGAAGCACCTGGGCATCCAGACCCGCCTCGAGCAGAAAGAGCTCAAAATCTTCCGTGATGACCTCAAAGACAAACGCTACATGACCGCCCGCGCGGGATGGTTCGGCGACTACGGCGACCCAACCACCTTCCTGGACATCAACTACTCAACCGATGGCAACAACGATCGTGCCTACAACAACCCACGCTACGACGAACTGCTCGATCGGGCACGCGTTGAACTCGACTCGGACAAACGGATGGCGATGCTCAGCGAGGCCGAGCGGATCCTGATCGAGGAGGACCTCCCGCTGGTCCCGATCTTCCATTACGCGACGATCTACATGTTCGACCCGCACAAGATCACCGGGCTCTCCACGCACCCGCGCACCAAGCAGAATGCGTTCCTGATCGATGTGCTCGGCGACGGCATCGGACCCGATCTGCCTCGCCCCATGCACCCCTCGCCAGGCGCACAAGCGGAGGCACCATGATCACGCTGATTCTCCGGCGATTGCTGGCGCTGCCCATCATCCTGCTTGTTGTGTACACCATCACGCTCACGCTCGCCTGGGCCGTGCCCGGCAGCCCGCTCGAAAACCCCGAGAAGCGGCCCAAGCCCGAGGTCATCGAGCAGATGAACAAGCAGTACAACCTCGATTCATTCCCCAGGTTCTATTTCTCATATCTCCGCAGCGCGACCGGCTTTGAATACCTCAGCGACTGGTTCAGCGGCGAGCTCGCCCGCGAACACGACATGGCCCAGGCCCTCGGGCTCCCCGAGCCCGCACGGCCCGTGTTCGACTTCGGACCCTCGCTCAAATACGACGACAAATCCGTCAATGAGATCATCCGCAGCTCGCTCCCCGTCTCGGTCACGCTCGGCGGCTCGGCCATTCTCATCGCGCTGGTGATCGGGATCACCTCGGGCGTGATCGGGGCCGTCAAACCCAACTCGTTCGCGGACCTCTCCACGCTGGGTGTCGCGATGGTCGGCATCTCGCTGCCCAGCTTCGTGACCGGCACGGTCCTGCTGCTGGTGTTTTCGATCTGGCTCGGATGGTTCCCGGTCGCGCAATGGGGCACGCTCACGAGCATCACGCTGCCCGCCTTTGCCCTGTCACTGCCGTTCGCAGCATACATCGCCCGGCTCACCCGCATGGGCATGATCGAATCGCTGGGCGCAGACTACATCAGAACCGCGCGCGCCAAGGGCAACCCAGAGCGTGTTGTCCTGCTCAAGCACGCGCTCAAGAATGCGTTCCTGCCCGTGCTCAGCTTCCTCGGCCCCGCCACAGCGATGGCCATGACCGGCTCCTTCGTCATCGAGCGGGTCTTCACCGTGCCCGGCATGGGCGAGCACTTCATCAGCGCCGTGCAGAACAACGACTACTTCCTGATCATCGGAGTCGTCCTGGTCTTCTCGACGATGCTCATCGTCTTCAACCTCATCGTCGACATCCTCTACCGCTGGATCGATCCACGCATTACCTAAGCCGACTCACCATGCGCTATGACACGGAATGGTCGCGAGCTGCAGGAACACGATCTGATCACGCAGATCGACTTGGCCGTCGCGCGACAGATCCGCGATCGGATCCTGATTGATGTAGGCAACTGTGAAGATCGCGACATCATCGAGATCAATTCCACCGTTGTTGTTGAAGTCTCCCAGGCAGCGCTCGGGCAAAATCAGCAGCACGGATGCACCGGAGTGGATATTCGGATTGGGCGCGATGAGCGGAACCTGCGTGTAGCTTTCAAACGGCTCGCCCACATCGAGCCACGCGATGTTCGCCCTGCTGCCCGGCTCAAGCACCGACTGCAGCGTCGCAATGCCGTGGCGTGGGATGCTCACATAGATCCACTGCGCTTGGCGATCGCTGGGATTCCCAGCGTCGTCTGAGCCATGTTGGATGTCACTCCCGTTCTGGCCTGTGTTGTCATCGGTCAAGCTGCACGCATAGGTCTTGATCCCGGGGAAGGTCGCTGATACCAGCAAACCGACCCGAATGGATCGCGAGAATGTGTCACTGAACATAGAACGATATTCCTTGGGTGATGCTCTGAGATGAGAAAATGTTAACCCATCTTCGGCACACGACAACTCGCAGTCACACAAGTTCAAGATTTTGACGGTTTCAACCCACCGTGATTTCGGGTGCGATCAATCCCGCTGCGAACACTGTTCAATATGCACGCTCAAGCACAAACCACGCTCCCGGCTTTACATCGCACACGATGAAATCGGCGCTGGCCAGATCTTGTGCGCGCTGGCCAGCAGCGGTCACCTTGAGCGCGATCGGTTGGCCAGCATTGACCACCAAAATATTTGCGACAGGATCAACTCCAAGCACTGTTCCAAGGATGCGCGTCGGGCGTCCGATGCACGGCTCCAAGCGTCGGCCGCCGGCATGCGGCGTATCAATGCGGCGCGCTTCGACGAACATCCTGCCCAGCACCATCTCGCCCTTGAGCGCACGCAGCGCTTCCACATCGCCCTTGATCTCAAGCTCGATGCGGTAGTCCGTGTTCGGGAAACCCATAACCACCCGTGCTGGGCGGGCGTGGTCGGCGTTGAGCACATCTAGAACGGTGCCGCGGGCGAGTGTGGGATCAACGGTGGTTGTTGGTGCGGGGTGGAGCATGATTCAACTTTATCCTTTTCGTGCGTGTCTTTCACGCGGGTCGCAATGCTTCGATTTCGGCATGGGGCGCAGGGCGAGCAACGAGCCGACCATCGGGGCCGCTGCGTAAGAAGTTCCAGAGCATGATCACCCCCTCAGGGGTCATGAAGCTCTCGGGGTGAAACTGAACCCCCTCGAGCGGCTGCTTGCCAGCGTCGGCCCAGACTCGGCGCAGCCCCATGACCACCTCGACACGCTCGCCGTTGATCTCATCGAAGCACGAAGCGGTGACCTCCCAGCCATCGCTGCCGATCTGCAACGCGGGCACCGAATCGCGTCGCACGATCAGCGAGTGGTATCGTGCGATCGTCGTCGGGGTGGAAACACCCTCAAACACCCCACGCCCGTCGTGAACGATCGATGAGGTTTTGCCGTGCATCAGCACCGGGTGCCGCTCGACAACCATCCCGTTGATATCCGCCATGCATTGATGCCCCAGGCACACCCCCAGCACCGGAACGCGCCCCGCGAAGTGCCCAATGATCTCACCCGAGACCCCGGCCTCTTTGGGCGTGCACGGGCCGGGCGAGATGATGACATGCGTCGGGCCACGCCCCCGGTCAAGCTTGTCCGCCTGCTCGGGGGTGATCGCATCATGGCGAACCACAACCAGATCCCGCCCGGGCTCAAGCGTCGGGTCAATTTCACCCAGCCGTTGCACAAGGTTCCAGGTGAATGAATCGTAGTTATCGATCAGCAGGATCATCGTGCACAACAATAGCCGTCGCGTGTGCCCTTCATGGGGCTGAGACCTCTATCATGCGTCGATATGAGCGGGTTAGGACTCTACGAATCATTGCACATGATGCACCGCGCCTGGCGCTACAAGAACCGCACCGAGCGAGACGAGGTGCGGTTCATGCTCGCCCAAGACCTCCGAGGCAAGCTTGTGCTCGATATCGGCGCCAACGCAGGCATCTACAGCTACTGGATGTCCAGGGCGGTCGGCCCCAGCGGACGAGTCATCGCCTTTGAGCCCCAGCCCGAGATGGTCGATGCGCTCAAAAAGCTCCGCCGCTCGTTCAGGTTTAAGCAGCTCGAGATCGCACCAACGGGCCTCTCGGACACAGACGGCCAAGCAACACTCAGCCGCAACATGTCCCACTTGGGCGGGGCATCGATCGCACGCGAACTGCCCGACGCCAACGATTCGTTCACGATCCCGCTCACGACCCTCGACGCGTACATCGACGAGCACGCCGACCGCCCCGTCTCGTTCATCAAGTGCGATGTCGAGGGACACGAGCCCGCGGTATTCAGGGGCGCCATGCAGACCCTGCGCCGGGATCGCCCGGCGCTGCTCTTTGAGCTGCACGATAAGCAGGTGCACGAATCGGACCTCTTCGAGCAGCTCCAAGCAATCGGCTACGAGTGCTTCTATCTGCACGAGGGCAAGAGGCACCCGACGAGCACACTCAAGGACAACCGCGCGTCGATCGACAAGCACTACCTCAACTATGTGTGCATCCCGGCACGCTGAGCGTGCTCACGCCGCCTTGTTCATCCAGGTCGTTCCCGCGACACCGTCCTGCGTCACCAGGAACAGATCCTGGGTGATCGGGTACGGCAGACGCGAAAAATCTTCTGCGACGCGCTTGCGCAGCCGATCCACAAAGTCCGTCGGCTCACAGCTCAGCGCGATGAACATGTCCCGCGCCGGGGTGGCAACAAAGAAGTCTGCGCCGAGCTGCGCCGCGAGCTTGGAATGCAGATCACCAAGCAAGAGCCGCGCCGCGTCATAGCCGTCCTGCTCGGCAACAATGACGGCCCGACCGCCCTCGGCAGACTCGATCACTTGCATCTCAAGCTCGGGCGCGTACAGATCAAGGTTCTCACGGGCGATCTCCTCGACCTCGTCGATCGAGATGCCCCAGCGGATCACCTGCTCGGTCGTGATGCTCACCGTCATATGGGGCATATCGAGCACGAACACCACCACCGTGTTGTTCACAAAGGGCACATGCGCGACAAGCTCTTCGCTCAGGTGCTCGAAGATCGACACCGGCTGGATGCGGGGCATGATCCGTGCCTTTACCTGATCGAAGGTCTCGTCGGCCACTTCCATCGATTCGCCCGCGAAGAGCTGATCGAGGAAGTGTTCCACGATGTCTGTGCCCCGCTCGGGCTCGTGCGCAACCATCCGAAACAGGTTCTCGAGATCGAGACGACGCCCGTTGACCAGCAGTTCCTGGGCATTGACGCGATCGATCTTGAAGCCCGGCTGCATCCGTTGGATGAGCTTGGCGACCTGCTCGGCAAAGGCCTCGGGTTCGATGGGCATAGCTCCCATGGACAGTCCTCCGTGCCCCAATAGCGGGGGTAGCTCAACCCCGACCGTTGCGGGGTGCTGTTCTAACATCGTCCCCCGCAGGTGCCTACTGGACCACCATGCACGCCCCGACGCGTTCACGGCGAGCCCGCCGAAGCCATGGGCTGAACATGCCGGTTAGTCGGGTCGATAACCCGTCAGCGGGCCTCGACAAAGCCCGAAAATCTGCTTCGCGAACCATCCCCGATCCCGATTTGGCAAACCGTCCGTGAGCGGCTAGAATCGTGGCCTCACTCGGGATGGGTCAAACGGTGCGTCGTGGGACACACCAATCAAATCCCCCCACAAACCGGAGACGACGCAGTGACCGAACAGGAAATTGAATCAAAGGTGATCGAAATCGTCGCTGAGCAGATGGGCGCTGATAAGTCCAAAATCTCGCGTGATACCAGCTTTGTCGAAGATCTCAACGCAGACTCGCTCGACACCGTCGAACTGGTCATGGAGTTCGAAGACGAGTTCGAGACTTCCATCCCCGACGAGCAGGCTGAGAAGATCCAGACCGTCGGGCAAGCAGTCGACTTCATCAAGCAGGCCAACGGCGTCGATTGATTGACGCCCTCTATGAACCACACGCAACCCCATCAGTTTGGCTGGTGGGGTGCTGTGATACATAAGGCAGGCGATTGACAGAACGCAACCAGAGCACCGACCCCATGTCCAACATGTCCAACACGCAAAACCATCGAGTTGTCATCACCGGCTACGGGGCCATCACCGACCTTGGCCACGATGCCCAGAGCACCTGGGACGCGATGCGGTCGGGCCGGTCGGGAATCGCCAAGATCGACCACCCCGACTTTGCGCAATACAGCGATTGGGCAGTCGAAATCGCCGGGCAAGTCACCAACTGGGACCCGGCCTCCGTCATCGACAAAAAGGAGGCCCGGCGGCTCGACCGATCAGCCCAGCTCGGGCTCTGCGCCGCGATCGAGGCCGTGCGGCATTCCGGCTGGGACTCTAGTATTGGCCAGCCTACACGCCACGGTGTCGTGGTCGGCTCGGGGATCGGCGGCATCTACGCCATCGAACAATCGGTCATGACCCTGCGTGAAAAGGGCCCCTCTCGGATCAACCCCTTCACCGTACCCAAGCTTATGGTCAACGCCATCACAGGCAACATCGCCATCCAGTTCAACATGCAGGGCCCTGCCAGCGCCCACGCGACCGCTTGCGCCTCGTCGGGCCACGCGATCGGCGACGCGATGAGCTACATCCGCTCAGGCAAGGCCGATGTCATGATCGCCGGGGGCGCCGAAGCCGCCGTTACCCCATTGTGCATCGGCGCATTCATGACCATGAAGGCCCTCTCGACTCGAAACGACGAACCCACCAAGGCGTCTCGCCCCTTCGACAAGGACCGCGACGGCTTCGTGCTCGCCGAGGGAGCCGGGATGTATGTGCTCGAATCCCTCGAGCATGCCCAGGCCCGCGGCGCAACCATCTATGCCGAACTCACCGGCACCGGAAACTCCTGCGATGCCAGCCACATCACCGCCCCCAACGAAGAGGGACGCGGGGCGTGCAACTCCATGCTCTGGGCACTCGAAGACGCCGGCCTCTCCACCGATGACATCAACTACATCAATGCCCACGGCACATCCACCCCTTTGGGGGATAAGGCCGAGGTCCGGGCGGTCCAGAAGGTCTTCGGGGAGCGCTCAAAGCCGGGAAACAACTTGGTCATGAACTCCACCAAGTCCATGCACGGGCACTGCTTGGGCGCGTCAGGTGCTGTCGAGCTGATCGCGTGCATCGGGGCGATCAACGAATCGCTTGTCCCCCCCACCATCAACATCGACAACCTCGACGACGGGTTCGACCAGATCGACATCGTCGCCAACGAGGCACGCCACATGAATGTCCAGCATGTGATGAACAACACCTTCGGCTTCGGCGGGCACAATGTGACCCTGATCTGCTCGAAGTTTGAGGGCTAACGCCCATTCGCTCAAACCCATTGGCACACACCTTGCGTGATTCCATCTGGAGTCACGCATTGTTCATTGCGCCTGCATCCGGGCGCAGATGTTGCCGATGGAGTATGTATGAGCAGCACCGATTTGCGCACAATCATGAAAATCGAAGTCCCGTTCGTGGTCGTGCTCGGTCAGCGTGCGATCAAGATCCGAGACATCCTGACCTGGGTGCCGGGTTCGATTGTTGAGCTGGGCAAGGAAGCCGAGGAGGATCTAGAGATCCGCATCAACAACAAGTCCGTGGGGACCGGCACCGCCGTCAAGGTCGGCGAGAACTTTGGCGTGCAGCTCAACTACATCGGCGATCCCAAGCTGCGCATCGAAGCGATGGGGCCAGAAGCGGACGACAGCGAAGAGGACATCGACGCCGAAGCAATGGCGGCGGCGCTGCTCGACGGCCAGATGTGACCTTCAGGCCGCGTCTGGGCTTAGCGAGCGATATCGCGCCCGCGGATCCCGTCACGCGTCGCCCAGAAGAACGCAGGGTATTTGCCCCTGCCCGACTGCTCTGAACCGTTCTCGAAGCCGTCTTCATGCATCGAGTAATATCGCAACACGGCGTAACTGCAGTCCCACTCATCGGTTGGGTTGAACGCACGGACGATTTCCGGATTATCGCTGTAGAGCTTCTCGAAGTTGTCCTGAATCTTCACCCTTGACACGCTGCCGTCGGCCGTCGCGACCGAGGGCTCCGCGTCGTAGTTGTTCCACTGCGGCGAGAAGTTTTCGTCGCGGATGATAATGGGGTCGTCAAACCCGATCGTGGGGTTTCGATAGGTCGCGGTTCGACGCTTCTTGGTCCAGTCGAACCGCTCAAAGAGCATCACCTTCTGTGACGGGTATGTAACCTGAGCCATCTTGTTGCGCTTGGCAAAGGATGCCCCCGGATCGAACCGGCGTGCGGTCGGACGCCGATCGTTGGCGTAACGCTCGGGCGCAAACCAAAGCGTGGGCGAGAGCACATATGAGCAGTCCCAGTAGCCCGTGTCGAGTGTCCAGCCGCGTGGCGGGTCGTCCTGAAGGTCTTGGACGCGCTGGATCAGGATTCGATCAGACGGGGCGAACTGAATTTCTGATGCGTAATCACCCTGGTTGAGCCAGCCCCCGATCACCGAGTACCAGTGAAATGCATACATCTCGGTGTACCACGGGCTGTTGTAGCCACCGTTGCCATACGGGAACTCAAGCCCGGGCAGATCAGAGCCCACCTTGCGGACCAGCCCCCACCCACGCCCACCGACGCCACCGGCACGCGCGTAACCCTTGATCTGGAACGGCAGCATCAGACTGTCGCGATTCTCGCTAGCATAGATCTCTTGGATCTGGGCGAGTGATCTCAGATTGGCCTGACTCTTAACCAGCCGAGCGGTGTTCTGCGCACTGCCGAGCGCGGGGATCAGAATCCCGAGCAGAATCGCGATGATGGCGATGACCACGAGCAGCTCGATCAGTGTAAAGGCTTTCTTCACAGCAACTTCCTTCATAGGGATTTGAATCGGCTCAGAATCTGTGAGCGCATACCCAGAACTGGGATTTCACAGCGAGAAGCCCATCATGACCCGAACAACTCTACCAGAAGATGCGTTTTCACACAACTCAAACCCGACCTTCGCTTGGCCGAGCTGCCCAGAAAGCCGCAGAAGTCCCAGAAATTGGGCCGCTCTGGGCGACCAAAGCAACATGAACCCCTGATCGAGCCGATAGCATCAATCAGCCGGGGCTCAGCCTCCGGCTGCCCTATTGTCCCCAAATGTGAGTGAGTCATGCCCAGAGATATCCCCGTCGGCAATGGAAATTTGCTCTTCACCTTCGACGATCTGTATCGCATTCGCGATATCTACTCGCCTCGGGTGGGACGCCACAACCACACCAACGGGCATGTGCAACGCTTCGGGGTCTGGGTCGACGGACAGATGGCGTGGATCGAGGACGAGGGCTGGCACCGCGATCTTCGCTACAAGCCCGATTCACTCACGACCGAGGTCACCCTAACCCACCATAATCTGGGGATCGAGGTCGTCTGCAACGACGTGGTCGACATCCATAAGCCCGTCTATTTCAGGCACTTAACTGTCCGAGACCTCGCGGGCAAGGCCCGTGATGTGCGCGTGTTCTTCCACTGCGACCTCTCGATCAACGGCTCACCCGTGGGCGATACCGCCAACTATGACCCCACCACCCGAGCGGTGATTCTGTACAAAGATGATGCATACTTCCTGATCAACACCTGCGACCAGAACAAGGCGGGCGTGGAGCACTGGGCGATCGGTGCCAAGCGTGTCGGGGGTGCCGAGGGCACCTGGCGCGATGCCGAGGACGGGCAGCTGGGTCGCAACGCCATCAGCCAGGGCTCGGTGGACGCGACGGTGGGCATCAATCTGCAGATCAAACCGTTTGAATCGCAGGAAGCGACCATGTGGATGGTCTGCACCGAAGACTACGAAGAAGCCAAGCATATCAACCAGCGCATCTGGGAGGTCGGGCCAGATCGGCTGATCACCCGCACCGAGGCGTACTGGAAGCTCTGGTCACGCAAAGAGCCCATCAACATCAATGTGCTGCCCGAGCCGGTGCAGGACCTGTTCTATCGCAGCCAGCTGATCCTGCGCACCCAGATCGACAACGGCGGCGCGATCATCGCGGCCAACGACAGCGACATCACCCACTTTGCCGGCGATCATTATTCATACTGCTGGATGCGCGACGGCGCGCTGGTGGCCCACGGGCTGATCCAAGCCGGGCAGAGCGAACTGAGCCGCAGCTTCTTCCGGTTCGCGGCTAAGTGCATCGGCGAGAAGCCCTACTTCCTGCACAAATACACCCCCGAGGGCAATCTGGCCAGCTCGTGGCACCCGTGGATCCTCGACGGCCAAGCCATCCTGCCGATCCAGCAGGACGAGACCGCGCTCACCCTTTGGGCGCTGCGTGAGCACTATGAGCAGTTCCGAGATGTCGAGTTCATCAAGGAGCTGTACCTCTCGCTCGTAGTGCGCCCCGCCCAGTGGATGCTCGAGCATCGCGATCACAACGGGCTGCCGCTGCAATCTTGGGACCTGTGGGAGGAGCGACGCGGGATCCATACCTTTACTGTCGCCGCGACAATCGGCGCGCTCAATGCGGCCGCGAAGTTCGCACGCGACTTTGGCGAGATGGATCGGGCGGCCTCGTTCCGCGAGGGCGCCGAGCGCATGAAGGGCGCGTTGCGTCGCCATATGTGGCACAAAGAACGCCAGCAGTTCGCCCGTATGGCGATCCCGCTTGAGGATGGCAGCTATCGCCTTGACATGACCCGCGACAGTGCAAACTACGCGTTGTTCGCCTTTGGCGCGTTCGAGGCCGACGACCCGCTTGTCGAATCCGAGATGAACTCGCTGCGTGATCGTTTGTGGGTCAAGACCGATGTCGGCGGCTGTGCCCGCTACGAGCGGGACTACTACCACCAGGTCGAGACCGAAAAGACCGACGATATCCCGGGCAACCCGTGGGTCATCTGCACGCTCTGGCACGCGCAATACCACATCGCCAAGGCCAAGACTTTGACGGAGCTTCGTCTTGCGGTGCCGCTGCTTGAATGGACTGTCAACCGCACGCTTGATTCGGGTGTGCTCGCCGAGCAGTTCGACCCATACTCGGGCGCTCCGATGAGCGTGTCGCCGCTGACCTGGTCGCACGCCACGGTGGTGAGCACCTGCGTGATGTACGCGAACAAGTATGATCAGCTGCAGGCCAAGACAGGGTCGAACGCTTCATCGTCATCCAAAAGACACTGAACGCCCGATGTTCACCTGCTGAGCTTGCTGACGAGCTTGGCGAACTGCTCGACATCGCGTGATGCAAGCACCTTGTCGATCTCGGGTGATGGTTCTTGCCCCTTTGGTGTCGCTTTGGCCAGCGCCTGCTCGGCTCGCTTCCATAACCGTTCGAGCTTTTTTTGATCGCCCGCGGCGAGCACCAGTTCGGTCGAGATCTCGCCCAGCCGCGTGATCACGATCGTGTCGATGTGGTCGTAGTAGCGGTTGATGATCTTTCGCTGCTGGCTGGAATATTCGCGTCCGCTGCCCATTGTGGTGCTCCTGGAGACTCACCCGAAGTTGACTTGTTTTTGTACGGTATCCCGAAATCAGAGGATGTGCGACAAAAAAACACACACCCGGCATGGGTGTGTGTTGAGATTGAATACCCCCCGAAGGACTCGAACCTTCAACCCGCTGATTAAGAGTCAGCTGCTCTACCGATTGAGCTAGGGAGGCAAATCGTTGCACCAAATATAGCCTCTCGGGCGCGGGCTGTCCAGCGGCGAATCATTGACTCTCTCTGCTGATGCGACTATGGTTCCCGTCCTCCTCCGGCAGCGTGCCGGGAGGGCAGTTGTACCAATCAGCGGCCGGGCCCGGTCGCCATACACGCTCGCGAACCGGTCACGGGTTAACCGCCCGATCGTGCAGCACGAAGGAGCAGCCCATGCTTCCATCCCAGAGACAAAGCCGTGGTCGCGGCAAGCGCCGGCGTTCACATGACGCGATCACCGGCAAGAAGCCCACCATCTGCCCACTGAGCGGGATGCCCAAGCTGCATCATCGTGCGTGTGCCGAGTCGGGCTATGTGCGTCCCGGGCTTCGCATCAAGGTGCGCAAGCTCGGTATCGGCACCAACGCCTGACCCCAAACTCGACACCTCAGCACGCTCGGAGGTCGGCCTTGTCGATCCGAATAGCCATTGATGTTATGGGTGGGGACCATGCACCCGCGGCCATCCTCGATGGGTGTATCAGTGCGCTCACGCACCTTAACCACGATGATGTGCTTGTGCTCATCGGCCCGCAAGATCTGATCCGTGCCACGCTCCAGGAAAAGGGCATCGATGATGCTCGACTTGAGATTGAGCACGCGAGCGAATCGATCCCGATGGGGGCATCACCCACTGTCGCTGTGCGCCAGATGCAAGACTCGTCGATCGTCAAGATGGCGAAGATCGGTTCCAAAAAAGCCGAGGTTCGTTGTGATGCGGTGATCAGCGCTGGCAATACCGGCGCGTGTGTCGCGGCTGGCCAGATGCACATGAAACGACTCGCTGGCGTGCATCGCCCGGGCATCGCCGTGACTTTTCCATCCTTCCATGGGCCTGTCGTGCTCTGCGACGCCGGTGCGAACCCCGAACCACGCGCCACGCATCTGTGGCAGTACGCTGTCATGGCCGATATCTACGCTCGGCGCATGCTCGGGATCGAATCCCCGCGAGTGGGCCTGATGAACATCGGCTCAGAAGAGGGCAAGGGCTCGATCTTGGCACGCGAGACCGCGGTGCTGCTCAAGCAATCGCCCGGCATCAACTACATCGGGTTCATCGAGGGACGCGATATCTTCTCGGGCACCGCGGATGTCATCGTCACCGACGGATTCGTCGGGAACACCGTGCTCAAGATGGCCGAGGGCTTCGCGCAGAGCATCTTCAAAGCGATCGCACAAGAGATCTTCGAGCACGACCCGAAGCTGGCGATGCAGTTTGAGCCGATCGTCAAGCAGATTTACAAGAAGAACGACTACCACGAGTATGGCGGGGCCCCACTGCTGGGTGTCAACGGCGTGATGATGATCGCGCACGGCAGCAGCGAGGCACGGACGATCAACGCCGCGATCCGTAACACCCTCGATTATGTCCGTTCGCATGTCAACGATGAGATTGTGGAACGCCTCGGTGAACTCGAAGCCATCGAGCATGGTGAGCCAGCGTCATGAGTGCCAATCCCCTTCACGCCCCAAGATGCGGGGTGCGGGTCGTTGGATCGGGCAGCTTTCTGCCTGAAACTCGGCTGACGAACAAAGACCTCGAAACCAGCATGGAAACCTCGGACGAGTGGATCCTCAAACGCACGGGGATCGCCGAGCGTCGACGCGCCAATTGGGACGAGGGCGAGAAAACCAGCACCCTCGCAGCACACGCCCTCCGCAACGCACTGAGCAACTCGAATCTGCGCCCCGACCAGCTCGACCTGCTGCTTGTCGCAACGATGACGCCCAACACCCCCACGCCCAGCGTGTCGTGCATCGTGGCACGCGAGCTTGGATGCGGGAGCATCGCCGCGATCGATATCAATGCTGCGTGCTCGGGTTTCATCTACACCATGAACCTGGCTGACGCGATGATGCGTTCGGGCATGTACAAGACCATCGCCGTCGTCGGTGCGGACTGCATCACGCAGCACATCGACTATTCGACCTATGGGCGCGGTGCCGCGATCCTATTCGGCGATGCTTCGGCGGCGATCGTGCTTCAAGCGGACAGCGATGCACAGCTGGGCATGATCGCCCAACGGATGCACAGCGACGGCGCGGGCTCCAAGCATCTCTTCATCCCTTCGAGCTGCTGCGATTTTCCGGACCCGGAAGACTACGACGAGCGCAAGATCCATCGTGTGCAGATGAACGGACAGGCCGTCTTCAAGTTCGCGGTCTCCAAGTTTCAGCAGGTGATCGAGGACACGCTCGACGACGCGGGGATCAGCGCAGATGCGGTTGATCATTTTATCTGTCATCAGGCGAACTCGAGGATCCTTGAATCCGCGCGCGAGCGGTTCGGGATCCCGCAAGAGAAGCTGCTGATCAATATCCATACCTACGGCAACACCGTCGCCGCGTCGGCCCCGCTGGTCTTTGACGAGCTGGCCCAGGCGGGCAGGATCAAGCCCGGGCAGAAAATCATGTTCCTGGCCTTCGGAGCCGGGCTCACATGGGGCTCATCGCTCTGGCAGCTCTGACTCTTGCCCATGCGGTGCCCACGAACGGCTGGGCATCGCATACCATCGTGCAACACCGAAACGGGGGTCTTACCTATGTCCGCAGTACTGCTTTGCCCGGGACAGGGCGCTCAAATCGTCGGCATGTCCAAGCTCTGGTACGACGCATCAGAAGCCGCGCGATCGTTCTTCGAACGCGCCGATGCACTGCTGGGTGACACACTGGGCGCACCGCTCTCTACGCTTTGCTTTGAGGGACCGGCGGACACACTCAACCGCACCGATGTTTCCCAGCCCGCGATCTACACCGCCTCTGTAGCATGCTTTGCCGGATGGCTCGACAGCGAGAACCTCACCAAGAGCGACCTCGACATCACCGCCACCGCTGGCCTCTCACTCGGCGAATACACAGCCCTGCACCTGGCCGATGCGTTCAGCTTCGAGGACGGGCTCAAGCTCGTCGCCCTGAGAGGCCGGGCCATGCAGGACGCCGCCGAAGCCGTTGAATCTTCCATGGTCGCCCTGATTGGTGCTGATGAAGACTCCGCCACCGCCGTATGCGACAAGGCCCGCGAGAACGACATCCTCGTCCCCGCCAACTTCAACGCGCCCGGCCAAGTCGTGATCTCTGGCAGCGTCACCGCATGCGATCGGGCTGAGGCCGTCGCGTCCGAGATGGGGCTGCGTGCCACCCGCCTGGCCGTCGCCGGCGCGTTCCACTCGCCCATCATGGCTCCCGCCGCCGACCGCCTCGCCGAGGCGCTCGCGGCAACCCAGATCGACGCCCCCTCCTGCACCGTGATGTCCAATGTCACCGCACAGCCCCACACAAACGACGCCGACGACATCCGCCAGCGCCTCGTCGATCAGTTGACCAGCCCCGTCCGCTGGGCGGGGTGCTGTGAGTACCTTGTTCAATCGTTTGCCGGCGCATCGTTCCACGAACTCGCGCCGGGCAAGACCCTTGCGGGCATGATGCGCCGCATCGATCGTGGCACCACCGTCATAGGGCACAACGAACCCGAAACCGTTTCATAAGCACGAACTGAGAGCAGACCCATGACCGATCAACGCGTCGCCATCGTCACCGGAGCATCCCGCGGCATCGGCCGAGCCATCGCCAAGCGACTCGCCGCTGACGGGCGCCATGTCGTCTGCGTCGCCCGCTCGCAGGGCCCGCTGGATGAACTCGTGAGCGAGATCACCGCCGACGGCGGCAGCGCCAGCGCTAAAACTTGCGACATCTCGGACTTCGACGCCGTCGCGGCCCTCGTCGAGGGCGTGGCCGAGGAGCACGGCCGCCTCGACATACTCGTCAACAACGCGGGCATCACCAAGGACAACCTGATCCTCCGCATGAGCAACGAGGAGTGGGACGCGGTCATCAACACCAACCTCAAGTCCGTCTTCGTTGCCTGCCGCGCCGCCGCCCGCCCCATGATGAAGGGCAAGTTCGGACGCATCGTCAACATCGCCTCAACCTCCGGCCTCGTGGGCAACGCGGGCCAGGCCAACTACGCCGCCGCCAAGTCCGGCCTCACCGGCTTCACCAAGTCCGTCGCCCGCGAGCTGGGCAAGAAGAACATCACCGCCAACTGCGTCGCCCCGGGCTTCATCGAGACCGACATGACCAAGGACCTGCCCGCGTCGGTCTTCGAGCATATCAAGAGTGTGATCAGCACCCGCGAGTTGGGCAAGCCCGAGGATATCGCAGCGTGTGTGTCCTATGTCACCAGCGACGACTCGGGCTACCTCACCGGCCAGACCATCGCCGTCGACGGCGGCATGACCATGTGCTGATTCAATCGCACTGAATAAAACCAAAGTGCATCCGACAATGATCCAGATGCAACAACACCCACTGCTCATGCCGCATCTTGCCCAGAAATGGTGACGGCTGCGTCATCTTGTCGCCGGCATCCAAACGCGACAACTGCTCGCGGAACTTCGCCAGCCCTGTCTCGAAGCTTTGCGACTCTGCGGGCTTCATGCTCGAGGCCTTCGCCGGCAGCTTGATGCCCGGCTTCAGGTGCGACTTGCCAAGCATCGGTTTGAACAGGCACACCCCGAAAACCTTGATGTACCAGGGGAATGAAACGGAACTGCCGTTCTCATCAACGAACCCATCGAACGAGAAGCCGATAAACTTCGCGCAGTGCTCAAGGATCTGCCCCGCGCTCCAGTTCCCGGTCGTACGCAGCGTGCCCGCCGCCTGCGCTGCCTCGAACCGATCCAACTCATCCTTGATGTCATCGAAAGTGTGGTAATCACGCGGGTGCCACGCTGCTTTGTCATATCCCATTTCAGAATGCTCCTCGAGACCCGTTTGCTCGCGGCATCGTAGGCATCAATACCCATGCTGAGCGTGCTATTGTTCTCTCATGCGCCCCCACGCGATCCTTGAAACCATCCTGTATGCCAACGACTTAGAGCAGGCCGCATGGTTCTATGGCACCGCGCTGGGGCTCGAGATGCCCAAAGAACTCAGCGAACTCGCGGCACTCTTTCGGATCAATGAGCATCAGGTGCTCCTGATCTTTGATCCAACGGTGTCTGATCAGCCCGGGCGTGCGGTTCCATCGCACGGCTCACGGGGACCGGGCCATATCGCGTTGCGAATCGACGACGCGGACTACGGCTCGTGGCTCAAACGCCTCTCCTCGCACGGCATCGCGATCGAGCAGGAGATTGAGTGGAGGGACACCGCCAGCCCGGGCCGCTCGATCTACTTTCGCGACCCCTCTGGCAACTCGGTCGAGCTGATCACCGCCGATATCTGGCGCGAACCCTGAAGTTCATGTTTCGTGTGCCCGCCGCGGTCTGCTAAACTGCAAGCATGACTATTCAACCCCATCAGATCATGATCCCCTGTCTTCTGGGCTCGCTGCTCGTGCTCCACGGCTGCGGCGATTCTGGCAACGCGAGCAACAGCAAGCCGGTGACCCCGGATTACGAGCCCGATACGAGCTATCTCGACGGGCTCGCCGAGGACAAAGGCATCGATATGAGCGAACCCGAGCCCGAGCCAGAACCGGTCGAGATCGATCAGACTCAAGTGAGCCAAGATCCTGAATATCAGGACGAGGATCGCGAATGGGTTGAGGAGCGTAAGCCCAAGTCGATTCTCGGGCGCAGCCGCGACAGGGCGCGCGATGTGACCCAGCAGATGCAGGACGGGACTGAGCCCGAGGAGGGCATCGCCAACACCACCTACGACGAGGAGTACGCGCAGGCCGCGGGCTTTGCGTGGGACATGCCCGAGGGCTGGCGGATGGCCGTGCCCAGCGCCGGTCACTTTGCAGAGATGTACATCCAGAACCCGCTGGGCAACGCGAGCGTGGTCTTCAGCAAAACCGATAAGCGCGTGGTCGAGGTTCACCGCGAACTCAAGTCCTACATCACCGACACATTCGGCAGCGGCAGCCCCAAAACCCGCACCAACATAATCATGGGTCGGCAGGTCACTTACTTCGATCTCGAAGGCACCTACATGGATCCATCGGGCAAGGGCGGTCGCAACGAGAGCCCGTTCTATGCCATCCACGCGGTGCTGATCGAGCTGCCCACGACCAATGTGCTCATCCGCATGTGGGGCCCGCAGGACACCGTCAACCAGAACAAGGGTAAGTTCGACGCGATGATCGAGAAGATGTACGAAAAGTGATCGATCGATGAAGACCGAATCGCCCCCCTGCCCGATCTGCGCCTCGCCGACAGCCGACGCCGGCGACTGTGTGCACCCGATCCCCGCCAGGGTCGCCGGGGTCGTCATTGAGCTGGGCACCAACGCGGCGAACATGCGTCGCTGTACGCGATGCGAGCTGCGGTTCAAGCATCCATTCGTACCCGATACCGATCTGCTTGCGTGCTACAGCGCGTCGAGCGAAGACAACTGGGAGCACGACCCGGACCCGATCAAGCGACGCTTTGATACCATTGCGCAGCTTATCGCGGCGCACGCGCCGGGCAAGCGCGTGCTGGACATTGGATGCTCCAACGGTGCCCTACTCAAGCACATCGGTGCTGGCTATGAGCGATTCGGGCTCGAGCCCAGCACCAGCGCAGCGGGCATGGCGGCTCAACGCGGGATCAGCATGCTCGGCTCCACGCTCGACGATCTCGACCCCGCGATCCGCTTTGATGCCATCCTGGCGATTGATGTACTCGAACATCTGACCAATCCCAACGCGTTCGTCGCGCAAGTCAGCGCCCATCTGAGCCCGGGTGGTGTATTCATCGCCCTCACCGGCGATCATGACGCATGGGGCTGGTCGCTGCAGGGCAACGCCTACTGGTACGCGGCCCTCCCAGAGCACCAGGCCTTCTACTGCCGACGCACCATCGAGCACCTTTGCCAAGCGCACGCCTTGTCGCTCGTGTCGTACCAACGCACCAGCCATGCTCGCCAGAATATGACACGCATCATCCGCGACGGGATCCGCGGCACCATCCACGGGCTGATGCGAACGCTCGGCATCGCCAAACGCACACCCGCACCCGGTTGGCTGCCCGCCCGTGACCACATGCTGTTTACGCTCAAAAAGAGCTGATCAGCACCGAACCAACTCGTGGGCGATCTCGCTCAGCGGCCTGCCCAAATATCGCTTCGTCTCCGCCTTGGCCTTGCGACCTCGCCCGGTATCAAGCCGGTCCCAGGCGAACGCGATGCGTCCGAGCTGATAACGGATTGGGTGCCCGCAGATCTCGGGATATTTCTTCTCGATCAGCTTGCGCTCAGCGATGTACTTCGCGCCCCACGCTTCCGCCGAGCCCTTGGCCTCGTCGTGGATGCGGTGCACACCCACATAGCGGCGCAACCGCTTGGCCTTGGTGTTCAGCAGAATCCGGTACCACAGCTCGGTGTCCATCACGCAGTGCAGCGAACGATCCACGCCCCCCACCTGTTCGTAGACATCACGCCGGAAGAAGGTGCTGGGCTGATGGATCCGCATGTAACCATGCCGCATCCATCGTCCCGACGGCCCCGCCCGGCGATCGCAGCGCATGACGCGAGATTCGCCGTCGACCACGACCGTGTCGCCCTCGACCAGCCCCAGCTCGGGGTCTTGGTCAAAGCAACCCAGCAGCGAATCGACGGCCCCGGGCAGCAGGGCGTCGTCTGAGTTGAGCCAGGTCAGCACATCGCCCGTAGCGCGTGCAAAGCCATCAGCGATCGCGTTGCTCTGCCCGCCGTCGGGCTCAGATCGCCACCAATCGATCTGGTCGCTGTACTTCTCGATGATCTCGCGCGAGCCATCGGTCGAGCCCGCATCGAGGACGAAGAACTCCTTGACGCGTTCACGCTGCGATAAAACAGACCCGATCGCCTCTTCGAGGAATCGGGCCTGGTTGAAGCTTGGCATCACGATCGAGAGTGTCGCTTGCGCCATGTGTTTTCCGATGATTGTCGTTTAGCTGACGCCGAGCAGCTCGATCTCGAAGACGAGATCGGCCTTGGGTGGGATTGCGCCGGGGACGCCGCGCTCGCCGTAGGCCTTGGTGTAGGGGATGGTGAGCTTGCGCTTGCCGCCGACCTTCATACCGGGGATACCCTCTTGCCAGCCCTGGATGAGGTTGTTGAGCGGGAAGTTGATCGACTCGCCGCGGTCGTAGGACGAGTCAAAGACCGTGCCGTCCATGAGCGTGCCCTTGTAGTGGACCTCAACGGTTGCACCCGATGGGCACTCGGTGCCGTTGCCCTCGTTGATTTCTTCGATCACGACTTCATTCACATGCTCACTCATGGCGTTGTCCTTTCATGCCATCGATGTTGTGTACTCTCGATCGTAGTCGACCGGGCTCAACTCTTCAGCCGCTTGGTGGTTCAAAGACCGAAGTACTCGCTCACATACGCCGGAATCGAGCCGGATTTGGTCATCTTGACCACATCGAGCAGGCGCATCAGATCCCGCTGGTGCTTCTCTTCAATCTGGGCCGGGTCGATCTGGTGGTCTTCGAGCGTGCGAAGATATCGGTATCGACGCCCGCCGTCGCGTTCGCCGCCCATCGAGATGGTCTCGATGGCACCCAGTTCGGCCAATCGGATCAGCACATAGTCCATGATCCCGCCGCCCATGCCGTGGGCGTGGCCCTTGCCGATGATCATGACCCGCAGGTCGTCGCTGTCGAAATCGTCCTCAGTGAACCGCGCCTCGATGGCGCTCATCGCCTGCATCATCAGGTCCGCGCCCGGGTTCTGCCAGCGGATGAACTCCTGCTGGATCGCCAGGTCCTCCTGCGCGTACAGCAGCTCGCACACAGACTGCTCACCATCACGCCCCGCGCGCCCGACCTCCTGGTGATACGCCTCGATGGAGCCGGGGATCTGGGCATGCACGATGAATCGCAGGTCGGGCTTATCAACGCCCATCCCGAACGCGTTGGTGGCGCACAAAAGCAGGTTGTCATCGGGGCGCGCGTTGATGAATCGCTTGTACACGCTGCGTCGCTCACGCGCCGGGAGTCGGCCGTGGTACACCTCGACATCGCGCTGCGGCATCGCCGCCTTCAGCCGCCCGACCATCTCCTCGAGGTCCTTGATGAGCGTGAAGTACACGATGCCGGTCCCACCTGAACCAGCCCCGCCCAGCTCGCTGCTGATCGCACGAATGCGTTCGATCTTGTCCTTGTCGTCCCACACCTCGGTCGCCCGCAGTGTCAGGTTCGGGCGATCGACCGGAGCCGCGTACAGCGGCATCTCCTCCTCGCCCAGCCCCAGCACCGCTCGGATATCCTCGCGCACGGGCCTCGTCGCCGTGGCCGTCAGCGCGATCGTGATCGGCTCGCCCAGCTCCTCGCGGAACTGCCCGATCTTCTGGTACGCCGGGCGCAGGTCGTGCCCCCACTTGGTCACGCAGTGGCACTCATCGACCGCCAGCAGGTTGACCCCGCCGGGCACCAGCTCAAGCGCGGCGCGAAAGTCCGGCTTCTCCATCCGCTCGGGCGTGGCGTAGAACAGCTCATACTCGCCCGCCGCCAGCCGCTTGTACCGCTTGAGTCGCTCCTGCTTGCCCACCGTCGAGTTCACGAACTCGGCCTTGATGCCCTTGGCTTTGAGGGCCGCGACCTGGTCCTCCATCAGCGCGATCAGCGGCGAGAATACCAGCCCAATCCCCTCGCCCCCGCTCTGCGCACGCATCGCCAGGGCTGGGAGCTGAAAGCACAGCGATTTGCCCGAGCCAGTCGGCATGACGACCAGCGCGTCGCCGCCGTCCATGACGCGATCGATGATCTCGCCCTGCAACGGGCGGAGAGAATCCAGCCCGAAGCGATCGACGAGTGTTCGGGAGAGCAGGGTTTGTGTGTCAGAATCGGGCATGCGGGAGGGGATTATTGCGTGCAAAGCGAGATGGGGCGCATCGGGTTTGCTTTCGTCTGTTCGGCGCGATACGCTCAAGGCGTTCAAGGTGCCCGGATTGAGTTTTCAGCCGGGTGAAAAGGGAAGTGTGGTGAAAAGCCACCGCGGACGCGCCGCCGTAATGGGTAACGAGTCCCGCTCACAGCACCCGATTCGGGTGCACGCCACTGATCTCCGCGTGAGGTCGGGAAGGTTGAGCGGGAAGAGCCCAGAGCCGGAAGACCTGCCTGAACAGAGTGTTCGACCCTCGCGGCTCAGGGTAGACGGCACGATCAGCGCCCCTCCCCGCGCTTGTCCCCGTCTTTCTGCATACAGCCCACCGGTCGAACGACATGTTCCCGGGGAGTGCCCTGCGCGAATCACAGGGTAAACCGGTACGGGCCTCTGTTCGCCCAGAAAGAAGTGAGCCCATGCGCTCCACACACACACTGTGCGTCGGCATCGCCGTCGCGTCCTTTTCAACCGCGGCATCCGCAGACATCTTCGCCACCAGCGTCATCAGCTACGACGCGGGCTCCAACGCCACCGCTGGCTACACCAACGCGCTCACCGCGCTGGGCAGCGCCGAGCGTTTCACGGGCGAGGGCGTCTTCCCCGGCGGCGTCACCCCCTTCAACCCCGCGTTCGGAACCGACGAGCTGGTCTCGGTCGGCAGCGGCGGTCAGCTCTCGCTCGGATTTAGCACGACGATCACCAACAATGCCGCGCACGCCTACGGCGTCGACCTGATCGTGTTCTCGAACTCCGGCTTCCTCGACACATCATGGTCGGATGCCGATCCAAACAACGACGGCTCCGGCGTCGTGGGCAGCAACCCGTTCGTCTTCGGCGCCGGCGGCGTAGCCACCATCCAGGTCTCGCAGAACGGCACCGATTGGTTCACCGCCTCCATCACCACCCTCGATCTCTTCCCGACGCTGGGATACAGCGACTACACCACCACCACGCCCGGTGATCTGGGCATGGTCGAGAGCGACTTCACCCACGCGATCAACCCTGCGACCGCGCTGGCGGACCTCGCGAATATGAGCTTTGCTGAGCTTGTCGCGTTTTACGACGGCTCAGGCGGCGGGATCGGCATCGACATCGCATCGAGCGGTCTCGACTCGGCCAACTATGTCCGGTTCCTCAACAACTCGGGCGAGGCCTTCGAGATCGACGCCGTCGCCGTTGTGCCCGCCCCGGGTGTCTTGTACATGCTCGGGCTCGGCGGCATCTTCGCCACCCCGCGCCGACGCGCACGGCACCTCAACCAGTAAGCCCCCTCCTTCGCACGCCATTCCCTCAGGCGTGCGAACGCGCTGGCGGTCGTGAAACACCGATCGCCGCGCATTGCAACAATGACATACATATCAACACTCATCCTGACCCTCGCGACCCTCACGCCCGCGGCCCAATCGCAGGTCTCGCTCCCGGCGTCGCACACCCGCGAGCCCATCGCGCTCGATTCCCAGGGCATCTGGTCGCACTTCGCAGGCAGCGCCAAACGCAACAGCGTGCCCACGCTCACCCATACGCCCTCGCTGACAACCGTCGCGTGGGAGAACACCGACCACACTCCGATCCCTCAGTCTGGGCTTGTCGTCGATCATCTCGCGGTCTACGCGATCACGCGCGACCAGCACAACCAAACCCTCGCCGTCGCGCTCGATCGAACGACAGGCGAGGAACTCTGGTCGACGCCTGTCGCTTCGCCCATCCTCGATTCGTGGTCCACGCCCGCGCTCGATGTGGAACACCACACCCTGATCGTCAGCACCGGGGCCACGGTCGTGGCGCTGGACACCAGCACAGGCAACCCACGATGGTCGGCGGATCTGGATGCCATCGTCGTCAACGCCTCGGCGCTGGTGACCCACGACCTGAATGATCGTGACCGCGTGCTCATCACCACCTACTCCTTCGGCGGCGGTGCTCCCGCTTCGCTCGTGTGCATCAACACCGATCCCTTCGATGCGAGCGTGAACCTATACGAACCCGGCGACATCGTCTGGACGAAGAACCTCAGCGCCGACAGCTCGGGTAACACCCCCGCCTACCAATCCGGGCGCGTCTACCTCGCCACCGCCTCCAGCGGCTCGTCGCAACGCGGCACCGTCCGCTGCTACGACATCACGTCCGACACACCGCCCGCATCGCCGCTGTGGACATTCACCAATACCATCAACGCCGGATTCTTCGGCGGCGTCGCCATCGCACGCGGCCACATCTACGCCAGCTCCTACAGCTTCACCGGGCTCCAGACCAGCGCCAACACCGTGAAGCTCAACAAGAACACCGGCGACCTCGTCTGGTCCGTCTCCACCAACCGCACCGATGCCACGCCCATCGTCCTCCCCGGCGGGGATGTCATCGTCTCGTCCGGCGTGGCCACCGGCGCATTCGACTTCCTGCCGTTCTTCGGCTCGCTGCCCAGCATCCAATACATTGACGACCAAGGCACGACCGCATTACTCGCCTGGGATTCCGCGCTCGAAACCCACGACGACCTCAACAGCAACGGCATCTGGGACTTCGGCGAGCCCTTCCTCTCCATCGGCGGCTGGACCCACCAGCCCGTCGCCCTCTCCATCAGCGGCACACCGCACCTGCTCGTGGGCACACTCCCCGAATCACGGCCGGGCATCAGCATCGACCACAATACCGACCTGCGCCTGATCGACCTCACCGCATCCCCCACCGATCCCGGGTTTATCGTCGACCACGCCTCCGCGACCGGCAACACGCCGGCGTTTGCATCGGGTTGGGTCTTCACCAGCGGCCCAACAGGCATCCGCGCCTACGCGCCCGCCTCTCCGCTGCTCAAGGCCCGCACGCTCATCGACCGCTACACCCACGGCGACCTCACCCTCAAGCAGCTCATGGAGCAACTCCCACGATGAAACGCGCAAGCCGCACATCCCGGGGTTTCACGCTCATCGAGCTGCTGGTCGTCATCGCCATCGTCGCGTTGCTGCTCTCGATCATGCTCCCGGCATTGGGCCACGCCCGCGCAACAGCACGCAGCGTGGTCTGCGCATCCAACCAGCGCCAACTCGTCACCGCCTTCACGCTCTACACCGACGACCACCGCGGCGCCGCCATGCCCCACCTGCGCACCAGCGGCATCACCCGTACCTACTGGTACGGCCAAGAGAACATCGCCACGCAAACCCTCGACCACACCCGGGGCACCCTCGCGCCCTACCTCGCCGCAGCGCCCGGCGACCGCAGCGTTTTCGAATGCCCCGAGCAGCCGCAGGATTCCTACACCACTCAGGGCTCGACCGGCTCCTTCACCTCGACCTACGGCTACAACGCCTACGGGCTCGCCCCCAACACCAGCGGCTACTTCGAGCTCTACAACCAGCGCACACTCAAGCTCGCCCAGATCGAGCGCCCGTCATCGCAGCTCGTCTTCGCCGACACCATGATCGTGCTCTTCTCCGGGCAGCCGAGCAACTCGGCGCTGCTCGATCCGCCGCTGCTCTTTTCGCCCAGCAGCGGCTGGCGTGAGAACTTCTCCCCCACCACCGCGTTCCGCCACTTCCGCCCCGACAACGGCTTCGGCAAGGCCTACACCGCCCGCGCCGATGCGTCTGTCCAAGCCAACACCCACAACCCCGAGGCTCGCCACATCGATCGCTTCGGCATCGGCTCCATTGCGCCGACCAACGACCCCAACTATGTCCAGCACGCGGACCGGTGGCGCTGATGTTCGTCGATCGCTGCGTCTGCCACAAGGTGCCCTTCACGCTCCTCGACCGCCTCGTCGAGCAGGAGCACGATGTCGAGCGTGAAACCACCCAGCAGATCTTCGAGGCGCTCAAGCAGCGCACCAAGTGCGGCACTGGCTGCGGCATGTGCCAGCCCTACATCCTGCGCATGATCGAAACGGGGCAGACCAGCTTCGTGCCCTTCCCGCCCAATCAGCGCTGAATCTTCTCGAAGATCAATCAGTCGTAATCGCGGCCGTGGACGCCGTCTTTGGTATTGTGGAGCTTCACGGTTTGCCCGGTCATCACATTCTCAACGCCCTCACTGGCGTCGCCCGGCAGCAGCGCGGCCGCGTGCCCGTCGCCGAACGCCATCGGCGTCTTGGCGTTCAGCAGCCCATCGACCCGCTCGGGCATGTCCCGGCTGGGGAAGTACGACAGATCATCGTCCCACAGCATCACCTTGCCCGATGGGTACCGCACATCGTGCGGACGGACCTCCCGGAGCAGCCCCAAGTCCGCTTCGCCCTGCTCGCCGTTCCAGTACGACGGACGCGTCACATAGCCGTTGGCGTAGGTGATCGAGATCATGTCCTGCGCCCGCAGATCATCGCCAAAGCCGATGTCCTCCAGACGCGGCAGCGCCTGATCCTTACGGGGCGAGATCCAGGTCTCCCAGTAGGTCGGCCACTCGTCCAGTGATGCCACCATCGCCGGCCACATCCAGCTGTGCGCGAAGTAGTCTGTCGTCGCGATCACGATCCCGCTTGGGTACCAGGGGATCGTCACCACATCATCGCCCTGGCTCCCGATCTCGTCGGGCAGACTCGCGGGGATCTCGCCCAGGTCCTGCTGCGGGTACGACTTGGTGTCGCCCGCGAAGGTCTCGAACTGCGTCCCCACCTGACGCACATTGCTCAGTGCGACCGTCTGCAGCGCCGAGCCGCGGGCCTTGCCCAGCGCCGGCAGCAGGATCCCGATGAGAATCCCGACGATCCCGATCACCACCAGCAGCTCGATCAGCGTGAATGCCTTGCGTGTGTGCATCTCAGCCCTCCTCTTCCACCAAACGGTTCTTGATAACGCCGTAGGTCGCCGGCTGCCACAGCTTCAGGTCCCTGTTCCATGTCAGCACGAGCCCGAAGATGGTCTCGAGTTCCTCGCCCTTGGGCTGCACCGGGATCTGCACCTCGATGGCCGACGGATCGGTCGCCTCGGGCGCATCGGGGAACACCGACTCGGGGCGCATCTCCATGCGCTGCGTCCGCATGCTCGGCCCGCCGCTGCCATCGTTTTCCTCATCGCGCGTCATCCGCATCCGCCCCTGTCCGGGCTCGGGGGCGACATACTTGCGGACCGTGATCCGTGACAAATCGATCTTGGCGCCCTCGAACTCCTTCTTGAGGTGCGTGAAGATCGGGTGCTCGCCGTCGAGATCGCCAGCGACCTTGCCGCCCATCGCCTCGATCGCCGCGAGGAACGCGTCGTGATCGCCGCTGAGCAGCGGCACGAACGCATTAACCACCGCGTCGCTCACGCCCTCGGGTGCGCCCTTGGGCCCGTCGATCGCCGAGAGCACGCCCATCGATTCCGCGTTGACGATGTTCTGAAGCTGCTCACGAGCCGAATCGAGGCGTTTGGCGCTGCTGATCGAGGTGTACTGGGTCTCCATCTCGTTGCCCTGATCGTCGACCACCGACGAGAGCACCCGCGGCCCGTCGGGCTCGGGCTCGCCCCGGCTGCCCAGCAGCCCCACCGCCGCCCAGCTCAGCCCCGCCAGCGCAAAGACCAGCGCCAGAATCATCTTGAGATCGATCGAACCCCGGCGGCTCAGCCCGCCGTCCCAGCCGTGTGTGCGTGTCATATCTGCTCCTGCTCTGGGCGCTGTGCGTGTGGCCCACCTGCCAGACGCGCAACCCCGGATCGCCCGTCATCAGTTCATCAAACAATCAAAAAATGACCGTTCATCGGCCCCTATCCTTGACCATGAACGACACGATCAACACCATGCGTGCCCACCGCTCGATCCGCAGATTCACCGACCAGCCCGTCCCGCGAGTGCACATCATCGACGCCCTGCACGCGGGTCAGGCCGCCGCCACCAGCAGCGCCGTGCAGTCCTATTCGGTGCTGCACATCACCGACTCGGCCAAACGCCAGGCGATCGCCGATCTCTGCGGCCCACAACAAAAAGTCCATGACTGCGGCGCGTTCTTCGTGATCTGTGCCGACAACCGACGCCACATGGTGATGCACGAACACCATAACCGTACCTTCGATCAACGCCTCGAAGCGTTCCTCGTCGCCGTCATCGACGCCACCCTCTTCGCCCAGAACTTCACACTGGCCTTCGAATCAATGGGCTACGGCACCTGCTACATCGGCGGGCTTCGCAACGACCTGCAAGGCGTCAACGACATCCTCAAGCTCCCCGCCGGCGTCTTCCCCGTCTACGGGCTCTGCGTCGGCAGCCCCGACGAGCAGCCCATCGCCCGCCCACGCCTGGCGCCCGAGGCCATCCTCCACGAGAATGTCTACCCGGATGACGACTCGATCATGCGGGACATCGAGGAGTACGACGCGGTGTACGCCGCGTATCTGCAGGCGCGGGGGGCGAATCCATCCAGCTGGTCCGACGCGATGCTCAAGCGATTCGAAAAAATCGCTCGACCCGCGTTGGCATCGTTCTATCAGGCACAGGGTGCCCGCCTCGATTAAGCAACCTGTGTCGTGTGCCGGCCGTATCACTCAATATGCACATCATCGCCTTCAGCGACATCCACACGGACCTGCACGCGATCGAGAAGATCCGCTCGCAGGCCGAGCACGCCGACCTGCTCATCGGCGCGGGTGACTTCGCCAACATGCGCCGCGGGCTCCAGCCGCCCATCGACGCCATCGCCGCGATCGGCACCCCCACCATCCTCGTGCATGGCAATGCCGAATCACACGACGAACTCGTGCAAGCCGCGTCGACCTACGACCACCTGCACATCCTGCACGGCTCCACCGCCACCATCGACGGCAAGACCTTCCTCGGGCTCGGCGGGGCCGTCCCCGAGACACCGTTTGGCGACTGGAGCGTCGATCACAGCGAGAAGCAGGCCGCGGCCTGGCTCGACGCCTGCCCCCACGCCGATGTGCTCATCACCCACTCGCCGCCCAAGGGCCACTGCGACAAGGACTCGGCCGGCAAGCACCTGGGCAGCAAGTCGGTGCTCAAATGGACCAAGAAGCACAAGCCCCGCTTCGTCCTCTGCGGCCACATCCACGCGTCATGGCAGAACTGGAGCGACATCGGCCCGACGCGTGTGATGAACCTGGGCCCGATGGCGACGAAAATTGAGCTGTGACTAATCCCGAGTTTGCTCCAGATTTTCCTTGCCCGGCGACGCGAGCAACCAACTCGCGATGAGCCCACTCATCGAACTGAACAGACCAACACCCACGAACATCAGCACCGAAGCAACGATACGCCCACCCCGCGTCACCGGTGCGTAATCGCCGTATCCAACGGTCGTGATGGTCACCCATGCCCACCACAGTGCGTCTTCAGCAGTATGGATGTTCGAACCATCGGCCTCGTGCTCGAATGACAAAATCGCCATGCTCCCGATCGCCATCGCCAGGAACACAACCAGCGCCGTGACGGCAATCGCGCTGCGTCGACGGTAGTGACCCAGAATGCGAAGCAGGTAGCGAACCGAACGCACACCACGCAGCACGCGCGTGATACGGACGACACGGACCGCACGACCCCACCGGAACGCATCAACGCTGGGGATACTGGCGATCAGATCGAGCCAGCCCCATGTGTAGAAATATCGCCATCTTGACTCCGCCTTGTAGAGCTGGCGGAGAAAATCTGTAAAGAACACGACACACGCGATGACATCGAGCATCCCAAGAAGGCGATAGGTCTCTTCCTCCATCGGCATGAGTTCCATCGCTGCGATCACGAGCAGCGAGAACACCGAAAGCACGAGAATGAACAGGCGATAGCTGGTGGCTTTGGGATCGGCGAGAGGTTTATCCATTACCCGAATATACCAAATTGAAATCCGGGTGGCCCGATGGAGACGAAGTCTCCTTCGGGTTCAGGGTTCGCCGGTGTTTGTTCCCGAAGGAGCCGAAGACGGCTCCATCGGGCCACCCGCCGATGGAGACGAAGTCTCATTCGGGATCAGGGACTATCGGCGCTCGATCCCGAAAGAGCCGAGGCCGGTTTCATCGAGCTACTCGTCATCCTTCATTGAACAGCGGCTTGCGATTCATTTAAATCTAGCGAGCTTACATACTCCATCATATTAAATGATAGATCTGTCAGTCCAAAATGAGGATGTTCACGAAATCCACTGAGGTCCCTGTGTCTTCTAGGCTCTAAGAGCTTCTTCTCCGCCAAACTCTCCGCATGTTTCTCGACAAGCCCGAGATATTTAAGCCCAGACTCCACAGCTATTTTCTCAGCCCACTCCTGAAATCCAACGTCTCCCTTCCTAGGAGTACAACCCGGATCCTTGCTCTTCCGATAGCATGCTTGAAGGAGTTGGACCTCGCCGATCTCCAGCAATCGAGCAATTTCTATGTAATGTGAAGCCATACCATCCTGATCATTACGCATCGCTGCCGCGAGAAAGATCTTCCTGATCATCTGAAGCGATTCCCGCTCCACATATTCAGAATCTACTGCACGACCAACACGGGAAAATGCATCCTGGCATGCTTCGCTTTCAGCAAATTCATCCGGTATCTTGCCCTCGTCCCTGAGTTGAGACCACTCGTTGCTGAGTTGATCCAACATTTCTTTTTTGATAGCAGCTTGGATGAGTCGGCCGACCGTCGCAACGTGCTCGCCTTGTGGACGAGCAAGAAGACCGGTGCATGCCTCCACTGTCGCTAACAGTGCATCTCTTCGGCTCATTATCACTCCCCCGTATCAAGCACCGCCATAAACGCCTTCTGCGGGATGTTCACCGACCCGATCGACTTCATCTTGCTCTTGCCCTTCTTCTGGGCTTCGAGCAGCTTGCGCTTGCGGCTCACATCGCCGCCGTAGCACTTGGCCGTCACATCCTTGCGGAAGCCCTTGATGGTTTCGCGGGCGATGATCTTGCCGCCGATCGCGGCCTGCAGGGGGATCTCGAACTGGTGGCGGTCGATCTGCTTCTTGAGCTTGCTCAGCAGCAGCTTGCCCCGCGCCATCGCGCGGTCGCGGTGACAAATCAAACTCAACGCCTCGACCGGGTCGCCGTTGATCAGGATGCTCACCTTCACCAGCTCGTCCTTCTGGTAGTGATCGACATGGTAATCCATGGTCGCGTAGCCCTGGCTGATACCCTTGAGCTTGTCGTAGAAGTCAAAGATGATCTCGGCCAGCGGGATCTCGAAGGTCAGCATGTCGCGCCCGTGCGAAACAAAGCCCTGGTTCTTGAACACCGCGCGCCGCTCCATGCACAGCTTCATGATCTCGCCGATGTACTCGCCGGGCGTCATGATCTCGACCTTGCAGATCGGCTCGGCGAACTCGGTGATCAGCCCCGCATCGGGGAGATCCGCGGGGTTGTGGATCTCTTTTTCGATGATCTCGTTGCCCTTGCCACGCATTTTGATCTTGTAGGACACAGTGGGCGCGGTCTGGACGATCTCGACGCCGCCCTCGCGCTCCAGCCGCTCTTGGATGATGTCCATGTGCAGCAGCCCCAGGAACCCGCAGCGGAACCCGAATCCGAGCGCCTCAGAATGCACGGCCTGATATGTAAACGACGAGTCGTTGAGGATCAGCCGCTCCATGGCATCCCTGAGTTCTTCAAAGCTGTTGCCCTTGCCCTCGGTGGTGCTGGGGTAGAAATCGCAGAACACCATCTGCATGGGCGGGGCGTAGCCCTCGAGCGCCTCTTCCGCAGGATCGTGATCGATCGTGATGGTATCACCCACGCGCACATCACTGAGTGTCTTGATGGCCGCGACGAGGTAGCAGGTCTCGCCTGGGCCGATCTCTTTGTGCTTTTCCTGCTTGGGCGTGTACTTGCCCAGCTCAGTGATGTTGAAGGTCCGCTCGATCCCCATCATGCGGATCTTGTCGCCCACCTTGAGCTTGCCGTCGAACACGCGGCAATACACAATCACGCCCCGGTAGTCGTCGTACACCGCGTCAAAGATCAGCGCCCGCGTCTGCTTGATCAGCGACGGGCGTGGGCTGGGGAACCGATCGCAGATCGCGTCGAGCAGCGCCGGGATGCCCTCGCCGGTCTTGGCGGAGACGGGGATGCACTCGAGCGCATCGATGCCCAGCACCTGCTCGATTTCCTCGGCGATCTCGTCGGGGCGTGCCCCGGGCAGGTCGATCTTATTGAGCACCGGCACGATCTCAAGGTTCTGCTCAACGGCCAGATAGGTGTTCACCACCGTCTGGGCCTCGACCCCCTGCGACGCATCCACGATCAGCAGCGCCCCCTCACATGCCTTGAGCGCCCGCGAGACCTCGTAGCCAAAGTCCACATGCCCAGGCGTGTCGATGAAGTTGAGCATGTACTGCTCACCCTTGTGCATGTGCATCACCGTCACGGCCGATGCCTTGATGGTGATCCCGCGTTCGCGTTCAAGGTCCATCGAATCGAGCTGCTGCTCTTTGGCCTCCCGCGCGGAGACCGCGTTGGTGGCCTGCAGGAGCCGGTCAGCAAGGGTGGACTTGCCATGGTCGATATGCGCGATAATGGAGAAGTTTCGGATATGCACGGATACTGGGCCCTTCAAAAAAGCTGATCCGTGGATGATATACGACCCGCCGACTCGAATCAGTCAGACGGGCCGTGCTCGTGACGACTTGCTCAGTTGTCTAAACCGTGTGCTTGATTGGGCTTAGTCGTTCCACCACTCGTCGTAGTGATAGTGCGAATGCCCCGAGCAGCTGTGATACACGCGATGTGTGCTGCAATAGGGATGCGCATGGGTGGTGCGGGCACGCCCGCTGATGTAGGCATTCTCGCGATTCCGCTCGTTCTGATCGCCCACGATCGCACCGCCGGCACCGCCGATCACCGCGCCCAGCGCCGCACCCTCGCCCGCGTTGCCGCTCATGGAACCGATGACCAGACCGGTCACCGCACCCAAAGCCGCACCACTAAAGAGCCCTTCGCCGGCATTTTCACACCCGCCCATGCCCAGCGTCGTGAGCATCAGCGCGGATCCTGCCACCAGTTTCAACGCGATCGATGTTCGCTTGGACTTCATGTTTGTATCTCCTTACAAGTTGATACGCAGTGATTGGGCATCTGGATCGCTCTTTTTCACCAAAATCCGCACGCCGCTATGATCCGATCCGTACCGTACCGCCGGATAGCCCTGATGCTGACACCCAACCGAGAAACGATGCAATTTTGTTGATATTGCCCCTGAATCCCATGAACCAGACCCGCATATCCCTGATCACAGTGCTCAGCACGCTGATCCTCTTCAGCGGCTTGCTCTGTGCACAACCCATCAGACCCGTGACTGATCGGCTCGATGCCATCGTCGCGTACCCGTTGGTGCTGGCCGTCCAGGTCGAAGACGAGCGAGATCTCGCCCGAGGCGTCACCACACGGCTCGATGACGGGCGCACCTTTGTCAGCACCCCGTATTGGGTCGGGCTCGTGCCCCACTCCTCGCTGCCGGCATGGATCAGCAGCGCCGGGCGCTGGGAAGCAACAACCTATGAGCAAACCCGTTCGACCCCAATCGCCCAGCGCCCCCCCGGTTCGTGGTTCATCGCCGTGCCCCTCCCGATCGATGCCGTCGGCCAGGGCCTCTGGTTCGACCAAACCCGCTATGAGCTGAACTGGCTGCCCGATCCTGAGCGTTCGCTGCTCGAAGCCGACAGCGCCCAGCGTACCCGCGATTTCGGGGCGTTCTGGGCTCTGCGGCTCGACGAGTACATCATCCAAGACCCCGCGGTGCAGAGCGCGATCGACCAATACCGTCGTGATCCCTTCCAGAACTGGCGCGCACGCCTGCTCATCGACGGCTTGGACCCCAGCCGCACCCGAGCCCGCGAGACACAGGCGAACTCATCGAACACCCTCGAACTCATCGAGAAGCAGAGCCGCGCCAATGAGGTGCTCACCAGCATCGCCCGACAGCAAGAGGCACGCTGGCAGATCATCCTCGGGCGGATCTGGCTCATCGACCCTGCCACCGCGACGCGCATGAAGCAGGTCCTCATGCGCACCGCCCGGTTCAGCAGCCGCTCCGAAGGCCGATCTCATACCCGAACATTGCCGCTCTGGACCGGCGACGCCAACGGGCTCGCCCGGCTCGCCCATGACCTGCTCTCACCCTTTGTCGATGACCAGACCCGCGTGCTACGCGCCAAGGCCTGGCTCGTAGCCCAGCCACGCATGCTCTCTTGGATCATCGACGACCAAGGACAGCTCGAAGCCGGCACCGAGCGCCTGCTGCCAACACTCGGCGTCATCTCTCTGCCTAGCACACCGGGCGAATCGCTCCTCCGCATCGACATGGGCGCAGACGCACCGCTGCTCAGCACCGTCCCCCCGGACCAGCTTCATCGTGTGCAGGTGCCCATCGACAACGTCGTGGTCGACCCCGCAAGCCCGATGATCGAAACCGTCCCCGTCACCCTGCACCTCGCCCAACGCAACGCACGCCACGAACTCATCGCTTCAGCCGTCCCTGCCCGGGCACCATTCATCCGAATCGGCCCGATGCTCAACGATTGGACGATGTCCTCGCTCATGAACGATCGTCCGCTCGAATCCGCATCGCCCGATCCCACGCGGGCAACACTGGGCATACTCAGATCTGCCCGAAAGCCCGGCAGGAACAACCCCAGAGCGGGCTGGCAGCTTTATATCGAATGCGCATCGCTGGACCCAACCCGATCGGGCGACACGCTGACTATCTGGGTCGGCCCATTCCAACAACCGATCGCCGCGTGGCGCATCAGCCCCGACGGCCGAACCGAGACCATCGCGGGCAACACCACGATCGTGCCAACCAGCGTTGAAACCAGCGTGCTTAGCGACCGATGGATCGCCCAGATCACGCTCCCCCAAGACGCGTTCGACGAGCTGGGACAGCTCATGCTGGGGCTCGAACGCGATGACGCCGACAGCGTGCACAGCGCCTGGCCAAGGCGCATGTTTCCTGGTCAGTCCCAGCCGGGCCGGATTATCATCACGCCCGACCGGTTCGATCAGCTCCGGCTCCGCGCCGCACCCTAACCCGCATGTATCTGCGTGCCTGCTCAGGATGCGATCCGCACCCGCCGCAGGTAGATCGCCCACTCGATCACCAGCAGCACGATCGCAGCAGCGACAAACCATCGCCACACATCCACGCGCCCCCCGCCAAACCCCGGCACCCCCGGCGCACCCTGGCCATCGCCGATTTGAAGCGATTCTCGTACGCGTAAGGATGATTCGCCCGCATCCAACAGCGAGACCCCGATCTCGCGCCCGTCGGGCAGCGTCACAAGCCCCACCCGGTCGTACGGGCCGGCCGAGCGTTCAACGCCGGCCTCGTCAAGGTACGCGATCACCTCGCTCGTGCGATAGACCTCGCCGCTCCCGCCCGCGCCCGGGAGCAGCTGCTCACAGATCTGTGCCAGCAGCACCGTGAACCCGAACTGCACCGACCAATCAGAATCGTGCAGCGCGAAACCGAATCGGATGTGACGCACCCCACCCTCGACCTTCTCGATCATGACCGCCCCGGCCTGGTCGCGTGCCAGCACCCGCTCGTTGCCGCCGGACTCGCCGAACTCGATGCTGGGAACATAGCTCATGGCCCCGATCCCCGTATCCCGCAAGATCGGATCGTTGCGCTCCCAGCTGAGCACCCGGCGCAGGCCACGATCGCGTTCGACGCGGTCTCCAAGACCGGGCGTGACCGATCCAAACCCCACGCTGGGCATGCTGGGCAGCCGGGGCGCATCAACCCGGTCATACACCACAAGGTCGGGCATTCCGATCGCCCCGTCCGCATCAATCACCCGCACGGAGGTCCGCGCGATCACCTCTAGCGAATCAACCAGAAGCGGGTCCGCGACACCATCGGGCGCAACCACCGTGACCGCGATCGGCTCGGGGCTGGGCACCCCCACCCACGCCCGGTCATCGCTCGCGAGCGCGTCGCGTGCGCCCAACTCGACACGCAGCAGCGCCGCTCGCATCAATCGCAGCTCAAAGGTGTGTGTCGCCGAGGCCTCGTCGCCCTCGAACGCGACCGGCGCCGTATCAATCAGTGTGTCGCCATCGAGCAGCCGCAGCACGCCCGCGCGTGGTCCGTTCACGCTGCGAATCACCCGCACAAACACGCGCGTCAGCTCGGTCTCCACCCGGTCACGCTGCGCGCTCAGCGCCACGATCCCCATGTTCGACAGCCCCGCGGCTTGTGCGAGCGGGATCAGCCCGCCCGAACCACCACGCATCGCGATCGTATCCTGTTCGATCGACCCCCCATCGCTCAACAGCCAGACCGTGCTCCGCGCGTCCTCGTCCGATTCTTCATCGCCCGGCTCGGGCACCAGCCGCTCGAGCAGGTCGATCGCACCCGCCACATCGCCGGGTTGGTCACGCCCGTCGATCGCATCGATCGCGCCAAGCACGCGACCGCGTTCGGTCGCATTGAGCAGCACGATCCGCGGGTTCATGCCCGCATCGATCACGCTCACGCTGGGCGCACGCCCCGAATCAAACAGCCCACGCACACGACGGTCGGCCTCGCGCTTGGCAAGCCCAAGCAGCGTCCGGTCGCCCTGGGCCGCGCCCATCGACGCGCTCGTATCGATCACGATCGCGATGCGTTGCCCGTCACGGATTCCCGAATCAAAGACCGGGCGTGCGATCGCCAGCGCGAGCAACGCAACGATCAACAGATGCAAAAACAACAGCATCGTGGGCGAGAGCCGCTGCCAGGGGATGTTGCCCTCGAGGTCTTTGACCGCACGCTTCCACAGCAGCGTGCTCGACACCAGCGCCGGGCGTCGGCGCAGCTTGAGCATGTACATCAGCAGCACCAACCCCGAACCGATCGCGCCCGCGACCAGCCCCGCGATGGGTGCGAGAAAACTCAATCGTCCCACCCCGGCGTCGGCTCGGGCATCGCCCCCTCGTCGGGGCCTTCCTTGACACGCACCCGGTTGGGACGGAAGCCGATCCCGTAGAGATAGGTCTCACGCGAAACATCGCGGCACGCGTCGGGCTTGATCGCACCGGCGATGCGGAAGACCTGCTTCATGCGCCCGATCAATGCCGGGAAGGTCTCGCCTTCGAGCACCTTCATCGTGCATGTCCCACGCGGCTTGAGCAGATCGGGCAGCACATCGATGATGTCCTGACACAGGCGCTCCGAGAAAAAGTGATCGCCGTGCCCGGTCGTGGAGGGTGCCATATCGCTGATTACCACATCGAACAACTCGTCCTGGCCGCCCAGCAGCTGGGCGGCGGTGGTCTTGGTGAAATCCCCCACAATCGTGTGCACATTTGGCCCAAAGCTGCCGCTCACTCGCTTTAGGTCGATCCCCACCAGCAGCCCGTCCTCGCCGATGATCTTCTCGGCGACCTGCAGCCACGAGCCCGGGGCGCACCCAAGATCGAGCACGCGATCGCCCCGCTTGATCAGCTTGCGCCGCTTATTGATCTCGATGAGCTTGTAGGCAGAACGCGCGAGATAGCCCTCGCGCTTTGCCTGCCTGAAATACTTGTCTTGAAGCTTGCGTTTCTCGGCCATGTGTTCTCTCGCTTACTTGTAGAACACGACTACCGCGTCGGTCCAGTGGTGCGGGGCCCAGGTCTCCCCGCGCCCCTCGTTGAGATACGGATCGAGCGTGTACTCGATCCGCAGCGTCTCGCCCAGCACAAACTCGGGCTGCACATCAACAACCCACGGCTCAACCTTATCCCCGGGCGCCCAGCCCGAGCGATCGAACTTCCAAGTCCCGCCCTGAGGCCGGCACGGGTTGAGATAGCAATCAGTCTTCCACAGATGATTGCGCTCAGACATGCTGATGAAATCGCCTTCAAGCACATCACCCCCGCCGCTGCTGTCGCCAGAGCTGATCGTCAGCGTCCGCCAGATCGGCATGAACTCGCCGGCGTTGTTGCTGTTGGGCAGCATCCCGTGCCCGGTCATCGTCGCACGCACCCGGGCACCTGTCGCGCCCTCGGGGACCGCGATCTCCCGCGGCACATAGAAATCCTCGGTCGGGTTCTCGGGGTTGCCGATCTCCGCCTCGCCGTTCCACAGGTTCATCACCGCGATGGGCTCACGCTCGGGCGTGCCCTCGTAGAAATCCAGCCGGAACGACACCAGCCAGCCCTTCATGTAGGTCCCGATGTGCACATCGAATGCACGCCGATCCTCAAACAGCGGCAGCAGGTCCGTCACATCCATGTGCCAGGTCCACCCGCGCCGGTACGGCGTGATGAACCGGAACACCTCGAAACGCTCCGCGTCCTCGCCCCCACCTGCGCCGGGCACGCTGATCCCAACCGTCCCCTTCTTGTCCCAGTGGTCGTAACCCATCTCGGGCTCGCTGAGCGTGAGCGTCGCGATCACACGCCCCACTGAATCGGGGATCTGATCGAAATCGACCTCTGACTTGAGCCGGGCCGCGTTCACCAGCAGTTCCTCGTCGAACACCTCGATCGCGATCGGCTCGGGTAAGGGCCGGTCGAGCGCGGTCACGCGCGTGATCGCCAGATCTCGCACCTCGATGCCCTCCCCCTCAGCACCCACCATCGCGTGCAGACGCATCGGGCGAACATCCCAGAGGTGCTCATCGATGATCACCCGCCCGTCGAGCATCACCATCACCTGCGCACCGCCCAGCACATACCGCACCTGTACATCCACATCGACCCAAGCGTTGGTCCTGAACTCATACTCGCTGCGCACATTGATCCGCTCGCGCCCGTTTGCGTGCACCGAGATCTCGCGCTGCGGACGCTCGTACCAGTTCCCGTCGCCATCGAACCAGCCCATCACCCGCCCGTTCTCATCGGCGCTCTTGTCGGGGATCGCGTTGTGCACATCGAACCCGATCGCGATCGAATGGTCGGTGTTGGGCTCATCCCAAGCGAAGCCCTCGTCGAGTGCTCCTTTATCCGGATCGATCAGCACCAGCCCCAGCCCGGTGTTCTGGGCCATCTGATCTGGGGTCGGCAGTTTCATACGCATCGAGACCCACACCGATTCCACCACCGAATCGGTCGGTGCGGTGCGGGCACGAAGATCGCCGCCCATCGCAATCGGTGAGATCAGTGAGATCAAAATCAAACTCAGCAGGAAGCTCAGGGTGTATCGCATACGCAAGCATATGGCCGCAAGCACCCAAACGCCGCCAGAGCCGGGCGCTAGTGCGGGACTTCCTTGACCGCGTTGCGGTTCCAGGATGGCACCCGGAACACGATCGGCCCATCGCCGGTGATATCGCACTGGCACGAGAGACGCGAGTTCATCTGAAGCCCGGGCGCCTCTTCCACCCGGTCCTCTTCTTCTTCCTCGGCCTCACTCAGTGAGTCCATCCCCTGCTCGACATAGACATGGCAGGTCGAGCAGGCACAAACCCCCCCGCACGCGTGCTCGATGTTGATCCCGTGCTCGATCGCGACCTCGAGCAGATGCTCGCCCTTGGCCGCCATCAGCTCATGAACCGCCTGATCCGAGCCGTCTTCATTGAGTTCGGTCGGGTTCTCAAGAATGATCTTGACCGGCACCGTCGCCGGCCCGTGATCGTGGTCTGAATGACGCATATGCATGTTCTGAGACTCCTTCGCCGATATGCTCGAGACGGCGAAAACCGCCGGGAAAGTCAAACTACAACCATTCTAGCAGCATAAACCGCGGATAGCATATATAATACCCATGCGCACAGGGGAACCAGATTTAGAGGATCATCGCACAGAGATCGAACTCTCTGTCGTCGCCCCTGCGCACAACGAAGAAGAGAACATCGATCTGCTCATCCAAGAGATCGAAGCAGCTCTCCACAATCTTCCAATCCGATTCGAATGTGTCATCGTCGACGACGGCTCGACCGATTCAACCCGAGACAAAGTCATCGCACAGCAGACCCTTCGCCCCTGGGTGCGATGCATCGCGATGACCGACACACCCAAAGGCCGTGGCAACGGTCAGTCTGCTGCCTTCCACGCGGGGTTCAGAGCGGCACACGGGCGACTGATCGTCGTTCTCGATGCAGACCTGCAGAACGACCCCGCGGACATCCCCAAGATGCTCGAACTGCTCGAACAATCCGGCGCTGACTTTGTTCAAGGCGACCGATCCGCCGTCCGCAAGCAAGGTGATTCGAGCATCAGGCTCTTGGGCTCGTGGGTCGGACGAACCTTCCGCCGTGTCCTGCTGGGTGACAGCATCATCGATACCGGGTGCTCGCTGCGGGTCATGAAGCGCGAGATCGCCCTTCGGCTGCCCCTGGAGTTCAAGGGGATGCACCGATTCATCCCCGCCACCGCACGCCACATGGGCTATCGTGTCGTCGAGATGCCCGTCAACCATCGCCACCGCCACGCTGGCACCCCAAAGTACGGCATGGGCATCACCCAACGCGCCCTGCCCGGACTCATCGACCTGTTCGCCGTCCGCTATATGCGCAATCGGCGACGCCCGGTGAGCAGCATCGAGCACCATCCACCGATCGCCCCAACCGCTTCAACCCCGCAGCCCGAGCACACCCACGCATGAAACCCGGACCGGTCATCGCGATGGTGCTGCTCGTCTTCTTGGGCATGTGGCTCGTGCTCCAGCCAGCGCTCTCACGCTCGCATTCGGATCTCACGCTGCTCGTCGGTGCCCATGAGATCATGCTCGAACGCACCGAGTTCGACGGCAAGGCCGCCTACCAGGTGCTCTCGCCCGCGTCGCTCAGAGCTGACATGCCCATCACGCACGATCAGCTCGATGAGTTCCTCGACGAGCAGATCAGCGCCTGGAACAGTCGGCCCGCCATGGAGCGTCACCTGCTCGGATTCTTTAATATCACCAGCTGGGCCACATTCGGCTGGATCGCCATCGGGCTCTTGGGCCAGGCCGCGTTCTTCGGACGCATGTTCGTGCAATGGATCATCAGCGAACGCTCACGGATCTCCACCGTCCCCGAGATATTCTGGTGGTTCAGCTTCCTCGGCGGGCTCTGCCTCTTCATTTATTTCGTCTGGCGCGTCGATATCGTCGGCGTCATGGGCCAATCGACCGGGATCGTGATCTACGCACGCAATCTCAAGCTCATCCACAAAGAAAAACAACGCTGCTCAAATCCAACCGACACATCCGCCGAACCAGAGCCCAGCCTCTGAGGTTCGTACAGAAAGGACCACGCCATGCGCGTATGGATCGATAACACAGAACTCCAAGCGAGCTCCAGTCTCAGCGACGCACTCGACCAAGCTCGCGAGCACAGCGAGCAGACCGGCCGCCTGATCATCGACATCATCGCCGACGGCCAGCCCATCGACGACGACATGCTCGAGAACCCGCCCACCGACGAGGCCGGGATCAGCGAGCTGCGCCTCACCACCACCGACCCGGTGGCCTTTCTCACCGAAACCCTGCAAAGCGCACGCGAGGCCATCATGCTGGTGCGCGAAGACCAGGGCAGCGCCGCCGACCACCTGCGCACGGGCAATCTCAACCCCGCAGTCGAATCACTCAGCGCCGTGCTCACGGGCTGGCAGGCCGTGCGTGATGTCGTCGGGCAATCAGCGGCCCTCGCCGATATCGATCTGAGCACCCTTGCGTTCCAGAACACCACCGCCGATGCCTGCATCGCCAAGCTCGGCGAAACCCTCGGCGAGGTGCGCGATAATCTCACACGCCAGGACTGGTCATCGCTGGGCGACACCATCGAGTACGATCTCGACGAGCAGGCCCAGCGTTGGGACTCCATGCTCGAGGCCATGGCGCAGCTCGTCAAGCAACGCCTCTGATCCTTGCGTTCTGGGAGAGACACCTGAGCACCCAACAGTCCAACCCGATCGATGCCCACATGGAGCACGCGACAAGAGCGCTGACCAGCGGGGAATACCTCGCCGCGGCGACACTATGCCGCGATGCGCTCACACTCGCACGGGCAGAGCACGACTTTGAACGCATGAGCCGCATCTGTCTGCCCCTGCTCGAAGCGCAGCGATATCTGCGTCAGGATGCGCTCGATTCGGGCGTGATCCATCAGATCGCCAAATCGACCGACATCCCCGAGATGCCCGGCAGCGCCTGCTATCTCTTCGCGCCCAACTTCGTGGGCGCCGACGCTCTGCGTTTCCGCAACGCGGCCAACGATGCGGGCATCGCCCCATTTGTGCTCACCCGCGAACCCACCACCTCCAAGAACCAATGGCCGATCGTCGGGGTCGCCCAGCGGGTCGTGCGGGTGCGGGTCGAGCCGCCCAAGGACGACTCGCCCAACGCAAAGTGGTTCTCATGGGCGGGTGAGCAGCTGGGCGATCAGGGCATCCGCGATGCCCTGGCGGCGGCGGACCCCGGCGACCCGCCCGCGTGGATCGTCGACGACTTCCTCGACCGCATCGACGCGTGCCCCGAGCACGAGAAGTTCATCAAAGCACTCGCCGACGCGTGCGCCCATGCCATCGGTCACCCGATCCCGACATCCAAGCGCCGTCGCGGACTCATTGATGACCCGTACTCGTTCTGATGCTCATCCAGCATCCCGCGGCAGCGTCCCGACAATATTCTTCACGATCTGGTCCGTGTCCACCTGCTCAGCGCTCGCCTCGAAGTTGAGCAACACGCGGTGGCGCAGCGCCGGCAGCGCCACCTTCTGGATGTCCTCGATCGCCACGCTGGCCCGCTCGTCGAGCAGGGCCATGCACTTGCCCGCGAGCATCAGCGCCTGGGCCGCGCGAGGTGATGCGCCCAGCGACACGAACCGATTGACCATCGGCGTGGCAAACTCGCCCGATGACAACGCCCCCTTGGGGTGCGTCGCCAGCACGCAGCGGATCGCGTAGTCCCGCACATGCTCCGCCACCGGCACCATGCGCACCAGCTGCTGGTGCTCGAGCAGCCGCGTCGTATCGAGCACCTTCTCGATCGGGTCGATCTCCGCCCCGGTCGTTCGGATGACGATCTCGCTCAGTTCCTCGCGCGTGCCATAGCCCACCGAGAGCTTGAAGAAGAACCGGTCGAGCTGGGCCTCGGGCAGCGGGTAAGTCCCCTCCTGCTCCACCGGGTTCTGGGTCGCGAGCACAAAGAACGGCGCAGGCAGCGCGTGCGTCGTGCCCCCCACCGTCACGCTCCGCTCCTGCATGGCCTCGAGCAGCGCGGACTGCGTCTTGGGCGTGGCCCGGTTGATCTCGTCGGCCAGCAGGATCTGCGAGAACACCGGCCCGGGCTGGAACCGGAACGCCCGGCGCATCCGCCCGTGCTCATCCTCTGACTCGTCGATGACCGTCGTGCCCGTGATATCCGCGGGCATCAGATCGGGTGTGAACTGCACCCGACCGAAGCTCAGATCCACTGCTTGGGCGATGCTCCGCACGAGCAGCGTCTTGCCAATCCCCGGCACGCCCTCCAAAAGCGCGTGTCCTCCCACAAACAAACACACCAGCGTCTGCTCGATCACCTCGCGCTGGCCAACGACCGCCCGGGCGACCTGCGCACGCACCGATTCGAAATCTTCCCTGAACCGACCCGCGGCCTGTTCGACCTGATCGGCGCTCATTGTCTGCGATGCGTGCTCACTCATACACCCATGGTACGGGAACACCCACGAAAAAACCGATCCGGCAGGCACCGGATCGGTTCGTTCTTCAAAGGCCGTGGTCGGATTCGAACCGACGGTCGGCTTTCGCACAACGGATTTGCAATCCGCTCCCTTAGACCACTCGGGCACACGGCCAGCCTTCTGCCGCGACTCGCTCAGAATCGGGCAGGGGTGACGCTACAACCCATCCCCAATCAGGTCAACACACCCACCCCCAAAATCGATCCAATACGACGGATTCGGTGCATCAATCTTCTGCAACTCATGCCGCTTCTCGACCACAAGCACCCCGTCGTGCCGATATCCTTGGGTATGACATCTGCCCGCACCATCGCTCCGCTGCTCATCGCATCCATCGCAGGCTTCGCCGCATCATCGGCGTTCGCCCAGAGCGAGCCAGCCGACCCCGCGCCGGGCAACCCTCAGCAGGTTGAGGATGCCCGCGCGATCCTCCCCCGCGTGGGCACAAACCAGACCCCGGTCTCTGCGACCAAACCAAACACCTCAGACCCGATCCAACCCGGACTGACCCAAGGCCAGGACTGGCTCAGGGTGCTCCATGAGACGCTCGAAACCAAGATCGGTGCCTCGACGCTCGCCGAGGGTGCCTTCGTGCTCGGGCGACTGGGTGAGCTGGTCAAAGCACCCAACGGGTTGCTGATCTTTGTTCCCGACCCCCAGACACGCGAACAGGGCGAGGGCGCAGTGCTCCTGATGCCTTGCAGCACCCTCGAACAGCTCCAGAGCGAATGGAGCGGCCAGCAGGTCCTGCTCTCGGGCGAGATCTTCACCTACCACAATCGCAATCAGCTGCTGATCAGCGATTACCGGTTTATCCGCGAGATCGAGCCAGAGGCATCCGCCCAGAGCGACCCTGCGGCCGAGCCTGAACCAGAACCACAGAGCCCAATCGAAGCCGACCCCGATGTCCGCGATCTGCTCGAGGAACTCGATCGCACCCAGCCACGCTCCCAGAGTGAGCAGAACGACCCGCTGGGCGATCGCGTGCAGACACTGCCGCGTACGCCCGTGCAGCAGCCCGCGGCCCAGGGCGCCGGCCCGGAAGAGGGCACCCTGCTCGTGCGTCGCCCGGCGCGGATGATCCGCAACCCGCAAGGCGCCTGGACGCTCGTGTTCGATAACGACGAGCCCGATTCAACACACGCCGAGGAACTCGTGGTCCTGCCGTGCCGGGCCCTGATGCGCATGGAGCAATGGGCGATGCAGCAAGGCGACGCCGCCCGCTTTCTGATCTCTGGGCGTGTCTACACCTACCAAGGCCAGTCCTACCTGCTGCCCACACTGGCGCAGCGACAAGGCCCCAGCGATCTCAACTCGATTCAATAAAGCTCGATCTCAGCAGGATCTCACCAAGAACTCAAATGGTTTCAAATGGTCGGGACTGAACCCTGAACCGGGCGATCTTCACGCGCCAGCTGGTTCGTGGGCCCGGTGACCACCCGCTCGCCCTCCATCGGGCTGAATCGCGAGCCCCATAGCCGGATGCGGCGGTTCGCCGTCGAACGCCCATAGACCACGGCGAAGATGTGCTGGGCGACCAGCAGAATCACCAAGATGACCGCGTTGGCACCGATCATCGGCAGCAGCGTTGTCTGGCCCAGGTACACCATGATCGAGGTCACGACCAGGATCAGCATGCCCGCGGGTATCATCGCCTGCCAGCCAAGCATCATCACCTGGTCATAGCGAATACGCGGCAGCGTCCAACGCACCACCATCGCGAAACACACCATCAGCACGACCTTGAACGCGAAGACGCCGATCTTGACGAAGACCGCCAGCAGCCCGGTCGCAGCGGGGTCGGTGATCCCGATCAGCGGCAGGTGGTAGCCGCCGAGGAACAGCAGCACGAAGAACGCACTGGCAGTCACGAGGTGGGCATACTCGGCAAGGAAGTACAACGCGAAACGCATCGAGGAGTATTCGGTGTGGAACCCGCCAACCAGCTCCTGCTCGGCTTCCGCGTTGTCGAACGGTGCGCGGTTCGCCTCGGCCAAGCCGCAGACATAGAACAGCAGCCCGGCGAGCGGCATGCTCAGGATCATCCAGCCGTGCTGGACCTGATATTCGATGATCTCGTTGGGCATGAATGAGCCGGCGATCAGCAGTGTCGCCAGCAGCGAGAGCCCCAGCGGGATCTCGTAGCTGATCATCTGGGCCGTTGCCCGCAGCCCGCCGAGCATGGAGTATTTGTTGTTCGAGGCCCAGCCACCGAGGGTGACCCCGTAGACACCGATCGAGGCGACCGCCAGCAGATAGATGATGCCGACATGGACATCAGCACCCGATACCGCAACCGTCTCGCCGCCGACTTCACCCAGAATCGGCAGGTTGATCACCGGCATGTCCCAGTAGCCACCCCAGGGGATGATCACGAACCCGATCAGCGCGGGAACAACCGCAAAGACCGGGGCGAGGGTGAAGAGTACTTTGTCGACATTGGCAGGCGCGAAGTCTTCCTTGACGAAAAACTTGATGCCGTCGGCCAGCGGCTGTCCCAGCGCCAAACACCCCTTGAGAAAGCTCAGGAAGGTCAGGCCGAAGTCGAACCCGACGCGGTTGGGACCGATGCGATCCTGGATATATGCACTGATCTTGCGCTCAAGATACACGCCGTACGCGACGAGCCCGAGCACCGCGTGCACGCCGATCGCGAGCACCAATGCGCTGACAAGGAACTGCCCGTCGATCATGTTCAAAAAGTTCTCGATCATCGTGCCTCTACTGTAGCATCTCTGAGCCCACAGGGTCCGCTTCGGGGCACGCCTCGGCGACCGATTCGTAGACCACATTGGGCAGATCGGTGCCCGTGTGTTCAACCGAGGTCACGCTTGAAGTCCGCGCGTTTTCGCGGGACATCAGCACTGAATACTCGAGCTTGTCGGGCCACTGATGGAAATGAAATGCCCGCTGGTTTTCCGGGCTCGGGTCGGGCACCACCATCTCTCGGAAGAGCGGCAGCCGAATCTGCACCAGATGATCACCCAGCCCCGACGACGCGAGACATCTGGGGCGGACAACGGGCTCAAAGGGTGCAGTCAGTTGGACTTGTGAACCACCGAAACGGGCGATCGCAGAGGCGAACCCGCCCTCGGGCGCTGGGCCGACCATCAGCAGCCGGAATGGTTTCATGCCGCGTAGATCCTTGGAAGTAATGCGATCGACCGCGTCGGCGACCGAGTCGGATTCCATGAGCATCGGGATCAGATCACCCCGCGAAATGTGCGTGGTTTCCGGGCGATCCGCGTCAAGCTCTGCCTCAGGCGCGTTGAGATTGAGCAGCCCGAGATAGAACCCGTCCTCGCGCACGCCCACCCAGGTGCCGCCCGCATCCGAATCCGTGGGCCAGCAGGCACGCAGACCGTTCTCAAGCATCCGCCACGCTGGCGCTTGCTCGGGCGATCGGCTTCGAAGCTCATCGCGTGAATGCATGACGCGATATCCGTTATCGATTGGAACAATTGTAACTGTACACACGGGGCTTACGATGCCTCCGCTTGTTCAAAGTTGATTGTCGACGGTGCCGTCCCGAAGCCGTCCGGGCATTCGATGCCAAGCTCAAGCCCAATCGCCTTGAGGATCGCGTTGTGATGGATCGCGTGGTGCATCGCGAAGAAGATCTCTCTGGCTCTGGTCGACTCCAGATCAGCCGTCTGGCCATCGCCACACAACATCACCCGCGTCGTAACCGTCTCGCTCAGGTCCTTCTCGTTCAGCCGGCCCATCGACGCCCGGAGCTTCACGATCTCCTGCTTGGCCGCGTCGCGGTCTTCCTCGACCGAGCCCCCGCGTTGGCGGTGGTCGTAATCGATCGGCTCGGTGCAATCAGTCGTAATCGCACATCGGAAGTGGTCGAGCGTGTGGCGGATGTGCTTGCCGATGGTCCCGCCGGGCACAACCTCAGACACTCGCACATACTGCTGTGCTTCCACACAATCAAGGTAGTCCGCGGCTTGCTCCAAGATCGCATCCGCAGCAAGGCAGACGCCCCGGAGTGTGGAGCAAAGCGAAGACGAGTTGTCGGATTTTGGTTGGGTCATCGGCGTTTCCTTCGCTGTGTCAGATTCTGCTCGTGTGTCGGAACTCGGATGGCATGTGCACACCCATTCACCGATCCATGCCGGGGTGCGGGCACTGGATCAGCTGGCGGTCTTTGGGAAATATTAGCCACTCAGGTCCGCAACGCAAACCCCGCCGCTTCAATCACCTGCACGATGATCTCACGATGATTCGCGCACCTGGGGCACTTGTGCTGCCCGCCAAGCTTGCCCATCGCATCGAGCCAGCGATGAAAAGTCCCCATCGGCAGCGCCGTGATCGTCGGCGGGGCCATCCCGACATCGTCAGAACGCTTGGTGTTGTAATCGACATTCTCTCTGCGCACCGATTCATCAAAGCTCGCCCCGAACCGGTCCAACTCCGCAGCGGTCGGCAGCGACTGAAACTCGATCGCCACCTCCAGCCCGGCCCGGCTGGTCTCGCTGGGATACACCGGCGCCGCGGTGAACTCACCCACCGTCATCCCCGTCGCCGCGGACGCCGCCGCCACCCCGTGCTCGATGTGCTCACCAATGAGGTTCTCGCCAAATGCGTTGATGAAATGGCGGTGGCGCCCCACGATCCGCAGCCGCGCCGGCCCGCTGCCCGCCCGCATCGTGGCGTCGGGTTGCACGCCGTCGGGAATGTCATCGAACTCTACCACATCGCCGATCACATACCGCCAAAGGCCCGCGTTGGTGCTCATGACCACGACATACTGTTGGCCCTTCTCCACCTGCCAGCAAGTGAGCGCATCGGGGTTGTCATCATCGATCTGCTCACGCGGCACGAACTCATAAAAAGTCCCGTTGTCGCTGAGCAATCGCATGCCCGGGTCGTTGTCGCGGTCCTGCATCGCGATGAACCCCTCCGAAGCAGGATACAGCTCTTGGCGGCAGGGGAAATCGATCGCCGGATCCCCCGAGAACGCGCGGCACATCCGCTCCACGAACGGTACATAGTTCACCCCGCCGTGCACGAACACCTCGAGGTTGGGCCAGACATCGCGGGCGCATTTCGCATCGATGCCCCGCTCACGCGCGATCTCGATCACCCGATCGATCAGCACCAGCGCCCAACTGGGCATGCCAGAGATGAAGCGGATGTCCTGCTTGATTGCCAGCTGCGCCATCGCCTCGATTTTGTCCGGCCAATGGCTGAGCAGGGCGATCTGCGGGCCGGGCGAATAGATGGTCGAGAGCGGCCACTTGATCAGGGGTGTCACCAGCCCCGAAAGATCGCCCGTCGCAATCCCATGCTCGTTGTATTCAAGATCCGTCGAGCCGCCCAAGAACAGGCACCGCCCGCCCATGATCCGCCCGGGGTGCGCACCGCGGTTGATCATGTGGGCGAAGATATCGAGCGACGCGAGGTAGTTGCTCCGCATCATCTGCTCGCTCACCGGGATGTATTTGTCGCCCGCGGTGGTCCCCGAGGTCTGGGCAAACTGCATCACCCGCCCGCCCCACAGCACATCGGGCTCGCCCCGCTCACGCATGTCCACGATATCGTCGGCAAACGCGTACCAATCGCTGATCGGCACCGATTCCTGATAGGCACGCAAGCGATCCATCTCATCTGTGCGTTTCAGGATCGACTCAAAGCCGTGTGCACGCCCAAAGCGGGTGGCTGAAGCCTGTCGAAGATTCTTGCTCAGCTCATTGATCTGCAGCGACTGGGTGCGGTGCTGCCAATACCCCAGATCAACAAGCCTGCGTCGCCTGGCCTCCACGCGTGCGTGCAGGGCCGCGCCGACCAGCGAAGTCCATGAATACGGTGCGTTGGGTGTGGCTGCATTGGTGCGCATCGAGCAGGAACCAATCAGCCCTTGGGCTTCATCACGCCCCGCTCAACGAGCTCATCGAAGAAGTCTCGCATGGCAGCGCCAAAGGGCATCGGGGATTCGATCATCGGCGCATGGCCACAGCCCTCAAGCCAGCACAGCTGCGCATCGGGCATCAGTTCCAGGAACCCCTGCCCCGCGCTGGGCGGCGTCACGATGTCCTCGCGACCCCAGATCAGCAGCGTCGGCTGGTTGATGTCCGCCAGGTCATCGGTCATGTTGTCACGGCGGGCGGTCTTGCTCAGCTTGACCATCGCCCGTGCCCCGCCGCGTTCGTTGAGCAGCTTGTGCGCACGCTCAACATCCTCGGGGTTCATCTTCGATTTGTCATAAAACAGCTCGCCGATCTTCTCAACCAGCCACTCGCGGCTCGGCCGCACCGGCGCGCCCTTGACCACCGTGCGTTCGATCAGGCCGCTCGACCCGGCAAGCACCAACGCACAGACCAGCTCAGGCCGCTCGTGCGTCACACGCAGCGCCACATGCCCACCGAATGAGTTGCCCACAAGGACCGCGGGCTCTCCGATCTCATGATCCAGAAACTGCATCGTCATCGCGCTCACGGCACGCAGGGAACAATCAACGCCGCGAAGTTCGAGCAGCGGCATCTCGAGCGTGACGCAACGCACCCGGTCACAAACCCGATCGACAACCCGCTCCCAGTGTTCGTTGAGCCCCACGAGGCCATGCAAAAATACAACCGGCGGGCCTTCGCCGCGCTCGACCACATCCGCAACGATGCGCTTGCCGCTGACACCCGAGAGTGTTACCTCTCGCATGGTGCGTTTCTGCTGTGTCGGTTGTGTGTCAACGCTGCCCAATCCTGTCGTGCCTCACTGCATCAAGTCATAGACCATCAGTCCGCATGTGTCACGCAAAGCCAATGGTAGTACCCACCAGCCACCGGAATACACTCAAGATGATTGGGATTTCATGCTCAGACTTGCCGCGAACACGCTCTAGGCGCCCGTCAGCGGCTTCTTTTTCGCCTCGACCCGCCCATCGGTTAATCGGATCACCCGGTCGGCACGCGTTGCGATACGCTCGTCATGCGTCACCATGACCATCGTCAGACCCGCTTTTTCGCGATACTCGATCATCGCTTCCAGGATCGATTCACCCGTCTTGAGATCCAGATTCCCCGTTGGCTCGTCGGCCAGAAGAAGACTGGGCTGATTGATCAGCGCCCGTGCGATCGCCACCCGCTGGCGCTCACCGCCCGAAAGCTCCGCGGGGCGGTGCTTGAGCCGATGGCTGAGCCCGAATCGATCGAGCAGCCCGCTGGCCATTTTGATCGTCTCTCCCCGATGCCGCGCGTAGCCGAGCCGACCATGGAGGATCATCGAGCCGATGCACACATTCTGCAGCACACTCAGCTCTGGCAGCAGATGGTAGAACTGGAACACAAACCCCACATCCTCGGCCCGGTACCGATCGAGCGATCGCTTGCTCTGCCTGGTCAGTTCGCGTCCCTCGAACACGATCGATGCCCGCTCGCCCTCGTTCTTGTCTGGTCGATCCAGCCCGCCCATCAGGTGCAGCAGCGTGCTCTTGCCGCTGCCCGAAGCGCCCAAGATCGTCACCCACTCACCCGCTTTGACATCCAGATCCACGCCGTGGAGCACAGGGACCTTGACGCGTCCGAGCTTGTAGGTCTTGCGTACATCGCGGATAGACAGGATCGGCGACGAATCCGACTTCGTCGCAACCGATTCACTGCCTGTTCGTGTCGCTGTGCTCATCTCGTGTGCTTCCGCCCCGTTCTTTCCTGTTTCCTGATGCCTTCTTCTACTCAAACCGCAACGCCTTCACCGGGTCCATCCGCGCGCTGTGCCACGCCGGCAGCAGCGATCCAAGCACGCAGGTCAGCACGCCCACCACAAACACAATGATCGCCTTGTCGAGGTCCACATCGCTGGGGATCTCAATGAAGTAGTACTGCTGCGGGTCCCAGATGACCAGTCCGAAGGTCCGCCCCATCCAGTCGTGAATCGCGTTGATATTCATCACGATCCAGTAGCCGATCAGCGTCCCGATGATCGAGCCCATGATCCCGATCGATGAGCCGTAGCGGATCCACAGCCACGCGATGCCCGGCGTCGATGCACCCAGCGCCCGCAGCACCCCGATGTCTTTGGTCTTCTCGCTCGCCATCGACCAGAAGATCGCCAGCACCAAAAACACGGTCGTGAACGACACGATCCCGAAGATGAACAGGACCAGCCCCGTCTCTTTCTTCACCGCGCTGATCATGGTGCGGTTGAGGTCTTCCCAGGTCTTCACCTGCCGGTACATGTCACTTGAACTGGGCACCTGACCTGCATGGCGCTGCTCGAACGCCGCGTAGATCTCCCGGACCCGCGTGCGAAGCGCCTCAAGCTCGACCCCGTCGGCCCCCTTGACCAGCACCGTGGTTACCCGCGCGGGGTCCTCGCCGATCACTTCTTTCATCTTCGGACGGATCTCGCCCGTGTCCGGGTCCACCTCAACCGCGAATGGGTTCTCTTCGTCCTTCACCAGCCGTACCCGCTGGGCCGCGTCGAGCCGCAGGTTGCGCTGCAGCACAGCCAGCGGCACCATGATCGTGCTCTGATCCACCTCATAGAGCCCAGACTGGAACTCATTGGCGATGGGCATCGTGATCGTGACAGGATCGACCGGGCGGCCGTTGCTGTCGAGCGAGAGCACCGTCAAGCCCACCGAACCGTTGTACGGCATGAACGAATCAATGCGTTGCACCCCGCCCTCGGGCAACGCGCGATTCGTGGTCAGCGGCTCATACCCACCCCATGGGGTTCGGTAGTTCAAACCTGTCACTTCCACGCCCAGCACGCCCGCAGGCTCAACCACGCCAGTTAGCGGGTCGGGTCGGGACATCGAAAGGCCGTTGGCGTACACCCGCTCCATCAGATCCTGGTTGTAGTCTTGCAGCCGCCAGTCTTGGCCCTCATGGTCTTTGGGCGTGGGCTTGGCGATGGGCTTCCACCAGAGGGTGTCCGCGAAGCCGGTCACATCGCTGTAACTCTCGGGGTCTACACCCTTGATCGACACCAGCTCGATGCGATCGTCGGGCAGCTGGATCATCCCAAAGGTCTCGATGCTCGGCGTTGCCGCTTCGATCATCGGGTCTGCTTCCAGATCATCGATCAGCTCGTCGTAGTACCCAAACCCAACATTGGGCCAGACAATCGCGACATCACCCACCAGCGTGCGTCCGCTCGAAATCAGCGTCTTGAGAAACCCGCCCATGACCGACCAGGTCACCAAAATAGTCGCGACAGACAGCATCACCGCGACCATCGCCAGCATGGGCATGATCTTGCGCGTCAGGTACTTTCGTGTCAGCAGCGATTGATACACGGCGGAGTCTATCCCTTTCGCAGACCACCATCGGGCACCTCACGCCATTATCGCCAACGGTTGTTTTCGCGATCCGTGTCCGGCAAGATGCCGGCGGGGTCGATCGTGATCGCCTCGATCTTCCTCCCACCCGTGTCAATCCCGGCACGCCAGCGGCTTGTCTGATGCCATATCTCGACAGGCAGCTCCACGATCTCGCTGCTCCCATCGCCATACTCGACCAGCATCCGCACCGGCATGACCATATCACCTAGGTTGTCGAGCACCACAATCGCGCCGTCCTCGACCGTCTTCACACCCGCGATCGCCTGATCCAGCGCGTGCGGCTCAATAAACCACCCGCGCCAGAACCAGTTGAGATCAGCGCCTGCGCCGTCCTCCATCGCCCGGAAGAAGTCGCTTGGCTGAGGGTGCTTGAGATACCACGCATCCATGTACCCGTGCCACGCGTCGTCGAAGCGCTCGGTGCCCAGGATGTATTCACGCAGCAACCACAAGCCGTAGCCCGTCTTGCGATACATCAGCCGCCCAACCCAACGCGGCCAGGTGCGATCGGGCGCGGTGACGATCGGCTGGCAGTTGGCCGAACTGCACAACTCCATGGTTTGTTGCATCGCACGGCTGATATCCACTTCCTCGCCATACCACGCGGCTTTGGAATACAGATTGATAAAGGTATTGAAACCCTCGTCCTGCCACATGTAGCGGCGTTCGTCGCTGTTGATCAGCATCGGGAACCAGTTGTGCCCCACCTCGTGGTCCGTCACACCGAACAGCCCGTGCGGGTTGGTGCGAGCACCACAGAAGATGATCCCCGGGTACTCCATCCCGCCCTCTGGCCCGTTGATATTGCTCATCACGGGGTAGGGATATGGGAAGAGAAAATCAGAGTAGAACTCGATCGAATGCTTGATATACCGCGTCGAACCGCCGTCCTCATGATCGTTGCCCCAGACCTTGGCCTCCCTGGGGAAGAACGACTGACACAACACCTTGCGCTGGTTGCCGTTGCGATCGGTGATCTGCGCCTTGCATGCGTCCCACATGAACGCATCCGAAGCTGCCCACGCAAAGGTGCGTGCGTTTTCGATCTCAAACTCCCAGGTGTAGCTGCTCGCGTTCCCCGGCTGCAGATCATCGCGCCCGACCTCATCGGCCTTGATGATCCAGACGGGCTCGTCTGAGCCGAACGCCTGATCGAGCCGCTTGAGCTGGGTTTCGCTGAGCACATCATCAGGGTTCTGCAGCATGCCGCTGCCCGAGACGATGTAGCCGCGCGGGACCGTGAGCGAGACCGTGTAGTCTCCAAAGTCAGTGTAAAACTCGCCGCTGCCCAGGTATGGCAGGGTGTTCCATCCGTGCACATCGTCGTACTTGCAGACCTGCGGGAACCACTGGGCAAGCTCGAAGATTTTGCCCTGTTCGACCTTCTCAGAGCCCATCCGCCGCAGGTGCGGCGGGATCGGGAACGAAAAATCAAACTCAAAGATCAGCGTCTGACCTGACCGCAATGGCGAGGGCAAATCGAAGCGTCCCAGCGTGTCATAGACCTTGAGTTCAAGCTCGTCGCCGCCCGTGATCCCCGCCAGACGAAGATTGCTGATGGTGTAGCCACCGTCGAAATCGTCTTCGAGCATCTTCATCACGCTGCCGGGTGAACGCGATTTGGTCCCGATTGAATCCGTATGGAAGAGGTTCTGCTCGAGATTCAGCCAGACATACCCCAGTTCGTGGGGCGAGTTGTTCTGGTAAGTCACCCGCACGCTCGCTGAAACAACTTCGTTGACACTGTCGAGCTTCGCATCGATATCGTAATCGCAGCGCTGCTGCCAATAGTCGGGGCCAGGGAAGCCAGAGCCCAATCGCATCTCGCTGGCCGTCGGCCAGTCGATCTGCTTGAACACATTCTCGCCTTCGGTCCCGCCGCTGCGTCGAAACGCCTCGTCGACCGCACCCACAGCCACGCTCTGGCCCACGCCCGGGCGATCACCGCCGCCTGAGTTCCCGGTCGAAGCGCACCCAGCACCCAGCGATGCGAGCATCACCCAAAACAGCACGGCATGGATGATCAACGAATGACGCATGATTTGAAATGAACGCATCGGCATGGGCTCCGAGTTGATGAAAACGGATCTCTGGGACGGCAGTTGAGGGTAGCAGAACCGCACACAATCGGCGAGCCGTCCACAGTCCATACGCCCCAAACCCGCTTGCAATCCGCTCTCACCGGCCTCAAACCGGACTCGACCCCCGGCAGGCCGAAACAAAATGCATGGTTTGACCCGATCCCGCAACTGTTCTGTTTTTGATTTGTATATGAACTGTAATCATCCTCAACCGAACAAGGATCTCCCATGCCAAGCCACAAACACCACACCCGCACAGTCCAAAGCACAACCTCAGCAACACACCAGACGGCTTACCTGACCCCTTGCCACGCGGCACACTCCACCGGGCCAATCATCGTCGCCGCGGGTGCAATTTTTATCTTCTGACCACCCGCACACAAACTCATCATTCATCAGAGCTTACGGTCAAGCAGCCGATACTGCACCGCCTCGCCCACATGCTCGGGGCGCACCGTATCGCAGCCCGCGATGTCCGCGATGGTGAGCGCGACCCGCCGGATCTTGTCATACGCCCGCGCGCTGAGCCCGAGCTGGGTCATCGCCTGCTCGAGCAGTACCTTGGCCCCCGATTCGAGCGCGATGTACTGATCGAGACACTTGCCGCTCAGACGCGCGTTGGGTGTGTCGCCCTGGCGACGCGTCCCTCGTGCTCGCGCCGCCATGACTTGCGCCCGCATGGTCGCCGTGTCCGTTCCCGTGGCCTTCTTGCTCAGCTCGCTCCACGGCACCGCCGGCGCTTCGACATGCAGGTCGATCCGATCGAGCAGCGGCCCAGACAGCCGCGACAAATACCGCTGCATCTCGCGCAGCCCGACCTCGCCGGGCGCGATATCGCCCTTGGGCGTCGGGTTCATCGCGGCCACCAGCATGAACGACGCCGGGAACTGCACCGTGCCGTGCGAGCGGGCGATCGTCACCACATGATCTTCCATGGGCTGGCGCATGGTCTCAAGCACATTGCGCGAGAACTCGGGCAGCTCATCGAGAAACAGGATCCCGTGGTGCGCCAGCGAGATCTCCCCCGCGCGGGGCACCACACCCCCGCCCACGATCGCCGGCGAGCTGGCCGTATGGTGCGGCGTGCGCACCGGACGAGCCGTCACCAAACCGCGCTTGCTGTCGAGCATGCCCGCGGACGAATAGATCCGTGTCACTTCAATCGCCTGCTTGGGCGTCATGGTGGGCATGATGCCCGGCAGCGCTTTGGCCATCATGGTCTTACCGGTGCCCGCCGGGCCGAGCATGACGATGTTGTGCCCGCCCGCCGCCGCGATCACCAGCGCCCGCTTGACCGATTCCTGCCCCTTGACTTCCGCGAAGTCCACCGCCGCACTCGTTTGCTCGAGCATGCCCGACACATCGGTCGTCGGGTGCGGCTCAAGCCCAAGCTCGCCGTTGAACAGCCCGACCACTTCCGCGAGTGTCGAAACCCCAAACACCCGCACCCCCTCGACCACCGATGCCTCGGCCGCGTTGGCCGCGGGCACCACCACCGCATCGAGCCCCAGATCACGCGCCAATGTCACCATGGCGATCACGCCGCGGATCGGGCGGATCCGCCCATCAAGGGCCAGCTCGCCCGCGATTAGTGCGCGGCGGGGGTCGAGGCCCTGAGATTCGTCATCCTCAAACGACAGCGATCCGCCCCCCACATGGACCGGTTGAGCCGCGGGATGAATCACCCCGCTGGCCACCAGCACCCCCACCGCGATGGGAAGGTCGTACATCGGGCCTTCTTTCCGCACATCCGCAGGGGCGAGGTTGATCAGGGTCCGCCCCGCGGGCATCGGGTAGCCCGTGTTGCCCATCGCGGATCGCACCCGTTCGAGCGATTCACGCACGGCGGCATCAGGAAGGCCCACCACGACCTCCTTCTGCAGCTGGGTGTCATCCAGATCGACCTCGATCTCCACGACCTGCGCGTCGATCCCTTGCAACAAGAAGCTTCTGACTTTGGGTATCATGCCGTACAAAATACCAAAACCCAAACACATTTCAAGCTGCTTGTTTGGTTTTTGATCATTTTTCTGGCTATCCCCTGTCTCATGTGCTTTTCGGTACCATCTGGGCATGAAACTGCCCCCCATCATCACCGTGTGTGCCGCATTGATCTTCATGAATCCCTCGGTCCAGGCCCAGCAGACCGATCCGGGCGTCACCTTCCGCGTCTATGAGGTCAACGCCGAACTCAACGCGATCCCCACCATCGGGCTCGACCAGACCCCCAACCTCGACCAGCTCCGCCCGGCCACCGACTTCGGCAACGACGACTTCGGTGACCACCCCGCGCCCTTTGTGACCCATGTGATCGGTGAGCTGCTCGTCGAGGTGCCCGGCGCCTACACCTTCATGCTCACCAGCGACGACGGATCGCGCTTCACGCTCAACGACGCGCTCATCATCGACCACGACGGCCGCCACGGCCCGACCCAGAAGCTCAGCGAGCCCGTGATCCTTGAAGCTGGCAGCTACCCGCTGTTCATCGAGCACTTCGATGCGGGGGGCGGCAAGCGTTTGATGCTTGAGTGGAGACACAGCGAGGCCGTCGATTTCACGGTCATCACCAGCGGCAACCTCCGGGCCGAGCGCGACAACACCCGCGTCACATCGCCCGGGCCCAAACGCATCGCCGGCCAGAACCGACCCGGCGACCGCACCGCCCTCGTCGATGTCCACCCCGGGTGGGACCTGACCACCATCCGCCCCGAGGGCTTCGAGCCCAAGGTCGGGGCGATGTGCTTCCTGCCTGATGGAACACTGGTCGTGGGCACATTCGATCCGCTGCAGCGCGATGACCGATCGCTGCCGGACATCGATTCCAAAGAACCCGACAAGCTGTACGCCATTCTCAACTATGACGCCGACGACCCGGCAGACATCACGGTCGAGGAGATCGCCACCGATCTGTACGAGCCCACCGGGCTGTGCGTGGTCGACGGCGATCTCTATGTCGCCCATCGCAAACGCGTCGAGCGTCTGCGGGACCTCGACGGCGATGGATACTTCGAGACGCATGAGTTGGTGGCCGAGGGCTGGGAGGGGTGGAACTACCACCAGTTCGCCTTCGGGCTGGTGCATCACCACGGCAAGCTCTACACCGCGCTGTCCACCGCCATGGCCCCGCCCAACTGGGAGGGCATGCAGGACAACGCCGGGCCCAACGGCCCAATGCGGGGCGGGCTGGTGGAGATCGACATCGAGGCCAACACGGCCCATGTCATCGCGGGCGGTTTGCGCACACCCAACGGGCTGGGCGTCACGCCCGATGGCGCGCTGATCTACCTCGATAATCAGGGCACCTGGTTGCCCTCCTCAACCCTTGCCGAGCTCATCCCCGGTCGCTTCTATGGGCACTACAACTGGACGAACTTCGTGCCCAACCTGCAGGACCGCTTCCCGATTGGCGGGCATCCGAGTGTGTACAGCGATCGGCCAACGACACCCCCGGCGTTGTGGCTGCCGCAGAATGAGGTGGTGAACTCACCGACGCAGCCGCTGCCGATCACGGCGGGCCCGTTCAAGGGGCAGATGCTCATCGGCGAGCTGACCGCGGGGGGCGTGCGCCGGGTGTTCCTTGAGCGCGTGAACGGGCAGTTGCAGGGCGCGCTCTTCCGGTTCACGCAGGGGCTGGAGTCGGGCGTGAATCGCATGGCGTGGGCGCCCGATGGATCGCTGATCGTCGCGGGTATGGGCGCGGGCGGGAACTGGAACTGGCGGGGGACGCAGTTTGGGTTGCAGCGGCTGAAGCCGAATGGCAAGCCAGTCTTCGAAATGCGAGAAGTTCGTGCGATGCCCAACGGCTTCTACATCAACTTCACACATCATGGCCAGAACAGCGCGGTTGGAGATCCCAAAGACTACACGATCACTTCATGGACCTACGAACCAACCTCCAAGTACGGCGGACCCAAGGTGGATGTGCGAACCCACGAAGTCGTCTTTACCCACCTGCGATATACGAACGAAAATTCTGCGAATCTGCACATCAAGGACTTCGAAGCCGGTCGTGTGTATCACATCGTCGCTGACCTCGAAAACAGGGCAGGCGAACCTATCTGGTCCACCGAAGCTTGGTACACGCTGAACCAAAGGCCATATGTAAATAAACCGAAGTCAACACACATTGGCGAACACCCCATCAATGCGTCGCAAACTGGCGTCGGCATTCTTCCCCCCGCCAACGCCGTCACGCTGATCGCCAAGAACAGCGCCGCTTCGATGCGCTACGGCAACCGCCCATACCCGGGCGAGAACATGACGCAGGACGACCACATCAACGCGCCCGACTACCTCACCGTCGGCGATGGCTCGGGCGATCTTTCGAGCACGACCTCGTTCGGCGATGCGCGGCTCCATATTGAGTGGCTGTCGCCGCGTGGTGGCGAGGGGCAGATGGCGGGCAACAGCGGCGTGTACCTGCAGGGCAAGTACGAGCTGCAGGTGCTGGGCACCAAGGCGGGAAGCACCGCGCCCGCGATGAACGAGGCGGGGGCGTTCTACAACATCAAGGGTGCCGATGTCAACGCGTCCAACGGGCCCGGGCAGTGGCAGGCCTACGACATCTGGTTCCGCGCCGCGCGGTTTGACGAGAATGGGAAGAAAACCGAGAACGCCCGCGCGACGGTGTACTGGAATGGGATGCTCATCCATGACGATGTCGAGCTGCCGCACCCCACCGGATCACAGCAAGCCAACGGCGAGTCTGCCGCGGAAGGGCTCGACTATCAGATCGGGCCGCTGGTGCTGCAGGACCATGTGTCGGCGGCCGAGGGGCCGGTGCGGTATCGCAACGCGTGGATCGCGCCGCTGGAATCATCGCCCGGCGTGCCCGGGGATTGGACCAACCTGTTCGAAGACACCGACGCGTCCGACTGGGTCGTGCGTGGCGGACGGGCGCCGTACACCATGCACGACGGCGTGCTCACCGGGACCAGCGTGCCCAACTCACGCAACACCTTCTATACCACCGTCAAGCAGTACAGCGACTTCGAACTCATCTATGAGGTCCGCGTGCATCCCGAGCTCAACAGCGGCGTGCAGATCCGTTCGCATGTCATCGACGGCTTCGACAACCGCGACGGCAACCTGCAGGGATACCAGATCGAAGTCGACCCCGCACCACGTGCCTACACCGCCGGCATCTACGACGAACGCCGGCGAGGCTGGTTGCACCCCTTGCATACCACGCCCTCGCCCCGTCGCGCGTTCCGGCCCGGCGATTGGAACACCATCCGCGTCGTCGCCGACGGCCCGATCATCCGCACCTGGATCAACGGCGTGCCGGCTGCGGAGATCTTCGACGCGATGACGGCGTCGGGGCATATCGGGTTCCAGGTGCATGATGTGGGCGGGCGGAAGGACCCGCTGCCCGTGGAGTTCCGCAATGCGCGGATCAGGGAACTGAAGTGATCGATCAATCTTCGCGGATGCGGATGATGACCTTGCCCGTGTGGTGTGCATCGCCGAAGCGTTGGATGGCGATTGGGGCGTCCTCCAATGGGTATGGGCCATCGATGAGGAGTTGCAGGGGCTGATTTTTCAACACCTGTTCGAGGTCTTCCAGCCCCTTGTTTGGCTTGAGCCCGAGGATCTTGACTCGCTTGCCCGTGATGGGCTTGGCGATGAGCGAGAAGGCCAGTGTGCGGATCAGTTTTCCCGAATACCCACCCACCGTCACATACGATCCGCCCGGATTCAGTGCGCGCAGATAGCGTGTTGGGTTCCGCGTGGTCTTGGCGTCGAGGATCAGGTCGTAGGATTCGTTGTCTTGGGTGAAATCGGTTGTGGTGTAATCGATAACACGATCGAAGCCGAGCATGTTCATCGCGTCGAGTTTGCGGGTGTGATCGACGCCGACGATGCGTGCGGCGCCCATAGCGCGTGCCAACTGGAGCCCGATGGTGCCGACGCCCCCGCCGGCGCCGTTGATGAGCACCGACTGCCCGGGCTTGAGCTGGGCGACATCGCGCATCGCCTGCAGCGCGAGCAGGAAGGCGTGCGGGATCGCGGCGGCCTGCTCGAATGTGTAGTCGTATGGGATTGAACGGAGCGACGATGCCTTGACGCAGACCTGTTCTGCGAACCCACCGAACCGATCGCTGGAGAGGTCGGAGAAGACGCGATCACCGATCTGGAAGTCGTTTACACCCTCGCCAAGTGCGGCCACCCGTCCTGCGATCTCCATCCCGAGGATGTCGATCTTCGGTCGACGCAAACCACAGATGAGTCGGATGTAGAAGGGACTGCCCTTTGCCATGCACCAATCCCAGTCATTCACCCCAGCGCAGACGACTTCGATGAGGACCTCACCGGGCTGCGGGGTTGGATTGGGACGGTCCTCGATCCGGAGATCGGAGGGAGAGCCATAGGTCGAGATGATGATCGCGCGCATGAACACCTTTCCGCGTTGGTCTTCGGGTCAGGATCATTGGGAACTGGCTGTTCGGATTTCAACGCAACTCGTAGACTACCTCAACGCACGCCATGAAGCGTTCATCGCCTGCGGATGTGTGCTCGCCGATCCTGACGAAGCCTGAGCGCTGCAGCGCGCGGATTGAACCGATGTTCTCCGCGGCGACATATGCATGCAGCGGACGATGCGGATCGATCTCCAGCATCTGTGCCACCGCCTGCGATGCGATGCCGCGGCCCCAGTAGTCCTGACCGATCCAGTAGCCGACGAATCGCTGCCCATCCATCTCGAAGGTGTTGATATTTCCCACAACCCGATCGTCTTGTACGATTGTGCGGGCGATGACGCTGGGGTTGCTGAGGATTCGATCCCAGTGCGCATCGAACTCCTCGCGATCGCGTGGATACACCTTGGCCAGATCGTTCGCTCTGGTGTCCTGCTGGTGGAGAAAGAAGACTTCGAGATCGTCCGCGGCGACCTCACGCAAGTGGACCGTGCCCGCGTTCATGCCGCCGACACCGATCGCACGCCAGCGCCCATGGTCGGGATGAACCTCGCGATCTGTTCGAGCACGGCCTTGCGGGACTGGCTTCTTCGCACCGCGTCCATCGACGACACCAGATCGTCGATCGTCGCGGGCGACACATCGGTCGTCTCGTCGAGGGCGTAGATGCCGGGGTGGCTGGTGTGCATGAGGCCCTGGGCGTCGTAACTCAGTTCTTCGTAGAGCTTTTCGCCGGGGCGGGCGCCGCTGAGGATGATGGGCACGGCGTTGGGGGCGTGCTGTGATCCCATGGGCTGGCCGATGGTGGGCTCGTAGCCGCAGGCGCGGATGAAGCGTTTGGCGAGCCCGAAGATCTCGATGGGCTCGCCCATGTCGAGCACGAAGACCTCGCCCGAGCGGCCGTGCTCGATGTGGCCGAAGCCGTGGCCGGCCCCATTTCCTGACATGGCCCCCGCCTGCATCACCAGCGTGGCGGCTTCGGGGATGGTCATGAAGTACCGCGTCATGCGTTCGTCGGTCACGGTCACCGGGCGGCCCGCGGCGATCTGGTCGGCCCAGATGGGCAGCACCGAGCAGGCCGAGCCGAGCACATTGCCGAAGCGCACCATGCTCAGGCGGGTCTCGATGCCGGGCATCTGCGCCAATGACTGCACGTACATCTCCGCGAGGCGTTTGGTCGCGCCCATGACATTGACCGGGTTGACGGCCTTGTCCGAGGAGATCAGCACAAAGCGCTCGGCCCCCACCGCCACCGCGGCGTCGGCGATGGCCTTGGTGCCGAAGAGGTTGTTGGTCACGGCGTGTGATGGGTGGTCCTCCATCAGCGGCACATGCTTGTGGGCGGCGGCGTGGAACACCACATCGGGCTTGTAGCGCTCCAGCAGACTCAGCGTGCGGCTGGCATCGACGACATCGTGGAGCACCGCGACGCGGTCGATCTCGGGGTAGGACTCGCGCAGGTGCCGATCGACCTCGAACAGCGCGTTCTCGGCCCGCTCCATCAGGACAATGCGGCTGGGCTGGTAGCTGGCGACCTGGCGCACCAGTTCCGAGCCGATCGAGCCGCCCGCGCCCGTCACCAGCACCGTCTTGCGGGTCAGGGTCTGGGCGACCAGCTCGCGATCGATGGCGTGGGCCTCGCGGCCGACGAGTTTGGCCAGATCGATCCTGGGGGCGCCGATGGTGACGGACGAGCCCTGGGCGCTGGCACCGACGCTTGGGGCGCAGTGGAGCAGCTCGTCGATGGGCGGGACGAAGCGTTCGATGACGCCGGCGCGGTGCAGCGAGACGCTGATGGGTCGCCACAGGGCGCGGTCGGCGGCGGGGAGTGTGACGATGGCGCTGGTGACCTCGTGGGCCGCGCATATGGCGACGAGCTCGTCGCTGTGCCCGAGGACCGGGACGCGCTCGATGGTGGGGTCGATGTTCGCCTGCGGTGTCTGTTCGCTGAGCACCACGCCGACGATGGGACTCGCTTCACCGATCGCGCCGAGCTGCTTGAGCAGCAGCGAACACGCATGGGCGCTGCCCACGATCAGGGCGCGGTCTTCACGATGGGTCGGGGGTGTGCTCATGCGTCTCTCATCGACCGAATCGGGGCATCCGACCTCCATTTTCGCGCCAAGATCGCCATTGAGCCCGCCGATCTCGGGTATGCTCCAAGCCACATGCTCACCCGACTCAGCGCCCAACTCGAATCGATCAGCGACGACACCATCCCCATCGCCACGCTGTGCACCAGCCCCGACATCGCGATCGAAGTCCTTATCCCGACGTACCTTGCGCACGCGCTGGAGTCGCGGATCAATGAGCGGATCACCCTGCATACGCGGGTGTATCTCGAGGCCCAGGGGCAGGGGACGAGCTTCCTGCCGCGGGTGATCGGGTTCGGATCGCCGGTGGAGCGGTCGTTCTTTGAGGTGTTCACCAGCGTGAAGGGCGTGGGCACCCGCAAGGCCCTGCGGGCGCTCATCGAGCCGCCGAGCACGATCGCGGCGTGGATCGTCAGCAAGGACGCCAAGGCCCTGACCAAGCTGCCCGAGATCGGCAAACGCTCCGCCGAGACCATGATCGCCGAACTCAGTGGCAAGATCGACAAGTTCGCGGGCGATGCGATCATCGCCGGCTTCCACGCCGCCCGGACCAGCCCCGCGGCCTCGAGCATCGAGCAGTCGTCGTTCCCCCCCGCGGCCGCCGAAGCCATCGCGGCCCTCATGGCCCTGGGCGAGCAGCGCAGCACGGCCGAGCAGAAGGTCCAGATCGCGATGACCAAGGTCGAGGCGGACGCGGGCGTGGATGTGCTGGTGCAGACGGTGTTTGGTGGATAGAAGAAGGGACTGGCCACTAGCCATTCGCCACTAGGGGCCTGAACATCACAGTGATCGTTTATTGATAACCCCAGTGGCTAGTGGCTGATGGCTAGTCCCTCGAATCCGAAGGATTCCCACCCATGCGTTACGCAATGATCATGGCCGGCGGCTCCGGCACACGGCTCTGGCCCATGTCCCGCGACGGGCAGCCCAAGCAGCTCATCCGGTTCATCAAGACCGATGACGGGCGGACGGTGTCGCTGCTGCAGCTCGCGGCCGAGCGCGCGGCCACCCTCACCAAGGGCAACAGCGTCTTCATCTGCACCGGCGAGCGCTACCGCGAGCAGATCAAGGCCGCCATGCCCGGCTTTGACGATGCGCATATTCTGGGCGAGCCCATGCCGCGTGATACGGTCAACGCCGTGGCCTTCGCGGCGGCGGTCTTCAGCAAGGACGACCCAGACGCGGTGTTCAGCGTGCTCACCGCCGACCAGCTCATCGAGCCCGCCGATGTGTTCGCCGATTCGGTCGAGCTGGGCTACACGCTCGTCGAGCAGGACCCGACGCGCCTGGTGACCTTCGGCATCACCCCCGATCACCCGGCCACAGGCTACGGCTACATCGAACGCGCCGAAGCCATCGCCGAGACTGACAACCGGGCCTTCAAGGTTGCCCGCTTTGTCGAGAAGCCCCCGCTTGAGCAAGCCGAGGTCTATGTCAACTCCGGGCGGTTCGACTGGAACGCGGGCATGTTCGTCTTCCACGCCCGCACCCTGCTCGATCTCTACAAGCGCTTCATGCCCCTGAACGCCGAGCTGCTTTCCCAGCTCCAAGCCGCATGGGGCACCGAGAGCCAGCAGGCCGTGCTCGACGAGGTCTACCCCCAGCTCGACAAGACCAGCGTGGACTACGGGATCATGGAACCCGCCGCCAACGAGCCCGATGTCACCATCGTGGGCGTCAAGATGCCCATCCAATGGCTCGATGTCGGCTCATGGCCCGCATACGCCGAGACGCTCACGCCCGATGCCAACGGCAACCGAACCAACGGCACCCCAATCGCGACCTTCGATGCCCACAACAACATCGTCATCAGCGAGGACAGCGATGCGAACCACACCATCGCCCTGATCGGGTGTGATGACCTGATCGTGATCAGGACCGATCGCGCGACGCTGGTGGTGCCCAAGGACCGGGCGCAGGACATCAAGAAGCTGCATGAGCAGTTGCCGGATGGGTTAAAGTAACGGCATGAATATCGCCTCACGCCATTTCATTGGCATCAGCATCATGCTCGTATCACATAGTGCTCTCGCTAGCGATGAGCCGCGGTGGGCGTTGATCGGGGATCCGGGGAATCGGCATACCACCTTTGAGGAGACTTCACGCCCGGGATTCGACGGCGCTGAGTATGGTGCCGTCGACTATCTCTATCGCATCGCTGTCTTTGAGCTCACGGTGGCTGAGTATTTCGAGTTTGTCGAGCATTACCTGCCGATCTACGAGAAACGCACCGGGATGAGCACGGGCTTCACCAACTTCACCGGGCACTCCATCTCCACCTCAAACGGTCACGCACAGTTTCGGAACGGCGTCTCGCCCGATCAGCCGACCGACATGAGCTGGGAATACGCTGCTCGCTACATCAACTGGATTCACCACGGTAAGGTGGATGAGGAATGGGCCTATGAGACTGGGGTCTACGACACCTCGCTCTTCACCCCGAACCCCGACGGGACCTTCAACCACCCGCTGACGCATGCGCCGGATGCCCGCTACTGGATTCCCACGGCCGACGAATGGGTAAAGGCCGCGCACTGGGACCCCGACCTGGACAACGGCGATGGCGGCTACTGGCAATACCCGACTAGCTCGAACATCGAGCCGATTCCGAGCCTTCTGCCTGAAGATGGCGGGGAACGAAACGCGGGACCGCTGGGAGATCAAAGCTGGCCAATGGGCATTGGATCGTTCAGGAAAATACAAAGCCCGTGGGGCTTGTTCGATACTGCCGGAGGCATGGAAGAATACACCGAGGAACTCTGCACCCCCGGCGAACCTCAATACCGCATGTCATTCGGCTCGAGCTACCAGTATTCCCGTTATGGGGACACCTTCTCGCCCGACCTGCTTGGAATCAATGATTTTACGAATGTAGCAACTGGGTCTGCTGGCTCGGGGTTGCGCGTTTCGACGACCGAATCGCGCCCCGCTGACCTCAACGCTGACGGTCTCGTGAACTACTTCGACATCGCCATATTTATCCGCTGGTTCATCGACGCCGACGAACGAGCTGACTTCCGCCTCGATCGCTCGTACACCAATGACGATATCCGCGTCTTCCTCGGGCTCTACGCAAACCCCTGACCGCGACGCCCGTACAATCTCCCATGCGCATCTTCGCCATCGATCTCGGTGACCAACGAACCGGCCTGGGCCTCGCCGACCGGACTACCCGCATCGCCTCGCCGGCCGGGCTCATCGAGATTCCCATTGATCGCGAGAACGGGCGGCTGCTCATCAACGAGATCGTCAAGCAGTTCCACCGCCAGGCCAGCGGCCCAGTGACCGAGATCATCCTCGGGCTCCCGCTCAACATGGACAACACCGAGGGCCCCCGCGCCAAGCTCGTGCGTGAGTTCGCGACCAAGCTCGCCAGCCGAATCGACCGCCCCATCGTGCTCGTCGACGAGCGGCGGACATCAATGGCCGCCGACGCCCGCATGTCGCAATCGGGGCTGACGCACAAACAGAAAAAGATGCGTCGCGACGCCATCGCCGCCGCCGCCATCGCCCAGCTCTACCTCGACGAGCCCGATACCAGCGTCGTGGACACGATTGAGCCGATCGAGCATATCTAGCCGATTGGAAGTCAGGAAGCGGGCTCTTGGGCGGTATTGGTGCAATGAACCGAACCGTTCGGGAGTTGAACTGGTAGAGAAACGAAGGGATGAGCCACTAGCCACTTGCCACTAGGGCTCGCGATGTACGATGACCATTCATTCCAAGACCCCCAGTGGCTAGTGGCTGATGGCTAGTCCCTTGAATCCGAAGGATTCCCCCCATGCCCAGCGCCCTGCTCACCATCCTGCTCGCCGCAACCATCCTCCCCCGTCCTGACGGGGGAGGTGTCGAGCCAAGCGAGACGGAGGGGGTCTCCCCGGAAACAACCACCTCAGCGCCCGCCACCTACAGCACCCCTCGTGAGCTGCTCACCGCCCTCGCCGAGAAGGACGCCCAAACCACCACCCTCTCCGGCGGCGTGCGCTACACCATCATCAACGCACTCGAAAACGACAAGCAAACCCGCTACGGCAAGCTCGCCATCACCAACAGCGACAACACGGACTCGGCCCAGTCGCGCAGATACGCCGTGCAGTTCAAAACCCTTGAGATCGATGATCGCCAGGAGCAGGTCGACGAGCAGTACATCTTCGACGGCCGGTGGTTCGTCGAACGCCTCCCCGAAGAGAAGCAGTTCAACAAACGCGAGCTGGTCCCCGCGGGCGAAACGCTCGACCCGATGGAACTCATGCGTGATGCACCCTTCTGGGTCTCGCTGGGTCGAGATCAGGACCGCCTGCTCGCGTCGTATGACACCGAACTGCTTCCCACTGCCAGCGGGCTCATCGACGATCCCAACTTCCCTGAACTCAAGTTCCTCGCCGAGCAGCCCCACATCGTCGGCACCATCCAGCTCAAGCTCACCCCCAAGCCCGGCTCGGGCTTCGAGGACGACTGGGAATGGGTCCGCATCTGGACCAACCCCGACACGCTGCTGCCCGCCCTATACATCAAGGCCGACTGGACCGGCGACCTGCAGATCGTCGAACTCTTCGGTGCCAAGACCAACGAAGACATCCCCGCATCCGTATTTGACACCACCGCCCCCGATGCCCGCTCGGGCTGGCGCGTCCAGATCTCCAACTGGCGGGGCGACGAACCCAACGAAGACGCCAACCCTTAAAAGGCCCTATGACTCCAAAGCACTCGCTCCACACCGTTGCCCTGCTCGCGCTGCTCACTGCCCAAGTCAGTGCCCAGCAATCGGTGCCGCCCGTCGAAGACGACACACCCATCGCGCCGATCGATGTGCACGATCACGACCACGCCCCCATCGAACGCGTCGCGATCCCCGAACAACTCAACAAGGTCACTCAGGCCCTGCGTGAGCTGATCACCGCCCAATACCTCAGCGACGACGAACGCACCGCACTGCGCATCAAGCACGGCGTATGGCAGCCCGACGACCTGCTCAACCCCGAGCACGCCGCCCAAGCCGCGCTCGACGCCGGCGCCTACGACCACCCATTCACGCGCGATCCCAGCGCCCACCCGTTCGAGCGTGCCCAAACGGCGCTGATCCGTGGCGAACCCCAGTCCGCCCTCGACACCCTCGACGAACACACCGGGCTCATGCCCCCCTCCTATCTCGTTGTGCGAGCCCAGGCCCAAGAGATGTTCGGGCAGCACGACCAAGCCCTCGCTTCGCTCTTGCAACTCGAACAACTCCTGCTAGGCACCAAGGTCGAGAGCGCCGACGAGTTCGCATGGGCCGCCGAGGGGCTTATGGACCTCATCCGAATCCGAGGCCCCCAAGGCGACCCCAAGGCCGAATACCAGAGCATCGCCAAGCTCCTCGCAAACGCCCGCGAGCAGCTCGACCGCACCAGCTGGCGCGTCCGCCTCGCCGAAGCCCGCCTGCTCTACACACACAACAACTACCAGGACGCCCAGACCGCCGCCGCAGAGACACTGGGCCTGCACCCGCGTAACGCGCAGGCCGCGTTCCTGATCGGATCGATGGCCGTCGACAGCTTCGACTTCGACACCGCCGACGAGATCGCCCACAAGCTCGATCTGCTCGCCGAATCACTGGATCAGCGCCCCGACGACAACGACAACCCGCAGGCCTCGCTGCTGGGCTCGATTCTCCGCGCCCGCGTCGCCCTGCGCCGCAAGGACGCCCAGGGCGCCGAGATGGCCATCGACCCCGTCCTCGCCCACCTGCCCGAGCAGCGCGATCTGCTGGAAATCAACGCCGCCGCAGCAGCCGCGGGCTTCCGCATGACCTCCACCCAGCGCCTGCTCGACGCCTATGACCAACTCTCGCCCGGCTCGCCCTTCGCGTATAAGCGCGTGGCCGACACCCTGAGCGAATACCGCCAATACACCGACGCCGCCGAGTTCTACCGGCGCGTGATCGAGCGTGCCCCGCACTGGGGCGAGCCGCGCCTCGGGCTGGGCCTGCTGCTCGTGCAGGCCGGGCTCGACCAGCAGGCACGCGAAGCACTCGAAGACGCGCTCGCGCTCGACCCGTTCGACATCCGCGCCCAGAACTCACTCACCCTCGTCACTGAGCTCGCCTCCTACGCCACCATCGAGAGCGACAACTTCATCGTCCGCTACAAGCCCGACACCACCGACATCGTCCTCGCCCAGGAGATGCCCGCGATCATGGAGCGCATCCACGCCCGAGTCGCCGGCGACGCGCCCGGCGGTGTCGACTTTCAACCCAAGCAAAAGACCCTCATCGAACTCATGCCCAACCACGAGTGGTTCGCTGTGCGAATCGGAGGCATGCCCTCGATCCACACCATGGCCGCCTCCACCGGGCCCGTCATCGCCATCGAAGCCCCACGCGAAGGCCCCAAGTCATCCATCGGGCCCTACGACTGGCCCCGCGTGCTCCAGCACGAATACACCCACACCGTCAACCTCGCCCGCACCAACAACCGCGTCATCCACTGGATGACCGAGGCCAACGCCGTCTACAACGAGGACGCCCCCCGCGCCGCCAACTCCTGGGCCATGCTCAAGAACGCCTACGAGAACGAAGAACTCTTCGACCTCGTCGACATCAACACCGCCTTCGTGCGACCCAAGAAACCCACCGATCGCTCACTCGCCTACGCCCAAGGCGCCTGGATGTACGAGTACATCATCGAGACCTACGGCAAAGACGCCCCCCTCCGCATCTTCGACGCCAGCGCCCGCGGCAGAGACTCCGTCGACGCCTTCGAGGAAACCCTCGCCGTCACCCCCGAATCATTCCTCACCGGCTTCCGCGAATGGGCCAAGCAGGACCTCATCAACCACGGCCTCCTGCTCCCCGACGGCGTGCCCGACATCTACGAACTCTTCAAGGTCGACGAAGACGCCTCCGCGGAACAACAGCTCGACAAGGTCCCCACCCTCGAAGAGGTCGACGACCTCCTGCAACAACACCCCGATCACGCCCAGCTCGTCTCGTTGCGCACGGGCTACACCCTCTCGGGTGCCAACGAACGCCTGACCGACGAGCAGGTCCGCTTCCTCCAATACGCCATCACCGTCCGCCCCACCGACGACACCCCCCACAAACGACTCGCATCCCACTTCCTCGCCGGCGAACCCTCCGAGCACCCCAGCGCCATCCCCCACCTGCAATATCTCGACGCCCGCGAGATCCACTCCCCCGCCTACGCCGGGCAGCTCGCCCTGCTCTACGCCCAGACCGGTGACTCAGAAATGGCCATCTCCAAAGCCCTCCGCGCCGTCGCCATCGCCCCCTTCGACGCCGACCAACGCGAACGCGCGGCAAGAGTCGCCCTGATCGTCAAAGACTACGAGCAAGCCAAACACCAGCTCGAAGCCCTGACCATCCTTGAGCCGGACCGGGAAATCCATCAGCGACGGTTGGAAGCGCTCAAGCAGAAGCTGGGCGAGTAAGTCCTACCGCAAGTGCGCCAGTACACACGACTCTGGGTGCCACTACTCGCCCGAAGGGCGCAGTAGTGCGCTTTAGAAGTCCGCAAGACACTACTGCGCCGCTGCGCGTCGAGTAGTGGCACCCTCGCATTGCTGCCGGGTACCATTCAGGTGTCGTCCCCGGCTCCTCCATGTCCTTGAAACGATGACGCACTCGCAGGAACCTCCGGCCCATAAGCAGCCGTTCCACGGCAATTCGCCAAAGAATCACGCTCAATTCGCAGATATCACTCCGACCGATGCCGAATGTGCTTTATCCTGTGATTCACGCCGTACAGGCGGTATCCGACCATGATTTGTAAACAGGATCCCTCATGAAGTTCCAAAGTTCCCCCCGCCGGCTCGCATTGGCTGTGATCACCCTGTCCGCCTTGCCCGCCGCAGGCCAGGTGAGTAACGAGGACATAATACTCCTATCCAATGACGGTATGAGTGGGGATCGTTTTGGTTGGTGCGTCGCGATCAGCGGTACAACAGTAGTTTGCGGATCATCAGGGGATGATGACAACGGCCCCGCGTCCGGATCGGCGTATCTTTTCAACACAGCAACCGGGCTGCAGGTCGCAAAGCTCCTACCAGACGACGGTTCAGCACAAGATCTCTTCGGCCACGCCACTGCGATCAGCGGAAGCACAATCATTGTTGGTGCGTATTTAGATGATGATAAGGGGACCGACTCCGGGTCGGCATACCTCTTCGACAGCAACACCGGTCATCAACTTGCCAAACTCACATCGAACGACGCTGCAGATAACGATCGTTTCGGGTTTTCCGTCGCGATCAGCGATGATATTGCCATTGTCGGAGCCGTGTGGGATGACGACAGCGGCGACTTTTCTGGGTCGGTCTATCTATTCCAAACGACTACAGGGCAGCAGTTCGCGAAGCTCACATCCAGCGACGGTGAAGCAAACGATCAGTTCGGAATGTCCGTCGCGATCAGCGGCACCTTGGTCATCGTCGGAGCTCCCTTTGATGATGATCACGGCCGAGATTCTGGGTCGGCGTACCTCTTTGACATTACAACTGGAAAGCAGGTTGCCAAACTACTCCCAAACGACGGTGCTCGGCATGATCGGTTCGGCTACTCCGTGGCAATCAGCGGCACCACCGCCGCTGTTGGATCCCCTTTTGATGATGATAACGGCTTAGACTCTGGCTCAGCGTACATCTTCGATATAACGACAGGCCAGCAGATCGCCAAACTACTGCCAAATGACGGCGCACATCTTGATGAGTTTGGACATTCAGTTGCCATCAGCGGCTTATCGACTGTTGTCGGAGTTCCCTCAAGCAATAACATCGGCTTCTCCTCCGGATCTGCTTACCTTTTCGACAACATTACCGGAAATCAGATCGCCAAACTACTGCCCAAAGAAGGTGACACCTTCGATCTGTTTGGGTACTCTGTCGCAATCAGCGGAACAACGGCCATTATTGGAGCTCCCGCTGAAGATAGTAATGGCGACGATTCTGGCTCGGCGTATATCATTAGAACCGCGCCTTGCTTCCCCGACCTCACCGGCGACGGCACCCTCGATTTCTTCGATGTATCTGCCTTCCTCACCGCATTCGCAGCCAGCGACCCCACCGCCGACTTCAACGCCGACGGCCTGTTCAACTTCTTCGATGTCTCCGAATTCATGACCGCGTATCTCGCCGGCTGCCCGTGAGCCAATCCCAACCACTCACGCGATCTGCCGCCGCGCCCCGTTCTCTTCGATCGCCAGCAGCTCTTCCGGGTCCGCCTCGGGCTTGAGGGCCGGGCCCTTGGTGTCCCAGCCCGTCCACCGCTCGAAACGATGGTGCAGATCCTTGGCGATCTCCGCGTTGCCCAGATCCTTGTCGCTGTAATCAATCGGGCACATCACCCGTACGCGTGTCTCGCTGCGCATCCACAGCGACTCCCACGCGTTCTTCGCTTCGCCCGGCGTCCCCTCGATAATCACCGGCAGCACCCGCGCCTTGCTCCGCTGCACCAGCACGCCCACGCCGGGGGCGAAGGGCATGAGTTTCTTGGCCGGGCGCTCGATGCGACCCTCGGGGAAGATCCCGATCACGCCGCCCTCGCTCAGGTGCGTGCGTGCACGCCGCAGACCCGTTCGACCGTGCCGATTGCGGGCGATGAAGATCACCCCGGCCCAGTTCCAGAACCAGCCCATGCCCCGCAGCCGCATGTCGTCGGCCATCAGCCACTTGATCTTGGTCGGCACGCTCAGACTCACCAGGATCGGATCGACCCCGGCCGTGTGATTGCACACCACGATCATCGGCCCGCCCAGATCATCCAGCGCCCCGTCCTCCACCTCGACCTGCAGATCATGCACGCCCCGGGCATACGCGAAGCCCAGCAGATAAAAGAGCCCGTCGATGCTGTTGAGTGCCGGTGTCCATTTCCGCCCGTACGCCTTCCCCGCCGCAAGTGCAATGCACACAAGCAGTAAGGCGCCAAGCAGAATCCAGATCACAAGCGACATCATAAATATGTTAGCATTTACAAATCTGCGGTTCCACAGCACTTACGAAAATATCACCATTTGGGTCAATCTCTTCACACCGCCCGCCCCGATTCAACCCAAACCCGTACACTTCCCGTATGCATGACCTCTGGGCCCCCAAACGCGAAGAAGCCCTCGGCCGCGTCGCACCGCTGGCCGCGCGTGTGCGCCCATCCTCCATCGACCAGATCGTCGGCCAGACCCACATCCTCGGCCCCGGCAAGCTCCTGCGCCGCATGATCGACGCCGACGCCCTCACCTCCGTCATCCTCCACGGCCCCCCCGGCACCGGCAAAACCACACTCGCCGAGGTCATCGCCAAGGCCACCAAGCGCCGCTTCATCCGTGAGAACGCAGCGTCCGTCGGCGTCAAACGCATCCGCGAGATCATCGACGAAGCATCACGCATCCTCGGCGAGCAGAACAAACGCACGATCCTCTTCCTCGACGAGATCCACCGCTTCTCCAAGTCCCAGCAGGATGTCCTGCTCGCCGATGTCGAACGCGGGCTCATCACCCTCATCGGCGCCACCACCGAGAACCCCCTCTTCGCCGTCAACGCCGCGCTGATCTCGCGCTCCACGCTCTTCCGCCTCGAATCGCTCACCGAAGACGAAACCGTCCAGCTCATCGACAACGCCCTGAAACACCCCAGCGCCTTTCCCGACCAATCCATCGAAATCACCGAAGAGGCCAAACGCGTCTGGGCGATCAAATCAGAAGGCGATGCCCGACGCGCACTGACCGCGCTGGAAGTCGCTGTTAAATCATCAACAGGAAGCGGTGCGCATGTTCATCTGGGATCTGGTGTTCGAACTCGTCGAGGAACTGATCAAACGAGTCTGGCCGTGGGGCCACGGGAGCACCCCGGGCCCGAGCATGAGCAAGAAGCAGGAAGCCCGTCGTCAGCGTCAGCATCAGCGCAAGATGCAACGCAAGAAGCGACAATCGTCATAGACAAACAACTCGCCGAAGACTCCATCCAGCAGAAACTCGCCGTCTACGGCGACGACGGCCACTACGACACCATCTCCGCCATGATCAAGTCCGTCCGCGGCTCCGACCCCGACGCCGCCGTCTACTGGATCGCCCGCATGCTCGACGCCGGCGAAGACCCCCGCTTCATCGCCCGCCGCCTCGCCATCCTCGCCAGCGAAGACATCGGCAACGCCGACCCCCGCGGCATCATGATCGCCCAGGCCGCCTGGGACCTCGTCGAACGCATCGGCATGCCCGAGGCACGCATCACCCTGAGCCAGTGCGCAACATACCTGGCCTGCGCCCCCAAGAGCAACGCCGCGTACCTCGCCATCGACGCCGCCCTCGACGATGTCCGCAACGGACGCGTCCTGCCCGTCCCCATCTACCTCCAAGACCCCAACACTTCCCCGAGAGCATCCGACGACGGCTCAGGCCAACGCGTCCGCGACCTCGAAGATGAGAAGTACCAATACAGCCACAACGCCGACGACCAGCTCACCAGCCAGGACTACCTGGGCGTGGACAAACGCTACTACGAGCCCAAGGACATCGGCAGCGAGAAGGTGCTCAAAGCATTTCTCGAGAACGCGCGTACGAAGAAAGATTCACGACAGAAACCGTGATGCTCACGGACACCCAGCATTGAACGCCACCAGGAAGGCGCTGATATCAAAGAAATCCCATGCTCCATCGCTGTTGAGATCCGCCGAGATCGCACGCGCATTCATTCGCTCGATGAACACGGACACATCGAAGAAGTCCAGCACGCCATCGGCTGAGAAGTCCGCCGCGCACGCACCGATACCCTTCAATACCGAGAACCGATCACGCACATCGCCACGATTATTGAGAAAGACCGCGTCGAGACGATCGCCATCAACCTCCAGAACCACCGACCCCAGCTCGGTGACATTGACGATGTTGGCCGGATGGTCGTTCACGCCCCCGTCCAAGCGCCCTGAACTTCCCGCAACAACATACACCGTTCCCGAGTTCGGGCTCAGCCCGGCTGCGGGCTTCACATACGCGCCATCGCTCCCCGCTCGCCCGTCGCCATCGTCAAGAACCATCGCCTCGGGATCAAGCGTCCCAGACAAGCCATAGTGCCCATCGAGCAACATCGACCGTTCATACGCATGGCTATGGCCCATCAACACCAGATCAACACCCGCGGCTTCCATCAGCGGGAGAATGTGCTCACGAACCTCGATCGACTCAAGCTCATCATCCGAGTTATGCCCCTCAGAATACGCCGGATGATGCCAGATCCCGACCAGCCATTGCTGCTCCGTCGCCGCAAGATCCTGCTCAAGCCAATCGAGCATCGCCGAGCCACTGGTCCGATCCGAGTCGGAAGTATCGAGGCACACAAAGTGCACATTCCCGTAGTCAAACGAGTAATACGCCTCCGTGCCAGATGGAACACCGCCCGCCTGGCCTTCGCGAGGCAACGCAAAGATATCGAAGTACGGCCCACTCTCCGCCGCCGAATCCGCAGAGAACGCATCATGATTCCCGATCGTCGGCCACACCGCCGTGTTCCTCAGAATCATCGGGTACATATCAAACACAGCCCGCTGATGCTCAGGATCGTTCGCAACAAGGTACGCGTTGTCCCCCATCGTCACCCAGACATCCGCACGCCCAGGTCCATACCCAAGAAACGCATCACGCACGGCACGCGCATCATCATTCGCCGTCCCGGAATCGCCGATCGCCCACACCCGAACCGTCTCGCGTGATCCGATCTGCGGATGGGTACGAAACCAGTGCGCCCCATCCCCACCCGCGAGCACACCGTCCGCATCCCCGATCGCGTAGAAGTACTGCATTCCAGCATCCAGCCCTTCAATCTCGACCATGTGATCGGTAACCGAATCAGGCACATCGATGACCGATGTGAGTTGATCAGGATTCATGCCATACCAAACACGCGACGAAGTCGGCCCATCAGTCCGCCAACAGATCGTGGCACCATCCTCGCTACTCAACTGAATGTACGGCCCACGCACCACCGCCTGATCGCCAAAGCAAACACCAGCGAGCACACCAAGAACCGTCAGCATGGATCCGGACACAAACGCCACCTCTCTTGATTACAATCCGTCGATCAGGAACCCGACCAGTACCCAAAGCTACGATCAGATGTGACTCTAAGATCCACAAAATCCCATAAACGAGAGCAAGCCAAACAGCAACTCAGCCTGCTGAGCACCATCGAGCAGGCCGACCACGCCCAAGCCATCACTCCCCACCTCCTCACTGCCCTCACCTCCGCCTCCACCATCCTCGCATACGCAGCCCTCCCCACCGAGCTCTCCCTCGATCCCTTCATCGCCTCCGCCCTCGCTGCAGGCCACCAAGTCTGCATCCCTCGCATCGACTGGGACACCAAATCCATGACCCCCGTCGCAATCACAAATCTGGCCGACGATCTGGAATCGGGCCGATACGACATCCGCGTGCCCAAGCCCGGGCTCGCATTGGTGGAACCAGCACAACTCGATGTGATCCTGCTCCCCGGCCTCGCGTTTGATCGAGCCGGCAACCGCCTCGGGCGCGGCGCGGGGTTCTATGATCGTTTCATCAGCGCCCTGCACGACGCGGGGCACCGGCCCACCCTCATCGGGGTGTGCTACCAAGCCCAGATCGTCGATTCGGTGCCCACCGAGCCGCACGATCACCGCGTTGATCGGGTGATTACTGAACGGGGCCCGCTCGAGCCCGTATAAACTTGGGCACACATCACGCCCCGCACCGCGCAGCCCGAGCCCCAAAGGACCCACGGATGAGTCTCCCAAGCCAGTCATCACGCAATGCAACCCGCTCGTCTCAGGTCCACTACCGCCGCTCGCGCAAGAGTCCCGCCAAGCGCGCCATCACCGCAATCATCATCCTGCTCATCCTCTTCGCGCTCTGGTATCTCCTCATCCGCCCCAGCGCCGTGATCGAGCCCATCGCAGAGCAGACCAACCCAGACCCGATCGCGCTCAACGATACCGCCACCAACTCAACCACAACGCACGCCAACAACCCCGCCATCAACAGCAATAGTCCTGCCCGCCCGCTCCCGGGCAGCGGCAGCCAGCCAGAGTCCGACCCCAACGACGAGGTCGACCGGCTCATGGGCACGCAGCGCAATCAGCCCGTCACCATCAACAACGCCGCACCATCCAACACCAACACGCCCACCAATACTGACATCCTCGACGCCGCATCCAAACAAGCAACCAATCAAGCGACCAATCAAGCCGCGACGCCCGCAAACCCGCCCGCGAGCACCAACACCACCCCGACGACACGCACCCAACCCCAAGACCGCAACACCACACTCCGAGGCGTGCAACTCCAGCTCGACACCGCCAGACGCCTCATCGCCCAGAACGACCGCGTCGGCGCCCGAGCCCTGCTCTCACGCACCCTGATCAACGCGGATCTCAGCGAAACCGAACGCCAGACCCTTCGCGACGAGCTGACCGACATCAACCAACGCCTCGTCTTCTCACCCACGGTCGATCCCAACGACCCCATGACCGAGGAATACAAGGTCGCCTCCGGCGACTCGCTCTCCAGAATCGCAGGGCGACGGGAACTCGCAAGCCACTGGAAGCTCATCGCCCGCGTCAACCAGATCTCTGACCCCTCCAAGATCCGCTTGGGTCAATCACTCAAGCTCGTCCGCGGCCCCTTCCACGCCATCGTCAACAAGTCCGACCACCGCCTCGACATCTACCACGGCTCGCCCAACGACCCCTCCACCTGGCTCTACATCCGCTCATTCGATGTCGGCCTGGGCACCGCCGACGGCACACCCGTAGGCGAGTTCGTCGTCAGCGCCAACAAGCTCGAAAACCCCGGCTGGGTCAACCCTCGTAACGCCCGAGAGCAGTACACACCCGACGACCCCAAGAACCCCATCGGCGAGTTCTGGATCGGCCTCACCGGCGTCGGCCAATACAGCGATCTCGAAAGCTACGGCATCCACGGCACCATCGACCCAAGCTCCATCGGCGGCGACGAGTCCATGGGCTGCGTCCGCCTCGCCAAAGGCGACATCGACATCGTCTACGAACTGCTGGCCGAACACATCAGCCGCGTGCTGATCGTGCCGTGAGTTCATGAAGCCAACACAGTCCAACTCGAATCATCAGCGAAAACGCATACCGCTGCTTGGGCTGACCCTCATGATCGTCGGCTTAGCGCTCATGCTCTTCGTCAAACCGCTCTACGAGCACCTCATCAACACCGACTTCGATCAGCAGGGCGCACCAAACCAAATGCTGATGGTCGAGGCGTTCCTGATGGAGCCACTTGCCTTTGTGATCGGTGCCCCTCTGGCAATCATCGGTGCTGTACTATTCATGAAGTGGGCGATCAAGAACACCGTTTGATGACACCGGGTGCCATACGGGTGCCGTCCCCGGCTCCTGCATGTCCTTGATCTCGTAATAGCACTCCCTCCCCGTCCCCAAAGGAGCCGAAGACGGCTCCATCGGGCCACCCATTTCCTCACTCCCCCAACTCCCTCTCACTCACCACCGGCGTCGCCTCATCCGTCCGCGCCGCCTGTATCACACGCTGCGCGATCTCCAGCCGTAAATACCATCGCCCCCAACAACCCCACGCTCGCGAACTCATGCCCGGGCTTGGCGCACACGAACAGCCCACGCGCGAAATCAAGCGTTTCTTCTGTATTTTCAGTGGTTTGCACGCGAAAAGCCCTCCATGAAACCGCCCAGAATATACCCGATATCCGGTGCCTCCACACGCCGCTCAACCTATCATATATGACACCAAACACCGACCCGCACACGCCCCAAGCAGACTGCACCCCATGAGCGAAACAGCACCAGAATCCATCGCACCAAAGAACGCCTACTCCTCGGACCAGATCAAGGTCCTCGAGGGGCTCGAAGCCGTGCGAAAACGACCCGGCATGTACATCGGCGGCACCGGGATCAACGCCCTGCACCACCTCGTCTACGAGGTCGTCGATAACTCCATCGACGAGGCCATGGCCGACTTTGCGACCTTCGTCTCGGTCATCATCCAGGCAGACGGTTCGGTCAAGGTCACCGACGACGGTCGCGGAATCCCCACCGACCCCGTCAAGCACGAAGACCCCACACTCAACGGCAAGCCCGCCGTCGAGGTCGTGCTCACCAAGCTTCACGCCGGCGGCAAGTTCCAGCAGGAGGGCTCGGCGTACAAAGTCTCAGGCGGGCTCCACGGCGTGGGCGTCTCGTGTGTCAACGCCCTCTCCTCGCTGCTCGAGGTCGAGGTCTGGCGCGACGGCGAGATCAAAGCACTCACCTTCGAGCGTGGCGTCGTGACTGTTCCCCTCCACGATGTCGGCAAGATCCCTGCAAGCTCTGAACGCACAACCGGCACCACTGTCGTCTTCAAGCCCGACCACGAGATCTTCCCAGACACCACCTTCGACTACAGCATCCTCGCCCAGCGCCTCCGCGAACTCTCATACCTCAACCCCGGCGTCTCCATCAAGCTCTCCGACGAACGCGTCGGGCCCGACGGCAAGGTCCGCCACGACACCTTCAAGGCCGACAACGGCCTGCTCGAATATGTCCAGCACCTCATGAAGGGCAAAACCGAGGTCTCCTCGCCCGTCTTCCTCCGCAAGGAGATCGAAGCCGAGTCCATGATCTGCGAGATCGCCCTCCAGTATCACGACGGCTACAACGAGTCGCTTCTCACCTTCGCCAACAACATCCACAACGCCGACGGCGGCACCCACGGCCAGGGCTTCAAAACCGCGCTCACCCGCACGCTCAACGGCTACGCCAAACGCTCGGGCATCCTCAAGGAAAAAGACGCCAACCCCACCGGCGACGACCTCCGCGAAGGGCTCATCGCCATCGTAAGCGTCAAGCTCCCCGACCCCACCTTCAACAACCAGCCCAAAGAGAAGCTCCTGAACCCCGAGATCGAGGGCTTCGTCTCCAGCGCCGTGCAAGAAGCCCTCAACAACTGGCTCGAAGAACACCCCGCAGAAGCCAAGCGCCTCTGTCTCAAGGGCATCGTCGCCGCCCAGGCACGCGAGGCCGCACGCAAGGCCCGCGAGCTCACCCGGCGCAAGACCGCACTCGACAGCGGCTCAATGCCCCACAAGCTGCGTGACTGCAAAACCAAGGACCTCGACCAGGCCGAGATCTTCATCGTCGAAGGCGACTCCGCAGGCGGCTCGGCCACACAGGGCCGCGATGTCGAAACCCAGGCCATCCTCCCGCTCAAGGGTAAGATCCTCAATGTCGAACGCGCCCGAATCGATAAGGTCCTCGGGTTCGAGGAGATCCGTACCCTCATCGCAGCGCTCCGATGCGGCATCGGCGCCGACTTCGACATCACCAAGCTCCGCTACGGCAAGATCATCATCATGACCGACGCCGATGTCGACGGCTCGCACATCCGCACCCTCCTGCTCACCTTCTTCTTCCGCCACATGAACGAGCTGCTCCGGCGCGGACACATCTACATCGCCCAGCCACCGCTCTACCAGATCATCAAGGGCAAAAAATCAACCTATGTCCTCAACGAGGGCAAACTCGACAGCACACTGACCACACTCGGCCTCGAGGGCTCTTCGCTGCTCGTGCGTGACATCGAGAACAACCGTCTCGGCGAAGAACCAGCCGTCCTCACGGAAATCAGCGGCAACGACGCCGCACGCCTCGTCCGCAACCTGACGCGACTGGCCGAACTGGCCAACATCGCCGAGCGGCGTGGCATCAAGTTCGTGGACCTGCTCGAATCACGACGCAACGGCAAGCTCCCAACCCACAAGGTCGCCACCCGCGCTACCGGCGAGTATGCATGGTCTGAGGCAGAAGCGCTCGAGATCATCGCGAGGAACGAATGGCGACACGCCGACGACATCGACGACCAGACCCAGGAAGATGTCAGCACCATCGCCACCGTCCGCGAGCTGCACGAGAACAAAGAACTCGCCGTCATCTTCGAGGAACTCACCAAGCTGGGCATCGACATCAACGACTACGGCCTCGTCCAGGAAGAATCCATCACCGGCCAACGCATGCCCACCCGCTTCGCATGGTCCACCACCAAGACCGGCAAGGTCACCAAGCCCGCCGACAACCCCACAGCAGACGACGGCACGACCGCCAACGACTCGAGCGAATCCAACGCTCGCATCGTCGAAGCCGAGAACATCCCCTCCATCCTCAGCGCCCTCCACGAGATCGGCAGGCGAGGCATGGAGATCAAACGCTTCAAGGGGCTGGGCGAAATGGACGCCATTCAGCTCTGGGAAACCACCATGGACAAGTCGGTGCGATCCATGTTCCGCGTCCAGTGGGACCAGGCCGGCGAGGCCGACAACCTCTTCTCGCTGCTCATGGGCGAACAGGTCGAGCCACGCCGCAAATACATCGAGGACCACGCCCTCGAGGTCAAGAACCTGGATGTTTAAGCCCGCGGCCACAGCCACGCCACACCAACCCCGCGGTTATCAGACCCGACAGAACGCATAACTCGGCCGACCCTTGCGCGCATCCGTGACAGATCACCCGGCGTGCTCGCGCTGGTCCCGCGCGACTGAACATCGCCCAAAGAACCACCGATGAACCGGTATCACACCCGATCCCGGAGCGTCACACTTGACACTGCACCCCAAAAACACGGTCCAGAACACCCTCCGCCTCGGCCAAAGAGAGCTCCACAGCTTCCTCGAACAGATCGAGCACAACGACAGCAACTGGAGCAAGCCCGACCGTGAGTTTGTCCGCTCCTCCTACCGCGTCGAATCGGTGCAGCTCATCATCGAGCACGGCTCGGGCAACAAGGTCACCCTCCCTGTCGCCACACGCAACATCTCACGCGGCGGCATCTCCATCCTCCATTCCTCTTTCATCCATAACGGCACGCCAGTGGAAGTCGCCCTGCAACTGCCCGGCGGGGCGGTGATCAGCTCCACGGGCAAGGTCGTACGCTGCAGCCACCTCACCGGGCGGGTGCACGAGATCGGGATCAAGTTTGATCATCAGATCTCGACCAAAGATCTACTCGGCCTTGACCCACTCAACGGGGCTTACACACTCGAACGCGTCGACCCCTCCCGCCTGCACGGCTCGATCCTCATCCTCACCACCTCCGACCTCGACCGTGACCTGCTCCTGATGTTTCTCGAGGACACCAACCTGGTCGTCAACACCGCCGATACCATCGAAAACGCCGTCACGCGGCTCGGGAAAGGCTGCGACCTGGTCATCGCCGACTACCACCTTCGCGCCCATACTGCCCCAGAGTTCATCAACGCCATGCACGAATCTGGCAGCGACATCCCCGTCGTCGTGCTCACCTCTGACAAAACCGAATCCGCCCTCGACGCCGTCAGAGAATCTGGCGCTTCGGGTATCCTCAGCAAACCCACTACACGCGACAAGCTCTTCCAAGCCATCGCGGAGTTCCTCCACGCCGATGGCGACGGCGGCCCGCTCTACACCACACTCTCAACCGCGGACTCGACCTACCCACTGCTGGCCAAGTTCCTCACCGAGATCCCACGCATGGCGCTCAATCTCGAAAAGGCCATCCGAGAAAACGACGAGCAGGCGTGCGTCGAAATCGTGCGCACCCTCTCGGGCACCGCCGCGCCACTGGGATTCCCAGACATCTCCTCGCTTGCCATCGCAGCTGAAAAGCAACTTGCGAACAAGTCGCCCAAAGGCGCATCCACAGAAATCCGCGCACTCGTGATCGCCTGCAGACGCATCAAAGCAAAGCCCGCCGCCTGATCAATCCAAAGCCACACGCCAGCGAGCAATGCCATGAACAACATGAACAACAAGCACAACAAGCACAGCAAGAACAACCTGCCGGGGATGAATCAGCGCAACTCGCTAGGCATGGACACCCTCGTCTACACACAGCTGCTCAAAAAACTAAACCAGCCCAAGGGCGAGGGCGGCAATCTCGTCTCGCCACACCGATACCACACCCGGCTCGAATACCATCAGCCATACCTCGACATCGTGCTCGAATCCACGGACCGCTCCAGAAGAGAGATCACCGTCGCCACCCGAAACATCTCACGAGGCGGCCTGAGCGTCCTGCACTCAAGCTACACATACCCGGGCACCATGGTCAGAACCAAGCTCAACAGAATCGACGGCAACCCATACACCGCCAACGGCAAGGTCGTCCGCTGCGAGCACCGCGGTGGCGTCGTCCACGAGATCGGAATCAGCTTCGACAAGCAGATCATCGTCCAGGAGTTCATCCGCCCAGACATCATGGACTGCCTGCGCACCCACGAGCGGTTCAACGCCTCGGAACTCAAGGGCAAAGCACTCATTGTCGGCGCAGACAAGGTGATCATCCCGCTCATCCGCGAGTACATCCAGCAAACATCGATCAACTTCGGTTTCGCTCAGACCGCCAAGGACGCACTCGAAAAAGGATTCGCCGATTGCGACATCGTCTGCTGCTGTCTCGACGCCGGGGATATGACCGGGCCCGAGTTCGCACGCACCCTCCGCACACAGGGCTTCGACAAGCCGATCCTGCTCACCGGCAGCTGCAAGGACGAATCCTCCAAGAACCAGGTCCGCCTCTCCACCGCCGACTGCTTCATCCCATCCCCCATCAATGAGAACGATTTCCTCTGCGCACTCGCAGAATACCTCTTCACCAGCTGGAACCCACAGATCCTCAGCGCCGTGCGCAAGCACAACTGTGCGCAAACCAACGACGCCCTGCGGATCGAACTCGCCAAGCTCGGCGTCGTCCTCGACCAGCACATCCGCACCCAGGACCCGGTCCAGATCTTCGGGACCTGCAACAAAATCAAATCCATCGCACCCCTGCTCGGGCTGGGCAACCTCAGAGAAAAGGCCATCGCTATCGGCGAGGCCGTCGCCAACACCGGCCAAACCGCCGAGCATCTGCAAGACCTCATGGCCATCAAAGCCATGTGCACCGACCGTGCCAGCGCTGCATAAACCGGGCGAGTCTCAACGCAAGCCTGCGGCACACCAAACACAAATCTAAAATACTTGCAAGCCCCCAAAGATCAGCGGGTTACGCTCCAGTCCCACGCGCGTGATGCCGATACCCATAGGTATCCAATCTCCACCCAAACGGACACCGCGTGACCCAACCTGACAGCCAACGCGTTCGAAAGAGCATCACACGCTTCAGACGATTCACAATCGTCAGCGTGGTCATGATCGTGCTCATCAACTTTTTCATGGTCAGCAGGATCACCCATGTGCTCGACCACGGATCAGCAACAAAGATCAACGACTCGGCCCGCATGCGCCTCTACTCCCAGAGCATCCGCTCAGCCGCATACGAGATCGATACCTCTGTCCGAAACGCCAACTGGCCCCAGCTCCAGCCCCTCTACGACGCGCTCACCACCACAACACAGAGTCTCGAGCAATCCTACCAGCAGCTCTTCACCGGCAGCACCCCAAAGAACCTCTTCCCCGACGCGACAACCCAGGAACTCGACCAGGTCGCATCCATCGCCGTTCCATACCAGCGGCTGAGCACCGCCTCTGCAGAGCTGCAGATGCTCACCAAGAATGCCATCCGCAGAGCCCCATACCTCGACGCGCAGACCGCCGATCGCATCAGCGCCACGATGCACGAGATCAAGGACGCCCAGACACTCTTCCTGCCCCGCATGGAAACCATCGTCGACCTTTTCGAGGCGCGTTCACGAAGCGAGATCAAACAGAGCACCACACAAGCCAACGCCGGTCTCATCGTCCTCACGCTCATGCTCATCGCCATGGTCCTCTTCATCATCGAGCCCACCATACTCATCGTCAGAAAGCAGCTCCAAGATCTCGACCGCGCAACACGCCACGCCCAGCGTGCCGACAGCGTCCGCTGGAGACTGCTCACGAACATGGGCCACGAGTTCAGAACGCCGATGAACGCCATACTCGGCTTCACCGCGCTGCTCAACGAAGACTCGCTCTCAGATTCAGAACGCAACCGGCTCTCAAGATCAATCAATGATTCAGCGCAGCACCTCGCCACGCTCATCGAGACCATGCTCGACATGTCCGCGATCGAATCAGGCCAGCTGAACATCAACAACACAACCTGCACACTGGGCGACATCCTCAGCCCGGCCATACAGCGTGCCACAACCAAAGCACTCGCAAAGGGGCTCACACTCAACCCCACGCTCGACCCGTCCTGCAATCTGCGGATCAGCACAGACACCAAACGCCTTGTGCAGATCGTTGAAAAACTCCTCGATAACGCCATCAAGTTCACCAACGACGGATCGATCAGCATCGAATCACGCGTCGACAACCACCCCCACGCACCAACAATCACCGTCGCCATCACCGACACCGGCATCGGCATCGAACAGGACGAACTCGCAGACATATTCGATGCCTTCCACCAGTCACAGAGCACACTCACCAGAAAGTACGGCGGCTCAGGACTGGGGCTCTCCTTCGCCCGCGATGTCGCAAAGGCCATGCAAGGCAACATCACCGTCGAATCAGTACCCGGCCAAGGCGCACGCTTCACCCTCACCGTCACCACTCCAGCCCAGCCGGCCGAATCAAGCCCACCAAACACCCAAGCCCTCAGCGACGCCGACATCGCAGTACTCAAAGGCGCACGCATCCTCATCGTGGACGACGCAAAGGACAACCGCGTCCTGCTCCAGCACTTCTTCAAAAACACCCAGGCCCAGACCGAGTTCGCCCACAACGGCGAGCAAGCCATCCAATGTGTCATGCAGGCCCAGCAGCAAGCACAGCCATTCGATCTCATCCTCATGGACATGCAGATGCCCGTGCTCGACGGCTACACCGCCACAAAGCAGCTCCGGCAATCCGGGATCAACACACCAACAATCGCCATCACCGCCCACGCACTCGACGGCGACCGCGAACGCTGCATCCAAGCCGGCTGCGACGACTACCTCACCAAGCCCATCAACAAAGCAGCGCTCATCAATGCGTGCGCGCTCCTCATCAACCAGCCACAAGCCGCGCACACACAAAGAGCCGCATGATCAACATGAGCACCCGCACCCCGAGCCGAGCCCAGGCACCCGCAATAAAAAAACGCCCCGACTCGGGGCGTCTCTTGCTCAAGGGTGACCGACGGGACTCGAACCCGCGACGTCCTGGACCACAACCAGGTGCTCTACCAACTGAACTACGGCCACCAACATGTTTGGACAAATACTTTCGTAGATGCTCCACACAAAATATAGCACCGAACCACGCCCAAAGTCAGCCCTCACCCATCGGAAATACGCATCAATCAACCCAACTCGGTCTACGATTCCCCCTTGTCTCATCGCAGGATCGTCCAAACCACGCGGTTCAATGGGACGGCTCGCAGTGATTAAAGTCAGCCCCTCGGCAACAGAAAATCGGGGGTAAGCAGGAGCTTCGCATGAGCACCATCACAGACCAACTCAACCTCGCCAATCAGCGGACACACACAAACTGCTGCCCAGCGGAGCTCCTCGAGCTCGTCATTAAACGCAATGAGGGCCAGCTCGCCGCCAACGGATGCGTCGCCGTCAACACAGGCGACCGCACAGGACGCTCACCCAAAGACAAGTTCCTCGTCGAGCACCCAGATTCGCGAGACAACATCGACTGGGGCAAGGTCAACCAGCCCATCACCGAGGCCCAGTTCGACACCGCCCTCGACATCGCGACCAAGTTCATCAATGCCCAAGCCGATGTCTTCGTTTTCGAGGGCTTCACCGGAGCCCAGCTCAACCACCGCCTCGGGGTCAAGGTCATCACCACCCTCGCATGGCACTCGCTCTTCGCCCAGACCCTCTTCATCAAGCCCGGCTCCGCCTCAGACGCCGGCGACGGCTCATGGACACACGACTGGACCGTCATCAACGCCGGATCCCACAAACTCACAAAAGAAGAGCAGCAAGCGCTCGGACACGAGGGCGAAACATACATCGCACAATCCCTCGAACGCAAAACCGTCATCATCCTCGGCACAGAATACGCGGGCGAAATGAAGAAGGGCCTCTTCTACGCCATGAACTACGACATGCCCGAGGTCGGCGTCTTCCCCATGCACTGCTCGGCCAACATCGCCAAGAACGACCCTTCCAGCGTCGCCCTCTTCTTCGGGCTCAGCGGCACCGGGAAAACCACCCTCTCCGCGGACGAAAACAGAGCCCTCATCGGCGACGACGAACACGGCTGGGGACCAGAAGGCGTATTCAACTTCGAGGGCGGCTGCTACGCCAAGGTCATCGGGCTCACACACGAAAAAGAACCCCAGATCTGGGACGCAATCCGCTTCGGCTCCGTCCTCGAAAACACCGTCGTCGACCCAGCCACACGCATCCCCGACTACGACGACATCTCCATCACCCAGAACACCCGAGTCACCTATCCCGTTGACTTCATCCCCGGCGCGAAGATCCCCTCAATCGGATCGCACCCAAAGAATGTCATCTTCCTCACCGCAGACGCATTCGGCGTCGTCCCCCCCATCTCCAAGCTTACCCCCGAGCAGGCGATGTACTACTTCATCAACGGCTACACATCCAAGCTCGCAGGCACCGAAGAAGGCGTCACCGAGCCCATCCCCAACTTCTCCCCCTGCTTCGGCGGCCCATTCATGCCACGCCGACCAGCCGAGTATGCCAACATGCTCGCAGAGCGCGTCAAGCAGCACAACGCCAATGTCTGGCTCCTCAACACCGGCTGGACCGGAGGCCCCTACGGCAAGGGCGGACAACGCTTCTCACTGAAATACACAAGGGCAATGGTCACCGCCATCCTCGACGGCTCACTCGACAACGCCAAGACCACCGAGCACCCCGTCTTCGGCCTCCACATGCCAACCAGTGTCCCCAATGTCCCCAGCGAGGTCCTCGACCCCCGCAATACATGGGCCGACAAAGCCGCCTACGACACCCAGGCCACCAAGCTCGCCAAGCTCTTCCGCGAGAACGACGCCAAATACAACCTCCCCGCCAACATCGCCTCCGGCGGTCCCAAGGCCTGAGCGTCCCAAAACCACCCAAACCAGCCGCATCCAACCCGATGCGGCTTTTTTCTGCGCCCACCAAAATCCACACCCCCAAAATCAGAGACCATAGAGATGCCATGACCAACCCCAACACCATCGAGATCGAACTGCTCGTTCTCGATGCCCAAGCCGGCAACACCCAAGCGCTCACCGCGCTCGCCCAGCGATACAACACCACCCTCACCCGCCGCGCCATCGCCCTCACCAAGAACCCCGACGCAGCAGCCGACATCACCCAAGACACCTGGCTCGTGATCGCACGCTCCATCCGCTCCCTCCGCGATCCCGCCCGCTTCCACGCCTGGGCGAACTCGATCCTCGCCAACCACGCACGCGATTGGATCAAAGCACAGATCAAACAACGCCACAGCCGCACAAACTCGCAACATAACCTCAACCATCACAAGGCAAACCCCGCCGACGAACAGGACATCCGCCTCGCGATCATGTCGCTCGATCCCAAGCTCCGCGACATCATCATCCTGATCTACATGGACCGCTGCACCATCGAGCAGGCCGCTGCCGCGCTCGCCATCCCCACCGGCACCGCAAAGTCACGCCTCCGCAAGGCACGCGAACAACTCCGAAACCAGATCGAACCAACCGAAAGGACATGACATGGACAATCTCGACAAACAGATCCACGACGCCCTCACCCCCTCCGACCGTGCCATGCTCGGCAACCCCGAAGAAGGCATGCGCATTGACCAGCTCATGCGCGCCACATTCCAAACCCGAAACAAGTTCATCACCGCCATAGCGATGATCTACTCCATCGCCTTCTTCGCCCTGAGCATCTGGTGCGCTATCAAGTTCTTCAACAGCACCGAAACCAAAGCCCTGCTCACCTGGGGCTTCGCCTTCAGCTTCTGCATGCTCGCCGTGTCCATGCTCAAGATGTGGTTCTGGCTCGAGATGCAACGCATCGCCGTCACCCGCGAGGTCAAACGCGTCGAGCTCCTCACCGCCAAACTCCTCGAACGCCTCACACACGAAGCATAACCCCTCGCCTCCCCCGCAAGTCGTAGATCCGCCTCTGGCGGACGGGGGAGGTGTCACGCGCAGCGTGACGGAGGGGGTGTCTCCAAGAACCATGCCTATCGGTTATCATGTCCCTATCAGATGCAGGAGATCACACATGGGCACATGGGGACACAACAGCTTCGAAAACGACACCGCCAGCGACTGGATCTGGGGCATCAAACCCGTCAAGAAATCACTCCTCGGCAAACTCAAAGTTCCGTTCGCCTACCCCATGTCCGCGATCGACACGCTCCTGCAATCAGACCTCTACATCGACTCCCCCGAGGGCGAGGAAGCCATCGCCGCCGCCGAATGCCTCGCCGCCGCACAAGGAAACCCACCGCCCAATCCACCAGAGGATCTCGAGAAGTGGCTCGCCTCCCTCAACGGCGCTCGCCCCGACAGCAACATGCTCGACCGCGCCACGCAGGCCCTGCTCAAAGTCCGCAACGACGAACAGTCCGAACTCTGTCAGCTCTGGAAAGAGACCGAATACTTCGAGCCCTGGCAGACCACCATCGACGACCTCATCAACCGGCTCAGCTAGTTCGAACACTCTTGGCACTGGGTGCCCTGCTTCACTCGCGCAGTGATGAAGAAGGAACCATCCACCCCCAAACACGCGCCCCTCTCCCTATTCCCCGATGGCGAGTGGCGAGTGGCTAGTCCCTTCTTCCCCTCTTCCCCACCTTCCGCCCCAGCACCCAATCCGTCACCCCCGGCATCATCACACTCGCCCCCAAGCCCAAACGCACCAGCCCACTCGTCCACACCTCACCCCGCGGCCGCCGCAGACACTTCACCATCGCCCCCGCAACCTTCTCCGGCGACTGCATAAACCGCTCACTACTCCCCGCCAGCTTCAGCTTCCCGCCCCCGCTCTTCTTGGCCGCCTCGTCAAAGAACTCGGTCTTGGTGCCGATCGGGTGCACACTGCTCACGAACACACCCGTCCCCCGCAGCTCAAGCCGCATCCCGCGGCAGAAATAATCCTGCGCCGCCTTGCTCGCGCAATACGCCCCATAGTGCGGCAGCCCGATCTTGCTCAGACAGCTCGACACCATCATCGCGTGCCCCGCGCCCCGCTCGCGAAACTTCGCAATCGCCGGCTGCACCAGATGCAACGACCCGTAAAAGTTCACCTCAAACATCGCCCGGATGTCCTCGATCGGCATCGTCGCGCACTCCACCTCCGCCCCATACCCCGCATTCGCAATCACCCCATACAAATCCCCGAACGCCTCCTCCGTCTTCGCCATTAACTCCATGTTCGCGTCAGCGTCCGTGACATCCCCCACCACGACAATCGCCTTGCCGCCACCCTTTGCGATCCGCTCCCTGATCTCCAACAGCTTCTCCTCGCGCCGAGCCATCAGGCCCACCGGCATCCCCGCCGCCGCGCACGCGAACGCCGTCGCCGCCCCGATCCCACTCGAGGCGCCCGTGATGACAATCGGTTTCCCTTGAAGCTCGGTCATGAAGGACGATCAGTTCTCGATCGCTTCCTTCACATTCTTGCTCCCCTCCTGCAGGTCCTTGCCCACCCCGCTCACCGTGTTGCACGCGCTCAGCGCCGCAATCGCACCAGCAGCCACGACCAATACCACGCGCTTCATCTTGCGTTCACTCTTCATCGTTCGGTTCCTTTCCGATGTGTGTATCAACCGCCGTGGACTTGGCAATCAGCCAGCCCAGCTCATCCATTTTAGCCCAGATCGCCCACAGCCCGTACACCAACGCCCCCGTCAGCGTCATCAGCACCACCGCGAACAACCCGCTCATCCAACTCCCCTCCGAATACAGACCACGCCTCACACCCCACACGCACAACCCCATCAGCAACGACCCCACCACCACCATCGCCACCGGCCGCACCATCGACCCCAGCCGCAGCCCGCCCTCCATCTTCCGGTTCGCCATCCACACCAGCAGCACCGTCTGCCCCACCGCGCACACCGCCGTCGACCACGCCAGCCCCGCCTCGCGCAGCCACCAGATCAGCACGCAGTTGAGCGCCACATTCACCCCCACCATCCCCAGCGCCACCGTCATCGGCGTCCGCGTATCCCCCCGCGCGTAGAACGCCCGCGTCAGCAGCTGATTCAACGAATACGCCCACACCGCCAGCGCGTACCCACTCAGAACCGCACTACCCCGCGCCACACCCTCATCGCTGAACCCTTCACCACCACCCGTATACAGCACCCGGATCAGCGGCTCGCCCACCACCAACAATCCCACGCTCGCCGGCACCCCAATGAACAAACTCAGCCGCAGCCCCCGCGTCAGCATCTCACCAAACCGGACCGAATCCCCCGCAACCCGCGACAACGCCGGGAACGCCGCGGTCGCCACCGCGATCCCGAACACCCCCAGCGGGAACTGATACAGCCGCTGCGCATAAAACAGCACCGCGTTCGACGATTCATCCAGCGGATAGTCATACCCAAAGACCGTATCGCCCACCCAGTTGGGATACATCGCGATCAGCGTGTCCATAAATGAGTTCAACTGCAGCGTGCCCAGCCCGATGATCACCGGCACCATCCGCAGCAGCATCAGCTTCGCCTCGCGCTTGGCCTCGCTCACACCCGTCGTCCACCGCACCGTCCGCCGCAGCGCCCACATCGACCACCCCACCTGCAGCACCGCCGAAAACACCGCCGCGATCCCGATCGGGTACGCCCACGCCGCCGGGTCCGCACCCTCCACCACAAAGTACGGCACCGCCGCCCCGATGATGCACAGGTTCAGCAGGATCGGCGCCGCCGCCCAGGGCCCAAACCGCCCATGGCTCTGCAGCATGCCCCCCAGGATCGCCGCCACACAGATCACCGGCATGAACGGCAGCATCACCATCACCAGCTTGAGCGAATACGCCCGCTCCGGATCATCACCCGAAGCCTGCACCACCCCCAGCAGCGCCAGCTCAATCACCAGCGTCAACACCCCCGTCACCAGCGCCAGCAGCGCGATCGTCAGCGACGCAAACGCGTCCGCCTTCTTCGGGTCCCCGTCCGCCAGCCGCGTGTATTCGGGCAAAAACGCCGCCGACAACGCTCCCTCCCCAAACAGCCGCCGGAACATATTGGGCACCGCAAACGCCGCCGCAAACGCCGACCCCACAAAGGTGTCCCCGAACACCCGCACCGTCACCACATCCCGAACCAACCCCAACACCCGCGACACCAGCGTCAACCCCGCCACCGTCCGCGTATCACGCCCGATCGCCCCATCGCTCGTATTGGTTGCAGATTCTTTCACCCACTATCAATCGACCATTCCCCCCACAACAACACACGAATTCCCCACTCGCCTCCCCCGGGCCTCCGGGGGAGGTGTCGAGCGCAGCGAGACGGAGGGGGTCTCCAAAACAACCAACCCATCTGAATGCCCTGCCGGGCGCCCTGCTTTGACCCGCAGGGCAAAGCAGAATCTTCGATCCCCACACGAATCACATATTCATATATAAACCAAGAAACACACGGACATCATCCGCATCCAGCAATCCATCGGCCCTGAGATCAGCGCGAAGATCACCATCGAGAAACCACAGGAGGAACTGTGCCACATCGAAGAAATTAATCAGCCAATCCCGATTCAGGTCCGCCCGAGGGCGGGGTAGCGAAGCGATATGAAAACTGCCAAGGGATGACCGAGGCGGGATCGTTATCAACATCCAGATACGATCAAACGGCTCGTTGTCGCCGAATATCGCGTTTGCCGAGAGCTTGCGTGCTCGCGCCCTGCGATAGTTTGCTGGCTCCCAGTCTTCTACGAAGTCTGAGTTCCCCCCCAGCACATCGAGCAGCCCCCACGGGCTCTGCGATTCGGGATACAGGCCCAGCGGCAAGTCGCCGTGATTTGGCAGCCCACAAAGCCTGATAAGCTCCTCATCGCTCAGCTCTCGCGCCACATCGCCGACACCCGGCACGCCGTAAACGGGCGGATCGTCCGAGCTGTGCCCGAACTCCCACCATCCCGGCCCCTGCCCGTTCTTGTCCGGGTCGTAGTACGCCGCCTTGAGGTACTCGTCGAGGGTGACAATCCAGTATCGTGCGTCGGGAAAGTGCGTGTCCTGATCGTTGTAGGTATTATCGTCGTTGCGTGTGAAGGTCGAGGTGTCATACACACCGTTGAACAGCGATTCCGGGTCGTCCGTGCATCCGTTATGCATCCAGTTGCAGAACATCGCCGCCTGACGCCAGCTAATCCCCACGGGTGCCAGCTCGGGCTCAAGCACATTGTTCGAGAAGACATACCGCTGCCCGGGCCCGTCATAACTGAAATCGGGGTACGCGGGCCACAAACCGGTACGCAACAGGTCGCCGAGCTCATCGCTCATCGTCCCGAACTTATTGACGAACTGGATCCATTGCCCGCTGGTGATCTCGGTGCGAGAGACGCGGAAGGTGTAATCTACTGAGCCACGATCCGCAAGGATCACACCGTCCAGACCTGGGTATGCAGGATTCCCCGGGTCACCGACGGTGACCCATTCGATCTGCTCATCCATCGACGCAGGAGACTCATCCACAGCTGCATCAGCAAACCCAACCATCACCCCCGCCACCGCCATCATCAATCCATACCGCATGCACCGCCTCCTGACATCCTTGCCAGACCCAGGTGTACCAGATCCCACCCCCAACCGCAAACGCCAACCACCGAAACCCGACCACCGCGCACAAAAAACGCCCGCATTCCGCGGGCGTGTCTCGTTCCACCAGATCAATCAACAATCATCCGGATTCTCTTCTTCATACTCCGAAAGCGCCCTGATCCCCTGGTGATAAAAGTACGCATCATCCATCGGCGTCAGCTTCTTCTCTGGCCCGGGCTCGACGGCCTTCAACTCAAGCTCCAACTCCGCCCCCACAGGCTTGCCATCCGGTGTCACCATGACATCAAACACATGATCCGCCGCGACAACCTGCATGCCCAGCATCGGATCGGCCTGTGCAAACTCCGACGCGGCATACCCATTCTCTTTCAAGGCACGCTCCAGAAGTCTGTTTGCCTCATCCACCGTCATTCGTCCCTCGATCACCTCCTGCTGATACATCACCCCAACACTGAACCACCGAGACTCGAACAACTGCCGACTCGCGTCGAGATCGATGCTCGCCTCCGCCTCCTCGCGCGTCAGCAACCCGCTCGCCGCTCGTGAACGGATGTCCTCAAGGAACCGAGGACGCAACTGCTGTTCGTAATACGAGATCGACCCAAGCTCAGTCTTGCGTCGCATGTCCAATGCCTCGTCGCTGACCCCATGGAGGATCAGTTCACGAGAATCATCACGGACCGTGAAGGCGATAACCTCGTCGCCTTCAGGAGCCTGCGCTCGCATCGTCGAGTAGGCATATACGCCCCCACACGCAACGATCAGAACCATCACCGCAGTCAATGCATGAGCCGAACCTGCACCCCGCTCCGATTCCCAATGCCCAACCAACCGATTGATACGCTTCATCAATGAACCTCCCTGCAACCCAAGCACCGCCCGGGACTGTAAACGAACCTCTTCAAGCTCCGTGAGCGCCCGCGCATACGCCACCGCGTCCCCACACATCCGCACCGCGGCGTCGTCGCAGCAGTGCTCACGCTCAACCCGCGCCTGGCGGGACATCCACCAGACCACCAGGTGATAGAACATGACCGTCTCAATCAGCACCTGCAGCATATTGACCACATGGTCGTACCGCCGCACATGCGCCAGCTCGTGCGCTAGCACCATCCGAACTTGGGCCGGGCTCAGCATCAGCAGCACGCTCGCCGGCACAACAACCACCGGCACCAACACCCCAACCACCATCGGGCACCGCGCCCGCTCACTCACTCGCAGGCACACCCGGCGCGACACGCCAAACACGCCGCGCACATCGTCAAACAAAGCTTGCCATTCCGCACCTGCCGCAACCAGCCCACGCGTCCGCAGCAGCTGCGCCGCCCGCCACTGCAGTACAAAACGCACGCTCACAAACGCAAACCCGCACAACCAAAGCATCGCCACGATCTCGAAAAGCCCCACCGACGCAGCACCAACCACGCCCGAAGAACCCGCCTCGGGACCTCCAGCCACCACGCCCCCACGCAACCCACCCGCGTACCCTGCCAACTCCAACGGCCGCTCGACACGCACGCCAGCTGCAAAGGTCAACGCGAACCATGCCGCGCACGCGAGCATCCCAGCGCACCACACGCCGTACCGCACAGCCGCACGCCGCGAACACATCGCGACCGCCGCCGCCAGCGCACCAACCAACGCGCACTGCCACAGCGACTGCACCACGGCGTTCCCCAGCGCATGCGCGCACCGTTCGATGATCATCACGATCTCGCTCATGACGCACCCCCATCAAGCTCATCAAGCATCCTGCGGATCTGCGCCAGCTCTTCAGGACTGCTCTCTCGCATGCTCAGCGCCTGCAACACCAGATTGCCCGCCGACCCGCTGAACGCGCCATCCAACACATGCCCCAGCATCGCCTTCTGCGTCTGCTGCCGCGGCACCGCCGCCGAGAACACCTGCGGCCGCACGCTCGCGTCCTTCTCCAGCAGCCCCTTCTCAACCATGATCTGCATCAGCTTGAGCACCGTCGTCTGCCCGGTCTCCTGCGTCGCGCTGAGCACCTCATGCACCTCACGCACCGTCGCCGAGCCAAGCTCCCAGATCACCCCCAAGATCGCCAACTCCGCATCCGTCGGCTTCTTCGATACGATCTTCCTCTTTGCCCGCTTCTTGGTCATCGACGCGCTCCTTCGTACTAAACTACGAAGATCTTCGTCAATTCGGCCAGCAATGCAAGCCCCTATCTCAGAAATTGACGAAGAATTTCGTCAATCGCCCAAATCACCCCGAAACTTGGGCCAAAACCGACCGCCGGCCCACAGCAGCCCCACCGCCAGCAGCACGCCCAGGCAGTCTGCCGCGAGGTCAAGCAGATCAAAGACCCGGCTAAACATCGGCTGGGTTGTTTCGTCGAAGACCGCAAAGCCCATCCCGGCCACCGCTGTCCAGATCAGGCGTCGCCGCCCGCAGGCGCACACGCCGCCCGCCGCGACCAGGCCGGCGCCATAGAGCAGCATGGTCCAGACGAAGAAGACGCCGCAGTGGATGATCTTGTCAGTCCAGTTGACCGGGCCGTGCACGACCAGCCCGGGCCAATGGGTCGCGGTGAGCAGGGCCAGTGTGTAGAAGATCCACGCGATGCGCACCAGCAGGCGGGCGGATTTGTTCACGCCTCGACCTCAGAATCATCGGGCCGCCCGTGGCGTTCGATCGATTCCTTCGCGCCGCGCAACACCATGATCTCCGCCTCGCTCAGGTTGCCCGCACGCGCGACCGCCAGCGCCCGGTCCCACTCGGCAACGATCGTGTCGCCCAGCTTCTTGTAGTCCATCGCCCCCGGCGCCCACATCGCGTATTGGAAGATCGTTTGCCCAAAGCTCGGACACTCGGCAAGTTTGATGTTGCGGCGGATCGGCGGGTGATACACCCGCGCGCTGGACCAGGCGGTGTTGGTGTCGCGCTGGGATTCGAAGAAGTCCTCGAGGTCGGCAACGACTTCCTTGGAATGCGAGGTCTGCTGGTCGTGCATGCACAGGACGACGCCGGCGACTCGCAGGGCGGGGTTGATCTGGTCGCGGACGAGGCCGACGGTTTCGAGGAGTTTGCTCACGCCTTGCAGGGCCAGGAAGTGGGCCTGCATGGGGATGATGACTTCCTGGGCGGCGGCCAGGGCGTTGAGGGTGAGCAGGCCCAGGGCGGGCGGGCAGTCGAGGAGGATGAACTCGTGGTCGGTGCTTGCGCGTTCGATGGCTTTGGCCAAGCGCTGGTTGCGACCGGGTTGGCCGGAGAGTTCGGATTCGACGGCGGCCAGATCAGTCTCGGCGGGGATGATGTCGAGGTGGTCGTCGACCTTGCGGATGCAGTCGCTGATGTCGATGTCGTTGTCGAGCAGCAGGTCGTAGACGGTCGGGGCGCCGTCCTCGGATTCGTTGTCTTCGACGCCGACATGCAGCGAGGCGTGGGCCTGGGGGTCGAGGTCGATGATCAGGACCTTGCGGCCGAGCTGGGCGATGGCCGCGGCGAGGTTGACGGTGGTCGTGGTTTTGCCCACGCCGCCTTTTTGGTTCATGAGGGCGATGACGCGGAGCGGTTTGTGCTGGGATTCGTCCATTACAGCGAGTATATCGGGATTCTGGGCCGCTGTGGGCGAATCGGGAACGCTGCAGGATGAAACGGGTTTCATTTGAATTTGAGGCGGGGTTTATCCGGCAGGGGAAGCTTTATGTAGGTTGGGCGGGTGCCGAGCCGCAGAAGGAGATTTGTGATGGATCGGGAGATGAAGCAAATGATGGGCGTGCTCGCGGCGTGCTGGATTGCGGCCGCGGGACTGATTGTGACCGGATTGCTGTTGGCGGTGTTTGGGGGGGCCGGTGCTGTCCGGGTGTTTGTGCTGGTCCTGCTGGGTGTTTCGCTGGCCAATGTGATGCTGATGCTGCTGGTTCGGGTCTACACGCGGCTGCGTTGTGACCTGCCGATCGTCGGCGGGATCGGGATGGCGATGGGATGCGGGTTGCTGCTGTTGCCAGCGGCGAGCGGGGCGACGCCGGAATGGGAGATGTCTGACGGACTCGGTTCTTTGGAAATCGTGCGGACAGAAGACAGGGATCGAGTGATCCGGCCGGTGCGGTTTGAGATGATGCCGTGGATGCAGACGGTTGAGAACAAGTTTGAGAAGGAAGGCCTATGACCGATCAGCAAGGCCAGCACACAGACAAGAGCACACACCAGATGCAGGGCATGTCGTACGGACGGTTTGGGGCGATGATCGCGACCTCGACGGTGGTGATGTACGGGCTGATGTACCTGAACACTTTCGCGTTTGAGCACGCGACCTTCAGCGAGACACGGGTGTATATGGCGTTGATCATGGGCGCGACCATGGCGATGGTGATGCTCGCGTTCATGCTCAAGATGTATAGGAAGGCGGCTGTCAATCTGGGGATTGTGGCCGGCGCGATCGTGCTGTTCGGCGGGTCGTTGTGGCTGGTGCGGAGCCAGGCCACGGTCGGGGATTTGTCGTACATGCGGGCGATGATCCCGCATCATTCGATCGCGATCATGACGAGCAGACGGGCGAACATCGAGGACCCACGGGTCCGGGTGCTGGCCAGCGAGATCATCGAAGCGCAGGTGCGCGAGATCGATGAGATGAAGCGTCTGATCGGTGATATCGAGGCGAACGGGATTCAGCGGAATGACTGAGGGTACCGGCCTGGGCTCGGCCTCGCGGTGTGTGCGCGAGGTCGGCCCGGCCGGCTTTGTTTGGTTGAGGATGGTGGCGATTGCTTTGCGGCGGGTTTCGAGGAGTGCGGCCTGGGTGGCGTGGTGGCGGGCGGCGCTGGCGTAGGAGGCGCGGAGTGCGGAAGAAGAAGATCCCCCTCCGCCTCGGCTTTGCCGAGCCACCTCCCCCGGATGACCGGGGGAGGATGCTTCGGTGGCGTCGTTGACGATGTCGCGCATGGCGGCGAGGGATTGGGTGTGCAGTTCTTCGTGGAGCGCTTCGCGGCGGGCGGCGTTGATGCGGCTGAGCCGGGCGATGTTGTCTTGGTAGTTGCTCGAGCTGGTGAGGGTGTCGAGGTCGGCGAGGGTGATGTTGTGGATCTGGCAGATGAGGATGGGGGTCATCGCGGGGTTGAGGAGGTCTTCGAGGAGATGGGGCGTGAGGGGGATGGGCTGGGATTGGGATGTGTCGGAAGGATTGGAAGAGACCGCTCCCTGACGGTCGCGGCTCGTTGGAGTGGATTGCGTTTGTGTGTCTGTGTGCATGATCGCCCCTTTCGGCTGGTCGCTCGAATGTGTGGGGCGCTGGGTGCGGGTGTGGAATTGTACTGCGTGCTTTTGGTGGCTCAAGGGTGGTGGCGCGCAGTGACCGGAAATAGCGCACAAGTGTGGTCAGTGCGGGATGGTTTTTTCGATTTGGCGGGTGCGGAGGGGTTGAGGAGGGGGTACGCAGAGGGGGCAGAGGGCGCTGAGGACGCGGAGAAGAGGGGGAATGAAGGGGGAGATTTTGACTCAGAGGTGCAAAGCAGGGTACTTGGCTTCTTTCAGGCCCTCGCTGTCATCATGCCTTCAACATAATGGCAGAAGCCATGATGATGTGCGTATCGGGGGAGTACGGTTTGCTGCCATGCTTCGCGCATGAGCTGGGTATCGACGATCATCTTGATGTCGTCCTGCCAGAGCTTCCAAACTCTGTTGCAGAGGATCTTCTCGTGGTTGAGGTGATACTCCTGCGAGAGCAGGTCGTAGTACGAGCAGACCGTGGTATCGAGCGCGGGGGACTTCTTGTAGGGCTCCCGCAGCCGGTCATGCGCAAGGAGTTCGTGGAAGTCGACCAAGGCGTTGAAGCGTGCGGTGCATTCGAGGAAAATCTGCGCGTCGGTAGACTGGCGGTGGATGAGCGCGGTTTGCCGCATGGTGAGTGCGACGAGGAGGAGGCCGGAGATGCCGATGATGATTTCTACCATGAGTGACAGGATACCAAGATTCTGGGATCCTGCTTAGGCTGCGCGTAAGCAGGGCACCCAGCGCGTAAAAAGGGCACCCGGGCCCATCGGGCCACCGCCAGGGCCCGACGAGTTTATTATGCATCGAATAGTTGGTCAGCCTCGTTTTTCGGGATAGGTGTTATAGCTTTTACAACTCTAGTTTTCCACACCCTGCCACGCTTGTCCACAACAGCGTGTACACGAATAGGAATCTTCTCAAGTTGCCATTTCAAGGCCTGCTCATACTCCCTTGGTAACATTGAAACGACTAATTGCCTCCAATTTGGCTTTACTTCCATCGTTACATACTGTGAAACTTCGTGATTTCTTCTCGGCCTGTCCTGATGAAGATCTGTTATGACGCCCTCTAGTCGCATTTCTTCATAGTCATCAGATTTGACAAGACGATCACGGAGGACTTTCGCGCGTGAGTATGCAAACTTATCTACAACAACCTTGCTGAACTTTGGCATCAAGCCAACTTCCTGCTCAGATGCGTAAGAAACTGAAATTTCATTCGAACCAAAATCTGAAGGCGGACGCATATTCTCAATCGCCGAAGCAACCTTTGCGTTCATCGTCCTCGGGAGAATCTCTTCTGGATCATCTGCTTGTGGGCTTGAGAAAAATTCGACATTCTCAAGGCATGCTTGCATTGCCTCAGTTCCAAACGTACTACCCTGGGAAACAGAGGCCAGCCCAGAAGGCTTTGAAGGGCACAAAAGCTTGATCACAAAACTGCCAACCTCGGTCTGTCCCATTCTACACATAGACGCGTATGACTTTGCCGCATCAGTTAGACGCGGCCTTATTGAGTCCGAAAGTAAACCAGCTGCTGAATATCTAACCAAATCAAACATGGCTCCCGAAGCAGTATCAAATCGATAAAATTGCATTGAACCTGTTGAAGAATCTGGATCTACCACACGATTTCTGAATGTATGGTAATCAAGATAGCTGACTGACTCTAATATTGACTGATATGACACATCCTGAAGCCGTGAAATTGCCTTTACAAGATCCCAAACAGCATCACCATAATCAGGGGCGTCATCATTCAACGGAACAAACAACCTCCTACCATCCGCCTTCGAATAAACCTGACCAAGGCCTTGTCTGTTTGCAGAAAGAACCCAACCAGATCGAACTAGGTATCTGCCAAAATTATCTGGCGGCAATCCAGAAAAGGCACCAATGATCGCATCAACCTCTTTCATCGCCCCCCCATTAACTTCAATCCAGCAGAACGATAGAGTTCCTGAAGACTACTTGCATCCAATCGCTGTGCAACTGGGATATCGAGCGGAACCGGAGTTGCCGGGCCAAGACCATCCGGCTCTTCTGGGAACCCATCCAAACTAAACCAATATGGGGACAGAGAGAACAGTGTACTTTGATCGTGAGGCACGATCCACTGAGCTGGGTCATTAGGCAACAAAAACAAGATGAGATAAGAAGGGCTATAAACGTTGGGGCGTCGCAGCACGTTATAATTATTGCGTCGCAAACGATATTTTATAACATCATTATTGATATCGTATACGGTAGTTGATTTTATTTGAAGGCGTATTGTTATGTTGCATGCAAACTCTGGCGAGTCTTCTAGCGGCTCGTTTGCAGCTATGACTAAATCTATCCCGTGATCAACCTCGGGCTTTGAACAGTTCAAGCCAGCTTGCGCGCATACACCGCGAACCACCGCAGAGCTGAACTGCTCTTTCGCTTGGTTTGGGTGAATCCCAGTAAGAGGTGCGAATGCTGTCATATGGATCAGATTATCAAGTTCCCACCGCCGCGACAACCTTCTGCGCCGCGTCGCCCAGATTGCTTGCGGCCTGAAGCGTCGGCAGGTCCCCCGCTGCTTCTTCGAGGATTTTGCGGCCGGCGTCTACATTGGTGCCTTCGAGGCGGACGACGAGGGGGATGGTGAAGCCGATTTCTTTGGCGGCGTTGACGATGCCCTGGGCGATGATGTCGCACTGCATGATGCCGCCGAAGATGTTGACCATGATGCCTTTGACGGCCTTGTCTGAGAGGATGATGCGGAATGCCTCGGTGACGGCTTCTTCGGTTGCGGAGCCGCCGACATCGAGGAAGTTGGCGGGGTCGCCGCCTTCGAGCTTGATGGTGTCCATTGTGGCCATGGCGAGGCCGGCGCCGTTGACGAGGCAGCCGATGTTGCCGTCGAGTGCGATGTAGGAGAGGCCCATCTTTGAGGCGCGGACCTCGGCGGGGTTGTCCTCGGAGGGGTCGTAGAGCTCGGCGATGTCTTTGTGTCGGAAGGTTGCGTTGTCGTCGAAGTTGAACTTGGCGTCGATGGCCATGACCTGGCCGTGTGGGTTGGCCTCGGTTGGTGCGGTGACGATGAGGGGGTTGATCTCGGCGATGGAGCAGTCTTTGTCCATGTAGAGCTTGGCGAGTGCGAGCATGATCTTTGCGGCTTGGTTGATCTGCTTGCCCTTGAAGCCGAGCTTGAAGGCGACCTCGCGGGCTTGGTAGGGCTGGAGGCCGAGGATTGGGTGGAGTGTGGTTTTGATGATTGCTTCGGGGTTGTCGTGGGCGACTTGCTCGATTTCTACGCCGCCTTCGCGCGAGGCGATGAGGGTGTTGACGCGTTCGTTGCGGTCGGTGGTGATGGCGAGGTAGTACTCGTCGGGGTTGCCGTCGTCGCGGTCGGCGATGTCGACGCCGGCGGCGATGAGGAGCTTGTTGACCTCGAGGCCTTCTTCACCGGTCTGGGGGGAGACCATGCGGTTTGAGAGCATGAACTTGGCGGCTTGCTGTGCTTCCTCGGGGGTGTTGACGAGCTTGACGAAGCCGGCCTTGCCGCGGCCGCCGGCGAAGACCTGGGCCTTGACGACGGCGAGGGTGGAGTCTGCGTCCTTGGTGATGGACTTGTAGGCCTGGACGGCCTGGTCGGCGGAGGTGATGACCTCGCCGGCGGGGACGGGGATGCCGTAGGAATCGAGGAGGTCGCGGGCTTGGTATTCGTGGATCTTCATGCTGGTGGCTCCGTCCCTGTGGATGCTGTGGTGAGATTGCAGGGAGAGTTTAGCGGGTTTGGTGGGGGTTTGGGGGTGTGGGCGGGGATGAAAAACGCCCCGGGTGGGGCGTTTGGGGGTTTGAATTTGTTGGGTGGGGTCAGTCGGCTTGGGTGGTTGTGTATTCGATGACGACTGATTTGATGCGGAGGTCGCCGTTGCCGGGCCATGCGGTTGAGAACACGCGAATGTGGTAGTGGCTGGTATCGTTGTTGATGGTAGCTAAGTTGATGGAGTTATCGACGAGTTGGACATTGCTGCCGTTGACCCCTGCTGAGGTTACATTGGCGACAAGGTTGAAGAAATCACCGCCGTGAAGCTGGGAATGAAGCGTGATGGACATGTCTCCACCGGCGAAGGTATCCGAGACATATGCGCGGACGCGCGTGACGGTTGCGCCGTGCGGGAGATTGACCGGGGCGACGAGCCAGCCCGAACCGGGGTTTGTGATGTATGCACCGCCGCTGCCGCCGGAAGCGAAGAAACCGTCATTTGAAGCGGAGCTAAAGATTTCGCCGGAGATGGAGTGGTAGTTGGTCTTTGGTGCTGAGAAGTTGAAGTTGTCTGCGTTGGCATCGCCGGCGATGAAGGCGTTGCCGTCGGCATCGACCCGCAGCGCGACCAAGCTGTCCTCGATGTTGAGGATCCAGCTGTTTTCTATGTCGGTATAGGTGTAGGCGCTGATTTCGCCGTCGGTGGAGTAGGCGTAGTAGGGTAAGGAGTTCGCTGGGCCTGAAACAAACATGCCGACGAATCCGGTGTCATTTGCGTGCACACCGAAGTATTCGTTGTTTGTGATTGTGCTCGATCGGTTGAGGAGAACACTGGTGGATCCGAACCCGGTGCTGACGACGGAGCCGGATTGGTTCCAGATGGGGTTCGTGAGGGCATCTGCGGTGGCTGCGTGCTGGGCTGCGGGTGCGGGGTTGACGGTGGTGCGTGGGGTCAGGATATCGAAGCTGCCGCCGGATGCGCCGGGGCGGACTTCGACCTGGAGAAAGCGTGGGGAGACGAGGAAGAGGTTGTCTCCGAAGTCAAGCTCGACGGTAAAGAGGCCGGCGGTGACTTGGGTGTTCTCGCGGACTGCCGAGGAGCCGAGTTGCGATCCACCGCTGGCGGCGTTGAAGAGGCGGAAGACGAGGTCATACTCACCGTTGGCAGGCGCACCGTTGTCTTCGAGTGTGCCTTGGTAGGTGAAGGGTTCGGCGGCCGCGAATGTGGTGATGAGTGCTGTGACCAGAACACTGGCCCAAGAAGTTGCTCGACGATTCATGTGTTACCCCTCTCAAAGGTTATTTGTGCGAATTCATACTGCTCGGATTGTAACGGGTTTGTGCATAAGGGACATCAATTATTTCAACTCAATGCTTTAGGTTATAAATAACGCCCCTGGCGAGGCGTTTGGGGGTGGTGATTGGATGGTGGTTGGCGCGTCTCAGTCGCGTTGACGCGGGGCTGGGGACGCGGGCTGGATGGGTTGGCGTGGGGACGCGGGGGCGAGGTTGGGGTAGATCATCTCGTCGGTAACGGGGGTGTTCAGGGGCCGGAGCGGTGGGCGGCGTTGGCCCTGGACGAGGGCGGCGCCGTTGGGCTTATAGGTGACGAACTGGAAGCTGGCCTGGAGGTCGTTCTGGTTGATCGTGCTTTCGAGGTAGACGAGCAGGCGGCCGCTGGAGGAGCTGGTGCGTGGGCTGATGTCTGCTGAGACTGAGGTGACGACGGTGACATACTCGTTGAAGAAGTAGTCCTCGTTCTCGATCTCGATTTCGTATCGGCGGAGCGTGTTGTTCCAGACGGAGGAGACATTTGGGGTGCCGCTGGCGACGCTTCCGGTGTTGTTAATGAAGGCGTAGGCGATGGGTGTGGCGAGATCGGTTGTGCCGGGTGCGTAGGACTGTGTGATCTGGCCCGCGGCCCGGATACCGCCGGCGAAGCTGGCGTCGCCCTGTGCTGTGATTCTCATCGCGAGGATGGTGTCGTTGATGGTGAGGTTCCAGCTTCTTTCGGCGTCGACGTAGGTGTAGGCGCTGATTTCGTTGTCGATCGAGTAGCCGTAGAACGGGAGCGAGTCGGACGGGCCGGCGACATACATGCCGACGAAGCCGGGGAAGTCGCGGTATATGCCGAAGTATTCGGATGGCGTGATCGTTGTGGAGCGGTTGAGAAGAAGTATGGAGCTTCCCAGTTCGTTGCTGATTACGGAGCCGGACTGGTTCCAGATCGGGTTGGCGAGGGTGTCGGCGGTCGTTGCGTGCTGGGCTTTAGGAGTAGCGGTGAGGGGTGTTCTTGGGAGCAGGCCGGTGTAGCCGCCGGCGGATGTGCCTTCGCGGACCTGGATGAAGAGGTATGCGTCGTCTTGGTTGAAGACGGCGCCGAAGTCCGGATCGACCTGGAAGAGACCGTCGGTGACGGTGATGTCGTCGAATGTGAGTGTTGGGCCGATCTGGTTGCCGCCGACTGGGGCGTCGAAGAGCTGGAGCCGGAGGTCGTATGTGCCGTTGGCTGGTGCGCCGGCGTCCTGGATCTGGCCCTGGTAGGTGAATGGTTCGGCGGCGGCGGGTGATGCGGTGAGTGCAATGGCAAGAATGATGGCGCTGGGAATGATGTTCTTGTGCATGTGTTGACCCTCTCGGTGATTGGTGTGGTGTGTGTCGAATTTGGATCGAGTGTATCACAGATGCTGTGGAATGTGGAGATGTTTTTGGCGGGTTGGGCTTGTGTGTCGATGTGTGATATGCGTTGCAGGGAAAGCATGTCATAAAGAACAGCACGGACTCCGAGGAGTCCGTGCTGCGAGGAATCAAAATGGATCACTGCTCAGTGAACGGAGGGCTGAGCGGTGTTGTCGCGGGCCTTAGCGGCGGCGACGGGTGGCGACCATGCCGCCCATGCCCAGCAGTGCGAGTGCACCGGGGGCGGGGATGACGCTGTAGGTGCCGATGTTGATGATCGAAGCGCCACCGATATCGTCATCGGTGTCTGCACCGAAGTAGATGTCACCCGAGGTTGCTGCCGAGAGGAAGTCGGCGTACTGGGCGGCGTCGAGCGACCATGTTGCGGAGCCGGTGAAGGCCTGCTCGCCTGCGTTGACGCCTACGGTGCCATCGGTGGAGAAGCTCCAGATGTTGAGGCCCACGCTCGCGGATCCGACGAAGCCCGAGACGGTGCCGTCTGATGGGTTGTTGAAGGTGGTGAGGTTGCCGGAGTCAGCTGCGAGGACGCCGCCGAAGCCGGTGCCGGGAGCTGCGAAGAAGTCGGCGAGGAGGAAGCCGGTGAAGTTCGAGGCCGATGCCGAATCTGAGGCGAGGCCTGAGGTTGCGTTGATGGTCACCGAGTTCACGGTGGAGAGGTCGATCTCGAGGAGGACATCAGCGGATGCACCGGTAGCGGCGACTGCGAGGCCAGCGATAATTGCGATCTTGTTCATATTCTTTCTCTCTTCCAATATTGAGACAGGTACACACACTGTCCACGCCCACCTGTCTCTTGGGCGGGGACATCGATAAAGCACTCCTAATGGAGTGACCGGTTGCCAGAATGTGTGTTTGCTATTTGGGATTCGAGCCATGCACACACACTGGCGGAACCCTCACGAGGTCAAAAGGATACACCGCAGAGCGTGCAGATGCGAGCAGAATCCCCGAATCTGGTGCTTTTCTCTGCTGTATGGCGTGCATTTGCGGGGTGATTGGCGTGATTGCTGGGCGAAAGTCCGGATAGATGGTGTGCGAGAAACAGGGCACAGGGCGACCTTCGGTTGAGTCGGACACCCAAGAGCGTTACGGGTTGCGTACGAGCTTGCGATAGAGGTGGTAGAAGCCGAGTGCGCCGGCGGTGGTGATGAGGAGGGCGAGGAGGCTCTGGAGCTGTTGATTGTGTATCTTGGTCCTTGGGGGAAGGGGCGGGGGTTTGGATCAGGGACATCCGGCGTTGTATGCAACGAGGAAGATGGAGACATCGAAGAAGTTGAAGATCCCATCGGCGGTGAGGTCGGCGGTCGGGTCTTCGTCGAGGAAAGCGACGATGAAGGCGGAGACATCGAAGAAGTTCAGCACGCCATCTGCTGTGAAGTCGGCTGTGCACTGGGAGCAGTCGCTGACATCGACGATCTGGAGGCCGAAGGACTCGTTTGCCATGAATCCGATGTCGTCGATGACTTCAATATCGTTGCCGTTCCCGAGCGTGTTGAATGCTCCGAGCCAAACCGGGTTGGTCGGGTCGCTGACATCAAGGATTGTCAGGAAGTTGCCATCTGCGATGTAGGCCTTTGCGTCATTGATGACAATGCTTTGAGCACCCCCTGGGGTGTCGTATGAGCCGAGCAGGGTTGGGAAGATTGGGTTGCTGATATCGATTATCTGGATACCGGCGTGCCCGACCTGGAAAAATCCCAGGCCAATACCGACATACGCGATGTCTCCCACGACGGTCACGCATGCCGCATCATCCAAGGTCACAAATGATCCAATACGGTTCGGCGAGGCGGGGTTGCTGACATCGATGATGATGAGGCCCGCGTCTTCGCTCGCGAGGTAAACGGTGCTCCCCACGACATCGAGATCCCTTCCTTCATCGAAGAAGTATGAGCCGAGCAATGTTGGGTTTGATGGGTCGGAGACATCGAGGATGTCGAGCCCCGCATCGCCTGCGGCCGCGTAGAGGGTGGAGCCATCGATGTGAACATTACGGTATCTTCCCCAGGTTCCAAACGAGCCGAGCAGCGATGGTGCGTTCGGGTTTGAAAAATCGATAATCTTGAGGCCCTCGTCGTCGTCGGCAACATACGCGATTGAGTCGACGACCGCCATTTCGTAAGCGTTGCCCGATGTGTCGAACTCCCCTACGAGTACGGGATTACCCCGGTCGGCGATGTCAATGACCTGGATGCCGGCGCTTGAGTTGCCGATGTACGCGGTGTCATCTTCGATTGTTACGCTCGTGGCGAACCCTGACGGTGCATAGGAGCTGATGAGAGAACTGACGGTTGGTGTCGAGATATCGATGATCCGGAAGCCCGCATATCCGTTTGCGACGAAAGCCTTGTTGTCATCGACTGAAACTGTGTAAGCCCACCCGGGCGTGCTAAAAGATGAGATGTGGGTTGGGTTGGTTTGGTCGTTGATGTCGAGAACCCGGATGCCGAATCCGAGCTCGCAGATGTAGGCCCTTGAGCCGGCAACGGAGATATAATTTACGGAGTTGAAGATGTCGTGTTCGTAGGTGCCGATGACCTTTGGCGAAGTAGGGTCGCTTGCATCGATTACGAGCAGGGAGTTAAAGTTTGCCAGATAGACGGTGCTGCCCTCGACGTTCAATCCCATCGCCTCGCCTGGTTCATCCAGTGTCCCGAGTATCACGGGCGATGTGAGATCGCTGATATCGAGTATTTTTAGGCCGGATATTCCTGTTGCGGCATACAGGGTCGAGCCGTGCACTTCAATGCTTCTGATAAATCCGCTGAGACTGATCTGGCCTTCGAGTTGAGGCTTGGCGGGGTTGCTGACATCGAGTACCCTGACCCCCCCAGATTCCGATGCGTAGAGCGTTGTCCCGTCGAGCCAGAGGTCCAGGACTGCTCCGATACCTGCGGGCTCGTGGGTGCCGATGACTGATGGTGATGCAGGGTCGCTGACATCGAGCACTTGGATGCCGTAGGCATCGATACCGATGTAGGCGTTTGTACCGTTCACGAGAAGGGATCGTGCGTTGCCCGGTGTTGCGTATTCGTTGAGCAGTATCGTGGATTCGGGATCGCTGATGTCGAATATCCGCAGGCCCTGCAGATATTCGAGCACATACGCGATTGATCCATCAACCTCGGTCTGCAGGACCTCGGAGGTGGTATCGAATGAGCTGAGGGTTGTGCGCCCTTGGCAGATGACGCCGTCGGCGTTGGCGGATGAAGCGGTGAGCATCATCGTGACGAACAGAAACCATCGCTTGAAATGAAATGCCACGGTTGATTTCGATGGATGAATACTCATCTCTGACCCCCAATACAAATAATGCTTGAATCAAAAGCTCCGGCTGACAGTCTATATGAGACCCTCGGGTGCCGCTAGTACGATGTGTAAAATCGATGAAACCCCGTGAAAACTACCTATATTCACAATCAGTGCGATGACGCTTTCTCAGCTAGATGTAGATGTCGAGGAGCCGAGCGACTCTGAGCATCGATCTTTGCTGACAGTTTGGCTTGTTATGTGAGTTTGCGGTAGAGGTGGTAGAAGCCCAGGGCGCCGGCGGTGGTGATGAGCAGGGCGAGGGCGAAGGTCCAGGAGCCCTCGGTGGGGTGGCGGGTTTCGATGGCGTTGTAGACGGCGACGCCGAGGAAGGGGGCGGTGAGGCCTCGGAGGCCGGTGAGGGTGACATGGACGGCCATGTAGTCCTGTGATTTCTCGGCTTTGACGAAGGAGAGGTGACCGAGGTTCCAAGCGAGAGCGCCGCCGCCGAAGGCGATGCCGCGGAGGACGGATGCGGCGAAGAGGAGCCAGAGGGTGTTGGTCTGGCCGGCGATGAGGGCCAGGAGCATGGTGGCGACGAAGATCCAGGAGTGGATAGCGCGGAACTGGACGATGTGGACGCTGTCGAGCAGCTTGGCCCAGAGGGGGATGGTAAAGGGCATCATGGCGAGGGGGACGACCTGGGTGAGCAGGATGCCGGGGAGGTAGTCGAGGTTGAACTGCTGCTTGGCGATGATGACGAAGGGGGTCCATGACATCATGTTGCCCATGCCGATGAGGAGCTGGCAGATCTGGTAGTCGCGGTAGTTCTTGTCGTCGATGAGGACGCGGATGAGGGCGCGGGAGCGGGAGCCCTGGTTGCGCTGCGCGTCGCAGGCCTCTTCGCGGAGGATTGATTTTTCGGTGCGAAGGCGGATGCGGGCGAAGGAGGAGACGCCGGCGAGAGCGATGAGGCCTCCGATGGGGATGAAGATGCGGAAGGCGTTCTCGTTGGCCTGCATCGCGAGCCCGAGGCCGATGGCGATGAGCGAGGTGATGGTGACGGAGACGGTCTGGACCTTGCCGGTGAGTTTGGCGCGTTGGGCGGGGTAGTTGACACCCCAGACGGTGGCGCGGACGGTGACGACGCCGGCGAGGATGATGCGTGCGCCGAAGGCGGCGGTGACCATCGTGAGCAGGCCGAAGGGCGTGCGGGGGGATATGGCGATGCCGGCGATGCAGACGAGGAGGGCGAGCTGGAGGACGGTGATGAACTGGATCTTGCGCTTGCCGCGTGCGGCGATGGCCCATGCGAAGGAGGTGATGTTGGCCAGCGCGGGCGCGGCGATGAGTGCGCCGGTGGCGTAGTTGAGGACGGTGTCGGAGACGAGCCCGTCGTAGAGCTTCTGGACGATGAAGCCGATGACGCCGCCTTCGGTGGCGGCGATGGCCCAGGGGAGGAAGAAGGCGGATCGCAGCTCGCGGGCGTAGTTGGCGCGCGAGAGCCAGGGCATGGCGGAGGGGTGGAAGGAGAGGAAGGCGAAGATGACGAAGCGGACGGGGGTCGCGGCGTGGTAGAGGACCTTGCCCGGAACTGTGTCGGGTGAGTCGGAGTCTGGGGAGAAGAGGGGGGAAGGCACGAGGGATTGTTGGCGCGGGGGAGGGGGTTGGTTGTGGATTTTGTGGGTGCGGTGGTGGAGATGGGTTGAACGCGAAGATCGCGAAGGGCACGAAGTTGTTGATGCGAGAAGGGATTGGTGTTAGGATGGGCTGGGAACTAATGTTCATAGCGAGAGGAGTTGGACATGATGATGTTGATGTCGACTTTGGTTGGGTTGGGGATGTTCGTGGGCGCTCCGGAGCAGGGTGGTGATCTGCGGGCGGTGTCGCGGATTGTGAACTCGGTGGAGATGCCGGGGTTTACGAAGTGTGTGGAGGTCGAGGGGCGGTATGCGTATGTGGGGCACGCCGGTGGTATGGCCGTGCTTGATTTGCGTGATCCTGCTAAGCCGCTGATCGTCGGGCAGCTCGAATGGGAGGACAAGCATCATGTGGATGAGATCCGCATCGTTGGCGATTTGGCGTATCTCGCTGCGGGGTTCAATGGACTTGTGATTGTCGAGATTGGTGACCCTGAACACCCGCGGCTCCTTGCGAAGTCAGCAGATATTGGTGAAGTGACTGGCGTCTCCGTCATGGGTGACTTTGTGTACACATCAGGAAATGGGCGGGGTGTGGTCGCCTTTGATGTACGCGAGAAGAGCCGCCCACGGATTATGGAAAGACAGCGTCTTGAGCATGCTGCGCCGTACATTGATATTGAGGGAACGACCGCGTATGTCTGTGATCGCAGGGCTGGGCTCTCGATTATCGATTTGCGTGATCCGTACACGATCAATGTGATCAGCACCACGAAGACTTCCAAGGAGGCCTTCGGTGTCGAGGTTGTTGGCACCGTGGCATATATTTCGGATCAGAGTGCAGGGCTCACGATGATGGATGTGAGCGATCCGCTCCTCCCAAGGCATATGTCCACGATTGATCTGCCGGGCTTCACTTACGGCGTAAAGGTCATCGGCACCAAGGTGTATGTCGGAGATAGCGATTCCGGGATTGCTGTTGTCGATGTCCATGACCCGTTTCACCCTGTGGTGATCGATTCGGTCGATACGCCCGGGCGTGCGTATGACATCGAAGTCATCGGGCGGTACGGTTATGTCGCGGACGGGCAGGGCGGGCTGCAGGTGATTGAGTTCGCTCGGTAGTAAGAACTTACACCGTCGATTTGAGCGCACTGTTTCTCTCTTCGTGCTTGCTTTCCTGTCTGCGAGCCGTTATGTTCGGGTGTCAACCGAAATTATGAAGGGTGCATTATGATGCGAACTATTCTTTTTACCACGATTCTTGCTTCCGGGCTGCTGGGCGTTTCAGAAGCCGCAGCTGGCGATTCAACCTGCTACCCGCTCACGCAGGTGAGCAGCGTGCCGCTGGGTGGCGCGTGGAACATTGCTGCTGAGAGCAGCCATGTCTATGTCGGCCAGCCAGATGGAGTCAAAGTGTTCGATGTGAGCAGCCCGGATGCCCCGCAGCTGGTGAACACGCTCGATTTGGATGGCGACATGCTTGTGCATGTCCATGATTCCATCCTGTATTGCTCAAACCGATTCGGGAATAGCCATAGCGGCCAGGGCGTCCGAGTCTTCGATGTGTCTGATCCGGGCAACCCGATGTTCCTGGTCGAGATGGAACCAGGTCAGAATGGGCAGAGCGTCGATATCGAGTTTGCGAACGATCTGGTGTACATGCTGAGTGGCGGCAATCTGTACATATATGATATGAGCAACCCGGCGATTCCTGAGCTGATCGGATCTGCTGAGAACCTTGAGGGTGCTATGAGAATGGAAGTTGAGGGGTCGCGCGTGTACGCAGGCTGGTCGAGCGGCTTGACGATCCTGGATGCTACCGACCCTGAAACGCCTGTCGTTCTGAATACGCTGCCCTATTCACTCACCGGCGGGATCACGTCGATGCAGGTCCGTGACGGGATTGTGTATGTATGCCGTCAAGGGGATGGCTTCCGGACGATCGATGTGACCGACGCGCAGAACCCGGTGGTGCTCGATCCGCAGTTCTGGTTCGCTGGGCCGCAGATTAACGCCAACATTGAGCTCGATGGGGACGTCGCATTCATTTCACAGTCTGTCGTGAGGTCTGATGGGTCTGAGTATGATGAGTACTTCGGTGTCGTGGATATCAGCGATCCGAGCAACCTCGTCCGTATCAATCACGTGGTCACTGATTCCAGACTCCGTCGTGGCACGATCGCGCTGCAGTCCGGCTTTGCGTATCTGGCAGGCCAAGAGCTGATGGTTCACGACATTTCCAATCTGTGCGCGTGCCCTGCTGACTTCACCGGCGATGGCGTGCTGGACTTCTTCGATGTCTCTATGTTCTTGAGTGCATACAACGATGCAGATCCGATCGCAGATTTTAATGCCGACGGCATGTACGACTTCTTTGATGTGAGCGCGTTTATCTCGGCGTACCAGGCGGGGTGTCCGTAAACGATGGCTTCAAAAATGTGCCAGTATCCCCTGCTGCAAAGCGGGGTTTTTTGTGCGCGTTGTTGGTAGAGTTGAGATATGAAACTCACCACCACTCAAGGTCGTTCGGTCTCTGTCATACAGATCTTCGGCATCGGGCGCAACTATGCGGCTCATGCGCATGAGCAGGGGCTCGAGGCGCCGGATCATCCGATGGTGTTTTCCAAGAACATCGCCAGCGTGATCGGGGATGGCGAGGACATCGTCATCCCCCCCATTGCTCGCGATCCGGCGTTCGGCGGGAACCAGACCGACTTTGAGGCGGAGCTGGCGGTGGTCATCGGCGAGCATGCGGATGGAAGGCCATGCAAGGATGTCTCGCGCGGCGAGGCGATGGATTGGGTGCTGGGATTCAGTTGTGCCAACGATGTATCGGCGCGGTGGTGGCAGAAGAAGGGATCGGGGGGGCAGTTCTGCCGGGGGAAGGGGTTTGATACATTCTGTCCGATTGGGCCGCGGGTGGTGACACCTGCGGAGCTGGCGGATGCGGGGCTGGATGTGCATGATCTGGCGATCGCGTGCCGCGTGAACGGGGAGACGATGCAGTCTGCGCGGACGAATCAGATGATGTTCCCGGTGGATGTGCTGATCGAGGAGTTGAGCAAGGGGACGACGCTGGCGGCGGGGACGGTGATTCTGACGGGGACGCCCAGCGGGGTGGGGATGGCTCGGGACCCACAGGTATGGCTGGGGGACGGAGATACGGTGGAAGTGGAGATTGAGGGCATCGGGGTGCTGCGAAACCCGGTACGGCTGGGTTGAATCGGGATTCATGAAGCTTGGGCTCGAAAAACCCATATAATGGGTTGTGCGAGTACTGAATACAGATCGGTTTGGCGTTGTACGGCTGTGGCTGCGGGTGATCGCGGCGATGGCTGTTGTTCTGGCCTTTGTCTGTGGTGGGGCGTTGGCCCAGCAAGGCGGGGTGCCCGGGGGTGTGACACCGATTGAGGTGTCTTCTGTGCCTGCGGATCGCCAGGCGGACCGGGTGGTGGTGATCACGGTGGAGGGCGCGATTGACCGTGTGACGGCGATGAGCGTGACGCGTCGGATCGAAGCCGCGGAGCAGGCCGGGTTTGGCGGGATGGTGATCGAGGTGAACTCGCCGGGTGGTGAGCTTGGCGCGGTGCTGGAGATCTCCAACGCGATCAAGGGCTCGTCAATCACCAACTCGGTCGGTTGGGTGCATCCTGATGCGTATTCGGGCGGTGCGATCATCGCGCTGGCGTGCAAGGAGATCGTGAGCAGCAGCCCGGCGTCGTTCGGGGATGCGTTCATCGTGACCTTTGGTGGTGGCGGGTTGCGGGCGCTGAGCCCTGCCGAGCGGACGAAGCTGCTGCCGCCGCTGATGGCGGATGTGACGGACTCGGCGCGCCGGAGCGGGTACGACGAGTTTATTGTGCAGGCGATCGTGGCGGACGGGATCGAGCTGTGGTGGGTTGAGGATATCGCGACGGGCGAGCGGCTGGCGATCAGCGCCAACGAATACCGGATCCTGTTTGATGGTGAACCGGTTCGTGGCCGTCCGATTTTGGCGCAGGTGACGGGCGGCGTGCAGACCTATCAGGGTTCGGATGATCGCGAAGAGGAGGCGGGTGATGCTGGTGTGGTTGACGAAGATCCGGATGCTGCTGCGGCTGATCCCGATCGGGCGCCGAGCGCGGATGGGGCTGCTGCTGGGGATCGTGAAGCTGGTGCGGAAGATTCGCGGCAGGAAGTGACTCCGAGCGATGATTCCAACACTCCAAACGATCCGAATGCCTATCGGCCCGCAAGCGAGACGCTCGATGATGTGGCGCGTGAGTTTGACTCGACGGAGCGAAGCCTGGAGCTATCTCTGGCAAACCCGAGCCAGCGGGTGATGATCACGCCGGCCGACAAGGGATCGTATCGGCTGATCGGGTATCTCACCGATGGTTCGTCGGCGATCGTGATGCGTGAGGATCAGCTGCAAGAGTTTGGGTTCAGCAGCGGGATCATCGTGAATGATGAGCAGCTCAAGGACTTCTTTGGGGCCAAGGAGCTGGTGCGGGTCAATGAGAGTGTGACCGAGAAGCTGGTGCGTTTTCTTGTGAGCCCCGCGGTGCGGTTCTTTCTGATCGCGGTGTTTCTGATCGCATTGTTTGTCGAAATGATCATGTCTGGGACGGGCATTGCTGGTGCGGTGGCGCTGGGGGCGCTTGCGTTGCTGCTCGGGCCGGGGGCGTTGATTGGGCTCAGCGGCTGGTGGGAGCTGATTGCGATCTTGGTCGGGCTTGTGTGCCTTGCGATCGAGGCTTTTGTGATCCCGGGGTTTGGCATCTTTGGCGTGGCGGGGATCGTGTCGTTGTTTGCGGGGTTGATCGGGACCTTTGTGAGCGCGGGCGGATCGATGTCGTCGCCGACGATGCAGAAGCAGCTGATGACCGGTTCGGTGACGGTGTTGCTGGCGTTTGTGACCGCGGGGATCGCGTGGTGGTTGATTGTGCGCAATGCACAGAACCTGCCGCTGTTTGACAAGATGATCCTGAGCGGCGCATCTGGCGTGGGCGGGATGCCCAAGAAGTCGATGCTGCATGCGATTGTGGTGGATGACGGGGCGGTGAAGGTCGGGAGCGAGGGCGTGACGACGACGCCGCTTTATCCGATCGGGCAGGCGGACTTTGATGGCCAGCTTGAGGATGTGTACGCCGCGTTTGGGTCGATCGAGCGTGGTGTGCGGGTTCGTGTGACGCGGGCGAGCCGGATGCGGATCGAGGTCGAGGCGATCGACGAAGACCACATCACACAAGACCGGGTCATCCAAGACCAGCCCACGGAGGATGCTTAATGGAGAGTCTGCTGCTGATCGGGATCGGGTTGCTGGGGCTTGGGTTGCTGCTTTTGCTGCTGGAGGCGTTTGTGCCTTCGGGCGGCGTTCTTGGGATTGGGGCGGCGATCAGCGCGATCGCGGGGATCGTGTTTTTGTTCCGTCATGACCCGATGTGGGGCGCGACGGGGCTGCTGCTGACGGCGGTGCTTGGGCCGATGGCGTTCTTCTCGGCACTCAAGATGCTTCCCAACACGGCGATCGGTCGCACGATGGTGGGCCCCAGCGGCGAGGAGATCGCCGAGGAACGGATGCAGCGGACAAGCAAGCTGCGTGATTCTCGTGCGAAGCTGCTGGATCGACAAGGCACGGCGCTGACAGCGATGCGCCCCAGCGGGGTGATCGAGGTTGATGGCGAGCGCCACGACGCGATCGCGCACGGCGGGCTCGTGGAGAAGGGCGAAAAAGTACGCGTGGTGCGGGTCGATGGGCTGACGATCGAGGTCCGGCCTGCAGGATGAGGCCCAGCGGGTTTTTGGCGTGTATGATGTTCTGTAGGAAGCTTGTTTGGGCTGTCCGCTATTCGAGCGGGCTGCCCGATATGCGAAGGAGTCTTGAATGAATCCGCTTTTCTGGGTATTGATCGCAGTCGCCGGCGTTGTGGTTTTGGGCGTGCTGCTGGTGATGCTGACCTATTTTCAGCTGTGGTTCCAGGCGCTGCTCTCGCGGGCACATGTGGGGCTGCTGTCGATCATCGCGATGCGGTTCCGCAAGGTGAACCCGCAGATCATCGTGATCAACAAGATCCGGCTGGTGAAGGCGGGCATCGAGGCGATCGAGACGGATGATCTCGAGAATCACTATCTGGCGGGCGGTAATGTGGGCAATGTGGTCAGCGCGATTATCGCGGCATCCAACGCGAACATCGAGCTTGACTGGGGCATCGCGACCGCGATCGACCTGGCGGGGCGTGACATCCTCGACGCGGTGAACACCTCGGTGAACCCCAAGGTGATCGACTGCCCGAACCCCAACCTCGGACGCCCGACGATCGATGCGGTCGCCAAGGACGGCATCCAGCTTCGGGCGCGTGCTCGGGTCACGGTGCGGACCAACCTGTCGCGTCTTGTTGGCGGTGCCACTGAAGAGACGATCGTTGCCCGAGTTGGTGAGGGTATCGTTTCGAGCATCGGCTCGGCGGCGTCACACAAGACGGTGCTGGAAAACCCCGACGCGATCTCCAAGGCGGTGATCGGGCGTGGGCTCGATGCGGGAACAGCGTATGAGATCCTGTCGATTGATATCGCGGATGTCGATGTGGGCGAGAACATCGGCGCCAAGCTGCAGGAAGATCAGGCCCAGGCAGACACCAAGGTCGCCCAAGCACTCGCCGAGAAGCGGCGTGCGATGGCGGTGGCGCAGGAGCAGGAGTTCCGAGCCGAAGAGCAGAAGAACCGGGCGCTGGTCGTGCTCGCCGAAGCAGAGGTTCCCAAGGCGATGGCCGAGGCATTCCGAGCCGGCAATCTGGGCATCATGGACTACTACCGGATGAAGAACATCAACGCGGATACCTCGATGCGTGATTCGATCGCGGATGATTCCAAGTCCTGATGAGCTAAAAGTACCGCTCAGATTCGTACATATTGGTATTGAATCCGTCTCGCCCACCTGTTATTTTCTTTTGCCCGCCCGTTTGCGGCGGGTTTTTTTATGTTTTCACTTCTGGATTGGTTCTCTGGGGACGGCTGATGAGTCATATCGAAAAGGTGTGCGTGTTCTGTGCTCAGAGCTGCGCTGGGCAGGCACGGATCCGCGATTCGAAGGGCAACTATGCGCACAAGGCCTGCGCAGAGCAAGCCGTGGCTCAGAAGGCGGCCACACCTGAACCCATGGCGGGCGATGATGGCTTGGGCGGGGGGATGGACGATCTGCTGGTCGACATCGAGCCGATCGAGCCCGACGCGGTCGCTGCGGCGAGTGGATGCCCGGGGTGCGGGCTGCGGATGGAGCCGGGCACGGTGGTGTGCATGAACTGCGGCTTTGATACGCAGTCGGGCAAGGGGCTCAAGACCAAGCAGTTCGACCGTGCGCCTAAGCAAAGCTCGAAGGCAGCATCGATTGGTGCCGCGGCGGGTGGGATGGCGCTCAAGCCGGTGCTTCCGATTTTGGGCGCGGTGATCGGCGGACTGATTGGCGCGGGGATTTGGACTTTTATTGCCTATCAGTTCAACTACGAGATCGGCCTGATTGCGATTGGTGTCGGCGTGCTGTGTGGTATCGGGGCTGCGATTGGCTCGGGCGGTGAGGGTGGTGCGTTCACCGGAGGCATGGCGGCGTTGGTCGCGATGGGTTCGATCTGTGTGGGGAAGTATGCCGCGATTTCAATGATCGTGGACGATATGTACGGGTCTGATCTGTTTACACCATTGACGCTCAATGAGGTCGACGATGAGATGGTGATGACTTCGATCGCGGACGATATCACTCGTGACTATCTCGATGCCGGGCAGCCGGTGGAATGGCCGGACCCAACGATTTACCTTATTGCTGCGGTTTGGCCAGATGACTATCCGCGTGAGATCATTGATGAGACCTGGTCGGTGTGGGATGCGATGCCGTTCGTCGAAAAGAGTACAGAGAGACGGGAACTCGCGCAGAAATGGGACATGCGGATGCGCGATGTTGAGGATGATTGGGTGATGGAAGAGATCGCCGGTGGTCTTGTTCGTTCCACACAAGCTCGTGGTGAGACGATCGAGTGGGACGACCCGTACCTGCCTTTGAAGTTGACCACTTGGCCCGATGATTATCCCGAGCATATCCGGACTAATGCCTTGGAGCGTTGGGCTGGGATGAACCCCGACGATCAGCACACTTACCGGCTCGATGTGCTCGACGATGTGAACTCGCGACGGACATTGGGTGGCGAGACCGGACAGGCGATCGTGAAGTCGGGGTTCATGAGCACATTCATGCATCCCAGACAGCTGCTGTTCATGCTGGTGGCCGTCGGGGCTGCGTTCAAGCTCGGGTCCGGCGGCGAGTGACACTCACTCGATCGTAATGTCGATGTCCAGGCGCACGGTCTGCGGCTGCATGCATTCGGTGTCGCTGCAGGGCTGGAATGAGATGCCCAGAACCGGATGACCCTCCGAAGCCCCGATTCCCGGGGCTTTTTCGATGACGATATCGAACTCAATGCTGGCGGCGTGGGCGTTGAACTCCCCCACTGACTGCACGCCCATGGGCTGGCCGGGCGGGTAGTCGGCATAGACGGCGATGCCCTGGCCGCTGATCAGCCCGACACGCATGGGGTAGAGCGTCTTGGCTGCATCGGAGTCACCGGCATCAGCGGCGGCGATGTGGTAGCCGGGCTCGAGCTGCAGCTTGAGCTTGAAGCTGGCTGGCGCGTCGTCGCTCACGGTGAGGGCGTCGGTGGAGACGAGCACGGCGACGGGGGATTTGGTGCGCTGGAGCGATTCGGAGCCGTCGCTTGTCGCGAAGTCGATCAGATCGTGGTAGCGGTCGCGCCGGGCGAGCATGGTGAGCAAAGCGCTGGTGGAGTTGATGGTGCCCAGCGGGTGCTGGGCGAGGGTGGCGGAGATGGATTGCATGAGCTTGGCGGCGCGTTGTGCGAATCGTGGCTCGCTGGTGCGATGAGCGAGTTCGATCAGGGCATGGAGCATGACGCCGCATGCTCCGGGCGTGGCCCCGTCGTGGAGTGAACGGGTGCGGACGAAGAGGTCCGCGGCTGTTTCGCGGGTGTCGAAGTAGGTGCCGGATTCATCGGCGAAGAGGGTATGGGTTTCGTCGGCCAGCTCGATGATGTCTTGCAGCGGGAACGCGTCGTTGGTTGAGGGGTTGGCGTTGAGCGTGAGCAAGGCGCAGAGCAGGTGCGCGTGGTCTTCGAGCAGGGTCGGGATAGCGCTGTTGCCATTGCGGTGCGTGCGTAGGCGGGTGCCTGATTCGTCGCGCATGTCGCTGAGCATGAACTTTGCGGCGTTTACAGCCGCAGCAATGTAGTCGTCTCGCTCATACACGCGGCCTGCCTCGACAAGGGCGGGGATGAGCATGGCGTTCCAGCTCACGAGGACCTTGTCGTCGAGGCGGGGCTGCTTGCGGGCGTTGCGGACTTTGAGCAGGGCCGCGTTGATGGTGCTCAGGTGCGTGAAGAAGGTCTCGGCGTCGAGGTTGTGCTTCTGGGCGAAAGCCTCGAAGCGCGAATCAAGTCGGAGGACGAAGCGGCGGGGTTCGCTGGGGTGGTGCGGGTCCTGGAAGTTGGGGGAGGCGTCGAGGCCGTAGAGATCGATGGCGAGGGGAAGCAGATCGGGATGATCGCTCAGGGCGGCCTCGAACTCATCGCGTTGCCAGAGGTAGTTGAGGCCTTCTTTGCCGTCGACTTCGGCGTCTTGGGCGGTGTAAAAGCCCTTGCCGCCGGGGTTTGATGGGTCGGTCATCTCGCGGAGGCAGTAGTCGAGGGTTTGGCGGGCGACGCCGGCGTAGTACGGATCTTTGAGGATGACGCTGGCGCGGGTGTAGGTGCGGGCGAGCTGGGCGTTGTCGTAGAGCATCTTCTCGAAGTGCGGGACGGTCCAGAACTCGTCGACGCTGTAGCGGTGGAAGCCGCCGGCGATCTGGTCGTGGATGCCTCCGGTGGCCATGGCGTCGAGGGTTTTTCGCAGCGCGAGGTCGATGGCGCTGCGGGTGGACTTGTCGGCGACGGGTCTCATGTCGAGGAGGAAGTCGAGGAAGACGGGCTGGGGGAACTTGGGTGCGTGGGAGAAGCCGCCGTTGGTCTGGTCGAGGCGCTGGAGGAGCGAGGCGAGGGCGTTGGTGAGGTGGGGTTCGCCGACGGGGACGGGGTCAGCGTTGGCGCTGACCTGCTCGATGACGGCGTCCGCGAGCTTGTCCGCCTGCTCGATGACCTCGGGCTGGCGTGTTTGCCATGCTTCGCCCAAGCCCTTGAGCAGCTCGGGGAATGCCGGGCGGTTGTGCATGGACTCGGGGGGAAAATAAGTCCCGGCGTAGAAGGGCTTGCGGGTGTCGGGGGTGAGGAAGACGGACATGGGCCAGCCGCCGGAGCCGGTGAAGGTGGTGGTCGCGGCCATGTAGATCTCGTCGAGGTCGGGGCGTTCTTCGCGGTCGACCTTGATGCACACGAAGCGTTCGTTCATGACGCGGGCGATGTCGGGCGATTCGAAGGATTCGCGCTCCATGACATGGCACCAGTAGCAGGTGGAGTAGCCGATGGAGAGGAAGACGGGGACGCCGCGTTGTTGGGCGAGTTCGAAGGCCTCGTCGGACCAGGGGTGCCAGTCGACAGGGTTGTGGGCGTGCTGGAGGAGGTACGGGGAGGTCTCGGAGGCGAGGCGGTTGGTGTGGGTCGGGGCGTCGGGCATGTGGGATGGTAGGTGGATTATTTTTTGAACGCAGAGGACGCGGAGATCACGCAGAGGCGCAGAGAAGATTTATGGCAGAAGTAGTCGATCTTTCAAAGCATTATCTCGCGAAATGGAGTCTTTGTATCGGTATCCCTGCCGATCGTTTGTATATGCGAATGTCAGTGGAACCGGAAGCCGATCGATTCCGACGGACCAGACATAGCGAAATGCCTCTCGGTCGGTCAGGCGAGCCATAACGAATGTTGGCTGTCCATCATGATCCTCGATCTGTTCGAGGTACAGAACCGACCTCCGATAGTCCTCGCTGGCGGTGCTGTATTCCTCATTGAACCGAGTAACACGATCTTGTAGCTGCTCGGGATCAAGCTGAAAACTCAGTGCTGCTTTCGGAACCTTTTTCTTGCCTTGCCCGACCTTAACATCGATCTCAGAGTATGGGTCGTCGATCTCGCTCTGTGCGAACAGAATCACTCGATCAGGAACGGAGGCCTGTGGGTCAGTCAGTTGGGCAGCGTATATAAAGCCACTCCAGTGTAAATCATCGGGCGATTCAATTACGATGCCATCTGACCAAGGTATGGGTGGATGAAAGATGAGCGGCCATACCGGCTTAGAGACCAAAGCCAACATGCCGCACGCAATAAGCATGGGTATGAGGCAACCCAAAAATTGTTTACTTCTGTTCATCTCACTCACATACGCAGTGGATTCTGGAGGGTTTAGTTATGCTGATGATATGCGGATTGCTATGCCCCCTCCGTTCCGCCTTCGGCGGACCACCTCCCCGGCGGGGCGGGGAAGGCACAGGAAGATCAGCCCTGCGTGATGTATTCGCGGAGGGAGACGACTTCGATGGTGAGTTCTTCTTGGCAGGCGGCGTTGAGGTCGCCGATGGAGATGAGGCCGTGGAGCGTCGTGCTGTCGCCGGGGTTGGTGATGGGGATGTGGCGGATGAGGCGTTTGGTCATGATCTCGCGTGCGTGCTCCAGGGGCGTGCTCGGGCTGCAGGTGATCAGGTCGGTGGTCATGGCATCGCTGACGGGGGTGTCGGCTGGGTCGCGGCGTTGGGTGACGACGCGGGTCATGATGTCGCGTTCGGTGATGATGCCGACGATCCGCCCGAGGGTGTCGGTGACGATGAGTGAGCCGATGCGGTGCTGGTTCATCAGCTCGGCGGCTTCGAGCACGGACCGGCCCTGGGTGATGGTGTAGACGGTTTTGGAGGGCTTGGCTTCGAGCAGTTGGGAGACGGTCGTCATGGTCGATTCCTTTCGGTTTCGATCGGCGGCCGCTCCTTGCTCTGGCCCAAGTGACGCACGGCATGGAGGGCCGATGATCTTGGACGAGTCCAGTATGACAGGTTTTGGGGGCTGGCGGAAGGGCTTTGGTGTGCGTTTTTGGTACGCAGAGGTGGCAGAGGGCGCTGAGGACGCGGAGAAGAGGGGTTGAACGCGAAGATCGCGAAGGGCTCGAAGGGGTTGGTTTCTGGGTGCCTTCCCCGCCCCGCGGGGAAGGTGTCACGCCCACGGCGTGACGGATGGGGCTCTTCATGCTTCGCCAGACGCAGGAGTAATCAGGTATCGATCAAGACCCCATCCGACCTCAGCTCCGCTGGGCCCACCTTCCCCGCCGGGCGGGGAAGGTACTTATTAAAGATCTGATTCTTACATCCCCGCGCGTTCGAGGCGTTCAATGGAGCCGTCATCCTTTTCGATGAGGATGATGTCGGCCTCGTCGATGAAGAGGCCGTGATCGATGACGCCGGGGATGTCGTTGAGTTCGGTGGCGAGCTGGGCGAGGTTTTCGTCGCCTCGGAGGCTCGCGTCAAGAACCAAGTTGCCGTTGTCAGTGATGAAGAGGCGGCCGTCCATGTCTTGGCGGATGACGCCGTTGATGCCGATGTGGCGCAGGGCGTTGCGGGTGGACACGAGGCCGAAGGCCATGACGGCGATGGGCAGCGGCGTGCTGGTGCCGATCTGCGATTCGGCGACCTTGTCCTGGGTGACCATGAAGACGGTTTTCTTTGAGGCCCAGCAGATAATGCGTTCGCGGGTCATCGCGCCGCGTGAGCCCTTCATGACCTGCATGTGGCGGTCCACGGCGTCGGCACCGTCGATGAGGATGTCGAGTTCTTCGAGCATCGCGAAGTCGGTGATGCGCAGGCCCTTGGAGCGGGCGAGGTCTTCGGCTTGCTCGGAGGCGGCGACGCACTCGATATCGAGGCCTTCGTCGCGGACGCGTTCGGCGAGGGCTTCGATGCCGCGTGAGCCGGTGCGACCGGCACCGAGCCCGACCTTCATGCCGGACTCCACCATCTCGACGGCGGCGGCTGCGAGTCTGTCGGATTGGATGCGTTGATCACTCAAACTTGATCCCCTGGGCGAGTGTAAGTGTATCACTGAAACCGATGGTGCATGTCTGGCGGCGCATGTAGGCCTTCCACGCGTCGGAGCCCGATTCGCGGCCGCCGCCGGTGTCTTTCTCGCCGCCGAATGCCCCGCCGATCTCGGCACCCGAGGTGCCCAGGTTGACATAGGCGAGCCCGCAGTCGCTGCCGGCCCCGCTGGGGTCGAGGAAGCGCTGGGCGCTGTTGGAGGAGCCGGTGAAGATGGCGGAGCTGAGCCCTTGATCGACACTGTTCTGCATGTCGATGGCTTCTTCGAGCGTCTTGTAGGTGAAGACATACAAAATCGGCGCGAAGGTTTCTTCATGCGCGATGGGGAGTTGGTTGCTCTTGGGTGCGCGGATGATGGTGGGCTTGACGAAGTGGCCGCCGGCGAGTTCGCCGGTTTTTTCTTCACGCACGCCACCGGTGAGCAGGGTGGCGCCCTGCTCCTGTGCGGCTTTGACGGCGTGCTCGAAGGCCTGGACTGACTGCTCGTTGATGAGCGGGCCCATGAGGACGCCGTCGGCGAGCGGATCGCCGATTTTGACGGTTTCGTAGGCCTTTGCGAGCTTGGCGCAGAAGTCATCGGCGATGGATTCATGGATAATCAAGCGACGGCTGGTGGTGCAGCGCTGGCCTGCGGTGCCGACGGAACCGAAGACGGTCGATTTGAGCGCGAGATCGAGGTTCGCATCCTCGGCGATGATGACGGCGTTGTTGCCGCCGAGTTCGAGCAGTGACTGGCCCAGGCGACCGGCGACAACCGCGCCGACATGACGGCCCATGCGGCACGAGCCGGTGGCGGAGATGAGCGGGTAGCGCCTGTCGTTGATCATGGACTCGCCGACGATGTCATCGGTGCCGATGACATACTGGAAGATGTTTTCATAGCCCATCTCGGAGGCGACGCGCTGGGCGATCTCGTTGGTGGCGATGCATGTGAGCGGGGCCATGAGCGAGGGCTTCCAGACGCAGGTGTCGCCGCAGACCGCGGCGAGCATGGCGTTCCAGCCCCAAACGGCGTTGGGGAAGTTGAAGGCCGTGATGATTCCGATGGGCCCGAGCGGGAGCCACTGTTCTTTCATGGCGTGTTCGGGGCGCTCGGAGGGCATGGTCTTGCCGTAGAGCTGGCGTGACTGGCCCACGGCAAAGTCGGCGATGTCGATGGTTTCCTGCACCTCGCCGATGCCCTCGGCCTTGATCTTGCCCATCTCGAGCGTTTCGAGCGAGCCGAGTTCTTCGAGGACATCGCGGAACGCGTTGCCGATGCGTCGGACCAGCTCGCCGCGCTTGGGGGCGGGGACCTTGCGGAAGGTCTTGAACGCCTCGACCGCGTTGGCGGTGACGCGTTCGTAGTCTTCCTTGCTGTCGAGGGTGACACCGGCGATGGGCTTGCCGGTGGCGGGGTTCATGGAGAGGATGATGTTGTCTTTCTCGGGTGTCTCGTCGCCGCGGACATCGGTGATGATGCGTGGGTGCTTATCGAGGCCGAGTTTGGTGAGCAGTGTGTGAGTCATTGGAGAACCATATGCGGCGCGGAGCGGGTTTGGGGTCTTGGTTGGCTCGATTTCCATGCGAAGGACACGGAGAACACATCTTGCGTGTGGAGCGGATATGGTGTGCCTGTGAAATCGCCCTCAGATAGACAGCGTGGATGGACCAAGCCGGGGATCGCGTGGCCGGTGGCGCACCTGCTTGCGCTGGCGCCGCTGGATGTGTGGGTCCGGATGCTGGCGCGAGCGGATGTGCAACCGCGGTATTGGGGGCGGATGGCGTTCATCCTGTTCACGAGCTTTGTGGGCACGGCGATCTCGGTTCATGAGCGGATTGCCATGGCGCTGTATTGGCGGAGCGGGCATGGTCGGAGGGCGCTGGAGCGGTTTGAGCCGCGGGCGATCGTGATCGTGGGCTATTACCGCTCGGGGACGACGCACCTGCACAACCTGATGAGCTGCGATAGGCGGGTGGTCACGCCGCGCTGGTATCAGTGCCTGGTTGGGCAGGGGTATGTGTTGGCGTGGCTGCTGGTGCGGGTGCTGCTGGTGCCGTTTCTGGGGCGTACTCGCCCGCAGGACAGCGTGGGGTTTGGTCCGGAGTGGCCCGGCGAGGACGACTTTGCGATGGCGGGCTGGGGCGGGTGCTCGTCGCTCGCTGGACGCCATGTTTTCCCGCAGCACTGGGACCGCTGGAAGTGCTGGCACGATCTGCAGGAGTTGAATGAAGCGCAACGCGGCACCTGGCGACGATTGATGCTGCGTTTTATGTTTAAGGTCACTCGCGGGCGCACGGATCGGGTGGTGCTGCTCAAAACGCCGAGCCATACGGCACGCATTGCGGAGTTGGATCGGCTGTTTGACGGGCGTGTGCAGTTCGTGCATCTGGTTCGTGAGCCGTTGGCGGTGATCGACTCGAATGTACGGATGATGCACGCGCTGCGGAATCATGCGCTCGAAGACCTGCCCGATGTGCAGACGATCCGGGAGCGGATCGTTGAGGAATACGACGCGAGCGAACGCAAGTGCTGCCAAGAGCTTGAATCGCTGGGCGAAGATCGGTGGGTGCGTGTGCGGTTTGCGGATCTGCGGAGCGATCCGATGGGCACATTACGCACGGTGTACGACGCAGTCGGTATTGAGCTGAATGCACAGACACACAAGCGAGTTGTTGCGTATTTGGGTTCGCTGGGCAGCTATCGCTCCGAGCACGAAGCGATCGCGCTGGGTACATCAAGCGAACATGAGCGCGGCGTGTGCGAGGCCATGACGGCACGCTATGGGCTGAGCGAGGCCGCAAAGCGAGGCAAGCCGATGGCATACGCGCCGAGGGCCCAAGCGCGTGTGACACGCGGGGTTCTTGCGGCGATGGGTGTGGCCATGATGTGCTGGGGGGCGTGGTTGCTGCTTGTAGGCGGGCAGCACGCGATGGGCGGGGAGATGCGGCTGTTTGTGCTCATATGGGTCAGCGGGGCGCTGATCGGGATCGGGGCGCGGAAGGCGAGCGGGCGGGGAACGCGTTGGCTGGGGGTCTGGTGCGGGCTGCTGACGCTGATCTTGGTGCCATCGATCTTGTTCCCGGTGAGCGTGATTAACTGGAACTGGGCGGCCAATGACGGCTTCGACGCTTGGTGGTACCACAACTGGCGCAATGTCGCGCAAGCGCTGGCGGGCACCTCGAGCAAGGTGCTTGTGGTGCTGGGTGTGCTCAGTGCATATCGACACGCCTCCGAGGACGGGCCGATCGTGCCGGGGAGATGAAGAATCTGCGGGTTGCGTGATGAACGGGGCGTTTTCGGCTAGTGTGGGTGTATGCTCAAGCTGCTTCTGGTCTTTGTTGGCGGTGGTTTTGGCGCTTCGCTGCGCTACGGGGCGGGGGTGCTGATCGCGCATCTCACGCCCACAGACGCCGATACCCCCCACTGGCTGGGCATGTACCCGGTGGCGACGCTGCTGGTGAACCTGCTGGGCTGCGGGCTCATCGGGCTGGCGTGGGGGCTGCTGGGCAAGCCCGAGGCGGGCAACGAGGCCCTGCGGCTCGCGTTGATTGTGGGCGTGCTGGGTGGGTTTACGACCTTCAGCGCGTTCGGCTGGGAGATGATGGACCTGCTCAACGAGGGGCGGGTGCTCACGGCGATTGTGTATGCACTCCTCAGCGTGGTCGTCGGGCTGGTGTGTGTTTGGAGCGGGCATAGCGTCGGGCTGCAGATGGGCCCTGCGAACTAATCGCCCGAAACTGGAGAGGACGGTTGATGATGGATGTCTATGTCATTCGGCACGGGAAGGCCGAGGAAGAATCACACAGCGGGCTCGATCGGGACCGTGTCCTCAAGAAGCGCGGACACAAGCAGGCGCAGTGGCTCGCAGAGCAGCTTCGGGACCGTGATCCGCGACCGATGCTCGTGCTGTGCTCGCCGTATGCACGGGCGATGGAAACGGCCGAGCCCATCTGGGAAGCGATCGGGATGCAGTCGCAGATCGATGATCGGCTGGGGGCCGAGCGATCGCTGAGCGACATGCTTGATGTGCTGATCGATTCACGCGGCAGCGGGTGCGTTGCAATTGTCGGGCACAACCCGACCTGTGCGCGGCTGGTGAGTGCGCTGTGCAACGGGCTGACAACTATGCCCGGCGGTCATCGCACGGGCGAGATGGTGCATGTGCGGATCGAGGGCGAGGAGCTGATCGGGGGCGGGGTTGAGATTGATCGGCTGCGGATGGGCGATGAGGATTGAGTTGGCGGATCAGCCGTCGGTGTCCATCTGATCGCCTTGCGCATCTGTCGAGGGTGTATGCAGCTTCTCAGTAAGCCATGTGTTGATGCGGGGGATCTGGGTGGGGAGCCCGGCGAAGATGAGCTCGTGGCCGAGCGGATAGGTCCAGCGTTCGGGCTTGCCGAGGCGCTCATAGAGCAGATCGCCGGTTTTGGATGGGACGGCCTTGTCGTTGTTGGCATGCAGCAGCAGCACGGGGATGTTGCTCAGCAAGGGCGCGGTTGTGTACGCGTCGAGTTTGGCGAAGTCGAGATAGCGATCGCTGAGCGTGTCGACGATCTCGGGTGTGGGTTGGCCGAGGCCGTCGCTGGCGGGGTCAAAGTCGATCAGGATCGCGTCGATCCAGTCTCGGTAGTTCGATTCGATCATGATGCGCAGGAAATTGGCACCCCCGGCGATGAGCACGGCGGCATCGTAGCGGTCTGGTGCGTAGGCATAGACGCTTGGGAGGGCCATAGCGCCGCCGGACATGCCCACGAGCACGACGGGCAGATCGCTTAGGGCCTCGCGCTTGGCGAACACATGATCGAGGGCGGCGTTGGTGGCGTAGGCGCACTCGGCGACGCGTTGGTCGGCGCTGCGTGCGGCCTGGGCAGCCACAGAATCGGTGCGGCCGTCGAGGTAGCTCAGCGTCAGGTGCTGGGTGTAGCGGGACGGATGTGAGCGCATGCGCAGCACGGCGTAGCCCTTGGTGTGCCAGTAGCGTTCGGCGGCATCGACGATGGGCTCGGGGGTGCCGAACATGCCCGGCAGCAGGATGATGGTGCCCAATGTGTCGCGGTTATCTTTAGGGTCACGCAGGGTGAACCAGGTGCGCTGCAGGGCGATGTGGTCCTGCTCTGTGTTGAGCGATGATGCGTCTGGGTCGAGTGTCTGGGCTGAGATATAGCGGAATGCGAGCTCGGGCGGATCTTTGACGGGCTCGTCGTTGAGGATGTCCTCGACAAAGACCAACGAGCCGGGCCCCTCGGCTTTGAACTTGAAGGGGTCCTCAATGCCCAGCGTGGCCGAGAGGATGGCGGCATCGTTGTAATCCTCGGGGGTGCTGCGACCCTGGTGATAACGCGAGTAATGAACAGGGCGCAGGCGGGTTGACGGGTCGAGCTCGACGATGACGCCTCGGGTTTGGGGGTTGTTGCCCCAACGGGCGGGCCAGATGCTGGCGGCGTCGAGCGTATCGAAGCCCGCTGCGGTCTCGGGGTCGGTGTGTGCCGCCACGCCCGCGCTGGCGTGCAGCGGCGCGTGCACGGCCCGGCAGGCGGTCAGGGCCGCGAGGCAGAGCGTGAAGATTAGGATGAGGCGGATGGACGTCATGAAGTTCCCTGTTGATGTGGATCATGGGTCTGGCTTGTGTCGATCATACCGCAAGGCGATGGATTGGCGAAGCGAGTCCTTGAAATCAGCGAGCTACGCTTGTCGGTACGCAATATGACGGAGAATGGATCGGCATGTCTGACACACCAACCACATCTGAAACGCAGAACCCGCGCCGCGTCCCGATTATTCGCTGCGGGCTCGGCGGGGTGCTGATGGGGCTGGCGAACCTGGTGCCGGGTATTTCGGGCGGGACGATGCTGGTCGCGTGCGGGATCTACACGCTTTTTATCGACGCGATCTCCGACGCGACACGGCTGCGCTTCAACCGGCGGATGCTGCTGGTGCTCGGTTGCGTGGCCGTCGGGGCCGTGGTGGCGATCGGCGGGTTGGCGAGCGTGATCCACTTTTCCCTGGTGCACCATCGCTGGGTGATGTTCAGCATCTTCATCGGGCTGACGCTGGGCGGGGTGCCGATCCTGTGGGCGATGGCCAAGCCGGCCCGGCGGGACACCTGGATGGGGTTCGTCGGGGGCGTGGTCGTGATGGGTGCCTTGGTTGTCGTCCAAGAAATGGGCGGGGGTGGCGGCGGGCTGCAGGGCCCGGTGGGATTGGTCATCGGCGGGGCTGCCGCGGCGAGCGCGATGATCCTGCCCGGCGTGTCTGGTGCGTTCCTGTTGTTGCTGCTGGGCATGTATGAGCCGATCATCGGGGCGATCAAAGACACGGTCGGTGCGCTCAAAGACGCTGATGTCGCAGGCGTGATCGATCAGATGGGCGTGGTGATCCCGGTTGGGATCGGGGTGCTGCTGGGCGTGGCGCTGGTGAGTAACGCGCTGCGATGGGTGCTGCATCACTATGAACGAATCACGCTGGGCGTGCTGCTGGGACTGATCGTGGCGGCCCCGGCGGGGTTGTACCCGTTCCGGGTGGGTGTTGAGCCAGAGCTTGGCGACACGATCAAGGGAGAACTGGTGACGGAGGAGAATCTCGAAGATATGCGCTCAGCGGACAACGCGAAGGACTGGGAGCAGCGGGTGTTCACGCCCAATGCGGTGCAGATCGGTGGATCGGTGGGGCTGATCGTGCTGGGGTTTGGGGCGACGCTGGGGATTGCGCGGCTGGGGCGGGAGAAGAAGAGCTAAGTTCGATTCATCGCGTACGCTCTCCAGTGAATCTGCTGACCACATTCGGGGCATTGGACCATATCGCGCGAGAGTTGGTAGGAGCACTGGAAGCAGAGCTCGCAGTGCCGCTGTCGCTGGTGGCGTTTGCCCCGGTAGTATGCCAAGACACCCTCCGCCAGCAACGCCACCCATCCCAATACCCAGAGCATGTCCACAATGACGACGGTAATAAGCTTGGGATAGTTTAATACCCGCCCCCCGAGCGATGTGCCCTTGCGGAGTGCTCGCTGCATGGCAGGGCTGAATTTTAGTCCCTGTGTGGCAGCGAGGATCGAGTTTCGTAGGAACTCCTCAGACTCTATCGCACGCACATCGGCGTTGGATAGATTCGATTCTGCCGTGTAACTAAAACCGGGGCGTAAATCGATATGCTTCCCGATCTCGATGCGCGAAGAAGGAACTGTTGGATAGTTGTACACATCCCGGAAATAGACAGGCGATTCGATCACATTGATCAGAATGACCGCGATGTAGACTCCATCGACGCTTCCTGCATCCGCCGAGTCGATCACTTTCAACTCATTGGAATTGAGCGAGTCGACATAGACCGTTCGATTGATCCGGAACGATTTCCCTGGAGTCTCGTTTGCTTCTGCCATCATCCGGATGGCAATGTACGCGCACAGCAATACCAGAATATAGAGCAAGCATCGATAGCGAGCCCGAGGGAGCATGCCGGTTTACCGTCCCATCTGCTGCTGCAGTGAACTCTTGATCATGTTGCGCATCATCTTGACCTGTGTCTCGCTCAGGCCGGTGTCCTTTGGATCGACGGTCATGGCCGGGATCCAGAGGTCTTGCGTGGGGGTGAAGCCCATCTCGATGAGTGATTCTTCGAGGCCGGGCATGTGGCCAGCGCCGTAGAAGATCCCGATATCCTGATCATCGTGGTTCTTGGCGAGCGTGTCCTCAAGATAGTCGATGACAACATCGTTGCGTCCCAGCAGGATGACCTTGTGCATCGCTTCCTGCTGCTCGAGCACGCCGCTGGTCTCGACGAGGGCGAGCATGTCCATCATGACGAGCTTCATCATGGATGAGAGCTGCGGGGAGCGGGCCACGAAGCCGAGGACGAAGCCGGCGATCTTGGCGGAGAACGATTGGCCGTCGAGCATGTCGAGGATGGCAAGCGAGTCGTCGCCATATTCGCTCAACGCCTGCTGGAGCTGGTTGATGTCCATGTCGGCGTTGATCCAGTCGGGATTGGTCGTGTCCATCTCATCGAGTTGGAATGAGACTCGCAGGGCGTTGGCGAGTTGGGTCTGGATGCCCTTGGGCGAGGTTTCCGGCTTATCGCCCTCGTTGAACACGAAAGTTGCGGTCTGGGCGATGTCGGCGTTGATGCCCTTGCCGCCTTGCGTGCGATCGGCACCGTAGGAGGTGAAGGTGATGCTGCTGGACTTGCTGTCATCATTCATGGTCATCGCCGATTCGGTGGCGATGTTCTGACCCCATGCGTCGGTACGGACCGACGCGACGATTGCCCCGATGCGTGGGTCCTCCGCGTTCTGAAGATCCTTGAAGCTGTTGGGAAACTCGCCGTGGTCGGCGCGATATCGCTGGGCGAGACTCACGAGCAGCTCGAGGCGGTCGTTTGTCGCGCCGACTTTGGCTTGGTCGTCGAGTTCTGGATCGATCGGATCGAGCCCCGCGGGCTTGACGCCCTCGAAGAGCACGATGTCGTAGCCATCGAGCAGATCCTGCATCGCCTCGTAATAGGGCGCATCAGCGATATGAATCGCCGAGACCAGGTGTACATCCGGCTTTTCGGGGTGCTCGAAGGTGCGTGTACACATCTCGAGCACGATCTGCCCCGAGGGCCGCTCGATCACCCTGGAATATGGCTCGGTTTGTGCGGCTTGGGCCGCGGCGACTGCGATGGCGAGCGGAGCGAAGAATGCGGCGATGAGCGTGTTTTTTTGCATGATGGACTCGTTGGGGGGAAGTGGTTTCTATGTGTTACCGGAACCGGAGTGCGCAGGATGCGGATGTATGATCGTCGCATTCGGGACAGCATAGAGAACGATTGTTTACCAGAAAGCATGCTCCGATTCTCAGTCAAGGGCTTGTGTCGACTCGCCGAGAACTGTAGTATCTAGGGTTCGCACAGGAGGTATCAAGTTGCAACGCACCACACACATGATTCTTATATCGGGCAGCGTTCTGAGCTGTGCCATGATCGCGGGCGCTCAGCCCGAGTCGAAGTCAAACATAGTAGACGACAACAGCGTCCGGCGCTCGGTGGTCCAACGCGGGTTCATCGGTCACAAGACCAACGGCCCAGCGGTCCCTCGTGGCATGGGCCCGGCGGTCTTCCCTGACGAGTTCCGCACCATCGACGGGACGGGCAACAACCCCATGAACCCGACATGGGGTGCCGCGGGTACGCCGCTGATGCGCATGATGAGCAGCAGCTATCCGATCGCGGATGGCTCGATCCCGGCGCGTGCAGACGGCCCTAGCGCTCGCGCGGTGAGCAACGCCCTGTGCGCCTCGCCCGGCGATCTGCCCAACCCGATCAACGCGTCTGACTTCCTGTGGCAGTGGGGCCAGTTCCTCGATCACGATATCGATGAAACCCCGGTCGGCGCGGAAACGCTTGACATCCCGGTGCCCGCCGGCGATGTGTGGTTCGACCCGATGAACACCGGTACACAGGTCATCGGCATGAACCGATCGGCATACGAGCTTGACGGCGATGGTGAACGCCAAAACTTCAACAACATTACCGCGTTCATCGATGCATCCAATGTCTACGGCTCTGAGGATGAACGCGCCCACGCCCTGCGTACCAACGATGGGACGGGGATGCTGCGGACCAGCGCGGGCGACCTGCTGCCCTTCAACACCGACGGGCTGCCCAACGCCCCCACTTCCATGGATCCGACGATGTTCCTGGCGGGCGATATCCGCGTGAGCGAGCAGGCGGGCCTGATCTGTATGCACACGCTGTTTGTTCGTGAGCACAACTACTGGGCCCAGCAGATGGCGATTCAGTTCCCCGCCGCCGACGGCAACGAACTGTTCGAGCGTGCCCGTGCGATTGTGGCCGCAGAAATGCAGGCAATCACTTTCAACGAGTTCCTACCGGTGCTTGTTGGCGCGGACTCGATGGGCGCGTACATGGGGTATGACCCGACCAAGCAACCAATGATCGCCAACGAGTTTGCCAATGCGGCATACCGCATGGGTCACACCATGCTCTCGCCGATGCTTCGCCGGCTCGAAGCGACCGATCAGACCGTGGCCGCCGGAGACTTGCCGCTGCAGGGCGCGTTCTTCAACCCATCGCTGATTGTCGATGAGGGGATCGACTCGATCCTGCGAGGCCTGGCGAGCCAGCCGGCGCAGGCGATCGACACCTTCGTGATCGACGATGTGCGCAACTTCCTGTTCGGGCCTCCCGGCGCGGGCGGGTTTGATCTGGCGAGTCTGAACATCCAGCGAGGCCGCGACCACGGCCTGCCCGATCTCAACAGCCTCCGCGTCACCATGGGCCTGGCCCCGCACGCGTCACTGAGCGACATCAGCGACGATCCGAGCATTGATGCGGGCTTTGAATCTGTCTACAGCAATGTGGACGAGGTCGACCCATGGGTGGGGCTGCTCGCCGAGCCGAAGGCCGCTGGCTCGCTGCTTGGCGAGACGCTGCACAAGGTGATCGTCGATCAGTTTGATCGTGTTCGTCACGGCGACCGGTTCTGGTATGAGACCTACCTGCCGGCCGATCTGGTGCAGCTCGTGAATCAGCAGACACTGTCGGTGATCATCAAGCGTAACACCGGGATCGGCGACGAGCTTTCGGACGATGTCTTTATCGCTGCCACACCATGCCCCGCTGATTACAACAACGACGGCGTGCTGAACTACTTCGATGTCAGCGGGTTCATCAACGGATACTCGAACCAAGAGGCACGGGCCGATTACGACGGGCACGACGGGGTCTTTGACTTCTTCGATGTCAATCAGTTCCTCGCCGCGTACAACGCTGGCTGCCCCTGAGCCCAAGTCCGTGAGCACATAAATGAGTAAATGATCGCATCTCTGTGATCCTCATCGCTTGTGAATACAAAGAATCCCCAGCGGCATCCGCTGGGGATTCTTTATGACAATCGGATCGGTTGATGCCGAAAGCCATTGAGGGGGGAATGGCTGCGGCTCGCTTATGGGCAGCCGGCGCTGAAGGCGCTGAGGAAAGCGCTGACATCGAAAAAGTCCAGTACGCCGTCGTTGGTGAGATCCGCAGCACATGGTGGAGCGGGCGCGATGGCGATGTCACCGGGCTGCAGGGGCGGTAGCCCCCAATGCTCAGGCTTGGACCAGCCCTTCGCGGATAGCCCAGCGTGTGAGTTCAACGCGGTTTGCGCAGTTGGTTTTGGTCAGCGCTGAGCCGATCTGATTATCGATGGTCTTTGGTGAGCGATGGATCGACACCGCGATCTGAGAGGTGGTCATGCCCTGAGCGACCAGCCGCACGACGCTGAGTTCACGCGGCGTGAGCGTGAGGACTTTGATTTCTTTGAGCGATGCTTCCTGCAGCATGCGTTCTTTGACTTCTTCGGAATAGATCGCGTGCCCGGCGCAGACAGCGCGGATCCCGTCGACCACGGCCTCGGACGGCTCGTGCTTTGTCAGGAAGCCGTGCACGCCGATTTTGATTGCCCGCACGATGTGTGCATCCGTCGGGTAGGCGGTGAGCACGAGCAGCTTGGATGTGGGTGAGCGTTCGAGCCCCTCGGCGGCGCGATCGAGCGGGTCTCCGCCTGGCATCTCAAGATCGCAGATCACCAGATCGGGCTTGAGACTCGTGATGGCATCAACGATCTGGTCTGGCGTGTTGGCACGCCCAACAACGGTGATATCGCCGCTGTTATTGAGCATCGCGCTGAGTGCATCGGCGACGATCTTGTGGTCATCGACAATGAGAACTCGGATCGGTGTTGTCGTTTTTGTATCTGACATATCTCCCCCGCACCGCGGTGCGACCTCCCCTTGTGCTGGTAGTATGGACCAGCTTTCTATCGGATTGTACAAACAGTTAGGTGCATATACCTAAAATTTCTGGCATTTTCTACCTCAATTCCGGTCTGACAGGCCATGCGCATCATCAACCCCAAAGGGGCCATCGCGAGGACTCGTTTCTATCTGATCTATGCCTGCGCCATCATCGCGGCGCAGTTGATCGGGTTGACAACCTTTTACGGGCTTTCCGGGGCGAGCATGCTCTGGCCCAGCGCCGGCGTGTATGGCGCGATGCTGGTCATCACGCACCGTCGGCACTGGGTGGTGATGATCGTGGTCATGATCGTGATTGATCAGACCATGTCCTTCATCTATCGCGGATTGTTCCCGGGGCGGATTGGCCATGTCACGGTGGCCGTGAAGCTGTTTTACAACCCCTTGATTGGGGTGGTCTTTGCCCTCGTCGTGAACCGGTTCATCCCCGATCGCAACCCATTGGGGAGCATCCGCTCGCTCTCGCTATATGTTTTCCTGGCGATCTTTGCCAATCTGCTGGCAGCTTCGTTTGCGTGCTGGCTGCTCGCATCGATCATCATGGACGATTTTTCGCTGCTCTCGCGTTGGCAGCAGTGGAGCTACTCAGGTATCGCGGGCCTGCTGGCGTATGCCACCCCGATCATCGTCATTGCCAATCGCTGGCATGAGAAGCCGCCGATTCTGGCTCGCCCGTGGGAATCGGTGCTATTTGGCGTTGTCTATGTCTCGGTTACGGTCTATCTCTTCGCGTTCAGTTCCGACGAGCAGAGTCTGTTGCCCTACCAGTTCATCGCGTTGATCCCGCTGTTTGGGTGGGTCATCACTCGGTTTGGCCCGATCCTGCTCACGCTGGCCGCGTGTGCGCTGATGACCATCATCATGCTTGGGCTGAGCATCGGGCGTGGCCCGTTTCATGTTGATGACCGCCCCGCGGTAATGGACGCGCTGGTAGCCCAGGGCGTGATGGTGCCCAGCGTGATTACGCTGCTGTTCATCACATCTCTGCTTGAGAGCATCCGCATTCAGTACGCCAGGCAGCTCGAAACAGAGAAACAGTTCCGGCGTCTGGACCGCATCCAGTCGCTGGGCACCATGGCAAGCGGCGTCGCGCATGACTTTGGGAACCTCGCCATCGCGTTGCGCTCTTACCAGTCCATTCTGCGATCGCAGGTCAAGGACCAGACCCCGTCGGTCCGCGAAGCGCTCGAGGGGATTGAGGAAATCGCGGAGGGCGCACAATCGCTCACCGGGGCGCTGATGACCTTTGCCCGCGACGAGACGAGAGACAACGGCGGCGATGATGAGCCGTTGATCACGGACTTGTGCGAAGCGGTGCGCGCGACGGTGCGGTCACTCAGCGGGATCTATCAGCATGATCACGAGATTATCGTCCGACTGCCCGATGAGGAACTGCCCATCCATGCGCGGCTCAGCGATCTCCGGCGCATGATCGGGAACATGATCATGAACTCCATGGATGCGTCGGAGCCGGGGCAGCATGTGGTGGTCAAGGTATTCAAGGGCAGTGGCAACGCCCGCCTGATTATCGCAGATCATGGGCATGGCATCCCGCTTGAGATCGTCAACCGGATCTTTGATCCGTTCTTCACCACCAAGCCGCGTGGCAAGGGGACGGGGCTCGGGCTGGCGGTTGTCTCGGGGCTGGTTCGTGATGCCGGGGGCGAGCTGGAGATCGATTCTACACCCGGCGTGGGGACCTCGATCTCGATCACCATCCCGCTTGCAACCGAGGCCGAGCAGAAACGATTAGCCAAGAAGTCCCGCGGCTAGGCGTGGCTGGGCCGCCACAAGCTCGCGCGCGAGCGACTCGATGGCACGAGTAAGGACCTCGATTGAGGTGTGATACTCATCGAGATTGATGTGTTCGTTGGGCGTGTGGTCCAGCGCGCTGTCGCCCGGGCCATAGGCCGCGATGGGGCATTGCCAGATCGGCGCGACGACATTGAGGTCGGCGGTGCCGGTCTTGAGCTTTGGACGCGGGCGGTACCCGCCGGCTCGGATCGCGCTGCTCAGTGCCCGCACGACCGGGTCGCTGCGATCGGTCGCGTGCGCGACTTCCGGGCCCTCGAAGGTGAGGTCGATGCGTAGCTCGGGGTGCGCGCTCTGATGGGTGTTGCGGATGTCGTGCAGGATCCGGATGAGCTGGTGCGGGCTCAATGCGGGCGGCAGGCGGAAGCCCGCCTCGAGTCGGGCGTGCTGTTCGAGCCCGTTGCTGGTGGACGCGAGTTCGCGGAGCATGGCCTGGATCTGATCGAACGCGCGATCGATGCCAGTATTGAACGATCCGACGCGTTCGAGGATCGCGTTCCAGAACTGATGCACCTGATCGCACGCGGACATCTGCTGCCCGGCGGTGTGGGTGTTGGGGCAAGTTGCGCGAGCGGTCATCAACAACCGTCCCTTGTAGCCCAGGGTGACGCCATCGAAGCCGGATGGCTCGCCGATGATGCACGCGTCGGGCTTCCAGCGTGAGGCGAGATGTCGGGCGCCGATGGAGCCGACGGTTTCCTCGCCCACGGCACCCGCGACACGAAGATCGACGCCCTCTGGCAGATCGGCGCGAGACGCGGCGATGAGCATCGCGCACAGCGGCCCCTTGGCGTCGACGCTGCCGCGCCCGTAGAGATCGCCCTCCTCGGTCCTCACACGGATATACCCCGAAACCGTGTCGATGTGACCGAGGAGGGCGATCTGAACGGCGCGGTGGTCTTGCGAGTCGTTCGTGGTCGAGCGGAGGGCGATCGCATTGCCCACCTCGTCGATGTGCGCTTCGAGACCCAGCGCCGATGCGTGGTGCACGAAGACTTCTGCCGCGTTCTGTTCGTCCCCTGAAACGCTGGACTGTGACACCACATCGTACAGAATCTGAGCTTCTTGTGTGAGTTGTTCGCGATCAATGTTGGTCATCATGCGTTTACCGTTGCGGGGCTGGAGTTGTTTGTAAATACGGTGCCTCGGCCTGCACGCGCCTGGGCGATGGGCTGTTCACCCCCAGCGCTGGCGATGACGACGCGTGCGACGCCGCCAGCGAGTGCTTCCTCGGCGGCGAGCACCTTGTTCTTCATTCGGCCCTTGGCCGCGTTGCGGGCCACTTCGATCCCGTCGATGGTCACCGACTCGATCAGAGAACCCGCGTTGGTGTGATCGAGCAGCAATCCGGGGACATTGGAGAGCAGCAGCAGCTCGTCGGCACCGAGCGCCGCGGCGGTCGCGGCGGCGGCGCGGTCGGCATCCACATTGATCGCGATGCCCTCGGGCGTGATCGCGGGCGGGGTGAGCACGGGCACGCGGCCCAGATCCATGATCGTGTTGAGGAAGGCGGCATCGACAGACTCGACCTTGCCCGAGAGATCGTCGCGGATGATCACGGTGCGACCCTCGGCGTCGATGGCCCGGATGGCGCTCTTGCGGCTGCCGGTCCAGATGCCCGCGTCGATCCCGCTGAGGCCGATCGCATCGACACCCGCGGCGCGGAGCGACTCAACGACGGCCTTGTTGACCTTGCCGCAGTACACCATCTCGAAGATCTCGAGCGTCTGGCGGTCGGTGCGGCGCGACTGCTGGCCGCCGGGGCTGGTGATGGTCTGGGTCGGGTGACCCAGTGCTTCGGCGAGGACATTGGTCTCGTGCGAGCCGCCGTGGACGAGCACGACGCGGTTGCCATCGTTGACCAGTTGGGCGATCTCGTTGGTGAGGTTGGTGGGGTCGATGCCCTCGCCGCCTCCGACCTTGATGACGATGGTGTGTGGGGTATTGGTGCTCATGGAGTATCTCTGTTTGGTGTGTTAAGCGGGGTGCAGGCCGGGGAAGTTGAGACCGGCGGTCTCGGGCAGGCCCAAGGCGATGTTCATGGATTGGACGGCAGAACCGGCGGCACCCTTGACGAGGTTGTCAATGGCGCAGAAGGTGATCACACGACCGGAGCGCTCGTCGATCGCGAAGCCGACATCGGCGTGATTGGAGCCGACGAGGATGCGTGGGTCGGGGAACTTGTGCGGGCCCTGACGATCGGCGACGATGCGGACGAATGGTTCGTCGTTGTACGCACTGCGGAAGAGCTTCCAGAGGGTCTTGGTTTCGAGCGGCTCGGTGGTGTCGATGTGGGCGGTGCAGAGCACGCCTCGGACCATGTCGATGGCGGTGATGGTGGCATCGACATCGAGACCGACCCCATCTGTGGAAGAAAGATTCTGCTCGACCTCGGCGAGGTGTCGATGCCCCGAGGCGCTGTAGGTTCTGGCGGTGCGGGCGCGCACAGGGTGGTGCGATCCAGCGCTGGGCTCAGCGCCCGCTTCAGACGAGCCGACCTTGACATCGCAGATCGCCCGCTTGATGAGCCCGGCATCGGCCAATGGCTTGAGTGCGAGTGTCATGGCGGTGGCGTTGCAGCCGACGCCGGAGATCAGCGATGCACCGGCCAGATTCGCACGGTTCACTTCGGGCAACCCGTACTGGGCCGTTGCCAGCGCGCCTGGTTTCGGGTGGGCTTCACCGTACCAGTGCTGGTAGCGCTGTGGGCTGCGGAGCCGAAAATCGGCAGAGAGGTCGACGATCAGCGGCGCAACCGAGCGCCAGCGGTCGATCTCGGTCGAGGCCTTGCCGTGGGGCATGCACAGGAACAGCACATCGCACGGCTCGACCTCGTCGGGGGTGACGAAGTTGAGATCGAGGTGGCTGCGCAGGTTGGGGTGCGAGCGGAACACGGGCAGGCCCTTGAGCTGGCGCGAGGTCACCTGCGTGAGCTGGGCATTGGGGTGACCCAGGAGCAAGCGCATCAGCTCGCCTCCGGTGTAGCCCGAGCCGCCGACGATGGAAACACGGAGCGGGTTCATGCGAGCACATCCTCCCTCATGGATGTGCCCGCAGAACCCGTCTCTCTCTCCGTCTCTCTTTCACCTGAAGTGTCGCAGCCGCGATCGGCGGGTTGGATGTACCCGCCGACCGGCTGGCGCGACGCGTGAACTTCGGCAATGTCCAGCGTGTGCTGGGCGACGATGCGGTGGATTTCAACGCCTGTCGTCGTCGTGGAGTTGCGGAACTCCATCGAGTGGTTGATCTCATTGACCATCAGCCCTTGGCGCGGGCATTCGAGCAGATCGACGGCGGCGATATCCGCCCCCACCGCTGCTACAGCACGCTGGGACAGATCCGCCAGCTCTGGGGTGACCTCAAGGCCCGCCGCGACCGCGCCGCGGGCGGTGTTAGTCAGCCAGTGGGCGCTTCGGCGCTCGATCGCGGCGATCGCTTGCCCGCCCACCACAAACACGCGGATGTCGCGCTGGGGCTTATCGATATGCTCCTGGGCATAGACGACATTGTGACTCGCTGAACCCAGCACCTCGCGGTGTTCAAGGATCGCCTCGGCGGCGTCACGGTCGTTCACCCGCGACACCAGTCGCCCCCACGAGCCCACGGTTGGCTTGAGCACACATGGATAGCCCAGCTGCTCGATGGCTTCGAGTCCTGATTCGCTATCGACGGCGACGCGCACCTGCGGAGTTGCCACGCCCGCACGAATCAGGGCGAGGGTCGTGGAGAGCTTGTCGCTGCAGGCCTCGATGGCCGCCAACGGGTTGATGCAACGCACACCCAGCGATTCGAGGATCCGCACGCTGGTGAGCGTGTTCGTGAGACTCAGCGATCGGTCGAAGACCGCATCGTACGCCGCCCATTCGCCGAGCCGTGCTGGGTCGAAGACGACATTTCGCAGATCAATGGGGGTGACATCAGCCCCGAGATCTGCGAACGCGTCGATGAGCATCCGCTCTTCAACCCGCAGGCGTGTGTATGTCATAGCGATTCGCATTGGTTCTCTCCCGTGTGTGCGTTGCATCTCAACCGAACAGAATCGCTTACTCGCCCCAGTCTTCTTCGACTTCGGGTGCCAGCTCGAGGGTGATCGGTGCGGTGCTGATGACCTCGAGCTCGGCGCTGCAGTCTGTGCAGCGGGCGATCTCGCCGTTGAGCGGGGCACGATCGAAGGTGATGGTGGCGTCGCATTCGGGGCAGGTCGCGGTGAGGGTTGCGGTGGTCATGGCTGAATCTCCTGTGTGGCTTTGGCGTATTGCCGGGGTTTGAAACTGGTCCTGAAAATCGTGAATGAAAAAACACCCCTGGGCGTGAGCGTCAGGGGTGCGTCTGGTCGGTTTCTTCTTTGAGCGGCTCTTAGCAGAGCGGCTCGCCGGTGAAAGCGACAATCACAGCCCAAACGCTCACGGCGTCTTTGGCTTTCGATTTCATCGCTTTTTTCGACGAGAAGGTGTACATGGTCGTTCCAACAGTACCCTTCATCGGATCGGCGTCAAACCCGGATCAAGAAAATATCTCGAATACATCGGGCACATCGAGAAGAACCCGCGTCGCTCAGCCGGCATCGACCGATCCCATACCCCACTGATCTCGTAGCCGCTTTGCAGAGCTGGTCAGCTCGACGAGTGTCGAATTCTCGAAGCGATCAAGGTTTTTGAGCACCAAACCCATCCGGCGGTTGCCCTTGAGGCGATCCCGGTTTCGGTGCAGGAACGCCCAGTACATAGCGTTGAACGGGCAGGCATCGTCGCCGATTTTTTTATTGACATCGAACGCACAATGCTTGCAGTAGTTGCTCATACGGCTGATGTACTTGCCGCTGGCGGCGTAGGGCTTGGTGCCGACCACCCCCCCGTCGGCGTGCAGGGCCATGCCGATGGTGTTGGGCGTAGTGACCCAGTCCACGGCGTCGACATACATCCCGCGGTACCAATCGTTGACCTGCCGGGGCTCGATCCCAGCGAGCAGCGCGAAGTTGCCCGTGACCATCAGACGCTCGATGTGATGCCCATAGCTGTAGTTGAGCACGGACCCGATCGCCTCACGCATGCAGCGCATGTCCGTTTCGCCCGTCCAGTAGAACTCGGGCAAGTCGGCGTGGCAGTCGAGGGTGTTGGAGGACGCGTACGCTGGGCTTTGCGTGAAGTAGACCCCGCGGATGAACTCCCGCCAGCCGATGATCTGGCGCACGAAGCCCTCGACGCTGTTGAGCGGGGCATTGCCCGATTCGTAGGCGTCGATTGCCTTGTCGATGACCTCGCGGGGGTTGAGCAGCTTGAGGTTCATCGCCGCCGAGAGCAGGGAATGGTTGAGTGTGGATTCGCTCGTCCACATCGCGTCCTGGTATTCGCCGAAGCCGGGCAGGCGATTCTTGATGAAGTCGCTCAGGGCATGGGTGGCTTGGCGGCGCGTGGCCGGCCAGTTGAACGAATCGATCTTGCCGGGCAGATCGGGCAGGTGCTTGCGGACATCCTTGATGACCTGCTGCGTGATCTCGTCGATTGAATAGCTGGGCACATCGGGGGTATCGGGGCTGGATTTGAAGGCCTTACGGTTGTCCTTGTCGTAGTTCCACTCGCCGCCGACGGGGTCTTTGCCGTCCATGAGGATACCGAGGCGTTTGCGCTGCCAGCGGTAGAAGTGCTCCATGAGCAGCTCCTTGCGGCCGCGTGCCCAGGACTCGAAATCGCTGATCTGGGTGAGGAAATGCGGGTCGTCCACGAAACGCAGTCCGATGCTTGCTCGTTCGCAGGCGGCTTCGATCTGGCCGCGAACGCGGTGGTCGCCGGGCTCGATGCACACCAGCCCGTCGGCTTCGAGCTTCTTCATCGCCAGCTGGCGGGCGATCTCGTCGTGGAATCGCTGGGTGTTGCCGCGATGGTTGAGGTCGATGTACTCCACATCCCAGCCATCGTCCCGCAGGGCCTGGGCGTGGTGACGCATCGCGGAGAGGAACAGCACCGTGCGCTGGATGTGGCTCGCGGGGGAGTTGGATTCGTGGGCAACCTCAAGCATGAGCAGGCGATCGGTGTCTTTGCTCAGCCCCATCGCGTCGGGGTAGGACGCGTCGAGCTGGTCGCCGAGGATGAGGCCGATGGTGGTGCCCAATTGCAGCTCCTCACTTGGTCGAGCGCGCCGCCGCGGAGCGTTCGTGCCCGATCAGGCCCTCCATGCGCGCGATGCGCATGGTGTCGTCGAGCACGGGTTCGCAGGCGGTCGGGTCATCGATGCGGATCCATGTTCGTAGACGCAGGAAGTGCATGACGCTCAGGCCGGCCTGAAAGCGGGCGGTTCCTCCGGTCGGGAGGGTGTGGTTTGGCCCGATGCCGTAGTCGCCGAGCACCTCGGCGGTGCGCGGCCCGACAAAGAGCCCGCCGGCGTTGCGGACCTGTTGGGCCACCGACTCGGTATCGCGGGTGATGATCTCCAGATGCTCGGGCGCGATGCGGTCGGCGAGTTCGATGGCTTGCTCGATCGAATCGCACACGATGATGAACCCGTTGCCCAAGGCGACGCGGGCGGTCTCGGCGCTGGGCAGGGTTTCGAGCTGCTTGGCCAGCTCCAGCTGGATCTCGTCGGCGTGCAGCGGGTTGGTCGTCAGCAGCATGGGTACGGCGTCGGTGTCGTGCTCGGACTGCGCAAGAAGGTCGGCGGCCAGCGTCGCGACATCCGCGCTGTCGTCGGCGAGGATCAGCAGCTCAGATGGTCCGGCGAGCATGTCGATGCCCACCACGCCCGAGAGCAAGGACTTGGCCGCAGTCACCCAGGCGTTGCCGGGCCCGGCGATGACATCACAACGCGCGAAGCCCTCGAACCCGTAGCCCATCGCGGCGATCGCGTGTGCGCCCCCGACGCAGAGGAACTCGTCGGCCCCGGCGATGTGGGCCGCGGCCAGCGTCACCGGGTTGGCACCGGGCGAGGCCACCACCACGCGCTCGCACCCCGCGACCCGCGCGGTGATGCCGGTCATCAGCACCGAGCTGGGCAACGGGTAGCGACCAGCAGGCGCGTAGCACCCAACCGCCCCCACCGGCTCGATGGTGTGCCCCGCTTGGCCGCCGGGCACATCGACGATGATCGGCGAGATGGCCCCCAGCTGCGCTCTGGCAAAGTACTCAATCCGCTCACCGACGCGCACCAAGGCGGCGCGGTCGTCAGGGTCAAGCGACTCATAGGCCACGCGCATCTCATCGGGTCCGAGCACCAGCGACTGATTCGGTACGCATTCCCCGAAGTGCTCGGCGAACGCGCGGATCGCGGGCTCGCCCTCGATCCGAACTCGTTCGACAATGTCTCTTGCTTGCAGGAGCACCTCGTCACTGACCACGGGCTTGACCGCGCGATCGAGTTCATCGGCTCTAATGGTTCGAAGCAGACTCATGATTCTTCTCCGGTATAGGCGGGCTTGGCGTTGCCGGGGCGGCGAGAGACCTTGAGTGAGCGTCGATCAAGCTCGCGTTCGATGTCGCTCAGCGTTGCCCCTTGCTGAATCGCCCGCGTGAGCGTAAAGAACAGCACATCCGCGGCCTCGTGTGACGCCTCGGGCTGGGTTTCCGCGTTCATCAGCTCGTCGACCTCCTCGCGGAGCTTGGCACCGAGCAACGCGGGGTCATCGAGCAAGCGTCGGGTGTACGAGCCCACCGGAGCATCCTCGATTCGCTTTGAAATGGTACGGGTCAGGTGGTCGAGCCCGCCGGATTCACCGAAGCAGGTCTGGGTGCCCAAGTGGCAGAAGCCGCTGCCCGCCTGACGCACCGTGAAACGCAGCGCATCACGGTCGCAGTCGGTGTCGATGCGGATCAGCTCCTGCGTGTTGCCCGAGGACTCGCCCTTGCGCCACAGGCCCTTACGCGAGCGGGAGTAGTACACGCCCCTGCCCGTTTCGATCGACTCGCGGACGCTGTCAAGATTGGAGTACACCAGCCCCAGCGCCGCGCCGCGCTCATCGCACACCACCGTGGGCCAGAGCCCGTCGGGGCGATCGGAGCGCAGGCAGCCGCAGAAGCCGTCGGCCAGATCGATCGCGCCGGTGTATAGCGCCATGCCCACCTGGGCATCGGCACCCAGACGATCGACCTGCGCGATGTCGTCGGCGTTGCGGACCCCGCCGGCGGCGGTGAGTTTGGCGTCACCCGCGACCTCGACAAGCTGCTGCACACGATCCAGCGGCATCCCGCCCATGCGCCCCTCACGCTCGACAAAGGTCACGAGAAAACCCGAGACATACTCGCGAAGCTCGCCCATGCGTTCCTCGATCGTCGCATCGGTCTGGGTCTTCCAGCCCTCGACGACGACCCGATCGTTGCGGGCATCGAGGGCGGCGATGACGCGATCACGCGGGAGTTCGCGCAGGATCTCGGGGGTGGCGGCTGTGCCCAGGATCACTTTGCGCGCCCCGGCGTCGAGCCAGTCGATGGCGGTCTGCACATCGCGGATCCCGCCGCCCACGCGGCAGGAGTGCTGGGCGCAGATCTCGCGCATGATCGTGGTGTTGTTACCAGTGCCCATGGCCGCGTCGAGATCGATCAGCGCGATCTCGCCCACGCGGGCGAACTTGGCGGCGATGGGTCGCGGGTCACCCGCGTCGATGGCTTTCTTCTCGCCTCCGATGAGCTGGACGGCTTGGCCGTTCTGGATGTCGATGGACGGGATCATCATGGTCGGACCTCGATTCCCGATGCCGCGAGTTCGCGTTTGATCGCGCTGGGTGAAGTGTGGTTGTCGTGGAAGATGGACGCGGCGAGCACCGCGTCCGCGCCGGCGCGGAGCGCATCGAGCATGTGGGCCGCGCTGTCCGCCCCGCCCGAGGCGATGATCGGCAAAGTGGTGACTCCACGGACCGCGTTGAGCAGGGCTGTGTCATAGCCGGACCGGGTGCCGTCCTGATCGAAGCTGGTGAGCAGGATCTCGCCCGCGCCCATCGTCTCGGCGCCCTGTGCCCATTCGATGGCGTCGATCCCTGTGCGGTGTGTGCCGGCGCGGGTCACGACCTCCCAGCCATCGGCGTCAATCCGGCGGGCGGCATCGATCGAGAGCACCACGCATTGGGCCCCGACCTGATCAGCCAGTTCGCGCAGCAACCCCGGGTTCTCGACGGCCGCGCTGTTGACGCCGACCTTATCCGCCCCGGCACGCAGCAGGGCCAGCGCATGCTCCGTTGTTCGCACGCCCCCGCCAACGCTCAGCGGGATCGAGAGCACGGCCCGCACCGCCCGCACGGTATCGAGCGCTGTATCGCGCCCGCCGACGGTGGCACTGACATCGAGCATGACCAGCTCGTCGGCCCCGTCTCGCTCGTAGCGAACAGCCTGCTCGACCGGGTCGCCCGCGTCACGCAGGTTGGCGAACTTGATGCCCTTGACCACGCGTCCGTTGTCGATGTCGAGACAGGGAATGATGCGTCGCGTTAGCATGGCGATGCCTCCTTGGCGGTTTCGATCCAGTTGGAAAGCAGCTTTGCGCCCCATGCACCCGAAAGCTCGGGGTGGAACTGGCAGGCGAGGGTCGTGCCACGGCGCAGGCAGGCGACGAACGGGCCGCCGTGCTCGCTCAGCTCGCCAGACCATTGCGGCGGGATCGATTCGATGCGGTAGGTGTTGGAGAAGTAGGCGTAGGCGGTTTCGTCGGCATCGCCCACACGGTTCCAGCCGTGCTGGGGTGTGCGGACCGAGGTGGGGAACCGCCTGACATCGGTGTCGATCACCCCCAGCCCTTCGATGCCCGGCGATTCTTCCGACGAGACGCACAGCAGCTGCAGCCCGAGGCAGATCCCCAGCAGCGGGCGGTTCTGCTGCACCCGCTCGATGACCACGCCGTCGAGCCCGTGTGCCCGCAGGGCCCGCATGCCCGCGCCGAAGCTGCCCACCCCCGGGAGCACCACGAGCGCCGCGTCGCGTACCAACCCGGCATCGTGCGTGAGGGTCACGGTGCAGCCGATGCGTTCAAAGGCCGCAGACACGGAGGCGGTGTTGGCGATGCCGGTGTCGATGATGGTGACCGGGAGCAGAGCCGAACTCATGACAGCGTCCCCTTGGTCGAGGGCATGGCGTCACCACGGGTGATGCGGGTGGCATCGCGCAAGGCCAGAGCGAGGGCCTTGAAGGCGGCCTCGGCCTTGTGGTGGTCGTTGCGGCCGCGAATCAGATCGACATGCAGCGTCGCCCGCATGGTGGTTGCCAGCGACTCAAAGAAGTGTGTGATGTTCTCGGTCGCCACCTGCCCGAGCATCTCGCGCACGAAGCCGAGTTCGACCGCAGCGAACGGGCGACCCGAGAAGTCGATCACGACACGGGCGAGCGATTCGTCGAGCGGCGCGTACGCGCTGGCGAAGCGGGCGATGCCGACGCGATCGCCCAGCGCCTCATCGATGGCCTTGCCCAGCACCAAAGCGCAGTCCTCGACGCTGTGGTGGTCGTCGATGACCAGATCGCCGGCGCACGAGAGCGTGATATCGATCCCGCTGTGGCGGGCGAGGGCGTCGAGCATGTGGTCGAGGAATCCCAGCCCCGTCGCGATGGTTGATTCGCCGGTGCCGTCGAGGTTCACCGATGCTTCGATCTGGGTCTCGCGGGTGGTGCGTGATGTCTGGGCGGTGCGTGGTGTCATGATGCGGCTCCGATCGCGCTGAGCGCTTCGAGAAGTTGATTGAGTTGTGCCGGGTCGGCCGGGACGGTGATGCGGAGGTAGGACTCGATGTCGCCGCCCTGACTGAAGCGGCGCACGCTCACGCCCTGCGCCAGGAGCGCGGCGTGGGTTTCGGCGGCGTCGTCGAAGCGGGCCAGCACGAAGTTGGCCTGCGAGGGCAACGCGGTGATCCCAAGCGAGGCGAGGCGCTGGGTGAGCTGGGCGCGATGGGCCACGGTGCGGGCGACGATCGATTCGCGCTTGGCACTCTGATCGAACGCCGCCTGCGCCAGCAGGATCGACAGCACGGAGACCGGGTAGGGCCCACCCACCGTGCGAAGCCAGTCGATGATCCGAGCTGGGCCGATGGCGTAGCCCACCCGCTGCCCGGCCAAGCCCATCGCCTTGGAAAAGGTGCGCACGATGACGACATTGGACAGTTCGAGCACCCGCTCGATCGGGTCCTCGTCGGCAAACTCGATGTAGGCCTGATCGAGCAGCACCACGGCTCCGACCGATTGCGCTTTATTCGAGAGCATTAGAATCGCATCCACATCAATCATCGCGCCTGTTGGATTGCTGGGCGAGATCAGGGCGATCAGCTTGGTGCCTTCATCGATCGCGTCGAGCATTTTTTGCAGCGGGAAAGCCCAAACGAGCCAATCGACACCGTTCACCTGTGCACCCGCGAGCTGGGCATAGCGCGGGATCATCACAAAGCCGGGCGTGTGGGTCAGCATGGTGTCACCCGGAGCGAGCATCGCCCGGCAGATGCGATCGATCGCGTCGTCGCCGCCGTTGGTGACGATCACACGCGCGGCATCGATACCCAAGCGCTCGGCGATGGATCGCTCGAGCCCGCTGGCGTCGGGATAGCGGGTCAGAGCCTCGGGGTCGATGCCCCTGATCGCCTCGAGCACCGACGCGTCGACGGGTGCGCCCTCGTTGTTGTCGAGGGTGAGCGTGATCCGCGGATCACGCGCCGGGGGGGTGTACGGGCGGAGCGATCCGATGCGATCGGCGGGTTGTGCAGCGAACTCATTCATGGCACGATCTGCCCGGGCTGGGTGACGATGATGTCGGTGCCGCCGCGTGCCTTGATCAGCGGGATCACCTGAGTGAGCTGCTCACGCAGCACCGCGACCTTGACGGCGAAGCCGTTGCTGTTGTGCATCGGGGCGACGGTGGGCTGGCGCATGCAGGGCAGCACCTCGATGACCGCCTCCAGATCCTCGCTGGAGACATTGAGCTCGAGCATCACCCGCTTGCGGGCCTCGAGCACCGATCGGACCAGCAGCACGAAGCGTTCGATCTGCTCGCGTTTGGCCGGGTTCTCCATCGCGGCCTTTGAGGCATAGACGCGGGTGGTCGAGATCATCAGCTCGTCGATGATCCGCAGGTTGTTGGCGTCGAGCGTCGAGCCCGTCGCGGTGTTGTCGATGATGCAGTCCGCGTCTTCGGGCGGGAGCACCTCGGTCGCCCCGTAGCTGCGGATGAGCTTGGCGTTGTAGCCCTTGGCGTCGATCCAGCGCTGGGTGATGTTCACATACTCCGAGGCCACGATGGCCCCGGCCCGGTTGAGCAGCTCGTCCTCGTTGCTGCGCTCGGGCACCGCCGCGACCAGACGCACCCGGTCGAGGCCCGTGTCGAGCAGCTCGATCAGGTCCGCGCTGTCCTCGGCCACCCAATCGGCCCCCGCGAAGCCCAGGTCCCGTGCCCCTAGATCGAGCATCTCGATGATGGCCCGGGGTTTGAGGATTTTGACATCGAAGCCCGGCAGCGAGATGCTCGGGCGGTAGTCGCGCGAGCTGGTGCGGATGCTGATGCCCGCCTCCCCCATGAGCTTGGCGACGCCGTCATACATGCGCCCCTTGGGGATCGCGAATCGGATGGTCTGTTCTGACTGCTGCGGTGCCATGCGTGGCTCCTTGGTTTGGAGCCGACCTCCGGGGACGCGAACGCATGTGGCACAGAGCCGCAAGACGAACAACGCCGACCAGAGGCCGGCGTTGAGGGTGTGTCGTTCAGGTGTCCCTGTCTACACGATCATCGCCGACCATGGGTCTCATGGATATGGTGATGATGGGCAGGATGGAACGGGGTCTTGGCCATGGCTCGGAGTGTACCCCCGGCTTTCGACCGGTCAAGCCGCCCGGATGCAACCCGCGCTCAGGAATGTGAAAATCGGGCGATCAAGGTATACGAGCGCACCGCCCCATCGAAGTGCTCGGCCCGCACCCGCTGATAGCCAGGGTCTGCAAAGAACCGGTCGCCGGTGGCCTCATCTGGGAACGACATCAGGAAAAGCCGGTTAAACGGGTCATCGGCCTCACCCTTGAGCAGCTCAGACACCCGCATGTCGTAGCGGAAGAAGCCGCCCATGGATTCGAGGATCGGGGTCATCCCCGCCCGGTAGCGGGCGTAGCCGCCCTCATCGTCCACGCGCATACCGATGAGGATCTCGTATCGACTCTGTTCCTGGCTCATATCTGGCTCCTGGCATCCGCGCTCTCAGTGAGGCGTGGTACGACGGGTCAGTCCGGCGAGTTTTCCGAATCTTCGGGCTCTGATTCAAATCCCTCCGGCTGCTCACCCGGGCGATACAGCTCGTAGCTCAGCAGGCGGCACGGGATGTTCCCATTATTGAACGGCAGCCGCCCAGCAGCCCGCAGCCGGATTTGCGTCGAGAGCGATCGGCTCCCGGTGAACACATGCCCCGTGTACCCGGCGCAGCGGTCCTTGAAGAAGAACCCGATGTCTCGGTACACCTGACGAAGCTCGTCGGTCTCGCCCAGGCGGATGCCGTACTCGGGGTTGAAGATCACATGACCGTGCTCATGCGCTTCAAGCGGCGGTACGGTCGAATCGCGGAAATCGCTGATCTCGAACAAAATCAGATGATCCACGCCCGCCGTCTTGGCGTTGCGCATCGCGGCATCGATCGCCAATGGGTCATGGTCGCTGGCGATGATCGGCATCGGCTCTTCAACCCGCGGCTTGGACTTGCGGGCCTCCTTGCGCATCTCCATATACTCATCATCCACATCGAGCATCGTGTAGAGCGCGCTGGCATCGCTGCGCATCAAACCCGGGGCGCGCCCGGCCATCATCAGGGCCGCCTCGATGGCCAGCGTGCCCGAGCCGCACATCGGGTTGAGCAGGGCCTGCGTGCCGTCGTAGCCCATGCCCATGAGCACCGCCGCCGCCAGCGTCTCGCTCATCGGCGCATGGTGCGGCAGCTTGCGGTACCCGCGGTCGCTCAGCCGCGTGCCGTTGACATTGAGATAGATCCAGGCACGGTCGCCCTTCCACACAAGATGGATCACCACGCCCGAGCGGTCCGGCCCCGAGTCGGGGCGCTCGCCGGTCTTGTCCTTGATGCGGTCGACAATCGCGTCCTTGAGCAGCAGGTTGGGGTACATGGTGTTGGTGACGCTGGGGTGCAACACGCTCGAGCTGATGCTCAGGTACGCATCGTTCTCGACCAGCTCCTCCCACGGGTACGCCCGCGCCCACTGCTCGAGCATCTTGAGCGAGGTGCAGCGGGTGCGATCGAGCAGCCAGTAGACCTGCTGGGCCGTCCGCAGGTGCAGCGTGAACTTCAACGCCTCCACCAGATCCGCCCCCACCGCCACCGAGACCTTGTCCTCTTCCTGCACCTCATACCCCATCGCCTCGACCTCGGCGCGAAGATAGGGCACCACATGCTCGGCACAGGAGATGCGGGTCAGGCGTTTTTTGTGGGGGTCAAGGTCGGGCATGGGACAGAGAGCATAGCACCCGCACTTAGGCGTCTTGCTTGACAAGCAACGCATTCCCGCACACCAGTGCATCGATCTTTGTGGACTGGAAGCAGCGGATCGCGTGTTCTGGGGTTTCGACAATGGGCTCACCGTTATCGTTGAAACTGGTGTTGAGCAGCACACCCACGCCATCACGCCGGCGGATTTCACCAAGTAGCTCGTGGAGCAGCGGCGTATCGCTCTCACACACGGTCTGCAATCGCCCACTCCCATCTGCGTGTGTCACGGCGGGTATCTTTGGTCGATACTGCTCGCGCACCATCGTGTTTACGAGCATGTAAGGCACCGGGAAATCGGCATCAAAGATCTCGGGAGCGTGCTCCTCCTGCACGATCGGCGCGAACGGACGGAACGCCTCGCGGTGCTTGACCTCCGCGTTGAGGTGGTCCTTCATCCACTCTGGGTGGGGCCAGCAGAGAATGCTGCGGGCACCGAGAGCACGCGGCCCGTGCTCCGAGCGGCCTTGAAACCAAGCGACGATTTTGCCCCCAAGCAGCAAATCCGCAACGCGACTGATGAGCTCGTCCGGCAACTCGCCGCCTGAGTCGAGCAATACTTGTGTTGCGTAGTCCACGGAGCGAGTCGGACCGAGATAGACCTGATTCGCTTGGAACGGGAGCGTGCCACCGAGTATGTTGTAGTAGCCCAGCAGCGCCGCACCAAATGCGAGCCCCGCATCGCTTGCCGCGGGCTGAACGAAGAACTCGTCGATCCGCCCCTGCCCCATCAACTCGTCGCGGATCGCCCGGTTTGCCACCACATTCAGCGCTACCCCGCCCGAGAGCCCGAGCCGACGGGCACCGGTTCGCTCTATCGAATATCGCGCCAAATGTGTCATTGCCCGCACGAGCAGTTGTTGTCCCCACGCCGCCGCATCCGCAAAATATTGATCCGTCGGCGGTTCCTCGCCACGCTGGCGAAGGTCGAGCCCCGCATTGAAGTGCGTGCAAATGTACTCGCCAAGATCGGTGTGGATGCCTTCGAAGACCGAGTCTGGGATCGCGGGGAATCGCCCGAAATCGGGATCGCCGTAGGCCGCCAGCCCCATCGATTTGCCCGCGTGCATCTGTCCGAAGCCGAGCACGGCTTGTGTTAGCCAAGAGTAGAACACGCCGATGCCGCTGCGTAGCGAGACATCAACGCGTTCGATGCTTCGCCCCCGACCGACAAACACGCTCTGGGTTTCCGCGTGGAACCCGCGGGGATACAGGCGCATCGGCTTGTCCGCATGATCGCGTTTGAGGCCGTAGAGCGAACCCGATTCATTGTGCGTCCCAGCCGGCCAGGTGCTACCGCGCCCATCGACCACGAGCAACGCGCCCGGCTGCCCGTCTATCGCCCAGGGCATGGTGTGCCACGCGGTGGCAGCATGCAGCAGGTGATGGTTGGCGAAATAGCAGGGCGTATCGCCGACTGACGCAACGAACGAGCGTTCTTCGTCGTTGCTCATGTGCGCCCAGCCCGACCCGGGGATCTGCTCATACCACTGCGACCCGTACTGCCAGTTTGTTTTCTCGAATACGATGGCATCGAGCGCTGCCGGTGCGATACCGATTTCCGCCAAGCACGCTTCGATGGATCGCCGGGGAAAAGCCCGGCTGTTCTTCTCGCGCGAGAGCCGCTCCTCTGCGAGGGCAACGCAACGGAGCTCGCCTTCCGCCTCGTATACCAGCGCCGCCCCGGTATCGTGACCCGGCCCAAGGCGCAACCCCAACACAGCACGATGTGGTCTCATGATTGGACTCTACCTTTTTGTAACAGGCCCGGCACGATCAGGCAGGATAGCAGAAATGAGTATGCTGGGATTGCACCTGCTTGGCCCCGATTACCATTGGGAATTCCATGTCAAACATCAAACGCTTCGGCGACTGGCTCCTCCGACGCAACACGCTGCCGCTCGAGCCGAATCACCAGCATGGTGTACAGCACACCCGTCGCGATGATGCGGGGCTTGGGTGCCAGCGTCATCGTATCGGACAGCAGTACCTTGCCCGCGACGATCAGCAGCAGCCACTCGAACGCCTTGGGATCGAACGCGCGGCGTGGCGATCTGGACGGCCTGCGTGATGCACTAGGCACGCCGATGGTCTTTTCAGCCGTATTTCGGGTTCGTGCGGAGCCGTGTGCGGGTGCTGATACTCGAGTCGGAGCCGATGTTGCTGTCGTGGGTATCGGCACCATACATCAGAAGAAGCAGATGGCGGAGCTGGCGATGCCGGCTCCCATCCTCTCCCGCCAGCGGACACGGGCGCATTTGAGGCGCCATCGATCGCATCGAGACGCTGCGCCAGCAAGTCGACCCGGGCGGTCACTCGGCGAAGATCGCTGGTCAGATGGTTCAACTGGGCTTTGGTGTGTCATCTATGCGTGCGGCTCCATTCTGTGACACATTTCATAGTGTTCGCCAACTTATTGCACGCGCTATTCCGGGAATGTCCAAGTTCTTTTTTTTAAAACGCAGCAACCCGGTTCTCCGCACACAAAAGCCGCGCCATGCTTCCATGACGCGGCCCAAACGCCCAACGAGGGCGTGGATACGGACGGGTTGGGTCCATTGACATGGACGAATCAGGACCCGCGGGCACGCGCCCGCGGATCCCGGGTTTGGAGCTCAATTGGTCGATGTCCGACGCCGGCGCGTCGCAACGCCCAGCCCACCCAGGGCCAGCAGCGCCGCCCCGCCGGGTGCCGGGACGATCACATTCTCGACATAATCGATCGCGATATCGTGCGTGCCCTCGTCGAGGCCCGCGTTGAACACGGTATAGATCACCTCCGAGTCTGCGGCACCAGTCAACGAGAAGGTGTTGGCCAGCAGGTAGATCCCCGCGGCGGCCGAGCCATCGAGCGTGTAATCGAAGTGCTCGTCGAAGCCGCCGATCTGATCCGCGTCGTAGTTGAGCGAGAACCCCGCGACGGGTGAGCCGTCGAGCGCGGTGCTCACGCTCACCGGGCCAAAGCCCAGTGACATCGCCTGCGCAGCCACTGAGAAGTTCACCTCGCCCGTGCCATCCCAGTACATCAGCGACTGGGTCAGCGTGAAGCCCACCTGGGTGTTGTCGGGCAGCGAGCCCTGCGCGATAAAGATGCCCGGCTCATCGGCGAACCAGTTCGGCCCACTGATGAACATGTCCGCGCCGAAGACGCGCTCGCCAAAGTCGCTGATGATGCCCGCGTCGTGGTCACCGATGCCCACGCTCGTGACGCCGTCGATGATCGCGAGCCCGTAGTCGCCTCCGTCGGCCAGCGCAAGCGAGGCGCACGCGCTGCTCGCGATGATTGCTGTCAGTTTCATATCGATTCTCCTCATGAATGGGTCTCCAAACCCGTGGTAGCTGTGCACAGTGTTATGGGCATCCGTTGGTGAACGCCGTCAAGAAGGCGCTGACATCAAAGAAGTCGAACAGCCCGTCGTTGTTGAAGTCCGCGATTGGTTCCTGCGTGTTGAATGCGGTGAGAAACGCGCTGACATCGAAGAAATCGAGCACGCCGTCGCCGCTGAGATCCGCGGGGCAGGGTGAGCCGATCAGGTTGTCTTCGATCCACGCGATCGCGCCGTCGAGCTGATCCTCACCATCGCCCTGGGCGAATACCAGAAACAGCGGGTCCGAGGCGTCGATCCCCGCGGTCTCGGTCCAAAGCTCAAGCTCGAGCAGCCAGATGCCCTGCACCACCGGGGGCAGCCCGCCGTTGAGCAGGTACTGCATATGGTGATGGAACGAGGCGCTGGCCCCAAGCGACGCCTGCCCGAACACGATCCCCTCCACAACCGTGTCCGTGCTGGGCGCCACGATGTTCTGGCCCGCGGCCCGCACCGTAAGCTGCTCGCTGGCGATGGTCTCAAAGTCCATGCTGATCTCGTCCCACACCCGCGGGGCGCGCCGGATGTTGAACCCGATGAACATGCCGGGGATCAACTGCCCGAGCTGGGCGTTGAAACCGGGGTCGTTGGTGAAGTTGGGGAATCCCTCCGTGCCAAGCAGGGCGGACTTGATTGGCGACGGGTACACCACATCGCCCGTGGCCGGATCGACCACGCCCGCCACGATCTGGTTGTTCTGAATCGCCAAAATGTAATCCGCGTTGTGCAGGTCGCCCGCGTGGCTCAGCGATGTCGCGGCGGCCAGAGTCAGGCCGGCAAGGGCTTTGCAGGAAAAGGTTCGGGTGTTCATATCGATCTCCGATCAGGGACGGGCAGAGCTGGGCGGGCTCGCCTGGGGGTGAAATAGGTTGTTCTGGCTATCGAGGTACATCTCCTCGAAGCGCAGGGTCCGCACGGACCCGTCAAAGAAGGCGGCGTTGCTCTTGGCATCGGGGCTTGTGGGCTCGCCGCCGTGGGCGTTGAGCCAGAGCTGCGAGCTCGCGAAGGTCGCACTGGCGGTTGGGCTGACAAACGAGAAATCCCACTCGTCGGGGTGCACATGGTCGGCCTTGGCAAAGTCGGGCTCGGCGTCGGTGGGCACGCCGAACTGACGCTTGATTGGTGTCATCATGACCAGATGGATGGTCTGCGAGGTGCGTGGGATGCGGTTGATCCGGGTGTAAGCGTTCCGCTGGTCCAACCGCCTGCCGGTGACCGGATCGGGGTTGAGGAACGGGGCCACGCTCTGTGCGGTGAACCCGTTGAGCCCGTAGCTGGTCAGCCGCGCGATGTCGGGGATGTCCGGGTCGTTACTGAAGTTGGTATCGGTCAGCAGGTCCTCATTGTCATTGAACCATGAACGCAGCCGCGGAAGGGTCATGCCCTCGTCGCCCCCCCCGTCCTCGACGCTGCGCCAGATGGATCGATCGACCGGCGAGTACAGCGACTCGGGCGCCGCGCCGTAGTCCTGCAGCGCGATCAGCCAGGTCGAGCGCACATCGCCCGCCAGCGAGCCGTGCGGCAGCGCCGCATCGATCAGCCGACCGTTGTAGTCCTCGAGATAAAGCTGGTGCGCCAGCTCAAGCTGGCGCATGTTCGATTGGCAAACGACCCGCTGCGCACTGGCTCGGGCGCTGCTCAGCGATGGGAGCAGGATCCCAATAAGCAGCGCAATGATCGCGATGACCACCAGCAGCTCGATCAGCGTGAACGCGCGGAGGCGTCCGCGCTCATGGCTTGAATGCATGGGAAGATTCCCTGTCTTGCGTGGGCGCCAGAACAGACGCGCACAATGAACCGTGCTCGGTCATGAGTAACAGCAGGTTCAGCAGACAGGGGGAGCGCGGGCGGGGCAATCACCGATGACAGCACATGAGCACACGCGGCTGGGCACACACACTCGCCGCGCGAGACACCGCGCTGTGCCCACGACCTGCACCGGCTCGATCACAAGCGTAAGGTGCAACCCGGCAAGCCCCAGGCAGATCGAGCAGTCGTTATCGTCCCGATCGGGCCCGGGCTCTGGTTCTGGCGTAGGCCCAGGCACGCCATCGCGAGCCGGGGCATGATCGCTGGTGCCGTGGTCACACTGCGATGCACCCTGCACACGCTCGGTGCTTGGGTGGTGCGTGTGATTGTGCACAAACGACAACGCCCCACTGCCCTGAAGGAGCAGCAGCACGATGATCGACCAGCATGTGGTGCGAAGTGCGCCCATAGCTATTGAGAATACATTATCACCAATGCCGCTTCTGTCAACTCTATTTGCGAAACGAATCGCATTTATCCCACTTGAGCTGCTGTGAACCGCCTGATCACCAGAAGGATGACAAGCAGGATGATCGCACCAACAGCCCCCAGTTGTGCCCAGGTCCTCTCGTACCACGGCTCATGGGGGATTCTCGATTGAAGCCGGACGATCTCCTGCTCAATAACCTGCGTGGGATCGCCGACAATCTCGACTGAAGCGGGCTCATCCCGCAGTGTCTGCAAAGCACGCCTGTAGAGCTTCATCGCCGGCTTCAACTCACCCAAACTGTTGAGTCGGATTGCTTCGATCACCTGATTCGAAGCGCCAGTTGACAGCACGGGAGCGAACTTCGTGAACTCTGGGGTTTCCACCCAGGGATAGCGAACGATGTCGGTCATGCCGCCGCCAGCTCCGAGCATCTCAGCAGAAACCACGAAGTTGCCGGTCTTGAAATGCCCCAGCGCGAGTGTGCGAAGCACGGCGCGGCGCTGCCAAACATTCTTATACCCAAGCGGGCGTGCCAGCTCTTCACGCATGAGCTGGGTCACCACACTGAGATACTGCTCATTGAGCAACGCGATGTGCCCGTCCTCTTCCGACCAGGTGATCTCGGACATGATCTCGATGGCGATATACACCATGCTCGGCACTTGCGCCGATCGTTCGAGCACCGAGTCAAGCAGCGCGAACATCTGTTCAATGCTTCCGCCCCAACGCGGCATCAGCGCGCGTGCATAGTTCTCGTACGCGTCTTCCTGATCTGGTCGATACCGGATCGCTTCCGCGAACCAGAAATGCTCGTCGCGAACGGGATCAACCTGATACCCCATGCTCAGGTTGATCAAACACTCGGGCGCCAGCGCCCAATACGGACGGATCTCCCATGCACGCGATATGTGTGTATACGCGTTGCGCATAAGCTGCTCGAACTTCGCCCACTGCTCCCGCGAGACCTCCGACGCCCACCCATCGCCACGCGCGTCCCATGCATGCTCCATCATCCGATTGCCGTACGCGTAGTTGGCGATCCAGCGATCGACGCGAGCATCGGTGAGCAATCGCTCGCAGTACAGGTCCTGGTCTGATTCGCTCAGCGCCGTGTACTTCCAGCCAAACTTGCTCAGTCGCTCGGCCACAAACTCCCGATACTGCTCCGGCACATTCCTCAGCGACGCGCCTTGCACCAGCAGATCGATCCCGGTATCTCGTGCCTCGATCGCCACCGATGTCGCTTCCATCCCATCGTCGCGATAGAACTCCGCCGCCCTGATCCAGGTTGCACCCATCACATACTCGGGATACCCGGCGTCCTTCATGCGCCGGGCGATCTCCACGAGGGCATCGGCGTGCTCACGGTATGCTTCATCCGGGGACTCCGATCCGTTCTGAGACTGCGAGCTGTGATACCGGTACTGCACATACAGCGGCGGGTCTTCATCGAGTTCAAGCAATACCGGATACAGCTCGGTCAAGCCGAAGCTTGAGTTCTGATACGGCTGCGCATAGGTCGCGCCCGTCCTCATCACAATATCAATCAACTCGCGGTACCGATCTGCATCCGCTTCCCGATCGAAAATCCGTGCATCAAACTCCTTCTGAATCACACTCCAGAAATACTCGTACCCCGAACGACGAAAGGATTCAGATGTCGTGTGTGCATCGGGCTGAGCTCCAGTATTCGCACACATCACCAAGACACACAAACACAACCACCACCGGATCAATCTGGAATGAATCATGTCGCGATTGTATCGTGTGCCATGCTCGACACCGGACAACGACCGATCGAACAATGCATGAGCATGAAAAAACCGCCCAGTCAGGACGGCTCATTCAACGGATCGGGAGGGATTCGAACCCTCGGTACAGCTTTACACTGTACACCGGATTAGCAATCCGGCCCCTTCAGCCTCTCGGGCACCGATCCAAGTGCGATCGCTTCCGCGAACCCCTGATGCTTGCAGGGCTCTGACGATAGGTGCCAAGACCCCCCGCATCAATCCCGCCGGTTTCAATTGCATGCGGGGTCCGGCCCGGACCCCGCCGCACGGCGATCGGTTGATGGATCCCCTCGGGGCGGGACAGCGGAGAATGCCGCGCCACAGAGGGGTTCATGCCCGAGAGTCGCTTCGAGCAGTCGGGCGGCGTCCTACCCACCCGGCGTCATCATGATTGTCGCTACACATGCATCAAGCGTCGTGGGAATCAGTCCGCGCCCTCGCCACCCTGGTCGCTTTCGAGCATGTTGCGCAGGTACTTGTTCTCGCGGCGCGTGGCTTCGAGATCAAACACGAGGTATTTGACCGAGAGACGCAGGTGATCGAGCGAGTCCTGCAGTTCCCCGATGGTCTTCTTCATGCGGGTGTGGCGCTGCTGGGTCTCTTGAGCGAGCTGCGCGAGCTTGGGGCGCTCGGCCTCGGGGAGGGTATCGATCTGCTCGAGGAGGTTCTGAAGTCGGCTCTGGAACTCGTTTTCTTTCATGTCTGCTTCCCTTCTGTATAGATGTGTGCCGGCGTGGCCGACGCATCTACACATGCACGCTGGGGACCAGACTCCGTGCCAAACGCGCACGAAAAAGTCAGGTCCGGGAAAATCCCCTCCGTGGGGTCCAGACAGTCCGTTTTGCTCGTCCTTGGTTCGAATCGTCTCACCCAGATCCTTCTGGGCGTGGTTCCGGCTGTGCCGGATGTTGATTTTCATCAACGCGGTCGGTGCAGTCTCTGCAACGCCCGCTGGGCCGCGGGTGGGGCAGATTTGGCGATCTGCACCAGCTCGCTGGCCGGAACATTGTTCGCGTCCCGCACCACCTGTGACAGGTGCTTGTGCAGATTCTTTTCGAACATCCGATAATACTCTTCGAGTTCGTGCCGATTGAAGCGTGAGAGCGGATCGGCGAGCCCGGATTGCATCGCGGCCCAGTCGACAAGCCCCCCGCCGCTGCCCTCGAAGCGGTACAAGCTCAGCGTCGCCTTGAGGCGCTGGGCCGGGCTGGCGAACGGATCTCGCGCGGTTTCGGGGATTTTGGTCATGATTTCGAGCAGCTCTTTGTGCCCTGCCGACGCGATGGGCAGCGGGTCGTGGTGGCCGTCATCTTTGGGCTTGAGCACCGCCGCAACCTCGCCGGCGGGCTCGATCGGGGCGATCCCGGTCATGACCGTCTTGAGCCCGGCGCGTGCGAACCGCACGCTCAGACGCTGGCATGGCTTGCCCTCATGATTGGTCGCCCCGGCGCTCACCACCGTTCCCTTGCCCCATTCGGGCTTGGACGCGTGAACGACCTGGTCTCCGATTTTAAAACGCGATTCTGAACCCGGAGCCGCCCCGAGCAGCGATGAAACCGACATACATAACCTCATATTGAATAAAATGAATCACAACGATCACGCGGCCCCGTGTTCCCTCGTACACATCAATGAGCCATTCGGGCTGGGCTGGTCCCAAACCCGGTGCGTGTCTATACTTGCCCTCGCGCCGCCCAGATGGATCCCCAGCTGGGCCGAAGCACTCGGGTGTGCGATCACACCAGAGGCACGCACGAAGACAATACAAGGATAGCAGATGATCGAAGCCCTGAAAAGTGATGAAATTGTCGAGAAGGTCGGCGGCAAGTTCAAGCTCACGGCCCTGATTCAGCGCCGGCTCGAACAACTGCTCGACGGCGCTCGCCCGCTGGTCGCCCGCGACGGACGCACGGACCTTGAGATCGTCGTCGAGGAGATCATGCAAGACAAGATCACCCTCGAGTTTATCGATCAGACCCCGGTTGCCGCCGAAGAACCGCTGCTCTGAACGAAGATCCCCCGTTTATGCGGGTACGATCTTGCTATGACACCACACCAAAACCAACCGGGCGAGCAACCCACCAGCACCAACGCTGCGTCGTGGCTTGACCCCGCTTTCCTGCGCACCCATGTTGAGGACAAATCGATCCTCATCGGGATCAGCGGCGGGATCGCGGTCTACAAGGTCTGTACCATTGTCTCCCGCCTGGCCCAGGCCGGCGCACAGGTGACGGTCGCGATGACCCCTGCCGCGACCAACTTTGTCGCTCCCATCACCTTCCAGGCGCTCTCGGGCAACGCGGTCTACACCAGCTCGTGGGAGCACATCGAGTCCAAGGACCCCCAGCACATTTCTCTCGCGGACCGCTGCGACCTCGCACTGATCGCGCCGTGCACGATGGACATGCTGTCCAAGCTCGTCCACGGGCGAACCGACGATGTGGTCACGCTGATTCTCAGTGCGGTCAATCGACAGGAAACACCCGTGCTTCTGGCCCCGGCGATGAACGACCAGATGTGGAACCAGCCGAGCAACCTGCGCAATGTCGAGCTGGCCAAGGGCGACGGCTTCGGGCAGATCGGCCCGGGCATGGGCTGGCAGGCGTGCCGCCACACGGGCACCGGGCGCATGAGCGAGCCCGAAGATATCTGCCGGGCGATCTGTGAGGCGCTGGGCAAATAACACAACGGGCGGCTGCCTCAAACCCTGCCGCGAAAGAGACATGCTGGTATGAACACCATTGTGCTGCTCATCATCGGTCTCCTTGTGCTTGTCATTGCGGCCGAGTTCTTTGTGCGTGGCGCTTCGGGGTTGGCCGCACGATTCGGCATTTCGCCGCTCGTTGTCGGCCTCACTGTTGTCGCGTTCGGCACCAGCGCGCCGGAACTGGCGGTTTCGCTCAGCGCTGTGGCCAAGGGTTCGCCCGATCTAGCCGTTGGTAATGTGGTGGGCAGCAACATCTTCAATGTGCTGTTCATCCTGGGACTGACGGCGCTGATTGCGCCGCTGATCGTCGCGCAGAAGCTGGTGCGCATCGATATCCCGATCATGATCGGGGCGGCCGTGCTGATGTGGGCCTTGACCCTCGACGGGCGGCTCGGGCAAATCGAGGGCCTTGTACTGTTCACGGGGATCGTCGCCTATGTGATGCTCGCGGTCTGGACCGCGCGTCGTGAATCGAAGGCGGTCAGAACGGAGTACGCCCAAGCGAACCCGAGTCAAAGGAACAAGCCGGTGTGGGTGACGCTGCTGCTGCTGATCGTCGGGCTGGCGGGGATCGTGCTCGGGGCCCGCTGGCTGGTGCAGGGGGCAACTGGCATCGCAACATCGCTGGGCGTGAGCGATCTGATCATCGGGCTGACGATCGTGGCGGCCGGGACTTCGCTGCCCGAGGTTGCAACCTCGGTTGTCGCGGCCGTGCGTGGGCACCGCGACATCGCGGTGGGCAATGTGGTGGGCAGCAATATTTTCAATGTGCTGGGCATCCTCGGAGTCACCGCGGCACTGGCACCCGACGGCTTGACTGTGGCACCCAGCGTCCTCGCGTTCGACATACCCGTGATGCTGGGCGTATCCATCGCGTGCCTGCCCGTGCTGATCTCAGGCTTGGGCATCTCACGAAGCGAGGGCGCTGCCCTGCTCGCGGGCTACATCGCGTACACGGCGTATCTGGTGTTCAACACCACCGGGCACGACGAACTGGCCGAGATCTCTGCGATCACACTCTGGTTCGCCCTGCCGCTGGCCGGGCTTGGGATTATCGGAACCATTGTGGGTTGGTGGCGTCGGCGGGGTTTGCCTCCACCCACACGCTAGAACGAGATGAGCGACTGGCACAGCGGCGGCTTCGATCGCTGGCTCGTGGGCATCAACCGCCTCGCGACGCACCATCCCTACGCAGCGCTGATCACCAGCATGCACGCGTACTTGCTCTATGCCGTGGTATTCAAGGATCTGCGCGCACAGGATGTCGATCTGCGTCGTCACTTTGTGTTCGGGTCGCCCGACATCGCCCCCGGGCTCATCTCCGACGAGTGCAAGGCCCGCGCCTTCCTCAGCGAGCGTGGCGATACCCAGACCCGGCTCATCGCTCTGGATTGGTTTCATCCCCTTGCAGTCATGCCTATGCATGCAAAGAAGCCGCCCGGCCGGGTGAAAGCACACCGGCCGGGCGACAACAAGAGGGGCATCGAAAGAGAGACAGAATCGTTGCCCGCGGATGAAGTAAGGCTTACGCGCCGAGGTCGACGCGATGCGACAGGGCGCTCATGCAGGGAGTTCCTCGTGTTCGCACGGGGCTCGCCTTGCCCCGGCGAGGCGGGATCCGAGCTCGGCCGCGTCACGGAGTGCCTGCTCACGCGATTGCTGGTGCCGTTGGTCGTTGAACTCCTGGTACTCCGAGGCGATCTCGTAGATGTCCTCCTCCGCGATGCCGAGCAGGCGCGTCGCGACCGTCCGCAGGTGCGGGTTCAGGTGGTTCCACCCGTCGCGGATGCCGCCCGGCTCGAAGCCGAACTCGCCTCGGGAGGAGAGCACGACAAGCGACTTTCCGCTGAGTGTGCTCCGGATCGGGAAGTCCCCCCGCTGCAGGTCGAACGAGAATGTCTCGCCGGGGCGAACGATCTGATCGATCCAGGCCTTCAGGGATGCGGGGAGCCCGTAGTTGTAGAGCGGCGCACCGACCACGAGCACATCGGCTCGACGGACCTCGTCGATGAGGGTCTTGGATTCTGCGAGCATGTCCTCCATCTCAGGGGTACGCTGCTCGGTCGGCGTGAACCCCGCACGGATGCTTGCCTCACTCACGATGGAGGGCGGTTGGCGGCCGACATCTCTTGTGGTGATCTGCACATTCGGTTCGCTCGTGCGCCACCCCTCTATGAACCGGGCGGCCATCTGACGGGTGATTGAACCAACGAGGCGTGCGCTCGCGTCTACACGCAGCAGGACAGTCATGATGGATCTCCTTGGTACTCGGGGACACTGTGTGCGCGTCTGCGAATCGGCCGGCGGGGTGTGTCGACCCCGCCGGCCGAATGCGGAGAGAGCAGAGGGATGCTGCGAACTACTCGGCGTGATCGTCGAACAGCCCCGCCCAGTTGGCGTTCGCCCGATCGACGCTCCCGTCGAAGTCTGCGTTGAAATTGGCGAGGATGTCCGAGTTCACATTCAGATACAGCTTGTCGTTGCGGACCTGGGCCGTGGTGATGTCCACCGGCAGCAGGATCCCCAGCGACACGCCGTAGGCGCAGAAGCCGCCGTACTGGGGGACAAAGCGCTGCGGGTTCGCATCGAACTCCGCCTTGCTCTGCTCGCTGGCGAACAGGTAGGTCGCCCCGGCGTACGACGAGCGGATCATCGGCGAGCCATTCTTGGGCGTGCTCCCGGTGAAGAACGAGACCGGGTCGAAGCCGTCGAGCCCGATGTCGCTCGCTCCAGAGACATTGACCAGCTGCCCACGGGCGGCCGCGATCTTCTCGACGGCCTCGTGCGTGCTCCAGACATCGCTGGCGATGAACCGGTAGTTCACGAAGGCCGCCTCGAACCCGTCGTAGCCCGGCAGCTTCGCCGCCGCGGTCGCGTCTGAGACGACTACGACCTCGAAGCCATCCTCGATCAGGTCACGCATGTGCGATTCGACGCACAGGTTCGCGGACATGCCGGCGAGCACGATCTGGTTGATCCCTCGCTTGCGCAGCTGCAGCGCTAGGTCGTTGGTCTCGGGGCCGTACACCTTGTGCGGCCCAACAATGATCGTCTCGCCATCATTGATGTAGGGTTTGTACTGCTCCAGCCAGCCCGCGCCCGACCCTTCGAGCCCCTCGACATCCAGCGGGCCGGTGCGGTTGAACATCCCGATGTCGTGCATCAGGGTCTCCAGCGCCCCCTCGAAGGCCCAGTCGTGATCGTGCGGGTAGTAGTAGTGCGGGCTCACGACGACCTGCGCGTCGACATCCTTGGCGACCTCGAACAGGCGTCCGATGTTCTCGACCGTGCCGTTTTCGGTCACGCTCTCGCCCACTACGCCCCAGGTTACCCCGTTGGGGCTCAGGAAGTCGTTCTGCGGATCGATCACGACGACCGCGAAGCTGCCGCGGGAGAGCTCGACCCCGGGGCGGGGGATCGGGGCGTCCTCGCGCGGCCCATCGATATAGTGAACATGCTTCGTGCCGTGCCCCTGCACTTCATCGTGCGTGTCGTCCATGGCCTGCTGCGTCGAGCATCCCATCGCGCTGGCGGCGCATGCGGTCAGTGTGGTGATCATGGTGATTGTTCGTATGTGCGTCTTCATCGTCGTCTCCTATTGCGTTGCGTACCTGTCTTCAAACGGAATATCTAACTGCCCCCGGGAACACCCCGGGGCGCAGGTCGTTGACTCTTATCTGACTTCCGGAATCCCCTCGTCCTCGATCGGGCGCGGACCGGGCGCGGGCCAGCGGAAGCGTCTCTGGGTCACAAGAATGGGCACATCGTTGATGCTCGCCTCGCGCCGACGCATGAGCCCCGCGTCGTCGAACTCCCAGAGCTCGTTGCCGTAGCTGCGGAACCACTGCCCGCCGGCGTTATGCCACTCGTACTGGAAGCGCACCGCGATCCGGTTCTCGCGGAACCCCCAGAGCGCCTTGGTCAAGCGGTAGTCCAGCTCGCGGTCCCACTTGCCCTTCAGGAACGCGCGGATCTCGTCGCGACCGGTCACAAAGGTATCGCGGTTGCGCCACTGGCTGTCGGGCGAGTAGGCCATCGCGACGCGGTCCGGGTCCCGGCTGTTCCACGCGTCCTCGGCCGCGCGGACCTTGGCCAGCGCTGTCTCCATGGTGAACGGCGGAACCAGACCTGCTGGCGGATTCTGTTCATGTGCTTTGCGTTGAATGGGCATGAGATGCTCCTCAATGGTGTGATGTCCGGCGTTCTAGCCCGCGAAGGCCATGGCCTCAACGCGCGTGAACTCATCCTCGAGTTCCGGCGTATGCGTGAGCAGGCCTGTGAATAGCGTGAGCGCAACCGCTCCCGCTATCTCCGCGATCTCCTGGTCGCTGAACCCGCTCGATCGCAGCCGTGCAACTTCCGATTCATCGAAAGTGCCGCACATGTCGATGACGCACCGCACGAATGGTGAGTCATGCGCGTTTTCCCGGCTCCGTGTGTCGAACGAGGCCAGGCTGCTGACCACGACCTTCATCGAGGCGATGCGCGATAGTCCACGCTGATCACCGATCAGCCGGGCGGCAAGCTCGATCATGCGGTACGGCTGCCCCAGCTCACCGATCGAGTAGCGCGACCAACCCCAGGACCCATCCAGCTTCGTCAGCTCCATCAGCACGCGGGCGACTTCGGGAACTTCGTTCAGATCCTGCTCGAGCGATTCCAGCACCTCTTCGCTGAACCAGGTGCTCCACTTGCTTGCTTGTTGTTCGACTGCCTGTACCACTGTGCGGCCCCATTTCCTGTGTTGCGATACCCCACGCCCGGCGACACGCGCGCCGGGCGATGTGGGCATCAGTGTCTGTGCTCAGCCGGCCGCCTCGGCGAGTTCGGCGGGGGTCCACTCGACCGCGGCGAAGGCGTCGTCGAGCGGCGTTCTGGCGATGTGGTTGGTGTAGTTCGACATCACCTTGACCGCCGTCCCGAGGATGACCTCCAGCACGGTGCGCTTTGTGTAGCCGGCAGCCAGCAGCGCGTCGATGTCGCCCTGCTCGGGCCAGCCGCGGCTCTCATTGACCCGCACGGCGAAGACGCGGAGTGCCTCGAGCTTTGGATCAGCGATCTGCGTGCCCTGACGGAGCGACTCGATGACATCATCAGAAACGCCTTGGGCCTTGGAGATGCCGGTGTGCGCGGCCATGCAGTAGGTGCAGCCGTTGAGGCGGTTGTTGACCATGAGCACGATCTGACGCTCGGTCGCCGAGAGGTCTGCCTTGTCGAAGATGCCCGCGAGGGTCATGTAGCCCTCGAGCAGCGCCGGCGCCTCGGCCATGATGCCGAGCAGGTTGGGCAGGAAGCCGAAGGCCTGCTGGGCACCCTCGATGAGCTGCTTGGCTTCGGGTGCGGTCTGGGCGGTGTGGATCTGGAATGCGGTCATGACGGTCTCCTTCAGTCAGGGCATGCGATACCCACCCGGCAAGCGGCTCGCCGAGGGTCACGGATGCGGGTTGGGTGCGCCGGAGCGCGTGTTCAGTCGGTCCGCTCAGCCGGGGTCTTGGAACCGTCCAAACCCGAGGGCGGATGAGCAGTACTATACTGACTAATCAGTATATGTCAATGCGTATTCGCCCTTTCGGCATATTTTTTGAGTTCAATCCATCCAAACCGGGCTGTGCGCCCAGAATCGTGGTGTCGATTCCGAAAATTCGGATGGAGAACGAACAAATTTTCACTCTTATGCGTACTGTTTAGTATACTTCATGATGGAGCGGACCACGGAGACCCACCTTGCCACCAAGCAAACGCAATGATCTGATCGATGCCGCCATGCGTGTGTTCTACAAGCACGGCTTCCACGCCTCGAGTCTGGACGACATTCTCAACGAGGGCGGCATCAGCCGCATGACCCTCTATAACCACTTCAAGTCCAAGGACGAGTTGATCGTGGCGGCGATGCGTCGGCGTGATGAGATCTTCCGCAACCGGATGATGAAGTTTGTGGACTCCAAAGCCAAGACCCCGATCGAACGCATCCTGGCGGTGTTCGAGTTCCACGAGGACTGGTTCACCGGCAACGAGTTCTGCGGGTGCATGTTCATCAACGCGGCCGCCGAGTTCTCGATCCCCGACTCGCCCCAGCGCAAAATCGCCTCGGACCACAAGCTGGCGATCGTGCGGTATGTGCAGGATCTCTGCGAAGAAGCCGGATTCTCCGACCCGCACGAGGTATCCGAGCAGCTCAACATCCTGCTCGAAGGCGCGATCGTCGCCGCCCGTGTCATCGGGCAGGTCGCCGATGGCGGCAAGGACCCGGGCGCGTCCGCCCGCATGGCCAAACGGATGGCCTCGGACATCCTCGAAAAAAGCACGACCCGCGACCGGGACTCCTGAGCCCTTCCTTCTAATCCACGCCCGCGGCTGAGCCAGCCGGCTTTCCCAGCGGGCATATCCGCCCTAGACTTTCCTCCCGCCGTGCCAAGGCACGCACTTATTGGAGAGATGGCTGAGCGGTTGAAGGCGCACGATTGGAATTCGTGTGGGGGAGCAATCCCCTCGGGGGTTCGAATCCCCCTCTCTCCGTTTGAAACAGCCCCCTGATGCTTTCAGAGTGTCAGGGGGCTTTTTCTTGATACGGGCTCGATCATAATCAAGCGAACCCTCACGGTTTTCGATCATGCCTTTGGGCCGATGAATGCATCAGTGATTGCTCACGGGCATGCTTTGATTGCGCTTTGTTAGTACGTGCAGACCAATGAAAACCCAGGGCACCAAGTTCTGGATTGCAGAGTCGCGATGTAACTGTTACGATCATCCGAGTTCGTCACCCACCGCGGCCTGTATCGTGTTCCATGAGAGAACAGTCGACATGGCCCTCCTTGAGGAGAGAGTTCATCATGTTTCGCCTTCATCTGATGCTTATCTTGGCGATGATCTTCGCCACAACAGCTCCGGCGCAGACCGGGACACCGGGCTACACGGGCGAGGTCTGTGTCGACGGTTCAACTGTTACCGTTTCAGTCGCCGTGACCCCCACCGCGACGGCGGTGCTGATCTACCCCAACCCACCCGGGGGCGGATATTTCATGGACAACGATGGCGCGGGCAACTACACCGCGACCTTCACGGGGCTTTCAGCGGGTACTCAGTTCAGCTTCCATCTGGTCGTGCAGGTTCCACAGCAGTATGAGTTCCCGGCCCACACGCTGACGCTCGAGCAGGGCTGCACGGCCTTCAGCCGCAATGGTGATGGCGGCGGAGACGGCGGCGGCGGCGGGGACGATGATGACGACGGCGACGACGACATCGATCCCGGCGACTTTGGCGGGGGCGGACTGCCGCATTCCCGTGCGTTCAGGCACGATGTTGCAGAGAACAATGGCCAGTGGTCGGTGCTGCTCGAGACCGGTGCGCCAGCATCTCCGCTTCCCGGCGTCAACCGTGTCGATCTGCGTTACCGTATCGGCAACGGGCCGATGCAGACGCAATCGATGTCCAGTCTGGGTGGACACATCTGGGGCCGCGTTATCCCCGGCGTCGTCGCGGGCGACGAAGTCTCGTATTCTTTCGTGACGACCGTCGGTATCGAGCCCGTCGACACATCATGGTTCAAGCGCACACTCGGCGAGGCCTTCCCTGCGATCCCAAGTGAGCCTATCGAGACCGTCGCGGGCATTCGGTTCCGCGATCGGCATGAGAACGAATGGCGATTCGATCACTACCCCACGGGGTACGATGTCGGCAGATCGTTCGGCCTGAAGATCATTGATCACGGTGACCGGCTCGATTTTGAGCTGACCACATCACCTGCGGTTCCGGTCAACGCGGTTGACATCAAGTGGTACAACCAATCGGGCGAGGTTGGCTTCTGCGATCGCAACATCTCAGCGATCAGCAAGCGAATGGACGGCGGGAACGGCATGTTCACTTCGTCCATCGACAACCTCGTGCATGGCCAACGGGTCGATGTTGAGTTCACGCTCCTTGCGTCGCAGACCTACTACAGCGAGTTCATCTATTACTATGTCGGTGACGGCCGGCTTCAGCGTGAATCACAGCATCCGTTGGCGTATGCCGCGGGCGATGCGTCGATCCCCGTGGTGACGGTCAAGCAGTTCGCGTTCAATCAGCACGCGCTCAATCTGCCGCCGGATGACCTGCTTTCATTCATGGACGGCAAGGTGATCTTCGAGACGCACTGGGATGACGGGCTGCTCTTCAACCCCCCCACCGCGTTCGACTGCAACGGCGGGCCGGTCAACTTCGATATGGGCCCAAGCCCTGTCTTCGAGCCCGATCTGCTTGGCCCGATGTACACAAACAACTCGTGCATCGAATGCCATATGCTCGACGGGCGAGGCATGGCCCCCGACTCAAACAACAGCTCGATCGAGGACTATGCCGTTCGCGTGAGCATCCCAGGGATGCCCGGCGAAGCACCGCGGCCCCACCCGCTCTACGGCGAACAGCTCGACACCAAGGCGGTACCCGGGATGACCCCCGAGGGCGACGCTGCGATCGTCTGGGAGATTGTCACAGGCACTTTCGACGATGGCATGACCTATGAACTCCGCAAGCCACGCTATGAGTTCACCGAGCTGATCTACGGCGAGTTCGGGACCAACATCCCGGGTGAACCGGCGGCAAACCCCGCCGGCGATGCGTACCAAGGACAGGCCGAGGTGTCTGTCCGAGTCGCGCCGATGCTCATCGGCTTGGGGCTGCTCGAAGCCGTCGAAGACTCGGAGATTCTTGCTTGGGAAGACGAGCAAGACACCGACGGCGATGGTATCTCGGGCCGGGCAAACATCGTGACCGATTATGCGACCGGCGGCACCGCGCTCGGCCGATTTGGCTGGAAGGCATCGCAACCCGACCTGCGTCAGCAGGCCGAGTCTGCCTTCGCACACGACATGGGCATGTCGACGGACTTGTTCGGCGATGGCCCTGCCGAGGTTGGTGCGTTGACGGTCGATGCGATTGTTTCGTATCTGCGCGGTCTGGCCGTACCGCCGCGGGAGAACCACCTTGATCCTGTGGCGCACCAGGGCAAGATGCTCTTTGAAACGGCGGGTTGTGTCGCGTGCCATCGCCCGCTGATGCGCACCGCCTCGGATGCGGAGTTCGCACCGTATCGCAACCAGGTCATCCAGCCGTTCACGGACATGCTGCTGCACGACATGGGCGAGGGTCTCGCCGACGGTCGTCCGGAGTTTGGAGCGAGCGGGCGCGAATGGCGCACGCCCCCGCTGTGGGCGATCGGGTATGTCGGTCATGTGCTCGGGACGCCAACCGACCCGTTCGATCCCAACGGCAACCCCGAGCAGGCCAACTACCTGCACGACGGGCGCGCAAGAACGCTGATGGAAGCGATTCTCTGGCACGGCGGCGAAGGTGCATCAGCACGAGATGCCGTGCTCGCCATGGATTCGACCCAACGCGATGCGTTGATCGAGTATGTCAAGTTCCCGTTCGCCGATCCTGCCACGCTGCCCGACACAGTGGACTGCGCGGCAGACATCACCGGCGATGGACAGCTCGACTTCTTCGATGTCAGTGCGTTCCTCGGAGCATTCCAGGCGGGCGAACCGGGGGCCGACTTCAACGGCGACACCATGTTCGACTTCTTTGATGTCAGCGCATTCCTGAGTTCATTCATGCAGGGATGCCCCTGAAGTTCAGCTTTGGACTAAACACACGCTCATTCGCATCTCTCACCACGCCCCGGTTCAATCAGAACCGGGGCGTTTTACATGGCTCCCAGATGCTGAACCCGTGCAACAGTCCATGATTCTGGACCAGCAAAGTGAACTCTCGACACAGGAAAGCCGCTTTAAGCAAGATACAACAGCGACATATGGGCCGTAATAGGTCAGAAATGCCGTTGTGGAAGAATGAATCTGATTTCATTCCGGCTTCAGACGCAGCACAGGGTTGATCGCCAATATGTATACAACGCGGATGGGAATTCGCCCTGACGCAGACCCAGAAAGGGGATCACCAATGAAGAACATCATCAACACAGAAATGATCAAGAACAAAGCAGTTCAATCGCTTGCCCTGCTGTTGGCAGGCAGCACCTTGGCACTGACGGCATGCAACACGGTCGAAGGCGCGGGCGATGACATTGAAGCCGCCGGCGATTCGATCTCGGACACCGCCAGAGACGCTCAGGATTGATCATTGTGCAAGGGATTTGAGAATGAACTCGAATTCACTCCCACATCACCTGCCGATCACGCCTGCATACGAATACACAAGGTAGAACAGTAAAGAGCAGGTAATCAAACCTGTTCAGGAAAATACGCGCTACGGCGCACAGAAAGGACATAGCCATGCTTGGTTGGGCAGTTACATTTTTCATCATCGCAATCATCGCCGCAATTTTCGGCTTTGGTGGCATCGCAGCAGGTGCCACATCAATCGCGAAGATTCTCTTCTTCGTCTTTGTTGTGCTCTTCCTGCTCTCGCTTATCGCGGGTCTTGTCCGGGGCCGAGGCCCCAAAGTGAGAGTCTGATCGCGGAAACCGATTCGAGCTTTCATTCAACCACATGACTCAGACGAAATTAAAAGGATATATGCCATGAATAAGCAATCACCAAAGCAGAAGACTGCGCTCTTGGGCGCACTCCTCTTTGCCACCGCACCCGCGTTCGTCATGATCGGATGCGACACCAACGACGAGCCGCTCGAAGAAGTCGGCGAGTCGATGGACGACGCGGCCGACGATGTCGGTGATGCGGTCGACGACGCTGCCGACTCGGTCGACGACGCAGTCGACGGCTGATCGACCCCGTTCCGAACCTAATTTTTTTACATCAATACAAGGAGTTTCAAATGGAAACTGTGAGCACACTTCGTAAAGAGACCATCTCTGGCATCCAGGATCTCATCGAAATCAACATTGATAGCTCGAAGGGATTCCGTGAAGCCGCGGATAAAATCGAAACCAACGAGATCGCCACGCTGTTCCGTCACTGTGCCGACGAGCGTGAACAATACGCCGGGCAGCTCAAGTCGCTCGTCCAGGCCAATGGCACCGAGCCAACTGACAGCGGTTCGATCAAGGGCACCGTCCACCGCTGGTGGGTTGGTTTGCGCGGGACCGTGCAGCAGGGCGACGAGCATGCCGTGCTCGCCGAGGCCGAGCGCGGCGAGGATGCGATCAAGCATCGCTACGAGGACACGCTCAAGGGCACTGCCGGCAGCGCTGTGAACGATGTCATTCAGAAGCAATACGCTGGCGTCAAGGCACGCCACGACCAGATCCGTGACATGCGTGACGCGCGAGCAGACAGCTGACCGCAGGATCAAAGCGTCCCCTTGATGGCGGAACGACCATGTGGTGTTCCGTCATCTTTTTTATGCGCTTTTTCGATCCTACCGATCCGTCTGGTATGGTATAGGCGTGGAGCGTGGAGCGTGGAGCTTGGAGCATGGAGCATGGAAATCACATTCGTCATCATCTGGTGCACGCTCTCACTGAGTGTTGCGTTGATTACCCTGTTCTCGCTCTTGCCCGGTAAGAGCTGGGTCCTGCGTGTCTGTGATTTCCCCCGTTCCCAGATGCTCGTGCTCGGCATCGCGCTGCTGGCGGCGCTGGGCATCACCCTGGCGATCACCGCCCCCCCCGCCGAACCCTTGCGACTGGTTGTTTCAATTCTCTCGGTGATCCTGTTGGCATCTGTCGTGGTACAGGCGTGGTGGGCATATCGCTTTGTGAAGCTCAAGACCCACTCCGTCCCCAGCTCGCGGCTGCGGCCCGACTGCTTTCACAAGTCTCACCCCGAGATCCCTGTTGAGAATGCGTTACGCATCATCACTGCCAATGTCGATTACACCAATGCGAACCCCACGCGTGCGATCGAGCAGCTCCTGCATTGGCACCCGCACATACTCACCCTTGTGGAAACCGACGAGCGCTGGGATGAGATCATTGAGGGATGCCGCGAAAGTCTCCCTTTCATCATCAAAGAGTTGCGAGGGGAAGGCAGAGGCATGGCCGTGCTTTCGCGCATCCCCATCGAGCACGCACAAGTGAAGTGCCTTGTTGATGATGATCGCCCGTCGATCTGGGCACAGCTGTGCATGCCCGACGCCCCCCGGATACATCTCGTCGTGACCCACCCGGCGCCGCCTGGTCTGCCAAAGCGCAATACATCCGAGCGTCACTCGAGCAAGAAGCGTGATATCGAGCTTGATCTGATCGCGAGCCACATCGGCCAGCGGCCAGATCAGCATTGGATTGTGAGCGGCGACTTCAACGATGTGGGCTGGTCCGCGACCACCATGCGCGCCAAACGGATCGGCGGCTTGCGCGACCCACGCATCGGGCGAGGCATGTACAACACCTACCCCGCATCCCTGCCGCTGCTCAGATACCCGATCGACCATGTCATGGTGAGCAAGTCATTCGAGCTGGTTCACCTGACGCGTCTCAAGGACATCGGATCAGATCATCTGCCCCTGCTCGCGGACCTCGAGCTGGTTGCCCAGCGGCCCCAGCCGCCGGCTGCCGGGAACCAAGAGCATGCGGACGCGCTGATCTACTCGTCCTGCAACAAGACAACCCGAGGGGTTGAGCGTCATCGTCCCAGCGAGCGAGCATCAGACATGAGATGATGGCAGAACGCGAATTTGACCAAGGAGTAGTGGCCGTAAGGATTCGCTCCGACCCTTTGTTCAACCGGTCAAGTGACCAAGTAACCAAGTGACCACATGCTCATATCAGAAATCAACGACGACTTGGATACATGCGGATTGGATTACGAGCGAACGCCGTTGGATGAAGCGGGCTGCCGGCCCTGCGTATTCCTGTTCTGCGGGCTCTTATTCTGCGGTTTCCCACCTGTCGCCGGCTTCGAAGCCGCATCGGCCGATCCATCGTCGTCTTCTGCGATCGCGTCGATCGCGGTGCGGACGAGACCCGCGGCCGCGACACCCCTGCTGAGCATGCGCAGCGACCGGCCCGGCCCGATGAGCGAGATCGCCAGAAGCGCGGCACCACCGACGAGGGTCGGGTTCCGCATCGCATACTCGATCGCATCGTCCTTGAGCCCGTCCATCCCTCCCAGCGGGTTCTTGTTGGCTGATGTTTCTGGTTCTTCGTGCATCGCGTCTGACATGCGTTCCTTCGCTTCCTGAGCGTCAACCTTGGGCGGCTGATCAATCTGGCCGTGACGATCGAGGCTCGGGACCGATTCATCGATCGATCTGGACCTCCAATGGACGATCCAGGTCAGCCCGGCCGCGAAGACCAAGCCCAAGCCGATGGTGAGCAGCGACCTGCCCCAGCCGATCTGGGCCGCGAGCAGGATCGCGCCGCCGCCCAAGACAATCAGCAACCCGATGAACCCGAGCAGCATGAAACACAGCACGATGAACGAGCCGACAAGCGCGCGACGAAGGCGCACGCTTGCCAGCTCTGCTTCAGCCTTGAGGAGCTCTCCTCCCCCCTCAAGGATCTCTTTGGCTCTCCAGAGCAGCACGATTAGTGCCTCGTCGCAGCGAGTACACGCCCGATCAAGACGCCCGCGCCCAGCGCGATTAGCACCGAAGCGGTCGGGCGTGCCCGAACCTGATCGTTCATCGAGTTGTGTGCCTCTTTGAACTTCTCACCGGTGCTGGTCGCAACCTCACCCGCGGAATTGACACCGGCTTTGACCGCGTCGATCGCGTGGCCGGTCGCGTGTGAGGTGAGCTGCGAGGCATCGTCCCTGAGAGCCCCCAGGTCCTCACGGACATCCTTGGCATCACGCTTGATCTCTTGCATACCTTCGCGAAGAGCGGATTTGGGTGTAGATTCTGACTTTGATATTGATGACATGTGTAACTCCTTATGAGTGATTGGCAGAAATAGATCGTTCTTCGAGCTTTGAGGCGACGATCAAAGCCTCACAGATTCACGAACCCTGATCTTTATCTTCGTCGGTTCGTTCCTTTGATCGTCGCCCCGCTGCCCAGATCGCCGGGTTGCCCAGGAAGAGCAGGCCGGTACCAAATACAAGCACCAGCAAACCGGCGGGAATGCTCCAAAGTGTGGCGACCAAACCCGAGGCAACAATCACGGTCAGCAAGACCGAGACCATCAAAATCAGCAGGCCCTTGGGCTTGAGTTCCGAGTGCGCAGCTCGACCATCGGGCGAATGCGCCGGCACCTTCGAACCCGGATCCTTTTCTTCGTCCGGTACGCCGCGGCCAGTGCCGCGCGCGCGGTAGGCGTTCGGTCCTGTTACTGGCTGGGCAGTCTTTGAGTCCAAGACCACTGGTGATTGTTCTGTTCGTGTCTGCATGGTTGTAACTCCTTTCATGCATCCGCAATGGCCTGCTAAAGCCCTTCGCTGGGCGTTGGCACAGCGAAGAGTGTTTGGTTTATTTCAAACCGAGTCTTACTTGTCTTACATAGACCATGCCGGATCGTTGCCGTTCCAGAAGTCCCAGCGATTCTCACCGGATTCGACATTGAGAATGGTCATCCACTCACGCCCGTCGAAGCTGGCGCGTTTCGCGTTGATGGTGACCGTATCACCCTTCTTGAGGTTCAGCTTCTGCTTCTCGCCGAACGACTTGGGGCCGACGATCAGACGCTCAGTGCCCGTCTTGGTCTTCACGATCATCACATGTGCTTCGGGAGCACCCTCGATGACCTTCTCGGTTTCCAGACCCTGGAACTCACCAGTGAGCTGCATCGACTTGCCGTCACGCAGCGCATCGACCAGGCCCGAGTGCTTCGACCAAGCATCACCCGAACGCTTCGCGTTCTTGTCGCGTGTGTCGCTGCTTGTGGTGTCCTTGTCGTACGCGTTCTTGGTGCGGAGGTCGCGTGCTTCGAACTTAGGCATGTCGATGCCGTAGGTTTCGTAGGCGTGCGCTACCGATGAAGGCGTACGCAGCGTGCTCACATCATCAGGCATTTTCACCGTGCGTTGAAGCTCGGTTTCATTGCCAAGAATCATGGCGTACTCGCTGTTGGGATAGGTGAACGCGGTCCACGGGACGAGCGAAATTTCGTCACCCAAGCCAAGGAAGTTGTCGTTGGGATCGACCGCGATCATCGCGACCTGCCCTGAACCGCCCTCGACCAAGCTCGTCTGGATCTCACCAACGGTGGTGCCGGCGAGCTGCACATTGAGGCCCGAGAGATCGGAGAGCAGCATGTAGCGGCCCTTGCTCTTGGCGTTCTTCGTGCTCCAGCTGCCCTGGCCCTGCTTGTCGCGGAACATCATCTGCTTGCGATTGACGGTGCCATCGGCGACGACATAGTAGGTGTCGTACTCAACGACCGAGAAACTCACCTTATCGTCTTGACGCACACTGTTTTCCATGCCTGTGAGGTACCATGAAGGGCCCAGGATCAGCGTGTGCTGCTCCTTGTTCTCATCCTCGACAATCACGAACACCTGCTCGTCGCCCTTATAGGTCTTCCGGAGTACGCGGGTCACGCGCCCGTCGATTGTCTCGCGATCGCCCTTCTTGATCGCTTCGCGGATTGAGTCTTCGGCATGATCAACCTGGCCATCGCGAGCGTTACGATCAGCGTCTCGATCGTCGTTGAACCAGTCTGAAACTCCGTCCATCCAGCCTCTATTTTCGACTCCTGCCCAGTTTTCTGGGACAAACTCCGTGCGTTGCTCAAGCTCAGCCTCGGTCATGCTTGTCTGAAAATCTGCGGTTGCAGGCATGTAGCGGAGCTGCTCGTAAGGCAGCGCGAACGACTTGCCGCCGAAGCCCAGGATGTCGCCGCTCTTGACGACAGCATACTTGATGTGGCCCGAGCCGCGGTCGATGATAAAGTCTTCGACGGTGCCGATCGAATCAGAGGCGTAGTTCCTCAGTTCGGTGCCCATCAACTTATCTGCACGAGCAAAGTGCAACAGATGCTCATCCATGTCGACGTTGGCACGGTTGGTATTGCGGGTGTTGGGGTTATTGGTGGTGTTTGTGGTATTGCGTGTGTCACGCTTGTCGTCTGGCGCGTTCATCGCCATTGCGCTGCCCGCCGTGAGTGCTAGCGCGAGGGTAAGTGTGGAAATCGAAGTAGTGAATGTCTTACGCGTGTTCGTGTTGCGTTTCATGGTATCGCCTTTCGTTTGACCGGTGTTTTGACCAATCGTGCGAGTTGAGGTCATGTCCCTCACACACTTACATATTGGCATCGCAGCCTGAACCCACCATGACCGCCGCATGAAATGCAAATCATCTTTGGTTTTATGTCGACCATCTCGCCGCATGCCCGGCTCATGGGATCACTGACTCGAAAGCGAATCATCATGATCCGACTTCGATGCCTTATCCCGTGCCGACGATATCAGCGACATCATCGACTCACCCGCCGACTGCTTGATCAGCGTGAGCGAGAGCACCAGCGTCAGCATCATCGCGGAAAGAAACAGAAGATCGAGCCAAAGCTCATCCGTGTGGCGAGAGAGCGACAAGAACAGCGACAGTCCGCTGAGCAGTGCGACTGTGAAACACAAGAGGATCAGAGCATAGATACGCATCGTGACAAGAGGCCTCCATTGAGACAATTGGCATCGGCGATGAGATCAGCCTGTATCGAATATGAATCAGATTTAATCTTGGCCGGGCCGCCACGAAATCAGCCCTGAACCACTGCAGACCAGCTTTTTATCACTCCCAATGAACTGGTAGCCGGATGCAAAATATGCATCCCGGGTCGGCATTTCGCACCGAGATCGTTCCGCGGTGCATTTCGGCGATGCCCTGAGCGATGCTCAGCCCCAGCCCGTGCCCCCTGCCACGCCGCTCGTTGCCGCCCTGCGAGAACCGATCAAAGATGCGATCGATGCGGTCCTCTGGGATCCCAGGCCCGTGATCGCGCACGGTCAAGACGACCTCGTCGCCCTCCTGGTCGATGTTGATGCTGATCACATCGTCGGGTTTCGAGAAGCGGATCGCGTTGCGGATCAGGTTGTCGAGCATGGTGACGAGCAACTCGGGCTCGCCGGTAATCGCTGTATCCATCTGCTCCTCACTGTCGAGCAGATGGGGCAGCAGCCGCACGCCCTGCTGACGCGCCATCGATGTGCAGTGCTCCACCGAGTCCACCACGATCTCATTCACACTGATACGCTTGCCGCTTGAGCGATCGTGCCCGTCCTGCAGCCGGGTCAGCGTCAAGAAACTTTCCACGAGGTTCCCCAACCGATTCATCTCGTCCTGCACCGACTCTGCGAAGTTCACCACATGCTCAGGCAGCCCGTCGACATCGAGCGTCTGGGATTCAACGAGCATCACCGCGATGGGAGTCTTGATCTCGTGCGACACATTCGCCAAGAATCGCTCCTGAGCCTCGAACGCCGTGCGTATGCGCGTGCGTGCGGCATCGACATCCTGCGCCAGATTCTCGACCTCGCTCGTTTCCGCATGCGCATGCACACGCACTGCGCCCTGCAGCATCTCGGGGTTCATCTGCTGGATCAGCTCACGGGCGCGAAGAATCGGCGCGACCGCAATCCCCGAGATGAACCAGCCGGAAACAAGCCCGATCAACGGCGAGATCACATACACAACCTGGATCAGGCGCGACACCAGCGAGATCTGACGCTCCGCAAACAGATTCGAGGTCGCGAACAGCAGCACATAGGGCTGCCCGTCTCGCCCCACCATGCTGATCAGATTCGCAACATTGAACCCGCTAAAGGTGTCCTTCTTGTTGATCAACGACAACACCGAGCCGTCATACAGAACCGTCGGCTCAACCGTACCCGCCGCTTCCTCCAGTGGCAGCAGCTCCCCGGGAACAAAGGCATCATCACCCGAGACCACCGAACGACCGTTCACCGCATATACATCAAGAAACACAGATTCAAACTCGACCGGTCGCATCGCCTGATCTTCGAACTGATCGAGCATCTCACGCGTCATCCCCGGCAGAGAAGGCTCAATCTCCCGAGCGATGCTCGAAGACATCTGGCCATGACTACGCTGTGACAACTCGCTCATCGACTGACGGACATACAGCCAGAAAATCAGCGATGTCACCCACAACACCACCGTGATGATCAGGGTGATCCAGAGCGTCAAACGGATGCGCATCGAGAACGGGTGCTGACCACTACCCGAGTTGATGAGCGGATCAATCAATCTCAGTCCATGATACCGAAGCGATATCCCGCGCCCTTGATCGTGTGGATCAGTTCGCGTTCATATCCACGATCGATCTTCTTGCGCAGCGACGAGATGTACACATCGATCACATTGCTCCCCGGTTCATAGTTCATGTCCCACACCTTCTCTGTGATCTGCGTGCGAGAGAGTACCCGGTTGGGGTTACGCATCAGATACTCAAGCAGCCCGAACTCCTTGTTTGATAGCTCAAACTCGTTCTCGCCCCGCTTGGCCATGCGTGTATAAAGATCGAGCGTCAGATCATCGCACTCGATCGACCGCCCTTCGCTCGCCTCGCCACGACGAAACATCGCACGAATTCGCGCCAGCAGCTCTTCGAACTCGAACGGCTTGGTCACATAGTCATCCGCGCCCGCGTCGAGCCCCGCGATCTTGTCATCGGTGCCCGAAAGCGCCGTCAGCATGATCACGGGCGTATCCACGCAGCGCCGCCGCAGGTTGCGGCACACATCCACCCCGTCGCGGTCGGGGAGCATCAGGTCGAGCACGATCAGGTCATAGGGCTCGATCACCGCCATGTCCTCGCCCTCATGACCGCTGTGGGACACATCGACCGCGTACCCGTTGGCTTTGAGACCAGTCTGGATCGCGCTCGCCATCTTCGGGTTGTCTTCAATCACCAAAACTCGCATAAACGAATTCTAGCATCCACCGATTCAAGAGAAACGGGCGGGCGGCGAGTTCGACAATTATACTGCATAAAACATTTTTCATTCACCCAGCCCCCATCCGGCACCAGACCACAACCGACTATCAACAAATCGCTTACAGCAGTTCTTTCCCCGAAGGCCCACTTCCCGCCTCCCCAGTCGGAATCGCAGGAATCCGCACTCTAGCCGACCCAAACCCGCCAAATCCGGCGCGCAGCCGCATCGTCAAAGCCCAACCCTACCCACGATTCACGATCCTTAAACCTCTTTTTTGCCCATCTTGCCAAACTTCACCCCCAAATGAGGCCCCGCAGCACGAGCGTGCTTGATTCTTGTATTCATGATATGTATATTTATGCATCATGATCCAAAGACGCAGGTCGCTCATCACCCAGATCCTCAACACCAACGGCTCGCACACCCAGGAGCACATCGTCCACGAACTGCACACCATGGGGGTGACTGCCACACAAGCCACAATCTCCCGCGATCTCGCCGCACTGGGCGCGATCAGAGGCCCAGAGGGCTACCAGCTGGGCGGGTCGCCCCAACGAGCAGACGCGATGAGCGACGACCTGAGCGCCCTGCTCCGCTCACACGCACTCAAAATCGAACCGGCCAACTCGATCGTCGTCATCAAAACCGCCCCTGGCCACGCCCAGCTTCTCGCCGTCGGCTTCGACCGCAGCCCCCCAGCCGGGATCGTCGGCTGCCTCGCCGGCGACGACACCATCTTTCTCGCCACCACCAGCCCCAAAACCGCGACGACCATCATCAAGATGCTCAAAGCCCAGCTCGGCTGAAACCCACGCATGAAACACTTTATCACCACCCAAGAATGGTCCAAGCCCGAACTCGATGAGCTGCTGGCGCACGCCGCCCAGCTCAAGGCCGACCCCATGCAGCCGCTGCTCGCAGGCAAGAGCATCGCACTGGTGTTCATGAACCCGTCGCTGCGCACCCGCGCATCATTCGAGATCGGCGCGTTCCAACTCGGGGCCCACGCCGTCGTGCTTGAGCCCGGCAAGGGAGCGTGGGCGATGGCCTTCGACGAGGGCGTGGTGATGGATGGCGAGCCCGAGGAGCATGTCAAAGATGCCGCCCGCGTGCTCAGCCGCTACTGCGACCTCATCGCCGTACGCGCGTTTCCCAAGTTCGTCGATTGGTCGATTGATCGCCAGGACCGCGTGATCCGCGCCTTCGCCCAGCACAGCACCGTCCCCGTGATCAACATGGAGACCATCACCCACCCCTGCCAGGAACTCGCGCACATGCTCGCGCTGCAGGAACACTTCAACACCACCGACCTGCGCGGCAAGAAGTATGTCCTCACATGGACCTACCACCCCAAGCCGCTCAACACCGCCGTCGCCAACTCCGCCGCGCTCATCGCCACCCGCTTCGGCATGGATGTCACCCTGCTCTGCCCCGACGAGCGGTACGCACTCGATGATCGCTACATGGGCTGGGCCGCACAAAACGCCGAGCAAACCGGCGGCTCGTTCGCCATGTCCCACGACATCGACAGCGCCTACCACAACGCCGACATCGTCTACGCCAAAAGCTGGGGCGCACTCCCGTTCTTCGGCAACTGGGAGCCCGAAAAACCCATCCGCGACGCCAACAAGCACTTCATCGTCGATGAACGCAAGATGGCCCGGACCAACAACGCCGTCTTCAGCCATTGCCTGCCCGCCCGGCGCAATGTCAAAGCGACCGACGCGGTCTTCGACTCGCCAAACTCGCTCATCATCGAAGAAGCCGCCAACCGCATGCATGTCCAGAAGGCCCTGATGGCCGCGCTGGCCGCAACACCCGCCCTTGCCTGACCCATCCAAGAGAGACCCACACCCCCATGACCAACACCGAATCAAACACCGTCATCCTCGCCTTCTCCGGCGGGCTCGACACCAGCTTCTGCGTCCCCTACCTCATCGAGCGCGGCTACAGCGTCATCACCCTCTTCGTCGATACCGGCGGCGTCGGCGAGGCCGGCGCACAACGCATCGCCGAGCGCGCCAACGAACTCGGCGCAACCGAGCATGTCCACATCGACGCATCACAAACACTCTGGGACTCGTTTGTCACCCCGTTCGTCATGGGCGGCGTGAAGTACGAAGACCGCTATCCGCTGCTCTGCTCGGACCGCTACGCCATCGTCGCCGAAACAGTCAAGCTCGCGCAGCAACGCAACGCGACCGCCATCGCCCACGGCTGCACCGCCATGGGCAACGATCAGGTCCGCTTCGACCAGTCCATCCGCGCCCTGTGCGACCTGCCCATCCTCGCGCCGATCCGTGACATCCAATCGCTCACCTCCTCCCCACGCGCCTACGAGATCGAGCAGCTCGCACAGCGCGGATTTGAGGTCTCACAGGAGGCCAAACGCTACACCATCAACGAAAACCTGCTGGGTGTTACCGTCTCGGGCTCCGAAATCGACACCTTCGGCGCGCCCGGCCCCGGAACCCGCAAGCTCACCAAACCCGCCGACCAATGGCCCGTTTCACCCCTGCGTGCCGCCATCGGATTCGAGCAGGGCAAAGTCGTCACCCTTAATGGCGTGCACCTCGCCGGGCCGCAGATCCTGGCCACCCTCAACGAGCAGTTCGGCGCCTATGGCGTCGGGCGCGGCATCTACACCGGCGACACCATCGTCGGGCTCAAAGGCCGCATCGTCTTCGAGTGCCCCGGCCTCGAAGCGCTGCTCACCGCACACAAGGCCCTCGAAGAACTCGTGCTCACCAAGGCCCAAAACGAGTTCAAGCCCACCGTCGCACGCCAATGGACCCAGCTTGTCTTCTCGGGCATGTTCTATGAGCCGCTGCGTGCCGATCTCGAAGCGTTCATCGTCGCGACCCAGCAGACCGTCACCGGTGAAGTCGTCGTCGAAACCCAGGGCGGCATCTGCGAGCCCGTCGAGATCAGAACCAACAACGCTCTGGTGCGTGCCGGCGCCAGCTACGCCCAGCACGCCGACTGGTCTGCCGCCGACGCCGAGGGGTTCATCAAGATCCTTTCGCAGTCCTCCACCATCGGCGCATCGGTCCGCAACGCCATGACACCAGCCCAGAAAGCCCAACCATGCCCCAGCGTGTGCTAAACCACCTCCAAGCGCTCATCGCGTGCGACACCCAGAACCCGCCCCGCGCCATCAAAGCCGACGACGCGATCTTTGCCTACTGCGCCAATGTTCTGCGCGCTGCGGGCTGCGCTATCGAAATCACTGATCTTGGCAACGGGTGCATCAACCTGCTCGCAACCCGCGGCCACACCAACCTCGTCTTCAACTGCCACCTCGACACCGTCCCCGCCGACCCCGCCTGGACCACAGACCCCTTCGCCCTCACCGCCGATGCAACCGACGCGATCGGGCTGGGCGCGTGCGACATCAAGGGTGCAGCCGCCTGCCTGCTCGCCGCCGCCGAGCAAACCGACGCCCCGCTCGCCATCCTGCTCACCAGCGACGAGGAAGCGGGCGACAGCGACTGCATCAAGCACTTTCTGCGGCACAATACCAGATTCGACACCGCCATCGTCTGCGAACCCACCAACACCAAAGCCGTCACCACCCACCGCGGAATCCAGACCTATCAGCTGCACTTTGTCGGCTTGGCAACGCATTCATCCCAGCCCACCGCCCACGACGACAACGCCCTGCACCACGCAACAACCTGGGCAGCACGCGCGATCGAATACACTCACACGACGCTGCCCGACAACCTTCGTTTCAACATCGGCATCATCAGCGGCGGCGTCAAAACCAACATTGCCGCCTCCGCCGCCACCGTCCGATTCGGTATCCGCCAACACGCAACAACAGACCTCCCCGCCACAATCGCGCACCTGATGTCGCTGCTCCCAGACCCCGACCGAGCCCGGCTCATCGAGTGCTTCAACGCACCACCACTCGACGCTGGCACCAGAGGCAAGCAACTGGTCGAACGATTCAACCTCGTCACAGCCGAGCCCGTCGATTTCTGGACCGAGGCCGCCCTCTTCAGCGCCGCGGGCCTCACCGCCATCGTGCTCGGCCCCGGCGACATCAGCCAGGCCCACACCCCCGACGAATCAGTCTCCATCGAGGACCTCACCAAGGCAACCCTGATCTATACCACCATCATCAACTCCGCAAACGCAGCACCACGCACCCAAACCCAACAGGCGGCCGCATCATGATGCGAGACATCATCATCACACTCCTGCACAACCTCGGCGGCCCGCGTGAGGTCGATCGCTATCTCCGCGAATACACCCAGCCCGGCCCGGCCAACACCACCGTGGTCAAGGTCGGCGGCGCGCTCATCGCCGAGGAACTCGAATCGCTCGCCTCCTCGCTCGCCTTCCTCAAGCACATCGGCATGTCCCCCATCGTCGTCCACGGCGCCGGCCCGCAGCTCTCTGATGCGCTCGACAAGCAGGGCACCAAGTGCACCTGGGTCGACGGCCTGCGGATCACCACCCCCGAGGTCCTCGCCACCGCCATCGAGGTCTTCGCCCAAACCGGCGAGCAGCTCGCACGCGCCATCGACACCCACGGCATCCGCGCCCGCCTCATCACCACCGGCATCTTCAACGCCGAACCCGACGACACCGAACGACTCGGCCTCGTGGGCCGCGTCACCAGTGTCAACCTCGCCCCGGTGCGCTCGGCGATCGAAGCCGGATACATCCCCGTGCTCTCGCCGCTGGGCATCACCACCCAGGGCCAGCTGCTCAACATCAATGCCGACACCGCCACCCGCGCCGTCTGCGAAGCCACCCGACCGGGAAAGGTCCTCTTCCTCACCCAGACCGGCGGCATTCTCGACGCCGACGCCAACCTCATCCCCGCCATCAACCTGTACGAGGACCGCGAACGCCTCGTCAGCTCGGGCACCATCTCCGGTGGCATGGCACGCAAGCTCATCGAGATCGAGGAGCTCCTCGCACAGCTCCCCGACAACTCCACCGTCTCCATCACCGACCCGCCCAACATCGCACGCGAACTCTTCACCCACAAGGGCAGCGGCACCCTGATCCGCATGGGCAACCCTATAGAGATCCACGACTCGCTCGATACCATCGACACACAGGAACTCAAGCACCTGCTCGAGAGCAGCTTCAAACGCACACTCTGCGACCACTACCTCGATTCGCTCACCGATCCCGAGATCATCCTCGCGCCCTACACCGCCGCCGCGATCGTGTTCGAAGCAGGCCCGGGTGTCTACCTCGATAAGTTCGCCGTCAACGCCCGCGCACAAGGCGCCGGCATCGGCGCCTCGCTCTGGAACAAGCTCACCTCGCGCCATGAAAAACTCTTCTGGCGCTCACGCTCAGACAACCCCATCAACCCCTGGTACATGAGCAAGGCCGACGGCATGACCCGCACCGACAACTGGCTCGTCTTCTGGCGCGGCCTCGATTCGCCCGAAGAAATCCAGCAGGCCATCGACTACGCCAACACCCAGCCGCCCAGCTTCGAATCCACACCAACCACCCACGAGGTCGCGATTGGCTGACAACACCCACACAATTGGAATCGTCGGCGCTCGCGGCTACGCCGGGGCAGAACTCATCGCGCTCATCGGGCAGCACCCAAACCTAACGCTCGCCTTCGCCGCGTCACGCTCACAGATTGGCATGCCCGTGCCCAACACGGAGTCGCTCGTCTTCATCGATGCCGACCCCGCCCACATTGCCGCCCAGCCCTGCGATGTGCTTGTCCTCGCCACCCCCGACGGCACCAGCAACGAATACGCCGCACTCATCCCGTCCGACCGCATCATCGTCGATCTCTCCAGCGACCACCGCTTCGACGACACCTGGACCTACGGCCTGAGCGAACTCAACGCCGATGCCATCGCCGCTAGCACCCGCATCAGCAACCCCGGCTGCTACGCCACCGCCCTGCAACTCGCCGCAGCCCCGCTGCTCCCGGTCATCGAAGGCCCCATCCACGCCTTTGGTGTCTCGGGCTACTCAGGCGCCGGCACCAACCCCAGCGATCGCAACAACCCCGCGCTGCTCGCCGACGGTATCACCCCCTACAAACTCGTCAACCACACCCACGAACGCGAAGCAACCCGTCACCTCAGCCATCCCGTGCGCTTCACACCTCATGTCGCACCCTTCTTCCGGGGCATCACCGTCACCCTCCACGCCCACGCCAGCCGCGACACCACAACCGACGAGCTGCTCGCCCGCTACCACGACGCGTACCAACACACCCCACTGATTGAAATCATCGGCCAGCACATCCCCCGAGTACAAGACATCGCCAACACCAACGGCGCCCAGATCGGAGGCATCGCGCTGGGACCCGACGCACGCAGCATCAGCGTCGTCTGCACCATCGACAACCTCCTCAAAGGCGCCAGCGCTCAGGCAATGCAGAACCTCAACCTCACGCTCGGGCTCCCCATGAACACATCGCTCCTCAAGGAGGCACCAGTATGACCAGCATGCTCTGGCAAAAAGACGGCATCGAGATCGACAGCGCCGTCATGAACTTCCTCGCCGGCGACGACATCGTGCTCGACCGTGAACTCCTCGAATACGATATCCAGGCCAGCAAGGCCCACGCCAAGGGCCTCGCCTCCATCGATATCCTCACGCGCGATGAATCCCAGGCCCTGTGCACCTCGCTCGATGAACTCCTGCTCGCCTGGCGCGAGGGTCGCTTCTCCCTCGACGACCGCTTCGAGGACGGCCACTCCGCCATCGAGTACTACCTCACCCAGGAACTCGGCTCGCTCGGCGGCAAGATCCACCTCGGACGCTCTCGCAATGACCAGGTCCTCGTCGCCACCCGCCTCTATATGCGTGCCTCGCTCGACAACATCTCAACCCTGCTCTGCCGCTGCGCCCAGGCATCGCTCGATCAGGCCCGGGCCCACCAGCACGACCCCATGCCCGGCTACACCCACCTGCAGCGCGCCGTCCCCTCGACGCTCGGGCTCTGGTTCGCCTCGTTCGCCGAGTCATTCGCCGATTCGGCCCACCTCGCCGCCTTCACCAGCGAATGGATCAACGCCAACCCGCTGGGCACCGCCGCCGGCTACGGCGTCAATGTCACCCTCCCCCGCCAGCAAACCACGAAGCACCTCGGCTTCGATCGCCTCGCCATCAACCCCATGGCCGCCCAGGCCAGCCGCGGCAAGCACGAACACCAGGTCATCGCCACCCTCTGGCAGGCCATGCAGGATGTCCGCCGACTCGCTTGGGACCTGAGTCTCTTCTGCACCCAGGAGTTCGCCTTCGCCGCAATGCCCAACCGCGCTACCACCGGTTCATCCATCATGCCCAACAAGCGCAACCCCGACCTCGCCGAGCTGCTCCGCGCCTCGTCCGCCATCGTCGCCGGCGCCATGGCCGAAATCCAGCAGGTCCTCAGTCTCCCCAGCGGCTACCACCGCGACCTGCAGCTCACCAAAGCCCCCCTCGTCCGCGCCATCAAGACAACAACCCAGGCCCTCGCGCTCGTCCCCATGCTCATCACCGACACCCGCTTCAACCTCCAGCGCCTCCGCGACAGCATCGACCCAACCATGCTCGCCACCGACCGCGCCGTCGAACACGCCCTCGCCGGCATGCCCTTCCGCGAGGCCTACCAACGCATCGCCAACGATCTCACCAACGACGCCCCGATCGACATCGACGCGAGCATCCACGCCCGCACCTCCCCCGGTGCCTGCGCCGACCTCATGCTCGACGAGCTTGCGGCCCGCATCGACGCCGCCCAAATCCAAGATCAACACAGCGCATAAAAAAGCACGCCACCTCTCCACTCGGCGGCGTGCCCTTCACCCCTCAACATGAGATGCGCTCAAGGACAACCCGCGTTGTACGCCGAGAGAAACACGCTCACATCGAAGAAGTTCAAAATCCCGTCGTTGTTCAAGTCAGCCGTGCACGCGGGTGCATCCTCCGGCTGGAACTCAAACGCACCGTGGTCAACAAACAGGCCAAGCAACGGCAAACCGAGTTGCCCTGAGTCATCCACATTCACGACACGGGGATTTCCATCAAAGTCAACCGGGATCGCATCAGTCGAGTAGCGGTTCGTATTCCCAGCATCAATCGAACCCGAGTTCATCATCAATCGGTAGTCACCGTTCGCAGCATCAACGAACATCGGATCAACATCAATGATGCGGGTGTTGTTGGTGAGATCATTCTCGACATTGCTGTCGAAGGCCAGATTCGTGCCAGCAGTCGGATACTGATCCGGCGTGTTGCCACGCAGGATGCAATTATAGATCACTGTTCCAGCACCCGCCCCGCTGTTGATAATCCCGCCGCCGGTGCCACTCACAACGCTGTTTTCAACAACTGTGCAGTTCTGCACCAGCATGTCCGGGCCAACAAAGTTATCCAGACCGCCACCGCGTGACATAGCCGTATTCCGCGCGATCACACAGTTGAATAGATCCAGGTTCTCGGTTGTTTCACCCGTCACCGCCAGACCGCCGCCGGTGGTGTCCGCGTTATTCTCGACAATCTCACAACGGATCAGATCCGGCCACGCGCCGTTGCTCGCAACGCCTCCGCCATACTCAAGCGATCGGTTACCGCTGATCACTGAGTCGCGAACAATCCCACGCCCACCAGACACGAACCCCAAACCTCCACCACGCAGCGCCGTATTCCCCTCGAAAACACAGTCACTGATATCCGCCACCGTGTTGTTGAAATAAAGCGCTCCGCCGTAGTTATTCGCGATGTTGCCAACGAATGTCGAGCCGCTCATCGTCAGCGTCGCGTTACTCCCCACATGAATCCCGCCACCATTATCGCTCGAGTTGGGTAGGTTCAGCATGTTGTCCATGAATGTACACCCGATGATCACCGCGTCGCCATCAAAGACAACCATCCCCCCACCGTCATCATCGGCACTGTTGTCGCGCACCACGCAGTCGATCAGCGTGATATCCGCAAAGTTCGCGTAGATCCCACCCCCATCTTCTGCCTGACCGCCCCGAATGGTCAGGCCCTCAAGCGTGAGTCCCGAGCCGCTCGCACCAACCGTGAACACACTCCCCAGCCCCAAACCATCAATCACAATTGACTGCCCCGCCTGGGCCCGGATCGTCAGGTCAGCAATCGGGACCGTATAAGTCGAGAGATAAAAGCCCGCCTCGGTCAGGATAATCGTGTCACCCGCCTGAACCGGCGTCGTCGGCGATTCCAGCGCAAACTGAAGCGTCGGCGTACTCGCGCTGGGCACAACCCAGTCCGCTCCATATACCGATCCCGCGGCACACGCCAAAGTCAGAACGATCCGTTGCATGTTTCCCATCACGACCTCCATAAGTTTCAAGCCATTGAGTTCGAAGCATTCATCCCGCCGCGGACAACCACGCCGAGATCAGATACACAAGCGAGATTCGCGCAGACCGTGTCCGACCAAATCTCACCATGGAGCAACTATCCTGCACAAAGCCATCGAGAAGAACAAAAAACACGCCCCCGAACCCACCGCGGCGTGCTTGATCGCTTCCTTCGCCCGATCGATTACGGGCAACCCGCGTTGTACGCCGAGAGAAACGCGCTCACATCGAAGAAGTTGAGGATCCCATCGTTGTTCAAGTCCGCCGTGCACGCTGGAGCATCCTCCGGCTGGAACTCATAGGCCCCCATGTCGATGCACAGCTCCCAGACCGAAACGCCGGTGTTGTCGGTTTCGGGATCGTCGACATTGCGGGTCTCGCCATCGAGGTCGGTCTGGACATCGAGGATGTTGATGTAGCCGAAGCTCGCGCCGCCGAACACGCCCCGCGAATCGCCCGCGTCGATCGCCGGCGAATCGGAGGAAAGCCGGTAGTCACCGTTCGCGGCATCGACGAACATCGGGACACCGCTGAAGTTTCCATCCGCATCGGGTGTGCCGGCGGGCGCTTCGGGCACCAGCGAATAGAACGGACGCAGCTGCCCCGAGCCAGCATGGGAAGCCGCAGAGGCGTTGACCACGATCGTGTTAAGCAGGTTGGTGACCGCATCGGCGCGGTTGGACTCGAATGTGTCGGCCACGCCGCCCGCCAGCACATCGTTGCCCACGAAGGTGCAGTTGATCGCCTCAAAGATCTGCTCGTTACGAACCGCCCCGCCGATGTCCGCCGCCGTGTTGAACTCGAAGACGCAGTTGAGCGCCTGCAGCACATCCTGGTCCGACACCCAGACAGCCCCGGCCGCGTTCCCGGCGTGGTTCATGGAGAACACACAATCGCGCGGCTTCATGACACCTTGCGACGCCGTGCCCAACAGCGCGATCGCCCCGCCCCAGCGCGATGCGATATTGCTCCGGAACGAACAGCCGGTGATGGTCGCGACGTCGCCCGCCGACGCGTACCCGAAGCCGCCGCCGTCGCTGGCGCCGTTGTCCTCGATCACGCAGTCGATGAACGCCTTGGGCAGCGTGCCGGCGATATGGATGCCCCCGCCGGCGGCGTCTGCGCTGTTGGTCCGGATGATCGTGTTGGTCACCGTGCCGCCACCGGACATGTACAGCCCGCCGCCGCTGCCGGTGGTGTGACTGTTCTCGATGACGCAATCGGTGATCTGCGCGGTGGTGCCGATCTCGATCGCGACCCCAGCCCCGGCGGTGGTCGAGAAACCGTTGCTGAAAGTCAGCCCCTCAAGCACGACATCGGTTCCGGCTCCGGTCACCCGCATGCATTTGTTCAGGTCCTGCCCGAAGACGACGACCTCGCCGCCCCCGGCGTTGCGCAGCGCCAAGTCCTTGCCGGTGATCAGCAGATTCTCTGCGTACAACCCCGGCTGAATCAAGATCTCATCCCCACCGGCGGCGTTGGCGATCGCCGCGGTGATGGTGATGTAGTCATATTCCGTCAAGCTCGGTCCCACCGTCAGCGTGTCCGCAAAGGCCGACGGAGCAACGATCGCCAAAAGACTCAACATTGATACAGTGTTTCGTTTCATCGGTACATCCTTTTCAGTTGGGTGTTCAACCCGCTGTGCTGTGTGTTGATATCACGATGCAGACATGCCAAGCACGCATCCCGGTGCAGCACACCCGCCCTCAACCTGCGACAACCGGCTCGATCGCGCCCAGGCATTCCACCAACCATCACGAGAATTCATCCATTCATCGCATTTCTGATCGCGATCTGTAAGGGCTTCATGTACAATCACTCAACCATGCCCCAGAAACGCGAAGTCAAGCAGCGAGCCACAGCGATGCTCACCCGCATCTCAAACGGGGACGATGCCGACTCTGGCGCACTCTCCGCCCTGCTCTACGACGAACTCCGCGAACTCGCCCAGGGCATGATGAACCACGAACGACCCAACCACACCCTCCAGCCAACCGCCCTCGTCCACGAGGTCTTCCTCCGCCTCATCAACGCCCAAGACCTCGAAATCAACTCCCAAGACCACTTCTTCATGCTCGCAGCGCAAGTCATGCGCCGCGTCCTCATCGACCACGCCCGTGGCGCCAACCGCATCAAACGCGGCGGCAACCAACAGCACATCTCCCTCACCATCGCCGACCCCGAGTCAGACCAGCCCATCGACCCCAGCGAACTGCTCGCAATCGACGAAGCCATCGAACGCCTCCGCGCCCTCGACGAACGCAAAGCCAAGGTCGTCGAACTCCGGTTCTTCGCCGGCCTCGACGAACAGGCCGTCGCCCGCGTGCTGGGCATCGCCCGTTCCACCGCCTCCAGCGACTGGCGCTTCGCACGCGCCTGGCTGCTCCGCGAGCTCGCCGACCATCGCGATCAGAGCCCATCACCATGACCGATCCCCGAGATCATTTCCAACGCGTCGAATCGATCTTCTCGCAGCTCTGCGATCTCCCCAACGAACAGCCCGACGCCATCGAGCAACGACTCGCGCAGCTCGCCCAAGGCGACGAATCCATCGCCAGCGAAGTCCGAGCGATGCTCAACATCGACCAGCGCCCCAGCCCCATCCTTGACACCGGTGTCCTGCGCATCGAACAAGATGAGCAGCCCACAGAACCACTCCCCGAATCCATCGGCCCATACACCATCACCCGAATCCTCGGCGAGGGCGGCATGGGCGTCGTCTACCAGGCCCAACAAACCTCGCCCAGACGCACCGTCGCACTCAAAGTCATCCGCGCCCGCTCCCTGCACGCGAAGATCAAACGCCGATTCCAGCAGGAAGCCGACATCCTCGCCAAGCTCAACCACCCGGGCATCGCCACAATCTACGAATCCGGAATCGCACAGCAAGGCAACCGACAGATCCCCTTCGTCGCCATGGAGCTCATCGACGGCCAGCCCATCACCACCTACGCCAAAGACCACGCACTCCCCACCGACGATCGCGTTCGCCTCCTGCTCCAGGTCTGCCACGCCGTCGCGCACGCCCACAGTATGGGCATCGTCCACCGCGACCTCAAACCCAGCAACATCCTCGTCGATCAGCAGGGTCACCCCAGCGTGCTCGACTTCGGCATCGCCATCGACCTCCAACTCGACCAGCGCACCCAGATGACCCAGACCGGGCAGCTCCTGGGCACCCTGCAATACATGGCCCCCGAGCAGGTCGATCAGCACACCCGCGCCACCGGCCCACAAACAGATGTCTACGCGCTGGGCCTCATCGCCTACGAGCTGCTCCTGGGAATCAGCCCCCACGCCAAGCACGAATCGAGCATGTACGAACTCGTCCGCGCCATCCGCGACGACGAGCCAGACCTGCTGGGCACACACGACCGCACCATGCGAGGCGACCTCGAAACCATCATCGCCAAGGCCCTCTCACGCGACATCCAGCGCCGCTACCCCGACGCGGGCGCACTGGCAGGCGACCTGCAACGCTATCTGGGGCACATGCCCATCGAGGCCCGCCGACCCAGCACCTGGTACCAGCTCCGCAAGTTCTCACAGCGCAACCCGCTGCTCGTCGGCTCCGTCGCCTCCATCATGCTCGTGCTCGTCGCCGCAATCATCCTCATCGCCAACGCACTCCGTATCGCCAACAACGAACGAACCATCGCCCAGCAGCAACAGCGCGCCCAGCAGCTCATCGCCCAGTTCGTCACCGAGGACCTCTTCAGCGCCGGCAACCCAGACTACGGCGGCAACCCCGACATCCTCCTCATCGACGCCATGCGCCAATCATCAGACAAAATCACCGACCGCTTCCAAGACGCCCCCCAAGCACAAGCCGCCATCAGCTACACCATGGGCGACCAGTTCCGGCTCATGAACGACTTCGAGAAGGCCGAAATCCACCTCCGACGAAGCGTCGAACTCAGCAAAGCACTCCCCGACCTGCACATCGATATCCTGCTCAACCGATACAACTCGCTCATCGACCTCTACAACGATATCGACGACCTCGACACCGCAATCGCGCTCGTCGAGGAAGCCGAAACGCTCATGGATGCGCACCCCGAGCTTTCCGACACCATCCGCATCGACACGCTCGTCCAGCACGCCAGCCTGCTCTACTACATCCGCGACATCGAAAACAGCGCCCGGATCTTCCAGCAGGCCTATGACCTTGGCGAAGAAACCCTTCCCACCTACAACGGCACCGTGGACGCCGCCACTGCACTGGCCATGGTCTACACCAACCTGGAACGCTTCGACGAAGCAAAGATCATGCACGAGAAAGGCATCCAGCTCCGCCTCGACACCCTCGGCCCCGATCACCCCTCAACCCTCCAAGCCCAAGACAACTACACCATCCAGCTCGTCAATACCGGCAACTACCGTCAGGCAAGAGAACTGCTCAGAACCGTCCTCGAAACCCGCCTGCGCATATTCGGCCCAGAACACAACAAGACCTACCTCACCCGCGCCCTTATCGGTCGCACCTACATCGAAGAAGGCAACTACACCGCCGCAGAACCCGAACTGCTCGCCGCATCGCGTGGCCTCACCGAACTGCTCGGCCCAGATCACCGCTACACGCTCGTCGCCAACAGCTTCATCCATCGACTCTACACAGAATGGGAAAAACCCAAACTCGCCGCACAGTTTGCGCCCCCCGAGCCCCAAGCAAACACCACGCCCTGATCCGCCCCTACCCTTGCTCATGCAAGACGCCGCCAAGATCATCCCAGGAGCCCCAGAACCAGGGCCAGACCTCCCCTACAAAATCGCTTGCCTCTGTGACCTTCGCGACAAAGACGGCAATGTGCTCCTGCTCCACCGAATCAAAGCGCCCAACAAAGGCCTCTGCTCCCCAATCGGAGGCAAGCTCGAGATGCAACTCGGCGAGTCCCCTGCCCAGTGCGCCCAGCGCGAAATCAAAGAAGAAGCAGGCATCGATGTCGACATCGCCGACCTGCGCCTCGTCGGGCTCATCGCCGAGACCGCCTTCGAGGGCAAAACGCACTGGCTCCTCTTCTACTACCGCGTCATGAAACCCGTCGAAGTCATTGACGGCCACATGGACGAGGGCGAACTCCGCTGGCATCACCCAGACAACATCCCGGGCCTCCCCCTCCCAGAAACCGACCGTGCCATCATCTGGCCAATGGTCCACAAGCATGAACACACCGGCCCAGACGGCAAACCCGGCTTCTTCAACCTCCACATCGACTGCCGCAGCACCCCACTCACCTGGACCATCGAACAAGAAACCCAAAATCAGGGGTAGGACAACGACCCAGTTCGATTCTACCTGTAATAAATTGCTATCCCACGCCCTCCAAAATACCGATCCTAAGGATCTTATGAAGCTGTATTCTCTGATCTACATCAGCACACCAGTCAGCCCCTTCAAACCCGACGAACTCGAGCAGCTCGCCATCGAGGCTCAGCGGAACAACGCCGCCAAAAACATCACGGGCCTGCTGCTGTACTCTGGCCGCATCTTCCTGCAGGTGCTCGAGGGCGATTACGATCAACTCAACACCCTCTATGCAAAGATAGAGAATGATGACCGCCACCGCGATATGGAAGTGCTCATCGGTGCCCCGGCAACACGCCGTCTCTTCTCCGAATGGGACATGGGTGTCGTCGATATCTCCAGAAGCAGCCGCATTGACCCCGATCTTCTGCGGCAGATCTGCGACCGCGCCGAGGGCGACACCAACGCAGCAGCCCAAGCCGCGATCACCCTGCTCGAGGTCTACCGCCACGACCCGATCCATGACTCAGGCATGACCTTGGCCCAATAACCCAATATACGCCGCCAGATTCGGCGATCAGAATCAGGAATCTCCCTGCAACGCGGCACAAACCGCGGATATCCCCATGCCATCACACAGCGACGCAGACGGTGCCAAGAGCAAAGCCGCTGGCGCCACCCAGACAACAGACAACCCCGAATCACCCCAGAAAACCTCGGGGCACGAAGACTCCGCTATCCGCAGAGATTGAGCTCATCCAAGTTTCAGAGTGACGGTTCAGAACGGAGATCCCGATACCGATAGTTCTTGCATCACAAGAATCTGCACATGGAGAGAATGTGGTCGACATCCTGATCTATCTCAGCAAGGCAACGAAACAGTTCGATTTCGCTGAACTGCGAAATATATCGCAAAGTGCGCAATCGAACAACTCGCACTTGGGCATCTCTGGGATGCTGCTTTACTCAGGCGATCATTTCCTCCAGGTCCTCGAGGGCTCATCAGAGCGGCTCGAACTGCTCTTGAACAAAATCAAACAGGACGATCGCCACAGCAACATCGAGGTCATCCTCCGGTCCCCAATCAACGAACGCCTGTTCGGATCTTGGGCCATGGGTGTGCTCGATATCAGCCAAAGCAAGCAACTCGATCGCGAGAAGTTCCGCATCATGTGCGAGCAAGTCGAGTCGAACCCGGATGTCGCCTCGCGAGCGGCCCTGCAGGTGCTCAAGCTCTTCCGCAAAGATCTGCCCGACCCCAACATCCCCAGCCCGGCCGATCCAAAGAAAGCCGCCTAAGCGATCCACTTACACGCACCACCCCTCCACGGCCTATGTGGCACCACATAAAAAAACACCCACGGCTCACCGCGGGTGTTTTCATTGAAAGACTGAAGCAGCGATCAGGCGCTCGCCGCGGCCTTCTCGGCCTTGGCGCGGGCGTCGTCGAGCGTGCCGACATACATGAACGCCGATTCGGGCAGATCGTCGCCCTCGCCGTCGCACAGACGCTCGAAGGAGTCGATGGTCTCTTCGAGCGAGGTGTTGATGCCGGGGAAGCCGGTGAAGATCTCGGCCACATAGAACGGCTGCGAGAGGAACCGCTCGATACGACGCGCGCGAGCAACATTCTGCTTGTCCGCGTCCGAAAGCTCGTCCACACCCAGAATCGCGATGATGTCCTGCAGGTCCTTGTACCGCTGCAGGATGTTCTGCACACGCATCGCCACCGCGTAGTGACGCTCGCCGATGATCGCGGGGTCGAGGATTCGTGAGGTCGAGCTCAGCGGATCCACCGCCGGGAAGATGCCCTTCTCGGCGATCGAACGCTCAAGAACGACGAATGCGTCAAGGTGAGCGAACGCCGTCGCGGGAGCAGGGTCGGTCAGGTCGTCTGCGGGCACATAGATGGCCTGCACCGAGGTGATCGCACCCTTGTTGGTCGAGGTAATGCGTTCCTGAAGCTCACCCATTTCCGTCGACAGCGTGGGCTGGTACCCCACCGCCGAGGGCATGCGACCCAGAAGCGCGGACACTTCCGAACCGGCCTGGGTGAAGCGGAACACATTGTCCACGAACATCATGGTTTCCTTACCCGACTCGTCGCGGAAGTTCTCCGCCATCGTCAGACCCGAGAGCGCGACACGGAGACGCGACCCGGGGGGCTCGTTCATCTGACCGAAGACCATCGCCACCTTGTCGAGCACATGGGCGGTCTGTCCGTCTGCGTCGGTGTACTCGGCCTCGGCCATTTCACGCCAGAGGTCGTTGCCCTCGCGGGTACGCTCGCCCACGCCGCAGAACACGGAGTAGCCGCCGAACTCACGAGCCACACGGGCGATCATCTCCTGGATGACCACCGTCTTGCCCACGCCCGCACCACCGAACAGACCGATCTTGCCACCACGCACAAACGGGCAGAGCAGGTCAACGACCTTGATGCCGGTCGGCAGGATCTCGGTCTTGGGGTTGAGCTGCGAGAACTCGGGCGGCTCACGATGGATCGGGCTCCGCTTGACGCCCTCGAGCGCCGGCTTGTTGTCGATCGGCTCACCGAGCAGGTTGAACACCCGCCCGAGCACCTTCTCACCAACCGGGACCGAGACGGGCCCGCCGGTGTCAGTCGTGGCCATCCCGCGGGTCATGCCGTCGGTCGAACCCAGCGCCACCGCACGAACACGCCCGCCGCCGAGGTGCTGCTGCACCTCACCGTAGAGCGTCTGCATGGTGCCGTGATTGTCCCAGGTCGAGACGATCGCGTTGTAGATATCGGGCAGTTCGCCCTCAGGGAACTGCGCGTCGAAAGTCGACCCGATGACTTGTGTGATTGATCCTTTGGTCCCAGCTGCCATGTGCGCCGCTTCCTTTCGATGAGATCTGTTCAAAAACGGGCCGCAGCCCTGCTCCGATTGGACCCATAGGGTAGGGCTGTCGATCCCAAAGGGCGAGCGTACCATGCCACTCACATCCGCATTGAGACCACAATTTCTCACCCCCCGCCCCCAGCAGTCCGATGCTCCCCGATCCTGACGCTCTGAACCCGAACATCGCCAGCACAGGAAAACACCCCGCGTGAGCAACGAACAGCCGCCTATCCCGACCCAGCAGCCAACGCTGCGTCTGGGCTTCATCTGCGCTCACCCGCTCGACGAGCCCAACCACCTCTCGGGCATGCCCCACCACATGGCCAAAGCACTCCACAGACAGGGGCTGGAAATCGTGGAACTGTGTGAGCACCCGCGAACCACACAAAAGCCCCCACTGCCAACGCGTGTGATACGCCGCGCACGCTCGGAGTACAAACGCAAAACGCCACCGGCTTGGCGTCGAGTCCTCGATGACGCCATGCCCAATCGAACACGCCGACGCCTCTTGGCGTCGGTGCGGAGACGCTCAGAAAACATGCAATCGCAACTCGACACGCTGACCGCCCAAGGCGTCCACCTCGATGCAATCTTCGGCTGCTGCATCTCGTCCGTGTTGTACGATTTGGAGACAGAGATTCCGATCGTTTACTTTTCCGATGCGACGAATGCTTTTATAAGTAGCACATACCCAGCATTGAAGGACCGTAGCCAGGCATACTCAGCTGCTTTCCAACATATCGAAACTCAATCAACCCAAAGAGCATCTGTTGCGGTTTACCCCTCCACATCCGCACGCGATTCCGCCATCAACGACCTCGGGATTGACCCAGACCGCATCCACATCGTCCCCATGGGCGCCCATGTCACACCAGACAACCCCGCAAGCATCCACGCACCCGCTCGCCCACCAACCCGAGACGACTGCCAGCTGCTCATCGTCGCCGCCGACCCCATACGCAAGCGTGTCGACCTCGCCATCGCGGCAACAGAACAACTCAGAAGCCGCTCCATCAACGCCACCCTCCATATCGTCGGCCCACCCACCGAAAAAGGCACAAGGAGCAAAGCCACCCAAACCTACGGCCGACTCCACCTCTCGGACCCACAACACCGCAAACTCCACCAGCGCCTCCTCCGCGATTGCCATCTCCAGCTCCTCCCATCGCTCGGCGAGGCCTTCGGCATCGCCCCCATCGAATCCGCCCATTTCGCCCGCCCATCCATCGTCTCAGGCGTCGGCGGGCTCCCATTCGTCGTCCAGCACAACCGCACCGGGCTCGTCATCGACCGCGACGCCGCCCCCTCCGCCTGGGCCGACGCCATCGAATCGCTCATCGCCGATCCCGACACATACCGCGCGATGAGCACCGCCACCCTCAAACGCGCCCGCGCCCAGCTCAACTGGGACGCATGGGGCCGGTCGGTCACGCAGATCATCCGGCAGACCATCGCATCCCACCGCTGAGCCCACTTCACCCGTCAAACACCATACGATCCCCCATGCGCATCAGACACACACTCATCGCACTGCTCGCCATCCTCCTCACCGCCCTCCCAGCGATCGCCCAGAGCGCCCCCGCAGACCCGTCCCCGCAAGCCCAGCAGCAACAAGACGATCTCGCCAACACCGACCCCGCCCTCGCCTCGCCACGCGCCGCGATGTTCTCCTTCCTGCAGGCGATGATCGACACCCAGAACGCGCCAGACGCACAATCGCGAAATCAGGCGATGAACAGGGCACTGAACACGCTCGACCTGCCCTCCGGGCTCCCCACAGAATCTCGCATCGCGCTCGCCCGAGACCTCTACACCATCCTCGGGCGCATCGGCGAAGTCCAGCCCGACCAACTCCCCCAACAAACCGATGCCGCTCGCTTCCTCTATTACCCGCAACAGAGCATCGCCGAGCACAGCGGCTTCAACAACCGTCACCCCGGCTACACCATCGCCCTCACCCGCGACGACGATGCCCAATGGCGTTTCTCACGCCCCACGCTCGATTCGATACACGACTTTGCGATCGAAACCGAATCCGAAGAAACCGTCGCAGGCACGCAGCTCGACAAAACCACCATCCAGCACCTCCGCGATGCCATGCCCCGCTCACTCAAGGGCTCCACAACACTCGGCCTCGAACACTGGCAATGGATCGGCCTCTTCATCGTCATCCTGATCGGTGTCATCCTCGACCGCATCGCCCGCACCATCCTGCGCACGATCTGGCACCGCATCGAGCGATCACAAGCACAAGAACCGGAGTCCAAGGCAGACGCCGACACCCTGGATCGGGCCGTGCGACCCTTCGGCATGCTCGTCGCCGCCGGCGTCTGGTACGCCGCCCTCACCATCGGGCTCCTCCCCCCCACGCCCACCATCGTGCTGCTCATCGCCGTCAAAGTGATCTGGATCGCCGCCCTCGTCTGGGGCGGGTTCAAGGTCACCGACCTTGTGGGCGAATGGCTCAGCAAGCAAGCCAGCAAAACAGAGACCAAGTTCGACGACCTGCTCGTCCCTATGGTCAAACGCACCGCCAAAATCTTCATCGCCGCCATCGGGCTCGTCTACCTCGCCAGTGCCTTCAGCATCGAGATCCTCCCGCTCCTCACCGGGCTCGGGATCGGAGGCCTCGCCGTCGCCTTCGCCGCCAAGGACACCATCGAGAACTTCTTCGGCTCCGTCGCCGTCATCCTCGACCGACCCTTCGAAATCGGCGATTGGATCTATGTCAACGAGGTCGAGGGCACCGTCGAGGACCTGGGCTTCCGATCCACCCGCATCCGCACCTTCTACAACTCACTGGTCACCGTCCCGAATGCAACGCTGGTGCGTGCGAAAGTCGACAACTACGGCCGCCGCAAATACCGCCGCTTCAAGACCATGATCAATGTCACCTACGACACACCCCCCGACAAGATCGAGGCCTTCTGCGCCGGCATCCGCGAGATCGTCAAGCTCCACCCCTACACCCGCAAAGACTCGTACCATGTGTGGCTCAACAACTTCGGCCCCCACTCGCTCGACATCCTCGTCTACATCTTCTTCGAGTGCCCCGACTGGTCGATCGAACTCCGCGAAAAACACCGCTTCATGCTCGATGTCGTCCGCCTCGCCGACCGCATGGGCGTCGAGTTCGCCTTCCCCACCCAGACCCTGCATGTCGCCCAGCTCGACCCCAGCGCCGAGCACCAGCCCGCCCAGATCCCCACGAGCGACGCCGAGCGACGCGCCGTTCTCGAAGGCCGCAAGCTCGCCAGAGAACTCACCCAAGACCAGCCCTGGAAAACTGAACTCCCCGGCCCAGTCTCCTTCGCCGAGGAGTTCGACTCACAGCACGAAGCACGCGGCGACAGCGCTGGCTGACATCATTCATGCATGCGCCGGAAAGTGGGCTACTAAAGGCGCGTCGGAGATGTCCCGGAACATACCCATGCCTCTGTGTTCTCACAGATGCAATGACAACTTCGTCAAACAGCCTTTAAAGCTTCTTCAATCTGCGTTCCACCCTTCACGAACTCAAACGCCTTCTCCACCGTCTTGGGCTCAACCAAAGACCGCACAATCACCGCTGCGACATCCGCACGCGCGATCTCCAGCCCCTCTGCTTCACCGCGATCAAACTGCGCACGCGTTCGGATCTCGCCCATTTCCTGCTCGTCTGTCAGCTTTCCCGGCCGCAGGATGGTCCAATCCAAGCCGCTCGACATGACATACTCGTCCGCATTATGCTTCGCCCGCATGTACTCCTGGATCCGCTCGGCATCCTCAGGATGCCCCGCACCCATCGAACTCAGCAGCACAAGCCGCTGAATCCCCTTGCGCTTCGCCGCGTCAACGACATTGATCGCACCATCACGATCAACCTTCTCGACCGCCTCGCCCTGCGACCCCACCGCGAACACAACCGCATCGTGCCCGGCGAACGCCCGATCGAGTGATTCCGGATCAGTCACATCCGCCATCACCGCCCTGGCACCCATCCGCTCCACGGATTCACGCTGATCCTCAGATCGGACCATCCCCGTGACATCATGACCATCCGCGAGCGCCTTCTCCAGCGCGATCTGACCAACCTGACCCGTAGCCCCAGCAATAAAGACCTGCATCTGTGTTCCTTTCGTCCAAGCCCTGTGAAGTCCCGAGCGGCGTCCGCGCGAAACCAATCACCTCAACGCAGATACAAGCCAAGCAATGTGAAATCCCGATGAATCAGCGATGAATCCATCCGCACTCCGCTCGAGCCTGTATCGCTCACGGGAGAATCAGATTAACTGTGCGAAGCGGGAGATGACTGTGCGGCAGGAGCAGGTACCGAACTCCGGTTCTCCCTGATGGCGAATGGCCGATGGCTGATCCCTATTCAGCAAACATCGCCTCAACAAACGCCTCCGGATCAAACGCCTCAACATCCCCCGGCGTCTCCCCCACCCCGATGAACTTCACCGGGATGTCCGTCGCTTCCTTGATCGCGACAACAATGCCCCCCCGCGCCGTGCCATCGAGCTTGCTCAGGAAGATCCCCGTCACATCCGCGGCCTTATCAAACTCCTCGGCCTGCCGCAGCGCGTTCTGACCGCTCGTCGCATCCAAAACCAACAGCGTCTCATGCGGCCCGCCCGGGATCTGCTTATCAATCACCCGCCGGATCTTGCTCAGCTGGTCCATCAGGCCCGACTGCGTCTGCAACCGCCCCGCCGTGTCGATAATCAGCACATCCACGCCGCGCGCCTTGGCAGCGGCGCAAGCATCGAAGGCCACCGACGCCGGGTCGCCGCCCTGCTGGCCCTTGACCACCTCTACGCCCAGCCGCTCGCCCCAGATCTCCAGCTGCCGCACCGCGCCAGCGCGGAAGGTATCGCACGCCCCCAGCAGCACCGTCTTCCCGTCATCCTTGAGCAGCTTGCACAGCTTCGAGATTGAGGTCGTCTTGCCAACCCCGTTGACGCCCGTCATCAGGATCACCGTCGGCTTGCTTTCCGCAACATTGAGCGTCCGGTCCGCCGCCGGCCACATCAAGACCAGCTCGCGCTTGAGGTACCCGATGACATCCTCACCCCGGGTCAACTCGCCGGCCTTGTAGTCCGCCCGGATCCCCTCGATCAGCTTGCGCGTCGCCACCACGCCCACATCGCTCTGGATCAGCCGCTTCTCGATTTCCTTGATCAGCTCATCGTCAAGCTTCCGCCCAGACAGCACCGACCGCAGCCCCGAGACAAAGGTCTCGCGTGTCTTGCCCAAGCCCCGCTTGAGCGTATCGATCGTCTTGCGGAACAACGCCATACGCTCAGATCCCCTCGCCCAATCCCGAATCGGAACCCGCAGCAGCACCGGCCCCGGCCTTCGCCGCAAGCACACGCTTGAGAATCTTGTCCAAAATCGCGTTCACAAAGCCCGGCGACTGCTCCGTCGAAAATTGCTTCGCCAGCTCCACCGCCTCGTTCACGATCCCTTTGGGCTCGCTCCCCGCAACCCGCGTCATCTCATAATGCGCCAGCCGCAGGATCGACCGATCAACCGTGGGCATGCGGCTCACGCTCCACTCCGTCGACAACTCCCCCAGCACCTCATCCGCATTACCCCGATGCTCCCAAGCGTTCACCGCCAGCCAGAACGCCTTGTCACGCTCACCAACCGTGAACTCCGTGTGCTGATCGACAAAGCTCAGCCCCTCCTCCTCGAGGGTCTCCACATCATCGAGCGCACCGCGCACCGATTCATGGTCGTCGCCCTTGGTCAGATCAAGCTGAAACATCGCCAGCAGCGCCAGCTTCCGAATATCGCGTGGGGATGCCATAACACTCCGTGGCTGATTCAGCCGTTCGCCAACTTATCATTCACTCCGAGCCCCGGCGTAAAACGCACACCAAGGGTTCCCGTGTTCTTTGCCCAAACAACAGCCGCGATTGCGTCCGCGGCATCCAGCGCCGCCCCCATCGCCTCCGCGCCCTTATTCCCCTTGTCGCCGCCCGCACGCGCTAGCGCTTGCTCATTCGTATTCGTCGTCAGCACCCCAAACGCCACCGGCACACCGGTCTGCACCGAGATCGATGCCAAACCGTTCCCCACGGCTGTCCCGATATGCCGATCGTGCTCCGTCTCGCCCTTGATCACGCACCCCAGGCACACCACGCTCGCGTACATCCCGCTGAACGCCGCCGCCCGCGCGATCGACACCAACTCATACGCCCCGGGCGCCTCAAGCACCGCCAACTGCGATGCATCCCCGCCCCGAGCCGCGTACGCCCCGATCGCCCCATCGAGCATCACCCCGGTCACACTCGTGTTGTACCGAGACACCACGATCGCACAAGGCCCGGGTTGTCGCTGTTTCGAGGCGTCTTTCATACAGGTCAGGATTCTAGACACCGCCGACCACACCCGCCCCGGCCCCACCAAGCACACCCCTTCTTCACCCCATCCCAGCCCAGCGGGTAAGGTACCCGGCCCGCATGGCCGATATCGTCTGCTCGCCCGCCCACCAAACATACACAACATTCTGGACTTCGCACAAATCCAGTTACGATCTTTACCATGCAACAGAGCGCACCCAAGCGGTTCCGTTTCCCCGCTCGATACACCCCCGCCTCCATCATCTGCCTCCAGGAGGGCTACACCGCGCGCCTGATCCGCAGCGACCTCATCGCCGGCCTGACCGTCGCCGTCATCGCACTCCCCCTCGCCATGGCCCTGGGCATCGCATCCATCCCCCAGGATGTCGCCGAGCAACTCCAGCAAATCCACCCCTGGCTCACACCCCCCGCCATGGGCCTGTTCACCGCCGTCATCGCCGGCTTCATCATCTCGCTCTGCGGCGGCAGCAAGGTCCAGATCGGCGGCCCCACCGCCGCATTCATCCCCATCGTCTTCGCCGTCGCCGCGACCTACGGCTACGAAGGCCTCGTGCTCGCAACGCTCATGGCCGGCGTCATCGTCATCCTCATGGGCATCTTCCACTTCGGCGCGCTCATCAAGTTCATCCCATACCCAGTCATCACCGGCTTCACCTCCGGCATCGCCGTCATGATCTTCACCGGACAGCTCAAAGACCTCCTGGGCATCACCATCCTCGATCAATCCGGCAACCCAGCCACCATCCCCGCAGACTTCGTCGAAAAAATCCAGGTCCTCTCCAGACACATCTCCTCCATCAACTGGCACGCCGCCGGCGTCGGGCTCGGCTCGCTCATGGTCCTGATCATCATGCGCCGCTTCACTCCACGCATCCCCGGCGCCATCGTCGCCGTCACGCTCGCCACCGCAGCCGTCTGGATCATGAAATGGTCGTCGACCACCGAACTCTTTGATGGTATTCACACACGCCCGCTCGTCGAAACCATCGGCACCCGCTTCGGGGGCATCCCAAGCGGCCTGCGAGCACCCCACGCGCCAGAGTTCTCGCTCGAACTGGCACGCCAGGTCATCCCCGCCGCCACAACCATCGCCGTCCTCTGCGCCATCGAGAGCCTGCTCTCGGCCGTCGTCGCCGACGGGATGACCGGAAACCGGCACCGATCCGACCAGGAACTCGTCGGCCAAGGCCTCGCAAACATCGCCTCAGCGCTCTGCTTCGGCATCCCCGCAACAGGCGCCATCGCACGCACAGCCGCCAACATCAAAAGCGGTGGCAAGACCCCGCTCGCCGGCATGACCCACGCCATCGTCATCCTCCTCTTCATGATCCTGCTCGCACCCCTCGCAAAGCAGATCCCGCTCCCCGCGCTCGCAGCCATCCTCATCATGGTCGCGTGGAACATCGCCGAACTCGACCACTTCCGCGCACTGCTCCGCGCACCCAAGAACGATGTGCTCGTCCTCCTCACCACTTTCGGCCTCACCGTGTTCACAGACCTCACCATCGGCGTCGGCGTCGGCATGATCCTCGCATCGCTGCTCTTCATGAAACGGATGAGCGAGATGACCACCATGAGCGGGCTCAACGAAGAACTCGCGGCCGGCCAACGCCCCGAAATCATCGACCCCAAAGACCCACATAAACTGAAAAACCTCACCATCCCAGCCGGCGTCGAGATCTTCGAAGTCAACGGCCCATTCTTCTTCGGCGTCGCAGACAACCTCATCGACACACTCGCGCAGATCGAACGCCCCCCCACAATATTCATCCTCCGCATGCGCGCCGTCCCACACATCGACGCCACAGGCATGCACGCCCTTGAAGAGTTCATGCACAAATGCAAGCGCCAAGGCACAACCCTCCTCCTCGGAGGCGTCCACGCACAACCACTCTTCGAGATGACACGATCAGGACTCATCGACAAAATCGGGCTCGAACGAATCTTCGAAGATGTCGGCGACGCCATCGAACACGCCAACACCATCCTCAACCCCCCTCCCCCCCTAGTCGCTAGTCCCTAGTGGCGAGTCCCTTCCCCCCCTACCATCCCCCGTGCGAAAAACCCTCATCGCCATCGCCCCCACCCTCAAGCTCACACGCGTCACCACCGCGTTCGGGGCCGTCGCCAACCTCTGGTTCGTCATCCTCTGGTCACGCTTCAACCCAGAAGAAATCGCACCACACGCCGTCAAAGACGCCCCCCTCACCCTGCTCCTCGCCGCCGGCCTCCTCGCCGGTGTCGGCCTCTACGCCTTCGGCACCTCACTCAACGACCTTCTCGATGTCCACCGCGACCGAGCGCTGGGGAAATCAACATCTCCCATCGTCGACGGCTCCGCCTCCATCGAGCTCGCCGTCTGCCTCGTCGCCGCAACACTCATGCTCTCGGTCCTCGGCAGCGTGGTCTTCGGCACCGAAGCCATCCTCATGACCCTGCTCCTCGCCGTCGCCATCCTCATCTTCAACGCCCTGGGCAAGTTCGTCCCCGGCATCGGCATGCTCCTGCTCGCGCTCATCTACGCCGGCCACATGCTCATCCCCGACCTCTGGGTGCGCTTCCTGCTCCCCGTCTGGCTTGTGATGACCCACGCCCTCATCGTCGCCGCCCTCGCCCAGCACCTGGGCCGCCGGTCCCCGCCAATCTCACGCCGCGCTGCCGCCTTCGCATTCACCGGCTGGCTCGCCTGCACCCTCGCGCTGGCCGCGCTCGCATGGACACGCCGCACCAGCGCCGACGGCTTCTGGCCCGACTTCGTCCCACCAACCGCCGTGCTCTATCCGCTGGGTTTCATCGCCCTCTTCGCCATCATGATCTGGCGACGCTACAAAAAGGTCGGCACCGGCCCGGCACTGGGCGAAAAGATCACCCGCTACGGTGCCATCTGGCCCGCCCTCTACGCCTGCGGCTGGCTCGCCGGCGCCGGCCTCTGGACCGCCACCGCCATCATGGCCACCCTCACCATCACCGGCTTCCTCGTCATGACCGTCCTCCGAGAGCTCTACGCCCTCATCGAACACCCCGTCGGCTACCGCCTCTAACCCTCCTCCCCCGTCCAGACGGGGGAGGTATCGATCCGCCAAAGGCGGAGCGACGGAGGGGGTCTTCTCGCCTCCCCCGCGCCTGCGGGGGAGGTGCCGAGTCTTCGAGGCGGAGGGGGCACCCCCAACAACCAACCACCCCCAACCCCAAGCTCCCAAAGAGGGGTTGCAGGGAAACCTCCCCTGCACAATCAAAAACACCTACCCTCACCCATGCCCTTCAGTTGGATCATCGCATTCTTCTCCCGCGTCCCGCACAACACGCTCAGCGATGCCGTCCCCTACTCCATCGCACGCTCATACACCGACGAACAGATCATCGCCTACACAACCACCGGACCCAAAGTCGAAAAAACACGCTCATACGCATTCTGGCTTCTGGGCATCCCCTGGCTCCTCGGCGGCATCATGTTCGCCGCATCCCCAAACCCCACAGCCACAGCCCAAGTGTGGCTGATCTTCATCATCCTCCTCGGCGGCGGCGCACTCGCCTGCTTCCAGGGCTTCACACGCCACCGAGCCGCCACCGCACGCTTCCAGGCCGAAATTAACCTCCAGAACCAAACGGTCATCCTCAAGAGAACAAAGCCGCAATACATCACGCCACCCATCGAGGCGATCATCCTTCGAATCAACGGCCACATCAACAATGGACGCCAACTCGGCTATGTCACGATCGCAGACAACGCCGAACAGCCGCTGATAGTCCTCGGCGTCTTCAAACACACCGAGAACGCCGACATCTGCGCCCAACTCATCAGCGAAGAATCCGGCCTCCCCCTTGTCCAAGCCCCGAGCGAAGCTCGATTCTTCATGCATAACACCATACGCCTCATCCCCTCCGACAAACGCGCACTGGAAAAGCCCATCCGCACGAAACGAATCGTGCCAATATCAATGCAAAGCCCAATGCGATAAGAAGCCCCACGCTCCCCCAAGAGGGGTTGCAGGGGAAACCTCCCCTGCACAGCAAAGTGCAACTAACTCAGCACATGCCCAAGCGATTCCCGAATCCGATCGGCGTGCTTGAACAAATCATCAACCGAATCGATCGGAATACGCACCTCGGCCTTGCTCGAGTCGAATACACCAAGGTACATCTGTGTACGATTGAAGTGCAATCGGCAAATCGGTTTGCGGTTATTGTTGTCAAGCAGAATACCGAAATAGGACTGAACATCGCGAGCAGCGATCCTCTTGGGTTCAACGGAATCACGCAAAATCGCTTTCACAATGTAGTAACCATTCAGCTCTTCTTCAGTGGTAACAACATCGTTTGATTCATCGTTCGCTTGCGGGCTTGAACCCCCCGGATCATCCAGAGTTGTTCCTTCAGCAACGCTGTTCGATAACAATGCCGATCGGAGCCGTGCATCGACAGCCGTGCTGATGTGCTCGTTCAATGCCGCCCGAACGATGGGCTTGAAGCGATCAACGACACTCTGCCGCATCTGACCAACATGCACAGGATCTGCAAAGTGTCGCACAAGGTCCGCGGATGGATCGCTCAACTCACGAGCAAAGTGGTCTCGGATGAGCGACTTCGCGTAGAGCAGCTCCGCATCAGCAATAACGGAATCAATGTCAAACTTGTCCTTGCTAAACGGCAGGCACCGGTCAGCCGAATCCTTGGAGAGTCTGTCTAGATTCAGCGTCAGGAACGGCTTCGTGTCCAGCTTATTGGGCTCGATCAAATCTGAAAAGAACTGGTACCGAACACCATCGGTCAGGATGGCTATCCGCGCCTTGGTCACACTGAAGTAGCGGTACAGTTGTGAACTGTAAGACTCAAGCTTTGCGCCACACGGCTTGCACTCAAATAGAATGATCGGTGAACCATCTTTGAAAATAGCGTAGTCGACCTTCTCACCCTTCTTAATACCAACATCCGCTGTGAACTCAGGGATCACTTCACTCGGGTTGAAAATATCGTACCCAAGCTCACGAATGAACGGCAAAACCATCGCGGTTTTGGTCGCTTCCTCAGTCAGCTCATTGCTCCTGACCTGATCGAGCCGTTCAGCGAGTGTCGTCAGTCTTTCAAACATGCTGTATCCATCCCATTTGTTGTATGCCAGTGACCAAAGAGTATACCAAATGTCAAACATCCCCGCTGACTGGCCTGAGCCGGCTGCCACGCAGGTACCGTCCCCAACTCCCGCATGCTCCTGAGCATCGCAAATACATGCAGGAGACTTCGTCACCTACATGCCACCCAGACTCCTCCCCGCGCCCTCCGCCACCTCTGCGTACCTCTCTCCACTCAAAAATCTCCCCCCTACTGACACCCCTTGTGCGCAATATCCTGTCACTCCACCACTTCCCGCTTGAGCCGCGCAGCCGACGGGCGACAATTCCAGCATGAACAATCACGATGCGACGACCCAAGACGCCACGATCCTCAACGATGCACAGTTCAACGCCCTCTTCTGGGACCTGCTCGACCCCACCCGCACCTCGATCGACATCGCCAACGACTTCGGCATCACCCCCGAGCAGCTCGCAACCGTCCTCGAGTCCGACAAATACACGGCCGCCCTCGCCGTCATCACCCGCATCAACCACGCACGCGGCCAACTGCTCGACACCGAAGCCGCCACCATCGCCAAAGCCCGCCTGCTCGAACAACTCAAATCCACCCCCACAACCGCCAGCGAATCCGAAACCCAACGCAAATCAGCATCTTCTCTCCTCCCCCGCGCCTGCGGGGGAGGTGGCACGCGAAGCGTGACGGAGGGGGACTCCCAAGAACCAGACACCACTCGGTGCCCTGCTTTGATCCGCGCAGCGGACAAAGCAGGAACGGACACCCACCGCCAACCTGCTTTGCCCTCCGGGTCAAAGCAGGGCACCCAGGTCACTCAAGACCAAATCAATTTAGAACAACCCCAGCGCAAAGAAGATCGCCGTGAACACAAGGTCAGCGACCACGATCGCGACCACGCACTCGACCACCGTATAGGTCGTCGCCCGACCCACGCCCGCGGCTCCGCCGGTCACACGCAGCCCGTTGGCGCACGCGATGATCCCGATCAGTGTCCCGAACACCCCGCCCTTGGCCACGCCAGTCAAAAAGTCGACCAGCTTGGCCTGCGTGAGCATGTTGTTCATGTAGGTGTCGTAGGGGATATCGAGCATCGTCACCGCGATCCCCATCGCCGCGACAATCGCGCAGAAGCTGCTGATCACACCCAAGCAGGTCATCGAAGCGATCGACGCGATCAGACGCGGCACCACCAGGAACCGGATCGGATTGAGCGCACTGGCCTCGAGGGCCTCGATCTCCTCGCTCACCACCATCGTCCCGATCTCGGCCGCGATCGACGCCCCGGCGAACCCGGTCAGCACGATTGCCCCGATCAGCGGGCCAAGCTCGCGCAGGACCGCGACCGAAATGATATTGGCCACCTTGTCCCGCTGCCCAAAGTCATCGAGCGGCGGCGAGAGCTGCAACGCCAGAATCAAACCCACCGCGCCCGAAACAAGCGAGACAATAAAGATCGACTCGACCCCGATCCGCACGATCTGGGAAACAATCGCGCTCTTGCCCAGCCGATACTTGCGGCTGCACAACCCACGCAAAAACCAACGCACCGTGTCAAACAGCAGATACAGCACATCGCCAGTGTGATCCAGCACCCCGATCGAGCGCCGACCAATCAGCGCGATCGGATACAGGATGGGCAACAAAACCACCGGCACGCCACGCGCTGGAGCAGACTTCGAGTCTTGGTCGTGTTCTGCCATGACTGCCTGCTCCGATCCTTCAGAGCGAGATCGCCTCTTCGCGTGAGTCAACAATCGAGAAGAACGAGTCAAGCCGCGCGATCTCGAAGATCGCGCTCACCTTGGGGTTCATGTTGCAGATCACCAGCTTGGTGTTCGACCCGCCGGCGTTCCGCATCGCCTCGACCAGCGTCGCCAGCCCCGACGAATCCATGTACTGCACATCATCAAGATCAACCACGACCTTGTGCACGCTCGTTCCCATCTCCTGACGCAGCACGCTGCGCAGCTCGGGCGAGCGGCTCATGTCGATGTCCGAGTTGGGCACCAGAACCACAACGCCCTGTTCCGGGCGCTCAACGGCGATAAACGATGATTGCGAGTTGGCCATACTGATCCCCGTCTCGATGGGCGATATGCCCGGTAATTCGAGTATAGCCGATCGTCACCGACGAGAGGCGGACTTGTCGCTGATGGTGATCTTGCAGCTCGGTGACTGGTGGCTGAGCCGCGGCGACTCGCTGGGCCGCGGCGCGTGCTTGGTCATGACCAACCGCATGCCTCGTCCCTTGCGCTTTTCGTAGCTGACCTGGTCCATGACCTCGTTGATGATGTGCACCCCCAGCCCGCCGGGCCGGATGTCTTCGAGGTTGCGGCCCTTCATATTGCACGGGTCAACCTGCTTGGCCTCGTCCTCGATGGTAATGACGATGCCGCCGATGGAGCTGGGGCTGGGCTTGATGGGCGAGAGGCCGAGCCAGATGGGTTTGTCGAATGCCTTGTCGTAGCCGTGGCGGATGATGTTGGACAGTGCCTCGTCGACGGCCAGTGCGATCTTGGAGCAATCCATATCGTCAAAGCCGATGCGCCTGGCGATGCAACCGACCAGTTCCCGCGCACCGCAGAGGTACATGGGGTCGGAGGTAAGTCGCAGCTCAATCTCGGGTCGCTGGTCCATAGATCCGTTTCGTATCATCGCTGAGCGAGTGCTCAGTCTTGGGTGTTGCTTGCTTCCATCGGCTGTTTGTCGTCTACTCCTTCAGACGATTCGGGTTGCCCGGCTTGCGGTTTGGTTGGCCGCTCGGGCTGGCGGGTCATGGTATCGGGGAGATCGATCCCCTGCTGGGCGAGCCAGTCGAGCCATCGGTTGTACGCCGCGATGCGCTGCCAATGTTCGGCGGCATGGTCGTATCCGAGCGTTTGTCCGGTCCTGATCTCGAGTGAACGGATCGCGAACATGCGTTCGGCTGGGGCAAATGATCGCAGCTTCTCAACCAGTTTGACAAGTGATTGGTCGTCCTCCAAATGGGATGCGTTGACAATTGCGTCAAGGCGTTTGGATGGTGCGGGTGAGTCAAACCCCGGTTTGGTTTCAGGCAGGCACCCGGCGACGAGCAGGGATGCGAAGATGGCGAGTATCGCCTTGCGTGAGCGTCCTTGCGTCATGCAAGAACTGTAGGCATCGGGGTTTGCACCGTGTGTATTCGGGTTCGCTGACAACTGGTTGCTCCCGATTCTCGCCTTTTGTGACCCGGTGACTAGACTCTGACCCGGGGTTGAACGATATCTCCGGGTTTATCGGACGCAGGCCCCAATCGCCTGCAACGCAGCTTCAAACCCCGCCCGCGAGAACATTCCATGTCGCAGACGCCTGTATCGCACATCGACCACGAGGTTGTCCCGGTTTTGGACTTTGGCTCACAGACGGCCCAGCTGATCTGCCGCCGGGTGCGTGACGCGGGCGTGTTCTCGGTTCTGGTGGCTCCGAGCATCAGCGCCGAAGAACTCAAGGCCATGAACCCCAAGGGGATCATCCTGTCGGGCGGGCCGTCCTCGGTGACCGACGAGGGCGCACCGACGATGGACCCGGCGATCCTGGAACTGGGCATCCCGGTGCTGGGGATCTGCTACGGGATGCAGCTGACCTGCAAGCTGCTGGGGGCGAGCGTGCACAAGGCCCCCCACCGCGAGTACGGGCGGGCCCAGCTGCACATCAAGAACGAGGGCTCAGCGGCTGATGACCTGTTTGACGCGGTACCCCAGCAGACGCAGGTCTGGATGTCGCACGGCGATCAGATCGAGAATCTGGGCCGGGCGAACATGGTGCCCATCGCCTCGACCGAGACCTGCCCGTACGCGGCGGTGCGCAGCAGCGACCCCAAGCACAAGTTCGTCGGCGTGCAGTTCCACCCGGAAGTCACGCACACGCCGCACGGCGTGGACATCTTCCGCAACTTCCTTTACGAGACCTGCAAGTGCGCGGGCACTTGGAAGATGAGCGCGTATGCCGAGGAAGAGTCGGCACGCATCAAGGAACTGGTTGGCGATCGGCGCGTTATCTGCGGCCTCTCGGGCGGGGTGGACTCTTCGGTCGTGGCGGCGCTGCTGCACAAGGCGATCGGCGACCAGCTGACCTGCGTCTTCGTCGACAACGGGCTGCTCCGCAAGAAGGAACGCGAACTGGTCGAGCATACCTTCAAAGACCACTTCCAGATCGATCTGCGCGTCGTCGATGCGTCCGAGGCGTTCCTGGGCGATCTTGTGGGTGTTGATGATCCGCAGGTGAAGCGCAAGCGGATCGGGCATCGGTTTATTGAGGTGTTCAAGGAAGCCGCGGAAACGATCGAGCATGCCGACTTCCTCGCGCAGGGCACGCTGTACCCGGATGTGATCGAGAGCGGGCATGGGCACAGCGGCAACAGCGCGAACATCAAGCTGCACCACAATGTCGGCGGCTTGCCCGAGGAACTCGGGTTCGAGCTGATCGAGCCGCTGCGTGAGCTGTTCAAGGACGAGGTGCGCCGATTGGGGTCTGTTTTGGGCGTGCCCGACCAGATCGTGTGGCGTCACCCGTTCCCCGGCCCGGGCCTGGCGGTGCGGGTGCTCGGCGAGATAACACCCGAAAAGCTCGACATCGTGCGTGAGGCGGACGAGATTCTGCTCGAGGAGATCGTGGCCGCGGGTTTGTATCGCAAGACGAGCCAGGTGTTCGCGGTGCTGCTGCCGGTGCAGAGCGTGGGTGTGATGGGCGACGGTCGAACCTATGAGCGCGTGGTCGCGCTGCGGGCCGTGGAAACGCAGGACTTCATGACAGCCGACTGGGCACGGATCCCGTTCGATGTGCTGGCGCGGATCTCGACGCGAATCATCAATGAGGTTCGTGGTATCAACCGGGTGGTGTACGACATCTCGAGCAAGCCGCCGGCGACGATTGAGTGGGAGTAGGGGAAGGGACTGGCCATTAGCCACTGGCCACTAGGGAAGAGTTTTTAGGGGCGTCTCGCGGTGCGGGGCGTTCTTTGTTTTGGGGGTGGTTTGAAGACTGAACGCAGAGGGCGCGAAGGCCACCAGAGGCGCGGAGAAGAGGGGGATTTGGGTGGTGTGCGGGTGGCCTGCTCACGCCCGATGTCTTTATCAGGTTTGAGCAGGATTCAGGTAGGGTAATCGGAACCTGCTCAAGCTGCGCGCGAGCACGGCTCCCTGCAGTAAACTCAAAAAATCCGGCATTTTACTATATCTTTTGCAAGCTGCCATGGTAGGCTGCCGAAACCCTGCTCAATTTTGTTGAAGGAGCCCGATGACATCTACTGACACTTACAAATCAAGACCTTTCGCTGTTCTGCTTCTGACTCTCTTGGCTGTTGTTGCTACCCACTCGATAGCTGATGGCCTTTTATGTGTACCCTCCAATTTACTTAGTTCTTACGACACACCCGGAGCCGCCATTCAAGTTGCAGTGTCTGGCTCTACAGCCTATGTAGCAGACGGCAGCTCGGGTCTTCTGGTCTTGGATGTGAGCAAGCCATACACACCAATCTTGCTTGGCACATACAGTACATCGAGTTCAGCATTTGCTGTAGCGATAGTAGATACAGTGGCATATGTAGCGGTACTCAACAATGGCATCCAGATTTTGGATGTAAGCAACCCTAAATCTCCAACTCTGTTGGGTTCATATAATACCCCAGACAATGCTGTCGATGTGGCACTCGTTGGATCCACAGCTTATATTGCCGATGAGGATTCCGGGCTTCAGATTCTTGATGTGAGCAATCCGTCGGCTCCCATTTTTCTTGGCTCTTACAATACTCCCGGCAAAGCGGTTGGCGTGACAGTTGTTGGCAACACTGCCTATGTTGCGGATGCCCGCGAGGGCCTCCAGATCATTGATGTGAGCAATCCCAGCTCCCCCATGCTGCTTGGCTCATACGACACACCGAGTGAGGCTCGTGGCATAACTGCTAGTGGCACCATTGCTTATGTCGCCAACGGCAACGCAGGCCTCTACATTTTCGATGTACAGAATCCAACCTCTCCGCTACTGCTCGGCTCTTACGACACACCTAGCTATGCGGTTGGCGTGACCATTATTGGTACCACTGCTTATGTGTCAGATCAGTACTCGGGCCTTCTAATTCTTGATGTTAGCGACTTGACGACACCCACAATATTTAGCGTGTACAACACCCCTCAACGCGCATTGTATTCGGCTGTTTCTGGCACTACGGCTTATGTCGCTGATGAAAACTCTGGACTCCAGATTTTTGATGTTAGTGATCCGCCTTCCCCTATATTGCTTGGTTCCTATGATACGCCAGGCGATGCTTATAATGTATTAGTCTCTGGCACCACTGCCTATGTCGCAGATTTTCGCTCTGTCCAAATTTTAGATGTAACCGATACAGCGTCGCCTAATCTCCTTGGATCGTACGACATACAATTTGCTTGGGACCTGAATGTCGTAGACACAACTGCATATGTCGCCGCAGGAGGTAATGGCCTTCTAATTTTGGATGCAAGCAACGCTGCATCTCCTTCATTACTGGGATCTTACGACACGCCAAGCGAGACGCTCGGCGTCACTATCGTTGGCGAGACTGCGTATATTGCCGATGGAAGCACTGGGCTTCTGATCCTTGACGTGAGTGATCCCACTGACCCCGCCTTGCTCGGCTCGTACGACTCTCCTGGTTACGCTCGCCGTGTGGCTGTCGAGGGCCCCCTTGCTTATGTTGCCGACTCAGACGAGGGACTCCTAATACTGGATATTAGCAATCCCGCATCACCAAGCTTTCTGGGCACATTTAACACTAATGGCCGCACAATGGCTGTAACCACAACTGGCACTACTGCTTATATTGCTGGCGATCGCTCCGGCTTAGAGATTCTGAATGTGAGCGATCCGACACACCCCACATTGCTTGGCTCGTACGATACATTGAGACCCGTTTTTGGTCTGGACTTGGTTGGCACAACGGCCTACGTAGCGGGCGAAAATCTCGGATTGTTAGTATTAGATGTGACTGACCCCACATCTGTCGCATCACTTGGATCCTACGACACTCCAAGCCTATCGTATGGTATAGAGATTGTAGGTACTACTGCTTATATTGCGGACCTAGAGTCTGGGCTGCAGATTATTGATGTATCTGACTGCTCTAACTGTACTGCAGACCTCACTGGGGATGGCGTTCTCAACTTTTTCGATGTCAGCACCTTTATTGTGGCCTATAGCAATATTGATCCGATTGCTGATTTCAACGGTGATGGTGTATTCAACTTCTTTGATGTCTCTGCGTTCCTTGTGGCGTATCTGACTGGCTGCCCGTGAGCATGGCACTTGACCGCGAGGGCAGGGAGGGGAAAGACCCCCTCCGTCACGCTCGCGCGTGACACCTCCCCCGGATGACCGGGGGAGGATGGGGGAGAACCTGCTCAAACTTCGCGTAAGCAGAGCGCCCGGCGGCATTGCCACTTCAACCCGGTAAAGCGTGGGCTGGTGAAGCGGGAGGAGAACCGGGGGTGGTCATCGGTGATGGATTACGCCGGGGATGGCGTGTATGTCTGATAACACGAGCAAATACGGTTTGAGCGGCCGGAATCTGAGGGCGGGGACTGAATTTCATCAGCTTGCCTGCGCACCGGCGTTCTTACCCCCTAATTCGGGTGTATATTTTGGGTGTTCTCGTCGCTTTTCTTGGCTCGGATGTCAAAAACCGTTTGTGGTCGGGCTGCGAAAGTGCGTGAATGAACCGAGACGGGGCCAGTTGTGCTGCCCCGCTGAAATATACAGAGAGTGAGTCCAACGATGAAGCTGAGTTGTGTTGTGGTTGCGGGTGTGTTTTCCCTGGCTGGCCATGCGATGGGTGATGTCGTGAATATCTATTCCGATCCGAACTCAACGACGAACGGCTCGGTGACCGGGGCAGCGCTTTCTGGTTCGATTGAGTACAACTACGCTGGCGAGAGCATGGGGCAGGTTGTCTTTACGCTCACGAACACTTCGGCGGCCACGCTGGGCGGGTGCTTGACCGGGTTTGTGTTCAACATTGACAGCACTGACAGCAATGCTTCGGCGTCGCTGACGCTGGCGGGCGATGCGGACTTCTTGGACACAGGCAGCGAAGCCGCGCAGCCGTTTGGCACCTTTGATGCTGGTGCGGCGCTGGGCGCGAACTGGTCGGGCGGTGGCAATCCGTCGGGCGGGCTGGCGATCGGATCGATGGCGAGCTTCACCTTTTCGGTGATGGCGAGCGACGCATCGGCATTGAGCGCGATGAGCTTCAGCGATGTGGCGCTTCGGTTCCGCGGCTTTGCGAATGGTGGCTCGGACAAGCTGCGTTTGGGTGATGACCCTGAGCTGAATGTCGTGCCGCTGCCCTCGTCGGTGTTGGCCGGTGGCGCGATGCTCGGGCTTGGGCTCGGCGTTCGTCGGCTCCGCAAGTAAATGAACAATCTCAGACTGAGGAGAGATCGCCGCGTTTCTGACGCGGCGGTTTTTATTCGAGGTCTTTGTAGTAGTCTTCGAGCGACTGCTCGGCGGGTTGTCCATCTTGGGTGGCGTCGGTTGGCTGTTGATCGCTTTGGGTGTTGCCGGGCCAGAAGGAGAGCTGGGGGCTGAAGGCGAGCAGGGCGGCCAGACCCCCCACTGCGGCGATCAGGACTGCGCGGGCGAGCAGGCGATTGAGGCCTGAGGGTGTGCTCAGAGGGATGAGCATGACCAGCGGAAGGGCGGCGGCGAGGAGGACGGTGGGAAGGGTGTTGACGCCGGCCTGAACGATCGTGCCGGTGAGCATCATGAGGATGAAGCCGACGATGAAGGTGATGCCGCCGCGGGCGAGCGAGAAGGCGCGGAAGATGAGGCCGACGATGAGCGCGGAGGTGAGTACGCTGATGAGGCCTGCGGGGAACATGCCGCCTTGGGCGTAGTTGTTCTTGAGGAACACGGGCATGTTGGCGGCGAGGATGAGGATCCAACACGCGGCATCGACCCAGCCCAGGCGTCGATGGGGGTTGTTGTGCTGGGTGCTGGTGTCGGCGGCGGTGGCGATCAGGGATGTTGCGAGTGCCGCGAAGAGGGTGTAGGCGATGAGGTTGCCGGTGCCACCCAGGACGGTGTCGGTGTAACCCTCGCTGAGCATCCAGAAGACACCAGCGTATGCGATGGCCCGGAGGAGTGCGCCCAGGAGCAGGGGGAGCTTGACGAGGCCCTCGATCAGTGCGGCGAGTGTGAGCAGTGCGGCGGCGTGGGGCAGGCGGTCGTTGTTGCTGTCGGGCCAGAGCTGAAAGGTGTCGTTGATGGCGTAGTCAGCGCCGACGACGCCCAGAAGCAGGAGGATGGGCAGGAGCCAGCGCGGGCCGGAGGTGGGTTCGCGGGTTTCATCTCGATCGTCGAGGTCGGTCTTTGAAGCACGCAGGGCGTGGAGATACCAGGCGGTGAGGAGGATGGCGAAGGCGATGCCGCCGGGGATGAAGCCGGCGAAGAGCATGAGCCGTTGCTGGAGTTGTGGATCCATGCGTGATGTCCTTTGGCCGGTGTCTGTGGTTGTATCGGTGCGTGTCTGGCGCTGGTGATGAAAAAACGCAGCACCCGGTGAGATGCTGCGCTTGTGAGCATGTGCGTGGGGTTAGCCGTCGTTGACGGCTTCGAGACTGACGATGATTTCGACCCGGTCGCCCAGCGGGCCTTCCTCGGGGTTGTCGGTGTCGACATACTTCATGATGCCGAACTCGGAACGCTGGATGGAGAAGACGGCGTGGAAGCCCATGGCGTCCTTGCCCTGCTGCTTGCCGAACGAGACATCGGTGAGCTGGGCGGTGATTGGGAGTGTTTCGCCGTGGAAGGAGAAGTCGCCCTTGAGTTCGTAGACACCCTCGCTGATTTCGGTGACGCTGGTGCTGGTGAAGGTTGCTTCGGGGTATTGGCGGGCGTTGAAGAAGTCGGCGTTTTTGACATGGCCGTCGCGGTTTGCGTTGTTGGTGTCAACGGAGTCGGTTTGGACGGTGAAGTTGAAGTCGGCCCCCTTGATGTTGCGCGGGTCGATTCGGACGGTGCCGGTGAAGGTGTCGAAGTGGCCGTAGAAGTAGGCGAGGTTGCCGTGTCGGATTTTGAAGAGGATGTTGGAGTGGACAGGATCGACGCTGTAGACCTTGGCTGCGAGGTTTTCGAGTTCGGTGCTGTTGGTCTCATATGCCGAGACTTCGAGAGCGCCCCCGCTGTTTGCCAGACCGAAGCCGGCGAGTGTTGCGGCGGATGCGGTGAGTAGTGCTGCGGTGGTGAGTTTGGCGATCTTGTTCATGTCGTCATCTCCTGTGTGATGCTGCTGATGGTTTGATTGGGCGGTGTTCTTTTCGTTGTGATCGTTTGGCTTGGGTTGAACGATGCGATTTGTGAGTGTATTCCCATGGGTGGCGATTTATTTGTTTGGACAACTATTTTTGGATTGATCCAGATGCGGGCTGGCGGTTGCTGATGCTTCTGATGGCTTCTTCATGTTGGCCGTTGGGGCTGGCCGGGGCGTGGCGGGCTAGTGTTGGGCATGCGCACAGAACTTGCTGTCTTGGTTTCGGGCGCCCTGCTGCTTGCAGGGTGCGGTCTTGATGGACATTCATCCACTGGCGATCCGGCTGGGCCGCGGGACGAAGAGTCGCAGCGAATCGAGCAAGACAAGGGCCTTGAGGCGGTGTCGCGCTCGGACTCGCGGCTGCTCGACGGGCGGTTTGGTGATTGGGAGCCGGGTGAGCGTGGGCATGCGGACGGTCGGTGGGTGTGGCTGCGGTTTGCGCCCCAGATGCGTCCGACCCAGGCGATTCAGGCGGCTCCCTATACCACGCGGATCCGGATTGATGCGGATATGGATGCTCGCACGGGCACGCCGATCGCGTATCCGCGGACGGGTGATGAGGCGATCGGTGTGCAGCCGCAGGGTGTGGATCTGCTGATCGAGTTTTCGCCTGTCAATGAGCTGGGCGGCGTGGGGATTGGTGTTGGGGTGCAAGCGTTTGGCCCGAATGGTCTTGAGCGGCCGCTTGGGCACAGTGATGTGGGGATGGCGTGCCTGCCGACGCACAGCAGCGAGCAGTATGAGCTGCGGCTGGATCGGTTTGGGCGTGAGAGTGGTGTGCTGCCAGAGTCGGGCACGATTGAGGTCGTGGTCGATCAGGTGGACGCGTCGGGCACCACGCTGTGGTGGGAGAAATATGTGGTCGAGCTACCCGCTCGCGCAGATGAGCTGCAGCTGGCCGATCTGAAGATGCCCGCGAAGGAGCCGGGGGCGGTCCGGGTGATGAGCGCCAATGTGCTGTTTTCGTCGCCCTTGAAAGAGCCGGCGGCATTCAAACGACTTCTGGACTCGGCCCGGCCGGAGGTGATCCTCTATCAGGAGTGGTTCCGGACCGAGCGGGCGCTGGTCGAGCAGTGGCTCACGCGGTATGCGGGTGAGGACTGGTCGCTGCATTTTCCTGACGAGCGAGCGGGGGTTGCGATCGCGACGAATCTGCCGATTTTGGCGCGGTATGACGAGGTGCTACCGCCTTCGGGCGAGGGGCGTCCGGCGCGGGCGTGTGCAGCGTTGATTCAAACAGATGCGGGCGAGCTGCTGGCGATCAGTGTGCATCTGAAATGCTGCGGGGCCGCGGGCGGTGAGGAGGATCTGACGCGGATCGATCAGGCGCGGGCGATCAACGCGTTTGTGGACTGGGTGCACGGGCAGCACCCCGATGCGATGGTGGTGATCGGGGGAGATTTCAATCTCGTGGGGTCTCACACACCCTTGGAGGTGATGGCTCGTGGGCTTGGGATCAACGGTGACGATCTTGACGCGGTGGAGCCGGCGGTGCTGGGCGATTCGACGCTGGTGACCTGGGTCGACGAGAAGAGCCGGTTTGCGCCGGGTCGTCTGGACTGGCTGCTGTATGACGATTCGCGCAGCGCGCTGGGCCACGCGTTCATGATCGATACGCGGGTGCTCAGCGATTCGTCGCTGGAGACGATGGGGCTTGAGCGGGGTGATTCGGGGTCGTCGGATCATCTGCCGATGCTGGTCGATTTGATGCGTCGGCCCTGAGCGAGTTCTGGACAGATCGGAACGAAGGCCCGCGTTCACTCGTCTTCGAGCAGGTCATCGGGGATGTCCATCACGCTGGCCTCGGCGGTCATGCGCGGCTGGCCGTTGGCGTTGTCGACGGTGAGCCCGAGCGTGCGCAGCGCGGTGAGGGCGGCTTTTTGCTCGGCGGATTTCTTTGAGTTGCCCCAGCACGGGTCGTACTGGTTGCCAGAGAGTTCGACGGCGATGCAGAAGGCCTTTGCGTGGTCGGGGCCTTTTTCGTCGAGGATTCGGTAGATCGGTGAGGTGCTCATGGCGCGCTGGGCGTGCTGCTGGAGCACGCTTTTGAAGTTGTGCTGGTGACCCGAGCGGACCGCATCGTCGAGCAGGGGGTCGAGGAGCGGCTCGATGAAATCACGGACCGCGGCCATGCCGCCGTCGATGTAAAGGGCGGCAATGACCGATTCGAGCACGGCCGCAGCGAGCGATTCGGGCAGGGTGTCCTGGGTCAACATGCCCTTGCCAACGACGATGAGTTCGTCGAGGCCGAGGTTGATAGCGATCTTGGCGCAGATCTTTCTCGAGACAGCGAGCGACTTGATTTTGGTCATTTCACCCTCGAGGTACGAGGGGAAGCGGGTGAATATCCGTTCGCACACGATCATGCCCAAGATCGCGTCGCCGAGAAACTCGAGGCGCTCGTTGGAATCGAGTCGTGATTCGGAGATCGATGCGTGTCGCAGTGCGAGATCGAGCAGGTCGATATCGTTAAAGCGGTAGCGCAGAACTTTTTGGGCTTGTTCGCGGAGTTGTTCGTTCATTGACTCGGCACCTCTAGGGCGGATCTATGGCGGCGATCGGCCTGCGGCCCACGCGATGCGTTGGGCTGATTGCATGGAGGTGCGTGTAATGAAGTTGAAACGCGGACGGTTGCTGAGGGTTTATTCCAGAATAAACGCCGAACAAAGGGCCGCGCGTGTCCTGCTTCGGAGACGCACCTGTGGATATGGGTTCTATTATGCACGAAATTGGGATGGATGTCCAATGAAATCATGGTGTTGAGGTTGTCTGAGTAGACGAGGCGTGGATGGGGGTCTACAGTCGGAGCCCTGTGGATTGGGCGATATGTCTGGGCTTGGCCCGGACTTGATGATAGGAGACGCAGAAATGGCCATGCATTACCCCCGCCGTCAGAGCAATACCAAGCGTCGCCGCACGGTTGGTTTCCGTGCCCGCATGAAGACCAAGAGTGGGCGGAAGATTCTCAATCGTCGCCGTCGCATCGGTCGCAAGGTGAACTCGCTCTGATATTGCTATCGATAGAAAAAACTGCTGCACGGGGCTTTCTGGCCTCGTGTTTTTCTTTTTGCTCGCTTGCATCGGGGAATGGGTTCTGTTCCAATATTCCTGTACCGGCGCGATCGGGCGGCGGTATTCGAGGAGCAGGAGCGCAGTCATGAAGACGAGCAGATGGGCCTCAGGAGCGTGCGTGGTGCTGGTTGCCGGATTGGCGCACGGCACGGATTACAACTTATTCGGCGATATCTCCGGGGCCCAGAGCATGGGTTTCCTGGGCGACCCGGAGAACGAGTTGTACTCGATCCATACGCTGGGGCCGGGGCCGACGATTACTCAAGTCGCCTGGGATGTCAATCTGACGACGCTGGGCAACAGCTGGGCGGACGAGGCCGCATTCACCATAACTGACTTTGCCGGCAACAGCGTGACCATCATCCCTGGGGCGAGCGACGGGTTCCCGGTCACCGATGCCAACTACTTCGGCTCGACGGCGGTATCGCTGCGGCCGATGGGCGGGCCGATGCTGCTGGAGTTCCATGAGATCGGCTTCGACGACAACCTGAATGCCGCGGATGCCATCTTCGGTGCGGGCTCGGAACTGCGGTTCAGCAGCTTCGGGATTGAGCATTTCGTGAAGATCCAAGCCGTGCCGTCGCCGGGTGGTGCGGTGGTGATTGGGGCGGGGCTTGTGCTCGGATGGCGCCGGCGGCGGGTGGGCTGAGTCCCGGTGAAACGCGAGAAGTGATTAGGCCTGGTTTTCACCATGCCCGGTAACGCCCATGGGATGGGCGTTTTTCATTATTATCGGGCGTTATAGTGGGTTTTCTGGTGAATCGTGCGTTTCTCACGCAATTGGCGGAGGAATCTATTGACAGGCCCTCAAAAATCCCTATTCTTGGGGGATGATCTGTGGGCTTCTCTGCCCACTTATCATTGTCGAATGGACATAGCTGGGTGAAACCATGTGTATCACAGTGTTTCACTCTGAGTTGAAGCAGGGAGAGAAAGAGACCCTGATCAAGCTCATATATGTTCGATTAATCTACCCGGCATGTGTTTGCTGGTGTTTCAGATTGTCCTGGTTCGGCGTGTGGTGCGTCGACCGTTCTTGAGTTTGTCATACGAAAGAGAGAAGAGAAAATGAAAGCAATCGCACTTACCACTCTGGCAGCAGCAGCTGGCCTCGCAACCGCAAGCCCCTACCTGGCAACAGGCCTGACCGACTACAGCGTCGGCAGCGCAGGCACCCCCACCGCGACGATCACCGTCGATGTGTCGGGCATCAACTTCAACGACGCTCTGGGTTCACCCCTGAACGAATCGCTGGCCATCGCCCTCGCCGTTGGCGCAGAAGTCACCGGCATCGGCTGGGATGTCACCCTGAGCACCGTCGGTGCAAGCTGGGCATCAGAAGCAGGCATCGACTTCGAAGGTCAGATCTTCCTGAATGTTGGCGCTGGCGACTACTTCCCCGTCACCAACGGCGTTTACAGCTCGGGCGGCATCATCGACCTGAGCAACGATGTCTCGCTCCCCAACATCACCCTCGGCGGTGACGGCATCCTCAACCTCGAGTTCTTCGAAGGCTTCGTCGACAACGGCGGCACCGGCGACGCATCATTCGGTGCTGGCTCGACCCTGACCCTTCAGGTTCGTGGCATCCCCGCTCCCAGCTCACTGGCCTTCTTGGGTCTCGGTGGTCTGGCCGCAACTCGCCGCCGCCGCTAATCCTTCGGGATTGACTGCAGATATCATCAGAGTCCGTTCCTGACCCAATCAGCGGCATTGTTTGCCGTCGGACTCAAACGATGATCACCAATATAAAACGCCTCGGGTGTGACCCCGGGGCGTTTTTTTTCGATCCACTGTATGCTGCCAATCGTTTGCGATCACGCGCTGTTTGAGCCGCTGAGTTCAACTTGAGCTGAGCGTATCGGCGCGGGTCGGATCGGCTCCGTTCATAAGACGGGCGGGGCTTGGGACTGGCTTTGTGATTGGGCCGGGGTTGGCCGGGAGCATGATGGGGTATCTTTTCTTACCCAAACTCACAAGTGATCGTGAGAAAAAGAATTACCTCGAATTCCATATTCAAAGTATTGACACCCGGGTGTAAATCACTACACTCCTAGTGTTGGGGAATATTCCCTGAGAGAAGAGCGATGGGGTATGGGGGCAGAGTTCGTTTTTACGACACTTTTGCATTCCAGTCACCAAAAACTCTGATTGAAGGCTTCCCCGATGAGAGAATCATATGGGTACTTCTTGTTGGCGTGCGGAGCGTCAACAACTCATGAGTTTTACAAGAAAGAGAGAAATCAAAATGAAGAAGACAATCGCACTCGCCGCAGTCGCAGCACTCGCCGGCACCGCAGCAGCACAGAGCAGCCTCACCGTCGACATCGGTGGCATCCAGAGCTGGGGCTTCCAGGGTGACGCACAGAACGAGTTCCTGAGCGTATTCGTTGGCGCTGGCGCCAGCATCACCAGCCTGAGCTGGGACCTGACCCTGACGACCTTCACCCCCAGCTGGGCTGAAGAGAACACCATGACCTTCAACAACTCGCAGTCGCTCAATGTCGCTGCTGGTGACGCATTCGTCGTGACCAACGCTGCATACGCTGGCTCGACCGGTTCGGCACTCGTGCTCGACGGCACCGGCCTGCTGAGCATCGAGTTCCACGAAGTCGATTTCGACGACATCCTCGGTGGCGTTGACTCGGTCTACGGTCAGGGTTCAACCCTCACCATCGGTTATGTCCCCACCCCCGGTTCACTCGCCGTTCTCGGCCTGGGTGGACTGGTCGCAGGTCGTCGTCGCCGCTAATCGCTGCGTCGTGACCGCGATGCTTGATCTGACAGATCTGATCTGATAAGGTCGACATCAACGACACCATCAAGATCCCTCGGCTTCGGCCGGGGGATCTTCTTTTTTGGCAGTTGGCAGGAGCAAAAGGCAATGGGCAAATTGATAGCAACATGCTGATTGTGCGGCGTGTGGGGAGGTGGCTTGGAGCCGGGGTGCTGGTTTAGTGGCTTGAGCTGAGGCCGACGGGCTGTGGGCGCACGGCGTGCGACGGGGCCTGCACGGTGATGCCCAATGGAACGCGTCTGCCGCCGGGTCCGGTCGGGGGCATGCCTTCGTTATCGATGTGCCGCTGGATGGCCATGACGCCTTCGATGAGCATCTCGGGGCGGGGCGGGCAGCCGGGGACATAGACATCGACGGGGATGAACTGGTCGACGCCCTGGACGGTGGCGTAGGTATCGAAGACGCCGCCGGTTGAAGCGCAGGCGCCCATGGAGATGACCCACTTTGGCTCGGGCATCTGCTCGTAGATGCGCTGGAGCACGGGGAGCATTTTGACGCTGACGCGCCCGGCGACGATCATGAGATCGGCTTGGCGGGGCGAGAATCGCATGACCTCTGCACCGAAGCGGGCGAGGTCGTAGCGGGAAGAGGCGGTGGCCATGAGTTCGATGCCGCAGCAGGCGGTGGCGAAGGGCATGGGCCAGAGACTGGAACGGCGTGCCCAGTTGACCACGCGGCGAAGCTGTGTGGTGAGCACATTATCAGTGGTGATGGCGCCTTCGAGTCCCATGTGATCTCGCTCCGATGGTTGCAGCGCATTTGGTGGTTGCGCGTTGATGCAGTATACGCTTGGGTTCGCGGTTATGCGCGAGGGTGATGCGTTCAGGCGGCGGATTCGTCGCGGCTTTGGCTTGTTTCATCGAGCGAATCGGTCATGTCGACAGGCCAGTCGGCCTGATTGATGACTTCGATGGCTTTCTCGTGCTCGTCGAATCGGAAGACACAGAGTGCCTGCTCGCTGACCCTTGATGCGGGCACGAAGTAGCAATAGCGGACATTGATGCGGTTGTCGGCCATAAGCACGGTGAGGTCACGCACGATGCCCGGGCGGTCTTCGACGCTGATGCCGATGAGTGGCGCTTCGACGACTGGGCCCACGCCGGTCTCGACCAAGGACTCGCACACGGCCCGCACGGTTTCTTCGGGGTAGCCCAAAATCCTGGCGCAGCCGCGGTCGAGGTGCTCGGTTGTTGAGATGGAGATGATCTCCACCCCGGCGGCGAGCATGGCTTCGAGCAAGCCGGCGAGTTCGCCCGGTCGCTGCTGCAGATAAATTGAAAACTCGGTGAGTTGGATATGGTTCATGGGGACGGGAAGCATAGGCCCAATCGCCGAAAATTGCGATTACTCGGGTGAGGGATTGGTCTGTGGCTGTTCAATGCTGTTCGTCTGGCTGCGACCGGGGCTTGGCGGGTGCGGGGGGAGCAGATCCGCGAGGGTTTTGCCCAAACATGAGCCGATCGAGGCGTCGAGGATGGATTGGGGGAGCATGTCGTCGGCATTGCTGACCCGGAAGGCGTCGAGCTTCTGGGCGCAGCGGAGCAGATCGTCAAGCGGGATCTGATCGGCGGGGCGGGCCGGTGCCCATGCGTCCGCACGGTCGCTGCGATCAACCCGGTTGATGAAGCCGCCTCGGTGCAAAACCGAGATCACATCGCTCGCTTGGGCGGCGTGGAGGTTGGTGGCTTGGGCGACATCGTCGGCGGTGATCGGCTTGCCGGTTTGGAAGGCGTGCTGGATCGCGCGGGCCACGCTGAGCGCGACCAACGGATCGAGCAATGACGGCGTGACGGCGTCATTGGCTGATTTGGACTTGAGTTTCGATTCAACGAGGCGTGAGAAGTTCTGGAGTGCATAGCTGGCTTGGATGCCAAAGAGGACGATCAGCCAGGTGAGATAGACCCAGAGCAGGAAGAGCGGGAGGATGGCGATTGAGCCGTAGAACTTGGCGTAGGTTGTGGTGTAGCGCAGGTATGTTGTGAAACCGAGTTTGCCGAGCTCCCAGAGGATGGCGGCGAAGAACGCGCCGGCGAGGGCCGTGCGGAAGTGGATGCGGGTGTTGGGGATCGTGGTGTAGGCCCCGACGAGCAGGATGGTGGAGATGAGGACGGAGACGCCGTAGCCGGCCATGACAGCACCGACGATGGAGTCTTGACCGGCGAAGGAGATGACCCATTTGGTGAACGCATCGCCGACGAGGAAGGTTGCCGCGAGCAAGAGCGAGCCGGCGGTCAGGATCGTCCAGTAGAGCATGATGCGTCGCAGCCAGGGTCTCCCGCCGGGGGCACCACAGAGCTGGTTGAATGACTTCTCGATCTCGATGAGCATGGACATCGCGGCGTAGAGCAGCACGAGACCCGAGGTGAGGGCGATCCATCCGGTGGGGACATTGCGGATCGAGGTATTGACGCGGTTGATGAGGTCGGTGATGACCTGTTCGAGATCGGCACCGGCAAAGGGGTCGCTGGGCTTGGAGCCCGACTGCGGCGGCTGCTGGGCATCGGCGGCTTGCCCGGTTGATTCGACGGCCTGATCGGGGGTCTGGCTTGGGGGCTGGCTGGTTGGCTGGCTGGTGGGCTGGTTGGTTGGCTGATTGGGGGTGACGATTGGAGCGTTTTCGTCGGCGGGGTCGAGCGAGGAGATTTGTGATACGCCGCTGAAACTCAGGACGCGCCGGACTCCGGATTCGACCTGCTCCTCGCTGACGATGGAGCCGAATATAAGCAGGCCGATGGCCATGACGGGGATGATGGAGAAGATGGTGCGAAAGGCCAGCGCTGCGGCCATGCGTGGGAGCTGTGACCGATAGAGACCCATGATGCCGATCTTGGTGACCACCCAGATCCGCTGGGCTTCTTTGCGCCAGTCGCGTGGGGTGTCGTCGGAGTCTGGGGTTGTCGATGGGGCTTGGGGCATGAGGGCGATCCGCGGCGTTGGGCGCGTCGGGCGGCTCGGGGGTGCCCGGGGTGATTCACCTGATCAATCGGGTGAATCTTTGCCGGGCTTTGTTGATCCTGAGCGATCGGCCGGGGGTTTGGCCGGCTTGTTCGCCCTGTTGATGGCGTTTTTCATAGTTCGTTTTCGGATCGGGCCGCTGGGTTCGGTGACTTCCGGGCTGATGTAGGGGGCCTTGCGTTCGCGCTGGGCCTTGCTGCGGCTTCGGCGTGAGCCGGTGGAGGTGCCGGGTTCGGCCTTGGTTTTCTTCTCGCCTGCTTCGCCCTTGGTGCCTGCTTTTTCATCGCGGCGTTGGTCTGCGGCGGCGCGTTTGAGCAGGCGGATCTCGTCGCGGGTGAGCTCGCGCCATTGGCCGCGTGCGAGGCCTTTGAGCTTGACGGGGCCCATTCCGACGCGTTCGAGCTTTTTGACGGGGTAGCCGACGGCTGCGAGCATGCGCCGGACCTGGCGGTTGCGGCCCTCGCGGAGGGTGAGTTCGACGATGGTTTTCTCTCGTTCGCGGGCGACCAGGGCGATCTCGACATGGGCGGTGCGCGAGCCGCCGACGGTCTGGCCGGCTTTTCGCTGGGCGAGGAAGATGCCCCGTTCGAGTTCCTTGATGGCTTCCTCGTCGAGCGAGCCCTTGACGACGACGCGGTAGGTCTTGGGGACCCCGTATCGGGGGTGTGTGAGGCGGTTGGCGAGCTCGCCATCATTGGTGAGCAGGATGAGCCCGACGGTGTCGTAGTCGAGGCGGCCGATGGGGAAGAGGCGGGGCGCGGCGGGGTGATCGACGAGTTCGGTGACGGTGCGCCGGTCCGAGCCGGGCTCGTCCTTGGCCGTCGAGAGGGTCCTCGGCGGCTTGTTGAGCATGATATAGAGCTTGCGATCGGGCTGTGAGATGGGCTTACCGGCGACGACGATGCGGTCTTCTTCTGGGTCAACCCATGCCGGGAGGGCGGTGACGAGCCGGCCGTTGACGGTGACATCACCGGATTCGATGAGTGCTTCGCAGGCGCGGCGTGAACCGACTCCGGCGTCGGCCATGACGCGTTGGAGTCGTTTGCCTCTTGAGGCGTCCGTGAGATCGGTCTGTGGTTGGTTCCGGGGCACGGTTGAGTGTATGCGTTGCTTTGAAAGTTGCTTGGTCTGCGGGCTGATCGGGTGCTGTTTCTTGAGCGCCGGGGTCGATTATGCCGAAGTTATCTGGACGCAGCGGCTTGAAATGCGCTCCTGTTGTGAGACGGGTGGGCGTTTGGTGCTGTGAGCAGCCCCGGATTGGGGCGGGAGCGATGACTTATGGGCCATGACGCCTCAATCACGACCAAGTCCCCCACCCTCAAGGAGCACAGCTCGATCGTTGAGCCCCGGACGCGTCTGGAGGGAAGCGGGAATGATGAGCTGTTCTTGTCGCCTCGGGTGCTCGATGCGGGTGCCTTTGCGCGGTATGCCGAGACGCTCAAGGGGATCATTGCGCAGGCGAGCGCCCAGGGACGGACGCTTGAGGACTTCTCGGCGGACGCCGAGGCGATGATCAAGCGGTGCAACGAGACGAATGAATCGGTGAACAAGCGACTGCAGGCGGGCATCCGCATGCTCAAGATGATCGATGAACGGGCCGAGCGGACCGACTTGCTGCTCGAGAAGGTGCAGCGGGCGTTGCCCGATGCGCAGGCGATGAGCGAGCGGATCGACCGGGTGATCGATGAGCGGCTCTGCGCGAGCGAGGCACGCATCGATGCGCTGATCGCTGATGCCGAGCAGCGGGCCCAGCAGGCCGAGCGCCGGGCGCACGAGGCGATCGAACGCACGCAGGAGCACGCGGCGGAGCTTGAATCGCTGGGAGGATCGATCGATGAGCGGCTGGGGCTGCTTCGTGAGGCGATTGAGCGGAGCGTCACGGAACGCGAGCACGGGGCTGAGTCGTTGCAGGCGCGGGTTGATGAGGCGCGGGCGCAGATTCATGAGTCGATCGCGCGGGCGACTGAGCAGGCGAGAGAAGCCGGCGAAGCGATCACCTCGCGGGCTTCAGACTCGATGAGCGAGATTGAGACGCGGGTGCAGCGTGTGGATCAGGTGATTGAGCCGCTGGTTGATGCGTCGAGCCGTGCGATGCGGGCACTGGGTATGGACCCGGAGAATCCGGTGTTTGAGGATTCGCCGCTGGCTCGGATCGAGTCGCTGGTTGATCGGGGCGAGACCCAGCTGGCCTCATTGGACCGGGTGTATCGCCAGCTTGAGGACCTGCAATCGCAGGCCGAGAGCGTGCGGAGCGCTTTTGGCGGCTGGTTGCTTGATGCGGCCGAGCAGCTTGATGTGCTTGAGGATCGCAAGGAGCGCGTGGTTGGCCCAATGCAGGAGGCGGCGAAGACGATCCTGGAGCTTGGGCCGGATCTGGATCAGAAGCTACAGATGGCTTCGACGCAGTTGACGCACCTGCAGATCGAGCAGAAGACGCTTCGCGAGACAATCGCGGCTTCGTCGCAGGTCGCCAATCAAGTTACTGACCGGATGAGCAACCACTCGGGACAACTGCAGGCGCTGCTCGATGGGTCGCTGCACAAGCTCTCGACGCGGGTGGAGCAGGCAGGCGTGTGGCTTGGGACGCTGATCCAGCGTGCAGAGAATCTGGCATCCTCGATGCCCGGTGCGGGATCGATGGACTTTGCTCCGGCGGCTTCGCCGGCACCACCGACTCCCGCTGCGGCTCCGGTTGCCGCTCCGGTTGCTGATGAGCGGGCCCAGCGGACGGTTGAGCCCGATGCGTTTGAGCAGGCGGTGCTCGATGAGATCGAGGAGATCAAGAGCTTTGTGACGCCGCGTCCGCCGCAGCTTCCGATCGATGCGATGTCGTTTGATGGGAGCCGGGGCGTGTTCACCCACGGCGATGCTCAAGAGGCCGACGGGGGCGACCAGCGTTCGTAAGGAAAATCGTTGGGGATCAGCTGGGGGCGGTCGTTGATGAACGCGACCATGAACTCAAGGGCGTCCACGATGCGTGGGCCGGGACGGTTGAACATCTGATTGCCGTCGACCACGGCGACGCGATGCTCGCGTACGGCGGGAAGCCGCCTGAACCATTCCTGATGGCGATACAGGGCGTTGGTCTCTTCGATTGCCTGGCTCAGGGTGAGCCCGCAGGGGGCGATGACCAGATATCGGGGGTTGGTTGCGGCAAAGATTTCATTGGGGACGGCAATGGAGTGCCCGGCGAGGCGTTCGGCCTGCTGTGGACCGACGGCGGCGCCGGAACCGGGCTTGGCGACTGCTTCGTTGAGCGGGTGGCGTGCGCCGGCGCGTTCGATGAGCTGGACATTCCAGTGCCCGGCGATGTAGATCGGGTCGGTCCATTCCATGAAGCCGCAGATTGGTCCATCGTCGTAGGGATTGATGTGTTCTTCTGCCCGGTCCATCCGCTGACGGAGCTTGACGACCTGATGCATTGCTTGCTGAGTCATCCCGAGTGCGTCGCCCACGCGATAGATGTCGTCGAGTATGTCCTCGACGCTCTGGGGATTGAGGGTGAGCACGCGGGGCTTGGTTGGGAGCCGGTCGGCGATGGCGCGGACACTATCGAGGTCGATCGAGCAGACGGAGCAAAGGTCCTGGGTGATGATGATGTCCGGAGCGAGCTGATGCAGCATGGCCTCGTCGAGGGTGTAGAGGGAAGCCCCCTCGGCGGTGGCCTGAGCGACCTGCGAATCGATGGCTTTGGCGTCGACGCCCGAATCGGGGTTGTAGTGCGTGTTCTGGGCGGTGAGGGCGGGGCGATCGGTGATGGTGTGCGGGAAATCGCACTCATGGGAGCGGCCGACGAGGTCGCCAGCGGCACCGAGAAGAGCGACGATTTCGGTGCCCGAGGGGATGAGACTCACGATGCGCATCGGGATGCTCCGAAAGGTATAAAAAGGCCCGGTTTTGCGATCGGTGGCCTACTGTATGATGCGGTCGATTGCCCCCCAGGGCGATCGGGCGCTGTCTTTGCACGATAGACCCTCGAGCAACGCGTTGCCGGGGAAGGAGATCGCTGTGGTGAAACGAATGAAGTCGATCAATCTGCTGGGCTTTGTGGTTGCCCTGAGCGGCTCGGTGGCAGTTCCCGCCCTGGGCCAGAGGGCGATTCCTGAGCGGGCACCCGAGCGGCAACCGGCGGCTGCGGTGCCGGCTGAGCAGCGGAACACGCGTGCGGCTGCGAATGAGGAGACGGTTTCGTTCGGGATCTTTGCCGAGCCGATCGAGCTGACGACGCTGATTGACTTTGTTGGCAACTCGCTGGGGATCAATATCGTTGTCAAGGGCTCGCCGACGGGTGAGGTCATGTTCAACGCGCCCGTTGAGGTGCCCAAGAGCAAGCTCATTGACCTGCTCGACGCGATGCTCGACCAGTATGGATTCACGATCACCTTTGATCCTGCGGCTCAGTTTTATGTTGTGCAGCCCAGCGGCGAGCTCAAGCCGGTGTTTGGCGATGAGTTGGCGACCACGAAGATCATTGAGACGCCGAACATCAAGCCGAGCCTGATGGTTCCGCCGCTGCTGGCGACGCTTGGCGGTTCGAGCGGGGCCGGGGGCGGTGGCAATCAGGGCGCGAGCAGCGCGATCCAGGCGGTGGATGAGCTGGGCGTGCTGATCATCAACGCTCGCTCGCGGGATATCGCGCGTATTGAGCAGATGGTTGAGCGGCTGATCCAGATCGATCGCGATCAGCAGTACATCCGCTTTGAGCTGGATCATCTGGCAGCGCCGATCGCGCTCAATCGTGTGGTCGGGCTGGCGGGAGGCGGCAGCGCGGGCAACAACGCGGCGATCAACTTTGCGGGCGGGAACAACCGCAACAACCAGAACAACAATCAGGGCGCGGTGGTCAGCATCGGTGGCACGACGGGCTCATACACCAATCTTGATTCCCGGATCACGATCGATCCGCAGGGCAACGCGCTGATCTTCAAGGGTACTGAGAATGAGATCGCCCGGGTGCGCGAGCTGCTGGCGGTGATCGATGTGCCCAACACGCTTGAGCCCAGGAACTACTTCGCGGGCTCGTCGGCGACGCAGATCGCGGACATCGCCAAGCGGCGCGGTCTGGGTGAGGTGATTCAGATCGAAGAGGCCACGAACCAGTTCACTGGGTTTGGGAACTTCAACAACCAGAACAACCAGTTCAATCCGAACGCGAATGATTCGGGCCAGGGCGGTCCGGTGATGGTGGTTGACCCGACGCGGGGCAACATCATCTATTACGGCACCCCTGAGCAGCAAGCGCAGCTGGGGGCGTTGCTCGAGGAGCTCAAGACAGAAGACGAGCGCGTTGTGATCCGCGAGTACCAGCTCAACCACACCGACGCGAGTTTGATTTCCGATCTGCTCACCGCGATCATCACCGGTGAATCACAGACGGGCGAATCGGATCTACTGCCCGGTGGGTCGAACCGGGGCACCACGCGGGTTTTTAACCAGTTCGGGTTCCCGATGGACGGCGAGACGGGCTCGTTCGACCCCGACAAGATCACGGTGATCGCCGACGAGTTCAACAACCAGGTGGTCATCAAGGCCCCGATCAAGCAGCAGGCCGATCTGGAGATGCTGATCGGGCGGCTGGACCGTCAGCGGGCGCAGGTGTACATCGAGGCGTTGATTGTCTCGGTCGCGGACAACGAGGATTTCACGCTTGCGTTTGAATCGCAAATCACCCGCGGCGAGTTTTCGTACGGGACGAACTTCGGGCTGAGCAACCGTGACAATTTCCTTGATCCCAAGAGCGTGGCATCGAGTCTCAGCGGCATCACCGCCTCGGTGATCCGCAGCGACTATGTGCCGATCATTGTGAACGCGACGCAGACAAACACGGATGTGCGGATCTTGTCCTCGCCGCAGCTGCTGGTGAACGACAACGAAGAGTCCTCGATCGTTTCGATCGAGGAGCAGCCGTACGCTGAGGTTTCTCAGGGCACCAACGGTGGGCAGAATGTCACCGGCTTTGGCGGCACCGTGGAAGCGGGCACGACCCTGACGGTGACGCCTTCGATCTCCAAGGCAGGGTTTATCCGGCTTGAGTACTATGTCGAACTCTCGAACTTCATCGGGCTTGGCGGAGATAATCTGCCGCCGCCGACGAATCGTCGCACGGTGGAGGGCAGCGCGACGGTGCCGAGCAACGCGACGATCGTGATCGGCGGGATCACGGTGGAGGATGTCCGTGACACGGTGATCAAGGTGCCGTTCATTGGCGACATCCCGCTGGTTGGCGAGCTGTTCAAGCGAACGAACAAGGTGAACAACCGATCGAAGCTGTATGTGTTCCTGACGCCTCGGATCATGGCGGACCCGAACTTCAACGATCTCAAGCTGTTCTCGAAGGGCCCGCAGAGTGAGATGAAGATCGACGATGATCTTCCTGATCTCAAAGCAGAGGTGATCGGCGCACCAGAATCGCGCGAGCTGCAGAGCGAGCTGCCTGTGCGACAGCTGCCCGACGCACCGAGCGGCGCTGCTGCACCGGCTGCTGCACCGGCGATGGAGCCGGAGATGGTCGAGATCACCGAGGTCAACGGGTCGTCACTTTGAGGTCACAGAGCATATGGCGAAAGTAAACGGACTCATCAAGCGCGACCCCAAGCGGGGGCAGAGCAAACGCGACGCGGACGCGGCGCCGATTGTTGTTGATCGGTGGAACGAGGCGGCGCGTGCGTTCGGGGAGCTTCGGCTCTCGGGCGATCAGCTGCGTGCGTTCGCCTCGATCCCCGGGAGCGACGACGAGCCGTGGGATGTGCTGCTGCAGACGATGGCGCTCGACGAGACGAGCGCGCTGCGGCTGCTGGCGCAGCGGACCGGGCTGAGCTTTGTCGCCGAGCCCCGGCTCAATGAGAGCGCGGCGCGTTTTTATGAGCTGGTCGATCAGGACGATGCGCGGGCACAGAGCGTGGCGTGCATCGAGCGGCGTGAGGGCTCGTATGTGATCGCCACAAGCCGTCCGATGCAGCCGAGCGTGCTTTCGATGCTCGAGGATGTGCTCGACGCGCCGATCAGTGTGGTGCTGGTGCCGCGTGGCGCGGTGGCGAGCATGATCAACCGCGGCTATGAGCAGCGTGGGGATCTGGTCACGGAGATTGTTGAAGACATCCCGCTGGATCAGGACGCGATCGAGCAGGCCGCGGGCGCGATCGGCAAGAGCAACGACCTGCTGGCGCAGGCGCGTCAGACGCCGGTGATCCGACTGGTGAACATGATCCTGTTTGAGGCGCTGCGGCGCGGCGCATCGGATGTGCATGTGCACCCGATGGAAGAACGGCTGGCGATCCGCCTGCGTATCGACGGGATGCTGGTTGATGCTTTCTCGCCCCCGCTGTCGCTTGCGTCGGCGATCTCGTCGCGTCTGAAGGTGATGACGGAGCTGGATATCGCGAATCGGCACGCCCCACAAGACGGACAGACAACGGTGCGGATCGGGCAGAAGAAGATCGATATCCGTTTGAGCGTGATCCCGACGATCTACGGCGAGCGGATCGTGCTGCGTCTGCTTGATCAGTCGCAGAACGAGCTTGATCTGTCGGCGATCGGGATGAGCAAGCGCCTGCAGACGGCGCTGATGGATTGCGTGGAGCGGCCCAATGGGATCCTGCTGGTGACCGGCCCCACAGGATCGGGCAAGACAACCACGCTGTACGCGGCGTTGGGTCGGATCGATCGTGGCAGCCGCAATGTGATGACCATCGAGGACCCGGTCGAGTATCACCTCGACGGGATCTCGCAGATGCAGGTGAACAACAAGCGCGGGGTGACCTTCGCGACCGGGCTTCGGTCGCTGCTGCGTCAGGACCCGGATGTGATCCTTGTGGGCGAGATCCGCGACCCCGAGACGGCGCAGCTGGCGATCCAGGCATCGCTGACGGGCCACTTTGTGCTCGCGACGCTGCACACCAACGATGCGCCCAGCGCGATCCCGCGACTGCTGGACATCGGTGTGGAGCCGTACCTGGTGACGAGTTCACTGGTTGGCGTGCTGGCCCAGCGCTTGCTGCGCCGAATCTGCACGACCTGCAACGGGGCGGGCACGCAGGGTGGTTCGTCGTGTGAGACCTGCTTTGGGACGGGCTACAAGGGTCGCCTGGCGGCACACGAGCTGATGCTGATGAACGACCAGCTTCGCCAGCTCACGGCCCAGCGTGCCGACGGCGTGACGCTCTATGAAGCCGCGGTCAACTCTGGATTCTCGCCGATGAAGGTCGATGCGATGGAGAAGGTGAAGCAAGGACTCACGGACGAGGCCGAGGTCTTCCGGGTGCTGCATTGATGCCGGGCATGCCGCGAAGGCGGTTGCTGGGCGCGTTCTTGGCTCCATTGATGTTTAGGATCACGCATGCTCGACCTGCTCTCGCCGATGGTCCCAACTCCCGTCGCCCTTTGCAATCAGATAGTCACGCTTGAGCCGATCGAGACTCGGCACGCCACGGATCTGCAGGCGGCGCTCGATGATGGGGTGTTCGCATATATGCCCATGCGATCGAGTGTGAAAACGCTCAACGAAGTGCGGCGTTATGTCGAGTTTCAGCAGAGCCGCCCCGACACGATCGCGTTCGCGGTGATTGAGAACGCGACTGGAAAGGCGATCGGCTCGACGAGTTTCATGAGCATCCGCGCCGAGCATCGGGGGCTGGAGATTGGGTCGACCTGGATCAGCAAGGCATCGCGAGGAACACGGATCAACCCGGCGATGAAGCACCTGATGCTCGCACACGCGTTCGATACGCTTGGCGCGGTGCGGGTGGAGCTGCGGACGGATGCACGGAACCTGCGATCACGCGCCGCGATCCTCAAGCTCGGGGCGATGTTTGAGGGTGTGCTGCGGGCGCACATGATCATGCCCGATGGGGTGCTGCGGGACACAGCGGTGTACGCGATCACGCGGGAGGAGTGGAGAATCGTTGATCATCAGCTCCTGAGTCGCCTTGGCATCAACTGATGGAGAGAACAACATAGCTCACGATCAGCAAAGAAACACCAAATACAACGTGAGCAAGCTTTGAAGTCCATGTGCTCTTCTGCTCTGGGAATACACGAATCAGACGAACTGGGATGCTCTGGCGGGAAGACCACAGGATGACACCCGCCACGATGTAAAATATGATCAGCGTGATGATGGCCAGCGCGTTGATGAACAAGGCCGTTGCTTGATTCGCTATGGGCGTGAAGCCGCCCAAGATCAAGATCATAAAGAGACCGAGCGGTATCACCGGCAGCAACAGAACCGAGAATAAAGCGCAGAGAACTGTTGCAAAGACAACGTAGTTCCGCTCCGCTTCGGCTGCACACTTGAGTGAGGAAATACCACCCAGCCCAATGTGATCGAACATCAACCCACACTCCGTGCATTGCTCAGTTGGTAGATCGCTCAAGGTGTAATCGCACACGGGGCAGTGAAAGTTGTTCTCTTTTTGTTGACCACCCCAATACACGCTCATACACAATAGTAGACGTAAAAAAAGCCTCGCCCTGAGGGATTGGGCGAGGCCGGAGAGAGTGCCTACTCAATGTCTTGAGGAGAATCACAGCACAGCTGAGCGGCACTCGGAGAGAGAGCTGTTTCATCGTGGCCATACTGATAACCGCTGCTATTGCGGGCGGGTTTCAGCATGGTGTGTTGTACAGAATCGGATCGTCCCGATGAGGCTGCATCGGCGGGACGAAAGTCCGTTCATGAGAAAGTAAAAGTATTTTAATACAATTACGCTATGCGATGACCTGATCTGGGGGGCCGCCGTCGCGGAGTTGTTCGCCTTTGGCATCGAGCGGGAGGGTTCTGGCGACATCGAGAAAGGCCTCGTAGTTGGCGCGGGTCTCGATGACGCTGTCGCCGCCGAACTTCTCCATGAAGGCGCTTGCGACCTCAAAGGCGACGACATTCTCCATCACCACACTGGCCGCGGAGACGGCGCAGACATCGGAGCGTTCGTACTGCGAGTCCTGTGGCTGCTTTGTGTTGAGGTCGATGCTGGGCAGGCCCTGGAGCAGGGTGGCGATGGGCTTCATGGTGCCGGTGACGACGACGGGCTGGCCGTTGGTCATGCCGCCCTCGGTGCCGCCGGCGTTGTTTGAACTGCGTACAAAGCCGAGGTTTGGCTCGTTGACCTTGGAGGCCTCGTAATGGATGGGGTCGTGGACCTGCGAGCCAAGGCGCTGGGAGCACTGGGCACCGAGCCCGATTTGCACCGCTTTGAAGGCTTGGATACCCATGACGGCGTAGGCGATCCGGGCATCGAGCTTGTCGTACCAGTTCATGCAGCTGCCGATGCCGGGCGGACAGTTGAATACATGGCACTCGACATCGCCGCCGACGGTGTCCTTGTCGATCTTGGCCTGGCGGATGATGTCGCGCTGGCGTTCGGTGGTCTCGATGTCGAGCGTGTAGGTATCGGAGTTGTTGCGGGCTTCGAGCAGCGATGCGAGCTTCTTGTGAGCCACCTCAACCTCGGTTCGCGCATCGAGGATGGAGCGGACGAAGCCGAAGACCTCGACGGCGAAGATTTCATTGAGCATCAGCCGGCCGACACAGCACGCGGCGACGCGTGCGGCGGTCTCGCGGGCGCTGGCGCGTTCGAGTGTCTCGCGGCAGTCGGTGGTGAGCCACTTGATGCTGCCGGGCAGGTCGGCGTGACCGGGGCGGGGGCGGTAGACCGGTGGCGTGCGCTGCAAGTCATCGAGTCTCGAGTCTCGGTTCTTGACAATGAATGTGATGGGTGCGCCGATGGATTTGGAATGGCGCACGCCGGTGATGATCTCGATGGTGTCTGTCTCGAGTTTTTGGCGTCCGCCGCGCCCGTAGCCGCCTTGGCGGCGGGCGAGTTCGGCGTTGATGATGTCGGTGTCGATGGTGAGCCCGGCGGGGACGCCGAGGATGGTGGCGACGAGGCCCGGGCCGTGCGATTCGCCGGCGGTCTGGTAGGTCAGTCTGTTGCTTGGGATGCCCATGTGTATACCTTCGGCTCAGTATCGCCATTTGATGAGCGAAATAATGTTTGAGTAGTCATCGGTCCAGACTCGGATTCGTTCCTCTTCTTCGATGATGTAGCTTTCCATGCCGGCGTCGAGCAGCCGCAGGGCGGTATCTTGATTGCGGGTGAGCACGACCCAGTCCGAGGGGAAACGATACTTGGCTTGTTCCGGGGGGATGTCGCTATCGGAAGCGATGAGCGGTGCGAACGGGGTGGTCTGCACAGCAAGCTCAAAGACAAGTGGCATGAGATCGAGATAGCGATTGGAGATATGCAGCACGACCATACCGTCGTCGGTGAGGCGGTCGAAGTAGAGGTTGATCGCCTCGACGGTGAGCAGGTGGGTGGGGATCGAGTCCGAGCTGAAAGCGTCGGCGTGGATCAGATCGAACTTGGGTTCGTTGTTCTCCTCTGAGTCTTCGATGAGCTTGCGACCATCGCCCAGGCGGACCTCGATGTTGGCGGGTGCCTTATTGAGGAAGGTGAAGAGCTTTGGATCGCGCGCGATTTTCTCGACTTCGGGGTCGATCTCGAAGAAAATGATCTCGTCTTGTGCGCGACCGTGCACCGCGATCGCGCCCGAGCCCAGGCCCATGATGCCGATGCGGGCACCGCCGGGACGCATGGATTTGATGGTGTTCATAATCATGCCGCAGGGACCGTCGAAGTGGTAGTAGCCCAGCGGCACAAGCTCGAGGTCTGGCTCGAAGTATTGGATGCCGTGGATGGTGGTGCCGTGATGGATGACATGGATATTGAGGGTACGGTTGCTCGCCGCATCGTAGACGAGCTGGCGGGTGACCTCGTGGATGCCATAGAAGGTGCGTTCGCGGTAGATCGTTTTGCCGTCGCTGACCGCGTTGTATTGGATGGCGACCATGGGGAAGAGCAGGGTGAGCGCGCAGGCGAGGCCATCCTTCCATGAAAGGTAGACAAGCAGCGGCGGGACCGAGGAGATGAGCGCGACCAGGGTCATATTAACGGGGACCTGGCCGAGCTGCTCGCCGGTGACGAGAAGGTGGATCCAGCGTGAGATATCGTTGCCAAAGAACCCCATCAAGAGGACAAAGGAGAGTGATGCGACCGGGAACGCGACGCGACGCACCAGCTTGATCCTCTTGGCCTTGCTGATGCTCAGCGTTGCGAGGTCCTTACTCCAAGGGAGCACGGCGATTGCGAGCACCAGGGCGATGGGGTATTCGAGGTTGGTTGTGAAGAAGAGTGGCGCGATGATGCCGTTGAAGAAGCCGCCGAGCGCGCCGCCGACGGACATGAGCAGGTAGAACTCGGTGAGGTGTGTCGCCGCGGGTCGATCGAGCGCGAGCCGCCCGTGGCAGACGACACCGATGACAAAGAGCAGCAGCAGCTCGACGAGCACGATGAGAAACATGGGGCCCTCGGCATTGAGTTCGTTGGCCATCATGAGGATCATGGCGCCGATGACGAGCATGACCATCGGGCGTTTAAAGTCGCGGACGGCTCGCTCGACATGCGCACCGAAGGCGATGATCATGGTGATGAGGTAGAGCGCCAGCGGGAGCACCCAGAGCAGCGGGAGCGAGACCACATCGGTTGTCATATAGGTCGTCACGCCCAGCAGAATCGTGCTGGGCACGAAGGCGAGGTAGACCCAGTACAGGCGCCGTCGCCAGGTGATGGGGTTGGCGATGTGGGGCGCGTGCTCGTCGCTCTCGGGTGAAGGTGTGACCATCGAGCCGCGGGCTTCGAGTTCTTTGTCTTGCGTGCTCAGGCGTCGCTCGGATTTGCGCTTGCGCTTGCGTTCCTTTGGTGTGAGCTTCTCGGGCCGTCTGGTTCTGCTCGCGGCGTAAATCGCGCAGACAATGAACACCCCCAGCCCCACGAGCCACCACTCGCGCTGGGCACTGGCGCCCAGGTTGGGTTCAAAGATCAGCGGATAGGCGAGCAAACCAATCAGACTCCCGGCGTTGCTCGCGGCGTACAGAAAGTACGGGTCGTGGGCTCGGTGGTGACCGGTGCGCGCGAACCAGCCCTGGATGAGCGGGCCGGCGCTGGAGATCGCAAAGAACGGCAGGCCCGAGACCAGTGTGAGCTGCAGGATCAACCAAGGAACAGGGAATGTCGAGGCACTTGGCGGGGCGGTGGGCGTGTCGTACAGGACGCCAGCAACAAGTGCGGCGACGAGCACGATGCTGTGGATGATCATCTGGGCGTTGCGCCCCGTGCGGGTCATCAGGATGTGTGCGTAGAGATAACCCAGCAGCAGCAGGGTCTGATAGAAGAGCATGCAGGTGGTCCAGACCGAGGAGCCGCCGCCGAAGACCGGGAGCAGGGTCTTGGCGACCATGGGCTGCACGGAGAAGAGCAGGCACGCGGACAGGAAGACGGTGAGTGTAAAGATGAGGACCATGCAGTCTCCGGGTTGCTTTTGGAAGATACACCTTAGCCGGAAAAGGGCCGGTTTGCCGTGGTTGGGGGCTTGAGCGGGGCTCTTGGCGGTACAATCAGGCATGCAGCCCGACGATCATGTGTGTTTATGCTTCCGCGTTTCGCTCCGCAAGATCAACGCGTATATGGCGCGTGAAAACCCGCCGGTGGCGTCGCTGATCAGTGAGTGCCTCGGGGCGGGAACCGGCTGCGGGTGGTGCGTGCCATACCTCAAACACCTGCACAAGCAGCATGAAGCCGGGCGGGTGCCCGATATCGAGGGCAGCGCTGACGACTACGAGTCTGGGCGTTCACGATTCCGGTCGACGGGCAAACGCGATGAATCCTCAGATAACCCGGGCAAACCCGGCTGAAGATACGGCCGGATCGTGGGTTGGTTTCAGGACACACCTGGCTGTTGGTGCGGGTTCGTGCGGGTTCGTGCGGGAATGGGGCCAGCAACAAAAAAACACCCGCGTGTGCGGGTGTCTTCGTGTGGTTGATAAAGCGGTTTATTCGCCGTCTTCGAGTTCGCGAAGCGAGAGCCCGCAGTTGACGAGCTTTTCCTTGATCTCGTCGAGCGAGGTGGCGCCGAAGTTTTTGACACCCATCAGTTCGGCCTCGGTGTGCGAGCACAGGTCGCCGATGCTCTGGATATTGAGCATCTGCAGCGCCTTGCGGGCACGGACCGAAAGCTGCAGCTCAGAGACGGGCTTGTTGAGCAAGCCCTCCTTGCCGGTGCCCTTGAGTTTTTCGAGGATCTGGCGGCGTGCGACGCGGTGGGCGTCCTCGCGGCCTTGTCCAAGACGCAGGCTCTTGGCCGAGAGCATGCGTTTGATCTCCTCGAGCGATGACTCCCCGAAGTTCTTGTAGCTCATCAGCTCGGCCTCGTTGATGCGGATGAGGTCGCCCAGGGTGCGGATGTTCATCTTCTTGAGGCAGGTGCGTGCCCGCACGGTGAGCTCGAAGTCAGTCACCGGCGTGTCGAGCAGGGCCCGACGCTTCATCACATCGCGTTCGCTCTCTTCTTCGATGATCATGCTCTTGGAGGCGATGACATCTTTCATGAAGAGCCGGGCGCGGGCGTGGTTGGGGTTGGTGTCCATGATCTGGCGCAGGCAACGCTCCGCGCGGACATAGTCGCCCTGATCCTCGTACATCACCGCGAGGTTCATCAGCGCGTTGATGGGGGCGGGGGAATGCTCGCAGACGCGCTCGTAGAGCGAGAGTGCTTCTTCCTCTTCGCCCGTCATATCCAGGATGTACGCGAGCTTGAACGCCGCGTCCATGTTGGTGGTGTCGGCGGCGAGGGCCTTGCGGAAGCACTCGATCGCGACGACTCGTTTGCCCTCTTCAAAGGCGGACTGGCCCTGCTGCATCAGGTCTTGAGCGGCTTTGGCGTCAACGGTCGAGGTGCCCGAGGCACCGACCACCATGTCCATGGGATCGTTCGGCATGCGTTTCTCCTGATCGGTTGATCTGCCCGGTGGGCCGGGCGGTTGTGATTCTAGGCAGCATCGGGCGATGACTCCAGTTGCTCTCGGGCATGGCAACGCCCCGCCCGCCCGCCAAACCCCTGCGCGAGTGATGGTTAGCGGCATTCTGAGCGTGATCAGATCGCCCCCACCGTCGGGTCTGGGAAGACCTCATCGATTGGATCAATGTCGGGAATTTGGTCGGGTTCGACCAGACTCAGGGTCTTCCATTTGCCCCGGGCGAAGCGGATGCCCAGCACGATGCCGAGCATGATGATGTAGAGCGAGGCCCCGATCCAGGGCCCCAGCGAGCCCAGGCCCGGGGCGAGATGGATCAGCGCGAGCCCCACGCCGGGGATGCACACCCACGAGAGCACGATGGTCGCGACGCCCGGGAACACGGTATCGCCCGCCCCGCGCAGGGCGGCGCTGGTGGTGATGGCCAGGGCATCGAAGAGCTGGAAGACCGCCGCGGCGATCATGACGCTCGAACCGATGGCGATAAGCTTGGCCCGCTGATCGGGCGGGGTCGCGTCGTCGATGAAGATCTCGATGAGCTGGTTCCTGAAGATGACAAAGACCAGGGCGCACAGCCCCATGTAGCCCAGCGTGATTTTGAGCGCCAGCATCGCCCGCTGGGTCGCCAGGTCGGGGCGCTTCATGCCCATGCACTTGCCCACCATCGCCTGCGCCGCGATCGAGAGCCCCACCGCCGGCATGAAGCTCAGGTGCATATATTGCAGCGCGATCCAGCCGGTGGTGTTGTGCAAGACGGGGTCTTCGCCCACCGCCTTGCCGCCCAGCGGGATCAGCCAGACCATGAGCAGATTCCAGCACACGATCTCGTTGACAAACATCAGCCCGGGCGCAAGCCCCACCTTGAAGATGCCCCGCAGGCACTCGGCGCTGAGTTTCCAGGCCTTGCGTGTCCCGAAGAGGCGGGCGTAGCGTGGGCTCACAAACAGCGCCATGGGGATGATGAACTCGATCGCGCTGCCGATGACCGTGGCATAGGCAGCCCCGATCAGGCCCATGGGCTCGATGCCCAGCGCCGCGGCGACCGCGGCAATCTGCGCGGTGATCGGGTTGATGATGGCGTCGCCCAGCCAGCCCGCATGGACAACCAGCGGCTGGTCGCCGAAGATCAGCAACACATTGAGCACCACATTGACCAGATTGGCGGCCAACGCGCTGATCAGCACGACCCAGGGGCGGTGCAACCCATAAAAATAGTGGTGCACCGTGCGTGAGCACATGGTAAAGATGATGCCGTAGAGCACGACCACGGCGTACTGGGTTTCGAGGAACACCAGTGTCTGATCATCGTGGATCGTGGCAAAGTATTTGGGAATGATGAAGATCGCGGGGATGATGAATACCGCGTAATAGGCGATCGACACCCAGAGCCCGTTCCACGCGTATGCAGCGCCGCGCTCGGGCTTGCCGGCGCCGAGATTCTGGGAGACAAACGAGTTGACCACGCCGGTCATGCCCAGCACGAAGGCGGCCAGCGTCCACGCGAGAATGCCGCCATTGGACTGAGCGGAAACATAGATCGGCTCGGGGCCGATGCGCGAGACCATGAGCTTGTCAGCGAACTGCATGACGGTGTACGACGCCATGGTCGCGACCGAAGGGATAGCGATCCGCAGCATCTCGGCGAGCGCCGAGGTGCTCGAAGCATGTAGAGCCGTTTGTGTCGGGGGAGCAATAGCCGCTTGCTGATGCGCGGCATCATCGTGGCGCTCGACCCCTTGGGGGTTGCGTGTGTCTGTCATGGGATTGGCCTGTGTCTGAACCCGGTGCGCGGAGCGCGAGGCTGGTGGTAGTACCGCGATCTGAGTGGATCAGATGCGGAAACTGTTCATTTCGTGCTTCAATTAAGAACGATAATGAGGATTCGCGTTGTCACCGGAGGTTGTTCATAACGCCCTGAGTGTTGCATGGCCAAGCGGGCGCGTCAAACTTCCGTGGCAGAAATACACACGAAAGTAATATTTGATGACCACGGCTTCGTCAGTCCCGCGTCAGCCCTGCGTTTGATGGGCGTGCTGGTCTGTGCACATTTTGACGGCGAGGTCGATCGCGTGGGCCATCGACCCGGGATCGGCGATGCCCTTGCCCACAATATCGAAGGCCGTGCCGTGGTCCGGTGAAGTGCGTACGCACGGGAGGCCCAGCGTGACATTGACGGCCAGGTCACGCTCGAGCAGCTTGACAGGGATGAGCCCCTGATCGTGGTACATGGCGACGACAAGATCGAACTTGCCGGCGACCGCGGCGTTAAAGATCGTGTCAGCGGGGTACGGGCCGCTGACCTGCATGCCCGTGTTGACGGCCAGATCGATCGCCGGCTCGATCAGCCGCTGCTCCTCATCGCCCATGAGCCCGTTCTCGCCGGCGTGGGGGTTGAGCCCGCAGACCGCGATGCGGGGGCGGGCGATGCCCAGCTGCAGGCACGCCTCGTGCCCCAGATCGATGGCGTTGTGCACCACGCCGATGGTGAGCTTGTCGCGGATCTCGTTGAGCGGGATATGGACCGTCGCGAGCACGACGCGGAGCTTATCGCCCACGAACATCATGGCGCTGCGCTTGGCATTGAGTCGCTGGGCGAGCAGCTCGGTATGACCGGGGTACTTGGCTCGCCCCGCCAGCGCCCACGCTTCTTTGTTGATCGGGGCCGTGACAATCCCGTCGGCGTGCATCGGGTCGTCTTGAGATCGTTTCGTGTCATCGATCGCCCGCAAGACCCAGTCAAAGCTCATCGCCCCGCTGTGCGTGCTGGGCTTGGCGGGGAAGTCGGGCTCCCGGCCCTGCTCGGCCTGGGCGGGGTCTTCATCGAGCAGCACAACATCGTGCGAGGCGAGCGTTGAGGCCAACGGCGAGCGGGCATCGACACGCCACCAGTAGGGCTCGATGTTGCAGGCGTGAGCGGCATTGTGCATCGCGTGCGATGAGCCGTGGATCATGAAGCGGGCACTGGCGCGCCGTGTACGATCGTGCAGCGCGCGGACCAACACCTCGGGGCCCACGCCGCCCGGGTCGCCCATGGAGATCGAAATGGTTGGCTTGTGCTGCACCGACAATCGTATGCCGGCGCGGCAACGGGGTCAGCGTTCACAGAATCCGGGTGCTGCGTGGGAACGAACCGAGCACATGCAGCTCCTTGCAATGCCCCTTGGCCCGGGCGATCGCCAGCTGCATGTTCTCGTCGTCCTTGTGGCCCAGGGCATCGATGTAGAAGGTGTACGCCCAGTTCTCGCGCCCGCTGGGGCGCTTGTCGATATGGCTCAGATTGATGCCCGAGGAGTGGAAGGCTTGGAGCACCTCCACCAGCGCTCCGTGCTTGTCCTCAGTCGCGAACAGCACGGCGGTCTTGTCATCGCCCGTGGGCAACGCCTGCTCACGCGAGATCACATAAAACCGCGTGATGTTGTCGGGGTTGTCGGCGATGTTGCTAAACAGAATCGGCAAGCCATACAGCTCGCCGGCCAGTTCTGATGCGATCGCAGCGCTGCCCGGCTCGGCACCGATCTCCAGCGCGGTCTTGTTCTCACGCTGGGCCGTCTGCACGGCCTGGCTCGTGGAGGCATCGGGCAACAGCGCCGCATTGGGGTACTGGGTCGTCAGCCAGTTGCGGCACTGGGCGAACACCTCGGGCTTGGAGTGGATTCGGCGCACCGCGTTGGGCTTGCAATCGGTCAGCAGCATGTGCTTGATGGCGATCTGCACCTCGGCATACACCCACACATGTCCGGCGTTCTGCGACAGCGCGTCGAGGGTTTCGGTGATGCCGCCCCCGATCGAGTTCTCGATGGGCACCAGCCCGTAGTTCACATGCCCGCGCCGGACCTCGGTGAACACGCCGCCGATGAGCTGCAGGTCCTCGAAATCGACACTCGAGCCGAACTGCTTGACCGAGGCCTGATGCGAGTAGGACCCGGCGGGGCCCAAGTACCCGATGCGCAGGGGCTGCTCGAGGGCGAAGCTGCCCGACATCAGCTCGCGGTAGACCCCCTCGATCGTGCGCGCGGGCAGCGGGCCCTTGCTCCGCTCGAGCGCCTTGGCGAGCACCTGCGCTTCACGGTGGGGCGCGTAGATGGGTGTGCCCGAGCCGCGCTTAAAAGCCCCGACATCGACCACGAGCTTGGCGCGTGCGTTGAGCAGATCCACGAGCTGCTGGTCAAGCTCGTCGATTTTGTGGCGGAGTTCGCTGAGCTGCTGGGAGTCTTGTGGACGCTCAGCCGCGGGCGGGTTTGGGATCGATTCGTCGGGCATACCCGAGCATATCGCCCAGAATGGGCGTTGAAATGAATCGCGATGCCCAGTTGGCGACAAAGTCCGATATGTGAATCGTCATCAACCCGCAAGTTGCGCCTGAAAACTGGTGCTGAGCATCCCAACAATACGGTGATGCCTTTGATGTCTGATTCAGTTGTGCTTGCTCAATCACTGCCCGAGGGCGGCTCGGTGCCGCTCGGGGTGGCGCTGCTCGCAGGGCTGCTGCTCTGGATCATGGGTGCCCGGGTTATCAAGCCAGTGTTCTTCCTGTTCGGGCTGGCCATCGGCGCATTCGTCGGCACCACCCTCATGCCCCTGATCGGCTTCCCGAGCTTTGAGGTCGGGGGGGTCACCATCTCGCCGAGTCTGGTGGGGCTGATCTGCGGCGGGATCATCGGCTCGCTGTGCTCGCTGGCCATGTTCCGACTGGTGATCGCGTTCACTTCAGCGCTGGCGTTCGCGGCGGCGGCCGTTGTTGGCTCGCTGATCTTCCTGCACTTCAACCCCACCATCAGCGACGGCGACCCCAGCGATACCGAAACGGCACTCGTGGAATCGGGCGAAAAGGTCGCGGGGATCACGACCTCACTCAACGAAACGATCTCACGCGAGGCGTCCGAGCGGAGCGTGGACCTGCTCGACAAGGACAACAAGGTGCTGACCGAGGATGCCAAGCAGCAGCTCAAGGATGCAGCGGAGCGTTCGCGACAGTTCCTGCGCGAGCTGTGGAGCACGATTTCCGATGAGTTTGAACGCCGCCCGACGCGCGACAAGATGATCGCGTTCTCGTCGGGCTTCGCGGGCCTCGCGTTCGGATTGCTCATCGGCGTGGTCATGCCCAAGCGCACCACCGCGCTGGTGACGAGCTTGTTTGGGTCCGCGGTATGCATGGCCTCGGTCAGCGCGTTGCTCACGGCCCGCAGCGGTCAGCAGCCCGAGTTTCTGGATCATTCCGCTCTGGTCTGGGCCTCGGCGTGGGTCATCCTTACGATGATCGGCCTGATGGTGCAGCTGGGTTTCTTGTCGAAACGAACGAACAGCTCACGAACAAACGGCGATGATACCGACGATTAACGACGATCTCCCTGCCCAGAACAGGGGCCGACTTGACGAAAGCTCTTGTGGTAGCCACAATTAAGGCGCAGCAGGACTTACCCTGGGACGCCGACTCAGCCGATCAGACTGATAGGGCGGGGACCAGCCCAAGGCACAGTCAATGGCAACGGAGGCCACATCCATGCTCGATAGCGCCAAGCAACGCATGATTGAAGAAACAACAAAGCGCCGCGACGATGCCGTCGCGCTGCTCCGATCATTGCTCGATGCCAAATCGATATCTGAACGCAATCTTCAACAGCTCCAGCAACCCGACCTCGTCAAACAAGTCACCGGCAGCAGCTCGATGGACAACGCGATCGCCTCAACCCGACGCCTGATCGATTCGTTCAATCGCGTGCTCGACGACCTGCGCCGCAACATGAGCGAAGAGGACCTCGAGCTGATCGTCACGCATGAACACACGATGAGTCTGGGATGAATCGCAGCAACAATCCGAGCGCTCCGCACCCGCCTCGCTTGCGGGTGTTTTTGTGGGCGCGTATGATCTGCCATGCCCCAGACCACCGCCAACACAGAGCCAGTCTACCTCCCACTCCCGTCTGACCTGATGTCGGAGGTCAAGCTGCCGGGCGGCGGGCGAGTGAACGCCGCGGTGGTCCGCGTTAAGCGGCTCGATGAGCGGGCAACCCTGCCTCAGTACAAATCAGCGCAAGCCGCCGGGCTGGATCTGGCGGCGTGCCTGCCCCGCCATGACATGGGCGAAGAGGTCACCATCGAGCCCCTCGAGATCGTCAAGATCCCGCTCGGCTTCGCCTGCGCCATCCCGGCGGGCTTTGAGGGTCAGGTGCGACCGCGTTCGGGCCTCTCGACCACGCACGGCATCAGCATCCCCAACGCGCCCGGGACCATCGACAGCGACTATCGAGGCGAGATGTTCATCGCCCTGATCAACCTGAGCAAGCAGCCCTACACCGTCCGCCACGGCGACCGCATCGCCCAGCTGGTGATCGCCCCCGTCGCCCACGCGGCGATCCGCGAGGTCACGCACCTCGAAGACACCCAGCGCGGCAGCAGCGGCTTCGGCTCAACCGGGCTTCGCTGAGGGGTCCGCATCGGCATCCGCCCCGGCATCAAGTACGGGCTTGGGTGCCCGGATGCACAGCTCGTAACCCCACCAGATCAGGGCGAGTCCGACGAACTCACCGACATACAACGCTTCGACCATGCCGCCGGTGTGCATGTTCCCGTCCGTCCCAACCTTGGCCAGCGACCCGCCGATGCCCGGCAGGATCGCCCCGAAGGCGATCAACGCCGTCCCGTACGCCCGGCGACGCATCCCCGGGCTCTCGAAAAAGCGAAAGCTCGACATGATCGCCCCGCCGATCAAAAAGAACGCGGCATAGAAGTTGATGATCGGTGTCACCGGGAAGCGGATCCAGGTCCACACGATCACATTCCCGTCCGGCTTGTCCGGGTTGAGGTTCTCCGCGATCAGCGGCGTCAGCAGCACCCCCACCGACCCGACGATCACCACCACCATCGAAATCGCGGTCAGCGTGTGCGCCAGCTTACGCCGATGCAGCAGGTAGACCGACCCGGTCGCCAACGGGTAGGCCCCAAGGATCGCGCCCGCCCAGTACCACAGGCGGTTGAGCAGCAGCGTGTTGCCGTACAGGGTGATGATCGATTCGAGCAGCGTGCCCACGCCATAGAAGAACACCCCGACGGCCCACCAGATCAGATGCGGCGGGAAGCTGCGATGCTTGGCCCGTCGCATGAGGGTGATGATGAAGAGGGCGGAGATGAGCGTGGTGCCGATGGGGAGGTAGTGGAGCGACTCGAGCATTGAGAATGATTCTCAACGAGAAGTAGCCAGTCGATTCCTGGCGGCGAAATACAGCAATTTAAGGCGTTTCACTCCAAAACCGTGATCGTGTGTTCGAGTTCCACCTCGCAGGACCAGACATGAGGCCGTGAGAATCGCTGGGAGTCGGGCTGGGACCAGTCGATCTTAATCTTCGTGTCCGCCGCGGTCGATATCACGAGTACAAGCCGGGGTCGGATCCTGTGTTCGCCCGGGCGTTGCGGGGTCCATTCATGGACGGGGATACTCCCTCTTTGCAGAAGCTCCTCGTCCTCTGGTGTATCAAGGAAGTTGCGATACATCGCGCGGCTTGATTGGGCATAGGGCGTGGGGTCATCGTTGATGCGAAAGCCCTCGAAGTAGAACATCGGCGAATAGCCGCTTGGAGCTGATTCATGGTCTTCGACCACGAGTTGCAGCCGCAGCGCTTCACCGACCCGGGCTTGCGCCGGCGCAAGAATGCTACATTGGGTGAACTGCTCACAGAGCGTGTCGAGCTGCTGGCTCGTGAGTGCTCCTGTACCAATCTGGGCTGCGAACCACTGATCCTGTGCGTACGAAGAGCCGTACACAAACCCGGTTCGGTTGTTGACCATGGCCTCGATCAACTGCTGCTCATCCGCCGCGGTCAGTGACCCGCTCACCAGCTGATCGAACGCGTCGCGATCGCGGGCCGCCAGCGGGATGAGCATCGAACGGGGGATGGGGGCGTAGAGCCAGGTTGGCTTGACAAACTGTACATAGCTCGTGATCGCACCGAAGACGGTGAGGAGGATGCCCGCGATCAGGAACCGGTTGTCGCGCAGCTTCGGGCGATCGGTTGCATAGGAGAGGTCGAGCAGTGCGTGGCCGCACTCGGGGCAGCTCGTGGGAAGGGTGAGCCCAACGAGCGGGTAGGAGCAGTCCTCGCAGCTGATCTGCCCGGGCTGGCGGAAGTTGCGGCTTGCGATGGAGAGTACGAGTCCCGCCCCGAAGGCATAAAAACCGAGCATGAGCACCGCTTGCATCGAGCCGGAGCCCGAGCCCAGCAGCTGAATGATAAGCACAATCGAGCCGATCGAGTAGACCTGCTGCTTGATCGTGAGAGACACCGGTATGCTCCACATATCAAGTGTCTCGCGAGCCTCCCTGCTGATCTTCTTTGGGTTGATCTTGCGCTTCGTGCGGATCAAATGGTATAGGCCAATGGCATACAAGAAGATGACGATCGTCCAGCGAACCCACAGTGTCGGCTCCCAGATAAAGAAGGCGATGGCCAGCAGAACCAGCATGGCAAGCACATACGGCATGCGACGCATGACCAAGCGTGTCATGCGGAGTTGGTCCTGGGCGTAGCGTGGCTCGATCTCCGGGATCGGCTCGTTGAGATCGAGGTGACTGTAATGCCTGCTCGCGGGGTACTTCATCGGTATGCATCATAAGAAAAACGCACCGATGTGATCGGTGCGTTCTTGAAGATTCATGCGATTGCTGGGATCAGAGCTTCAGGTCACCCAGGCCCATACCCATGCCGCCGGCGTTGCCGAGCCCGCCGCCGCCCTTGGGCTTCTGCTTCTTGGCCTGCTCGCGCAAACGGCGCAGCTCGGGAGTCTCCTTGAGGATTTCTTCCGGGGTGCGGTCGTCGCGATCACCGCGACCACGCCCGCCCTTGCCGCCGCGGCCTCCACCACCACCGCCGCCGCCGGACTGCTGGGGGCGGTCCTTGAGCTGCTTGATCGAGAGCGAGATCTTGCGATCGCTGGGGTCCACCTTGAGGACCTTGACCTGCACGACCTCGTTCTCCTGGAGCACCTCGTGAACATCGTTCACGCGGCGCCATTCAAGTTCAGAGATGTGCACGAGGCCCTCGATGCCCGGCGCGACCTCGACGAATGCGCCGAAGTCGAGGATCTTGGTGACCTTGCCGGTCAGCTCAGCGCCCTCAACGACTTCCTCGGCGACGGCGCTGAACGGGTCGGACTGGAGCTGCTTGAGCCCCAGCCCGATGCGGTTGCCCTCCCAGTCGAGCTTGAGGATCTGGACGCTGACCTTCTGGCCCTCGCTGACATGCTTGGCGATGTTCTTGGCGCCGTGGTTGATGCGTTCATGGGCGAGGTCGTTGATGTGAATGAGCCCGTCGACGCCGCCGAGATCAACAAAGGCACCAAAGTCCATGATCTTGCGGACGGTGCCGGTCACGGTATCACCCTCATGGAGTGCTTCTTTGAGCCCCTCTGCTGCTTTGGCGCGTTCCTTCTGGAGCACATCGCGCCGCGAGAGCACAATGTTGCCCTGACCACGCTTGTCGACCTTCTGGATCTCGCAGGTCATCTTCTCGCCGACGAACACCGAGAGATCGGGGATGCGGTCGATATCGACCTGCGATGCGGGCATGAAAGCGCGGTGGTTGGCGATTTCGAGTTCGAGCCCGCCCTTGTTGACGCCGGTGACGCGGGCCTCGACGACCTGCCCAACCTCAAGCATCTCCCAGTCGGCCTTCTGCACCGCGCCCGGCAGGGCGCAGATATAGAGCGACTCGGCACTATCGAAGCGCTGGACGGCGACCTCGAGGTTGTCGCCAACCTTCGGCGGCTCCTCTTTGAACTGGGTGATCTCGACGACGCCCAGCTCCTTGGGGCCGAACTCGACAAAGACATCGGAGGCGCCGACCGAGACAATCAGGCCGGTCCGCAGCTCGCGTCCGCCACGCACCACGCGCGGGCCCTTGATCGATGACGGCGCGTTCTGACCCGCGGGCGTTTCTGCGGCCCCCTCTTGGGCGAGATCGGACATCGCGGCTTCGATCTCGGCGTTGGTCTGCGCGTCGAGTTCTGCGGTGCCCGCGTTCGCTGGTGCCGCGGGCGGGGTTGTGTTCTGGTTGCTGTCGGTTTGATCGCTCATGGTCAGGCGGATCCTGTGGATTTTGTAGGGCACGGTGCCCGGTTTGGGGAATATTCACCCGGATCGTAAGTCAGATCGGGCGGGGGTACAAGCATGAAAACAAAGTTGAACACGCCCATGACACCGCTCCGACGCCGTGGGGCGTCGTGCGGATGCGTTGGTGCGGGTGTTGGTGGGGCATCAGAAGTCTCGAAGACGGCTGGCGGACGCGGCCGATTAGCTCAATGCGGCCGCGTGCTCGGCACCGACAGATTTCTTGATCGCTTCGACGATGCGCTCGGCGGTGCGAACATTGACGAAACCGGCCTCCGCGTCGATCGCGGGCTGATCGCCCGTGCGCACGGCATCGAGGAACGCCTCGATCTCTTTCACGATCGGTTCGCCGTCGTCGATTTTCAGCGGCTCGATGTTGATCAGCTCGGTCCAGTCCATATCGGTCAGGTCCGCGCCCTCACGCAGCTGGTCCCGCACCTCGCGCATCTGGTGCTCATTGGCGGTGCGCCGGATCATGGTGCCGGTTTTGGCCCCGTAATCGATTTTAATGTAGCCGTTCTCGCCGGTGATCCGGGTGACGCGTTCGGTCTTCATCGCGAGCCGAGAGGCGGTGATGTTGGCCACGCATTGCCCGCCGCCCTGTTCCTCCGAGAGGTTCCAGACCAGGCGTGCGTTGCACAGGTCCTCGAACTCGGAAACGACAGCGACGCCGCTGGCCTGGATCTCGTCGGGCTCGCGTCCGCCCATCAGCATCAGCACCACATCCAGGTCGTGGATCATCATGTCCATGACCACGCCGATATCGATCGAGCGGAAGGTCATAGGTGAGACGCGGTGAACCTCAATAAACCGCGGCGTGATCGCTTCGCCGGTGCCCTCGGTCGCGGTCTGCATCGCACGCATGATCGGGTTGAATCGCTCGATGTGCCCCACCATCAGACAGGTGTTGTGCTTCTCTGCGAGTGTCTTGATCTTCTCGGCCTCGTCTGCCCCCTGGGCGAGCGGCTTCTCGATGAGGCACGCCACACCGGCCTTGAGAAACGGCTCGGCGCTCTTGAAGTGGAAGGTCGTGGGCACCGCGATCGAGACCGCGTCGACGCCCGCGTCGATGAGTTCCTGCTCGGTCGTGAACGCCTTGCAGCCGAACTTGTCCGCGTATTCCTGGGCACGCGCAAGACTCGCATCAACCACGCCAACGAGCTGCACGCCCTCCATCTCGGCATACACGCGGGCGTGGTGGCGGCCCATGCGACCGACACCAACAGCGCCACAGCGGAGGGGGCGTTGACTCGAAGACTCAGTGCTCATGATGATTCTCGTTTACAGAAAAAAGGAGTGTGAAACTCGTTCATGGAACGATGCGGACAGCTCGTTCAGACGAGCTCGGCGAGTGCGGCGTCGATGTCTTCCTTCTTGGTGAGGCCGACGAACTTTTTCGCGATCTCACCATCCTTAAAGATGATCACCGTCGGGATGGCACTGATGCCGTACTTCACCGAGATCTCTTGGTTCGAATCCGTATCGACCTTGCCAACCTTGACCTTGCCCGCGTGCTCATCGGCGACATCGTCGATCGTGGGCGCCAGGATGCGGCAGGGCATGCACCATTCGGCCCAGAAATCAACAACAACCGGCTCACCCGCACCCAAGACTTCGCTCTCGAAGTTGCTGTCGGTGAACTCTTTGACATTCGTACTGGCCATACGATCGGATCCTTTCGATTCACGCACACCTGTGGCAGGATCATGCGTTTGATGATCTCGGAGCAATGAACCCGCTTGGGGCTTGCTGGAGCATGGTCATCCTAGGGGCGAGGGGCCGATCGTCGGCGCGACGGATGAATTTATTCAAGCGTCGTTCGGGCGTTTTTCGCGTGCATCACCCCCCACGCCGCATCGAGCGCGGCCCGGTGCGGGGCGATGTCATGGACCCGGAAGGCCCGCGCACCCAAACGAAGGTGCAGCACCGAGCACGCCAGCGTGCCCGCAAGCCGCTCGTCCGGGCTCGAATCGCGATTCAGACTGATCCGACCCACGAAACTCTTGCGGCTCAGCGCACTGAGCACCGGCCGACCCAGGGCCAAAAGCTCCGGCGTGGCGTTGATGAGTTCGAGGTTCTGCTCGATGTCCTTGCCGAAGCCCAGACCCGGATCGAGCATGACCTGGCCTTCCGCAACCCCCGCCGAGATCGCATGGTCGCGTGCATCGCGCAGCGCGCCAAAAACACGATCGCAGACGCACCCCGAGACCGGTGCTCGGTCGTATTGGTCCGAGTACCGGTCATCCTCTGGCGCTCGCTCGCGGTGCATCAGGATCAAGCCGCACGAACGCTCGGCGGCAAGGGCGAGCATCGCCGGGTCCTCGCTGCACGCCGAGACATCGTTGATCGCATCAGCCCCGGCATCCAGCGCCCCGAGGGCAACATCGGAGAGCGTGGTGTCGATCGTGATAGGCAGCACGATCCCTGCATCTCGGATCGCCCGGATCACCGGCACCACCCGCGCGAGCTGGTCATCGGCGCTCACCCTTGATGCGCCGGGCCGGGTCGATTCGCCGCCGATGTCCAGCGCGTCCGCCCCTTGCTCAAGCATCCCCCTTGCGCGTTCGACGGCCTGGGCAGGCGCGTTGTACACGCCGCCGTCGCTGAAAGAGTCGGGGGTGATGTTGAGAATCCCGATGAGAAACGGGCAATCCAGATGGATCGCCCGCTCGCTGCTCAGTGTCCAGATGTGTTCACCCGTGCCGGTCATGCCTGATAGTAGTAGGACATGCGAGCCGCAGGTGTGGGTCCGATCAGAACTCCATCTGGTTGTCTTGCTGCTGCTGCATCGTGTTGAGCTCTTCCATGACCTTCATGGCCTTGGAGATCGTCTGCATGGGAAGCACGGTGCGGAAGAGCATGCCCCCGCCGTCCGCGGTCAGGCCCATGCCCAGCGGGGGCAGGGTCTCGACGGGCTCAAACTCGGGCAGGATGCCGAACATCATCAGCAGCGGCCCGGCGGTGTTGGCCAGATGATCCGCGGCGATGTACATCTCCATCACACGGTTGTCGGGGAGCATCGCCGCGGTCTGCTTGATCGCCGCCACGCTGCCCATGGTGTCCTCGCCGTTGGCGGCCTTGGCGGCCTTTGTGAGCAGCGCCGGGTTCTGCGACAAGGTCGCGATCAGCCCGTTCTCTCCGGATTGAGCGATGTAGCCGCTGGGCCCCTCGCCGCCGAAGATCATTTGCATGATCATGGCCGGGTTGGGCCCGCCCATACCGCCCATGTCGTTCATCTGCGACATATCCATGGTCATCTCGTAGCCATAGGCCTTGACGCCGTTGATCTCGGTCGCTTCCTCATCAACGCTGGCGACCATGCTCACGCCCGCCTGCTTGAGTTCGTCCGACTCACCCATGCCCTCGGACATCTCACGCATCGCGCTAATGTACGCAGTGGGGTTGTCGACTTCTGCGTAGTAGAGCGTGTTGGTAAACAGCCCGCCCATAACATTCTCAGACGCGCCCATCACCTGGATGCCGCCCTTGAGCCCGTTCATGAGCTTGTCGATATCCATCGCCCCGAACATGCCCGTGGTGTCCATCTTCTTCATCCACGCGCCATACTCGCCCATGAACTTCTGGATGCCCGCGCCGGTCATGTCATATGACGCGGCCATGAAGTAGTCCATGTTGGGGACATTGGAGAAGTACTTGCCCGCGTCGCCGTTGTTGGTCAGGTAGGTCGAAGTATCCGAGTTATCCTTAAACTGGATCCCGAAATCGAACGAGACACCCGCCGCCTGGTCGTAGTTCATGCCCATCGAGAAGCTCATCGCGTCACGCGCGATCGTCTCCACGGTGTTCACTATCTGGTCAAAGCCCTGCGCAGCTTCGGCGCCGCCCATCATCTCGACCATCTCGCCCTGCGCCTTCATCTCATCAAGACCCATCTCGACCTGATCGTCGAACTGGGGGATGTTGACATAGACAAAGATGTCGTTGTGATCCGCGATCCGGCCGCCGGACTTGCCCAGCAGCGCGGTGTGGGCCGCCAGGTTGCCGGCAGTGCCGTCATAGTTGCGAACATCCTCGGCGATCTCGCCCAGCAGCGCGTACCCGTCGCCCAGGTCACGCATGTACATGGTGTCATCACCCAGGTGCATCTGTGTGACGCCCTCCTTGGCGACCTGCCCCATCGAGAACTGCTCGAAGTCGCTCACCGGGATCAGCAGCACCACATCGGGCTCATCCTGATTCGCTTCCATGCTCAGCACGGCGGCCATCGACCCTTGCAGGTTGATCCCCGGCATACCGCGGACCATCGAGGTCATCATGTTGATGAACGGCTGGCCCTGCGCGCCCAGCATCGCGTTGATCGAGTTGATGTCGTTGAGCATCTCGCCCAGCGCGGGCACAACGACGACCGCTTGGGTGTCGACGGGCACACGATCGAGCGCCGCCGGTGTTCCAGCGATTGCGGGCAACGCGAGGATCGCCGGGATCGAGCAACAGAGCGCTTTGCGAGAGAACGGAGTCGAGATACGCTGCATGGGGTGTATTCCTTTCATGGGTGCACACAAACCCTGCCCCCTCGGGCAAGCCAGTGCAATCATATGATTAGGACTGTTTGTATTCAGGTTTCAATCTGAGCCAGTGTTCTGGTCAGAAATCCCCAATTTAGGGGTGCAAATACCAGAATCAGCGGAAGAGATGCCCAGCTGCAGCCGTAAATCGACGGTCGACGGGCTCAGGCGACCGAGCCGGTGGTTGGGTGCTCGTCCTCCTCGAACTCCTCTTCATACGCATCCTCTTCGTCTTCGTCTTCCTCTTCCTCGTCGCTGTCCTCGATCTCATACTCATCCTCGTCGAGGTCCTCTGGATCGATCGGGTTCCCGTCCTCGTCGACATACTCGTACTCGACCTCTTCCTCGTCTTCCTCAAGCTCGTCCTCAGTCTCAACCTCTTCGTCTTCCTCTTCGTCGGCTTCCTCGTCGTCGAGGTCTTCATCATCCTCGTCTTCGTCTTCATCCTCGAGTTCTTCTTCGTCCTCTTCTTCATCTTCGTCTTCGAACTCGTACTCCTCTTCGTCACCGTCTTCATCATCGATAGTGCCGTGCACTTCCACCGCGGGCTCCTGCTCGTCGGTCTCGAACGGCGGCTCCTCCTCGATCTCCTGCCCGTCCGCATCGAACATCAGCTCCTGGTGCGGATCTTCGGGCTCGCCCCCGCCCTGCTGCAGACGCATCTGATCGTGGGCCACCAGGTCCTTCATCGCGTCCCACTCCTCGATGCTGATCTGCACATCACGCGCCACCGAACCCTTGTGGTCCGACAGAATCCCCGCGATGCCCATCAGGTCGATCAGTCGCGAAGCGCGGGTGTAGCCGATCGCTAGCCGCCGCTGCAGCAGCGAAACACTGCCCCGCTTGGTCTCGAGCACGATCTCCACCGCCCGATCGAACATCGGGTCTTCCTGCGCCGCCTTGAGCGATGCAGACGAGTTGTTCTCTGAGAGGTAGATCCGCTCCTCGTCCTCGTCCATCCCGCCCTTGACCTGCATGAGCGATCGCTCGAAGCTGGGCGCGGCGATGTCCTTGAGGAACCGCACCACCTTGCGGATCTCCTTGTCATCCACCAGCGTGCCCTGGGCACGCGAGAGCTTGTGGCTGCTGGGCGACAGGTGCAGCATGTCGCCCTGGCCCAGCAGCAGCTCGCCGCCCTTCTGGTCGAGAACGATGCGTGAGTCCATGCCCGACGCCACCTTGAACGCGATGCGGCACGGCATGTTCGACTTGATCAGACCCGTCACCACATTGGCCTGCGGGCGCTGGGTCGCCAAAATCAGATGGATCCCCACCGCACGCGCTTTCTGCGCGATGCGGATGATCGCACCCTCGACCTCCTTGTTGGTCATCATCAGGTCGGCCAGCTCGTCGATGATGAACACCATGTAGGGCAGCTGCTTGGGCACACGCATGGCCTGCTCTTCGGTCTGGATGTCCAAGCGCTCTTTGAGCTCGTCCCACTCCAGCTCGTTGTAGCCCGCGATGTCGCGGCAGCCGGCCTTGGCCAGCAGCTCGTACCGCTCGTCCATCTTGGTGACGGCCCACTCTAAGATCGCCGCCGCCTTGGGCATCTCGGTCACGACCGGGCACATCAGGTGCGGGATGTCCTTGAACTGGCTCATCTCCACCATCTTGGGGTCCACCAGCACCAGCTTGAGCTCGTTGGGCTTCTTGGTGTACAGGAAGCTCATGATGATCGTGTTCATGCACACCGACTTACCCGAACCGGTGGTGCCCGCGATCAACATATGCGGCATTTTGGTCAGGTCGCTGATCAGCGGCTCGCCCGAAGCATCCTTGCCCAGGAACATCGGCAGCTTCATCTTGTCGAACTTTGAGCGGTTGCTCATGAGTTCCTTGAGCCGCACACGCTCCTTGGTCGGGTTGGGCACCTCGACGCCGATCGTGTCGCGCCCCTCCATATTGGCAACGACACGGATATTGACCGCCTTAAGCGAACGCGCCAGATCGCTCTCGATCGCGTTGATCTGCGAGACCTTGGTGCCCGGAGCAAGCCGGATGTGGTAGAGCGTGATGGCGGGTCCGGACTCGATGTCCACGACCTCGCCGTTGATCTTGTACTGTTGCAGCGAGTGCTCAAGCGCCTCGGCCTGCCCGCGCACCAACTCCTCGAGCTTCTCGTTGAAGCCGACCTCGGGCTCTTCGAGCAGATCCATCGTGGGGAACTTGTAGCCCTCCAGCGCCATCGCGTTCTGAAAATCAGCCAGGTCGTCGTCGGTGGCCTTCGCCTTGTTCTGCTGGGCAAAGCGCACCGGCAGCTTGGCGATCTTGTCTCGCAGCTCCTCGTTGCTGAACACCTGCGGAGCGCCGGGGATCTCCTCATCCTCCTCGAACTCGTCCTCATACTCATATTCTTCGATCGGCTGAGGCACCGGGCGAACGGTCCGCTTGGGCTTGGCCTGGCGTTTGGCCTCGCGCTCTTCCTGCGCCTCACGCTTGAGCTTGACCTCAACCATCTCCTCATCGATATCGTTGATACGCACCAGAACGGGCTTGCGGCGTTTGTTCATCATCGAACGCAAACCCGCCAGCAGCCCGCCGCCGGCTTTGCGGCTGCTGTCGCTGGCCCGATCGGTCGCGGCATTGGTCCGCATCGCCGCGCTCTCAGCCAAGATACCCGCCTTGGCGCGCGTAAACGCCAACGCCGGAACAAGCTTGTTCCAGATCGCCAGCGGCACCGTCACCACATACTTATCACAGCACACGATCAGCCCGATCACCGTGGCCAGCGTGATCCACAGCATCGAGCCCACCATCGCGAACTTGGGCAGCAGCGCCGCCGCCCCCACCACGCCCAGCGTGCCCCCGACCAACCCCGGCAGCGGCCCGGCAACCGGAAACAGCACCCGCAGCAGCACGCACATCGACACGGTCAGGATCAACGCCCCGAACGCACGAACGATCGGCTGGCTCATGGGCCGACGCATCAGCCGCAGGGTGATCAGCACCCCCACGAACACCATCGGGATCACAACCCCCAGTCCCAGCGTCCGCAGCAGCCCATAGCTGACATACGCCCCGATGGGCCCGGTCCAGTTCTGGGTCTGCGGGTTGTTGGGGTACACACTGTGCGACGGCGCATCGCCGCTTTCAAAGCTCACCAGCCCCACGAGCACGAACAGCCACAGCACGCCCAGGGCGAGCCAGCCAATGCGCATCATCAGCCGCACCGGTTCACTGGGCTCAGCGAGCTTCTCGTTCATGCGGTAAGGCCGGGTGGATTTCTTCTTCTTGACAGATTGTGCCATAACTACCCGGTATCGGTCAGCGGCACGAAATTTCGTCACAATATCCGCACCCAGACCATGCGAATTTGCCCGTCCGAACGCAGAATTTCAGCCACACCCCCACCCGCCTTCAGGGGGTGGCGACGAATCAAACTCTTTCATATGCATCCGGCCAAAAGCATGATACGCTGATCCGATGCGAACAAACCGCGTCATACCGACCATGCTGGGTCTGCTCTGGGGCTTGACCCCCATCGCGGGGGCGGGGGGCACACCACCAGGCGCGACCGAGCTCAATCGAGACACCTACACCGATCAGCTCGAGGGCTTCTGGCTCGCCCAGTGCATCGCCAACTGGACAGGACTCCAGACCGAGGGCCGCCGCAACACCCCGCCCTTCTACACCGACAACGACTGGCCAACCACATTCGATGGGCGATCGCTCCGCTTCATCACCGACCAAGACCCGTGGTCCGCAGACGACGACACCGACATCGAGTATGTCTACGCCTCGCTGATGGACGAGCACTTCACCCCCATGCTCAGCGCCCAGCAGATCCAAGACGGCTGGATCGAGCACATCAACCGATTCATCTGGGTCAGCAACGCCCGGGCCCGCGAGCTGATGGACCGAGCCGTCGCCCCGCCCGCCACCAGCGTCCCCGCCGCCAACACCCTCTACCTCCGCATCGACGCGCAGCTCACCACGGAGTTCTTCGGCATCGTCGCCCCCGGTATGCCCGCCGTTGCCCTGCAGCTCGCCGACCTACCCATCGCCACCACCGCCCGTGGCCACGCGGCCCATGCATCGCAGTTCTTCGTCGTGCTCCACGCGCTCGCGGCAACCCGTGGCCAGGCCGCGCTCAATCCCCAAGGCATCGAGCAACTGATCGAGGACGCTCTGGCATACATCCCAGAGACATCCAAAGCCGCCGATATCGTGCATCTCGTCCTCAATGACTACCGCGCCAACCCAGACCCGAGCGACTGGGAACGCACCCGCGACCTGCTCGCACAAACCTTCCAGACCGATGCCACCGCCAACGGCTACAAGTTCATCCACTGGACCGAAAGCTCGGTCAACTTCGGCTCCGCGATCGTCTGCCTGCTCTACGGCCAGGGCGATCTCAAGGAAACCATCCGCATCGGCACGCTCACCGGCTGGGACAGCGACAACCCCACCGCCACCATGGGCGGGCTCATCGGGCTCATGCTCGGAGCCGACGCCGTGCGGGCACAGTTCCCAAACGAAACACTCAGCGATCGCTACTGGATCACGCGCACCCGCGACAACATGCCCGATTACCTCCCCGACGATCCACAAGCCGAGGACTCGTTCTCAATGCTCGCCCAGCGCCTGCTCGAACGGGTCGACGACGCGGTCACCATGAACGCGGGCATCGCCAACATCACCGGCTGGCTCATCCCACCCCAGCCGCCCACCGATCTGCAGTTTGACAACCCGCTCTACGCCCAGAACATCCGCAGCGCCAACAACGCGGTCCGTGCCATGGGCGGCAGCGTCACGGGCACACACTCACTGAACACCACACCCATCACCGGCGCTGGATTGCCATTCGCATCCCGATTCGCCGAGGGCGGCGAACACGACCCCTCAGGACGCGATGTGCTCACCACCATCAGCAACCGATACTTCTGGACATCCGGCGCATCCCCCGATGCCCAAGGGAGCATCGCGCTCAGCGTCTCCTATTCACTGCCTATCGAGGTCCACACCATCCGATTCATCGAAGGCGACCACTTTCCCGACGGCGGCTGGTATGACAACCTCAACGCCCAGGCCCGAGTCAACGGCAACTGGACGCCCCTGAACACCACCCAAAGCGAAGCACTCAACCCACAGATCCCGTTCCAAATCATCGATCTCGTGCTCGACGCGCCCATCACCGCCGACGCGATCCGCATCTCAGGCACCGCCGGCGGCACCGCCACCTACATCACCGCCGCCGAACTCGACGCATTCTCATCCCCGCCCACCCGCGACCGGATCACCTGGGACATCAACCACGACGGCACGGTCGACATCGACGACCTCTACGACTTCCACCGCCTCCCCACCGATCTCAACGCCGACGGCACCGCCGACCAAGCCGACTTCAACATACTCCAGCAAGCCGTACGCTGGCGCGAGTTCGAACTGCTTACGGGCAACCGGCGTTAACGAATCATCGACAGCGTTTTTCGTCTAGATCCCGTCATACTGCTGCTCGAATGGCAGATTGCCGATCACGCACAATCCGCACAATTTCCCCAATCCGCACAACCGAAACTTCAGCCCGCCCCCATATCTGGACGATGCATCATCCAGCCAGGGAAGGCGACGCTGCGGCAGGGATGCCAGGATCACAACCAAGAGTGACCCATGAACCAAGAAAATCGGGAAAGTTGCCGCTGCGCGGGTCGTTCGCGCCGCTGCGCACGCTGCCCAAACAACACATTCGTCGGCATCAACATGCCGGCCGGGATAGGGAAGGAAAGCCGAATGTCAAACCAGAGCCCAATGAGCCAGAACATGAACAACACACCACACGGCCAGAACGGGACCGCCGCAGGCACCCCCGAACTCACCGTGATCGGCGCCGACACCCGAATCAAGGGCGAGATGTTCTTTGAGAAATCAGCCCGCATCCTCGGACATTTCGAGGGCAAGATCACCGCCCAAGGCGAGGTCCAGATCGGCAACGGCGCCAACTGCAACGCCGCAGTCGAGGCCGAGCAGATCATCGTCGACGGCTCAGTCCAGGGCCCACTCTTCGCCCGCGACCGCCTGACCCTCACCAAGAACGCCCAGGTTCAGGGCGATCTCACCGCCGGAACGCTCGTCGTCTCCGAGGGTGCCAGCTTCGTGGGCCACTGCAATGTCGGACCCCGCGCCGGCGACATGACCGGCCAGAACAACAACACCCAGCAGCGCAACACCGCGCCGCTCAACGCCGAGCCCAAGTCCAACCTCACGACCCAGCTCGACCTGACCCCGCCGTGGGCCCAGAAGGAATCGACCTCAAGCGTCGCCTGATACCTGATCCAAAACCACACCGCTGGGCGTGCTCGCCCAACTACACGAGCCACCCATCCCAGGCCGCATTCGGCAAACGCCGGGGCGGCCAGTTTTATGGCCTCATTCTTTAAGCCACCTCGATTCCTGATGCGTGACCGCGCCGCCGCGCGTGTTGTGGTCCCGCAATCACGCGATGTGGTGTGCTACCGCTGCGGCGCGTCGCTGCCCGTCTCGGGCTACGCCGAATCGGCGTCGTGCCCTCGCTGCGCTGGCAACCTGCGCCTGCTCACCCTCGACATCACCAAGGGTCACTGGGGCACATCGCTCATGACCACCGAATCGATCACCGTCCACCCCGAGGCCCAGGTCATCGCCAACCTCGCCATCGCCAGCGGCCACATCCACATCGCAGGCAGCGTCCACGCCATGTGCATCGCCGGGGGCACCGTCACCATCAGCGCCACCGGCGAGCTCAAAGGCGGCCTCCGCGCCGCCCGCGTCATCATCGAACCCGGCGCCCGCATCATCGGCTCGGTGATCGAATCGCCCTCGTGCGCACTGGGCAGCGTCGATGTCGACGCCGCCGCCCGCGCCCGCCCCGGCACCGGCCCCGCCGCCCAGATCGAGATGAAACCATTCCAAGACCCCCTCGCCGAGGCAGAACCCGAGCCAACGATCCGCATCGGCACCATCAATCCCACCCGCCTGCGCGTAGTGCGCTAGCGCCCCGCCCCGGAACCGATCGGATCGCGCATACAATCTTGCGTGCCCCCCACCCCCACCATCGTGCTCTATGACGGCTGGTGCTCGGCCTGCACCGCGGCGACTCAACGCCTCCGCAAGCTCGACAACAACCGCGATCGACTCAAACTCATCGACCTGCGCACCGATGACACACTGGTGAAGGCCCACAATCTCGATCCCAAAGAGATCCGACGCGTCATGCACGCCATCACCCCCGACGGACGCGTACTCACCGCCATGGACGCCGTCCGAGAGACCATGCGCGCCGTCAACCGCGGCTGGCTCGTCGCCTGGACCAAGCTTCCCCTAGTCTCATGGCTCTGCGACCGCTTCTACCTCTGGTTCGCCCACAACCGCCTGCGGTTTTTCGGGAGAGCGGATGCCTGCGCGGGTGATTCTTGCAAAATCGAGGACCGCTGATCCCGTTTGTATGTAAAATGCAAGCTCGCTGAGCCGCTTCATGGTTCGGTTCATCTCACGGGGACACACATCATGCCACTGCAAGTCATCGGAGCCGGGTACGGCCGTACAGGGACCGCCTCACTCAAGCTCGCACTCGAGCAGCTCGGGTTCGGCCCCTGCTACCACATGACCGAGGTCTTCGAGCACCCCGAGTCGGTCCCCATGTGGGTCGAGGCCGCCAAGGGAAACCCCGATTGGGACACCATCTTCAACGGCTACAAGGCCTGCGTTGACTTCCCCGCCTGCACGCACTGGCGCACGCTCATGGATATCTACCCCAACGCCAAGGTGATCCTCTCGATGCGTGACGCGGGGCGATGGTTCGACTCGGTCAACGAGACCATCATGAGCCCCAAGACGGTCGAGTTCACCAAGAACTCACCCCTGTTCGAGATGATGAAACGCAACATCTACGACCTGTTCGACGGCAACATCTTCGATCGCGAGCACATGATCGAGTGCTTCAACAAACATGTGCAAGAGGTGAAATCAACCGTCCCCGCCGAGCGTCTGCTCGTCTTCGAGGCCAAGATGGGCTGGCAGCCCCTGTGCGATTTCCTCGGCGTTGATGTCCCCGATCATCCCTACCCCCATGTGAACACGCGCGAAGACTTCGCCAAGCTCTTCGACCAGGCGGGCTCGGACGAAGAAATCAACGAACGCATGCAACAAGCCGCCAAGAGCGTCTACGAACCCAAGTCGTGATGACGCTCGCGATCAGTCCTCGAGAATCGAGTTCACCGTCAGCTCACCCGTGATCGTCTTCTGCACCGGGCACTTGTTGGCGATCTCCTTGAGCCGCTGACGCTGATCGTCGTCGAGGTCGCCTACGAAGCTCAGCGAGATATCGATCTGCTCGGGCCCGCCCCGCCCGTTGGGGCGTGAGTGCACCAAGTCCAATCGCACCTCCTGCAGGTCCCAGCCCTTGCGTTTGGCGTACATGCGCGCCGTGATCGCCTTGCACGCACCCAGCGCCCCGAGCAAAGTCTCGTAGGGCCCCTGAGCCGTGTCCCCGCCGTCGAGATCGCCCGGCTCATCAACAAAGAACTCGTGCGTGCGCGAGCTGACTCGGGTGCGGAAGTCCTGGGTGCCCAGGGTAACGGTGGTAACTGCGATATCGCTCATGGTCGATTGTAAACACGAGCGCAACGCCGATTATTCAATATCGCTTTTCTTCGGCGACCAGCCCCCAACCATCATGGCACCCATCGCCACGCCCACCACCCCAATGATCGGATTCATGATGAGGATCCAAGTCGGTTGCTGCGCTTGCATCATGGCCTCGGTACTGGAAGTCTCGGGCCCGCGGACCGCTTCCTCTGCAGTTGGCTTGTCCTTCATGATCCCCACGGCCGCGCTGATCCCGCCCAGAACGAGCACCAGAACCATAAGCGACTGCACCGCGCCCTTGCGGCGGTGGGAAACCAGACCGCACACCACCCCGCCCACCACCGCGGCAAACATCCCCACCACGACACTCACCACGACCCACATGATCGAGACATCGTACGACGATTCCTCAAACGCTCGGTCTGCACCCATCGCAAAGTACGCAGCGGTAAAGACGCCAAAGACAATGATCGCCATTGTCAAGTAGCCAGCGATCACGCTCAAGATATTGCGAAGCATGGGAGTTCCCTTTCATTTGGTGTGTATTCCCAGTCTACCACACATCCGCATGCTTGGTTGCGTTCATCGCTTATCCGTCTCCATCTCATCCAACTCACGCTGGTTGCGATCGATCTCTTCTTGCAGCGCCGCTTCTTCATACGCCATCTGCCGCTCATGCATCCCCTCCGCCCTCCGATTCGTGAAAATCGCCGGGCTCGAGAAGAACCAGAAGTTCCAGCCAAAGTAGAAGAACACAAAGAGGATCGCGATCATGAAGGCCCAGCCCGGCACCGGCACCACATTGAATATCGAGATCAGGAAGAACACCAGAATCCCGTATTGCAGCAGCCGCGCCGTCTTGGCCGCCCGCACCGGGAACCGCTCACAGATCGGCATGATCGCCAGCGGCGCAATCAGGCACAGCCCCATCACCGTGAGCATGATGACCGTCGTCTGTCGCGACATCGAGCCAAACTGCCCGTAGACCAGGTACACCAGCACCAACACCCAGACCACCGCGTTCACGGTGCCCACATTCTGCTGATAGAGACGGAATCGTTGAATCATGGATGCAGTGTACTCCCCTGCCCCCTTCACTGCTCCTCCCCCGCGCTTGCGGGGGAGGTGGGCTCGGCGCAGCCGAGGTCGGAGGGGGCGTCTGTAACCAAAGGCGGGTCACGCCTGCGCAAGCTTCCCCCGCTCGGCCTCCCGCGCTGCAACACGCTCAAGCCCCACCCGCTCGATCGCCCGTCGCACCCCCTCCAGGTTGCGCATCACCTCCCGCGCTTCCACGCGCACAACCCGAATCCCTTGCGCGTGCATCCAATCATCACGCCTGCGATCGTGCTGCCCATCACCATGATGATGATCCCCATCGATCTCCACCACCAAACGCGCGGCATGGCAATAAAAATCCGCCACATACGCACCCAACCCGTGCTGTTTGCGAAACTTGAGTCCGCCCAGCCGCTTGGCGCGAAGCCCACTCCAGAGCAATCGCTCGGGCGGGGTCAGTTCGCGCCGCAGTTGCTTGGCGCGAACCGAGGCATGCGGCGATGAACCGGTGCACTGGCGGTATGCTTTGGGATCGGGTGACATGTCGGGCATGGTTGATCTCCGCAGACGCCCCCTCCGTCCCGCCTGCGGCGGGCCACCTCCCCCGCAAGCGCGGGGGAGGAGCATGGGGCCCAACACACCCTAACCCAAAACCCAAACAAAAACAATACAAATGTCGCGAATTCACTCGACTTTCCCCATCACAGCGGTAAATTCGAGCCATGGTCCTCTTCCTTGACATGAACTCCTACTTCGCCGCCGTCGAGCAGCAAGACCGACCCGAGCTCCGCGGCTCGCCCGTCGGCATCATCCCCAACGACTGCGACACAACCTGCTGCATCGCCGCAAGTTACGAGGCCAAGTTCCACGGCATCAAAACCGGCACCGGCGTTCTCGACGCCAAATCACGCTGCCCCACCATCAAAATCGTGATCTCTCGCCCCGACATCTATATCCAGTACCACCACCGGATCATCGAGGCCGTCGAAACTGTCCATCCTGTCCACGAGGTCCACTCCATCGACGAGATGAGCATCAAGCTCCGCGGCCCAGACCGAAACCCCGCCGTCTACCGACGCCTCGCCATGGACATGAAGCACGCCATCCGCACCCAGGTCGGCGAGTGGCTCCGCTGCTCCATCGGCATCGCCCCCAACGCCATGCTCGCCAAGACCGCCGGCGAAATGGTCAAGCCCGACGGCATGGTCGTCATCGAACCCCGCGAACTCCCCCACCGCCTCTACACCCTTAAGGTCACCGACCTGCCCGGGATCAACACCGGCATCGAGCGCCGGCTGCGATCGCACGGCATCTACACCATGCCACAGCTGTGCATGGCGAGCAAGTCACGACTCCGCCAGGCATGGGGCTCGATCCTCGGCGAGACCTGGCACGACTGGCTCCATGGCTACGACCCGCACATCAAACCCACCCGGCGCAAGAACATCGGGCACCAGCATGTGCTGGCGCCCGAGCTGCGCCCGACCGAGAGCGCCCGGGCGGTTGCGATCCGATTGCTCATGAAAGCGGCGACGCGATTGCGGAGCGAGGGCTACTGGTGCACCAAGCTCACCATCAGCATCAGGCCCATGGACGACCCGTCGTGGTCGCTGTACCAGAATCTTGAGCCGTGTCAGTGCACGGTGCGTTTGCTGCACCATCTCAACACGCTGTGGTATCACCAGCAGACGGAGTTCGTGTTTGCGATCAGTGTGACGCTGGGCGGGCTTGTGCGTGATGCGTGCGTGGAGCAGCCGCTGTTTCCGCACGAACGCAAGCTCACGGAGCTGGCACACACGATGGACCGGATCAACAGCAAGCACGGGCACGCCAAGATTTATTATGCGTCGATGCACGACGCCCGCAAGGCGGCGCCGCGGCGCATCCCGTTCTCAACCATCCCGGATCTGGCGCTGCCGGATCATTCGTGAGGGGGCGGGGAGGGGGGGATTGGGCCACCCGGTGTTGGCTGCGCGGGGGGAGAGGCCCCCTCCGCCGACTGCGTCGGCACCTCCCCCGTCAGGACGGGGGAGGAGAAAGAGACCCCCTCCGCCTCGCTGCGCTCGGCACCTCCCCCGGATGACCGGGGGAGGATGCTGTTGTTGGGGATGGTGCTGGGATGGGGGTGGGTGTTGGTGGGTTGGAAGTGCGTCCCATGGGATTGGGAGCGGGGGTGGAGTTTGGTGGCGGCTTTGCGGATGGTTTCGGCGTGGGCGGGGGTTTGGGGGCGGTCTTTGATGAGGTCGTGGAGGCGGGCGGTGGCGAGGGTGGCGGCCTCGGAGTTGATGAGGGATTGGCGGGCGGTGTTGATGCGTCGGGTGCAGTCGACGGCGAGGGTGAAGGACTCGGATTCGAGGATGGCGGCGAGTTCGGGGAGCGTGAGCCGGTGGATCTGGCAGAGATCGAGCGTGGTGATCGAGGGGTTGAAGAGGTCCTCGAGAAGCTCGTTGGTGAGCGTGTGGATGGTGCGGTCGGATTCGTTCTGTGTGTTTGTGTTTGTGTTCATGCGAGAATTGTCGCACGGGTTTTCGTCGGCTCAAGCCGGGGGATGGGGAGCGCACGGATGTTGCGCACAGATGCGGTCAGTGCGGGTGCAGATTGCGCACAAAGGGGGTGATTGGGGGGGAGGGGCAGTGGCAATGGGCAATGGGAAGAGGGGGAGAAGATGGGTACGCAGAGGGGGCGGAGGGCGCTGAGGGCGCAAAGAAGAGGGGAGAGGATCTGGGTGGGCCGATGGGGACGGGGTCTGCTTCGGGTTCAGGGCGTGGGGTGTTTGATCACGAAGGAGCCGGGGGCGGCTCCATCGGGCCACCCGCCTCTGTTACACTCCGCGTCATGGATGAGCTTGCACTGATCGTGGATCTGCATCTTCGCAACCCGCGCCAGGGGCCCGGAGGGACAGCGCAGACGGATCTGGCCATCGCGATGACGGGGTTGGCAGCCGATGAACCGCTGCGCATCGCGGACATCGGGTGCGGAACGGGGGCGTCGGCGCTACAGCTCGCGGCGCACTTCAATCGCTCGCACATCGTCGCGGTGGATGCGATGAGCGCGTTCGTCGAGCGGGCACGCGAGCGAGCAGCGGGCCTCGGCGTGGGTGACCGGGTCGAGGTGCGCGAGGGGGACATGGAATCGCTGGGGTTTGCGCCTGGGTCGCTGGACCTGATCTGGTCGGAGGGGGCGATCTACAACATGGGGTTCGATGCGGGGATCGCGGAGTGGCGCGCGTTCCTCCGCCCCGGCGGGGTGATCGCGGTGTCGGAGCTGACCTGGACCACGCCCACGCGCCCGGCGGAGATCGAGGCGCACTGGACGCGCGAGTACCCGGGGATCCGCGAAGCGTCGGAGAATGTGCGGGCCCTGGAGCGGGCGGGGTATGGGGTGCTGGGGTACTTCATGCTGCCGACGGCATGCTGGGAGGCGAACTACTACCGGGCGCTGGAGGACGGGTTCGAGTCGTTCCTCGGTCGGCACGACGGAGACGCGGATGCGCGGCGAATCGTGGACGCGGAGCGTGAGGAGATCCGGCTGTACCGCGCGTACGGGGCGTGGTACTCGTACGGGTTCTATGTGGCACAACGGCTGGATGGGGATTGATTGCGTGTGCAGGGGAGGGGTCCCCTGCAACCGCGATTGGGGAGGGGATCTGGGTGGGCCGATGGGGACGGGGTCTGCTTCGGGTTCAGGGCGTGGGGTGTTTGATCCCGAAGGAGCCGGGGAGGGGGCCGTCGGGGCGCCCGCCCGGCGATCAGTTGGTGTCGCCGTCAGCCGGTTCGCGGGTTTTGAAGTTGGCGAGGATTTGGGCCGGGGATTGGTCGTCCGCAGAGACTACGGTGAGGCGGTCGGCGTATGACCATTCGATTCGGCCTTGGGCATCGCATATGCAGACGAGGCGGGCTTGGCCTTCGTTTTCGTGGGGGAAGAGGTCGCCGAAGAATCGGTTGGGGCGTGCAGTGGCCCATTGGCTGTAGCCGGTGCCGAGGAGGATGTAGTGATCGCCGGTCGGGTTGTGTCGCACGATGATGGGCATTTGGGATGGTAGGGTTTGCGTGTGCAGGGGAGGGGTCCCCTGCAACCCCTCTTGGGGAGGGGATCTGGGTGGGGCGATGGGGACGGGGGCTGCTTCGGGTTCAGGGCGTGGGGTGTTTGATCACGGAGGAGCCGGGGAGGGGGCGTCGAGGCACCCGACAAACTTATTATGCTCTAGAACAAGCCGAGCAAAATACTCTCGATTGCGCCGAACCGTCTTCGAGATTCGAGTTCCGCAGTTGGGGCAGTACCGAATCCCGGTTTGTGTAAGAATATTGATTTGGGCTCCCTTGATGCCCCCGATGCCGCAAACTTCATCCTGTTGAGAATGATCACATCCTCGTGATTGAAGTCGCACCTGCGGCACACTTGGCCCTGGCACCACGATCGCACTGAGCCCTCGCTGGCCAGCGCAGTCAATGAGCCCTTTGAATGACGCACAACAGAGTTTTACAGGGGGCACCTTTGGCATTCTCACTCTTTGGGCTTCGCTCGCAGGCTTCTTTGCCCAAGTCGAGCATGGCTTTGACGAGGGGTGGATGAGTCATGCGGGGATGGTAGGGTTTGCGTGTGCAGGGGAAGTGTCCCCTGCAACCCCTCTTGGGGAGGGGAATAGGGCTTCACTGTGCCCTCCTTCGATCCGGAGGACGAAGGAGGTGGTGGTGCTTATGGGCCAGCGTTTCGAGGGGCTATGAGGGAGGGGAGCCATTGCACTGCGTCCTCCTTCGCTCTGCGAGTCGAAGGAGGGCACAGGATGGGAGAAGGAGGGCACCCGGCAGTCGACGGCGAGGGTGAAGGACTCGGATTCGAGGATGGCGGCGAGTTCGGGGAGCGTGAGCCGGTGGATCTGGCAGAGATCGAGCGTGGTGATCGAGGGGTTGAAGAGGTCCTCGAGGAGCTCGTTGGTGAGCGTGTGGATGGTGCGATCGGATTCGTTCTGTGTGTTTGTGTTTGTGTTCATGCGAGAATTGTCGCACGGGTTTTCGACGGCTCAAGCCGGGGGATGGGGAGCGCACGGATGTTGCGCACAGATGCGGTCAGTGCGGGTGCAGATTGCGCACAAAGGGGGTGATTGGGGGGGAGGGGCAGTGGCAATGGGCAATGGGAAGAGGGGGAGAAGATGGGTACGCAGAGGGGGCTGAGGGCGCAGAGGAGAGGGGAGGGGGCTGTCGGGGTAGCCGCCGTTGGAGTCGAAGGAAGGTACGGGTGGAGGGCACCCGGCATTTCTGGTACACTTAGTGTCGTGATTAACCCCGGAGCTGATCAATGAAGCACATATCTATTGCTCTCATCGCCACAACGGTAAGTTTGCTCTCTGGTTGTGGGCCTAATGGTTTTTTGAAGCACTACACCGGCGCGAGACTTGAACCGATACCTTCGGATCAACCCATTTTTCGCACAGCCAAAGTGCCAGATGACTGCTCAACGATTGGTACTGCAGAGTTTCTGAGCTCTGCCGGCGAGGGAAACAAAGAAGCAATTGCTGCTGCGAGAAAGGTGGGAGCACATGGTGTTGTCTGGGATTCCGAGTATATCGACACGACCGTAACAAGTGGCGTAACGCCGATCACAACCCCCACAACTACAACCACATACCATGGCGGGACAGTCTGGGGAAACGGCGGTTCAGCATCCTATAGCGGCTATAGCACCACACGCGGTACTCGCACCACATACATCCCTTACACAAACACACGGCATTGGTACAAGTATCGAGCGCAGTTTTACAGAGAAGACGACAACTGATAAGACCATATTGGGTTCAGATTTTACTATCCCCACCGGCTCTATTTGAAGATAACCCCGGGCAGGGGGCACCCAGCGAGTTCCAGAACCTGCTTAAGCTGCGCGTAAGCAGGGCACCCGGAAATAGAATTTTATCCTAGCTGGCTAGGCAATATACGCATTTGGCAAATTTGAAGGAGTTTATGTCGAAATCGCATTCGGGATTCCGGCGGCATACTGTTTATACTATTTTTGTCCAAACGTTTTTCACCAGAATACGCTCTGATTTCACTATGCGGGTAGTTTCTGGCATGTGGCACATGCTGAATTTTAATATCATATGACTCCACGCCACGATAGTATATGGCAGCAGGAATCCTACTTATAGGCATGCCAAAAACACCCCACCCCTCAAAGCTAACCCTACTAGGTTCCTTCAACGCCCACGAAGGATCACTATTGGCCAACTTACTTCGAAGTGTAGATATATCCGGCAGATCTATAGCTGCCAAATGAACCTTATTTCGTACCAAATGCTGAGGCATTAGTCGGCGGTAAAGCTCTTCATCTGCATCGAACTCTGGCACAACAGGCCGATCGCCTTGCAGCATGCCTGCCGGCAAGTCGGCTGTCTGTTCACCAGGCTGATTCGATGACATAAGTTACCAAATTTCTAATCGATGACGCTTCAGGGCGGACTGTCATCACATGAGGTTCGGAATCATAATCTTCAATAAGTGCACATATTACCCCATCGTTGTAGCACTCGATTATAATCGCGCCCCCGTCTCGCTCAATATCTAGCTCAATGGCAATGCCGCCGACCACACTAGGCATCGCTGCCAAAACGGCAATACCCTCTCGCTCAAAAGCTGCTATTACACGCCTAGATATTTCTAGCGAAAGATCGGTGACTGGCGGAGCGGAGTACCCGTCCCAACCCTTCTCCAACCCGGATAAGTTAGTCAAAATATCTTTGTTTGCTGCTGCGTCCGTGTATATATCGGAATAAGAACCGTGGTCATTGTCATGACCTTCAGGACAGCTCTCGACATAACGGGGAATTGAACTCTCAGTTTCACTTGCTGTAGCAGATGAACCGGAAGCAACAAACGCGAAACCCAGAAGCACCGGAGCCACCGATGCTCCAAACGTGTACTCGCGATCTGTGGTTGCAGCCGTATAGTTTTCAGCATCATTGGCTGATAGTGATAATTTGTATGACATGCTCATACCTCTCTAACATTTTCATTAAGCTGCTTATCTAGCCAATCGCGGAAGCTTTTAACTTCAGCCCAAGACATATGAACACAGCATTCTACTTCTCTCACCACTCCTGACCTAGCGGCTCTTGAAATCTCCTTGCCACACTTGAAGACTCCATCTCCACCTTGCGGAATGGCTTCATTTGTGACTTTCAACGGAATCGGAATCCGCTCACTGAACATTGACATATTCAATCCGCCGCGCGGACAAGCCCCACCAAAAACACCATCGGCGTGCAGAACCCTAAACTGATTACTTTTGATGTAGTGGAACTCTAATTGAGGCGGTTTCTGCACCTCTTTGTTCGCATTGTGTTCGTTCATTTTCATACCCCTGGTCAGCTACATAGAGGATATACGAAAAAAGCCCCCGGAGGGGCTATGTCGGCGGCAATATTTTCTTTAGTAATCAAAGTCCTCGCCCGAGTGGCCAGCACCCACGGGCTTGTCCTTGATCTCCACGATCGCGGCTTCGGTGGTGAGCAGGAGGCCTGCCACGCTGGCTGCGTTCTGGAGGGCGACGCGTTCGACCTTGGTGGGGACGATGACGCCCATCTTGACGAGGTCGCCGTACTCGTGGGTCAGGGCGTTGTAGCCGAAGGAGTTATCGTCGGACTCTTCGACCTTGCTCGCGATGACGGAGCCGTCGAGGCCGCAGTTCTTGGCGATCTGCTTGATCGGGGCGGACACGGCACGGTGGACGATGTCGATGCCGATGCGCTCGTCGCCGGAGGCCTTCTTGCGGAGGGCGACCAGTGCGCGGCGGGCGCGGAGGATGGCGGTGCCGCCGCCGGGGAGGATGCCTTCCTCGACTGCTGCGCGGCAGGCGTGGAGTGCGTCTTCGACGCGGGCCTTCTTCTCGGTCATTTCGACCTCGGTGGCTGCGCCGACATTGACCTGTGCGACGCCGCCGGCGAGCTTGGCGAGGCGTTCTTCGAGCTTCTCCTTGTCGTAGTCAGATGAGGAGTGCTCGATCTGGCTGCGGATCATGGAGATGCGGCCCTGGATGTCCTTGGAGGAGCCGGCGCCTTCGACGATGATGGTGTTGTCTTTGGAGACGGTGATCTTCTTGGCGCGGCCGAGTTCGGCGAGTTCGAGCTTCTCGATGTCGATGCCGAGCTCGTCCATGACGGCGGTGCCGCCGGTGAGGATGGCGATGTCCTGGAGGAGTTCCTTGCGGCGGTCACCGAAGCCGGGTGCCTTGACGGCGACGACCTTGAGTGTGCCACGCAGCTTGTTGACGACGAGGGTGGCGAGTGCTTCGGAATCGATGTCCTCGGCGATGATGAGGAGCTGGCTGCCGGACTCGGCGACCTTGCCCAGGATGGGGAGGATGTCCTTGGCGTTGGAGATCTTCTTTTCGTGGATGAGGATGTAGGGCTTGTCGAGGACGGCTTCCATTGTTGCAGGGCTGGTCACGAAATGGGGGCTGAGATAGCCCTTGTCGAACTGCATGCCTTCGACGAGTTCGACTTCGGTTTCGAGTGACTTGCCTTCTTCGACGGTGATGACGCCGTCCTTGCCGACCTTGTCCATGGCGGTGGCGATGATCTTGCCGATCTCGGCGTCCTGGTTGGCGCTGCAGGTGCCGACCTGTGCGATTTCCTTGGAGTCCTTGATGGGCTTGGACATGTTCTTGAGTTCACCGATGAGTGCGGTGACGGCCATGTCGATGCCGCGCTTGATCTGGTTGGGGTTGGCGCCGCTGGTGATGTTCTTGAGGCCTTCGGTGAAGATGGCTTCTGCGTAGATGGTGGCGGTGGTGGTGCCGTCGCCGGCTTCGCGCGAAGCGCGGGAGGCGACTTCCTTGACCATCTGAGCGCCCATGTTTTCGAATGGGTCGTCGAGGGTGATTTCCTTGGCGACGGAGACGCCGTCCTTGGTGACGGTTGGTGAGCCGAAGGACTTCTCGAGGATGACGACGCGGCCTGATGGGCCGAGTGTGACCTTGACGGCGTTTGCGAGTTTCTGGACGCCGCGGAGAATGCGCTCGCGTGCGTCGGTGTTGAATGCGATCTGTTTGGCTGCCATGGTGTGGCTCCTTAGGGTCTGGCCACTAGCCACTGGGGACTAGGGACTCGGGTTCTTGGTTTTTAGAGGCCGATGCGGATGTATGCGATTCGCTCGGCTTCGATGATGAACACGCTCTTGCCGTCGGTGACTTTGACGAGTTTGTCTGTCTCTTCGGGGATGAGCATGGCTTTGGGGATGGTCAGGACCGACGCGGACTCGTACATGCCTGCGAGGGCGAAGTGTGCGTCGCGTTCGCCGTTGAGTTCTTTGAGGGCTTGTCTTAGCTGGTCCTGGTTCATGGGGATTGTTCTCTCACTTAAAGCTGTTGATGGCGAGGCCCATTTTGCCTCTTGTCACCATTGAGACACATCGTGCGTCGATCTGATGACCATGCCCGTCTTGGTGTTCGAGGATTCGAACTTGATCTCCAAAGGGCATTTTGATGAGTGCTGAGACGGATACGAATCCTTCTGGTCCGTCTGCTCGAACTGAGGCATCCCTGCTCATCAGCCCTTTCAGCTCCTCGTAGTCCGCGCTTGTGGGCACTTGCACGAAGCACCTTACTAGCCATTCAAGTTGAACTGGCAGGCCATCAACTACTAGCACAAGTGGTTGATCGTCCCTGTATGCCAACAAGATCTGGCTGGCGAGGTGAGTGGGCTCCATCAGTTAATCCACAATCGCGAGGACATCGCTGCTGTTGACGATGAGGTACTCTTCGCCGTCGAGCTTGAGTTCGGTGCCGCCCCACTTGGAGAGGATGATGCGATCGCCGGGCTTGACATCGAGGGGGATGCGGTCGCCGTGGTCGTTGAGTGTGCCTTCGCCGACGGCGAGGACGGTGGCGAACTGGGGCTTCTCGGTGGATGATTCGGGGAGGTAGATGCCGGCGCTGGTGACGGTCTGTGCTTCGTCACGCTCGACGAGGATCTTGTCGTGCAGGGGGCGGACGGCGACTTTGGTCTTGGTCTTGGTTTTGTTTTTGGTTGCGGTTGCCATGGTCTGGATCTCCTGTTTTTCTCTCAAGGGACTAGGGACTGGCCACTAGCCACTAGGGCTGTGAATATGGACGGAACTGAAACGATCAGCTGGCTCCGGGCCAGCGGTTTTTGTAATGGCGGAACATGCAGCGGCGGAGGGTGTCGAGGAGGGTCTCGATGTCGCGCTGGGCGATGGGTCGGTCGACGACGGCGAAGGCGCCGCTGCGGAGGGCGGCGTTCATCTCGCGGGCATCGTCGCGAGCGGTGCGTCGGCGTTTGATGACGACGGTGGGCGGGGGCGAGGGCAGGCGCGAGAGCAGATTGAGGATTCGGGTCCCGGCTTCCTCGGCCACGGCTGCCCCGGCGTCGTCGAGGGGCAGGGCCAGGTCGACGACGGCGATGTGGATCGGGTTGGACTCGATGACCCGCTGGGCCCCGCTGACGCTGGAGGCGACATGGGAGTTGACGCCCATGGGTGTGAGCATGGCGGGCAGCCGCTCAACCCACGGGGTTTCCTGCCAGCCCGCGTAGGAGAGCAGGAGGTTGAGTCGCCCGGGGTTGGGCGTGAGGGCGTCGGGATGGGTCGATGAGACCATCATGTGCCCGTATACAGGGCAAAGGGCGTGCCACTGCGGCTGGGCGGGAGGTGGTGAATTCGGTGGAATTCGGGGTGTTGGGGGATTGGGATGGTGTCAGGCGGGGTGGAGCGGGGGTTGGGGGTGCCAAGTTGGCAGGGGAGGGATCTCCTCTCGTTCGGCTAATCATTGATCTACTAACTCAAGTTTGATAACCTAGACCGACGGTTTGGGCCACATGTGTATTGAGAGCCATTGATGAACGGGAGATCGGGATGCGTCTGATGCTTGGGATTATTTGCTTATCGCTTTGGGCCAGTCTTACCCCTGCGCACGCGCAACCTGTAGACATCGAGCAAGATGAAAAATATGCGCCTGGAGACGGACAAGCTGGGGACTGGTTCGGGAGTGCCGTTGCTGCGGGAACTGGAAATAGGCTTTTGATTGGTGCCATATACGACAATGAAATGGGCGAGGACGCCGGCAGCGCATACCTGTTCGATTCGGTTCGTGATGAGCAGCTTCTCAAGCTGGTCGGGTCAGACTCAGGCCCTGGAGACCGGTTCGGGCAAACAGTGGCCATCAACGAAAGTGTGATTTGTGTTGGATCAAGATACCATGACGGCATAGGCCAAGACTCTGGTGCGGTGTATCTGTTTGATCGCGAGAGCGGATTAGAACTAGCCAAGCTTGAACCCGATGATCTTATTGGAGGCGACCGTTTCGGGACAGATATCGCGATTGACGGCGATTTGCTCGTAATCGGCGCAAGCGAGCACGACACAGACGGCATCAGCAGAGCAGGCGCAGTGTATGTCTACGATATTTCAACTCCCGGTTCGCCAGAACTCATGAACAAGCTTGTTGCAGAGGATCGTGCGATATCTGACTTATTTGGTTTCTCTGTCGACATACATAACGGGCTTATTGGTATAGGCGCGCTCTATCATGAACCAGGATCGAGTTTTTGCAACACTGGTGCCGCGTATATCTTTGACGCATTTTCGGGAGAACAGCTTTCACGCATAATCCCAGACGATCTCGAATGCGAAGACATATTTGGCTGGGACATCGCGATCAGCCGTGAGGTGTTGCTAGTTAGCGCGATTGATCACGAGCATACCCGATTTCAACGCGGGGCTGTATACGGATACTCGATCCTCACTCCGGAAGCGCCGCATCAGCTGTATGAAATTCAAGGCGTCACTGGCGCTTTTGGTTCTGTCGACAATGGGTTCGGCTGGTCGCTCGCTGTTGATGGCCCGCACGGGGTAATTGGCCAGACTCAATACAGCGGTGATGGGGCAGGCGCTAACTCTGGAGCAGCATTTGTCATCAACCTGTTTACCGGTGAACTCGAATACAAATTAGAGCCGAACAACCCAGACTTTGGTGACCAGGCAGGACAGTCGGTTGATGTGCTGAATGGACGAGTGTTTACTGGCGCGGTTGGTGACGATACGCATGGCGAATCATCGGGTGCCGCATATATGTTTCGCGTTCCTACCCCTGGACCATGCTCGTTTGCGGATAGAACTATACCATATGGTGTTATTGACACTACTGATGCCAATGCATTTTATTATGAATTTTTCTTAAGAAGACCCGAAGTAGACATCGCACACCCAATCGGCGAGTTGGACTACTTTGATTTCGCTCTCATGCTCGAGCTCTATCGACGAGGGTGCGATGGCTGACAACAAGCCCGACTTCGTGAGTTAAGAATGGACCAGCACACGGCCGAGGAGGAAGCTGCCGCCGAAGGCGATGATTGTGTCACGGAATTCGCGCTCAAGTCATTAGGCACGCAAATGCTCTATGGAGGAGACGAATGCCCCACCGGAATGGCGAGCCAGGCGATAGTAGTGAAGATGATGGGTGTGAGAACGGGTGACATGGCAAAGGAATGGTTCGCACGGCATGGGCCGCACTAGACACGAACCCTGATATACTCCTGACATGGAGATTGCAATCGGTGTATTGGGCGTGTTGGTGCTGGCATTGGGCGGCTGGGTCTTTGTGCTGGTCCGCGGGGGGGGCGAGGCGCGGGCTGAGATGCATGAGGCCCAACGCGAGCGGGATCGGCTGGCGGATGAGAACGCTCATCTGGCGGGCGATCTCGATGAGGCCCGGCGGGAGCTGGAGTTGGCGCGGGCGCGGGCCGAGGAGTCTTCGCAGCGGGTGACGCAGCTGTCGGTGGAGCAGGCGAAGCTGGTCGAGCGGCTGGATGCGGGGGCCAAGCTGATCGAGGAGTTCAAGGCGAACCGCGAGCAGCTGGTGTCGCAGTTCGAGGCGCTGGGGTCGCGGACGCTCAAGTCGAACCAGGAGGCGCTGGGCAAGTTCATCACTGAGCGGCTCAAGGATGCGGACCAGTTGTCGCAGAGCGAGCTTGATAAGCGCAAGCAGGCGATCGAGGCGATGGTCAAGCCGATCAGCGAGACGCTGCACAAGACGCGCGAGCAGATCACGCAGCTCGATGAGCGGGTGAAGGCATCGAGCGCAAGCAATGACTCGCTCAAGGAAGAAACAGCACGGTTGACCAAGGCGTTGTCACGGCCTGAGGTGCGTGGGCAGTATGGTGAGATTCAGCTTCGGCGCGTCGCGGAGCTGGCGGGGATGACGAGCTATTGCGACTTTTCCGAGCAGTTCTCGCAGCGCGACGATGAGGGGAACCTGCAGCGGCCGGACATGGTGGTGACGCTGCCGAACAACCGGGTGATTGTGGTGGACGCGAAGGCGAACATCAACGCGTACATCGAGGCGGTCAATGCCCCCACTGACGAGATCCGCGAGGAGCAGATGCAGCGCTTTGCACGGCACACCTTCGAGCAGGTGAAGAAGCTGGCCGACAAGAAGTACTGGTCGATGTTCGACGGCAAGAGCGCCGAGTTTGTGGTGATGTTTGTGCCCGGCGATCACTTTATTGATGCGGCGTTGTCGCGTCGGCCTGATCTGTTGGATGTGGCGGCGCAGCAGGGCGTGATCCTGGCGTCGCCGAGCACGCTGATCGGGCTGCTGCGGGCGGTGGCCGTGGGTTGGCGTGAGCACGCGTTGACCGAGCAGGCGGCCGAACTGTTTGAGCTGGGCAAGGAACTGCACGACCGGGCGGCGACGGCGTTCGAGCACGCGGGGAAGCTGGGGGACTCGATCCGGCAGAGCGTGGAGCGGTACAACCGGCTGGTGGGTTCGATCGATTCGCGGATGATGCCGACGCTCAAGAAGTTTGAGGACGCGGGGGCCAAGAGCGGCAAGTCGCTCGATGCGCCGAAGCGGGTTGATGGGACGCCGCGGGAGTTGGCGAGCGGGACGGCGTTGTTTGAGGAGTGATGCGTGGTTGGTTTGCGTTTTTGAACACAGAGGGCGCGGAGTTCACGCAGAGCCGCAGAGAAGAGTTGGGTTGAACGCGAAGATCGCTAAGGGCTCGAAGGGGATGCAGTTGAACATGCGTGAGCCGTGGGCAGCACTTGCATGGCCCCGGCGCAAATCGCAATATTGAATTGGATGGGTTGTTGGGGACGCCCCCTCCGTCCCGCCTTTGGCGGGCCACCTCCCTCGCTGGTGCGGGGGAGGCTACGGGAGTCATGATCGGGCTGCGAAGATCTCGTCGAGGCGCTGGAAGCGGTAGCGGAAGATGTTGACTACATCGCGCTGCACAAGCAGTTTGTTGACGATGGAGGCGAGGATCCAGCCGGCGGGGCGGTAGCGGACGGTGTCGGTGCAGATGGTGCCGGTGCCGTCTTCGGTGGGTTTAAAGGTGTGGGTGTGGTGCCAGAGGGCGTAGGGGCCCGAGTCCTGGTTGTCGACGAACTGGTGGGGTGGGTCCCAGTCGAGGATGGAGGTCTTCCATTTGATGGGGACGCCTCGGACTTTGAGCTTGTAGCGGATCTCGGTGCCGGACTTCATGGCGATTGGCTTGGGGGTGAGGACATTGAACTTGAGGAACTTGGGGGTGAGTTCTTCGAGGTTGTGGGCGTCGGCGAAGAAGGGGAAAACCTCGTCGAGGGGCCTGGAGAGGTGCTGAACGGCGGTCAGGCGCCAGATGCGGCCGTGCTTGGGGTCGGTGTCGGGGACCACGGTGATATCATTCTGGGTACTGTTCATGCGTTCTCGGTTGGCTGGAGCGGGACGGAATAGTGGCAGACTGGGCGGGATTGGTTGAGCACGAGATGGGCTACTGCGTGGTATCGAACGAAACACCCCAAGCGATGCAGAGGTATACATGACGACGATGAATCTGACAGACGAACTCAAGGGCATGATCGACGCCATCAACCCGGGCAAGCTGTATCGCTCTGCGATTGAGGAGGTCGCCGAATCGGTCGCGCCGATGCTCGCAGAGAACGAAAAGTATCGCAAGGCACGCGTCTTTGAGCGGCTGCTGATCCCTGACCGGGTGATCCGGTTCCGGGTGGAGTGGGTGAACGACGATGGCGGGGTTGAGGTGAACTTCGGGTGGCGGATCGAGCACACCAATGTGATGGGACCCTACAAGGGCGGGCTGCGGTTCCACCCGACGGTGACCGAGGACACGCTGCATTTTCTGGCGTACGAGCAGTGCTTCAAGAACGCGCTGACCGGGCAGCCGATCGGCGGGGGCAAGGGCGGGAGCAACTTTGACCCCAAGGGCAAGAGCGACAACGAGGTGATGCGGTTCTGTCAGGCGTTCATGCGTGAGCTGCACCGGCACATCGGGGCGAGCGTGGATGTGCCCGCGGGGGACATCGGCGTGGGCGGGCGCGAAATCGGATACCTGTATGGGCAGTACATGAAGATCACCAAGCAGCGCGACGGGGTGCTGACGGGTAAGCCGCTGGAACTGGGCGGGCTGCTGGGGCGCAGCGAGGCGACCGGGTACGGCGCGGTGACCTTTGCCGAGCAGATGATGAAGCACCGCAGCGAGAAGATCGAGGGCACGCGGATCGCGATCTCGGGGGCGGGGAATGTGGCGTTGTATGCCGCGGAGCTCGCGCACCAGAAGGATGCGCGGGTGGTGTCGCTGTCGGACTCAGGCGGGGCGCTGATCTGCGAGAAAGGGTTCAGCGAGGAGCAGATCAAGGAGCTGATCGACTTCAAGGAGAACCAGCGCGGGCGGCTTAAGGATTGGTCTGGCGAGGGGTGTTCGTTCTTCAGTGAGGATAAGCCGTGGTCGCATGTGGATCATGATGTGGCGTTGCCGTGTGCGACACAGCACGAGGTTGAGCAGCATGACGCGAAGGTGATGGCTGATCGGGGCTGCCGGTATGTTGCTGAGGGTGCCAATATGCCGTGCACGCACGATGCGCGGGGGGTGTTGCACACGAAGGGGATCACCTTCGGGCCGGGCAAGGCGGCCAACGCGGGGGGCGTGGCGACCTCGTGCTTTGAGATGCATCAGAACGCTTCGCACGACACTTGGACGAAGGACCGCTCGCTGGACAAGCTCCGCGAGGTGATGGAGCAGATCCATGAGCAGTGCGTGGAGCATGCGCCCAAGGAGAACGGGGTCGTGAACTATGGCGCTGGCGCAGACCGGGGCGGGTTTGTGAAGCTTGCCGACGCGATTGTGGCGATGGGTGTCTGAACCCGCGGCTGCGCGCGATGTACTTACACCATTGAACGCACAGAGGCGTGTGCATTGGGCGTTATGCGCCGGAGCACTTATGCGCCGGAGTAGATGGTGCGGATGATGGTTCCGAGGCGTTCGATGGCGATGGGGAGCAGCTGGTCGGGGAAGTCGTAGTTGTTGGCGTGCAGGTGCGGCTGGGCCTGGCCGGCGCCGATGCCGATGAGCATGCTGGGGAAATGCTCGCCGAAGAGCCCGAAGTCTTCTGACCAAGGCATGGGGTTGTCGAGGACGATGCTGTCGAAATCGTGGGCGTTGGCGATCTCGAGGACGCGCTGGGCGAGGTCGTCGTCGTTGATGGTCGCGGTAAAATGCTCGTGTGTGGTGTGCTCGAGTGTGAGCCCGTTGTCCTCGGCCAGGCGGGTCGCGAGTTGCATGGTGTGCTTGAGCAGGGCGTTGAGGTGCTCGCTGTTCATGGCTCGCAGGGTGGCGCACATGATGGCCTGGTCGGGGGTGATGCCGAAGTTGGAGTCGATGCCAGCGCTGAGGTGGGTCACGGTGAGCAAGGTATTGGCGCGGTCCATGCGTTTGGGCAGTTCGATGAGCCATTGGACCAGCGATGCGGCGGCGGGCAGGGGCGAGCGGGCGAGCAGGGGCTGGGAGGAGTGGCCGCCGATTCCGGTGAGGACCAAGCGCAGGCCGATGGACGCGGGGCACATAGGCCCGGTGCGGATGGCAAGCTGGCCCAGTGGGAAGCCGGGCAGGTTGTGGATCGCGAGGGCAGGCGTGGATTCGGGGTCGGTGATGAGTTCGGTGAAACGGGGATCGCTGAGGATGGCCGGTGCGCCGGTGCCGATCTCCTCGGCGGGCTGGAAGACAACGATCAGGCGGGTGTCTGGGATCGGTTCGGCGGCGAAGCGTTCGACGATTCCGCAGGCGATGGCGGTGTGCCCGTCGTGGCCGCAGGCGTGCATGATGCCGGGGACAGATGAGGCGTATTCTGCGCCGGTTTCCTCGCTGATGGGCAGGGCGTCGGTATCGGCGCGGTAGATGATGGTGCGGGTGTAGGTCTCGGGCGCGACGATGGCGAGCAGGCCGGTGCCCCCGACGCGCTCGGCGATGTCGATGCCCGGGGCGTTTTCGCGGAGGTGGGCGACGATGCGGTCGTGGGTGTCATGCTCGAAGCCCGAGAGTTCGGGATGGGCATGGAGGGCTTGGCGGAGGGTGGTGAGGTGGTGCATGGGCGCGCAGTGTATCGGCGTTATTGGCAGGGGGCGTGAAGGATCAGCATGAGATTACCAGAGAGGGCATGGAAAGAAAAACCCGGCAGAAGTGCCGGGCTTTTGTGGTGCATTGTTGGTTTACGCCGGATCGGGGACGGTGTCGCCGGGCATGTCGGGTTCGCCGTCCTCGGCGGGTTTAGGCTTGTTGCCTTTTCGCGGTGAGGAGGGGCCAGCGCCGAGGAGGTCGGCGACGGTGGAGCGGCCCAGGGATTCGCCGCGCATGAGCTTGTGGACCTCGTCGGCGGTGAGGTTCTCGTACTTGAGCAGGGCTTGGGCGACGGCTTCGACCTTTTCCCAGTTGTCCAAGAGCATGGACTGAGCGTCGGCGTAGGCCTCGTCGACCAGACGGCGGACTTCCTCGTCGATGACGCGGGCGGTATCGTCGGAGTAGTCCTTGTCGGGGACGAACGACTCACGGCTATCCTCGCCGGCGTAGTTGATGAAGCCGAGCTTGCTGCTCATGCCCCATTCGAGGATCATGGCGCGGGCGAGGCGGGTGACCTGCTGGATGTCGGAAGACGCGCCGGAGCTGACATCGTCCATGGCCTTCGCCTCGGCGATGCGTCCGCCGCAGATGACGCGCATGGTGGCGTGGAGCCATTTGAGGCCGTAGCCCATGCGGTCCTTCTCGGGGAGTGAGAAAGTCGCACCTCCGGAGTTTCCTCGGGGGATGATGGTGACCTTGTGCAGGGGGTCGGAGTCTTTGAGGAGTGCCTGGAGGACGGCGTGGCCGGCTTCGTGGTAGGCGACGAGCTTGTTCTCGTCTTTCTCGCGGACGCGTGACTTGTTGGCACGCCCGAACTTGACCTTGTCGCGAGCTTCTTCGAGGTCTTCGTGCTCGATGAACTCTTTGTCGAGCATGGTCGCGGAGATGGCGCCTTCGTTGATGATGGCGGCGAGGTCGGCACCGCTGAACATGGGTGTGCCGCGGGCAATCTTCTCCATGTCGACATTGGGACCGAGCTTGACCTTCTTGGCGTGGACCTTGAGGATCTCGAGGCGACCGGCGACATCGGGCAGGGGGACCATGATCTGGCGATCGAAGCGGCCCGGGCGGATGAGCGCGGGGTCGAGGACATCGGGTCGGTTGGTTGCGGCGATGACGATGACGCCGTCGCCCGAGCCGAAGCCGTCCATCTCGACGAGGATGGCGTTGAGGGTTTGCTCGCGTTCGTCGTTTCCGCCGCCCGAGAAGCCCCCACCGCGGCGACGGCCGATGGCGTCGATCTCGTCGAGGAAGATGATGCAGGGCGATGAGTCCTTGGCCTGCTTGAAGAGGTCACGGACGCGCGATGCGCCGACGCCGACGAACATTTCGACGAAGTCTGAGCCGCTGATGCTGAAGAAGGGGACATCGGCCTCGCCGGCGATGGCCTTGGCGAGGAGGGTCTTGCCGCAGCCGGGCTGACCGGCGAGGAGGACGCCTCGGGGGATGCGGCCGCCGAGTCGTGTGAATCGTTTGGGGTTCTTGAGGAACTCGATGATCTCGGTGACCTCGTGCTTGGCCTCTTCGATGCCGGCGACATCCTTGAAGGTGATGCCAGTCATCTCTTTGGTCATGGTCTTGTGGCGCGACTTGCCGAAGGAGCCGATCATGCCGGCCCCGCCGCCGGCGGCACGCATGCCCCGGGCGAGCATGAACCAGATCAGGGCGATGAGCAGGAGGATGGGGCCGAACATGTAGAGGAAGTTGACCCAGCCGGAGGGGGGCGGCGACTTGAACTCGCCTGCGGTCAGCTCGTCGAGCTTGGCGGCGTAGAGCTCGCGGGTGCCGGTGTTGAGCGGGACGCGGACGAGGCGTTCCGCGTTTTTGCTGTCGACCTCGGGCTGGCGCTCGACGGCGGTGATGGCGCCATCGCGGAGCACGACCGAATCTTCGATGATGGTGCCCTGCTTGTATGAGGTCTCGAACTGGGCGAAGGTGATCTCGGATCCCTTCTCGGCAGACGAGAGGAACATGACCAGCATGAGGACCATGAGCATGAGAGCGAAGAACCCGAACATGCCGCGGCCCTGGGGCTTGGGCGGTGTTGGGGGCTGCTTGCCCTTGGGATCGTTGGGCTTCTTTTCGTTTGGTTTGGGTTTTTGATCAGCCATATGTATTCGTGGTTGTGTTCGCCCGGCGGCGAGTTCCGGATTCGCACGCGGCGGGTTTCCGGGGTCAATGTGATCGGTTCACGCGTGTGTGTGGAATATCGACTTGGTGGGTCTCTCTATTTCCCGATATCGCATCGAATGCCAAGAAACACGGGTGTGCGGGTCAATCATAGCGCTTTAACGCATGGGCACGCTTGGCATCTATACGCACAAACGAGCACAGAAGATCGGGCTCGGATCGGAATCTGGCACCTCACCAGCCCGTTCACCAGCCCGTTCACCAGCCCGAACGCATGTCTGATATGAGATCCCGGGCAAGCTCGTCGATCGCGGCCCGCTGCCCGAACTCCAGGCGATCCCCCACATTTCGTGCGGGTGCGAAGAGGCCCGCAGCGCTGTAGCCGTCGCGGGCGACGAGGATATCGCCCGAGCGGTTGTCGCGCCATTCAAAGCGAATGGTGATGCGGACCGCTTGTTCTTGAGCGAGGCCGGTTTGGGGGTCGTCTGAGAGCACACTGAGCTGGGTCGATGTGATCACCCCGACCAGGGTGGTGTCCGCACGGTCGGAGGGGGCCAGGTGCCAGGGGGTGCGTTGCTGGACTTCCTTCATGACGGCTTCGGTGAGCTGGACTTCGAGGCCGCGTGAGGTGGTTTCGTTGCGGAAGATCGGGATCGCGATCGACTGGATCGATTCATCAAAGGTTGTATCGAAGGCGTAGCCCTCATTCGGGGTGCTTGCACAGCCCGAGCACATGGCGACACCCAGCGCACAGACGGCGATGACGCGACGGATGGACGAGGACACGCTCAAGGCAGGGGCCCTTCCTCTGCGGGTTCGACTTCTGCGGGTTCGACTGGTACGGTTTCGGCTGATTCTGGTTCGGTCTGGGGTTCGTCGGCGGTGGTTTGTTCTTGTTCTTGGGTGTATGTCACCCAGCCGCGATCGAGCATGATGTCGAGGGCTTCGTCGGCGGCATCGGTCGCGGGGTGGCGGCGGATGAGCCGGGCGAGTGTGAAACGGGCGGACGGTTCGTCATCGACCTTGATGTACCAGCGGGCGGTGTCGAGGACCTGCTGAGCCGCTGATTCGTCGATCCATGCGTTGAGCCCGTCGGTGATTCCGGATCGGATGGCATCGGCAGGGAACTGGCGCTGGTACTCTTCGATGAGCAGCTTGGCATCGAGCAGGCCCGAGCCGTCGTAGCGTGGGCCTTTGAAACGAGCGATATTCGATTCGATCTCGCGGAGCATCGCGCGTTGGACGCGTGGGGAGTCGGGGAAGTTCTCGCGGAAGATCGAGTACATGTCCGCGGCGAGCTTGAGTTCGCGGCGGCTGTAATAATGATCCGCAAGGGACATCGCGGCCTCCTCGGCCAGCTGCGATCCGGGCACACGCTCTTGGGTGCGGATCAGCAGTTCTTCGCCGGTGGGGCGTGCGTTCTCGATCCGCATGCCCAGGAAGCGTCGCTTCTTGCCGTTGATGTAGGCCAGGCCGATCTGGTACTCGAGTTCAACGGCTCGGAGAAAGAACTCGGATTCTGGGAAATCGCGGATCACGGCTTCGAGGTCGAAGATGGCCTTGTACTCGCGATCGTTTCGGAAACGAGCGAGCCCGTGGAGGTAGTAGGCCTGGGCGATGTAGGTGTTGCGGGTGCGTTTGTTGCGTTCGAGCCAGTCGCCGAGCATCTCGCTCGCCTCGCCGGGCTTGCCCTCGGCCAGCAGGCGGGTGGCCTGGGCCATGATGGCGGCATCGCTGCCCGGCTCGGGCGCTTGGGTCTGGGCCCAGTCGCCGGTTTCATCGAGCTCGAACTGCGAGCTTTGGGCGGTCGCGATCGAGGGCAGCGTTGCTGCGGCGGCGATGAGCAGGAGTGTGATGCGTGTTGGGTTCATGCTCGGCTCGTCAATGGAGAGGGAAGCGGATGTGTGAATATAGGATAGCGTGACAGGCGTGCTCTCGCTTCGCCCAGAACACGAATCGCACCTGCTAAACTGAGGGGATCATGAGTAAAGCGACGAAGTACGACAAGAAAGAGCTCCAGGACATGGTTCGCAAGGCCGAGAAGCTTGAGAACCAGAGCCGGTATCGTGAATCGGTCGAGATCGGGCGGACGCTGGTCAAGGCCAAGCCCGAGTGGTCGATGGGATATTACTGCATCGGTTCAGGGCAATGCGGGATGGGATTGCTCGAAGAAGCAGATCGCTCGCTGCTCAAGGCGATCAGCCGCGACCCCAAGCAGGCGGGGTTCTACACGCGGCGGGCCGAGGTGCTCAACCGGCTTGGGCATCACCGCGAGGCGATGGAATGCATCGACATGGCCCAGCAGCTGGCCCCCGATCGGCCCAGAGTGGTCGTGGTCTCGACGATGGTGCAGTGGCTTGGGGGGGATGTTCAGGGCGCGTTCGAACGGATCCACCGGGCCGTATCCGACGGGATGAACGACCCGCCGGTGCTGAGCATCTATGGGCTGATCTGCGGGGAGGTCGGGCGGCTCGATGAGGGCATCGTGCAGCTCGAGCAGCTGCTCAAAGACTATGACGACGGCAACGAACTGCCCAGGTTGCATCACTCTGAGATCCGCATGCACCTGGCCAAGCTCTATGACAAGGCCAAGCGGTATGACGAGGCGTTCGAGTCTGCACGCCGGGGCGGGGCGCTGCTCGAGACGGGCTACAGCCCGCCGCGGTTGACCGAGCTGTGCGACACGCGCCTGGCTGCGTGGAGCGTGGATCGCTATCCCGCGATCCCGACCTCGCGCAGCAAGACTGAGAAACCGGTGTTCATCATCGGCATGCCGCGCTCGGGGACGAGTTTGGTGGAGCAGATCATCGCATCGCATCCCAACGCCTATGGCGGCGGCGAGATGCTCGAATCGTATCTGTATGGCAAGGAACTCTCAGAGCCCGACGAGCTGATCACAGACCGGACCGCCAAGGTCGATCAGCTCAAGACCGCGGCGCTCGACCGTGTCGCGCGGAAGACGCTCAAGGCGATGGAGAAGGCCGCGTCGCTCGAATCGGGCAAGGACATTTTGCGGATCACCGATAAGCTGCCCAATAACTATGAGGTTGTTGGGGTGATCAGCAAGATCTTCCCGGAGGCGAGGTTTGTGCATTGCAAGCGCTCGCCGCTGGACACATGCATCAGCTGTTTCCTGCTGGACTTTGTGGGCGAGCGGAATCATGGGTATTCGTATGACCTGGATCACCTTGCGCATCAATACCAGCTCTATCAGCGGTACATGGCGCACTGGCACTCGATCGGGAGCATCCCAATTCTGGATGTGCAGTATGAGGATCTGATCGTCAACCCGATCGAGGGCTCCAAGGAGATTATCGATTTCATCGGGCTGGAGTGGGACGAGGCGTGCGCCAAGCCGCATGAAACAAAGCGGGCGGTGAGCACGCTGAGCAGCGATCAGGTGCGCAAGCCGATGTACACCAGCTCAAAGGAGCGTTGGCGGAACTACGAGAAGCACATCGGGGTGCTGATCGATGCGTTGGGGACCGAGATCCGTTGATGTCGGGTAGGTGATGCTGGGTCAGGTGATGCCGGGTCAGGGGCATCCGGCGTTGAAGGCGTTGATGAACGCCGAAACATCAAAGAAGTCGAATGTCCCGAACGGCGCGGCGAAATCTGCGGCCGGATCCATGGCGGCGAACGCGTTGACGAAGGCCGAGACATCAAAGAAATCGAGCGTCCCGAAGGGCGCGGCCAGGTCCGGGGCACAGGAGTTATCGAAGGTGGCGGCGATGCTCAGGGGCTGTTCGATGCTGGGGAGTCCGTTGCCGGTGGCGATCGCAGCATCGAAGTATACGGTGGTTTCTCCGAGATCGTTGTAGTCGCCGTCACTGTTGAGGTCGGTGAGCATCATGACGCGGTCGGCGAGGCCGTCGGTCCAGAGCAGGCGGCCATCGGGGAGCATGAAGAAGTCTCGGGGTGAGCCGGTGTTGAAGCCGTCGGCGTGGGTGTCCTCGTTCCAGAGGATGCGCAGCTCGGCGGCGGTGTTGATGGTGCCGCTGTTGTTGCGGTCGAGAGCCGCCATGATGCGTTGGCCGCCCCCGAGCGAGTTGGCGCCGAAGATGATCTCGTCGGTCTCGGGGATGTGCTCGAGTTCGCCCACGGTCGAGACGAGCAGGAGGTTGGTGAGCGCGAACAGATCGGCGCTGTCGAACCAGGTGCTCCGGGTGGTGCCGGCAGGGTCGATGATGTCGATGGATTCGATCTGGTTGGGGTCGGAGATGTCGAGGGTGTAGATATTGCCCGCGTTGTCCTGTGCGAGGTCGAATGTCGCGGCGGTTGAGACACCCGCGGGCGAGAGCTCGTGGAATGTGGTGATCTCACCGGCGTCATCGACATCGTTGTCGTTGTTGAGGTCGCGGAGGATGTAGATCGCTTCGGGGACGGTGGTGTCGAGGGTGTTGTTGTCGAGCAGGAAGAAGGAGCCGTCGGGCCGCAGGGTGAGGGCGGCGGGGTTGGTCATGAATCCGCCCGAGGGCAGAAGGCCGGAGAACCAGACCTTGTCCTCGTCGGGGTCCAAGGCGTCGCCGTCGCGGTTCTGGTCGGTGAGCAGAACGATGTTGTCTGGGGCAAAGTTATCAGTGGCGTAGAGGGTCCAGGGGTCGAGGGCGACCATGCCTTGGGCGTTGTCGATCCCGGTAATGGGCGGGCCGTCGTCGAAGAAAAGAGTGACCTCGCCCGGGTCGTGGGCGTCGCCGTCGTTGTTGAGGTCCTGCATGCGTAGGATCTCGTCGGTGAACTGATCGTGTATGAACACGACGAGCGGTGATTGAGCGAGCGCGGGAGGAGCGATGAGCATCCCCGTGAGAAGCGATAGACGCGTGTGAGTGATCATGGTGTTTCCTCTCTCTGTGGGCGCTTACGCTATCAGATTCGGTCTCATGCCGCAAGACGCAACCAAGACACAACCCGGGGGTGTGTGATTGATATGATGTATCAGTTTGATCATGCTGATCGAATGGATTGATGGGCTCGGAGGCAGGTATGGATCTCAGATCGATGCGTCAGATGATCGCGGTGGCCGAGCACGGGCATATGACGCGGGCGGCTGAGGAGCTGGGTGTGACGCAGCCGGCACTGTCGGCGGCGCTGCGCAAGCTCGAAGAGGAGCTGGGCACCGAGCTGTTCCATCGCACCGGGCACGGGGTGGAGGCGACCGAGGCGGGCAAGGTGTTTGTGGAGCACGCGAAGATCACGCTGCGGGCGGCTGGGCAGACGACCGAGGCGGTGCGCAGTTTGGTGGGGCTGGAAACCGGTTCGATCCGGGTGGGCGCGGGAGCGACGGCGACCGGATACCTGCTGCCGGGGGCGATTCAGGCGGTGCGCAAAAAACATCCGGGGCTGCGATTCTCGATCAAGGAGGCAGGAAGCGCGCAGGTCGCGCAGGGAGTCTTGTCGGGCGAGCTGGATTTGGGGGTGGTGACGCTGCCGATCGAGCACCCGCGGAGCGATGAGCTGATGGTGGTCAAGGAGATCAGCGACGAGCTGATGCTGATCGTGCCGACGGATCATGCGCTGCACGGTCGCAAGACCTTCCGCTGGGAGTCGCTTGCGGGCGAGGCGGTGATCGCGTTCGAGGCGGGGTCGGCGGTGCGCAAGATCATCGATCAGGCGGCGGCGGCCCACGGGGTCACGCTGGAGGTCGTGATGGAGCTGCGTTCGATCGAGAGCATCGTGCAGATGGTGCGTGCGAACATCGGGGTGGGCTTTGTGAGCAAGCACGGTCTGCCGAGCGGGATGGGGCTGCGGTGCAAGGACGGGGGGCTGACGCGGAAACTGGGGGTGGTGCGGACGCTTGGGCGATTGCCAAGCCGGGCGTCGGCGGTGTTTGAAGAGATGCTGATCGAGCGTATTTGATTGCGCATTGCGACCGGGTCGCACATCATTATTTTAATTTATTCTACTCGTAAAATTGATTGATTTGATTCATGTATGGCCTTGGTCGATACTTGATGTAGACCAGAGCCCCCACTCTCTCTCAAGGAGCCACACCATGGCAGGCGACCCGTTCAACGCGAAAGACACCCTCTCAGTCAACGGCAACGACTACAGCTACATCAACCTCAAGACGCTGCAGAAGCAGGGCGTGGGGAACATCGAGAAGATGCCCTTCTCGATCCGGGTGCTGCTCGAGGCGATGGTGCGGAACCTCGACGGGTTCATCGTCACCAACGACGACATCGCGGGGCTGGCGAACTACAACGCGAAATCCGTCAACAGCGTGGAGATGCCGTTCATGCCCGGACGGGTGGTACTGCAGGACTTTACCGGTGTGCCGTGTGTTGTGGATCTGGCGGCGATGCGTGACGCGATGAAGAACCTCGGCGGCGACCCCGAGCAGATCAACCCGGCGGTCGCGTGCGACCTGGTGATCGATCACTCGGTGCAGGTGGACGACTTTGCGACACGGGTGGCGCTGACGATCAATGCGGAGTATGAGTTTGAGCGGAACAACGAGCGGTACTCGTTCCTCAAGTGGGGCCAGGAATCGCTGGACAACTTCCGGGCCGTGCCCCCGGCTACGGGGATTGTGCATCAGGTGAACCTGGAGTATCTGGCGCGGGGTTGCCTGACCAAACTGCAGGAAGGGACCGAATGGGTGTATCCGGACTCGCTGGTGGGCACCGACTCGCACACGACGATGATCAACGGCGTGGGTGTTTTGGGCTGGGGCGTCGGAGGCATCGAGGCCGAGGCGGTCATGTGCGGGCAGCCGGTGTACATGCTCACGCCCGAGGTGGTCGGCTTCAAGCTCAAGGGTCGCCTGCCCGAGGGCGCGACGGCGACGGACCTGGTGCTGACGGTCACGCAGATGCTGCGAGCCCACGGCGTGGTTGAGAAGTTCGTCGAGTTCTATGGCGACGGCATGGCGGAGCTAAGCATCCCCGACCGCGCAACGATCGCGAATATGGCGCCCGAGTACGGGGCGACCTGCGGGTTCTTCCCGATTGATAAGAAAACGATCGAGTACTTCCGCTTCACGGGCAAGACGAGCGAAGAAGTCGCGTTGACCGAGGCGTGGGCGAAGGCGTCGGGCTTCTTCTGGACGCCTGATGCGCCTGAGCCGGAGTTTGCGAGCGTGCTTGAGCTTGATCTGTCAACGATTGAGCCTTCGCTGGCCGGCCCCAAGCGTCCGCAGGACCGCATCGGGCTCAAGGACATGAAGCCGCAGTTCCATAAGGACATGGTGGACACCTTCGGCAAGACCCAGCCAAGCGAAGCCGTTGACCTTGGCGGCTATGCCGACGAGGGCGGGCAGGCGGAGAACGCGCCGGTCAACCCGCCTGAGCAGGCATGCAAGGACAAGGGCTACGCCATGGTGAAGCTGACCGAAGCATCGCACCCGCAGAAGGTGGGCCAAGAAATCATGCTGCGTCACGGCTCGGTCGTGATCGCGGCGATCACGAGTTGCACGAACACGAGCAACCCGGATGTGATGATCGCGGCGGGTTTGGTCGCGAAGAAAGCCAATGCGCTGGGCCTGACGCGCAAGCCATGGGTCAAGACCTCGCTGGCGCCGGGCTCGAAGGTGGTGACGGAGTACTTTGAGCGTGCGGGGTTGACTGATGATCTCGAAGCGCTTGGTTTCCACACCGTGGGCTATGGCTGCACGACCTGCATCGGCAACTCGGGTCCGCTGCCGCCGGAGATCGAGCAAGGCATCGAGGACGGGGACCTTGTGTGCACCTCGGTGTTGTCGGGGAACCGCAACTTTGAGGGGCGTGTGCATCCGGCGGTGAAGGCGAACTACCTGGCCAGCCCGCCGCTGGTTGTGGCGTACGCGATCGCGGGGACGGTGGACTTGGACTTGGCGAACGAGCCGCTCGCGCGGACCGCCGATGGCAAGGATGTGTATCTGAAGGACATCTGGCCGACCCGGGCCGAGATCGATTCGGTGGTGAGCAGCGCGGTGACCACCGAGCAGTTCGAGCGCAAGTACGGCGCGGTGTACACCGAGAACGAGACCTGGAACAAGGTGCCGGTGAGTGAGAGCGAGCTGTATCCCTGGCAGGAACGCAGCACCTACATCCAGAACCCGCCGTTCTTTGAGGGCATGACCGAGGACGCGCCGGGCTTTGGGACCATCGGCGGGGCACGCTGTTTGGCGCTGCTGGGCGATTCGGTCACGACCGACCATATCTCGCCGGCGGGGCGCATCGAGCCCGAGACCCCCGCGGGTCAGTACCTGATCGCACAGGGTGTGCGGCCCAGCGACTTCAACTCGTTCGGGTCGCGCCGTGGCAACGACCGGGTGATGACGCGGGGCACCTTTGCCAATGTGCGTGTGAAGAACCAGATCGCCAAGGACGGGGCCAAGCAGCCTGAGGGCGGCTGGACCCGCAACTTCACCAAGGGCGACGACCTGTCGTCGGCCCCGGTCGAGTACATCTTCGACGCGGCCCAGGACTACAAGAAGGCGGGCACGCCGCTGGTCGTGGTCGCTGGCAAAGACTACGGCATGGGCTCAAGCCGCGACTGGGCGGCCAAGGGCACGCTGCTGCTGGGCGTGAAGGCGGTGATCGCCGAGAGCTTCGAGCGCATCCACCGCAGCAACCTGGTGTTCATGGGTGTGCTCCCGCTGGTGTTCAAGGGCGGGCAGACGGCCAAGTCTCTAGGCATCAAGGGCGATGAGAAGTTCGATATCGTGATGCCCGATCCGGTCGAGCCGCGCTGCGATGTGACGGTGCATGCGACCCGCCCGGACGGGAGCAGCTTCGAGTTTGTCGCGGTGTGCCGGATTGATACGCCGGTGGAGATCGAGTACTTCAAGAACGGCGGGATTCTGCACACGGTGATCCGCAAGAAGCTCAACGAGAGCCGGCAGATGGCGTGATGACTCAGTTCATTTCAAACCTTAAAGGGCACACTTGGAAGGGTGTGCCCTTTTGTGTGCACTCATCTGAGTGGAGGACACCATGTCTGACCTGAACAGCAAAAATAACCGCATCGTCTGGCGCGACAGCCATGCCCATGTTCTCGATCGCGCCAGCGCGGTCTAGTCTATGAGGGAGTCGTGGGCAATCAGGTGCCGGAAGGACTCTCGATAGTCCTGCACTCAAACACCGACGCCTGATCGTCCGCGTCAGAATCGAACTCAAGTAATCTATGTCCAAAAAAACAGCCGCCCGTTCGGCGGTTTTGGTCCCACTTCACGGGCGGCCTATGCGTGCGCGAGCGAATCAACGCTCGCGATTTTGGTTACTTCTTCTTGGTGGGTGCCGGGGTCTTGGACGCGGCGGGCTTGGCGTTGGTCTTGCTGTTGACCGGTGCCTGCTTGGCGGGCTGGGTCTTGGGGGCGCTTGGTTTGGTCATAGCCATTTCATCAACTCCTTGTGGAGGTCTTCGCCGGCTCGCGAAATGCGCCCGGCATGTGCGCAGTTTCGCATTTCTGCGTTGCTTTTCAAGTGTCGAGCGTTGTACCCACGCAAAATCGTGAAGATCATGCGCGGGGCAAGCCCCGAACAGGGTGGAGCGGATACGAACGGATGACGAATGATCAACCGGTGGACTGCATCGCGGCGGCAATGCCGTTGATGCTCGCCTGGATCACGGGCGCGATCTGCTCGCGCTGGGCATCGCTGCCCGCCGATTGATACCGCTCGAGCAGCTCGATCTGGGCGAGATGAAGCACATCGGTCATGGGGTTGCGCTGCTCGATCGAGCGGCCCACGACGGGCGAGTGGGCCATGAGGTTGTCGTGGCCGGTCGCGGCGAGAATGGCCTGGGCCGCGTGGCGATGCTCGCTGTGGATGCGCTCGAACATGGCCTCGCCGCCGGGTGCGCGGGTGGCGTATCGGTGCAGGATGGGCATGCGTGCGCGGGCGAGTTCCTGGGACGCGTTCTCGAGGATGGTCGAGATCAGCGGGCGCTGGGCGTTGGCGCGGAGTGACTCGCGCTGGGCGTCGCTGGCGTTGGCGATCGCGGTGCCGATGCCGTACCAGCCCGGAACCAGAGCGCGCATCTGGATCCATGAGAAGACCCAGGGGATGGCGCGGAGACTATCAAAGTTGAGCGATTTGCCCTTGGCACGCGAGACCGGTCGCGAGGCGATGGGCAGGTTGCCGATGTGCTCGATCGGGCTGGCGGCGACGAACCAATCCCAGAACGCGTTGTCGTCGATAAGGGTGCGGTAGGCATCCTTGGCGCTGCGTGCCAGATCGAGCAGCAGGTCCTCGAAGGGCTCGTTGCGTTGGGTTTCGCAGATATCAGAGGAGGCGAGCAGGGCCGCGTGGACGATCTGCTCGAGGTGTCGCCGGGCCATGTCGGGCATTGCGTAGCGGAAGGTGATGACCTCGCCCTGCTCGGTGAAACGCATGCGTCCGGTGCGGGCGCTCTGGGGCGCGGCCATGATGGCGCGACCGGCGCGGCCGCCGCCTCGCCCGATGGTTCCGCCTCGCCCATGGAAGTAGCGGAGCCCCACGCCCTGCTCCTCAAACACATCGGCGATGGATTGCTGTGCCCGCGCCAGGGCGACATTGGCCATGAGGAAGCCGCCGTCCTTGTTGGAATCGGAGTAGCCGAGCATGACTTCCTGCTCGAGCGATCCGCCGGCGTTGATGGTCTTGAGGTGGGCTCGGAAGATCTCGTCGCTGAGTGTTTCTCGCATCAGCTCGGGCGCGCGCTCGAGATCGTCGATGGTCTCAAAGAGCGGGACGACATGCACCAGACTCATGGGCTCGGTGCCTTTGGTGGCGGGGCGGAAGAGCCCGGTCTCCTTCATGAGCAGCAGCAGCGTGAGCATGTGGCTGACATCGTGAGTCATCGAGATCACCCAGGAGCGGACCGTGTCGGGCTCGCGGAGCACGGCGTCGCGGACGACGCCCAGCGTGTAGAGCAGCTCGCGGGTCTCATCGCTGAGCGTGATGTCACGGGGCATCAGTGGCCGGGCGGTGCGCAGCTCTGTGCGGAGCAGCTCGAGCCGTTGCGGCTCGTTGAGGGCGCTGAAGTCGTCGCATACGCCACTGATTCGGAGCAGCTCGCTCAGGGCGTGCTCGTGGACGCTTGAGTGCTGGCGGATGTCCAGGGTCGCCAAGTGAAGCCCGAAGACGCGGGCACGCACGATGGCATCGCTGAGCAATCCCGACTCGGCAACATCGGTGAGTCCGGCATGGTTGAGCGCGGCGCGGATCATCATCAGGTCGTCGAGCAGATCGGCCGAGCGGTAGGCATCATCGCGTTTGATGCGGGCTTGCATCTGGGCCAGGCGGATGCGGATCGGCTCGTAGCGTCGCTGGCCCAGATGCTCGACATCTTCGACCCAGTGCAGGTCCTGCTCGATCCTGGGCTCCAGCGCATCGCCCAGGTCGGCGCGGCGGGTCGAGACGCTCAGGGCGTGTCGCAAGTGGCCAAGCTCTTCATGCCATCGCTCGCGCACGGCCTGCGACATCCGGTGCAGCGTATCGCGTGTGACCTCGGCGGTCACGAATGGGTTGCCGTCGCGGTCGCCGCCGATCCAAGAGCGGTAGCGGATCAATGCGGGCAGATCGTTGGCGACGACGGCGGCCTGCTCTTGCCCGAACGCGCGCTGGGCGGCGTGGACGATGTCGCGGATCAGGCGTGGCACGGTCTGCCAGATGGTCGTGCTCAGGAAGTAGATCCCGTTGATGACCTCGTCGGGGACACCCAGGCGCTGGGCGCGGATCTCATCGGTCAGCAGCAGCACCGAAACAATGCGATCGAGCCGCTCGGTGAGATCCTCGCGTTGACGCTTGCTCAGGTCCTCGTTGCGCAGCGCAATGACGCAATGGGCGATGTCGGTCTGCTTATCGAGCACCGTGCGGCGGCGCGTCTCGGTCGGGTGGGCGGTGAGCGTGGGCTGGATGTCAAGCTCGTTGAGCAGTGCACGCACCTGCTCGACGCTGCGCCCGTGCTCTTGCAGGCGCACCATCGCCTCGTCGATCGATTCTGGCCGCGCATCGCCGCCCTCGCTCTCTCGTTCGCGGCGCTGATTGACCCGGATGATGTTGAGCTGCTCGGCTTTGTTGAGCAGATGAAAGTGTGCGGTGCCCACGCGGATGAGCCCGCTGATCTGATCGAGGTCCATCGCCGCGATCTCTTGGGCCGCTTCTTGAAGCGACTTGTGCCCCACCGCATCGCCCGATCCGGCGCAGCGCTGGGCGAGAATGAACGCGTAAGTGAACGAATCACCCAGCCCCACATGGTCACATGCGGTCTGGAGCGTGGTTGCCAGAGTGAGCTGATCTTGTGCTTGCATAGAAATGATCTTATCCGGTGATGATGAAGCCCAAATGAAAAACAGGCGTGGCATTGACCACGCCTGCATAGAACATATTCAGATCTTGCCAATGCGTTCAGGTATCGCGTGTGGCGTGCACGCCGGCGCCCGCCATCATTGACTCCATGTCCACATTGAGCTTCTGCGCGATGCGTCGGCCATAGTCCTCATCCGCTCGGAAGAAATGGCAGAGCTGACGCATCTGGATCGCTTCGCTCGCGTCGCCCAGCACGCCGGCGATGCGGGTGGTGAGACGATCGCGCTCGCCATCATCGAACATGCGATAGAGGTTGCCCGCTTGCGTGAAGTCATCGTGCTCGACGGTGCTGTCGAAGCGGTCGACCACGGTCTGGCCCAGGTCCCACGCGGGATCGCTGAACTTGCTGTCGGGCTTGGGTGAGCCGGCCCGGGTGTTGGGCCAGTAGTTGGGAGCGCTGCCGTAGGTCTCGGCGGTGGCGCCCTGCCCGTCGCGCATGTAGTGCATGACGGGGCAACGGGGCTTGTTGACCGGGATCTGGTGGTGGTTGACGCCCAGCCGGTGCAGGTGGGTGTCTGCGTAGCTCATCAGGCGTGCCTGAAGCATCTTGTCGGGGCTTGGGCCGATGCCCGGCACGGTCGCGCTGGGCTTGAACGCCGCCTGCTCGACCTCGGCGTGGTAGTTCTCGGGGTTGCGGTTGAGTTGCAGCTGGCCGACCTCGTGGAGCGGGAAGTCGCCGTGGGGCCAGACCTTGGTCAGATCGAACGGGTTCCAGCCGGTCTTGGCCGACCATTCGTCGGCTTGCTGCTGGTCCATGATCTGAACCTTGAGCGTCCAGCTGGGGAAGTCGCCCTTCTCGATCGCGTTGAACAGGTCGCGCTGGTGCGATTCTCGGTCCTGCCCGATGGTCTCGGCACCCTTCTCGTCCATCCAGTTCTTGATGCCCTGGTTGGTCTTAAAGTGGAACTTGCACCAGAAGCGCTCACCCGCGTCATTGATGAACGAGTAGGTGTGCGAGCCGTATCCATTGATGTGGCGGTAGCTGGCTGGCAGGCCGCGATCGCTAAACAGGATCGTGACCTGATGCAGCGATTCGGGGCACTGGGACCAGAAGTCCCACTGCATGTGGTTGTCACGCAGATTGGTCTTGGGGTCGCGCTTCTGGGTGTGGATGAAGTTGGCGAACTTGTATGGATCACGGATGAAGAACACGGGGGTGTTGTTGCCCACCATGTCCCAGTTGCCCTCGTCGGTGTAAAACTTAACCGCGAAGCCGCGGACATCGCGCTCGGCGTCGGCGGCACCGCGTTCGCCGGCGACGGTCGAGAACCGCAGGAAGCACTCGGTCTCCTTGCCGACCTTGGCGAACATGGATGCCTTGGTGTACTTGGTGATGTCGTGGGTGATGGTGAAGGTGCCGTATGCACCGCTGCCCTTGGCGTGGACAACGCGCTCGGGGATGCGCTCGCGGTTAAAGTGCTGCATCTGCTCAAGCAGCTGCACATCTTGCATGAGCAGCGGACCCTTTGGACCGGCGGTCAACGCCTGCTGCTCCGCGATCGGACTGCCGTCTGCGGTGGTCAGAACGGGACACTTTGAGTCGTTTTTATCGGTCATCAAGTCCTCCTATTTGGAACTGTTCTAACCTTAGACTCGCAATGTGTCAGTGTCTCGTGCATGTCGCCGTTTTTACCCGTCGCGAGCATGCATAAAGACACCCCGCCGAGTTTGACGCTGCCAACGGGGACTGTGAACAGCAGCAAGACCCGACGGGGTGCCGATCTCTATCTCATTGTGTGACTGTTGCTTACGCCGTCTTTTGCCCCGCGTGGATACCCTCGGCAATCTCTTCGATCGTCTTCTTGATGAACGCGGGCAGGTCATCGGGTGTGCGCGAGGTGGTCAGCGCCTGATCGCACACGACTTCCTTATCAACCCAGCGTGCACCGGCGTTCTTGAGGTCGGTTTTGATCGAGGGATAGCTGGTTACTTCTCGCCCGTTGAGCACATCGCACTCGATGAGCAGCTGCGGGGCGTGGCAGATCGCGGAGACAGGCTTGCCGGCCTTGAAGAACGCGCGTATGAACTCAATCGCGTTTTCGTTTTGGCGTAGCGAGTCGGGGTTGGCGACGCCGCCGGGCAGCACGAGCGCATCGAACTCGTCGACGCGGCCCAGTGCTTCTTTGATCGTCATATCGACATCGACCGAGTCACCCCAGTTCTCGCCCAACCAGCCCTTGATCGAGCCTGAATGCGGCGAGACGACCAACACGGTCGCGCCGGCTTCTCGGAGCTTCTGGAGCGGCTGCTCGAGCTCGCTCTGCTCGAACCCGTTGGTTGAGAGAATCGCGACTTTGGTATCTTTGAGTTTGATTGACATGAGATGTCTTTCCTTTCGAGTTCGTCTTCGTGGCCCTTGGTCGGACCTCTTGCGTATACAGAGCATCATCGGGGTGCAGGATGGCATGGCGATGAGAGGCAGGTGAAATCGGATTCATCCGGGTCGATTCCCCGATTCGATGGCTGTTTTCCGGTGTACATCCCCCGCAAATTGGGTCAATGAACTATCATCAAGCCGTGTCTGCTCAAGAAGATCAATCCATCCCGGCCACTATGACCGCTGACGAGACGAGCGCGCTGATCGCCGAGGCGGTGCAGCGTGTGTGGGGCTACAGCGAGCTACGCCCCATGCAGATGCGTGCGATCCGCGCCGGGGTGGAGGGGCGAGACTGCTTGACCGTGCTGCCCACGGGCGGGGGCAAGAGCTTGTGCTATCAGGTGCCGCCGCTGATCACCGGCAAGGCGACGGTCGTGGTGTCGCCGCTGATCGCGTTGATGCGTGATCAGGTGCGCGGCTTGGAGCTCCAGGGCTACAAAGCCGCGGCGATGCACTCGGGGCTCGAACTCGACGAGTCCAAGGACATCGCCCGGCAGCTGGTCACCGGCGAGCTGGATCTGGTGCTGGCCGCGCCCGAGCGGATTCTGACCCCCTCGTTCAAGACGCTGCTGGGGATCCTGTGCGATCAGGACCGGCTGGGCTGTATCGCGATCGATGAAGCGCACTGCATCAGTCAGTGGGGCCATGACTTCCGACCTGAGTATCGGCGCATCGCCGAGCTGCGCCAGGTCGCGCCCAAGGTCAGCGTGCAGGCGTTTACGGCCACGGCCACCCCGAAGGTGCAGCAAGACATCATCAAGCAGCTCGGGCTGCGCGAGCCCGAGGTGATGGTCGGGATCTTTGATCGCCCGAACCTGACCTACCGCATTCAGGCCAGAGAGAACGCAGCGCAGCAGATCGCAGCGGCCGTGGGTCGCCACGCGAGCGCCGGCGACGGGGGCGGTGCGATCGTGTACTGCCTGAGCCGCAAGGACACCGAGAAGATCGCAGAGGAGCTGCGCGGGCTCGGGCTGGATGCCGACGCGTATCACGCGGGGCTTGGCGTGAGCGATCGGCACAACATCGAGCAGGCGTTCAGCAACGAGACGCTGGATATCGTCGTCGCGACGGTGGCGTTCGGGATGGGCATCGATCGCAGCAATGTGCGGCTGGTGGTGCACGCGAGCATGCCCAAGAGCATTGAGGCCTATCAGCAGGAAACCGGACGAGCCGGGCGCGACGGGCTCGATGCCGAGTGCCTGCTGCTGTATTCACCCAGCGACGGCGGACGCTGGGAACGGCTCATCGAGATGAACGCCAACGATTCGGGCATCGACCCCAGCGCCCAGATTGCACTGGTGCGTGATATGCGTCGTTTCGTCGCGAGCTTCAGCTGTCGCCACAAGTATCTCAGCGAGCACTTCGGCCAGAACTACACACCACCGGAAGGGCAAGAGGACTGCGGGGCGTGCGATGTGTGCCTGGGTGAGACGGCACAGGAAGAGGACGCGAAGCGGATCGGCCAGATCATCCTGAGCGCCGTCGCTCGCACGGGTGAGCGCTATGGTGCCGCCCATATCTGCGACATCGTGCGGGGCGGCGAGACGCAGCGCATCAAGGATTATGGCCACGATACCCTGCGTGTGCACGGTATGCTCAAGAACCGACGCAAGGCCGAGGTGATGTCGTTCATCGATCAGCTCATTGCTTCGGACGCGCTCCGCCGGGTCGTTGACGATCGCTTCGAGACACTCGCCTTCGGCGACTGCGGCATCGGCGTCATGAAGGGACTCGAACCCGTTTCCCTTGCCAAGCCAATCGGAACGGGCACCGAGAAGAGCGAACGCAACCGTCGCACGCGGGCATCGCGTGTGGTGTCCCGGCGCCCGATGAATGACGATGAGAAGGCGTTGTTCGAGTCATTGCGTTCATTGCGCAAGTCGCTGGCCGAAGAGCGGGGCGTGCCGCCGTATGTGGTGTTCAACGACTCGACGCTGGTGGAGCTGGCGCTGAGCAAGCCGTCCAATCGCCACGCGCTGCTTGGCATCCGGGGCATCGGTCAGAAGAAGCTCGATGAGTTCGGGCGGGTGTTCCTCGACGCGATCGAGCAGCATGTGGTCGGAGCAAACCATGGCGCAGACACCGATGAAGATTGACATCCGGGAACTGCTCGCTGTAGACACGCGGCCGGTGCGCCAGCGGGTGCTGCGTCCGCACCAACGCCCCGAGGAACTGGTCTACCCGGGCGATGACGACGCGGACACTTTCCATCTGGGCGCGATAAGTGGTGATGCGGTGCTGGCGATCCTGTCGATGTATCGCCACGCGCAGCCGCCCAATGATCCGTTCGGTGAGCCGCGGGCGTGGCGGATCCGCGGCATGGCGTCGGTCCCCGAGGCACGCGGGACCGGGCTGGGCAAAGCGCTCGTCGAGCACGCACGCGACCGGGTGTGGGGCGTTTCGCCCGACCCGATCTGGTGCAACGCGCGTGAGAATGCCTTTGGGTTCTATCAGAAGCTTGGGTTTGCGATCGTGGGCGGGATCTTTGAGATCGAGGGGATCGGGCCGCACGCGGTGATGGTGTTGGAGCCGGAGTCCTGAAGACCCCCTCCGTCACGACTTCGTCGTGACACCTCCCCCGCCGGGGCGGTGGAGGAGAAAGTCGGGTCAATCCTCTTTGGCGGCACCGGGCTCGGGCACGCGGGGGACCTTGTTCTTGCGTCGGGTACCGGCCTTCATGTTGATGATCTCAAGCACAAAGGCGAAGACAATCGCGAAGTAGATGTAGCCGCGGTTGAAGTGCTCGCCGATGCCCTCGGCCACGAGCAGCACGCCGATGAGCACGAGGAAGGAGAGGGCCAGGGTCTTCATCGTCGGATGCGTGTTGACGAAGCGGGCGATGGGGCCGGCGAAGGCGAGCATCACTCCGATGGAGATGATGACGGCGGTGGCCATGATCCAGTAGTTGCTCGTCATGCCCACGGCGGTGATGACCGAATCGAGCGAGAACACGAGATCAAGCATCAAGATCTGCACCAGCACCGTGCCCACGGTCGCGGCGGCCTTCTTCATGCCGGGGCGGGCGTGCGGGTCGTCCTTGTGGGCCCCGCCTTCTTCGACGAGATGATGGATCTCACGCACGGCCTTGAAGATCAGGAAGAGCCCGCCGCCGAGCAGCAGCAGCGACTTGCCCGAGAACTCGCGGCCCATGATCGTGAACCACGGCTCAGTCAGGCGCACGATCCAATAGGCCAGACCCAGCAGCACCAGACGCATAACCATCGCCAGCAGCAGCCCGATGTTGCGGATCTTGCCCTGCTTCTCGGGGGGGAGCTTGTCGGCGAGGATGGCGATAAAGACCACATTGTCCACGCCCAGCACGATCTCGAGCACGGTCAGGGTGAGCAGGGCCGTGAGCCCGGCGAGCGAGAAATAGGCGACATCTGCAGGGGTTGTGGAAGCGGCTGATGCGGCATCGGTGAACGCTGGCAGCAGGGATGAGATCATCGGATCGAGCATGTTGAGCATGTCATCCCTTCGGGATTAATCCTCGTCGGAATCGGCGAACAGTGCGACCCCACCGCGAGCTGCGGTGTCGGCCTGGCTGTGGGATTCGGCAGGATGGTCATGATTGTCATGCTGCTCGACGGCACCGGGCACAGCCAGCGACGCTGCGTTGACCGCGCCGTCCACGATCGGGCCTGAGAAGACCATGAAGAACAAGACAGCACCGGCGCTGAGCACGCCCGCGACCGGGCGCAGATAGAACGGGGTCGAATAGACCGGGTCCTTGCTCTTCTCGCTGTCGTCGATGTAGGCCACCGCGACCAGACGCAGGTAGTACACCGCGGCGATGGCTGAGTTGATGGCCAGGATGGTGATCAGCGCGTAGTGCCCGGCGCTGATCCCCGCGGTAAACAAGCCCAGCTTGCCAATGAAGCCCAGCAATGGCGGGAAGCCGAGCGTGGAGAGCACGGTGATGACGAAGGTCCAGCCCAGCACGGGGTGGGACTTGCAGATGCCGCGGATGTCGTCGATGTGGTCGGCCTCTTTGCCGTTGCGGTGCTCGAGCGAGGCGAGGACGGCGAAGGTGCCCACGGTCATGACGCCGTAGGTGAAGAGGTAGAACAGCACGGCCGCCAAGCCGTTCTCATAGAACGGGCTGCCGGGCAGGCCGGGGCCGGCGATGATGCCCACGAGCATGTAGCCCGAGTGGGCGATCGATGAGTAGGCGAGGATGCGTTTGACCGAGCTTTGCAGGAGTGCGAGCACATTGCCAACAGTCATGGTCAGCGCGGCCATGATCCACAGCGTGGCCTCGATGGGCACGGGAAGATGCCCGCCTCCTGGCCCAAAGCCCCAGCCGGCGGTGGCCAGCAGGAACATGAGCGCAAGGAAGCCGGCGGTCTTGGGCACGAAGGCGAGCATCGCCGACACGGGCGAGGCGGCGCCTTGGTAGACATCGGGCGTATAGAAATGCATGGGCACGGCGGCGATCTTGAACGCGATGCCGATCACCGCGACGAGCAGGCCCATCATGCCGATGGTGCTGATGCCGTTGTTTGCAAAGACCGCGGCGATCTCGTTGAGGTTGGTCGAGCCGGTCGCGCCGTAGATCAGGGCGAAGCCATAGAGGAAGATCGCGGCACCCAGGGCACCGAGGAAGAAGTACTTGACGGCCGCTTCGAGCGAGGTGTCTTCCTCGCGGGAGATGGCGACCATGATATAGGTCGGCAGCGAGGTGAGCTCAAGGGCGAGGAAGAGCCAGATCAGGTCGTCGGCGGACGCGGTGAGCATGAGCCCCGTGAGCGAGAACATGAAAAAGGCGTAGAACTCGCCGCGGTTGGAACGGATGGACTGGAACAGCTTGCCCTTGTCAACATCGGATTCGAGCTGGCGATCGACGGTCCCCGAAAGCAGCAGCAGGATCAGCAGGCCAACAGCAGCGATGACCATCTTGGCGTATGGCACGACCGCGGGCATCAGCCCCTGCCCGACGGGCGAGGTCATCGCGGCGAAGAACGCGAGCAGCAGCGCCACGCCGCAGATCCACGGCGTGAACTGACGGACGGCGCGGCTGGGCCACTGACCCGTGATCATCACGAGGCAGGTGGCGATGAAGAGGAAGATTTCAGGCCAGAGGATCGCGAGTTTCTCAGTCATGTGAGGCGCCCCCGTGGTCGTTGGTGTGGTCTTGATCGATGACCGGTCGTGTCATCGGCTCGGTCGACTCAAGCCCGTTTGCGGTCTCGACGAGGCGGACGGTGTTGTTCACCGGCTCGTTGATTGCGTCGAGGAGCATGGTGGGCTGGAGTCCGAAGAGAATACACCCGATCGCCAGCGGCGTGAGGGTGGCGATCTCGCGCATGTTCAGGTCGGTCGGGAGCTGGTCGTGCGGGTGGTGGTCTTCGGGCTCGCGGAGCGGGCCGAAACAGATCTTGCCGACCATGAAGAGCAGGTACATCGCGGCGATGACCATGCCGGTGCCGGCGAAGACGGCGAACCATGGGCCCAGCGATGATCCCCACGCACCGGGCTCGCCGGCGGCGGACCACGCGGCGTCGGACTGGAAGGTGCCGATCAGGCACAGCAGCTCAGAGGGGAAGCCGTTGAGCCCGGGCAGGCCGACCGAGGCCATCGCGAAGAAGACCATGAAGGTCGCCCAGATGGGCATCTTGGAGGCCAGCCCCCCCACCGTGTTCATGTCGCGGGTGTGGTAGCGCTCGTACATGAAGCCGATCATGAGGAACAAGCCGCCGGTCGAGAAGCCGTGGCTGAGCATGTACAGGATCGAGCCGCTCAAGCCGGTGACATTGAGGGCGGCCAGCCCAAGGATACAGAAGCCGAGGTGGCTGACGGAGGAGTACGCGACGAGCTTCTTGATGTCGGTCTGCACCCAGCAGATGAGCCCGGCGTAGATGATGCCGATGATCGCCAGCACCGCGATGGCCGGGGCGTACTCAAAGAACGCCTGGGGCGCCAGCGGGATGGCGAAGCGGTAGAAGCCGTAGGTGCCAAGCTTGAGCAGCACGCCCGCCAGAATCACCGAGCCCGCGGTGGGTGCTTCGGTGTGGGCAAGGGGAAGCCAGGTGTGGAACGGGAACAGCGGGACCTTGACGGCGAAGCCCGCGAGCATGGCCCCGAGGACCCAGCCCTGCTCCACCATGGACATCTGCCCTGCGTAGGCGGTCAGCAGCGGGATGTTGAGCGTCCAGGAGCCGTACTGCTCGGGCTGGGCGACGAACCAGACGACATAGACCAGACCAGCGAGGGTGAGCATCGAGCCGGTGAAAGTGTAGAGGAAGAACTTGGTCGAGGCCGCGATGCGGTTGGTCGAGCCGTACTTGCGGATCAGGATGAACATCGGCAGGAGCGTGAACTCGAAGCAGATGTAGAAGAGCAGCAGATCTTGAGCCGCGAACACGCCGACCATCGCGCCCTGGAGCACGGTGAGCCACGCGTAGTACATGCGCTTGTCGCCGGTGATCGCGGTCTTGGACGCGAGCACGACGATGGGGCCCAGCAGCACACTCAGCAGAATGAGCAGCAGAGAGACTGAATCCATGCCGATGGAGAACTCAAGCCCCAGACCAGCGATCCAGTTGACACTGTGAGCAAACTGGGTCGTCGCCGCGGTATCGAAATCGAACGCTGCGAGCAAGCGCACCGCTGGGATGCACAGCAGGATCGAGCAGGCCAGCGCCACGCGATAGGCATTTTTGTCGTCACGCACAAACCCAATCAGCACACCCACGATCGCGGGCACAAAGATCAGTGCGAGCAGCATCAGTGATTCTGTGCTCATGAAGCACCTCCTGATCGCACCACGATCACAAGCACCACAAAGAGAATCACAGCCAAGCCGCCCGCCATGCTCACGGCGTAGCCCTGAAGCACGCCCGATTGGCTCGGACGGATGATCCACGCGAAGATCCGCGGCAGGAACCCGAAGAGATTGACGAGCCCGTCGATGAGCAGTTTGTCGATCCAGTGGAACACATGCGAGATGACCCGCAATGGTGTCACCAGCACGGCGTGATAGAACTCATCGACATACCACTTGTTCTCGGCCCACTTGGGCAGCGGCCCGGCGCGTTTGGCAATGGCGTCCATCTTGCACTCGCCGGCCTTGGTGCGTCCGAAGAGGTGCAGGTACCACGCGAGGGTGATGCCGATGACGCCGACGACGCCGGAGATGTAGTACATCATCTTGTGCGGGTCGCCACCGGTGAGTGGCATCTCCAGCGCGGCGTCGATCGGTCCGCGGGGGCCTTGTGCCCCGGCGCTGTGATCATCTGCGTGATCCGAACCGGACGCGTGCATGGCATGCTCGGAATATGGGCTGTGGTAGGCGGCGGTGGATGACATGACCATGGTGTCCGCGTAGTGCTTGGTCTGGATGTCCTTATCGCCGCCGACGAAGTAGAGGCCTGAGGCGAGCAGCGAGCCAACCGCCAGCACGATCAGCACGGTGTTGATGGCCCAGCCCGGTGCGTGCGGATGGAAGTGGCCATCGCCGTGGTGGTCGTCGCCGTGTCCGTGATCGTCGTCGTGGTGGTCGTCACCGGGGTGGTACTCGACTGGTCCCATGAAGACGCGGAAGAAGACGCGGAAGGTGTAGTAGGCGGTGAGCCCGGCGGTGAAGATGAGCACCCAGCCGAGGAACGCGTAGCCGGGGGTAACGAATGCCTCGGCGAGGATGGTGTCCTTAGAGAAGTACCCCGCGGTCAGCGGCACGCCGGCGAGGTTGATGCAGCCGACGAACATGCCGATGCTGACCCAACGCCAGCCGGGGACCTTCCACAGCCCCGAGAGCTTGCGGAGATCGAGCTGCCCGGCGAAGCCGTGCATGACGGCACCGCAGCAGAGGAAGAGCAGTGCCTTGAAGAACGCGTGGGTGAGCACATGGTACGCGCCGCCGGTGGGCGTCAGGAACCCGAGCCCGGCGAACATGTAGCCCAGCTGCGACACGGTCGAGTAGGCCATGATGCGTTTGATGTCGAACTGCGCCATGCCGATGGTCGCGGCCAGCAGGGCGGTGATGGTGCCGATCCAGGCGACGGTGGGCAGCGCGTGCTCGCTGACGAGGAACAGCGGGTACATGCGGGCGATGAGGTACACACCCGCGGTGACCATGGTGGCGGCGTGGATCAGCGCCGACACGGGGGTCGGGCCTTCCATCGCGTCGGGCAGCCAGACATAGAGCGGGAACTGGGCCGACTTGCCGAACGCGCCGACCATCAGCAGCAGGGCGATCCACTGAGCCGCGCCCGGGATGGCCGAGAAATCGCCGACCGCAGCGGCGTTGATGTACTGATGCAACTGAGCGCTCTGGAACAGCTCGGTGTATTGCACCGTGCCGAAGTGCACGAAGGTCAGGTAGATGCCCAGCGCCAGCCCGAGGTCACCGATACGGTTGACGATGAACGCCTTCTTGGCGGCGGCGACGGCTTCGGGCTTCTTATAGAAGTATCCGATCAGCAGGTACGAACACAGGCCCACGCCCTCCCAGCCCAGGTAGAGCATGATGAGGTTGTCGCCCATGACCAGGCACGACATCGAGAACACGAAGAGCCCGAACGCCGCGAAGAAACGGCAGTAGCCCGCGCCCTGATCGTGCGACATGTACTCGCTGGCGTAGAGGGCGATGAGCGTCGCCAGCCCGGTGACAAAGAGCATCCAGAGGATGGTGAGCTTGTCGACATAGAACGAGAAGTTGGCGACGAATGATTTCTCGCCGTAGTGCAGGTTGAACCATTCGAAGGCCTGCACGGTGTAGGGTGTGCCGTCGAAGCTCAGGAACATGCCCAGCGCCGCGGTGAACGAGGCGGTGAGCAGCACCACCGTGGTCCACGCGGGGAGCTTGGACTTGACGCCCATCGCCGCGTAGATCGCGCTGAGCACGAAGCCCAGCAGCGGCAGGAAGGGGATCAGCAGGATCCACTTGGGGCCGTGGCCGACATGCGCCACGAGGTGTTCGAGGTGCGCCGAGGCCGAGGCGTGCCCGTCTGCCCCTTGCTCGCCCGCGCCGGGCGCGAGCAGCATCAGCGGCGAGCTGAGCGTGTTCAAGAGTGAACTGGTCATCATCCGTTGAGTTCCTTCCACGCCGACGCGCTCAGTGTTTCGCGATGCCGGAAGAGCAGCACGACCAACGCGAGCGCCATCGCGGCCTCAGCCGCGGCGACACAGAGCACAAAGATCACAAAGGTCTGACCATCAGCCCCAAGATGGTGACGCCCGAACGCGATCAACGCCAGGCCCGCGGCCTGGAACATCAGCTCGGTGCACAGGAACATGATGATCATGTTCTTCCGGGTCAGGAACCCGATAAGCCCGATGACAAACATGGCCGTCGAGACGAACAAATATGGTGCGAGCACCGACGCGCCCAACTCTTCGGGGAAGGCGAGCTGCGCCAGCGTGAGTGTTTCGATCATGCCCTGCCCCCTTGTGGTTCGTCATCCATGTAGGAACCGAGCTTGCGGGCCTGCGCGGCCTTGAGGTCTTCCTCAAGCTCGACATGCTTACGGGCCAGCACCGTCGCGCCCAGCATCGCCATGAGCAGGATGATGCCCGCGACCTCGATCATCATCGGGTGGTCGTTGAGCAGGTTGTATCCGAGCCGGTCGAGGTTGTTGGCACCAAGCGACTCGGGCCACTCGTCGGGGCCCAGCGTGCGTGTCGCGATGACCACGGGCTCGCCGTGCGTGTCCTTGCCCTCGATGAGTTCGAGTAGGATGATGCGTTCATCGACATCCACCATCGCCTTGCCGGTCTCCGGGGCACGAGCGACGCGCCAGCCGCCGTCGAGCAGCCCGTTGCGTGCGAGTTCTTTGTCGATCTTCTTGGGCAGGTTGACCAGCACCTGGTTCTGTGCCTGAGCGAGCGTCGTGCCGTTGGCCGGCGTGGGCAGGTCGCCGATGCCGCGGAACATCGCGGCGGTCAGCAGCCCGACAAGCACGAACCCGATCGCGCTGGCGAGATAGGGCTCGCGTGCTTGGGCATCGACCTCGTCGAGCATCTCGTCCTGCTCACCGGTGGGTGCCTGGGTCGCGAGCATGATGACGAATAGATAGGTGATCAGGATCGCGCCGGCGTAAATGATGACGAGCGCGAATGCCATGAACTCGGCGGACAGCAGCAGGTACATGCCGCAGCTGGCGATGATCGTCATGATGAAGTACAACGCCGAGTAGACGGGCCGCTTGTGGGTGATCATCCGCAGCGCTGCGCCCAGCCCGATCGCGGCGAACGGGTAAAAGAAAATGTTTGGCAACGCGGCATCATTCTCGCCGGCTTTGAGCCCGAGCAGCAACGCCGCAAGACCGAACGCACAAGCGAGCAGCAGCCCCCCCACGATCGTCAGCGTGCGTCCCCCGTCGCGGTCGCGCCGGGGCAGCGCCAACGCGATGCCTGCAGCGCCGAGCCCGCAGATCAGGTACAACGCGATCGGTTCGATGATCTGTTCCACCGTGCCTCTTTCGTACCCAAAGTGGGCGTGAATCGCAACTCAATCAAGGGACAGACCATTCCGCCCTGTGCTCAAACACACTGGGGACGATGGCGCACGGCGTGTATGTCTCGCCTTGACCCCGTGCCCCGTCGCCCGCGCAAAGAGACTCGCGCGATTGTGTGAGAGTGAGGATAGTGCCACTGCGTGTTGGCTTCCACTCACCAACCCCATTCGTGCGCCCCAAACGCGGATTCGATTCCCATCACTTCGCACCACGATTCGGACCACCACGCGACATCGGCCGCCGATAGGCACTATCATCGTCGCCATGAACGCACCCAAAGTGATGCTCCAGCAACAGCCCGATCGCAAGGTCCACATCCCCAATCTGCTCACGATCGCCCGCGTGATCCTCGCGTGGGTCTTTGTCGGGCTGCTCTCGGGGGTAGAATCCCGCAGTATCAGCGCCGAACCTACTGATATTGATCGACTTGGAGAGATCGCCCACCCTTCATCGGGGCTCATCATCGCCGCGACGGTCGTCTTTATCATTGCCGCCATCACCGACGCGCTCGATGGGCATCTGGCCCGCAAATGGAACGCGGTCACCCGGTTTGGACGCATCATGGACCCCATGGCCGACAAGCTGCTCGTGCTTGGCGGGTTCGTCATGCTCGCGACCCCCGCGTTTCAGGCCGAGATCCTCCTGTCCGATCAAACCATCCAGCTCTCGGGCGTCGCCGGGTGGATGGTCGTGGCCATGATGCTCCGCGAGCTGCTCGTGACATCGATCCGGGGGGTCTACGAGGCCGATGGTGTTGATTTTTCGGCGGGTTCTCTGGGCAAAGCCAAGATGATCCTCCAGAGCATCTGCATACCCATCGTGCTGCTCATTGTCGCGCTCGGGTCGCCAAGCTCGGGCTCGACCGGGCGGCTGATCATCGTGCTGCTGGTCTGGGCCACCCTCATCACCACCCTGCTCTCGGGTATCCCCTACATCTTCCAAGCGCTGCGACACACGATCGAAGAAAACGCACGCATGCTCGAAGTCATGCGGGGCAAGAAAGCCCGCAAACCCACCAAAGTCGCCGGCCCACCGGCAAAGCCACGCCCCAAGACCAACAAGGGCGGGCAGAGCGCGAAAAGACGCTGATCCGGGCACCGGCTCGCTGAACACAATCAGGGGACGCAACCATGAACACGATGTCACGACCCAGCGAGATGCTGCTCACCACGGGTGGGCTGGGCTACATGCGCCCCGCATCGGGCACCTGGGGCTCGCTGCCCCCGATCGTCATCGCCTACCCCCTGCTGCTGCTCGGGATCGGCCCGGGCGATCCATACGCGTGGATCTACTACCTGACCCTCACGCTGATCTTCATCATCTATACTGGCGCGTGTGTGCTACTCGGGCACGAGGCCGAAGCCAAGTGGGGCAAGGACCCGTCTGAAGTCGTCGCCGACGAAACCGCCGGGCAGTGCCTGACGCTCATGTTCATCCCGGCAGGGATCTGCAACTGCCCGCTGACCACGATGGGCGCGGTGCTCGGCGCGTTCTTCCTCTTCCGGGCGTTTGATATCCTCAAGCCCTGGCCCGCCGGAGCAATGCAGAAGATCGCCGGCGGCTGGGGTATCCTGCTCGATGACATCTTTGCCGGGATCATGGCCGGGATTGCCCTGCTCATCATCCTGCAAGTACTCAACTAAACCATTGCCCGGCAATGACTTCGCGTTATGATCTGCTCGTGATCGCCCAGCCGCTCAAGCTCCAGGCCCCAGACGCAACGGTTCAGCTCGAATCGAACCTGTTGCTTGCGCCCATCGCGGGCTGGTGCGAGCTGGCGTGGCGGATCACCTGCCGCGAACTCGGAGGCGTCGGGCTGGCGTGCACCGACCTGCTGAGCCCCAAGGGGCTGCTGCTCAGCGCCGAGACCACCAAGGACCTCGCCCAGACCAACGAGTTGGACAAGCCGATCGGCATGCAGCTCTACGGCTCCGACCCGGACATCCTCGCCGAGGGTGCGGCCTGGTGCGCCGAGCATGGGGCGACGGTCGTGGACATCAACATGGGCTGCCCGGTCGACAAAGTCACCAAAAAGAACGGTGGGTCGATGCTCATGTGCGACCTGGGCAACACCTTCGCCATCTTCGAGAAGGTGCGCGCGGCCATGCCCGGGCATGTGCCGCTGACGGCCAAGATGCGCCTGGGCTGGGACGAGCAGGCCAAGGACGCGGGCGTCGCGAGCACACTCGCGCTCGGCCTGATCGAGCGTGGGGCGTCCATGATCACCGTCCACGGGCGGACCACCGAGCAGAAGTTCAAGGGGGCGTGCGACCTGATGGGCATCAAGCGGGTGGTCGATGATGTGCGCGAGCGGTTCCCCGCCGTGCCGGTCATTGGTAACGGCGACATCAAGGAGCCGACGGATGTCATCCGCATGCTGCACACGACCGGCTGCGCGGGCGTGATGGTCGGGCGCGGCTCATTCAGCAACCCGTGGCTGTTCCGCTACGCATGGACGCTGCAGCAGCGTGTGATTGAGCAGGGTGTTGACCCGGGCGACGAGGACGCGGTCGCTGCGATCGACCTGAGCGACCTGCACCCAAGCGAGGACGAGAAGCTCGACATGCTCCGCAGCTTCTTCGATCGCATGATCGAGTATCGCGACGCAGATCACGCCCGCCATGTGTTCCGCCAGAAGGCGAACCTGCTGGGCAAGCCGATCAACGGCGGACATTGCCGACCACTCAAGAACGCGCTGCGTGAGGCGAAGAGCGTGCAAGATGTGTACGACGCGATCGAGGAATGGCGAGATAGGCAGCATCGGGGCGAGTTGAACCCCGAGAACCCAGGGCTTTTTGAGAAAAGACCCTTCGGAATCGGGCGCGAGACAGTCGGCTGACGCTTGGATATGTGATCGGAACTACTTATAAGGAGTGTAATCATGCGCTCGATGCTGTCTTTGTGTGCTTTGCCGGTTCTTAGCTCGTGTGTGATTGCGGCCGATGTGCATGTGCCGGCGGATTTCGCGACGATCCAGGCGGCGGCGAACGCCGCGTTGGACGGGGACCGGATCCTGATTGCGCCCGGCACCTACGCGGAACGCGTGGTCCTGCCGCAGAACCGATCCCTTGAACTGATTGGGACGGACGGCGCGACCTCGACCATCATCGACGCGCGTGGAGCGGCCGGATCCGGGGCGGCGATCCTTGCCTTGCCCAATCCGGCGCTTCCGATGTATTTGTAGCGTCCGGGCTGACCGTTCGAGGGGATCAGGGCTATTTCAGCTTCGACACACCGATCTTCCTCGCGACCTACGCATCGGGGATCGCCGTCCTTTCGGGCGATGCGCAGATCCAAGACTGCGTCATCGAAGATTGCACCACGGTCGACCCGTTCGATCCAGAGTATCTTCAACGGAACCGAGACCGATCTCTACAGCAATCTCATCTCGGGTTCATGCGATATCGCGTCGGGGGTGCTGACCAAAAATGGTGGAAATGGCATCCCGGACGAGTACGAGAACCTGTGCGTCGCCGATCTCAACGGTGACGGCGTACTCAACTTCTTTGATGTCTCGGTGTTCTTGAACGCATATCAAGCGCGATGCCCATAAGAACAGATGCCCAACCCATTCGTGCTGCCTCATCCTGAGATGATCCAGTCCCACTGATCTGCGTTAACAACCAGTGCTGCTGGGATCGCGCAAGGTCCGAAGCCGGATACCACTAAATTCACTTTATCGCATCTACCGAACACGATAAAATAGGCAACTTTATTCACATCACAGGAGAGCATTATGATTGCACGAATCTCGTCACACGGCACAGCCGCCGGCTGACACAAGCTCAAACCAGTCAGCCCAGCAACTGTACCTTTTGACCAATTCATCATGCCTTTGAGCAGATAAGCAAGCTTGATCGAGGTCTCTTTCTCTGGTAATGTGGTTTTCCTGAATGGGGGAAAGGGCAAATCAGATATGAATACAGATCGAAATCGGACGGCCTGCGCCGGTGCTATCAGTCTTGTATGTTTTACCGTTTTTGGCGGCACAGTCACTGGGGTTCAGGCAGCCGATCGCTACTGGGTGGCGCCGCTGATCGGGACTTGGGCGGACGCGTCGAACTGGTCGCTGTCATCGGGTGGCCCGGGCGGGCAAGGGCTGCCGCAAGGCGCAGACCAGATCTATATGGATCAGCGCTCGATCGCGATCTTCAGCGGGGCGGGTGTACCTAACGCGAACTTCGCGTCGCTGACCATGTCGGGTGCTGCGTCCGGCAACGCCGTCACGCAGCTGAATATGGGCTCTGGGGCGATGGGGATCGCCGACCTGCTGATCGGCGAACAAGCCGCGCGATGCCAGCTCTTGGTCACCAACGCGCAGCTCGTGAGCGACAACATTGTCGTCGGGTTTGGCTCCAGCACGACCAGTGCCACGCTGGGGTTGAATGGCAGCGGGCTGATCGATTCCTTGGCAATGGATGTGGCTACCTCGGGCGCCAACGGATCAGTCGAACTCGATGCTGGCACACTCCGCGTGGTCGATCTGGCGATCGGTGTCGATCAGTTTAATCTCGACCTGAACAAAGTCGGTACGCTGGACATGACCGGAGGCATCCTCGACGTCGGCACGCTTACCGTCGGTCAGCGCGGCGATGCCATCCTCACCCAGACCGGCGGCGCGATCACAGCTGACACATACTTGATTGGCACGACGGCGCACCCGATCTCGATCTCTCCGCAGGAGGGGATCCTCTCCGATGAGCGGTCGGAACACTTGGGCGGCACCGTAGAGGCTGATACGATTGTGGTCGGTCGCAACGAGCCGAGCGGGGTTGTCTCGCTCGCAATCGGGCAGATGATCATCGACGGCAGTGACTTGACAACCAATGTCTTGATTGTGGGTGATATCGACGCGACCGGCAAGCTTGAGTTGCACACCGGCTCGCTGGACACGAACTTCGCTGTCATCGGGCAGGAGCGAGCAGACGGGAATACATACCGTGCTGAGATGCTTCAGACCGGTGGCTCGTTCTCCTCGGCTACGCTGGAACTCGGTTCGAGGAGCTTAACGCCCGGCCCGTCCACCGTATTACCGGTCATCGCCGAGTACGAGATGTTCGGCGGCACATCGGACCACGGCATCGTCCACTTTGGCGAGGGAGAGCAAGCCGACGCGGAACTGCATGTTGGCGGCGATGCCGTTTTCACTGCAGAGACAACCTTTTTCGCGGAGGATGAGGATGCCTACGCGTTTCTGATTGTGAGCGACAACGGGACATTCGATTGCGACTCGATGGTCATCGGAGAATCATCCCCATCGTTCTACGGCAAGGGGTCGACCCGGATCGTGATCGCCGGCGGCACCCTGCGCACTGATGCACTCATCATGCGTCAGTTCCAAGAGTCGATGTTGATCCAGCAATCTGGCGGCGTGTTCTCAGCACGCGTTGTCGAGGCTGTTGGTGATGCCGACTACTTTGGCGGGGTAACCGCTGTTGGTTCGATCGTTGATGGCTACTACAAAACCACAAGCTTTCTTCTCAATCCGGTTAATATGCATATCAGGGATGGCGCCGACTTCCGCACGCCGGACTTTCGGCATGATGCTGGCATGCTCACGATTGGTCCGGGCAATCCGACCATCTCGGGGCCGCTGCTGGGGCCGCCATTCAACTTACGCACCACCGGGGAGATGCGCCTGGGCAGCGGAACCACGGTGACCGCCAGAGCCGGAGCCCAGATCCAGATGAATGTCCTTAACCAGTCGGTGCTGACGATTCTGCAGGATGGTCACATGCCCGTCGAGGGCACCTTCCGTAACACAAATACCATCATGCTTGATGAGGGCACGCTGTCGTGCACCATGCCCGTCGAGCACGATTTCGGCACCATTGAGGGCGTCGGAACGATCGATGCCGACCTCGATACCAACGCGACGCTCGCGCCCACGATCATGACCGTCACCGGCTCTCTGGCGTGCGGGCCCGACAGTGTCAGCTTGTTCCAGCTCGGCTCGATCGGTTCGACGACTCTGGATGTGCAGGGCCCGAGCGTGATGCTTGATGGCGAGATCCGTTTGGACTTCGTCACCGGGGCCGCCCAGCCGCTGCCAGGCATGGAGTACGACATCATCTCCACGCCCAACACGACCGCAACGGGCGAGTTCTCATCAGTGGTGTTTGAGGGCGCGTCAGTCCCTGCCGAGCTCGTCTACGAGCCCGGCCGCGTCGCGGTGCGGGTCCTCTACTGCTCGCGTGCCGACCTCGCGGCGCCCTACGGTATGATCGACTTCTTTGATATTTCTGCGTTCATCAGTCTGTACCAATCGCAGGACCCGGTGATCGACCTAGCAGCACCATTCGGGCAGATTGATTTTTTCGATGTATCTGCATTCCTGAGCATTTATCAGATGGGGTGCCCCTGATTTCACTTCCAGGCAGAGCCTGTGCGTGGTAGTGTGGAGAGATCTCAGAGGAGTACCTCGGCATGCGAACACTGATTCTGACTCTGGCAGCTACAGCCTGCACCACCATCGCCGGACCGGACATCGTCTGCTCCGAAATCACCGCCGGCCAAAGCTACGGCGTGGTGGGCGACTACCAGTCGTACAGCTTTGGCGATTCGACCTGCAACATCGGCGATGCGCCGTTTACCTACAATCCCAACACACCCGATCATCCGGTATTTACCTCGTCGCTCTACCGCATTCAGGACGGTCGCTTCGAGCAAATCGGGATGAGCTTTGTGTCGCACACCTTCTTCCCGCTGCAGGGCAACGCGTGCGGGCTCGGGTGCACGCCCGGAGCAGCCGGGATGCTTGGCGCGGGGTGTTCGGACACGATCGGCGCCGGGCTCGCGGGCACGCAGAGCGACATGGGGCCGCGCATTGAGGTCGATCCGTGGAGCGGGGACTTCCCGTATCCGTTCAGCACCATTAACCAGAGCGGCGACGCGGTGTACAAGCGCCTCAAGGCGCGGATCGCGGACCTGAGCGACACCTCGGCGCTCTACTTCGTTGAGCGCCAGTACATCAGCAACGAAGAAGCCCCCGATGCTCGAGACAACAACGCCAGCTACCGGCGCGTGTCGTTCACGCCCGCGACCAACACGCCGCAGCTTCAGGGAAGCACCTTCGCCCAGCGACCCGCGATCTACGCGTGGCAGGACCACGGGCTGGGCGCGGACCTGCCCGACCCGGGTGTGGTGATCTCGCCGGTCTCGCTGGGGGGCGATGGGGCCGTCTATGTTGGCTCGCGCGCGACGGATCTGGGCGACGGGACCTGGCGCTACGACTACGCGGTCCAGAACCAGAACGCGGCCCGGGGGATCAACGCCCTTCGGATCCCCATCGGGTTCAACCGCAGCGCCAACGACCCGATGTTCCACGACATCGACTACATCGACGAGGTCGACAACCAGATCGAGGGGACCGACTGGGCCTTCAGTGTCGTGAGCGGCTTGGCGTCGTGGGAACTGGGCGATGACTTGGGCTCTAACCCGCTGGCCAATGCGATCCGCTGGGGCACAACCTACTCGTTCTCGTTCGTCTCCAACCAGCCCCCCACCACCAAGGTCGCCCAGTTGGGTGTGTTTGATGATGACGGCAGCGGGCCGGTGATCGCCTCGATCGTGGCCCCGTTCAGCGGGCCGTGCCGGGTGGATATGAACGCCGACGGCGTGCTGGACTTCTTCGATCTCTCGACCTGGCTCAACGCGTACAACACAGGCGACCTGAACGCGGACTTCACAGGCGATGGCGTGTTTGATTTCTTTGATGCGTCCGAGTTCCTCAACGAGTACATCGCCGGGTGCCCCTGAGTTTTCGCTTTAGGTCACAGTCGGGATCGGGTACGATTAGGCTCAGGAGGATCCCCGATGAAGACCCTGTGCACCCTGGGCTTGATGCTACTGGCCACGAACACCGCGATGGGCGGGCCCGATCTGATCTGTAGCGAGATCAACGGCGCCACGAGCTTTGGCTTTGTCGACGGCAAGGTCGCGTACAGCTTTGGAACGACGCTGTGCAACATCGGGAACGAGCCCGTCCCGTACCAACCAAACACAAACCAGCACCCGCTGATCAGCCAATCGATCTATCGGCTCAAGGATCATCGCATCGAGCAGATCGGAATCGGCTTTGTGCGACACACCAATGTCCCGCTGGCAGGCAATGCGTGCGGGCTCGGGTGCACGCCGGCGGGGATAGATGCGCTGGGTGCGGGGTGCAGCGATACCAACAGCAGCACAACCAACGGCGGCCAGGCCATGATGAGCCCGCGTAGCGAGGTCAACGCGTACACGAGCGACTATCCCTACCCGCCGACGAGCTTCGGCCAGACGGGCGATGCGATCTACAAGCGGGTGCAGGTCGAGCTGGCTGATGTCAGTGACCCCGATGCGCTGTACTTCGTGGAGACGCAGGTGATCGTGCCGGGTGAAACGACGGCGGAGTCACGCAACAACAATGTGAGCTATCGGCAGGTGGTGTTCTCGGCGGGCTCAGCGACTGCGTCGCTGGTTGGGCCGACCTACAGCGAGCAGCCTGCGATCTACGCGTGGCGTGATCATGGCAATGGGATCGGGGTGCCCGACGCGAGCGTGCTGATCTCATCCGAGAGCGTTCCCGAGTCCGGGCTCGTGTATGTAGGTTCACGAGCGATGCACGACGATGCAGACGGCGACTACCGCTACGACTACGCGATCATGAATCTGAATGCGGACCAGCCAATCGCTTGGATTGAGCAGTCCGCCGGAGCTGACGGCGACGCGCAAAAAGATACCTTTGCCTCTCCGCTATACCATGACGATCTTGATATGCAGATTGACGCGCAGCCCTGGTCATTCGAGCTGCTGGGCTGCGATACATTGCTCTATCGCCAAGCACTGGGGTTCCAGAGTGACCCGAATGCGAACACGATCAGGTGGGGTACGGCGTACAGCTTCTCGTTCAGTACTGCGACCGAGCCGTTTGCCGATCAGCAGGACGGGATCCTACTGGGCTTCGGGGTTGCATCGAACGATGGAACGCCCTACTTCTTCAGCGCGAGCGCCTACTTCCCAACCCCGGCTGATCTCTTTGTCTGTGACGCTGACCTGAACAACGACGGTGAACTTGACTTCTTCGATGTATCGCTGTTTATCCAAAACTACAACACAGGGGCCGATTACAACGGAGACGGGCAGACCAACTTCTTCGATGTCTCGCAGTTCATCGCAGATTTCAATGGCTGCTGCTTCCTTTAATCCTCATATCTGAGCAGCCAAATCCGCCCAGTTTCTTCTGCAACCCCCCCCTTGCTGCAGGCGTATAGGGATTCAACCGAAGAGGGCTGGGTCGGCATCCGTGCTGGCTTTCGCATTCGCGTCTCAGCCCTGACGCCATCAAACTGCCTGGAGATACCCGATGAAGAACCTGGGTCCGATATCGATTTTCGCACTTGCCGCAGTCGCCGGCAGCGCACTCGCCCATGAGCCCGCTGCCAACAACGCGGGTGTTGATGTCAACAACCAGAACATGACCAAGGTCCACGGCTGCTGGGAAGGCCAAGATGGGCAGCTTGAGGGCGGGATCTTCTATCTCCCCATGGATCAGGACGCGCTGCAGATCAAGGAAGCGGTCGAGATCGCCAATCGCGGCATTCCGGATAACCGGGTCGATTTCGTGATCGTCGGCGACGGCTACACCGCGAGCGAGCAGGATCAGTTTCGCATTGATGCCACGGCGATCGAGAACAACTTCTTCCGCTATGAGCCGTTTATCACCTATGAGCCCTATTTCCGCATCACCCAGATCGAGGTGGTCTCCAACGAATCGGGCGTCGACAATGATCCCAGCCCGGGCATCAACCGCGATACCGCGCTGGATATGCAGTATTGGTGTGGCGGCACCGAACGGCTGCTGTGCGTGAATGTCAGCAAGGCCTATCAGGCCGCGGCCAGTGCGCCCGACATCGATCAGGTGATCGCCATTTCCAACTCGAGCAAGTATGGCGGCGCAGGTTACCCGAGCAACGACCTGGGCACGGCGGCGGGGCAGAACGGCTCAGCCGTCGAGATCGCCATCCATGAGATGGGGCACTCGCTGGGCGATCTGGCGGACGAATATACCTACGGCGGCCCAACCACCTACAACGGTGGCGAGCCCAGCGCGGTCGATGTCTCGATCTTCGATCGCACCGAGCAGCTCGACCAAGAGCGCAAGTGGTACCGCTGGATGGACGCATCGCTGCCCGGCTTCGACGGCCCGACGAGCACCTATGAGGGTGGCAACTACTCGGAGCTGGGGATCTACCGCCCATCGAACAACTCGATGATGCGGAACCTTGGCCGCCCGTTCAATCTCCCCAGCGCCGAGCGTCTGATCCGCCAGATCTACCGCGAAGTGAACCCGATCGACGACGGCACCCCAGACGGCTCGCTGCTTGAGCGTGATGAGATCGCGTGGGTGACGCCCATGCAGCCCATCGGTCATGATCTGAATGTGGCCTGGTATCTCAACGATCTGCTGATCATCAGCGCGGTGGGCGATCACGAGGTCGATCTCTCGACGCTGGCGCTGCTCGATGGCGAGAACACACTGCGGGTTGATGTGGTTGACCCGACGCCCTGGGTTCGCAGCCCGACGATCCGCAACGGCTTCTTGAGCGAGTCGCGCAGCTTTACGATCGCCGCGTGCAATCTAGCTGCGGACCTGACCGGAGACGGGCTGCTGGACTTCTTTGATGTGAGCGACTTCCTGACGGCCTATAACGCGCAGGACCCGATCGCAGATTTCAACAACGACGGCGAGTACACCTTCTTCGATGTGAGCGCGTTCTTGGCGGCCTTCTCTGAAGGCGGCTGCTGATCCAAATCGTTCTTTCACCCACGAAAACGCCCCGATGCCGCAATACCCCGCGGCTTGGGGCGTTTTACTTGATAGTTTGACAGGGATCGGGATCGCTGTCAGGAAAATGATCGGGAATGGTCCGCTTTTTCGCAAAGTTCTTGGACACTGCGGGTTCTGTGGGCCACAATTCGATCATATCACCAGGTCTCACACGCTTCGGGCATGCTCGGAGGCGTTGTGAGCGATAAAACATCACGGCTCGCACGCCGCAACGCAGGCATGGTGCGAGATCAGGATCTTCGGACAGATTCGGGAGGCTTTTAGATGAAGACCACACGCAAGTCAATGCTCACTCTGGGACTCTCAACGCTCGCCCTGTTTGCTTCGAGCGGGATGGCACAGGCCACCGGGCGCGACAACCTCGCACCAAACGCCCCCGCTGTCATGAACCAGGCGCTCGAGGGCAAGGGCATGATCGCCTTTGCGAGCAAGACCCAGGACGCGGGCGAGATCCTCGACACAAGCACCGCCAAGCTCTCGTACATCTTCCGCAACACGGGCGCCGGTCCGTTGACCATCACCCAGGTCAAGGTTTCGTGCGGCTGCACGGTCCCTGAGCTTGAGAAGAAGACCTACATGCCCGGCGAGTCGGGCACGCTCACCGTCGCCTTTGACCCCTCCAACAAAAACGGCAGCATCGCTCGCAACATCACGGTCTTTACCGATTCGGAAAAGACACCCAGCGAGACCCTGCTCGTGCGCGCCCTCGTGAACCCGGTCGTGGTGATCGAGCCCAAGGTCATGCCGTTCGAGGCGATCGAGAAGGGCGGGACCGCGAGCAACGAGTTCAAGATCTACGGCCGCACCGATGACTTCAAGGTCACCCGCGCCACCGTGGGCGACCCGGATATCTTTGATATCGAGGTCAAGGACATGGGCGAGACCGAGTATCGCGGCGAGATGCTGCGTCTCTCGACAGTCAAGGTCACCGTCAAGCCCGGCGCCAGCCCGAACAACCATCGCTCGGATGTCACCATCCGCACCAACGATTCGCGTAAGCCCATCGTCACCACGACCGTCATCGCACGCGTGCTGGGCGATCTCAAGATCGATCCCGTCCGTGTCACGATGGGACGCATGATTGTTGGTGATGAGTTTGAGCGTGAGTTTCATGTCACCTCCAAGAGTGGCACGCCGTTCAATGTCAAGAATGTAGCGTTGAGCACGGTCGCGCTCGAGACCGAGGTGAGCTACACCCCGGCCAACGAGGAAAAAACGGACTGGATCGTGAAGATCACCGGCAAGGTCGCGTACCCCGCGCCCCGCTTTAACACGCCCGTGATGATCCAGACCGACATGCAAGATGAAACAGAGATGACCGTGCAGATGTACGGGCAGCTGCTCAACCAGTAATCACGCACCCCGGGCTGCATGCCGGCTCCAGGAGTTCTCCATGCGTCTGATTCACACCTGCAGTGGGCTGCTCTCGATCATCGGGGCGGCCTTTCTTTTTGCGACGGCGCACGCGCTGGTTGTAAAGCCCATCTCCGTCGCTGCGCCGGATCTTGGCGATCCCAATGCACCTGCGAAGGTTGATCCAAACCGAATCCGACTACCTGTTGCGCCAGGCAAGAATGATCCCGCTGATGGCGAGCCTGTTGATACGGCAGTCGAAACCGGCGAGACGGATCTTCAAGGTGCAGACGGTGATGTTCCACCGCCGCCCCAGAACAAGACGCCAACCGAGTCTGATCCTGAGCCCAACCCGCTCGACCCGATCCTCGATGCCCCCGTCCCTGCGGGGATGCTCACGCTCCGGCAGAGCCATGCGCTCTGGGAGCAGGGTGCTTACTTTATCGATGCACGCAACGAAGACGAGTTCGCCGAGGGCCACATCCAGTACGCGGCGTGGCTCACGGCGTCGCTCTTTGACACCGACAGCGATCGTGCGTTCGCGGTGGTGGAGTCCATGCCGCCGGACGCGACGGTGGTGATTTATTGTGTGGGCGGCGAATGCGACGCGTCCAAAAATGTTGCCTCGCGGCTGCAGCAGATCGGATTCAGCGATCTGCGGGTGATGGGTGTCGGGTATGAGGACTGGGCGATCGCCGGGTTCCCCACCGAGAAGGGGCAACCATGAGCAACGAAACGAACACCAACTCGTCCACCATCACCTCGGTGCCTGAATCCATCCTGCTGCAGCTGCCGCTGCGGATCGCGCTAGGTGGGATCTTCATCTTCGCGGCGTACAACAAGATTCCCGCGATCCAGTCGTTCGCCGAAGCGATCAAGGGCTTCCGGGTGATCGACGCGGATGCCCACCCCGAGTTGATCATCATCGCGGCGTTCGTGATCCCGTGGTTTGAACTGCTCGCCGGGCTGATGCTTGTGCTGGGGCTCAGGGCCCGCTCGGCGGCGCTGGGGCTGGGTCTGCTGCTGCTGGTGTTCATCGGCGGGCTGCTCAATGTCATCTTCACGGACATCCATGCCGACTGCTCGTGCTTTGGGGACACCGAGTTTCCCTGCGGCTCCTCGGTCGGCTGGTGCCAGGTGATCCGCAATGTGGTGCTGCTGATCCCCACGGTGTACATCCTCTGGCGTGGTCCGGGGCGTGTTTCGCTCGATTGGCGCTGCTCCAAACCCGACCAAACCCCTGAACCGGTGATCCAATTCGACGAATCTCGCTCATGATCGGTCGACGATGACGCGCTGGGCGCGTAAAGTCTTCGCCCGCAAGGGAATCAGATGAACCAGTTCCGTCGCTCGCACCGGCAGCCGCGTTGGCAGCCCGACGAGCCACGAAGTCCATGACGGGAACACCGATATGAGCAGAATGAACAGCCGTGACAGCCGCGAGAGTCGTGACAGCCGTGACAAGACCGACCGCTTCAGCGCCCCCACCCCTACCGGCAAGGTGACCGTGACCAGCGGCAAGGGCATCGAGTATGTCGACTACAAGGATGTCGAATCGCTGCGGCGCATGATGACCCCCAACGGCAAGATCTACGGGCGTAAGCGCCTGGGCACCAACGCCCGTCAGCAGCGGATGGTTGCCAGCGCCGTCAAGCGTGCGCGCTTCTTGGGCCTGCTGCCCTTCACCAGCGCGACCGTATGATCGGCTCGCACACCAGCGAATTTCCGATCCGCCCGGGCCTGCCCGGGCGGATTTTTCATGTCCGCGTCAACTAGAATCTGGTATGCCTGCATATGAACGAGATTACAAACCCGTTGCGATGGCGCTGGCCGATGTCTCGGGCAACCGGCATCGGCGCATGCGCGAGGTGAGCGATGTGCTCTGGCGGTTCTTCAAGGACTTCGGTGTCTCGTGGGTGGGTTTCTATGAGAAGGACCCCGACGCCCAGCAGATGGTGCTGGGCCCGGCGCGCGACAAGCCCGCTTGCTCGCCCATCGAGCTGCACGGCGCATGCGGCATGAGCTGGGAGAAGAAGCGTCCCATCATCGTCAACGATGTGCACAATCTGGGTGCCAACTACATCGCATGCGATCCACGCGACCGCTCCGAGGTCGTGATCCCGCTCTTCAACGACGACGGCAGCTGCTACGGCGTGCTCGATGTCGATTCGTTCGACCGCAATGCCTTCGGCGAGCAAGATGTCTACGAACTCCGCAAGCTGATGGAATCCACGGCCCTGAGCTGGCCTGCGCCGCACCGGCCCGCGCTGGTGTTCTGAGCGGGGAACCGGCATAGGGGTGCCACTACTCGACGCACAGCGGCGCAGTAGTGCGTTTGCTTATAAAATGCCCAAGACACTACTGCGCCGGAGACGGCGAGTAGTGGCACCCGCGGAAATATGGTTTCGTGAGAAATCGTCCGTGGCACCCGGATGCTGATATCAGAACGGATCGGGCGCCTTGAAGGTAAGTTGCTTGCCCGTGCGCGGGTGGTGGACGGTGAGCATCGAGGCATGCAGCATCAGTCGATCGGCGTTGGTCGCATCACCATACAGCTCATCGCCCACGATCGGGTGGCCCAGGCCTGTGGTTTCATCGCTGTTGAGCTGTCCCAGCGTGCCCACGGTCGTCACCCCGGGGTGGGCGGTGTGGACACGCAGTTGGTGCGTGCGGCCCGTGTGCGGGAGCAGCTCGACGCGGGTCACGGGCCGATCGCGGTACGATTCGCGCGCGATCACCCGATACTGGGTTTGCGAGGGCTTGCCCTGCACAAAGTCCACGAGCATCAGTGGGCGGACATCCATGTCTTTGCGTATCGGGCAGTTGATCTCGCCGGCGTCGGCTTGCAGGTGTCCCTCGAGCAACGCGAGGTAGCGTTTTTGCGTGCGACGAAACTCAAACTGCACCGAGAGATTTTTGTGGGTCTTGGCGTTGAGGGCCAAGATCATCACCCCCGAAGTCGAGAGATCGAGCCGATGGCAGGTCATGGGGCCCGTGGCGTGCGGATACATGGCTTTCACCCGTGATCGCACGCAATCCTGCTTCTCGGGCGCGATGCCCGGCACCGAGAGCAGGCCGGCCGGCTTGTCGATCACCACGAACCATTCGTCCTCGTGCAGCACTGTTGGCGGCCCTTGGGGCGGGCGATATGTGAACATCGGGACCGGGCCCGTGTGCACGCGAGAGATCGGGTATTGAGACCTAGTATCAGTCATGCAGAAACAGTGTAGACAGATCAGGAGACCTGCAATGCGTACCCCCACGCTGACCATCGCCGCCCTATGTGTGTGCGGCTCACTTTCGTTCGCCCAAGAGGACACCGCCAACCCCAACCCGAGCTGGGACGATCAATGGCCCACGCTCGAAAGCGACTACCTCAGCAGCTACACGCAGCTCACCAGCGAGCAGCAGTACATCAAAGCGGGCGAATCGTATTTCTCGCCCGACGGGAGCATGGTGATCTTCCAAGCGATCCCGGTGCCCGCCGCGGGTGAGCAGGCGGGCGCACACTACGCGATGTATGTCGCGGGTGTGCACCGAGACGACCGGGGCAACATCACCAGTCTGGGCCCAGCGGGCATGGTCTCGTCGCCCAACAGCTCCAACACCTGCGGCTGGTTCCACCCGAGCGAGCCGATGAAGATTCTCTTCGGCTCGACGGTCACCGCACCCAGCGGCGAGGAGGTCGCGGGCTATCAGCGTGAGAACTCCCGCTACTCGTGGCAGTTCCCCGTGGAGATGGACATCCTCACGGGCACGCTCACGATGAAGTACGACCTGAGCGACGACGCGAAGGCGAGGGCGAAGGCGATTCGTGAAGCGGGCGAGACCACGCAGCCCAAGGTTACGGTAAGCGACATCATCAGCATCCCCACGCTCACCAACACCCGCGCCATGTGGGAGCGCGAGGGCTACGACGCGGAGGGCTCGTGGTCGCCCGACGGGCGTTTCGTGCTCTACACCCGGCTTGAGCCGGGAACCAACAACGGCGACATCTGGGTCTACGACACGACCGACGAGACCCACACGCCGCTGGTGACGGCCGACGGCTACGACGGCGGGCCGTTCTTCTCGCCCGACGGCAAGTCCATCTGCTATCGCAGCGATCGACGGGGCGACAACATGCTGCAGATCTTCGTCTCCAATCTCGCGTTGGACGAATCGGGCAAGATCACCGGCGTGGAAGAGGAACTCCAGCTCACCGATAACGAGCATGTCAACTGGTGCCCGTTCTACACGCCAGACGGCAAGTACCTGCTCTACGCGACCAGCGAGGTCTCGCACGGCAACTATGAGATCTACGCCATCGATGCCAAGGGCACATACGAACCCAGCGCTACGGCACGCCTGCGCATCACCCAGGCTCGCGGCTTTGACGGGCTGCCCGCGTTCACCAAGGACGGGCAGTGGATGATCTGGACCGCGCAGCGCGGCAACGCGCCCGAGGGCGAGAAGCCCAGCAGCCAGCTCTGGACGGCGCGGGTCAATCTCGATGCCATCGACAAGGCCTACAAAGAAGCCCAGAAGCGTCTCACACCGGACGAATAAGCACACGCGTCCACTTCCACGACGGGAGCACCGGTATGGATCGCCCGCACAGCTCGAAAGCAGACAGCGTGCGTACCTTTGCGCACATCGGCGACCCTGTGCCCGCGCCCGATCACGCGCCGTTTTGGAAGCACTGGTTCGAGCGTCTGATCGAGCACTCGCCCGTCATCACTCGGCGCATCAGCGCTGACCCCAGCGATCCGGGCGCCACACACGAGTTCAACTCGACGGGCGAGGTCAACATCGGCTGCCGGCTGGTGCTGCCCAGCAATCAAACGCCCGTTGCCGCGTCGCTGGTGAGTGTGCACGGCGACCACACCCCCGACCCGCTGGAGGTCAACGCGCGGCGCTGGCAGCGTGTCGCGGACCGCGGCGTTGCAGTGATGCTGATGCGACTGCGTGGATATCCGGGCTCACAGATCAGCACGGGCCCGCTCACCGGGAGCGATCAGCGGAGCCAGGCGTGGATCACGCGCGGGTTTGATTCGCCGCGGAACGAAGACTGGATTGTCCCGCAATCGATCACGGATGTGTGCAACGCCTGCCGCGTGATGCGCAACGCGCTTCTGCACCGTGACACCGATACGGACATCTCGGTCAGCGGCGACATCGAGTATCCCGGTGTATATCTGCACGGTTCATCGCTGGGCGCGGGGCTGGCGGTGATCAGCGCGGCCCAGCTGATCGGGAAGCTGCGCGGCGAATCGATCATCGATCGGCTCGCGATCGCCACGCCCTCGGTGGGTGATTGGCCAAGCCGGTTCGATCGACCCAGCGGCACCGCTCAGCATCTCAAACGCATCATCGACGCCAACCCCGACCGATACGACGAGCTTATGGCGCGACTCAAGCTCTGCGACGCGGTCGTGCACGGGCGTAAGGTTCGTGTTCCGACCTTCGCGATGCTCGCACACGAAGACGACATCGTTTCGCCCGAGTGCGCCGCGGCGGTCTTCAACGCGATCGACGCGGACCCGGGGCGCAAGTGGCGCTTCCTGATCCAACGCGGGCACGACGACGGGGATACAACCAACACGCGACGCATCGCGATCTACGCCCGGGCGTTGTGCGATTTCTTTGACCCACAGCAAACACCAATCGAAGCGATGAGCAGGTGGGAGCCGTTGATGCACGACGGGCTCAACCCACCGGCAGATGTTGCCGCGATCGAAGTTGAATAGAGAGGCACAGCCATGCACAACAACACCGCACCATCGGGCAAAGAGAACAGCAGCACCCTGCGCACAATCGAGACGCTTATGACCGGGCTGATCGATTATGCGGGCCTGTTCCCGCCCAGCCAGCACGACATGCAGACCGCGACGCAGCACTATGCGCGCGGCTTGCGGAGCACTTATGAGCGTTTTCTTTCACGCTTCATCTGCCCGGCCAACCGCCTGACCGAGCTGACCAACGATGCCTCAGCGCTCATGCCCGGCACCTACGCAACCAGCGGCTACCGCGAACATGCTGATTTCCAGGACCCCTGGCAGATCAGCGCCATCATCATCGGCGAGCTGGGCGAGAACCTCGAACAGATCTATTCATTCAACGAGTATCACGACAATGAGGCGCACGGGCTGGCGATGGTGGACGCGATCGAGATGCGGGTTGGCTCGCCAACCGAGATCGACGAGGCGCTCGAACAGATACCCGAGATGATCGTGCCCGCGTTCGAGCTGCCGCGTGAGGCGATCTTTGGGGGCGACCCGCGTGGGTTCATCGCGGCGCTCTCAGGGAGCGGCGCGGTGGCCAAGATCCGCTGCGGCGGGGTGACGCCCGATCTGTATCCATCGTCAGAAGATATCGCCCGGTTCATCGTCGCGTGCGATCGGGCCGATGTCGCCTTCAAGGCAACCGCGGGGCTGCACCACCCGATCCGCAGCGAGCACGCGCTGACCTATGAGCCCGATGCGCCGCGCGGGATCATGCACGGGTTTATCAATGTGTTCCTCGCTGCGGCGTTCGTGCAGCACGCCAAGGGCTTCGACGAGTTGAGCGCGGTCAAAATGCTCAACGAGACCGATCCCAAGGCGTTCCGTTTCGATGATCAGACGGTTACCTGGCGCGAGCATCGCATCGATGTGACGCAGCTCGCCCAGTCGCGTGAATCGTTCGCAACGGGCTACGGCTCCTGCTCGTTCAACGAACCCACGGATGATCTCGCATCATTGGGTTGGCTCTGATTCGATCTTCAAGTTGGGTCAGGGTTACGGAACAACCCCACCACCGCCGTGTGCCCGTGCTGGAAGATCTGCTCGTCGACCGGACCGATCTCACCGGCCGCGAAGAAACCCGCGAGCGGGATCCCGCTGCTTGGGTTGACCTCCGCGCCGGACTTTGCCCGCTGAGCACCGTCGGGCGTTTGATCGAACGCGTGTGATACTTTTCGCGCATCGTGCCCGAGCTCGTTGAAGAACCGCTGGTCGCGACCGGTGCATGAGATCAGCATCGCCCCGGCCGGCTTCTGGTACAAGCGCTGCCCGTCGAGCAGCAGACTCAGATCCTCGCGGGCGGTTTGCTGATCGTGCAGGTGCAGTTGGACGGTCTGGCCTGCGTTGACCAGATCGGCGACGGCGACAGCGCCCGAGGTTTCGTCGCCGCCCATGATGCTGCGGATCAGAAAGTCTCCACGCCCAAAGTGCGACTTGTGCTCATCGATCACCCGCCCAAGCAGGAGTCCGTGCGCCAGCAGCTGCTTGTCTCGATCCTCAAGCATGTGCACGGTATCGCGGATCGCATCGACGGCTTTGACACCAGCGAGTTCGAGGATCAGGTTGCCGCGTGCCTTGGTGATGATCATCGGGTGCCCGATCGGTCGGCAGCCCTGCGAGACCACGGTATCGACCTGCAGCGGGCCTGAAAGCGTGACACCCATCGCGCCGCTGCTGCGGACTTCGCCGTCGAGCAGCAGCGTGTTGCCCCCGGGCCGGTTGGCCGCCGAGGCCATGCCCCCGAGCATGGTGCCGATGTGTTCGACCCGCCCAGACGCGGTGATGTGCTGCATCCGCGCTTCGGACAGTGCCGGGATCAGCTTGACCAGCGGCACCGAGAACGGGTCGGCAAAGAAAAAAGCCGCACGCATCTCGCTGCCAGCATCGATCTGCTCTGCGAGCTTCGCGGCCCGCTCGTCCGTGCTGTCACGCGGCGAGATGTGCTCGACCCAGAACGGGCTGATCCGCACCCCCGGAAGCTTGCACGCGAGCAGGGCCAGCCCGGGCCCTTGGTTGATCTCTGAATTGCCGCTCATGATCGACGAGGCGGAAACCCCCAGCATGTGGCTCGAACCAAGCGCATCGCGCAGCGTGTCGGCGATCATGCCCATGCGCTGGGCGTGGTGCGGCGTCACAAAGGCCATCAGCAGATCCGGTGGCCCATCGAGCTGCGCGTGGATCCTCGACGCGGCATGCGCCGCGGCTTCGATGGGGTCCTCATGTGTCGATAACGCATTGGCCAGCGCGATCGCGCCCGACGCGGGCTGATGATCGATCTGTTGATCGTCCGAGCGTGCCATCACTCGGGCATCAGATCAACACGATCGGGCTCGACCACGCGCAGCCCGAGCGATGAATCGTCCCGCTTGACACCCAGCACGCCTACAACACGCCCGAGCATGTGGCGCAGGTCCTGATCCTGCTTGGGTGCGATGTAGCCCACGGTCTGCGGCTGGCCGGTGATGGGGTCGGTCCCCTGCACGCGATAGAGCAGCGGCAGGTTCTCACCCGTGTACACCGACGAGGTCACCATGCGTCCCACGAGCTGATAGGCCCGGCCCTGCTGCCACGCCTCGATGGCTTGGGCGGTTTGGTCCGCGCCCGAGTCGTACTCGGCCAAGGCCTGAGCGATCCTTCGGCGCTGGTCGCGTGTCTGCATGCGGATCCGGATCCATTCGATCCGCTGATCCAGCGCACGCGCCAGCGATTCATCGTCGTCGGCAAGCCCGCGGGCGCGGGTGAACTCGGCGAGCAACTCATCGAGCGCTTCATCAAGCTCGCGTCGATCAAGCGAGCGGGCACGCGTGAACGCGGCTTCAAGATCTTCGAGCGCGGAAGCCGGGATGTTGCCCTCGGATGCACGGCGCACATCCGGGCGCGCCACCGGCTCCCGCTCGACCGGCGCTGTGTTGGTGATCTCGACGGGCTCGGTAGGGACTTGCTCTTCGAGCAACGAAGTATCAACCTGCGCGGGGGTCTCGGCTTCTTCTGTGTCCGTTTCGCTAGCGTCTGATTCATCCACGGGCTGAGTCTCGGGGAGCGGCGTTGGCGTGGTTGAATCCGTTTCGGTGTTGCCTGGAGCTGGATCGCTGGTGCCGGCTTTGATCTCGCTGCTCAGCGCGGGGCGCAGAGCATCGGTTGGGATGTAGGCGATGGGCAGCTCGCCGCTGGGGCTCTTTGGGGCTTTTACCCGGTAGCCCACGACGCTGCCGGCGTCGTTGGTCAGTCGTTCGAGCACCTCGAGCTTGGTTCCCTCGGGGATCGCTGTCGCGTAGAGCTGCTTCCATGAGCCCGACAAGCCCATCAGCTGCGATGGTGCACGCAGCTTGGACGCGACCCGCAGCGTGACGCTCTTGCCGTCGCTGCTGGGCTGGACCTCGGTCGCGGGGACCATGGCCCCGATCTGCTCGGGCATCACGACCATGGTGTATGCACCGGATCGCTCGCCTGTACGCAGCAGGGTGCCTTTTTTGAGCCGGGCGATGGCGTAGAAGACATCCTGGTCGCCGCAGCGCAGGGCGGTGTCGTCGCGATCAACCACCATATAGCTCATGCCGTCCTGAACAGCCATGCTCGACGCAATGGCCATATTCGAGGCGGAAGCCAGCCCGGCGCAGCCGCAGGCACTGGCGAGCACGGCTGCTCGCAGCAGGGCGTTCACGGGTCGTCGGCTTCGTTGGGCTGCTGAAGACTTCTGATGGTTGGTTTGCACGGCGGGCCTCCTTGCTGATCATGTCCCCGGCGCTATGGGGCCGCGATCGCATCACGCCCCAATATAGTCTACGCCGCGCGTCGCTGGCGCGTCAGGTTCTCGACACTTCTCGCTTGCCGGACACGACACGCGATTGTATCCAACCTATCGTTTGGCTATGACTCAGCGTGTGCCACAACCACAATCGTTTTTCATCTTCTCCGGCATCAGCATCGCATCCCTGCTCATCGCGGCGGGGTGCAGCTCGCCCATCGAACGCGAAAGCGATAAGACGCTCCAACGCGCCATGGTCAACGCCATCGAACGTGAGATTCAACAGGCCGAGCAGTATCCCCAGCGACGCTCGACCTCAACGACGCTCGATCTGCAAAAGCTCGAAATCCGCGAGGATCATCTCGAAACGATCGAGAAAGAATACTCGCCCGCCGGCTATCTCGAGCAGCTCCGAGCCGCGCACCCGGATGCGGACAGCCCGATCGCGATGCTCGTGGGCGAGGATCTGCTCGGACAACCGACCAAGCTCGTCGGGCTCTCGCTTGAGCAGACGATCCAGTCGAGCATGGGCAACAACCTGAGCATCGAGATCGCCCAGTTCGCGCCCGCGATCGCTCAGGCCGCACTCACGCAGGCCGAGGCCCAGTTCGATTGGTTGTTCTTCGCCGAGGGCAGCTATCAGGACTCATCGATCCCCCAAGCGGGCCAGGGCTTTGGCGGCGGCACGCCCGGCGTGATTCGCAACGATTCCCAGATCGCCAACGCCGGGGTCGGTGTCACACGCCAGCTCAACTCGGGCGGTACCCTCGAGCTGCGCAACGACATCGGCTATAACAATGTCGATAGCTCGTTCTTTGGCTCAGCTCCCGTCCCCAACCCGGCCAACAATGCCGATTTCACCCTCGGGCTGACCCAGCCCCTGCTTCGCGGCTTTGGGCGCGATTCAACAATGGCGCAGGTCTATCTGGCCCGAAACGCCGAACGCACGAGTGTTTCTCAGCTCAAGTCGACGCTGATCGATACCGCCGCCGAGACCGAGAACGCGTATTGGGACCTGGTGCAGGCGTACAAGGTGCTCATCATCCGCTCAAAGCTCGTCGATCGCGGCATCCAGGTGCGTGACGACATCAAGGCGCGACGCGTGCAGGATGCCCGCCAGGCGCAGGTCGCCGACGCGGTCGCGCGAGTCGAGCGCCGACGCGCGGATCTGCTTGTTGCACGCACCAATCTGCGGCTCGCGAGCGATCGGCTCAAGGCCCTGATCAACGATCCCAACCTCCCGGTTGGTTCCGAAACGCTCATCGTCCCCAGCGACGATGCGATGCGTGAGGCGATCGAGTTCGCGCTGCTCGACGCGATCACCGCGGGTGTGCAGGAACGACCCGAGATGGAGCAGTCGCTGCTCAACATCGACGACGCGACGATCCGCCAGCAGCTCGCCAAGAATCAGCGTCTGCCTCGTCTGGACCTGCAGGCGCAGGCCCGTTTGCTCGGCTTCGATGATTCATTCGGTGATGCCTATCAGAACAGCGGCGAGAACCGCTTTATCGACGACTGGCTGATCGGCGCGCGTTTCGAGCAGCCCATCGGCAATCGCGAGGGCGAGGCGGGCTACCGCTCGGCGCGCCTGCAACGCATGCAGTCCGTCGTCGAATATCGCCAGACCGCCCAGCGGATCGTGCTCGAAATCAAGAACGCGCTCAACGCAGTCGTCACCAACGCGCAGCTGATCGAGCAGTCCACGCTCTCACGCGTGGCTCAGGGCGAGGCGCTGCGGACGCTGGGGGTGGAGAAAGAACTCACCAACGCCGGCTACAGCGTCGAGCGGCTCAATCTCGAACTCAACCAGCAGGAATCGCTGGCCAACGCCGAGATCGCCGAGGCTGCCGCGCTGACCAACTACAACAAGGCGATCGTGGATCTGCACGCGGCGATGGGCACCATTCTCGAACGCAACCGCATCGATTTCATTGTCCCCGATGCCAACCAGCTCGCCCCGGGCGAATCGGCACTCGAGTACTCCGCGCCCGATTCCGACCCCCAAGAGCAGCGGCCCGAGAACAACCCCGCAGCGGACACCGGCTCAGATGGCTGAGATCGTCGCAGGGCCAGAGGGGATCGCGCTGGGCGTGCGGTTTCTCGCCGCCGGTCAGCTCGTCGCGTTCCCGACCGAGACGGTCTACGGGCTGGGGGCTGATGCGCTCAACGCCGAGGCGGTGTCCCGCGTCTTTGCGCTCAAGGGCCGACCCAGCACCAATCCGCTCATCGTGCATGTCAGCGGCGACGCGATGGCCCAGCGTGTTGTGCGAGATTGGCCCGCGGCGGCGGCGAAGCTCGCCAAGGCATTCTGGCCCGGCCCGCTCACACTGGTGCTGCCCAAGGCACACGATGTTCCTGACGCGGTGAGCGCCGGGGGCGACACGGTCGCGGTGCGGTGCCCTGAGCATCCGGTCGCGCTGGCGTTGATCGAATCGTTCGGCAACCCGATCGTCGGCCCAAGCGCCAACCCATCTGGATATATCTCACCTACGACCCCAGAGCATGTGCGTGACGCGTTCGCCAGCGACGACCTGCTGGTTCTCGACGGTGGCCACTGCCGCGCGGGCATCGAATCGACGGTGCTCGATCTGACCCATGGTACCCCCACCATCCTGCGCCCCGGGGTGATCGGGGCGCACAGATTGCGTGATGTGCTTGGTGTCGAGATCCAAACCCGCAGCACGCACGCATCGAGCGATGAAGTTCGATCCCCGGGTCTGATCGGGGCGCATTACCAGCCGCGGACGCCCGCCCAAGTTGTTGCGAGCGAAGCACTTGCGAATGCGCCATCAACGGCGGTGCTGCTCGCATGGTCGATCGAATCTCACCCGGCGGGTGGTGAGCTGATTGCCTTGCCCAGTTCGCTCGCCAGCTATGCCCAAGCGATCTATAGGGCCTTGCACGAGGGTGACCGGGCACGCGGCACCCACATCTGGATCGAGTCACCGCCCGCCGCCGTCGATGAGGACGAGCGGGCGATCGCGCAAGCGTTGCTCGAACGACTTTCCCGCGCGACGCAGAACTCGGCGTGATCTGAACTTCTCAACATCGAAGCCGACGAACTCACCCGCATCGCCTATCCTGCCGATAGACGATGTGGACCCTGTATACAATCCCCCCCAAAGAGGTGGAATTCATGAGTGATAAGCTGCACATCACACTCGCTCCCGGCGACGGGATCGGCCCTGAGATTACCCGCGCCTGCCTGCACATCTTCCAAGCCGCCGGCGTGCTCGATAAGGTCGAGTTCCGCGAGGTGCAGATGGGCCAGAGCGTGTTCGAGTCTGGTGACACGCGCGGCATGACCGATGAGGCCGTGGAAGCGATCGAGACCACCGGGATCCTCTACAAGGGACCGATGGGCACCCCGATCGGGGGCGGCGGCAAGTCGATCAATGTGACACTGCGCAAGACCTTCGGCGCCTTTGCCAACCTGCGTCACTTCCAGTCGCTGCCCGGTGTTGAGACGGTGTTCTCCAAAGCGGGCATCGATATCGATTTTCTGGTGGTGCGTGAGAACATTGAAGACACCTATGGCGGGATCGAGCATCAGCTAACCGAGGACGTCGTCCAGAATCTGCGGCTCATCAGCGCCCCGGGCTCTGATCAGGTCCACCGCTACGCGTTTGAGATTGCCAGGAAAATGGGGCTCAAGACGATCCACTGCGGGCACAAAGCCAACATCATGAAGATCACCGACGGGATGTTCCTCAAACGCTTCTATGAGGTGGGCAAGGAGTTCTCTGAGATCGAGCAGGGCGAGGTTATTGTTGATGCGCTATGCATGAATCTGGTGCTCTACCCGACGAAGTATGACATGGTGGTGCTGCCCAACCTGCAGGGCGACATCGTGTCTGACCTGGCCGCAGGCCTGGTGGGTGGCTTGGGCTTTGCGCCCAGTGCCAACATCGGCGATCGCATCGCGATCTTCGAGGCCGTGCACGGCACCGCGCCCGACATCGCGGGCAAGGGGATCGCCAACCCGACTTCGCTGCTGCTCTCGGGGCTGATGATGCTGCGTCACATCGGTTTGGTGGAGACTGCTGACACGATCCACAACGCGCTGCTGAGCACCCTCGAACAGGGCGTGCACACGGGCGATGTCAAGGGCAAGGGCGACCCGGTGGGCACGCAGGAGTTTGCCCAAGCCGTCGCTGATCGGCTCGGGCAGAAGCCAAGCACCGTTGCCCCGCGCACCGGAACGGGCGATGAGATCACCTTCAAGCCCCTGGGTGTGCCGACCGAGTACGAGATGATGTATACCAACCCGATCGCCAAGGTTGAGCAGGTGGGGTGCGACATCTACATCGGCGCCCGCCAGCAACCCGCATCGATCGCTGAGAAACTTATCCCCTTGTGTGAGAACACACCGCTCAAGCTGAGTCTGATTTCAGCACGAGGCACGCAGGTCTGGCCGACGGGCTCGCTGTATACCGAGTGCGTGGATCACCACCGCTGCCGCTTCGAACGCCGCGACCCAAACACGGCCATCGACCCCGCGGTGTGCCACGAGCTGCTCAAGACCGTGGCGGAGCAGTTCCATGTGGTCTGCTACATCGCGCTGCAGCACTTTGATGGCGAGCGTGGCTACCTGCTGGCGCAGGGGCAGTAACGACATCCGCAGGGACAACCCAACAGCGCCACCTTCGCTCGAATCCACGCCCCTTGTTTGGGGCGTGTTTTTCATGGTTCGTTCAATCACGCCTGCAAGAAGACCAAGCCCGACCGACCCGCCTGCCAGTCTGGCAGGGAACACTCGTTTCGGCACCCCATACTCACTGAATCGGTCGAGAATTCTGGCTAGCGGCATGAATTCCCGAGCGCTGATTGGCATCACGATTGCAACTGTGCACAACGGAACAACGGAACACATCGCCGCCGGGCCACGCGCCTCGGCCAAGGGCGAACCCAGAAGGAGGCCAGAAATGGGCAAAATCATCGGAATCGACCTCGGGACCACCAACTCGGTCGTCGCTGTTATGGAAGGCGACGATCCCAAGGTCCTGATCAATAGCTCGGGCAACCGGACCACCCCCTCGGTGGTCGGGTTCACTGACAAGGGCGAGCGGCTGGTCGGGCAGCAGGCCAAGCACCAGCAGGTCACCAACCCAAAGAACACCGTCTTCTCGATCAAGCGCTTCATGGGGCGTCGCCACAGCGAGGTGAGCAGCGAAGAGAAGCTGGTCCCCTACGAGGTGACCGGCGGGGCCGACGACTTTGTCAAGGTCAAGATCCGCAGCGAGGAGTACACCCCCCAGCAGATCAGCGCCATGATCCTGGGCGAACTCAAGCGCACGGCCGAGGACTACTTGGGCGAGAAGGTCACCGAGGCGGTCATCACCGTGCCGGCGTACTTTAACGACGCCCAGCGCCAGGCCACCAAGGACGCGGGCGAGATCGCCGGCCTGACGGTCAAGCGGATCATCAATGAACCCACCGCGGCCGCACTGGCCTACGGGCTCGAGAAGAAGGCCAACGAGAAAATCGCGGTCTTCGACCTCGGCGGCGGCACCTTCGATGTGTCGATCCTCGATGTCGGCGACGGCGTGTTCGAGGTGCTCTCGACCAACGGTGACGCCCACTTGGGTGGCGACGACTGGGACCAGCGTCTGATCGACTTCCTCGCTGAGGAGTTCCGCAAGACCGAGGGTGTCGATCTCAAGAGCGACGCGATGGCGATGCAGCGGCTCAAGGAAGCCGCGGAGAAGGCCAAGATCGAGCTGAGCAACTCGCAGGAGACCACGATCAACCTGCCGTTCATCACCGCGACCAACGAAGGCCCCAAGCATCTCCAGCAGACCATCAGCCGCTCGAAGTTCGAGTCGCTGTGTGATGATCTGTTCGAGCGCGTCAAGGCACCGTGTCTCAACGCGATCAAGGACGCTGGTATCGATATCAGCAAGATCGACGAGATCGTGCTCGTTGGTGGTTCGACCCGCATGCCACGGGTGCAGGCGATCGCCAAGGAGATCTTCGGCAAGGACCCCAACAAGTCCGTCAACCCCGACGAGGTCGTCGCCATCGGCGCCGCGGTCCAGGGTGGCGTGCTCAGCGGCGATGTCAAGGATGTGCTCCTGCTCGATGTCACTCCGCTCTCGCTGGGTGTAGAGACCATGGGCGGCGTGATGACCAAGCTCATCGAGCGCAACACGACCATCCCCACGAGCAAGAAGGAAACCTTCTCGACCGCGGCCGACAGCCAGCCGAGCGTGCAGATTCATGTGCTCCAGGGCGAGCGTGAGTTCGCAAAGGACAACCGATCGCTCGGACAGTTTGAACTCGCGGGGATCGCCCCGGCACCACGCGGCACGCCTCAGATCGAGGTCGAGTTCGCGATCGATGCCAACGGCATCCTTGAGGTCAAGGCGGTCGATAAGGGCACAGGCAAGCAGGCCGACATCCGCATCGAGAACTCGGGCGGGCTTGATTCGTCTGAGATCGACAAGATGAAGGCCGACGCCGAGGCGCACGCCGAGGAAGACAAGAAGCGGCGCGAGCTGGTTGATCTCAAAAACCGCAGCGACGGCATGGTCGCCCAGACCCGCAAGTCGCTCGAAGAGCACGGCGAGAAGGTGAGCGGCGAGATCCGATCGAAGATCGAATCGGCGATCTCTGATCTCGAATCCAAGCTCAAGGATGACTCGGTCACCAAGCAAGCACTCGAAGCGGGCCTCAAGGAACTTGAGAACGCGTCGATGGAGCTGGGCAAGGTCATCTACGAGCAGCAGGCGGCCGCCGCGGGCGGCGGTGCGGCTGCCCAGCCCGAATCATCGGACAGCGACGACAGCGATGTCATCGATGCCGAGTACGAGGTCAAGGACGAGGACAAGAACTAATCCTTCCCGTATCCACAACCCAAAGACTCGCGACGAACCCGACGCGAGTCTTTTTCGTTCCCACGCCTGGCCAAAACCCGGAGTACTTGTGCAACCAGAAGCGCCCAGCATAACCAGTTCCATCGAGTCCAACGCACCGCGCGTCGTCATCAAGATCGGCTCGGGGGTGCTCGCACCCAACGGCGAGCTGTCGCTGCCCACGCTGCAGCGGATCTGCGATGATGTGATGCGTGTGACACGGATGGGCTACGCGCCCGTCCTTGTTTCCTCGGGCACGATCGCGTGCGGTCGGCTCAAGCTCGGGCTCGAGCAGATGCCCCGTGCGCTGCACCTCGCGCAGGCGTCCGCCGCGATCGGGCAACCCGTGCTGATGCACGCCTACCAGCAGGCCTTCCAGATCCATGACCAGATCATCGCACAGGTGCTCTTAACAGCAGATGATTTTTCGCACCGGCAGCGTTACCTCAACGCCCTGCGGACACTCGAGACGCTGATCGATGCCGGGATCGTGCCGATCATCAATGAGAACGACTCGATCCTGATCGACGAGATCCGTGTTGGGGACAACGACACGCTCGCGTCGCTCATCGGCTCCGCGATTCGGGCGCAGCACGCGGTGATCATCTCGGTCGCGGGCGGCGTGCGCCACGCGAAGAAGGACGAGGTTATCAGCACGCTCGGCGGCGTGAAAGACGCGCTGCCCCATGTGAATGATGAGCAGAGCAGCTCGGGAACAGGCGGTATGGGCTCGAAGCTCAATGCCGTCGAGACGCTGCTCGCCCACGGCATCGAGACCTCCATCGTGCCCGGGCCAAGCGATGGAGTGCCCGACCCGATATCCCGCTGTTTGGACGGGCAGGACATCGGCACTCGGTTCACGATCGAAGATCTCGAAGGCATCCCCAACGCACGCAAGTCGTGGCTGGCGCATGGCTGCAAGCCGCAGGGTCAGGTATGGGTCGACACTGGCGCGGAGCGGGCGTTGCTTGAGACTGGCGCAAGCCTGCTCGCCAAAGGCATCACAGGGGTCAGCGGTGACTTCACGAACCAGCAGCTTGTCGAGGTCCTGAATACAAACAACGAGGCGTTTGCCCGCGGGCTCACGGCCTACAGCGCCCGCGAGATTCATCAGATCATGGGGCAACGCTCAGAAGACTTTGAAGAGATCCTCGGATACCACATCAACGACGAGGTCATCCACCGCCAGGACATGGCGATTCTGAATCAGGCCAGCGTGTCCTGATCATCTGATCATCGGCTCGCAACCGCACGCGCATTTCTACCGAACCCATACATCCAACCCGCCCATACATCGAACCCGAAGGACATCATGATTACCACCGAACGAAGCATCACCGATATCGCATACGCCGCCCGCGCCGCCTCGAACCCGGTCGCGGTGCTCGACGACGAGACTCGCGCGGGCGTGCTCCGCGCGTTGGCAGCCAAGCTTGATGCCAACCGCGAACGCGTTCTGGCCGCGAACGCGGCGGACATGGTCGCCGCGGAGGAGAACGGCGTGGACGCCCCCAAGCTCCGGCGCCTGAAGCTTGACGACACCTCGATCGACCAGCTGATTGACGGGCTCAACCAGATCGCCGGTGCGCCGGACCCGGTCGGGCAGGTGACCCGCGAGCAGCGACTTGAGAACGGGCTGCTGGTGCAGCGCCAGCGGACGCCGCTGGGCGTGATCGCCATGATCTATGAGGCGCGACCGGGCGTGACGGTCGATGCGTTCGCCCTGTGCTTCCGGTCGGGCAACGCCTGTATCCTCAAGGGCGGTCGCGAGGCGAGCCAGTCCAACGCGATCCTCGCCGAGTTGATCCGCGAGACGCTGACCGAGCATGGCGTGACCGCTGACGCGATGCAGTCGATCTGTGACATCGGGCGAGACGAGGTTCGTACCATGCTTTCGCTGAGCGACGAGATCGACCTGGTGATCCCGCGGGGCGGTGAGAACCTGATCCGCTTCGTGGACGAACACGCGCGGATGCCGACCGTACTGCACTACAAGGGCGTGTGCCATATCTATGTGGACAAGGACGCGGATCTGGATCAGGCCGTCGAGATCATCACGACCGCCAAGACCAGCAACCCAGCGACCTGCAACACCGTCGAGTGCATGCTTGTGCATGAGGATGTTGCTGAAGCGCTGTGTGCCAAGCTCTCGCCACGCCTGCATGAGGCCGGTATCGAGCTGCGCGCGGATACGACCATACGCTCGCACATCCCGTCGGCCACCCCCGCCACCGACGACGACTGGGGCGCCGAGTACCTCGACCTGATCCTCGCCGCCCGTGTGGTCGGCTCGATCGACGAGGCCGTGTCGCATATTGAGGAGTACGGCTCGAATCACACGGAGGCGATCCTGACGCAGGATCAGTCCGCGGCGGACGACTTCTGCCGGCGTGTGCGTTCCTCGTGCGTGCTCGTCAATGCGTCCACTCGGTTCAACGACGGCTACCAGCTGGGCCTCGGTGCGGAACTGGGCATCTCGACCAGCCGCGTCCACGCGTACGGGCCGATGGGGCTTGAGGGGTTGACCATCGAGCGATGGGTTGTCCGCGGCAGCGGGCAGACGCGCTGACCATGTGCGACACCGGCACCGTGCTCGGCATCGACGCATGCCCCGCTGGGTGGGCCGTGTGTTCGCTCGATCCTTCAGGCAACTGCCGGCTGACGGTTGTTGATGACGCGGATTCGCTGGTGCCGCTGATTGAGCCGTGCGATCTCGCATGCATCGACATCCCGCTGGGGATCCTGGATGATGCGGAGCGCGAAGTTGATCGGCGGGCGAAGTCGGTCCTTGGTCGCTACCACGCCCGGGTGTTCATGACGCCCCCGCGACCGGTACTCGATCAGCCGTGCTACAGAAGCGCCAACGCCGAGTCCCGGCGACTGATCGGCAAGGGGCTCAGCAAGCAGGCGTGGAACATCCTACCCAAGGTCCGTTCGATCGATGCGCTGCTGCAGAAAGAGCCCTCGCTGTGCTCGAAGCTGCGCGAGTGCCACCCGGAGATCGCACTCTGGGGGCTCGGCGGCAAGGTTGTATCCTCCAATAAGGCTACACCCGAGGGCAGAACGGATCGACTACGGCTGCTGGGTTCGCACATCGATCAGCCCGAGCGGCGCATCGAAGCTGCACGAAGCACACTCAGGGTGCGGGATGCCAAGGATGACGACCTGATCGATGCGATGATCTGTGCGGTGGTCGGCGCGGGTGCTTGGGACAAGACGATCCGGGGCCTTGATGATCAGCTACCCTGCGATGCGACTGGGCTTCCGACCGAGATTTCGATAAACATCTGGTATCGTGATCTGCAATAACTCGATCATCTACCAGATGGTCGGCTTGGGTGGGGGGAGGCCGTCGCGGGTCCAGAAGATGGACAAGGGGATGCGTGTTCGTGGTGGGAGCGCGAGCGTGATGACCCACCGCGCGACTTTACGCCCAACAAAGACGCCCACGAGCGAGAATGGCAGTTGGATAAACAACACCCACGGAGCAACAAACTCCGCGTAGTACGACTGCGCGATCACGCTGGCCTGCATAGGACCGTAGTGTATGAAATCCGGAGAGAACAGGAATATGAGTGCGACAGCAGCCGCAAGGATTGGAGCCAACGCGGCACGCTTTCGTGATGCGCCCAGAAGCACGATGCTCCAGAAGATACCCAAAATAAACGCCATCAATACGGCTGGCAGGAGCGAAGTGATGAACCCAGAGTTGACCAGTTCTCGCCAAGGATCACTCTGATCGATCAAGCCAGGGACATGCTCGTCCGCCCAGCTTCTTGGAACATTCACCCATTCGTAATATGGGTTGTTTCCGACCGCAGAGAAATGATTCGTGACTGTCTGACCATTCTGCTGGGCCCACTCGGTGTACTCCTGCCCGATTGTTCGGCCAAGCTGTTGCGCTGCGGTATAACTCGTGCCGTGGGCGTAACTCCCGCTCAGCGTTGTCTGAATGATAAAGAACACGATCAGTACCAGAACCCACACGCCCGCGATGATCGCTCGGAAGCGGTTGACCCAGTGGGACATCACGGGGTAGGTCTGCAGCGCCGCGACCTCGCCGCACTCGGGGCAGCGAGCGATGGCGAGGTTGTAGTGCGGCTCGCGATAGACGCTCTGCCCGAACAGGTTGAAGCCGCATTTGATGCAGGCACGATCGGCTCGTATCTGATCTTCATGTGTATTTGTGGGTGCTGAATCACCCGAGTTCGGCTTATTCATCGTGTCCCCTTAGTCCTGTCGGGCCTGGCGTATTCTGAGCTTGCGACGGCGGCGGACGATGCGTTTGGATGCGCGTTTGGCTACATATCTGTTGAGCACAATCCCCGCCAGCATGCCCAGCGTCGCGATCGACGCGAGTACCAGATACGATTCGTAGCGACGCACCATCTCCAATCGACCGGGCACCGTGATCTGCATGTTCGTGGGCGTTGCATGCGCGAGGCGTTCGAGCAGAATACCGATGCTCCAGTCAATGCTCAGCAGCACAGAGGAAGGAACCAGCAGTATCAGCATCGCCTGCCAGAAGCGTTTATGGGCATAGACCACCCGGATCACCACGCCGCAGAGCAGCATTGCCAGCGCCGACATGATGATGGACGATCTCTCTGATGGGCTGGCATCGATTGGAAACACCAGCGTACCGTTCCGATCGGTGATCAGCGGCATCATCCATACCGAAATCCCAGCGATTGCACCGATCGTCAGACCGGTAAAGATGAGCACGAGCAGCAGCATGCGGATGCTGTGGATCGTGCGACGAACATCTCTCCAGAAAGCACGATCGGGATGCTTGGTGCGAACGACGGCTTGCTGGCACCGTGGGCAGACCACCACTGCAAGTCCATAATGCGGATCCCGCGCGGCACGCAAACGCGCAAGTTCCGTCAGGCAGGTTGGGCAGGTGTGTGAAATGGGCATCGCCAAAGGAGCATACGGGCTCAGGGGCCATCAGTTTCAGGTGTGGGGTTGACACCATCGCATCGCGTGCCTTCCCTACTACGCGTGCCCCACGGGACGAAAGGGCTTCCTGCAACCCCCTGTGCACTTTTCAGCGAGAGGAAACACATGAACACGAACAGAATCTCTGTATTGACTGCGATCGTCGCCTGTGCCGGTTTCGCATCGGTCACGCTGGCCAATGACACGACGGCCGACCGCGACGCCGCGCTCGAGCGTCTGGAAGCCGCGCGAATCGCCTTCGAGGCCGCCAAGGCCGAGCTTGAGGATGCCCAGCGCGAAGCGGCGGGCGTCACAGGCGGCGTGGTGCAGGGCGAATCCGACGCCGAGGCAGAAACCCGGTCCGGGCTCCCGCAGCCCGAAGCCGAGGAGGCGCAGCCCGAGGACCCCAGCTCATGGGCGGACGGCTGGGAATGGAAGGCATTCGCGGGGCTCAACGGCGCATCGGGAAACAACGAGAACCTCAGCGCCCGGGCCTCGCTCGACGGCCAGCGCTTCACCAGCAAGTATGAGACCACGCTCAAGCTCGCGTATACCTACGGCACATCCGACGGTCAGAAGAACACCTCACGAGGTGTGGTCGAGCTCAAGAACGACTGGCTCACCGACAGCAAGTGGCGCTACTTTGCCCAAGGCAAGTACGAGTACGACGAGTTCCAGCAGTGGGACCACCGCCTCTCGGGCGCGGTCGGCGTCGGCTACGAACTGTACAAGGACGAGGACACCACGCTGCTCATCGGCCGCATCGGTTTCGGCGGCTACTACGAGATCGGCAGCATGGCCGACGAGGAGTTCGTGCCCGAGGGTTTGCTGGGGCTTGAGCTGCGCCACAAGTGGACCGAGAACACCACGCTGACCGCGAGCACAACCTACTTCCCCAGCTTCGATGATTTCGGCGAGTTCCGCTGGAACACCTCGGCCGGGCTCGAAGTCATCATGGACGCCGAATCCGGGCTGACCCTCAACACCGGCTTCGAGCACCGCCACGACTCAATGCCCGGCCCAGGAACCAAGCCAAACGATGTGGAGTACTACATGGGGCTGGGCTGGAACTTCTGATTCCGGTTGCTTCAACGCATGCATCACCCACGCCCGGCACCGGGCGTTTTTTCTATCTTGAGATCGCTGAACATCGCGACCAGATCACGGTTGTCGCGCCCGCACTCGGGGCAGACATCGGACTTGGGCAGCAGCATCAGGTTGTATTTGCAGCCCGGACAATGGCCATAGCGGTAGACTTGGTAGCGGGGACCGAAGAAAAAGACCAGCACGACGGCGAGCATGAACCCGACGCCGCCGCTGACGGCGATGAACTCATACCCAAACAGGCCGAGCCCCAGCACCGCAGCGAACGCCGTGCTCGCGAAGCACCAAAGCATGGCATGCTTGGCACGCACCCGCAGGACGAGCAGCGTCATGACCAATGACACGGGGAAGAGGCCAACAACGGTACCGGTTAAGATCCCGGTGAGCACGGCATAGAACGGGCTGTTCATCGACTGCTCAACTACGAAGAACACGATCGTAAAGAGCACGCTCAGCAGGATCGTGGCCGGGATGCGCGACGCGGGGCGGGCACCGACATAGCGCACGAGTTGGTCGCGTGTGAATCGAGGCGGGGCGGGTTGATTCGAGGTGCTCATTCCCGGCGTTCCTCACGCACCGGTTTGAAGGTTCCGGGGATATCGGCAGATTCACACGGAGACCATTCACACTCGAAACACCCCGAATATCCGAACAGCGGTCCCCATGCGTCATTGTGCACATGCACATCGATATAGAACTTGCCGCTTGTTTCATCGAACCATTCGCACACATCCGCAACGCCAGAAAAAAGCAACGGGAATCGGAACCCGAGGACCCGCTCATAAAAACGCTGATCACCGGATCGAAGCCGGATCCCGCCGTTCTCCGCAACATCTATATCGATGTCCACTGCGAGGTGCTGATGTGTGCCGAGGTAATCCACGATCTTCCCACGCTGCTCGCTGTAGATCATCGTCGCGTCGAATCGCCGTGGTTTCTTGTTATTGAACTCACGGATCCAGGTCACCGTCTCGCGACCGAATGAATCGACATACGCGTAGTTGTGGATCCGGAACGGGATGTCTCGCCCGGACTCAGGAAACATGATGTTTCGCCAAGCACCAACGCACAGAAACGGGAGGGTGTAGGGCGCTCCATGCCAGACATGATGCATGACGCCGGCGCCGATGCTGCAGACCTTGTCCTCGCTGCTGAAGCCGAACCGTTTCTGGATCTGAGGATGCAGCTCATTGAATCGTTCGCCGAGCGCCCGCTGATAGATCGATGTCACTGCCCACCTGCTTTCTTCTGCATCGCGTGTTTCGATCGCGAACACCGTTTCGCACTGGGTAGATCAACGCACGCAACCCAGCCCGCGATACACAGCCCGAGCATGGAGATCGTCAGCGTGATCGGGGTGAATGGCGAGAAGATCAGTTCGGGTTCGACGGTAATCGCTGGGATCATCAGCGCGACCAGCGCAACGCCCGTGAGGAAATAGAGCCAGCGGGTTCTCCAGAACAAGAGCAACACCAACGCGAACATAACCTCGAAAACACCCATGAGCGTGAGCAGTCGCTGCGCCACACCGGGCTCAAACCCTGCCGCTTTAATCAGGTGCAGTTCCTCGGGGTGACGCATGATGAGCTTGGGGACCAACCCATGCCAGAGGAACACGATCGCGAGTGCTCCCCGGCACACGGCATGGACGACACTACGCAGCGCCGAAAGCGTTGGGTCGATGCCGCTTTCAATCCACAGGCGCAAACGATCAAAGCTCCACGCTGTCGCCCAACCGATCAGTGGACGGAATACGAGCGTGTCGATCAGGCGCCCGAGCAGTCCCCATCGGACGCGATAGTCGTAGCCCGTCTCGAATCGCACGATCCCGTCGCGTGGCGTGTACTTCCAGTATCCGCTCCCCTCCTCGATCAGGCTGATGGCTTGATTGCTGCCGAATCGCAGCGAGCTGGTTCGTGTCGAGTCCTGCTCGTGGGTCGCGACGCTCTCACCCCAACCGGCAACGCGCAGGCCGAAGCCCAGACGCGTCGCGTAAAGAAACTGTTGCGGGGCATCTTTATAGTCCTTAGGAAGATACTCGATCGTCGAAAAGCGAAGGTCCCATCGCTCGTGCTGCGATGGTTCTTGGGTTCTTGACCACAGCACATCCATGTCGGTGTCCATCTCGATCCCGACATAGAGGGGCTTGCTCATATCAATCCCCTGGGTGTTCCTCAACCCGCCACTCGCGCCCCTCCCGCAACACCCGCCGATACAGCGTGTCGCGTTCCACCGGTTCGTAGCCGGCTTCCTCGATCGCCTTCTGCAGATCGGTGACGGTCGTCTCCTGGTGCGTGCCCTCGCCGACGGCTTTGGTGATGTCGTACCAAACGACAGTGCCGTCGATATCGTCGGCTCCGGCTTCGAGCATGAGCTGGGCCATCGGGAGGGTCTGCATGATCCAGAAGGCCTTGATGTGCGGGAAGTTGTCGAGCATCAGGCGGGCAACGGCGATGGTCCGCAAGTTTTCGAGGCCTGCGGGGCCGGGGAGGTGTTCGAGGGCGGAGCCGTCGGGGAAGAAGGGGAGGGGGGTGAGGGTCTGGTAGTAGCCGCCGCGCTCGGACATCGCAGGCGTTGGGAGCGTCGCGCCCTCGTCGCTCAGGGTGATGACCGGCGCATCGAACGGGGCAGACTCGTTGATGCCTTGGGCGATGTAGCCATCGGGGTCGCCCTCATAGCCAAGGCGCTCCAGCGCCTGATCCTGCGAGCGGCGCAGGATCTCGAAGTGGCGGAGCCGCTCGTCGATCTTGTCGACATGGCCGTAGAGCATCGTGCAGTTGCTGTTGAGGCCCAGCTCGTGGGCGACGAGGTGGACATCGAGCCATTCGTGGGCGCCGATCTTGGTTTTGAAGGCCTCCTTGTGGACGCGTTCGTCGAAGACCTCGGCCCCGCCGCCGGGCAGCGAGCCCAGACCGGCCTCTTTGAGCCGCTCGAGCACCCAGCGCACGCCGATCTTCGGGTCTTCGCGCTTGTATACCTTGGCGATTCGCGCCAAGTGCACCAGCTCGACGGCTGTGAACGCCTTGAGGTGCACCTGCGGCGCGACCTCACGCAGGGCCTTGAGCATGTCGGTGTAATACTCGAATGGGAGGTAGGGGTTGAGCCCGCCGACGATGTGCATTTCCGTCGCGCCAAGATCGACGGCCTTGCATCCCTGCTCGCGGATGTAGTCCAGATCGCGGGTGTACTCGCCGTCCTGCCCGGCTTTGCGGTAGAACTCGCAGAACTTGCACGAGAGCGCACAGACATTGGAGTAGTTGAGGTGGCGGTTGATGTTGTAGTACGCCACACCAGGGTGCATGCGGTCGCGGACGATCTTGGCAAGGTCCAGCACGCCCCAGATGTCGGCGGTGTCGTAGAGGACCGCGCCGTCCTCAAGCGAGAGGCGCTGACCGGCGAAGACCTTGGCGCGGATGGGCTCCAGGCGCGGGTCGAAGTTGCCGCTGGTCAGTGGCTGGGGGAGCACGCTGGGGGCATCGATCGTCGTCATGCCCGATTGTAGCGCCGCTCCCGGCAATTTTCATGTTTCATTGAAAACTGATGCCAGGCGTTCCATCATCGCCCCCACCGCCTTGGCCCGGTGCGACATGCTGTTCTTCTCGGCCGGTTGCAACTGGGCGCTGGTGCGTGTGTGTTCTGGAGCGACGAGAAACAGCGGGTCGTAGCCGAACCCGTTATCCCCTCGCGGGACCTGCCCGGGCTGCCCGATTCGGCCCTCGAACTCACCCATGGTGTGGGCGAGGACTTCGCCGCTGGGGCTGGCGAGGACCATGGTGCAGGTGAATCGGGCGGTTCGGTCGGCATCGGGCACGCCTTCGAGGTCCTGCATCAGACGGGCATTGTTGCGATCGTCTCGCTCCTGTCGGCTCAAACCCACGGCTTCGCCCTGGGTGTCGCCGTCGAAGGCGTAGTGCGACGAGATCACGCCGGGCTTGCCGTCGAGGGCGTCGACGATGAGCCCCGAATCATCCGCGAGGCAGTGGAGCCCGGTTTCCTTGGCGTATTGGACGGCTTTGATCGTGGCGTTGTCGAGGAAAGTATCGCCGTCTTCGATGGGTTCATCGAACTGGCGTCCCAGATCATGAAGTCCGATAATTTCAATGTTCTGAGCGGCTGTGAGGCCTTGAAGTTCCCGGATTTTGCCCGGGTTCTGAGATGCGAAAACGACTGTGAGCATGACTGATCCTCGGGCCGATAGAGTGGTTTTATGCTATGCTATCACCCCTTAGCGAAAGAACTTCCGTGAGGATCGAGCTTTGATGAATCCCGCCCACACCCCTGCCGGCGTGCCAGTCGATGAAACTGTTACGCGAACTTCGCTCGCCAAGCGAGCCGCCGACGCGCTCGAGGCCATCGGCCCCGACACCTCCAACGCGCTGCGTTCGCTCGTCGGGTTCGACGGGTTCGTGGACTCGATCATCCATGTCGTCGACCAGCGCCACTCGATGGCCCAGGCCGATTACAAACGCATCCGCTCCATCCCCGAGTTCGCGGCTCGCTGCGGCGCGGCGGCCAACCGCTCGGCCAACATCGAGCTGGTCGTCACCGACACCCGCTACGGCGGCAACGGCCCGCTGCTGAGCAGCGCGATGGGCTCGCTGGGTTCACCCGTGACCTACATCGGCGCGGTCTCGACCGAGGACGATTGGACCAAGGTCGATCCGATCTATCAGCCGTTCGTTGAGAAGTGCGAATCCGTGATCCCGCTGTGCCCGCCCGGGCGGACCGACGCGCTCGAGTTCGAGGACGGCAAGATCATGCTCGGCAAGCCCGAGAGCGTGCAACTGGTCACATGGGACCGGATCAAGGAAGTCGTGGGGCTCGAGAAGCTCATCGAGATGGTCAACCAGGTGCGTCTGATCTCGGTCGTGAACTGGACGCTGGTCGGCGGCGTCGAGGGTATCTGGGAAGGGCTGTGCGCCGATGTGTTCCCCAAGCTCAACGATGCGCACACGCGGCGTGTGTTCATCGACCTGAGCGACCCGGCCAAGCGGACCGATGATGACATTGCGCGGGCGATGGTGAAGCTCAGCGCGATGCAGAAGTTCATGCCGGTGACGCTGGGCCTCAACCTCGCCGAAAGCGGCCGGGTGGGGCGCGTGATCGGGGTCGAGGCGTATGACGATGATCACAACCGGACACTGACCGAGATGGTGCCCGAGGCCGCCGAACTGATCCGCGCCAAGCTCGGGCTTGATTGCGTGGTGATCCATCAGCACACCGGCGCAGGCGGATCCAACGCCGCGGGTGAATCGCACTGGTTCACGGGCCCCTACACGCGTCGTCCACGGATCTCCACGGGCGCGGGCGATCACTTCGGCGGCGGGTTCAGCTTCGCGCAGATGGCCGGGCTGAGTCTGGGCGAATCGCTCGCTGCAGCATGCGGCGTGGCGGGCGCGTATGTCCGCGATGCGGCAAGCCCGGATCGGAAGCGGTTGATCGAGTTCCTGCGGGATCTGCCGGTGCCGGAGATGCACTGAGTACAATCGGTTTGATCATCAGCTGTGACCGAGTATTGCCGAACCGTGATACTGGGTAGGATCTGTTGAATATCCGGTTGGATCATGATGCTTGGAGCAACCCTTGAAACGAAAACATCTGTTTGAGTTCGAGGACCAGGCATGGTTCCCGACGGTCTTTCGTAACTTGATGACAGACTACCTTGGCCATGTAGTCGCGCTTTTCGACATGCACAAACCAGTCGTTCCGTTATTATCGCGTTTGATCGAGTCGACGGGCAACACACGCATCATCGATCTTGCATCAGGCGGGGGTGGGCCGTGGGTGAAGCTCGCACCGGCGCTGCAGTCGCAACATCAACAACTTGAAGTGGTCATGACTGATCGGTATCCCAATCTCCGGGCACTCGAACGCGTGCGTGCTGAGAACCCCGATATATTCGAGGTGCGGAAAGAATCGGTCGATGCCAGGGATGTGCCCGAGGAACTCAATGGGATCCGCACACAATTTCTCTCGCTGCATCATTTCCAAGAACACGATGCCAGTCGCATCTTCGAGAACGCGATCAAGGGGAATCATCCGATCGCCGTGTTTGAGTTCCAGCAACGAACTCTTTCCAACGCGGTGCAGTTTGCGCTCTCGCCGATCTTCGTGCTGATACTCACGCTGATGATCAGGCCCATCACCCTCAGCAGGATACTCTTCACCTATCTGATCCCGATCGTCCCCATCGCGATCGGGTGGGATGGGGTTGTGTCTGTGCTCAGGACCTACACCCCAGAGGAGCTGGATTCGATTGTGCGTTCGATTGATGGCAGCGATGCCTACCAATGGTCGTTCGGCGTAGACCGATCAACCAAAGTCCCTTGCGTCTATGCAATCGGTAAACCGGCAGAATCCTGATCACTCACGCCTCGGCTCCACACCCCACAACGAACGCACGAAGAAGTCCCGCATCCGCCGCTTCCCGTAGGGCGACCCCATCGTCCCGTGCCCCAGACCCGGGAAGACGATGAAGTCGAAGTCCTTGTCGGCCTTGATGAGCGCATCGGCGACCTGCATCGTGCTGGCGGGGTCGACATTCTGATCCAACTCCCCCACCGTCAGCAGCAGGTCGCCCTGAAGCAGGTGCGCGTTGTCGCGGTTGGAGCTGGCGCTGTAGGACGCGTCGATCGGGTAGCCCATCCACTGCTCGTTCCACCAGATCTTGTCCATTCGGTTGTCGTGGCAGCCGCAGTCGGCGACGGCGGCGTCATAAAAATCGTTGTGCCAGAGCAGGGCGGCCATGGCGTTCTGTCCGCCGGCGGAGCCGCCGTAGATCCCGACGCGGTCGATGTCCATCCACGGACGCGATTCTGCCGCGGCCTTCATCCACGCGATGCGGTCGGGGAAGCCCGCGTCGCGGATGTTCTTGTACGCGACATCGTGGAAGGCCTTGGAGCGCCAGTTGGTGCCCATGCCGTCGATGTGGACGGTGATGAATCCCAGCTCGCTGATGGCGCGCGAGCCGCGCCAGATGCTGAAGTCTTTGGGCACATGCTGCCCGTGCGGGCCGGCGTAGATTGATTCGATGACGGGGTACTGGGTGCCGGGGTCGAAGGTGGTCGGCTTCTGGATGAAGCCCCAGATGTCAGTCTGCCCATCGCGTCCCTTGGCGACGAAGCGCTCGGGCGGGTTCCAGCCGGCACTGAGCAGCTCCGACCAGTCCGCCTCGGCGAGGGTGGCGACCTTGGAGCCGTCGGCTGTGCGCCGGAGTTCGACAACCGGGGGCAAATCGACGCGCGAGTAGCGGTCGCTGTAGTAGTCTCCATCGGGCGAGAACTCGATGTCGTGGGTGCCGTCGCCGTCGGTGAGCAGCGTGAAGCCCGAGCCGTCGATGTTGACGCGGGCGTGGTGGATGTGGTACGGGTCCTGACCGTCGTGATAGCCCATGACGCGGAGCCGCAGATCGCCGGTCTCGGGGTCGAAATGATCGACGGCTCGCACGACCCAGTCGCCGGTGGTGATGGGGTTGATCTGCTCGCCGGTGGTTGCGTCGAAGCGGTAGAGGTGGTTGTAGCCGGATCGCTCGGACATCCAGAGGATCTGGTTGCGATCGTGCAGGATGTTGAGATAAGTCTTGCTCGAGTAGTCGATGAAGGTGTCGCTTGTTTCTTCGATGACGACGCTTGATTCGCCCGTCTGCGCATCGACCCGCACGACGCGCAGGGTCTGGTGGCCGCGTTCGTTGTAGAGGTAGTAGAAGGCGCTGGAATCAGGCGACCACTCGATGCGGTTGACGCTCCAGGTGTTGCCGATGGGCGCGCTGTCGAGCTCGATGGCCTTGAAGAGACCGCCGGCGCTGGAGAAGAGGGCGGGCTTGGGCTGGTCGATGGCGTCGCCGGGCTTGACATAGTCGAAGGTGACGAGTTCGGGCTGGAGATCGTCGGGCGTGCGCTCGTCGGGTGTGGACTCAACGATATGGACCTTGCGCCTGGGCGCTTGTTCGACCCGCATGACCACAAAGCGGCTGGAATCAGGAGCCCATCGCACATCGCTGTACGCGAGCTCATCGGGCGTGGCATCGTCGCTCAGCGGCGTGCGCTCACCCGACTCGGTGTTGATCAGCACCACATTGCCCTGCGCGAACTCGACATGGCGCTCCCCATCGGGCGATTGATTCGGATTTCGTTGTTGCGGGCGAGATCGATCATCTGGTGGCTCATCATGCGGCTCTGTTGCGATGATCACGCCCGGGTCTTCGGTCGCAAGGTAGACGCCCAGCGTGGTGCCCGATGTCGTGACGACGCGCCAGGCGTGGTCGGTGAAAGTGCCCTGGCGGTGCGACTGGCCGGGCTCGATGGTCGCGTAGGTTGTGGAATCACCGCCGTTGTCGAGCCATTGGAACTCGACCGGTTCGTCGAACGCATTGAGCACCAGCACGCTGGTGCGTGGGCCTCCGCCGCGTGATCGATCGGTGTCGGTTCTTTTGATCCCGATCTCTTCGGGGATGTCCTCGGTCGCAAGCCGCCGCAGGCTCGTCGCGTCCGCTCCCACGGCCCAGATGCCCGGCTGATCCTGCAGCGTGAACACGATCGTCAGCGGCTCGTCTTCACGATCAATCGCATCGAACCAAGTCACGCGGGGTGCGTCCTCAACGCCCTGATCACGCAGTTGCGCGCCGATACGGTCCATGTCGATGGCGGGCGTGATCTCGCCCGTCTTCAGATCCACCGTGCGCCACTCCGATGAGCCGTCGGGCAGGTCGTACTGGTAGACGGGGTAGGTCGGCGTGAGCCACCGCACCCGAACCTCGGCATTGCGCACCAGCGCGTTCCAGTTGCCGGGCAGGGCGTCGGCCCGCTCGTAGTCGGCGCGAGTGCCCTGGGTATGGGCGAGGGTGGTGAGGAGGGTAAAGACGAGGATACAAAAAAGACTTCGCATGCGCGAGTATACCGAAACCAATGACTCCGAGTATCGCGGATTGATCAGCCGATGGCGGAGGACCCAATGCTCCCGGTTCAATTCGTGTTCGTTCAGCTCTTCGTTGAACAGCTTGCCGATCCTGTGCCGTTGGCAGGGCCATGAGGAGTGGGCTTTTCCGTATGGACGCCAGGGGTCTACAAATCCATGATTCCATCGGGGAGATGGCTGACTATTGAACTTAAAACGGAATCCGCTTGAAGCGGACTCAATTAAGGACTAATATATCCTTTAATCACTCGTACCAAGGAGCTCCTCATGTTTTCACGCGGATCTGGATCGACTCGGGTTGGGCTTGGCTTGTCGTGTGTTGTCAGCGTCGGACTCATGTCGGGCGTTGTCAGCGCCCAGGAACTGTTGTATTCGCAGCCGGTGACCACGGGCGGCGGCGTGACTTGGGATTCATCGTACTGGGTTGATCCCGGTGGCGAGAATGATCTAGACACGGACGCACAGGCATGGGCAAACTTCACGCTTGATCATCGCGCTTTGGTGACGCGACTTCGTTGGTGGGGCGAGTCGATGCCGCCTTTAGGATTTACGGTTTCGTTCTATAATCAAGATCCCAATACCGTTGCGATCCAGCCTGACATCTTTGGGGCGAACCCGACGGGCGCGATTTTGGAAGAGGATTTTCCTGCACCGATGGGTGCGCCGGGCGGATTCTTTGTTGATCTTCAGACACCGATCGTGTTCGAGGCGAACACCCGCTACTTTGTCTCGGTGATTGGGCTCACGCCGGTACCGTTTGCGGGGTGGGGTTGGGCAGCGAGTGATACGCACAACGGCGGAACCTTCTACTGGGTCCGCGGGCAGCATACATACTCGCACTTGCCTGATGATCGGGCGTTTGAGTTGCTTGGCGATTGCCTTGATTGTGTTGCGCCATGCATCGCGGATTTAAACAGCGATGGATCGCTCGACTTCTTTGATGTGAGCGCGTTTCTCAGTGCATTCAGCGCTGGCGACTTGTCGGCCGATTTTTCGGGTGATGGACAGCTTAACTTCTTCGATGTGAGTGCGTTTCTCAGTGCGTACACTGCTGGGTGTCCGTAACGGTCAATCGGTGAGTTCGTTGATAAACAACTTGTGAATCCGTCGCAACTGATCCAACCACGAGCTCGGCTCCTTGTAGCCGTGCGGCTCTATCGGGTGGAGCATCAGCTCCCAGTTCTCCTTCTCCAGCTCGATCAATCGCTGTGACAAGCGGATGATATCCTGAGCCACCACATTGTCGTCGAGCAGGCCGTGGAGCATGAGCAGGTGGCCCTGCAGGCCCGCGGCGTGGTTGATGGGCGAGCTGATGTCGTAGGCCTCGGGGTCGATGTCGGGGGTGTTGAGGATGTTGCTGGTGTAGCCGTGGTTGTAGTGGCGCCAATCAGTGACACTCCGAAGCGCGGCACCGGCCTTGTAGAGGTCGGGCTGGGTGAACATGGCCATGAGGGTCATGAACCCGCCGTAGGAACCGCCGTAGATCCCCACGCGCTCGATGTCGCCGTTGTGATTGGCCACGGCCCAATCGATGGTGTCCTTGAAGTCTTCGAGCTCGGAGTAGCCCATCTGGCGGTAGATCGCCGTGCGCCAATCACGCCCGTAGCCCTCGGATGCGCGGAAATCGGGAGCGAGGACGATGAAGCCCTTGTTGTTGAGGATGGTGTGGAACATGTGCTCACGCGCGTAGTTGGACCACTCGTAGTTGGCGTGCTGCAGATAACCCGAGCCGTGGGAGAAGACCACGATGGGGCGTTTGCCGGGGAACTGCTCGGCATCGGGGAGGTAGACGCGGGTGTAGATGGGCTGCTCGGTGTGTGTCGATGGGATCGCGACGATCTGCGGCGTGTTGAAGTCCATCGCCATGAACCGCTCGGTGATGGTGTGCGTCAGTCGCTTGGGGGTGACATCGGGCACCGAGGTATCGAGCAGGTAGAGCTCTGGTGGGGAGTTGATGTTGGAATAGGTGAACACGAGGCGTGACTCGTTGGGTGAGAGCGCGAAGTTCTCGACGGTTCCCTCCATTTTGGTGATCGGCGTGAGTGCCCCGGACGCCAGGTGCAGTCGCTCGATCTCTTGCACGCCTGGGTGCTTGCGGTTGGATCTGAAATACACGGCGGCGCCGTCGCGGGTGAAGGTGACATCGCGGACCTCGTAGTCACCGTTGGTCCGCTCGTCGGGCATGCCGGCCGCAGGGTCATAGGTGTACAGGCGTGCGAAGTTGGATTCTTCTGAGACATACCACAGGTAGTCGCTGCGTGGGATGAACCCGAACCCGTTGAAACTCCAGTTGATCCAGGCATCATCACGCAGGTGGTGGGCACAAGTGACGGCGGGGTTTCCCTCGTCATCGAGGGTCTGGGTATCGATCAGGACGATCCAGCGGTCCTTGTTGTCGTGGGATCGGAGCATGAAAGCCGCGTACCGGCCCGAATCGGACCAGCGGACACCCATGCTCGAGACCGGGCGGGGCTTGGCTTTCTTTGACTCTTCTGCTTTCTGCTTCTGAGCGTTGGCTTCTTCGATCGAGTCCTTTGGTTCCTGGTCCTCGCTGTTCTGCTCTTTGAGCCACTCCAGCGGGTCCTGGGTGATGGTCGGCAAGAACGCGAGATCGATGTCGATCACCCGCTCGTTTTCAAGGTCCAGCAGGTGGAACGCGACGGGTGTCTCGGTCTGGAACCCGACTTTGGGGCGGACATTGCGTGTGGAGACATAGCCGTCCTCATTGATGTAGTCGGGCATAATGTCGCGTTTATCTTCGTTGCGCTCCTCAGGCGCTGTGGCGACGAGCATGTGGGCCCCGCTTGGTGAGAGCCAGGTGCCTCGGCCGCGCCGTTTGTCGCCAAGATAAAACGGGCCGGGCGTTTGTGTCGGGTCATTGGCTTGGTCCCAGGCGTAGCGATTGTCCTCTCGCATCGCGTCGCGCTGGTCTTCGAGCTCGATGATTTTGAACAGGTCACGCTGCTGCAGCTCAAGCCCATCGCGGTCTTGGGCTTCTTTGGCCCGCTTCTCGCTCGGGTTATCTGGCGCGTCGCTGTAGCGGATATCGGCCGCCTGGATCTCGACGGGCCCGGCCGCCGATCCTGCGCGGATGTACCAGTCGCCGCCCCGGGTGTAGGCCATGCGGAGATTGTCGGCCAGGAACATGGCGCTGCCCTCGCGATCGGTGGTACGGGTCAGCTGGGTGGTGGTGTTGATGGTGGCGTCGTACAGGAACAGATCGCCGTTGTGCGACACGAGCCGGCGGATGCCGTTCTGGTCCCAATCGCCCGCGGCGGTGAAGTATGGCCCCGGGTTTTCTGGGGTGATCCGGTTGGCGACGGGTCGCTCGGCGGTCAGGGCGCTGCGGGTGAAAATGAGGTAGTTGTCGTCGATGTCACGCCCAACCAGCCCCTCGCGCCGAGCGCTGTACATGATGCCCGAGCCGTCAACAAGCCAGCGTGGGCGCTGGGGAGATCGGGCGATCCAATCCTGCTCGGCGGTAATCTGTTCGAGTGTGGGCTGGACATCGCCGTGCTGTGCCAGCAGCGGCGGAGCAAAGAGGACGAAAGCAGCGAGAAGAGCAGCGACGGGGCGTGTGGTGTACAAATTCATGCACAGACTATACACGATTCAGACGGGTTCCCCACAATCTCAAGGTCCGATCGTTATCGTGTGCGGGAAACTGTTGGACTGCACCGATACGCTTGGATATGCCCAACCCATCGACGATTTCTGTTGACCCAAGCCAGCCGCGGACCTCCGCCCAGACGGGGTCGCTGCCCAGCGCCGCTCGCCCCGAAGCGATCATTGAGTTCGTGCGTCATCGCATCAGCGAGCCGGCCCGGTTCCCCATCAAAGCCGGGCTGACGATGCTCAATAATGGTTCATACGGGCTCACCCCCGCCGTGGTGCGCGATGCCCAGATCGAGCTGCAGCGCCGGCTTGAGGAGGACCCGGTCCGTTTCTTCAAAGCGGACCTTGAGGACTACTGCGATGACACGCGCCGAGCGATCGCCGCGTTCACTCGGGTCGATTTCCAGAGCATCGCCTTGGTCCCCAACGGGACCTTTGCTGTGGCGACGGTGCTCAACAACCTGAAACTGAACCCGGGTGATGAGATTCTGGTGACCGACCACGAATACATGGCCACTTTCAATGAGCTGGGCAAGGTGTGCCGGGCAACGGGTGCCAAGGTGACGATCGCCAAGATCCCTTTCCCCGCAGTTACCCCTGAACAAGTGGTTGAGTCGGTCGTGGGCAAGATGACCGACCGCACACGCGTGGTGCTCGTGTCGCACATCACCAGCGCCAGCGCTCTGGTGATGCCCGTGCGGGAGATTGTCGAAGCCGCCAAACAACGCGGGATCGAGACTTTCCTCGACGGCGCCCACACACCCGGGCAGATCGCTCTGGATATCAGTTCGTTGGATCCGACTTGGTATGCCGCGAGCTGTCACAAGTGGCTGGCCTGCCCCAAGGGGACGGGCTTCATTTATACATCCCCAAACCGCAAGGGTGGCTTTAAGCCGATGGTGCTCTCATGCCGTGTGCACGAAACGCGCCCGGAGCGTGACGCGTTCCTCTGCGACTTTGATTACACCGGGACCAACGACTATACCGGAAATCTGGTCATCCCTGTGGCGATCGAGCACATGGGCGCGCAGCTGCCCGGCGGCTGGGACGCGCTGCGACGGCGCAACCACGATCTGGTCATCGCCGGGGCCAACGCCGTGTGTGATGCGCTGGGCATCGAGCAGCAGGTTCCCGAGTCGATGATCGCCAGCATGGTGAGCATCCCCATCCCCGGCCAGTGCGAGCCGAGCACGCTGCTGGGCGAGGGGCTCTGGGACCGGTTGTATCTCAACCACGGGCTGCAGGCCCCGGTGTGGGATCTGCCCGGGGTGTGCGATCGCATGATCCGTGTCAGTGCGCAGCTGTATAACTCGCCTGCGGACTATGCGCGATTGGGGCAGGCACTAACGGCCGAACTTAGCTGATACCCCCAGACAGAATTGGAGAGCGATGCGCTGGCGACTCGCATGTGCAATCAGGCAGCACTGCATTTGAAAGTGCAATGAAAACATCCCCACTGTGAATACAGCGGGGATGCGTGCGGAGCAAGACTCTATCAATCATCGCCTGCGACGCACTGCGAGCAGCCCGCCCACGCTCATCACCGCGGCCCCTGCAGGAGCAGGAACAACGCTGAAAGAGATTCGGTAGATTGCATCGTCGCCGCCGAACTGGCGATCAAAGGTGTAGCCCGCTGCTGTGGTTTCGCCGTTGTAGACATCAAACTGCGTGAAATCGAATCCGACGACGCCGTTCTCGGCGATGCGATCATCATTTGAAGAACCCGCAAGGAACGCCGAACCGAAGATTCCGTTGACTTCTGAGCCGGCATCCCAGATATCACGCCCATATTGGGTGATCTCTGAAATCATCAGGTTGCCATCCTCATCGAGCAACTGGTACTGTGTAGCCGAATCATTGCCGATGAACGAATCGTTGGATGGAACCACCATCGATCCGAAGCTGAAGAATCGGTTGATCGATGGATCGATGGTGAAGGTTGCTGACCCAGATGCGCCGGGAGTGAGCGGGCCGCCGCCATTGGTCGGGACTGAGCCGAGGGTGGCCCCGGGATCAGCAGCCCCAAAGGCAGGGAACCATTCAGAACCGGAGCCACCCTCAGCGATCGAGACAATCGCATCCGACGCGGTCGCTCCATTATCGAAGCTGTCATACGCACCTGAGTGGAATCCCACTCGTAGTGGTGCAAACGCGACGCTATTGGTCGGCGCTAGGTTTTCGATGTTGATCTGAACTTGTACAGGCTGGGCGATCGCCAAACCAGATGCGAAGGCGATGGCGGTGACAGTAACGATGTTGATGTTGTTGTGCATCTCTACTCCTGATTGGAGGTTTCAAAATGGGTGCCCGATCTCATGAGCAGGCTCGCACGATCGCCCTGCCCTGCACACGCGGGGCATTTGACTGGGGGCGATGGTTGTACGAACCGCGCGGTGCACTGTTTAGTGCACATTGCGTCGTCTGCCGATTGCTCGGCATGCCCCACTTTCATCTCTCGAGTACCCACCCGGTGTCGTTGGTGTGCGAGCACACAGCGTCACAATGTAAACAGTCGTTTACGCTCGTCCATTATTCCTGAGATCGTCAGAATTTATACACCTTCCGCCGTGGCAGACTTCGATCTCAACACCATCCCGTGGGAGACAATGTTCCGCCAGTTCCGACCAGTGTGCTCTATAGGCGTGCGAGTACAACACGAGCTACAAAGAATGCGGACAATGCAATGCGAATGCTCAGCTGCTATGCCGATCGACAGTTGCTTTAGGTTAAACCCGGCCAGCGGCATCGGTTGCTTCATCTATTTACTAGGTAGATTTGCTCATCACTACGATGAACTAGTGGACAAAGACTCAGCACCTGGATGTTGAGAGTATGCCCTGATGAGGGGGTTTGTTCTGGATAATCTTGTCCGCTTCACCCGGATCTGAGGGTTTTCGCTCTGATCATGCAAAGTGTACCCACGCGTAGTGCCGACACGGTATCGCTGATGGATCGTGTCCATTCGACGGCACGCATCAGAACCACAGGGGTACACACATGAGCACCGAGAACGCTACGCAGAATCGCAAAGGCCTGAAGCTAGGCCTGTCGACCAAGATCATCGGGATCAGCGTGCTGATTCTGCTCGTGGTCGTTACCGTCAACTATGTGATTTTCCTCAAGGGCTATCGCAATGAAGCGATGAATGCGATGATGATGCGGGCGTCGGCGTTTACTGCTGTGGCCGACGAAACCAAGAATGGCGCATCGAAAAAGTTTGTTGGCGGCGAGATCAATGTCGACAAGCTCTTGGAAGAAGCCCAAGCCCATCTTGATCAGGGTGGTCACTATTCGGAAACTCGTTTCTTCGAATCGATCCCTGTGATCGCTGGCTGGCACGCTGGTGCCAAGGCAGCGGAGAAAGAAAAGCTCGAGTTCAACATCGTTGCGCTCGAAGCACGCAACCCGGATAACGAGCCCGCGGTCGGTTCCATCCGCCACGAGATGCTCACCGAACTGACCAAGCTGTATAAAGAGACCGGCGAGACGGTCATCGAGCGGGTCGATGAAGAAGACAATACCATGCACTACATGCGGGCGATCACGCTCGATGAGTCGTGCATGAGCTGCCATGGCGACCCGGCCAAGTATGACCAGCGGGATGAGAATGGGAACTTCGACGGCATTGATGCACTCGGATTCCGCTTCGAAAAATGGCCGGTCGGCTACATGCACGGCGCGTACGAGGTCACCATGCCCCTCGACATCGTCGATGCACAGGTCGCGGGCTTCTTTGTGAATGGATTGATGTTCACCGTTCCGCTCATCGTGGTCGCGGTATTAGGACTTGTGTTCTTTATGCGTCGGGTGCTTACCAAGCCGCTGCACGCGATGATTGAACGATTCAGGGACATCGCCGAGGGCGAGGGCGACCTGACCATGCGAGTCGACCAGAGCAGCCGCGATGAGATCGGCGAACTCGGTTCATGGTTCAATATCTTCATCGGACGCGTGCACGACCTGATCGCCTCGTTCGCCGGTGCGGCCCATGAGGTCGCGGGCGCGGCGACGGAGATCGCGGCGAGCAGCGAGCAGATGTCGTGCGGCATGAGAGATCAGAACGAGCAGATCACCCAGCTCTCGGCCGCGGTTGAGGAGATGTCCGCAAGCATCGTGGGCGTCGCCGAAAACAGCGCCGACGCGGTGCGTTCGTCGATCGAGTCTGGCGAGATGGCTGCCGACGGCGGTCGCATGGTCAGCGAGACTGTCGAGCGGATGAAAACCATCTCGCAGGCGGTGAACTCAAGCTCGGAGAGCGTGACCGAGTTGGGCAAGCGTGGCGAGCAGATCGGCCAGATCATCGAGGTCATCAACGACATCGCGGATCAGACCAACCTGCTGGCGCTGAATGCGGCGATCGAGGCGGCCCGGGCAGGCGAGCATGGGCGCGGCTTTGCGGTTGTTGCAGACGAGGTCCGCAAGCTCGCCGAGCGGACAACCACGGCCACCGAAGAGGTCGCCAGTTCGATCCGCGAGATCCAGAGCGAGACCAGCAAGGCGGTCACCATGATGGTCGATGGCACGCGGGAAGTCGACGGCGGCGTCCAGCGCGCCAACGAGGCGGGCGAGAGTCTCCAGCGCATCGTGTCGAGTGCCTCACAGGTCCGCACGAAGATCGAATCGATCGCGGCAACCGCAGAGGAGCAGTCCTCGGTTGCCACCGAGATCAGCCGCAGCATCCAGAGTGTGAACGCGACGGCGGCCCAGGTCGCCGAGGGCACCTCGCAGGCCGCGATGGCGGGCGAGCAGCTCTCTGAGAAAGCCGAGCAGCTCATGGGCCTGATCGGGAAGTTCAAGATTCAAGTCACGAACCACTAACGAACCACCAAACGATCATCGCGATCAGATGGACAGACGACCGTCAGCGAATGGTGTGCATGCACCGTCGCTGGCGGTTTTCGTTCTTCCGGGTTGTGTTTGATCTGTGGCACCTGCGAGGATTTGGGCAACCGTTCCTGCGACTGCCGCGAACTGTGGCCGTAGACTTGAGCGAGGTCGACCGATATGCCCACGCAAGACACACATGATCGTTCCCAAGCTGCGCTGTTTGGCGCTCAGATGGGTCGTGCGCTGCAAGATGTGCCCGTGTGTGTCACCGGCGGAGCGGGGTTCATCGGCGGGCATCTGTGCGAGGCGCTGATCACACTTGGGGCACGGATCACGGTCATCGACGATCTCTCCAACTCCGACGCTGGGCATGTCTCCTCATTGATGGATCGCGCGCCCGAGCAGGTCCGGTTCGTGCAGGGCAGCATCCTCCATCCGGCCGCACTGAGCGAAGCGATGGATGGGGCACAGCGCGTGTTTCACCTCGCCGCGTTGGGCTCGGTGCCCAAGAGCGTCGAGCAGCCCGAGCGGACATGGCTGGTCAACGCGACGGGCACGATGCGGGTGCTTGAGGCCGCTCGCAAGGCCGGTGCCGCGCGGCTGATCTACTCCGCATCGTCGAGCGCCTACGGCAACAACCCGGCGCAACCAAAGACGGAAACCATGGCCCCCGAGCCCGAATCGCCCTACGCGGCGGCGAAGCTGGCAGGCGAATCGCTGTGCCGCTCTTGGGCGAGCTGCTATGGGATTGATACCGCGTGCCTGCGTTATTTCAACATCTTCGGGCCACGCCAAGCCGCCGATTCGGCGTATGCGGCGGTGATCCCCGCGTTCGTCTCGCGGTTTATCTCCGGGCAGGCCCCCACCATCTTCGGCGACGGCGAGCAGACCCGCGACTTCACCCATGTCAGCAACGCCGTGCTCGCCAACCTGCTCGCGGCGGTCAGTGAGAAGCCGATCAACGGCTCGGTCGTGAACATCGGCGCGGGGCAACGCACCAGCGTCAACCAGCTCGCGGGGATGATCAAGGCCCGGCTGGGCATCGATGATCTGAGCCCCGAGCATGTGGCCGAGCGTGTGGGCGAGGTGCGCGATTCGGTCGCGGATGTCTCGCTTGCCAAATCGCTGATCGGGTACGAACCGATCACCACACTCGCAGACGGTCTCGCCGAAACGGTCGATTGGTACCGCGATTCGCTCAAGGCTGATCGCGAAGGGGCGGCCTGATGCTCGGGCGGCTGGTGGACACGCTGGGCGCGCTCTGGGTGCTGCTCACGCTGGGCGTGGTGACCCGGTTCCGATTCAACGGCGACTACTGGCAATGGCGCACCCACACCGCCCTGCACGCCAAGGGTGCCCCCGAGGGCAAGCTCGCGCGGATGCACCTGGCGATGGAGTACGGGCGCTGGGCGTGGCGGATGCGACGGTTGAGGTGATGACATGATGAACTTCGTGAGTATCTCCGTCATATGCGCGATCACAAACTGTGATGCTGGCGCGATCATCGACGATTCGCCGGCGCCGACTACCGCTCTTCGAATAGGCGAGAACCGTGTAACATATTTAGAGCGGTATGACGATTGGCTTCAGACCATACCGGAAGAAGATCGAGCGTGGTCGCTTCTAAACTCCGTCGCGGATGAAGCAGAAAATCTTGAGCTTCCCGCAACCGAACTCGTCGAGCGATTACACGCGATCCTTGAGTATCCTGTGATTGGAATGCCCACGAGTGAGTTGGGTGTATCTCCCGATGACGATCCCGAAGACACCGAGTTATTGCTCGGGTTGCTGCTCCCGCATATTGGTATTGTGAGAGCAAACGCAGCACTCCTTATCGCAGACTGTGCTTCTACCAATCGCCCTGAGCGTGTGCTCAAAAATCTCCGTACGCTGCAGCAGCTACAACAGTACACATCGATCGCTGACATGATGCTCGAGGGTGTTGTGTTGATGATCTTCGACACACAGATGTTCTCGATAGTCCTCAATTATGATCTTGAACTTGAAACTTGGGACCAGGAGTCTCTCGACGAGCTTGCGTTGACCTTCGCCACACCCAGCTCGTGGGAACCTACGGATCGCTTCATCCAATCCGAGGAAGCATTTATTGCCAACTTCCTCGATTGGATCTATGTCGATTCTGACGGTCACCAGCTCACGATCAAAGGCGCAAAGCGACTCTTGTCAATCGACGAGCAAGATGAACCAAGTGAGCGGTGGGCTGAGCTCGTCGCTCGATCAGTCGATCCGCGTCTGGATCAGGAGGAAGTGTTCGAACAGCAACAGCAGTTGATCCGCTCAGACCTCTCTGGCCCGATTCACTCAAAGCCGTTCCTTTCATCCATACGAATACGAGAGTACGACTTCTTTCACACTCAACTCTCTGGTATGAGTTTTATGCCTGTCGGGCTGATGCTCCCTGCCTACGACCGGTACGCACCACGCGTACTTGAAGCGAGGGTATTGCGTGATGCGACCCGACTCATGATCTCAGCATACAGGCACCGTGCTCGTCATGGCGATTTTCCGCAGGAAACAACAGAAGTTGATCGCGAGTTGTTCCCTGATCTCCCTCTGGATCCCTACTCAGGCGAACCGCTCAAGCTGCGGGTTGATGATGGGCGGGTTGTCATCTACTCCGTTGGCCCCGATCGAGATGACGATCAGGCACGCGGGCTTAAGGACCACCGGTTCGTACTACGCGACGAGTACAGCGCGCTCAACGATGATGAGAAAATGCAATGGGATGGCGATTGGGTGCTAACGCCCTCACCCTGATCACTCCCCCGGCTCACCCACATACACCACAAAGTCCGCGATGTTGCGATCCTCTTCTTTGATCTCGTCATGCGTCGCGGGGAGGGTGATGCAGGTCACGATGTTGATCTCGCGTCCGGCGCGGGCGCGGAGTTGGTCGACGAGTTCGCTGCTGCCCGCTTCGAAGGGGAACTGGGCGTGGAAGTAGCCGACGACCAGCACGACGGGCGTGCCGTGCTCAAAGCTATCGACGATGCTCTGGGCCATGGTTGCATCCCAGGTGGATTGTGAGCGCAGGAAGCCCTCGATCATCTCTTCGCCGCCGTGGGTTGCCATGCCGCCCATGGCCTCTATGAACCGCTCGCGGTATGCGCCCTGCGGCGTCTGGTTCGGGATCTCGACCAGCGCCCGCTGGTTGTCGTTGAGTTCACGCAGGCGATCGAAGCCGTCGGTGCGGGCGAGGCGGACATAGCGGCGCGGGGCGTTGGCGGCGATTACCGGCCGGCCTGCCTCCTTGGTGGCGTCGACCATGCGGGCGTGCTCGGGCGGGTTGTTGCCCGCGTTGCGGTCGGCGGCCTCCTCGAACGCTTCACGGTCGGTGATACCCATCAGATAGTCGTCGAGCGCCACCTGCTCGTCGCGTTCATAGAACTCCATGGCCAGCACGGTCTTTGGGTTCGCCGTGAGGATGTCCTCGAACATCTCCTGCTGCACGCGGTTGCCCAGGGCGTGCCCGTGGACCTCGCCCATGAGCACGACATCGGCGTTGGCCATGGCTTGCACGGCTTGAGACCAGTTGGTCATGCCCGAGCCGTCGCCATTGAGAATCGTGACGCTTCTTGCCTGATCGCGGAGCGATTCGTGCCGCGCCGCTGATCGTTCTTCGCGGGTCTGGGTTGTGCAGCCGGTGAGCAGCATGGCCAGCGTTGTGGCTGTGAGCAGTCGTCGTGCGGTTCGCGTACGCATCATCATGTTTCCCCGGATGGTTGGGCCGTGTTTATGCCGCGAACGGATCTGTTGCGGCGCTTGGGATCGCGGCGCTCTCTTGCTGTGTGCCTCGCCACATATCGAGCACGAGCGAGAAGAGCAGCGGGACGAGCAGAAGTGTAAACACGGTGGAGACCAGAAGCCCGCCGACGACCACAGAACCCAGCCCGCGGTACATCTCAGAGCCCGAGCCCGGGATAAGCACGAGCGGAAGCATGCCGCCGACGGAGGTGAGCACGGACATGAAGATGGGGCGGACGCGGGTTTTGACGCTGGTCACGATCGCTTCGATGGGCGGCATCGGGTCGCTGTAGATCGTGTCCGAATCGTCGCCGTTCATGAAGTTGATCGCCTGATGGACGAGCAGAATCGCGTTGTTGACCACCACGCCGATCAGAATGATGAACCCGAGCATGGTGAGCACATCGAGCTTCTGGGGTGCCTGGGCGGGGTTGAGCATCGTAAAATAATGCACGATCGCCAGCCCCGCGAAGCCACCCACCACCGCCAGGGGCACCGAGAACATGATCACCAGCGGGTAGAGGAAGCTCTCAAACAAGGCGCACATGACCAGGTAGGTCACGAGCAGCGCCCACACCATGCGGGCCGTGAGCAGCTCGGGGTGGGCGACGCCCAGCCACGCGAGCGAGGCGATGATGATTCCAAGCAGGATCGTGCCGGCGACGCCGTAGTAGACATAGACATTCTTGCTGCGCACGCCGCGCATGTAGACGAAGACCGACGCGAGCACCGCGAGCATGGTGATCGCGATCGCCGACATGATCGGCAGCGCCGAACCAAGCGAGGCGGCGTCGGGCTTGGAGCCCAGCAGCGAGGTGCGGACTTGTTCGAGGTCCGCCGCCGAACCCTCCAGTCGCACACGCATGGTGCGATCGATCAGCCCGGCGTTGGTGGCCGCGTCGATCATGTTCTCCTGGATCCAGACCATGGCTTCTTGCACGGGCATGGACTCGGGCGGGTTGACGGCGATAGTCACGCTGGGCAGCTCTTCGATGCGCTGGATGACCTGGGCCGCGAGACTGGGCTTGAAGCTGACCACGCTCGAGACCGGCACGACCGGTCCGGCGGGGGTGGCGATGGGTACATCGCGGATCAGTTCGAGGTTGTCCATGCGCCCGCCCATAGGCAGCACGACCAGATCAATGTTCTCTGAGCCGACCTTGTAATCACCGACAAAGGCGCCGTCGAAGAGGCCACGGATCGCGACGCCCAGGCCCTGTGTTGTGAGCCCCAGCTCGCGCCCGCGGTCGTTGAGTGCGATCTGCATTTCCTGCTCTTCGAGCGTGAAGTTGGAGGGTGTGGGCGTGGTATTGCCGTAGCCAAACTCGGCCGCGGCGGTCTCGAACATCATGGTTGCGGCGTTGTTCACTTGATCAAGATTCGGGCCCGAGATCTCGACCTTGATGCCGCCGCCATCGCGCACATCGCCAAAGAGCGAGCTCTGGCGGGCACCACCGAAGGCGTCGGGGATGCCCTGCATGGCGCTGGTGAGCAGGTGGCCGATCGGAATCACGACCTGATCGTCCTGGCTGGTGGCGCCCATGAACATGCTGGTGCCGAACGCGCCAATAAAGAAGTTATCGATGGGGACCGGCTCGAAGACGGGCATGCCGGGCATCATCTGGATGTCGGGCAGATCGGCCATGGTGTCTGGGCGATTGATATCCGCCTGCGAGTAGGGATAGACAACCGATTCGATGCGGTTGGCGATGCCCTCGCGGGCCTCAACAGACATGCCCGGCGGGATCAGCAGCCCGCCGAACACGAGGTTGCGGTTGCCCGCGGGCAAATAATCGAGCGGGGGCATCAGCGCCAGCCCGCCCCAGATGCTCACGGTGGTCAGCAGCAGGATCGCACCGGGGCGCACGGACCATCCGCGCCAGCCGGTCATCATCCACTTGAGCTGCGCGCAGCCGAGATCGATGATCTTGTTGAAGAACGCCGGGATCCCGAACATGCCCCCGAGCAGCCGCTTGACCGGGCCGGGCTTGGCCGATTCGGGCTTGAGCCAGCGCGAGCAGGCGGTGGGGATCACCACAACCGAAACGATGAGTGAGAAGGTCACCGAGCCGACGATCGCGATGGAGATATCGCGGAAGAGCTGGCCGACTTCTTCTTGGATGGTAAGCACAGGGATGAACACGGCCACGGTGGTGAGTGTCGATGCGAGCACCGCGCCCCAGACCTCCTTGCCGCCACGCCACGCGGCGATGATCGGTCGCTCGCCGAGCTTGAGTCTTCGGTCGATGTTTTCGAGCACCACGATCGAGTTGTCCACGACCATGCCCACGGCGAAGGCGAGCCCCGCCAGCGAGATGACATTGAGCGTGCGCCCCAGTGCGAGCAGGATCAGGAAGGTGCCGACCACCGAGATGGGCAGCGCGATCGCGATGATGCCGGTGGCACGCCAGTTGCGCAAGAAGAGCAAGAGCACGATGGTGGCGATGCCGCCGCCGATCCAGAGGTTCTGGGTGACGAGCCCGATGGCGCTTTTGATATAGATTGTTTCGTCGTAGACTTGGCGCAGGCGCAGATCGGGCCCGACGGGGCCGTTCGCGGACGAGCCGCCGAGATTGGGCAGCACCTTCTGACGCACATCCTCGATGCGGAGTTTGAGCTCTTCCATGATGTTGAGCACATTGGAATCGCTCTGGCGGATGACATTCATGGCCATCGCGGGGCGGGCGAACGAGCGGACAAACCCGCGTTCCTTGGTATGCCCGATCTCAACCTGCGCCACATCACGCACACGCACGGGTCGCCCGTCGCGGTACGCGACGATCGTGTCGAGGATCTGCTCGGGGTCATCGTATTGGCCGATCAGCCGGACACGCAGGTCGCGCTTGCCCTCGGCGATGGTGCCCGCGGAGACATTGGTGTTCTCGCCCTGTAGGGCCTGCACGACATCGACATGGCTCAGACCGCGCTGGGCCAACGCGACGGGGTCGGCCATGACGCGCGCCTCGCGTTCGCGCCCGCCGAAAATATTGATCGTTGCCACGCCCTCGACGCGTTCGAGGTAGGGCTTGACCTCACGATCCAGCTCGTCGAAGAGGGTGGTGAGGTCGAAGTCCTTGTGCTTCGCAAGGTCCTCGTCGTCGAAGTCGATGATGAACCAGGCGATCGCGCTGCCCGGGTCGCTCACGCCGTCGGCGGCGACGACCGTCGGCTCATCGACCTCGTCGGGATACGAGGGCACCTGACGCAACGCGTCGGAGACCTCCTGCAGCGCACGCGTGATGTCCGAGCCGACCACGAAGTTGAGCGTGATGGTGGTTTGGCCCTGCTCGGTGCTCGAGATCATCCGGTCGAGGTTCTCGACATTCTTGAGCAGTTCCTCCTGCTCCTTGGTGATCTCGTCCACAACCTCCTCGGGGCTGCGCCCCGGCCAGGTGGTCGTCACGGTGATCGTCGGCTTGGAAACCGTGGGCGTGAGCTGGATCGGGATCTCTCGCGCACCGATCACGCCGAACATAATGACCAGGAATACGGCCACCGCAACACTGACGGGCCTTGAGATGCACCAACGGACAAGATCCATATCAGTTCCCTTCGTTCTGGGATGGGCTTTGCGACGGGCTGGCAACACCTTCGCTGCTTGTGCCCGAGCCGATGCCAATATTGGGGCCCTTGGGCGCTTCGAGAATGATGAGCGGCTGTCCTGGGAACATCCGCTCATTGCCGCTGGTGACAACGCTCATGCCCGCTTGCAGCACCGGGCTCCGCACGGCCATACGCTCACCGATCGCGAAGAGCCGCTCGATCGGTGCGATCGCCGACACGCCGTCGTTGGAGAAGTAGACCACCTCGCCCGTGGGGGTGCGCACGATCGCGTCCTTGTGGACGGTGATGTATTGCCCTCGCGAATCGGTCGGGACATAGGCGTTGAGCGACATGCCCGGGCGCAGCAGCCCGTCGCTGTTGTCGACCGAAACCCGGACCGGGAAGAGCCGGCTGAGCCGATCGGCCCCGGGAAGAATCGCGATGACCTGCCCGAACACCTCCGTGCCCGAGCCCGAGCCAAGGGCGGGCAGACGCATCTCGATCTGGCCCTGTTCGCGCATCGTCGCACTCACCGCGGCGTAGACATCCTCGGGGATGTCGATGCGCGCCTCAAGCGTGTCGAGCGAGACGATCGTGATGATCTCATCGCCCGTTCCGATCCATTGCCCGATCTCGCTCGCCTTGTTCACCACGCGCCCGCGGAACGGTGCTTCGATGCTCATGTCCTCAAGCTCACGGTTAGCTAGATCGAGATCGCCCTGCGCGGTCGTCAGCTCTGATTGTGCCTGCGCGAGCTGTGCTTCACGGGATGCGACGATCGTGCGTGCCTCGTCGAGCTGCGAAACGCCCGATGAACCCCGGCGATCGAGTTCTTCGATCCGCTCAAGGTTCCGCGATGCGTTGTCAAGCTCGACCTGACGCTGCTTGATCACCGCCTGCGCGAAAGCGAGTTCAGACTCTGCCCTGCGGACCGCGATCTCGGCACGCCTGGCATCGATGCGGGCGATGACCTGGCCCTTCTCGACCGTGTCGCCTTCCTCAACATCAAGCTCGATCAACAACCCCTCGACCTGCGACGCAAGCGCGCTGGTCAGGCGCGAGCGGATCTCGCCGGTGACCGCGCGCCGGCGGACCAACTCCTCGCTGCGCACTTCGTCGATGGTGACATTGGCAGGCGGCGGCCCGCCCTGCTCGGGCTGAGCCCGGGCGATGTGCTGACACACAAAGATCAGAACAACTGTACAGATGAATCGGTATTGCATGGGAGCCTCATTCCTCGGGAGCATCTACCTAGATGCCCCACTGCACGGCCAGCGTGGCGTGATGCATTCTAACCGTCCATTCCGATAAGTCTCGGTTTCGTCCCTGAATCTATCTTTAGACTCGCCGAAACTCGCAAAATTCCCTACACTTGATTTCAAGCAACCCCAGAGAGCTGTTGCATTTTGGCGACGGTCTTTCATCACCATCAGGAATCGAATACCATGGAAAAACGAAAGACACAGCGCGTCACCCTCGCACGAGTCGCGGAACAAGCCGGGGTTGCAGAATCGACGGCTTCACGGGTCATCAACGGCTACACCCACAACTTCCGAGTCCGCCCAGAGGTGCGCCAGCGGGTGCTCGATGCCGCCGAATCGCTTAACTATCGCCCCAACCCCATGGTCCGCTCGATCAGCGCCAAGAAGACCAACCTCGTCGCGGTCGTCGGTTGGGCCTCGGACGGCGTAAACCGGACGGCCTTGTCCGAAGCCGTGCGTGTGTTGCGTGACAACGACAAGCATGTCTGCACCACCTTCCTCGACCCCGACTACGCGGGCCACGAGCTGCCCTCGTGGCGCGTCGACGGCGCGATCGCGCTGCAGGTGCGTGATTCGACCGACCTCAACGAGATGGAAGAGCAGAGCATGCCCTATGTCTCGATCAACGGGCTCGCCGGGCCGGGGGGCGATGCCGTCAACTTCAACGAACACCACGGCATGGACCAGGCGATCGACCACCTCCTCGAGCTTGGCCACACCAAAATCGCCTATGCCTACATCGACACCAAACGCCTCAACCCGCGCGGCATCCGCCATACCTCGGTCAAGCAACGCAAGGATGCCTACGAATCCATCCTTGAGCACCGAGGTCTCAAGCCCGTCGCCGGCTACGACCGCTTCGACCACAGCGCGATGTCGTACTGCCAGATGGTGCTCCAGAAGGGCAACGCGACCGCGGTCATCGCCTATGACGACATCACCGCGCTGTATCTGATCCAGGCGCTCAACACGCAGGGCATGCAGGTTCCACGCGATATGTCCGTCGTCGCGTTCAACGACGAGCTGCCCGCCAAGGTCGCCACCCCCCCGCTGACCACCATCGCGCTGCCCGCCGCCGTCGCGGGCAAGACGGCCGGCGAGCTGCTGCTCAGCCGCCTGGCGAGCGAGGAACCGATCCCCTCGCGGACCGTGACGCTCGACGAAACGCTGATCATGCGCCAATCAACGGCCGCCCCGCGGGTGACGGGATGATCGGCCCAGTAGCATTCTTATCTACCCGCTCAATGAGCGGGTTTTTTGTTGGCACATGCGGCATATCCGTTACGATAGCAGAACGGCACTGAGAGATTGGGGATGGACATGATGATAAAGCGAGCCTGTGTTGTGGGTGCGTTCGTTGCGAGCGGTTGTGCGTTGGGGCAGACCTTCCCGATTGTGCCATTGACAGAACCGATCTACCCGTTTGAAGACCCTGAGTACGATTGGCGTGATGACTCTTTCAGTCATTCAGAATACGCCATGCATGTCCTCGGTGACCTCAACGATGATGGAGCTTCTGATCTCATCCTGTACGATCTTCGCAATCACTATAACTGGGTTTATCTCAACGATGGGCACAACAGCTTCTTCCGCCCGATTCAGCTGAATGACATTGACTTGGGCTTCTTTAATACTGAGGACATAGAAGATTTACTTGTCATTGACTTTGATCACGATGGCGATCAGGATCTGCTCTTCGTGTCAGATCTAGGCCGGCTCAGTGTCTGCCTGCAGGACAACATGCAGTTTGCTTTCAGCCAACTGATCGCCCCCGATGGTGTTGACATCGGTCACCCAGACATCCAAGCCGCCGACTTCAACGGCGACGGATATAAAGATTTTCTTGTGACAAGCAAAGCGAGAGGAAGCGATAGCATATGGCTGATCCCAACGGCTGGTCCCGGTGCCTATCTCACCCCACTCGTGATCGATACAAGCATTCTGCAATGTGACACGACTGAGCTTAACCATTACGCACCCACAGACATCGACGCCGACGGCGATCTCGACCTGCTCATGTACAACGAATGTATCACTGCGGTCGCCGAGTTCGATAGCGGCGTGCCGATGCCGGCGTACGAACTACAAATCGACACACCAAACTTCAACCCGGAGTACCGAAAAGGTACACTCGCGGATGTGAACGCCGACGGGCTGACTGACATCGTTGTGCTAGGCGGCGAGCAGTCCAACTCGGCAACAAACATGCTCGGGGTCATCCTTGCACCGTTTACCAACGGCGAAACCCGCACCATCCCAATCTACCATTTCCCCGACCTCGAATCTGACAGAAACTTTATCTTATCTAATCGACCACAAAGTGTTATTTTGACTTCACCCGGCGACCTCGATGGCGATGGCACCGAAGAGCTCCTGATTTGGAACGACGATCTCAATGCAGTCTGGCGCATTACTGATCCCATAAATGTATATGGCCGCTTTGGCATCAGCAACGAGCACCCGATCTACGGCGACGTCTCCGTCTTGGGTGATCTGAACGACGCGAAGTACCAGATCCTTGAACCAAGCTACCTCGACATTAACGACGACGGTGTACTTGATCGTCTCTCACCGCTCTTGGTGCACGAACCGATCGAACTTTTTGCTTTCTACACCGAGCTTGGACACAACGGAATCATGCTTGCGGCGGAACTCGGCAACCCGTTCATGCCTAAGATGGTCCTTGATGAGCAAGAGACAATCGATGTGAGGGGCGGGCCTGTACACCTCAAACACGCCGACTTGGACTACGACGGTATTCCTGAGATCATGAACTCAGCAGGCAGCTACACCAAGCTTGTCCAACAAACCATAAATGGCGAGTGGTACTACGACCCTCCTGCTGGCAACTCACGATTCTCCCAAACAGGATTCCGAGTCACTACTGCCCAACTCGACTCCGACAGCCGGCTCGATGTTGTTTCAAAGCGATACGAGGGAGGGTCCTACTCTGTTTTTCCAACTGTATATCTCAATGTCGAAATCCCTGCAATCGGCGAGACATATCTCCCGCAAAGACTGTATCACGATTTTGATTTCTATGACCTGCTCGCCGCGCATGACATTGCCTTTGAATCAACCAACGGCTCCTTTGCCCTCGCTGATGTCGACAACGACGGAGACGCTGACATCATGGTCGCGGGCACAGGATCTGTCGGAACCGACCCTACGACTGCAGCAGTACTCCTATGGTCCAACGACGGCGATGGCGGCTTCACCCCGCAGGGTATGACCGCACTCAACTCCCAAGGGCTAGGCGACACCTACCACAACGCGATAGCCTATATAGATGCGGATCACGACGGGGACCAAGATTTGATTTGTGCTCAAAGAATAGACGAAGACCAGAATCTCGGTGTTTATCTCAACGACGGGCAAGGAGCATTCTCATACTCGCACGCTATCGAGACCATAAGCGGTGGGTTTCCAGAAAACCTTCATCAATATTGGGTGGACATTTCCGACATCGATCTTGACGGGCACGAAGATGTCGTGTCTCTGAGTAAACAAGTTGGCAGGCCAATTTACGGGAGCGAGCTTGCGATCATCTACAACTCAGAGTCCGGGCTCGCTACGGAGTCTGATTTTATAGCCAGCGCCGGGGCCGCTGAAGTCCACATCGCCGACCTCGACGACAACGGGCTACCAGATTTATTCACATGCTCTTACGAAAGCCCAAACTCCATCTCGGTCTACTTCCAGACCTCGCCACGCGAGTTCCTACCGGCAATCTCAGTTACCGACATCCCCATGTCCGCGATCGACGCCATCGACATGAACTTCGACGGCAGGCTCGATCTCATCGGCGGTGGAACGGATTCCGGTGATCTTCGAGTCATCTACTCCGTCCCCGCCCCTTGCCTCCCCGATCTCAACCTCGACGACACCCTTAACTTCTTCGACATCACACTCTTCATCGAGCTGTATCTTCAGGAGCGACCTCTCGTCGACCTCAACCGGGACGGGGCCCACGACTTCTTCGATGTCACACGCATGATCGAGACGTACACACAAGGGTGCCCCTAATCGAGCCCAGCTAGAATGATCGTCTCGGAGGGAACCTCGATGAGACACTGATCATGCGTCAATCGACGGCCGCTCCACGGGTGATCGGATGAGTTTGCCTTGAGCTTTGGAATGCAAAGACCGAAACCGACATCTTCGCTGATTGCGTGTCTGCTGATGATCGCCGGACTGTTTGTGGGCGCGACGCACGCCCAGCCAAGTCCCGGTTTCGTGGATCCTGCCACGGTGGAACAAACCGCTGAGCGGGCACTTTCGGACATCGAGGGGCTTGAGAACCCGGACGCCAGTGTCAACGGCACCGTCGTCACCATCTCCGGTATCGCCGACGACACGCAGGTGATTGAAGACGCCCAGAACGCGGTGATCGCGGCGACAGGTGCCGAGCGGGTTGAGAACCAGATCGAGCTGTCGCTGGACCTTCAGGACCGAACGCGGGGCGCCGCGAACCGTGTCTCGCAGCGGCTTGAGGCGTGGATCGCGTATCTCCCGGTGATCCCCGTCGCGATCGTGATGTTCCTGGTGTTTGTGTTCATCGCGTGGCTCGTGGGCAAGCTGCGTTGGCCCTTCCAACGCCTCACGCGCAACCCGTTTCTTCAGGACATCATCAGAAAACTCGCCCAGAGCGCGATTGTGCTCACGGGTGCGCTGCTGGCGCTTGAAATTCTTGATGCCATGGCTCTGGTCGGGGGCGTGCTGGGTGCCGCGGGTGTGGCGGGCATCGCGATCGGCTTTGCGTTCAAGGACCTGATCGAGAACTACATCGCCTCGGTGCTGCTCTCGCTTCGCCAACCCTTTCGCCCGCAGGATCATGTCATGATCGATGGTCACGAGGGCCTTGTCACCGCGATGAACACACGCACGACCGTGCTCACGACATTCGACGGCAACATCGTCCGCATCCCCAACGCCGTCGTGTTCAAAACAACGCTCATTAACTACACCAGCGACACACGCCGACGCTTCAGCATCTCTGTGGGTGTGGGGTACGATGTGAACCTGCCTCACGCGATCGAGGTGGGCGTGCAGACGCTGGTGGACACGCAGGGCGTGCTCGCCGAGCCCAATCCCTTCGCGATCGTGACAACGCTGGGCGACTCGAGCATCACGATGCAGCTCTTCGGGTGGGTCGATCAATCACAGGCCGATTTCGGTATGGTGCGCAGCAACGCGATGCAGAATGTCAAGGCCCAGTTCGACACCTTCAACATCGATATGCCCGAACCGATCTACAAGATTCGCATCGATGGCGGCTTGACCGCGCCGATTCAAACCGACAAGCCGCCGTCCACGACCGCCCAGACCCAAACCCAGACCCACACGAGCCAGACAGCCGCACGCGGCGACATCAGCAAGGACTCAACGATCGCGAACATGTCGCAACAGGCCGCCCGTGATCACGCTGATGACAACCTGCTCGACCCGGACGCGCCCGCGGAATAGTCACGCGTGATCCGATTCCGCGGCTCGCAGCTGACGCCGCAGGCGCGCCGCCAGCCGCCCGCCAACCAGCTGCTCTTCATCGAGGACCTCGTGGGCACCCGCATCGAAAAGCTCTTGGATATGACGATGATATCGCCCCCGCGCGATGACATGGATCCCCGGGGCACAGGCGCGGATCTGCATGATGATCGCCTTGGCCGCGAGCGGGTCAGGGATCGTCACAATCGCGATCTGGGCGTGATGAATCCCTAAATGCTCGAGCACATCCGCGTGCGAAGCGTCGGCGATGTGTGCATGCAGGCCCATGTCCCGCGCGGTGCGCAGCGTGGCAGAGTTCATGTCAACCACATCAACACGCAGGGGCAGCTTGCTCGCGGCACGTCCGATCGCCTGCCCGGCCGGCCCGAACCCGATGATGACCACACGCTGGCGTGTGTCGTCCTCCGCCGCCCCATCGCCGTGGCTGTTGGAACCGACACCCAGCCCGAGCATCCGATGAATCGAGGGCGAAAGCCGTGGCGCAAGCATGACCAGATACGGCGTCACAAACAGCGACACGATCGTCGCTGAAACGATCAGCGTGAACGACTCCTCATCAATCACACCACCACCCGCGGCCGCAGCGGCCAGCACGAATGAGAACTCACCCACCTGCGCCAGGCAGATACCCGACGCGAGCGCCACGCGGGACGCGACACCGAAGGCCCGCAGCACGGCCCAGATGATGACCGCCTTGCCGACGACAATCGCGGCAACGAGCGCAAAGACCGGCCCGAGATGTTCGATGAACCAGACCGGATCTCCGAGCATGCCGATCGACGCGAAAAAAAGCGTGACCAGTAGGGTCTTGATCGACGCGACATCGGATCGGATCTGTGTGGCGAACGCTGACTCGGCGAGGATCATCCCCGCGACAAAGGCGCCTAGCGCGGGCGAGAGGCCCATCTCGTGCGAGCCCCACGCCGCGCCGATGCCCACCACAAACGCGAGCAGGATCGGCAGATCACGGTTCTGTCGCAGCGCATCCATGCCCAGAACGAGCGGCGCGATCTTGTTGAGCAGCACGAGCAGGACCACAATCAGCACCACCGCCAGCGCCAACGCCTTGAGCATGCCCATCGCGACCTCGGTCATCGTGCCGTCGCCCGCGAGCACCGTCACCAGCAGGAAGAGGGGCACCACCGCGATGTCCTGCATGAGCAGGATCCCCAGCGCGTAGCGGCCGTGAACACTCTCGATCTCGGCGCGAGCAATCAGCAGTCTGAGCACGCAGGCCGTCGAACTCAGCGAGACGATCGCGCCGATAACGATCGAAGTATTGAACCCGAGCCCCAGCAGCTTGGCACAGAGCAACCCGACGCCCATGGTCACCAGAATCTGCGCTGCCCCGCCGCCGAGCGCTGCGATGCCGAGTTGCTTGAGCCGTGGCCACGAAAACTCGAGACCGATCGTGAACAGCAGCAGCGCCACGCCCAGCTCGGCCAGGTGCTGGACCTGCTCGCCGTTGGACACAAAGCCGATCGCGTTGGGACCAAGCAGCGTTCCCGCGGCCAGATACCCCAGAATCGCGCTCTGACGCAATCGTTCGCAGATGAGCCCGAGCACCAGCGCACCGCCCAGCAGGACAAGAATGTTCAGGATGGTGTGCCAGAACTCAGCCATGGATTTCTTCTCGCTGTGCCATATCGTAAACCCCGCCGCATCGCCCGATGCTCACATCGTATTCGACCCGACGGATCATCTCCCGATTCTGAACTATCCACGCGCAAATGTGTTACGATTCAAGCTCATCCGCAATGACAAGAAACTCGGAGCCGCATGAAATCAATCGCTGCACAGATCCTGATCCTCACCCGCCACCGCAGCTCGCGCCGCAACCTCAAAGTGCTCGGCAAGTTCCTGCTGGTGCTGGTGGGCATGATCTTTCTGTACACAACCATATTCCACTTCATCATGGATTGGGAGAAGCAGGAGCACAGCTGGATCTCGGGTCTCTACTGGACGCTCGTTACCATGTCCACGCTGGGATTCGGGGACATCACCTTCCAGAGCGACTTGGGACGGGTGTTCACAATCGTGGTCATCCTCTCGGGCACGCTGTTCCTGCTTGTGCTCCTCCCGTTCACCTTTATTCAGTTTTTCTACGCCCCGTGGGTTGAGTCGCAGGCCCAAGCGAGTTTGCCCCATGAGCTGCCCGAGAACGAGCAGGGGCATGTGCTGATCACACGCCTGGACCCGGTGACCGAGGCCCTGATCCGCAAGCTCAAGCAGTTCGGACACAACTACACCCTGATCGTCGAGGACATGGACGAGGCACGGCGCCTGCACGACAAGGACTTCCGCGTGATGCTCGGTGACCATGATGACCCGAAAACCTACGAGCTGGCACGCTTCAACAAAGCCGCCATGCTGGTTTCCACGCTCAGCGACCCACAGAACACAACCATCGCCATCACCGCCCGCGGGGTGGACGAAACCACGCACATTGTCGTGACCGTTGACGATACCGTCTCAGACAACATCCTTGAGATGGCCGGTGCCAGCAGCAGACTCAGCTTCGCCGACATCCTCGGACAGGCGCTGGCGCGCTGCAGCTCAGGCGGCGACGCGATCACCCACACCGTCGCCAGCTTTGACATGCTCCACCTGGCCGAGGCCAACGCCACCCGAACCCCGCTGATCGGCAAGACCCTCCGTGAGAACCGCGTCACCGACCTGGGCGTGAGCATCGTGGGGCTCTGGGAACGCGGCGAGTTCAAGCCCGCCACACCCGACAGCGTCGTGGGCACCAACACCGTGCTCATGCTTGTCGGGTCCGAGGAGCAGCTGCTCAACTATGACGAGCACTTCGCCATCTACGCCGTTTCAGGAGAACCAGTGATCGTCATCGGCAGCGGTCGCATCGGCCAGGCCACGGCACATGTCCTCAAAGAACGCGGGGTCCCCTACCGGATCATCGAGCAGAACAAGCGACGCGTCGTGGACCCCGAGCACACCATCGTCGGCAACGCCGCAGACCCCAAGGTGCTTGAGCAAGCCGGGATCACCACCACCCCCACCATCATCATCACCACCAACGATGACGACACGAACCTCTACCTCACCCTGCTGTGCCGCCAGTCGAACCCCGATGTCGAGATCATCGCCCGATGCACCCTCGACAAACATGTGGCGTCGCTGCACAAGGCCGGGGCGGACTTCGTGCAGTCCTACGCCTCGATCGGCGCATCGAGCATCTTCAACCTGCTCCAAAAGAGCCGCGTCGTCACCGTGACCCAAGGCCTCGATGTCTTCCGGGTCAATGTCCCGGGCGAAGTCGTCGGCAAGCAGATCAAAGAGTGCGGCATCCGCGAAAAGACCGGCTGCACCATCATCGGCTACCACAAGGACCACGGCCTGCAGCCCAACCCACGCCCCGACACCGTCCTCGAGTCCGGCCATGAGATGCTCATGATCGGCGACTGGGAATCACGCAATAAGTTCTTCAAGGCCTATCACGAGAGCTGAATCGCTCACTGCTCGCCGATGATCTCGACGACCCGCGCCGCCTTCTCGTTGGGCACGAGGAAAGTCAGCGAGTAGTGCGCGATCTTCCAAGCCCCGCCCACAAGACGCAGCACCGCCGTGCCCCGCAGCGTGCCATACTTTGCGTTGGTGAGCACCTCATCGACCCACGCCGTCTCGCGATCGTCATCGAACGCGATGAAGCGTTCGCTGGGCATGTAGATCCACCCGCTGCCGTCGCTGAAGGGCTCGCGGGCATAGCCCATGAACTCGTGCTTGGTCCATCGCTCGCTCGCATCGGTGCCCAGGAACACACTGTCCTCGGTCATCGCGCCAAAGTATGCATCAAAGTTGCCCGCGCTGGCATCGGCATGCCACCCATCGAGCACCATCCCCACTGTCCCGCGATCGACCCGCAGATCCCATTGGGTGCGTGCGGTGTTGGATGCGCACGAGGCAAGCATGATGCCGGCACCGATGGTGATCAGAAACGCAAGTTGTATACGCATGTGCTACTCCTGTTTGTTCTGAGGCTCCGCATTCACCATCCAGCCGCTGAAATCGACCACGAACTTCCAAACCGCATCCACATGCTCAGCGGGCATCTTGTATTTTTCTGGTGCTTCGTCGAGTGTCTCGCGGTAGCACCGCAACCACTCCCGGCGACCATCCTCGTCGATCACAAAGGGCAGGTGACGGGCCCGCATCATGGGGCGACCGTAGCGCTGCTGATAGAGGTGCGGACCGCCGAACAAGAAGGTAAACATCGCCGCCGATTTGTCCGCGGCTCGCATCAGGTTCTTCTCTGACTTGGGGAACATCGGGGCGATGCTCGATTGACCCAGGCGCCGATAAAACGCATGAATAAACGCGGTGATGTTCGCCTCGCCCATCGCTTCATACACCGCAACGGGGATGCGATCGGTCTGCGGCGGCCCGCCGGGCGGGGTCCAGATGGGCACACCATCGCGTTCGTCGGGGTCGTGCGGGGGCAGGGCGTTGAGAATATCCATACGCATACCTTACGCGCCATGAGGATTCCAAGTACACCCAAGTACGCCCAAGTACACATACGGTTATCGGGTCTCTTCCAGATCATGCCGCCGTCGACCGGAAGATCTCGCTTGAGTCTCAAGCCACGAATCCCGATAGGGACAGGCATGAGCCAATGGACCGCACTCGCCAAGTTGCAAGCCGCTGAGCAATCGGGCAGCCGTGAAGATCGCCTGCACCCGCGATTTGTTGCCAACAACCTCAAGTGCTGCAAGGGTCAGGTCCGCGATTTCAGCGCCACCGGGCTTCGAATCGTGTACCCCAAGGTCATGCGGTTTGACACCGGTTCGGTCGTTGATCTTGAGCTCTGCTCGCCCAGCGGCGTCGTCCGCTGCGCCGCACAGGTCATGTGGACCAACCGGGTGGACCGCAAGCAGTTCGTGGTCGGCTTCCGCTTCCTCGAACCAGACATGCACAAAAGAATCCGTCTTTTCGACCGGGGCTTTGACCCGCTGAGCGTCAGCCCGTTCGACTGCTAATCCGAATCCAGACCACAAACCATCAAAAAGAAACACACCATACACGGGAATATCGCCCGAGCATGGCGTGTTGATTCATGCGATTCAACCTGTCCTGTGCGTAAGACCCGGGCACGGCATGCAAATGCTGATCGCCCGGGTCTTTCTTACATCAACTGGCTTTGATCACTCGCTTCGGCTATTTGAGCACCACAATCAGCGCATGAATCAAGCCCGGAATATAGAACAGCAGCCACAGAATGATGTTCAGGACGAACGCGCCGCCAAAGCCCGCCTTGAGCCCGACCGCAAGCGGGGGCAGCAGAATGGCCACGATGACGAGTAGTAGGGTGTTTTCGTTGATATCTGACATGCGTATTCCTCTCGAATAGGTTCACGGTTATGAGTGAATATTCTATCCGATGGATGCATGCACTGCATCAACCCCGCTTCGCGAGCAACCGGACCAGGGCCGCACGCAGCTGGGCGTGCAACTGACGATCCGCACCGTGTGCATCTGCGATGCGAGCGGCGCCAAAGTCATACGCCTCAAACGGGCCCTGCTTGCGCTTCTCGGTGTCTTCTGTCTCATAGCGGGGCACGCAGTGCCCGTGCAACTCGGGAACCTGATTGCACAGCACCAAGTAGTTGATCCGCTGTGAACCGGTGACGGCCATGATCGCGTCGCCCAGGAGCACCAGATCGCTAAAAAACTGCCCACGCATCGCGTCATCGAGATCGTTGGGCGACGCCACCACCGCCCCATCGCTGCTCAAACGGGGCAGCAGCATGCAGCAGCCGGTGATCGGCTCGGGCTGATACTTGCCCAGGATCGCGAACCCGCTGGGCATCTCGGTGATGAGTTCCGGGTCATTCCCATCAAGAATCCGCTGCACGCGGTTGCTGATCGGGCCGGCGTCTCTATTCGTCTTTGTCATTTGGTGATTCCTGTTCCCATGCCCGGCGGCATCATCGCGTGCGGCGTGTCAGACGCGCGGGTGATCATCGTGATCCCGTCGGGCAGATCGCGTGAAATCTCACTCACGACATCACCCTCAAGCCTACGACTGAACACCGATCGCCTTGATTTACCCATAATCAGTGTATCGCAGCCATAGGTGACCGTGTGATCCAGAATCTCGCCGGGGATCTCCTGACTGGTCACATAGATCGGCACAAAGTTCACGCCCGCCTCCTTGGCGAGCATCGCGGTCGTGCCCAACGCTTCCTGAGCCGCATCATCCGTATCGATCCGCGGCGCCTGACCCGGACGCAGATCCATTACGCGGATCGGGCGCACAAAGATGGCGAACAGCGTCGCATCGCGCCGCTTGGCCAGATCGACGGCATACTCGCTCTGATATCGCCCACGCGCCGCGAGCATGATCTTGGGCTTATCCGGGTCGATCCTGATCTGAATATCTTGGAGCACCCTGAGCCAACCGCTGGTTGGCGCTTCGAGCGCCTCACCGGTATCAACGGTCGCCTGAGAACGAACCGTCCGCAGGCCCAGCGCGAGCGCAACCAGCGTGCCCGAGAACGCGGTCGAAACGGGCTGGGTGATCGCGATGGTGAACGAAATCGAGAACAAAAAGAGCCCGAGCATCCAGAAGAGCACCCGCGCTTTGGGACCCAGCTCGATCTCCTTGTTCACCGCCGTGCTCAGAACGGTCACCGTGATCGCGCCCGTCACACCAAGCACATACAGCGACGCGAGCACCGTCACATCCTGCTCCACCATGATGACCACGATCGGGATGATGACGCTGACCACCAGCCCCACCCACGGGACGCCCGAGTAGTTGAGCTTGGTGAATGCTTTGGGGAGTTCGTTATCAGCGGCCATCGCAAAGAACACCGAGACCATCGCCATCACGGCCGTATTGGTCGCGCTGAGCAGCAAAAGCCCAAAGGTAATCCCGGCGACATTGCCAAAGACCACCCCAAGCTTGGCACCCATCGCGTTGCTGGCGGTCTCCTCGGCGATCACGCGCATCGAGGCGTTGGTGTACTGCTCGACCTGATCCTCATGCGTGACGAGCGTTTCCCACGCTTGGGCCTGCTCCTCGCTGAGGGTCTCAAACCGCTCGCGTGCCAGCGTGAACGATCGTTCACGCTGATACTGCGCCTGCTCCTGAGCGGGCAGGGTCTCGATGAAGGCGCTGCGTGTCTCCTGCAGGCGTATGGCATCGGGCTTATGCATATCGATCAGCGATGTCCCGATCACCGAAAAGGTCAGGGCCGTCAGGGCAAGCCCGAAGATCATGTTGAGCCCGACTACTTCGATCGAGACAGGCCAGATGGTCTTCTTGGCCTCGGTCCCCACTGGCTGCTTCATCAGCCCCGTCATGTTCGCGACGGCTTCGACCCCGGCCAGCGCCAGGCAGATTTTGGTGAAGTTCACCCACGCGTCCGCCGGAGGGGTGATCTTGAAGTACTCGAACTCGATGGTGCTCACGCCCTTGATGAAGTACGGGATCGCCATCACCGCCATGACCGCCGAGACCCCCAACGCCACCAGCGCGATGATCAGTGCGAACTTGCCGGCGTTCTTGGCCCCTAAGTAGTTCACCCCACCGATCAGAACGATCGAGACCACCGCGAGCGGCAGGACCCAGCCATCGGGGACATGAAAATAATGAAATGCTTCGATGACCGAGATCGCCGCGGTCATGATGTACCCGCTGAGCAGCAGCGTGGATCCGATCACCGAGAGGGTCGGCGAGAGCTGGCGAGCCGCCGTGTAGACCCCGCCGCCATCGGGGAAGCAGCGGCAGATGTGGGTATAGGCCCACGAAACAGCGAGCATCAGCAGCCCGATAGCCGCGAGATAGACCACGCTGGCGTGCGCTGTATAGAGGAACGCGAGCCCGAGCACATAGAGGCGTGAGGTGCCCCAGTCGCCATAAAGCAGCGGACCGGCATGCACCCAACGCAGGTTGCGGGGTCTTGATTCAGTGACAAGCATGCAATCTCCAGCACGAATGCGTCCGGCCCAGTATAGTGCCCCGTGTTGAGCATGATCGGACCTTCACCCAGATCCACGCGATGGCGATGAACTCTGGGCGGGGTTCACCCGATATTGTTGACAGTATCCGTTCCCGCCCATTGGGATGAAACACCAAGGGCGTGGGCTGCGAATAGACTTGTGTGCAAGAAGTACAGCATCATCCGAGAACGCAACGAGTGAGCCAAGAAGCGAACCTCAACCCGAAACCCAACGATCACACCCCCGATGACACCACCCCCTTCGGTGCCGAAGCGATGGGTGATCATGACCCGATCTCTGTGGCCGAAGCGGAGAAGTCGATCATGGCGGTCACCAAAGACGGGACCAATATCGACACGCTCATCGGGCGGCTGGTCATCGACCAGGGCCTGGCGACGCCCGAAGAGGTCAAGCACTGCCTCACGCTCACCCGCACCGAGGAGAAGAGCAAAGAGACCCTGAGCAACTCGCTGGCCCAAGTGCTGGTCAACAAGGAATATGTCACCAAGCGCCAGATCGCCCGACTGCGCGAAGCCATCGAGGCCGAACGCTCGGGCTCCTCGATCAGCGGCTACAAAATCCTGGGCAAGCTCGGCGCCGGCGCCATGGCGACGGTCTACAAAGCCAAGCAGATTTCACTCGACCGCACGGTGGCCATCAAGAAGCTGCCCAAAAAGTTCAGCTCCAACCCCCAGTTCATCGAGCGGTTCTTCGCCGAGGGACGCGCGGCGGCCCAGCTCAACCACCCCAACATCGTGCAGGCGTTCGATGTGGGCAACGAGGGCGATCTCTACTACTTCGTGATGGAGTATGTCGAGGGACGCAGCGTGCACGACGACATCGTCACGCACAAACGCTACAAAGAAACCGAAGCGATCGACATCGCGATCCAGGTCGCCGAGGCGCTCGAGCACGCGCACCACCGGGGCCTGATCCACCGCGATGTGAAGCCCAAGAACATCATGATCACCAAAGAGGGGGTCGTGAAGCTCGCCGACATGGGCCTGGCGCGGGCGATGAGCGATGTCGAGGCCGCCGAGGCCGAGGCCGGGCGGGCATTCGGCACCCCCTACTACATCTCACCCGAACAAATCCGCGGCGAGAAGGACATCGGCCCACCCGCCGACATCTATTCGCTGGGTGTCACGCTCTACCACATGGTCACCGGCTCGGTGCCCTTCGAGGGCAAGAACCCCAGCTCGGTGATGCACAAGCACCTCAAGAGCGAACTGGTGCCCCCGGACCATGTCAACCCCAAGCTCAGCGCGGGCATCAGCGAGGTCATCGAGATGATGATGGCCAAGCGGGTCAAAGACCGCTACCAGAGCTGCGCCGACCTGCTGATCGACCTCAAAGAGATCAAAAAGGGCTCCCCCCCGCCGCTGGCCCACAAAGATGTCTTCCAGAGCGACGACCTGGCCCAGATCGCGGCCCAGGTCCAAGAAACCCCGCACAGCGAGATCCCCGAGAACATGGCCCAGACTGGCCGCGTCTCGGTGGTTGACCACCTGATCTGGCCCCCCTTCATCGTGATCGTGGCGTTGCTGGTGATTTCACTGGTGCTCAATCTTGTCTAAACCGCCCAGGCGAACAATGAATAGAGATTCATCGACCCGTTGTCGGGTCGGGGCTTGCTTTCCAAGCCCCGCGCTGGTTCAATAGAGACCCAAGCGGGCCGCAGTGGCCCGCGGAACATGACTTGCAAGGAGTTTGGATATCGCTCGCAGACGATTCTACAGAGGCGCCGGACCGGTCAATCGGACCCGCGTGAACCACATGATCCGCATCACACCGATCAGACTGATCGATGAAGAGGGCGAACAGCGCGGCGTCGTCGAGACCGCCGAAGCGATGCGCATGGCGCAGGCCGCGGGGCTTGACCTTGTTGAGGTCGTGCCCGATTCGCGCCCCCCCGTGTGCAAGATCATGGACTACGGCAAGCACAAGTACGACCTCTCTAAAAAAGAGGCCAAGGCACGCACCCACGGGCAGGAACTCAAGGAGATCCGTCTCGGGCGCTCGATCAAGATCGACCCGCACGATGTACAGATCCGCGTCGACCAGGCGCGCCGATTCCTCATGGCCGGGCACAAGGTCTCATTCACCCAGCGATTCCGCGGCCGCGAGTTCATGCATAAAGAACTGGGCGAAGAGAGATTGCTGCAGATCTGCCAAGACCTGAGCGACATCGCCAAGATCGATGTCGCACCAAAGGCCATGGGCCGCTCGATCACGCTGGTGCTCTCGCCCGACAAGGACAAGATCAAAGCACTCAAGGCCAAGCTCGCCCAAGAGGGTAAAGCACACGAAGAGGATCTCGAGGCACTCGAGGCCCAGGTCGCCGCGCAGAACGAGGCCGACAGGCTCGAAGAAGAGCACGATGAGTACGAGGGCCTGAGCGAGCAAGAGAAGATGGAAAAGAAGAAGGAAGAAAAGAAGGCCAAGCGAGGCCCCAAAGATGACCGGGCAAACAACCCGGTCGACGATGAGGTCGCTGACCTGCTGGGCGAAAGCTGACCCAGCCCTCTTTGTGTCCTGAGCCATCTCTGTTCAGATCCAGCCTCTGTTCTGATCCAGTCATAACCCCCAACCCCGCCGCGTGCGGGGTTTTTTGTGTCGCCACCCCGGCCCCGCCCCAAGCCGCATCGAAACGACAGCCAAACGCGAACTATGATTGGGGATGCACGAGCACCACCATCAACTCGACGGCGAGCACGAAACCAGCACCGGCTGGCTCTACACCTTCACCCTCTTTGGGGGCCACGAGCCAACACACCATGAACTGACCCTGAGCTGGGTTGACCATGAGCATCTGGTCAACGGCGCGATCGCCCCCGAGCGGGTCGCAAGTGCTGTCTTTGGGCTCGCGACGGAGACCTTGGGCGATAAAATGCCCAGTAAATCCGATGTTTCGATCCTTCGTCGATTGGTCGCAGGATTCGACGAACAGGTTCGATCCCGGATCAGCGCCCCCCTCTAAAGGGGTTCAAAATCAATCCTCAGGGCCGAGAATCAAAGAAATTATATAATTCATGGTGCAAAATCCCCAACCCCTCGTATCATAGTGGTGGAGACTGGGAAGCCACATGCAGTGGCACACTCGTACCTATTAGATTCCGGAGGGAACAAATGAAAATTCAAGCAGTGACTTGTGCACTCGTCGGCCTCGGAGCGTTGAGCTCTGCTGCGCTTGGTGGAGATACGATCCTGCAGACCTTTGACCTGTTCAATCACCCCGATGGGCAGATTGCACCTCAGGCATATGGCCTGCGTTTGGACGGAGTCGGCGACAACGGCGGCCCGCTGACATTCAGCTTCGGCGATAGCCAGGCAAACTCGACCATGACCATGCTGGTCGTCAATACCGGCAGCTCGATCGAGATCCGCATGTCGGGCACCGTCACGGGCAACAGCGCCACCGGCGGCAACTTCTCCAACACTTTCACGCTCGATGTGACCTACACCGTCTTCGGTGATGTCGCCAACGGTTGGGAAGACAACGACAGTGCCGACGGGAATGTGATCGGCAGTATCGAAGGTGATTTTGGCAGCGGCAATCAGGTCATTGACCTCTCCGGTAAGACCGACGGCAACGATGCCTTCCGCTTCCTCTCCGACGGCTACCGCATCGCCGGTGACAGCGACACTTGGGTTGGTCGCGGCTGGGTGATGCCAAACGCCGGTACTGCGGGTCGTACCAACGACTTCCTGTTCCAAGCCGCACTCGTTCCACTGCCCGCAGCGGCATGGGGCGGACTGGCCATGCTCGGCGGCCTCTGCGTCGCACGACGCATCCGCAAGTAAGATCAATCACGATCTCAACCACAAAGCACCCTTCCGGGTGCTTTTTTCATGCGCGAACCCTATCTTGTCCTGTAGGCACAGGGCCCGCAACCGCTGGAGATGACATGACCCCGACCGAGTTCTTGCTGCGAATGCTGGTGGGTCTGGTCGCGGGCAGCGTGGGTGGTCTGGCGGGGCTCGGCGGCTCGATCATCATGCTCCCGGCCCTCGCGATTTTCTGGGGATACAAGAACGAGGATCTCAAAAACGAGCACCATGTCTACATGGCTGCGGCGATGTGCGTGAATGTGATCGTCGCGCTCTCCTCGACCCTGCTGCATACACAGAAGAAAGCCGCACGCAAGGATCTGCTCATGGTGCTGATCCCAACCATGACGGCGGGGATGTTGATCGGGGTCACGGTCTCCAGTGGCAGCCGCGGGGCGTGGGCCCTGTACGCCTTCGCGGGGTTCATCTGGCTCTACTGTCTCTACAACATCGTCACGACCATCAAGCAGACCCCGGACTACCCACAAGACTCCCCAACGCCCGCCGCGTGGAAGATCGGGCTCGTGGGCATCGTGGTGGGCGTGATATCGGGGTACCTTGGCATCGGCGGCGGGATCCTGCTGGTGCCGCTGCTCAACATGACCCGGCTCCCGCTGCGACACGCGATCGCGGGCAGCGCGGGGGCGATGTGGGTCGCATCGATCATCGGCGCGACCGGCAAGCTCGCCCTGCTGCCAACGATTCAGCTTGCCGACGGGAGTCATCTGCGGATCAGCGACGCGCTGAGCTTCGCGATCCCGATGGGTGTGGGTGCCCTATTCGGGGCATACCTGGGCGCGATGCTGGCGCACCGGCTCAAACTCCCGCACCTCAAGCTCATGATCGCGCTGATTTTGGCGATCGCGTCCATCAGGATGGTCGCCTAACGAAACCCTGCTCCTAGAATGGGTCATGAGCGGACACGAAACGCAGAATCCATCCTCCACGCCCGCCCAGTTTCGCTCGAAACTGGGGACTTATCTCACAGGTGTCGCGATCGGGTTTCTCTTCTTGGGCATGGTCTACCTCTTCAAGTACCAGGCCACACAGCGTGATCGTGCGCAACGACAGCAAGAAATGCAGCAGCAGGAAACGGCCGGGGAACAGTCAGGAGCGCGGCCTTGAGTCCCACATCGACAGCAAAGAACACGACGAAAAAGAAGCGGACCAAAAAGACCACCAAGCCCGCCAGCATGAGGGTCGCACCCGATCAACCCAAGAGCACGCCCGATCCGCAACGCATGATCCGCATCCGCGGCGCCAGAGAGCACAACCTCAAATCGGTTGACATTGATATCCCACGCGATCGGCTCGTGATCATCACCGGGCTGTCGGGCTCGGGCAAGTCGTCGCTGGCGTTCGATACGATCTTCGCCGAGGGGCAGCGCAAGTACATGGAGTCGCTCTCCGCCTACGCGCGCCAGTTCCTCGATCAGCTCAAGAAGCCCGACATCGAGGAGATCGAGGGCATCCCCCCCACCATCGCCATCGAGCAGCGCAGCGCCAGCCACAACCCGCGCTCGACCGTCGCCACGACCACCGAGATCTACGACTACCTCCGGCTCTTGTTCGCCCGCTGCGGCACGCCCCGCTCGTGGGCGCCGACCAAGGCCAAGAAGGACGGCACCGTCCTCGCCCGCTCGGGGCGGCCCATCGAGTCGTCATCCGCGACACAGATCGTCGATCACATCCAGGGCTTCGGTGAGGGCACACGCCTGCTGGTGCTCGCGCCGGTTGTCAGCGCCAAGAAGGGCTTCCACAAGGACACGCTCGAGGATCTCTTTAAACAGGGCTGGGTTCGTGCCCGCGTCAACGGCGATCTGACCGATCTGCGTGACGCGCTCAAGGAAGACAACGAAAACCCGCTCAAGCTCCACCGCCACAAGAAGCACAGCATCGACGCGGTCGTCGATCGGGTCGTGATCAAGGACGATAACGAGTCACGCCAGCGATTGGTCGAATCGGTCGAGGCCGCCCTGCGCATCGCCGAGGGTTCGGTGATCGTGAGTGTGGAAACGGATGGCGGATCAGGAGAAGACAAGACCTGGACCGACCACGCCTTTTCTGAGCATTTCGCCGACCCCGATCACCCCGAGATCGCGCTGAGCGAACTCTCCCCGCGTCTCTTCTCGTTCAACTCGCCCTTCGGCGCGTGCCCCGACTGCCACGGGCTGGGCGTGATCCTCGAGTTTGATGAAGAACTCGTCGTGCCCGACAAAGAGGTCGGGTTGCTCAACAACGCGATCGTGCCCTGGAAGAAGAACGGGCCGGGCGGGATGATCTATCCGCGATACCTGCGGCGCTTCTGCCGCGCGTTTGATATCACGCCGAGTACCAAGCTCAGCGCGCTCAGCGACGAGCTCTACACCCTGCTCATGCACGGCAACAGCGCCCCCGGGGCGCTCAAGACCCGCAAGGAGTGGAACGGCGTGATGCCCATGCTCCACGCCTGGTTCCACAAAACCGAGTCGTCGTGGGTCAAGGACCACCTGCACCAGTTCCAGCACGAGATCGTCTGCCCCACCTGCTGCGGCGACCGCCTGGGCATCGCGGCCCTGCATGTCACGATCGAATCCAAGCACACCGCGGACATGCACAAGGCCGCGACCAAGACCGTCATCGGACGCCCCCGCAACGACGGCACCATCCTCAATATCTCCGAGCTGGCGCGACTCAATATCACCGACGCGGTCAAGTACATCGAGGAACTCAAGCTCACAAAAGAGCAAGCGGTTATCGCCGAGGCCATCGTCCGCGAGATCACCAACCGGCTGCGTTTCCTCGAATCCGTCGGCCTCGAATACCTCTCGCTCGACCGGCGCACCGCAACCCTCTCCGGCGGCGAGGCCCAGCGCATCCGTCTGGCCACCCAGGTCGGCAGCGGGCTGGTCGGCGCGTGCTATGTGCTCGACGAACCGACCATCGGACTGCATCAACGCGACAACGACCGGCTCATCCGCACCCTGCGTCATCTGACCGACATCGGTAACTCGGTGCTGGTGGTCGAGCACGACGAGGACACGATCCGAGCCGCCGACCACATCATCGACATCGGGCCCGGCCCGGGCGTTCACGGCGGCGAGGTCGTCGCGCAGGGCACGATCGACGACATCATCGCCGCTCCTCGCTCGCTCACCGGCGACTACCTCGCCGGGCGACGCACCATCGAGGTCCCAAAGGAACGACGCAAGCTGTCCGACAAAAAGGCGATGGTCATCAAAGGGGCCGCCGAGAACAACCTCAAGTCGATCGATGTCGCCTTCCCCATCGGCGGGATGATCTGCGTCACCGGCGTCTCGGGCTCTGGCAAGTCAACGCTGGTCAACCAGATCCTGCTGCCCGCCGTCAAACGCGAGGTCATGGGCTCCAAGACCAAGCCCGGCAAGCACACCCGCATCAACGGCCTCCAGCACATCGACCGGATCATCGAGGTCGATCAGTCGCCCATCGGACGCACGCCACGGAGCAACCCCGCGACCTACACGGGGATCTTCGACGAGATCCGCAAGGTCTTCACCGCCACCAAGGAAGCCAAAATCCGCGGCTACAAACCAGGCCGATTCTCGTTCAATGTCGCCTCCAAAAACGGCGGCGGGCGCTGCGAGGCCTGCGCCGGTCAGGGCACCAAGAAGATTGAGATGCACTTCCTGCCCGATGTCTTCGTCGAGTGCGAGGTGTGCAACGGCAAGCGCTACAACCGCGAGACGCTGCAGATCGTCTACCGCGGCAAGAACATCGCCGATGTGCTCGACATGACCGTCGAAGATGCGTGCTCGTTCTTCGAGAACCATCCAAAGATCCTGCGGTTCACGCAGTGCCTGCATGATGTGGGGCTCGATTACATCACGCTCGGCCAGCCCTCAACCACGCTCAGCGGCGGCGAGGCCCAGCGTGTCAAGCTCGCCACCGAACTGGGCAAGGGCACCCGCTACGACGGCACCCCCAGCGGCGAGCACACGCTCTACATCCTCGACGAGCCCACCACCGGCCTGCACTTCGAGGACATCAACAAGCTCATCGGCGTGCTCAACCGCCTTGCCGACGCCGGCAACACCCTGATCGTCATCGAGCATAACCTTGATGTCATCAAGTGCGCCGACTGGGTCAACGATCTGGGCCCCGAAGGCGGCGACAATGGCGGCACACTGCTGGCATCCGGCACGCCCGAAGATGTCGCGAAAGTCAAGGAAAGCTACACGGGACAGTACCTCAAGGGGATGCTCTGAATACATACCCCGACGCGACCGCACACCGCTCTGGTCGCATGCCGATCAGAGCTTTGTATTGCCTTGCAAACTCGGCTGGGATGAACGCAGCCAGCCGCCGTGCTTTGCTTGCTTGCTCCGCAGCGACCACGCCAGCAGCACTACCCCCGCCAGCAGCGTCAGCCCTGAATACACCTGCCCGCGCGTGATCGAGCCAAACTGCGAAACACCCACATCAGGCAGTCGGATCAGATCCATGGGGATGCGACCGAGCGCGTAGACGATTGCGAACACCGCCGCCACAACTCCCGGCTTGCGCGGCTTCATCGCCACCACCCACACGCACACCAAGACCAGCAGCCCGTCGAGCCCCGCCTGGATGAGCTGTGTGGGATACCGTGCCGCGATCAGCGGCTCAAGCTGTGACTGCAACGCCGCGTTCCCACCCTGGATCTGGGACAGCACCCGCTCATACCCCGCCACCCAGCTCGTGTCACTGGGGAGCATGTTCACCGAAGCGAGATCGATGATCTGCTGCATCTGCTCGGGCGTTTGCGCCAGCTTTTCATCGGGGAGCGACAGGATCTCTTGCGGGTACCGCACCGCCCACCACGGGGCGTGTTCGCCGGGCTTGGCGACGACCGCGCCCAGAAGCTCGGCGTTCACAAAGTTCGCCATGCGACCAAAGAATAAACCCAGCGGCGTGATCATCGCCGCCGTGTCGAGCACATGCATCGGTGTCGCACGCCCGATGATGCGCCCCGATTCTTCTTTGAACCCGCGAGACACACGCCAGCACGCCAGCGCGACGCCGACGATCCCGCCGTGCGAGGCCATGCCGCCGCGGTTGATCGCGAAGACCCCCCACCACGGTGGGCTGGAGGTGAAATCAATCAGCAGGTGCGGCTCATACCCGATCACATAGAACAATCGCCCGCCCACAAGCACGCCGAGAATGAAGTACATCATCGCGTCAGCCGCACGCGAGATAGGGATCTCGGTTGCGCCCCGTTTCGCAAGCATCCGCAGCAGCATGTACGCCGCGAAGAATCCCATCGCGTATGAGAGCCCGTACCAGCGCAGCCCGAAGCCGCCGCTGATGCGAAACGCGAAGGGCGAAAGGTCGTGAAACCAGCCGCCGAGGTCAGCCGTCGTCTGTGCGAGTGTCAGCATGAGCATGGGGTGTGGATGACCTGTGGACTGGGCTTGGGAACGGTGATGCCGAAGAACGACTCGGTGTTGGCGTCGATCTGCTCGTGGAACTCAGGGAACGCCACGCCACGCAGCTTCGCCACGAACTCAGCCGTGTACCGCGCATAGGCGGGCACGCAGGGCCAGGTCCCCCGCTTGGGGTCAGGCGAGAGGAAGGGCGCATCGGTCTCGATCAGGATGCGATCGCTGGGGACAACCTTGGCCGCCTCTGCGACATCGCGCGCGTTCTTGTAGGTCACGACGCCGGTGAATGAGATCATGGCCCCGAAATCGAGCACCTTGCGGGTGTCGTCAGGGTTGCCGGTGAAGCAGTGGAACACAAAGCGGCTCGGGTCGAGGGTCGTTTCGCGCAGGATGGGAAGCAGATCATCGAAGGCCTCGCGGCAGTGGATTACGATGGGCAGGTCGATGCCGTCGGCTTTGCACGACTCGATGAACGCCAGCTCCGTCGCCAAAACCGGGTCCTGGATGCTGCGGGGCGGGTGCTCGTGCTTGTTGTCGAGCCCCAGCTCGCCCCACGCGACACACTTGGGGTCCTTGGCGATCTCCTTGATGGCCGCCCAATCGTGCGGCTCCTTGTCGCTGTATAAAGGATGGACCCCGGCAGTGCACCAGATGTGCTCGTGCTCATGGGCCAATCGCAGCTGATCGTGCGAATCCTGGGTCGTGCAGGCGATCGAAATCACACCCATCACGCCCGCCGAGCGGGCATGCGCCAGTGTTTCGTCGATCTTGCCGGCGTAATCGGGGAAGCAGAGATGGGCGTGGGTGTCGATCACGGCCCGATCATAGGGGCTTGTATGCAATCTTGTGGGCAATAATGATGTATGACTACGCAACGCATCGACTCCTTGCCTCCGCTCCCCACTCGACCCCAAGACGGGCACAAGGGGACCTTCGGCACCGTCGCCATCGTCGGGGGAGCCGCCGGCATGCACCACGACGACGAGTTCGAGCCCACCATGCTCGGGGCACCGGCGCTGGCCGCGATGGGCGCGATTCGCAGCCGCTGCGGCCTGGTGAAGATCGCGGCACCGGCACCCATCATCGAGCATGTGCTCACGCTCGCGCCCTTCGCGACGGGCTACGGGCTTGAGATCGACCATGCCCGCAACATCAACGCCTCGCACGCGGCTCCCGTCCTCGACGAGCTGACCCGCACCTGCTCGGCCGTCGTCGCGGGAATGGGCATGGGCAGCGCCCACTGCGTCGCCCAGATCATCGTGCGCCTGCTCAATCAGGAGGACTGCCCCGTGGTGATCGACGCCGACGGGCTCAACGCGATCTCATCGCTCCCCGAGTTCGACCGCGAACTCCGCGCCAGTGCCGTACTTACGCCCCACCCCGGCGAAGCCCGACGGCTGATGTCTTCGCTCGCGATCGACGGCGACCCGGCGGGCGATGAACCACAGCGCATCGACGCCTGCACCCGCCTCGCCCAGCGACTGGGATGCGTGGCCGTGCTCAAAGGCAAGGGCACCGTCGTCAGCGACGGGCATCGGGTGTGGGTGTGCGATCGTGGCTCACCGGCGCTGGCCGCGGGCGGCACGGGCGATGTGCTCGCGGGGATCATCGGCTCCATCATCGCCCAGACCCGTGATGCGGAGGGCTTCGATCTGCTGCTCGCGGCGTGCATGGCGGTGCAGGCCCACGCGATCGCGGGCGAGCAATGGGCGGAATCGCGCAAGGGTGACGGCGGGCTGATCGCCAGCGAGCTGACCGAACTGCTGCCGGGCGTGCTCAGCACCCTGCGGGGCTGATCAGGGACAGCCGGCCTTGAACGCGACAAGGAAGGCCGAAACATCAAAGAAATCGAGCGAGCCGTCGTCATTGAGGTCCGCGACGGTCAGATCATCTGATGCGAACGCAACGAGGAACGCGGAGACATCGAAGAAGTCGAGCAGGCCGTCGGTGTTGAGGTCGGCGGGGCAGGGGTTGGCCTCAACAATCTGATAGACAAATGCTGCGGCTGTATGACCTGCGAACGGGACATTTCGTTCCGGCGACATGCCCACCAGAGCATATCGATTGTTCATTGCAACTCCAGACCCGAATCCTGCGAGCTCTGACCCCCGTGAAGGCACCAACTCATGGACAACTTCGAATGTGCTTAGATCATAGATCAACGCGTTTGGGGGTCTGCCACCATCGCTGAACACGCGTCGTTCCATGCCAATCAGGAGCTGATCATCCCAACGGGCGAGCGAGTTGCCGAAGTGATCCGAGAACTCCGCCCATGGGGAGGTGATCTCTTCAATCAACATGAGAGTGTTCGCATCAAACACGAATACTGACCCCGCACCGATCCCCGCCGTGTTCTGGCTGGGAGCTCCGATGATCAGATAATCGTCACTCTGGATGATCGATTCGCCAAAGCCACCCCCTTGGGTCCAGTTCTTCCCCGCATTGATCTTTGTGACCTGCTCTCCTGTGAACGCATCGAAAAGGTACACCGCACCTTCTCTGTTCACGATCCCGGATGCGTCCGGCGCCCCCGCCGCGACAATCCCGTTATGAATCGAGACATCGGTACCCAGGTTGTCACCGGTATCACGATCATCGGCGACACAGATCGAGAGTTGCTGACCGGACTTAAGATCGAACACATAAGCTGCACCCTCCTCGTTGTGATCAACACTATACCACGGTGCGCCAACAGCAAGAAGCCCCTGATCGATATCGATCGAACTCCCAAAGTAATCAAACCCGTTCTCCTGTTCCGGCTGGATTGTGCGAATCAGTGATCCAGAAAACCGATCGAACACATAGACCGCCCCGTTGCGGCTATTCAATCTACCACGGTTGGACGCGACGACGATGTACTGGTCTGTGATCTCAAGATCGACACCGAAACGCGTATAGCTCTCTTGCACAAGCCCGGACAGTTGGAACAGTTGTTTGCCCGATCGGATGTCATACACATAGACCGTTCCGGATCCAAAGTTCGAGTTCACACCGCACGAATCATCCAGTTGGGCACCGATGACCAATGTGTCGCCGTCGATCGCGATCGTCCGCCCATACTCGTCATACGGCGGGTATGAGCACGGCAGCAACATCTCATCCTCGAACACGCGCGACCCGAGCGAAAGGCTGTACACATACCCGGAAGTGATCCCTGAACTTGGCTGACGCAGACCGCTGGTGAGAACACGCCCATTGTAAATAGCTGCACCGGTACCGATCTGATCGCCCAACCCGATCTGATCGGTCACAAGGCGTGAGAGCAAGCGACCATCGCTCGCTCGGAACAGGTACACTGCCCCGCCGTTGGCCTCGTCGATGGCGCTTCTCTTTGCCCCAACAACGACATATTCATCATCGGCGGCCAACGCCGAGCCGAACCGATCGTTCGGCATCGGGTCTTGGATCTCGAGCTTGAATAGTTCCTGACCGGAGCCGAGATCGAAGCCGTATACCGAACCCGAGCGATCACCATGGGCATCGTTGAGTTCCGTACCAACAAACAAGCGATCCGCTGTGACCGCGATGGTCGAACCGAACTCATCGCGACCCATCGTATCGCTACCTTGTACGAAATACTGCTGCGTCATGGTGCTCAGATCGAACGCAAACACAGCGCCCCGATCGGTTCCTCCCAGATTCGAAGAAGAGGCGCTGATCGCCAGTGTCTGACCGGAGATCGCTGATCGAGCACCAAATCCTCTGATATCCGACGGATCCTCAGGCAGCAGTTTTCCGAGCCGAACGCGTGTGTTGCGATCGAAGACCTCGACCGAGCCCACATTGGTTCCAGCTTCATTATCGTTCGCGAGCCCGACACAGATGTACGAATCATTCATTGCGATGCTGAACCCGAAGCGATCGAACTCCCCTGGGCTCTCCGGAAACAGGGTGTCTACCAAGGCACCCGTAGCCGCATCAAAGAGAAACACAGCGCCGCCGTCTGTGATGAACTGATCATCGTTGCGGGCCCCGACCGCGATCAGGTCGCCGTCGATCGTGAGGGCTGCGCCGAACTCATCGCTCGCCCCGGGTGCTGGAGACTGAAGCTCGTAGATCAACTGATTCGTGTGCGCATCGTACACATATGCGCGGCCGGCATTGCTCACGCTTTCGACATCGCCCCCCGGCGCGCCGAACACGATGTAGTCATCGCTCATGGCGATCGCCTCACCGAACCGATCGCCTGCCACGACCCCATCCGGGAGATACGCGCCATCGAAGGGGACCTTGGTTGTCGGAAATTCGGGCCCTCCGGCGAACACAAGCGGATTTGAAATCCATCCGGCCATCAACACCGAGCAGATATGAACTAGCTTTTTTACACGCATCTTCAACCTCGAACTGGGCATAAATCGCACCCATCCTACACGAACACCATCCAAATACAACCCCATACCACCGGATGACGAACCATCTTCCGCGGCATACGCTCCCTTGGACCCATAAGCCCCAAGGAAGACCCCGCCATGCCCCACGCGATCGACGAGACACACGACCCGAACCTCAAGTCCTGGGTCGAGAGCGCCAACGACCCGCAGAGCGATTTCCCGATTCAGAATCTGCCGTTCTGCGTGATCAGCAAGCATGACGAGAATGGTGAGTGCACCGATGGTCCGTATCTTGGTATCCGAATCGGTGATTACATATTCAATCTTCATGTCGCGGATTCGCCACCATTCAATCTCCTCCCAGATTTCAGTCATGATGACTTCTGGGGCTTCGATCACGAGACGATCAACAACACACTCGAGCAGAGCACGAAGGAAGACATCCTTTACCTTCGCCGCAGATTGATTGAGCTCTTCCGTGAGGATTCTTCCGAACTGCGCGATCATGAACACCGCGACGCGGTCATGCATCATGTCGATTCAGTCCGAATCCAGCATCCGTTTAAGTGTGGCGACTACACCGACTTCTACGCCTCCATCAACCACGCCACCAATGTCGGCTCTATGTTCCGCCCCGACAACCCGCTGCTGCCCAACTACAAGCACATCCCCATCGGGTATCACGGGCGGGCATCGTCGATCGTCCCCTCGGGCACGCACATCAAGCGCCCCATCGGGCAGCAGGCCCCCGCGGAGGACGGCGGGTCGCCGGCGTTCGGGCCGTGCAAGCTGCTTGACTACGAGATGGAGATGGGCGCGATCATCGGGCGCGGCAACGCCCTGGGCGACAACATCACGATCGAAGAAGCCGAGGACCACATCCTGGGCCTGTGCATCCTCAACGACTGGTCGGCCCGTGACCTGCAGAAGTGGGAGTATGTCCCGCTGGGCCCGTTCCTGGCCAAGAACTTTGCGAGCACCGTGTCGCCGTACATCGTGACGATGGAGGCGCTGGCGCCGTTCAGATGCCCCGTCGCCGAGCGCGCTGAGGGCGATCCGTCGCCGCTGCCCTACATGGACAGCGCCACCAACCGCGAATCGGGGGGGTTCGATATCACCCTCGAGGTCTGGATCGCCTCGGCCCAGATGCGCGAAAAGGGCATGGAGCCGATCCGCCTGAGCAAGGGCAACTTCCGCGATATGTACTGGACGCTGGCCCAGATGGTCACCCACCACAGCGTCAACGGCTGCAACATGCAGCCGGGCGACCTGCTGGGCTCGGGCACCGTCTCGGGCACCACCCGCGACTCGCGCGGCTCGCTGCTTGAACTCACCTGGGACGGCGACCCCTTCGCCACCCCGCCCAAGCTCGTCCCCGGCACGCAGCGGACGCCCATCGTCCTGCCCACCGGCGAGGAACGCAAGTTCATCGGCGACGGCGACGAGATCATCATGAAGGCCTACTGCGAGCGCGCCGGTTATCGGCGGATCGGCTTCGGCGAGTGCCGGGGCATCATCGAGCCAGCCCGCCAGCACTGATCACCGCTGGCAGCCACATGCATATACATACCTGATGCATACCTGATGCATGGCGAGGCTCATACTTAGGGGAGGGGTATTTACCTATAACACAGTAATTCAAGAGTCCCGAGTGCCCGCGATGATATAACGGAGTTGATTGGTCGATATTGCTCCTAGTCTACCACAGGAGCCTAAGCATGATCGACGGACACGAGCTGAACCACCCGCGTGAAGAAGAGCGCCTTGAGGCATTGCGCGGGGTTCAGATTCTCGATACCCCGATCGAGGAACGATTCGAACGCATCACGCGGCTCGCGAGCAAAGCGCTCGATGTGCCCGTCTGCGCAATCTCTTGTATTGATCATCACCGCCAGTGGTTCAAATCGATCCAGGGTCTCGATCTCGCTCAGACGGCACGGTGTGTGTCGTTCTGTCAGCACACGATTCTGCAGGACGATGTGATGGTCATCCCCGACGCACGCTCTGATCCCCGGTTTGGGACCAATCCCCTGGTGACCGATGATCCGGGTATCGTGTTCTATGCCGGCGTGCCGATTCTGTCGCGGAACAAGCTCCCGATCGCCACGCTGTGCGCGATCGATTACGAGCCGCGGAACTTCCAGCCTGAGGATCTCCAGACACTGCGCGAGTTCGCGCGATTGGTTGAGCGCGAGCTCGAAACGCCGCGCGAGAGCGTTGTGGAAGACGCGTTGATCCAGCAGGTCGGTGAGGCGTGGCGATCGAGCCTGCTCGACCCGCTCACGCGTGTTTGGAATCACGAGGGCATCTCGCTGCTGATCACCGAATCGGTTCGCAACCTGAGCCGCAACAGTGAGCACTCGATGGGCGTCGCCACGATCGAGCTGCTCGGGTACAACCATGTCTGCAAAGAGCACGGGTATGTGCAGGGCGACAAGTATCTGCGCCGATTCATGCGTGAAGCGCTCAAATGCTTGCAGCCGGGCGATTCGATCGGGCGGCTCCGCGATGCCGAGTTCGCGATCGTGATCCAGCAGAGCGACTCACAACCAGCGTTCAACGAGGCCTTGCAATCCGTGCTAGACGCGGCCCAGAGTGTAATGCCGTTCGAAACCGACCAGCAAGCCATCGGCTTCGGATCGTGGCTCGAGCACAGCACGAAGATCAACCCTGAGCACCTGATCGAGCAGCTCTGCGATGGTCTCGACGAGGTGCGTCACGCGCATGCCGAAACGCTCGTTGTTCGCTGCATCGCTCACAATACGAATCAGTCCGCCGCCTGATCGCGCACACATTTGGGGCACCGCTGGCCCGCGACATAGTCGGGCGAACAGCGCAGCTTGGTCGTCAGCGCGTGCCCACACCCGGGGCAGAACTTGGCGGCATCCGACGGCGAAAGCTCGTGATTCACCCCGACACGCTCATCGAAGACATAGCAATCACCCTTCCACGCGCTGTGCTCGCTGGGGATCTCTTGCAGGTAGTGCAAGATCCCACCCTCAAGGTGATAGACCTCCTCGAAGCCCTGCTGGAGCATCCACGCGGTTGATTTTTCGCATCGGATGCCGCCGGTGCAGAACATCGCGATCTTCTTGTGCTTGGCGGGGTCCAGGTGCTGCTCCACGAACTCGGGCAAGTCTCTGAACCGCTTGATGCCCGGGTCGATCGCGCCCTCGAAGGTGCCCGCATGGACTTCGTAGTCGTTGCGGGTGTCGATCAGAACCACCTCGGGATCGCGGATGAGTTCGTTCCATTGCTCGGGGGGGACATAGGTCCCGACGCGCTCGGTGGGGTCGACATCCGGCCCGAGGTTGATCAGCGTGGGCTTGACCTTGACCTTGGCCCGGTTAAACACATGGCCGGGCGCCTGGCTGGCCTTGTGGACGATTGCTTCGAGCCCGGGGTGGGCCCGGATCAGGCCCAGGACCTCACGGACCGCATCGGGCGTGCCTGAGATGGTGCCGTTGATGCCCTCGCTGGCGAGCAGGACCGTGCCCATGACATCACGCTCGAGCATCTGCTGCTTGAGCGTGGGTGCCCATGTTTCGCAGTCGTCGATCGTGACAAACTGATAGAAGGCCGCGATGTCGTACATCGTGGTCGAGTCGGTCGCAGGATCGTGCGGCGGGGTGGGGTTGAGATCGCCCATGGGCGTTGCTCCCGGCTCAACGCGTGCGTCTTGCCGAGCCATCGGGGACAAACCGATCGGGTCGTTGCAATCGCTCACAGCGTGAGGGTCGCGGGGGGAGAAAAGTGGAGGACAGGGGACTCGAACCCCTAACTTCCAGCTTGCAAAGCTGGCACTCTACCAATTGAGTTAGTCCCCCGAAGGGTTGCTGACATCGGCTGATGTCGGGGGCAACTGTAGACCACTTTGTGCATCTTGGCGAGCCCGAGCACGAATCGCTATGATCAGTTTTCCATCAACCTGCTTTTTCGAGGACACCCGATGCCGACCGACTCCAAAATGGCCATTCTGCTCGCTTCGCTCATCGCCTGTCCGCTCTGGGCGGGCCAGCCGGCGGAGCGCCCGGAAACGAGCGAAACCAGCCAGGCTGCGGAGCGCATCGAACGCTCCAAATCGCGTGCCCTGACCCTCCGGGCTTCCGCCGGGGTCACCCATCAGGCCGATGCGGATTTCGACGGCGAGATCGGCGAACTCTCGCTCACTTCGTACCGGGCCGGGCTCACGGCCCTGTGGAACATCGAGGACGCCGGGCGGCTCACGGTCGATCTTTCGGCGGGCCTGCTCGATTACGACATCACCCCCTCCCCCACGGCTGTCGCCGGCGATGCCGCCAGCATCGGGGCGGAACTCGACAACATCCATACCCTTGGGCTTGTGGGCATCTACAGCGACGGCTTCAATGACAGCACCAACTGGTTCGTCGGCGGCGGCGTTGGGTTCAGCGGCGAAGAGGACGCGAACTTTGGCGAGGGCTTTGATTGGCTCTTCACCGCCGGCGTCGAGTACAAGCAGAGCGAGACCTTTACCTGGGGCGTGGGTGTGCTTGTCAAAAGCCGGCTCGAAGACGATGTGCTCGTGATCCCGGTGCCTCAGATCACATGGAAGATCAATGACCGGTGGACCCTGGCCAGCGAACGCGCAGGGCTCAGGCTCGGCTACAAGAGCAGCGACACCCTCACCTACGGGCTCAAGGGCGAATACCGGACAGATAGCTTCAGACTCGACAACACGCACGCCGCGGCCCCCGAGGGCATGGGCACGCACCGGCGAATCCCGGTGGCGATCTTCGCTGAGTATAAAGCAAACGAACGCATTCTGATCGATGCTTCGGTCGGTGCGGCGCTGGGCGGCGAGCTCGAGTTCCTCGACACCAACGGCAACGACATCACCAAGCAGGATCTCGATCCGGGGATCTTCGGCTCGCTCAATGTCTCGTTCCGGTTCTGACCGGCCACTCGGCAGCAGCGTGCTTAACGATCGGGCTCGTTGGGAACCGGCAACGCTGCGCCCTCGCGGGTGACAGGCATCATGCGCTCGCTGACCGGCGGGGCATCGCGCAGGAAGGCCCGCTCGATCATCGGGGGGTCCAGCGGTCGATCGTCGGCATCGACCGGGACGCGGGCGATGTCCAGGATCGCTTCTGAGCCCGAGACCGCCTGCGCGAACGCGGTGTATCGGCCATCGAGAAACGATGTCCCCTCTTTGCTCAGGCAGACGAAAATCTGCGAGCCGTTGGTGTTGGGATCGGCGGCCCGGGCCATCGAAAGCACCCCAAAGTCGTGCGGCAGCGTGCTCTTCTCAAGATCGATCATGTAGCCCGGCCCGCCCGAGCCCGTTCCGGACGGATCGCCGACTTGGATCACAAAGGGGCGACCATCGGGGAGCGTATCGACCACGCGATGGAAGATGATGTTTGTGTAGAACCCACCCTGCACCAGGTGCATGAAGTTGAACGCGGTGTTGGGTGCGGCATCGGGGCGGAGACGAAAGACGATCTCGCCCCTGCTCGTCTGGAGCACGGCTTGCTGCTCAACATAGACCCGCAGCCCCGAATACACCACCTCACGCTCAGCCGGCTGGGACCCGCCCTGGGCGTTCTGGGAGGCGAGCCGATCATCCTCGAAAATCACGACGGCCTCGTCGGCCTCGGACACCGCCAGCGTGGTCGGGTTGACTCGGGTGGCAATGTTGGGCGTGACGAGCGGCTGAAGCACCAGCGGCGCGCCGAACGCGCGATCGTTGAGGTACAGCTGGGCCAGCAAGACGCGCTCTGGCTTCTCGCTCCAGAGCATCGGAAACAGACTGCTCAGGTCTGCGCGACCACGGGCGGCCGGGGCTGTTGCGATGACTTTGAGTGTTGCCGCGTCGTGCAGCTTGATGCTGGGCTCGGCGGTCTGATTCTCTGGTGTCGAGACCAGCACCACGACCCGCTGCCCCACGCCATGATAGAGACGATCGGGGATCAGCTGCCCGTGGGCGATCAGCGCGAAGAGCGGCAAGATCAGCAGCGCGAGGACGAACCGATGACGAAAAGCGGGCGGCGGGTGGTGCATGCACAAAGCATACCCGACAAGCGGTGCTCGGTATTTGCTGTGCAGTGTGATGTGGGTAGGATTGAGCGGGCTCAGTCGGCTTCGCCGGGGACATTATCAAGACGGTCCCATGCGTTCTGAACATTGTTCGAATTGTTGCCGTCGTCGCTCCGCAGGAGCAGCTCGTTGGCGATCTGGCTGCCGATGTCGTCATACCACACCACCGCGAGCCCCGACTGAAGAACATTGAAACCACTCTCGTGGTTCAGGTCATAGAACGAGCGGAGCGTGTCGGTGACCAACGCCGCGGTTGGATCGATCTGGTAGAGCGTGCGTTGGCCATCTGGACCCATACCCCGGAAGAGGTAGTTCGCAACGATCTGCGGTGCCCCATTCGGATTCTGCCAGCGATCGGTGGCCTCGTCGAGCGTGAAGCTGCCGCTGTGGCTGGGGCAGTAGAATGTGTTGGGTGCGTTGACATAATCCTCTTTGAAGAGTTTGCCCAGGCCATCCCAGCGCTTGGTGCTGCCCAGAAACTCGGGGAACTCATCGCGGGGCAAAAGCAGCGTGTCCATCCGGTCGAATGAGCCCTCGGTGTAGGTCGACTGGCGAGCCCAGTCAGGCAGGAACACGCTGTCGGGGATCTGGTCGCCGCGGTCTTGGGAGAACATACTGATGCCCAGCCCGACCTGACGCAGGTTCGAGGCGCAAATCACCTTGCGGGTCGACTCACGGACCATGGAAATGGCGGGAAACATGAGCGCAATGAGAATGCTCACGATTGCGAGTGAGACCATCAGGTCGATCATCGTAAACGCGTGCGCATTTCTTCGGGCTATTCTCGTTGTTTGATGCAACGCTGACCCATTCTGTGCTTCGTGAAACGCAGTACACCCACCACGACGAGCGTATACCGAGCACCACTGTTCCCACGACTGCCCCACGGCAGCGTGTTGACGCACTCTTAAAATATCGACTTCACCCGATATCCGCAAGTACCGAATCTGGAATTGGTCCAGAGTGCAAGAATCTTTGCCCGTCCATGACCCATACAAACACCCCTAATTGAGGGGAAACACCTGCTTCGAAGGGTGAAATTAAGAAATTGCACTTCAAAGACGCGGCTTGCAAGCATCCGCGCGATCGGGTACTCGTATAGGACGGCGGTCTGTGGGGTGGTTTCACAGATCCCGGGCGCACTCGTGAACCCGGTGGGAAATGGATAAGAACGAACATACACAACAGTCCGCTGATGGTCCTGCGCCGAGTGATTCCACTCAAGCTCAGAAAAAAGCGGGCGATCAGTCCCGCGTGCCCGCGCCGCTCAAGGCCGAGGATCTCACTGGGCAGGACAGAATCGATTTCGAGTTGATGCAAAGCGTTGCGATCAATAATGAAACAGCCGTTGGCAACCTCTACGACCGATTCGGGTCGCTGGTGTTCCGCATGGCCTATCAATCGATGCCCACTCGCAGCGAAGCCGAGGATGCGGTTCAGGAGATCTTTGTTCGCCTGTGGCGGACCGCGGATCGCTATGACCCCCGCAAAGCCGCGCTGGTGACCTGGGTGATGCTGCTGACGCGTCGCCACCTTGTGGACAAGCTGCGTCGCAAGCGTGCTCGGATCAAAACCGCGGTCCTAGATGACACGCTGGCATCGGGCGTGGGTGCATGGATCGAAACCAACGCCAGCGAACGCATGATTAACGATGAGCATTTTTCAGCTCTTGTACAAAAAATAGAAACGCTGCCCGAACTGCAGCAGACCGTCGTCCTTCGTGCATATCTGGGCGGTCAGACGCTGCGGCAGATCAGCGAAGAACTCGATACGCCGTTGGGGACGATCAAGTCGGCACTGAGCCGAGCACTGGTTCGTTTGCGCGAACGAACCGGAGAGGAAACCGAATCATGAATACCCACGAACTCATTGAAACCACGATGCTCCATGCACTGGGCATGCTCGACGACAGCGAACGCGAGGCGTATGAAGCCGCGTTCAATGCCGCTCCCGCTTCGGTGCGCCAGCGTGTGCGTGAAGAAGCCCGGCGGATGGCCGACCTGGGCGACCTGATTCCCGACACCCAGCCCAGCCCCGAGCTGCGCTCGGTCGTGCTCGCCGCGGTCCGTGCGGCCATGCGTGAGGACGAGAACGAGGCACGCATCGCCCAGCAGGCCGCGACCAATGCCTCACCGGCTCCATCAGCGGTCATTGGCCGCATCGACCAGAGCACCCCAATCCCCGCTCGCGTCACGGCCCAGCCGCGTCTCTCGACGAGCCCGCGTGTGCATCAGGCGTGGCGCGTCGCGACGATCGGTTTTGCCGCCGCGTGTATCACCATGGGCGTGGTGATGGTCAACATCAACCAGACCGTGAACCAGGCCCAGAACCGTGCATTGGTCGACAACCTGTACGACCAGATCGGTGCCCAGTATCTCGAATCAACCATCTTTGACGCCAACACCCAGCGTGTCGCCCTGACCTCGACCCAGGCCGAGAGCAAGGCCGTCGCCGCGGTCTGGAGCAACCCCGATTGGAACACGGCACGCCTGTTTGTCAAGAACCTTGCGAGCGATGCGAACAAACCCCTGCGCCTGGTCGTGCTCGACGAGAATGACCAGATCCTGCGGGTGATCGAGACCTTTGTCCCCACCGGCGAGTTCCAGGACTTCAATGTGGATGTGAACCTGAGCACCGAACGCAAGCTCGCGATCTATCCGGCCTTACAAGACGCGATGCAAGACGCGATTCAGCAGGCCACGCCCGTGCTTGTGAGCACCAGCGGCACCCTCTGAATCTCGAACAACATCAATCAGCCGCGTGAATGTGCACGCACAAGCTCTCGATCTCAGAAACGCTGAAACCATCTGAAATCATGCGAAAAGGCCGACCCAGAAGGGTCGGCCTTGTTTGTTGAATATGCACGCTCGCCGAAGTCTTATGTGGGCATCTTCCACGCTTGATCATCGAAGAGCACCTCGACGCGCGAGTCCTTCTCGAAGCGTGCCTTAGCCGCTGCGAGTCGTCGCCAGATGATGCCGCCGAGGATGAGCGTGGCGATCATCGCGCCGCCGAAGATCATGCCCCCCATCTCCAGACGCTTGGTATCGAGCGGCTCGGTGGTCAGCGATGCGGACTCCTCGACCACGGTGACCGCGGCATCGACGCGGCGTGCTCGGGCGTTGTTGGCCGCGCTAGCCAGCGCAACGCTGAAGGTATCGAGCACGCGCTGGGCACGCTCGGCGCCCTGGTCACGATACTCGAACACAACCTCGCCGGGCATCGAGGCGACCACATCGAGGTACGCGGTCATGTGCTGGCCAAGCTCGCCCGGGGTGGCAAACTCGGTGATCCCGCGTCGTTTCATGCGCTCTGAGGCCACTTCCAGGAACCGTGGATCGCTGGTAAGCTCGGTGATGTAGCTCTCCCACTGCGCCAGATCGCCCTCGCTGAGCTTGGACTCGGGGCTGCTCGCAGCCAGCGTCGCTCTTGAGCTGTACATGCCGGGCGCGACACGCCCCGCGATGAACCAGCTGCTGACGCCGAGGATGAGCATGATGGCGAGCATGCTAAAGAGCCCCAGCACGACGCCCGAGCGGACTTCCTTGTTCTGGTATTTGCGTTGAGCGCTGGCGATGGCCTCATATGCCTCGGCCAGCTCGGCGCGCTTGGTCAGCACCTGCTCGCACTGGTCGTAGCGTGTGCGGAGCGCTTCGGTCGCCAATCGCACCTTCTCGGCATCGCCCCGGAGCACCGAACGCATCTTGCGCAATCGCTCACGGCGGGTCTGCGTCCACTCGTCGCTTCGCTCGGTCTGCGCTGCATGCGTCGGATCGCTGGCCAGCTGCTGGGCCTGCTCAAGCTCGGTGTTGAGCCGCTCGACGGTCGCGATCAGATCGCTGCACTGGGATTCGAGCGATTCGATCTTTGCCTGCACCTGTGTGTCGATTTCGGCATGTGAAGACTCGCCCGCCTCGCTGAGTGCCTGCTCAAGGCCAACGACCCGCTCGGCGAGTTCTTTGAGCTGTGACTCACGCTCGGCGATCCGGTTTTCCAGCTCATCCTTGCTTGCGGCGATCGCTTCAAGCTGGGCCGTAAGCTCTGCCTCGGCCTGCGGATCGCTCTGGGGCTGCTGATCGATCTGCGCTTGCAGTTGGGCGGTCAGCTCCTCTTGCTTGGCATTCGCGTTCGTGAGCTCTTCGCTCAGCGCGTTGACTTGCAGCTCAAGCGTCGCGGCGCGCTCGCGCTCCTGGGTCAGTTCCTGGTCCGCATCAGCGCCGATGCTCGCGAGCTGGGCGTTGACCTCTTCGAGCTGCGCCTTGGCGGTATCAAGCTCGCTGGTGAGCGAGTCGATGCGCAGCTGTTCTTGCTCGCTGCGGCTCTGCGTGTCGTTCTCCAAAGACTCGACCCGCGCGATCGCCTCCTGCAGCTGCTGCTGACGCTCACCCAGCTGCGACTGCAGACTGGCGACGCGCTGGTCTGCCTCGGCACCCTGCTGCTGCTCGAGTGACTCGATCTGCGCACGCAGGCCGGTGCTCACCTGCTGCTCGCGGGTGAGCTGCTCGGTGAGCCGAGCGAGCTGCTGCTGCGTCGATTCGAGGCGCTGCTCGTACTGCGCCCGCGTGTCGGTGAGCTCCTGCTGAATATCGCCGGCCTTCTCGGCAAGCTCTTCGAGCGCCTTGCTGCGATCACCCAGCTCGATCTCACGCCCGCGCAGCTTGGAGACGGCGCTCTTGAGTTCGGCCGTGGTCTGCTCGTGCTTGGCGCGGAGTTCATTGAGTTCGCCGCTGAGCTGGTTGTACTTGGTGTCCTGCTCGCCCAGCAGGCCGCGTGCGTGCTCAAGCTCGGCGATGGCCTGCTCAAGCTGCTTGGCGGCTTTTTCCTCGCGAGCGAGCTTCTCTTGCACCTCGGTTTCGAGGACATCAAGCTCGTTCTTGCGCTTGGAGATCCCCGCGAGCTGCTGGTCGAGTTCGCTGATTTTACGCTTGATCTCGCCCGATCGGGATTCAAGCTCGGCCTCGTGCTGCTCGAGATTCTCGGCCTGCGATGCCAGCTTGGACTCGCGCTGCTCGAGCCCGCTGGCCCGCTGCACCAAGTCCATCTCGCGCTGCTCGAAGACCTGACGCATCTCGGCGAGTTCGACCTCGCGGTTGGTCAGCTCCTGCTCGCGTTGCTCAAGCTCGTCGCCCTGCTGCTGCAGGTGATGTCGTTGTTCGTTGAGGTTCTGCATCGCGTTGCGATGCTCCTCGTGGGCCTTGCGCAGCGCACCAAGCTGCGACTCGACATTCTCAATGACATCGAGCACATCTTCTTCGGGCTTGCGGATCTTCATCTCCGCCCGTGGCTCGGGCTGAGCGCCGGATCCCTTGGATTTGTTCCGCATAGGCGGTGCCTCATTGGTTGTCTGATCGTGCTTGGGGTCCATGCACAACTCCTCCCGGCTCGAAGTCCGACACGCCAGCCCCGTGTGTATGTATTCATCACACAGAAGCAGACATATCGATCATCGACCACGCAACCCCGTCACTGCATCTTGGCGCGTGATTTGCGCACCCCGCCCGTGGTCTGTAACGCGGGTGATGCTTCCAACGATCGTCCGTGGACCCATAACCCCGCCCTGACGACCACTCACACGCCGGTCAAACCCACAATCCTTCCCAGCTTGTAGCCACCTACAGTCCGATGATGCCCAAACGATCCGACGACATCACCCTCGAGCTCGACACACTGCGATTGATCATCAGCCCAGCCGCGGGCGCCTCGATCGTCGCGCTGCATCACAAGAGCCCGCTGGGGGCCTGGTCGCCCGTGCTGCGCGAGATGCCCAGCGATTCGTGTGATCCTGCGGATGCCGGCTCGTTTGTGATGCTGCCCTGGACCAACCGGGTCAAGGGCGCATCGTTTCGCTTCAACGACCAGACCCACGCGCTGACCCCCAACCACAGCGACGGCACCGCGATCCACGGCATAGGGCGAGACCGGGCCTGGTCGATCGTTGATCGCTCACCCATCACCTGCCGCCTGACCCTGGACACGCGAGACGACCCAGGCAGCCCGTACCCCTTCGGGGCCGTCGCTCGCTACGAGATCGGTCCTGATTGCGTTGAAATGGATCTGAGCGTGACCAATCTGGGCGATCGGCCCATCCCCGTGGGATGCGGGCACCACCCCTACTTTCACCGCCATCTGCACAGCCAAGCCGACCAGCTCCGTGTCAGGCTCGGCGTGGCGGGTCGCTATCTGTGTGACGACTGCATCCCATCCGGTGAGATTGTCCGCGATGACATCTGCGCACAACTGGACGTGGGCGGCCCGATCGGCAACCCCGGGCTGGACGATGTTTTCGCCGGGTTCGACGGCAAGGCCACGCTCGAATGGCCCGAGTCCAATGTGCGCTTGCAGATGGTCTGCAGCGATGAGCTGGGGCATGTCGTGATCTACACCCCCAGAGCCGACGACGGCTCGCCCGACGAGTTCGTCTGCATCGAGCCCGTGAGCATGGTCAACGACGGCTTCAACCTCATGGATCGCGGCCAACAGGACACCGGCGTGCGCGTGCTGCAGCCGGGCGACACCCAGCGCACCCGCACGACAATACGGTTTGAACCCATGAGCTGAGCTTGGGGTTGGGCCCAGACTTGGGCCCGCGGCTCAGTTGCCGATGATGTAGTAAGTACGGTCACCCTGTCGCCGGATGGTGCCTGACGAGAGATCCCCGTTGTCCATGTACTGGTCGAGTTCGAGCGCTCTGTCCTGAGAGTGGTTGCTCTGGCTCTCTGAGCGGATCGAGATCTGGATCGGCGACCAGTTGGGCGGCCCCTCATAGTCATAGATCCCGCCAATGGGTGCCGGCTTGGAGAACGGGTTGTCCGTCTTGAAATACGGATCGAGCACGCTCACCACCTGGCGCCGATTCACATCCCGCGGGTACGCGCCGTGCTCGGAAACATAGAGAGCGATCGCGTTCTCGATCGCCTTGAGGTCCGCGGCGGTCGCCGTCAGCGTCGCTTCTTGCCGCGCGTTGATGGCCTTGGGTGCGACCACGGCCGCCAGAATCCCCAGTACGACGATGACCACGATTAGCTCGACGAGTGTAAAAGCATGACGCATTGTGTGTTTCTCCGTGCTGTCCATCAGAACCCATTATCGAGAATCAGGCACCCCGGCTTGGGCTGGACTCCACACATCGGCCCAGACCCCGCAGCCGAGCACGGACATCTTGTTCAATCGGCACCACCCGCACCGCTGCAGACGCGATACCATCGTCCATGGCCACATTCCTGCTCAAGACCGAACCCGATAACTACAGCTTCGATGATCTCGTGCGCGACAAACGCACACACTGGAACGGGGTCCGCAACCCGACCGCCCTGATGAATATGCGGATGGTCAAGAAGGGCGACGAGGCGTATATCTATCACACCGGCAAGGAGCGCCGCATCGCCGGGCTCGCCAAGGTTGTCAGCGATGTCTATGAAGACCCCGAGAACCCCGGCCTGACGGGCAAGGGCGATCTCAAAGGCCCGCTCTTCGATATCTCCCCGGTTGCAGCAGTCAAAGCAGACATGACCCTTGCCGATTTCAAGGCCGACGAGCGGTTCAAGGACTTTGATCTGGTGCGCCTTTCGCGGCTCAGCGCCATGCCCGTGCCGGCCAAGCTCGACAAGCTCATCCGCAAGCAGACCGGCCTCTAGCCCTTGCGCTGCGACCGGCGCTTGATCGCGTCGAACTCTTCCCTGCGGGCCGCGGCGAACTCGGGCACCGGGATTTCATCGTTGAAGTAGTGCAGGATGTAGTCGAGCTTGCCCGTGTGAAACAGGTTGGTGAACGCCTCGACACCCTCGCTCCAGTATCGTGTGCCCATGCCCGCCTGCAGCTCAATCAACGCACGATCCGCGGCCTTGTCCCCCAGTTCGCTGCGATACGGCCGCACGCTGGTCATCGCGTCGAACGCATCGATCACCGCAAACACCCGCGCCCCGATCGGGATCTCATCGCCCTTGACCTGGAACGGGTAGCCCAGCCCGTCCCATCGCTCATGGTGATAGCGGACCAGGTTGAGAATGGGCTCCTCGCTCACACCCATCTTGAGCATGCGGGCGTACCCCGCCACCGGGTGGAGCTTGATGATCTCGTACTCGGCATCGGTGAGTTTTCCTGGTTTCTGCAGGATCGCATCGGGGATCACCACCTTGCCGATGTCGTGCAGTGCCGCGGCATTGGTCACCAGATCGATCACCGCGTGGTCAACCCCGAACTCTTCGAGCATCGCCCGGGTGTAGAGCACCACCCGCCAAGTGTGGGCGGCGGTGGAGAGGTCCTTGCGTTCGATCTCCTGCACGAGTTGTTGGACTTGCTCGGGTGACATGTGGAGGCGATCCGATCCAAGCCAGCGCGCCGCTCAGTCCCCGGCTGCCCCGGCTGATCCTTCGCGCGAGAGCATGCTGAACATGTCCGCCTGCTCATCGGCGAGATAGCTGGACCGCACGAGCGGGCCGCTGACGACGAGCTTGATGCCCTTGGCCTCGCCCACCTGCTTGTACTGGGCGAACTCGTCGGGGTGGACCCAGCGATCGATGGGCAGGTGGTTGCGGGTGGGCTGGAGGTATTGGCCGATGGTGATGATGTCGCAGGGGTCGCCGCGTGATGGGTCGGCCTTGTCGCGTGGGCCGTCGTGCTCACCGCTGAGGCGGACCAGATCATCGAAAAGCTCGAAGACCTCTTGCTTGCGTTCGCCGATGCCGACCATGATGCCGGTTTTCGCGACGCCGCCCTGGGCCTTGACACGCTTGAGCAGCTCGATGGTCCGCTCGTAGCGGGCGCTGGGACGCACGGCTGGGTGGCAGCGTTTCACAGTCTCGAGGTTGTGGGCGATGATGTTGGGCTGGGCGTCGATCACCATCTGCAGGGCCGCCTCGTCGCCCTTGAAATCGCCGATGAGCACCTCGATGGACATCTCGGGGCAGGCCTCGCGGGTCCGCATGATCGTCTCGGCCCAGATGCCGGCCCCGCCGTCGGCCTGATCATCGCGATCGACGCTGGTGATCACGATGTGCTTGAGCCCGGCGCCTCGGAGCGACTCGGCGACGCGTCGCGGCTCGTCCTTGTCGATCGCCCCCGGCCTGCCGGTCTTGACATTGCAGAACCCGCACGCGCGGGTGCAGGTATCGCCCAGAATCATGATCGTGGCGACGCCGCGGGCCCAGCACTCGCCCATGTTGGGGCAGGCGGCCTCTTCGCAGACGGTGTGCAGCTTGTGGCTGTGGATATTCTCGCGGGTTTTCTTAAACCCTGCACCACCAGGGAGTTTGGCGCGAAGCCAATCGGGCTTCTTCTTGGGTGCCAGGTGCTGGATCTGATCGCCCTCGTTGTTGAGGATCATGGAGCTGAGCGACACAACGGCCTTGGCGTTGGCGATCGGGTCGCCACCCAAACGACGCGGGTGACGGGCGATCGTGCGATCGGTGCCCTTGTTGGGCGAACCGAGTTTCTGCTGTGTGGTCTCAACACTCATTCACGGGGCTTTCTGTTGGGGCTAGATGATATGCAACCCGACCGGAGTTGATCTGGACTGGTTCGGGTCTGTGTTGGGACGCGCAGAGAGGCCCCACAGGGCCGGCATCCGCACAACTCTCGGACCTTTTGGCTCAAAATCGGTATGCGGAATCAACTGATCAACCTCGACTGGTCGATTGGAAGTGCAGCAACCCCGCCGCATTGACGGGGCGGTGTCGCTATCATGAGTTCGGAACGAACCCTGAGGGGCCGAGCCCGTACCCAAATGCAAGGTGTGATCTATTATCACGCACACGAATAGCAGGAGTTGCCCGTGCGTCAGAAGAAGCAGAATCAAGCCACTCGCAGGAACGCAGTCGCCGTGCTGGGTCTCATGGCGATCAGCAGTGCATTTTTGGGCGGCTGTTCCTGGGACTCATACATGGATCCCTCGATCGTTGGTCGCTGGGAACGCACACCGACCCGAGTGCCCATTCTCAACAACATCGGGGCGATCGAGGACCCAAGCTCGCAGTATGTCGAGGTCACCCAGATCACCAATGAGGACCTGATCCCCGAGACTGATATCTACCGCGTCGGCCCGGGCGACTTCCTTGATCTGACGATCTACGACCTGATCACGCGCGGCCAAGCCGAGTTGCTCCCCCGCCAGATCGACCAGAACGGGTATATCCAGATCCCGCAGCTCGGCCGTATCTTCGTGAGCGGCAAGACCGAGACCGAGGTTGCGGACGCAATCGGGCAAAAAATGGCATCCCTGGTCGCCGACCCCCTTGTTTCGGTGGTTGTGCAACAGCGTCGCCAACAGGTCTTCCACCTGACGGGCAATGTGGCCGCACCCGGCCCGTACACCATCTTGAACGCTGATTTCCGTCTGTATGAGGCGTTGATCGCCGCCGGCGGATTCCCCGAGTTCACCAAAGAGATCTTTGTCTACCGTCAGGTCCCGCTCGATGAGAACACGACGAATCTTTCTCCTGAGAACCCCGACGATCGCAACATGAGCCCGAATCGGAATAATCCTGAGCCCAGCGGGGAGAACCTGCTTGATGTGATCGATGATCTGTCGGCCCCGGGCATGATGTCGGGCAATATGAACAGCTCGGGACTTGTGGCGAATCTGGGCCGTCAGCCCGGCGAGGATCCCATCATTGACCTGATTGATACGCCAAACAGCGGATCAAACACAGATCAGAACAACGGCCAGACTTCGAATGCCGGCAAGATGACCCCCCCCGTTACACGCTGGCGATTCATCGACGGGCAGTGGATCCGTGAATCGATTCCGATCGCAGCGCGGCGCATGATCGATTCGCCTGATTCTGGCGTGCTGCAAGACTCGCGTGGACAACTGTTTACGCAGCGTGTCATCCGTATTCCTGTTGAGCCGCTGATTGCGGGCGACGCCCGGTACAACATCGTGATCCGCCCCGGCGACATCATCCGTGTTCCCACGGCCGCAGCCGGGTTTTATTACCTGCGTGGCGAGATCGCCCGCCCTGGTGTCTACAACCTGCCCGGGGTTGGGAAGCTGACCCTGCTGCGTGCGATCGCCTCGGCCGGGGACTTTGCTCCAACGGCCATCCCTGAGCGTATCGACCTGACCCGCATGGTGGGCGCGGACGAGCAGGCCACGATCATGCTCAATGGCCGCGCCATCGCGGAGGGCACACAGCCCGATATCTACATCAAGCCCGACGACATGATCAATATTGGCACCAGCTTCTGGGCGACGCCTCTTGCGGTCATCCGCGGCGGGTTCAGAACCAGCTACGGGTTTGGCTTCTTGTTGGATCGCAACTTTGGTAACGATGTGTTCGGTGCACCGCCGACCAACTTCAGAAACTGATCGACGAGGGTTTTCGAACTTTCACGACCCGAATCGCGTATCAATCCCCGCCCATGTGGCGGGGATTGTTTGTTTTTGCGCCCCGCTGTTGTTGGGGATGGTCGATGTGAGCCGCTGATAGGTCTCAATCGCTGCGCCGGCTAGTTTTCGCGCCAATCATGCTTGGGGCAGGATCAGACCAAAGCAGACCGAGAATCGAGTCGATTGACAGTCGGGAAACGGGATCATTGCCCCCTCAGATCATTCCCCCCACAAGTGGTCAATGGGGACCATCGGGAGCCGAGTCGAACCAAGATGAGCAGCAGCGTGAACACAGAGCGAACCCTGCCCACAGCCTCAGGCGACACACGGGCGCTTGGGCTCTTTACCCGTCCGGGGTTGAGCGTGGCGATCGTGTGCGGCTTCGGCTTTCTGCTGGTGTTCTTCCGCTGGTTTGCGCATCAGGCCCGCATCAGCATGGAGTTCCCGCAAGACTGGGGGCACTCGTTTGTGATCCCGCTGATCGCGGGGTACATGGTGTGGCAACGGCGCGACCGGCTCGTTCACACCGCTGCGGCGATCTTCTGGCCCGCGTTGGTCCCGTTTCTGATGGGGATCATGGCGTACGCCTACAACCTGTTCATGGTGCAGAACCACATGCTCCAAGGCATGAGCATGCTGCTCTCGATGGGCTCGCTGCTGCTCTTGCTGCTGGGCCCGGGCATCTTCCGCCATCTGTTTCTGCCCACGCTGTATCTGGTGCTGATGATCACGATCGCTGAGGCGATCATGCTCGCGGTGACCTTTAAGCTGCAGCTGCTCGCGTCTCAGGGCTCGTGGCTGATGCTCAACCTGATCGGCTCGCCGTTTGGCTGGTTTAATGTCGATATCGACGGCAACACGCTGATGATCATTACCAGCGATGGCGAAACGATGCCCATGAATGTCGCCGAGGCGTGCTCGGGGATGCGGATGGTGGTCGCGTTCTATGCGCTGGCGGTCGCTGTGGCGCTGCTGGGCTCTTCGCAGTGGTGGCAACGCATCGCGTTGGTGCTGCTCGCTGGGCCTGTCGCGGTCTTTATGAACATGGTGCGTGTGACGGTGCTGGGCCTGCTGATGCTTGTGAATCCCAAGCTTGCCGAGGGCGATGCGCACACCGTGATCGGGACCATCCTGCTTGTCCCATCGCTGATGCTCTTCTTGGGCATCGCATGGATGCTCAATCGACTGATCAGTAGCGCAGATGAATCTACAAATGAGGCCACAGCATCATGACCAAAGCTGCTCCGCAAACCAGAACACGCAAAGCACTCAGCGTCGGGCTTCTGGGCCTGATGCTGCTGAGTGCGGGCGGGATAACCGCCTATATCCAGGTCAAGGATGTGCACCTGCAGAAGATCGCGATCTACCCTGAGAACGACCGGCAGGTCTCGGCGTTGCCGACACTCACCCCCGGCTGGCGGCAGATCGGCAGCGACGAGATCATGGGCGCTGAGCTGGTCGAGACTCTGGGAACCCAGAACTATGTCTCAAGGCGCTATGTGCGCACCCGCGACGCGGACCCCAAGAATCTGATCGCGCTGGACCTGCACGCGGCGTACTACACCGGGATGATCGACACGGTGCCCCATGTGCCCGAGCGATGCTTTGTGGGCGGCGGGCTGCAGCAGAGCGAATCCTCGCGCGTGATCCCGCTGCCCATGCCGACGGATTCGTGGCGTGTGGATTCGAGCGTGCCCAGCGAGCTGGCAGGAACCAGCGGCGAGATCTACAGCGTGCGTTTGAGCAACGACCCGGCGATGACCGATGCGCCGGGACAACGCGTGCGTTTGCCCCGAGGCATCAGCCCCGATAGCCCGTTCGAGTTCAGGGCATCCGAGTTCATCAACCCAGGCAAGGGCAAGGTCTATGCGGGCTATTTCTTTATCGCCAACGGCGGTTCCAAAGCGAACGCGAACGATGTGCGTCAGCTCGCGTTCAATCTTGAGGATGACTACGCGTATTTTCTCAAGATCCAGGTCAGCGGCGCGGGCTTTGATTCGTTCGACGAGTTTTCGCAGTATTCGGGCGAGCTGCTGGGCGAGCTGATCGGTGAGATCATGCGCTGTGTGCCCGATTGGATCGAGGTGCAGCAGGGGTTGTACCCGCCTGAGAACCCCCGCGGCGTGGCGAAGGCAGACCAAGAATGAACACCCGCCGGAAGTGTTGAACACACGATCGGCTTGAACCGGGCGAGCACGCCCCAAGAGACCGGCCCATAGGGGCAACTGAAGGATTTCACACATGGCATCTCGCGTTAACACTCGCTTCGTTGTCCTGCTCGTCGTCGGCGTGATCGTGCTGCTCGGCATGGTCGCGCTCGCCTATAGCGTTGCGTTCAAGAGCGCTAGCGATCTGGCCAAGCGTGGCGATCAGTTCCTTGCCGCGGGCGAAATCAAGCAGGCGGAGCGTGCGTACTCCAAGGCGGTCAACAAGGACACCACGAATGTCGACTACTTTGATAAGTGGATCAGCACGCTCGAGCTGCTTATCCCCGAGACAGAAACCGAGTATCGCGACCGTTTCTACGGCGACTACATCGGCGCGATCCGCCAGTCCGCGATCGTGCAGCGCAACAACATCGAAGCGCACGAGCGATTCCTGAACATCGGCTTCATGCTGATGCAGAGCGGGTACAGCAGATCGAGCGCTGACCGCCTGATCGAACAGACCACCACCGCGCTCAAAAACTTTGATGGCGGCATGGGTGAGGTCGCGCCTTGGGAGCGGCTCAAGCGATACCGGGGCATCGCGATCACCGAGATCGCCCGGCGCGACGGCGTGCTCGCCGAGGGACAGATCGAGCTGGCGATGGACGATCTCGAACGAGCGATCGCCGCGAACCCCGATGATGTTGAGTCTCGTATCAAGCTGCTGAATCTGCGGGCCGCCAACGTGAACCGCGAAACCTCGGATGCTGATATTGAAGCGAGAATGGGCGTCCTGCGTTCGAACCTCCAAGGGGTCAACGCGTTTCTCGCGTCAAACCCAGACAACACGCAGATGCAGATCCAGAAAATTATGCTCGAGGCCGACATCGACCGCGGTGCGATTGACAACTCGCTCTCGGCCGAAGATCGCGTGCGGCAGCTCGCGGAAGTCTACGGCAAGCACGGCAAGAAGCTCGAGCAGATCGCCGCGCAGCTGACAACTGAATCCGCGGATCAGCTTGATCTGCAGACGACCAATCTCTTTGCAAGACTCGAACAAGTCATCAATCCGCAGTCACGCAACGCGCTTACCCGTCGCCTGCTCGACCACATGATCGAGAACGACCCGGAAAACGCCGAGTTGCTGTATATCGCAGGCAAGCTTGCCCACGACGCGGGTGACTATGACGAATCGCTGACCTGGTTTGATCGCATCAGTGCGCTGGGCATCAAGACGCTCAGCTACGAGGGACTCCGTCAGTTCGAGTTTCAGCGCCGGTCGCTGGTCGAGCAGAGCGAGATCCAGCTTGAGCTGGCGAGCCAGATCAACGACCCAGCATCCCCTGAAAAGCAGGAACTGATTGACAAAGCCAAGTCGATGCGTGATCGATTTGCGACTTCGGTCAGCGAGGACAGCGACTTGCTGGTACTGCTCAACGGAAAAATCGCGGACGCCGAAGGAAACGACACGGAAGCGCTGCGTCTTTTCAAGCGTTACAACGAGCAGACACAGCGCAACGACCCCGAGGGACTTTGGTACGAGGGCCTGATCGCATCGCAGCTTGGCCAGTATGGCGTGGCGCGAGACGCGCTGGAGTTGATGATCCCGCTGGACAACTCCAACCGCAAGCTGCTTGCGATGCTCACGCTGGCCCAGATCAATGAGCGGCTGCAGAACTACGATCGAGCCGCCGAGTACTACAAGTCGGCGCTGGATATCAGCCCCCAGCTCCAGCCCGCGATCGATGGGCTCGAGAATATCAATCGCGTGCTCAATCCATCACTCAACGAGGACCCCGTGATTGCCGCGATCTTCACGGCACGGCGCATGCGTGTGGGCGACGCGGACAAACCGGGCGACTACGCGGGCGCGGTGCAGCTGCTACGTGAAGAGGTGCAGAAGCACGACTACGACCCACGCATCTCGCGTGAGCTTGCTTCGCTGCTTCTCGACAGCAACGACATCGAGGGTGCCCGCACCCTGGTCACCAGGGCCTTGCAGAGCCACCCGGATAACGAGGTGCTCAACAGCATGCTCGCTGCGATGGAGTCGGGGTCAACCAACGAGATCCTCATCGCCATGATTCGCGAATCCGATCGTGACGAGCTGGACAAGCAGCTCACGATCGCCAATATCGCCTCGACCCGTAACATGAACGAGCTGTTCACGGAAACCGTGCAGAAACTCAATGAGATCGCTCCCAACGACAAGCGCGTGCTGGAAGTCAACTTCGTCTACGCCTTGCGCCAGGGCGATATCGCCACGGCTGAATCGATCGCAAAGCGCCCTGAGATTAGCCCGATCGAGTCGCTGACATACCGGGCACGCATCGCCAGCGTCCAGAACGATCCGAACAAGTCAATCGATCTGCTCAAGCAGGCCGCGGCCTCGGGCATCGCCGATGCTTCGACCTATCAGATGCTGGCGATGATGCAGCGTGAGATCGGGCAGATGAATGATGCCATCAACTCATACGAGCAAGCCCTCGCGATCCGCCCTGACAACATGGACACAATCCGTGAGTACCTGATCACGCTGGTTCAGATGAGCCAGTTCGATGAGGCGCTGAGCACCGCTCGGCGTCTGCAACGCTACGGCACGAACGATCCGCTCTTCATGAACCTGTGGCTCAACCTTGAATCACAGTTCGGGGGCACCCAGGGACGCGACTTCGCGATGCGTCAGCGTGAGCGCATGCTCGAGCTGAACCCGACCGATCTGGACAACTCGTTCCAGCTCGCGCGGCTCTACATTCTCGCGCGGAACTGGAGCGCCGCTCGCCAGCTGATCGATCGTCTGCGTGCCGCGAGCGACCGCATCGAGTTTGTGGAGCTCGACGCGACCTGGTATGCCGAGCAGGGCAATGTGAACAACCAGAACGGCCTGACCCTGGCCAACGAGGTCTTCACCAAGTACATTGATTCGCTGCCATCACCGGTCGGGCCTGAGCCTTTCATCATGACATCAGAGTTCATGCTCTCGCGAGGCCGCCCGGACCTGGCGCTGGCCGCTGCGAACGAGGCCGTCAAGCGTGAATCGCCCGAGACGATGGCGGGCACGAAGCTTCTGGGCGATCTGAGCATGCGGATCAATAGCCTCACCGACGCTGCCAACGCGTACAAATCGGTCATCGATGCGGGTGCCGACGACGAGAACTACACGGTTCGTGCTCGTTTGATCGATGTGCTCACCCGGCTTGAGCGGTTTGAAGAGGCCCAGCAGTATTACAACCAGTTCCCCGCGGAGAAGAAGAACCAGATGATCATGCTGCTCCAAGGGGCAGACATCGCCGATGGGCTGGGCCAACGCACACGAGCAAGAGAGATTCTTGATCAAGCGGTCGCCGCGAATCCCAACGAATCGCTGGTATACATCAAGCGTGCCGAGATGATGATCGGCGACGAAACCCTCCTGAACGATATGCTCTCGGATCTGGGCCGAGCGATCAATCTCGACCCCAACAGCTGGCGTGCGTATCGCGTGCGAGCCGCGGGCTACTTTGCGCTGGGCCGGCGCGAGGATGCGATGGATGATCTCAAGCGGGCGGTCCGCCTGAACCCGAACCTGGACCGTTCTGTGTACTCCCTGCTCAACGAGCTGCTCTCGCAGCCCAACCGTGCGGGCGAGGCGGCGGATGTCGCTCGGGAAGTGATCTCGCAGCGTCCTGATGACCCCAATATCATGGCACGCATCGGCGGCCTGTTCGCATCTCGCAAGCACTGGGAGTATGCCGCTGAGTTCTACGGGATGGCATGGGAGAAGCGCCGCGGGGTTGGCGATGGAGCGACATATATCGACATGCTCGTGCGCCAGCAGCCCCCGAACGCCGAGAAGGCGAACGAAGTGGTCAACGCGCTCGGCGCGTTGGTGGGCAACATCAACGACAACGCGGGCCTGCTCGCCGCGCAGGCGCTCGTGCTCCAAGCACGCGGGCGTGATGACTTTGGGCAGCAGCAGATCACCAAGGCATTCGATATTTCGGTCAACAACGACGGCGAGCTGCTCAACTGGGCCAACAACATCTCCCGCTATTTCGAGGAACGCCCGGTAAGTCAGCATCTCGCGTATCTCGATACGCTCAAGCGCCGCAACACCAACCCCGAGGTCGGGTTCTGGCTCGACTACTTCATCCTCCAGCGCCTGGTTCGCGAGGAGCCCCTCCCCGCGCGTGGCCAGGCGCTCTTCGAAGCACTGAAGGCCTCCAACATTCCCAACCCGATCGCGCTTCGTGTCTACCGCCTGGATGGAACAACCCTCTTTGCTGACGAGAAGTACGAAGAAGCCGCAGAAGTCTGGGGTAACGGGCTCGCGCGGTTCCCGGACGATTGGGAAATGAACAATAACCTCGCATATGTGCTCTCGAGCAAGCTCGGACGCCACGAGGAAGCCCTGCCATACGGCGAAAGTGCGCTTTCCAAGAACATCGGGATCAGCGAGCCGTACGAGACGATGGCCGGGATCTATATTGCTCTGGGCAAGCTTGATGAGGCAGAGCAGATGATTGATACCGGCAGCAACCTCATCAACTCGATCCCGGCGCGGGTAAACTTGCAGATCACGGCCGGGCGGCTCGCGCTCAAGCGAGGCAATATCGCGGATGCCCGCTCGAAGGCCGCAGACGCACGATCTGTGCTGCGATCTGCACCCGAGTCATACCCTGACCTCGAGACCAGCATCGATGCGTTTGAGCAGGAAGTCAACACAGACGGCAACTGATCGAGCCGAAGAATACACGAGCACCCAACGCGATACATCGGGTGCGTAGCGAGATAAAGGTCCAATAACATGGGCTCGAAGACCAATCACGGAGCAGCACAATGAGCACCACCCCCAACACACGCCCCATGGCAGGTCCGCCCCGCACAGGAGCACCCGCCGGCGGCGGTGGCGCGTCAACCTTCGATCCCGTCAAGCTGCTGCTGAAGTACAAGTATGTACTCGTTGGCTCTGTGCTCTTGGGCGGCGTGATCGGTGTTGCGGCATACATCTTCTTCCTGATGTTCTTCCCCGGGTATCGCTCCACTGTGCTTTTTCAGTGTTCTCCTGCCTCGGCCGATATCGCGATCATCAATGTTGATTCGATCGACGAGGATGAAATGGCCCGCTTCATGGGCACCCAAGTGGAAACACTGAAAGGCGAGATGGTGATGAACGCCGTGCTCGCTGACCCACGCCTCGCTTCCGAAGCTCCGGGCTGGTATGGCAAGTATGTCAAACGGGGTGGGTTTGATATCGTTGACGCATACCAAGACATCGAAGATCTCATCAAAGCCAACGCGATCCCCAACAGCTACCTCATCGAACTCTCGGTGACTGTGGGCGACAAGGAAGACGCGGCGGGAATGGTCCGGCTTGTCAAAGAAAACTACCTGCGAATCCTGAGATCGGGGACCAGCTCCGATGTGACCGCGAAAAAAGAGCAGATCAGAAAATCGATCAATGACTCAGACGCAACGCTCGCCACGCTGACCAATCGCAAGAACCGGATCTTGCAAGACCAGGGGATCAGTTCAATCGACTCGACCGACTCGGCAGAAGCCGAGATGCTTCGCCTGCTCAACGCCCAGATCATCGGGCTGCAACAGCAGCGTGAAGCCTATCAGGTCATCTTGGCGAACGACGAAGCCCAGCTGCGTAAAGACACCCCCATCGTCTATGACTCGATTTTGCGCGAACGCGTCGAGCAGTATCCGCAGATTCTGAATCTCAAGCAACGCATCATCGACCTCAAGGCCAGTCTGAACTCCCTCGAGCAGGCCGGCATCGGCCGCGAGCACCGGAGCTACAAAATCTCACTACAAACGCTCGATGCGACACAGCGCCAGCTTGAATCGACTCGCGAAGAACTGCTGCTCGAAGCGTTTGAATCGCGCGTCGATTCTTCACGCATGGTCCTGAGCCAGATCCAAGCCCAGGTTGCCGACCTGCTTGCACAAAAAGAAACACTGACGCTGCGATTGAACGAGCTTACCAAGCTCACCGAGGAGATCATCGAGATCAATCGTCAGGTCGAGAACACGCTGGAACTCAAGGGTGAGCAGCAGAAAGAACTCGCAAATCTGACCTCGGTCGCCGGTCTGGATACCGCGAGCCGCATCCGCGTCGCCAAGACTGAGAATGTGCCTGACCGCGCGGCTTTCCCGGTGCTGTATGTCATGATCCCCGCGGGCATCTTCCTGACCACCGCGCTGGTCTCCGGTGTCTTGGTGGTGTTCGAGATGCTCGACCAACGCGTCAAGAGCCCCGCGGATATCGCCATGATTCCCCGCACCCCAATCTTGGGCATGATCCCCGACGCCGAAGAGGACCCCGCCAAGCACGAGTCGCTCAACACGCTCTTTGTGGACAGCCCCAACTCGGTGCTCGCGGAACACTACCGCCAGCTGCGAACCAAGCTGATCAAGAAAATGGCCGCACACGACCACACCACGCTGCTGGTCGTTGGTGCCATGCCGGGCTCAGGCGCGACGAGCGTGACCACCAATCTCGCGCTCGCGAGCATGGCGTCAGGCAAGAAGGTCCTGGTCATCGACACCAACTTCCGGCGTGCTCGCATTCACAGCGCCTTTGGGCTCCCCGAGGGCCCCGGGCTCGCTGAGGTGCTCGCCGACGAGATGCCGTTCGCTCAAGCCGTCAAGACGCTCGAGAACGGGCTGCATGTCATGCCCGCCGGCTCGCGCAACAAGCGCGTTGTCGAGCGACTGGGCAACGACCAGATGGGACGCGTGCTCGCCGAAGCGGCGTCCCAGTATGATCTGGTGCTGCTCGATGTCGCCCCCGCGATCGTCGCGGGCGATGCGCTCACCCTCGCGAGCAATGTTGACGCAACCCTCTTGGTTGCTCGCGCCATGCAAGAAAAACGCGGCCAGATCGCTCGTCTCAAGAACGAGCTGAGCGATACCCGCGCCGAGTTCATGGGCGTGCTCGTCAACGGGGTCAAAAGCTCCGCCGGTGGCTACATGCGCAAGAACATCCGTACCTCCCACCAGTATCACGCTCAAGAGGCGCCCCAAGCGATCTGATCGAGAAGGAGCATTGTCGATTGGGAATGCAGGACCCATCGAGCGATCAGATCACCGGCACCAAACGCGTGCTGGTCACCGGCGGCGCCGGGTTTATCGGCTCGCACCTGGTCGAACTGCTCGCAGCACAGGGTCACCAGATCACCATCATCGACAACCTCTCAACGGGTCGGCGATCGAACCTCGATCAGGTGATCGATGGCGTCCGATTCCTCGAGGCCGATGTTTCTGACGGTCTCGGACAGATCCAGACTGAGCACTTCGATGAGATCTATCATCTCGCCGCCGCGGTTGGTGTTGAGCTTGTGCTGAGTGACCCCATCGGCTCGATCAGATCCAATGTCATCGAGACCGACGCCGTGCTGCGATACGCGCTCGAGCACGGCCCTGCCAAGGTGCTCATCGCATCGTCCTCAGAGGTCTACGGCAAGCCGGGCACGAGCGTTTTCTCTGAAGACGACGATCTTCTGCTCGGCCCCACCACCGTCACCCGCTGGTCTTATGCCCACGCCAAGGCGCTCGACGAGCACCTCGCGATGGGCTACGCCCAGCAGCACGGGCTCGAAACGGTGTGCTGTCGATTCTTCAACACGGTCGGCCCGCGTCAGATTGGACGATACGGGATGGTCCTGCCCCGATTTGTCGAAGCTGCCGATCAGGGCAAGTCCCTGCGCGTCTTTGGCGATGGCACGCAGACCCGCTGCTTCTGCGACGGTCGCGATGTGGTCCGCGCGTTGCCCGCCTTGCTGCGGATGCCCGATCGGACCGATGCGGTCTACAACATCGGAAGCGATCGCCCGATCTCGATCGTCGATCTGGCTCATCTGGTTGTCGCAACGCTTAAATCAGATTCAGCCATCGAGATGATCCCCTACGACCGGGCGTACCCGCGCGGGTTCGAGGACCTTCGCCATCGCAAGCCGAACCTCGATCGCATCCGTTCGGCGGTCGGCTTTGAGCAGCACATTTCGCTCAAGCAGACCATCCGCGACCTGCACACCGAGCTCTGCGCCACCGCGAACGAGGGCGTGTCATGAATGCACTCTGGCAACTGATCGCCGTTCCCCAAATCGGGTTGCAAACCACCGCGGATCCCTTCGAGTTTGACACATCGGGCATCTCGCTGCCGGAGCCCAGCAACAGTCTCGATGAGACCACGAGCATCGCAGAATCAGCGAGCACCCAGCTCGACATCTTGTCTGGCTACATCCTCGTGTTCGCGGTCGCGTTTCTGGTGACCGTGCTCGCAACGCCGCTGATCCGCAAACTCGCGGTGGCCAACGGCATCGTTGACCATCCATCAGAAGCACGCAAAATCCACAAGATGCCCATCGCCTATCTCGGCGGCGTCGCGGTCTATATGGGAATCGTCGCCGGCATCATGTTCAGCTATATCGGGGCCGATCTCCCCGTGCTGATTCAATACCACGCCATCAAGCCCGAGCACCTCACCGACGGGATCTCGAACCCCATCGTCCCGCTCTGGCTGGCGCTGGGCATGACCTCGATCGTGCTGGTCGGGCTGCTTGACGACATCACCGGGATCCCGCCACGCGTGAAACTCGGCGGGCAGCTCGTCGCCGCGGCGGCAATGGCGCTGGGGAATGTCGGCATCAATGTCGCCGCCGGGGTCCTTACACCCACGCTGGGACGCTTGCTCGACAACCCGGATCTGATCTATCAGATCCCGCTGCCCATCGAGATCCCGATGCTGGGCAGCAGCGTGCAGCTCGATCTCATCTACTGGTCCGGGACAGCGATCATCGCGATCTTCGTGCTCGGGGCCTGCAACGCTTCCAACTTCATCGACGGGCTCGACGGCTTGCTCACCGGCGTGACCTCTATCGCGATGCTCGGACTGCTCGCGATCGCGCTCACACTCGCGATGCTCGACGACGGCGTCTTCGATGCGCCACGCATCATCTTCGGGCTCGCCGTGCTCGGCGCGTGCCTCGGCTTCCTGCCCCACAACTTCAACCCCGCCTCGATCTTCCTGGGCGACACCGGGTCGCTGCTGCTGGGCTATTGCAGCGCCGTGATGATCCTCTCGCTGGGCGACACCGGCAAGACCTGGCTCGTCGCCGCCGGGTTGATCATCTATGCGATCCCGATCATCGACACCATGCTCGCAATCATCCGGCGGAAGCTCGCCGGCAAAAAGATGTCCGACCCCGACGCGGACCATCTGCACCACATGCTTAAAAGAGCGTTCGGCGTCAAGGGCGCCGTCTTCACGCTCTACGGCATCGGGATCGTGTTCGCCCTCATGGGCGTCGCGCTGAGCTACTTCCGGGGGCGGCTGATCTACGCGCTCGCCCTGATGATGGCCTGCTATATCGGGGTCTACGCGATCAAGGTCGCGCGTCAATCGCAGATCAACACCCAGGCCACCGTTGCAAAGCCGCGGACGCGCAAGCACACCAGCGAAAAAGAAAAATCACTCACCACGGCGACCGAACCAAGTGATTGACGGGCGAGTGATAAGCGAGTGACGGGCGAGCGATAAGCGAGTGACGGGCGAGCGATAAGGCGTGCCCCATCTTTGCTGATCGATCTGTTATGACTCGGGCGTGGTTTCGATCGGGGTATCGATCGCGAACTTGATCGATCCCTTGGCATCCTTGAGTGCCTCGCGTGCCTGTGACTCAGACCGGATGAGCCGGCTGCTGTTGAGCGAGCCCGTCGGGCGGCTCTTGTTGAGCTTGCCGATCGCCCAGCCATCGTTGACCATTACCTCGAGCGTCTGCAGATAGACCGAAATGCTCGGCCCCGCCTCGCCCCTGGCCGCCTTGCGCGCAATGGCATCGGCAAGCATGTTGTAGATGGTCTCAAAGTCGGATTGAACCTTGAGCAGGTCGATCATGGTTTTCCATGTGCCGGTGACAGGCAGCAGCGACTCGCCGCGCCGGTAGCACTTCACTTTGTAGATGCGTCCCTCACGCAGCTCGGCGAGCTCGACCTCTTCCGCGTTCTTGAGGTTGAGCTTGAACTCGTTGAGCTTGGTGATCTGAAACTTGTTCTCTCGTCCAGTGAACCTTGATATTAGCGATTTGGATGATCCCACATCGAACGCGCCGAACCCCGCCTGATCGATGCTCTGGTTGGTGAACCCGCCCTGGGCGAGCCATCGCCACGCCTGCGAGGGGTTCAGGTTGAGCCCCGATTCTTTCGCGATCTGCTTGCAGTACTGCTGCAGATCGGTGAACCGACCGTTGGCCGCGTACCAATACTCCGCGAAGCGGATGTGCTGGCGGATGTTGCGCCGTCCCTTCTCGTCGTACATGGTCTTGATCCATTGCGAATCAAGCTCGCCGCGATCGCACTCAAGAATCGAGTACGCCACCTCGCGGGAGGTCCCGTGGGCGAGCGTCATGCCCGCCGCCAGGATCGGGTCCGCGAACCCCGCGGCTTCTCCACAGATCCACCAGTTCTCACCCGCAAGACGATCAGCGAGGTGCGACCAGTTCTTGGTCGTGAGCACATTGCCGCCCGTGTCGCTGTTGGCATCCTTGAGCAGGTTGCTGATCTCGGGCTGCTCCTTGAGTGCCTTGAGATACAGCTCCTTGGGCGTGAGCCCTGAATCCTTGTAATACTCACTGGGGCAGATCAGCCCCACCGATGCCCGCGAAGGGCCAAGCGGGATGAACCAGATCCAGCCGTAGGGCAGCGAGCGCACCTGCACGCGCGTCCCACCAACACCGATCTCCACGGCCCACTTCGCGTTGTCCCAATAGTCCCAGAACGCGACATTCCGCAGGTGTGTTGGCGCATCGCTCTCGATGCCCAGCGCCTTGCGCAGGATGGCCGCGTGCCCCGAGCCGTCCACATAGTGACGGGCACGGATGACCTCGCCCGAGTCGAGCTTGAGCCCCTCGATGCGATCGCCGTCGGTGATGACCTCGCGGACCATGGTCTCTTCGCGCACGACGGTGCCCAGCTCTTGGGCATGGCGAAGCAGGATCTCGTCGTATCGGTCACGCTCGACTTGGAACGCCGTGTGGCGGCGTTGGCCCTCATACTTCGCGGGCCGCTCCTGATCCTCGAACTCCTCTGCGGGGTAGAAATCGAAGTCCCACGCTTCCGCGTCCTTGCCCCAGGTATACGACCCGCCCAGCTTCACCGGGAAGTTCGCCGCTTCGACCTTGTCCCACACGCCCATCTCGTCGAGAATGGCGCTGATTCCCGGCAGCTGCGATTCGCCCACATGCTCACGAGGAAACTTGGCCTTCTCGATGATCAGCACGCTGAGATCGGGGTTGTATTTTTTGAGCAGCGAGGCGACGGTTGTGCCGCTGGGTCCGCCGCCGACAATCACGACATCGTAGTCGTGGAGCTGAGATTCTTGACTGATCATGCTGGGCCCTTCAAAAACAGACTTGGGAGTGCGGAGTTGAGCGTTGCCAGCATCCCCACGCTAGACTCATACACTACCTCATTTCGCTCGAAAAGCCAATCCGCACCACCACCCGGAGCATGAAAATGAATAACAGGACCCCATTCATCGGCGGCAACTGGAAAATGAACACCAACGCCAGCGAGGCACACGATCTCGCGCTGGCACTGGTCCGGGCCACGAGTGCGGAAACAGGGTTGAACAGCGGGGCCGAGGTCGCGATCTATCCCCCGTTTGTCTATCTGCGTGAACTCGCTCAGATCGTCGCAGGGTCCGATATCTGCCTGGGCAGCCAGGACGGCTATTTCGAGGGCAGCGGCGCGTTCACCGGCGAAATATCGATGGCCATGCTCAAGGACTGCGCTGTCAAGTCGGTGCTCACCGGCCACTCAGAGCGTCGCCATGTAATGGGCGAATCAGACCTCATGGTCAACAAAAAGACCAAGGCCGTGCTCAAGGCCGACCTCCAAGCCGTGCTCTGCATCGGCGAAACCCTTGAGCAACGCGAGAACGGCAAGACCGACGCGATCAATGAACATCAGATCCGCGCCGGGCTTGAGGGGATCAGCAAGGACCAGCTCAAGTCGGTTGTCATCGCCTACGAGCCGGTCTGGGCGATCGGGACCGGAAAAACAGCGACACCACAGGATGCTCAGAACGCCCATGCCAATATCCGCGAGCTGATCGCCACGATGTACGATCAGCAAGCCGCCGCCACCATCCGCATTATCTATGGCGGCTCAATGAAGCCGGGCAACGCGGGCGAGCTGATGGCGATGCCCGACATCGACGGCGGTCTGGTCGGCGGCGCGTCGCTCAATCCCGACGATTTCATGGGCATCATCCGCGCTGGCGTGGCACAGGGCGTCTGACGGGGCGTCTCGGTGGGCGTATGAGTAGGCGTTTGGGACTGAAGCAAGTTCGTTGAGCGCCTAGACTTGCCTCTGCCCTTGGCGGCCCGGTTTCGGGCTCGGGCGCGACGAACGACTGAAAACTGGGAGCCGCATGTGGACCTGAGTCTGCTCATCAATACGACCCTCGCGCAGAGCACCTCGACGCTCGCGTATACCTGGAACCCCGTCCTGACCAACCTGCTCGTCGGGCTGTTTCTGCTGATCTCGATCGGCATGATCCTGCTCGTGCTGATCCAGCGCCCACAAGGCGGCGGCCTGAGCGGTGCATTCGGCGCCGGCGGGGGCGGCGGCGGCGCGGGCGCAGGCCAGACCGCGTTCGGCACCAAAACCGGCGATGTGCTCACCGGCGCGACAATCACCATCTTCGTGCTCTTCCTGATCACCGCGATTGTGCTCAACTTTGCAACACGACCCCAGGTTTCGGTGTCAAACACACCGGGCATCTCTACACCGGCCGCGCCGGGTACGGGCACGATGGGCGACCCCGCTGAAGAAGCCGCTGATACAGAAGGCACGGAAGGCACGAATGAGGCCACCGAACCCCCATCCGACGGCCAGATCGCCGATCCCGCCCAAGCGATCGACGACGCGATGGGCAGCACACCCAGCGTGGAATCAGACGAGCCACAGAGCGACACACCCCAGTCGGCGGGCGATCAGCCCGGCGACAACTGATCCCCGACATCAGGAGCACCCATTTGATTCGCAGCATGACCGGCTTTGGCGATGCGTCGGGCAGTGACACCGCTTCGGTGTACAGCGTCGAAGTGCGCAGTGTCAACAACAAGTTTCTCAAGATCGGCACCCGGATCCCCGAGCGGCTCGCGTCGCTTGAGCCAGAGATCGAGCAGGTCATCCGCTCGATCATCTCGCGCGGGTCGGTCACGGTCACCGTGTCGTGCACCGACACCGACGAGGGCGCCGCCCAAGACATCAACATCCCTGCGCTCCGCAAATACGCCGAGCAGGTCGCCAAAGCGATCGGCGTTGAGATCGCGCAGGTCAGCGTGGGCGACCTGGTCACCCTGCCCGGCGTGCTCTGCCCACCGAGCGAGAGCGAGTCGCGGCTTCAGCGTGCACGCGATGGGATCATCCCGCTGGTCAAACTGTCGCTCGAGCATTTGATCGCGATGCGAACCCGCGAGGGCATCGCCCTGCACGACGACATGATGGGCCACCTTGAGTTCATCGCCGAACGCCTCGCGCAGATCAACCAGTTCGCGCCCGGCGTGGTCGGCGACTACGAGAAGCGGCTCAAGGCACGCATGGAATCGCTCATCAGCGAGAGCGGTGCCGAGTTCGAACAGAGCGAGCTGATCCGTGAGATCGCGGTCTACGCCGAGAAAACAGACATCGCCGAAGAAATTTCCCGCCTCGGTGAGCACCTCGTGCACTTCCGGGATCTGCTGAGTGATGAATCGGGGCGCCCGATCGGGCGGACCATGGACTTCCTCGCCCAGGAGCTGCTGCGTGAGGCCAACACCATCGCCAGCAAAAGCCCGGACGCGAAGATGAGCCGCCTGATCGTGGAGATCAAGGGCGCGATCGATCGCATCAAAGAGCAAGTCCAGAATGTCGAGTGAGCCCGCCGGGCTCGCGCAGAGCATGTGAGGTCGAGCCGTGGCATCGTCGCGTCAGCAGCTGAGCCAGCGAGAGATCGACGCGGTCATGGGCCGCTATCAGACCGGCACCATCCACGCCATCCGCGAGCTGGCCGAGGGCTCGGTCTACTCACCCAAGGTCATCCTCGAAACCCAGCGCGGCACCCTGCTGCTCAAGCGCCGCGCCCGCGGGCTCGACTACCCCGCCCTCGTCGGCTTCGGGCACCAGATCATGCTCGGATGCCAGGCCCAGGGCCTGTGTGTGCCACCGCTGCTGGCGACCAGCGACGATGCGAACTCGATGGTGCAGCACAACGACCATGTCTACGAGCTGTTCGTCTTTATCAGTGGCGAGCCGTTCAGCCCGGCCAACCCCCAACACGCCGCGCAGCTGGGCTCGCTGCTGCACGAAACCCATCAGGCCATGGACCGCGTCCAAACCACTTTCGAGCCCGCACGCGAATCGGACACGATCGACACCGATCGGCTCACGCGCCTCGCGCCCTACGCCGATGCCGTTCCCGACGGGCTCATCGGACGATTCACACGCATCATGCGCTACGGAAAAGAAGTCGCCCAGGCGAACGCGGGCAACGCCGCACTGCTGCACGGCGACTGGCACCCGGGCAACATGATCTTCCGCGGCGACACCCTCGTCGCGGTCTGTGACTTCGATAACACCCGGCTGGGCTCACGCGATCGTGAACGCGCCCAAGCGCTCGTGCACGCCTCACTGGTCGCGCCAAAGGCGGGCCAATCCGCGAGCACTGTGCCGCCCGATCCCGATCGGATCCGGCTCGAATCGTTCTGGCGCGGGTTCACCGGGGCCGGCGGCAAAGCGAACGCCCGCACCATCGCCGGGCTCATGCCCGCGGCCATGGTCGACGAGGCGCTGGCATCGTTGGGTGAGCAACCAAGCGAGCAGGGCATCAACCTGCTCGTCGCGATCGATCGCAAGGCAGGCTGGCTCGATCAGCACCAGCAGACGCTTATTGATCTCTTCAGCACATGAGCAGTTGCCCGATTCCGTGTGCCAGCGACCCGATTCATTGGTATAGTGAACCGATGCTACCGATTCATCCAGCCCTGCTGTGCACCCTGGTGCTCATCGCGATCGCCCCGCTTGCCCGCGCCCAGCCCGAAGCCGATCAGGGCTTGGTTCAGACCCAAACGGCAGCGCAAACCGACGAGCAGACCGTGCGTTCGCTGGTCGAGCAGCTCGATGACGACGACTGGCTGCAGCGCGATCTTGCCACGATCGAGCTGGGCGAGCTGGACCCGGGCATCTCCCTGGAGATGATCGAGCGCCAGCTGGGCGATCAGGGCCTGAGCCCCGAGCAGCGCACCCGATTGCAAATCGCCGCACTCCGCCGCTTCGCGAGCCGGCCCAAGGGCGCGCTGGGTGTGTCGTTCGGGACCATCCGGGTCGGGGCGATCGAGGTCGATCCGATCGATAACGAGAACTTCCCCGCGAGCAAGGTGCTCAAGCCCGGCGACCAGATCGCGATGGTTGCCGATCGCGTGATCGACGGCTCGTTCTCGCTCCAGGTTGAGATCCTCTCTCGCAACCCCGGCGACACCCTCCCCGCGACCGTCCTGCGCGGCGATCGCGTGCTGCACCTTGATCTGGTTTTGGGATCATTCGGCGATCTGACCGGGGCCGTGCGCATGGACAGCAACCTGCTCCGCAACGCGCTGGCGGCGCGGTGGGCCAGGATGGGCCGATCGATCGACGCGACCAAGTCCGCTGGCGAGTCGCTCGATTTAGACAACTGGAGCCAAGCCGCCTTCCCTGAAGGCCAGCGGCCCGACCCACGCGAGCCCAGTCTGCAAGCACCACGCGGCTGGATCAGCAACGACAATGTGCGCATCGAAACGGGCAACAGCGGCTGGTCGTCCGCGGCGTTCGATGTCTGGAGCAACCCCAAAGATATCCGCGATGCCGCCCAGCAGCGTGGCTTGATACTCGCCGGCGAGCAGATCCAACCGCTGGTCGCACTGCGATTGCTGCTCGAACGCGAACGCGATCAGATCCGCCAGGATCTGAGCGACACCCAAGGTGAACAACGCGATGCGCTGCAAAGCCAGCTCGGCACACTCGCCGCACGGATCGACGCGGTCTCGCAGCGCATAGAGCGCACCCGACCCGATGTCATTGACCCCTGATCACTCGCGCTGGCGTCTCAGTCCTCTTTGGCGCGCAGCGCATCGAGCAGTGTCTGCACCGCCTGTCGCGCCGGGACAAACGCTGGGTGCTGTTCCTTCCCGGTCAGCTTCAGCGCTCGCTCGCACCGATGGATGCACTTGCGGCGCAAGCTCGCCCGGGCCAGATCGAGCGCGTTGTCGTACACATCCGCGAGCTTGACGATGCGTGCCTGCCAAGGCCCGGCGATGAGCCGTTTTTCGTAGTCGATCTCACGCTCTTCCTCGATCAGCAGCATGTTCTTGGTCATGCACGCGACGCTCTGGGCGATCTCGAGCCCGAAGCGCTTGTGGATGTCATCAAAGTCTGTGTTCGTGTCCTCGATCGTGTCGTGCAGCAACGCCGTACAGATCGCGATCTCGTCGTCACAACCGAACACATCACGCAGCACCATCGAGACGCGGAACGGGTGCGCGATGTACGGCGTCTTGCGGTCTTTGCGGTATTGGTGGTTGTGCGCACGCGCGGCAAACGACGCGGCTTGCTGCCATAGTCTTGGAACATCGGCTGGATTCGCATCAGGCATACATCAGCATACTGCGCATCGCTGCGACAAACCACACGCGAGCGTGCGGCAAGTGCATTCGTGCTTGTGGATGGCCACAATCGCTCGCAGCAACTCAGCGTGTTGAAACCAGGAGCTTTATCTTGCCCGGTGCGTTCCCGTGCTCATCGAAGATCATCAGCTCGTTTTCGCCCTCGTCCTTGAGCCACGCGGCAGGGATCGTCAGCGGCAACGATGGCTCAACCGTTTTTCCCGACGCGTCGGCCACAAAGTAGCGACCCAGCGCCTGCCCATTGAGATAGATCTGACCCTTGCTCAAACCGCTGCAATCCAGATCGAGCGCGACACGCTGATCGGGACTCGCGAACCCTGTCTTCCACCAGGTCGGTTTGCCTGTGTCGCCCAGCTTGCTCTTGGCCATGCTGTCGAAGTCGATCTCCGCCGGGGGCTCCCACTTGGCAAAGGACCATGAGACCTTGTCGCTGATCGGGTTCGATGCCTCGATGAACACGCCGTCGGTGCTGATCAGCTTGTGCATCGACTTGGCAAAGTCCTCATCCCGCTCGGTGATCGCGTTGGCCTCGAACGCGATCTGCAGGATGTTGTTGCCCCGCTTGGTCGCTTCATCATCAAGCACAACACTCGTCGGACGATCGGGCTCGATGATGGTGAACGGCTCATCGTTGAGCATGACCAGCGCCCGTGACGGCAACGCTGGCAACTCGAGCACGATCGACGATTTCTTGAGATGCTTGAAGCTCCAAGTCACTCGGTCGGGCAGCGTCGTGTCACCCGGTCGAAGACCAAAGATAGGCGACTTGATCGTAAGCAGGTCCCGGGGGTTGCCCTGCTCAAGCGTGCACTTGCCGGCCTTGAACGCGTTACGCTCGATCACATGCCCGTACAGACCCTTGCGCTGGGTCATGTCCGAGCCCGCGTGGACGCGCCCCATGTTGTCGGCGATCAGCACAAGCTGCTGCTCACCTTTTTTGGTGTTAAGCGTGATCTCGACATCAGCACCCGGCCCGCTGCCAAGCACACCCTGGTGCTCGGCATCGAGAAACACACTCACCCGATCGCTCATCTCAGGGGCGCTGACCTTGAGCTTCTTGGTCGCGCTGTTCTTGAGTTCGATGCGATACCAGCCGTAGCCGTAGGGTGTGCCTAGCTCGGAAAGATCCGCCGGGCCGGGGATCTGGGCGTAGCGTGGGCTCGTGCCCGCGATGTGTTCTTCAGGGATCGCGCACTCCCACTGGCCCAGACTCACCTTGGGCAGCTTCTCAGCGTATCCCGCGGGCGTCTTGGTGCTGTGGGTCTTTGCGGTGCCCTTGGCATCGATGTGTGTGTGGGTTTTGCCGCCGGTCGAGGGGATCGGCTCGCCTCCGACCGTCAGCCCGCCGACGCCCACGAAGATATCGCTGTGGTGCACGAAGGTCTCGTCGACCATCTCGTCGCAGACGACCACGAGGTTCATGCCCTCATGCGATACAACCAGCGGCTTGCGCCCCTTGGGGACCTCGACTTCCAGCGGCGTGCCGTTGATCGAGACCTCGCCCAGAGCGTTCGCGGGGCCAAAGAGCACCAGCGTGTTCTCGACATGCGTCAGCGCGTTGAGTGAGGTGTGGTCGAGGGTGTGCGACGATGAGAGGTGTACATTGAGCAGGCACCAGTGCACACGCTGATGCCCAAGCCGGACAGGCAGCGATGAGCCGTCGCTGAGCAGCAGGTTCAGCGTCCCCGGCTTGCTCTTGACCGGCGAAAAAATGAACACCACCGAACCCTGCGCGCCACGCATGTGCGTGACTGCGTGCCCGTTGATCGATTGCTCATCGCTCGCCGGATCGATCACGATCGGCGGGTCTTCGTGCTCGGTGTGCGCCAGAACACGCGAGAAGCTGCTCGCAAACATGTTCAAGCGGCGTACCGGCATGCCAGATTCGGTGAGCCGCCCGTGCTCGTCGAGCATCGGGCACGACTCGGGCAGCGGGGTGAACGGGCTGAACGCGCCACGCTCGTCGCGGCCGGCGAAGAAGCCCGGGGTGATGCCGCTGGCGAAGTTGCCCAGGTTGTACTGCCCGCCGGCGCACATGATCTCGGCGAGCTGGCGCTGGCGCTGCAAGCCGTCGATCGGGGCGGGTGCGGGCTGGCCGAAGATCGGTCGGCTCCGATGCCCATAATCGATCACCATCTGCGGCTGGTCTGGGCGCACCGCTTTGAGCTGGCGCATGGTCCCGAACATGTCGCCCTCGCCCGACCAGGCATCGATATCGCCCTCGACGCCCTCCCACAGGTTGTTCGCGTTGATCTTGGGGACCGTGAACCCTGCCTCGCGCAGGTAGCGGCCCAGCTCGCCCAGATAGCCCTTGGATGCGACCTCGTCGCCGCAGAACCATTTGTTCTCGTTCTGAACCAGCACGATCGGCCCGCCGCGGGTGACCGAGGCCTGCAGATCCTTGACCTGCTTGGCGAGCGCGTTGAAGTATTTGCCTACCGCCTCGAGGAACGGCTGGTTGGGCTTGCGAAGCTGGAGTTCGGGCATGTTGAGCAGCCAGGCGGGCAGCCCGCCAAGGTCCCAGCCCTCGCCCACATAGGGCCCTACCCGCAGCACGCAGTACAAACCGGCCTCGGCGATCAGCTCGACGAAGTGGCGGATGTCGTTGGTGTCTTTGAAGTCGTAGCTGCCGGGGCGGGCTTCGATCTGGCTCCAGAAAATCGGGGTCTCGATGCAGTTGAGCCCGGCATGCTTCGCGGCTCGGATCCGATCAGCCCATTCGCTGCGCGCAATACGCTGGAAGTGGATGGAGCCCGAGACGAGCCAGACGCGTTTGCCATCGATCGAGAGGGTCCGACTATCGAAGCTGATTGATGCCATGAAGTGTCCCAGTGACAACGCTTTGCAGCGAGTTGATGTGTGTGCTCAGGACGGTTGTCAAACCCCGAGCGAGCCGCAGAAGCAGGTTGACTGCGGCGTGGGCATAGACCCTAGATGCGAGTCCAAAAAAGGCAAATTGACGACCCGGCCCATGACCCAGTGCAGCCGTGTACCACACCACCGCCAATATGCTGCAATGCTCTCTAAACTACTGATATGCAAGTGCTTATAGATGTCTCTTGCGACCGCAACAACGGTTTGCACAATTCCACACCCACGCCGCCCAGAACTTTGAAATTTCTTCGGCGCGTACAAGAATCGAACACAAGTGTTTGGTTTTTATTTGGATATAAGTCCGTCGATCAGCTGACCCAGCATTCGAACTCATGGTGCTGAACAAGCGCTTTGTTGATCCCCAGCAGCTCGCGCTTGCCGGTGTTGACCATGCCGCATTTTTGGGCGACCCGGACCGAGGCCGGGTTGTCGGTGCAGATATAGCCCCGCACCAGGTGCATGCCCAAGCCCAAGGGATGATCGGCGAACGCGAAATCGAGCATGCCCTGCGTGGCCTCGCTCGCCAGTCCGCGCCCGGTCAAACGCGAATCAACCCACCAGTTGGCCTCGCATGACCACTCAAGCCCGCGCTGGATGTTGATCAGGTTGAACATGCCCACGAAACGACCCGCATCTGGCCCGTGGTCGATGAACGCCGCCCGTCGCCAGGCAAGGCCCTCGATGTCGTGCATGCGGGCCCGGATCATCGTGCGATTGAAGAAGCGAGCGTCGCTCTCCCCTTCGTGATTCAGCGGAACCCATCGGCGGACGACACTCCTTGAGTGTTCCAGTGCCGAAACAAACGCCCGCTTGTCGTTGGGGGTCAGCAGGCGAAACACAAGACGCTGGGTGGTCAGCTCGGGCCGGGGCAACACCTCAATCGGGCGTCGATTGAGCACACGCCCAACGCTTCCCGATGATTGACTTGATGCTGCGGCTCGCTTGGCCTGGGCCATATCGGACTCCGTGTCTTGGTGTCCGATATATCGACCGGAATATTATCTGACTGCAACAATGCGCAAATCAGGGTCCGTAAATTCCTCTATAAGTCCGATAATACTTGCCGGTTTTTCCGATAGGAATGTTTATCGCGGCGGACTGCGCAGCAATCGGAGCATCTGACCCGGTGATCGGACCAACCCGCCGCAAGTTCTCCATACGCCACACATGGTAAATCAGGCTTACGGGCATGATTGTCGGAGATGTGACAGACCCGACGAAGTGCGTTTTCGTCACAACCGCATCGTCCAATCAAGCTCGTGTATCACCGGATCGACAGATCTGTATGAGCCTTTGGGACCGTGATACAGAACTTGGCACCGCCGAGGTCTGAATCCTCAATCCACGCCTTGCCTCCATGCACGCGCGCTACACGGCTCACGATGCTCAGGCCAAGGCCAGTGCCTTGAGCCTGTGTGTTTTCAAGACGCTCAAACATCTCGAATGCTCGGCTCCGATGCTCCACCTTGATACCCGGTCCATTGTCTTCAACAAACAGGCAGATCGAATCGCCGTGCATATCAGTCCCAACCCGGATCTTCAGTTCTTGATCCGGTGTACGAGCGTATTTGATGGCGTTGATGACAAAGTTTTGAATGACATTTCCAAGCAAGTGTCTGTCACCATGAACATCATGTAATGGATCTTCTACGATCACCTTGGCATTCGATGCCTGAAGATCACCTGCGATGTATTCGAGTGTTTCGTCGACGAGTGACTTGAGTTTGATGTCAATATGCTGTGATGTATCGTTCCCAATAGCACTCACCGACAACAACGAATCAACCGTGATCGACATCCGATCAGTCACATGCACCATGCGAGTCGTGAACTCGCTTGCTTGCGAGACATCGTCGTTTTGCAGAGCGGTTTGTATCATACTCAGATAGCTCTTGATGCTAAAAAGCGGCGAGTTGAGGTCGTGCGAGACAGCGCGATTAAATTGTTCCATATCTTGATTCAGCTCAGAAAGCTCATCGTTCGCACTCGATAGCTGTTGCGACTTGACCCTGAGTGCCTGTGCAGTCTCACTGATGCGGCTCCGTGACTCTGCGAGAAGCAATGCCTGCTTCATGATGAGCCACAACACAAAAGAAGCAAAGATCCCGCCAACAAGGATCGCGGTTGTCCAAGGGCTTCGGGCTCTGGCAATAAAGACACTGTTAGGTATCAGCGCAAGTTCAAAGGGATCATCCAGGGCAGCGAGTTCGAGTTCCGCAGTTGCCAAGGGCTGCCCAGCTATTGATTGACCCGGAGTCGACTCATAGACAACAAGATTCTTGTGAACAATGACCAAGCCAGTCCCATCGGCCATGTCTGCGGCGTATTTCGCGAACCATACGCCAAGATCCAGAACCGCTATCAGTTCGCCAGCAACTCGCCCACCTTGCATGAGCATGAACCGATCAATGATGTATGCTTGATCGTCAATCCAGACCAGCCGAGTCGGATCTTGCGAGATTTCGCTTTCGGCTTGTTGCTCAAAGTACATCAACGGGATGTCACCGAGCCTCGGTTCTGCGACTTCAAACTGCACCTCCTCTACGCGAAGTCCCAGCATCACCAACGCGGGCATGTCCTCAATGAAGTTTTCGGCATCCGCACGCCACACCACTTCGGACATCTCCGTATTCGCCTCCCACCGCTGGGCCAGTCGCTTGAATGCATTTGATCGACTCTCGAATCCAAGCCCGACTGAATCCGCCATCGATTGTGCGATGTATCGCTGTTCTCGCTGAATCCGCTGGAGATCCCACTGGTACATCGCGTTCCAGACCGTGAGCGAAAGTATCAGCAATGGGATCGATGCGTGCACCGGACGAAGTGCGCTGTACCATTTCCTGTTGTCGGATCGCCTTGAGATGAGCATGCTCAAAAGAACGGAGGCGCACAGTGTGAACGCGATGGATGTATGCACCGCCATGCCGGACAAATAGGGTTTCCAACCTGCAAGGCCCTCAAGGCCCTCTGCATATCCCCAGAGCGAAGCGAACGACATTCCCAGCACTGTCGCTGAGATCGCACCGACCCAGTATTCAGGCTTCCTGCCCGTCCATGTGAGGAGCCAGACGCTTATCCCCATCAACCAAAAACAGAATGTGGTGTTTGCACCCGGCCGACCCGGCGCTGCGGCTTCCTCTGTGATGAACGGTTCGATGAAGAGCGTATCGATGCCCAAATTGATGGCAAAGAGATGCTCTAAGAGCGTGAGCGTGAACAGCAACATGTGCACCGACACGATCCCGAGACCAAGGCGAGACCAGCCTCTCTGTATCGCAAAGAGTGCGGCATTGACAAGCAAAAACCCCAGCGCAGTATTGAACTGCATCGGATGAAAATCGGCATAAATCTGCACGATGAGCTTTGATTGAATCAACCAGCCAAGCATCACCAAGAGGCTGATAGCCATACCCAGAGAGAGAACAATCGACTGAAAAATATGGTGCTGCTTCATGTTTCTACGTCATTCTGACTGAGATGAGAATCACAAGCAAAGCATACTGCCTCAGTGCGACCCCGAGCAGTTTTTAGCTAGATTTACCTATAGCACCCCCCTAAACCGGGCCCAAGGCATACTTGCGGTCACTGCATCGTTTCACAGAGCCAGAGGATCAAAATGGCTACCGGCAAAACCGACACCACAGCCGCACGGCTTCACGGCGCGAGATCCGCTGCCCGCACTCGGGGCAGGGCTGGGTGTCGTCGGTTCTGGACTGAAGCGAGTAGCCGCAGCGGGGGCAGAGGTGGCAGCGGTGGGCGATGGCGTGCCTTGCTTCCTTGCGTTTCCCCATGAGCTGGATCAGGGCACTCGCATTCATGATCAGGCACGAGAACAGCATGGCGTAGAGGATGAGTCGAATGATGAGGGTCATGTCATTGACAGATGGCGATATCCCGAAGAGAAAAAGCATGTTGTTTTTATCAAGCAAGAGGAACAGATTCAGCAACACAACCGGAACGGCCATGCTGAGCAACCAGACACACGCCGAGATCACAAGCGTGTTTCTGAACCAAGCACTTCTGCGATGCGCTTTGACACGCTTGATCTTCGGCACCGCGCTCCCATCCGACTTGGCGCGTCTTGACCATCGCTTGGGTTTGCGGAGTTGGAACTTGTACCGATGCATCAAGCCATCATAGATCAAATCAGAACCGAGTTCGCAGCAGCTTGCACCACAGCCGCACGCATTCGCGCCGGGAGATCTCATACTCGCACTCGGGACATGCCGTTGCGTCGCGGGGACGCCCCTGCAGGTTGTAGCCGCAAGATGGACAGAGTTGGTAATGGGAAAGTTTAAGCCGGCGTTTCAAGCGGCGGCGAGCAAACACCTCAATGGTGGTCTGTGCAACAATCATCGCGATGAATGTTCCCCAGATCACCGCCGAAGAAATCGGACCAAGCCAACCCCAAAGCCACTGCCGAACACCGAGTGTGCTGGGAAACTGCATGAGAACGGCGAAGACAAGCAGAACGCTCGGTATCAACAAGATCTGCAGAAACAAAAACCACTCTGCCCAACGATACAGCGGCTCGACCCGCTTCATCTTCCGAAACGGTATCGGATCAACAACCAGCCCGGGCTGGGCATGGATCGACCAGGGCTTGCGCGGGTATGGTGAAGTCAGAGGTTGCTTGATATCGAATCGCACGAGCAGATCTTAGAACCGCGTACGCAGCAGCTTGCACCACAGCCGCACACACTCTCGCCGGGGCGCGATGACGCCGCATTCGGGACATATGTCGTCTGAGCGTGGGCGCATCGAGAGGTCGTAGAAGCACTTGGGGCAGCGCTGACAGCGGGTGGGCAGCAGCGCCCGCTTCATGCGGCTCTTTGCGGGAAGGGAGAATAGAAGCGATGCTAGGAAAGCCCCGATAAGCAGCACCATCGCAATTCCCCAGACCGGCAATGCCGAGGCCAGAAAACCGGGGTCCTCGGGTTTGCGATCCTGGATAAAGGTCCAGTTGAACAAGAGAACCCCAAGCGCAACATGCAGTCCAAATCCCCCCGCGTACACACCAAGTTGAATCAAGCCGCCCAAGAACATCCCCGGCGAATGGGTCCAGGATTGTTGCTCGTTGACCGTTACAAAGTCTTGCTTTGTTGTTGCCCGCTCACACCACGGCTTCTTCGTTCCCATCACTCCACCGTCACCGACTTCGCCAGATTCCGCGGCTTATCGACATCATGCCCACGCAGCACCGCCGCGTGGTACGCCAGCAGCTGCAGCGGCACCACCGTCAGCATCGGGCTCAGGCACTCTTCGACGGCAGGCACATATAACACATCCTCGGCCAGCGTCTTGATCTGCTCGTCGCCCTCGGTGGCGACGGCAATGACATGCCCGCCGCGGGTGCGGACTTCTTCGATGTTGCTCAGGACCTTATCGTACTGGTTGCCCTGATTGGCGATGAAGACCACCGGCATGCCCTCGTCGATCAGCGCGATGGGGCCGTGCTTCATCTCGGCAGCGGGCATGCCCTCGGCGTGGATGTAGCTGATTTCCTTGAGCTTGAGCGCGCCCTCGAGCGCGGTCGGGTAGTTGTAGCCGCGCCCCAGGAACAGCCAGTTCTCGCGGTGGACATACTTCTGGGTGACCTTGCGGATCGCATCATCGGTCTGCAAAATCTGCTCGATGAGATCGGGCACGCGGTTGAGTTCGGTCATCAGGCGGGCGCTGGCCTCGGGCGACATCATGCGACGGCGCGCCATGAACAGCGAGATCATGGTCAAGACCGCCACCTGCCCCGTAAACGCCTTGGTCGAGGCTACCCCGATCTCGGGGCCCACACGCAGGTACACACCAGCATCGGTCTCACGCGAAATGGTCGAACCCACGACATTGATCACGCCCAATGACAGCGCCCCGCGGTCTTTGGCCTCGTGAAGCGCCGAGAGGGTGTCGGCCGTCTCGCCCGACTGGGACACCGCGATCACCACGGTGCCGTCCTCGATGATCGGGTTGCGATAGCGAAACTCGCTGGCGTACTCGCACTCGGCCGGGATCTTGGCGAGGTCCTCAAGCAGGTATTCACCGATCATGGCGCTGTGCAGCGCCGTGCCCTGGGCGGTGAGGATGATGCGCCGGGATTTGACGAGTTCCTTGGCGAAGCTCATGAGCCCGCCGAGCACGACGCGCCCCTCGTTCTTGTCCAGCCGCCCCTTGAGACAGCGGCGCAGGGTCTCGGGCTGCTCGTAGATCTCCTTGAGCATGTAGTGCTCAAACTTGCCCAGCTCGATCTCTTCGAGGTCCATCTCCAGCTGCATGATCTTGGGCGAAAGCTCGATGTCATCGACGGTGCTGGTCCGGAACCCGTCGCGGGTCAGGCGCGCCACGCTGTAGTCGTCGAGCGTGATGGCCTGCGAGGCGTGGGCGATGATGGCGCTGGGGTCCGAGGCCACGATGTACTCACCGTTGCCGATCCCGATCAGCAACGGTGAACCCTTGCGGGCGCAGACCATGACATCGGGCTCCTGCTGACAGATCACCGCGATCGCGTAGGCCCCGCGGACCTCGCGCAAGGCCGCCTGGACCGCCTTCTCAAGATCAACGCCGTTGGTCGGATCATACAAATGCGAGATCAGCATGCCCAGCACTTCGGTATCGGTCTCGGTATCGAACTGGTGCCCCTTGGCCTCGAGCAGCTTGCGGAGCGAGGCGTAGTTCTCGATGATGCCGTTGTGGATCAGGGCGATGCCGTGGTCGCGGTCGCGATGTGGGTGGGCGTTGATCTGGGAGACCCCGCCGTGGGTCGCCCATCGGGTGTGGGCGATGCCGATGGTGCCGTGGATTCCACCGATCGAATCAAGCTCGTCCTCGAGATTCGAGACGCGCCCAACCGCTTTGGCGATATGCAGTTGCCCATCGTTGATCGATGCGACGCCTGCGGAGTCGTAGCCGCGATACTCGAGCCGCTTGAGCCCCTCAAGCAAGAGTGGCTGGACTTGCTTGTTCCCGATATAAGCGACGATTCCGCACATGCTTGAACTCTCCAGGATCGGGGTGGTTTGCCCCGGGCTATGGGATCGACCGATCCCGCATCAGCCATCATCTTACGACGGCGTCGTGGCTTGGTTCAGCGATTGGGCCCGTCTGCAGCCCACACAATCGTTTCAGTTCACCAATCACACCTGCTCGTGGGCCTTTTCTCGCCATCGTGCAGACGGCAGGCATACACTCATCTGGTTTAGACGCACCAGATACAGAGCACCCTTTTATAGGACCCACCCGATACCCTGGGTGTGTCTCTGCAGGATGAACGCACCCATGCCCAGACGCAAAGATATCCACACGATCCTGCTCATCGGCTCAGGCCCCATTGTCATCGGCCAGGGCTGCGAGTTTGACTACTCGGGCGCGCAGGCGTGCAAGGCCCTGCGCAGCGAGGGCTACCGTGTCGTGCTCGTCAACAGCAACCCCGCGACGATCATGACCGACCCGGCCTTCGCCGACCGCACCTACATCGAACCCATCACCCCCGAAGCCGTCGAAAAGATCATCATCAAAGAGAAGGAACTGGGCAACCCCATCGATGCAGTCCTCCCGACACTCGGCGGCCAGACCGCCCTCAACTGCGCCTGCGAGCTGCACGACAACGGCATCTTCGAAAAACACGGCGTCGAGATGATCGGCGCTTCGCGAGAGGTGATCCACAAAGCCGAGGATCGCAAAACTTTCGCACAGATCTGCGATGATCTCAACCTCGCGACACCCGAATCAAAGACAGTCGAGGCCCTCGATGAGGCCCTCGACTTTTTAAATGTCCATGGCCTACCCATGATCGTCCGCCCCGCCTTCACGCTCGGCGGCTGGGGCGGCGGCATCGCCTACAACCGCGCCGAGTTCGAAGAACTCGTCACCCGCGGCATCCGCGCTTCGATGATCCATCAGGTTCAGGTCGACAAGTCCCTGATCGGCTGGAAGGAATACGAACTCGAGGTCGTCCGCGACAAGAACGACAACTGCATCATCGTCTGCGGCATCGAGAACATCGACGCCATGGGCGTGCACACCGGCGACTCGATCACCGTCGCGCCGATCATGACGCTCACCGACAAGGAATATCAGAAGATGCGCGACGCGGCGCTCGCCATCATGCGCGGCGTGGGCGTCGAAACCGGCGGCTCTAATGTTCAGTTCGCCGTCAACCCAAACCCGGAGCCCGACGAGCACGGCAACAAGCCCTTCGAGATGGTCGTCATCGAGATGAACCCGCGCGTGAGCCGCAGCTCCGCCCTCGCCTCCAAGGCCACCGGCTTCCCCATTGCCAAAATCGCCGCCAAGCTCGCCATCGGCTACACCCTCGACGAGCTGCGCAACGACATCACCGGAAACACCAGCGCCTGCTTCGAGCCGAGCATCGACTACATCGTCACCAAGATGCCCCGCTGGACCTTCGAGAAGTTCCCCGAGGCCGACGAGACCCTGACCACGCAGATGAAATCCGTCGGCGAGGCGATGAGCATCGGACGCACCTTCAAAGAATCGTTCCAGAAGGTCGTGCGCTCGATGGATGTCAAGCGCTACGGGCTCGGGCTCGACAAGAACGACAACTGGCTCATGGCCCGCCAATCGACCGATGGGCGCAAGGCCGACGGGCAGCTGATCGAATGGCCGATCGAAGAAGACAAGCTGACCCGCAAGCTGGCGGTCCCCAGCCAGGGCCGCATGTACTTCATCCGCTACGCGCTCAAAATGGGCTGGGGTGTCGATCGCGTTTGCGAACTCACGCGGATCGACCCGTTCTGGATCCACCAGCTCAACGAGCTGGTCGAGTTTGAGGACGAGCTGTGCGCCGTCGATTCGCTCGATGCGATGCCCCGAGCGCTGATGCAGCGCGCCAAGCAGCTCGGCTACAGCGACGCGCAGCTCGCCAACCTCTATCTTGGTGAACTCAACGCCGAAGCGATCCTCAAAGTCCGCGCCAAGCGCAAGGCCCTGGGCGTGGAAGCAGTCTTCAAGTGCGTCGACACCTGCGCCGCTGAGTTCGAGGCCATCACCCCCTACTACTACTCCACCTATCAGGCCGGCAGCAAACGGATGGACAAGTCGGGCCAGATCATCGAAGTCGCGCCCGAGTGCGAGCTGCGTCAGCGGCTCCTGGCTGAAACCGATCACAAGCAGAAGGTCGTGATCCTCGGCGGCGGTCCCAACCGGATCGGTCAGGGCATCGAGTTTGACTATTGCTGCGTCCACGCCGCCTACGCCGCCCGCGAGCTGGGCCACGCGGCCGTCATGATCAACTCAAACCCCGAGACGGTCTCGACCGACTACGACACGAGCGACCTGCTGTTCTTCGAGCCACTCACGCTCGAGGATGTGCTCAATGTCACCGAGCGACTCGGCGTCACGCAGAAACCCTGCACCCTTGTCGACCTCTCCCACGCGACCAAATCGCTTTCCAAAGCCGACGAGATCCCGCAAGCAGCGCGTGACACAATCAGCGCCGACCTGACCAACTACGGCCACGCCGCCGCAGGCATCGTGCTCACCAGCGAACAGCAAAACCGCATCGGTTACAGCGTCATGCTCCCCAACGGACGATGCATCGAGTACTGGTTCGACAAGAAAAACAACGCCCTGCTTGAGGTCGATCGCAGCGATGCACGCTGGCATGTGAACGCCGAGCTCGAGGCCCACGAGATCACACGCATCCAGTCGCTCCTCGACGACGCGGCCAGCGGTGCCGCGGTGCTCGGAACCATCGTTCAGTTCGGCGGCCAGACCCCGCTCAACCTCGCCCATGGGCTCGATCTCGCCGGCGTGCCCATGCTCGGGACGAGTCTGGACGCGATCGATCGGGCCGAGGACCGCGACCGGTTTGATCAGCTGCTCACCAAGCTCAAGCTCAAACGCCCCGGCTCGGGCATCGCCCGCTCGATCGACCAAGCCGTCGAGATCGCCAAGCGCATCAGCTACCCCGTGCTCGTGCGCCCCAGCTATGTGCTGGGCGGGCGGGGCATGGAGATCTGCCCCGACGAGAAGGCCCTGCGCCACTACATGACGACGGCCGTCGATGCCTCGGGGCTCGATGATGCGCCGGTGCTGATCGACCAGTTCCTCGACGCGGCGATGGAGCTGGATATCGATGTGGTGGCGGACTTTGGGCCTACAGAGACCAGTCTTGAGCGGGCGTTGGTCTGCGCCGTCATGGAGCACATCGAGCAGGCGGGCGTGCACTCGGGCGACTCCACCTGCATGATCCCCACCGCCAACATCCGCCCCGCCCTGGTCGCCGAGATCAAGGACACCGCGCGGCGACTGGCCCGTGAACTCCGGGTGTGCGGGCTCATGAATGTCCAGATGGCCGTCAAGAACGACGAGGTCTTTATCATCGAGGTCAACCCGCGGGCCTCGCGCACCGTCCCATATGTCGGCAAGGCCAAGGGCACGCCCTGGGCCTCGATCGCGGCCAAGGCCATGATGGGGCGATCGCTCGCAGAACAAAAAGCCAAAGAGATCCCCGACGCCGGGTTCCACGCCGTCAAAGCCCCGGTCTTCCCCTTCCAGAAGTTCCCCGGCGTGGATTTCGTGCTCGGCCCGGAGATGCGCTCCACCGGCGAGGTCATGGGCGTCGATGTCTCGCTCCCCAACGCCTACCTCAAGGCCATGCTCGGCGCGGGCACCCGCTTCCCAACAGAGGGCGGCGTGTTCCTCTCCGTCCGCCAGGCCGACCGCGACGCGATGATCCCCGTCGTCCGCTCGCTCATGGCCATGGGCTTCAAGGTCTTCACCACAAAGGGCACGGGCGAACTGCTCACACGCCACGGCCTGCGCCCCAAGATTCTCAAAAAGATCCAAGAGGGCGCACGACCCAATGTGATCGACCTGATGCAGAACAACGAGATCCAGCTCGTGATCAACACGCCAACCCGCACCGGCTGGCAGACAGATGAGGGCCGCATCCGCGCCACCGCCGTGCGCCTGGGCATCCCCATGGTCACCACCGCGACTGCGGCGATGCAGGCGGTCAACGCGATCGAAGCGCTCAAGGCCGGGTTCTGGGATGTGATCGCGCTGCAGGATCTGGCGGGGCTGGGTGTTGCCCGCGAGCCGGTGACACACTGATCAACAACTTAACTCACAAGTTCGCCGCCGTGAAGGTCGTGCTCACCTTCTCGCGTTCCCATATGTGCGACGGCCCCGCCTTGGTCTCGTAGAACTGCCAGATCTCAAACCAGTAGCTGCGAAACTTGTGCTCCCCAAACGGCTCATAATGCGCCTCGATCAGCTTGGTGATCTGCGCATCGCTCCCGTCATAGCCCAGCACTTTCTTGGCGTGCCGGATGGTCTCGGTGTCGATCGCCAGGCGTGAGAACCGCCCGAGCAACTGCATGATGTTGCCCGCCCCATACGGCCCAATCCCCGGCAGCGACACCAGAAACTTGAACACCTCGTCGTCGCTCGTCGCGGGGCCGTTGAGCCACGCCTCGTCAATGTGGCCCTGCACGAACAGCTTCGCCAAATCCACCATGCGCTGATCGCGATAGCCTACGCGGCATCGACCCCGCAGCGTCCCCACCCGCGTCCGCGCCAGCTTCTTGGCCGTCGGGAACGCGTACGCACCCGAAGCCGCCTTGCGCCCGCACACCTCGCACAGACGCCGATTCATATTCACCGTGCTCGGCCACGCGACATTGCAACTCGTCACCGTCTTGATCACATCCTCAAACAGCGTCGGCGATCGGAACAGCCGCGCCCGCCCGGACTTCTTCCATCGCGGATCCACCCGGTGAAACTCCCGGATCGTCTGCGCGTCGGTGTCCAGACTCAGCATCCGCGTGATCTGCGCTCGTGCCGACGCCTGCTCGGCGCGGTCGAGCTTGCGATCAAACCGTACCCGCAGCGAACCATCATCGCGCTGATCGATCACGCACGCGCTGGGCGAATCATCAAACTCGAGCACCCGCGAGAGCGTCTGGCGATTCACATCCCAGTGGTTGGGCAAAAGCACAAAGTAGCCATAGCTGCACGCATCACGCGAGAGATCAAAGTCATCGGGCGTTGGGATGGTGAGCGTGGTTGTAGCCATGGCTCAGATGGTACCCACAGATCGGGCACTGGCTTCAAAAAGGCACACGCGGCCCACGAAAGGGCCGCGCATGCACAAGAGGGGACTGGTGTCGGTTTTCACCGACTGGTTTGTTATCGACGACGACGGCTCACGCCCATCGCGCCCATACCCAGCAACGCCAGCGCCGAGGGGGCGGGGACGGAGGTGAGCGTAAGATTGTCCAGCAGGATGCGTGGCGCCGTGAAATCGTTGCCGAAGGTCGCGTACAGCTGGAGGGTATCAAACTCGGCTCCACCTACGCTGAGGGTTGCGAACGCGATGTTGTCACGACCGCCGCCATCGGCGATGGTGAACGAGTCTGAAGCAACCAGGTCGCCTCCATTGAACGCGTCGAGGTGGTACACGATCCCACCCCAGGGGCCGTTCTCAAAGTACGCCATCTCGAGCGATGCCGAGGTCGCGTTCTGATCGAGCCCCATGGTGACGGTGGAAATCGCGCCCAGCGAAACATTATCACCATTGATGAACGCAGCACCGAAGGTCAACCCATTGGGACCGCTGCCAAAGTCGGGGAAATCGTTGTAGAGCAGGGTTGCGTTCTCGACGATGATGTCATCGCCCAGCCCCGTGATCCCGCCGCCGGCGGTGAAGGTGCTCCCGTCGGGGAACACGCCGTCAACATTGTTGACCTGGCTGTAGTTTACGCCGTTGTACGAGAATGAGTTGCCGTAGAAGCCCTCGCTTAGGTCATCGTAGTTGCTGACACTCGTGCCAGCGGTGCTCATCGCAGTGAATGCGCCGAGAAGTGCCGTCATTGTGATTGCCTTGTTCATACCTCTATCTCCTATTCTGTAACTCTGTAACCGTGAAACCACCCGTGCCCCCATCTGTTGAGTACGCACGAAAAAGAAAGAACCAAACCGTTACGCATGCTCCCCGTCTTTGGGGAGCATCTTGTGTCTGAAGACCACCGATGCGGGCATCGGGGGGTACGCCATCCTGATCCTGTACAGCTCGTAGTCATCGGGATCAGCATCGAGCCGATCGAAGACCGAGCGTGCAAGATCGGGGTAGCCCGCGATGTCGGGCGCCTGCGCCAGCGAGACGCCCGTGCCCAGCTTCTTGATCTGATCGCTCATGCTGATCGTGTCTTGCTCATCGAAGGTGATCGCCGAGACCAGCTCAGAGAAGACCAGCAGCTCACGATCGACCTTGCCGAACAATCCCTTATACACAAAGAGATCGAAATGCAGCATCTCTGTCGGGATGCGTACCGCAACCCCGAAGTGGGCCCGCTTGCCCTCTGATGTGGCGTAGGTCGGCGCGATGTTGCGAAGCACCTCGCCCGTGACGAGCGTGCGTTGCCCCGTGAGCCCCACATCGCCCGAGAGCAGCTCGTCCTGCATCATGCCGTGGTCGACCTCGACCCGCCGCAATGCGGGCACCGGGTCGCTGCAGAAGTCACTGATCACCGGCACCCCGCCGAACTGCGCCGCCCCATCGGGGTCAAGCGCCTGGCGGGTCATGCCCCTTTTGTCTTTGTTGTCGTCGTCGATGAGCACCGACTGATTCACCACCCAGCGCACATTCGGACGCGTCTGGCGAAAACCCATCAGCCCGCGGATCTGCGCCGAATGAAAATGGTGCTCGCGGTCCGCGCTGGGCATCAGCACATTGAGCGACATCAGCACGCGGCACTGCACCCCCAGCGTGAAACTGTTCCCCAAGAACGCCTGCTGGCGCCACTTCTCCTGCGTCTGCACATCGCTCGCCTGACCGAAACTCTCAGTCAGCATCTCAAACTCGGCCCGGCTGCTCGCGTGGGTGCTGATCACCGATTCGAGCCGATCGCACGCGCTGCGGGCCGAGCTGATCAGGCCCTGATCCACCCCGGCAGATTTGGCCGAATCCAGCCACACCTTCACGCTCTTGCCCGGCGGCATGTGCCGCGTCGCCACAAACGGATCGTCGGCGTACGCCACCTTCACCACCTGCCACGCCAGCTTGCGATGAATCCCAAACGCATCACTCACCGCCGTGACCGCCTTGGACCCCGGACACTTGGTCTCGATGATGCGGGCGTACGCATCACGCACCCGCGTCACCGCGTCGATGGTGTCCGACGCGAAGCGGTCAGCGGGATCGCCTGAATCGGCCGAATCGGCCGAATCGGCCGAATCGGCCGATTGGGGTTGTTCATGCTCTGATGCGATGGACGCCATAAGTCCAGCATACAGCAAATCGAGTTTGATTCAATCCCTGTTTCAGAAACACCGCAAGAAATTATTCAATCCCAGCCCACAACCCCAGATACACCCCAAAATCAACGCAACCACCCCCGCCCGTTCGGGTATCATTCGGCATGAACACCCTCCCCACCGTCATCAACCTAGATGACAAGCTCGCCCGGTTCGACGCCAAGTGGACCCCCCACATCATCGCCCAGCTCAACGGCCAGCAGGTCAAGCTCGCCAAGCTCGAAGGCGAGTTCACCTGGCACGACCACGCCGACGAAGACGAGCTCTTCCTCGTCCTCACCGGCCGCCTGCGCATGCAGATGCACGACGACACAGGCACGATCAGCGAACAGCTCGTCGAACCCGGCGAGATCATCGTCATCCCAAGGGGATTGCAACACAACCCCATCGCCGACCCCGGCACCAGCGTCCTGCTCTTCGAACCCGCCGCCACCAAACACACCGGCGACAAAGTGCTCGAACGCACCGTGACCGATCAGCAGTGGATCTAATCAAGACGAATAAAGATAATCGCCGGCCCTGCGACCACACTCACAAAGGCCTTTGCATCATCGGACATCGACTCTGGGTAGAAGTGAGCATCCTCTTCGCTCACCCCGGCATCAACAAAGATGTCATACATCGACTCGAACCCATGCTCGATTGACCACAGATACGCGCCTGTGTCCTCATTTGCATACCCGATCGCGATAACGAGCAGCGTCGAACCATCAGCGCTGATATCACGCACGATGACTTGCTCGAATCGTGGATCCGCGATCTCAACGGTCCCATTCTGTGCAGACCATACCCACGAACCCGTCGGCCCAAACAGATAGGGCATGTGATACGGCCCAGTCAAAAACCGTGAGTTGGACACCGGTGAGAACTGAAACCCCGCGACCGTTGATCCATCCGCTGAGATGTGGGTCGGGCTCTGCACCGAGTCTTGTTTCGGATTTGCTGGGAAGGGGATCATCGTCAACTGCCCATCACGAAGAATCCAGGGCGCTCGCACATCTGGATAGTCACGGATGTCATTTACCCTGCCTACAGAAGTGGAGTAGCCCACAATCACGCGCCCATCATTGCTCAACGCCGAGATCGTGTTGCTTATCCCGCTGCCAACGACACCCAACCCGAGCGGTTGGAGCATGCCACCGCCATCCCAGATCAGCGGCACATCAGCACCAACCGCAGGGTCATACCCGCGAATCGCCACCGTTGATCCGTCCCCAGAGATCGCCGTAGAAATAATCGATGCGTGTTCGATCAGTTCTCCGTCGGCACCGACCCATGAGTCAGGCACTCGATCGACACCCAGAGAATCAGCAATATGTGCCTCGCCGTCCCAATAAAACGAAACAACCGAACCGTCGCTCGTCATCCCCCCCAACCAACGCATGGGCAGATCGTCTGAATCCTGGGCGAGCGTCTCCCAGAGGCCATCACGAAAACGATAGAGCAGCGCATGCGTGTACTTATCCGCCTGGCTGTACGCGACAATCGCCACACTCTCGCCCGAAGCGGCGTACTCAACATCCTCGATAAAAAGATGATCGTCAGCGGGAAAATCGACGACCCAAACAAGCGCATCTTCCCCCGCCCAAACAGACGATGCCGCGACCAGAAGTGAACCAAGAACCAACGCCGCCGAGATGGTGTTTGTGATCTTCATGCCCGATTCATCGGCGCTTGCCGACAAGCCGGACCAATATCCTTGCTTTGAGAACAGCGATCCACAGTGTCTCACGGCGTGAGGTCGGGAATGGTCACGATGATCGCGTGCGAATAAATCTGCCCGTCCACTGACGCAAGCCCCATCAGCTTGGTGCCGTCGTCGGAGATCTCATTGAAATCATAAGAATCTGCATCGATCGGGATGTTCAGACTGTGCAGCAACTCATCAATCTGGATGAACTTCGTTCCCCCCAACCAGAGATACTGGTGGGTGATATTGCTGTGATTCAGTCGAGCATAAACCAAGCCCCGAGAACCGGCAGCATCAATATCAAGGATGAATGTCTCAAGGAATCGTTTCGGATCATGAACCGGCTCTGTGCCTCGATCGCGTGTCCAAACCCACGCAGTGCTCGCACGCGTTGAAGCGTTAGTCCAGGGGAAGAGTTCACCAAGTGGCTCTTGATACGAGAGACCGCCGCGATTGGGACCGAACTCGGTGCCGAAAGCCGCGTGCCCATCAGCGCTTATCAGTCTGACTTCGCTACCGGTGCTGAGCACAGGATCGAGCATCGGAATCTCGGTCAGCGAGCCCTGCTCCCATACCCAGTTATGTGTTCCGTCAGGACCACTCCCGCCGAAGACGACGACAGAGCCATCATGGCTTGGGATACCCGAGTTGTAGGTATACCCCGCTCTGGGAAGCCCATCACTGATGTTGATCAGTTCTTCACCGTTCGCCCAGATAAGCGAATCAAACTCGAACTCATCACCACGCTGGCCCATCAGCGTTACCACACGCCCATCTCCCGAAATCTCTCCTGCGCGAGTCGACCCGCTCTCAAGTTCACTGTGCGAGTGGTTGCCGTCTGGGACTGAATAAGTCCAGAGCTTTGGCATCGTGTATACGACAGATCCATCAATCACATCGGTGCGATAGAAGTCGCTTAAAAGCACCCTTGAACCGTCATCGGAAACATCAAAAGGAGTAATCCCCGGCACAATCGTCTGCAACTCACGACGAATCAGAACCCACTCTCCGTCTACATATCGATAGATGTCAGAATCCGACTGGGTGTAGGTATGCAGCAGCTGTACCTGCCCATCATCGCTGAAGTACGCATTGACCCAGTTACTCGCCCCCTCCGGGAACGGGATCAGCTCAACCGAGCCCACCCCCACTTCCCCTGCCAAAGCAGGGCTTGCCGCGACCAGAGCCGAACCGAGAACCAACGCCGTCGAGATGTTATATGTGATCTTCATGACCGATTCATCGGCGCTTGCCGACAAGCCGGACCAATATCCTTGCTTTGAGAACAGCGATCAACAGTGTCTCACGGCGTGAGGTCGGGAATGGTCACAATGATCGCGTGATAGATCCCATTGACCGACGCATGCCCCATCAGCTTCGTGCCGTCATCGGAAATGTCGCTAAAGCTGAACCAATCTGCGTTGATCGAAATGTTGAGGGTATACAACAGCTCGCTCAATCGGACTACCTGACCACTCCTCAGCCAGAGAAACTGATCTCTGGTTCCATCATGAAAGGTCCCGTACCCGAGCACGATGCTCGCATCTTGATCAATCGATGCTGCGGACATCTCAGCGTATCGTGGATCCGAAATCTGACGCGTCCCCTCAGCTGCTGTCCAAGTCCAAGAATACTCCGGACCATGAACGAGATCTCTGCCATCACCATCGGGGTCGGGCTGCGTGAGTGGCTGCATGAAGCCCTCATACCAGAGACCATCCGCTCTTCCGACAACCATTTCACCGTTGCCCGAGACATCTGCCAACCTCATGACAACTTCGTAGCCAGGATCGAGATGCTCAATCTGCTGTGCCTGACCATTAGACCAGACCCAAACATCTCGATCTGTACCAAGGTTGTAGATATTGTTGATCGGCCCAAAGTAGTTTGCCTTGAACGCGACGACCAGCCCGTCGTCGCTCACGATCCCAGCCCCGTACGAGATCCCATCCTGCGGCAACCCCTCGCTCAGCACCAGGAGATCTTCACCACCTGACCAGAGCAACGCATCAGAAAGGTGATTATCAGCAGTGCGCCCCGCGAGCGCGACCACTTGACCATCGCTCGAGATCGAACCGGCCGAGATACCACTGCCATAGTTCCGGTCAGGGCGGCCATCGTCATAGGTCACCCATGACCTGGGGAGTGAGATCGTTGTGAATCCATCACGAATCGTTACTCCCTCTTCACCGCTAAGACAGAAAATCGCTCCGTCCTCACTCACCCCCGCTGGGTATGGACCCAAGATCGATTGCTCCAGCGAGCGGTGGGCCAACGCCCATTCGCCATCGCGATGGACATACACCTTCGTTGCTTCAGCAATAAACTGGTTCATCACAACCGTGGACCCATCGCCCGAGAAAAAGAGATTTCCAGCCTCGGGTGATTCAGCAGGGAACGGGATCAGCTCAACCGAACCCACCCCCGCTTCTTCCGCCACAGCCGCGCTCGCTGAAACCAGAGCCGAACCGAGAACCAACGCCGCCGAGATGTTGTATGTGATCTTCATGACCGATTCATCGGCCATCATCATCAATCCAACGCAACATCCATCACGATCGTTGCGTCGTGCCCGCCGAGATACTCGTGCCGCAGCTGGACCAGCGGCGTCCGCTCGATCGCCCATCGCAGCATCTCCACCGGGTCAAACCGGACTGCCGGCGGATTGGCCGGGGTGCGATCCGCATTGTGATAAAACGACAGGAAGTTGAAAATCAGCGTGCCGCGACCGGACCGGGCGAGTGCATCCCAGAAGCGCCCAAGTACCACCAGCGCCCGCTCCTGCGCTAGCGTGTTGAGCGACCCCGAGAACACGAACACCTCAGCCCCCGCATCGCTCACCAACAAATCCGGCAGCGATTCGTCGGCCACAAAGTCCCCCACCTCGATCAGCGTCCGCCCGATCCCCTCGCCCTCGATCCGTTCACGCGCATGCACCGCCATCGCGTGCACACCCTCGATCCCGATGTACGACTTGGGGAACGCGTCCGGCCGGTGGGCCTGTATGTAGATCGGGAAGTCACCCACGCCGCAGCCCAGATCAGCAACAACACGCCCATCGAACCGCCCAAGGTCGCACAGCACCCCGAAGCGTGTGTCCTGCGCATCGCGGCTCATCCACAGCTGCGACTCAAACCCCGCCCCGCCGCGACGCGTGGCGTCCTCATAAGGCTGCAGGTAAGAGCGGTCGGGTTTCTTCTTGCCCAGCATCTTCGGCTCCGGGTGCCACTACTCGACGCGAAGCGGCGCAGTAGTGCTCTTGGTCAGTTCAGAAGCCACTACTGCGCGGTAAGCCGCGAGTAGTGGCACCCAGAGAGGAAACAACTTAGTCCAGCCGCACCATCTGGGCAAACTCATCAAATCGCTTGTTCACATCCCCGCGTGAGATCGATCGCATCCGATCGAGCGAGAACGATTCGACATTGAAGCTCGCCACGATCGTGCCGTGCGCCAGCGCCTCGCGCACCGAGTTGTACGATCCCAGATCATGCCCGCCGCGTACCGTGAGCCGCCCCATCAAACCGCCCGCGAACGAATCGCCCGCGCCCGTCGGGTCAACAACATGCTCGGTCGGGTATGCAGGCAGCGCACAGATCCCGTCGCGATGCACCAGGATGCACCCATGCTCGCCCTTCTTCACCACCACAAACCGCGGCCCAAGCTCCAACAGATGCTTGCCTGCGCTCACCGGGTTGCGATGCCCCGTGAACTGCTCGGCCTCATCAAAGTTGAGCACCAGCCCATCGACCATGCCCAGCAGTTGGGTCAGCTCGGGCTTGGCGATATCGATCCACAGATTCATCGTGTCAGCCACGCTCAGCACCGGCTCCTTGACCTGCTCGAGCATGCCGATCTGGACCATCGGGTGCGAGTTGGCCAGGAACACCACCTGCGAATCCTTGAACGACTCGGGCACCACCGGCGGGGCCTCTTCGAGCACACCCAGATCCGTAAACAGCGTGTCGCGGCTGTCCATATCCGCGTGGTACTTGCCACCCCAGCGGAAGGTCTTGGACCCCTTGCGAACCTCAAGCCCCGCAAGATCAATCCCCTCAAACGACCCGAGCGTCTGCATGAACGCATCAGGGAAGTCGTCGCCGACCGCCGCGACCATGCGCGTCTGTGTATAAAAGGACGCAGCAGCGGCGAAGTAGACCGCCGACCCACCAAGCAGATCCTCATGACGACCGCCACCAGGTGTTTCCACCGTGTCGATCCCGATCGTTCCTGTGACAATTAAGCTCATAGCGAGATGATAGCCGGGCTTCGCCAGGGTTTTCGGGGGCACACCGCTCCCGAGTGGCATGCAGGTGGCGTCTTCGCCTCCTGCATGTGCTTGGGGCCGAACAGCGTCGCCCTCGCTACTGATTTGCATTGAGAATAGTTGTTACTTGAGAGAAAGCATCATCGTCAATGAAGTAGAACTTAGCGACCGAATCATCGATCATTCCTCGTGCGTACTGTGCTGCCACGATTTTTCCATCCAGTGAGTACAGCATGACGAACTCTCCCGATTCAACAAACATTGTGAAGCCCACGGCGGGCTGCTCGTCAATCGCATCCATTTTGTACTCGACGGCAGGAAATGATCCGAGTGCGAACCAACTATTTTCAGGATCCCCAATCTCGATTTCTTGCCTCTCGAGGGCTTCTTTGAGTACCGCGACATTTGAGTCGGGGGGCATTGCTGACTTGATCACCAGCCAGCCTCCAATGACGACCATGGCTGCGGTCGCAACTATACAAGCAACCACGATCAGAGCGATACGATACATACTGGCGTCCTCCTAAGTCGTCTCGCTCACGACCCACCCACCTCAATCACCGGCCTCCACTCCAACCAATCCTCATCCACCCCGCCGGCCAGATCAAACACATCCCCGCTCTTCGCACGCTCGCCGCGCTTCTTCTCGTTCTCCGGGGTGGCCAGCGAGATCGAGGCGCTGAGCAGCGAATCGAGCGAGTCCGCCTCGACGCTCAGGCCGCGGAACAGGCCGAAATCCACACCCACACCGCCGGCACGCCAGAACTTGGTCTGCGTGTGCACCAGCGGGGCATACCGCGGCTCGATATCAATCGTCACCAGCACCCCCGTCGCGTCATCACTGAGCACCGCGTGACGCACCACCCCGACGGGGATCTCGCGATACAGCACCGGGCTCCCGGCGCTCAGGTTGCCCAAACGATCGCTCCGCAGGGTCAAACGAAGCGCATCGGTATCAGCAGGCGCAATCCGCGGCGGCGACTCAAGCGCCATGAAAGAACCAACCCGGCTGCCCGATGTATCGCCCGGCTGCATCGCGATGTACTGCGGCCCCACCAGCGTCTCAAGCCCCGCGATCCGCTGCAAACTCACCTCAGGACGCACCACCCAAAAACTCGTCCCCTCCACCGCCAAGCCCGCGGCATCCGGGCGCAGCTCCGCACGCACCGAAACCGATTGCAGATCAGCCGTCAACGCCATATCGCGGACGACGCCCACGGTCACGCCGCGATGGATGATCTCGCTGCCCGGCTCGATTCCCCCGGCATCGCTAAAGACAATCGAGATCATCGGGCCGCGATCACGCATGACCTGCGACCAGACCAGATAGCCCACCACCCCCAACGCAATCAGCGGCACCAACCAAGTGCTCGAAACCCGCCGGCGTTTGATTGTGGCCGTGGGGATGGGCTGGGGGGTTGCCTGTGCTTCGGGCTGGGGTTTGGGCTCAGGTTCAGTCATTGGGTTCCTCCCAGATCGCGTGGGGGTCAAAGGCCGCCGACGCGAGCAGACTCAGGATTACGACCACCCCAAAGATCACGACCCCCGGCCCCGGCGTGACCTCCACCAGATCGCCGAGTTTGACGACGGCAACCAGAATCGCCACCAGCAGCACATCCACCATGCCCCAGCGCCCGATCAGCTCGATCAAACGGTACGCCCGGGCACGGTCGTGGCGGGCGATGACCTTCTGACCAACGCACAACGCGAAGATCAGACCGAGCTTGCCGATCGGGGCGATCACGGAGAACAGCAGCACCGCCAACCCCACGAACAGGTGCCCCTCGGCGAGCAGGGCGATGGTGCCCGACCAGATCGAGGCGTGCGACTCGTGCCCAAGCCGCTCGATCTGCATGACCGGCAGCCACAGGGCCAGCGGGTACAGAATCAGGGCCGCCATCGCGAGGGTCGAGGCCCGGTTGACGGATCGCGGATGCACGCCGTGGCGGATCACAGACTGGCAGCGGGTGCAGCAGGCCACCGAACGATCACCGATCGGCGGGATCTGATGGACCAGCCCGCAGCAATGACACGCGCCGAGATGTTGAGCCGAGGACGAAACAACCATCGCATCATCATACGAAGTTTGGCCCGCTGTGTTTCAGCCCGCAGCAGGTTGAGCAGGGCTAATCCGGGCTGTTGCACCAGCGGTTGAAAATTTTCGATGTTGCGATTTGTTGATGAATCCAGCATCATGAAACCCGGTTTCGAGGTTGACAGCGGGGTCTATTTGTTGCATATTCTGCATGTCGCAACGCTTGGGATGCTCTCAATCCGCTTCGATTTGATCGCGAGCTGCCTGTTGCTTGAAACCGACTCACCACGAGCTTCGAAAGGTGTGATGACCCGGCGTGACGAGCCGGATGCACATCATGGGGACGGGCCACTGCACTTTGGCCCATCCAGACGCATTCAAAGCAACAGTATCCTCGGCTGCACCCCACGGCCGAGCAGGCGATCGGTCTGCCTCCATTTCACCGGCACGATACCAACGGGCAAACCCATCGCAGCCACAACACAGGAGCGAAACGGGGAAGACAGCGGAGCACATCGCAACACGGAACTGATGCTCGGCGACGAGGGAGCCGCCGAGCATCGGGCCGCACAAGGGACAAAGACACCCGGCGGCCCATTAGCGAACTCCCTGTCATCATCGCCGACCAAGCGAGTGCGGCCGGCGATGAGCAACACGAGGGCACCCGGGGGCTGGGAGTCGCCAGCACCCCCCAGCGTCGGCGTCGTGGCCCACGCCCCCGGGAACCCCCTCATGTTTCGGTTTGCTTCGATGCACCCGGACGCCGGGTGGGTAGAGGTGCCCGATCAGCGTGCTGACGCGATCGACCGCACCGAACAGATCATGTTGCCAGGGAGGATCGTCATCGTCCCCAACCGACCTGGCAGCGGGCTTCGATCAGATGGAGACATCTGATCGGGGTTTCGAGAGGACAAGGCCGCGGGATGGAACACCACACCTGAGCCGAATCCAAGCCGGGCATGGGAAGGCGAGAGCCCATGCCCGGTTTTTCATGGCCATTGCGGGCTCATCATCCACCGACACTTGGCGCAAAGACACGGCCGGGCGATGATCGCCCGGCCGGTGGAGTGTCGATGCCTACTGGTGGTGATCAGAGGCCGATGTTGGGACCGGTGTTCTTGCGCGTCGGGGATCGAGTGCCCAATCCCATCAACTCGATGTCATCGTTATCGAGGTCGAAGTCGCCGTCCATGTCGTAGATCTCAAGGCCCGGCTCGATGGGGTTGCCCGAGCCGGTGCGCGACATGATGGCTTCGTAGAGTTCCGAGCCATCGATCCTGCCGTTGCCGTTCTTGTCGCCGAGTCTGCTGACCGGGTAGAGCGTCCAGGTGTGGTTGGCGGGTGCGTTGGACAGGTTGCGGATGATGTTGCCGGGGTAGATCACCTGCATCGTGTCCACGCTGTCCGATTCGCCGAGCCCGAAGTGAACGGTGTACTCGGAGGTGGTTTTGTAGTGGGTGCCAGCGCGGACCTGGCGGACCTGGTTCTTGCCCTCGTGCGCGATATCCACGCAGGTGCCCACGCCGAATCTGTTCTTGTCGCCCTGGTTGCCCACGACATTGAACCGTACCCAGTTGTTGATCGCGGCATCTGGTGAGTTGTTGATATAGAGGTGGACCCGCCCGTTGGTGTCGCCCACGAGCAAATCGATGTCGCCGTCGCCGTCGATGTCGCCCTCGGCGGCACAGAACACATCGGACTCCTCGTTGGTGCCCGAGCTGACACCCTCATCGACCAGCGGCCAGGTCTGCGACCCGCGATAGAGCCGGTTCTCGCCCTGCATGTTGCAGACATAGGTATCGAGTTGGGTGTCGTTGTCAAAGTCGGTGAACAGGGTGCCCCAGCCGACGCGGTAGCTGCCCACACCCGCGGCAAGCGTCTGGTCTTCGTACATCTCGGTGACGGGGTTGTACATCAGCAGCTTGTTGCCCTGGTGCACATTGGTGAGATAGAGATCGTAAAAGCCGTCGAAGTTCAGATCGCCCACGGCGATGCCCATGCAATCAACATGGGCCTGCGCGTTGGTCTGGGTGGTGACCTCGGTAAAGATCCCGTTGTTGTTGCTGTAGAGCCGGTTCCTCCAGACCCCGCCCGAGCCCTTGTCTGTGCCTAGGTAGAGGTCATCGTCGCCGTTGCGGTCGAAGTCAAAGAAGGCGCTGAGCAGGGTCGGGTCGCCCTCGGCGTCCACATTCATCGCCTGGGCCTGCTCGGTGAATGTCCCGTCGCCGTTGTTCATATACAGGTGGTTGCTGCCCGGGAACGCGTTGTGACCGGTTCGCTTGGACACATAGAGGTCCAGGTTGCCGTCACGGTCAATATCGCCCCAGCACGCACCCATGTTGGGGTGGTTGGGATCGACGATGCCCGCGGCGACGGCGACATCGGTGAAGGTGAAATCGCCGTTGTTGCGGTAGAGACGCGAGTTGGTGAACCAGCCCGAAACAAAGATATCGAGATCGCCGTCGTTGTCATAATCTGCGGCTGCAAGCCCCGACGACAGGTTCATCGATCCGATCCCTGAGCCGATGGTCCGGTTCGTAAAGTTCCCGGTCCCGTCGTTCTCGTAGAGCCCGAAGCTCCCGCCCGGCCCGTTGCCGATCAGGATATCGAGATCCCCATCGTTGTCCAGATCACACATCATCAACCCCGCACCGTATTGGGCGTAGTTGAAGCCGATGTTGAAGTTGATGCCCCGTGCGACCGCTTCGTCGCTGAAGCTCAGCGGCGCGGCATGGGCACAGGTCACGGATACTGCGGCCAGCGTCAGCAACGCTGCAACCGGTCTGCTCGTGGCAAACTGCATACACATATTGAAACTCCTTCTCTCTGCGGACATGGACAGCCCGATCGCTCCGATTGGTGAGCGAGTAGAACCCCTACGATGATCCATTCGAGTTCTCCCCCAAATCTCCCCACAAGAACATCCTGAAGATAATCGTTCTGGGATCGAATTGGAAGCCCCTCGGGCCATGACCGCATGAAAAACTGAGATTCTGGCGCGTTCATCACTCTGTAGAACGCGCCAGAGGCCATCTCGAGCCCCGGCGCGTGCCGCTAGCGGGCGGTGGGATTCAGGATGCCAAGGCCCATTATGTGGATATCGGTGCTGTCAATATCGAAATCGCCGTCCATATCGAAGATCTCATCGCCGGGCGTGAGCACCCCGCCCGGCCCGGTGCGGGCGCGTACGGCCTGGCGGATCTCCGCAAAGCTGATGATGCCGTCGTTATTGGGATCCCCCAGCCGATCGGGCGTGTAGAGGGTCCATTGCCCGTTGGCGGGGACATTGGTGAGCACCCGGACCGGTCCGCCGGGGACAAAGTGGCGGACTTCGTCGATCACACTGGCATTCCCGAGCCCGAAGTGCATGGTGAACTCGTCATGGGACTTGTAGTTCGTGCCGCTGCGGACCTCGCGTGTCTGGGTTTTGCCGCCCGCGTCGACTTCCACAATGGTCCCGATGCCGAAGCGATTGAGCTGGGAACCTTCCGGGCGCAGGCGGACCCATTGATTCGTCGCTGCGTCTGGGGAGTTGTTGATGAACAGGTTGACGCGCCGGTTGGTATTGCCCACGAGCATGTCGAGATCGCCGTCGCCGTCGAGATCGCCGACCGAGACGCAGTAGGTATCCCAGAACACATCCACACCGGCTTCGGGCGCGACATCGAACAGCGGCCAGTCTTTGGTGCCGCGATAGAGGCGGTTTGGTTCCTGAATATTGCAGACATAGTTGTCGAGGAAGGTGTCGTTATCGAAGTCGGCGAACACGGTCGCCCAGCCGACACGATGGCTGACCATGCCTGAGGCGGGTGTTTGATTGGAGTAGGTGCCGTCTCCGTTGTGCATATAGAGGATGTTGCCCTCTTGGAAGATGTTGGTCAGGTACATGTCGAACAGGCCGTCGAAGTTGATATCCCCGATGGCGATGCCCATGCAGAAGATCCAGGCCTCAACCCCGGCGTCGTAGGTTGCGTTGTAGAAGGCCTCGTTGCCGTCCTGGCTGTCGTTGCGATAGAGCTTGTTGTGCAGCATGCGCCCATCGCGGGTGCCCTTGTCGGTTCCGATATAGATATCGTCGTCGCCGTCGCGGTCGTAATCAAAGAAGGTTGGGAGGCACGATGGATCGCCCGGGGCTTCAACGCCCAGTTGGACAGCGACATCGGTGAAGGTGCCGTCGCCGTTGCTCCGGAAGAGGTGGTTCTGGATCTCGATGTTCTGCGTGAAAGTTCGTACGGTCGCGTAGAGATCGAGCCAGCCGTCCTGGTTGTAGTCGCCCCACGCGGCGGCCATCGAGGGCGCGTTGATATCCACCCCGGCCTGCGGGGCGACATCGGTGAAGGTGAAGTTCCCGTCGTTGCGATAGAGCCGGCTGGGCACCAGCCAGCCCGGGATGTGGATATCGAGGTCGCCGTCGTTATCAAAGTCCGCGGCCGAGAGGCCCGAGGCGTTGACCATCGGGTCGAGCCCTGAGCCAGCGGTGCGATCGGTGAAGTGGCCGGTGCCGTCGTTCTCGTAGAGCCCGAAGACGCCGCCCAGGCCGCCGGCGATGAGGATGTCGAGATCGCCGTCGTTGTCGAGGTCCGCGAGCATGTTGCCCGCGCCGACCTGCTCGTAGTTGAAGCCAAGCCGGAACGGGACACCCCGCGCGAGCCCCTCATTGGTGAAGTTGAGCGGCTCGGCATGCGCCGTAGCCCCCGCCACCCCCAGCGCCCCGATCGCGGCGAGCGTTGTTCCCAACAACAATGAGGTGGTCATCGTTGTGCCAAGTCCCGTGTTTTGAAGCGCCCCCGCTCCACTACTCGCGCGGCCAAAGGCCGCGACAGCCAGTCGGCTCATCATCTGCTGCTCCTTGCGTGCCGCGTGAGACGCGGCGTTCCCCATGAGACAAGGATCTCGAACATCTGATCACAAGTTGTTAGACCATACCTTACCAAACCGGCGCGTCCTTGAACATATACAATCTCGAAAATCAATGTTCATATTTCACGCTTCGCACCCCACTGACGGTGCGGATGCGTCTGAACGATTCCGTTGAGATTTTCGGGTTTGGTGCCCGATTCTGACTCGCTTCGCGTAAAATCTGTGAAAGAGACCCGTTTCGATGAAAATCACCCCACCCGATCCCCAAGAAGAGGTGCTGGGCGGGCTGGTTCGCCCCCCGACTGGAGAACCGATATGGAAGCAATCCTGCATGAAATCATCAACAAGGAAGAAATCTTCTTCGTGCTGGTCATTGCCGGCTCGATCACCATTGTCTCGGTCTCCAAATCAATCACCGGAATGATCGCACGCCTGGCCCATGAGCGGACACGGCGTGAGGTCGCGGCCTACATCGCCGAGGGGTCCATGTCGCCCGAGCAGGGCGAGCGGCTGCTGGCGGCGGGACGAAAGAACGATGGCGTGCGCGCCTGCGGCTGATCGCATCAGCAAGAGATAACCAACGGGGAAACGATTCAGATGCAAGAAATAATGCACAATATCAGCAGCGATACCGGCTCTTTACTGATGTTCCTGCTCTTTGGGGTCGGCTCAGTCGTCGCCCTCATCATCTCAGTGCTGGCCATCATCTTCGGGACAATCCGGAGCATCAGCGAGCGGTCTGAGCTTGAAGAATCGCGACGCGAAGTTGCGGCGTATGTTGCTGAGGGCTCCATGACCACCGAAGAAGGCGAACGCCTGCTCAACGCCGGTGCTTCCAAGAAGTCGGCCAAGCGCACGGTCTAAACCACTCAGGAACCAGCCATGCAAGATGTAGTTCAAGAGATCTCGAGCAACGAAGACATCATCATCCCCGTCGTAGCGATTACCGGCGGCATTCTGATCGCGATCATCGCGATCGTCTTCGGTTCGGTGCGCCGCATGGTGATGAGCTCGAATCTTGAGAAATCACGGCGCGAGATCGCGGCGTACATTGCTGAGGGCTCGATGTCGCCCGATGACGGAGAACGCCTGCTCAATGCCGGCAAGGACCCCGACCGCTGCGGCTAATCCCCGCCCCGCTCGCACATCACCAGCACACGCAGCGTTTCTGCGATGGACCACGCCTGCGCCGGGCAGCCCTGCGGGGCGTGTTTGTCGTTCGCGTCGGGCTCGGCGTCATAGATCTCAAACAGCGAGCCGATCGAGTCGATCCGGGTCTGATCCGCCAGGATGCACAGCAGGTTGCGTGCGTGGGCAGTTGATGGGCCATCGAAACCGTGGTGGCGGAGCATGGCTTCACAGAAAGGACCGAGCAGCCACGGCCAGACGGTGCCGTTGTGATACGCCCGATCTCGCTCGAGCATTGTCCCGCGGTAATGCGGCTGGTACAACCCGTGATCGGCGCTGAGCGTGCGCAGGCCCACCGGGGTCAGGAGTGTGCGCTCAACGGCGCCGATGGACTTGGCCACGACATGCTCGGGGAGCGCGACATATGGCAGGCTGCACGCGAAGACCTGGTTGGGCCGGCACTCATCGCTGGTCTGCCAGCTGAAGCTGCGTACACCGTTGTACGGGGTGAGACAATCAACCAGCCCGCCGTGGGGCCCGCCGGTCATGGTGCTCAAGATCGCTCGCCGGGCACGCTCGAGCTGGTGGGTCAGCGTCGCGGCCCGTGAATCGTTGATCGAGCCCATCGCGATCCGCGCATGCAGGGCGTTGATCCAGAGCGCGTTGATCTCGATGGGCTTGCCGTGGCGGGGGGTGAAGGCGACGCCTTCTCTCAGGGCATCCATCCAGGTGAGCTGGGTTTTGGCGTCGCCGGCCCGGACCAGCCCGTCTTTCTCATCAACCTTGATCTGGTTGATGGTGCCCCGGGTATAGGCATCGATGATGTCATCACAGGCGTCGATGAGCTGGGGGTCGAGGGCTTTGCCCGCCGCGTGCGACCAGCGATCGCAGGCGTGGATGAACCAAAGCGGGGCATCAACGGTGTTGAAATGCGCCGGGCCGGCGAAGTCGTCGAACCGGTTGGGGATGAGCCCGTGCTGGCGAGCGCGGGCGAAGGTATGCAGGCACAGCTTTGCTTCTTCGAATCGGCCTGTGGTCAGCAGCAGCCCGGGCAGGGCGATCATGGTGTCGCGGCCCCAGTCGCTGAACCAGGGATAGCCGGCAATGATCGAGCGGGACTCGATGCCGTCGACCCAGCGATCAACCACGAACGCATCGCCCGCGCTCGCGAGCCGGGCGATATGGTCACGCACCTGGGTGTCGCCGGGGTCGCCGGCCCCCGCCAGCGCGTGGTCGATCGAGGAGCGCACGCGCCGATCGCGCTGGGCCAGGTCAGCCTGCCAGTCTGCCGCGGACGCACTTTCGAGTTGCACCTCGATGCTCACGCTGGTGGTGCGGAGCGGATCGAGCGTGACATCGAACCGAGCGGGGCAGAAGAGATCCTCGCGGTCGCTCTGGCTGCGCTGTGTTTCGTGGTCGTAGCGTATCCCACGCCAGATCTCGGGCTCGTGGTGGGCGTGCAGATGTACGCCTCGGACGAAGAGCGCCCGATCGAGGCCGTCGCGCTCGACCCGCACGCCCTGCACGGCGGGTTCTTGGAAGGGTTGCGTATGCAGGCATCCGGAATCGAGCGATCCGGGGTGGTTGAGTTCGTGGAAATCACGCATGCTCAGCAGCGGACGCAGCGTGAGGGTCACCGGGCGGTCGGGCTCGGGCGAGTGGATGCCCGATTCGATCTCGTACTCGATCCGGCACGAATCGCTCCACTGGGCGAGCGTCAGCGTTTTTCGGATCCGGATGATCCCGACCTGGGTCGGCACGGCCAAGTCCCAAGTGCAACTCCCGACCGCGCTGGTGAACGCGCTCAGATAGGGGCTGGGCATGGGGGGCGTGCGCTGGTCACCGAACTGGAACGGGGTCAGGCGGACATCGAGATCGCAGTCGCAGCGACCTCCAAGGGGCACATGCAGGTGCTCATCGATGGCCGTGAGCAGGGATACCCGCCGCACGGGCGGTGCGAGGGGTGCTACGAGCAGGGCGTGGTAGCGCCTTGTGGGGGTGCCCTGGGCGGTGCCCATGCTGAATCCGCCGCGTGCATCGCCCAGCACCCATTCGCGCTGCCCCTGAACCGGGTCGGCCTCGGTGGGCACAAAGGCGAGTTCGTCGCGTGGAAGGTCCATATCCAGATATTCGGTCTGTGCGCGGCTCATCTGCACGATTGATCGTCAGAAAGCGCTGCTGTTGGGGACATTTGGTAGACACACGGGCGCGAGGGTGGGATACTCTCTCATGGAGACCATCGCAAAATCCCAGACGACCAGCAACGACCCCGCTCGCCCTTCGGATCAGACACCTGATCGGATCCAGTCGCAGGCGGGGACGCTCTCGACCAGTCAATATACCAGCAAGATCGTCATGGAGGGAATCACCTTCGATGATGTGCTGCTGATCCCCCAGGCATCGAGCGTGATGCCGGCCACCGCGATCACCGCGACACGGCTCACCAAGGACATCACCCTCAACATCCCGCTGGTCTCAGCGCCGATGGACACCGTGACCGAGTCCGAGCTGGCGATCGCGCTGGCCCAGGAGGGCGGCATCGGCATCATCCATAAGAACCTGAGCATCGAGGCCCAGGCCCGCGAGGTCGCCAAGGTCAAACGCTCGGCCAACGGCGTCATCACCGACCCCATCACGCTGGGCCCAGACGACACCGTCAGCCGCGCGATCGAGCTGATGATCGAACACAACGTCTCGGGCTTCCCCATCACCGAGGACGGCTCGAACGACCTGCGCTCCAAGGGGCGTCTGGTGGGCATCCTCACCCGGCGCGACCTCAAGTTTGCCCAGAACCAGAACACCCCCATCCGCGATGTGATGACCAGCGAGAACCTCGTTACCGCCCAGGAGGGCACGACGCTGGCGCAGGCCGAGGGCATCCTCAACGAACTCAAGGTCGAGAAGCTGCTGATCGTGGATGCATCGGGCTGCTTGTCAGGGCTGATCACGATGCGTGACATCGAGCGCCAGAGCCAGTTCCCCAACGCGTGTGTTGACCATCGCGGGCGTTTGCGGGTTGGGGCGGCCGTGGGCCCCAACCAGTTCGACCGTGTCGAGGCGTTGATCGCGGCCGAGGTGGATGTGTTGGTGGTGGACACCGCCCACGGGCACTCGGGATCGGTGATCGATACGGTCCGCGCGATCAAGCAGCAGTACGACATCGGGGTCATCGCCGGCAACATCGCTACCGCCGAGGCGGCCATCGCGCTGGCCGAGGCCGGCGCGGACGCGGTGAAGGTCGGCATCGGGCCGGGCTCGATCTGCACCACGCGGGTGGTGACGGGTGTTGGCATGCCTCAGGTTTCGGCGGTGATGAACGCGGTCGAGGGGCTGCGGAGCATCAACAGCGATGTGACGGTGATCGCCGACGGTGGGATCCGACTCAGCGGCGATATCGCCAAGGCCATCGGGGCCGGGGCCCACTGCGTGATGATGGGCTCGCTGTTCGCGGGTCTTGATGAGTCGCCGGGCGAGCTGGTCATCAGCGGCGGGCGGCGCTACAAGAGCTACCGGGGCATGGGCTCGGAGGGCGCGATGAACTCGGGCAGCGCCGATCGGTACCGCCAGGCCGAGAAGGTCTTCGCGAGCAACAAGAAGGACCAGAAGTTCGTCCCCGAGGGCGTCGAGGGCTTGGTCGCGTACCGCGGCAAGCTCGCCGAGTTCACTTACCAGCTCGTGGGCGGGCTGCGCTCGGCGATGGGCTACTGCGGCTGCGCGACGATCGACGACATGCGCGAGCACGCCCGGTTTGTGCGGGTGTCGGGGGCGACGGTGATCGAGAATCACCCGCACGACATCAAGATCACCAAAGAGTCGCCCAACTACACCATTGATCAGATCTGATTGCTTTCAGATCCATCTGGGTGCCACGACTCGCCGTCCCCGGCGCAGTCGTGTCTTCTGGACTCCTGAAAGAGCACTACTGCGCGACAAGCCGCGAGTAGTGGCACCCAGCTCTGAGCCCAATATATATAGGTATGCGCTGCGTAAGGATTGGATGCCAACTTGGCAGTGCCGAAACCCATTGTGCCGATGAACCAAGTACTGGTTTCAGTAGTACAATAGCTGCTGAACACTTGTTCTGAAAGGGAGACACACGCATGAGCGTATTACAGTCACGAAACCCCGCGATGCGGGTCATTGAGTCCGAAGAGCCCTTTGGTATCGAGCGCACCAGCGCGATGACGCTGGGCGGGACGGTCACGGCGACGAGCATCCTGCTGTCGATTGTCGCTGTGGTGGGCATCTTGAGTTGGCAGGCGATCAACAGCGCGATGATCTCATCGGGCTCGATGCCCGGCTGGGCCTTCCCGGCGATGATCGGCGCGTTCATCGGCGGCATCGTCGTCTCGCTGATTATCTATAAGGCACCCAAATCCGCCCCCATCGTGGCCCCGATCCATGCGGTCCTCGAAGGCGCGTTCGTGGGTGTCGCGACCTTTGTGATCCCGATGCAGTTCCTGCCAACCCAGGCGGGCGCACCAAACCCGGGCGCGATGATCGCGCTGCAGGCCGCGGTGGCGACCTTTGCGGTGACGGGCGTGATGCTCGCGGGCTACGCATCGGGCGTCCTGCGTGTCGGGCCGCTGCTGCAGAAGGTGATGATCACCGCCCTGCTCGGGCTGGTGGGCTACACCGCGCTGATCTGGATCCTGAGCTTCTTCGGCGTGGGCATCTGGAACGGTTACGCCAGCACAGGCTTGATGGGCATCGGATTCACCGGGCTGTGCGTGGCCCTGGCGAGTCTGTTCCTGCTGCTCGACTTCCAGTACATCGAAAAGGGCATCGAGCACAAGGCCCCCAAGTACATGGAGTGGGTCGGCGCGTGGGGACTGATGGTCACCCTCGTCTGGCTCTACATCGAGTTGGTCCGCCTGCTGAGCAAGCTGCAGGCGCGCGACTGATCGACATCCAACAATCAAGAATCCAAACAACCCCGCGGTGACCCCGCGGGGTTTTCGTTTATACTCATCTGGTTCAACCCCGAAAGGAACACACCATGGGTGGCTGCCTGCTCGTCCTCGGAACACTGCTCATGCCCCGCGTGCTGCTGTTCGTATACTGGATCATCGGGGCGTTCGCCAAGGTGGACCCGTGGGACGGCTGGCTGATCCCGCTGCTTGGCTTCTTTTTCCTGCCGGCGACGACCTTTGTGTACGGCATCTGCCATGTCTACGGCGGTGGCGACTTCACGATCGGCTGGATCATCGGGATGATCTTCGCGGTGTTTTATGATCTTGGGGCACACGGCAACGCGGGGGCGGCGAAGCGATCGCGGTGAGCGGCGTGATCAGGGTGCCACTACTCGCGTCGAAGACGCGCAGTAGTGTCTTGAGCAGTTTGAAGAGCACTACTGCGCCGCCGCGCGGCGAGTAGTGGCACCCTGCTATCGAAACGCTCACCGGCTGAAGAGGAAGTGACACACATCCGCGTCGCGCATGATGTATTCCTTGCCCTCGATGCGCATCTTGCCCGCTTCCTTGATCGCCTTCTCGCTCTGGTGCTCGATCAGGTCATCGACGCTGTAGCATTCGACGCGGATGAAGCCCTTCTCGAAATCCGTATGGATCACGCCCGCGGCCTGGGGGGCCTTGCAACCCACCGGGACGGTCCAAGCGCGGACTTCCTTCTCGCCGGCGGTGTAGTAGGACTGGTAGCCGAGCAGGTTGTAGGCGGCTCGGGCCAGCTTGCCCAGCGCAGGCTCGTCCATGCCCATGTCCTTGAGCATCTCGGCCTTGTCCTCTTCGTCGAGTTCGGAGAGCTCGCTCTCGATGCGGGCACAGACGGGAACCATCTCGGAGTTGTGCGACTGGGCGTAGGCCTTGACGCGCTGGGCCAGCTCGCCCTCGCCGTTGGGGTCGTCGTCGCTGACATTGGCGATGTAGAGGATCGGCTTGGTGGTGATGAGCGCGAGCATGCGGCGGGCGCGGAGCAGCTCGGGGTCAACGATCTCGACGCTGCGAGCGGGCTTGCCCTCTTCGAGTGCGGGCAGGATCTTCTCGAGCACTTTGACGCGGGCGATGGCGTCGCGGTCGTTGCCTTTGGCGCTGCGCTGGGCCTTGGGTAGGGCGTTCTCACAGGTCTGCAGGTCGGCGAGTATGAGTTCGAGTTCGATGGTCTCGATGTCACGCAGGGGGTCGACGGAGCCGTCGACATGGGTGATGTCTTCGCCACCGGGTGCTTTCTCAAAGCAGCGGACGACCTGGATGATGGCATCGACATCCTTGATGTGCCCGAGGAAGGCGTTGCCTTTGCCCTCGCCCTTGGACGCGCCGCGGACGAGCCCGGCGATGTCGACAAGTTCAAGCGCCGCGGGGATGACCTTCTGGGTCTTGATGTAGCCCTGAATGATCTCGAGTCGTGGGTCTGGGATGGGCACGACCCCGATGTTGGGGTCGATGGTCGCGAACGGGTAGTTGGCCGCAAGCGCACCGGCGTTGGTGAGGGCGTTGAAGAGGGTCGATTTACCGACATTGGGGAGGCCGACGATGCCTGCTTTCATGGGGAGCTCCGGGGCGCGTTTGCCGTTGATGTTCGCGGTTTTGGGCCAAGATCATAGGCGAACCGGGCCGGGCTCGGCGCGGGCGGTGCTCGCATGCATGCCGGGCCTGTGCTACGCTTTGATCAACGATTGCCCTCGTAGCTCAGTTGGATAGAGCAGCGCTTTCCTAAAGCGCAGGTCGCAGGTTCGATCCCTGCCGGGGGTGCTTTGAGTGAGCCCACCCACAGCCCGAACTCCAAGCCCCCGCCCGATCGCGGGCACCTGCTTACCGAGCAGCGCAACGCCCGCTCGGCGGATCTCGATGCGATGAGCACACTCGATTGCCTGCGGCTGATCAACGACGAGGACGCGACCATCGCCGGCGCGGTCCGCGACCAGATCGAGCACATTGGCGCGTTCACCGACCGGGTGATCGAATCCCTGCGAGCTGGTGGGCGGTTGATCTATCTGGGCGCGGGGACCAGCGGGCGGCTGGGTGTGCTGGATGCGTCCGAGTGCCCCCCCACTTTTCAGAGCGACCCGGGGCAGGTCATCGGGATCATCGCCGGCGGGGACCGGGCGCTGCGGGTGTCGTCGGAGCATCGCGAGGACGAGCGGGATGGGGCGCACGACGAGCTGCGGGGGCTGGGCATCAGCGAGCACGACAGCGTGCTGGGGATCGCGGCGGGCGGGACGACGCCGTATGTTCTGGGCGGGGTTGAGTTCGCCAAGTCGCTGGGCGCTTCGACCGGGCTGCTGACCTGCACGCCGATGGACCGACCGGCGTGGTGCGATGTGCTCATGGCCATCGCGACCGGGCCCGAGGTGCTCACCGGCTCGACCCGCATGAAGGCGGGCACGGCGACCAAGATGGTGCTCAACATGATCAGCACCGGGGCCATGATCGGGCTGGGCAAGGCCTATTCCAATATGATGGTCGATCTGCGAGCAAGCAACGACAAGCTGCGCGATCGGGCGGCGCGGATCATCGGTTCGGTCTGTGGGCTTGAGCGTGATGAGTCGCTCGCGCTGCTCGATCGGGCGCACAACAGCGTGAAGCATGCGATCGTGATGCATCGCTGCGGTGTGGATCACAGCGAGGCGACGCGGCTGATCGAGGCGGCGGACGGGCATCTCTCAGAGATCATCGGGGCACACACATGACTCTGGGCGAACTCATCGGGTCGTCATTGATGCTGGGTATCCGCGGCTCGTCGCTGGATCAGGACCACACGCGCCACGATGTGGATGTGCTCAAAGCCGTGCACTGCAAGGGCGTGATTCTCTTTGATCACGATATCGCGGGGAATCACCAGCGCAACATCGTCAGCCCTGAGCAGCTCACCGCGTTCATCGCGGACCTGCGTCATGAGCTGGGCGATGACCTTGTTGTTGCTATTGACCAGGAGGGCGGGCAGGTCAGCCGGCTCAAGCAGGAGCACGGGTTCCTGCTGCCCAGCGCGAGTGCCGCCGAGCTTGGGACCTACGACGAGATGGATCTTCGCCAGCATGCGCAGCGTCAGGCCCTCAAGCTCAAAGCCCTTGGGATCGACATCAATCTTGCGCCGTGTGTCGATCTATCGATCGAGCCGTGCTCACCGATTATCGCCGAGAAGGATCGAGCGTTCGGGGACGATCACGACACGGTGGTGCGATGCGCGAGCACGATGATCGAGATCTATCAGCACGAAAAACTCGGCTGCTGCATCAAGCACTTCCCCGGCCACGGCTCCTCGCTCATCGACTCGCACAACGGCATGTGCGACATCACGCTGACCCACTCGCCCCAGGAGCAGCGGGTCTTCGCGTCGTTGATCGAACGGTTCGGCGATGCGTTGGCGATCATGCCCGGCCACTTGGTGCACCGGGATGTGGACGCGCACCTCCCCGCGTCGCTCTCACCTGCGCACCTTCAGGGCGTGCTGCGTGGGTCGCTGGGCTTCGATGGCTTGATCATCTCGGATTCGCTGGACATGCGCGCCGTGCGCGACGGGTTCGGCGAGGAGGACGCCGCGGTGCTGGCGCTCATGGCCGGGTGCGACATCGTGATCGATGGATTCAACGCGCCGGGTTACCGGGCACCGGGCGGCGTGGTTCGCATGGTCAACGCGATCAGCTCGGCGATCCGATCGGGGCGCTGGCCCGACGGCGAGGCCCGGCTGGCCCAGAGCAGGGCCCGGCTCGATCGCGCCTATTGGCGTTCAACACCCCGATAACTGCATTTATTGCGCCCCAACGCGGTCCTTCGCGCAACAATTGCCCGATTTGTTGGCAGCGTGTACCGTTCTGTGGTTGTGTAGAGGTGTATGTGTGTCCAACTGAAAAAGATGAACCGTCGTGCGGCGATCGCCGTGCTCCCGATGCTCAGCTCGCTCGTGCTGGTTGGCTGCGCCAGCAGCGGCCAAGATCGACGCGAGGTGCCCCACTGGACACTCGATGCGCCCCAGCCGCATCATGAACAGCAAACACTGATGACCCACTCGGGCGACAGCAGCGCGGTGCTCTTTGCGCCCGGCGCCCAGGCGGGCGGCTCGTATTATGCCTACGAGCGTGACCTGGCGCCGGAGTACAGCCGCCGAGATGGTGCGCTGGCCGTGGGCGAGCCAGACCCGACAGCTGGGTGGTATGCCTGGCCCGAGCAGCAGCGCCCGTCGCTGGATGATCAGGGCCGGTTCTACACCAGCAGCAACCCCAATGTCTATGTCTATCCGGGCGGCGAGGATCGCCGATACAACAATGTGTACGGACGGCGCAACCCCAACTTTTATCGCCGAGACTTGGGGCGCCGTGGATACCCGTACCAGCGCAATCGCGTGCGTTGATTCTCACAGCATCACCAAATCAAAAAAGGAGGAGGCCGATCCGTTGTACGGATCGGCCTCACACCAACACCAACATGCGCCGGCATTGCCCGCCTTAGTCGTAGAGCGCCGCGGTGGGCGGCAGCTGGACCGTGCGGAGCTGCATCGTGGTTTCGATGCGGAAGTTCGACTGCGTGCGGTGACGCTCGGCGAAGAAGAAGCTCAGCTTGTAGCGTTGCCCGTCTTCGAGCCATTCGAGGCGATTGAGGTCGATCGTCTGCGAGACGGCCGAGTGCACGCCGCCGATGTCGATCACCAGGTGACCGTCGATGAAGACCCAGACATCGTCGTCACCGGTGAAGGTGAAGCTCATGTCCGAATCGGCGTCGAAGGTGAACTCGGTCTGGAGTTCGAAGGTGAAGTGGAAGTTTTTGTCGTTTCCTGCCGAGTTGCCGAACAGCTCGCCGTTGACGGGGAAGAACCCGCCCATGTTCGCATACGTGGCATCATGCTTGTCGTCGAAGACATAGACATTGCTGCCCTGCTGGCGAACGAGGGTCAGGTCGAGGGGCTTGGAAACATTCACGCCGGGGGTGTCGCGGAACCACTGGTCAAAGGTGTGCGATTCATGGATCGCACCCGCGTTGCCGCTGAGCGAACCGCTGATGTCGCCCTCGAACTGTGCGATATACGGCTTGAACTGGATCATCTTGCGACCGGAGCTGTCCTTCCAGTCCGACGAGATCCTGCGACCACTCGATGCCATGATGGGCTTGTCATCATCGCCGAGGTAGTCTGAGACGATGCCCATGTAGTGGCCGAAGCCGCCTGCGGGCCGGTACTCGAAGTCGGTGTGCCCGCCCTGAACGCTGCGCTCTTTGAAGTCACGCACGGTCCCGGTCAGGGTGATGCTCTGGGGGAGCGAATCGAAGTCGGCGCCGCCGTCTTGTGCACTGGCGGTGCCAGCGGTGACCGCGATGGTGCTGCCCGAGAGAACGGCAAGGGTGAGGAAGAGTTTGGGACTGCGGTGTGTGTTAATCGGAGTGTTCATCTGGACCTCCAGGTTGGGTCTGGGTGTGCTGCGGGGTTTTGGAGCCCGTTCTTTGGGGCTCAACGACAGGTTCTGGGGTGTCATGGACTCATGCCTGCTCCTGCGGCGTGCTCGCCGCGAACCCCGCGTGCTACTCACTTGCTGCGACACTCGCAGCGGGTTGTTGATCGGAGGCCGACGCCAACGCTGTGCCGACCGAAAAGACCATCGAGAGTGCCGAAGCCGCGATCGCGGCGATCAGCAAGCCTTGCATCAAGCGATTGCCCGTTGAGAGCCCTTGCTCGTGCTCGCTCATGTGTTGTTCAGCCGTGGTCATGGTGACGCTCCAATCGTGCATGTTGTTTGCCCGGGCCCCTCGTGGGGTGTGGGCGTGTTGGTGCCCTGAATCTCGAATTCACCCACTCGCGTGCCAGCATGTGAGGTGAGAATTGCGCGATACGCTGCCGGTTGTACGGTCTGGACCGATCAGCACGCTCCAAACACGGCCAAACCGCCCTGTTTGATGGCTGGGCCAAATGTGGGCGCATCGTGCCAACAAACCGATACCTTCTCTAGAGATCGCCCGTGCGATGGGCAGATCCGACGATTTGCGTGATACACTGACCCTCGGGGCAGTGATCCCAGGAGGTACGAGGCATGGATGTCTTTGTGATCGAGGGCGGACGCCGACTCAGCGGTAGTGTTCGCGTCAACGGCTCCAAAAACGCGGCCCTGCCGCTGCTGGCAGCGACCCTGCTCACCGATGCGCCCGTCACGCTCCGCGATGTGCCCGAACTTTCGGACATCGGCAACATGCTGCGCCTGCTCAGGGAGCTGGGGGTCGAGGTTGCGCGGGACGGGACCACCGTCCAGCTGCACGCGACCGACGAATCAGAGGTCCACGCCCGCTACGACATCGTGCGGACCATGCGCGCGAGCATCTGTGTGCTCGGGCCCATGCTGGCCCGGCGGGGCACGGCCCGCGTCTCGATGCCCGGCGGCTGCGCGATCGGCCAACGCCCGGTCGATCTGCACCTGCGTGGTCTCGAAGCGCTGGGCGCCAAGATCGAACTCGAGGGCGGCGACATCATCGCCCGCGTCCCGCAGTCCGGCCGCCTGATCGGCAGCACCGTGTTTCTGGGCGGGCCGTTTGGGTCCACGGTGCTGGGCACCGCCAATGTCATGTCCGCGGCGACACTCGCCGAGGGCACCACCATCATCGAGTGCGCGGCCTGTGAACCCGAGATCGTGGATCTGGCCAACATGCTCAACGCGATGGGCGCGAAGATCACCGGCGCTGGCTCGCCGCGGATCATGATCCAGGGCGTCGAGGCGCTGGGCGGGGTTGATCACACGGTCATCCCGGATCGGATCGAAGCGGGCACCTTTATGTGTGCCGCGGCCGCGACAGGCTCGACGATCGAACTCACCAACTGCCCGCTCGATGCCATGATGTCCGCGATCGACCGGCTTGAAGCAATTGGCGTGCACATCGACCCGACGGATTACCCGCGCGGGGCGACCCCGACCGACCCGCTACGCCGGACCTGCACGATCAGCGCGCCAAATCCGCTGCGGCCGGTGCAGATCACGACCCAGCCGCACCCGGGCTTCCCCACCGACCTGCAGGCCCAGTTCATGGCGCTGCTGTGCCTGGCTCAGGGCAACTCGGTCGTTACCGAGAAGATCTTCCCCGAGCGGTTCCTGCATGTCGCCGAGCTGACTCGTCTGGGTGCCAGCGTCCATCGGCACGGGACCACGGCGGTGATCTCGGGCGTGAAGCGGCTGACGGGGGCGCCGGTGATGGCCAGCGACCTGCGGGCCAGCGCCAGTCTGGTGATCGCCGCCATGGCCAGCGAGGGGACGACGGTGGTCAACCGTGTGTACCACATCGATCGCGGCTATGAACGGCTCGAGGAACGCCTGGGCAGCCTTGGCGCGGCCATCACGCGGCTCACAGAAGACGAGCTGGTCGCGCAGGGCCTCGCGACCCAAGCGGACTGAACCGCCCAGATTGAGTGGTCCTGATTGAGTGGTTCAGTCATCACCCTCTTCGTCAAACCCGCGAGCTACCAAGTCTGCCAGATGGGCAAGGGCGTCTTTGGCGTCCGGGCCTGAGCAGAGGATTTCGATCTCGGTGCCGTTGGTTGCGGCGAGCATCATCAGTTCCATGACGGACTTGCCGTCGGCCTCGTCGTCGTCGCTGCGGACCTTGATGTCTGATTGGAAGCCCGCAGCTGCCTGCGCGAAATCTGTCGCCGGGCGAGCGTGGAGCCCGTAGCGGTTGGTGATTTTCATCTTTGACGAGCAGTTTTCGCTCACGATAGGCGTGTTCCGATCTGGCCCCGCACAACCCGGGGCATGAGATGAACGGGCATAGGGAACGGATCGTTCAGCCGCCGACGCGATGGTTGTCGGCGTCGTCGAGCAGTGTGTGGACCACCTGCGCGTTGTCGGCTTGGCGGAGTTCTCGCCTGAATGTGTCCTTGGACAGATTCTTGAAGATGATCTCCATGGCCTGCAGGTGCTCCTCGGGTCGGCTCTGGGGGCTGAGCAGCAGAAAGATCGTGTAGACCGGTTGCTTGTCGAGTGAGTTGAAATCGATCCCGCCCGCGGAGATCCCGATCGCTGCGGTCATCTTGTCGATCTGCGGGTGTTTGACATGGGGGACGGCGACGCCGCGCCCAAAGCCGGTGGAGTGCTTGCGTTCGCGTTCGAGTACCTTCGCGAGCAGATCGTCCCTGATCTCGCTGGGGGCGACGCCCGATTCGGTGAGCGTGTCGATCAGCTCACGGATGGCATCATCGCGCTCGTTGCTTTTGAGCGGGATGATGATCGAATCGGGCTGGATGATCTCGGTCAGTTTCATGGGCACGGTCCTCCCCGTTGAGCCGCGGCTCAGCTGCGTTGACTCTCAAGCTTGAGCTTCTCGCGATGGTCGTTGAGCTGTCGGCTCACTTTATTGATCGAGTCGTCGATCACCAGATACAGGTCATGCCCATCGGCTTTGGCGATGAAATCGGCGTGGTTGATCACATCGACCACAACTTCAACGGTAAACAGCTCTTGAGACGAGTTTTCTTTCCAGAACTTGATGTCGATCTGTTGGATCAGATCATCAAACCTGTCGAGTTTCTTTGCCTTTGATTCGGCGTGCTGCCGGATCGCGTCGGTGACTTCCATGTGCCGTGCCACTACATTGGTCCGCATGGGATGCTCCTTTCGTATCAGATCGGTGACCGGGTTTACCCCAAGACCGATTCTGGTCATTGTATTCTAGGGGAATGGCGGACCAATTGCACGCGCGGGTATCTTGGCGGTCGATCTGACGAGATCAGGCGTGGTTTCACACTCCCACGGGCCACCCCAAGCGAGATCCATACATAGACTGGCACACATGTCTGCACGCACCATCCGAAATCTGATTCAGTACGGGCTGATGGGCTCGATCTTGTTCGTGCTGGGTGTCTTTCTGCTCTACCCGATCGCCCTGACGGTTCGGGGGGGGTTCGCCGCCGATCCTGCCACGGGCAGCGGGTGGACGCTCGATCACCTGGTCCTGATCTTCAGGGATCCCAACCTGATCGGGGGCATGGCCAACGCGTTCAAGATCGCGGTCGCGACCACGCTGCTGTGCATCATCATCTCGCTACCGCTGGCGGTGGTCAGCGCCCGCTTCAGCTTCCCGGGCAAGAAGCTGCTCAACGCGTCGATTCTGGTGCCGCTGATCCTGCCGCCGTTTGTCGGCGCGATCGGGATCCGGGCGCTGCTGGGCCGCGAGGGCGCGCTCAATGCGCTACTGGGGACCGACTGGGATGTGCTGGGCCAGGCCAAGTTCTGGGGCGTTGTCGCGGTCATGGCCCTGCATCTGTATCCCATCATCTATCTCAACGCGACGGCCTCGCTGGCCAACCTGGACCCCGCGCTCGACGAGAGTGCCGAGAACCTGGGCGCACGCGGGTGGCGTCGATTCTTCAAGATCACGCTGCCGCTGATCCGCCCGGGGCTGTTTGCGGGGGCGACGATCGTGTTCATCTGGAGCTTTACGGAGCTGGGCACGCCGCTGATGTTTGATTACTACAGCGTGACGAGCGTGCAGATCTTCTACGGGCTCAAGGATGTGCAGAACAACGCCGAGCCCTACGCGCTGACGCTGGTGCTGCTGTTCACCGCGATCATGTTCTATCTGCTGGGCAAGGTGGTGTTCGGTCGCAAGGGGTACGCGATGTACTCCAAAGCGTCTCGCGCCGGCGGCGAGGTGGCGCTCAAGGGGATCTGGGGCTGGCTGGCGACCGCTGGCTTCGCGTTTGTCGTGCTGCTGGCGGTCATGCCCCACCTGGGTGTCGTGCTCACCAGTCTGGCCGAACCCGGCGCGTGGTACGCGACGGTGCTCCCCCAAGACCTGACGCTGAGCCATTTCAACGAGGCGCTGACCGCGCCCGAATCGTTCAACTCGATCAAGAACTCGCTGATCCTGTCGCTGATCGCCATGGTGCTCAACATGGGCTTTGGGGTGCTGATCGGCTACCTGATCGTGCGGACCACCATCCGCGGCCGCGGGCTGCTCGATGCGCTGTGCATGCTGCCGCTGGCCGTTCCGGGGCTGGTGATGGCGTTCGGCTATGTCGCCATGACTCTGCGCTGGCCCTTTGGCAGCGGCGACCCGCTCGAGGGCGTGCTCGCGGTCTTCGGGACCGACCCAAACCCCTTCCCGCTGCTGATCATCGCCTACGCGATCAGGCGGCTGCCCTACATCGTGCGTTCGACAGTCTCGGGGCTTGAGCAGACCTCGGGCGAGCTTGAGGAGGCGGCGGTCAACCTCGGGGCGACCCGCGTTGAGGCGGTCCGCAAGGTCATCATCCCGCTCATCATGGCCAACCTGATCGCCGGCGGGCTGCTGGTGTTCAGCTTCTCGATGCTTGAGGTGTCGGATTCGCTGATCCTGGCCCAGCGCAGCGATCACTTCCCGATCACGAAAATGATCTTCGAGTTTACCAACCGTCTGGGCGACGGGATCTACATCGCATCGGCGATGGGCGTGTGGGGCATGACCCTGTTGACGATCACGCTCTTTGGGGCATCGCTCATGCTGGGCAAGAAACTTGGTTCGATCTTCCGGGTCTGATGGGTCTGTGCTACATTGGGGCTGACATGAAGATCCGATTGATGCAAAGCGAGGATTGCGAGGCGGTGGCGGCGGTGCTCAACCACGCGATCTCCACCGGTATCGCCCACTTCGGCACCGTGCTGACCAACACGGCAGAGGTCCGGGCGGACTGGGAATCGACCCGGGATCTTTACCCGTGGCTGATTGCCAGCAGCGACGACGACGCGTTCATCGGCTTCGCCAAAGCGTCGGCATGGAAGACCCGCAAGGCCTACGACTGGACGGTTGAATCGGGGATCTACCTCGTCGAGGGTGCGCAGGGCAAGGGCGTGGGGCGGGCCTTGTACAAAGCGCTCTTCGAGCTGCTCAAGGCCCAGGGCTACCGGATCGTGCTCGCCGGGGTCACCGTCCCCAACCCGGGCAGCGAGCGGCTGCACGAAGCGATGGGCATGCACAGCGTGGGCGATATCGCCCCGGCGGGATTCAAACACGGGCGGTGGGTTCCGGTCCGCATCTATCAGAAACTGCTGGCACCGTGCGATGATTCGGAAGTGCCCATCCCTGTCCGAGGCGTGCAGCAGACCTGGGACCAGACCCATCAAAAAGAGCAGGTACACACATGAGCCATGATCAAGACACCCTGACACGCGCCCGCATGCTGCTGCGGTCGCACACCACGGGCACGCTGCTCTTCGACGGCACGCCCACCACCGTGCTCTACATCATCGACCCCGGCGATGGTGCGCTGGTGCTGTGCGTGGAGCGTGAATCGCTCGATGCCGACGACATCGTGCTGGTGGTCCCCGCGGACCGCTTCGATGCGCCCATGCGGGTGACGATGATCCTCGAGGAGGAGCCCGAGAGCCACGCGAGCGATCGGTATCTCGCCTATCACACCCGCCAGGATCGCGCACACTGGGCACGCGGGCGGATCGGGTTCGCCAAGATCGACTCGGGCGGGGTCGCCGACGGCGAGGCGCTCATGCAACCCAACCCGCTGCTCAGCTCGATCGGGCTGCTGTGCAAGCGGCTCAACAGCGACTCTGACGCGCTGCGAGAGGTGTGCAAGCTGCTGGCGCATGTCTCGATCGAATCGCCGACCGCGGTGGGTGTCGACGATGAGGGCTTTGATGTCCGCGCCGAGTTCGGGGTCGTGCGGGTGCAGTGGCCGGCCCCGGTGTCTGACGAGGTGGTCTGCGAGCAAGTCATCGCGTCGCTCTTTGGGGGTGCGATCTGATGGGTTCGGCAGCGCCGACCAACCTGCGCGAAGCCCACGCGCACATTTTCCAGCTCGGGCGTTCGCTGAGTATGCTCGATCTGGGCGGGTGCCGATCGGCCCAAGAGATGCTCGACCGGATCAGCACCTTCGCGCAGGGACTGCCCGAGCAGGCCTGGGTGCTGGCGCACAGCGCGACGCCTGAGCATTGGGAGCAAGCGATCTGGCCAACGCGGACCCAGCTCGACCATGCCGGCGGCGGACGCCCCGTGGCAGCGTGGTGCTTCGATTACCACGCGCTGGTCGCTTCGAGCAGCGCTCTATCGCACGCGAAGATCGACAGGAGCACCAAGATCGAATCGGGGATCGTTGAGCTGGGCGCCGACGGCGAGCCCAGCGGGCTGCTGCTCGAACACGCGGCCCTGAGGATGTGGAACGCGGTGCCCGAGCCCGATGCATCGCAGCGGCGCCTACTCGTCCGCGAGGCGTGTCTGCACCTGCACCGGTTGGGCTTTGTGGAGGTGCACGATCTCAAGGCCCAGCCGTGGCTGGGGACGCTGCTCAGCGAGCTGCTGGACACGGGCGAGATCGATATGCGATTCGAACTTTATCCGCTGGTCAAGGATCTCAGTCCCAGTCTCGAAGCCCAGACGCAGGGGTTCGACAAACGGGTCCGCGTCGCGGGGGGCAAGGTCTTTGTCGATGGCACGCTCAACTCGCGCACGGCGTGGATGCTCCATCCGTTCGCAGACGGGCACCCGGATCGGCCCTGCGGCACGCCGATGATAACGCCCAAGGAGATCGAGAAGTCACTAATGACATGCAAAGCGGCCGGTCTGCCGATCGCGGCGCACGCGATCGGAGACGCGGCGGTGCGCGCCGTGCTCGATGCCATAGAATCAACAGGGTGTGATCACACAAAGTGTCGGATCGAGCATGCCGAGCTGATCGATGAGTCTGATGTGCCTCGCTTCGTGGAACTGGGCGTGATCGCGTCGCTGCAGCCGTGCCACTTGCTGCCGGACATGGAGGCCCTGCGCCGTGCGGTGCCCGATCGGCTCGATCGAGTGCTGCCGATCCGCGAGCTGATCAAGTCGGGGCTCGCGCCAGGGATTGATCTGTTGTTCGGTTCGGATGTGCCGATCGTGCGTGCCAACGCCGAGGATTCGATCCAAGCCGCGGTCCATCGTCGGCGGGCAGATATGGACGCAACATTGGCGATCAATGCGAGTCAGGCGATCGACGAAGACACCGCGTGGGCGTGCTTCATCCCAGAGAGCGAAAGCTAGTTTTCTTGTCCGTTTTCGTGGCTTGTCCCGGAAGGTGTGTTATCTAAAGGATGGCCGGTTACCGGTCACACACACCATATTGAGGGAGGACAACATGAAGCACACCAAGAACCTTGTGGCCGCATTCGCGCTTATTACCGTGGCGGGAAGCGTTCAGGCACGGACGATCGTCGAGGATTTCCTGGACAATATGGGCGGAGCAGCGTACGACGCCGAGCTGGACTACTCGTTCAATGACGGCGGATTCTGGGATCTGTTCCCCGGCGAGCTGAATCTCTACCCCGCGACCGCGAACATCACCGTCAACTCGCTCATGGCCGGTGAGTACATCGAATCGGTCGAGGTGCAGTGGACGGATTTCTGCGGGCTCGGGTGCACGAGCTTGGAGATCTACGGTGCCAGCAACTCCGCGACGGTGTTCAATGCCACTGTGAGCAGCCAGGAGATCTGGACGCTGAGCACCACGGACATCGGCGAGGAAATCCTGGGCTTTACTCTGGATTCGAACGAGGGGCGGATTGATCGGATCACGGTCAATATTGTCCCGGCACCGGCCAGCGCGACGCTGCTGCTGGGCGGGCTGATCGCGATCCGTCGGCGTCGTTGATCCGGCGCGAGTCATCTGAATCACGAGGTGGCCCCGTTCGGTTGGACGGGGCCGCTGGGTTTATGGTTCTGGGTCGAGCGGGATGGTGAGCATGAACTCGGCCCCGTGCCCGCGTCGGTTCACGAGTTGCAGCTCGCCGCCCATCTCGCGGGCCAGGCCGCGTGAGAGTGCCAGGCCCAGACCCAGACCCGAGCGGGCGTTGCCCAAGCCGCGGCTGCCGCGCTGGAACTCGCCGAAGATGCGGGACCGCTCGCCGGGGGCGATGCCCGGGCCGTGGTCGGCGACGAGCAGTTCGAGGGTCTCGTCGTGGACACGGACATCGAGATGCACGCGTGTGTCGAACTCCTCGGCCGAAGTGGGGTCGTCGGCGGCGGGCGCGGCGTACTTGCAGGCGTTCTCGATCAGGTTCATCATCACGCGTTCGACGGCGTGTGGATCAACGGTGACGGTGCGATCCGGCGCGCTCTCAAGATCGAGCGAGGCAACAAGATCGAGGTTGCTCTGTCCCAATCGCCGGGCCAGCGCCGGACGAAAACGAGCGACCAGGGCGCCGGGCGAGAGGGTCTGCACGCCCGCGGCCTTGCCCTTGCCCGGGCGCACACGTGAGAGGCGGGCGTATTCGAGCACATTCTCGACGATGCCGGTCAGCCGTTCGCTCTCGCGTTTGAGGGTGGTGAGGTATTCGCCTCGGACCTGCTCGTCGCTGACCATGCCGTCGGCGAGCATCTGCGAATAGAGGCGGAAGGTGGTCAGAGGGGTGCGCAGCTCGTGGGTGACGGCGCTGACGAAGTGGCCGCGGCGCTGCGAGAGCACGATGGCGGCACGCAGCACGACCCCCACCGCGATGATCGTGGCGATGATGGCGACCCAGGTGACCAGCAGGCCGACTCGCGCCGGCGACCACGACCACTGGGGCAGTGGCGCGATGGGCGGCGGGATGAGCGAGACGGGGATGGTCGCCATGCGATAGATGCCGACGCTTCGGCTGGTCGACGAGGGCACGAGCATGGCACCGGGGAGCACATCGCTGATCGAGTCGAGCAGGTCGACGCGGAGCTTGTCCCAGTTGAGTTCGACGCCCTGCACCACGGGCCGGCCGTTGACGAACGCGTTGCGGACAAGCACGAGCCGCTGCCCGCCGGCGGTGTCGATCCAACGCGGTGTGAGCGAGCCCACGCTCGGTGGCTGCACGACTGAGATCGCGTCGTCGAGGTTCTCTGCCTGGTTACTGAAGCCCGAGGAAAACGCGCTCTCGCCGCCGGTCTGCTCTTGTGCCTCGATCAGTTCCGCTCCGGCCCTCTTGGCTTTTGCCTTGGGTTCCGGCTCGGAGATCCGCTGCGGAGCGTTCTGGGTCGCCATCTGGGCAATGCGGTTGCGTGCTTCAAAGTCGGCATCGCTCTGCTTGGCTGATCGCGGATCGGCCTGCGCTTCGGATTCATCGAGCGGTGTCTGGGTTGTGCCCTGTTCGAGCGACAGCGCCTGCGGGCTCGACTGGAGCTGACGCAGCAGATCGCGATCGGACTCGGGTTCGTCGGCGTAGTTGAAATAGCGGGTGGCGTAGCCGTCGGTCGTGTCCTGCGTTGCGGCGCTGATGGCGACACCCAGCTCATTGTTGTCAAGCGAATCGAGTGTGGTGTAATCGGTGCTTGGGCGTGCGGTCTCGACCGCGAGCACCGGGGCCATGGCCGAATCGAGCCGCCAGAGCGCCCGGCGGATCGATTCCTGACGCGAGGCTTCGGCGCGCGAGCTCGCCTCGCGCCGTTCGAGCGCCACCACTTCCACGCTCACCCACGCCAACGCGCTCAGCGCCAGCACGACGCTGCTCCAGAAGATCAGCCATGTCATGACGCGCCGGGTGTTCACTCGGTCGCCTCCAGCCCCTGACCATCAAGCGCCACGAGCATGTAGCCCTTGCCGCGCACGGTTTTGATGACCTGTGGATCGCCCGGTTCGTCGTCGAGTGTTTCACGCAGACGCGCGATGGTCATATCGACCGTGCGGGTGTGGGTGCCGCGTGGGTCGAGCCCCCAGACGGTCTGCAGCAGCTCCTCGCGTGAGATTGCGCGCCCCGCGTTGCTGCACAGGAACTTGAGCACCTCGTGCTCGCGCTCGGTCAGCGAGCGACGCACGCCCCCGGGCAGCACCACCTCGCGGCGTTCAAAGTCGATCTCGCGCCCGGCGATCCTCGTGTTCGCCTGCCCGCTGGGGCGACCCGGCGAGCGCCGCAGCACGGCCTCGATGCGTGCGATCAGCTCGTCGATGCTGAAGGGCTTGACCATGTAGTCATCGGCGCCGTGCTTGAGCCCCTTAATGCGGTCGTACTCCTCGCCGCGGGCGGTGAGGAAGATCACGGGTTGGGCGGGCTTGGCGCGACGCAACCGCGACAAGACCTCAAGCCCGTCCATCTTGGGCATCATGATGTCGAGCAGCACCAGGTCGGCATCGGTGCTCAGCACCAGCTCGAGCCCCTTGGCCCCGTCGGGCGCGTCGTGCACGGTATAGCCAGAATACGACAACGCGTCGGCGATACCCCGCCGGATCGCGTCGTCGTCTTCGATCACCAGAATCACACCAAGTGACATGGATGCTCCTTGTGTGGCCTTACCAGTCGTAGCGGACGGTGTAGGTCACCACCGCCTCGTCTTCTGAGTTGATGGTCACGGGGATATGCATGGTGCGGGCGTCGAGCATCTCGTGATCGTGCGAGATCTCGGTGATCTTGGCGTTGGTCCAGCGGAACAGATGCTCCTGGATGTGCACCTCGATCTCCTGCTCCTTCTGGTTGCGGATCTTGACCTCGATGGTCTCGATCATCCAGTTGCGGCCGCGCTCGAAGCTCACCTGGCGGCGTTCGCCCACCACATCGAACGCGTTGCCGAGCTTGATGGTGACCTCTTCGTTGCGGGGGGTGTGGTCGATGGTGTCCTCGCCGATGAACTCGAACGATCCGTCCGCGTCGTCGAGCTGGCTCACGCGGATGCGCCCGCTGGGCAGGGGCATGCCCAGCCCGTCGTCCTCGCTGTTGTCGAACTGCAGGAAGACCTGTACCTTGGTGTCGCCACCGATCCCAAAATTCTCATTGTCCTGACGCCCGCCGCCGTAGTACATGAACTGCTGGGTGCCGTCGAACATGAACCGCTTCTTGACCTCAATATCGCTCGCCTGCTCAAACAACTCAAGCTGCTTGGTCGAGCGGTCGGGGATGGTGGTCGGGCGCCCGAGGGTGTAGAGGTGGTACTCGAAGAACGATTTCTCTTCGAAGCCCTTCTGACGCGAATCGGCGGCCATCATTTCGACCCCGCCTCTGAAGGGCGACTGACTCCCGCCCTCCGGTGCCCGGTTCACTTCTCCCGCGACGAGTTTGAGGTCTGCATCGGCGTAGCTGCCGCCGGACTGGTTCAGAATCGATACCCACGCGCTCAGGTCGATCGTGCCCTCATTCGGATTGCGACCCTCCTCGAAGACCAAGTTGTAGTCCGCCCACCAGGTGATGCCCTTGGTCTCGTAGCTGATCCGCGTGTCCTGCTTGCCGCCGCGCCGTGAGTTGACCATCCAGTTGAGTGTGGGCCTTGTGATCAGCCCGTCGGCGATGGCGGGGAACTTGACCCCGTCGTAGCCGCTGACAAACTGGATCGCGCCGTCGCCCCCTTGGATCAGCATGCCGCCGTTGGAGACCGACATCAGCGTGACCTCGTTGCCGTTGAGCACGATCTCCTTGTCGATGTAGCGTTCGAGCATCTTGTCCATGCTCAGCAGATCGAAGCGGTAGTCCTGCTCAAGCACGGTGGTGCCGTCTGGGTCGGTGAGCGACTCGAACATGACCGTGGTCGGGTCGAGCAAGGCCGCGACGCCCTGGAAGTTGAGGCTGCTCACGCCGCGCTCGATGTCGAGCGTGCGCTGCTGCTTGACGATCGCGTAGCCGGGGATCTGCTGGTATCGGCTGTAGCCCATGCTCCCGCCGCCGGGGACCGGTCGGTAGAGATCGGGGTTGATCGCGCCGGGGGTGGCGGTCGAGTAGATCGTGAGGGCGACCTCGTCGCTCATCGCACAGCCCGCGGCCATCGCCAATGCACCCATCGCGATCGCGCTCAGTCGGGCCGCGCTCAACCGGGTCATGCTCATTTGTGTGTTGGTCATCATTGCTCAAATCCTTTCAAATCCATCGTTGTTCACGATTCACCCATCATGAGTGTATCGTCATCATTGGGGGTTCTTGACGAGCACGCGTTGCCCGTGGTTCATGAAGTAGATATCGCCGCGGTTGCTCAGGATCCACTGGCGGCCCTGATCCGCGAGATCGCCTACCAATGCCCAGTAGGGCTCGGTGTCGAACTCGATGGTTTGCTCGGGCTGCTCAGCCGCGGCTTCGCCGAGTTGGGCATCGACCCACTGCCCGCTCTTACGATAGAGGGTGCCCTGGAAGCCGCGTTGCACGCTCTGGATCTTCACCTGCCGCATATTGCTGTCGTAGTACCTATTCGATGTGACCGCCGTATCGCTCTGAACTTTGCCGCCCATATAGGCGTAGTTGTCGCCCTGAGATTCCTCGGCTTCGCTCACCTGACTCTGAAGCGCCAGACTGTCCTGGTTCTTGCGATTCGCGGATTGTGACATCCCCCCTCGCCCTGTCCGCATCTTATTGCCGCTGCTGAAGTTGCTCGTGGTCTGATCTCTCGAAGCGGGCGCCGCCGCAACCTCCAGCCCCATGGATTCGTCGGCAAGGAAAGCCGTGTATTCGCTCATGATCCCGTACTCCAGCGACAGACGCACGATCTCATCGACCAGCTCTTTGTTCGGAGGCGTACCGTTGGCACCGGCAAGCCGGATCTCGTTGGTCAGGCTGTTGATGCGTTGCTGGGCCCAGAGGCGGGCGACGAACGCGTGCTGAATCGAGGCCTGCTCGGAGTCAAGCTCGGCGGTGATCGCCTTGTTCCAGTCCTGCTCGCCTCTTTGCGCCAGACGAAGATACATCGGCTGGCCGCCCTCGTAGCGTCCCAAGATGACCACGCGCGATCCCGAGAAGAGGTCGGAGAGTTCAGATGGTTCGACCAATGTGATGCGGGGGATCACCATATCAGCAGGCGGCGCTGCGCGTTGCGGAGCAGCCGTGAACACCGGATCGATCATCACCGGTCCGTCGAGCTTATCGAACACTTGCCCCACTTTGATCTCCACATCCTCGTTGGGCAGCACAAAGGTTGAATCGGCTTTGGTGTCCATCGCGAGCCCGTCGAGCAGCGGCGCGTTGACATCAAAGCCCACGCCAAAGGTGAACACACGCTTCGCGAACTGATTCGCGTTCTGGGCATCCTTGCGGATGGTCGACTCGTCTCGGATCCCCACGCTCGCGAGCCCGTCGGTCAGGAACAAAACCATCGGCAGGGTCTCCGCTGTCGGTTCACTCTGGAGCGATTCCATCAGTGCCCCATGCAGGTTGGTGCCGCCGCGTGATTGGATGTTGTCGATATAGGACACGATCTGCGCAACCGACTCGCTGGTCAGCTCGACCGGACGATCGCTGAACGAACGTACATCGTCGGCGTAGTCGATCACGCGCACGAACTCACCCAAGTTCATGCCACGCACGATCTGCTTGGCCGACTCGCGGGCCTGCGCAATCTTCTGCCCGTTCATGGAGCCCGAGCGGTCGATCACGATCGTGATCTCTCGCCTGATCTGCGCTTGTGCCTTGTCAATCTCCGGCGCATCGGCAACGAACATGAAGTAGCCCGAATCCGAATCGTCGGCATCGGGGTAGAGCAGCGTCGTCGCATCATCGCCCGAGCCGAGCACCGCGTACATCCGGAACGGACCGGGCTCATTGAGCATCGGCACGCCCACGCGCATCAGCCGGTCGGTCACCGGCTTGGTGACCACCGGGTGCGAGGGCGAGAACACAGGGCCCATCGCGCCGCTGGATTCGACCTCGATGTCGATCTGCCAATCAACCACGCCGCTGGCCAGAGAGGCCGAACGAGGCAACACATAATCCACGCGTCCCGCGTGTGCTTCGAGCGTCTGCTCGTACACAATCGTCATCGTCCGTGTTTCGCCCGGCTGCACCGGGAACACCGACGACTGGATCAGCGCATTGCCCACGAACTCAAGCAACCCGGGGTCCACCATGGAGCGCACGATCTCGTGGTATCTGCGCGATGCCTCGTCGCGTGGCAGCAGCTGCGCGGTGGGTTCGTCGCCGATGCCGTCGATCCCGAAGGTGCGGATCGTGGCCCCCGCGGGGACCGGGAGCACAAGCCGCGCCTGCGTGACGCTGGTGCCGTGGTTCTCCACGGTGACCTTCATCTCCGTAGTCGCCAGCGTGTCGGTGATGCGTACATCGACATCGACCGCTTTGACATGCGTGATCACACCCGGCTGGTTCGGGCGTTGGGGCAATACAAGGTTGATCGGCGACAACTCCCGGATCACCGATTCCGTTGTCTGCGGCGGTGCGGTCGTCGATTGACTCTGCGCCATCGCGGTCCCGCTGAGCATCGTCAGCGACAGGGCGGTGATGAGGATGGGTGAACGGCGAGCGGTGCGTGCGGTCATGGATGTCATGTGCTGATCTCCTGCGGATGGTGTACGAGACCCGTTTCTCATACTTTTTCATACGCTAAGAGATACAACCCAGATCAGCCCGGGGCTGTCACGGCTCTGTCACGAGGATGTTGCAAAGCGGTGACAATGCAGAAAACACCCTGTTTTCGTGGGTGATTCCGCCGATTCACTCAGTGACGCGCGACACGAAAAATCAGCTCGCCGGGCAGCAACATCGCCAGAACCCCCGCGAACAGCAGCACTCCCGCCGTCGCGCCAAAGCCCGCGCTCAGCCCCATCCCATCAAGCAGCGGGTTCGCGGCCCACTCGGGAAGTTTGGCTGCGCCATCGAGCAGCCACTGGGGCGCGCTGGGCTTGTTCCGCAATCCCTTGTGGATCAGCTCGGCGATGATCGGGCCCACAAACGCAAGCATCCACGCCCCGCCGAGCATCAGCCCCGACGCCAGACTCGTGCGGTGTGGCAGCAACCGCTGCGCCAGCGAGATGCTCACCGGGATCACCGCACCAAACCCAACACCGGTCAGGATCGTCGCCACGATCGCAAATGGGATCTCCGCGCCCGCGAACAGCAGGTGCGCCCGCGGGATCATGAACAACGCAACCGAGCCAAGCATCGGCAGCACGATGAACGCGAGCTTCTCGTACTTGGCCGAGAGAATCAGCCCCAGCACGATGCCCATCCCGCCCATGCCCACCTGCATCGAGGCCTGCAGCACGCCGTTGAGCTTGGACGCCTTGATGCCCAGCGATTCGGTCATCAGGGCCGCATCGTTCTTGAGCAGCGTGATCTCGCCCGCCCATTCCACCAGCAGATAGACCAGCGCCATGTTTACGCTGAAACGCAGCGTGTTGGTGGCATACAGCACCCCCACCGCGAACCAGCGGGCACGACGCTCGGCCCTGTCCCACCCGACATGGGTTCCCCCCGATCCGCGGCTGCGATGCCCCACGCCGTGCGTTGCCTTCGCAAGCACCACCGCGAACAGCAACCCGATCGGGATCAGGTACAACAGCGACATCAGCCCGGTGTGCGTATCGGCCACCCCGTCGATCCGAGGCGTCATCATCCCCACATAACTGGGGATGAACAGGTTGCCCGCCATGCCCCCCGTCATGCCCGCGAGAAAAAAGAACGCGATGTATTTGGAGCGCTTCGCGCCCCCCAGATGCCCCACGATCGCCGCCGCGGGCGGGTGGAACGCGCCGATGCCCATCGCCCCGACACAGTACAGCACCGCCAGCTGCGTGAAGTTGTTGGCAAGCCCGAAGCTGCCGATGCACAGCACCGCGACCACAAAGCCCAGCGTCCCCACCGCGCGCGTGTCGTACTTATCGCTCACCCACGCCACCACCGGCTGCACCGCACCGCTGCACAGCGAGCCCAGCGCCAGCAGCAGCGCCTTCTGCTCGGTGTTCATGCCCAGCGACACCGCCAGCAGCGGCAGCAGCGCCACCCCCACAAACGAGAACACATCGACCACAAAGTGCGTGACGATGGTCAGCGTCGCCCGCGTCGCCGGGCGCGTCGCGATCGGCTCGGCTTGAAGATCAACGCAAGCGGGAACAACCTGAACCGGGGTGCTGCTCATGGGCCGTATTCTTCGCTTGAGATCGCTCCCACGATCACCGAATCGCCAAACCGACGCGAGATTGGGTGGTTCCGGGTGGCCTGCTGCTGTGCCTTCCCCACCCCGTGGGGAAGGTGGCACGCCGACAGGCGTGACGGAGGGGGTCTTCTCCCACCTCCCCGCGCCCCGCGGGGAGGGTGAAGCCGCATCAATCCACGCCCGCCGCCACACCGCCCTTGCGCGGGTCGCTCGCGGCCTGCCAGCCACCGCCACCGGGGTCACGCAGGATCAGCTGCACATTGCCGACATCGCGAATCTGACGCACCTCGTTCCAGTCGCCCTGTGCCGATCGACGCGCCAGCATCGGCATCAGACCCGGCTCGCAGAACAACACATCGGGCAGCCACTGATGGTGCAGCCGCGGCAAGGCCACCGCTGGGCCCGCTTCCATGCCCGTCAGGGCGTTGAGCAGCACCTGCATCGTCCCCGTGATGATTCGCGGCCCGCCCGAAGCACCCGCGATGGCAAACACCTCGCCGTTGGCATCGAGCACGATCGTCGGCGACATGCTCGACAGCGGCCGCTTGCCCACCTCGGGCAGGTTCCGGTCAGACTGCATCAGCCCAAACGCGTTGGCCTTGCCACGCACGGTCGTGAAATCGTCCATCTCGTTGTTGAGCACAAACCCGTACGCATCGACACCCACCAGCGACCCGAACCCAAGATTAATGGTCTCGGTGCACGCCACCGCCCCCCCGAACGGGTCGATCACCGAGATATGGCTGGTGCCCCCATCGATCGGCAGCAGGTTCGGTGTGCCGTAGAAATCGGGCGCGTGCACCCGCTCGGTGATGAGCTGGGCCCGCTCGTGGATGACGGAATTGTCGAGCAGGTCGCCAATCGGTACATCCACGAAGTCCGGGTCGGCGAGATAGCGAGCCCGATCGGCGAACGCATGCTTGAGGGCCTCGGCCATCAGGTGCGCCCGCTCGATGCTCATCTTGGGTTCGTCGAAGTCGTAGTTGAGCGCCTCAAGAATCATGAGCGTCTCAAGCATCGTCACCCCGCCGCTGCTGGGCGGGGGCATCGCGATGAAGGAATGCCCATCGATCTCCTGCATCAGCGGCTCGCGCTCATCGAGCGTATACCCCGCGAGCTGCCCGGCATTCATCTCGCCCCCGCTGCTCCCGATCGCCCGCACGATCGCATCGGCGACCGGCCCCTCGTAAAACCCCGACCATCCCTCGCGCGCGATCCGCTCAAGCGCCAGCGCCTGCATCGGGTTCACGATGCGATCGCCAAGCTGCACCTTCCCGTCGCGCAGGAAATGATTCCAGACCAGCCCGAAGCGTGATTTCATCTGAGGATCGTCGCCAAACTGCTCGAGCAACGAGGCGCTGGTGAGCATGTAGTGCTCATCGACCACGAACCCGTCGCGGGCGGCCTCGATCGCCGGTGCAAGGACAGTCTCGCGATCGAGCGTTCCATAGGTGTCCAGCGCATGCAGCAACCCCGCGACCGTGCCGGGGATGGCGACCGCCGCGCCGCCGGTGGTGCTCGACTTGCCGGTGCGCTCAAAGTAGTCCGGCCCCACATGCGACTGCTCGCGATAGTTGATCGCGGTGTGTACAAACCCATGGGTCGGGTCGTCGGGGAGATGGATGACCATGAACCCGCCGCCGCCGATACCGCACGAATAGGGCCGAACCACGCTGAGCGTGAACGAGGCGGCCACCGCCGCGTCCACCGCGTTCCCGCCCATCGCGAGCATCTGCGCGCCGGCCAACGATGCGATCGGCTGATCCGCGGCCACGGCCCCCTTCGCGTACACCCCGCGCTCGTGCACCAGCGCGTCTGATGTCCGCACGGGTTGGTAAACGCAGCCACCGAGCAGACCAAGAAGTATGAACGAGACGGCCAACAGTCGTTGCTTGTGCATGTGCACAGTCTACCCCACTTCGCGGGTGGGAGGCCTGCGCTCTGAGCCGACAGTTCGCTGTGACGCACCGCCCGTGATCGAACAAAATGAGGCCTGCAACATGGCGTGCTGCAGAGCGCCTTTGGCCGAGTTCAGTGCTGGCCCAGGGGCTCATCCGCGATCGATTGATCAACAAGCCGGGACGGACGGACAAGCATGGTCGCGGCCATAAACCGGGTTCCCGGGCGACGGCGCGAGTCTGTAAACAGTTCCATCATCCGCAGAAGCAACCCGTTGAGCTCCTTCCGCTGTGTTTCATCCAGCCAGCCGCGGGCATTGGCTCCGCCGACATCGTGCGGTCCGATTGTCTCGGGGTGGAGCTCGCGGTCGATGGCCGCCAATGCCGATTCGGACCCGGCAACCGATGCGACGTTCTTGATGTACTTCCCCATCGCCTCGAGTGTTTCGCCCTCTTCCTTCGGCCCGACCAGCACGATATGCTCGCCCGCCGAGGCAAAGATCGATGCATCGCGCCCACCCGATGGCCTGGACCCGACCTCGACGACGAGCCCGACCTGGATCAGGGTGTCGATGTGGCGGTAGATCGAGGTCGGGTTTCGGCGGAGCTGCTCGGCGATTTCGCCGATGGAAACGCCCTGCTCGACCTCGCCCTGATCATTCCACACCGTTAGATTCGTGATGATGCTCAGGATCTGGGATCGGATCGGCGACGCGATCGCACGGAACTGATCCGCCGTCTCAACCCGGCACACTGTGCTGTCTTGGAGCGCTCGCCGCGGGATTGCCATCCCGCTGGCCGGACCCGACACGGTCGTGCTTGTCTCTTTGGCTTCCATAATCAGATTATACCCGCAGCGAAATGCACCACTTCATGCCCGTTCGATGCGCGACGGTGTGAATCAGACGCCCACCAACGCCCGCCGCAGACATGACACGGGTATTGGCCAGCTCCTGCCAAGTGCGCCTCGCCGGGCGTCCGGTGGCAACTCGCCCGGATGCTTTCGGGCTGGGAAGCACAAGATCGGCATCCGAACCGATCCGGCGTTGAACCATGAGGCTCAGGGCAGCCGCTTGATGGCACAGGTGTACGAGCACACGGGTCGCTTGCGGCCGAATTACGCCCGATAAAAAGCCGTTTTTCTGCATATATGCATTGATCGAAGAGATTTGACTGAATCGTGTCAGCTTCTCGTTGACAACCAATCACGGAACCGCTAGATTCGGCCTGGGTTTTTCACGATATTACTGTTTTCGAGAAAAATGTACACAAAATGGCATTCATGCGGTCTGTTCCGCGATGTCACCGAGCACGGAGCATCCCGCTCCCAGATCTACGAAAGAGAGAAAAGACATGCAGAAGATCACCATGATCACCGTCATCGCCGCATCCGCTGGCCTGGCCGCCGCCAGCACATTCACATCAGTCGGGGATAGCACCTCTACGGGTCAGAGCAACCAGGGCACCATCGAGACCATGACCATCGATATCCCCGAAGGAACACCGATGTGGGGCTCATGGCTGAACCCGGACCCCGATACGGACAACATTTCGATGCTCTTTGACATCGGCGCCAACTCTCATGTCATCGGTTTCGGCATGGACCTGACGGTCACGACCTATGCGCCCGCCCAGCTCTGGGAGGTGGGCATCCTGGCTTCCAACAGCACAGGGCAAGGCGGGCTCGTGATCAACCCGTTCTTTGACTTTACATCAGGCACCGCGAGCTTCAGCACCGAGGGCGAAATCCTCGACGTTATTCAACTTGGCCTTGACTTCTTCGTGCTTGAAGACGGGCTGCTCCGTATTGAGTATTACCACGGGGTCACGAGCGACCCTGCACCGGGTGCCCTCAACGGGATCATCGAAGGCAGCCTCACGGTACAGTATGCCACGATCCCAGCCCCCGGCGCACTCGCCGTACTCGGGCTCGGCGGCCTGATCACCACGCGTCGCCGCCGCTGATCAGGACCCATTCCATTCCGAAACCGATCACGGTAGACGAGCGGACTGACTTGATTCGGACACCGGACCCTTCGGGGGTCCGGTGTCTGTTTTGGTGCCACTGTTCTTCCGACGGCGTCATACCCTACACATCCCAGGGTGCCGCCCGCATGCGGTACCGATGCACGCCCAACGTTTGGCAGCCGGCTCACATATCCAACGCGTGGCGGCGCACCAGCCAGAAGCGTGGATCCTGCAGGTCCGGCCCGCCCGGGATCGGGCCGCGCACCAGCGCCCGGATGAAGGCGACAGCACCTTTATAGACTCGCCCGAGCCCGCGCCCGCCGTCGCGTTGGTCGTGGCGCACGAGCCGGTATCCGAGCAGATGCAGGATCTGACGACGCAGCACGGCCGCAAGGTCTGCATCGACACACAGGGTGCGATCGTCGAACGGGTACACCCCCGGCAGGTGCGCAATCAGTCCGTGGAGCCAACGCTGCTGGCGCAGGCGCGCCGACAGCCCCAGCCAGCCCTCGCCCACGCGGCGCACGATGAAGAACCCGTCGTCGCCGGGGCGCTTGTGGGTTTGCATGTTGGGCATGAACACCCGACCTCGCACCGGCGAGGTCACGCCGATGCTGCCCTCGGACGCGATGATCGTGGCGTTACGCTTGATCTTGCGCCCCGTGATCGCCCCCGCGCTCATCGCAAAGTCGGGGAATCGAACTTCGTGGCGGAAACGGATGTCATAGACCGCCCCGCGATCATCACCGGCCGCGTGGTGCAGCACCTGCCGGGGATCGACCTCATGGCGCAGATCACCCAGCCCCAGCACGCCCGAGGCCTCGAGCATCTCCCAGATCACCGCCTCGTGCACGCTCACGGCGTTGGGGTCCTGGTGCTGCCCGCCCTCGACCAAGATCGAGACCGCGCCCAGCTCGCTGGTGGTCCGATCGATCAGTAAACCGTGCAGCTCTTCCTCGAATCCCAGATAGATCGGCAGCGGCATATGGCGTGCCATGCGTCTGGTCGGGATCGAGTCTTCCAAGATCACCACCGGTGCCATGTTCGAGCTGGTCGTGTGCAGATCGACCACCACCATCTGGTCGCACTGCGCCCGGATCGATCGCAGTTCGGCGAGCAGCTCTTGCATCTGTTCGTGCTCGGGGCTTGTCGACGCGGGCATGGCGATCTGGGCATCGGTGAATAACCGATTGAGATCGTGCGTGATATAGCGGGGCCGCTCGGCCCGGTGGCGGACTTCTGGCTGGCCGGGGTCTGGCTTATCAGGGTTTGGGTGATCGGGGTCTGGGTGATTGATCGCCGCGAGATTCCCCCGCAGAGCGATGAGCTGGCCGTCGAAGCCGCTGGGCTGCTCGCGTTCGAGCGTCTCAAGCACACGCTCTGCGGCCAGACCCCCCGCGGGCTCGTTGCCGTGCACACCCACGATGATCACCAGCGCAGAACGCACCCGCGAGTCGGTGCGGCGTGCGGTATACCGACCAACTTCCCGCGCGTCACGCTGTGCCGACGCCTCATCGCAAACCTCGCTTGGGAGGGGGGGCTCGCTCATCCAGTCCTGTCACCATCGTCTTGGGGCTTGTCGCGCAGCTGCGCCTCGAGCAGCTGGCCCGCAATACGCATGAAATCGTGCTCGGTCACCAGCCCGACCAGCTTGTGATCACTCACCACCGGCAGGCACGAAGCGCCGTTCTGGCGCATCAGCTCGATCGCGTCGAGCGTCGTGGTCTCGGGCGTCACCGTCAGCGGGTCGCGGTGCATGATCTCCGAAACCGAGACCGACCCGCCCTCACGCAGCTTGCTGCGCATCTTGGGGTTCGCGACCATGCGGAGAATCGAGCGGTAGGTCACGAGCCCGACCAGGTTGTTCTGCTCATCCTCAACCGGGATGTGGCGCACCTTCTCCCAGTCCATGATCGAGGCGGCCAGATCGATCAGCTCGTCCTCCTGCACCGTGAACAGGTCCGTGTGCATGTACTGCCCCACGCGCCCGTAGTGCTGGGTCCAGCAGCCGCTCTCGGTCAGCTCGGGCAGCGACCACTCGTGTACCGGGATGCCCGAGTTCTGTCGAGAGATGGTCGCCGCGGTCAGCGTGCTCAGCCGCTCGGCGCGGGTGCCCTTGTCGTGGATCTTGGCAACCGAATCGAGCATCCAGCGCGCCCCGTTGCGCCCGCAGGCCACCCGCGCCTCGATCATCCCCAGATAGTGCTTGATGTCCGCATCGTCGATCCCGCACGATTCAAGCCCTGTGCGCGCCAGCGGGATCAGCTCATCGAGCAGCAGATCGCGTACCGACACATTCGAATCGTCAAACCAGTGCATCTTGAACTGCAGACCGTTGCGCGCCGCCGCCACAAAGTTCGCCCGGGCGTGCTCGAAGGGCATACGCTGGGCCAGATCCGGATACACCCGCGGGATCTGCGTCATCAGCCCGAACCACAGCGCCGCGTTGGCCACCTCATCGCTCACGCTGGGACCGGCGGGCAGCACCCGGTTCTCGATCCGCAGGTGCGGCTTGCCGTTGGTCGTGCCGTAGCATGGGCGGTTCCAGCGATACACCGTTGAGTTGTGTGTTTGGAGTCCATAGAGCTTGGGCACCTCGCCCGCCTCGACCTTGCCAATCGCGTCCTCTTCGGTGCCCGCCGCGAACAGCGACCGGAACCGCACCACATCGTCGCGGTAGATCTCGAGCACCGAATCCTGCACCCAGCGTTCACCGAACCGCACCCGCTTGAGCACATCGCGCTGCGCTGGCATGTCGTCGCCCGAAGTATCGACGGCCTGCTCAAAGATCGCGATGCGTGTCTCGTTCCACAGCCGCTTGCCAAAGAGCACCGCCGAGTTTGCCGCCGCCGCCAGACACGGCGCGGTGATCAGCTGCGCTGTGTTATACGCCAGCGCAAACTCGCTGGGACTGACCTGAAAATGGAGCTGAAACGATGTGTTGAGCCCCTCGACGAGGATGTTGTCGTGCGTGAACTTGAGCTCGTCGATCCCCTTGATGCGGATGTTGTACTTGCCGCCGCGGGCCTTGGTGATGCGATCGTTGAGCGCGTGATAGCGCGGCTTTGGCGTGATGAAATCCAACGACAGGTGCTCCTGCTGGAGCGTCGGCAGGATCCCGATCAGGATCGGTTGCGCACCGTGCGCCTCGGCCGCGATCCGTGCTCGCGTGAGCAGCTCGAGGATTTCCTGCTCCATCAGCCGCAGCGCCGAACCGGTCAACTCGGCAGGGTCAAGGTTGAACTCCATGTTGAAACGGCCGATCTCGGTCGTCGCCTTGGGTTCATTGAGGTCTTCGAGCACCTCAGGCCCCACGGGAGCGGGGTCGTAGCTGCGGTTGACCAGCGCCAGCTCCTGCTCGGCGCCGATGCGTCGGATGCCCGTCTCAAACATACCCCGCTCAAGCATCATCTCCAGCGCGCTCAGGTCCTTGAGCACATGTCCAATCGCGTTGCGATGCTCCTGCCCGCCTTGTTGTTGTCCAACATCCTGCACACCCATGCGAACACGCCCCTTACCTGGGGAAAAGTGCATCGCACAACCCCGAAAGCGCCATTGTGCCCGACCCCGGCTCAAAACGCAAGAGCCCACACACGCGACTGATTTCGTGTATCATGCAACCCGCACCCGACTGTTTCGTATAGGGTGGAGATGCCGAGCGGGGTGTTTGCTCGGCTTCAACCTGTGTGGATCGTTCCAGATCCGCATGCACCGTGGGTGAAAAGTATCTTTTGTGGTTCAAAATCAATCCATCAGCTCAACTGCTGTGACGATCCAGATGGAACGCAAAGAACAGGCATCTCGTCTGGGATGGAGCATGTGATGAAACATTTTTCGCGACATATCGCGCTCCCCCTTTCCTGTCTATGCACGGCAGGAACTGCATATGCACAGCCCATCGCGCTGCCCCAGCTGCCCAGTCTGGATCTGCGGGAACATACCCCGCCGCAGATCTATCAAGGCCAGTGCGTCCTGCGTGTCCGCACCACAACCCAAGCCCAACTCGACACGCTGCTCGGCCTCGTCGATTCGGTCTGGAGCGAGCGCACCGGCGTGGGTCTGCTCGATGTGCAACTCCATCGCGCCCACCTGCCAACCCTCACAACGATGGGTGTGGGCTACGACATCCTGATCCCCGATCTGCAGGCCCACCACGACGCACGCTTCGCACAGATGCGCGCCATCGCACTCAACGAGCCCGATGCCCAACGCGGCGCATGGACCCACGACGACGCCTGGTTCAGCAACTACAAACAGTTCGCCGACATCATCACCTACTTTAATGACATCGCCGCCGCCCGCCCAGACATCGCCAGCATGGAAGACATCGGCGATTCGCTGCTCAATAACGACATCTACGCCCTGACCATCACCGGTCCAGACACCGCCGGCAACCCACGCGCCGAGCGGCCAGTCGTGCTCTGGCACGGCGCGCAGCACGCACGCGAATGGGTCTCGCCCATGACCGTCTCCTATCTCGCCAGCAGATTCGCCGCAGACTATGGCTCAGACCCACGCATCACCGACATCGTCAACAACAACCGCATCATCATCGTCCCCGTCATGAACCCCGACGGCTACCTCTACACCTGGTCATCCGAACGCTACTGGCGCAAAAACCGACGAAACAACGGCGGCTCCTTCGGCGTCGATCTCAACCGAAACTGGGGCTACGAATGGGGCGGGCAGGGCGCTTCCGACAATCCCAACGACGACATATACCACGGCACCGAGCCGTTCTCCGAGCCCGAAACGCAGGTCATGCGCGATCTCGCCCTCTCCTACGGCGATCAGCTCGTCGCCCACATCGACTACCACACCTATTCGCAGCTCATCCTTTGGCCCTTCGGATACGCGCAGGGCGTCCAGACGCCCGAGCCCGACCGCACATTCTTCGATAACCTCGCAACCGCGATGAGCGACGAGATCCTTGCCTTCTCGGGCGTGTTCTATGACCCGATTCAAGCCGTCGATCTGTACCCCGCCGCGGGCGGCTCAAGCGACTGGTTCTACGGCGAACTGGGTACCAAATCACTCACCATCGAGCTTCGACCCAACTCAAACGCCGCCGGTGGCTTCGACCCACCACCCTCGACCATCCTCCCAACAGCACAGGAAAACTACGAGGCCGCCAAGCTCTTCGTCGAGCGCACCACCCTCCCGGTCACCTTCGCGCACGAACCCGTCGAGATCGTCGAAGCCGAAACTTCCACGCCGGTCACCATCGGGATCGACGACATCATCGCGACCCATGACCCGAGCATGGTGGTGCTGTACACACGGGTCGGCAGCAGCGACGCCATCAAGGGCACGCCCATGGCCCCGCTGGGCGACGGCCAATACGCAGCCAACCTGCCCCCCGCGCCCTGCGGCTCAAGCATCTTCTACTCGTTCAGCGTGGAAACAACGGATAACCAGACGGTCAACTTCCCAAACACCGGCGAACTCAGCGCCCTGGCCCAGCAGTACTTCATCGCCTTTGAAGACGATATGGAAACCGACACCGGCTGGACCGCGGGCGACCCGGGCGACACCGCGACCACCGGAATCTGGGAGCGCGCCAACCCCGAACCAACAGACGCCCAGCCCGGCGACGACCGCACACCCGGCAGCGGGGTCAACTGCTGGATCACCGGTGCCGCCGCCGGCGCGAGCATCGGCGCCAACGATGTCGACGGGGGGTTCACCTCGCTGACCACACCGATGTTCGACCCTACACCGTTGGGGCCGGACGCGGAGCTGCGATACTGGCGCTGGTATTCCAACGATCAGGGTGGATCGCCGGACAACGACGATATGAACATCGTCATCTCCAACGACGGCGGCCACTCCTGGCGCGATGTCGAAGAGGTCGCCGAGAACGCGAACGCCTGGGTCGAACGCCGCTTCCGGATCGCCGACCTCATCGAACCAACCAGCACCATGCTGGTTCAGTTCATCGCCAAAGACTATGAGCCCGGCTCGATCGTCGAAGCGGGCATCGATGACCTGCAGATCGTGGCGATCGGCTGCGATGCCAACTCCGCAGACCTCAACAAGGACGGCACGCTCGACTTCTTCGATGTCAGCATTTTCCTTGCCGCATACAGCGCACAAGACCCGATCGCCGACTTCACGAGCGACGGGATATTCGATTTCTTCGATGTCAGCGCCTTCCTCGCTGCCTTCACGAAGGGTTAACCCCCTTCCACAAGCTCCCCCCCGGGGCATGAGCCCGGGTCCTCCCCCCCCTTGGACCCGCTGTGCTCGCCCCACGAGTGCCCCGCCGCGTATCCCCATGCGCGGCGGGGCTTTTTTATGCCAACACCAGCGATCGGCCACGAATGCCTTGGGCATCCGGGCGAGTTGTCGTAGAATCCTGATAGACCATGACTCGGGTGCGAGTATGGCAGTGATGATCGTTTGCAAAGACGAGGAGTCCCGGATGATGAACCAGACCCTGTGCCTCGCCCTGCTCGCGCTCACCATCTGCAGCGCAAACGCCCAGCACACGCCCGCGTCCCCGCCGATCGATGTCCGGGCCGGTGCCCACCACTACGCCGGCGAATCCATCATCCGCGTCCGCACCACCTCGCAAGCCCAGCTCGATGCGACCCTCGCGCTCGCCAGCGATGTCTGGTCAGAGCGCATCGGCATCGGCGTGCTCGAGATCCAGATCTCCCGCATCAAGCTCGCCGATCTCGCCACCATCGGCGTGCCGCACGACACACTCATCCCCGACCTGCAAGCCCACCTCGACCAACAGAACCAAGAGATGCAAGCGATCCGCGCGGCGCAAGCCCGTGAAAAGCCCGAAGGGTTCCAACGCGGCGCAAGCGTGCACGACGACGACTGGTTCGCGACCTACCGCACCCTCGACGAGATTCAGGCCTACACCCAGAACATCGTCGATCTGCGTCCAGACTTGGCCAGCATCGCTGTCATCGGGCAGTCGTGGGAAGGACGCGACATGCACTCGATCACCATCTCGGGCCCCGACACCCCCGACAACCCGGTCGCTGAGCGAGCCGCGATTTTTATCTTCAGCACGGTGCACGCCCGCGAGTGGATCGCGCCGATGACAACCTGCTACATCGCGAGCAAGCTGGTCTCTGATTACGACACGGACGATCAGGTGCGGATGCTGCTGGATCGTGCTCGGGTCGTGGTCGTCCCCATCGGCAACCCCGACGGCTACCTCTTCACATGGTCCGACGAACGCTTCTGGAGAAACACGCGCCGCGATAACGGCGACGGAACCTTCGGCGTCAACATCAACCGCAACTGGGGCTACGAATGGGGCAACGAGGGTTCATCGGGAAACACCAGCAGCACCAACTACCGCGGCACACACGCGTTCTCCGAGCCCGAGACCCGCGCCCTGCGCGACCTCGCACACGGGCTGGGGGACAAGATCGTCGCCCACATCGACTACCACTCGTACTCACAGCTGATCATGTGGCCCTACGGATACCGGGAGGGCGTTGTCACACCAGAGCCATACGCGACGATCTTTGAGTCCATCGCGACACAGATGGCCGACACGATCTTTGATACGACCGGAGCAGGCTACGACCCCATCCAGTCCATCGATCTGTATGCGGCGGCAGGAAACTCCAAAGATTGGTTCTTCGGCGAACTCAACAGGATCAGCTACACCGTCGAGCTGCGCAACCATTCATCATTTACACCGCCCGCCAGCGACATCCACCCCTGCGCGCTCGAGAACTACGAAGCATTCAGGGTGTTCGTCGAACAATCGATTATCCCGCAACGCATCGCCCATGTCCCGGCGGGGTCCCACCGAATCACCGACCCGGATCCCGTCCGCCTCTTCCTGCTCTCGGGCTTCGATCCCGCGTTCGCCGAATATGCGCACATGCACACACGCGTTCCGGGTGCCGATTCCTACACCACCACACAGATGACCACCGACCAGACGGGCACCTATGTCGCTCACTTTCCAGACATCGCATGCAACGAACAGATCGAGTACTACTTTACCGTCGAGCAGTTCGATGGCACAATCACAACACTGCCAGAAGACTGGAGCACCAGCCCGTACACCTCCATCGCCACAAGCATGGTAGTGCACTACGCCGATTCCTTCGAACTCGAGGGCGGCTGGATCCCGCGCCAACCGACCGATATGGCGACCGCCGGCTTCTGGCAACGAGCAATTCCAAGCGCAACCAGCCACGCGCCCGGCGCAGACCACACACCCGACGGATCATATTGCTGGATCACCGATGCGCGCACCGGACCGTCACCCGATGACTTCGATGTCGACGGGGGCATCACCTCGCTGCTCTCGCCCAGGTTCAGCGCAACCGAGAGTTCGGTCCTCACTTTCTGGTATTGGCTCGGCCCGCTGGAGGAGCGCTTTGACAACGCGACCGTCCTCCTCTCGAACGACGACGGGTTGACATGGAGATCAGCAGGCGCGATGCCCCGCCGGCAGCGCAGCGAATGGGTTCGCCACGAGGTCCGCATCGCGGACTTTATCGAGCCGTCACATGACATGCGGGCAAAGTTCCTCGCCGCCGACCGTCGCGATGATCACACCGTGGAGGTCGCGATCGACGATGTCGCGGTCGTGGTCCCCGGCTGCGCGGTCAATGACGCCGACCTCAACGCTGATGGCAGCCTGGACTCTGTTGATGTCTCCATCTTCATCGATGCATACCTGGCTGTCTCACCCACCGCGGATCGCAATCAGGACCGGATGATCGACTTCTTCGATGTCGCCGCATTCCTCGCCGCGTTTCTCGATTCGTGATGCTTGCCCTTTGACGCCAATCGCCTATCATTGAGACTCATTCTCAATAACTGGAGACTCCATGCTCACCACACGACTCAAAGACGACAACTGGGCACTGCACCAGATCGCCGAACGCCAGGAAACCCCCGGCTCGCTCATCAAGGGCACCATGCCCAAAGACGGCTACATCAACATGCTCGCCCAGCAACTGCTGATCAACCACGCACTCGACAATGCACTGCGTGACGCGGTGAAATCGGACGCCCGGGTCAGCGAGCTGGTGCTCAACGAGCAGATGCTCTCGCCGTACATCGAGCAGGACCTCTCGTTCTTCGGCATCGATGCCAGCAGCATCTCGCCCACACCCGGCACCGCCCGCTACATCGCCCACATCAACGACAATGCGGACAACCCGCTGCACCTGCTCGGGCTGCACTATGTCCGTCTGGGCGCGTGTAACGGCAACCGCTTTGTCGCGCGTGTTGTCCGCAAGGCATACACGCTGGGCGACAACGAGGGCACACGCTACCTCGACCCGTTCGGCGATGCGCAGCGCTCCAGCTGGGTGGAGTTCAAGGCCGCGCTCGACGCGATGCCATTGGATGCTTCAGAACAGGATCAGGTTTTCGAAGGCACGCGAGCCGCGTATCTCTACGCGATCAACCTCGACCTGCCCGAGCATCTCAGCGCCGAGCAGTTGCTCGAAAAGCACGAGAAGACACTCGACAAGAAGGCCTTTGAAGACGGTCACTCGGTGCATGTGCCCGCGGGCTCAAGCCACGGCTGATCGACACGCCCCAAGATAAGGACGCCCCACAATCAGGGCTCAACCTCACGCTCGCACCAGTCTGCGAGCGTTTTTCGTATCTCGTCGGCCACCTGCCCCAGCGTGCTGCTGGGCAGCAGGGCTTGGGGGTGCGTGATCACCCCGACCCGGCGCGACTGCACCGCCGGGATCGGCAGCGATGCGATCGGCCCCAGCGCCGCCTCGATCTCACCCCATGCCAACGCCTCGGGCGCGCCGATCCCGTCGCCCGCCTCGCGTGGATCAAAGATCAGAATCGAATCGGGTGCCAGCTCGGCGATGTCTTCGAGATCCAGCTCCTGCCACATGCCACCCGAGCCCAGCGCGTTGGTCACGCCCAGCCGCTCAATGAGCTGGGCATGAAACGAGCCCGGCCCCAGCGCTCCTGCCGGATCGGTGCCCGCCAGCAGCAGCGTTCGCCCAACACACGCCCCCTCGCGCCCCATCGGCGACCACGCCCGCGCTAGACGCGCACTGGGCAGATCAATCTCAAAGCGCTTCGTTGGATCAATATTGAAAGTGGTCGGGTCGCCGTCGCTGTTGGCATCCGCGGGGAAGCCGACAAGCTTGAGATAGAGATCATCAAGCGTGGTCGCGATGTCGTCGAGCGATTCGAGCTTGTAGGTCCAGATCGACCAGTCGCGTTCTTTGGCGAGCTGCCTGATGCGCTGGGGGATGGCGACGCTGTTGGACTCGAAGATCAGGATCGTGGGCTTGGCGTTGATGAGCACCTCATCATCGATCTCGATATGCGTCCCCACGACTGGGATCGAGCTCGACAACGCCGAATCAAAGCTGTGCCGACCCACGATGTCGTCCTCGAACCCCAGATCACGCAGCATCACCCCGATCGCCGGCGAGAACACCGCGAACCGCGGCTGGGACTGCTCGGCGACCGATTCGCTCGATCCGGTTGCGCTCTGCGCAGCATCATTCCCGCCGCACGAGACAAGCAGCAGCATCAGCAGCGGAAACAGGATGACACGGATCGTGCGCATGAACAGCGTCATCCTAGTGCATCGCATCCACGACGGCTTGGCGCAGCGCGCCGAGCTGCTCGTCGCCAAAGAGCACAAACGGCCAGGTGCGATCGTTGGCCAGCTCGATCTGCTTGTGGTTCGCCCGGGCGTGCTCGACCCGTGTTTGAAATGATTGCAGTTCGCGTTGGTGCGCCTCGCGGTATGCCTCGAGCAAGCGGACGAGCCGCTGGTAGACAGGATCGGGGTTCTCGCCGGCTTCTTTCATCGCCGCGATCTGCTCGACCAGCTCGTCCTTCTCACGCTGGGCCTGCGCATCGCCCACCATGCTCGGCGTGTGCCGGGCGTGGTGCAGCGCCCAGCTGGCGTCATCAAGCCCCATCGTCTCAGACAGATTAAAGCCCAGGTCCAACCGCTGGGTGGCCGTCGCCAACGCCATCGGGGCCAGCTCGATGCCCAGCCAGTCGCGTGCCCAGTCCTGCGTGATTCGGTCGTAGGCCCAGCCGCCGGTGCCGTGGATGAAGAGTTCGCCCAGATGTGCCCGCACAAGCAGACTCATCAGCAGACCGCGGGGAATGAGTTCGCCCGGCCCAAAGTCCCCGATGTTGTTCGTATCAACTGGCACGCGGGCCCGGTTCTCCCGCAGCCCCCACAGCGGCAGCTCGATCCGGTCACCCTCGATCTGCAGCGGACGCACGCGAGCGTCCGGGTGTGCGGCAACCGCATCGTTGTAGGTCCGAACGCACGCATGCGGATCAACATTCACCTTGTGTGTGTACTGCCAGAGCGCCTCACTTGGCAGATCGAACAGATCGCTGGCATAGATCAGCTTTGGCATCTCGATGCCCAACCGATCGCACGCCAGCCCGATCGTCGCGCTCGCGAACTGGCGCGCAAGACTCGATTCGTGCGCACAAGCATGGAGATACGACACCAGGTCGCCGAGGCGGTCGTCGTCTGTATCCTTTATATCCATCGCGGGCAGCGATGCGCTGGGCACACCTGGCGGGGTGCTGCCCGGTTCGAGCAGCTCGACGCTCTGGGCTTTGAGTTCCTTGCCGCGCCCGACCGGCACGCGGACGGTCTCCAGTTCGACCGGGTCCTGATCGGCCACGATCCATACCCGGGCGGCCCCGGTGCGTCGTGCGGCTTCATGCTGTGCAATCAGTTTGGCGAATATCCCGGGATGAAACACGATCGGCTGATGCCCGCTGAATACCACCGGGCGGTCGATGGGGATGCCGAGTTGACGGCGTGCCGGATCGGGATTGTGCTTACAGAGCGCCGATTCCCATTGCGCCCATGCGGGCTCGATGGTGACATCGATCGGGCGGGTCGGTGTACATTCTGGCTCGGTTTGCTCGGCGGTATCAGACATCGGGCACCCCTCCCCGATGTTAGCAGTCCGCCTGCAGGGCGCTGAGCGCCCGATCGGAAAGCTCGTCGCGGACCTGATCCATGGCCCTGTACAGCACGCAGCGGTAGTGGTTCAGGCGGGTCTGGGGGTCGTCGAGCCCGCCGCCGAAGGTCCGGTTGGGATCGTTGTAGATCAACTCAACGGGGATCTCGCCCACCTTGAGCTTGTTGGCCGCGGCTTGCACCCACAGCTGCATGGGGAACGCGTAGCCGTCATCGCTCAGGTCGAGCTTGGCCATGGAACTGACGCGGTGGGCCTTGAAGCCGCAGAACGAATCGGTGAGATTAAACCCGAGTCGCTCGTTGATCTCTTTGGTGAGTGTCATGTTGATCGCGCGTCGGTCGCCCGGGGGCAGGTCCTTGGCCCAGCGATCGTCGTCGCTGAGGTAGCGCGAGCCGGAGATGATGTCGAGATCGGTCTCTTCGATTGCGCTGAGGAAATCGGGGATCCGCTCGGGCTCGTGCTGAAAGTCGCAGTCCATGGTGATGACCCAGTCGTAGTTGTCGCGCTGGGCACGCTGGAAGATCTCGCGAATCGCGCGCCCGTAGCCGGCGTTTGATTCATGGCGGATCAAGTCAAAGCCCATCTTCGCGCGCAGCTCGTTGAGCACCTCGGGGGTCGCGTCGGTGGAGCCGTCGTCGAGCAGGAGCATGTTGGGCGCGTGCACCGAGACACGCTCGAGCACCGATTCGACATGCGCTGCTTCGTTGTAGACGGGAATGGCGACGAGTGTGCGCATAAAACTTGCTCCTGTGCAGGGTTGCGAGCATTCAGATTCGATAAAACTTGCCCGGTAGATACCTGAACGATCGGTATACAATGATTATTCCCGGCTCATCGTCCCGATGCGGGATCTTGCGGGGATTGATCGGGCGATTCTTGCCCGTCGGGCTGATCCGGCTGATCGGGCCGTTGCTGGGCTCGCTCGCTGCGGGCCAGCGAAGTATATGCCCCAAACCCGAACGGAACCTTATCATCATCGGATTCGTTCTGATCGTCCATCTGTTCGATGAGCGAGTTGGACACCGAGTGGATCCCGATCACTTGGCTCACCGGCAGCGTGTAGGTCTCCCCGGTTGGGGTGGTGATGCGGAATATCGTGCATTGCACATCGGCGGAGATCGATCGGTCCAGCTCGTTGCCCGGAAGCGAGCACGAGAACACCGCGGTGACATCGGCGATGGGGATGCGTTGGCCCAGGGTCGTGATCACGCCCATGCGCCCGTCGAACAGCTCGCTCACGGGTGAGGTGCTCGATTCGGCGTCGCTAGGGCCGGTGCCCAGCCGTCCGCTGCTCTCGGCGGCTGCCGCGGCCAAAGACATGAGGATCTCGCGGCAGACATTCTGCCAGAACACATCACGGCGCGCTTGGACGCGCGTGACCGCGATCGCCGCCGGCTGGCTCTGGGGCGCGGGCACATGCCCGTAGCCGCCGGGCGGGTGGGGCGCATCGATGGGCGGTGTGTGGTCTGCATCAGGAGCACCGGCATCGCTGTGCCCAAGATGGTCGTATGGGTTGGGCATATCTGATCATATGCACCAGACGAACCAGACTTCTCTGCCTGAAATAGCCCGTAGATACGCCCCAATCGGCACAGTCGGCACAGTCCCATACCCATGATTTTATCTGTGCGGCCCGAGAAGAAAGTCGGTCATGCAACTCGCCGATGCATGAGCATCAGAGGAGAGTCTTCATGAGCGGCAACGAACAATCCAACGCATTCAACGAAGTGAGAGCCATCTTGGGCAAGCTCGATCGCTCGATCGACGAGGCCCGCTCGAGGCGGCTCGAGCCCGATCACCCCGTGCGCCGAGACCCCGCGCCCAGCACGCCCATGACGCGCGAATCGGCGGACCTGGATCGTGAGATCGGTGGCAGCGGCACGCCCAGCCCCAAGACCGAGCTGCAACGCAAGGGCGCGAGCTTTGGTCGAGCCAAGCCGCTCAACCGCAACGAGGACAACCCACGCCAGTGGAAAACAACAGGCGACGACGATCAGCTCATCGGCTAAGCACACACATCCGATACCCTTTGATCAGGGCCGCTGGGTTTCGATCCAGCGGCTCATTTTTTCGCGCAGCACCGGCAGCGGCAGGGCACCATCGCCCAGCAGTTCGTCGTGGAAGGCGCGGATATCAAAGGCATCGCCCAGCTCGGCCTCGGCCATGCTGCGGATCTTGAGGATCTCGATCTCGCCCATCTTGTAGCCCGTGGCTTGCCCGGGCCAGCCGATGTAGCGGTTGATCTCGGACTCGATGTTGTGCAGCGACAGGGCGCTGTTGTTCTGCATGAACTCCACGGCTCGCTCGCGGCTCCAGCCCTTGCTGTGCATGCCGGTATCCACGACCAGGCGCATCGCGCGCCACATCTCGAAGTTCAGACGACCGAAATTGTCGTACGGTTCGCTGTAGAGCCCATTTTCGCCCTCGCCCATCTCAAGCCCCAGCTTCTCGGCGTAAAGCGCCCAGCCCTCGACGAAGCCGGTGAAGCCCATCGTCTTGCGGATGGGGTGCTGGTTCTCGATCTCCTGTGCCAGCGCTATCTGCAGGTGATGCCCCGGCACGGCTTCGTGGAGCGTCAGGGCAAGCATCTCGTACTTTGGGCGCTGGTCGAGCTTGGTGAGGTTGGCGACGAAGTAGCCCGGCTGCCCATTGGCGAGTGATCCGGGGTAGTAATACGCGGTCGGTGCGTTTTCAGCACTGAGCCCCGGAAGCGGACGCACGCCGTAGGTCAGGCGCGGGAGGGTGCCAAAGAGCTTGGTCAGTCCCGGGTCGATGGTTTTGGAGATGACCTTGTAGCCGTCGAGAAGGGCGTCGGAGTTGGTGTAGTAGAACACCGGGCTGGTGCGAAGATCTTCCACAAAGGCGTCGAAGAGCTTCTCATCGCTGACAAAAACTTGCGTGGGCGGTTGTGCGGAATCAACGGTTTCCTCGACCAGTTTGTACCAAGCAGTTTGCTTGATGACCGTCATCATCTCCGCCTTGATGCGCTTCACTTCGTCAAGTCCGATCTGATGCACGGCGTCCGCGTCGTACTCGGGCAGGGTGGTGTGTGTCGCGATCATGGCGCTGTAGGCCTCGACGCCATCGACACCCTGAGCCGCCCCGATCGAGTCGCGGGTTGCAGGCAGATACTCGTTGCTCAGGAACACCGCCAGCTCCAGATAGACCGGCACGATGCGCTGGGCGATGACATCACGGGCTTCGACGGCGAGCGGATCATTCGCATCGAGCTTGGCGAACGGGCCATAGAACGGCGATTGGCTCGGGTCTTCGCGGAACTCGGGCGATGCCTGTGCCAGGGCCTGATCGACCGCTGGCTCGACCACCACCCGAGGCGGCACGCGCCCCTGGGCAACCCCCAGCCGCATGTTGTCGATGGCGTCACCCACCGCGATCGGGACCCGCTTGAGCCGGGTCAGGTAGTTCGTCAGGTCCTCGCGTGTCTGGGTGGGCATCTGATCGCCCATCTGCGGCAGCCAGACCTGCGGGCCGCCGATCGAGTTGACCGGCATCTGCCAGCCCTTGTATTTAGCGAGCCGCTGGTCCTGATCCCACTGGTAGATCAATAGGTCTGCGGCCAGATGGTCGGCGGCGCTGAACCCGGACCGATCGAGGGCCTTGAGTTCTTCGAGATACGCACCCATGAGGCGGTTGTGCTTCTCGACTCCCGCGGCCGAGCCGTCGCCCAGTTCGTCGTTGCGGGAATCATCGCCCAGCAGCGGCCCGATCCACATCGGGTCGGCCTCGTACATGGTGTCGATCGCCCTGTTCATCAGGTCCCAAAGACCGGTGTCGCGGCCCTGGGGCACGGGGGGCAGGTAGTCCTGACCCCACGCCGGGGCGGCGGGGAGCATGAGCGCGAGGGTGAGAAACACGAGCTGGATGAAACGGGCTGGGGTTGTCATGTCCAGAGCATAGTGCGCGAGGGCGCGATGCACCAATTTCAGTCCCTGTGCGTTGGTTTGTCGATTGCATTGGCGTACGATTCACCCCGGTTCGCCGTGCGAGCCGCAGCCATTCGGGGGAATGGTGTAATTGGTAACACGAGGGATTCTGATTCCCTTATTTCGGGTTCGAGTCCCGGTTCCCCTACTTTCATTCGTTTGCACGCCTTGGCCCAATGCCCGGGCGTGTTTTCGTATACTCAGGTATGGATGAATACATGAACCCCGACGATCCGCTCCCCAACCCGATCGCGATGAGCAGCAAGCTCGACATCGCCACCAACTGGCTGCCGCGCTATACCGGGATGCCGATCGACGGGTTCGGGGATTATGTGCTGCTAACCAACTTCTCGAACTATGTGACCGAGTTCGCCGAGCGGTTCGGGTGCGATGTGCAGGGGATCGGGCGCCCGATGCAGGCGGCGACCAACAACAACGGGCTGACGATCGTCAACTTCGGGATCGGCTCGCCCAACGCTGCGACCATCATGGACCTGCTCAGCGCCCGCATGCCCGACGGCGTGCTCTTCCTGGGCAAGTGCGGCGGGCTCAAGGACTCCACCGAGATCGGGCACTTCGTGCTGCCCATCGCCGCGATCCGCGGCGAGGGCACCAGCGACGACTACTTCCCCAAAGAGGTGCCCGCGTTGCCAAGCTTCAAGCTCCACAAGTTCGTCTCCGACAAAATCGTGCAACGCGATCTCGAATACCGCACGGGCGTGGTCTACACCACCAACCGACGGGTCTGGGAGCACGACAAGAAGTTCCGGGGGCGCCTCAAGCGCATGACGGCCCTGGCGATCGACATGGAAACAGCGACGGTGTTCATCGTGGGGCATCACAACCAGATCAGCCGCGGCGCGCTGCTGCTGGTGTCCGATGTCCCGATCACCCCCGAGGGGGTGAAGACCGAAGAATCAGACAAGAGCGTGACGGCCAAGTACGCCCGCATGCATCTGGAGATCGGCATCGAAGCGATGACCCACATCGGCACGCAGGGCGAGCCGATCAAGCATTTTACTTATTGAATAGTCATGAACAGCCGTGATCGAGTTATCGTTGTCGTCGAACAGATCCGATCGAGTTCAGGCTCCCATGAATGCCTGCAACAGATCGAGTCATGCATAAGTGAAGTGAATCGGGAATCGGCGAAAAAATTTTCATCTAATCCTTGGGTCTGGTTCGCTACTCTTGTATTGATGACCCCAATGTTGCTCGTCCTCGGCAAGAACAGCCCTATTCCCAATCTGTCACTTCCATCGTGGCTTGTCTATATCTCCGTCTTTGGTGGCCTCTTTGGTATCGGATGGATCTGGCATCGTCTCCCAAAGCATCTGAATCTCGGACCCGTTTCGATTGATTGCAAGTGTTGTGCATGTCGATACGACCTCAACGGACATGACTCCGTCCTCGGCGCCGACCTCTGGGTCGGGCCCGAGATCTGCCCCGAATGCGGGCAAACCTACCCCGCGATCGGGTAAAAGTGGTAATCGGGCGCTCGGATCGCCGAACCACTATAATAGTGACACGCACGGATGCGTCGTCCCACCTTCCCGCGGAGCACTGATGAATCTCTCGCAGTTCTTTGAGCATTGGTCGATCGTCGAGAACCCGTTTCGCGACGAGGAGGCCCGACATGACGCGATCTTTGCGCGTATGGGAATCAACCCCTCAGTCAGCCCGGGCACTCAGAGCGAGCCCGCGGTGGGCAGCTCGCCGCTGGCGATGCCGCGCAGCCAGAGCATGCACCCGGACTTTGAGAAGATCATGGGCGAGGTGGGCCAGCCGTCGACCTCGATCGTGTTTGGCGAGAAGGGCTCTGGCAAGACCGCCATCCGCTTGCAGCTGGCCGCGCGGGTCGAGCGGCACAACAGCTCGAACCCCGATCGCAAGGTCTTCCTGATCCCCTATGACGATCTCAACAGCGCACTCGATCACTACAACTCCAACGCGGGGAACAAAAAAGACGCCAACCCGTTCACCGACATGCGTTTGGTTGACCACATGGACGCGATCCTGAGCATCGGGACCGCGCGGGTGCTCAACGCGATGCTGCCGGGCGGGCACGACGCGCCGGCGGCTGATCTGGGCGAGCAGCCCGGCAAGCAGGCACGCAAGCTGCCGCAGACCGTGCGCAAGGATCTGCTGCTGCTTCAATCCGTGTATGACAGCGCCGACACCAGCGGGCAACGCACCACGCAGCTTCGCCACATGCTCAAGCTGCCCAGCGGGGGCATCAACCCGCTGATCGTTTTGCTGCTGTGGGTGGGCTGGGCGCCTTCGATCGCGTTGTTTTTGTGGGGACGCATTTTCGCGCAGCTAGAGGGCATGTGGGTCATGGGCAGCGACATCGCCGCGGGCCTGCTCTTTCTCGCGTGGGCGGCGCTGCTGGTCAAGGCGTTCCTGCTCGATCGCCTGGTGGTCAACCGGGTCGCGGGCAAGCTGAGCAAGCAGCTGCGGATGGTCAACCGCCCGACCAGCGGCTATCTTGGTTCGTTGCGCCGGATGCCTCGGACGGTGCTGGGCTCGGGCGAGCTGCCGCTGGATGATTCCGACGAGCAGCGCTACGCGATGCTCGGGCGTCTGCGCCGGTTCGTCGAACACTTCGGCTACAGCGGCATCGTGGTGGTGATCGACCGCGTGGACGAACCCACGCTGATTAACGGCGACCCCGAGCGGATGCGCAGCGTGATCTGGCCGCTGCTCAACAACAAGTTTCTGCAGCTTGAGCATGTGGGCATCAAAATGCTGCTGCCCATCGAGCTGCGCCACGCGCTGTTCAAAGAATCAAGCTCGTTCTTTCAGGAAGCACGCCTCGACAAGCAGAACATGATCGAGCGGCTCAGCTGGACCGGCGCGATGCTCTACGACCTGTGCAACGCACGGCTCGGGGTGTGCCGGCCCGCGAGCGCGGAACCGATTTCGCTGATTGACCTCTTTGATGAAGATGTGACACGCAACGATCTGGTCGAGGCGCTCAACAACATGCAGCAGCCGCGGGATGCGTTCAAGTTCATGTACCGCGTGCTCAGCGAGCACTGCGCGAGCGTGACGGCCGAGGACGGACGCTGGAAGATCGCACGCCACACACTCGATCGCATCCGGCGCGATGAGGCGGAGCGTGTGATGCAGCTGCAGCGCGGCATTCGGCCAGCGTGAGCTTCATCTGGGTGCCACTACTCGCGGCTTGCCGCGCAGTAGTGCTCTTGGATTGTTTGAAAGACACTACTGCGCCGAAGACGGCGAGTAGTGGCACCCAAAGAAGAGCTCAGATCCGCTCAATCTCCACCCCGCCCGGGATCGCCTTGAGAAACGATCGGCCGTAGCCCGTCGTGAGCACGCGGGGGTCGAGGATGACCACTTGGCCGGTGTCGGTGGCGCTGCGGACCAAGCGTCCGAAGCCCTGTTTGAAACGGATCACCGCACGCGGCAGCGCGTCGTCGCGAAAGGGATCGCCGCCCTGCTGTTTGATGCGCTCGCCGCGGGCCTCGACGATGGGACGGTCGGGCGGGTCGAAGGGCAGGCGGGTGATGATGACATTGCGCAGGGCGCTGCCGCGCACATCGACACCCTGCCAGAAGCTGGCCGCTCCGAACAGCACGCCGCGCTCGCAATCGCGGAACTCATCGAGGATCTGCGTGCGTGAGCCGTCGCGCCCGTGCACCCAGACGCGCATGCCCAGCGATTCCAGCGGCCCGCGGAGTCGGTCGGCGGTTTTGTTGAGCAGTTGGAAGCTGGTGAAGAGCACGAACGCGCCGCCGTCGGTCGCGAGGACCTGGTTGTGCACGCGTGATGCGATCGCATCGTCAAAGTTCTCCTCCCCCGCCCCGGCGGGGGAGGTGCCCGAAGGGCGGAGGGGGCGTTTGGAATACCCCGGGCTGGGCACCGTGGTGTCCACGATCACCCGGACTTGGCTCTTGTAATCAAACGGCGAGCCGAGTTGTAGCGTTTTCGCGCCTTCTGCACCGAGGCGACTGAGCGTGTGGGCGAATGCGGTCTCGGCGTGCTCGGGCGATTCTTCTTCGCTGACCTGCCGCGTGCTGAGCGTGGCGCTGGTGAGCACGACGCTGCAGTCCTGGCCGAAGAGGTGCTCGCGCAGCAGCGGCGCAACCTCGATGGGGGAGCACGACAAGGTGACCTTGGGCCCGCCTCGCCCGGTGCCGGGGGTGGACTCGACCCAGTAGACACAGTTGGGCAGGGCTTGCTCGAGCAGCGCGTGGGTCTGGTCGCCGATCTCGGCGGCCCGGATGCTGTAGGCGTTGAGCTCGAACTGATCGGGCTCGCGGGTCACGATCTCCTTGAGCCGCTTGAGGCGCACCGAAAGCTCGTTCATCGCCTGGCTCAGCGTGTCCTCGATCATGTTGGGTTCGCGCATGCGGCCGTTGACGAGCTTGCCCGACATGGTGAGCCGGTACAGATCATCAAAGAACCGCTCGCAGCACTGGCGAGCGTGCTCGACGAGCCGGTAGGCCTTCTCGATGGGTTCGATGTCGCCGGCCTGCAGCGTCAGATCGCTCAGATAGCCCTTGCCCGTCTTGTGGTTGTAGAGCTGGTTGAGCAGGAACGACACCCGCCACTCGGTGAGGCGCAGCCCGAAGTGATCGGCGGCCGCGTCCTCCACGCCGTGCGCCTCATCAAGAATCACATGGTCGTACTGCGGCAGGAAGCCCGTCCCCAGCACCCGCAACGCCAGATCGCTGAAGAACAGCGCATGGTTGCACACGAGCAGCTGCGCGCCGTCCATCTCGCGTCGGGCGGCCTGATAAAAGCATTGGCTGTAGGTTGGGCACTTGCGCCCCATGCAGTTGGCGCTGTCGCTCATCACATTGGTCCATACACCAGATCGCTCGAGCTGGGGCAGCGTGGCGAGCGTGCCGTCGGGTGTGGTGTAGGCCCAGTCCTCGATCATGTCGAGGGTGCGGCGCTGGGCGGGCTCGGCGAAGAGCTTGCTCTTGCGTTCGCTGGCGAGCTTGAGGCGCCGGATGGACATGTAGTTGCCGCGCCCTTTGACGAGCACCGACTTGCATTCGCCAAAGTCCGCCAGCGCCCGATCGAGCAGCGGGATGTCCTTCTTGACGATCTGCTCCTGCAGCGCAATGGTGTTGGTCGCGACGACGATGGTCTCGCGGTTCTGGATGGCCCGCATCATGGCGGGGACTAAATACGCGAAGCTCTTGCCGACGCCCGTGCCCGCCTCAACGAGCAGGTGCGATTTGTTTGCAAAGGTCTGCTCGACCGCGCGTGACATCGCGATCTGCTGCTCGCGGGGCTCGTAGCCCTCGCCCAGCAGCGTCGCGATCGGCCCGGCGTCACCCAGGATGGATTCGACGCCGTTCATCGCTGCGTCTGTTCCTGGGTCTCGTGGCTGTCCTCGCCCTCGAGCTGCATACGCAGCAGTTCCGCGTACCGCCCGCCGTGCTCGAGCAACTCTGCGTGCGTGCCCACCTCGCGCACACGCCCCTCCTCGATCACCACGATGCGGTTGGCGTGCCTGATTGTGCTCAGGCGGTGGGCAATCACGAAGCTGGTGCGATGGCGCATGAGCCCCGCGAGCGAGTGTTGGATCAGGCGTTCGCTCTCGGTGTCGAGCGCACTGGTGGCTTCGTCGAGGATCAGGATGCGCGGGTCGGCCAAGATGGCGCGGGCGATGGCCAGGCGCTGCTTCTGCCCGCCGCTGAGTCGCACGCCGCGCTCGCCGATGCGGGTGTCGTAGCCCTGCTCGAGATCGGTGATGAACCCGTGGGCGTTGGCGGCCTTGGCGGCAGCGATGATGTTCTCCATCGTCGCGTTGCGCTTGGCGTAGCCGATGTTGTCGCGAACGCTGCCATCGAAGAGGAAGACATCCTGCTCCACGATGCCCAGCAGGTTGCGATACTGCTCGATGGGGATGTCACGCAGATCGATCCCGTCGAGCGCGATGCGGCCTTCGGTTGGGTCATCGAAACGGGCGATGAGGTTGCACAGGGTGGTCTTGCCTGCGCCCGAAGCGCCGACGAGCGCGATGGTCTCGCCCGGCTCGATTTCGAGGTTGATGTTGCTGAGCACAGGCTCGCCCTGAACCGATGCGTGCTCCTCGCCCGTATCGCTCGTGTCATTCTTCTTCTCACGCGTCGGGTAGGCATAGGTGAGCGCTTCGATTGTGATGCGTCCCTTGACATCAATCTCGTCGAGCGAGCGTGTTGGTGTGGTGCCCGCGAACTCGCGTTCCTCGGCGAGCAGGTCCAGCACGCGATCGAGCGCGGCCAGATTGGTTTGCACATTGGTCGCGCTCGCCACCAACGACTCCAGCGGGCCCAGCAGCGCCAGCAGGTAGGCACTGAAGGCCATGAGATCGCCGATGGTGAGTGTGCCGTCGATGACCGCGCCGCCGCCATAGATGAGCACGGCGACCGAAGCGAGCGGGATGAGCATCATCCAGACGATCTCGACGCCGCGTGCCCACCACCAGGTGTACAGCTCTTGGCGCGCCAGCAGGTGGCCCTCGCTGGTGAACCGGGCGGCCTCGGCGTGGCGACGATTGAACGCACGGACCACGCGCATGCCCGAGAAGGCCTCGGCGCTCATCGCGTCGATGCCCTGGCGGCGAGTTCGGATATCGCGATACAACGGGCGGATCCGCACGATCCAGGTCTTGTGCGAGAACCAGATGGCCGGGATGACCAGGATCGCACCCACGACCAGACGCCAGTCGATCAACAGCAGCACCGCCAGCGTGCCCACAAGCTGGGTGATGGCGCGCCAGGGGTTGTAGATGAGCGAGAAGATGAGATCGCCCACGCCGCCCGCGTCCTCGCGGAGGATCGACGACACGCCGCCGGATTTGAGCTGGTGGATGCGATGCAGCGGGAGGCGCGAGGCATGCTCAAACACGCGCCGACGCAGCGAAACCTGCACACGCTTGGTGATGCGGGTGCACTGCCAGCGCCCCCACATACCCACGATGACCGAGGCGAACGCGAGCACGACCATCGCGCTGCCCAGCATCCAGATCAGGCGGATGCGATCAGCGCGCACGGCGCTAAACTCGCCGAGGAACTTGGGCAGCCCGGAGGGTCCCGGCTGATCGGTGATGATGTAATCGATCGCGATCTTGGACGAGTAGGGCAGCAGCAGCCCCAGCAGCACCGAGATGCTCAGCGTGACCAGCGACATCGCCACGACGCCGCGGAACCCGATCAGCAGCGAGATGAATGACCGCAACAGCCCGACGAACGATCGCTTCGCGCGGCGGGCCCGCTTGGCCTCGGCCCGCTCGTCCACAATTTCGTGAACTTGCTGAGACGCTCCGCGTTGCTTGCGTTTTTCGAGGTAGTCACGAAAACGGTTTCGGCTTGATGAACGAGAAAGGCGCACGAGGGGATGCTACCCATCGTGCGCCCAGATTGCTTGGGGGCTGTTCGGTTTATCGTGCACAGCGTGAAAAATCCGTCTGATTCATCGACGCCGACGCATCATGAAGAGCCCGCCGGCACCCATCAGCGCCATCGATCCCGGGCTGGGGACCGTAGCCTGGCTGAAGACCACCCGGAACACCGCGTCGTTGTGGTCCTTGTCGCCGAGGGGGTAGCGGATGTCTTCGACACCGACGAGCACATCATACCGGTTGCTCGCGTCGACCTCGAACTGATACCAGTCGGCCTGGTCGTAGCTTTCGAACGCGTCGATGCCGCCTTGCACGACCTCGTAGCGGAAATCAACCCGTTCGCCGGCACCGAACAGACGCGTCGCACGGAAGGCCTGCCCATTGGTCGCGTTCTTGTTGGTCCACATCGTCGATGGGGCCGCCTCAAACGCGGTATCCACCCACTGCAGCTCCCCGGTGTACCCCGCGTTGGAGTTCACCCAGATGAAATCAACCTGCGCGTTGTCGTAGGGCGAGAAGATGCTTGGATCGTTAGCGGTATGGATCCCCGCGCCGGCATGGGCTCCGGCGGCGGCAATGATCCCGAACGCGATACAGCTGGTCGTGGTCTTCATGATGTGTCCCTTCATTTCATTCTGCGTGGCCCGCCCGGTCACCTTGCCGGACTCCGCCTCTAAGATCCATTTCGCATGCCCAGCCGCCACATGTGGGGCGGGTATAAACACGCATTGCGCGTTCAATCCTTCCCCCAAACCCACCCCGACACCGCTGGCACGCGTCCGCAAGGTCCGTTAAGGTAGATCCACGCAGATATCGGACTCGGTTCCTGTCTGGCTCACCGCAACCGAAAGGCAAACACGAATGGGTCGCAAAGGTCGCATCGCGCTGCATTGGCAAATCCTCATCGGGCTCGTGCTGGGCATCATCGTCGGGCTGATCATCAACACCGCCTGGGGCGCGGGCACCTGGGGGGCGATCGGTGTGGACGACCCGGCATCGTGGATCGCCGGGGGGCCGCAGGAAGGCGTGAACGAGAACGCCGGGCTCGCTGCCCGCGCCGCCCGCTTCGTGGGCGATGCCAACAGCTTCGTCGGCGCGCTCTTCCTGCGTGGGTTGCGTTTCATCGCGGTGCCGATCGTCGTCTTCTCGCTGATCGTCGGCGCTTCGAGTCTCAATGATCTCTCCAAGCTCAGCCGCATCGGCGGCAAGACCATCGCGATCTATATCTTCACCACCGCCGTCGCGATCACGATCGGACTGGTCTTCGCCAATGTCTTCAAGCCCGGCTCCTTCGTCAGCGAAGAAACCCGCGACAGCTTCATCGAGCGTTTCGGGATCGAAGCCGACGCCAAGGTCCAGGCCGCCCAGGCGCCCGATGTCTGGGATACGGTGCTGAGCATCGTGCCCCAGAACCCCTTCGAGGCCATCGCCGCGGGCAATATGCTCCAGGTCGTGTGCGCCTCGCTGCTGGTGGGCATCGCCCTGACCATGATCAAGCGCGAGAAGGCCCAGCCCGTCATCGCCTTCTTCGATGCCATGACCGATGTCGTCATCAAGATCGTTGAGATCGTGCTGATGATCGCCCCGTATGCCGTGTTCGCGCTCATCGTCGAGCAGATCGCCGAGCTGGGGCTCGACATCCTCGGCTCGCTCGCCGTCTACTCCATCGTCGTGGTCGCAGGCTTGGCGACCATGATGTTCGTGGTCTATCCCATCGGGTTCAAGATCCTCGGCGGCATCGGCTACCGTCGCTTCTTTCGCGCGATGGCACCGGCACAGCTGCTCGCCTTCTCCTCGGCCAGCTCCAGCGCCACCCTTCCGGTCACCATGGAGTGCGCCGAGCAGCGCCTGGGTGTCAAGGAAGAGGTCAGCTCCTTCGTATTGCCCATCGGCGCGACGATCAACATGGACGGCACGGCGCTCTACCAGGGCGTCGCGGCGGTCTTCATCGCCCAGCTCTACGCGATGGACCTTACTCTCGGACAGCAACTCACCATCGTGCTCACCGCCACACTCGCCTCGATCGGGACCGCCGGCGTGCCCGGCGTGGGCATGATCATGCTCGTGATCGTGCTCCAGAGCGTGGGCATCCCCCTGCAGGGCATCGCGGTGATCCTGGGTGTGGATCGGATTCTCGACATGTGCCGCACGAGCTGCAATGTCACCGGTGATGCGATGGTGTGCTCTCTGGTCGCCAAAACCGAAGGCGCCCTGCTCAGCGAGGCCGAGGTCGAAGCACTCAACGCGCATCCGCTCGATGAAGACCCGGTCGATGAAGGAAGGTTGGGCTGATCTTCGCGCCTTGCCCACCCCGCGGGGGAGGCACAATGCGCGTCTGCAAGCCCTACACTACCACAATGACCACCAAATCCCCCGAAAACACCAGCGCCATCGATCCCGCGGCGATCCTTGACGAACGCTTCAAAGACGCGATCAGCAGCGTGCTGCCCGACCTGCCGCGCGAGCAGATCCAGACCCACATCACGCCCTCGCGCCAGCCCAAGTTCGGCGACTTCCAGTCCAACTGCGCCATGCCGCTGGCCAAGCGATTCGGGATGCAGCCGCGCGAACTGGCGGGCAAGGTCGTCGAGGCGATCGATGTCACCGGCATCGCCGAGCCGGTCGACGAATCAAGCATCGCCGGGCCGGGGTTCATCAACATCACCCTGCTGCCCAGCGCCATCAGCGACGCGCTGGGCGCGCTCGACACGCCCGAGCTGGGCATCACCCCGCCGGCCAGCCCCCCCACCGTCGTCGTCGACCTCTGCGGCGTCAACCTCGCCAAGCAGATGCATGTGGGGCACCTGCGCTCCACCGTCATCGGCGATGCCATCGCCCGCCTCTACGAGCGACTCGGCTACAAAGTCATCCGACAATCGCATGTCGGCGACTGGGGCCTGCCCATCGCGATGGTGGTGCAGAAACTCATCACGCACGAAGCCAACGGGCTCGACCTGCAAACCGTCACCCTGGCGCAGCTCAACACGCTGTACAAGCACGCGCAGGCCGAGTGCAAGGCCGAGACCAAGGCACTTAAGCTCATCGAGAAAGTCGGCGGGCACCCAAAGGCCGAGCTTGAGCTTGCCGAGCGGATCGCCGACGCCAACACGGCGATGGAACGCGCCAAGGCCCGCCTGGTCGCGCTGCAATCGGGCGACAGCGAATCCGTGCGTGTCTGGCAGCGGATCTACGACATCACCATGAGCGCCTGCCTCCACACCTGCGCCCGCCTGCGGGCCAATGTGACCGACGAGCATAGCGCGGGCGAATCGACCTACCGCGACGAGCTGGCCAGCGTCGTCCAAGACCTGATCGATCGCAACATCGCCGAGGAAGACGACGGCGCCCTGGTCGTCAAGTGCGAGGGCATCAAGGAACCAACCATCATCCGCAAGCGCGACGGCGGCTACCTCTACGCCACCACCGACATGGCCGCGATCAAACGACGCGTGGGCCAGCTCGGCGGCGACATCGTTGTGTACTGCGTGGACTCACGCCAGAGTCTGCACTTCAAGCAGGTCTTCGCCGCGGCGCACAAAGCGGGTTATACCACAACCGGCGATGGGCACGAAGCAACCCTTGTGCACGCGATGTTCGGCAGCGTCATGGGCGAGGACGGCAAGCCGCTCAAGTCACGCTCGGGCGAGAACCTCAACTTGTCTGACCTGCTCGACGAGGCGGTCACCCGTGCCCGTGCTGCGCTCGATGCGCGCGAAAACGACCTGAGCCCCGACGAACGCGCCCAGATCAGCGAGGCGATCGCGATGGCGGCCGTCAAATACACCGACCTGGCGATCGAGCGGGTAAAGGACTATGTCTTCAGCTTCGATCGCATGCTCGCCTTCGAGGGCGACACCGGCCCGTATCTGCTCTACGCGCTCGTGCGGATCAAAAGCATCTTCCGCAAGGCCCAGCAGGCCGGGATCGACACGGACACAATCACAGACGCACCCCTGGACCTGCGCGAGCCCGCCGAGAAGGCGCTGGCCCTCAAGCTGCTGCGTTACCCGTCCGTCGTTGAGGGGGCGGGGCTCAACCACGAGCCCAACCGCCTGTGCGCCTACGCCTACGAGCTGGCGTCGGGATTCAGCGCGTTCTTCGACCAGTGCCCGGTGCTCAAGAACGACGATGACGCGCTGCGACGCTCACGCCTCCGCCTGTGCGCCCTGACCGCCCGCGTGCTCGAAGACACCCTGCACACGCTGGGCATGCCCACCGTCGATCGGATGTGATATCAAGCGGCCCGGGAGACGCGATGCGTGTGTTGTAAAGCCCGGCACACTTGAAAGCTTCACAAGACCCGTCTGTCGCTGCGCGTCACCTCCCCGCGAGGGCGCGGGGAGGGGCAAGTTCGCGGTGAACTTCACGGCCACCTTGCCATGTTTGTCATGACTCCGTCGTGATCCCCCCGCATATTTGGGCGAATCTTGGGTGAATCTGGTCGGCGCATAAACAAGACGACCCCGGGATACCGGGGTCGTCTTTGATGTTGAATCACTGCGTGTTCAACTGCTGAGGATGCGGGTCAGACGACCCGATCAATCAGAAGAGGAACTGCATCTGAGCGGTAAGAGCGACCTGGCCGTCTTCCGAATCAGCGAGCAGGTTGTGGCCGTCGCTGGTGGCGACGCCGGTGCTCAGGGTGGTTGCCTCGAAGAAGTACTGCATGTCAAGGGTGAACTTGGCTGCGTGGCTCTCGGGGACGAGGTAGTGGTTCCAACCAACGGTGAGGGTGTGGAAGTCTTCGTCAGCAGGTGCTGCTGCGTCGTCGGGCATGTACATGTCCCAGCGAGCGAAGAGTTCGTCCTGATCGGTGACGAAGAAGCCGCCCTGAGCAACGATGCCGTAGACATCGGTGTCAGCACCGGCTGCGGGCGATCCGTTTACCCAGATACCGGCGACATAGGCGTTCCAGCCGTCAGCAACCCACGAGTAGTCGACGGTCAGTGTGGTGGCTTCGCTGCTGCCTGCGGGGTTCGAGGGGTTGGTGTCACCCATCGACTGGTAGCCAACTGCTGCACCCATCATGCCGCCGGCAGTGCTGCCGCGCCATGAGGTGAACTGCTTGAACTGATCCCACTGTGCGTCGCCACCGAGGAGGAACTCGAAACGAGCGTTGAACGCGTAGTCACCCTCAGCCGATGAGCTGAACGCGGTGTTGTCGCTATTGCCGCCGTCGGTGAAGCCGACAGCACCACGCCACGAGTCGCCACCGAAGTGAGCTTCGATACCCTGGCTGCGGTCCATGTTCAGGGTCTCGTTGACGACCGAACGGTCGCTTGCGAGCTGACGCTTGGACGAGACATTCTCTTCACGGATGAGCTGGGTCTTGAACTGACCCATACGCAGGGTGAGGTCGTCGTTGATGGTCCAGTCGGCGTATGCGTCTTCGAGAGCCGCTGCGCCAGTGCCGCGGTTGAAGGCCATCGAGAGGTTACCGGTGATGTTGTCGGTGACATCGCCCGAGACGGCGATCTTTGCGCGACGAACCGAGAAGCCGACGGTCAGGTCGTCATCGGGGTTGGCCAGGGTGGTGCTGGCGTCGTCACGGATGTTGACCTGGTAACGGGCCTGGATCTGTGCGCTGACCTTGATGTTCGCGGCATTGCTGTTGCTCAGCAGTGACGAGTACTCCGAGGAGGCGTTGTTGAGCTCGTACGAACGAGCGAGCGAGAGGTCCGATTCGGCCTGTGCCAGGCCGGCCGATGCTGCCAGTACGGCGGCGAGTGCAATCTTGGTGTTCATGTTCTTTTCCCTTGATCAAGAGAGGTTGATTGTCCCGGGCTCCCATGTGCTCGGGTACATATGGTACATACTAGCCTTATCGGCTTCGTTGTCGCTTCACGACTATAGTTGTCACTCACTTTTTGACAAATTTACCCATAAACCCCGATTCACGCAAAATAACCCGCTTTTCAGGGCCGCTAGGCCCCTTCAATCGCGCAAAAAAAGCCAGCCGTTTCGGCTGGCTCTGGGGAAAAGACCTTCGGTCAAGCGGGCTAGACTCTGAAAAACAACCCAAACAGGGGGGTCAGAAGACCAGGGTCACTTGAGCGCGGAGCAGGAACTCGGAGTCCGACAAGCCCAGCAGGCCCGTCGCGCTGGGGTCGTTGCTGCCAACGCCGCCGTAGATCGCGTCGATGTTCGTGCTCTCATCGAGGGCGAAGACGGCATCGAGGGTGAACTTGGCCGCGTGGCTCTCGGGAACGAAGTAGTAGTTCATGCCCGCGGTGACGCTTGAGTAGTTGTCGTCGGTGCCCGCGGCGACAAGCACATCGTCGAGCATGATGATGTCATACCGCCCGAAGAGCTCGACCTGATCGCTGACGAAGTAGCCGCCCTGAACGATGAAGCCGTGGTTGGTGTAGTTGACATCGGTGGTCGCGCTGATGTCGACATCATGGCCGACATACTGTGCGAAGACATTCCAGCCGTCGCCCTCGACCTGGGCATCGATGGTCCAGAAGGTGACGGTGGTGTCGTCGTAGCCGGGGATGGCGCCGCCCGAGTTGTCAGACGGGTTGGTGTCGCCCTGGGTCTGCCAGTGTGCGCCCGCGCCGAGCTTGAGCCCGTAGTTGGAGCCGCGCCAGCTGGTTGCATCGGCGAACTGATCCCAGGTGCCCTCGATGAGCCAATCGAAACGGCCGGTGATGCCGAAATCGTTCTCGCCGGGGGCGTTGAAGGCCGAGTTGGAGACCGAGCCGTAGTTGGTGACATACTCGGCACCGTCCGAGAACGCGCCGACGAACTTGAAGGTGTCGCCCGCATAGGCCAGCGCGACGCCTTGGGTGTAGCCCACATTGAAGAACTCGTTGGTGAACGATTTATCGACGGCCAGGGTGTGCTCGGGGGCGAAGTTCTCTGAGCCCATCACCGGGTTGTGCCACTGGCCCATCAGCACGGCCCAGTTATCGTTGAGCGACCAGGCGGCCTGCGCGACCAGCAGGTTCGCGCTGCCCTGGGCCGTCCCGTTCTCGGCGGCACCGAAGTCAAAGACAACCAGTGCCGAGATGTCCTCGGTCACGCTGCCGCTGACCCGCACCTGAGAACGGGGGGTGTCGAAGCCCACGGTGGTGTCGTTGTCGCCCAGCGCGCCGGCGGTCAGCTCGTCACGCGAGTTGAACATGTAGCGGAACTGGGTCATGACCTCAATATTGAGATTGGCGCTGTTGGTGTTGCCCAGCAGGCTCGAACGAGCCTCGGCGTCGCTGCGAAGCTGCGAGGCGTATGCCCGATCGAGATCGAGCCCGCTCTGGCCCATCGCCAAGCCGCTGACGGCTGAAATCATCAGGGCGGCACATGTGATGCTCTTGCTGTTGGTCATCGGAGTCTCCTTTGCTTCCATCTATCTATATATGGGTTGACAGTGTATGCGATGTTGGTGCACGCTGCGTTGTTTGCGGGTACCAACTGTTGATCGGAATCCAGCACCATATTAGTACACATAAACGACCAAGATATCCTGTTTAGATGAAAATTGTTCGCCCCCATTGCAAAAACCCTGCGCCAGAGCGCGGAATGAGGGATTGTGATCGAGGATTGGTTCAGAAAACCAGCTGCAGTTGGACCCGGAACACGGCCTCTTCGTCGGTCAACCCGAGAAAGCCGGTGGCGCTGGCATCGGGCAGCCCGATCGAACTGGCGCCCACACTGAGCAGGACCAGCGAGTCGAAGGCGTAGCTGAAATCGGCCGACAGCTTCACCGCATGGCTCTCGGGGATGAGGTACTTGGTCACGCCGAGGGTCAGGATGCGATGGATGTAGCCGTTGGACACACCAAACGCGTTGCGGTAGTCTTTATCGATCCAGAATGTCTCGAAACGCCCGTACCACTCGGTGTCATCGGTGATGAACCAGCCGCCCTGGAGCACCACGGCGTTGTGCAGCGAGCCAAGGGTGGTGAGCGCCGACCCTTGCTCGAACTCGAAATCGACCCACATGCCGGTGTAGGCGGCCGCGAAGTTCCAGCCGTCGTTTTCGTACTGATAGTCAACGGTCCAAGTGACATACTGTCCCGAATCGATCTCAGCGGGGAAGATCGGCAGCGCGATCAACGCGGTATTGGACTGACCCGTGAACTGGTACAAGAACCCAGCGCCGAACTTTGCGGCCTCATTTGAGCCCCTGAAGCTGGTGTAGTCGCTGAACTGATCCCAGCTTCCCTTGATTTTCCAGTCGTATCGCGCGGAGACGCCCAGGTCCGCCTCGTCTTGGTCGTTGAAGGCGGTGTTGTCGGTCTCTCGCCCGAGCACGAAGTTGCCGCCGTCGTTGAGTGAGACTTCCCATGCGTGGTTTGTTGTGACGCGTCCCAGCGCGATGCCCTGGGTGTAACCGGGGCCGAAGATCTCGGACGCCAGCGATCGGTCGATGCCCAGCTGCATGCTCGAATCGATGGCCTGCTCGCTCATGACGATGGATCCGAACTGGCCGATTTTGAAGTAGTACCCCTCGCGTTTGCCGCTGAAGTTGTACTGGGCGTATGCATCAAGCAGGCGTGGGGCCCCGGTTCCTCCGGGGATTCTTGGGCTGTTGCCGCGTCCTCGTGAGAGTTCGGCATCGCCGAAGTCGAAGCTCATTCGGTAGCTCAGCTGCGAGGAGACGATCGAGCCGTCGAGCATGACGCGGGTGCGGGGCTGGGAGAACCCGTAGGTGGCGCCGTCGCCGTTGGGGACGAAGCCGCCCTTGCGTGTGCTGGCGGTGTAGCGTGTCTGAGAGAGCACGCTCAGGCGCATGGTTGTGTTATCCGCGCGTTCCACGAGCCAGGCGGGCTCGGTGCGTGATGCGGGCTGGGCCCTGAGCATGGAGGCCGTCTCACGCGAGAGATCGGAGCGATCTGCGTGCTCAGCGTGATCATTTGCGCTGGCACCACTGCTCAACAGCACGATCGAGAGGGCGGCAGCGGCGGCAACACAACGCGTAGTCATTGGGGCTGGATCCTGCTTGCGGCGCTCAAAGAAGCGCTTTGGTTCGCGGCTCAACTCGGGCAACGGTGCGCACCGGGGACTGATTGTAGCGACACTCGGTGGGCATGCCGAACCGGGGCGCACGGCTGAAATGATCGTAACCTCTTGGGACATCTTCGGATGTTCGCCCGCCCGGGCTCGAAAAGTCTGCATTCTTGGTGGCTTTGCATTGTTCAGATTCTGTAAACAGTTCACAGCACTGCACTTGAAGCACGGCATCTGGGAATACGATACTACAGGACCGCTCGACCCGTGCGGTCAAGGTTGCTCACACTCGATGCAGAGGTACAGCCATGCCCCCCAGTCCTGCGACTGTTGCGACGACCCCGCTCACGATCTTGGTGGTTGATGACGAGCCCGATCTTGTCGAGCTTATCTCGTACAACCTTGAGCAGCAGGGGCACAGCGTTCACAGCGCGAGCAACGGGAGCGAGGCCTTGGCGATGGCCAAATCACGCCAGCCAGACCTGATCGTGCTCGATGTGATGATGCCCGAACTCAACGGCATCGAGGTCGCCCGCCGGCTCCGCTCGCAGACCGAGACCGCGGGCATCCCCATCATCATGCTCACGGCCAAATCGGAAGAATCCAACGAGCTTGAGGGCCTTGGGGCGGGGGCGGACGACTACATTACCAAGCCGTTTTCGATGCAGGTGCTGCTCGCCCGGATCAACGCGATGGCGCGCCGGACCGGTGGCAGCGGCGCGGGCGGGCGGGCTTCAGTGCTCAGTCTGGGCCCCGTCAGCATCGATCTCGATGAGCACCAGGTCTCTGTCGAAGGCAAGCCCGTCGCCCTGACCATCACCGAGTTCCGCCTGCTCTCGACCCTATTCGCCCACCAGGGCAAGGTGATGACCCGCCCGGGGCTGATCTCCAGCGCGATCGGGCCGGGCGTGATGGTGACCGAGCGCACGATTGATGTGCATGTCACGGCGCTGCGGAAAAAAATCGCGCCGTATTCGTCGATGATCTCCACCGTGCGGGGCGTGGGCTATCGCGCCGATGCGCCCGGTGCACCTGATGCATCCGATCGCGATTGAGCGCGTGCGCGATGGGCACATGAAGTATGATGCCCTGATGGCGCAGCAGCACACCCCACCCCAGCAAGTCGGACACTGGTGGATCGTCTTTTCGATCACTCTGGGCGCGATCGTGCTCGCGGCGTTTGAGCCGGCTTTTTTGATCCCCGCGGCGCTGGGGGCCCTGGCCATCCCCATCTTGGCCCAGCGCGAACAGAACTCCCGGCGCGGGGTTGAGCAGCGGCTGATTGAGGCCGGCGAGGCCGTATCGCGCGAACAATCGCGGACGATGCTGCTGCGCGGGCTGATCGATGCGGCGGATATCCCGATTTTGGCGACCGATGCGGACGGGGTGTTGCAGCAGATCAATGTGCCCGCGAGCGAGGTGCTGAGCATCCATAGCCGCCTGATCGGACGGCGCTTCGATGAGCTGTTCACGCAGCATGTGCTGCACGAGCTTGAAACGCTGGCGCGGGGGGGTGAGGCCGGGCACGCGCGGGCGTCGATCCCGATCTTGGGGGAGATGCGTGACTTCGATGTCTCCGCGGACCCGGTGCCGTTCTCGGGCGGGGCGGTGCTGACCTTTCGCGACATCACCGAGCTTTCCCGGGCCGTCACGCTCAAGGCGGACTTCGCGGCCAACGCGAGCCACGAGCTGCGGACCCCCATCGCCTCGATCAAGGGTGCGGCCGAGACGCTCATGGGCCCGGCCCGCAACGATGAGCGCATGTCGGGGCGGCTGATCGAGATGATTTCAAGCAACGCGGGCCGGCTGGAGCTGCTGGCACGCGACCTGCTCGATCTCTCCAAGCTCGAAGCCGAGGACCTGCCGGTGCAGATCGAGACCGTCGAGCTCGCGGCACAAATAGAGGGCGTGTTTGCCGAGTTCGCGCCCCAGGCCGAGCGACGCAAGCTGCGGCTGGTCGCTGAGATCGAAGATTCGATCAACCTCACTCGGACCGACCCGGCGCTAATCAAGCTCATGCTGCGCAACCTCGTGGGCAACGCGATCAAGTTTGCCCACGAGGGGACACCGATCCGTGTGGTGGCCCAGCGGGCGCAGGTGCCGGTCGACCGGCTGATCCCGACCCCGGCGGCGCTCGATGAGGGCGATGATGGGCTGCTGCTGTCGGTCGTTGATCGGGGCGTGGGGATTCCGCTTGAGCATCAGCAGCGTGTCTTTGAGCGGTTCTATCAGGTAGACGAGGCACGCAGCGGCAGCGCGGCCAAGCGGGGCACCGGGCTGGGCCTGGCGATCGTCAAGCACGCCGCCAGACGACTGGGGGGGGGTGTTTCGCTCGAAAGTGTCTATCAGAGTGGGACCACGATAAGCATCGAGATGCCCCGGTGTGTGCTGAGCGACACCCTCGATCGCGGCGAATAACCGCGTCGGACCACCCTTTGTTGTGTACAAGGTGGGAAAGCGGCACACCGAACCCGGGGTCTTGGCTCAGAAGCCGTGCAAACGGGTCGATTGAATCCCTGTTGCCGAATGCTTCTGGTCGTGTCGATCGTTGATATGATCTTGCGGCGTACAAAGCCACCGAGTATGGGTAAAGACGGAAACAAACCGAGCACGAAGCCCGCGAACAAATCGGGCAACAAGGGCACGACACGCAGCAGCAGTAAAGGTGCGCGCCGCACGGTTGTGACGATCCGCGAGCGTCCCCTGCGCCAGCGAGCCGCCGACTGGATCGCCGATCCCAAGCTGTTCTGGGGCGGGCTGGCGTTTGTGCTGTTCGTGCTGGTGGTCGGCACCACGATGCTGCTGACGATGGGTCGCGTGCGAGTCGATGTCGGCCAGATCATGCGCGAGACGCGCATCTCACGCATCGAGTTCATCACCGAGGAGCAGCAGCTCACCCAGACCCAACGGGTCGCGGCGCAGATGAATGTGCCCCGGGTGTTCAGCGCCGACCTGCCCGCGATCGAAGAGATCCGTGCCGATCTCAACAACTTGCCTCGGACGCTGGGCGGGGTGAGCACATTCAACGAGGTGTCACGCGATATCCGTGAGCGATTCGGGCTGACTCAGGAGCTGTTCGACGCGATTCGCGTGATCGGACGCGACGAGGCCCGGACGCAGTTGTGGAGTAGCCATGTCGAGCAGCTGATCGAGATCATGCGCCGTCGCCCGCTGCTCACCCGCCAGGCGTGGCAGGTCGCGACACAAGAGGGCCAGAACACACAGATCCAGCTCCAGTACCGGGTCACGGGCCAGAGCGCCGAGTCGATCCCGACACAGCTCATCAGCCGAGTAGATGTGATCAACATCGACAACAAGGAGCAGCTCTCGAGCGAGATCTCGCGCATCGTGCGCATCGCGGGGTTCGAGGACGCGATTGCCCAGTTGGTGCACGAGCGGATCACACACCAGAACAACCCCAAAGAACCGGCCCGCGCGACCTTTGTGTACGACAACACCGCCACGAGCAGTGCGATGGAAGCCGCCGGGGCCCTGGTGCTGCCCGTGCGCCGGACCATCACAATCGGGCAGCGCCTGTACGCACGCGGCGATGTGCTCGACCAGGCCGCCTTTGAGCTAGCACGCGAGGAAAACCGGCGCTACTACGCCAGCAACGATTCGTTGACCACCCGGCTGATGCGTTCGTTCTCAGTCTACGGCATGATCGCCGCGCTCGCGGCGCTCTTGGGCGGTTACATCGCTCGCTACAGCCCGCGCATCATCTCCAAGCCGGCGCGGATGGGCTGGATGACCCTGCTGGTCTCGAGCATGATCGTCATCGCGTGCATCGCGGCGGTGGCTGAGCCGCGCCTGATGTGGCTGGCGACCATCACCCCGATGGTGCTGCTGGCGGTGCTGATCTCGATCGCCTACGACCAACGCACCGGGCTGGCCATCACCGGGGTCGCGACACTTATCGTCACGGCATCGCTGGGCGCGCACCTGGGTCTGCTGGTCATCGTGCTGATCGGTGTTGCGGGCGCGATCGCCCAGCTGGGCGAGCTGCGCGAGCGGCGGACCCTGATCCGCATGTCGATCTTCATCGCGATCGTGCTGGGTGTGGTGGCGTTGCTCGACCAGGTGATCTGGCTGCCGGCGGTGGGCGTGAAGATCTCGACCTACACGGCCGCGGTGGTCGGTGCGGGCGCACAAGCCGCGATCGCGGGCCTGCTGGTGGGCGGGATCTCGCTGTTCACCCTGCCCTTCATCGAGCGTGCGTTCGACATCACGACGGGCATGACGCTCATCGAGCTGCGCGACCCCAAGCAGCCGATCCTCAAAGAACTCCAGCAGCGTGCGCCGGGCACCTACAACCACTCGCTCAATGTCGCCTCGATCGCCGAGAGCGCGGCCGAGGCGATCGGGGCCGATGCGCTGCTGACCTATGTGGGCTGCTTGTACCACGACATCGGCAAGATGAACAAGCCGGGGTACTTCATCGAGAACCAGTCCGGCGGGCCCAACAAGCACGACAAGCTCACGCCCGCGATGTCACTGCTGGTGATCGTGGGGCATGTCAAGGACGGCGTCGAGATGGCACGCGAGCAGGGGCTGCCCAAATCGCTGCGCCATTTCATCGAGGCCCACCACGGCACGACGCTGGTTGAATACTTTTATCGCCGGGCCCGCGAGCAGGCCGCGCAATCGGGCGAGGAACGCAGCGCCGAGCAGATCATGCAGGATCAGGCCGAGCAGCTGCCCGACGAGGTGGACTACCGCTACCCCGGGCCCAAGCCGCAGACCAAAGAGGTCGCGATCGTGATGCTCGCCGATGCGGTGGAGAGCGCGACACGAACGCTCACGGACCCGACCCCGGCGCGCATCGACGCGCTGGTGCGCCAGCTGGCCAACAAACGCCTCATGGACGGGCAGTTCGACGAGTGTGATCTGACCTTCCGCGAGCTGTCGCTGATGTGCGAATCGGTCTCCAAGACCGTCGCGAGCATCTATCACGGGCGGATCCGCTACAGCAGCGATGAGGGGGACGACGAGAAGAAGTCGGACTCCAAGAAGAAGGACGACAAGAAGGCCGCCAAAAAAGACCAGAAGCGGGACGAGGGCTCACCGCCCGACGCGCCGTCCGCACGCTCGGCATAAATCGGCGCAAAAAAAGCTCAGCGCCGTTTCTTTTTCTTGCTCGCGCGGCCGTTCGAGCGTGCATCCTTGGATTTGTGCCCGCCCTTCATCGTGCCTGTCGAACGCTTGGTGCCCATCTCGGTGAACATCGCCACGAACAGGACGATCACTCCAACGAGAAACACAACGAGAATCAGAATCAGCATCCAAGCGGGCATGTGCACCTCCGGTTGCCCAGTATACCAAGCAGATGCATCCAGACGCAAGGGGGGCACCGGGCCAGACTACACTTGGGGATGTTCCAGAAGCTCCGCCTGATCCAGCGTGCCCACCGATATCGCACCCGCCACGACCCGGCCGAGCTGCAAGCGATCCGACATGCGCTCACGCCCGGCTGCACCGTGCTCGATATCGGGGCCCACAAGGGCGCGTATACCTATTGGATGAGCAAGTGGGCTCGCCCGGGCGGGCGGCTGATCGCGATCGAACCCCAGCCCGATCTGGCCGGCAATCTCCGATCGCTGTACAGCTCAGCGCGCGATATCACGGTCATGCACGGGGCGGTGGGCGCGAGCGTGGGCACCATTACCCTGCACATCCCCGGCGACGGCCCCTCGCACGGCGCGAGCATCCGCGAGCTTGAGGGCACCGAGGGCGTCACGATCCGGCGCGTCGAGGTCCCATGCTTCACGCTCGAATCCATCGTCAGCCAGCACGGGCTGCAGCGGCTGGACCTGATCAAGTGCGACACCGAAGGCGCCGAACGCGATATCTTCGATGCGGGCAGTGGTGTGCTCGAACGCTTCAGGCCCACGGTGCTCGTCGAGTGCGAACGACGCCACGCGGGCGACGGCGACGACCCGGTGGGCGAGCTGTGGGCGATCTTCAAAGCCCACGGCTACAACGGCCAGTGCTTCAGCGGCGGCCGCCTGATCCCCATCGACGACTTCGACTACGCCACCCACCAGGCCGACCCCGACGACAAACCAAACTACGGCAACAACTTCTTCTTCACCCATCCCGAAAAGAAAACGGGTTGCGGCAAGGGCTGTGCATGCGCGCCGTAATCCAGCGCGTCGAGCACGCCAAGCTGCATCTTGTCGATGAGCAGGGCGAGCGTTCGCTGCACACGCAGATTGGTGTGGGTCTGGTTGTACTGCTCGGGGTTGTCACCGATGACACCGATGCGGACGCCGAGTGGATCGCGGGCAAGATTGCGCACTTGCGTGTATTCGAGGACGATAACCAGAAGATGAATCTCGCGGCGCTCGACCTCGACCCGCACGGTCAGGCGCTGGTGGTGCCCAACTTCACCGTCGCCGGCAACGCCCACAAGGGGCGACGCCCCGATTTCACCGGCGCGATGAAACCGCCCGAGGCACGGACGCTATTCGAGCGGGTGTGCGAGTTGATCGCCAGCGAGGGGCTCACGGTCCAACGCGGCGTCTTCGGCGCCGACATGCGCGTCGAGCTGGTCAACGACGGGCCGGTGACGATCGTGATCGAATCGCCCGCACACTTCTGATCACTCGACCCCGTGCTCGCGCAGCCAGGATCGCACCTTGCCCGCTTCACCTTGCAGGAAATAGAACAGCGTCCCGTGGTTCCATGGGTGCACCAGCCGATCGACATGCCCGTGCGCCGCATTGAATCGCTCGGCGGCGGCCGTCGGCACCGCCCGGTCCTTCGCTGCGTAGAGATGCAGCGTCGGAATCGCTCGGAGTGATTTCGCCAGCACGAGCGGGTCCAGCCGCGAATGCGCCAGATACGCACGGCTCAGTGCCGCGATCTGCTCGTCCGTAGGCTCCGGGCCATCAACCGGCGCGAAGTTCATGAACATGTCGCCCAGCGAACTCTGCGCCGCGATCGAAATGAGATCTCCGCCGCCGCCCACGAGAATCATCCGGATCGGTCGACCCGGATACACCGCCGCCAGCCGCGCTGTCACCGCCGGGGCGCTCAATGCTCCGGCGCTGTAGCCGATCACAATAATCGGCTTGTCCATCAGCACCGGGTGCAGCTGCTCGCTCGCCCGCACCATCGCCTCGCCCGCGTAGGCATGAGTCGCGATCAACTCATCGCTTAGCGCCGCGATCGCACGCCCGTGCGCCTCAATATCTGTCTCCGGCGTGATCGCAAAGCCCCGGATGGGCGGGATCTCTTCGTTCACCCGTTTGAAGATTTCTCTAATCGCACTCGATGAGAGCGCGACATTCTTCTCAAAGTCCGTGAGCGACGCTCCCGATTCGCCCAGCGCTTCATCCATCAGCTCATACGAGCGTTTCTCCCGAAGTGCAAACCGGATCTCACGCTCTTCCTCGCGCGGCGAACGCAGGAACGGATCCGACTCGAGATACGCGGCCGCATACCCGTGCGCCCGCAGCCGGTTGGTCATCGACTGCTCGTACTTGGTCTCAAACATCCCTGTGATATGAATGATCAACCCCGCGGGATCGTCCTCCACCACCTCCGGCACCGCCAACTGCAGCCCCTCATCGAGCTTCCAGTTGGCCGCAAAGTCCGATTCTAGCAGCCCATAGATACTCCGCGACGGAAACCGCATCCCGCGCCCCCCGCCATACTCGGCCTCGATCTCCCGTTCCCGCTCGTACCAACTCGCCAGTGCCGCCGTCAGGTAACGCCCGTTGCGATCGAAACTCCCCGGCTTCTTGTCCGTCGCCGTCGGCAGCGTATTGATCGCCTTGCCCTGCTGCCGGCGCCAGATTCGGATCAACCCGTGCTCATCCAGACGCGACAGCACCAGCTCATGCGTATGAATCCGGCGCATCGCCTCGATATCTTCGTCTGTTTTCTTCCAGATCGTCGGCAACCGATCAACATCAAACACATACCGATCGATGGCCGCCGGCATCTCCAGCAGCGGTCTGAGCGGCTGGGTGTCCATGGTCACCCACGCCCCCTCGCCCAGCGGCTCGGCGGGGTGCGGGCTGCCGCTCATCGGTTGATAACGGAAACACCCGCCCAGCAGGAACAAAGTGAGCAGCGCGGCGAGTTGGAACGGGATCGTCGTGGGCTTGTGCATCGCTGATCCTACCGCCGAGGCCCGCTGGCGGTGACACCGGTTTGGTGACCTTCGTGTGAAATCACGCGATGCCTACACTGCGCCCATGAATAAAGCCCTCATCACCATCCTGCTGCTCATCGGGTCCAACTGCTTCATGACATGGGCCTGGTACGGGCACCTCAAAAAGAGCGGCTGGACGATCCTCGCCGCCATCGGGATCTCGTGGCTGATCGCGTTGCCCGAGTACATCTTGCAAGTCCCGGCCAACCGCATCGGGCATATCAGCCAGGGCGGGCCGTTCACGGCGGCGCAGCTCAAGATCCTGCAGGAGGCGATCACGATGGTGGTGTTCATCGTGTTCAGCCTGCTGATTCTTAAGGAGAAGCCGCGCTGGAACGAGGGGCTGGCGATGGTGCTGATCTTCGCCGGCGTGATGGTGGCGATGCTCGGGCGAGGCCCGATCCTCACCCCCACCGGGCCAGAACCGACCAATGAGCAGTCATCCGGCGATCACACACATGACGAACCTCGCGCCGGCGCGCCCAAGGGATAACCAAGCTCCGCCAGCAGATCGCCACCAAGTTCCTCGAACACCCGGATGCTGTCATCATCGAGTTCCTCGCGCCATCCGCCGGCTTGGCCGCGGCGCATGTGCGAGCCGTTGTCCACCTGCCCGTGGTCGCGCCCGCCGGACATGGACTTGAACGAGGCCGCCGCGACCGCTTGGTCCACGATCGAAGCATCGTCATTGACGCCGAGGAATCGGAAAATCGCAGATGCGTGCTCGGCGGGCTGCTCCAAGGCGTGCTCGTAGCGCAGCTCGTGGAACTGCTGCGGATTGGCGGCCCCCCACTGGCGGGCACGGGTAATGTACGAGCGCCAGTGCTGCTCCACAAAGTATCGCGTGTAATCGGCCATGGTCGGGAAGCGAGCCCGGAACGCGGCTTGGTTCTCGCGGATATTGTGGTGCCAGCCCGAGACCACCCCGTCGCGGCCGTCGCGGATGATGTGGATCACCCGCATCTGGGGGAACATGGCCGACAGCAGCTCCAGCGCCAGGGCGTGCTCGGGGGTTTTCTCGGCGATGAGCTGCACTGGCCGATCGCTGGCATCCACCCAGCGCCGCTGAAGCACCCGGATGGCGTGGCCGATCACCTCGATGCCCTCATCGTTGCCAAAGGTGTTGATCTCCCCGGCCCGCTGCATGGTGTTGTACTGCTGGAGCGTCTCGTGCATGAGCGGGATCAGAAAGTTGCCAAAGCACGCCTCCCCGCGGCAGCAGACCGACGGATGGGCGTTGAGCAGCGATTGCATCCACGAGGTGCCGGATTTCTGGCAACCGACGATGAACGCGCGGGGGAGTGTATCGGCCGGGTGTGTGCTCATGCCCAGTTCATCGGCCACGGGGGGCGAATGGCTCTAGGAGTCCGTGATTCGGGTGGCGGCGGGACATTTGAGGGGGCGTATTGAGTGCTCATGCCTTCATTGTTCCGTTGGCCTTGAGCACCTCGCCGCACTCGGGGCAGGTGGAGAGGTCGCGGATGTCGTAGCCGCAGATCGGGCATCGAATAGACGGAATTGGTATGAAGCTATCAGGAAATGACACTCTAAATCCTACTGCTGGTACCACGCATCCAGCGCCACCCGCCAGTCATCCAGCGACTTCACATAGATGAAGCTCTTCTTCACCTCCTGCGCCTGCGGATGATGGGCCGCGAACTTGATGCCGAACTTACGCATGTTCTTGGCCGTGTGCAACTCCGGGTCGCGGAAGCTCTTGTTCACCGCCAGCGCCAGCTCGAAGTGCTGCTCGAGCACCGCCCGCTGCTCACCAATCGTCGGCTCACGCGGCTCGCGCCCCTCCAACAAATCCCGCGCCTGACGGAAGATCCACGGGTTGCCGATGCACCCACGCGCCACCGAAACGCCCGACACCCCGGTGTAGGCGATCATGCGGAAGATCTGGTTCACATCCCACACATCGCCCGAGCCCATCACGATCCGCTCGGGGTTGCGATCGACCAGCTCCTTGATCGGGTCCCACCGCGACGGACCCACATACTTCTGCTCCACCGTCCGCCCGTGCACCACCACCCACGCGCAGCCCAGGTCGTAGGCCGCATCGAACAGAAACAGGAAGTTCCGCTTCATCTCCTCCGTGTCGTCGTACGAGCGGCGCATCTTCACCGTCACCGGGATCGACGCTGGCACCGCATCGCGCACGGCCTGCAGGATCTCGATCGCCCCCTCCGGCTCGCGCAGCCAGTGCCCGCCGCGGGATTTCTTGGATATCTTCTTGACGGGGCACGCGAGGTTGACATCGATCGCTGCGAATGAATCGGTGATCGAAGCCTCATCGGTGTGCAGCTCTGAAGCATCGGCCTCGGCGAGCTTGCGATACGCCTTGTTGCTCAGGCGCTGCCCCTGCTCGATCATCTTGATCGCGGCGGCGGCCATCTCGCTGGGGTCACTGCCCATGATCTGCCCGATCAGCGGGTGGTCCTCGTCGCCACCGGGCACATTGTCGTGGATTTCGCCCAGATCAGCCTTGGCAAAGCCCTTGCCGCCGTCCAAAAGCGTCCGGTCCAGCAGGGCCTCGGTGACGCAGATCGGGCAGCCGTGGCGCCGGGCGATGATCCGCATGGCCGAATCGCTGTAGCCCGCCAGCCCGGCCTGAAAAAACGGGGCATCGAAGCCCGGGATCAGGGCCTTGACGCGCGGGTCCATGCCCCCGGGCCCGAACCACTCTACCAAGTGCGAGGCGATGGCGCTGGGGTCCAGTTCCTGGGCCCCGGGGGCGATCGCGAACGCCGGGGCGGTCGCATTCTGGCTCGATGAGTTGCTTTGACAGCCCATGCATGGGACGATAGGAGGGTGAAGACACACAACACCAGCAACCGACGCGTGGGGCTTGCCCTGAATCTGACCCTTTTGGCCGCCCTGCTGCCCGCGGGCCTCGGCTGCCAGCTCTTCAACGAGCAGCTCACCGCCGAGCCCGGCCCGGCATACCCCCAAGACGCCCAGGTGGCCGAGGTGCTCGACATCCAGGTCTTCCGCGATGTCACGACGCTTCGCTTCACCAACACCACCACCACCGACTTCCCCGCGGGCACGATGTGGCTCAACAAGCGCTACTCGGCCCCGATCGCCGCGATTGACGCGGGCGAGACGGTCGAGATCGATCTCGCCGGGTTTGTGGATGAGTTCGGCGATACCTACAAGGCCGGCGGGTTCTTTGCCCAGCGCGAACCGGCACCGGTCGTGCTCGCTCAGATCGAGATCCCCGGCGAGAACAACGATCCGATGCTCTACGGCCTGGTCGTCGTGCAGAACAAGTTCGACTGATATCCGACAGAAAAAGGCACGCACGCATGGCACGCATTCTCGTCGTTGGCCCCCACCCCGATGATCAAGAACTCGGGATGGGCGGCACCATCATCAAGCTCGCCCAGCAGGGGCACGACATCCTGCTGCTCGATGTCACCAACGGCGAGCCCACCCCGCTGGGAACGCCCGAGACCCGAAAGAAGGAAGCGGCCGCCGCGATGGAGATACTCAAGGAAGGCGCCACGGGTCGCGTGGAGCGCTGGCTGCTGGACCTGCCCAACCGCTTCGTCGAGCACACCATCGCCAACCGCCACGCCATCGCCGGCGTCATCCGCGCGTGGCAGGCCCAGATCATCTTCACCACCTACCCACAGGACGCCCACCCCGACCACCGGGCCGTCACCCGATGCGTCGAGGATGCGCGATTCGATGCCAAGCTGAGCAAGATCGAGATGCCGGCACCGGTGGATGCATGGACAGGTGAACAGAAAGAACTCGGCCCGACGCTCTATCCCAAATGGATGTTCTACTACTACGCGACGCACCTGCGCTGGATGCCCGACCCGAGCTTCGTGTTCGACATCAGCGGGGCGCTCGAGCAGAAGATGCGCTCGATCCGCGCGTATGATACACAGTTCGTCCAGCCCGAGAAGAACCGCAAGGCACTCGAATGGATCGAAGCGAGCGGGAAGTACATGGGCTCGCGCATCGGGTCAGAGGCGGGCGAGCCGTTCCATTCCAAAGAACCAGTCGGTCTGGCGGGTTTTGATTCACTCGTGATGTGAGCGTGAGCAGTCCCGAGGTGAAAAACAGGGCGCCGCTTACTTTCGATTGAAGGCGAAGGCGTACCCGGTCTTTGTTTTGCGGAAGTTCCCGGTGGCCAGGCTGCCGTCGTCGATGTGTTCATCGAGCAGCTGCGCGTCGATCACGTCGGGGAGCGGGACCGAATCGGTCGCGTGTATGGCGATGAAGATCGTGGTGCTGTCTTTGAGGTTCTCGTAGTTGTACACACCACCGATGGGTGTGGACCGCATGAATGGATTGCCGGATTTGAACGCGCTGCGCATCTCGGCGGGCATCACGCCCGCCTCGGTGTCGGGGGGCCAGTAGCCGTTGCTGGACTTGAAATAGTCGAAGACCTTGGCCATCTTCTGCAGGTCATCGGCAGTGGCCAAGATGCGGGTATCAGATTCCGCGCTCGCCAAGCGGGGCACAAACATCGCCGCGAGCACCGCGATGATGGTGATGACAACAACCACCTCGATCACCGTAAATGCAGAACGGGTATGAATAATCATTCCATCATCTCCCATAAGACGCCACGCGCCTTGGAGACTGATCGGATAGAAAGATTCACTTATCGAGTCGCAACGCACCAATGGGGCGAATCACCCGCGGTCTGTGACGATCAGAAATGAAGCGGTGGCCCTATAGCGGACCTTGAGGTACGCGTAAGGATTTCTTGTGCTGCGGCGATGTGTCTACGATTCGGTGTGCCCACCACTTTTACCCATCTCCTTGAGCCGGAACTGCAGCGCCTGATTGATGCGCAGGCGTTCCGCGAGCTGCGTGATACGCTGAGCGCGATGGAAGCCGCGGACATCGCGGACATGATCGAGACGCTCTCCCCAGAATCGGGGGTAGTCGCGTTCCGGATGCTTCCGCGCGAGATCTCGGCGACGGTCTTTGCCGAGCTTGAGCAGCCGGTCCAGGAATCGCTGCTCGAAGAGCTGGGCACGGAACGCTCCTCGCGGCTCATCGAGTCGATGGACCCCGACGACCGTGCCGCGTTGCTCGATGAGATGCCCGTCGAGGTGGCAACCCAGCTTATTCAGCGGTTCTCGCCCACCAACCGCATGGTCACCCGCGCGATCCTCGGCTACCCGACCGAGTCGGTCGGCCGCCTGATCACCCCCCATTATGTCCGTGTCCGCAAGGACTGGACGGTCGAGCGGACCCTTGAGCAGGTCCGCAAGTACGGCAAGCAGGCCGAGACCATCGAATGGGTCTTCGTGGTAGATGAGGATCGCACGCTCATCGACGACATCCGCATCCGTGATGTCCTGCTCGCCGAGCCGGGCACCCCGATCGCCGATCTGATGGACAATGAGTTCATCGCCCTGTTTGCCAGCGACGACCGCGAAGAAGCCGTGCGGATCATGAACCGCTACGACCGCACCGCACTACCGGTTGTTGATTCGCTGGGGCTGCTGGTGGGCATCGTGACCGCAGACGATGTCGCCGATGTCGCCGAAGAAGAGTTCACCGAGGATGTCCAGAAACTCGGTGGTATGGAAGCGCTCGATGCGCCGTACATGTCATCGCCGGTGCTGAGCATGTTCAAAAAGCGCGGCGGCTGGCTCGCCGGGCTCTTCCTGATGCAGATCTTCACGATCTCGATCATGGGTTTCTTCGATGAGCAGCTCAACAAGGCGGTGGTGCTGGCGCTGTTCGTCCCGATGATTATCGCGTCGGGCGGCAACACCGGGACGCAGGCCGCGAGTCTGCTGGTGCGCGCGATCGCGGTCGAAGAGGTCACGCTTAAGTTCTGGTGGAAGATCATGCGCAAGGAGCTGCTCACCGGTTTGTGCCTGGGCGTGACGCTGGGGCTGATCGGGATCGGCGTGGTCTGGATCCTCTCGATGACGCCGATGGTTGAGAACCTTCATCTCTGGCCGCTCTCGATCACCGTCGGCGGGGCGGTCTTCGCCATCGTCATCTGGGGCAGTCTCATCGGCTCGATGTTCCCCCTCTTCCTGCAGCGCCTTGGCATGGACCCGGCGGCATCGTCGGCTCCGCTGGTCGCCACACTGATGGATGTCTCGGGGCTCACGATCTACTTCGTCGTGGCGATGATGCTGCTGCGCGGGACGATTTTGTAAGATCAGGCACCTGTGCCATGGACCCGCAAAGCACCCACACCATCGCAGTGCCTGCACCTGTCCAACTCATACGGTTTCCACGAATCCCCTGCCTCCCGCATCGACAAGGGTTTGCTCTCGATATCATTGGGTATGAACCCGATCTCCCGTCGTCATTTTTTGAGCCGTTCGAGTTGCGTCGCCATGGGCTTCGCCGGGCTGTCCGCATCGCTGGCACGCGGCTCCACGGGCTCGCTGCTCGAATCGCTCACCCGCAGTGCCGGACTCGATCCGACGCTGGGCTTTGGGCCGCTTGTTGATGATCCCAACGGGATTATCGCGCTGCCCGACGGGTTCAGCTACACGCTGTTTTCGCGCACCGGTGAGCGGATGAACGATGGGCTCAGCGTGCCCGGCAAGCACGACGCGATGGGCGCGTTCGCGTACATCAAGCCCGACGGCACCGCCGACCCCGACCGCACTGTGCTGATCCGCAACCATGAGATTGAGGATGGGCACAAAACAACAGGGCCCTTCAAGCACATCGATGATCTGCTGGGCTTCGACACCTCCAAGCTCTATGACCCCGGCTTCGGCAAGCCATCGCGCGGGGGCACCACAACGATGGTGTACAACACCAAAACCAAGGAGCTCGAGTCGCACTGGATGTCGCTGGCCGGCACCGAGCGCAACTGCGCCGGGGGGATCACGCCGCAGAACTCGTGGCTGACCTGCGAAGAGACGGCGAGCGTGAAGGGCGAGCGATTCGAACACGACCACGGCTATGTGTTCGAGGTGCCGGCGACGACAACACCGAGTCTTGCCGACCCCAAGCCGATCATCCCGATGGGCCGCTTCATGCACGAGGCCTGCTGCGTCGATCCGCGCACCGGCATTGTCTATCAGACCGAGGATCGCCACGACGGCATCCTCTACCGCTATGTCCCCAACGATCGCAACAACCTGCACGCTGGCGGCAAGCTCCAGGCACTGCGCATCGATCACACGCCGAGCTTTGATACCCGCAACTGGGACGGCATCAAGATCAAGCCCAATGCGCCTGTCACCTGCTCGTGGTTCACACTTGACGATGTCGAATCGCCCAAGGACGACCTGCGTTACCGCGGGTTCAACGCGGGCGCGGCTCGGTTCGCCCGCGCCGAGGGCATGTGGTGGGGCAACGACGGCGTCTACTTCGCCGCAACCACCGGCGGGCCGGGCTATCACGGCCAGATCTGGCGCATCACGCCCGACCCCGAAACCGGCGTGGACAAACTGGAACTATTCCTCGAGCCCAATGATCCAAGTGTGCTGCACCGGGCCGACAATATCTGCTTTGCGCCTTGGGGCGACCTGATTGTGTGTGAGGATGAGAACGAGCCGCCGCGCATGATCGGAGTGACGATGAGCGGCGAGATGTACATCATCGGGCGCAACGCTCGCAGCAACAGCGAGTTCGCGGGTGCGACTTTCAGCGCCGACGACTCAACGCTGTTTGTGAATGTGCAGAACCCGGGCTACACGCTGGCGATCACCGGGCCGTGGGACCGAATCAAGAAATAGGAAGTAGGCAATAGGCGCATGATTCCGGGTGCCACGGCCTTGCGACCTCCCCCGCACCTGCGGAAGAGGCTGCTCATGGAACATCGCCTCACTCCCCGATCCACATCGCCATCATCACTTCGTCGTCATAGCGGCCGTCGGGCTGCTTGAGCGCGCGAACCTTTACGCCCTCCTCGATGAATCCCGCCTGCTGATACATCCTGCGTGCGTATGTATTGCTCGCGATCACAGTGAGATCAAGGCGTTCAATGCCCGGGTGCGCCCGCATATCGTCGATAGCGCGAGCAAGCATCACCGTGCCGAGGCATACGCCCTGATGGCTCGGCAGGACCCCCATGCCCAGCTCGGCGGTGTGGGCCAGTTTCTTGCGGACGGGGATGCGGAAGCTGGTGTTGCCGACAACGGTTCCGGTGTCCGGGTCGAGGGCGACGAGCGAGTAGAACCGACCACTGGGGATCATCTCGATGTGCGACTGGATCCGCTCGATCGGGGGCAGGTCGTCATCATAAGTCAGGATCATGTCCGTCGAGCGCCCCAACGCACAGATGTAGTCGTGCACCATCTGGGCATCGCCCTGGCGTGATGAACGCACCAACACGGTGCGCCCGTCGCGCAGCGTGATGGTTTGCTCGCCGCTCACCCCTCGCCCTGCTGCGCCCGGCACTCGTCAAGGAACGCCACCGCACGGCGCAGGTGCGGGATCACGATCGACCCGCCCACGATCAGCGCGATGTCGAAGGTCTCGAACAGCTCCTCATCGCTCGCGCCCGCGCGCACGCACTGGTCAATGTGGTACGCGATGCAGTCGTCGCAGCGCAGCACCATCGACGCCGACAGCCCGAGCAGCTCCTTGGTCTTGACATCGAGCGCACCCGCCTCGTAGGCCTTGGTGTCGATGGTGAAGAAGCGCTTGGTGATCGTCGTGCCCCGCGCGAGGATCTTCTCGTTGAGTTCCGACCGAAATGCCTGGTACTGGTCGTAGCCGCGTGATGGTGTGTTGCTCATGTGCCCATGATAGAAATGCCCCGCGGCGGATCATCACAAGTTTGATGTTTTTCGTGTCAGTGCCCACAAACACGGGCGGTACACATGCACAAGCCATACCGAAAGGAACTCACGATGCGAAAGCACCGAACAATCTCGCTGCTGGTGGCCCTGTGCGCCCTCCCGATCGCCCTGAGCGGGTGCGGGATCCGCTACGCCGTCCACGAACACCGCCACGGCTATCACCGCCCGCCGCCGCCGCCCCCGCCGCGATACCATCGTCCGCATTATCCGCCGCATCACGGGCACCCGCCGGGGTGCGGCTGCAGGCGCTGCCGCTGAATCGTCCGCAACGCGGGCACCACGATACCATATACCCCTCCATCCCACCCACCGATCTGGAGTAATCCCATGCCCCGCACACCCGTCGCACTCCCCATCGCCGCCCTGCTGCTCGTCCCGCTGACCATGTCCGGCTGCCTGATCAGTTCATCGCGATCCTCACACATCGAGGGGGCCTATGTCCACCCCAGCGCCGTCTCCCAGATCGAGTTGCACGAATCGACCAAGGCCGATGTCGAGCAGATCCTCGGCCAGCCGTCGTATAAGAAGACAGCCGACGATACCAGCGAGACCTGGACATGGAACTGGACGCAGTCCGAGGGCAGCAGCGGCAGCGTCCTGCTCATCTTCGGCGGCTCAAGCGAAAAAACCATCACCGAATCGGTGCATGTACAGTTCAAGGACGGCGTTGCCGTCAAGAAGTGGCGCGACTAAGCCATTCCAGAACGCTTATCGCCCCGCGGCCGTCGCCTCATCGGTGATGCGGTATTCCTCGATCGGATCCATCCCGATCTCGGCCCGCGCCGCGTTGGTTTCCTCAAGACTGACAATCGCCGGCGCCAACACCGTCCGTGTCTTCGCATCGAATGCCTGCGTCATGCCATACAGCTGCGGCTTGCCCTCATGGTGCTGCTTGCGATCGAAGATCATCGCGTAGGGCCTCGGTGGCATCCGACCCGCAAGCACCTCCTCTCGCAGTACGGGCAGGACCCACTCCGCGTCGTCCATCTGCATGTGGATCAACACCGGGACCATGCTCGGCGTGCCCTCGCCCAGCAGTTCCTCGCTCGGCCAACCGCACGCCCGGACCCATCGCATGAGCAGCTTGGTGTTTGCGCGATCGATGGCGATCTGCTTGTCCCAGAGTTCCTTTTCCACTTCCTCGCTCAGCGAGACGCCGTCGCGCTGACGCTGCATGATCGCGGCCATCTGCTCGTCGTCGGGGAGTGCTTCGAGCCGCGCGAGTTCTTCCGGATCGGTCGTGCCCCAGGAAATCGCCGAGCGGTGCAGCTGATCGGTGCGACCGATCTCAACAACAACTTCCCGATACTTCTGCGGATCGCAGCCCGGATCGGGGGCTCCAGATTCGGCGGGCTCGGCCGCACCAATGGTGAACAAGAGAATGGAAAGCGCAAGCTGGATCATCGTTCGGCTCCTCGGCTGGTGTTCAGCTACGTAGATGAACCGGCGGGCGTACGCTGTCACGAATCGCCACTATTCTTCGATCAGCCCCTCGATCAACGCCTCGAACCGCTCGCGTTGCTTCGTGTAGGCCTCCCCCGTCGCCGGGCCGCTGAAGCCCGAGTACACCGCCAGCACCTCATTGTCGCTGTTGAGAAACACCAGCGTCGGGTACGAACGCACCTTGTCGAGGAACCCCAGCGTTTGGGTGGCCTTCTCCTTGTCGCTGATCCCCGCGATCAGCACCTCCCAATCGCTGCCGATGTGCGCGTGATGACGCTGGACCTGTGTCGCCGATCGCTCAAAGTCCTCGGTCACCTCGAAGGCCAGCCCGAGCACGCCCAGGTCGTCGCCGTACTTCTGCTTGAGCGAGACCAGCTCACGCGAGGCATCGGCGCAGTTGGGGCACCATGTCCCGAAGATCTCAATGACACGGGCCTTGGCCTTGGTGGCATCGAGCGCATCAAGCACGCGGGTGGGCTTGCCGTCGGTGTCCCTGAACACGGCTTCCGCGAGGGCTGCTTCGTCGGTGATGACCGTCTGCTCGAAGGCATCGGGGAGTTGCGCGTCGTCGTCGCGGACAGCCGTCCATGTTTCGTGGTGCCAGTTGCCGGACCAGAAGTCGCCATTGATTGATCCGTCGTCTTGCATGCGGGCGTGGAAGAGGAAGGCGTGGGCGCCGTCGAAGGTGGACAGACGCATGAGGTTGCCGTCGACGCGCCCAGCGAGGTAGCGGTAGTCGCCCGTGGTGGTCAGGAAGGTGCCCGACGCGATTTGGTCGGCATCGACCGTGAATGTCCCAATGGCGAGTTCATCGCTTGATTCAAAGTCGACCGACCAGCGGCCGGTGAAGTCCGTGGGCTCGCCGGCGTCTGCGATGGGATCGAAGCGGTCATCTTTGCTCTGTGCGTTCTTGATGACATACGGAATCTTGACAACCGCATTACCCCGTTGCTTTGCCCAGTCGCCTGTCGTCATGAACTCACTGGGAATCCATGACGAGAGTGGCCCCGGTTTCCCACGCCCCTGCAAAACAGATCCGTACTGATCAAAGCGAATCTCACCTGACGCGATCTCGCCAGCATGGTTTACTCCGCCCCAGATCTCTATTTCAATCGCTTCGGCGCCATTGATGATGCGTCCGCTCTGCATACCCCACGCGAATACTGGCTTGGAATCTTGGTCTGAAGTCCTGGCAGTTTGCAAGAGAAAAGGCAACGGTCCACCCGGAGTCTGAAGTTCAATCCGTTCCGGTTTCGACCATTCACTCTTCACGGAATACCAGCCTGTGCCTGTTTGCGGCTGGCAGTGAAAGAGCATTGCTGTCAGTGCGATCTGGGATATGAGCATGGTGAACTTTAGCATGCATTCGTGTCACACCCGCACCCCCACCGCCACACCCTCACGGATCGGCACGCAGAACGCATCAAAGTCCTCATCCCGCGTGATCAGGTCATTGAGCGCCGCGGCCCCGTCGCGATCGGGGTTGTGCCCGTCCGGGTCGTCGATCCACCAGTCGCCCCCGCCCAGCGCGTTGTCCGCGATCAGCAGCCCGCCCTTCCTCAATAGCCGCTTGCTCGCGGGGAAGTAGTCCGGGTACTCGCTCTTGATCGCGTCCAAAAACACCGCGTCCACCGAGCCGTCGCCCAGGTCCTCAAGCAGCCGCGGCAGCGCATCGAGCCCCGTCTCCTCGATCACCGTCACCTTGTGCGCAATCCCCGCCTGCTCAAACCCCTCGCGGGCGATCCGCGCGTGCTTTTCGTTGGGCTCGATCGCGTAGACCATGCCATCGTCCGGCAGCGCCCGGGCCATCCATGTCGTCGAATACCCGGCCAGCGTCCCCACCTCCACCACCGTCTTGGCATCGATCATCCGCAGCAGCACCCGCAGCATCCGCCCCACGCTCGCCGAAACGGCGATCGAAGGCACGCCGTTCTCGATCGCACCGGGCATCAGGTCACGCAGATGCTGATCCTCCCGCCCAAACACGGCATCGAGGTACTCGCAGGTGTTGGTCCAACGCTTTGGGGTCATATCCATGTGAAAGGGTAGGGCTCCCAACTCCGGGTGCCACTGCTCGCGGCGCAGCCGCGCAGTAGTGTCTTATGAAGCTCGGAGGAGCACTACTGCGCCGAAGACGGCGAGTAGTGGCACTCAGAACTCTTTAATAGTTCACTCCCGCGTCCCGACAAACGACTCGTGCAACCGATTCCCAACCCAAAGGTCGCCCTTGAGTGTGCCGTCGTCCTGAATCGTCGCGTCGATGAGTGCGGGGTATGCGTTGTCAAAGCTCGCGAGGCGGATGCGGTTGCCGGTGACAACACCGAGGAAATAGCGGTGATTACTCAGAAAAGTGAGGACTTCCGCCTCTGCTTGAGCAACTGTGTGGCTGTTGGGCATGTAGGCATCCAGCCGAATGCGCGCCACCTCGGAGCCCAGCGTTGATTTGAAGATCCAAGTCCCATTGATATTGCGATCAGTGCTCGATGGCACATCGGTGTCTGCGGCATCAAACCAGTTCTGACGCACAACTCGCATTGAGCTCGCAGGAATCTCTTCGACGACAATCTCGCTGTCGGAGTAGGCTAGCACACCCTCTAAGCTTGTCTCCCCGTCGTCGCTCTCGACCGTGCTTATTGTTAGTGTTGCCTGGTTTCTCGGGAACTCGATTTCGAAGCCAAACGGTGACCACTGAACTTCGTTGATTACAAAATCACCCTGATTCCCACCCGAGAGGCGAAGGGGGCCCGCAGCATTTTCATGGCCGATACGAATATACGCTGCACTTGGCGAAAGGAAGGTGATCGCAATAGGGACCGGCCCACCCGGTGTTTCCAGATGCACAACATGCACACGAGGCACATGGATACCGAGCGAGGAAATCACCCATATCAGCAGACCCAGCACCGCAACACCCAAACCAATCCATCCCAATGTCCATTTCCGCATGCCCCACTATACGGCCATAGCCCCCAAGCTGTTCTACCATCACCCATGCCCCAAACCCCGCCACAATCCCTCGCCGACGACGCCGTCTTCTCCCCCATCGACGAGATCCTCGATGAGCTCCGCAACGGACGCATGGTCATCCTCACCGACGACGAGGACCGCGAGAATGAGGGCGACATCGTGCTGCCCGCCCAGTTCATCACGCCTCAGGCCGTCACCTTCATGCTCTCCGTCGCACGCGGCTACATGTGCCTCTCGCTCACCGAGGCCGACTGCGAACGCCTCCAGCTCGCGCCACAGTCGGCCGTCAACTCCTCGGTCCGCGGCACACCCTTCACCGTCTCCATCGACGGCCACCCCAAGCACGGCTTCACCACCGGCGTCAGCGCCGCGGAACGCGCCAAGACCATCCAGCTCGCCATCGACCCCAACTCACAGCCGGGCGACTTCGTCAAGCCCGGGCACATCAACCCGCTCCGCTCACGCGACGGCGGCGTGCTCGTCCGCATCGGCCAGACCGAGGGCTCATTGGACCTGTGCCGACTCGCCGGGCTCCACCCCAGCGCCATCATCATCGAGATCATGCGCGACGACGGCGAGATGGCCCGCGTACCCGACCTCGTGGCCCTCTGCAAGCAGCACAACATCAAGATGTGCAGCGTCAAGCAGATCATCGAGCACCGACTCGCCGAGTCCTCGCTCATCTCACGCATCGACCCCGTCGCCGGCACCACCATCGACACGCCCTACGGCCAGTTCAACCTCATCGCCTTCCGCTCCGTCGTCGACCCCATGCCCCACCTCGCCCTCACCGTCGGCGATGTCGGCCAGCTCGACACCCACGGCCACCCCATCGAAACCGACGAACCCACCCTCGTCCGCGTCCACCGGCGCGACCTGCTCGGCGACATCTTCGACGATCTCGACAGCGGCAGCGACCACACGACCTCCACCGGGCACACCCTGCGTGAGTCGATGCGGATGATCCAGCAGGCCGGTCGCGGCGCGATCGTCTACCTGCGCCCCCACGGCGTAGGCGACGCCTTATCGCAGCGCCTCAGCCGCCCGTTCGACCACGACCAGGCCGACAAACCGATCCAGTCCGTGTCCCCCGCCATGCTCGAGATCGGCACGGGCTCGCAGATCCTGCGTGCCCTGGGCCTGCGTGACCTCAAGCTGATCACCAACTCCGACACCCCCTACCCGCAGCTCGAGGCCTTCGGCCTGCGCATCAGCGAGCGTGTGGCGGTCGATAAGTAAGCTGGTTCACGGGCAACCGGTTTGAAAGTCGACCAGGAATCCTGACACATCAAAGAAGTCCCAGTCCCCATCACCGTTCCAGTCCGCGGCCCCATCCTGCGAGCTGAACGCGACGAGAAACACAGACACATCGAAGAAGTCCAGCACGCCGTCGCCGGTCAGGTCGGCTGGGCACTGACCACAGACGCTCGAGACATCGATCGCATAAACCTGTCCCGGCACACCGACATACGCAACACCAGACCCGAAGCCGATCCCGCCGACCAGCCCCTCGATTGGTTCATGCCCGAGCAAGCGGGGCATCGAAGGATCAGTCAGCGAATACGCATAGACCCCCTCATTCTCGACACTCAGATAGAGCACGCCTTCATTGAACGCAACATCACGCACGAGCCCGGCAACAGTGATCTCACCAAGCGGGGTCGGGTTCGTTGGATCTGAAACATCAAACACAACACATCCGGTATCCGAGGTGCCAACGACAGCCAAAGAGCCCAATACACCAACCGAAGTGACAGAGTACGGGCCGGCGGCTGAGCCGATGACCGACATCATGCCCGGGTCAGAAACATCAACAATCGCCAGCCCGCCCGCACTCGCTGCGACATAACAAAGATCATCACGAACGAATGCGTCGATCGCGTTCCCCCCGACATCAACGGTCCCGAGCAAAGATGGTTGTGATTGATCGTGCAGATCAACCGCCGAGAGCCCGCCCTGACGAGCCGCGACGAATGCGACATTCCCGCTGACCTCAACGCCCAACGCGAAGCCCGGCACATCCAGGATGCTCGCTGAAACCGGAGTTGTCGGGACGGTGATATCAACGACTTGTATGCCCTGACCACCCACCGCTAGCACGAGCGATTGCGGATCAATCTGTGCGATGTCCCGGGCTGGCCCCACCGCTTCAATGAATCCAATCTGCTGCATCTGCGTCGGCTCAGCCGCGTCGATCGCCCGCATAATCAGATCCTCGGCGGCGTAGACATCTTCCCCAACCACTGTCATCGCCCAAGGACGATTCAGCACATCAAATGAGCCCATGACAGACCCGGCCAACGCTGGTGAAATGTCCACGACCGCACGCGCCGCATCGCCCGACAAGCTCACATACATGACCTCGATTTCGCTGTCGATCGTACTCGAAAACGCTTCATTCTCGAAATAGTACTCGCCGATGACTTTGGGCACTGCGACATCTGAAACATCAATGACCGAGAAGCCGAACTCTCTTTCAGATACAAACAAACGATCGCCATGCTTCGCAATATCGAAACAATCTCCGAGCGTGTCGATTTGCGAGACCAACTGCACATTTCCCGAGTCGGTTACATCAAAGATCTGCAAACCAAGGGTACGGGCTGCCAGATAGAGATAATCATCTTCCACGAGAAGACTCAGCCGGTTCGAGGCCTGCCCCACAGTCGCACCGAGGGTGAGATTTGAGGGGTCATCGATGAGGATCTGAATCACTCCCTCGTCAGACCCTGCATACAACGCGCCGTTGGCAATCGCTGTTCCGTACAGCCGAAATGGCACCCCCGTGTCGATGGTGTCGAGCACGAATGGTGATTCTGGGTCACTGACATCAATCGCGTGCAACCTCGATTCATCGGTTGCAAAGACAACTTCGCCGACCAGTTCCATGCTCCAGCACGCGCCACCAAGCGGGATCGCAGACAAGTAGACGAACTCATGCTCCGGCGTCAGCCGGTAGATCTCAAGTCCGCTGTTGTAGTTCAACACATAGACGAGATCACCTCGAACCTTGATATCACCCGCAAAATCTGACAGGGCGACCGAACCCAACTCAACATGCTGTGTCGGATTACTCACATCGAACAAACCGACCCGCGGCCCATCGAGACCAAAGGCATACACCGCCCGTCCTTGTCCAAGAAAGACCGTCTCGTACGGTCCCGGTTCAATCTGACCAAGATAGCGCGATGCCAAGCATCCCAGCGGGTCTGCAAAGCTCTGGCTGCCCACAACGGCAAACAATAGTGCAATGATCAATCGGTTCATACCAGATTCTACAAGCGATATGATTCTCGTCCTAGCGGATTTGGCGAACTCCATTCGAATTTGCGCGGCATTCAAACTGCCCCGAACCCCCTCACACCCGATATCCCAATCCCTCCATCAACTCTCCCGCCACGCCCTCAATCCGCTCAATCTCCTCCGCCGACAGCCGCTGCTTCCACTGCCCCGCCGTGCCGCTGCGATAGAAGCTTGATTCATCGACCTGCCCGCGCGCCCGACCGCCGCTGAGTGCTTCAAAGCTCGTTCGCTCAACACACGCTTCAATCACCCCCGCTTCGCACTCCGCGCCGATGAACGCGAACACCCGCCGGGCCTGCGCGATCGGGTCCGACAGCAGATCCTCATACCGCACCTCAAGCACATCCCCGAGCCGATCGCGATTGCGTGCATAGGCACCCTCGATATCCACCCAGTTCTCAAGCATCTTCTCGAAGATCGCCTCAGGCCCAACACGCTCACCGCCGCCGGCCAGCGCCCGCCGCCAATGCGCCATCCCCGACACCACCACATCGCGGCAGTCGCGCACCAGATGGATCAGCCGTGTCCGCTTGCCCAGCCCCGCAAGCCGGTCCATCACCTGCTGGCCCGTCCCAACATACGGCGTAATCTTCTCGCCATAGATCGGCTTGCCCGATTCCTCCCGCGCGTGCGCCGCGATCGTCGCGATGAGCTTGGACAGCAACGAATCAAAGTACGCATCACGCCCATCGGGCGCGCATGGCGGGTGGTAATAGCCCGACACAAACCGCACATACTGCTCAAGCGTCAAATGCAGCGATGCCCCGACCTTGGGGTCAAAGTATCGCCCGAACAGCCGCGTCTCGGCGCAGTGGACCCGCGGATGCGCGCTGAGCATCAGCTGGAGCCAGGTGGTCCCCGACTTTGGAGACGCGAGCACCAGAAAATCCAGCCCATCGTCGCCCTCTGGATTGTGTATCCGCTGCATCCCTCTCTCATCGGACGCACCCGTGCGCGAGCATCGAAGATCAGGGGCACGAAACGATCATCACCAAGCCTCGCGGATGGACAAAGATGACATCAATGCCCCAGCAGCTTGAACACAAACTGCCTCTCCCCGCGGCTTCCAAACCGTGTGCTTTTGAACACAGACTGCATCTCCTCGCCCTCCTCGGAGCACAGCGCCACCCCCTCGCCGGGCCGCAGCACCATGTCGCCACTGAGCACGGCCTCACCCTGCGCGAGCGAAACCAGCGCGAGCGAGCCGCTCGTGCCGTCCGCCTTGCGCACGGTCATGAACCCGTTCTCGGGCCGGTCCTGGGCGATCTGCGACGGGATCACCGCGGAGAGCTTCATCCGGACCGGCTCGCCCGTGTCCGCGACCGCCCGCTGCGGATCGTCGGCGATCAACCGGTGCACAATCTGCTCCCACGCCCCAAAGACCTTCGCATCGAACGCCTTGCCAACATCCTCACGCATCATGTCAAGCACGGCGCGAGGCGGGATCGGACCGCGATACGGGCGAGCAGATGAGATCGCGTCATAGACATCCACCACCGCGCAGATCCGTGCCGGCAGACTGATCGCGTCCCCACTGATCCCGTTTGGATAGCCCTTGCCGTCGAGCCGCTCGTGGTGGTTGAGTGTCATATCCACCGTGATGCTGTTGAGCCCCGGCTGCTGCTCAAGAATCCCCGCGCCGATCTGCGGATGCTGGCGGATCATCGCCCACTCATCGTCTGTCAGCTTGCCCTCTTTATTGAGCACTTCCACCGGCACACCCGCCTTGCCCACATCATGGATCAACCCGCCCAGCGAGAGCGTGTGCACAAGCTCATGGTCCACGCCAAGCAACTCCGCGGCCAGCAGCGTGCAACCAACCCCCACATTCACCATGTGCGTCGTGGTGTAATAATCATGCTCGGACATATCGAGCAGATAGCTGAACTCGGAACCGGCGGTGTCGCACCACTGCGTGAACTTCCCCGCCATCGTGCTCAGCGTCTCGCTCAGCCCCGGGATGTTCGGATTCGAGGTGAAGTCCTCGATCATCTTGCCGCACGAATCACGGACAATCTTCGATCGCTTCGACACCGCGAGCGACTGATCCTCGAACGAATCACACATCTGCGTATAGATCGCCTGCTGAAACCGCTGATGCTGAATGTTGGGCACATAGAAATGGGTAACACCCTGCTCGCGCAGGTGCGCACAGTCAGACAGGTCATACCCCGCGCCGCTGGATCGGTACAGCACCGCGCTGCGTTCATAGACCAGATACAGATCGAACCCGAGATCATCCGACTGAATCGCATCAATCGCGACCGGAAAGTATGCCGCAGTGATCGGAGTCATATCCATTGCAAAGTCTTTCTATCAGGAAACTCTGGCCAGCCACGGCCATATCGGAAAATTCCCCCCCACTCCCGGTGGCATCACGCAAATGCTGGGGTGAATCATGAAAAACTCTACATATACCCCCACAAAATGGGGGCTTATCCAGCATGCCCCCTCAGCCAAACGGTCTACGCATTCATATTTGTGCGGACTTTATTTGGGTACTGCGATGATTTCTCTCGACAGTACACCCAAAATACGCCAAGATACCCAAACCCCCCAAACCGAACCGCCCCACGGCTTGGATCAACACACACAACGGGGCACCCCATACAGGAGCAACTCCCATGAACAAATCAAGCATCACCGCCTTCGCCGCCGGCCTCGCCGTCGCATCCTCACTCGCCGTCCTGATCGCATCGGCACCCGACAACAAAGACAAAGTCACGCCCGACGAGATGGACAAAATGATGGACATGTCCCCCGAGGACATGATGGCCGCCATGGCCAAGATCGGGACGCCCGACGAGCATCACGAGCACCTGGGCAAGTTCGTCGGCGAATGGAAGGCCGACGCCAGCTTTATGATGGACCCATCAGCACCGCCCACCGAGTCCGAAGGCACCATGAGCGTGCAATGGGTGCTCGGCGGACGCTTCACCAAATGCGACTTTAAAATGGACTTCATGGGACAGCCATTCGAGGGCCTTGCCTACAGCGGCTACGACATCGCCCACGGCAACTATGTCGGTACATGGATGGATACCATGTCCACCAAGATCACCTACATGGAAGGAAACATGGACGAAGCCGGCACCCTCACCATGCACGGCACATCCACCACGCCCATGGGCGATAACCCCATGAAGATCGTCACATCATGGCTCGACGACAACACCGTGCAGGACAAGTTCTACGACAAAATGCCCGACGGCACATGGATGAACACCGGCACCATCACCTACACACGCAAGTGAGACCCCGCGAAACGCAGAATTTACCAAGTTCTCTCTGCGACCCGCTCGACCCGCGAGCGGGTTTTTTCGTACAGTAGAGGCCAGACACCATCCGGAGCAACACATGCCTCAGTTCATCTGTTTTCTCGAGCCCAACCGACCCGACCTGCCCGAGAACCCCACAGCCGCCGAAACCAGCGCGATCGATGCCCATTTCAGCTACTACCAGAAGCTGCTCGACCGCGGCTCGCTGCTCATCGCCGGGCGCACCCACGAGCCGCCCTACATCGGCATCATGATCTACGAAGCCCCGACCAAAGAAGACGCCATCTCCATCGCCGCCCAAGACCCCGCCATCATCAAAGGCGTCCTCAAAGCCCGCGTGCAGGTCTTCCAGACCGCGCTGCAGGCAAAGGCCTGATCGATGGACGCGGCTCCTCTCGACAATGACAAGCTGGCGGCCGCCTACCTGAAATCCCGAGACCTGCCTTGCCCGAGCTGCGGCTACAACCGGCGCGACGGGGAGACTTCGATCTGCCCCGAGTGCGAGCACGATCTCGCCATCGTTCACGAGGACGGCGGTTGGAAGCAGCAGTTCACCGGCTTTGCGTCGCGCTATCTCATGATGCTCATGGTGCTGGGCTCAATCTTTACCCTGCACTTGTGCCATTCCGTTTATTCTTGGCTTGGCTTCTGGATGGACAAGAATGCGCCTCGTAGTTACGCATACTTTTTTCTTACGCTATGTACATTCGGATTGATTATGTATTTCGCCGTATTCTTGCTCAGCGTGAGCAGATGGCGCGGGATACGAAAAGGCAAAGCGTATACACCCAAGCAACTCGCAAGACCGATGCTTCTGTATATAATCGTCGCCCTTCTGCTCGCAATCGCAAAATATTTCACGGTTCTGTTGTAAGCTGCGAATCAGATCAACTGCCAGCGGCAGGCCCTACACACCAACCTACTCCCGCCGCCCCTCAAAAAGCATCTCGTACAGATCCTGCGCAAGGTTGACCGCTGTCGGGATGTTCGCAGGATGCACCGTCGGATCCAACATGTAGCGTGATGGGTTGTAAATATCCGGGCGTGTATAATCGTGTATTGGAAGATAGTTCATCATCAAATCACGACGGTTTTCTCCCGCCAGCTCCCCCATCGCTCGTTCGACCTCCAACAGGTACTCGTACGGCTCATGATTGATTATTGTCCACGGCATCACATAGATAAACTTTGGTCGCACCCGACCAACGCTTGCGTACGCCTGCTCCCAGAGTGACACCAGCGTCCGCAGATTTGGCTCGACCTCCGCAGCTCCGCCCGGCTCCTGATTGTGCCCAAGGATGATCATCACATGGTCCGCATCGGTCATCTCGATCAATGCTGCGCGGCTCGCCTGCGATAGCAGGTTGATGTGATCCGCAATATTCCAGCCGCCTCGCCCCTGATATCCAACCATCATTCCACTCGGACGCCGCGCGTTGTGCCCCACACGCTCGATGACCACGCCAAGGATCTGCAACCGCTCCCCCGGCTCTTCCTCATATCCCGCAGGGAAAAACAGCCCAACCCCGACATCGTCACCAAGCGGATTGAAATCGGCCGGGATGTCCTGCTCAAGAATCTGAATACCCCATTGCGGCGCAAGCTCATGAACACTCCGAGCCGTTGTGCTAGTAACCCCGCCACGCTCCGCCCGCAACTCGATCGCCGGCACAGTCATCGGGCTTGTTCGAACCGCGACATACGCTCGCATCGGCACACCAACGCCCCAAGGGTTGTCCCATGGCGCGTCGGTATTGCCCGATCCATAGCGGAGTCGGAAACGCCCTACACGATTTCCGGGTATGAACAGATTGTCTGCCACAACCCATTCGTGACCCTGTATCGCAAAGAAATCATTTGGGCCACCGTCTTGCCAGCCCGTATCCATATCGCGAGTCCTGTAGCTGACCAGCGGGCTCCCGCCGTTGCCGTTATTCACAACGAAGCCTGCGGCAGCGTTCCCGATCACCAACTGCTCGCCCACATGCATCCCATCCCACCGATGAAACTGCGTTCGAATGCGGTTCGAGTCCGGACCAGTGGTCTGCGAGTCGCCCACAACGATGCAACGAAAGTCGTTCTGGTCCAATCGCGGCACGGGTTCCTTCTTGTCAGCATGCGCGAAGTTACTCGCACGACCCGGCGTGCCGGGCAGACCACGAACCGGCCCAAAGGCACCAAGCAGCAGCACACTCAGCGCACAGAGACAAACAGTGCAAGATCGAATGGAGTTCATACCCAAGCATACAGCGCCGGGAATCAAAGCCAAAGAACTTTCATGCCTTATCTATACAACGACACACCGATAACGCCTCAGATCCGCTCATACAGCGGCAGATCCCCAACCAGCGGGCGGCAGTAGTCCAGGAACTTCTGGCTCACATTGTTGTGACCTTCAATAAACTCGCTGGGCATGTGCTTGGTCTTGGCCGCAACTTCAGCAAGCTCGATCCGCTTGAACTGCGCCGCGTAGGGCTGGCCCTCGCCGATCGGGCTGGTGCGGATGATCGCCACCGAGCCGTCAAGATCCCCGCTCGTCGCCAGACGAGCCGCGTACCGACCGACCCCGCGCGCCTCCTTCTGGTCCACCGGCGATTGATCCGGGAAACACCGCTGCACATACCCAAAGGTGTCCGCCCGCACACGCGGGGCCTTGCCGCCCGTCGGCGTCAGCTTCTCCTTGAGCAGGTCCGACAACGCGTCGCCCAGCGCGCCGCTGCCCGAGAGCTGCACATTCCCGTGCGCATCGGTCTGCGCGTTCTTGATCAGCATCGCCCCGATCGGGTTGCCGTCCTTATCACTGATGCCCTCGCTCACCGCGATGTGGCACCGCTTCTTCTCGTCATAGATCTTGGCCACATCCTGCACGAACCGGTCAGTCTCAAACGGCACCTCGGGCAGATAGATCAGCTGCGGGCCGTCGGTCGAGCCGCCCTCAAAGTCCAGCCGGTCATCGCGACGCGCCAGCGCGCTCGCCGCCGTCAGGAACCCCGCGTGCCGGCCCATCACCACATTGATCTTTATCCCCGGCAACGAGATGTTGTCCAGGAAGTCCGCCATGCACGCCTTGGCCACAAACCGCGCCGCGCTGGGGAAGCCCGGCGTATGGTCGTTGACCATCAGATCATTATCAACCGTCTTGGGGATATGAAAGCACCGCAGCTCATAGCCGATCGCGTTGGCCATCTCGTTGACAATGCGGCAGGTGTCGCTGCTGTCGTTGCCTCCGATATAAAAGAAGTAATGGATCCCGTGCTCCTTGCACGCCTCGAGAATCCGTTCGCAATACGCGCTGTCTGGCTTGTCGCGCGTCGAGCCCAGCCCGGCGCTGGGTGTCTGGGCCAGCAGCTGCAAGCGGTCGTGCGGGTAGTCCGTCAGGTCGTACAGATCGCCCTTGACCAACCCGGTCACGCCGTGGCGCATCCCCAGGATCTTCTTGATCGGGTTGCCCGGATTGCCCGCGCCAGCGCGCCGCAAACCCTCAATCACCCCCACCAGCGACTCATTGATCACCGCGGTCGGCCCGCCTGATTGCCCGATGACCGCGTTGCCCTTGACCAGATCGATCGCCATTGAATCGTCCTCACAGGTATGTAGCGCCCCATCATGCGATGGGGGATGTACTCCACTTTGCTCGCCTTGCTTCGCCGCAGGGCTGTTCGACCAAGAGCGTAGGCCGTTTTTCGCCGTATGCGTGCATCCAAACGCCACGAATCGCCCAGCATTCGGTACCATAGTCCCTCACAAGGAGTTCCCAGACATGAAGCATGCCGCACTCGCACTCATCGCTGCCACCAGCGCCCTCACGCTCGCCCAATCACACAGCCAGCCACAGAACCCGCTCGCTCCGCGCCCCAACGGCATGTCCCCCGCCACGCCCGCGCGACACCTCATCACCAACGCCACCGTCCACACCCAACCCGGCACGATGCTCGAGGACACCGACATCCTCATCGTCGACGGCATCATCTCCGCCATCGGCACCGATCTGACCCCCGGCAGCGCCCAAGTCTGGGACATCGACGGCGCACACATCTACGCCGGCTTCATCGACCCATACATCGAAGTCGACACACCCGACCTGCCCAGCTCCGAAGCAGGCACCCACTGGTCAAACAGGATCATCCCCAACGACAACGCCCTCCGAGTCGGGCTGGGGAGCGACGCCGCCGAATCGCTCCGGCAGATGGGCTTCACCACCGCCATGATCGCCCCAGACCGCGGCATCTTCCGCGGCTGGACCGCCGTCGTCTCCACCGCCAAGGACTTTGAAGACGACTCGCTGGGCGACCCACCAATCTACACCGCCAACGCCGGGCAGGCCATGGGCTTTGACCGAGGAAGCTGGGGCGACCGCGGCTACCCCACATCCCACATGGGCGTCGTCGCCCTGATGCGCCAGACCTTCAGCGACGCCGATTCCCGGCGCGCCATCGGCGAACACGCCGACAGCACCATCCTCGATCACATCCACCCGGCGGACACCACCTTCTATTACGACATCTCCCAGGAGCTTGAAGCCGCATTGGCCGACGACATCGCCGGCGAGTTTGAGCATCCCAGCATCGTCATCGTCGACAACGGCACCGCCCACCGCCGCCTCGACCTCTTCAAGGAGATGGGCCACCCGGTCATCGTCCCGCTCACCTTCCCCGAGACGCCCGATGTCTTCAGCGTCGGCGCGATCGACAGCGTCGAGCTCGCCGAGCTTCAGCACTACGAGCGAGCACCCGCCAACGCCCGCTGGCTCAACAACGCCGGGCTCGATGTCGCACTCACTACAAGCAAACGACGCAGCGGCGAGAAGTTCTGGGACAACCTGCACACCGCCATCGAAAAAGGCCTCCCCGCCGAGCACGCCCTGGCCATGCTCACAACAAACCCCGCCAAAATCATCGGCCTCGAAAACCACGGCACCATCGCCAAGGGCCAGATCGCCAACCTCGTCGTTGCCAGCGGCAACCTCTTCGACACCCAAGACGATGACGCCAAGATCATCGACACATGGGTCGACGGGCGCCGCCACCACATCAACAACACCCAGGACACCCGATTCGACGGCTCATGGAGCTTCCTCCCGGTCGGAAGCTCGATTGGCGCACCAATCACCATCGACGGCAAAGCGCTCATCCTCCACGACGACGATGTAGAACATAAGGCAAGCAAGGTCACCATCGACGGCAATCAGATCTCCTTCATCCTTACCGTTGAGAGAGAATCACAGTTGTTCACCGGCACACTCTCGCCCGACGGCGTCATCCGGGGCACCGGCATCGCACCAAATCAGCAACCCTTCCAATGGACCGCCACAAAGAACGCACCCGTCGCGACCATGAAAGACTTCACTGGCACCTGGAACGCCCTCCTCAGCGATGAGCACAAGCTCGATTTCAAGATCGGCAAGGACAAAGTCACCATCATCGAACGCGTAGAGGATGGCGACGACATCCAGCAGGAAGCAGCCGAGCACCAGATCAAAGACGGCGTGCTCTCGTTCACCTTCGAGCACGAACCCTTCGGCATGCCCGGCACCTTCAGCGTCGCCCTCACCTCCCCCTCAGACCAAGGCACACTCGCCGGCATGGGCACACTCCCCGATGCCACCGCTTTCACCGTCAGCGCCACCAAAGCACCCAAAGAACCCGACCCCGTCCACGCGCTGCCCGACCTGCCCGATGCGCCCTTCGGCCCATTCGCCTACGACGACGAACCCGCGCAGCGCACCGTCCTCATCACCAACGCCACCGTCTGGACACAGTCCGACGATGGCATCCTCGAAGACGGCTGGGTGCTGGTCCGCAACGGTAAGGTCGCCCAGCTCGGGACCGGCGGCTACCCACGCATCGCCGTCGATGAAACCATCGACGCCCAAGGCATGCACATCACCCCCGGCCTCATCGATGCCCACTCTCACACCGGGCTCTTCCGCTTCGGCGTCAACGAGTCCGGTCAGGCCGTCACCTCCGAGGTCCGCATCAGCGACTCGATCGACCCCGGGCACCCGGGCTACTACCGCGAACTCGCCGGCGGGCTCACCACATCCCTGCTCCTGCACGGCTCGGCCAACCCCATCGGCGGCCAATCCAAAACCATCAAGCTCCGCTGGAACAGCGACAAGCCATCCGACATGTTCTTTGACTCAGCCAAGCCCGGCATCAAGTTCGCCCTCGGCGAGAATGTCAAGCAGTCCAACTGGAGCAGCGACGGCACCCGCTACCCACAGACACGCCTCGGCGTCGAAACCCTCATGCGCGACCGATTCATCCGCGCCCGCGAGTATGCCGCACGCGGCAACAAGACCCAAGCCGGCTACCGCGACATCGAACTCGAAACCCTCGCCCAGATCCTCGCCGGCGAACGCTGGATCCACTGCCACTCCTACCGCCAGGACGAGATCCTGATGCTCTGCCGACTGGCCGAGGAGTTCGATTTCAAGATCGGCACCTTCCAGCACGGGCTCGAGACCTACAAGGTCGCCGAGGTCGTCAAGGAGCACGCCATCGGCGCTTCGATCTTTAGCGACTGGTGGGCCTACAAGTACGAGGTCGTCGACGCCATCCCCTTCGCAGGCCCCATCAACCACGAGGTCGGGCTGCTCACCAGCTTCAACTCCGACTCCGACGATGTCGCCCGGCGCATGAATGTCGAAGCCGGCAAGGCCCTCAAATACGCCAAGCTCAGCGGCATCGACCTCAGCGAGCAGGACGCGCTCAACTTCGTCACACTCAACCCCGCCATCCAACTCGGCATCGACGACCGCGTCGGCTCGATCGAAGCGGGCAAGGACGCCGACATCGTCGTCTGGACCGGCAACCCGCTCTCGTCGCTCTCGCGCGCCGAGATGACCTTCGTCGACGGCCGGCTCCTGTTCTCGCGTGACCTCGATGCCCGGATGCGGGCACACAACGATGCCGAACGCCAACGCCTCATCCAGCTCATCATCCGCGACGGCAAGCCGATGGAAACCGCAAGCAGTGACGACAAGTCGGAGTCCGAACCAACCGACCTCGTCGATCCCGGGCATCACGATCATGCGAGCCACGACCACATCGAGGGCGAGCACCACTTCAACACCCAGCGCGGCGTCTGCGGCTGCGACGAAACCGCCGACATGTTCCACACCGGATACTGATCCTCCCCGGTGGCACAGGCGTCTCGCCTGTGCTTCACACCAATGCACAGGCAAGACGCCTGTGCCACCAAAGAATACATACACCAACATGAGATCCCCATCATGAACCTGACAACAACACTCATCGCCTCCCTCGCCCTCGCCGCCAACGGCGCGATGGCCCAAGACCTCGAACACACCGCCCCACCGCAAGATCACACGGTCTTCCTCGTCGGCGCCACCGTCCACACCGTCAGCGGCGAGACCATCGAGAACGGCGTCGTCTCCTTCTCCGACGGCATCCTGGGAATCGTCGGCAAAGCCGACGACATCATGCCGCGCATCTCGATCTCACCCGACAGCGAGATCATCGACCTTTCGGGCAAGCACCTCTACCCGGGACTGATCGACAGCGTCACCGTCCTCGGGCTCGAAGAGGTCTCAGCGGTTCGCGCCACCCTCGACAAGAACGAAACCGGCGACATGACCCCCGAGGTCCGCGCCTATGTCGCCGTCAACCCCGACTCCACCGTCATCCCCACCGCCCGCACCAACGGCATCCTCACCTTCGGCGTCTTCCCCACCGGCGGCACCATCCCCGGACGCGCCAGCGTCCTCAACGCCGACGGCTGGACCACCGAGGACCTCGCGCTGCAGCGCGACGCCGGCCTCATCATCAACTGGCCCCGCATGCGATTCACCGGCGACAACGCCAAGCGCCAACGCGAACGACGCGACGAACGCATCGAATCGCTCAACGAAGTCTTCCGCAACGCCGCCGCCTACACCCAAGCCCACACCAACCGCGACCTGCGCCTCGAAGCCATCGCCACCGCCCTGCCCGGCAACGACCAGAACCCCGTGTTCATCAACGCCGACGACTACGACCAGATCACCGCCGCCGTCAACTGGGCCGTGGATCTGGGGCTCGACCCCGTCATCGTGGGCGGACGCGACGCACACCTGTGCACCGACCTGCTCGTATCCACCGACACCCCCGTCATCATCGGGGGCACCTACAACTTCCCCAAACGCGACGACGCCGCCTACGACGACCCCTACACCCTGCCCGCCAAGCTGCAAGCCGCGGGCGTGCAGTGGTCACTCACCATGTCCGGACGCTTCGCCCACGAACGCAACCTCCCCGAAGCCATGGGCATCTCCGTCGCCCACGGGCTCGACCACGACGCCGCGTTGCGAGGCATCACACTCAACGCCGCAAACATCCTCGGCGTCGGCGACCGCCTCGGCTCGATCGAACCCGGTAAACACGCGACGCTGATAGTCAGCGACGGCGATATCCTCGATGTGACCAGCATCGTCGAGCACGCCTGGATCGCCGGCAGCAAGATCGAACTCACCAACAAGCAGACCGAACTGCGGGATAAGTATCGTGAGAAGTACCGCCAGCTCGACCTGATCGACGATTGATTCTTCTCCTCCCCCGCGCCTGCGGGGGAGGTGTCACGCGTAGCGTGACGGAGGGGGCATCTCACCGCATCACAAACTCGTCCTGCAGCACCACCGGCTCGCCGTCCGCCTTGGATGTGCGGAACAGCACCCGCACTCGCGCCGGCTCGGGCGGCCCGTCGAGCACCGATTGACTGAGCCACTCGGGCAGCTCGCCCAGCACGATGCGGTAGGTCCGCGTCGCCGAATCGAAGTACGAGACATTCTCTTCGATGTCGCGCAGGTCGATGTCCCAGCGCGTGCCCCGATCGCCGATCGTCGTGGTCGCCGAGGCCTTGCGCAGCTGCACCTGCACCTGCCCCACGCCCTTGACCGTGTCGCCCCAGGGGTCCTTGAGTTCGATATGCAGCACCATCACCGCCTCGCCCTCGCCGCGTGTCTCGGTGTGCGTCAGCGGGTGCACCCGCATGGCCCAGGGTCGGAACGGGCCGGGCACCGCGAGCAGGTCGTCGGTGCGGACCACCTGTTCCTGAAAGATCATCGAGCCCTGGCACCCGGCAAGCGCCACGACAGCACCCGTCATCATCACGCCCAGAATGGCATGGCTTGTCCGATGGCATCGCGGCCTGAGCATGGCCTATCGTAGCGTGCACCGCGCCCCCTTGCCCGTTCACGACGCGCGCCGATCCGGACCGCGCCCCAGCCGATCGATCGCCCCGATCAGCTCGCGCTGCCCCACTTCCAGCGCCGTCACCGCCCGTGTATTGTCGCGCACCACCTCCACAAGCCCGTCCTTTTCATCGCGCTGCTGCATCAGCGCCCGGTGCGATTCGCTGATCTGCCGCTCCCGCTCGGCCCCGGCCCGCCGCTCGACGAGCCACATCCAGCAGATCAGCCCCGCGACCCCAAACTGCGTCAACGCACCCATAATCTCTTCGTCCATAACCCGCTCCCTCAACCCGACCCCTGATGATGCCTAGCTCGTCACCCCGAACAACGCCTCGTAGCCGATGCTCAGCACCCGCCCGCGATCCACCGCCCCCGACCACTCCACCCGCAGCAGCTTCACATCCGCCCAGCTCCGCCCGTGCTGATCGATCAGCTCGCCCCCGTCCACCTCAAACGCCGCCTGCGCCGCGATCGCATCCCGCAGCGTCCACAGCGCCGCCTCGCTCCCCGCAACCAGCCGCCCCCGCACCGTCACCCGAAGCTCATCATCACCAGACTCAAATGTCCCCGGCACGCTCGGATCACCGCTCACCGCGCTCAGCGACACCACACGCCGCCCCTGCCGACCAACCTCAAACCCATGCGGCCCGCTCCCAAACAGATCGAGCCCCTTATACGAACTGCCCATCAATCACCCTCCTCAAAGCGTCGTCACCACCACCGGGTCCTCGTCGCCAGCGTCGCTCTGCGCGATCAGCGTGATGTTCCGCGTCGCGCCATAGTCACTCACCCGATACTGCACCGATTCAACCACACAACCGCACCGCACCTGCGTGCGTCCCGCATCACTCCCGCTCCCCGCGATCAACTCCAGCTCGCCCTCCGCCCCGGGCGTCGGCGATGAGAGATCATCGCCCTCGATCTCCTGCGTCACCCGGATCACCACCCGCTGACGCGCCACATCCACCAACTCCGCATACCCGCCCACCTCGCCATACCCCTCAACGGTCCGCGCAGACAACCGATCAACCGAGACCCGCACCACACCGCCCCAGGCCTCCCCATCAAACACCACCTCATCCGGCCTCAAAACAATCATCAAGCACCCCCATCACCCACGCGCCAGCATGAACCCATTGGGACGACGCGTCGCCTCCGCGATCCCGTCACCATCCATATCAATCATCGCAACAACCGATTCCCGCTCACGCTGGTACCGCTGCCGATACAACTCCGCCCGCTGTTCATACCGATCCTGGCCCCGCCCGGGCGCCGAAGCGCCGGCATAGATCAGATGCAGCGTGCCCAGCGCTTCGAGCCGCGTCAGCGCGCCCGGGTTGGTCACCATGCTCTCATCGATCCCGAACCCCGCCTCGCCGATCGCATCGATCCCCAACATCGCCAAAACCTGCCGATGCACAATGGCCCGCTGCGGCGAGAAGTCATACACCACCACGCCCCGATTGCTCGCATCAATCCCCGCCACCGCCGCGCCCGAAACATCCCCGCGCACAAGACTCACCGTCGCCACGCTCGCGCTGTCCACGCTCACGACCTCCAGCGTCACCCCGTCAAACACAACCACATGCCCAGCCCCGATCCCCGCATCAACAAACGACCCGCTGGCGATCGTCAGCTGCGTCCCGCTCAGACTCCCCAGCACCGACAACCGCCTCTGCCCCGCCCACCCAACATCACGCATCAGCCCCGGCTCATGCACCACCAGATCACGATCCTTCGAGAACATACCCATCCCCTTTCCTGCTCAACCCAGCACCCTTTGAAATGGCCCGAGCGGACACCCCGCCCGCCCGAGCCGCGGCCCCAGCGCCCCCGCTGAAACCCCGCGTTTAAACGCTGACCTTCCGATCAGCCCAATCAATGCTCCTCCCCCACGCTTGCGGGGGAGGTGGCACGCGCCAGCGTGACGGACGGGGTGGCCACAACCACCATCCACACCCATCCGCCACACCAACACTCACACACCCAGCCCCGAGATCACCCCGTGCGCATTCTCGTTCTTGAACTCAAGCGTGTACTCACCAATCACCTGCCCGCTGATCGAGTCACCCGTCGCCGCCAGCGGCTTGTAGTGAAAACTCCGTCCCTGAAGCGGCATCACCGAGATCCGAGAAGAATCGAGCAGCAGCACCGCATCACTGGGAACCCAGCGGCTGAGCACCACGCGGCACACACCAAAGTCACTCTCATACACCCCGATCATGTCCGAGTACACCTGGTCATCAGGCAGATACGCACGGCTCCCGCTCGCAAAGCTATTGATCCGACGCTTCTGCGCACCACCCACAACAATCGTGTCCACCCCGCCGCTGCTGTTGTCCCAGATCGACTTGAGCGCCGCGTTGAGCACCGCCTCGTTGAGCTGGTCATCGCCCGCGCCGTCGCCATCGGGGATACCACCGCTGCCAGGCGCAAACCGGTTCGTCGCGATCGAATGCATAATCCCGTTCATCGACCGCCGAACCGTCGAGCTCCCCTGCCCATCGCTGCTGGGAGCTACACCATTGATTACACAGTTCTCAAGATCACGCAGCAGCTCACGCATCCGCTCCTGCTTCTGATAATCAACCTCATCCGCGATCCCATACGCCCGGCTCGCCTGCAAAGAACCAGAAACATCAATCCCCGCCGTGAAAATCTGCGTGTAGTTACTCCTGCGGTTGCGATTGGTAAACCGCGCCTCGGGCGCATCATCACCCTCCAGCGCCGCGTTCCCCAAAATCGTCAACACCATGTCGTCGGTCAGCGTCGCCGCAGTCGTCGCGCCATACCCACGCACCACCGCGATCTGATCCGACGCCGAAACCACCGCAACCACCAGCATCACCTCGCCGCTCTGGCCCGGACGCACCAGATCACCAACACGGAACACCCCCGCCGAATCAACCGTCAGCGTCGAAGCGCTCTGCGGGTTGGGCGAAAAACTGCTCTGATCGATCTGCCCATGATTGGGCAGCAACGCATCCTCAATCCACTCATGCACCGTCGACATCGCCCCACGCTTCGCATCGCCCAGATGATCCAGCAGCGGCGTCTCATGCGGGCTCACAATCCCGATGATGTCGCTCACATCCTCCACCAACTCGGGCAGCTCCGCACCCGCCGAATAACTCGCCTTGCCTGTAAATGCCATCCGTCAACCTCCTCGTGTTCTGCTCATCTCAAAGACCGAAATACACACCAACTCACACCACACGCCGAGCACGCAGATACCGCAGCAACGCACCGCGATCACCGCTCCCACGCGCCTCCTGCGCCATCGCCGCAAGCCCGTCACCCTCCTCACCAACCCGCGGCGACATCGAAACCCCCAAACGCCCACCCTGCTTCTGACACGCAAACAAGAACGGCTTGCGGGCACACAGCTCACGCACAGCCACCGCAACATCGGGCTCATCCATCTCCCCAATCACCGCCTCGGTCAACAGCCGAGCCGTCTCCAGATCAACCGCCTTGGCCGCCGTCAGCTCGCGATCAATCTCGCCCCGCCGCTCGACATGCACGACCGTCTCGTTCGCCTCCGCCAACGCCGACTCCAGCTCAACAACACGCGCCTTGATCTGCTCAAGCTCCTCCTCCGCCTGTTCGGCACGCGCCTTCCAGATCACCTCCTCATTGATCCGCACATCGCCGTCCACACCAGCGCCCGTCTCACCACCGCCGCCGTCCAGATTCTCCGCCCCGCCCGCACCTGTCTTCGCCATCACAAACTCCTTTCCCTTAGATCACACCCTGGTCACGATCACCAAGCCCAAGCTCATCAATCACGCGCCCGGCATCAACACCAAGCTCGACCTTCGCCCGCCCAGCCGCAACCAGCGACTCATCATCAACCACCGGCAGCGCACCCCACACCACACGCACACCACGCTCACGCACATCAGTCCGCAGCACGCCAGCCGCATTCAAATACTCCAGCACCAGCCCGCTCGCACGCTCAATCCCACGCCCATACCCCACGCGCTTGCGCTGCGTCTTGGCGATCAGACTCATCAGCGTGATCCGCAACGCATTGGCGCTGCTCAGGTTCCCAAGCTTCGCGCGAACAACCCCACCCGCAACCGGAGGCACCCCGCTGATCTTGTCCATCGCCTCGCGGATCTCAGCAATATGCGACTCCTCGCTCGGGCTGCTCGCATCACCACCAAAGCTGCTGATGCTCGCGTCCGGGTTGTCCGTGCTCCACACCATCCCCGGCCCAACGCTGCTGCCCCGGAACCCATCGATCCCCTTGGCCAAATACATCTTGAAGCTCTGCATCGTCACGCGGCTCGCCCGGTCGCTCAGCCGCGTGTTCAGTTCGTCCTGCAACCCAACCAACGCCTCAACCTCGCCGATCCCTTCATACTCCAGCGGCTGGCTCATATTCTGCACATGCACCACCGGCAGCACACCCGCCAACAGCGACCACGCACCCTCCTCAACAACCTCGCCATCAACAACACGCAGCCAACCATCCCGCGTGAACACCTCGCTCACGCTCCCCCCGCCATCAACCGATGCCTCTTCCTCACGCCGCCGCTCACTCCGCAGCCGATCGAGCCACCCCAGCCGCGACGCCTCACGCGCAGGCCCATCGCCATCGCCCACACCACGCCCAACATGCAGCGCGTACAGATCAAGCTCCCGATAATCGTGCGCACTGACCACCGCAACACCACGCCGCGCATCGATCGGCTCGATCGAAACCCACCGGTCCACATCCCAAGCACGCGAGCCAACCAGCCCCCGCTCATCCACACGCACCAGCAGATCAACATGCCCAAACACATGCCCCAGCGTCGCCAAGTCCTGGAGCATCGCGATCCCACCGCTTCCCTCCCAAACACGCTCCAGCGCCTCCTCGATCTCCCGCCGCTTCCCCTCACTCTCAGCCAACGATTCGATGCGGATCGGAGAACCAAACATAAAGTCCACCATCGCCCCGATCCGCCAACCGATGTCATTCTCAATCACAACCTCGCGCCGCCCGTGCTCCTCGCCGTGCTGACCGTTGCCCACAATCCGCGGCGGCAGCCCCACCTCCTGCGCAGACCGATACCAACCACGCCCACCACACACACCAACAGCAGCGCCCGATGCACGGACCAGCTCAATCGGGTTCCGGTAATACGCCCAAAGCTTCTCATACCGCGGCTTCAATCGACGCGCATGCGCCCCGATCGCTCCCCGCGCTCGCAACCAATCATGGTTCGCGTTCCCGTTATCCCTCATAAGCTGGCCCGCCATCGTGCATCCCTCCTCCACACCCGGCGTGTCCAAAGATCGCACGCCCACACCATCACACCCCCCGACCCGATCCGTGCGCACAAACACAGTCACCCCAACACCACCCGCGCACCGATAAACCCACACACCACAAGGCAATAAAAAAACTTCCCATAATCTCTAACACCGCGCGCACCAAGACCATCCCGTGCGCACAAACCCGCCACTTCACAACCACTACGCCTCAATCCCAGCAAACCATTGCCCACGCCCCGCGCACGAAAAAACCCGAGCCAAGCCCGGGTCATCGATCACATCATCCTGCCAGTGTCCTGTCAGTGTCCTGCCAGTCGGCCTCAGCCGATCACCTCAACCACCGACCGCACATCCAGGTTCACCGTCACAAGCTCCCCATCGTCCTTGCGAAGCTCGAGCCGATCCAGCCACAGCTTCTTATCACGCGAATGCGCATACCACGACCCGGTCTTCTGCTGCCCCATACGCAGAATCTCACCCTCAACAACATACGCCGAAAACGAGTCGCCAAGCGACAACGCCTGCGTCACACGCACCCGAGACCCGATCGTGTACTCCTGAACAGCTTCATTCATGCCCACAGTATAGATCCCCGACCAATCCCATTCCCACCCCTCCTCCCCCGTCCTTACGGGGGAGGTGTCACGACGCAGTCGTGACGGAGGGGGTTCTCCCAAACACCATCCACTCCCGATCCCCCTCTACACCACTACCTACTGCCCACTGCCTATTGCCCCTTCCCCATTCTCGCAATCTCCCCATCAATCTCCGCCGCAATCGCCTCCGCCTCGCGCTCGCTGGGCGCTTCCACAATCACCCGCATGATCGGCTCGGTGTTGCTCGCCCGCACATGCGCCCACACCCCCCGATCATCCCAATCGATCCGAATCCCATCCTGCAGATCCACGCGGCACTCCCTCTTCCCCCCATAGATCCCCTCAAGATGCTCAACCACCGGCACAGCGTCCGCCTTGCTCGCCAGCGCCGACTTCTTCTTGATGATCGTGTACCCGCCCGAGCGAACCTCCTCCGTCGGCCCCATCGCGTTGATCATCGAAACCAGCCCGCTCACCGTCTTGCCCGTGCGCGCCATCAACGACAGCACCAGCGCCATCCCCGACAGCGAATCACGAACATAGGTCACCTTCGGCCAGATCACCCCGCCATTCCCCTCACCCCCAAGCACCACATCGCGCCCGGATGCCGTCAGCGACTTCATAGCCTCAACAACATTCGCCTCCCCCACCGCCGTGCGGATCACTTCGCACCCGTAGTGCCTCGCCACATCATCAATCATGCGGCTGGTGGAAAGGTTGACGACGAAGACGGGCTTGCCGTCGCTTGACTCGTTGTCATCACCCATGCGGGCTTCCATCAGCGCCATCGCGCACAGCACCATCGTGTATTCCTCCCCGATGTACTCGCCGCGTTCGTCGACGATGGCAAGGCGGTCGGCGTCGGGGTCCTGGGCGAAGCCGATGTCGGCCTTGAGTCCGGGGACGGCGTCGCAGAGCCCGCCCTCGCCGGAGAGGTTTTCTTTGGTGGGTTCGGGGGTGTGGGGGAAGATGCCGGATTCTGCACCAGCGAGTTGCACGAGCTTCAAGCCCGTCTCGGCGGAGAAAACCTCAACAAGTCGTGTTCCAGAGCCGTTGACAGAATCCACGATCGCACTGAAGTTTTCCCAGCGATCCATCCAGGTAACGCCGAAGATGACATCTTCCACATGTCCTTCGATCGCATCTGACCTCTGGCGAGTAGTTCCAACCGAGCGGTTCGATTCCCATGCTGCTTCGCTTGATTGATATTGAGCAATGATCTCGGCTGCTTCGGTGCTTGTAGGCGCTCGAGCACCCAGCACATATGTCGGGTCTCGATCAAGCCATGCGGCAGGATCCGGGTCACCGGCCGCCACGCGCTGTTCCTCTGTAGTTGATTCGCAAACGATGCACTTAAGACCATTCCATTCCTGCGGATTGTGGCTTGCGGTTACTTGGATCGCCGCATCAAGTCCGAAGGAATCGACCGCATTGCCAACGGTCGGTGTGGCAAGCACTCCCAGATCAACGACATCGCAGCCCGACGCGAGCAAGCCCGTCATCGCCGCAGCGTGGATCGATTGCCATCCCATCCGTCCATCCGCCGCGAGTCCAACTCGGACAGGATCCCCCTCCCGCTCGCGAAGCCAGCTCCCAAACGCCCCGGCATACCGCACCGCCACCTCCGGCGTCAGACTCTCCCCCACGATCCCACGCAGCCCGCTCACACCCAGAATCAACCCCGAATCACCCATCACAACGCTCCTTCACGCCGCCAAACGCTATCCTCATAACGCATGAACGACGCCATCATCAACTTCTTCGGCTTCCACCGATACTACGGCCTCGACTGGGCCGCCGCCCTCTTCATGTTCCTTTCCATGCATCGCCTCGGCATCCATAAAAAGGACGGCTTCGTCTTCGCCGCACTCGCCTCCGTCTGCTGGATCGCCTTCAACATCATCGCCCTCTCAGCCGCCGGCGTGGTCGCCAACCTCATCATCGCCGTCATGGCACTCCGCTCACTCTCCAAGTGGAACGCCCCATCTCCTCCCCCGTCTGTCAACGATCCGCCATAGGCGGAACGGGGGAGGTGCCGAGTAACGCGAGGCGGAGGGGGTCTTCCCTGATAACCCCTAGTGCGTGGCTGACCACGCTCTCCCCCCTATCCTCCACCATGCCAACCTACACCATCACCGTCACCCACGAGTTCTGCGCCGCGCACACCCTCTCCATCGCCGGCACCCAGGAACCAATCCACGGCCACAACTTCATCACCAAGGCCACCATCGCCGGGGGCACCCTCGACAACGACGGCCTGCTCTGCGACTTCCACACCGTCCACGACATCCTCGTCGAGATCTGCAACCCCTTTACCAATCAGAACTTCAACGAAATCACCCCCTTCGACACCCTCAACCCCTCCGCCGAACTCATCGCCAAGCACATCGCCGACCAGCTCGCCACCCGCCTCGACGACGCCCTCGCCCCCAACGCCAAAGTCCACAGCGTGAGCATCACCGAAGCCCCCGGCTGCGTCGCCACCTACACATGCCCATAACGCCTCCTCCCCCGTCCTGACGGGGGAGGTGTCACGCGCCAGCGTGACGGAGGGGGCTTCGCTCCAGATCCAAGGGTGCCCCGACTCGACACGAAGCGGCGCAGTGCGGCGGAGCGTGGATCCGCACTGCGCGTCTCCCACGCGAGTACGGGCACCCTCACACCCACCCCCTCGCGCAACTTCTGCACCCACTGCCAATATCTTTAGGCCCTTTCCCCCACTCCCACCAAACCCACCACCGTTCCCCGCCGATTCACCACGCGTGCATCGGCATGGGCCTTTGCGCACCGATCGATCACAACAACAGCCACAACAACACCAAGGAAACACGAGCATGTTCAACACCCCATTCAACGGCTTCAACCCCGGCAACTGGAACGGCAACTGGAACTGGAACACCCCCTTCAACGGCTTCGCCCCCACCGGCTTCGGCGGCGGCAACTGGGGCACAAACACCCCCTTCAACGGCTTTGGTGCCAGCAACGGCTTCAACGGCTTCGGCAACACCTGGAACACCCCCTTCAACGCCAACGGCTGGGGTTTCAATCCCGCATTTAACACCCCCGGCTTCAATACTGGCTTTAACGGCTTCCAAGGAGGATTCAACCCGGGCTTCAACCCCGCTTGGGGCTTCAATCCCGCGTTCAATGGTTTCAACGGCTTCAACAGCGGCTTCGGCGGCAACTGGGGCCCAAGCAACTGGAACGACACAAACGAGTTCACCGGCGACCAGTTCGACAACGGCTACGCACCATTCCCCGGCAGCTACAACCCCAACTTCAACCCCGGATTCAATCCAGCATTCGCCGCTGGCTTCAACGGCGGGTTCAACCCCAACTACGGCCCCGGATTCAACGGCTGGAACCCCAACTACAACCAGGCCGCCTGATTCCCAACTTCCCATCCCGACGCTCGACACAACTCCCCCGGTCATCCGGGGGAGTTGTCATTGCGCCATCACGACACAGGGAGATCTTTGTGCCTTCCCCGCCCCGCGGGGGAGGTGGATTCGGCGCAGCCGAAGACGGAGGGGGCTTTCTTGTCCCTCCCCGCGCCCTCGCAGCGAGGAACAAATGAATGACCATCCCCTCCCCCATCGCCTATTCTCCCCTATGCGACTCCGTTTCCTCGGCACCGGCACCTCCGCGGGCATCCCCGTCATCGCCTGCGATTGCCCGGTCTGCACCTCCACAGACCCGCGCGACACCCGCTCACGATGCTCGGCGACCATCGAGTTCACAGACGACACCGGCCAGCAACGCGTCATCCTGATCGACACTTCCCCCGATCTGCGCTCGCAGATCCTGCGTGAGGGCATCCCCCGCATCGATGCCATCCTCTTTACACACAACCATGTCGACCACACCTTCGGGCTCGACGAGGTCCGCCGTTTCAACGAGGTGATGAAGCAGTCCATCCCGATTTTCGCCGACGAGCACACCATGAACGCGCTTGGTCGCGTCTATCAGCACATCTTCTCGCCGCACACGAACATCCAGTCCTCGTTCATCGCATCGCTCGACCCGACCATCATCTTCCCATTCGAGCCCTTCACACTCTTCGGCCTCACCATCACCCCGCTCACACTCATGCACGGCAAGCAGCCAATCCTCGGCTACCGGTTCGATCATCCCTCCAGCCCCGGCCCGCTCCCGCTCGCATACTGCACCGACACCTCCGAGATCCCCGAGGACACCTACCCACACCTCGACGGCGTGGAAACCCTGGTCCTCGATGCGCTCCGCCATCGCCCACACCGGACACACTTCACGGTGGAGCAGGCCGTCGAAGCCGCACGCCGGATCGACGCTTCTCGGACCTACCTGATCCACATGACACACGATCTGGCGCACGAGGCCGTCGATTCTGCCCTCCCAGACGACATCAACCTCGCCTACGACGGGCTTGTGCTCGGTGATTCACCCAACTGACTGGTCATCCCCCTCATCCGTGGCATGTTGAACTGTCGCCCATTCGTACCGGCGACGAACAAGTGCAGACCCGAGAGGAGGCAGAGATGTCCGAGTCACACCCCGCCAACAACGCCAAGCAGATCCCACAGATCACCGCCCTCTCAACCGCCTACCCGATGCACTTTGAATCCAGCAGCCCCAAGCCGGGCACCGATTCCCACATCTCCGCGCCACAGCCCAGCCGCGAGCCCCACCGCCACGACGCGGGCGAGTGAGCAAACCCGCGCCAGATCAACCCAAATTCCCACAATTGAGCCCCCCACGGGGGCTTGTTCAATATGACCAATCCACCCTCGGGGCCTACCATGACCTCCCATGGGTAACACACGAGACATCAAGAAGCGCATGAAAGCGGTCGGCAACATCAAGCGGATCACCCGCACGATGCAGATGATCGCCACCTCCAAGTTCGCACGGGCCCAGCAGGCCTCGGTCGCGTCACGCCCGTACACCGAGTCGCTCTTCGGGCTCGTGGCCAAGCTCAACGCCGCGGGCGTGGGCGAGGGCAACCCGCTGCTCACCCAGCCCAACCCCGAAGCACCCGAACTCACCCTCGTCATCTCCGCAGAACGCGGGCTGTGCGGGCCGTACAACGGCACCATCCTCCGCACCTCGCTCAAGCACCTGCGCGCGACACCAAACACCAAGCTCGAGGTCGTCGGCAAAAAGGGTGCCAACGCCCTCAAGTTCAACGGCTACACCGATTTCAAGCTCCACTCGGCCTTCGGCGACAAGCCCCAGTACGAAGATGTTGAGCGGCTCGCAAACGACTACACCAAGCGCTTCATCGAAGGCGAAATCTCCGCCGTCCGCATCGTCTACATGAAGTACATCTCGGCGGGCAAGCAGATCCCGACCGTCCTGCAGCTGCTCCCCTTCTCGACACCCCAAGCGTCGGAATCCGCCGATACCTCGGGCTTCAGCGATGTCTACGAGTTCTCACCCGATGCCGAATCGCTCCTGGGATTCCTGCTGCCCGCCGCCGTCAAGGCCGTGCTCTTCCAGGCCTTCAACGACGCGATCGTCTCCGAGCACATCGCCCGTATGGTCGCCATGAAAGCCGCGACCGACAACGCTGGCAAGATGGGCCACGCGCTCAAGCGCCAGTTCAACCGCCTGCGTCAGGCACAGATCACCACCGAACTCACCGAGATCATCTCGGGTGCAGCGGCCCTCGAATAAACGACGGCCAAACCAAACACACACACCAAGCACACACAAAGACACGACCCGAGCGGGTCGTGTTTTTTCATTCGCCTCCATTCGCCCGCCGCGTCCCGCAGCCCCCGCCTCAGCGTGAGCCGGTTCCCTTCACAAGCACGCGGAACCGCTCCTGGCTGTTCACAACCATGCGCAGCGCCTCGCTGGCCCGCTCGGCATCGATCGCGGCGTACCCCGAACGGATCTCCCAAAGATCCTGCACGCTGCGCCCATGCATGCCCAACTCACTCAATCGACGGCTCCAATAGCCCGCCCGATCAAAGTACCGCCCGATCGAACGATCCAGATCCTCCTGAAGCCCCTCAAGCTCCGCATCGCTGATGCCCTCGGCGATCAGGTCGGACAGCGCCTCTGCGAACACCGCTTCACCCTCGCCCAGCGACTTGCCCCGCGCTCGCAGCACCAACGCCCAGCGCGCCCCAATCGCATCGCTCATCATGATCTGCGCATCAAGACGAACACCATCGAGCCCGCGTGCCCGTGCCAACGCCTGCGCCCGATCGCTGAGCACCATCGCCGCCAGGATCGAGGCCCGCAGCTGCTCAAGATCCGTCATGCCCGAGCCCATCATGCCCAGCACCAGCTCGTCCCGGCCCTGATCGTCCGTGGCCAGCTCAACCGATCGCTCCCGCGCGATCACCCCTTCGACATCATCCACGCCAGCCGATCCCGGCCCGCCATCACGCTCGGCCAGCGAACCCAGCAGCACACCCGCCTGCTCGATCTCAGCCGCCGGATCGATCCGCCCCGCGATCCCCACGCCGATCTGGGCGTTGCGCACCATCCGCGTGAGCAGCCGCTGCGCATCGTCGAGGGTGATCACGCACGCCTGGTCGCTCGCCAGCTCGGGCTGGTACAGCATCACCATCGCACGCTCCAGCGGCTCCTTGCCCAAGTGCTCGCCCACACGCCGCTGCGAGGCCCAGCGCTCAAACGCCTGCGCATCGATCATGGGCCGATCCAGCAGCACATACAGCAACTCCAGGGCCTCGCGCGATGCCCCGGCTGGACCTTGCACACGCAGCTGCACGCCCCCCACCACGCGCTGCGTCTCAAGCCCGAGCTCGTGCTCTTGCATATACACCGCCAGCCATCGCGCGCTGCGGCTCTCGCTGCTCGGCGTCGTCCACGCCAGCATCGCCGCCTCGATCTGCGCTTCACACAGCGAACCGTCCGCGAACAACCCGCCCCAGAGCGTCGCGCAGTATTCGACCTGCCCGTCGTCGTCACCCGCTGTCGGACGCGCCCACACATCGAGCCCGCTGCTCAGCCGCCCGCCCCATGTCCCCGATGGGGCGTGCTGTGAAACCTGAACCACCTCGCCATCGAACGACGAGCGATCGAGCAGCGCGCCGCCCAGCGTGCGCATCCAGTCGGGGTCGATCGCCGCCAACGGCTCTTTACGCACATACTTCACGATCGCATCGATCTGCGCCCGCATGGCCAGCGAATCCGCCGGCTCGCCCCGGGCCACCGCCAGCACACGCACGCTCGACGGGTCGAGCTTGCGCCGGATCGCCGTCCGGATCTCCTGCTCACCGATCGTGGACATCATCCGTGTGGCCCGCTGGTCCCAGCGGACCATGTCGGTCATCGGCCGCCCGCTGCTGATCAGCCAGTGCACCAGCCAGACCCGCTGGGCGCTCGATTGCGCTCGCCATTCGTCCGCCGCGCGGTGCCACCTGGCCAGCAGCGACCCCCGCGCCCGCACGATCTCGTCCTGGCCAGCCCCGTCCCGCGCCAACCGATCGCACTCGCCGATCAACAAGCGCAGCGATGACTCCCAGTCCGCCGAATCACGCCGCTGAATCACGCACTGGAGCAGATCGACCTGCCCGGCGAGCCCGATCTGATCCACGCTGATCTTGGTCTCCCGCCCCAGCGACGCCACACCCAACCGCTCGATGCGATGCCGGATCAGCTCGTCGGCGACCTGCCCGATCAGCATCGAACGCATCCGTGTTTCCGTAAACGCAGATGCGCACTCGCTCCACGCCGCGAGACACGCGTCGTCGCGCTCTGTGATCCAAACCAGCGCCGCCGTGTGCCCCTCAAGCTCAGGGTCCAGGCCTGCCACAGATCGCGTGAGGCCCTGGTCGCTGGCGAAGGGCTCGCGCAGATCAACCACCCCGCCGCGTTGGCCCGGCTCAAGACCGCCCAGCTCCTGCGCGATCAGCCGCTCGATCGCGGCCGCCTCATCCCGCCCGCCGACCACCAGCAGCGTCGCCCGGCTCGGGGTGTAATACGCCCGGGCATACGACGCGAGCGTGCCCGCATCCAACCGCTCGATCGCCTCTGGCTCTGTCAGCCCCACGCGCGTCCCCAGCCGACCCTCGCCGAGCAGTTCGGGAAGCCAATGCTGGCGGGCCCGCATCTCGGGGCTCATCATGCCCTCAACCATCTCGACCGCACCCGATTTGGCCGCCGAGACACGCACATCATTGAACGCCCATTGCTGCGGGCGAAGCATCGCTGCATACATCCCAAGCAGCGACTCCAACCCGCCCAGGTCATCGCGGGCCGCGCGGCCCATGTAGATCGTTTGGTCGAGCAGCACCATCGAGCCGCTCGGTTTTCTCCCGCCCATCAGCTCGCCGCCGCCCGCCAGCAGCCCGTCGATCGCATCAGCGTCGTACCCGCCGAGCCCCTGGCGCACAAACCGCTCCACCACACCCGCGGCTCCACGCTGGGCGTCATCCTCGTCCATCGTCCCGGCGCGGAGCACTAGCCACAGCTCGATCCCATCCGACGACCCGTTCTGTGACCCGTTCGCGCCAGCGTCCTCATCCGCAGGCACCATCACCACCTCAAGCCCGCTGCGCAGCGTGTACCGCCGCACACCATCCTGGTCTGGGATGAGGTCCGCAATCACGGCATCCCCGCCCGCAACCGACACCGACGAGCACGCAGCGACCACGCCCACGGCAATCAAAAGCAGCACCCACATCCGGCCAAACTGAAAGCAAGGTCTCATCACCTGTGAATGTACCGGCCCGCCACGCCCACGATTCAAGTCACCGGCCAAACCGCCGAAAATCGGGTCGTTCACCCGATATCCGTGTCCGAGAACACCCGCCGCTCGGTCTCATACACATCGAGCATCATGCACGACGCATCGTCAGCCGTGCAGTTGCGCCCGCGTCCCCATTCGCCCGCGAGGATGCCCCGGATTACCTTGTCGATCTGCTCGTGAATCTTGCCCATCTTCAACGCGTCGAACCCGATCACCCCCCGAGACCCGTCCTGCAGGCACCAGTACTCACACACGCTGCCCGGCCCCGGATCGCCCAGTTCCTCCTGCAACGCCATCGCATAGATCCCCAGCTGCAGATCCACATTCTTGGGTTCGATCAGCTCCTTGCGCGGGAAGCCCGTCTTGTAGTCGATCACGCGCCGACCGCCGCTCTCGCTGGCATCGACCCGGTCGATCTTCCCGCTGAGCGTATGCGTCATCCCGTCGCACACATAACTCAATCGGATCGGCTTCTCCAGCTCCTCGATGTGCGCGTGCTCATCGTGCATCTGCTCCCAGTACACACGCAGCATCGCCCCCAGCTGCTCAACACGATCTGGATCAACCACACGGTCACGCGGCCAGTGATGCAACAAACGCTTGTGCGTGATGCGCTCAAGCACTTCAAAGCCCGGCGTCTCGCGTCCCTCCGCGTCCGCATCGCGCCACCGCGTGTAGAACTGCTCGAGTCCCTCGTGCACGGCCGTGCCCAGCGAGGCCTGCAGCCCGTCGTCCGCCGGGAGCTTGAGCACATACTCCGCGAGGTAGCACCGCGGGCAATGCAGATACTTGGAAATCTGCGAGAAGCTCAGCTTCAGCGGCCCGCGCAAGCCGGGATAAATCGAATGTTCGCTCTTCGGCACATCCTCATGCTCAAGGGCCTCAAGAAGACGCATCGCGAACGCACGGGTCGGCTCGTCGGCGACCCAATCGGGCATCACGCCCGTCCGCAGCACCTCGCTGACCACCGCCGCACGATCGGCGGCCTGCCCCACCCGCTCAAGCATCAAGCCCCGGTCGATCTCGTCAAGCTCGTGCGCATCGATCGCCCGCGCCGCGTCCCGGCGCGCGTCGCGCTTGGCCTGATCGAACACATCACGTACACGCATCACCGCCTTGAACTCAGCGCTCAGCCGGCTCACCGCATCACTGGCACGCTGCGGATCGATCACCTCATCGACATCGCGCTCGATCAAACCACCGCCCAGCGCATCGCGCAGCTCCAGCGCATAGTTGGCTGAGCTTGGCTTCTTGGGCAGCTTGGCCATCACCACCGCCCGCCGCTCGGCCCGCGTTAACGCCACGAAGAACACGCGACGCTCCTCATCGCTGTGCCTGGATTTTTCATCGCGCTCGTCGCCGGTGCGATCCACAACTCCCGCGGGCAGCTCGCCCTTTTCGCCCCGGTTCGCCTGCGGGTAGCCGAACTGGCCCACCCGCGGGATGAAGACCGTATCGAACTCAAGCCCCTTGGATGAGTGCGCGGTCAGCAGCGCCACCGCGCCGCGATCGCCGTCCGATCCAACCGTCGCCGTGGCCCCGCTGTGCGCCACCACCTCTTCGGGCAGCTCACCGAGCGACTGGTCGTTCTCGTCGAGGTCGTCAAAGTAGGCGAGCATCGCGCCCAGATCGCCGGGCGCATCAAAGCGGCTCAGGCGCGAACGCGCAAACCGAACCACCGCCGCAAGCGACTCGATCCGCTGGGCACGCTGACGCGAGTCGCCCAGCTCCCGATGCACCACGCCGGTCCGCTTGATGATCTCGAGCACCGCCTCGGCCGCGTTGCGCTCGCTGGCCACCGATGCCAACTCGGCCCCCAGCGCCCGCATGGGCCCGATCTTCGCCCGTGTCTCCTCGTCGCCTCGCCCGAGCACCCAGTCGAGCAGCGCACCGGGATCGGCCTCTCGGTCCTCACCCGCCTCAGGCGCCGCATCGCCGGCTTGCTCGAAGCGCGAGCGCGCCGCGCGATAGCCCGAGATCAGCGACCCGAGCTTCACCCCGTCGCAGTGATAGGGCGGACGCGACAAAATCCGACGCAGATCGTTGCTCGACTCGGGGTCCACCAGCCACCGCATCCACGCGAACACATCACGCACCCCATCATCCTCCATCGGCGCGTGCTTTTCACGCATGTCGATCGGGATGCCCTCGAGCAGCAGCGTCCGGGCGATCTGCTCGAGAAAACTCGTTGTCCGCGCGATCACCGCGCAGTCCTTGAACCGAAAGTCTTCCCCGCCCGCGCTGGCCATCGCCAGCAGCATCGAGGCGATCGCCTCGCCGCTCTGACCGTCGTCCTCCATCCGCAGCAACTCGACCGATGACGCATCAACCTCGCCCCGGTGCGCCACCGCCTGCTTGTCGGGCGCGAACCGCGACACCGCCCGCGTGATCGTCGCGTTGCTCGCATCGACCACGATCTTGGCGCTGCGATAGTTGGTCGTCAGCTCAACCGTCCGCGCGCCCGACCAGATCTGCGCAAAGTGCGCAAACGCCCGATCGTCGGCCCCGCGGAACCCATAAATACTCTGATCATCATCGCCCACCACGCACACATCGGGCGTCCGCTCGGGCGGGCACAACGCGCGGATCATCTCGATCTGCGCTCGGTTCACATCCTGAAACTCGTCAACCACCACATGCCGATGCTCCTGGCGCAGGATCGCCGCGATCGTGCCATGATCCCGGATCAGCCGGCTTGGCAGCAAAATCAGATCATCAAACACCAGCCAGCCGCGATCGCGGCACCGCGACTCGAAATGCCCATAGACCTCCACCGCATCACCGAACCGGTCCAGCTCCGCCTCGCGCGCCGTCCGGGCATCGCCTTCAAGCTCCCCGAGCCCGGCCCGCGCCTCATCCAACCACGCGCCCGCCGCGGCGCTGTCCATCCCCAGATGCCGCAGCTGGTCCATGCAGTTGTGCGCGTGCTCAACCGCCGCGCTGATCCCGCTGCCCAGCGACATGCGATACAGATGCTGCTCGCGGATAATCTCGCGGATCAATCGGTTCCGCTGCGCCGAATCAATCAGCTCCGGGTTCCGCTCGATCCCGAGCACATCACCAAAGCGGCGCACGATCGCCAAGCCCAGACTGTGAAAAGTCGACGCCTTGATCCGCGCCGCCACCGTGTCGCCCACAAGATCCGCAAGCCGCCCCTGCAGCTCGCCCGCGGCTTTGTTCGTAAAAGTCACCGCCGCGATCTGATCCGGCGATATCCCACGCTCGCGGATCATGCACGCCACCCGCGCCGTAATCACCCGCGTCTTGCCCGTCCCCGGACCCGCCAGCACGATCAGCGGCCCGCCCACATGCGTCACCGCATCCCGCTGGGCATCGCTCAGACCGCTCATCACCGAGCCATATTCGGTTTCCACGCCATCGCCCGCCTTGGCATCGCTCTCACTCGCAGCACTGAACAGATCTTCCATGCCCAGAGTGTATCGAAACTCAACGCTTCTCGGCGTCGGGATCACGCATATACAGGTGCAATGCCATCCCGCCGTAGCTGTGTGTCTCTGGCCCCAGCGCCCCGCTCATCTGCAGATCGATGTCGATCGTCGTGAACTTGGGCGTGCTCGCATCACGCGCCAGATCCTTCTCGAACGATTCCATCATCGCGTCCGCGTCGGGGTCGTCGAGATCGATCTCGATCATCTCTTCGCCGTCCACCATCTCGATCGGGCTTGGCGCTTTGCTGATCTCGGCTTGCTGGTGCTCCACAGGCACCTTGTTGAACAGCGGCCAGGGCGTGCGGAGCACCGCGTAGCCCGTGTCGTCGAGCAGCGCGATCAGCCGCTCAAACTGTGTCCGCACCCGCACCCAGTCCTCGGGGTCCCAGACCATGGCGTATGGCGGATCAAAGAAGATGATGTGCACCGGTTTGGGGCAGCGATGGATCGCCGTCGGCCCCAGCGCATCGCCCGCGACCACCTCCACGATCTCCTCGGCCCCGAGCATCTCGATGTTCTTTTCGAGCACCTTGGTCACCCGTCGGTCGCGCTCGATGCACACCACGCGGCTCGCGCCCCGGCTGGCCGCCTCGAGCCCCACAGTCCCGGTGCCAGCGAAGCAATCGAGCACCGCCTCGCCCTCAAAGTGGCCCCGGAGCAGGTTGAACATGGCCTCTTTGACCATGTCTGGGAACGGGCGCGTGATCGCGCCCTCGGGCGGGGAGTGGAGCTTGCGTCGTCGATATTGGCCGCTGATGATTCGCATGGATACCCACCCAAGCACGATGCGGGTACAAAGTCAAGCCCGGGCATCACCCGGGCCGCCGCATTGGGTCCGTATTCGCATATAGATAGGATCGAAAACCCCGATGCCCCGTCAATCGTGCATGAGCGTGTCGATCGAGCAGATCGCCGTGCTGGGCCGATCCTCTCCGCTGACCAGCGACCAGAACGGCACACCCAGCCCATCGGGCTCCCAGCAATGGAAGCGCGACTCGGGATCACGCGCTCGCTCGGCCAGCGATCGCCCGCCGAGATACAGACACCGCTGCAAGATCCCTGTATCGCTGATGTACTCAAGCTCGGCGCTCACGCCCGCCATCACTTCGACGATCTGATCGAACAGCCGCGGATCGCTTCGCATCAGCAGGTCCGCATCGTGCCAGATGAAATAACGCTGACGGACGGGCGTCCCATAGGCACCGCTGTCGGCACGAAGAATCGAGGCAACGCCCGACGCCCCGTCGATGCTCCGCGCCAGTTGCTCCGCAGGAAGAAGCCGCTCAAGCTGGGCACAGAACCCTTCAAGGTCCAGAATGCTCCGGCCGTGCAACACCAGCACCTCGGTGCCCGACTGCGCATCAAGGAACTGCTTCATGCGCGTCCCGAACCGGGTGCGGCACGCGGTCTTCGGGCTCCACCCCACAATGTGGTGCGTCTCCAGCTTGGAGAGCACCTCTGGCTCCCAAGTGATGGGCGCGAAGACAAAACGAGATGACCCGGTGTGGATCGACATAGATACAACCGCCAAATCATCAAAAATGATGACAGGCAATCTCCGCTCTTCTGTTCTGGGGGGGGTGGTGGAATCAGCATCAGCCGTGCCCCAGCGCACGCCCGACCCCGTCAATATGCCCTGAAAATCAGCCAAGACCACCGAAACCGAGAAGAAACCCAGAAGAATTCGGGATAAATACATGGTTATTTCTACCAATATACCGGCTTTTTTATGAACTCCTGTCCGCTCATTGTTTGTACGCCCTCACGCTCAGGAACGATCTTTATCCGCAGATCTTGGGCAGGAACCCCTGGTTTTTTCGTTATTAATCACAGAGCCCCGACGGCTTTGCAAAGTCAGTATGGACAGCTTTTTCATTTTCTGATACACTCATTTCGAAGATAGGAATGCAGATCGGTCAGCACGCACGGGGGCAAGGGCGCACACACCGATCGAGTTCCCTTGAACAGGTGGGGAAGCCGTGAACAACACACACCAAATTGTCCAAGACGCGGTGCAGACAACCCACGCGGTTGACTCGCTGCCAGCAATACCCACGCAAGACTGGGTCAACGCCTGCGCCGGGGCGGTCGCACAGGTTCACCACCACGCGGTCGCGATCTCGATCGTCGCCACGATCAATACATCGAGCGATTCGATCACGGTCATCTCTTCGGGTGTTGGATTCAGAACCCAAGAGCACCAGGCAGAACAGAATCTGCAAGATCGGCATGACCCACGCAGCATCGCGCTGCAAGACAAGACCGAACGCATCAGCCGCTTGGGCTGTTCGCTCCCCGAGCATGCGCTTGAGGACGGTCTCGTTGCGTCGTTCGCGGCCATCGACCCCAACTGGAACACGACCCCGATCGGGCGGGCGATCAGCGGCGCGCACCTGTCGCACCCGCTGCTGCAGCTGATTCCGATCAATCAAAGCAAAGCCCGCCTCACCCTGCTCAACCTCATCGCATTCGAGAGCGGGGCCGGCCAGCACGAAGCGCAGATCGCGCTGCACACGCTCAGCTCGTTGCACCGCATCCTCAGCACCCGCGCCCGCGATGCGCTGGCCAATGTGGTCGACCCCAGGGCGTGGCTCACCGATCGCGAGCAGAGCGTGCTCGCCGAACTCATCGAGGGCCATTCGGTGCGCGCGATCGCCGAGAAGCTCGGACGCAGCGCCCACACCGTGCACGATCATGTGAAAAACCTGCACAAGAAGATCGGCGCATCATCACGCGGCGAGCTGATCGCGCTGGCGCTTGGGCACAAGCACAACCGCGATCCAAAGCTTATCCACGACCCCATCACCCGAAACTTCGCTGGCGATCAAGTCGCCGAGCTCAAGTCGCCCAATATCATGGCGCGCCCGCTGCGTCCGTAAGCTCAAGCCCAAGCTTCATCCGGATCGATTCGGCCAATCGCGCTGCGAGATGCGGATCGAGCCCCACCAGCTCTGAATACTGGCCCGGCTCGCGTTGCCCAAGCTCGTCACGCGAGCGTGCGTGCGTCGAAAGCCGAACACTCTCGCTCTCGACACGCCAGTTCGGGCGATGCGTGCGGTACAGCTCGACCAGCACGCGCATTGTCGCCGCCGCGTCCGTGGCTGCTGCTGCGTTTGACCCGCTTTCTGATTTTCCGGCTGATTCTCCGCCAGGCCCTCTCTCTGGGCGATCAAACTCGATCCGCACCACCCGCTGCTGCTCGTTGATCAGGTCTTCCCATTCCTGTCCAAAGCTGCTCTGCTCACGATCCCACGGCGACGCCAGCCCGTTGGTCCGCTTGGGGTGCGTCGTGATCACGCCGCGGCGCGCATCGACCCGATCAATCGAGAACCGGTACTCCATCAGCGTAGACCGCGCTGCGTCAAACACCCGCTCATACTCCATGGCTTCAATCTCGAGCACTGCGCTGCCTGCCTGAGACGACAGCCCCTCGATTTGTGCAGGGTCAATCGCCCGGTGGCCCGAGCAGCCCACGAGCAGCGAAACGCCGCCCGCCATCAACAGGCGTATGCAGCTTTGGCAGCTTTGCTTGATCTCAGTTCGTTTCATGCTGTTCACTCTACCACCTCATGAAGCGTCGCGTCGATCTCCCCGATGAGCATCTCGATGTGATCTGCCGTGACCCCGCTGGCCCCGATCGCCACGCGGGCGACCCAGCGCGCCGAGCCGCGGATCGGCACCCGCGTATGCGAGATCAGCACGCGCCGGCGTGCGTTGACCGCGTCGATGAGCCGCTTGGTCCGCTCGTCGTCGCCGCGGACCACAAAGCACACCAGCGAGAGCGCCCGATCGAACGCCAGCTCCAGACGCGGCTCGTCGCGGACATAGCCCTCAAACCGCTCGGCAAGCGTGCAGTGGTGGCGGATGTGCGCCTGCAGGCCCGACACCCCGAAGTATCGGATCACCCACCACAGCTTGAGCGCCCGCATGCGCCGGCCCAGCGGCACATGCCAGTCGCGGTAATCTACCACCGCGCCCGATTCGCTCTGATCGTTGCGCAGATACGCCGGCGTGATGCTCATCGAGTCGGTCAACGCCCGCCGATCGCGTACCCAGAACAGGTCGCAATCAAAGTTGGTCAGCAGCCATTTGTGCGGGTTGATGCACAGCGAGTCGGCATGCTCAACCCCCGCGAGCATGGCGCGGTGCTCGGGGCAGACGGCCGCGACACCCGCCCATGCCGAATCGACATGCAGCCAGGGACGCTTGCTGGTGGGCATGGTCGCCAGGTATGCGCCGATCTCTTCGAGCGGGTCGTTGGCACCGGTCGAGGTCGTCCCCTGCGTGGTGCTGACAAGGCAGGGCGTGAGCCCCGTCTCCAGATCGTTCTCGATCGCTGTGTGCAGCGCGTGGGCATCCATGCGCATGTGCTCGTCGGTTTCGATGAGCCGCACACGCGAGTGGTCATCTGGCCCGTCGGCGAGCCCCGCGACCATGGCCGCCTTGACGATCGACGAGTGCGCCTGGGTGGAGGCATAGACACACATCCCCCCGCGCTCGCGGCCCGCATCGACCTTGCGTTTGCGAGCCGCGCACAGCGCCGCGAGCACGCCCTCGCTGGCGGTGCTCTGGATGCAGCCCCCGCCCTGCGCATCGGGTGTATCAAAGCGAAACGACTGGGGCAACCCGAACATCTCGGCGCACCAATCGAGCACCCGCATCTCCAGCTCGGTCGCACTGGGCGAGGTGGACCACAGCATCCCGTTGACATTGAGCACTGCGCTTGCCAGCTCGCCCATCACCCCCGGCAGCGAACCGCTGCACGGAAAATACGCAAAGAACCCCGGCGACTGCCAGTGCACCAGCCCCGGCTCGATGACCTCGCGAAGCTCCTGGCCCGCCTGATCCCATAGCCCCATGCCCAGCCCCGACTGGGGCGGGTGCTCCTCAAGCAGCGCCAGCGTCTGGCCCGGCTCGCGGGCACACCCCGCCTCACGCGCGGGCAGGGAAGCCAGATAGCCGCTTGCCCATTCCCCCAGCGCCCCCAGCGCGTCTGCAAACTGTTCGGGGCTGTAGCCCCCGCTGCCGTGCTCCCCGAGGTGTGTCTGCTGATTCTGCATTGATTTTCACCTTGTTGCGAGCGATCAGCCCGAATTCTGCTTGCACCTGCGGGCCGGGTCTGGTATACCAGATGCTGTTCCGTTCTCGAACACCGTGGGGGTATTTGAGAGCACGACATGAACTTGGCAATGTGTTCACCTTGGGTCAATCCGACCCTCGGCTCACAGGGGTTTCTGCGTTCGCATCGAACGAGAACACGCTGCCAGGCACATGATATGGGCCCCCGATCCCGGAGAGGCCCGGCGCCAGTCGGATTCCCGGCAATGACGCGCCCGTGCATGCCAGACCCCCAAGGCGTTGATGGATACGCGCTCAGTCCACAAGACTCAGCCAGTTTCAATCGTCTGACTACTCGTGTGGGTCAGATTCGAGCACAGTCTGTTGTGTTGTTCTGCGCCCAAGCACACTTTGTGTGCCGCTGTCGCGTGCGACGCCCAAATCCGTGGGGGATTTGCCATGTGTCTCAGTGTCCTTCGTTCACGCTTGTCTTGCCGCGCTGCCGCGGGCCTCGCGATCGCCATGCTCTCATGCAGCGCGACCGCTCAACGCTCCGCCGCCGCCGAGCACCGCAACACCGCCGCAACCGCTCGCACGCAGACCGCTGCGCCCAGCGGCATCCTCACCAGCATGTCGTTCGTCGAAGTGACCGATCAGGCCGGGCTGGGCGGATCGCTGCGATCCATAGCCGCGGGCACACGCTACGGCGTGATGCAGGGTGGCGGGGCCGTGGGTGACTTCAATAACGACGGCTACCACGACATCTTCGTGCTCGCCGGCGGCGGGCTCAACGACTACCTCTATATCAACAACACCGACGGCACCTTCAGCGAGCAAGCCGCGCCGTGGGGCCTGGACCGCAAGCACCACAGCTTTGGTGCCTCAGCCGCCGACTTCAACAACGACGGCTATCTCGATCTCTTCGTCACCTCCTACGGCGATGCCACATTCGCGCCCGACTCGGGCCGCCTGATCCTCTATCAGAACAACGGGCCCGACACCAATGGCCAGTGGTCGTTCACTGATGTCGCTGTCTTCTGTGGCGTCAACCGGCTCTACGGCGAGACGCGCGACGGCACCGGCTCGGGCTGGGGCGACTACGACCTCGACGGCGACCTCGATCTCGTCGTCGCCGGGTACAACGAGTCCCGCCCGTGCAACAGACTCTTCCGAAACAACGGCCCTCAAAGCAACTACACCTTCACCGATGTCACAGCCGAAGCCGGCATCGAGTTCACCTACATGCCCGGCTTCATACCCCACTTCGTGGACATGAACAACGACCGCTACCCCGAGCTGCTCATGGTCTCTGACACCGGACGTTCGCGATACTTCGTCAACAACGCCGACGGCACCTTCAGCGATCGGTCCAACATCGTCAACGGCTTGGCAACCGCCAGCGCTATGGGGGTTGATGTGGCCGACATCAACAACGACGGCCTGCTGGATATGTACATCTCGTCGATCAACTTCACCGACACCAACGGACCGGGCAATGTCCTGCTCATCCAGAACCCCGACGGCTCGTACAACAACACGGCACGCGACAACGGCACCCACGCCGGGTATTGGGGCTGGGGCGTGCTCATGAACGATTTCGATCACGACCGCGACATCGACATCGCCGAAACCAACGGCTATGTCGGCGCGTACAACACCGACCCCGCCGTGCTCTTTGAAAACCTGGGCGACGGCAACACCTTCAACGAGGTTGCCCAGCAAGCGGGATTCACACACAACGGGCAGGGACGGGGCCTCGCACGCATCGACCTTGAGAACGACGGCGATCTCGATCTCGTGGTCTTCGAAAATGTCGGAAAACTCCGGGTCTACAAAAACAACCTCATCGACGCCGACACCCCCGACGATCGCAACTGGATCCGCATCACGCTCGGCACCGCCGCCAACGACGCGCTCGCGCCAGATGGGATCGGCGCGATGATCACGCTCATCAGCGACGGGCAATCACAGATCCGCCCGATGCACTGCGGCGCCAACCACGCCTCGTCATCACCGATCGAAGTCCATGCCGGATTCCAGGATCAGCAATCGATCGATATCGTTCAGGTCCGCTGGCCCGACGGCTCATTCACCACCCTCGAGAACATCGCGACCAACCAGCTGCTTCATATCAACGCCCGCGCAACCAGCGTCGACTATGTCGGCGACGGGCTGAGCGATATCCACGATGTGCTCGCGTTCGTTGATCTCTATCAGAACAGCAACCTGCTCGCCGATCGCAACGGCGATCTGCAGCTGAACTTCTTCGATGTGGCCGCGTTTATCGAGGACTTCCTCGACATCATCGCGCCCTGAACGACACACGCCACCATGATCACACGAGCCACACGACGCCGATTCCCAAGAGGGGGCGGCGTCGGTGGTTTTTTGGACCTTGCTTTGGACCTTGTTCAGATGCCCTTGCCCAGGCCCGGGCAGCCCTGGTTGAAACGCTGCAGGAACACGCTGACATCAAAGAAATCAAGCACGCCGTCGTACACCAGATCCGCCTCGCCCGAGCCGGCGAGATAGGCCGCAAGGAAGCCCGAGACATCGAAGAAATCCAACACGCCAAAGGGCTCGGCAAAATCGACCGTGTTGCACGGGCTCAGCGGGCCGCGGGCCAGCTTCGCGATCAGCGAGATGTCGACTGACGGGATGCCCAGAGCGCCCATTTCGATGATCAGCGGCCCCGAACTCCCGTCCGTGTCAGATTGTGGCGGCTCGGCCCCCAGATGACGCACGCTGAGCCAGCCGTCGCTGTCGATCGACGCTTCGCCGCCGTCAGCGTTGATCTGATCGGCAAGCAGGGGCAGCACGCTCGCGGCGTCCTGTCCCAGCAGGATCGGGACCTGATACGCCACCTCCACGCCGCCGTCTCCGAAAGCATCGCGGGTTGTAATCCGGACCAGGCCCTCTTGCTCAGCGATCCCGTCGGCCCGCATCAGCATGCATCGCACCGGGTCAGGGAACCATCCAAGAACGGGCTTGGGGATGATCGAGGCGGTCCAGTTTGAGAATGAGAAACAAACCGCATCGATGTTCCAGCCACAGTCAATCACTTCTTGATTGACCGTCATGCAGACCTCGCCGACGATGTTGTTGCCCATCACATTCATCGGCGGCAGACTCTTGCTCGGCTTGTTGAACAGATCGATCATGTCGGGGTCTTCCCCGGGCTTGGGGAACTTCATGCCCGCGAAAATGGTCGAAATCTCTTGGGCCTTTGTATCGGCGTTGGTGCTCGCCAGCCCCTTGAGCGTCCCCATCTTCTCGATATCCATTGTGGTGCCGTCGGCCTTGCACATCTTGATCTTGACCGACCAGTTCACCGTCCGCGGCAGCGGCGTGTCGCAGATCTCGATCCAGAAGCAGCCGATCGGGATGCCGCTCCCGGGATAGGGAGGGCAACTGGCCGGCTTGCGCGGCGTCGGAGCAGGCGGCCCGGGGCGGTACAACGGGAACGGGTCGGCCGGGTCCAGAGAACCGATCTTGATCGCATCGATGACATCGCCTGCACCAAGCCGGATCAGGCCGTCTGCCTCATACAGGATGTAGTTGTCGCCCACCAGCGCCGTGCGATAGATATCACCCCCATGAAACGGCGAGGTCTGCGAGCGAGCCCGCACCTCAGAGCCAATGGCCCCGACGCTTGTCTCATCCACAGAAAAATACACCAGCGCCGAATCATTGACATCATCAAACACGCCATTCCCGTTCGCGTCCATCCGCCCGTACATCGCCAACCCGTCCAGCTCGTCGGCTGGGATCAGCCCCATATCGCTGGCGCGGGTCGCCCGCTCAAGTGTCCCTGGCACACCGATCACCACCGTGAGCACATCGGCCCCCGACCACGCGTTGCCCAGCAGCGTGGGTGAGCCCTGCTGCAGTGAGAAGTAAACCCGCTGCCCCGGCCCCACCTGCGCATCGGTCATCGCGTCGATCGATTCGATCGGCACCGACAGCAGCCCGAGACCCGGCTCGTTGTACGCCAGCACATGACCCGCCGCTCCCGCCTCGATCGCGTACACATCGGCGGCGTTGAAAGGTGCCTGCGCCCACACAGGGTAGGGCTGCTCGCCCACCGCGCCGGGTTCAACAGAGAACAGGAACGGGTATTGCATCACCCCCGAGGGCGAGTTGGCGACATCGCCACGATCGAACGCGTCGATGTTGTCACCGGGCACGAGGCCCATCGCCAGCAGATCGGCGTTGAGAAAGTTGCTCCCGGCCGCAGCCGAAAAGATCTCGCCCGCGTTGGGCGAGGCGTTCACCCCGGATCCCGGCGCTCCCGTCGTGCCAAAGTCATGTGAAAAATCAACCTGCGCCTGCGAAACAGAAGCGGCGCACGACAGTACCAATGCGTTCACGATGCGTGACATGGTGCCCTCCGTGCGTGTGTAGTTGCTCGCCCGAGTCTACCGCGCCCGGCCACAATCACGGCACACGAAACCAATAGCGGAAGCAATATCACACACTTTGTGCGCGCATATATACGAACAGCGCAGCAACAAAACGCCTCAAATATTCAGAAACCGTTTTCATAGATCGGCGCTTACAGATCGAGGTCTTCGCGCTTGGGGCGGATCCGCTCGCTGACATCCTTGGGCTTGCCGCCGGTGCGGAGTTCATCGAGCAGGCGCAGGTAGGTGTCGTAACGCGCCGATGCGATCTGCCCAGCTTCAACCGCCGCCTGCACCGCGCAGCCCGGCTCGTGCTCATGCGAGCAGTTGCTGAACTTGCACGAATGCACGAATGGATCGAACTCGGGGAAGAGCCAGCGCAGCTCATCGGGACTCACATCGGCGAGCCCGAAGAACCGCACGCCGGGCGTATCGATCACCCGGATCTGTGTTCCGTCCGCATTCTCGATGAAGTGCATGGCGCTGGCGGTGGTCGTGTGGCGACCACGCTGGTCCAAACCGCGCACCGCGCCCGTCTCGATGTCCAGCTTTGCATCCAGCGCGTTGGCCAGCGAGCTTTTGCCCACGCCCGAGTGCCCAACAAATGCGCAGGTCTTGCCCGCCAGCAGCGTGCGCAGCGCATCGACCCGCGATGCCGATTCGTCCCCGGGCACCGCGGCACAGACCGCGATGGGGATGCCCGCGTCGCGGTACGGGTCGAGGCGTTTGAGCGTCTCGGCCAGCTCGTCGGGCGGCAGCAGGTCGGCTTTGTTGACCGCAATGATCGCTTCGCAATCGCCCCATTCCACCGCGACAAGATACCGATCGATCAGACGCGGATGCAGCGGCGGCGACGCCACCGACACCACGATCACCACCACATCGACATTGGCCGCCACCACCCGCTCCTGCTGCGGGTTATGCGCGTCTGGGCGTGCCAGCTTGCTGGTGCGGGGCAGCACATTAACCACCTCGTGCTGCTCCTCCTCGCCGGGCAGGTCGAGCTCGGTGATGCTCACCCGGTCACCCACGGCGATAGCCGACTGCTGCCTGCCCGCCATCTCCGCGCTCAGCCGGCACAGCATGGGCTCTGTCTCACCTTCAAGCAGCACCGTCGCCCGCCGGCGCGTCAGCCCGACGACCAATCCCTGCGCGAGCTTGGTGGATTGTTCCATGTGGAGCGCATCGCCGCGTTTGTGCGCATATTCCTTGTCCACCAGGCGCAGCACCCAGTCGACCAGCGGGTCCGCCCGACGCTTGCCCCGCCCGACGCGCTCGCCATCGAGTGTCTCGCGCGCCTTGGCCCCGCGGCGCTTCTGGGCATCGGACCGCGCTTGACGCGCTTGGTCATACAACCGATCCCGCTCGTCCTTGGGCAGCGATTCGAGGATCCCTTCGAGTTTGGCTTTCTGGTGCTTGTTCAAGACCCAATGATATCCGTCCAAAGCCACTCTCCTCCCCAGGGCCTCCGGGGGAGGTGCCGAACGCAGTGAGGCGGAGGGGGTCTTGAATGACTCTACTGCGCACTCAACGGTCAATCGATCGTCCAGACCCCCTCCGTCACGCTGCGCGTGACACCTCCCCCACAAGCGTGGGGGAGGAGAGTTTTGCCCCTACAATCGACCACGCAACCGAGGAGATACACAGATGACCACCGCCACCAGCACCCCATTCGCCGTCCGCACCCGTGAAACGCTCGAACTGCTCGAGTCCTCCGGGCAGCTTAAACAGCTCCAGATCCTCGACTCGCCGATGGGCGCGACCGTCACCATGATCGACGACGACGGCAGCCGCCACGAACGCATCTGCATGTGCTCCAACAACTACCTCGGGCTCGCCAACCACCCCGATGTCGTGGAAGCCGGCATTGAAGCGCTGCGCCAGTACGGCGCGGGGACCGCCTCCGTCCGCTTCATCTGCGGCACATTCGCCCCCCACCTCACCATCGAGAAGACCATCGCCCAGTACATGGGCACCGAGGCGAGCTACACCTTCGTGTCGTGCTGGAACGCCACCGAGGCCCTCTTCCCGACCTGCTGCGAGGCCGGCGACATCATCATCAGTGACGAGCTCAACCACGCGTGCATCATCGACGCGATGCGACTGACGCCGGTCATCAAGAAGGGCGTCAAGAAGGGCGTCTTCAAGCACTCGGACATGGACTCGGCCCGTCAGGCGCTCGAGAAGGCCAAGAACGACCCCGAGGTCACCGGGCAGATCTGGGTCATCACCGACGGCGTCTTCTCCATGGAGGGCGACATCGCCGACCTGCCCGGGCTGCGAAAGCTCTGCGATGAGTACAACGCCCTGCTCGTCGTCGACGACTCACACGGCCACGGCGTCATGGGCAAGACCGGACGCGGCACACACGAACACTACGGCATGTGCCCCGGCACCCCCGACTTCAACGAGGCCAACGGCGTCGTCGATGTCTTCACCGGCACCCTGGGCAAGGCACTCGGCGGCGGGGCCGGCGGCTTCATCGCCGCCTCCAAGGACCTCATCGAACTCATCATCCAGCGCGGTCGCCCGACCTTGTTTAGTAACGCCCTGCCCGTCACCGTCGCCGCCAGCGCGAACACCGCGATCCGCACGCTCATGAACGAACCGCAGCGCGTGGCCAAGCTGCGTGATGTCACCACCTACGCCCGCAAGTCGCTGGCCGCCGCGGGCTTTGAGGTCCTCGAATCCCCCACCGCCATCTGCCCCATCATCGTCGGCGACACCGCCAAGGCCATCGCGATGTCCAAGAAGCTGCTGCAGCACGGCATCTTCGTCATCGGCTTCGGGTACCCGGTGGTGCCGGAGGGGACGGCGAGATTGCGTATCCAGATGTCAGCGGCTCATGAAGAAGAGCATGTGGACCGGTTGGTGGAGGCGCTCAAAAAGCTGTGAATACTGATCAGTCAACAACCATCGATTTCTCCGCTCAGTTCGGCGGCCAAGACGCGGCTGACGCTGTACTTTCCCACTTCAAAGCACTCAAGGCAGCCGCGAAGGGCATCGAGTTTACAGGCTTTCCATATCCGGAACTGGCATTCATACTCCGTGTCGATGGGGAAGTGAGCCAATACGGGTTCTCTGGCACAGGGGAACCGGAAGTCGATCGCGACTGCGAGTATCTGTCGATTGACATCGGAATCACGATGCAGGATCGCCAGACCCTACCACAAGTGATCGAATCCGGAATCATGAACAGCCCCCAGATTATCACTGCCGCGATCCGTCATCGCAGGATTGATGGATTCGATGAACGCTGTCTCAACGAACCTCTCGCCCAACTCTGCCAGGCCTATCTCGCAGCAATGTCGTAATCGGGTATCCTGCTTTGACCCGAAGGATGAAGCAGGTTTAGACTCTGAGAGTTCATTCCTTTCAGAATTTGCGAGCAAATCGACTGGGCGAGATGATGGAAGAACGATGAACGAACAGAATATTAAGGCCGAGCCACTTTCTGATACTGAACGCCAATGGCTCGTCGACCAGCGGGCGATCTGTGCCAACTTGGTGCGGAATCTGCTCAACCGAGATGCCTCAACCGTTCCGACAATCCGAGATCTGCACGAAGCCTTTGATGTTTGGCTCGATCAGTTCGTGCAGGGCACACGAAAGCGCAAGCTCTTCGCCAAGAAATCACCTGAGATTGAACCCAACTCGATCGCACTCAGCTTCGGTGTCGTCTTTGGCGACCACATCGCTGCGGATACATTTCTCGAATGGATGATTGTGACTGATGCATATGGCACTGACATGATGCTCTACGCGCCCGGGCAAGATGGGAAATACACAGACATCATCAATGCACCGATGAACATGGTTGCGAAACGGATTGAGAGCCGAACAACTGGATGGCTTGAGCCGACTTACAGTGCAGTCGTGGAAGAACTACGGAGCATGACTCAATAGCAGGGTGCCCTGCTTTGACCCGGAGGGCAAAGCAGGTCTCACGCACACAACCCTTCCTGCTTTGTCCGTATTTGACGGATCAACACAGGGCACCCAAGGCCGTCCGAGTATTCGTGAACACAAGGCATACTCACGGCACGGGTTGCCGGAGACGGGCAACCCGTGGCACCCCTGCTCGCCTGCCAAATTTGTGCAACCGGGGCCGCTGATTACCATTTGCGGCTGGTTCTGGGTCGCCATGGGCGGGCCTTGGTGATGCACATCTGCGACGGGGTGCATCCGGGGACGCTGGGGGTCGAAGCCGGTATCGGACGCGAAAGCCCGTTTGTTGCCTGAAAACGGTCTCGGGGAGGCATTGTGCTTGATCTTGGGCGTGTTTCGTGTCATCCTTATTGTCGTGGGCTTGGGCCTGCGTGATTTCAATACATCAACTTGGGCCGTGTGCTGGGCCCGATCGGACATCTCCATATGACCAAGACCCGAACCACGCGTCTCCACCTTCCCCTCGCGCTCGCATCGCTGGGGGGGATCTCGTGCGCTTCGCTGGCGGTTGATCCCGAGTTCACGCTGGTCAACACCATCGCCAACCTCAACGCGATTACGGTGCCCATCGACAACTACACCGGGCAGCACGATGTGATGGCGGGCGGGGCGAGCGTGGGCGATTTCAACATCGACGGCTGGCCCGACCTCTACATCGCGGGTCTGGGAAGCGTGCCCGACATGCTGTTTATCAATCAGCAGGACGGGACCTTTGAAGACCAGGCCGCCGCCTGGGGTGTCGATCGCCTGCACATGGGCCAGGGCAGCGCGGTGGGCGATGTCAACGGCGACGGGCTGCCCGATCTGTACATCCAGTCGTTCGGGCCGGCGGATCAGCAGGCGCAGCCGGGCAAGGCGCTGCTGTACATCAATCAAGGCCCGGATGCCAAGGGCCAGTGGACCTTCAGCGAAGAGGCCGAGCTTCGCGGCGTGAACCGGGTGATGACGATCGTCGCGGGCAAGGGAGCCGCGTTCGGTGATGTTGATCTCGATGGCGACTTGGACCTGTTCGCGGCGACCTGGCAGTTCACGCCCGGCGCGGACGGCAACCGGCTCTTCGAGAACGACGGCAACGGGTTCTTCACGGACATCAGCGCCCAGGCGCTGCCGGTGCCCCCGTCGGTGATGCGCGGGTTCACGCCCAAGATCGTGGATGTGACTGGCGATCGGTGGCCCGACCTGCTGCTGACCTGCGACTTTGGCACCTCGCGCCTGTATATCAACAACGGGCCGGATCTCGACGGGCGCATCAGTTTCCGAGATGTGACCGATACCGCCGGGATCACCTTCGACAACAACGGGATGGGCTCGACGCTCAATGACTTCAACGGCGACGGCATGCTCGATTGGTTCATGACCAACATCCATGTGAGCAGCGCGGGCTATTTCAACACGCTCTACATGGGCATCGATGTCAACGAGCAGGGCAACCCGATCTATATCGATCAGGCCCAGACCCGCGGCGTGGGCGACAACGGATGGGGCTGGGGTGTGGTCAGCGGGGACTACAACAACGACGGCGACATTGACATCGTGGCGACCAACGGCTGGCCGCAGTGGCCCAACGAGCCCACCCGCTATTGGAACAACGACGGCGCGGGCAACTTCAACGACACCTCGTTCATCGCGGGGCTGAGCTTCAATATCGACGGGCGCGGGCTGGTGCAGTTCGACTACGACCGCGACGGCGATCTCGATCTCGCGTTTGTCGACAACGGCGGGCCGTTCCGGCTCTACCGCAACGACCTGGGCTTTGAAGACCGTCCATTCTCGCACTACCTGCGCATCGACATCAACACCGACCTGCACCCGTGCCTGGCGCCGATGGGCTATGGCACACGCGTCATCGCGACCTATGGCGGGCGCGAGCACCTGCGCGTGATCGACGGCGCCAGCAGCTACCTCGGCCAGTCCGAGCTGACCGTGCACTACGGGCTCGAAAACCTCACCGAGATCGAATCGGTGCGCTTCGAGTGGGCCGACGGCTCGCAGACCACCATCGAGAACCCCGCGATCGATCAGCAGATGACCGTCTACGCCTATCACCCCGCGGACATGCAGCAGGACGGCGAGTTCAACTTCTTTGATGTGGCGGCGATGATCGGTGCATACATTGGGGGCAGCCCCGATGCCGACTTCGACGGCAACGGCAGCATCGATGTCGCGGACATCATGGCGTTCATCGCCCGCTACCAGAACCCGTGCGAATAAGATCGCCCATCGATGGGTGAAGATTCACAGAACAGTACGATCATGCTTCGCGTCAAGGCCGTGCCCGGCGCATCGCGCGACAGCATCGCCGGGATGCTGGGCGATCGGCTCAAGGTGCGCGTCAGTGCCCCGCCAGAGGGCGGCAAAGCGAACAAGGCGATCACGAGTCTGCTCGCCAAGACGCTGGGCATCGGGCCGACGCAGATCCGGATTGTCTCCGGGCAGAGCAGCCCCGAAAAGCGGTTCGAGATCGATGGCATCACCCGCGAACAGATGGGGCAAGCACTGGGCCTGGATATCACGCCTGCCATCGCGTGTGCCGGCTCCTAGAGTGGGTGCGAGAACTCGCCCATGTCACCACGCCCCTCAAAGCCCGACAACACCAGACCCGAGCGGTTTTTATCCACGCGCCGAGCGCACAAGGATGAGACCGCCGAGGACTATGTCGAAGCGATCGCCCAGCTCATCGAGGAGCGCGGCATGGCGCGGGTCGGCACGCTGGCAGAACTCATGGGCGTGAGCCATGTGACGGTATCCAAGATCATCACGCGATTGCACAGCGAGGGGCTGGTGACCACCGAGCCCCGCAAGCCCATCGAGCTGACCGACCTTGGACGCGCGATGGCCAAAGACGCGATCGAGAAGCACAAGATCGTGCTCGGGTTCCTGCTCTCGATCGGGGTTCCTGAGGCGCAGGCGCAGATCGATGCCGAGGGCATCGAGCACCATGTTTCGCCCGAAACACTCGCGGCGCTGCGCCGGCTGACCACCCGCTTATCGGGCTCGCCCGATCAGACCGCCTGACCGGCGCAGATCGACATCGCAAACGCTGTTGTTCGGCCTTGATTCGCACACGGCTGGCGTTGTGCGCTCAGCAAAGCAACATTCCCTGCTGCACAAGTGCCCTGTTCTGGGGCGCCCGTCTGGGTCCTAGGGGATGACAACATGCGATTCGAACTCGATGAAGCCGCGTCTGTTTCTGACGACGCGGGCAAGGCATCCAAGCCGACGAACCCGGCGGCGAACCCGCCGGCTAAGCCCGAGACCAAGCTGCTCAGCGTTGCCCACGAGGATGGCGTGCTCCGGGCCAGTCTCAACGACCGTTCGCTGCGGACACTCGACACAGGCAAGCTGCGCGCCGAGCTGGTCGGGCTGTGCCGCGACCGCGGCTCGCGGGTGATTATCCTGTCGATGCGGAACACCGAAACGCTCGCTTCGAGCGTGCTCGGTGCGCTGGCGCAGCTGAGTGCTGATCTTGAGCGTGTGGGCGGGGTGCTGGTGCTCTACAAGGTGCCCAAGGAGGTCGGCAAGGTGCTCAAGAAGACCCGGCTGGACCGGCTGATCCACACGGCCCGGGATCGCGATAGCGCCCGCAAGAAAGCGTTGAGCCTGGCCCGCAAGAACGCGACGGCGCGTGGTTCCAACGCGGCTTGACGCTGCTTTGGGGTTCTGCTGCGTCACAATTACCTGCCTGCCAAGCAGGGAACTTTGCTGCATCCGAAGCGATCTGCGGGGCGTATATTCGGACGATGCCCACTCGGGACATCGCCGATTCGGTCCAAACCGCTCACCCTTGGGGTTCAATCCCCGGTTTCTGTTGTTCCTGCTTCGTGGCGGACCGATTCAGGTCTTGAGTATTCGCCCCCTTGATGAGACACAAGCGGCAGGAGAAACACGCCCATGCAGCGCCACTTTCACCATCGTTCACACTTTTACACCGCCGCGGCCATCGCCATGCTGGCAGGGCAGGCAGTCGCCCAGCAAGTAGACACGCTGCAGCTCAAGACCGGCAGCGTGCAGATCAACACGCTCGAGAACGCACTGCGGCCCAACCAGGCACGCCCGCAGCGCCTGCCAGAGCGCATGGTCCTGAATCTTGACGGGCCCATGAGCCCCGACCGGCGGACCCAGATCGAGGCGACGGGCGTGCGCATCGGCGACTACCTGCCCACCAACGCGTTCATCATCGAGACGCGCGATGCACGCCTCGATGCCCTTCGCGCGCTCGGCTTCGTGCAGCGTCTGGTCAACTTCGAGACCGCCTGGAAGCTCGATCCCTCGATCGGGCTGCGCCCGCTGCAGACGCCCGAACGCCAGACGATCGCGGCCCAGGGCAAGGTCGTCGTGCATGCCTATCTCTTCCCCGGCGCTTCGATCGTCGATGCGCGCAAGGCGATCGAGAAGCAGGGCCGAGTGGAGATCGTGAACCACGAGCTGCTCGACGGACGCTTCATGATCGCGATGATCGCCACACCTGAAGATGCACGCGCACTGGCAAACATCAATGATGTGCAGTGGATCGAATCGGCACCCGAGATCACCATGCGCAACAGCACCGATCGCTGGATCGTGCAATCCAATATCAACGGGTTCTTCCCGGTCTACGACAACGGGATCCGCGGCGAGAACCAGCTCGTCGCCGTCATGGACGGGCGCGTCAACGCCAATCACTGCTCTTTCAGCGACCCCGAGGGCGATCCCTTCGGCCCCGATCATCGCAAGATCGAAGCATACAACAGCCCGACCGGCGCGGACTTCCACGGCACCCATGTCGCGGGGACCGTCTTGGGAGACAACAACGCCGATAACAACACCCGTGGCGTGGCGTATATGTCCCGGCTGATCTTCGATACGACGCCCTCGTTCTCGTTCGCGGCCATGAACGCGCGGCTGGCCACCCACTACGGCCAGGGCGCGGCGATCCACACCAACTCATGGGGCGACGACGGCACGACCGCCTACAACGGCTTGCCACGCTCGATCGACACATTCAGCTTCCAGAACGACGACAACCTCGTGATCTTCGCGGTGACCAACGGCAGCTCACTCAAAAACCCTGAAAACGCCAAGAATGTGCTGGCGGTGGGCGCATCGCAGGACGCAAGCAATCAGGCAAACTTCTGCTCCGGTGGTGCCGGGCCGACCGCGGACGGGCGACGCAAGCCCGAGATCTTCGCCCCGGGATGCAACACCCAGTCCGCATCCGCCGGTTCATCGTGCGGCACGATCGGGCTCACCGGGACCTCCATGGCCGCCCCCGCGATCGCCGGCTGCGCCGCGCTCACACGACAATACTTCGAGGATGGCTACTACCCCTCAGGTGTCCCGACATTCAACGACGGGTTCACACCCAGCGGCACGCTCATCAAAGCGACGCTGCTCAACTCCGCAGTCGACATGACCGGCATCGGCGGCTTCCCCAGCAACCAAGAGGGCTGGGGGCGGGTGCTGCTCGACAACGCGATGTACTTCCCGGGCGATGACCAGCGCCTCATCGTGCGTGATGTCCGCAACAGCTCGGGCGACGCGCTGAGCACCGGCGATGTCGATGAGTTGGTCATCACCAGCGACAGCATCGCGGTGCCCCTCAAGATCACCCTCGTGTGGCACGACGCGCCCTCCACACCCAACTCGTCGTTCGCACCCGTCAATAACCTCGATCTGGAGGTCGTGATCCCCACCGGCCAGGTGATCTATGGCAACAACATCATCAACGGGCAGAGCAACTTCAGCGAGACCAAGGACGCGATCAACAATGTGGAGATGGTGATGCTCCCGGCCGCCCTCGACGGCGACTACACCATCCGCGTCAAGGGCACCGCCGTCAACCAAGGCCCGCAGGGCTACGCGCTGGTGATCACCGGCGCGGTGGGAGAGACCGCCGCGGTCTGCTCCGCCGATCTCACCGGCGACGGCCTGCTCGATTTCTTCGATGTCTCGGCATTCCTCACGGCCTACAACGCCCAGGACGAAATCGCCGACTTCAACGAGGATGGCCTGTTCAACTTCTTCGATGTCTCGGCGTTCCTGACGGCGTTTAATGAGGGCTGCCCGTAAACAAACCGATTGACCCCCACACTCACCCCGGCAATCGCCGGGGTTTTGTGGCCTACCGTTGCCGTTGTGAGCGACACGAGCACCATCGAAACCACTCCACCCAGCCCGGTGCGCACGCTGCTGATCGCCATGGGCGATATCAAGCTGGCGCATTCGGTGTTTGCGATGCCGTTCGCAATTCTTGGGGCGTTCCTTGTTGCGCCCTATCACGGCGATGCGCCGGTGCATGGGATCGACTGGGCGGCGCTGGGCAAGATGCTGGTGCTGGTGGTGCTGTGCATGGTGTTTGCGCGCAACTGGGCGATGCTGTTCAACCGCGTCGCGGATGCAAAGCTCGACGCCGACAACCCGCGGACGGCGCGGCGGGCGTTTGCGTCTGGGGCGCTGCGGGCGGGCGATGGGTATGTGCTGCTCGGGCTCAACGCGATCGCGTTCATGATCGGGTGTGCTTTGTTCGGCGTGCTCTTTGGCAACTGGTGGCCGACGGTTCTGGGTGTGCCGGTGCTGGTCTGGATCGCGTTCTATTCGCTGACCAAACGCTTCACCTGGCTGTGCCATGTGTTCTTGGGCGGTGCGCTCGCCGCATCACCACTAGCCGCGGCGATCGCGGTCGGGCCGGAGCTGCTGATGCACACGCCGGCGGTCTTCTGGATCGGGGCGATGGTGCTGTGCTGGGTAGCCGGGTTTGATGTGATCTACGCGCTACAAGACCTCGAGTACGACCGATCGGTCGGGCTCAAGTCCATGCCGGCGCGGTTTGGCTGGCGCGGGGCGCTGTGGGTCTCGCGGGCGCTGCACGCGCTGGCGATGCTCTTTCTGGTGCTCGCCATGCTCGGCGACGAGCGGCTCGATGCGGTGTTCTTGGGCGCGATTGTGCTCGTGGGGGTGCTGCTGGCCGTTGAGCACACGCTGTTGATCGCGCGTGGCAAAGCGGGCATCCCGATGGCGTTTTTCACCATCAACGGTGTGGTTTCGCTCGTGCTGGGCGTGGCGGGGTGCGTCGATATCGCGATGAGCTGAGCGGTCTGGACTTTTTCTATTTTCAGTTTTTGTTGAAATCTACTCGACTTCGCCCCCCCGCTCTGCGATACTTGATTGATGGCCAAGCGGGACACCTCCAGCACGAACCAGAACGCCCAAGCCCAAGCCGCGCTTCGCGAGGCTCAGGACCGGTTCATCGCGTCGTGGGGACGCATGGGATCGGTGTGGGGCATCAGCCGCACCATGGCCGAGGTCCACGCGCTGCTCTACATCACCGGGCGGCCCCACTGCACCGACGACATCATGGATCGCCTGGGCGTCTCACGCGGCAATGTATCGATGTCCGTCCGATCGCTGCTCGAATGGAGCGTGATCGAGAAGGTCCGCCTGGCGGGTGATCGCAAGGAGTATTACAGCGCCGAGCAGGATGTCTGGTCGATGATGCGCGCGATCGCACGCGAACGCATCAAACGCGAGGTTGATCCGCTGCTCGATGCGCTCGACGAGATCGGCGAGCTTGGGCCGCAGGTCGGCGCACGCTCGCCCGAAGAGGCGCGTGACCTGCAGAAGCGGCTCGACGATGTCCGCGACGGGTTCGGGCTCATCACCACCCTTGCGCACAAGTTCGCCGGGCCGCGCGGGGCCGGGCTGCACACCGCCGCCAAGCTGCTCGCCAAAGCGCCCGTTGGTCGCAAGGCCACGCACTCGAGCACACGCAAGAACAAGAAGACCGGGGGCACCCCATGAGTGCGCAGCCCGCTTCGCGTTTTAAGCCGATCAGCATAGACGCCCCCGCCCCGGTGAGATCCATGCGCATCGAGTGGGGCATCTCGCGTCGTGCGCTGGGCGACCATGCGCCGCGTGGCAATGCAGCGCTCATCACACTCCGCTTCGAAACCGACCAGCACGGCCATGGCATGTGGTCTCTGATCGATGCGCAATCCAACGCCCAAACGACGCTCCCGCCAACAGCCCAGCCAGCATCCGCGGCTTGCGGCATCCTCCAGGCGGGCACCTGCATCCACATCGAGTGCGACTCGCTGTACGCGTTTGTCTCGATCGAGCGATCGGGCGAGCCCGAGCTGCTCTATGCACGCACCGATGTGTTTGAACGCCTCGGCATCCCCGGCGGGCGCTACCAGCCGCTCGGCGCCAGGGTCGTGCTGGACCCAAGCCGACGCTGAACATAAAAAACGCCCGGCAAGAGCAGGGCGTTCAAAGGTTCGTGCTGGTTTGGCCTGGTTCGCTGGTCTGGTCTGGTCTGGTCTTAGCTGCGACGCAGCATGGCCCAGCCGATGCCGCCGAAGATCAGCACCACGCCCAGGCCGCCGCCGGCGATGATGTAGAGCATGTTCTGATCAACCGTGTTGAGCATCGTGCGTGAGCCGCCGGTCATGCCCAGCACCATGACGGCGAGCGCGACCATCAGCATGAGCACCATGCCCAGCGCGACCCCGCCGAACAGCCCCGATGCAGCGCCGTCGTAGGCCTCGCCGCCCATGGGCATCATCGAGGGTGCGGACGAGGGCGTGAAGTCTGTTTCGGTCTCGGTGTTGCCCTCAAAGAGCGCACCCGACACCGACCCGCCCAGCGCGGATTCGCCGATGCCCGTACCGCCGCTGAACGAACCGCCCGCCTGCGAATCGGCGGCCAGATCGTCGAGCAGGTTGCCGCCCAGCGAGGTGTCGTCGGGCTCAAAGGCGAGCTGCGCCAGACCCGAGCCCGAAGCGCCCGCGTCCATGCTGAAGCCCGAGCCACCCAGGGCACCACCGCTGACCAGCGTGTCGGCGTTGGCGTCGACGGCGTCGCCGTCTTCGGGCTCAAAGATCGAGATGCCGGTGCCATCGCCGCTCCCATCGCTGCTGCCATCGAGCGTGACAGAGGTGCCGCTGCCCGAGGAGCTCAGCGAGATCGGCTCGATCCCGCCCGAGGTGTCCGCGAGGGTGATGTCTTCGTCGCCGTCATCGCCGTCGCCTGCGAGTAGATCAACCTGCTCAACCTTGAACATCAGCTTGTCGCGGTCACGGAACTCCTGAAGCTGGCCCGACTCGGCAAGCGACTGGACATCATCCGCGCTCATCCCGAGCTTGGCGGCGGCTTCATCGAGGGTATAAAACATCTTGGCCATGGTACTGGGTCTCCAAACCACCCCACCGCTCGGCGGGGTGTATACGGGACGATCGATCGCCCCTGAAGGTCATATCCGCGTTGATCCCGCCCCGCCCACCGGGGCTTGTCGATGCGCAGAAAGCACAGCGAGGTCTAAGGATAGCACACTAACGCCCGCCTCGTGTGCGGGTGCTGAGTGATCCTGTACGCAACCTGACCCGGCCCGGTTTCGATCACCAGCCGCATCCGCCTTGGTCAGCGCGGTTCTTTTGGGACCTGCACGATGCGCCGTCTGTGCTTCAAAATGCGTTCGTACCTTGTTCGCATTCCTAGCACATCGGTTCTGGGACCTCAAAACTTCCGTCTGAATCGGTTGCGCAGATTCAGCGGGCCAATTGATCGACCGATAGCCTCTGGTGTGGCCAATTAGCTGTTCCATCGTCTTGTTGTGGCTACACTTGGATTCCAGAGGCAGGGATTGCCACTGCGAGCCACTTGGGGACACCCACCCGGATGGTGCGCTTCGGACGGAGCCGTTGATCAAAGCCACGCAAGCTGGTGACTGATCTTCCAAACCAAATCGAAGACACGAATGAGGCTCAAACCTTGATACACACGCCCAAGAATCGAATGCACACCCGCACCGGACGCGTCGTCGCCGGCGAGATGCTCCTGTGGATCTGCGCCCTGACGCTCGTCGTCACCAGCGCGATCTTCACCAAAGAGCGTGGCTCGCTGCCCGCGCTCGCCCAGATTCAGACACCCACCCCCAAGCTCAAGCTCAACACCCCCGCCACCACCCCGGTCGAACAGTTCAGCACCCCGATCAACCCGATCGATGAGGAAGCGATCGCACAGGCCATCGAGCTGACCGCCGCACCCGCACAGATCCTGCCCGAGCAACTCGAAGCGGTAGAACTCGAAGAAGACACCTCCATCCGCTGGTTCGACGGCCGCGCCGTGCGTCCGGTTCGCACCATCTATATGACCGTGACGGGCTACTCGCCCGACGCCCGCTCATGCGGCATCTACGCCGACAACAAAACCGCAATCATGTACAGCGTCTGGACCAACGGCATGAATCTGGTCGCCGCCGACCCCCGGGTGCTCCCCTACCGCTCGCTGATCTCCGTGCCCGGCTACGCCGGCAGCGAGATCGTCCCGATCATGGACTGCGGCGGCGCGATCAAGGGAAGCCGCCTGGACCTGCTCTACCCGACCCACGAACTGGCGCTCCAGTGGGGCATCCGCCAGCTCCCCGTGACGGTCTGGGAGTATGTGGACGAGAACGAGGGCTGAGCCCACGGGCCATTCACCAAACAGCAAGCAAGACGATCACGACCCGCCAACCAGCGGGTTTTTTCATGGGCGGGTGTTCAGCGAGGGCCGACGCTCAGTCCTGCTGCTCGTCGTGGTCGGTGACCATGATGTTGCGAGACAGGTCTTCGCGTGTGCGTTCGTGCAGCGAGTCATCGCCCAGGTTGTCGATGAGCTTCTCGATGCGGTTGAGCGTGCCGGTCTTGGGGTAGGTCAGGTGCACCACCGGGTCGCCGGGGGCGACGCTGGGCATGGTGGTCATGCCTAGGACGATGCCATCGCGCGGGGCGCGGATGGTCTCGATCTCCTCGCCGGTGAGCTCGGAGTTGGTCGCGATGGGCTCGCCCTTGTGCACGATATCACCGGGCGCGACATGGAACTCGAGGAAGCCCCCGCTGGTCGCGCGGACCCAGGTCGTGGAATCGGTCTCGAGCCGGTACTCGGGGCGGGTGGGCTCGCCCTCGACCATGTGCAGGTGGCGCAGACAGTTGGTGATGCCGCGGATGGCATACTCGACAACCGCCGGCTCGACCTTCCAGACCTCGCCGGCTTCGAGGATCATGGTCAGACAGCCAGCCTTGGTCGCGGCCCGGCGCATCGACCCCTTGGGGCCAGCGCCAGAAACGATCAGCTCGGTCCCGAACGCACGCGCAAACGAGCGGAGTGTCGGGATCGACATATCCGCCCGCACATTGGGAAAGTTGGTGCGCCGCACCGCCGCGGTGTGCAGGTCGATGCCGAAGTCGCAGTGCTTGGTGAGCTGATTGAAGATCGAGTTGGCCAGCCGGCTCGAGAGCGACCCGCCCGTGCTGCCCGGGAACGATCGGTTCAGGTCGCGCCGATCGGGCAGATATCGCGAGTGGCGCTCGAACCCGAGCAGATTGACAACCGGGACCATGACCAGCGTGCCGCGCAGCAGCGAGAAGGGCGGGTCGGTGATGATCGAGCGGATGGTGCCCGTGCCGTTGATCTCGTCGCCGTGGACGGCGGCGGTGACGCTCACGACCGGGCCCTGGCGCTTGCCCTTCCAGACATACACCGGGATGGTGACATCAGCGCCCGAGATGCTCTCGCTCACGACCAGCTGATACTGATCGCGCCCGCCCGGGGCGGTGGCATCGGCAAACCAGGGCGATCGCTCGCGCTTGGACTTTGGCTGCGCATCTTGGCTGTGTTCATCACTCATACTGCATCAACTCGCTGTAGGAACTTGCTGTCTCAACGCACTGTCTCAATCCGCTGAATCAACCCGTTCTCAAGATGTACTCAGCCCTGCTGGTGGTGCGCGGGCAGCTTGCTGGGCTTGAGCTTTCGCTTCTTCTTCTGGCGCTGGACCGCCAGATCGCGCATGTTGTCGAGCCGACCATAGCACAAGACCTTGTCGCCCGCTTCGAGCACACGAGATCCTTTGGGGTTCGAGATGACCGAGGTCCCACGATGCAGGTTGAGCACCGTCAGGTCCCGTTCACGAAGGCCCGACTCGCTGATGGCCTTGCCGATCAGCTCCGAGCCCTCGGGGATGAAGATATCCGCAACACCAAAGCCCTTGGAGACGGTCAAACGCTGGCGCAGATCGATCTCGGGGAAGTTGACCTGCTGAGCGATGTAATCGACGATCGAACCCGCGATATCCAGCCCCGTTGCCCCCTCGATGCCCTCGAGCCCGGGCGACGAGTTGACCTCCATGATCAGCGGCCCGTTGTCTGACTCGAGAATATCCACACCAGCCACACGCAGGCCCATGATCTGGGCCGCCCGCACCGCGAACTGCGCGGTCTGGTCGTCGAGCTTGATCGCCTGGGCGGTGCCGCCGCGATGCACATTGCTGCGGAACTCATCGCCCGTTGCCGTGCGACGCATCGCCGCTACGACGCTGTCACCCACGACAAAGGCCCGCACATCGGTGCCCTTGCTCTCTTCGATAAACTGCTGGATCAGCACATTCTGCTTGGCCGTCTGCAGCGTCTCGATGATCGCCTCGGCGACCTTGGTCGAATCGGCGAGGATCACCCCCACGCCCTGGGTGCCCTCAAGGATCTTGATGATGACCGGCGCACCACCGATCCGCTCGATCGCAGGCAGCACATCCGCCCGATCCCGCACGAAGGTCGTGTGCGGGATGCCGATGTCGTGGCGCGACAGGATCTGCAGCGAACGCAGCTTGTCCCGCGAGTTGCTGATCCCCGCCGCGGTGTTGGGCGTGTACACATCCATCTGCTCGAACTGACGCACCACCGCCGTTCCGAAATAGGTGATCGACGCGCCGATCCGAGGCAGGACCGCGTCGTACTCGCTGAGCTGCTTGGAGCGGAAGTGCAGGTTCGGCTCGCCCTCCTCAAGCTCGATCGAGAACCGCAGCGTGTTGAGCACCTTCACATCGTGCCCCCGCGACTTGGCGGCTTCACGCAGCCGGCTTGTGCTGTAGTTGTTGGGAGATGTCGAGAGGATGCCGAGTTTCATGGTTGTGTGCTTTCGTTGGTCGGTTCAATGATCGGCTTGGTGAGCTTGGCGCGTCGCCTGGAATCAGTCAAAATGTACATCTGCGAGGCGTCGACCAGCAGCCCGCCCAGCGCCGTGCGCCCCAGCAGCATCCTGCAGAGCATGCCCTTGCGGCTCACCAGCGAGATCTCGATCCGCCGCTCGACCGATCCCATCCGCACCAGTGTCTCGCAGACATACCGCTGCTGCGACTCGCCGTGGCTGGGCCGCACGGTGCTCGTGCGGACTGTGTCCGCATAGATCCAGCGGGTGATCTGCTCTGGGTCGTGGTGATACACCACACGAAACCTGATCTTGCCCTCTTCCAGCTCCTCTATATCCGCCACATCGATCGCGCTGGTCCGGGCGCCCGTGTCGATCTTCGAGCGGACACGCATCAGCCCCCACTCGGGCAAATCGATCTTCTCTCGCCAGCCCACAACAATCGGCTCGCCCGGGATGGTCGCTGGCGGCTCGCTCATGATCGCGTACTCAGGTTTCGTTCGATCGCACCCACCAGCATGTGCAGAATCAGCATGTGCAGCTCCTGTATCCGGTCGCTCGTCTCACCGGGCACGATCCACTCCGTGTCCGCGGCACCGCCCAACGCGCCCCCGCCCTTGCCCAGCAAGGCCGCCACATGCATTTCCCTGCCCTGCCCGGCCGCGACCGCGTTGACGATGTTGGCGCTGTTCCCGCTCGTCGAAAGCACGATCAGCACATCGCCGCGCTTGCCAAGCCCCGTCACCCAGCGCGAGAAGATCTGATCGAACCCATAGTCGTTGCCCACGCAGGTGATATGGCCCGCATCGCTGCACGCGATCGCCGGGATCGGGTCGCGATCGGCCCGGTAGCGACCGGTCAGCTCCTCGCAGAAATGGACCGCGTCAGCACACGAACCGCCATTGCCCACCGCCATGATCTTCCCGCCCAGCCGCACCGAATCGGCACACACCCCCGCCAGCGTTTGCACCTTCTGGGTGTTGACCGGGTCATCCGCGAACTCATTGGCCAGCTTCGCGTAGGTGCTCAGCTCGCCTTGGATCGTCTGCGCTTCGTGGCTGGTGCTCGACATGGTGAATCATAGCAAGCGTAGAATCCCCTCATGCAAGCGATTATCTTTGCCGTGCTGGCGGGTCTGTGCTGGGGAATCGGTGAGGTCTGCGCCAAAGCGGTGCTGCACACTCACAAGGTCGGCCCGTTCTTCGCCGTCGCCCTGCGCACGACGCTCGCGCTGCCGATCATCTGGGGCGCGTACCTGATCGCCCGCAAGCTCGCGCCCACCCACGCGGGCAAGGGCCTCTCACTGAGCGGACCAGACGCGCTGAGCACCAAAGAATGGGTGCTGCTCCTGGGCGGCTCGGGCGTGGTCGCGGGCGCACTGGCCATGATCGCGTTCTATGTCTCGATCTCGCTGGGCGAGGTCTCCAAGATGAAACCCATCGCCTTCACCATCGCACCAGCCACCGCGGTCTTGCTGAGCGCGATGTTTCTGGGCGAAGCGCTCACGGTTCGCAAGATCATCGGCGTGCTCATCGTCCTCATCGGGGTGGTGGTCCTCGCCTCTGGGAGCCAAGCCGCCCCGCAGCCCTAAGCGGCTCACCCGATCGAGCGGATCACCGAAACCCCGGCATACAGCCCCGCCACCTGCTCACGCGGGACCGTCCGCGGCGCATACGCGTTGTTGATCGGCTGAATACGGATCATCTCCTTGCCCGAGTCATCCCGCTCGAAATACACCCGCTTGAAAGTGCTCTGCGAATCGGGCTCGAGGCGCACAAAGCAGTCACTCCCGCTCTCCACGGCTTTGGCCGGCGAAAACACGACGATATCTCCTTCCTTATAGTTGGGTTCCATCGAGTTGCCCACAACCCGGGCCGCGAACGCGTCGGGGTCGCGCAGGTCGGGCGTCCGGATGTATTCATCGCCCGTTCGCGCGGGATACCCCATGTCCGTAAAGTCCGCCGGGTAGCCCGCGGTGACCTTGTTGATCACCGGGACCTCGGTGGGCAGCATCGCCCCCAGCCCGCTGACCGCCCGTGCCGGCGGTGCCGCCGGCTGCTGTGATGCGTGAGCGTGCGCCTGCTGGGGATCGAGCCGGTCGATCGCCGATTTGAGCGCACCCGACGCGTACAGCTCATCGAGCGAGGTGCCCTGGCGGGCGCTGAGCGAGAGCAGCTTGGCGAGCATCCGTGCGTGCTGATCGCGCCGCCGAAGCGCCTGCAGGTCCGCCCGGATGTCCGCGGGGGTCTGGTCCCAGTGCGCATGGCTGAGCAGCTCGCCCGCTTCGAGCCCCAGCGCGCCCTCGAGGCGTCCGATGATCTGCTCGGTCGGCGGGCCCTTGCGCCCGGTCTCGATCGCCGAAAGATAGGACTTGGTGCAACCCGCCCGCTCGGCCAGCTCGGCCAGCGACCACCCCAGCCGACGACGACGACGGCGGATGATCCCCCCCAGCACCCCCTCGTTGGAGTTCGCATCGGACGAGGGACAGGGAATCTGCTCGGGAGTGACAGGATCTGTGCGCTGTTTTGATGACATACCGTACTCTATCCAAACAAGCGTGTTCTGTTTGGTGTATACTCGGTAAAATATTCCACAAATGAGAACACGAGCCAAGAACAAGCGGACGAGCGGAGTAAGGAGATCGAGATGCGGAACATCAGCGGCGACACAATGGGGCGGATGGGAGAGGGGCTGGATCTTCGCCGACGCGTTGAAGCACAGGCAAGCGGGCAGCTGACCCGGCGGGCGCACTGGCTCGACCCGGAAGACCGCGAGCTGATCCTGGCGATGTTCGATCGTGGCCAGAGCGCCGCGTCGATCGCGAGCATCAGCCGCTGCAGCCCGCGCCTGGTGCGCCGGCGCATCAAGCAGCTCGTGCAGCGCCTCAACGACCCGCGCGTCGCCTATGTCGTCGCCCATCACCGCGGCTGGCCAAAGGCCCGAAGCCGCGTCGCCCGATCGCTCTACATCCGCGGCTTGTCCATGCGTGAAGCCAGCGAAGCGCTTGGCCTGACCCTCCACTGCGTCCGCAAACATCGCGACGCGATCGAAGCGATGACCCTGGCGAGCCAAGCAAGCGGGCGCGTGTCACGGACCTGGCGCAGCGCCGAGCATCCCGCGCCATGAACAGCGCCAGACGAGTCTCGCCGGTTTGCTTCACGCATGCGGACGCGCCGCCAAAGGTCTCTGACGAGCTGCGGCGCGCGTGCGCCCATTTCGCAGTCATCCCCGACACCCAGCCAGCACGCGACCAAAGAGCGATCGAGCCAGACCCAAGCACCCTCAAGCAGATCATGAACAGCTCGGTCGTACAGATCGCCGGGCCCTCAGGCGCAGGCAAATCAACCCGCATGCGTGGGTTGCGCCGCGCGCTCAGCCCGACTCGCGTCCACACCATGCCAGACACGCTCGACGACGATCAGCAGCACACAGCAGTCTTTGATCTGCTCGCGGGCGATGCCACAACTCGGGCAGCGGTGCTCTCGCATGCGGGCCTGGCAGAACCCCGGCTCTGGGCCCGGCCAGCGGGGATGCTCTCATGCGGCGAACAGGCACGCCTGCGCCTCGCCCTGATAATGCAGGCCGCAAACGCCGGCGATGTGGTCCTCGCCGATGAGTTTGCTTCGAGCCTCGATCGAGCATGCGCCTACGCGTTGAGCCACACGGTCTCACGATGGGCTCGCCGGTGCGGGGTCACCCTCATTGCCGCCAGCGCGCACGAAGACCTCGAAGCCATGCTCGGCCCTGATCTGGTCATGGATGCCACCACCGGCCAGCCGCGGCCACCCAGACGACCCCAGACGCAGACGATCGTCATCGAGCCGGGCACACACGATGACTATCGCCAGCTCGCGCACCTGCAATACCGGGCCGCAAGCCCCGGCGTGGTTGTCCAGACCCTGCGGGCCGTGCGCCGGGTGCCGCCGCACATCGATGCATCAGGGCAGATGCTCGCGGGCGTGCTGCAGGTCTCGATGCCCACCCTCAACAGCGCCTGGCGCAGGCGGGCGTGGCCCGGGCACTTTGATACCGCGGACAAGGCCGTCAACGCCCGTCGGCTCAATGCGCAGCTGCGCACGATCTCTCGTGTGATCGTCGAGCCGCGCAGCAGGGGCCTTGGTGTCGCGACCCGGCTCGTGCGGGCCTGTCTGCAACACCCGCTGAGCGTCGCCACCGAAGCGATTGCGGCGATGGGCTCGATCTGTCCGTTCTTCGAACGCGCCGGCATGACGCCCTATCAGCTCCTGCCCGACGCAACCGACACCCGCCTGCTCGACGCCCTCTACCACCTTTCGACCGAGCCCTGGGCGCTGCTCCATGCGCGAATCCAGCCCGGCTCATTGCTCATGCGTGAGCTGGTCACATGGGGCAAGGCCCGCAAGCTGCTACCCAAGGGCCATGTATCGAATCAAGAAGTCCAGCGGCTCACCCCGATCGCCGCTTTCCGTCTGTGCTCGCGCCCCCGCGCCTACGCGTTTGTGAAAGGCGAACATGAAGACGCGCGACATCAAGACCCATGAACCGAGTCAACCCATCATCGAGCAAAGCACGCACGAGCTGCCAGCTGCGCTCACCATCTTCCTCACACTAGCGCAACGCACACAGGTGCTGCGCCAGCTTCGCAAAGTCCACCCCGACCGGGCGGCGGCGCTGCTGATCGCGCTGGGCCAGCAGCGACAGGGGGTGTGCTCATGAGCGACGCCGCACAAACCCCCTGGGCAACAATGCCGACCACCGACGACGAGCTGCACGATTGGCTGCTCGAGCATCTCTCGATCATGGTCGTTCGCGAGCCGATCGAGACCGGGCACAGCGCGCCCTTCGCGTATCTGTGCCACGCGTTCTTCGAGGACCGGCTCCCGCGTGATTGCGTGGTGTGGGCGAACCGCGGCGGGGGCAAGACCTTCTATGCCGCCGTCGCGACGCTGCTCGATATGGTCTTCAAGCCGGGCATCGAGATTCGTATCCTCGGCGGATCGCTCGAGCAGAGCAAGCGCATGCACGCCCACCTGCGCGCGCTGTTCGCGACCGAACCCTTCGACGAGCTGGTCGACGGCAGAATCACCGAGCGGCGCATCCGCCTGCGGAACGGATCGAGCGTCGAGCTGCTCGCCCAGTCGCAGACCTCGGTCCGGGGCACGCGCGTGCAGAAGCTGCGATGCGACGAGCTTGAGCTGTTCGACCGTGAGGTCTGGGAAGCCGCCCAACTCACCACCCGCGAGACCCGCGCCGGCAGCCAGCGGGTGCGCGGCAGCATCGAGTGCTTCTCCACCATGCATGTCCCCTACGGACTGATGCACGAGCTGATCGAGCAGAGCAGCGCGGGCGAGCGACAACGATCCATCTTCAAGTGGGGCGTGGTCGATGTGCTCGACGCATGCGACCACACGCACCAGTGCATCAGCGACGACGGCCCGTGCCCGCTGGTCGGCGAATGCGCAGGCCGCGCCAAGGCGCGAAAGCGCACGCCGCGCACCGCCGCCGAGGTGCCCGGGCACATCAGCATCGATGACGCGATCGCGCTCAAGCAGCGCGTTGGGCGCGAAACCTGGAACGCCGAGATGCTCTGCCTGCGTCCCCAGCGCAGCGACTGTGTGCTGCCCGAGTTCGATGTCGGCGTGCATGTGGTGGATGCCCTGCCCGGCCCGGTGCTGCAGCAGACATGCATCGCGGGCATGGACTTTGGCATCCGCTCGCCCACCGTGGTGCTGTTTGCCCGCGTCGATGCGCAGGGCGCGATCTGGGTGGAGGCCGAGCATGTGCAATCGGATCGCCCGCTCGACGAACACCTTGCGGTGATCGCTTCGCACACGCCCAGCCCCGCCTGGATCGGGGTGGATCCAGCCGGGCGTCAACGCGGGCTGCAGACGGGCATCAGCGATGTGCAGGCGATGCGACGGGCCGGGCTGGTGGTCAAAGACCGGCGTCTGGGCCTGCACGAGGGGCTCAAACTGATCCGGGCACGCCTGCGACCGGCCAGCGGCGGGCCCCGGCTCTACATCGCCAGATCATGCGAACAGCTCATCGATTCCATGGTCAAGTACCATTATCCCAAAGACCAGCCGTTCAGCGATGCGCCCGAAAAAGACGGGCACGACCACTGCGTCGACGCGTTGCGTTATATGGTGCAAAGCCTCGATCGTGCGTACACCAGCACCCATGATCGGTACATCCCATGATGGTTCACGAGCCTGGGCGGGCGATCAGCTGGGCAGCGGGGCCAGCAGGGGCACGAGCACATTCACAAAGATCGTGAACCCGATCGCCAGCAAGGCCATCGCGCCCAGAATCTGCACCACAAACACAAACACCTCGCGGACATAGTGCTTGAGGTGATAGCAGCGCACGGCCTTGTAGCCGATGGCCAGAAAGATCGTCATCGGGACGATCAGCAGGTACCACGCGTCGTGCAGCGGGAGCGCATCAACGAAGGGGGTGTAGGCGAGGGTGAGGGCGGTGGTCATGCCTTGGCCCCATCATTTACAGGATCGGACTTTGCGGGCGATTTGGGGCCTGAGCGATCCTGATCGGTGTAGGGCATCAGCGCGTCGAGGAACACGACGACATTGAGCATGCCCGCGAGCACGATGCTGAGCATGGCGATCTCGTTGATGCGCCCCAGACCCGGGACATTGGGCGGGCCCATGCCCGCGGCGATCTGCTCCTCGGTCAGGGGCTGCCAGACGGCGACGCCGTTGATGATCTGGCGGTGCTCGCCCGGGTAACCCGAGCGGATAATGCCATTGTTTGGGTCCGCGGCTTTGAAGTTGTTCTGGTGGACATAGTTGACGGCAATCGTCGGCACTCCGACCAGAGCCTGCCCATAGAACCAGAGCTTATCGTTGCGTTTGTCGATGGCGTCGATCCCGCCGATGAGCAGCCCGAACAGGAAAAGCCCCATCACACCGACGCAGATCAGGGCCGCCCGCTTGGGACGCCCCAGCACCAGGTGGCCGGCCCCCGGGAAGACCAGGGCGGCGAGCCCCGCGAGCGGGTTGAACTGGGTCGGTCTGGGGCTATTCATACGCACAGAGTGTACGGCTCGCAGGCAGGCACCGCGCGGGGCACAGGTCAAAAAGACAAAGCGGCGCTGGGTGCTGTGTTGACACTGGGTGACAGGGTGATACCGTAGGCGCAACGCGCGATCACGCCTGGGCGGGCGATCGCTGCCGAACTTTGGGATGATTCAACACCCGCGTCTCCATCGCACCGCGCATCAGACGACTTTCGGAGGTACAAGCCATGGCACCCACACCGTTCAATGAAGTTAATGAGAGCAACTCGTGGCTTGGCTCGGGCGATGAATCGCAGACCGCGCTGCTCGAGCCCGGAACAGCGACTGAGCAAGATGCGAACCGATGGGAGCTGGGTGACGGTGGCGCTTGGTCCGAGAACCCGATGTGCGATATCGACGATGACCTTGATGACGATGAAGCGTACTTCCTCGATGATGAGGATGATGACGATGATGACTTCAGCGACGATTACGACGACGATGAATTCGAGGACGAAGAGCTCGAGGATGACTCGGACGACGAAACAGACGATGAAGACCTCTGAGCCGGGCTGCCCCTCTGGGCACGCGTGGCAAAGGAGGACCTGTCATGGGGAGCAACTCGCCCGACCGTCACGCATCCAACTCTGATCGACGCAAGAACGGGGCAGGAAAGCCGCCGCCCGGGACCGTGGTCGATCGTCGGCTCGGCATCGATCGACGCGATGTCAATGACCCGCGACAAGCCCAACGCGAGCAGGACGCCTCCGCCGCGCCCCACCCGGCTCAGCAAGAGCACACGGGCCTCGAGCGCCGCCGTGGGCGCGGGCGTCGCCTGAGCGAGTTCACCAAGTCCGCCGAAGAAGGCGAGATGAACACGGAGCAGTTCCTGTTCCTGATGGCCATCGACGCGTTCAAGAAATCCAACGATCGCATGTTCCCCACCTGGACCGATGTGCTCGAGGTGATCCGCCTGCTGGGGTACCGCAAGACGATGCCCAGCGAGCTGAACCTGCCCGCGGCCGAAGACTGGCTCGAACGCAGCGATAGCCCCGCCAATGTGCGCCCCGATCGCTGGGCCGAGCGGTTCACCGAAACCGGCTCCACCGCTGGCGGTTCCAAGAAGCTCACCCCCAAATCAGAAGAAGAACTCACGGATGAAGCGCTCGAAGCGTTCGAGGCAGCGTTCGGCGATGACGAAATCGAGAGCGATTTCGACAGCGATCTCGATACCGGGCTCAGCGACGCCGCGTGATGACAATCGCAAAAGCCACACCTGATGCGCATCTTTCGGGCACATCTCGACAACGCACCGAGTAGATCCGCTTGGTGGCCGACCGCTGCGGGGCTTCTCGCGGCTTTGCTGATGTTCGTCATCGCATTCATCTCGATCACCAATGTACGCATCGAGGCCAAGGTCGCGATCGAGCATGAGGTCCGCGAGAATCTGGCGCGGCTGGCCACGATGACCGCCGCCACGATCGATGGCGACCAGCACGAACAGCTCACACATCCCGATCAGGAACAGAGCGAGCTGTACCGCTCGCTCAACAGGCCGCTGACCGCAGCGATCCAAAGCACGGACGGCGTTCGCTTTGTCTACACCCTGCGCGGGGTGGGTGAGCGGATGTTCTTTGTGCTCGACGGCACACCAATCGGAGACGCGGACGGCGACGGCGTCGAGGATCACTCGTTTCTGATGGAAGAATACGAGGACCCCGACCCGGCGGCATGGGAGGCGATCAAGCGCGAGTGGGTCGTCGTCACGCATGAGCCATACACCGATCTCTGGGGGACATTCATGTCCGGCTTTGCCCCGCTGCGCGATGCCCAGGGGCGGGTCGTAGGCGTGGTGGGCGTGGATGTCGCGGTCGATCAGTTCAAGGCACGGGTTGAGCATGTGGACCTGGCGGCGACATGGGCCTTGGTGCCCGCCCTGGGGCTGAGCGTGCTGCTGGGGCTGACGGCTCGGTGGGTGGCGCAGCGCTTTGTCCGATATTCAAGCCAGATCGTGGAGCACCGCGAGGAGGCGGTCCGCGCCAATCAGGCCAAGTCCTCGCTGCTGGCCAATATCAGCCACGAGCTGCGCACCCCCCTCAACGCGATTATCGGGTTTGTCGGCATCGCTGGCGACGAGCGATGCAGCGATCTCGAGCGGGCCGACGCGACCCAAACCATCCGGAACAACGCCGAGCACCTGCTGACGCTGATCAACGATCTGCTGGATATCTCCAAGGCCGAGGCGGGTGCGCTCTCGATCGAACCCACGGAGATCGACCTGCACGAGCTGATCGAACGAGCGGTCACGCCGCTGCGCCTGCGGGCGATGGAAAAACGCATCAAGTTTGATGTGGTGGGTGTTGAGACACTCCCGCATCGGGCGGTGCTGGATCGCACCCGCGTGCGCCAAATCCTGCTGAACCTGCTGAGCAACGCGGTGAAGTTCACCGATCAGGGACGCGTGTTGCTGACCGTTCAGGCGAGCGATGGGGTGCTGACCATGCGCGTGCGCGACACCGGGCCGGGGATGACCCGCGACGAGATCGGCATGCTCTTTAAGCCCTTCACGCAGCTGGGCAGCAGCGAGAAACGGGCGTTGGGCACGGGCCTGGGGCTGGCGATCACGCACCACATCACACAACTGATGAATGGCACGATCGAGGTCGAGTCCACCCCCGGCGAGGGCACCGAGTTTGCCGTCTCGCTGCCCTTTGAGATCTCGCCAGACGCCAACGCGCCACGCAAGCAGACAGCCCGCACCGAGTGGGAACTGCTCAGCGGTGCCCGCATCGCGATCGCAGAGGACGGGGCGGACAACATGCGGCTGCTGCGGATGATCCTCAGACGGGCGGGCGCTCAGAGCGAGGGGTTCAGCGACGGCGAGGCGGCGCGGGTGGCCCTGCTGGCATCTCCGGCTTGCTTCGATCTGCTCATCACCGATTGGGACATGCCCGTGCTCAGCGGCGAGGGCCTCGTGCGCAAGCTGCGTGAAGCGGGCTGGACCAGGCCGATCGTGTCGCTGACGGCGCACGCGATGCCCGAGCTTGGGCGTCTGTGCCTGAGCGTGGGCTGCGACGCGCACATGACCAAGCCGCTGAACGCCAAGAAGCTCATCGAGACCTGCTCGGAGCTGATCGAGCAGCATGGGCACGCCGATCGAGCGGCTTAGTAACAGTGCACCACCAATAAAAAACACCCCGGCGATCGGGCCGGGGCGTGGGTGAAGTCCAGATTTTGACGCGCTCCGCTCAGCTGCGTCGGCGACGGGTTGCGCCCAGGCCCGCGAGCGCGAGCAGGCCGGCAGCGCCCGGGGCGGGCACCGCGACCGAGATGATCGCTTCGAAGGTGGACGCGCCGTCGAATGAGGTCAGGTCGACCTCGACAAAGATGAGCCCGTTCTCGGCGAAGTCCAGGCCTGGGCCAACGGTGCCCGAGGCGTTGAAGTCGTCGATGATCCAGTCACCGATGCCGTCGTTGTTCTCATCGAAGATATCGCCCACCGAGAGCAGCGCGATCGCGGACGCGAAGTTCATCGGGTCGGCGGCATAGAAGAGGGTCTCGCTCGCCTCGTCGGTGGTCCAGATGAACGCCGATTCGTTGTTGTTGTTGATCGAGAGGGCGTTGACCGATCCGCCGAGGGTGAACCCGTCGAGGGTCATGTCTTCACGCAGGGCGATGTTCCCGTTGTAGGCGATGAACTCGTCGGAGGCTGATGGGCCGTCGGTGTTGCCCGAGAAGACGAAGTTGCCGCTGTTATTGATCGAGACATTATCGAAGTTTTCCCAGTTGTCGCCCGATCCGTTGGCGGTACCTTCCTGGGCGACCATCGAGCCGTTGACGACCAGAAGCTCGTCGGATGCGGTGGTGGTCGCGGCGGTGATCGCGTTGATCATGTGGGCGCCGTTGCCCGAGACATGGTAATCAAAGTCGATGCCGTTGCTGGCGTTGATGGTGAGCCCACCGGAGTTGCCGATGACATCGCCCGCGCCCATGACGCGGTTGAGGGTGCCGTCGGGGTTGGAGCGGAAGAGATGGCGCGAGGCGGTGCCGGTGCCGCCGGCACCGTCGTTGACGCCGCCGACCCAGAAGCCCGAGCCGTCGTCGATCATCTGCGGGCGTGAGTTGAAGGTGCTGTTGAAGCCGGGCAGATCGGGCGCGGCGCTGGGCTCAGCCAAGATCAGTCCGTTCTGTCCCCAGACAGCGTCGTTGCCGTTGAACGAGGGCGAGTAGATGAACTCGCCGTTGTTGCCGATGCCCATGGTGCCCTCGCCGCCGCTGAGGGTGTCGACGTCGGAGGTAAAGATGACGCCCGTGTCGTACCAGATGGCGCGTCGGCCGTCATCGAGCGTGAGCACCGCACCGACCTGACCGTTGCCGTTGGTGAACGGGCTGCCCATGGCGGTGACCAATGAGCCGTCGATCGAGTCGCCCTCGCGGACGACGATGTCGCCCGAGACTGCGGTTGGCCCACCTGCGATGGCGATCCCGGTGCCGGCGATCAATGTGATCAGGCCTGCTGATTTGATGTGCATTTCTCTCTCCTTGTGTATGTGTGATATCCCAACGAATCTGCGCGTCGGTGTGTGTGCACGACGCAGAGCGAACAGGGTACCGGATCTTGGGGGTGGGGCACAAGCCCTAAGTGATGGTGTTGCGGATGAATTCGGGCAGATTGGGCATCGTGGTGGGCTTTGAGAGCGAATTCAGCGATCGCGCCCTGCCAGGCCGTCGGTGGTGGTGAAGCCCGAGCCGGTCCAGCTGACGAAGTTTCGGTCGACAAATGGGCCGTCGATCTCGTTCTCGTGCAGGACCGAGGCAGACCCGTCTCCGAAGGAGTATGCGGCTCGGATGGTTGAGCTGTCCTCGTCGTTCTCGAGCCGATCCTGGGTGTTGAGACTGATCGATGCCCAGTTGTAGAGGATCATCTTGTCCGACGGGTACCGGATCTCGCTGGTGCGTGTGGCGCGGAGCTGGTGGTCGTGGATGGGCTGGGTGTCGGAGAAGTAGCCGGGGGCGGCGAAGAGGGCGGCGGTGGCGATGATGCTGGCCTGGTAATCGCCGGTCTCGTCGCCGCGCGTTCTCATCTCCGGCCAGATTTCGATCTGTGGGTAAACAAGATCGAGGATGGCGGGCTGACTGTCCATCATGGCCATGTGCCAGCGGCGCATGTGCGCGCCGGGTGAGATGCCGTCGTATGGGCCAACGGGATCGAGGTTTGCCAGCGCATCGAACTGACCGACAATGATGTACGGGTGGGTGTCGCGGTTGGCCTGGGTGTAGGCATCGAGCATCTGCATCATCTGGCGGGCATCGCTCTGGGCGACGGTGAACTTGGCTGTTCGGCGGGCACTGGCGAGCGCGGGGATGGCGAGCGCGATAAGGACCCCCACGATCGCGACCACGGCGAGGAGTTCGATGAGCGAGAAGGCGGGATGGGTGCGCGAGGGTGGTTTCAAAAGACGAACCCCTGAATCTTGGCTATGTCCGCGTTGACAACACCCAAGCCCGAGATCATCCAATCCTTGGTTTGTGGATTCCACACAAGTCCTAGTCTGATGGGATACCGCGACCCGTCTTTCGCTGCGACAACGATCCCAGCGAGCGCGATGAGCCGAACCTGCACACGGGTGTCATCGCGTGGGTCATGCAGTGCGCACCTGAACCAGGTCGAGAAGCCCCCGCCCTGCCCGCCGCGCCAATATTCCTTGCCGCGTGGGTGAGTGATAATGGGTTGATCGGAACTGATGTGCGTGTGCGCCCACCATGTGACGAAGAGTGATTCGCTCGGATCTGTGCTTACCGCAGCGATGCGGCTGGCATCGGGCTTCTGTTTCTCCGCTGCGATATGGACCTCGCGGTACGCACGATCAAGTGAGGTCCCGGGCGGGACGGGCGAACCTATGTAATGCTCATACACATCGCCGTTGTAAGGCGGTTGGTCGTCGATGGGCCGCACGACATCGCCGCGGTAGTGGCGCCAGGCGATGTAGCGGTCAGCATCGCGCTCCGGATCGCCCGTGGTGGCGAGACGGTAGTGCACGAACTGGGCCATAACGGTGCGGAGTTTGCGTTTGGCCTCCGCCAGTTCGGCCTCACTGAGCGCGGCTGGGATCTGGGCTGTTCCGGGCTGGGGGTCTTGGAAGGGGACGCGATCGAAGTAGGATTGCGATGCGTCGAGATCGCTGAACACCTCGAGGGGGGTCATGTCGAGCGTGTCGTAGACCTTTCGCGCCTCGCGGGTGATCTTGGCCTGATCGGGCGTGGGCTCGTAGAAACGCTCGGCGTGGGTCGGGCGGTTCTGATACCAGTAGAACATGCCCGTGCCGACGACAAACAGCGCTGCGATGGTGACGAGAACCCATTTGCGTTTCATGCGCACCCCATGGAGGGGTGTAGTCACACGCGGAATGCGAGTTGCATAAAAACCCACCGGCATCGGCTGGCTTGGCGTGCGGTTGGCAGAGGAGGCGGGGAGTGACGGGCTGGAAGCCCATCTCAGTGGGGATGGGAGGGGGGAAAGAGGAAGACCCCCTCCGTTCCGGCTGCGCCGATCCACCTCCCCCGCAAGCGCGGGGGAGGCAAGGGGATTACTTGTTGTAGTAGTCGATGTTGATCTGGACGAAGCGGTTCCATTCGTCGGGGAGGTCCTCGTCCTGGAAGATTGCCTGGACGGGGCACTCGTCGACGCACAGGCCGCAGTCGATGCAGGTGTCGGGGTCGATGAAGAGCTGGTCGGCGGTTTCGAAGTCCGGCTCGTCCTTGGTGGGGTGGATGCAGTCCACCGGGCACGAGTCGACACAGCTGGTGTCTTTGGTCTTGATGCATGGCTCGGCGATGATGTGCGGCATAAAGAAGTCCCTTCGGTCGTCGCGGATATGTTGTTTCCCGGTTCGCCCTCGGTCCGTGGATCCGGGGCGGGGGTTTCGAGTGTGACATTTATTTTAGACGATCACAAGCGTTTCGTCCGGGGAGAATGAGTCTCATCGGCGCTGCGAGCACGCTGGCTTGAACAGGCAAAGCCCCATACCGGGCGTAGACTCGTGCATGAGCACCACCAAGACCAACGCGCCCGATAAGCACGAGATCGACGCCGACACCCGCCAGAAGCACACAGATTGGCTCATGGGCGTGACCCAGATCCCCACGGCCGCGGGCAGGGAGCAGCGGGTCATCGCCTGGATTGATCGCTGGATCGCGGGGCGCGATGGCATCAACAAGCGGGTGGATGCGCACGGGAACATCGAGCTTACGATCGACAAATCGCCCTCGACCGATCATCCGATCTATTTCACCGCCCATCTCGATCATCCGGCGTTCGTCGTTGAACAGATCGTGAGCCCAACCGAGCTGATCCTCTCGTTCCGCGGCGGGGTGATGAGCGATTACTTCCCCGACGCCAAGATCCGCGTCCACAACAGCGAGGACGGCTACACCAACGCGACCATCAGCGAGGAGCACGACCCGGACGGCAAGGAGTGGAGCGAGACCGAGACGCGCCCGTTCAAGATGTATCGGGCGACGAGCAGCGAACCGCACGCGGCGAGCGTGGGCGACATCGGGACCTGGGAGCTGCCAGACGCGGAGATCGTGGACGATGAGTTCGGCGGGATCATCCACACCAACGCCTGCGATGATCTGGCGGCGGTGGCCGCGGCGTTGTGCGCGTTCGATGAGATCCGGATCGCCCACGACAAGGGCAACACCAAGCACGATGTGCGGGTGCTGTTCACGCTGGCCGAGGAAATCGGGTTCGTAGGCGCGATCGGGGCGTGCAAGGATCGGTTCATGCCCATGGGCGCACGCATCATCGCCCTGGAGAACTCGCGCGCGTTCCCAGACTCACCAATCCACGGCGGGCCGATCGTGCGCGTGGGCGACCGGATCAGCGTGTTCTCGCCAGAACTCACCGGGGCGGTGGCGAAGGTAGCTGAGCGGATCGCCGGCGGGCCGGCGACCCCCAAAGCATCCGAGAAGATGAGCGACATGCCGGCGTGGAAGTGGCAACGCAAGCTGATGGCGGGCGGGGCGTGCGAGGCGAGCGTGTTCTGCGCGTATGGCTACAGCTCGACCTGCGTGTGCCTCCCGCTGGGCAACTATCACAACATGGCGGGGCTGGCCGAGGCGCAGGCGGGGACGCACGAGGGCACGCCGCGGGTCGGGCGGGAGTTCGTCGGGCTCGACGACTTCCACGGGATGGTGGACTTGCTGATCGGGTGCGGGATGGACCTGCCCCAATCGCCCGGTTTTATCGAGCGGGTGGAGAAGCTGTGGGACGAGCGCAAGTTCGTGCTGGATTCTTGAGTGGGTCCTGAGGGCAATCGATGACACTGCTGCTGATCTATCTGTCCGTTGCGCTGGGCGTGTCGTTTCTGTGCTCAATGCTCGAGGCGGTGCTGCTGAGCATCTCGCGGACGCATGTCGCGGTGCTCGTCGAGCAGGGGCACCCGACGGGGATGCGTCTACAGCGGATGAAGGACGATGTGGATCAGCCGCTGGCGGCGATCCTGACGCTCAATACCTTCGCCCACACGCTGGGGGCGGCGGGTGTTGGTGCGCAGGCGACGGTGGTCTGGGGTGAGGCGTGGGTCGGGGCGGTGAGCTTCGTGCTCACGCTGCTGGTGCTGATCTTCTCGGAGATCATCCCCAAGACACTGGGCGCGGTGCACGCCAAGAAACTGGCCCCGTTCGCGTCCATCACGATCGAGTGGATGATCCGGATCTTCAAGCCGGTCGTCGCGGTGTGCAACTGGATCTCCAAGCTGTTCTCACGCAGCGACCAGACCATGCCGCGGATCAGCCGCGAGGAGGTGAGCAACCTGGCTCGCCTTGCCTTCGAGGAGGGCGTTGTCGACCAGACGGAATACGCGATTGTGAAGAACATGGTCGCCCTGCGCAATGTGAGCGTGGAGCGGGTGATGACGCCACGACGGGTGGTGTTCACCTACCCGGCGACCATGACGGTTTCCGAGGCGTTGCGCGCGGGGCCGTCGCGCTTTGCGCGGGTGCCGCTGGTCGGGCAGTCGCTCGACGAGCCGATGGGGGTGATCCATCGCCGTTCGCTGTATATGGCCGACAACGAGGGACGTGGCGATCAGGCGCTGGTGGAGCTGGCGCGCCCGCTGCACGCGGTGCCGGAGACGGCGTCGCTGCAGGATGTGCTGTACCAGTTCCTGCAGCGCCGTGAGCACCTGTTCCTAGTTGTGGATGAATATGGCGGCAGCGCGGGGATCGTGACGCTCGAGGACGCGATCGAAACCATCTTGGGCATGGAGATCGTGGACGAGACGGACGAGGATGAAGACATGCAGGTGGTCGCGCGACGGGATGCACAACGCCCCTCGGACGCCGATCAGGCCGCATCTGATCGGGATTGATTCGGGTTCTCCGGGCCTGGATGGGTCTGGACGGGTCTGGACGGGTCTGGACGAGAACAGGCAAAGCGCGAAGATCGTTTAATTCTTATCGGCCTGGGTAAATTGCCTTGCTGTGGGTGGTTGCACCCACTATTGTTGAAGTGGGTACTGTGGCTCGCATGTGTGAGCCGCGAAGAACACTTCTCGTGAGGGAGTTAAAAGAGATGAAGAATGAACTTGTATTGTGCGCGGCCGTCGCGCTGACCTCGGGCTTCGCCAACGCTGGCACGGTCTTCAGCAACGGTGCTGCGATCTATGACAACGGGGACCCGGACTTTTTCAGTGGCAATGAGCTGACCCAATGGCTTCAGACCGAGGACTTCGTGCTCGGCAGCAACGCCAGCGTCGCCGGCGCGACATTCAGCCTGCTGACCTTCGGCGGCACGGCGAACTGGGATGGTGCCCTCGATTGGTACATCTTTGATTCATCTGGCGGCAACCCAAATAACATCGTCGCCACCGGCAACGCCTCGAACATCAGCATCGACTTCGTGCTCAACAACGGCTTCGATTTTTATGATGTCGCGTTCGACTTCGGCACCGGCGTCGCACTGAACGCAGGAACGCAGTACCACTTCGGCCTCCACATGGCCAGCGACTTCAGCGGACGCGACGATCTCTACTGGGGTTCGACCGGGTTCAATGCCACGGCTACCGGTCGTGAATCTGATGGCGGCACATTGGACAACTGGGCGGACAACGGCGTCGAACACGCCTTCACCCTCGTGGTGCCCGCTCCGGGTGCGACCATGGTGCTGGGCCTCGGCGGCCTGCTGGCCGCACGCCGTCGGCGCTGATCTCCGCCCGGCGTGTGTTGTGCTCCGATGATCGGCGGACAACACGCCTAGCGGCAAGACACAGCGGCAAGACACGCTGCAAAATCAAAGCCGTGCGACGCACCAACGCGCCGCACGGCTTTTTCGTTTCCAAATCTCGCTTCAAGCCGTGTCAGGGTGCACAGAAACACGATGAGGTCACCGTCACATCGCACTGCGAGAACGCCTTGGCCAGACGGGGCTCAATGGCCTTGGCTTCTTCGAGCTGTCCCTGTTCGAGCAGGGCGTTGCGCAGGCCTGTGAGCGCCCAGCCGTTCTCTCGGTTCTTGCTCAGATCCTCGCGATAGAGCTTCTCGGCCTCGCTGTACTGCCCGTCGGCCATGAGCAGCGCGCCCAGGGTGTGTCGGACAGGCAGCATCCAAGCCGGGGGCTCGTCGTAGACCAGCGTGTCCTCGTGGGCGATGCCCGAGCGCAGGATGGCGAAGGCCTCCTCGCGCTGCCCCTCGCGGAAGAGCAGCTCGCCCTGCATCATGGCGCGGGCGATGGGCAGGACATTGTGAACCTTGTTGTTGAAGACATACCACTCTTGCGGCACCTGCTGCACGCGGCGCTCGAACTCCGCCATCTCCTTGCGGGCCTGCTCGGTGTTGCCCAGCGCGGAGTTGGCGATCGAGCGGGCATAGGACCAGGTTGCGCGAGACATGAGTCGCCACTGGGGGTAGTCCGGCTCCTTGAGGATCTGTTCCCACCTGCCAAAGCGGATGAGCACATGCAAACTCGTCGGCATGATGCCCTCGACCACCGGCGCCAGCTCACGCAGACTCTCCTCGGGGACCTCGGCCTCGAGCTGGCGGGCGGCGGCGATTGCAGACGCGTAGTCGCCGCTCATCATCGAGGCGAACGCGAGGAAGTGGACATTGTGGGCGTAGTACAGCGCGTAGAAGCCCGGCGCGGGCGCTTTGGCAAAGTAGGCCTGGTCCGCGTCGATCGCGTCGCGGTTGCTCTGGGCGGCCTCGGGGTAGCGCCCGACACGGATGAAGATATGCGAGGGCATGTGCACCAGGTGCCCAGAGCCAGGCACGATGGAGGTGAGGCGTTCGGCGGCTGCCACAGCCCGGTCCGGATTGTCCGAGGCCTCAACAGCGTGGATGTAGAAATGGTTCGCGCCGGGGTGCTGGGGGTAGCGATCCATGACGCCTTCGATTGCGGCGACGACCTCGGTGATGCGTCCCTTGGGTGAGCCGTCGGCTTCCCAATAGTCCCACGCCTGCAGATTCATCAGCGATTCGGCGAACAACGCGGCGACATCGGGATCACGGGGGAACGCGTTGTGCACACGCTCCATCGCGCCCGCGTATGCCTTGTCCAGAGGCATGCGATCTTCCGGCGCGGGCCATTCATAGCGGGCGCTCAGGGCCCGCACCATTGCCTGTTCAACGGGTGATTCGTTGTCGAGCAGCGACAGCGCCTTGTCGGCGGCTTCGCGGGCGCGCTGGGAGCGCTGCTCGGTCATGGCCGGGTCGTTGATGTTGATGCCCTGGCAGTAGGCGATCCCCCACCACGGCATGGCGGCTTGGGGATCAGCGAGGGTGGCCTGCTCGAAGGAGCGGACGGCTTCGTCGTGGTTAAAGCCGTACATGAGCTGCATGCCCTGATTGAACCAGCGCTGGGCCTCGGGCGAAGTCGTGGTGATATCGCGTGTGTAGTTGCCGAAACCATCATAAAAGGCGGGCGGCGGGGTTTGGGCTTGCGTTTCCTGGGTCTGCTGACAGGAGACGAGTGTGAGCGCCGTGATCGCGGCTCCAAGCGCGAGCGTGGCGACGATTCGGTTGCGTTGCATGGTGTTACCCTCTTGCGTGTGTGGTTTGTGTGTGTCTGCTTCGAACTATCGATCGATCTGGCTCGCTCTTTGTTTCGGCGGGGACACGATCGGCGCGCGGTGTGAGCCGATCGGTTTGGTGCGAAGGTATTCAGGAGTGTTGATGGGCGGAATTCCCCATGTCTAGCACATGATGAGCAGGATAGCCACGGATGTCACGATTACTCAGAAGTATCGAGGAAACGCTTAATATTTTGGGGACTGATTTGAAATCATAGATGATCAACCCTGAAAACAAGGGGGTGAAAAGAGCGGGTCTGGAATATGCAGTCATGGATCCCGAATAGACGCATGGGGTTGGTACGATCTCCCCAGCAGCCTGGGTGCCCGGGCGGACGAACAAGATCGAGCGGGGAGGTAGCGCGTTGAACGGGATGATTCTTCTAGGTGTGCTGGGCGGGGTGGTGCTGCTGCTTGTGGTTCTGGCGGTCTTCATCGCCGGGATCTACAACAAGCTGGTGGTGCTCAAGAACCGGTATCTCAACGCGTTTGCGCAGATCGAGGTGCAGCTCAAGCGGCGCCATGATCTGATCCCGGCGCTGGTCGAGACCGTCAAGGGCTACATGCAGCACGAGCGGGAGACGCTCGAAGCCGTGATCACGGCGCGGAACCAGGCCGCGGGTTTGTTGCAGGCGGCCAAGGGGCACATCGGCGACGCGGGCGCGATGGGACAGCTGGCGGGCGCCGAGCAGGCGCTGAGCGGGGCGATGGGCGGCTTGTTCGCGGTGATGGAGGCGTACCCGGATCTCAAAGCCAACGAGCAGATGAGCGCCCTGCAAGAGGAGCTGACGACCACCGAGAACAAGGTGGCCTTCTCGCGTCAGGCGTACAACGATTCGGTGATGGGCTACAACACGCAGCGCCAGTCGTTCCCCACCGTCGTGATCGCGGGTATGGTCGGGCACAGCAGCGATGCGACGATGCTCGAGTTTGAGGACAGCGCCGCGATCCAGCAGGCACCCGATGTGAGCATCAACTGAGCCGCGCATGAAAGATTACCCGACGCGCACCGACTTCTTCTCACACCAAGACCTTGCGAGAAAGAACACACGCAAGTTCGTGCTGCTCTATAGCGGCGCGGTGATCACGATCTGCGTTGCGGTTGGGGCTGTCATGGGACTCGTGGCCATGATGAGCAGCGACGCGAGCGCGGCCCAGCGACCGATGGTCGCGCTGGGTGTGGGCGGCGTTGCGGCGGTGGTGAGTGCGCTGTTGATTTTCGGGGGCTCGATGTACCGCATCAGCGAGCTGCGGGGCGGCGGGGTGAAGGTCGCACGAATGCTCGGCGGGGTGCTGATCGACAACTCCACCAGCGACCCCGACGAGCGCCGGGTGCTCAATGTGGTCGAGGAGATGTCGATCGCGTCGGGGGTGCCGGTGCCCCCGGTGTTCATGATGCCCAAAGAGAAGAGCATCAACGCGTTCGCGGCGGGCTATACGCCGGGCGACGCGGTGATCGGTGTCACCAGGGGCTGTGTGCACGGACTAACCCGTGACGAGCTTCAGGGTGTGATGGCGCATGAGTTCAGCCACATCCTCAACGGCGACATGCGCCTCAACATCCGGATGATCGGCTTTCTCAATGGGATCCTGCTCATCACGATCGCCGGGCGGCTGCTCTTTGAGGTTGCGCCGCGCACCGGACGCAGCAAGGAGGGTGCGGGCGCGATGATGATCATGTTCCTGGTCGCGATCGGGCTGGTGCTGATCGGGTCGATCGGCGCCCTGTCGGCACGGATCATCCAGTCGGCGGTCAGCCGGCAGCGCGAGTTTCTGGCGGACGCCTCGGCGGTGCAGTTCACCCGCAACCCCGATGGAATTGGCAACGCATTGCGGCGGATCGGGGGCGCTGCAGGGCGGGCCAAGATCCGGCATCCGCGTGTTGAGGAAGCGAGCCACATGTTCTTCGGCGAGGCGCTCAAGGGCGGCGCGATGCTCGGGGCGACGCACCCGCCGCTGGATGTGCGGATCAAGCGGGTGATGCCGTCTTGGGACGGGACTTTCCTTGAGCCGCTGCAAGCCGACGAGCCGCCCAAGGCACCCAAGAAGCATGACCCGCGTGAGCGGATGCGGCAGGTGTTCGACAAGCTCGGCGAGGGCGAGGGGGCGGTGGAGCAGTTGCTGCCGCTGCTGGCACTCTCGGGGATGATGACGCCGCGGCATCTGCAGCACGCGCAGGGATTGATCGAGTCGATCCCCACGCCGCTGCGCGAGGCGGCCCGCGACACTTACAGCGGGCGGGCGGTGGTCTATGCCCTGCTGCTCGATCGCAAGGATGGCGATCTGCGCGACGCGCAGCTGCAACAGCTTGAGCGTGAGGGCGACCCGGCGATCGCGCGGCTCACACGGACGCTGGCGCCAGAAGCGATCGCGATCAAGCGCGATCTGCGCCTGCCGCTGCTGGACATGGCGCTGGGATCGCTGGCGCAGCTGAGCGACAAGCAGCACGCGACCTTCCGGCGCAATGTCGAGGTGCTCGTCAAGATGGACAAGTCGATCGACCTGTTCGAGTGGATGACCATGAACACGCTTCGGCGGCACCTCGACGAACGCTTCGGGCTGGCCAAGCCGATCGTGGTGCAGTACTACAACCTCAAGCAGCTCGGGCGCGAGGTGAGCGTGCTGCTCTCGATGCTCGCATACACGGGCGCGAAGGACGAGTACGGCGCGGGCGAGGCGGTGATCATCGGCGAGAGCGCGGTGCGCGGGATCGGGGTGCAGCTGCTGCCCGCCGACGAAGCCAACATGCGGGCGATGGATACGGCCCTCAAGACACTGGCCCAATGCGCCCCGCGTGTGAAGAAACAGCTCTTGCAGGCGGCAGCGCTGGTCGTCGCGGCGGACAAAGAGATCACGACGAACGAGGCGGAACTGCTGCGGGCGGTGGCGGACTCGCTTGGTGTGCCGACGCCCCCGCTGCTGCCGGGGCAGAAGCTGGCATAGGCGGCTGCTTCGATCGGGTGCGTTTGCCGTTGAGCAGCGTGCCGATGGGCGTGTAACGCACGAAGATTCCGTAGCTGCCCATGAGCAGCAGCATCGCGGTGGTGACGCCCGCGAGCATCTCGATCAGCGGGTGCCAGTCCAGCGGGTCGAAGATCCACAACGACATCGCGGCGACCAGCGGCATGTGCGCGAGGTACACCCAATAGGCGCTGTCGGAGAAATAGCGGATCGAGCGTGCGAGGCGTGGCCCGGGCGAAGAGAGGGCCAGCGTGCACAGTCCGATCAGCCCGAGTGAGAGCGAGACGGTGAGCAGGCCGCGCGACATGCACGCGGTAATCATCGCGGGCGTGAGACCGGCGGGGTGGTCGCCGATCTGCTGCATGGTGGCACCGAGCGACATGATGTGGACGGGGAAGGCGATGGCGGTGGCGATGGTCAGCGGCCACCAGAAGCGCTGGGCGAGGGTGTTGATTGCTTCGCGCTTCGCGTAGAGGGACCAGCCCGCGAAGAAGGGGAGCGCGTAGTAGACCAGCGAGCGGTAGTCGGGGACCAGCGTGCTCGCGGGGTCCGGGCCGTTGGGGCGTGCGATGAGCACGAGCACAACGCCGAGCGGGATCGCGAGGACGAACATGCCCAGCCACGAGCGAACGCACCAGCCGATGAACCGGCTCACGGCGTCGTTGAACCGGGCGAGGGGCCTTGAGAAGAGCAGGTGCCCGATGAGCCCGATGGCGATGAAGTAGATGAGGGTGTAGAGGAACCAGAAGTGCCAGAGTCGCCCCGGCACCGCGCCCTGCCCGATGCCGAAGCCGCCGAGCACCCACCCGCGGACCCATTGGGATGTATCGCCGCCGAACATGTGGGCGTAGCCGACGCCCCATATGGCTGAGCATGCGATGCCGAGGGTGAGCATCGCGAGTATGAACGGGAACACGATGCGTTTGGTGCGGTGCGTGGCAGTCGTTTTCACCCCGCGCCGGATGACAAGCATGGCCGTGAAGAAGCCCGAGATCAGGAAGAAGAGCTCCATGCGCCAGGAGTGGATCAGGAGCACGCTGACGCCGATGAGCGTGTTGTTGGTTTCGTCGGCGGGCCAGAAGCCCTGGGGGATGCCCTCGGTGTAGGGCATGGCCATGTGCAGCCAGACGCCGAGCATCATGGCCAGCGCGCGGAGGGCATCGAGCGCGTGGAGGCGCTCGTGCTTCACGATCGGATCGCTGTTGGTAGAACTAATCATCGGATCGCTCGTTCCCGGCATCCTCGGCTTTGTACGCAAAGACATCCCCGATTGGCTTGTCGAAAACGGCCGCGATCTTGAATGCTAGCTCGAGTGTGGGCGAGTACTTTGCGCTCTCGATCGCGACGATGGTCTGCCTGCTGACCCCGACGCGCTGGGCGAGTTCCTGCTGGGTCATCTCGTTGGCAAAGAAACGCATCTCACGAATCCTGTTCTGAACTGCGGTGTCTTTCGATTTGGGTTTGGCCGGCTTCTTCGCTTTGCTCTTTGCACGCTCTGCTTTCATCGCTGGCTCCTTATCGAGTTCGGTAGCCGGTGATGGTTAACGCGTAGCGGACGAGTTCTGATGCGATCCAGACCCCGAGCAGCGCGTAGATCGGGAGCAGATCAACAGCTGCCGTGCCCTCGCTTCGCAATGTCTCGGCGATGGTGCGGGCGATCATCAGCACCAGCACCAGGAACACACCCGATTGCAGGACATAGCCAGCGATGCTTGAGGAACGCGTCAGCACCATCTTGTCGCGCTCGTCGTCGGGTTCCTGGGGCATGCGAAGGGCGAGGTAGATATGGACTGCGATCATCACGATCGCCTGAGCCACGACGCCCAGGCCCAGCATGACCGCAAGCCCGAGCGCGTTCCACCCGCTGAACCCGCCGAGCGCGATGAGGGTCGGGTATATCAGTGCCGTGGTGATCAGACACGCCCAGCTTGATCGGGTACGAAACTCTGCGCCGGTTCCTGAATCGTTCATGGTGTTCTCCTGCACCAAATGTAGATCAAAATAGACATGATGTCAAATATATTAGACACTATGTACTAGATTTTTGTCGTCAAACAAAAACCCCATCCTTGCGGATGGGGTCGAGTGGGTTCGGATCTGGTGGGGCGTGGGGCTTAGCTGTCTTCGACCTTGGAGATCATCCATTCTTCGAGGTCCACCGGGGCTTGGCGGCCGAAGATGGAGACGAGGACGCGGACCTGGCCCTTTTCGGGGAAGAGCTCGTCGACGGTGCCCTCGTAGTTCTCGAAAGCGCCCTCGCGGATCATGACGCTCTCGCCCTTCTCGAAGGAGAGCTTGACGGTGGGCTCGTCCTCGGGCTTGCGGGAGTCGAGGAGCATCTTCTCGACCTCGTGCATCTGCATGGGGGTGGGCCGGCCGGCGGTGCCGATGAAATCGCCCACGCCGGTGGTTTCTTTGATGAGGAAGAAGATGTCCTGTGGGATGCGCCCGTCGTCTTCGAGCTTCATCTCGACGAAGACATAGCCGGCGTAGAGCTTTTCTTCCTTGATCTTGGCCTTGCCGCCCTTGATGGTTTTGATCTTTTCGGTGGGCACGAGGATGCGGCCGACCAGGTGGGTCATGCCCTCGATCTGGATCTTGCGCATTAGGGTGTTCTGGACCGAGTTCTCTTTGTTGGAGGCGACGCGCAGGACGAACCACTGCATGCCTTCCTGGGCGAGGGGCTCGTCGTGACCGATCATGCCCTCGATGGTCGAGTCGTTCTTCTCGGGCTTTGGCTGATTTTGCTCGTGCTGGTTGTTGTGTTCGTCCACGGGTGCGTTCCTTGCTGATCGCTCTGTTTCGGGTGCTTGGTGCATGATGTGGAGTGCTTCTGAGTTTGGTCAGCGTTCAAGAACTTTGATGAAGCTGAAGAATGTCGAAAACGCGGTATCGACGAGGAACAGGAAGCCCGCGATCAGGAATGTCGCGGCGATGACCACGATGGTCGATCCTTTGACTTCGCGGTATGAGGTCCAGTTGACTTTTTTCATCTCGCCGTCGGTCGCGACGAGGAACTCGACCGATTTCTTGTGTGCGCCAATGAAGTAGTAGAGCAGGATCGCGCCCACGAGCATGATCGCGCCCGCGAGCCCGGCCTGGAGGTAGAGGACCGGGAAGATCGGGATCGGGGTCCCGCCCCGCACATTGGCGACGGTGGTCTCGTTGCCCGGTGCGCCGATGAACATGCGCACGGCGTCGCTGGCGCGTTCGCTCAGCTTCTGGTTGTCTTCGCCGAAGCCGCCGATCACCAGCGTGCCCGAGGTGCCCTTGCCCGGCTCGAAGCGATCAACGACGGCGGTGCCCAGGGTGGTGAGCACATCAGGGTCGCCGGTCTCGACATCGTAATACTGGAAAGTGACGGTGTCGGCCGCGGCGATCTGGCCCTCGACATTGCTCAGGGCCAGGTTCCATTGGCGTGCCGGCAGCCGGACAATCCCGGCCTGGCTCCAGCCCCATGCTGCGGCGGCGATGATCAGCACACCGGCAGCGGCGGCGGTCATCACACGCACCCAGTAGCCCTGTCCCTGCTTGTAGATTCCCAAAGACATGCTTGCTGCACCTCGCGGCTATCGCATCCCCGCGCGGTCAGGCGTGACAGAGTGGGGACACTCGTTACCCGGGCCGCGTTGTGCGGCCAAGGCGTCAATGAACACGGCAGGAAGGATTCGAACCCTCGACCGGTGGATTTGGAATCCACTGCTCTACCAGACTGAGCTACTGCCGTAGCGTGTATCACTTCGCGGGGACCGGGGCCTGATTCGCATCTCAGCAACCCGATCATCCAGAGCTTCGACTTACGCCGGCGAATCTGGACCCGTGGGCATCACAGCCCATCGGCAACCGACTATCCCGTTTCCGGGACAACCGGCCCTTAAAAGGCTTACTTACGCTTGATCTTGTGCAGCGTGTGCTTGCGAAGGCGGGGGCAGAACTTGTTCCAGCCCTCTTTGACGCGATCGGAGATGCCGCCCTTGACATTGATCGAGGTGCGGTAGTTGAGATCACCGGTCTCGGTGCACTGGAGCCAGACATATTCGCGAGCCTGTGCTTTTTTCTTGGCCATGGTCGGCCTCCCGTTCTGCGCTGCTGCGTCGCCCCACCAGGCGACCGTGTGATGGTTTGTCCGAAAATCGGCCTGACGGTTTTCACCGTCAGGCCGCGAGGTTTGAACATTCGGGTTTCACGCGTCAGCCGGGGCCGACGGGCATCACCCGAGGGGAGATCACTCGATGATCTCGGTGACGGTGCCCGAACCGATGGTTCGGCCGCCTTCACGAACTGCGAAACGCAGACCGGTTTCCATCGCCACGGGCTTGTCGCCCAGATCGATTTCCATGGTCACGTTGTCGCCGGGCATGCACATCTCTGCCTTCGCGCCGCCGTCGCCGAACAGGTTCACGACCTGTCCGGTCACATCGGTGGTGCGGAAGTAGAACTGGGGCTTGTAGCCTGCGAAGAACGGGGTGTGTCGCCCGCCCTCGTCCTTGCTCAGGACATAGACCTGGCCCTTGAACTTGGTGTGGGGCTTGATGGAGCCGGGCTTGCAGATGACCTGACCGCGCGAGATGTTGTCCTTTTCGATACCACGCAGGAGCACGCCGCAGTTGTCGCCGGCACGCCCTTCTTGCAGGGTCTTCTGGAACATTTCGACACCGGTGATGGTGGTCGCCTGGTTGTCCTTGACGAGGCCGACGATCTCGGCGGCGTCGCCGACCTTGACCACGCCACGCTCAACGCGACCGGTTGCCACGGTACCACGACCCTTGATCGAGAACACATCTTCGACCGAGATGAGGAAGGGCTTGTCGTCCTCACGGGTGGGCTCGGGGATGTAGCTGTCGATGGTGTTGAACAGCTCATCGATGGGCGCACAGGCCGCGTCATCCTTGGGGTTCTCGAGCGCGAGCTTCGACTGGCCACGGATGATCGGGGTGTCGTCGCCGGGGAACTCGTACTTGTCGAGCAGCTCACGGATTTCCATCTCGACCAGGTCGAGCAGCTCTTCATCGTCGACGAGGTCGACCTTGTTCATGAAGACCACGATGTAAGGCACACCCACCTGACGAGCGAGAAGCACGTGCTCACGGGTCTGGGGCATCGGGCCCGAGTCGGCGGCGACCACGAGGATCGCGCCGTCCATCTGAGCGGCACCGGTAATCATGTTCTTGACGAAGTCGGCGTGGCCCGGGCAGTCCACATGTGCGTAGTGGCGGGTTTCTGTTTCGTACTCAACATGTGCCGAGTGGATGGTCACGGTCTTGTTCGAGTCACGAACAGTACCGCCCTTGGTGATTTCTGCGTACGACTTGGCGCCCTGCACGAGGCCCTTGGCGTCTGCACGAGCAACCATCGCAGCGGTGAGCGTCGACTTGCCGTGGTCGATGTGACCGATGGTGCCGACATTGACATGCGGTTTGTTCCGCTCAAAGGTTCCCTTAGCCATTGTTCTTACCTCTTATCGTGGTTTGTGCTGGGCCGTCGAGCCCAGCCGCATCCCTTAGTGCCGATCGCGATCATTGCGCTCGGCGTGCACCCAAACGATCGATTGAGCGGGCGCGGTTCTTGTGAATACCGGGCTGTCCACAGCCGGCGTCCGAATCATACTTACTACCAAACCGATGATGCCCAAGAGTTCAGAACCGTGTTCTGAACGAGCCCGGGGCGGGCACGGATCGGTAGAAAGCCGCTGGAGAGATTTGAACTCTCGACCTCACCCTTACCAAGGGTGCGCTCTACCACTGAGCTACAGCGGCGGCTCTCTGCGGCCGGGTTTTACAGCACCTTCATCGAGTCGATCGCTCCAGCGAGCATGATTCGACCAGATAAAACTGTGTCGCCCGGCGTAAAAACCGCCCGGCTTGATCACCGAGCGGGAGAGAATGATACCCCCGCGCCGTACCCGGTCAACCAATTGCCCCATCAGGGTTTGCCTTGTGTGCACATTCCCCAAAATCGTGCTCGTCAAGCGCTGCGATCCGGGCGATTCAATACAGGCACCGGGCCGTAGTCAGTCAACCACTCCAATCTCACGCTTGCCGGTGCAATTCGCTTGGACTCCGAGACCAGAATCGGTACCTTCATGAATGCAAAGAAACCCAACTTGGAGCCCCAGAATGCCACGATTTGATCGGTTTATGTTCGCAGTTTCACGCCGTGGGGCAGCTGCTGGGGCCGCACTCGTGGCCGCCATCAGCGGCCAAGCCCACGCAACATGGTCGATTCTCATCGCAGACACCCGAACCGGGGAAATCGTCATCGGCTCGGCGACCTGTGTCGAAACGATCGATCTGCAGCAATCGACCCCGGTGCTGATCAGCGGTGTTGGGGCGGTCACGGCCCAGTCCGCGGTGGACATCAGCGGCGTGAATCGCCAGCGGATCCGCGATCGCCTGCTGCAGGGCGTGCCGCTTGATGCGATTCTCGATGAACTCGCAATGAGGGACGGAGGGCACGACAACCGCCAGTACGGGTTCATCACGGCCGATGGTCAGACACTCACCTATTCTGGGGTTCAGAACGCCGAGTGGGCGGGCGGGCAGACAGGCCGGATCCAGCGCGGGGCCCCGGGCTTCGCCGACGACATTGTGTACAGCGTGCAAGGCAACATTCTCTCGGGGGGCAATGTCGTGCAAGCGGCGATCGACGCGATCCGCGCCAGCGACGGGGATCTGCCGGCGATGATGATGGCGGGGATGCAGGCGGCCAAGAGCGCCGGGGGCGATGGGCGCTGCTCGTGCAACAACGCCAACCCGACCGGGTGCGGCTCACCGCCGCCCGAGCCGTTCAAGAGCGCCCATGTGGGCTATATGCTGGGCACGCGGGCGGGTGATATCGATGCGGCGCGAGCAGTCTACCCGACCGATGGTCTGGTTGGTGCGCTGACGACCATTGATCTCGACGACGATGGGTTCGATGAGGTGGTGGTCGGCAGCGCCAGCAGCGACAGTCTGTGGATCTTTAAAAACACTGCGATGCCCGGCGATCCGCTCTCGACGCTGGAGCTGGTGCAGACGATCCAAGCGCCGGCGGGCGAGACCGTGGCGATGGATGTCTATGGCCCGAATCTAGTGGTTGCCTTCGCCAACCCCCCACGCATGGCGCTCTATCAGCCCGATGGGCAGGGCTCGATCGAGCTACTCGACAGCGTTGATCTGCAGGGAACACCGGTCGGGTTTGCGCAAGGCCAGTTCGACCCCGAGATCCAGGGGGTCTCGCTGGCAGGTACAAACCAGATCCAGTTCTTTTGGAGCTTTGGACCCAAGATCGAACTGCGCGGCACGCTTGAGCTTGGGTTTGCGCCCGCCCAGATCGCGCTGGGCCGACTCAACGCCGACGGGTTCAATGATCTGGTGGTCACCGACCCGGCAAACAACAGCGTGCATCTGTATGCGGGTGGTGATGATGGCTTCAGTTTCGTCTCAAGCATCTCGACAAGCACCGAGCCGGTCGGGGTGCAAGCCGCGGACATGGACGGCGATGGCGACACCGAGATCGTCGTGCTCTGCGGCGCGGGGCGGCGCGCTGAGGTGTACGCCCTTGAGAATGACCAATGGACGCTGTGGGGCTCGGCCACGCTCTTTGGCAACGGGATCGGGCTGGCGGTCGGCGACATGAGCGGCGACGGGCTCCCCGATCTGGTCACAACCTACGCGGGCAACAATCGCAACCTGCAGCTGTTCATCAACGATGGCATGGGTGGGCTGACACAACAGACCCGCACACGGGTTGGTTCGGGTGCCAGGAGTCTGCGGCTCAATGACATGAACAACAACGGCAACCTGGACATCGTGATCGGCAACGGCGGCAGCGACGGGGTGATCCTGCTCGACAACGCGCAGGGCATCGATCTGCCCCAGCCCGGACGATTCGCCGCGGGTCAGTACTTCATGTCATTCAACATCCCCAACCAGCGGGCGGACGATCCTGATCCGGTGGACCAGCTCCAGGCGCTGTACGACGCCTGGCTGATTGAGCGGGCCGGGAAGGTGGACGCGGTGAAATCGAGCGTGTTTGGGCGCGGGCTGATCGAGCCCAACGGATCGTCGACCCTGCGGATCGAGCTGCGTGATCTCGACGGCGAGCTGGTGGACATCAGCGACACGGGCGAGCTGGAGCTGTCGATCGGCGATCCGATCGGCATGCTCGGGGCGCCGACGCTGGTGGAGCCCGGGGTGTTCGAGGTCGAGGTGGCCGCGGGCGAGGAGCTGGCTCGGACGGAGCTGGTCGTGCGGGCAGGCCCCGAGGGCGAGCGGGTGGAGCTGATGCCCGCGTTCACGATCAGTGTGGTCGAGCGTCTTGCGGACTTCAATGCCGACGGGGTCTGCAACTTCTTCGATGTGGTGCTCTTCATTGAAGCGTGGTACAGCCAGGAGGCCGATGCGGACCTCGTGACCCCGTTTGTGTGGGATTTCAACGATGTCGCGGCGTTCCTTCAGGCCTACAACGCATGCAACGGCGGTTGACACACATGGCATCCGGGATTCCTATGATCTCAGAGACAACTACCCGTCTCAGGAGGGCACTGGAATGAAAACTGCAATCAAAATCATCGCTGTGCTGGCGCTGCTGCTCATCATTGCCGTCGTCGGCGTCGTCGTGCTGGCATTCACGCAAGTCGACAAGATCGCCAAGGAAGCGATCGAGCGCGGCGGCACCTACGCCATGCAGGTTGAGACCACCGTGGACACCGTCGATGTCAACATCACGGGCGGCACAGCGAGCTTGAACGGGCTCAATATCGCAAACCCGGCCGGGTTCGACACCAGCCACTTTCTTCGCATGGGTGACGCGAACGCGTCGATGAATATCGAGTCGATCCGCAGCGACACGATCGTGATGCCCTCGATCACGCTCTCTGGGATCGATGTCATCCTCGACAAGGGCGGCAACCCCTCGAACTACAACACCATCCTCAACTCGCTCAAGCGCTTCGAGAGCAGCGGGCAGGACGCGCCGCCCGCGGACCAGGGCGGCAAGAAGCTCATCATCAACTCGCTCAAGCTCCAGGACATCAACATCCGCGTGGCCAACATGCCCGGCATCTCGCTGGCCGTGGGTGATGTCGCGGTGAACATCCCCGAGATCGAGCTGCGCGATGTGGGCAAGGAAGAATCCATGACCACCGCCGAGGTGATCAACCTGGTCGTGAAGACCGTGCTGGCGGCAGCCGTCGAAGCGGGCGGGGGGATCATCCCCGCCGATGTGCTGGGCGAGCTGGGCAACGGGCTGGCTGGGCTCGAGTCGCTGGGCGACATGGGCATCGAGGCCATCAGCGACCTCAAGATCGACGAGGCGCTGGGCGGGGTGCAGGAGCAGATCGAGAAGACGACCGAGGATGTGCAGAAGCAGATCGACGATGCCACCAAGGATGTTGAAAAGAAGATCGACGACGCGACCAATGAGATCAAGAACATCTTCGGCGGCGGCAAGAAGAAGGACGATCCCTGATTCCACGCTCAGCCGCGAACCAACCCGGTCTGCCGACTCAGCCCCCCATCGCGGGGGGTTTTTCGTATGATTCGGGGATTTTCGGGGGGGTGAAATCGGGGTTCTCTGCAACAATAGGTGTATGTGGTGCGTATCGGGCCGTGCCGAGGGCTTTGTTCGGCATGGCCGGGGTTCTCCCGGTCAGATCGCAGCGGATATGGAGTCGGGGTGAGTCGTTCGCATGTTTTCGCGTGTTTTCGCACTGAATCGCATGGATCGAACGATCACTTTTATCGGGCCTCGATCGTGGTGCATTTGCATCGCATCGAACGCTCGTGGCAGCGCGGGGGGGTCTGTGGATGCAGATCTGCCGCGTTGGTCTGATTGGTCCGGACTTCAGGCCGATTTTGGGTGTGGGAGATGATCGAGTGAGCATCTGTGAACGAAAGAATCTCTGGTGAGACTGAGCATGAAGACTTTGGATAAACGACGCCGGGTGGGTATGGCGAGTGCATTGCTGCTGGCGCTGGCCAGCGGGAGCGCCTTGTCACAGGTGAGTATCGAGCACCCCAACCCCTTTGGGGATGGTGGCGCGATGATCTCGGCGGGTCAGCGGGTCGTGCTCAGCAGCGCCCAGCAGTTGCAGCTGCGAGAGGGCTTTGGTTGGCTCGGGCGTGATGCGGCGATCCTGGCTTCATCGGCGTTTGTGCCGCGGGTCGCGTTCGTGCCCTCGCCGGGTCTCAAGGAGCGGACGGATTATCTCAATGTGAAGGTCAAGGACCGTTCGCAGATGCTCGGCCAGCTCGCCCGCGAGCGATCGGGCTTTGAGACCGCGCCGGCGGACGCGGTCGCCTGGAACAGCAGCCAGAATCTTGCAACAGCACAAGCCAGCTTCGCCGCGCAGATCAACCGGGTGCAGCAGCGCCAGCAAGAAGCACGCGGGCGACTGACGGCGGCGCTGCGCCAAGGGTACAGCGACATCGATTCATACTCGGTCCGGGTGCCTGATGGCGTGAGCGCCGAGATTGTCGCAGAGGCGCTGATGCGCACGGGCGACTACGAGTATGTATCCATGGACTGGCGCTGCTACCCCACCGACACGCTGCCCAACGACCCGCTGATCGGGCAGCAGTGGTATCACGCGAGCAACCGGATCGACACGACGGGCGCGTGGGATATTGTGCAAGGCGACTCATCCACGATCATCGCGGTGTGTGACTCGGGCGTGGATCTCGATCACCCCGACCTGCAGGCGGCGCTGGTTCCGGGCTACAACGCCACGAGCAATCTGGCGCAGGCCGACGGGGGCAATGTCAACGACGATCTCAACGGGCACGGCTCGCTGGTCGCGGGCTCGGCGGCCGCGATCGGCAACAACGGCGTTGGCGTGAGCGGCATCGGCTGGAACTTCGGGATCATGCCCGTGCGAGTCTCGGACCGGGCCGACGGTACGGCGCTGCTCAGCGAGATACTCGAGGGTGCTCGCTGGGCCTCAGACAACGGCGCGTACAGCGTGAACTGCTCGTTCGGCGGGGCCGAGGACTCAGAAACCCGATCCAGCGGCGGGCACATCCGCGCCGAGGGGCACCTGCTGGTGTTCGCGGCGGGCAACGACGGGCTGGCCAACCAGACACGCGACTGGGAGAAGGTCACGATCGTGGGCGCGAGCAACTCGAACGATAACTGGGTGAACTGGTCGCACACGGGCGTGGGGATCGACTGCATCGCGCCCGGCGTGAGCATCCGCTCGACCAACCGCACCGGCGGCTACAGCTATACGACTGGCACGAGCTTCTCGGCGCCCATCACGGCCGGCGCACTGGCGCTGGTCCATGACGCCAACCCGGCGCTGAGCGCCGACGAGGTCGAGTTCATTCTGCTCAACGCCAGCGACGACAAGGAAGAACCCGGCCAGGACGACAAGACCGGCTGGGGACGCATCAATGTCGGGCGTGCCGTGAGTGACGCGATCAATGGTCCCTCGATCACCGCGTTGCCGTTTCAGGACAACTTCACCGAGCCGACGCTCTCGAGCCAATGGCGAAACCCGGTTGGAACGGTCGGTGTCAGCGACGCCGGCGTGAACGAGCCCAGCGGGCTGTACAGTCTGAATCTCGATGACAGCGACTCGATCGATTCGATCGCGATGCGCGCGGCGATTCTGGCAAGTTCACCGATCGAGGTGGCGTTCTGGACCCAGCACCGCGGCGCGGAAGCGGGCGAATCGTTACGCGTTGAATACAACGACCTGTTCGCCGGCTGGACCGAGCTGCGGACGATCGTTTCTGATGGCAGCAACCAGAGCGAGTTTGTGCTCCAGCGCATCCTGCTCCCGCTGTTTGGTTCGCATGACGATCTCAAGCTGCGATTCATTGCCCAGGGCAGCGACGAGAGCGACGATTGGTACATCGATGATGTGCGTGTGCAGGAGTTCGTCAGCAACCCCATCCCATGGCAGGACGGGTTTGAAGACGGCATCACACTCACGCTCGACTGGGACAGCAGCGACGCGGTTGCCACCACCGACGCGAGCAACGAGCCCGAGGGCACGATGAGCGCCAAGCTGGTCAATCAGCAACAGCTGACCAGCGCGGATATCGACGCGAGCAGCCCCACCGGGCCGGTCTGGATCCGGTATCGCACGCAGCACCAGGGCGTCGAGAACGGCGAATCGCTGCTCGTTGAATACAAAGACGCCTCGGGTGCTTGGGCACCGCTGGCCACGGTCGGCGCCGACGGCGTGGACCAGTCGCAGTTCGAGTTGCACCAGATCAACCTGCCCGTGTTCGGCTTTGGTGCCAACACAGCGATCCGATTCACCGCACAGGGCGACCAGGACGACGACGCGTGGTACATCGATGATGTCGCCTTCAGCTATGAGTTTTATGAGGAGCCAGACTGCCCCGCGGATCTGAACAACGATGGCCTGCTCGACTTCTTCGATGTCAGTGCCTTCCTTGTGGCGTACAACAGCCAGGACCCGATCGCGGACTTCACCGGCGATGGGGATTTTGACTTCTTCGATGTGTCCTCTTTCTTGAACAGTTTCAGCGCGGGCTGCCCGTGATTCACCCAGTATTCTCTGCCAACACCATCTCGCGATTCGAGGAGCCGATCGCATGTCAATCAAAGCACCGTACTTCGCACTCTCACTTGTTCTTGCCGCCGGCCAGCTGGCCGGCGCTGGGCAGACTGAGCCCAACGCCCCAAGCACCCCTACAAGCGCGATCGCATCAGCAACACAATCGCTCGATCTCCAGCCGGGCGACGAGCAGCTGATCGCGCACGCGATCGGCAACCCGATCGAGTTTCAGGCGATCCCCGGCGAGCGCGAGTTTCGCGGCGAGTTGATCGTGCACGCCAAACGCGGCAAGGTGGCGACGGCAGATGCGCGCGTCGCGCAGCTCACCCTGCGCCAGAGCGCCTTTGTGCCCGAGCGGATCGTGCAGGTGCCCGCGGGCATGAGCGAGGGCCAGCTGGCGTCGCTGCTCATGGCGACGGGCGATTACGAGTTTGTTGAACCCAACTGGACGCTGTTTCATGCCGTCGACCCAAACGACCCGCAGCTGGGCTCGAGCTGGCAGCACAACCGCATCGATTCACGCGACGCGTGGGATATCGAAACGGGCGACAGCGAGATCATCGTCGCTATCTGTGACTCGGGCGTCGACCTGAATCACCCCGATCTTCAGGACGCGTTGGTCCCGGGCTTCAACGCGGCCTCCAACCAGGCCCAGGCCGACGGGGGCAATGTGAACGATGTCAACGGGCACGGCACCTTCGTCGCCGGCTGCGCTGCAGCGCAGGGCAACAACGGCGCGGGTGTCGTCGGGGTCGGCTGGGACTTCTCGATCATGCCCATCCGTGTGAGCAACAACAGCGACGGTACCGCCAGCGCCTTCGCGATTCTTGAGGGCGCACGCTGGGCGGCCGAGAACGGGGCCCATGTCATCAACGCGAGTTTCACGGGCGGAACCTCTTCGGCCAATCAGTCCACCGCCGTCTATCTCAAGCAGAACGGCGCGCTGCTGTTCTGGGCGTCGGGCAACGCGGATTCGTTCGTCTCGCCCAACCGCCCAGACTATGTGCTCGTGGGCTCAACGACCAGCGGCGACAACCGCTCGGGCTTTAGCAACTACGGCCCGGCCGTCGATGTCACCGCGCCCGGCTCGAGCGTGCGTTCGACGCGCAACGGCGGGACCTACGGCAACGGCTCGGGAACCAGCTACGCCAGCCCGATCGCCGCGGGCGTGGGCGCGATGATCTACTCGTACGACCCGACTTTCAGCGCCGACGATGTGCAGGAGATTCTGTACAACTCAGTGGATGATCTGGGCGCGACCGGACGCGATGACTTCTTCGGGCGCGGGCGTGTGAACACACACAACGCCATGCTGCTGGCGCAGAGCTATATCCGCCCCACTTCGCTGCCTGTGAGCGATGGTTTCGAGGACGCGTCGTGGACCGACCTCTTCTCGATCGATACCGGCTCGCCCACGCTTCTCACCATGCCCGAAGCACCCCAGGGCGACAGCGTGCTGCAGCTCGGGCAGGGCGACACGATCATCAGCGAGCGGCTCGCGGGTCGGTCGCTCTACGAGGACAGCATGATCAGCTTCGCGATGCGGGCCCAGGGGCTCGAAGCGGGCGATGCGCTGCTCGTGCAGTATCTTGAGAACCCCGAGGTCGCTGGCAGCGATAGCTGGGCGACCATCACCGAGATCGATGTTCGCGGGCTGGTCAACGACGAGTTCATCCGCTACAACATCCCGCTGGGCTTCGACATGCAGTGGCACGGCGTGCAGCTGCGATTCGTCGCCAACGCCGACGACGGCGACGACGCGTGGCTGCTTGACGACCTGCGCATCGATGTCGTGCCCGTGGCGACCGCGCCGCTGAACGAAAACTTCGAGAGCAACCAGATCAACCCCGTCGCGTGGCTCATCGATACCAACACGCAGGCCGCGTACGACAGCGGGACCTTTGCCGCGTCGCTGAGCGACAACGCGACGCTCCAGTCGTTCGACATCCCGCTGCTGCAGTTCGGCTTTGTGCAGCCCTACTTTACCTTCGATGCTTGGGCGAATGAAGGATCGGACGCCGACGACACCATGACCGTCGAGGTCTACACGGTCGGCGGCAGCTGGGAGCTGCTCACGACCTTGAGCGGCGCGGACTTGGGCACGAGCCCCCAGCCCATCGAGCTGAATATGCCGATCTATACCTGGGCGATCAACAACCAGAAGGTCCGGTTCAAGACCAACACCGACGGGCTGTTCTTCATCGACAATGTCTACCTGGGCACCGAAGCACCCAGCAATGCCTGCAGCGACGCGGATCTGGCTGAGCCCTTTGGCGAGCTTGATTTCTTCGATGTGTCCGCATTCCTGTCCGCATTCAACAGCGGCCAGCCCAGCGCGGACTTCAACAACGACGGCGTGTTTGACTTCTTCGATGTCAGCGGCTTCCTGACCCTGTTCAACGCGGGCTGCCCGTAAACCGGGTTGCCAATGAACCGGGGTTGCCCATAAACATAGCTCGAATCATCAACCACAAAGGCCGGCCCACATGGGCCGGCCTTTTTCATGCACGGATTCGATTTCGGCATCAGCGCTCAGGGGCACCCGGCGTTGTACGAGTTGAGGAACGCGGACACATCGAAGAAATCGAAGTTTCCATCACCTGTAAAATCGGCAGCCGGGTCCATCGCGTTGTAGGCGTTGAGGAACACGCTCACATCGAAGAAGTTGAGCTCACCATCACCGTTCAAATCGGCGGAGCAGGGCGAGCTGGAGGCGGCCACGCACACGGAGAAAGCGGACGTGGTGTGCTGGGTGAGACTGGTCGCGGTCGCGGTGACAACCCAGCCCTCGGGCGTTGCACCCGAGATAGCTTGGTCGAACGCAGTGCTGCCCGAGGCATCCGTGTCGATCACAAATGAGCCGAGGAAAACCTCGCCTTCGCCGCTGCCCGACGCATCGCACGTTTCGCTTGCGAAGATCTCAATCCTGAACTGATCATCGGGGCTTGCGATCAACTCGCCGCTGACGGTCGTGGTCGTTCCGTCGGAAACCGCACTCTCGAGTGTCGGCACACTTGGTGAGCTGTTGGCGCCGAGCAGTTCGATGCCCAGCCCGCCATTATCGAAGATCGCGTTCTGGCTTATCTCGACCTGATCCACACCGAATCCGTTGAGCTGGATCCCGTACTGTTCTGTCCCGGCGATCGTGTTGTTCTTGATCAGTACATTGTTGACTGGGTCGGGCTGGGTGATCACCTGGATCCCCGCCCGTGTTGGGATTGGGTTCTCACGATTGGCGTCGAGCCCGATGATATTGTCCTCGATCACCACATCATCCACGGGCTCATTGAGTCCGATGATGAGCACTGCTCGCCCGAAGACCTGGCCTGCGAAGCCGGAGATGCCGATCCCCCGGATGCCCGAGATGACATTCCCACGGATAACGGTGCCCGTCGAATCGCGGACCTGTATCCCGTTGGTGCCCCGGTTCATGTCGCTTGCCTGAGAAAGCCCATCGCTGTTCACGCCGATGTAGTTGCCTTCAACGACAGTATCGCGTGCGTAACCCACCAGAATGCCCGTGCCACTGGGACGCCCCTCGCCGCTGTATGTGCCGAACCCGCTGACGAGGTTGCGCTCGGCAACGCTGGGGCCGCCGATCCGGTTGCCAGTTGGGAACTGCGTCCCATCGGCGCAGAACGGCGATCCGGTGATGTTGATTGATTCAACACGGTTCCCGATCACGATATTGTTATCCGCCCCGCAGTCGATGGACACCACACCGATGTCGTTTCCGTCCTTGGATCCTGTGCCGCCGATGACATTTCCTGTGGTTGTGCTCCCGAAACCGGGACGCAGATTGATCGAGTCGGTGAAGTTCCGCACAAAGCGGTTGTTGTGCCCACCAACGACCTCGATGGAATCACGGAACTGAGTCCGCCCGAGTCCGCGGATTTCACATGCACTGGCGTTGATGATGATCGCAGGTTGTCCAAGGCCGGAGGGCGAGGTGTTAAGTATGCCCAGGCCCGGTCCGTCGGGGTCCGGGTCACCCATGAATATTGCCTGCGAGAGGAAGTCAATCGTTGTGTTGTCGCGTGTGACAACGAACGCGGATCCCTCGATGCGCAACAGTGTGCCCAATGGATCCGCAGGGTCGACGGGAACGGCAAACTCGATCCGGTGATTGCCGGGGGTGTTGTTGACCGCGACGACCGCTTCGCGGAGCGACACAAGCCCATCCGGTCCGGGGAGGTCCGCGATCATGCGTGCCCCGGCGAAGTCATCAGAATCATCAAGTTGCGTGACGGTAACATTGTCTGCCAGTGCGGTCGAGCCGATGCTTGCGAGCAGCATCAACAGCTGCGTTGCGTGGTTCAGGTGATCATTCATGAAGTTGTCCTTTGGGCTCACGAGAGAACTCGCGGCGTGTCAAGTCACGCCACCTCAGCGATGCTGTTCATTGGGCGACCGCTCCATTGCGTATCGCGTACACCGCGTTATAGCGCGAATATACACATGGGCATTCCGTACGGATCATGAAAAGATATGATTGAATCTAATAAAATAACGATGCGCATAACTGTGGCCACAACCGGCTAGAGGTGGCCTGTTTTGCGTCTACACCCGATTCTCGATCGCACCAGATTCAGGGACAGCCGGCGTTATATGCACCAAGGAATGCAGAGACATCGAAGAAATCATACAGCCCATCGCCAGTGAAGTCCGCGATGGGATCGCTGCTCGCATACGCGTTGAGGAAGGCGGAGACGTCGAAGAAGTTGAGTTCCCCGTCGCCAGTCAGATCGGCAGGGCATGCCCCCGCACCTTCGTCGACGACCAGCGTGACGGCGTCCCAGGTCCCGTCACCCTCAACGACACCGAGGTCGTTGGACGCGCCGCTGGCGGGATCGATGGTGTAAAGATGGCTCGAGATCTCAACGAACTGGTCCGGGCTGATCTGGTCGAAACCCTGGATCAGCGCGTACAGCGTGCCGTCGGACGCAAAGTCAAGACCGGTCTCGAACTGGGGATTGAATCCGATACCGGTGACGAACTGGTTCGAGATTACCGTGTTGGAATCGAGATCGATGTGCAGCAGACGCAGCGAGCCGCCTCCGCTGAGCCCCAGGCCATAGAGATCGCCCGGCGTGAGCGTCGGGTGACCTTCGGGCACGACGGCGAGCGATGAGAGTGAATCGGTGATGATGTTGTTCATCGCGATCATCGCACCGGTGTCGGCATCCACCGTCAGGATGCGGACGAACGCGCCGACGGTCGTTGTGACATAGGCGACCGAGCCGTCGTTGCTGTAGGCCATGCCCGCGACGCCCGAATCCATAAAGCCGATAGAATCGATGAGGGTGTTGCCGCCGCTGACGGTGTCGATGATCCGCAGGGCGTTGGTGGTGTTCTCGAAGGCAACGAGTTCGCCGCTCCCGGGGCGCTTGTCGGCGCCGCCGAATCGCAGGTCGATGCCCGCGGCTGCCAAGACCTGAACATCGGCGGGGTCGGCGAGATGAACACGCCCGATCTGCGTGAGCTCGATGCCCGGTGCGCCGAAGAAGCCCGATCCCTCGATGATGTAAGCTGTTGTTTTGTGACCGGCGAGGGCGTTGCCCGCGACCAGCGCGATCAGTGCCGTTGAAGCAAGACGGTTCATGATTCACCCCTTTCGTCAGTCAGGATCGCATCCCGATCGCGCGGATCGGGAGGGGGCATCGGGAGCGATTCTTGCTCCGGCCCGGCCCGGCGGGGCAGTGCGGCAGGCGGGGTGAAGCGTGTGATATATCTGAAATCGCCGTCGGTTGCTTCGACATCGACAACGATGCCCGCGCGGGTGACCTCGAACACGCCGGTCGTGGTCGTCACAAGCAGATTGCCGTTATCGAGCTCGGCAATCCCGCGATAGAGCTCGAGGGTGCCCGGGTCATACTGGCCCACGAGTGTGCCCGCCGGGTCGAACTCGAGAATGAACCCGCTCGAAAACGCGCACACGAGCAGGTTGCCGTTGCTGGCGATGGCCATCTGCTGGGGGAAGTCGAGCTGCGGGGTCGCGAAGCTGTTGGCGAACCGCTCGTTGAACTTGCTATCGAGCGTGTAGCGCACGATCTTGTCCTGGCCCTCGTCGGCCACGAGGACCTCGCCGTTATATTCAATCACATCGAATGGGCCACGGATGCCCCCGTAGCGGTTGAACGCGAAATCGGGCTGCTCGCTGCCGTCGTCGGCGTTGAAGCTCTTGACATTCTTCTGCGAGATCACCAGATCGTTGGTGCGCCCCGAGTTGGTGATGAGGACATCGCCCGCGTGGGGGCCAGCGGTGAGCACATGCCCGCCACGGATATTGTCCATGACATCGGTGTCGCGCACCCCGCCGAGCGAGAAGACACGGATGAACGAGCCGTCGGGCGCGAACTCGCTGACGACATCGCTGAACTGATCGCTGATCAGCAGGTTGCCGTCGCTGCCCAGAAGCACTTCGATGGGCCGGTTGAACACATCAACCCCGCCCGAGCTGCCCGGGTCGGTGATAAACGCATCATCAATCAGCGAACCGTCGGCGGCGCTGAAGGCCCAAACGCGGTCAGCGCCTGAATCTGGAATCAGCAGAACATCCTGTGCCAACGCGGGCATCGCCGTGCCCGCGAGCAACATGATGGATACAGATCGAAGTTTCATAGATGGACTCACTCTCAAGTTTGGTGTGAATCGCATGGTACCACACCGAGCGGAACAGACAAGCAAAAACACGCTGCAGCGGCGGGATTTGAGCGATCATGCGCGTGCGGCAGTCGCCTTACGGGCAGCCAGCGTTGAAGGCGTTGATGAATGCACTGACATCAAAGAAATCAAAAACACCCTCACCGGTGAAATCGGCGATCGGGTCTTGGGCCGTAAAGGCGTTGACGAATGCGCTGACATCGAAGAAATCGAGCGTTCCGCTCTCGTCTACATCCGCGGCCCCACAGAACGGGGTGTTGAGACGTACTGAGGTCTCGATCATCAGGTCAGTGAGCGATGGGTTGAACAGATCATTGTTCCAGACCTCCATGTAACGCACCCCAGACTCAATCGCGAGATTGATCTCGCCTGAATAGCCCTCGCTGCTGAACCGCTCCGGGTTGCTTGTGTAGCTACTAGCGACCTGAATTTCGGAATGACTCTGATAGGACGCATCTTGCAGGATCTCGAACATAGCGGGGTAGACATCCAACGCGTTATGCACCGTCCACCAGGCGGCGAGCACGCCGACTGTACCACCATGCGTATCAAGGGCGTACTGGTATACCTCTTGGGCCACTGTATCACTGCCCAGAACCGGGTGCACCTCGTGCGAGACCGGATGATTGGGGAAGGCATCGACAAATGCATCGATTGCGTTGTTCCACGATTGCGCATAAAGCTCGTCGCTGTAGCCCACAGCCGCCCAGTTTGCCTGATCGATCGGTGAGCGCGGCAACTGCATCTCAAAGCCGTTCAGACTTGAGTTGGTTGCATACACGAGCGAGATCGTATCTTCGTCGGCATATCGCGCTCCGAGTTCACCCACGAACTGTGACCATCGGTTCTGATAGGTGTTGTCCCAAGGGATTGGCATCTGACGGGACTCGCCAAAGAAGAGGAAGCTAAACATCTCAACACCGAGCCATTCAAGCCACACGGGTGCGGAGCCCCCGTTGACAATCGCAAGCGACACCTGTATCCCGTATTGCTGAGCACGAGTGATCTGCTCATCGAGCAGCGACCAGTCGTACACCCCGGGTGATGGTTCGACCGTCCGCCACTCAAGCCGGACCAGCACACCATCAACATGATCCATTTGGGCAATCTGTGGAACCACGGACCCCCAACCGTTGCCGGTTGTTGGCGGACAGCTGCAATACAGCCCCATCGGTCGATCAAGACCCTGTGCATGCACTGACAGCGAACAGAGACCGAGAACAATGAGCGAAAAGTGATGCTTCATGCCCATTGAACGACGAACAATGAGATGTATTGCAGCTGTAGGACATGAAATACATGTCTGTGCCGTTCTTAAACAGCTGGCAAGGAGGACAGCGAATGATCTATGCGTATGGCAAGCGAAGTATGTCGACCCGTTCGACGATATGAGACCTTGGCGACCTCGCAGATCAATCGCACGAAAGGATGAACTCTTCGTTCGCCTCGTCTAGATCCAGAACCATGCAGCCACGCTTCTCGAACTCGCCGATCCACCACGAAACGGGTTGGGTCGTCAGGTGCAGGTTGGTCCCCGCGAGCATCTTCCACCAGTTGTTGCGGTCGACCCGTGGGTTGACCTTGAAAGCGAGAATATTCTTGGCCACGCGGCACGCCTCGTCGATCGCCAGCGGCGCGTCCTGCGGGCGCAGGTGCTCGAAGCAGTCTGACGACATCACCAGGTCGAACTGGTTGTCCTCGAAGGGCAGCGCCGCCGCCGAACCCAGGTGCAAGTCCAGCCCTTTGGCTTTCCCATCCTTGACGGGCTTTGGCGCGACATCGACGCCTGCAGCGCGGATCCCGTGCTCATTGAGGTGATTCACCGCCCAGCCCGTCGAGCAGCCGATGTCCAGCGCCGAGTCGAACAACGCGCGGTGGTTGTTGAGCAGCTTCTTGCACAGCAGCTTGGAGTGCGAGTAGTCCTTCTTGTTGTGATAGCCCAAGCGATAGAGACGCCCGTAGATCTTGTTGTAGAACTTGAACTGGTCGCCCTCAAGCGGGTTGGGTGCAATCGTACTCATTGATAAGCCTTCCGCTCCGGCGTGTAGAAACTGCGCCCGGCGGACGCTCGGTAATTCTATGCCCCACCCAAAGCCCCGACGGATCATGCCCGCAAACATCGGCCCATCCCGCGTGTTCACCTGGGAAACAAGGACAACCCCTCACGCGTGAAGCCAGACACAAGATTCTGGTCCCGATGCGCGGTATCTGGTGCCATAAACCGCCAGGATGGGTTAGGATGGAACGCTTTAAGAGCTTGCCGGGTGTTCTGCCCGTGTGTCACATGCAAGGAGAGCTTCGATGAATCGCTTTGTCTCTGTCGCGGGCCGGTTTGGCCTGCTTGGTATGGTGTTGCTGGTGTTTGGGATGCTGATCGCGCACGACGCGTCCGCGTTGGCCGGCGCGATGCTCGATGAGCCGCGTGCCCAGAACGACGGCGCAGCAGCCAATGACGAAAGCGAGGGCGATGGTGAGGACGAGAGCGAGGACGAGGACGGCGGCGGGAGCGAGGACGAGAAGCTCACACTCGAGCGCATCTTCCCCGAAAAGAGCAACTTCGGCCCCACCGCCCGGTCCATGTCCTTCAGTCACGACGGGCGCTTCGGCGCGTTCCTGTACCGGCCCTACCCAGAGCGTCGCCACGGCAACGATCTATACATCTTCGATGCCCAGACCGGCCAGACACGGCGCGTCACCAGCGTGGGCCGCATGGCCGAGTTTCAGGCCGATGCACGCGATGTGCGCGACGACCGGGTGAAGAAAGCAAAGAAGGCGGGCGTTTCCACACGCCTGCTGGCCCGCGAACAGATCGAACGGCTCGGGTGGACCGATGGGCAGATCATTGGGGACTGGACCGGCGAGGCCGCCGGCGATCGCATGGGCATGCTCGCGGGCGAAGCCGAACTCAAAATCAGCGAACGTGCCAACGGATCGTTCGAGGGATCGCTCCGCATCGGATTCGTGCGTCTCGCACTGCGGTCGGTGCGGATCGATGAACAGGCACGGACGATCAACGCCGAGATCGATGATGAGACGCTCGGGGTGAAAGGCAGCATCAGTCTGACGCTGGAGAACGGCACACTCGCAGGCGAGCTGACACTGAGCGAGCCCGAGCAAACGCTCACGCTCTCCATGACGCGCCAAGCGCACGACAAAGACGAAGACCAGCGCGAAGACACACCCCAGGGCGTGATCGGGGCCATCGGCGAGCGCTTGTCACTGGGCGATGTGGTCCTCGAAAGCGATGCGGAAATCAACGACGACCGCGACGGCAAGCCCGTGCATGAGCGCGCTCCACGGTACAGCGGCGTGTCGTCCTATGAATGGTCGCCCACCGGGCACGAGATGCTGGTGATCTCGGGCAGCGATCTCTACCGGCTCGTGATCGACGCCGAGCAATGGCAGCGCCCGCTTGAACGCCCCGAACCGGCCTTGCACAGCGATGCCGATAACTCAGACACAGACGAAGACAAAGCTGCTGAGCAAACCGACACTGACGCGGAATCAGACACAGAGGACGAAGCAGACACAGCAGACCAAGCAGAAACCGATGCAGAATCAGACACGGACACAGACACGGGTACAGACTCGGGCACAGACTCGGGCACAGACAACGAAAACGGCAAGGACGCATCGCCCGCGCCCAAGCTCGCGCCGGTGGTGCCCTACCGCGGCGAGCTGACCCGGCTCACCCGCACACGCGATCGCCTGTCCGATGTGCAGTACCTGCCCGACGGGGCCGGGTACACCTACCTGCGGGGCGGGGCCCTGCTGCGGGTTTCGTTTGGCGACCACCGCATCGTGCAGCTCGATCCACAGCTCAAGGACAACGAGCGGATGGTTGGCTACCGCATCAGCCCGGACATGAACCGCCTGGTCTTCCTGGCGACGCGGGGCGAGACGACCGGTTCAACGGCCAGCCGTGTGACCATCGTGAGCTACCGCGACCGCTTCGCCCGTGCGCGCGAGGTGCCTCGCCACATGCCCGACGACCCGTGGCCCGAGTCCTACACCAGCGTGTACCTCTACGACCTGCGCGGGCACGACAAGGAAGACGGCAAGCTCGAGCGGGTCTTCACCCGGCGCGTCAGCGGGCCGCGTGATGTCATGCAGGTGCCCGAGTGGTCGCCGGATTCATCCCGCATCGCGTTCGCGGCGTTCGATCAGGCGAGCGAGCAGATGACCATCCTCGAATCCGGCTTTGTCGACGAGAAAGAGGACAAGGACGAGGAACCCGAATCAAGCGACGCAGCGGAGCAAGAAGACACCGAGGATGAGCAGAACGGTGATCCCCAGAACGACGCGACCGACACGGACAAGAAAAAGAAGGCCGAGGACGAAGACCTCGATTTCAAGATCGAGAACGCACGCGCCGTCTACCGCTTCCTGCACCACGGCGGGCCCAACACCCCCCGCATGGTGCGCCCCATGTATCTGGCCGACAGCAGGCGGATGGTGTTCATCACCGAGATCTCCGGCTACCGGCAGCTGCACATGCTCGACCCGCGCTACGAGGCCCTCTCCCCGGTGACCGCAGGCCCCTTCGAGGTCTACCCGTTCCACCTGACCCAGGATCACAAAGCACTGTTCGTGACCAGCACCAAGGAAGACCCCGCCCAGGAGCATGTCTACCGGGTCGATCTGGAGACGCTCGAAACCCAGCGCCTGACCAGCGTCGAGGGTGTCTACAACGGCGCTGCGGTGCGCGATGATGGGTCGATGCTCATCGCGCTGCATCAGGACTTCGGCTCGCCGCGCGAGCTGGTGATCGTGCGTCCCGATGCACAGGCAGAAGCCGACGCGGCGCTCACACGCATGACCGACTCGCACCCGGAGGAAGCCCACAAGCTGACCAATGCGGCCCCGGAATACTTCACCTACGAGAACCGCCACGGGCAGACCATCCACGGGCACATGTTCAAGCCCGAAGACTGGACACCCGAGGATAAGCGTCCGCTGCTGATCTATGTCTATGGCGGCCCGCTGAGCGCCAACAACAACATGATCACCCGCGGCTCGTTCTCCTCGGCAAGCTACTTCTTCGCCCGTTACATGGCACAGGAGCACGGCTATGTCACCGCCACCATCGACCCCCGCGGGACTTCGGGCTTTGGCGCGGTGTTCGAGAAGGCCAACTTCGAGCAGATCGGAAAGCCGCAGACCGAGGACCTGGTCGACGGCGCCCGCTGGTTCGTCAAGCACCACGGCGTGGACGAATCACGCATGTCGCTGCACGGCTGGTCGTTCGGTGGGTTCCAGACCCAGATGGTCATGTACAGCGAGCCGGAGGTCTTCGCCGCGGGTATCGCCGGCGCCGGCCCGACCGAATGGCACAACTACAACTCGTGGTACTCCACGGGCACCGTCGGCCCCAACCGTCCGGGCAAGACCGACCTCGATCAATACTCCCTGCTCCCGCTCGCCAAGAACCTCGAAGGCAAGCTCATGCTGGTGCACGGCGTGGAAGACTCCAATGTGCTCTACCAGGACACCATGCGCGTCTACCGCGAGCTGCTCAAGGCCGACAAGGAGGTCCATGTCGAGCTGTTCATCGACCCGACGGGTGGGCACGGGCTCGGCGGCGATGTGAAGACCATCGGGCGCTACCGCAAGTATGAGGACTTCCTGGTTCGAAACCTCGGCAAGGGCGAGCCCGCCGCGGATGATGAACCGGAAGACGAACCGGAAGTTGAACCGGAAGTTGAACCGGAAGCTGAAGAGAGCACCGACACGATCAGCGATGATGCGGGCGAATCCGACGGGACCGATGCACCATAATCATGCATAAAAAACGCCCGGGCATAGCTGCCCGAGCGAGTGGATGAACCGCTTGCGATCACGCCGCGGCGAGATCAGTCATTCCGCAGGTACGCCGCCTCCAGCGCGCGCTCGATCCGCTCGTTGATATCACGCAGGTGCGCTTTGGAGTACGCATCGATGCCCTGTACTCTGCTTGTATGAATTGAACTCAGTGCAAGGATTGTCCGAAGCTCCTCGCGTGCCAGCGCCTGGATCGTCTTACCAGACGCCCCGGGCCAACGCATGCCCGTGGCCAGGTCGATGAGGCGGCCCAGGTGCTCCATCTGCAGGTTCCGCTGCAGTTGCCCGACCAGCGGGTTGCGGTTGGTGTACTCGCCGTCGATGTCGGGCAGGTCCCAGATCGATGTCCGCAGCGCCTCGAAGATCTCGGGCACGGTCAGCGCGTCCTGATCATCGGGCGTGCGCAGCTCGTTGTCCATGATCCAGCCCAAACGCTGCGGGTTGATCAGCCCAGTCATCGCCGAGGCCTGAATCCCCAGCACGCTCTGGGCGACCGGCCAGGCGTGAGCAGTCCCGTATCCCTCGTCGTACCAGTTGTCGCTCTGGAGATACGAGAGCGTCTTGGTGTCGAGCCCGAACGCCTCGCTGTCAAAGGCGTGGTCCACGATGAACGACAGCGCCCGACGCTGCTGCGCCGCGTCCACCGGGCGGATCGGCGCCGGCGCATCGGGGTCGCCCTTCATCGAGCGTTGGATGTGGGCACCGCCGACCCAGTGCATCGCCATACTGATCGCCCCAGACTGCATGCCCAGCAGCTGCTGGTGCACCTGGCGGGCCTTCTGCCAGCTCTCGCCGTCCTCAACGACGGTATCGAGCAGCTCGGCGCGGGCCTTGTCAATCAACCGGATCCGCTCTTGGGCAAAGTCGATCGAGTCGCGCCCCAGGTCCCAGGTCTTGGCCTGCGGATCGGGCGAAAACGCGCCGTCCTCTGCCATGTAGGCGTGCTCGGGCATCGACGCTTTCTTGGCGACCTCATCGGGGTCGCCGAAGGTGTAGTTCCACTCGATCGCCCACATGTCGTACGGCCCGATGTCGTTGGGCACATAGTTGCCCTGAACCAGCCCGCGCGATTCGTCCTCGACAATGATGTTGCTCAGCGCGTAGTCCATCACGGTCGACTGGTTCGGCTTGTCGAAGCCCTCGCTGTTCATCTCCGCGATCGAGTGCAGCGCCGAGCCCTTCCAGTTGTGGGTCAGGCCCATGGTGTGCCCGACCTCGTGCATCACGACATCGCGCAGAAGCGGCCCGACAAACTCCTCGGGCAAGCCGTCGAGCAGGGTCTGGTCATCGCTGGGCTTGAGCAGCGAACCCAGCTGCAGATCCATCGCCAGCCGCGCCGAAGCGATGTTGGCCGACAGCCCGGGGAGCATCATGCACATCGCGTGGCCCGCGTCGTGGTCGTGATGGATCGTGCGGTGCGGCTCCCAGACCATCGGCGAAAGCGTGTGGGGCCCGTCGGCCAGCAGCGCTTCAAGCTCGCCGGGCCGCTCGATCATCGCCTTGGTGAGCATCGCGGCGCGTTCGCGTTCGCCCGGCTCGGCCAGAATCACGCGCGGATCCCAGCTCGGGTTCTGCGCCAGCCAGCCAGAAAGCTCGGGCGAGAGCACGCTCATCGCGTTGCTCGCCAGCTCGGTCTGCATGTACTGGTTCGCGTACGAGCCGATGAAGCCCTCGTCCATCACAATGTCGGCCTCATAGATCTCGCCCGTGTCCGGGTGCGAATGCACCGGGCCGATCGCAAAGCCCATGCCCGCGTTGGTCCAGCGCACAAACGAGTACCGCATGTCCTCAGGATCGATATCCATATGCGCGCCCGTCGAGGCGTCCTGCTGGCGCACCTCGATGGCCTCAAGAACACCCACCTGCTCGAACGCCTTGTTCCACGCCAAAATGCCGTCACGCACCCAGCGCCGGTACCGCAGCGGGGTGGTGTGCTCGATGTAATACACGATCGGTTCACGAGGCGGGCTCATGTTCAGCTTGGGGTCCGCCTTCTGCACATGCCAGCGGTTGGCGTACCGCACGATCTGTGAACTGCCGTCATTGATCGCACGATCTTCGAACGACTCAAAGTAGATGCCCACCCGCCGGTCTGCAACCCGCGGCTCAAAGCCCTTGGACTTCTCAGGCATGCCCAGCGAGAAACGCACCTGCGCAAACTGCCCGCCCGCGCGGGGCAGCTCAAAGCCCAGCTCAATGTTGTTCGGGAAGGCCTTGGCCTTGGTCAGCTTGGCCAGCCCTGTGTTGGCACGGCTTAGGAAGCCGCCGATGAACGCGCCCGAGTTGCCCAGCAGCGCCTGATCGAGATCGATCACCGGCCCGCCACCCGGCCCCATCGCCACGATCGGCACCGAGAGCACCACCCGGTCTGTGTTCACCCGCGCCACCCCGGCCTTGGATTGATCATCGCCGCTGGAGCGGACCGCGAGGTTGGGCTCGATGAGCATGAGCTGATCATTGCGCATGGACCAATACACCGTCTTGGTCGGCACCCGAACGGCGTCGTGCCAGATCGAATACACGCCCGACTGCGGATGGCCCGCGGCCACCGTCGCCACCAGATAGAACCGCTTGCCCTCGAAATCTCGGGGTAGCTCTGCGAGCACCTGGGCATCCTTCTCTCGCGTATATAGGGTATAGAACATCCCCTGCCCGGGCGCGACCTGCACCTTCTCGTAACCCTCGACGGCCTTATCAAACGGCCCGGGCTTCGCGCCGGCGTTCATCGTCAAGGATGCGATGGTCATCGCGCCAAACAGATAGCCCATTTTCACACACTTGCTCATCCCGTGCCTCTTTCGATGTTCGATTGCTGTCCGTCGTTGAAAAACCCCGATCGGGTCTGGGTTTTACCATGCATACATCGGCGAGGATGCATGTCCACTGAACACAAATGCACACGGACAGCCCGGAGTCCAAGGTTTGAAGCCAGACCCCAAAAGAACACCCCGGACCATTGCGGGTCCGGGGTGCTGCTTTGAACTCAAGAAACGTGTCAACGAATCAACGACGGCGACGCGAAGCCGCGAGGCCGGCGAGGCCAAAGAGACCCGCCACACCCGGCGCCGGAACAACATTGATAGTCACTCCGTTGAAGATCGTCGAGTTGGCCCAAGTGCCCCCGCCGTTGGAGCTGAAGCGGTAGCCGTCAAAGGTCACGCCGGTCGCGGTCGGTGACGCGTTGGGTGTCAGGCTATCCCACAGCAGGCTATTGCTGACCGACGGTCCGTCGAGCAGGAACCAGTAGCTGGTGTTCGCCTGGAGGGTGAAGCCGCCGGCGATCGTGAGCGCGATTTCCTGCGAAGCCGAGCCACCTGCGACCGAGACCGTGGAGAACGCGGCCAGCAGCGAACCGGGGTTGCCGCCGCTGCTGTCGTAGATGCCACCGAACAGGTCGGCGGTTGCGCCCGCGTTGGAAATCAACGCCACCATGGATTCAAACTCAAGCGATTGGGCACCCATCGTCAGGCCGACGGCTTTGGTGCGGTCGGCCAGATCGGTCCCCAGACCCAGGTTGGAGCCCGTGCCTGAGGGGTTGCCCGGCAGGTTGCTCAAGATCACATCAGCAGAAACAGTTCCTGCCGCAGCGAACATGGCTGCAGCGACGCATGCGTGAATTGCATTCATCTTTCGTCCTCTCTTTCAGTTTCCGATCGTGCCTCGCGAACTTGCGCAAGGTACCCCACGATCGCTCTTTCTCATCCACCATGATCCGAACGAACACTCGCACAACCTGATGGCTTGTGCGCACAATACCAGAGCGAACCGGAAGTACAAAACCTCTTTTGGCAACCAAACGCCTAAGAACATAAAAAAGGCGACCGAAGTCGCCTTGAGAATCATATGTACCCTGAAACTACACCCTGTTTAGGTGGTTCACGGGCAGCCCGCCCCATACGCGCTGAGGAACACGCTGACATCGAAGAAGTCATACACACCGTCGCCGTTGAGGTCGGCCGTGCAGGCGTTGGGGTCGGCGAGGACGCCCAGAACGACGCGATCGCTTGTTGAGGGCGGCCCCCAGATGCCGGTGACAAGACATTCGTAGGAGGCCTCGTCGGATTCGGAAGCAACGATGCTCAGCGTGGGGGTGGTGGCCCCGGTGATGTTGCCGCCGTCGCTGAGATTGACGCCGTCGCGGCGCCACTGATAGTTCACGCCGCTGGGGTTGGCAAGAATGAAATCGAACGAGACCGGATCACCCGCCTGCACGACATCGCCTTGGGGCTGGCGCACAATCCTCGGCGAACCACTGAAGATGTATGCCGAGCCGGACCTGATGTTCGCGTCGGTGTCATCCGGTGTACCAGCGATGGCGGTGGTGCCGGAGATCGCCACGAAGGTGCCCAAGCGGTCACTCGCCTCTGCGTCGGACGCGGTCAGCTTGAAAATTTGCTGGCCCGCCGTGATGTCGATCAGGTAGGCCGATCCGGAAGATGAGCCCGCGTCCGCGTCACCAATCGATCCAATGATGGCGGTCGTACCGGACACCGCTACGGACCCGCCGAAATAGTCATAGTCCGCGGCTTCGGGTGCGCTGAGCTTGGCGAACTGCGCACCGGTGGTTGTGTCGAACAGGTAGGCCGAGCCGGCGTAGAAATAGCCCGCGAGGGAATCATTCGGTGACCCGACAATGGCCGTGGTGCCGGAGATCGCCAATGTAGAGCCAAACTGGTCTTCCGCAGCGGCATCGGCTGCGGTGAGTTTGAAGAGTTGCTGCCCGGTTGTCGTATCGAACAGGTAGGCCGAGCCGGAGCGGAAGCCCGCGTCTTCATCATTTCTTGCCCCGATGATGGCGATAGAGCCGGAGAACGCGACGGAGCCGCCGAAGCGGTCACCCGGCGCGCCATCGGACGCGGTCAGCTTGAAGAGCTGCTGCCCGGTCGTTGTGTCGAACAGGTAGGCCGAGCCGCGACCCTCATCGTCACCCTCCGCCCCCAGGATGGCTGTGGTGCCTGAGATCGCAACGGAGGTGCCGAACTGGTCATTCGCCGCGGCGTCGGACGCGGTCAGCTTGATGAGCTGCTGCCCGGTGATCGTGTCAAAGATGTAGGCCGAGCCGGAGAAACTGCCCGCGTCGTCGCTAAATGCTGCCCCAACAATGGCGGTGGTGCCGGAGACCGCCACGGAGTTGCCGAAGCCGTCAAACTCCTCGGCATCGGACGCGGTCAGCTTGAAGAGCTGCAGGCCGGTCGTCGTATCAAACAGATAGGCCGAGCCGGACCTGGTGCCCGCGTCGTCGTCATTCTTTGCCCCGATGATGGTGGTGGTCCCGGAGATCGCAACGCAGCGACCGAAATCATCATCCGACGCACCGTCGGACGCGGTGAGCTTGAAATCCTCGTTGAGCGTCTGGCCCGCGACGGGCAGGGCGGCAAGCAGGGGCAGAATAAATATGAGCCGGGCGAGCCGGCGGGCGGTTGGGCTGGACATAAGTTCTCTCATCTTCTTCACTGAATAGGTATGGATGGCCAAAGCGTGTTGGCGGACTGCGACGAAACGGGCACAAGACATGGTCTACAAAGCATCCCGGGGGACTCGCCCCGCTCAGGGATCGTTGTTCCGTGAATGAAACCGGCCCGTGAGCAAACTCACGGACATGCTCATGCAGATCATGCGGCTGAGATCTGAATGGTTGCAAACCATGCGCACGACAGGTTCCTTTCTCTGCCCACAACGACAGAGGCAGCATGATCCCACGCATGCCCCCGTCCTGAGTAGAAGCGAGAACTCGCCCTGATGTGTACGAAAAAAATCTTGATATCGGGTTTAAATCTCGATAACCCGCTTTTTAACACGCCTGCCTCACGGGCAACCGGTGTTATACGCGTTGAGGAACGCGCTCACATCAAAGAAGTCGTACAGCCCATCACCCGTGAAGTCTGCGGCTGGGTCCATCGCGTTGTACGCGTTGAGGAACGCGCTCACATCGAAGAAATCCAGCGACTGATCGCCCGTCAGATCTGCGGGGCACAGAGCAGGCCCGCCAAGTTGTCCGGCACGGTTGACCCGCTGGGCCACTAGCTGGTCGTCGGTCGTCGGCCCATCGATCTGCCAGACGACCACCACGCCATTGTTCGACGCCGTGGCTTTCACGAAGCTCGCCGGACCCTGCGATCCCACGAGCACCGTCTCGGGATCGACTTCGCCCGAAGCGCTGGTTTGCACCAGCGTGACGGCTCCAATCGCACCCACGGCCGTCTTGAGTGTGCCGTCGTTCCATACCGAGTCGAAACTACCTTGCTGGACATCGAGTTCGGACAGCTCGATCCCGTTGTTCCCCCATAGTCGGTCGCCATCGACGGTCATCCGCTGGGCGTACACCCACTGGGCGTCGAACAGGCCGTGCCGCCAGGTGATCAGCAGATCGCCGCTGACCGGGTCGTGCTCAAGATCGACATCGAACTGCCGCTGGTCGCTCATTGACACGCGCACGCCGGGGTGATCGAAGGCGAGCGTCCCATCCGGCTGCACACGCTGCATGTACAGATCCGCGGGCGTGGTTCCCTGCTCAAAGCCTTCGGTATACACGACGACCGCGCCGCCCTGCCCGTCGGGCGCCATCTCAGAGTGCGTATGCCGAGATGTGCCCCGGTTGGGCAGTTGGTTGTCGACCATGGGCACCGCAGCCGCCCACGCGGTCTGGCCATCGCCCGTGATGCGCATCGCGTGCATGCGGCGGATGTACCCGGCCGGATCCTCCCAGAAGATGTATCCGCCCCCCGCCTCATCGGGCACAAAGCTCACGATGTCGAAGTTCGCCCCGCCCGGCACCGTGAACACAAGCTGCTCCGCCCAAACCTGATCACCACCCGGCCCGACGCGGTCGACATGGATCGTGTCCCATCCTTGGGAGATGATAAGGGCGTCGCCGTTGTCCATCGCCGCGACCACTTCCACCGCCAGCGGCTCGGGGCGCGTGAATGGCGGCGACCACAGGGCACCGCCATCAGTCCCCCACCGCTGCACGGGGCTGTCCTGCAGCGATGCGAGCCGGCGGGTCACCACGATGCTGTCGCCGATCACCGCCATCGCGGGCTCAAGATGGAACCCGCAGCTCGGATCCTCCTGGACCCGCAAGGCCATGGGCGTGAGCACCTGCCCTTGCGTATCGATGTGTTGCAGCAGCACATCGCCCACGCAGTACGCCTGCTGCCACGCAACCCAGACCGAGCCCTCCGCCCCGGATCGCAGACCCGCGCGTTCGTCGAACGCGTTGTTGAGCGGACCGACGAACAGCGGCGAAGCGGGATCGGTCGGCCAGCCGGCCATGGCGGAGCCGGAGAGAATCAGGGTGAGAGCGACGGGTGTCATTGTGGTTCGCATGATGCTGCTCCTTGTTTGAGTGCACCATCAAGGTATCAGGCCCCAGAAAGAACAAGACCCACTCTTCAGTGGGTCTTGTTCGAATGATTGTCTCTCACACCGCTGATCACGGGCAGCCGGCGTTGTACGCCGTCAGGAACGCGCTGACATCAAAGAAGTCGTACAGCCCATCGCCCGTGAAGTCCGCGAGCGAGTCCATGCCGTTGAATGCGGTCAGGAACGCCGAGACGTCGAAGAAGTCGAGCATGCCATCGCCGTTGAGGTCGGCGTCGCACTGGGGCGGGGTGGTGCCTTGGAACTCGGCCGCGCCGATATCGACAACATCCAGCGACCCACCGGTCGTGCCGGTGTCGGGGGTGCCGGTGTCGTCCGCGAAGCGCAGCGCGCCGTAGAAATCGAGGAGCACGTTCGGGTGCACCGCCAGCGAGTTGCCCGCGTCGATCGCGGGCGAGCCGGGCATGAGCATGACGTTGTCGTCGAGATCGCCAGGGTTCCCGTTGTTGCCCGCGGCGTTGACGAACATCGGGTCGGCGTCCGTGATGTCGCTCCCGGTCAGAGGAGGCGAGCTGACGCCGAGCTGGCCGATGATCGTGTTGTAGACCTCGGCATCGGTACTGGGGCTGACGAAGAAGTTGTTGGCCTGCCCGTCGCCCAGGTCCGAGGTGTTGTCCCAGAAGATGGAGTTATAGAAGCGGGCGAACCCGCCCAGGTCCTGATAGCCCGCGGCGAGTGAATCCTCCGAAGTGTTGTTGACCACGGTGCAGTTGGTCATGTAGAGCTCGGATATGAACCCGAGATTGTTGATCGTGGCCGCTGTCCCCAGGCCGATGTTGCCGCTGAAGAGGCAGGTATCGATCACGAGGGTCGCGTTCGCCGAGCTGGAGGTATAGGTGAGCGCTGACGAGGCGTTCACAGTCCCGTCCGGATTGGCCGTGTTCCCGTAGAACCCGCAGCCGAGCAGCTCGACCGTCCCGGAAGAGCCCAGGAAGATACCCCCGGCGGCCCCCGCCTCGTTCCCGATGATGTTGGTATCGCTCACACGAACGAAGGAGCTCGGGCCCGCGTCGTCGACGAAGATCGCCCCGCCGAGCCCATTGTCGATCGCGGCCACCTCGACCTCGTTGCCCGAAAACCGGGAGTCCTCCACGAACACGAAGCCGTCGGAAGCGGTGTACAGCGCGCCGCCGGCCGTCTCGCTCGCGTTGCCGATGAACTCGCACGAGAAGAAGTTGGTGTCGGTGTTCGTGTAGACCGCACCGCCCCTGCCGTCGGCCTTGTTGTCCTCGAACACGCAGTCCTCGATCGTAAAGAAGTCGCCGGTGCTGGGACCGTTGATCGAGAGCGCCCCACCGAAGACCTGCGCGTTGTTGTCCCTGAAGATCACGTTGCGGATCGTTCCCAGCGCGCTGTCCGTGCGGACGCCCCCGCCCCGGTTGTTGCGCCCGGTCGAACCGTTCGCGATCCCGTCTCGGATCACAAAGCCATCAACTAGCGTGCCGATGTCCGTATCGATTAGCTCGACCACGTTGTAGACATTCACTCCCGGGCTCAGCTCGCCCGAGAGGATCGTCGGGAAGTCCTCCGGGTCGTCGCGCTGAGCAAGGTTGCTCTCGGATCCCTCGAACCCACCGTAAAGGCGTACACCATCGGGAATCAGGAATGTCGCTTCAGGCCCAGCGGGGACCTCGGGTGTGTAGACGCCCTCGGCGACCCAGATCTCGTCGCCGGAAACCGCGACATCGATCGCGTCCTGGATCGAATCAAACGCGCGTTCCCAGCTCGAACCGTCGCCCGGCATGCGTAAATCCGCATCAACAAAGATCGTGTCGGCAGAAACCCCACCCGCGAGAAGCGCGGGCAACACCATAGAAAACAGCTTCATATTGATTCCCTCTCAGAATCAGAGTCAAAAATACAAGTCTCGAACGCGCAGGTTCCTTACCGGGCGCCAGACCACAGCTTACATGCGGGCCCGATCAGGGGCAACCAGAGTTGTACGCGTTGAGGAATGCGCTCACATCAAAGAAGTCGTACATCCCATCGCCCGTGAAGTCTGCGGCTGGGTCCATCGCGTTGTACGCGTTGAGGAACGCGCTCACATCGAAGAAGTCCAGCTCGCCATCGCCGGTGAGATCTGCGGGGCAACCGCTCCCGCAGACGACATCGAACACGCGGAACGCGTCAACGCCCGACTCGGTGATCGAACCGTTTGGCGTGTCCTGCGAGGTGAAACGGAAGACCATCTGATCTGTGATCGCCACATGATCGGACACGCGGAACTCAACGGTGTTCCAGCCGCTGCTATTGGTCACGGTCTCGACGGTAGCAAAGGTGCTGCCGCCATTGTTTGAGATCTGGAAGTTGAAAGGATCATTGCCGTTGGAAACATGCCAACGGGCATAGGACACGCGGGGGTCGACGAGCGCGGTCAGATCCAGGACCGGCGAGGAGAGGTTGGTGGGCCCGCCATCGACATCCTCGAGGTTGGAGTTCCCGGTGACATAGCAATGCCCTGATCCGTCGGCGTCGGTGCTCGGGTCGTCACGCCCGAAATCGCCGGGGATCGCGCGCTCCCATGCGCCCGTTGAGAGGGACACATTCTGGACGGTCCAGTCGCTGTCGGACTCGAAGTCTTCGTTGAGCATAAAGTCAATGCCCGTGGCGGCCAGCGTGGACCACGCGCCGCTGGGGCCTGAGGCGGGAAGCGACCAGTTGCCACCATCGGTGTCCAGCGCAGTAAAGTAGTATGACAGGATGTCGCCACAGTCAGCGGCTGGGAATGTACCGACATAGATGCCCCCGCCGGCATCGGTCATGGCGACGGGCGAGTAGCCCGAGCCCGAATCGATCCAAAGGGTCACATCGCCCGAGGGCTGAAGGTCGTTGTCGGGGTTGACGCTGATGGCGATGGTGTCGCCGCCATCGGGGTTCACGAAATCCGGGCGGATGTCGACAAAATCCAAGTCCAGGCCCAGCGGAACCGTGATGCCCTGCGGGTTGGCCAAGGCATTGCGAAGAGCCGGGAGATCGAGACTGGTGCCCTGATTGGACCCGCCCGTGGAGTTGCACCCTGCATGGGTGTGCACACCGATCGCTGTGTTGGTCGAGTCGTCGTACACCGCTGAGCCCGAGTTGCCGCCGGTGGTGTCCGGGTCGTAGCGCAGACTGGTGCCCGGCGTGGAGACGAATGTACCCACATGGGTCTTCTGGACGAGGTACCAGCTCGCGGGCACGGGCGAGGTTGTGCTGCCGTATCCGGTGACGCGGATCGGACGCCCGTCGGCGCTGGGCACGGCACCCGCAAGGATGTACGAGTCGCCCATCGCGTCGCGTGGTGCGAGCCCGGTGTTGGAGTTCACGAAGGTGCCGTAGAACGCCCAGTCATTGCCCACGCCGCCGTTGGTCGATTGGACCGAGGAGCCGTCGATCGGGTACTGATCCTGAGGGGCAGGGTTCTGGGGTGTCCCCCCGGAAGTAGAGAGCGGGACATTGAACTGCATGACATCGCCGGTGTCCGGGCCGCAGTGTCCTGCCGAGAGGAAGGAGTGCGGCTGGTCGCCGAAGAGCCAGCCCGTGCAGCCGATGGGCATCATCCGCGCGGCCCGCGGATCGCTCGAGAGCACCCGGTCATCGACGGGTCCGCAGATCGAGCGGGGGAAGGCGGTTGGCTCGGACGCCGTGGCGCTGATGACCTGCACACGATTCATGGATGTATCGGTGCCGGGCGAGGCCATGATTTCAATGCGGATGCGCCCGCCGTTGAAATAGGCGCTGGTGTAGGACCATTCGCTGAGCGACTTGCGATCGAGGTACTGCTCGTGCCCGTCATAGAGCGAAGTGATGCGGAGATAGGACTCGCGGGCGGTGTCTGTGGCCGGGGCCAGCTCGACATCGCCGAATCGCAGCCGGACCCACGCCGCGTCAGGGATCTCGACCTCTGTCGACCAGATCGGCACCTGGATCGGGCGACCACTGTCCGTCTGGCGGGCGGACGGTGCGGCCACCTTGCCCGAGTCGACGCTCAGACTCACGCCGCGCCGTGCGATCGGGTTCACTTCGAGCTGAAGCTCCCGCTCATACTGCTGAGGGTTCTCAGGGTCATAGACGATTGAGTCGGGGCTGGCGACGGTGCCAGCGGCGGTAAAGAGAAGCACGGCGAGCGAAACACGAGTATTCATGAGGATCTCCTGAGTGAACAGATGTTGCATCCCGCCTCCACGAGCAGGATCAAGGTTGAAGTGTGATGGCAGTCCACACCATCACACTCAAGTTCCGAGCGGAACCCATCACCTGAAGATAACGGCGATGCCCGGCAGGTACAACCCCGTTCTCTGTTCTTGTTTATCCCCCTAAATCGGGGACGCCCTGAGAGTTATGGGCAGCCGGCGCTGTACGCGCTGAGGAACACGCTGACATCGAAGAAGTTCACTTCACCATCGCCGTTGAGGTCCGCGGTGCAGGCGGGTGCGCCCGTACCCCGGATGGCCAGTGTCGCCTGATCGCTGGTGCGGGTGCCCTGCGGGTTGCTCACGACGCAGTCATACATCGCGATGTCCTGTGCCGCGATGCCGCTGAGGACAAGCGTGGGTGCGTTCGCGCCGGAGATCACCGCGTCATCGACCAAGTCGATGCCGTCGCGTCGCCACTGATACGAGATCGGCGGGGCGCCGTTGGAGAGGGCGACCGAGAAATCGACCGTATCACCAGCGTCGGCGACACGCGACGCGGGCTGCTGCCCAATGACGGGGGGCGCGAAGCAGGTGTTGAACCAGATGCCGAACTCGGAGGGGTTGACCCCGATCTGGTTCAGAAGCACATCGGGTGTGCCGTCGTTGTTGAAGTCCGCGATCGAGCTCACCGTATAGTTGAACCCGTTGTTGTTCTCGATCGTGTTGAAGGTCGAGGTTTCGGTGAACTCGCCCGTGCCGTCGTTTCGCTCCAGCACGCCGCCGAAGATCAATCCGACTCCACGGACCATGCGGAGGATGTCGTTGTCCCCGTCGCCGTCCGCGTCGAGGATCCCGATCGCCCAGGTCGGGTTGTTCGAGGTGTCGACGATTTCGGTGGCCGGGGTCTGGAAGTTTCCGGCGCCGTTGTTGAGCGTGTAGAACACGACGGCATTTGCGAAGCTGAAGAGGCTGTAGGCGATGTCGAGATGCCCGTCATTGTTGAGATCGCCGAGCTGGAGGTTGACATAGCCCCCGCTCGCACCCGGCGTGAAGGCGAAGGACTGCGGGCTGAATGTGCCGTCGCCGAGGTTGCGGAGGATCGTCGTCAAGCTGTTCAATCGGCTGATGATGACGATCTCGGGGAGCCCGTCGCCGTCGAGGTCACCGGTCTGGAGGGCGTCGGTCGCCTCGACCGGGCCGTAGGACCGGGCGTCGGTGAAGGTGCCGTTGCCGGTGTTTCGGTAGGTCACGATCACCGGCTGCGAGGTGACAGCGGCTTGGAATGCGACGATGTCCTCGAAGCCGTCGCCGTCGATGTCGGCGGTGAAGAGCCGATCGGGCGCGAAGTCCGGGATGAAGGTGCTGGGCATGGGGCCGAAGGTCCCGTCGCCGTTGCCGTTGAAGACCACGATGTCGGTGCCGTCGCTGCCGCCCCGGACGCCCGCGAGGTCGAGGATGCCGTCGTTGTTGAAGTCTGCGAGCGTGTTGTGGAAGTTCCCGCCGTCCGCGCCCTGCAGCGGCACGGGGCTGTAGGTGAGACCGCCGAGGCCGTCGTTGAGGTAGACGCGGGCCGAACCGTTATCGAGACCGGTGTGGATGACATCCCGATCACCGTCGTTGTCGATGTCCCCGCTGGCGATCGGTGCGAGCAGGCGGGCAGGAGCGTTGATGGGTGCGAACGATTCGGAGGGAAAGATAAGGTCGATGTTGCAGAGCTGGGCGGTGGCGGGTAGCGTGCTGGCGGCGAGGACCGAGGTGAAAACGAAGATCGATGTACATTGCATGAGTTGCTCCTTTTCTTTTGAATCAACCATCTGATTCACCCCATGAAGCATCATCATCGCCCATATCTTCCCGATCAGGGAGTGACTCGCAGTCAACCCCGGGTTGACTTGTGGTCAACCCGCCCCGGTTTCGTCTTCCGGGCGTGATATCGTGCCGATACAATGGTCCATATGGTACCCCATGACACCCGAGAGAAGCTCATCGCCGCAGGCTTGGACCTGTTCTACCAGCACGGTTTCCACGCGCTGGGACTGGACCGCATCCTCGACGCCGTCGGGACGACCAAGACGACCTTCTATAAATACTTCGAGAGCAAGGAGGCCCTCGCGCTGGCGTGCATCGAGCGCCGAGACGAGGGCTGGCGCAAGCGCCTGCCCCAACTGCTCCGCGAGCGAGGCGGCGAGGACCCTATCCAACAGCTCCGCGCCGTGTGGGGCGTGTGGCGCGACTGGTTTGACAACATCCACTTCAACGGCTGTCTATTCATGCATGCCTGCTCCGAGTTCCCCGACCCCAACGACCCGTGCCACCAAGCCGCGTGGGCGAATGTCGATGCGCTGCGGTGCATCGTGCGCGATCTCGCCGAACAAGCCGGACTGACCGACCCCGACGCGTTCGCGCAAGAGTACGGGCTGCTGATGCAGGGGGCGATCATCATGGAGGTGATCGACCGACGCAACACCGCCGCAGATACCGCGGGGCGGGTGGGCGAGATGCTGATCGGTCGGTATCGTGTGGTAAGCGCCTGATCTCCAAGCGGATCATGCTCCGCACGTGTTGAAGGTGTTTCCGTTGAAATCAATCGAACAACACGCTCCGATCAAAGCAACCGAGATCCCCAGGCTGATGTCCCACCCGATCGAAACGCGTTTCTTCTCCAGCACGCCGATGCTTGCGGTGTCGCCGTTCGCCCCGCATTCGATGGATGCAGGCGGCAACTGTGATTATCGGACTTTTTGAGCCCCGTATTCGCAGCTGAATCCCAATTTTCTCCATTCCAGCCGGGCGCGCGGTGCTTCGCCGTCGCTCTCTCAAGAGCCAGGAACAGGTACCCGCCTTGGATCCTGAATGACTCAAACTGACCCAATGAACCGGAGCCCGTTCATGCTCGACCTGACCCGTATCCTCCCGCGTCTCGCATCCCAGACGGTGCTGCTGCTCACCCTCGCCGTGTCCCTGATCAGCTCGCCCGCACGAGCCGCGGATATCCCCGTCGAGACCGAGGGCGACTACCATCGCCTGCTCGACGCGATCCGCGCCACCGAGTACACCCGTCAGGGCTACCTCGAAGAGAACGCCAACCCGCGCATGATCGCCGCAGTCGCCGGGCTCTGGGCCTTCAGCGAGCGCAACCCGCTCGCGACACCCGAGCAGCTCACCGCCTTCGTCTCGGCCTACGACACCGCCCTCGCACAAATCGTGCCCGGCGACGAATACCTCATGAGCGCCGGCTCAATGCTCACGGCCGTCTACGCGGCACGAGTCGCGCCCCAGGGGCTGCTGATCGGCACAGACACACGCGTGAACTCAGACGCGCTGCACCTGCTCGGGCTGACACTCCCCGGGCTCGAGAGCTTCCATCAGTCGCAGCAGCGCATGGCCCGCTTTGATGTCGGCTCCGTCCAGCGGTGGATCAACCGCAGCCAGACCGCCGACGCGCTCACCGCCACGCTCGCGGGCGTCTCGCCGTCGGGCACGCGGATCGAGGGGCTTGAGATCGCGACCGTCGCATACCTCGAAACGATGGGCTACACCCCCATGCTCGGCTCGACCGATCCAAACCAGCCCGAGATCAACGCGGGCCTGAGCGGGCTGCCGGACTTTGCTGGCTTCATCGCCATCCGCGACGACACGGGCGCACACGTTGGGCTCGAGACCGAGGTCTTTACGCGTATCGAAGACATCCAGCTCGACGCCGAGGCCCGCCTCGACGCGATCGGTAACGCCGAGATCGTGCCCAACATGGGCCTGGACTCGATCGATCTCTTCGCGGCCGCCGCCGACCCCGACCACCCCGACCACGCCCAGGCCCTCGCCTTCCTCGAAGCCCGCCGCCAGGCTGTCATCGATTCGATCCGCGAGACCACGGACGACCGGGCCGCGGTCTTCGCCCGCACCATGCTGCTGCAGCAGTCCAGCTACCCCGATGTGCAGTATGTCGCCGGGAATACCCGCTCGTTCGCCGGGCTCCAGCTGCAGGTCAACAACGACCTCGCCGTCGCCCAGCAATCGCTGGGCATCGTCGGCTCGCTCGCGGGGCTCGGCGGTTCGATTGCGACCGGCAATGTCTACGGCGGAGTCGCGTCCACCGCGAGCCTGATCTCGGGCGTTCTGGGGCTTGCGGACCTGCTCGGCGACGGCCCGCCCAGCGCCGATCAGCAGATCTTCGATCAGATCGCCGGGCTCCGCCAGCAGGTCGAGGACCTGCGCGTGCAGATGAACGCCCGCTTCGACATCGTCGATGCCAAGCTCGACACCATCTTCGATACCATGGTCGCCGCGTTCGATCGCCTTCAGGACGGCATCGACACGCTGATCGCCGACATCACCTCGGTGCGCAGTTCCCTCGACCGCATCGAGGCCGCGCTCTACGGCTTCGCGCAGAACCTGCTGCTGGTCGACCTGACCACCCAGACCGATTCCATCCTCGACTACCGCACCAAGACCGGCTTCGACCTGTCGTACACCGACCAGTCGCCCAGCTTCGTCGGCGGCGCGAGCGGGTTTACGACCTTCGCGACCTTCACGGCCCAGACTTCCTCCTTCGCGGGGCCAGAGAACAACCAGAGCATGATCCTGACCATCGACAACGCCGCCGATGTGCTCTCGGGCCCGGACGATGTCGTCTCGCGCCTGCTCAACGATTTCCGCCGCGTCCCCCCCGGGCTCGTCACGATCGATGGCACGCCGGTTTCCGGCCCGATCATCACCGGTCGCGCCGCGGCCCCCGCACCGTGGTCGCAGGCCGCGGCCGCGTACGCCCAGCTCGCACGCGAGAACCCGTGGTACTTCGCCTATATGCTGCGAAGTCAGCAGGACTCGATGGGCGGCGACTCGCCGCAGATCGACCAGATCATCGCGCAGGGTGATCGCATCCGCTCGCTCGCCAACGCAACACGCGACCGCGACGACCTGTTCGACGCGCTGCTCACCCGTGCCGGCGACGGCATCATCCAGGTCCAGACCGTGATCGACGACGCGATCGATGCGGAGCTGGCCGCGAACGACCTGGACAACGGCACCACCCGCATCGACCCGTGGGGACCGATCGAGCAGACCGCGTCACCGCTCGTCGCCCCGGTGGTCTGGGTGTCCTTCGAAGGGGGGGATGGCTGCTTCGGTGGACCGATTCCCTACAACCCCGCTCACATCAGCACGAGCGGGAACGGCAGCGCCAGCTCCTTCCCGCACAAGGGCTTTGAGGCCAGCATTAGTGACAACCGCGTCGGCCCGTCCGCCGCGTACTCTCGGTCCGAGCTCGCCGAGCGCAACGCCCTCGACTGGCGCCTGCGCAGCAGCTCCACGCACCGACCGCTGGTTGAGGTGGAATCGATCGGCTGGCTCGATCCCAATGAAGAGAACGAGTTCGATGTCAAAGTGAGCTCGATCATGCAGGGCTCGCTGCGGAGCGTCCGGACAATCCGCGTGGTGGTCGAGGTCAATAACCAGTTCTTCGGTGGGGGCTGGGGCCCGCCGCCTGAAGAGCTCATTGTGTTCAGCAATGGGAACATCTGCAACATGGTCTCAGACCATTGGCTGACCTTCGCGGGTGGAAACGGGCTCACGCTTGCGTTCCCTCCGCTCCAGAACGGCAACCTTGTCGGTATGACGCTGGATGCCGGTGAAGTGGGACTCCGGGAAAAGTTCGGGTTCCCATTCCCCCAGGAGTATTACATGGAAGCCCGCTTCCGCGTCCTCTCGGACACCTCGACCTACACCTACAACGGCACCGATTACCTGCCCATTCAGTCGAGCTATATCACTGACCGGCTCGCGGGTATCCGCACGGACATCCGCCAGTCGATCTTCGACGACATCAACGCCCCGCCCTCGCTTATCGACGACGCGTTCACACAACTCGACAACACCAGCGCCCTGCTCGACGGCTACCTCACACTCGGCACCGCCGACGCCCTGAACCGCGGCGAGGCGCTGCGGTCCGCCTTCCGGGGCCTGCCCAGCAGCGACGGCATCGGTTTGCGCTCCGGCGACATCATCTCCGTGCTCGCCGACGAGGCCGACGCAGACGACGGCTCAATCGGCGGCGCACCCGGCGTCGACCTCCCAGATATCGAATCACACTTCAACCAGCGCCTCGGCGCCCTCAGCTCCGAGATCGCCATCGCGCTCAATACACCCGCACCCTCGTTTCCCTATATCGAGTTCATGCTCGCCGACCTCAACGCACTGGTCGACGGCGCGTTCGATCTTGCGATCGACGACACCTACCTCGCGCCCGGCTCGATCAGCTTCGATGCCGCCGCCGGGCTCATGGCCAACGACATCGGCCAGCCCGGACGCATCGACAACGAGGACCTCATGGTCGATCCCGACTTCTTCGGCTCCGTCGACCACACCCCGCCGATGCACGGCTCGATCTCCGTCGCACCCGACGGCTCATTCAGCTACACCCCCGACCCCGGCTTCGAGGGCACCGATTCGTTCAACTACCGCCTCGTCGCCCAGGTCGGCGACCCGGACAACCCCGTTGGCAACCCTGATGTCTACAGCACCCCGGCCCGCGTCGTGCTGCGTGTGACCGCCGCCGCGTGCATCGCCGATCTCGATGGTGACGGCCAGCTCAACTTCTTCGATGTGTCCACCTTCCTCGTGGCATTTGGCGACGAAGACCCAGCCGCCGACTTGAACAACGACGGCCTCTACGACTTCTTCGATGTCTCAACCTTCCTCGTCGCTTACAGCGACGGCTGTCCCTGATCATCGGTGACGCACAGCAGCCACAAGAAAACCCGCCGGATCGGCGGGGTTTTCCATTGTTGAATCCTGAATCAGTTTACGAGTTAATCACCCTTCCCTCGCTCGCCAAAACCGCCTCATGCACGGCCTCGTGCATCGTCGGGTGCGCGTGCACGGTCGCGATCAGCTCCTCGGTCGTCGCTTCAAGCCGACGTGCCACCGTCAGTTCGGCGATCAGCTCGGTTGCCTGATCACCAAGGATATGGGCACCGAGGATCTCACCACGCGGCAAGCCGCGGATGACTTTCACTTATCCCAGTCATTGCACCCGTCGAGCATCTGCCCGGGGGTTGGCCACGCAGCACCAGCCCCCCAGTCAGGCATTAATGCTTCGTACGGATCGGCATCTGATTGGGAGCATGTACTGAAAACAGTGTTTCTCGCCACTGTCCATGGATATTCTACAACACGAGTTGTGCTACAAGCCACAGAAGCAGGGAAACATTGCACATCCAAATCAACGCGTGTGGTGTATTGCATGTCGTCGACGCCAAGCAAATTGTTACAAATATCAAAGACTCGATCCAAGCACGCAATCAAATCAACACGATCTACAAAAATTGATTCTCCAGCGGGATCACATATACAAGCTAATGAGCCACCCACTGAAGGGCGAGCTGTCGATTTAACAGGCTTGTTCTTCTTCTTCCGCGATATGCGCGCATGTTCAGAACCCGAAATATGCACCTTTATCTCTTGATTGACGACCCCGTCACTTTGGTACCAATGATAATACTGTATACGCCACCCCCCATCACCTTCCTCGACCAAACGCCCTGGGTATCGCTTCGCAAACACTCCATACGGACTTGATCCCTCATAAACCACTCCAGCGAAAAGGCCTCCATCTGGCGATTCTGTAAAAACTGGAACATAATCCCTTCTCTCAAACTGATCGTCAGTGATGTTATTGTTCATCACAATTGTAGCATTGCCATTCTCTCGGACTATAACTTTTTCTGGGTTCGCATGGCCAACCCCGACAAGTACCGCGATGATGATGAATTGAGACACGTACATGTATGTCTTCTTAGCCATAATCATAAAATTTGATCCACTCCAATCAGCTTTCAATTGTTATGTCTGTGTATCAAATCTGAGACTCATTTAGTCGCCATTGATCTTAATCATGAGTTAATCACTCGTCCCTCGCTCGCCAGCACCGCCTCATGCACGGCCTCGTGCATCGTCGGATGCGCGTGCACCGTGGCGATCAGCTCCTCGGTCGTCGCTTCAAGGCGACGCGCCACCGTCAGCTCCGCGATCAACTCCGTCGCCTGATCACCAAGGATGTGGGCGCCCAGAATCTCGCCACGCGGCAAGCCGCGGATGACTTTCACGAACCCGTCGGTGTGACGCGTCGCGATCGCCTTGCCAAGCGCCTGGTTGCTGAAGACGCCGACCTCGTAGTCCTCGCCCTTCTTGAGACCCTGCTTCTTGAGTGCCTGCTCGGTGTAGCCCACGCTGCCGATCTGCGGGTGGCAGTAGGTGCAGCCGGGGATGACGGTGTAATCCATCGGGATCGGCTCGTGCTTTTCCTTGCCGTCCTTGAACGCGAACTGCTCGACGCACAGGACCGCCTCTTCGCCAGCGACATGCGCAAGCCACGGCGGGCCGATCACATCGCCGATCGCATAGATGCCGGGCAGGTTGGTCGCGTAAGTCAGCGCTTTGGGCTCGCTGGGCGTGTCGTCGCTCAGAGGCACATAGTCGGTCTTGATGTGCCCGCGCACGGTCTCGAGCCCGAGCGATTCGTCGAACAAGCCGTCGAACCGGCCCTGCACACCGATCGCGAGCAGGACCTTGTCGCCCTCGATGACTTCCTTCTTGGACTCATCGGGCTTGCCGTCTTTCATGGGTGCAACGGTGACCTTGACACCCTTGCCCTTGGTATCGACATCGAGCACGCCGGTGCTGGTGCGGATATCGAAGCCGTGCTTTTTGTAGATCTTGCCCAGCTCCTTGCCGACCTGCTCGTCCTCGACCGGGACGACACGATCGAGCATCTCGATGATGGTGACTTCGGTGCCATACTGCTTGTACACATAGCCGAACTCCATCCCGATCGCTCCGGCGCCAACGATGATGAGCTTGCCTGGGCGTTCTTTGTTGTTCATTGCTTCGCGGGCGCCCCAGACCTTGTCGCCGTCGAACTTGGCAAATGGCAGGTCGCGCGCCACGGCACCGGTCGCGATGATCACCTTGTCGGCGGTGATCGTTTCAACGGCCTTATTGACCTTGACGGGCGAGGGTGTGAACTCCTCGTTGAGCTCACAGTCGCGGATCTCGATCTCGACCCCCTTTGCACCGGTCCCGCCACCGGCCTTGACGATCTTGGCGTGCTTGTTGAAGAACTCGATTTTGTTCTTCTTCATCAGGAACTCAACGCCCTTGTTGAGCTTTGCGGCCACATCGCGCGAGCGACCGATGACCTTGTCCCAGTTGAACTTGATCTCGCCGGTTTCCAGCCCCCACTCTTCCTTTTCGGCAAGCTGTTCCATCAAGGCGGCGTTGGAGATCAGGGCCTTGGAGGGGATGCAACCCCAGTTGAGACACACGCCCCCGAGCTTGGCGCGTTCGATGATCGCGACCTTGTAGCCGATCTGCGCTGCACGAATCGCGCCAACATAGCCGCCCGGGCCGCCACCGATCACCACAACATCAAAGTGCTTGTTTGCCACGCTGGATCCTCGTTTCTGTATCGGTTTCTGGATCGCCGGGCCCATGTCTCGATCGAGGGATCGGCGCGAAATGCTCAAAGGGTCTCATTATAGCGCCCGTGGCGGCGCGATCGCCATTTCTGGAACTTCGCCGACCGCCGGGCAGAGCCGCCGGGCGCGGCGTGAGCCGATGGCAAATCGCCCATCCGGCGGGCGATCCGGGCTGCCGAACTGGCAGGAAACCGACACCAGACACGATATCATGTCGTACTCGGCGACTCCAAGTCACGCCCAGAAAGGGCCTTGGCTCGATCTGCATAGACTTTTGAGCTTGCATCACACTGGCATGCCTCGTGCAGCCGATAGAGTGAGATAATCTGTGTCTGCCCGATACGCTCGAATCTGTATATCTGATACGAATGCATCACGGCGCACGGATCATGCGAACAGGATCGCGTTGGGAATCGTTATTCCTTGCGAGTCCAACACCAATGACGCCCGGAGGGTGTCCAAAGCGTCCCGGAACAGGAACCGGGGGGCGGGAGAAAACCATGTTTGAACGATTCACAGATCGTGCCCGCAAAGTGATGGCTCTTGCCAACCAGGAAGCCCAACGCTTCAACCATGAATACATCGGGACCGAGCACATCCTGCTCGGGCTCGTCAAAGAGGGCTCTGGCGTGGGTGCCAATGTGCTCAAGAACCTCGATGTCGATCTGCGCAAGGTCCGCCTCGAGGTCGAGAAACTGGTCCGCGCTGGCCCCGAGATGGTCACCATGGGCAAGCTGCCCCAGACCCCGCGCGCCAAGAAGGTCATCGAGTACGCGATCGAAGAAGCGCGCAACCTCAACCATAACTATGTCGGCACCGAGCACATCCTGCTCGGGCTGCTGCGTGAGCACGACGGCGTCGCCGCACAAGTCCTCATGAACCTCGGGCTCAAGCTCGAGGATGTCCGCGAGGAGGTCCTGAACCTGCTGGGCGCGGGCACCGAGACCGACTCCGAAATGGCATCAAGCGGCGGGCCTACCGCCGAGGGCGGACCCAAGGGCAAGGGCGGCAAGTCCAAAACCCCCGCGCTCGACTCCTTCGGGCGTGACCTCACCCAGCTGGCGATCGAGAAGAGTCTCGACCCGGTCATCGGGCGAGCGCACGAAATCGAGCGCCTCACACAGGTTCTGTGCCGACGCACCAAGAACAACCCCGTCCTGCTCGGCGAAGCCGGCGTGGGCAAGACCGCCATCATCGAGGGCTTGGCCCAGCGCATCGTCTCACAGGAAGTCCCCGACATCCTGCACGAGAAGCGCCTGGTCGTGCTCGATCTGGCCATGATGGTCGCGGGCACCAAATACCGCGGCCAGTTCGAAGAGCGCATCAAGGCGGTCATGAACGAAGTCCGCCGCGCTGGCAATGTCATCCTCTTTATCGACGAGCTGCACACCCTAGTGGGCGCTGGCGGCGCAGAGGGCGCGATCGACGCGTCCAATGTGCTCAAGCCCGCGTTGGCCCGAGGCGAGATCCAGTGCATCGGCGCCACCACCTTCGATGAGTACCGCAAGTACATCGAGAAGGACGCCGCCCTCGCGCGTCGTTTCCAGGCGATCCCCGTGGATCCGCCCAGCGCCGATCAGTCGATCGAGATCCTCAAGGGCATCCGCGACAAGTACGAGCAGCACCATCGCGTGAAGATCACCGATGATGCGCTCAAGGCCGCCGTCGAACTCTCAGGCCGCTACATCACCGGCCGCGTGCAGCCCGACAAGTCGATCGATGTGCTCGACGAGGCCGGTGCTCGCGTCCGTATCAAATCGATGCGCAAGCCGCCTGATCTGGCCGATATCGAAGCAGAAATCGAGCGTCTCTCGGTCTCCAAGGACGAGGCCGTGAAGGGTGCCGATTATGAGAAGGCCGCCGAGCTGCGCGATCAGGCCGAGCAGATGCGCAAGAAGAAGGAAGATATCCAGGCCGAGTGGCGCGCCAAGCAGCAGGAATCCGCCGGCGTTGTCGACGAGGAGATCATCCGCGAGGTTGTCTCCAAGATGACAGGCGTGCCGTTGCAGAAGCTCGAGAAGGAGGAGGCCCAGCGCCTGCTCAAGCTCGAGGACGAGCTGCACAAGTCCGTCATCAGCCAGGACGACGCGATCAAGGCCATCGCCAAGGCGATCCGCCGTGCCCGCGCCGGGCTCAAGGACCCCAAGCGTCCCATGGGCAGCTTCATCTTCGTCGGCCCGTCCGGCGTCGGTAAGACACTGCTGAGCAAGTCGCTCGCCGAGTTCATGTTCGGCGACTCCGATGCGCTCATCCATCTGGACATGTCCGAGTACATGGAGAAGCACACCGTCAGCCGTCTGGTCGGTGCCCCTCCCGGCTATGTCGGCTACGAAGAGGGCGGGCAGCTCACCGAGCAGATCCGCCGTCGTCCGTACGCCGTCGTGCTGCTCGACGAGGTCGAGAAGGCCCACCCCGATGTCTTCAACATGCTGTTGCAGATCATGGAAGAAGGCCGACTCACCGACTCGTTCGGTCGCCATGTGGACTTCCGCAACACCATCATCATCATGACCTCGAACATCGGCGCCGACCTCATCAAGGGCGGCGGCGGGTTCGGGTTCGGCAAGCACGCACCCGATGACAAGTTCGAGTCCGTCAAGTCGGTGCTGATGAAGGAAATCGAGCGGTTCTTCCGCCCCGAGTTCATCAACCGCCTCGATGATGTCATCGTGTTCCGCCCGCTGACCAAGGAAGACCTTGTCTCGATTGTCGAGTTCGAAGTCGGCAAGGTCGCCGAGCGCCTCACCATGCAGGGCTTCAAGCTCGAGCTCGATCAGCCCGCAAAGGACTTCCTGATCGACAAGGGCTACAACCCCGACTTCGGTGCCCGCCCGCTGCGTCGCGCCATCGGGACCTACATCGAAGACCCGGTCTCCGAGATGCTCCTGTCTGGCGAGCTGCACGACAAGAATGTGCTCAAAGCCACCCGCAAGGGCGAGGACGACCACCTGAGCTTCGAGAGCACCTTTGTTGCGCCACTCAAGCCCGAAAAGACCGATTCTGACGACGAGTCCGAATCCGAGGTCGAATCCGCCGGCTCACAGTCGACCTGATTCGCTCCTCAAACACATGCACCCAACCAGCCGCACGCTCAACCAAGAGCGTGCGGCTTTTTCATTCTCCTCCCCCGCGCTTGCGGAGGAGGTGCCGAGCCTGCGAGGCGGAGGGGGCCCCCCAACCATCAAGTGCTCACGGGCGAGTGCCATGCGCGGGTGCCATGCAGGTGACGCAGTCTCCTGCATGTTCTTGTTGTCCCTGAATGGGTTGATGGGTGTTGTGATGTGGTACACTCCTCGAAGGCCATAATGGGGTCATGATGAGCCATATCCAGCAAACAGTCGAGTTTGTTTTCAAAAACTGGTACCGAGAGTTCGGGCTCTCTAAGTCCAATGTGTTTGGCTACTGCGATGATATTCATGCAGTTGTAAAGCTGTTTGCGAAAGGGGTGGATGGTCCAGTTGTTCACATGGTGAGCTGGGATACGTGGTCAAAGTACAGCTTGGATCCGTGGACCGATGATTCGTATGTGCTGTGGAAAAGCGAAGAGGTTCAGCGTTGGATGCGTGAAGAGTATGTTCCAGATGAGCTTGAGCCGATTGTTCCTCTTCAGCGTGACATGCCTTCTATCTTTGAGAAGTTTCCGGATGTGAAGAATGATCTCTATCGATCGTCAGATCTGGCGGAGACGGTTGGTTGCCTTGTGAGATTTCATTCGGAGCATGATCTGTATGAAGTTGCGGCAACGAGTCTCTATTCTCATGTAGTCCAGTTGGTCGTTGAGACAGAGCTAGAAGCTGGCAATGAGTGCTGCAGGATTCGAGAGGATGGAAGAGTCGAGGATTATGGTTTGCGCTAGGCATAGCGGCGGGTGGCCCGATGGAGCCGTCCCCGGCTCCTTTGGGATCAAACACCCCACACCCTTCGCCCCGACACCCATCAGGATCTTTCACCACCCTCAAGATGCGCATCAAAGTCCATGCTCCCATGCAGCACACGTTGCACGATGAGTTGCGCATCATCGAACTGATAGAACACCACATGCCGACCGACGAGCACCGATCGATATCCATCTCGAATCTCGGAACAATCCCGTCCACGCTCGGGCGTATCGGCGCACGCATTCATCACAACACCAAGCTCATCGAGGTACCGATCGGCCTGTCGCTCTCCAAACTGCTCACATGTCCAGCGCCAGATCGCGATGAGATCGTCATGCGTCGCATTACTAATCAGCAGCCGACGGCTCACGATGCAGACCGCCCAGTCTCACCCCGCGCACGGCGTTTGATCGATTCCATATCCAGCATCCCAGCGACACCGCTCTCCTCGCCAGCCACCAGCGCCCGTCGAAGCGACTCGACTTGGCGCTCGTGCTCTTCGAGCAGCCGCAAACCAGATCGGATGACATCCGCAGCGTTCGCATAACGCCCGGACCGAACCTGATCGCTCACAAAATCATCGAAGTGATCGCCCAAAATGAATGAGGTGTTCTTGGCCATGATTCGAAAATACCATACTATGGTATTCGTGTCAATGAGCTTGATCCCGAAACGCCCTGAAACCTGCGGCACCCCGGAGCGTAAGCCACTCTGACCGAAACCCAAACCCAGACCCCGCTAAACTCTCCCCATGCCCGTATTCCTCCGCTGGTTATTACGACTCGGCCCCGCCAACCCCATCGCCGTGCGGCTGGTGCAGAACGCCTCGCGCCGGACCAAGCACCTCTATGTCCGCAGCGCCTACCTCGCCGTGCTGATCCTCGTGCTGCTCTGGGCCATGCTCGCCAACGCGCCCGGCGGCACAGTCAGCTACCGCGAGCTTGCCTCCGCCGGGGCCACCAGCTTCGCCTGGATCGCCTACCTGCAGGTCGCCCTGATCTGCGTCATCGCCCCCGTGTTCATGGCCGGGGCCATCGCCCAGGAAGCCAACCCAAAGACCTGGGACATCATCCTCACCACCCCCATGTCCAAGCTTGAGATCGTGCTGGGCAACCTGCTCGGCCGGCTCTTCTTTGTCCTCGCCCTGCTCTTCGCCTCGCTGCCGCTCTTCGCCCTCACCCAGTTCTTCGGCGGCGTGCCCGGCAAATCCATCATCAACGCCTACATCGTCTCCGCCGGAGCCGCCACCCTTGTTGGCGCGATCGCGATCGCCCTGTCCGTGTCGCGCCTGGCCGGGCAGCGGGCCGTGTTTACCTTCTATGTCTCGGTCGTCACCTACATCGCGACCACTATCGCCATCGATGCCTGGCTGCGATCGCGCGGCATGGGCATGGGCCCCAAGGGCAGCGGCGTCACCCTCGTCACAGCGCTTAACCCGTTCCTCGCCATCCGGGCCCAGCTCTCGCCCACAAGCTACCCCAGCGCCGACCCCGGCGCATACGCGGGCCTGCGTGGCTTCATGCTCAGCGCCCCCGCCGCGGCGTGGAGCACCATCTCGCTTTTGATTTCCGCCATGCTCGTCGGCTTCTCGACACTCACCGTCCGCTCGGGCGGGCTTCGCCAGGTCACCGATCGCGCTTCGCGGATCCCGTGGTACCGCAAGCTGTTCCGGCTCGGGGCCGCCGACGAGGAGCACCGCCCGCCCCGCAGCGTCTGGAGCAACCCCATCGCCTGGCGCGAGGCCGCCGCCCGCAACGCGACGCTCGGACGCATGCTCGCCCGCTGGTCGTTTGTCTCGCTGGGCGCACTCACCGCCGTCCTCGTCGTCGTGCTCTATCACCGTGGCACCCTGAGCTTGATGGACTTCCAGTTCATCATCAAGTCCCTCGTCTTCACCGAGGTCTTCCTGATCGCGCTGGTCGCGCTGAACATGGCCGCCACCGCCGTCGCCGGCGAACGCGAGGACGGCACACTCGATCTGATCCTCACCACACCCATCACGCCCAAGATGTATCTCGCGGGCAAGATGCGCGGGCTGGTGGCCTACCTGCTCCCGCTCATCGCCGTGCCGGTGTTCACGCTCACACTCGCCGGGTTCTACGCCCTGATCGGCGGGATGGGCAAGCCCGATCTCGCGTCGTACAGCCACAAGGTCGTCGGCACCAGCGCCACCCTGCAAGTCCCCGTCGTGATCCCCGAGGCCGGGCTGGTGCTCGCCGTCATGCTTGTCCCCTTCATCGCTTTCTGCGTGATGATCGGGCTGCACTGGTCGCTCAAGAGCAAGGGCACCCTCAGCGCGGTCATCGGCACCGTCGCCGTGGTCTTCATCACCTCGGGCATCCTTGGGATGTGCGGCTGGGCCAGCGCCTCGGATATGCCTGTTATCGGACCCGCGATCGCCATGCTCTCGCCCGCATCGCTCATCGACGCCATGATCTCGCCCGTCACCCGCTTGGGCGAAACCGTCAACCAGGACTCGGGCAACGGGCTGGGCGTCGCACGCATGTCCATGGCCATCGGCTCGCTCGTCAGCGCCGCCATCTACGCCGCCATCGTCTACGGCGTGCTCACGGCCATGGTCCGCAACTTCGATTTCACCGTCCGCAAGCTGGCGGGGACGCGGTAATCACGCACTTTGCCCGAATTCATGCTTGGTCAAACTTCACGCTCCAGTTACATTGGAACACGGTCGCATTGACATATTTCCGATCTCTGGAGTTGCAAATGATCAAGCTCGCCCCCATTGCCCTCGCCGCTGCCCTCGCCACGCCTGCCCTCGCTCAGGACACCATCGACATCTCCGGGCTCGAATCCTGGGGGCTCGACGGCGACCCGCAGAACCAGACCGGGGTCTTCTTCCCCGGCTCGCTCGACCCGGCGCTGGGCTACATCATCCTCCGGATCGACTACGACATCACGATTCAGACCTTTGGCAACTCGTGGTTCAGCGATCTCACCGTCCGCTTTGGCAACTCCGACGGCACCTTCCACGGCGTCTGGCCAGACACCTTTGACCCAGGCGCCGGCGCCGACTTTGGTGGCATCCAGCGCTTCACCGGATCATTCGAGACCGACATCCATCTCAACGAGGACGGCGAGTTCCATATCGAGCTCTTCGAGCAGTTCGACGACAACCCCGGCGCTCTTGATGCCGTCCTGCTGTCCGGCTCGACATTCACTTTCGAGCGCTTCATCCCCGCGCCATCGAGTGTTGCCCTGCTCGGATTCGGTGCACTCGCGGCTTCTGCCCGCCGTCGGCGTGCATAAACCCGCCGGGAATCCCACTTCTCAAAATCATGCATGAACGGGGTTTCATCCTCGCATCACGCCATGCTCAGCATGGTGCCCGATGATTCTGTCAACACAGACACGAGTCGAAAGGCATCACATGCACACACGACAACGCACACAAATCGTCCAATGGCTGCTGATCATCCTCGGTCTCGCCATGATCGTGATCGGCGCTCTGGGCCCCATCGCCCCGCCGATCATCACCGGCGTGGGGTTCTTGGCCATAGCGTGGTGGATGCTCGCTCCAAACCATGCCCAGAAGCACTAGGGGTAACGGTTCACAGGATGACTGTCTATCTGCTCATGTCCGACCAGCCGCTTGATCTCGATGTTGGCGCTCGCTTTGCGGACCACGCTTTCGTCTGGGACCACACACTACTCGTAGAGTCAGATGAATCTCAGTCAAAGGTCTACCATGCGATCAAGCACGCGTTACCCGCAGACACCCCGTTAATGATCGCGATTTTGGATCAGCAACCCAAGTTCAAGGGTACTAAATCAGGTCTGCTCAAGTGGATCCGCGAACGATACGACAGCATGCCGGATCGCTACTGACTCAGTCCAGCCGCTTGTCGCGCGAGAGCTGCGCGTACGCGTTGTGCGAGTGTATGGATTCGAAGTTCTCGCTGCTGATGTCGTATTGCACGATCCGATCATCATCATTCAGAAGCACCGCCAGGTCGCGGATGATGTCTTCGACGAACTTGGGGTTCTCGAAGGCCTTCTCGGTCACGAACTTCTCGTCGGGGCGCTTGAGCACGGCGTACACCGGGTGCGACGCCGCCGCTTCGAGATGCTCGACGAGATCCTCGATCCACATGGTGTCCTGAACACGCACGGCGGCCTCGATGCGACAACGCTGGTTGTGCGCGCCGTACTCGCTGATCTCCTTGCTGCACGGGCACAGACTCGTCGCGGGCGCGGCGACCTGAATCACAAAGTCCTCGTGGCTGTTGGCCGTGCACGCGAAGGTGACCTCGTAGTTCATCAGCCCCCGCTGGCCCGTCACCGGTGCCGGCTTGGCGATGAAGTAGGTGAAGCTGGCCTCGAAATGGGCTTCCTGAGCATTGAGGCGCTGCTTGATCTTGCGGGTGATCTCGGGGATATCGCCGGGCGAGAACGCCTGGCATTCGTGCTCGTTGAGCACCTCGAGGAAGCGGGACATGTGCGTGCCCTTCTTCTCCTTGGGCAGCGCGACATACATGTTGATCGAGGCGACGGTGGTCTGCTCGCCGCCATCCTTGGTCGCGAGCTTCATGGGGTAGACGACATCCTTGACGCCGACCTTGTCGATCGCGACATTTCGTTCGTCCTTCGAAGCCTGCACATCGGGCATGGCCTGGGGGTTGACTGATTCTTTGGTGCTCATGGATGGGCTCGCAAGTGTTTGTGGAGATTGGGCTTGTCGGCGTCCGTCCGCAACCCCCGTGGCGCGGGCAAACGGAAGGAATCATAGGTGCGCACAAACGCGGGCACCACGCAAGCTCCGATTTCGACCGACTCACGCCCGAGGATGCACACACCCATAAACACAGCGCATGAACGCGGTTTGTTCCCACCAACAACCGATGTTCCACACGCGAAACACCACGCGGGGCCTACGCTTTGGTTCGGACGGAACCAACCACGCGAACGCGAGCAACAGCCCCCACCATGCCCCTCGACGACCTCCCCGATTTCCTTGCCGACGACGACCTCCCGAGCAAACTCGGCGAGGATTCCGCTACGCCCAATCCCATATTGGACGGCCTCACCGAGGCCCAAAAATCCGCCGTCCTGCACACCGAGGGGCCGCTGCTGATCCTCGCGGCCGCGGGCTCGGGCAAGACCCGCGTGATCACCCGCCGCATCGCCCAGATCATCGAGCAGGGCACACCCCCTTGGTGCATCCTCGCCCTGACCTTTACCAACAAAGCCGCCGGCGAGATGCGCGAGCGCGTCATCACCCAGATCGCCGGCCCCCACGCGCTCGAAGAAGGCGCTCCCCCGGACCCACGCCTGCGCGGGCTCACCATCACCACCTTCCACTCCCTCTGCGCCCGCCTGCTCCGCCGCTACGCCCAGCGTGCCGAGCTGCCCGGGCTCAAGCCCGACTACACCATCTACGACTCCAGCGACCAGATGACGGCGATGAAGCGCGTCCTCAAGGCGATGAACCTGCAGGCCACCAACTGGCCGCCGCGCACCGTGCTCAGCGCCATCTCCAACGCCAAGAACGAACTGATGGACGCCAAGGCCTACGAGGCCAACGCCCACGACTACTACTCCAAGCAGATCGCCAAGATCTATCTCAACTACGAACAAGCCCTGCGACAGGCCGGGGCGATCGACTTCGACGACCTGCTCTTGTTCACCGTCAAGCTACTCGAAAAGCACGAGGACATCCGCGCCGAGCTCACCTCTCGCTGGCGCTACCTCATGATCGACGAATACCAGGACACCAACTCGGTCCAGTTCCGCATCACTTCGCTGCTGGCCGCGCCCCCGCCGCCCATGCCCGGCATGGAGGATCAGACCCCCACCCAGCCCAACATCTGCGTCGTCGGCGATCCCGACCAAGCAATCTACGGCTGGCGCGGCGCCGACATCTCCAACATCCTCGACTTCGAAGAGCACTTCCCCGGCGCTCGGGCCATCCTGCTGGGCGAGAACTTCCGCTCGACCGCCGCGATTTTGCAGGCCGCCGACACCCTCATCAAGCGCAACGAGCACCGGCGCGACAAACCGCTGTACACCTCCAAAGAGGGCGGCGAGCCCATCACCGTCGTCCGCTGCAACAACGAACGCCACGAAGCCGAACTCGTCGCCGACTGGTTCCGCAAGCTCCACGATGAGGACGGCATCGAGTGGCGCGACATGGCCGTCTTCTACCGCATCAACGCCTTCTCACGCGTGATGGAAGACGCCATGCGCCAGTACGGCATCCCCTACAAAATCGCACGCGGCACCGCCTTCTTTGAGCGTGAAGAGATCAAGAACGCCATCGCCTACCTCCGCGTCGTCGCCAACCCCGACGACACCGTCTCGCTGCTGCGCGTCATCAACACCCCGACCCGCGGCATCGGCAAGAGCACGCTCGATGTGATCCAGGGCGCTTCGGTGCGTGCCAACATCTCGCTCTGGCAAGGCCTCACCCGGGCCAAGGAACTCGGGCTCAGCCCCCGCGCCCTGACCTCGATCGACAAGTTCGTCCAAATGATCAACGACTGGACCGGCGAGGGCAGCTTTATGGGCGCCACCGTCTCCAGCACCCTGCACGAACTCGTCGAACGCGTCATCACCGAATCCACACTCGAATCTCACTACACTAAGCAGGCCAAAGCCAGCGGCAACGAGTCCGACGAGGAACGCCTCGACAACCTCAGCGAACTCGTCACCTCCGCACGAGACTTCGAACGCGAGTATGACCCCGCCGACGACCCCGCCTACTTCAATCTCGACGAGCAAACGCCCGCACTCGAACAACCAGAACCTGGTGGCACAGGTCAACCCCGCGAAGCGCTCCCCGAGCTGCTCGCGATGCTCCGCGCCTACCTTGAATCGATCGCGCTGGTCGCCGACGCCGACGCCGTGGACTCAAGCACGGGCACCGTCACCCTGATGACGCTCCACGCCTCCAAGGGCCTCGAGTTCCCCGCCGTCGCCATGATCGGGCTCGAAGAGGGCTCGCTGCCCCACTCGCGCGCCAACGAATCGCAGAGCGAACTCGAAGAGGAACGCCGCCTCGCCTTCGTGGGCATCACCCGCGCCATGAAGCACCTGCAGATCACCCACACCAACCGGCGCACCATCCGAGGCATGAGCGAACGCATGATCCCCTCACGCTTCCTCGAAGAGATCGGACGCGAACACATCATCTTCAGCGACCATTCCGACACCTACATGGACGACGACATGGGCGAGTATGACGACGCCTTCGGCGCAAGCCGCGGCGAGTCGCCCAGCCGCAGTTTCCGCGCCGGGTCGTTCAAGGACTTCCGCCAAGACCCCAAGCACAAGGCCGACCTTGAGCGCATCGAGCGCGCCCGCGAGCAGCGCTTGGCCAATGTCCAGCCGAGGCGCACCATCAGCCACACCGGCCCCGCCGGCCCGAGCATCAATCCGGCTGCCAAATCATCTCCGAGCGCTGCGGGCGACACTACCGCCGCCTACCCCCAGGGCTGCATGGTCCGCCACCCGCAGTTCGGCGAGGGTGTGGTCATGAAATCGACCGCCGGCAGCAACGCCCGCGTCGTCGTCGAGTTCAAATCGGTTGGTCGAAAAACGCTGGTGCTCGAATACGCACGGCTCACGCGTGTGCGTTGAACCGTGCGATCAACGCATCGATCGCACGCCGATAGTGCCACGCCCGCTCGCCCGCATCATGGATCTGCTGTCCATCGCGTAGTGTGCGACTGAGCATCCCCAGCGTCCGGTCGTCAAGCTCGTCCGCGCCCAGCTCGACAATCGACGCGAGCGTCAGCTCATACACCGCCGCGCACGCCGCGGGCTGACCGGCGTTGAACAGCGTCGCGCCCCGCTCGATCGCCAGCACGCATAGCCCCGATACCCTCCGACCGAACGAAACCGAGGCCATCGCACGCGGCGCTGGTTCAGAACGCTGCGTCTGGGCTTGCACGCCAAGGTTCTCGCTCAGCGTTGCCAACCGACGCGCCCGCTCATCTCGCGCGGGTTCGTTCCCGCCTTCACGCCCGCCGTCACGATGGATTCTGTCGAGTCCAAGGCTCTGGGCGAGCTGCGCAAGGCGTCGGTCTCGCTCATCACCCTCGGCGTAGCCGCGGATCGCGCGGATCTCCAGCACGAAATCGCCCGCGTTCTTGTCCGCGAGTGTCACACCCAGCGATTCGATCATCGCCGCGTCCATCGCGCCGACACCCGGCACCCGCCGACCGAACGCGTGGAAACGGAAATCTGCAAACGGCAGGCGGACCGTTATCCATGCATCTTCGGCAGTGTCAAAGGTTTGCTGATACGAACTCGCGTTCATCCGCCGGTTCGCCACACGGGCATCGAAGATGTAGGTCCGCCCATCGCCACGCACCTCGATTTCAAGCCCGTCGGCACCCTCAAGAGCGCCACGCTCGATCGGCGCGCGGATCTGTGAAAACCCGCCGTTGTTCTCTAATCGCAGATCGCCGCTGAACCGCAGCCCGGACGCACGCTGCTCAACGCGCCCGCTCGATAACCCGCCCATCACGCCGTCAACCACCACCCGCCAGCGGCTGTCATCCTCAGACATAGACATCGAAAAGGGATGCGCACACGCCTGCGAAGCCGTCGCCAGCAGCGAAGCCGCGGCGATCAATCCGATACCAATCAGTGAAAATGGGCGTGTCATGCTCGGTCCCTCCTTCATTCAATCCGCCTCTAGCGGGTTGTATGGAGTTGGGTTCGAGCACAATCCAAGCCCGATGCAGCGGAATCAAAGCCAAATCGGGCCTCAGAACTGCTTGCGCATCCGAGCCGTCGGCAGCCCCAGCTGATCGCGGTACTTGGCCACCGTCCGGCGCGCGATCTCCACGCCGCTCTCTTTGAGCTGCTTCACGATCGCCTCGTCGCTCAGCGGCTTGGCCTTGTCCTCGCCGCTGATGATCTCCTCGATCGTCGCCCGCACCGCGTTTGCGCTCACATCCTCGCCGCTGTCGGTGCTCAGCCCGCCGCTAAAGAAGCTCCGCAGCGGTACCACACCCCGCGGCGTCATCAGGTACTTTTCGCTCACCGCCCGCGACACCGTCGCCACATGGATCCCCAGCCGGTCCGCGATCGTCTTCATCGGCAGCGGACGCAGCGCCTCGGGCCCGTAGTCAAAGAACTCACGCTGCTCGTCGAGCACCGCGTTGATCACCCGCAGCAGCGTGTGCTGGCGCTGGGCCACCGCGTCCATGAGCCACTGCGCATTGGATAGGTTCTTTTTGAGGAAAGTCCGATCCTGCGTGGGCACCTGCTTGTCAGCGCTCATCTTGGCGTATTCCTGGTTGATGCGAACATCAGGCAGCCGCCCGTCGGTCAGGTACGCGAAGTACCGATCCTGCTCCTCGTCAAACTCCACGATCCCGTCGGGGATCACCGCCTCGGGCGACTCTTCGACCAGCCGGCGCGCGGGTGACAGACTCAGCCGGCGCAGCAGCTCAAGCCCGCTGTTAATCTGATCAAGATCAAGCCCGGAGCGTGCCGCGACCTTGGGGAGCCGATTCTTCATCAGCTCCTCGAAATACTCACCCACCAGCTTGCGGGCCACGATCAACGCCTCAGGCTTCACGCTGATCTCATCATCGCGCTCCTCGCCCATCCGATCGCCCAGCGCATCGATCTGCAGCAGCAGGCACTCGCGCGCATCACGCGCTCCCACCCCCGCCGGCTCAAGCAAAAGCTGCACCGCCTGCAGCGCCAGCTCCCAGTCCGCCTCGCTGGGCTCAAGATCCCGCAGCGACTGACCCGCGCGGCCCTCAAGCTCTTCAAACTCGGCACGCAAGTACCCGTCGTCCTCAAGATTGGCGATGATCACCTCGCCCATCAGCTTCACCCGGTCGCCCACATCCGACAGCGACCACTGCGCCATCAGCTGCTCGCTCAGCGACGCGCCACGCGCCGGGGCAGAGGCCATCGCGTCGATCTTCGCGTCGCGCTCGCCGCTGTTCGAGCGGGCACGCTGGCCCGGCTCATACTCACGCGACACCCGCGCATCGCTATAAGTATTCTCCGCGGCGTCGGGGTTGCTCTCGGTGTACTCATCGAGCCGCGCAAAGTCGCTCGCGCTCTCGGGCTCGATGCTCAGCTCACGCTCATTGGCCGAGCCGCTGTCGCGGTCATCCGCCGCCCGCCCCTCGATCTCGGCCACCTCTAGCGTCGGGTTCGACTCAAGCTCCTGCTCGATCCGCTCACGCAGCTCCGCCAGCGGCATCTGCAGTATCTCCATCGACTGGATCATCCGAGGCGCCAGCTTCATGTGCTGGCCGAGCTTCATCTGCTGGGAGGTCTGGAAACGCATCAGCCCGCCCCACCCATCGATTGGCGACCCAAAATCGCGTCCGCGAGCACTGCCTTGTTGGCATACTCAAGCGAGCCCCCGCTGGGCAGGCCACGAGCCAGACGGCTCACACGCACCCCAAGCTTGCCCAGCGCCTGCGCCAGATACAGCCCCGTCCCGTCGCCCTCGACGGTTGGATTCAGCCCCAGCACGACTTCCTCAATCGAGCCCTTCGAGTCGCGCACCCGCGACATCAGCGAACCGATCGTCAGATCCTCTGGCCCCACCCCATCGAGCGGCGACAACCGCCCCATCAACACATGGTACAGGCCGCGATACATCCCCGTCTGCTCCAGCGCGATCAGGTCCTTGGGTTGCTCAACCACCAGCACCCGCGTGCGATCCCGCGAAGCATCGGCGCAGATCGAGCACAGATCCGAATCGCTCAGGTTGTAGCATTGCGCGCAGTGACGGACACTCTTCTTGACCTCGGCGATCGCGTGCGCCAGCGCCATCGCGCTGGGCTCGTCGCTCTTGAGCACATGAAACGCCAATCGCTCAGCAGAGCGAACCCCGATGCCCGGCAGCCGCGCAAACTGCTCGATGAGCGCCCGCACCGGCGCGGGATAGGCGCTCCCGCCATTCCCGTTCGATGCATTCTGTTTGTGCTCTTTCACGCTCATCACACCCAGTCTATTCGATACCCGATCGACGCTTGCCAGCGGAGTCGCCGACTTATGCACATTCCGTGCCAATTCATAGTGAACAGGCGTTCACCAACTTTGAGCCGGTTTCACCCCTCAAGGTTTGCCCAGTTTAACAAAGTTTGACATCACCATGCTCACCACTGGCCACTCTGGGCCGCTCGCACCGGCGAGCGTCAAATTGACCGAAATTTCGCCGGATCACTGGGCCGTTTGGGTTGCATCACTCATATGAATTCTGTAGTCTCACCCGACACAGCGATGGCAGCTTTGGGGCTCTTTTGTGGAGAGAGGTAGGTCCCAGAGCTGCTGTCTTTTTTGTTCCCCACCACACCAAACCAGCACGCCACACCTACCAGACGCTCGCCTCACGCTCAGCGCGCCACGATCTCAATTGGGATGATCGTCTCGGCGAGCTTGTCGCCCAGCAGATCACGCATCACCACCTTCAGGTGATAGCGACCGACCCCAAGATTGCCCGGCAGCCACACCCGGTTCGTCAAGTAGTAGTCCCGCAATCGATTACGCGATTCATCACGCAGGGTCTCGGCGGCCCGGTTCCAGGTGTTCAGATCGTCCGCCGCATGATACAGCTCAAGCCGCTGCGACAGCTCGATCCCATAGCGGGGCTGGCCGTCGGGGCCCATCGTGATCTGCTGCGCGAACCGCTCAAGCTCGGTGTACACGATCACCTCTTGCGGCTGGCCGGCAATGAACCGGTAGCTCGGGAAGGTCTCGTACCGCCCATACCCATCGACCCGCGTGCACAACGCCGCGTGACGGATCGACAAGCCCGCCCACGCGTCAAGCTCGGCCTTGATCGTCTCGAGCGCGTTGGAAACCGCATCGGGCGACGCGATCTCGCCTTCGCTCGTCATCGAATCCAGCAGCGAACGCACCGCATCGATCGACGCACGCTCGGGCTCAGACAACACACCATCAGCAACCAGCGCCCCCGTATCATCGGGCAGCAGCGTCTCAAGCGATGCCAACGCCAGCGCCGAAGCGCCCGGGTGCTGCCCAGACTCGATCAGCTCGCCCAGAATCCCCGCCAGTTCTTTGGCAAGCTCATCGCGACGCAACTGCGGATCGCTCGGCTGCGCCGCCGCTTGGCCCTGAACCCCCGGCTCGGGCTGCGTTGACGCCACACCGATCGGCTCGGCTGCCTGCACGCTGGGCGACTCAGAATCGCTGTCCACCGGCGATCCATTGACCATCTCTGGGTCCGATTCGATCGAGCCGCCGGCCAGGTCCATCAGCGAGACGCGAACATCGCCATCGTCGCCGGCGACAACATCCGGGTTGGGCTGGGCCCGGCGCTGCGCCGTGGCCGCGTTCTTCTCAGCCGCCTTGGGCTTAACCGCAACACGCTCCGGGCTCGTCGCAGCCGGCGGCGGCGTCGTGCTGCCAACTGCTGCCGGGCCGTCGATCTCCAGATTCGTGAAGTACACGCTCAGCTGTCGTGCCGACTCTTCGATCTGCGAGCGGATCGCGGCCTCGTCGCGGCTTGGAGCGATCAGCTCGTTCTGATCAGGAAGCCCCAACGCGGGCGACTTGTCAAGCTGCGACAGACTCGTGTTCACCGGCTTGGAGGGGTCGCTACTCGCGCGGGTCTCGCCTGAGCCCGCGCAGCCACCAATCAGCATCAAGCCGCAGACGCCGCCCGCGCACACGATCAGATAACCAAGGGATGCGTGTGTTCGATTGCTCGTGAGCGTCCTGCCCATAGTGATGCCTCCTGCATCGCGAACCCGGGGATATCTATACGCATCACCGATATCGTCGTGCCCAAGCCGATCTGTCCAAAATTCGCCCGAAACAAGGGCAGATCAACGCCCAAGCCCTCAGCGGACCGCGGCAGCGAACCGCAGCGCCAGGATCTCCAGCGTGCGCGTTGGGTCGGCCGAACGCTTGATGTTCATGTCCGCCTGGATGCTCGCATCGAGCAGATCCCGCGCCCGGCTCGGGCCCAGCCGGCCCGCCAAACGCATGATCGGGTCGCGGCTCGGCCCCCAGAGCTTGAGTTCCTTGGCCACCGTATTCGCGTTGATCCCCTGCGCCATCCCCTCGCTCACACCCACCAGCTTGCGCGCCAGATCGATGCACGCGTACGAAACGGGCACATGCGTCGCCTTGCCGGTGTTCTCCAGAACGATGTGCAGCTGACGCAGCGTGTGCTCGGGGTCGCCGCTGAGCAGCGGCTCCTGGATCACCCAAGGGGTCTCTTCTTCGCGGGTCAGCGCCACCATCTCCATGATCAGCCCCGCGCTGATCGCGTTGGGCTGGCCATCGGTCGACCCCGCGGCCGTCGCCAGCTTGCTCAGCTCCGCATCGATCTTGCCCAGGTCCGCCCCGAGCCGCTCAACGAGCATCGCCGCCTCGCGCGGCCCGATCGAAGACCCATGCGCCCGCTGCGCACGCGCCTGGGTCCATTTGATCGCCAGACCCGCGTCGACATGGTCGCATTTGAGCACCAGGCCGACTTTACTGATCGCCTTGTCCAGATTCCCGGGCCGCCAGGTCCCCGCCCGCAGCAACAGCGTCGCCTGCTCACACGGATCGGCGGCATACCGCTCAAGCATCGGGCGCGTGTGCTCGTTCACAAACTGATCCGCGTCATCCACGATCACCAGCTTGTGGCTGCTCATCAACCCAAAAGAGCGGCACTCATCAAGCACGCTGGCGATCTCCACCGAGTCACCCTCGAACTGAAAGGTGTCGATCTCGCTGTGCACCTGCTCAAGCGCCCCGCGGAGCATCCCGGTGTACTGACTGCGCAAGAACAACTCCTTGCCCGCCAGCACCACGATCCGATCGTCCGCGGTTGGGGTCCTTGAAGCCGACTTGGTGCTCGCAGCGCGCTTGGCCATCGGATCAAACAATAGGGACTCTGCCGGGTCTTGAGCAGATCCCGCCACGGCAAGATCAAGAAAGCGCCCGCTTGGCACTCCCCACCCACCCGCGCCACAGGCCCGGCGGAGGAACCCTGCCGGGCAGCGCGGCGCTACAATGGGTTTCAACGATCACACACCTCGCAGCCGGGAGCTTTTGCATGGCCATTCTCGTCAACAAAGACACCAAAGTCATCTGTCAGGGCATCACCGGCAGCTTCGGAGCGCTGCACACCAAGGGGTGCTTCAACTACGGCACCAAAATGGTCGGCGGCGTGACCCCGGGCAAGGGCGGTCAGAAGGACGACAACGGGCTGCCGATCTTCAACACGGTGCGCGATGCCGTCGACGCGACGGGCGCCGACGCGACGATGATCTTTGTGCCCCCGGCGTTCTGCAGCGACGCGATCCTCGAGGCCATGGACGCGGGGATCCGGCTGATCTGCTGCATCACCGAGGGCGTGCCGGTCAATGACATGATCATGGTGCGGCGCATCATGGACGACCGCAACGCGGCCGCCCGCGGCGCGGATTCGCAGCACAGCAAAGAACTCTTCACGCTGATCGGGCCCAACTGCCCCGGTGTGATCACGCCGGGCCCCAAGACCGGCGATGACACGGCCGAGTCGCACTACACCAATGCCGGCTGCAAGATCGGCATCATGCCCGGCTACATCCACACGCATGTGAGCGAGGCGAGCACGGGCAAGGCCGTGGGCATTGTGTCGCGCTCGGGCACGCTGACCTACGAGGCGGTCTGGCAGACCTCGCAGCTGGGGATCGCGCAGTCGACCTGCGTGGGCATCGGCGGCGACCCGGTCCGCGGGATCAACCACATCGACTGCATCCGAATGTTCGAGGAAGACCCCGACACGCACGGCATCCTCATGATCGGCGAGATCGGCGGCGAGGACGAAGAGGCTGCGGCCGAGTACATCGCCAAGCATGTGACCAAGCCCGTGGCCGCGTTCATCGCGGGCCGCACGGCCCCTCCCGGCAAGCGGATGGGGCACGCGGGCGCGATTATCTCGTCGGGAGCGGGCGGTAAGCCGACGGGCACGGCGGACACGAAGATTGATGCGTTGCGGGCCGCGGGTGCGGAGATCGCGCTGAACCCGAGCGAGATGGGGCTGGCGATGGCGAGGGCGATGGGGGTTGCGGCGGTGACGGCGTGAGCTGATCGGTTGATGTAAATATGACGACACCCTGCGTGAGCGGGGTGTTTTTTATCGAGTGGCATGCAGTCGACGAAGTCTCCTGCATGTTCTTGCTTCTTCTTCGTGGTGTGGTAGACTTTTGAAGGATATGCAGGAGCCGGGGACTACACCTGCATCGCACCCGACCGCATGGGTGAATGAAAGTCATAAAGATGGATCACAGCTTTTCTCCAATTGACATGGAAGGTCTAACAGCCCGCTCTTTTTCTCGATTGTGCTACGAGTACAAGGGAGAGGTAGGAGAAAACGGCGATTTATTTATTGAGTTCGACAACATTCTCATAAGACTGACATCAGAGCCCCCGTATGACTGCCTTGCGATCAGGGTTGGGTCATGGGTTGATCCGTTTGAGGGCAAGATGACGGATGAAAATGTTCAATTTATTGAGAAGCATGGGAAATATATTCTAAAGCAGTGTGACACAGAATCTCTATTCAAAGAATGCGTTGGCCACAAAGTGCAATATATTTCAGAGTTAAAGTGTCGGTCCGGAGTTCTTGTGGGTTTAGGTATTTATTTCGAGCACAATTCATTTTACTTTTATATAGATTGCGACGAATCCTATGTGGATGATTCTATACCCGAATATTTTGTCGAAGTATAACTAGTAGCAGTTTGTCGTGTTGCGGGGGTAACGGGCCAGCACCCTGTGGTGCTCAATTGTAATGGGCGTAAATGAGTCGAGGGCATCCGGCCGGATGCGAATCGGGTTAGTTAGGTACTTGGAAGAACACCTCGCCGCCCTTCATGACAAAGTCGACAAACTGGTATGCTTCAACATTCTCCATCGGATCCAGCGGCACGGCGATCAGGTCGGCATACTTGCCCGCTTCGAGCGTCCCGATCTGATCATCAACCCCGATGAGCTTGGCGGCATTGATAGTGGCGGAGATGAGGCAGTCCTCGGGGCTCATGCCGGCTTCGTGCATGTAGACGAACTCGAGGGCGTTGGTGCCGTGGGCGCCCACGCCGACATCGGTGCCGAAGGCGATGTTGACGCCAGCGGCGTGGGCACGCCCGAACGAGTCTTGGATGAGCGGGCCGACGGCGGCGGCTTTCTCGCGGATGGCTTCGGGGAAGTAGCCGGGGATCTTGGCTTTCTCCTCGACGAACTTGCCGGCGTGGATGGTGGGGACGAGGTAGGCGCCGGTCTTGCGGAAGAGGTCGATGGACTCGTCGTTCAGATAAGTCCCGTGCTCGATGGAGTGCACACCGGCCCGCAGGGCGGCATTGATGCCGTCGGCGCCGTGGGCGTGGGCGGCGACCTTGCGCCCCATCATGCGGGCGGCCTCGACGATGGATTCGAGTTCGTCGTCGAAGAACTGCTGATCGACGCCCGCGGCCGTCGGTGAGAGCACGCCGCCGGTCGCGGAGATCTTGATGAGGTCCACGCCCTCGCGCACGCGGGCGCGGACGGCCTTGCGTGCTTCGGCTGGGCCGTCGGCTGGTGCGAGTTGGGTGTCGAGGTCGGGTCGCAGCGCGGGCGAGAGGGCGTTGGTGGGGTCGCCGTGCCCGCCGGTGACGGAGACGGATGGGCCGGAGACGAACATGCGCGGGCCGGGGACCACGCCCTGGTTGATGCGGTCGCGCAGGGCAATGCCAACGGAGCCACCCGATCCGACATTGCGGACGGTGGTGAAGCCGGCCATGATGGTTTTGCGTGCGTTGGCGACGCCGTCGATCGCGGAGTGGGCCTGGGTCTCGGTGAGCCGTCGTCGCATGCGCTCGGCGGCGTTGTGGTTGTCGCCGGTGAGGTGGGTGTGGCAGTCGATGAGCCCGGGGACGACCCAGCGGTCTTTGAGGTCGATGGCGGCGGTGTCCGGGTCGAGGTTGAGGTCGGCGGCGGTGGCGTAGCCCTCAACCACGCGGTCGATGCGCTGGTCGATGACGACGATGGTCATCTGGGTTTGGGTGGGCTGGCCGGGCACGGCGATGAGGTGGCCGCAGTGGATGAGGGTGGTCGTTGGTTCAGCGGCGTTTGCATTGGGGACGCACGCGGCGGCGATGAGCAGGAAAACGGCGAACAGAACTCGGGCGTGGTTGCGCATGGATGTGCCTCGGGTATGTGTGCTATCGGACGCGCCAGCATACCACAGTTTGGGGCGGTCCCCAGCGTGATGCGCATCGGGAGCTGATTTGCGTCCGGAATCGGGTTATGGGGTTCGGGGTTTGACCCACATTTTGATGAGAGATATCACCCATGCGTGCGTGCGGGTTGACTCGCAGGCTCATCGTGTCGATGAGTTCTGGGCAAGAAATCTGCGCGGTGATTGCCGGTGAGCTGAAGTTCTGAGGGGTCTATGAACCGATCGAGCGATCAACAACTTGAGAAGTACGAACCGAGAAGCGGCTCGATGATCAGCCGCTTGGTCGACGGCTACCTTCTGGTGATGGTCGTGCTGTTGATCTCGCTGGCCACCTTGCTGGTCGCGATTCTGCTGGTCCATCACAACGCGAATCAGCACCGGGTCGATTGGCTCCAAAAGCAGGCGTTGATCATTCGGGATTCGATGCAGGAGCGTGTCCGGGATTATCGCGTTGGCGTCGAGTTCGGACGGGGGTTGCTTGAAGCCAGCGACGAGGTAACGCAGGAAGAATGGTCGGGGTTCTTCAATGAGAAGGTCATCCAGAACAACTTCAAGGGTGTATGGGGCTTTGCGTATGTTGAGCGGGTGGCCGAGGGCGACGCTTCGCGGTATGAGCAGCAAGTGCGGTTGCACGGCGATCCCGGGTTCACGATCCGTGAGATGGGCAACGCCGACTCGCCCCGCGATGGACGCGATCTGTATGTGATCCGATATCACGAGCCCGCGTCGAGAAATCTAAGCGTGTGGGGCGTCGACACGGCGAGCCGAAGCATCAACCGAGAGGTATACGAACATGCGCGTGATACCGGCGAGATCAGCGCTTCGCGACCCTTCAGACTTGAACAACAGATTGAGTCTGAATACGGGTTTGTGATCTGTGTGCCGATCTATGCCAAGCAAGCAGCGATCAGCACACGCGAAGAGCGACGCGAAGCCCTGGTCGGCTGGGTTGCGACTTCGATCGGACTCGATCGTCTGTTCGAGCTCGAAATTCAGAATGAGTTTCCCGAACTCGATATCGAAGTGATCTATGAGCCCAAGGACGGCTCGGGGAAACAGCAACTCTACAGCTCTGGAGCTGGCAACGCAGAATCGGTCGCGTACGCGAACCTCCCGATCCGTATCTTTGATCTTGATCTGGTGCTGCGGGTCAGCGCGGCATCCGAATCCGGGGTGTATGCCATATCCCGCTCAACAGTTGTAGTGACGATCGTTGGCGGCGTGCTGACGCTGATGCTCACCACCATCACCTGGTCACTCACGCGGACCCGGCGCAAGGCGATGGATCTCGCGCATGGAATGACCAGCTCGATCCGCCAGAGCGAGCAGCGCCAGCGGGTGCTCGCGCTGCAGGCATCGAACGCGAACAAGGCCAAAAGCGAGTTCCTCGCGAACATGAGCCACGAGATCCGCACCCCGATGACCGCCATCCTGGGGTACGCCGATGTACTCAGCGACCTGATGAGCCTGCATCATCAAGACGAGGAATACAGCGAGGCGGTGCAGTCGATCCAGCGCAGCGGCAAGCACCTGATGATGATCATCAACGATGTGCTGGATCTCTCAAAGATCGAGTCGGGCAAGCTCGAGGTCGAGCGTGAGCCCTGCGCGATCGTCGAAACAGTGCGTGAAGTCTTTACAACGATGCGCATGGGGGCGGTGCGCAAGGGGCTCGAGTTCAAGATTATCTTCGAAACCCCCTTCCCCGAGACGATCCTGACCGACGCGTACCGTGTGCGTCAGATCCTGCTCAATCTCGTGGGCAACGCGGTCAAGTTCACACAGGATGGCTCGATCGAGATCGTCCTCAGCGACGACGGCCAGCGGCTGCGGTTCTCTGTCATTGATTCCGGGGTTGGCATTCCCAACGACGCGATCGAAGGCCTCTTTGATCCGTTCGAGCAGCTCGATACTTCTGTTTCACGCACCCACGAGGGAACCGGGCTGGGGCTGACCATCAGCCAGCACCTCGCCCACCTGCTGGGCGGCGATATACAAGTCGGCTCAACCGTTGGCGTGGGCTCGGTCTTCACGCTGCTGCTCCCGCGCAACTGCGAGCAGGATGTCCGACTGGTTGAATCGTTCGAGGACGCGACCCCCAAGCACAGCGTCGAAACCATGCCCGAGGGCCGATCGGACAACCAGCCAACGGGCGTGATCCTGCTCGCCGAAGACGGGCTCGACAACCAGCGCCTGATCACCCACATGATCCGCAAGGCGGGGTATCAGATCGAGGTGACCGAGAACGGGCAGCAGGCGGTCGATCATTTCTTGTCGGACCCAGACCGTTTCAAGCTGATCTTGATGGACATGCAGATGCCGGTGCTTGATGGCTATAGCGCCACGCGTCAGATCCGAGACCTGGGCTTTGATCTTCCGATCTTCGCGTTGACCGCCCACGCGATCGACGGAGCGCGCGACGACTGCATCGCCGCAGGGTGCGATGAGTATGTCACCAAGCCGATCGATCGTGCGGCGCTGTACCGATTAATCGAGCAGTACATCACGGGCCGGGGTCGCCTGGCGGCTTGATGTGACTCATCTATTTGTGTCAACAAATAACTCGATTGCGGGCCTATGATTGGCCATGCCCGGATCGTTGCGTGAGCAGATCGATAAGAAGTCGCCGTTCGTGAACAACGAAGAGGAGGCGATGCTCAACATCGCGCGCACCGCGGCGATGATCGACGGCGTTGAGCGCGCCTTCTTCAAGCGATTCAATCTCTCTTCCCCGGCCTACAACCTGCTCCGGATCCTCCGCGGCCATCGCGATCGCGGCGAAACACTCGGCGTGCGCGCCTCAGAAATCGGCTGCCAGATGGTCGTCCGAGTCCCCGATGTGACACGGCTCGTCGATCGCCTCGAAGCACGCAAGCTGGTGGAGCGGGGCGTGTGTGAAACCGACAAGCGCGTCAAGTATGTACGCATCACCGACAACGGGCTCAGACTCCTGCGCACCATCGACCCCGAGATCCCCTCGCTGGGTCGCTCAGTGCTCGGGCACCTCAGCGCCCAAGAGCTGCGGACCCTCTCGGACCTGCTCGAGAAGGCCAGAAATGAAGAGCCACAAACTCGGGGGCCGTCATGAGTGATCCCCAATCGGCGCGCGTGGAGATCGTGTACCACACCAGCGCAGGCCACACACGCGCCATAGCCCTCTCGGTGCTCAAAGGGCTCGGTGCTGTAGAGGGTGTCAACGCGGGCATCATGAGCGTCGATGAGCTGGGCACGCCGTGCGAACCGCCAAACCCCTGCTGGCAGCGGCTCGATGATGCGGATGCCATCGTGCTCGGCTCGCCCACTTACATGGGTGGCGTGTCAGCCGCGTTCAAGCAGTTTATGGATGAGACCGGCGCACGATGGTACTCGAGGGCCTGGATGGACAAGCTGGCGGCCGGCTTTACCGTCGGCGGCGGCCTGAGCGGCGACAAGCAGAGCGCGCTGCAGGCCATGCACATCTTCGCGAGTCAGCACGGGATGATCTGGGTGTCGATGGGCGTGGGCGTGGGGGAGCCGGGCATCGATCGGCTTTCGAGCTCGATCGGGATGATGGCCCAGGCAGACAACGCGCCGGTGGAGCAGACGCCGCCTCCTGAGGATCACGCGACGGCGAAGGCGTTCGGGGCGCGGGTGGGTCGTGTGGCGGCCCGTTGGGCAGGGGAGAAGCCTGGGCGTTGACCTCGTCAGAACTTGAACTTCTCGAACATCTTTCCGTTGAACTTGAAGGCCCCGTGCTCATGCGTGCCGAGCCACAGGGCATCCTGCCGGTCTCGGTAGATTGAATAGACCCAGATGGGTTCGTCGTTCTGCGTGACAGGGAAGCGGGTCCACTTGGTCCCGTCGTACCGGAAGACACCGTTGCTGAGTGTGGCCATCCACAGGACGCCGTGCTCGTCTCTGACGGTTGACATGAAAACCGCGTACGGGTCGGTGTCGGTCGCGATCCCCGGCTCCTTGCGATAGCGCTGCGTGTCCGATTCAGTTGTGGCGTTCGGTTCCTCGGCAAATCGACTCAGCGTGTTGCTGAGCCAGAACTTGCCGCCTTGGTCCTCGACGATGGAGCGGACGCCGAAGCTTCCGTTCTCGCCGTGACCAACCCACGTAAAGGATGTTCCGTCATAGCGGCAGGCGCCGAGAACTGCCGTGCCGAACCAGAGGTGACCCTTGCTGTCTTTGAAAACGGTGTAGACATCGTACGGGCTGTATTTCGCGTTGGGATACTTCGATCGCGGGTGCGCGGCGATGTGGGCTTCGCCGGGCTCGGTCTTTGGAAATGCAAGCCGGTGCAGCGAGGTGCCGTCCCAGCGGTACACCACGCCCGAATCCTGCTCGCCGGGGAACCACAAGTCATCGGGACCCAGCTTCCACTCGCTTTGGGCTGAGTCCAGCGCGTTCAATCTGATGAATGCTCGCCCATTAAACCTGCTCACCCCACCCCGCGCATCGCACACAAAGATGTTGCCCGAGCGATCCTCCTGAATGCCGCGGACATTGTTGCTGCTCAGTCCATGCGCGGTGGTGAACCGAACGAGTTGTTTCCCGTCATCGCGGTACACACCCTGTCCGTCACTCCCGAACCAATAGACCGAGTCCTTGGCCTGAAAGATGTGGAAGATGCTCTTATCGAGTTCGGTGACGATTTCGCCCGCATCGATTGGCGCGGCGTGCTTGTTCGCTGGTTCATGCGATGCGTGGTCGGGGACTGTCGCCTGCAGCATGCTGGCGGGGAGGGCTGTCATGAGCAGCAGGATGATCTGGTGGGGATGCATGGTCAGGGTATCTATCGGGCGGACATCACTGGGTTGCAAATCGGTCATGGTCACGGCTCAGCGATCGGCCAACCAGAAGTCTGCGTTCCGCTCTAGGTCGGGCCGACGAACCACTCCACAAACACAGATAGCCCGGCAGCTACCAAAGCCATCGCCGTGCTGAGTCGGGCTGAGGGGTCTTTGAATCGCTGATTTTGGCGTGAAAAGCCGCTCTTTGGACCCAAATATTTGTATCAACAAATAAATTGTCGTCCGGGCTGGAATACGACTGGCCTGCGAGGTATTTATTTGTTATAACAAACAAGAGTGGGCCAAGTGCTCGCCCGACACGGAGAACGCCATGACGACCAAGCAGACCGACAAGCAGTCCGCCAAGCAGACCACCAAGCTCCGTCCCAGCCAGCAGCGCGGGCATTTCGACCACGGCTGGCTCGATACCTATCACAGCTTCAGCTTCGGCCGCTACCAAGACCCCCACTGGATGGGATTCCAAACCCTGCGCGTAATCAACGAGGATTACATCGGCCCGCGGATGGGCTTTGGCGAGCACGGGCACCGCGACATGGAGATCATCTCCTACCCGGTGTCGGGTGCGGTGCGTCATCGCGACTCGCTGGGGCATGAGGAAGACATCGTGCCGGGCATGATCCAGCACATGAGCGCCGGCTCAGGCATCCGTCACAGCGAGTTCAACCCGCTCGATGAGAAGACACACATGCTGCAGATCTGGATCGAACCGCGGGATGCGGGCATCGAGCCCGGGCACCAGTCCCGCGTGTTCCCCATCCATAAGCAGACGGGCAAACTGCACCTGCTCGCATCGCCCGACGCCGATTCGGGGTCGCTCAGAATCCAGCAGGACGCGTGGATGTTCGCAGGCGTTTTCTCAGCCGGCGACGCACTGACCCACATCCTCGAGCACGCGCAGCACGCGTGGGTGCAGGTTATCCGCGGCTCGCTGCAGATCCTCGGCGAAAAGCTCAAAGCCGGCGACGGGCTCGCAATCACCCAAGAGCAAGCCCTGCAGTTCCGCTTCGATCAAGACAGCGAGATCCTGCTCTTCGAGCTGACCTGACCCGATCCCCCTCGATCGCGAAATCACAGGCAACGAACCCGGAACAACACAGTGTGGACCACAGCCATGACAGCAATACACAATTATGAGATAGGGAGAATATCTCAATCGTTGATTACCACTTTAAGTTTGTGAACTCCGGAGACAGATGTGTCGTATATGAATAGGTGAGTGTCCAATGATGACACTCAAGGGCATGCGAAGGCAACAAACAGCATGACCCGAAGATCGTGAGTGAGCGTTTACCACGGATCAGAATCCGTGACGCCCGCCAGGATCAGGAACGAAAAAATACCAAGCCCCCTCTCAGGGTCCGGCGCATCTGTGTGTGCAGCGCCGGACCTTCTTTTCTTTTTTGCTTCTCTCCATGGCGCGCCCACAAAAACCAAATCCCTGTCCCTCCCCGCGGGGCGCAGGGAGGCAAAGAAGCACAAGACCCCCTCCGCCTCGCTGCGCTCGGCACCTCCCCCGATGGTGCGGGGGAGGATGCATGTGGATCGGACCACCCCTCAATCCCCTCAACACGGTACGATTGACGGACCATGCTTACGCTCACCGTCATCGAAGGCCCCGACAAGGGTAAGAACTTCCAGCTCCCAACCGATCAGCCCCAGCTGCTCGGGCGGTCAACCGAGGCCCTGCCGCTGAGTGACAACACCGTCTCGCGCCGACACGCCGAACTCACACCCGACGGCGACACCTGGTATCTCCGCGACCTGCAATCGCAGAACGGCACCATCGTCAACGGCGTCGCCATCAAAGATCGCATCCGACTCGAACCCGGCGATGAGATCCGTGTCGGGGCCACCGTCTTCATGTTCGGCGACCCGGTCAACCTCACCAAACGCCCCAGCGTGCTCATCAGCGACGATCTGGACATGGAGACCGAGGTCGAGGAACGCATCGTCACGCAGGCCGACTCCTACATCGGGTCCGACGCCACCGAGGACCCCGATACCGTTGACGCCGCCGTCGATCACCTCCGCGTGATCTATACCCTCACCGCGCTCACCGCCAGGATCATGAACAACCGCGAGCTGCTCGAAGCCGTCATGGATCTGGTCTTCAACGAGTTCCGCCCAGAACGCGGCGTCATCATGATCCAAGGCATCAGCGACGACGAGCCCATGGTCCCCGGCGTTGTCCGCTACGCCAACCAGCCCAAGCCCGACGAGAACCCCACCATCCATGTCTCGCGCACCATCCTGAGCATGGCCACCCTGGGCGAGGGCGTCCTCACCACCAACGCCATGACCGACCCACGCTTCGTCTCGGGCGATTCCGTCCAGCAGTACCAGATCCGCAGCGCCATCTGCTCGCCCATCCTCTTCGGCGATCATGTCTTCGGCGCCATCTACATCGACTCCTCCACCCAGAACCACGCCTTCGTCAAAGAACAGCTCCAGCTGCTCAACGCCATCGGGCAGCACACCGGCCTGGCGCTGGCCAACGCCGAGGAACACCTCAAGCGCGTCAACTCCGAGCGCATGGCCGCCATCGGCGAGACCGTCGCCTCGCTCTCGCACTCGATCAAGAACATCCTCCAAGGACTCCGAGGCGGCGCCGATGTCGTCGAGATCGGGCTCCACAAGAACGACCTGGCCATCGCCAAAAACGGCTGGGGCATCCTCCGCCGCAACCTCGACCGCATCGCCGCCCTCACCATGAACATGCTCGCCTTCGGACGCAAGCTCCAGCTTGAGCTCGAACTCACCCCCATCAGCAAGGTCGTCGACGAGTGCGCCCAGCTGCTCGAAACCCCGTGCCAAGAAAAGCACATCGCCCTGATCGTGGATGCCGACCCCGAGATGCCCCCGATCATGATCGATCCGAGCCTGATTCACCAGGCGCTGATGAACCTGCTCGCCAACGCCATCGAGGCCGTCCCCAATGACACCGGGGTCATCACCGTCCGCGTGTCATTCAACGAGAGCCGCCCCGACCCCGCCAAGCCCGGCAACATGCTCCGCCCCGCCGTCACCATCAATGTCATCGACAACGGCCCCGGCGTCGAGCAGGACAAACTCGCCTGGATCTTCGAGCCCTTCAACACCACCAAGGGCCTCAAGGGCACAGGCCTGGGGCTCGCGGTGACCAAGCGCATCGTCTACGAGCACAAGGGCCGCATCCGATTAGAGTCCACCCCCGGCAAGGGCGCCAGCTTCAAGATGATCCTCCCCGCCGACCTCGACGCCATGCTCGACCCCAGCGCCACCAGCAACCGCGCTGGGCACATCATGAGCGATTCGCTGGGGATTTTGTGATCAGTTCCCAGATCACGCCGCGGGCTTGGCTTTACGCCCCCGCAACCACGCCCCAACCGCCACCACAACAAGCAGCCCCACGACCAGCACGATCACCAGCGTCATCGCCAGCCGGAACGCCCGGTCCATGATCCGGTTCGCCGACTGCTCCGCGTTCATGAGGCGCTGCTCGATCATCACCAGCCGTTCTTCGAGCGCATCGGGCGCGGTCGTCCCCTTGATCGATTCGCTCAGCTTCACCAGCTCGCTCGCCGCCCGAGTCGTCTCGCGCAGCGCTTCGGTGAGATCTGTTATATCGGTCTGCGGGGCGTCGGGGTCCTTGGGCTCGTCGAGGTTGAGCAGCTTGGCAAGCTCCTCGAACTGCTCGGTCGTCGATCGCACCGAATCGCTCAGCGCCGTCGCCGAATCCACCGTGCCGCGCAGCTCCGCGATCATCGGGCGCAGCTGCTCCTCCTGCGCTGAGAGCTGATCGATCAACGCCTTGCGCTCATCGCTGATCCCCGTGAGCGCCTGGTCGATCGCCAGCTGACGCTGCTCGTTGAGCGTGGCATCGAGGTGCTCAAGAATTGATTGGCGTTCGGTGCCGATGATACCGGGCAGATCGTTCTGCAGCTGCTCCACCTCGCGCGAGATCCGCTCAACAGACTCAGTGAGCGACCGCATGCTTTCGAACACCTGCCGCGACTCGGGCTCGCTCACCGTATCCATCACCAGCAGCTCCGCCTGCCAGCTGATGAGCATCGGCATGCGCTGCATATAGAAGAACGCACGCTCGGCCAGCAGTCGCGCCTGCTCGATCTCGCGCGTCGTCGGGTCTAGCCCCGCCAGCGGGTCGATCGCCAGGAAACCGAAGACACTACCCGACCGCCCCTGCCCGGTCTGCAACGCCGTCACCTGCCGCGCGGCTGAGAACTCCGCCAGACGCACATACCCCGCGTACACGCGCTCCGGGTTCTGCTCGAGCCACTTGGCGATGATCTCGTCGATCGCCTGCAGGTTTTCCGCCGTCAGGGCACGCTCCGCGAGGCGACGGATCTCACGCTCGCTCGTGTTGAACAGCTCTACAAGCCGATCGCCCTCGGGCCCAAAGTACCGCGGCTTGATATTCCGCTCAAGCAGATCCCGCTGGATCTTGATCATCACATACATATCGACCAGCGCGATCCGCGGGTTCTGCGCCGCAGCGATGATCGTCGCGCCGTGCGCAACCGTGTACTTGAGCCGGTGGGCAACTGTCCGTGCCTCGATGCTCTGTGAGCCACTCTCAATCAAATCGATTGACTCGGCAAGACGCAGCGTCATCTCGTCAGCAAAGTCCATCACCTGCGCCTGCACCTGGCGCGCATCGGCCAAGGCCCGCTGCGGAGCCGGCTCGGGCGTCACCGACGGGGATGTCCCTGATGGCGGCTGGGTCGCCGCACCCGCACCCGAGCGAACGCTGTCATCAGGACGCGACGATGGGTCACGCCCCGGCTGCACACCCGGCGGCATCACCGGCTCCTGCACCCGAGGCGCTGCGATATCGTTCACAGGTGTATCCGCGGGCACCTTCGGCTCGTCAACTTCATTCCGCTCGATCGTCACCTGCGGCTCCGCAGGAACACGCTCAGAGGGCGTCGAGCACGACACCACCAGACCAAACGACAGCACAACCAAAGTCACTCGCAACATCAGAGATCGGTACACCATACCGTGATTGTGCGTCACGATCCCGCCAAATCAAGCAACACTCATCACCCATCGTCGGGATTCACCCGATTCATCGCCGGAATCCGCGTCGAGCATCAAACCTAAACTCATATTCATGTCTGGTTCACCTGATTCACACCGCGCCATCCTCCACATCGACATGGACGCCTTCTTCGCCTCCGTCGAGCAGCGCGACAACCCGCAGCTCCGCGCCAAGCCCGTGCTCGTCGGCGGCGACGGACCACGCGGCGTCGTCGCCGCCGCCTCATACGAGGCACGCGCCTTCGGCTGCCACTCCGCGCAGCCCACCGCCGTCGCCAAACGCCTCTGCCCCCAAGCCATCATCGTGTCAGGCCGCCACAGCGACTACAAAGCCGTCTCCAAGCAGGTCTTCGACATCCTCCAACGCTTCAGCCCCCTCATCCAGCCCATCTCCATCGACGAGGCCTTCCTCGATGTCACCGGCTCAACCAAGCTCTTCGGCCCACCAACAGACATCGCACACGAGATCCGTCGCCTCGTCAAACACGAAACAGACCTCACCTGCTCCGTCGGCGTCGCGCCAAACAAGTTCCTCGCCAAGCTCGCATCCGACATGGACAAGCCCGACGGCCTCTTCATCATCGAGCAACACAACATCCAGCGCATCCTCGACCCGCTCCCCATCACCAAACTCCCCGGCGTCGGGCCCAGCGCCGAACGCACGCTCAACCGCCTCGGCGTCCGCACCGTCCGCGACCTCCGCAACATCCCCCTCGAGACCCTCCGCGCCCGCATGGGCGGCCAAGGCGCGCACCTCCACGCCCTGGCCCGCGGCATCGACGACCGACCCGTCCGCATCGACCGCGAGGCCAAATCCATCTCCCACGAACACACCTTCCCCATCGACCTCGACAACCCCGACGAAGTCCGCGCCATCATCGCCCGCCAGGCCCAGGATGTCGCCTCGCGCCTCCGCAAGCACCACCGCTTCGCCCGCACCGTGTCCATCAAGATCCGTTTCGGTGACTTCGAGACCATCACCCGCTCGATCACACTCGATCAACAGAGCGACGAAACCCGCACCATCCACGATCATGCGCGAGAACTCTTCGATACCTGGGCCCGCACCTTCCGACCCGTCCGCCTCATCGGCGTCGCCGTCACACAGCTCACCGACGCCCCGCCCGAGGCCGGCCTCTTCGACCAAACCGACAACTCCAAATCCAGAGCCGTCGACCGCATCAGCGACGCCATCGCCGACAAGTTCGGCAAGGACGCCATCACCCGCGCCTCATCCCTCCGCGCCAAACCCCGCCACGGAGCCCACGGCCCCGGCTCCGACACCCCCCTCGACCAGCCGCCAGACGAATCTGATCGGTGAAAGCGCCCCCGTGCCCGGACGAGCAGGTTCCAAGCCCCACCAAACCCCGATCTGCCCACGACTTGCGCCTACCATTCCCCCCACTTTCGGAGAAGCACCATGCGCGCAATCGTCACAGGCCAAGTCGGAATGGACAAGAAGTCATACCTCAACGAGGTCGCTGACTTCGCCGCCTCTCAAGGCAGCCCCATCGAGATGTACCATGTCGGCAACATGATGTACAACGAGGCCCCCGACATCCGAGGCGGACGCATCCTCGACCTCCCCATCTCCCGCCTCACCTCCCTGCGACGCGCCGCCTTCAAGGACATCATCTCAGACGCCCCCAACCACAACCACGCACTCGTCAACACACACGCCACCTTCCGCTGGCGACACGGCCTCTTCTCCGCCTTCGACTTCGACCAGATCACCAAGCTCAACCCCGACCTCTTCATCTGCCTCGTCGACAACATCGAGGTCGTCCACCAGCGCCTCCACGCCGAGCACGACATCGACGCCACACTCAAAGACTGCATGGTCTGGCGCGAAGAAGAAATACTCGCTACCGAACTCATGAGCCAGGCAATCCCCGGCTCCAAGTTCTACATCGTCTCGAGAGGCCGCTTCTCCCAGACCTCCAAAACCCTCTTCCAACTCATGTGCCGCCCCGACATGCGCCGCGTCTACCCCTCCTTCCCCATGTCCCATGTCATCGACATGCCCGAGGTCATGGAAGAGATCGACGCCTTCCGCAACAAGCTCGCAGAACACTTCATCTGCTTCGACCCCGGCGATGTCGATGAAAAACTCCTCCTCGACCGCGCACTCGAAGCCGTCAAAGAAGGCAAAGACTTCTTCGACCACAAGCCCATCCAGCTCGGAGGCCTCGACAAAGGCGCAGAACCAATCAAAATGCGCACCCGCGAAGTCCTCGACATCGCCGGAGACATCGACGGCCAGATCTACATGCGCGACTTCAAGCTCATCGACCAGGCCGACATGATCGTCTCCTTCGTCCCCGAACTCAAATCCGAATCCGGCAAGATCATCCCCGGCCTATCCAGCGGCGTAGAACGCGAACTCCAGCACGCCTGGGAACACGCCAAAGAGGTCTATGTCGTCTGGAAACCCTCCAAAAACCCCTCCCCCTTCATCACTGAAACAGCGACAAAGGTCTTCGACTCCGTCGACGACGCGCTGACCTACTTCGAAGAAAAGGGCATGTTCGCCGAGAAGAACCTGTTCGGGCACTAATCAACCATCTCACGATGCCATGGTCCTCGTCCCCGAGGGCCATGCTCCCCGCTGCGCGATACACTCGTCCCCACGCCATGGCACTCGAGCAGTGAGGAGCAGCTCTCCCCTTCTCCGAACCCCCGACTCGCCACGAAAGCCCATCAGCACCACGCTCACCGTCAACTGGCCCGCCAGCACCACCACCCGGATCGAGCAACCCCAACCCAACCAGCACCACAGTATCCGCTACCCGATCCCCAGCTCCTCATCCACGAGGGACACGACACCATCGCACAAGCCATAACCCACGGCAATCAACTGGTGTTTGATCCTCAATAATGCAACCTGCCCATCTCCGCACACCGACGGTCGTTGCATCGCTGGCTGATGCATGCAATCCGGCCAGCCTTTTCAATGTGAAATCAACCCCAAAGAGTCACCCTGTATAGGGTATCCAACCCCCGCAACATCACCTGCGTTGAGGCTAAACCCTCAAAATCGAATAACTCGTGCTCACTAATAACAGTCTGTGGCGTTCATGTCATGTTGATACCGATTCGGGCCGATTTACTGATCGTATATCTCCTTCGTGGAGAGGCAGTCAGCACATAAACCCACCGAGTGGGAACGGCCCTGAAGGATTGTCACATGCGATTCACCATCGGAACCAAGCTCTACACCGCCTTCGGCATTGTCCTCTTCATCCTGATCATGATGGTGTTTGTATCCATCCGCTCAGGAAACAATGCCCAGCAGGGCATGACGGATGTCGCCGAGATGACCGCCGACACCGATACCGCAGCAGGAACAATCGAGTCCATGCTGATGATGCGTCTTTCGGTGAAGGACTTCCTGCTTACAAATGACAACATCGCTGTCGTCAACTTTAAGGACAACAGCAACTCTTTCAGGGAAGGCCTCAACCAGTGCAAGGTCGCTTTCCAGAACCCCAGTCGTGTGGAACTCGTGAACCAAATCGAAGCCAACTTCAAGACATATGAATCCACATTCACGAGAGTGACCGATGTGATCGGCCAACGCAATAGCCTGATCACAAACCGGCTTGATGTCATTGGCCCCCACCTTGTGGAGATAACGACAAAGTATCGCAGCAATGCGGTTGAGGCGAATGATGTGAGCAAGCTCGCCGTGATTTCAACAATCGGCGATTACTTGACCAATGTGCGAATCGCAGCATTGAAATACATTCGCACCAGCTCCGATGAAGATCTCGAGCATGTGCTCAACAGCGTAACAGCGGCCCAAGAATCACTCGCGCAGCTCCACAAAATCGACGATACCGCCGTAGGCCAGGAAACAATTGCAGCTATAGATGAAGACCTCAAGCAGTATGCACAGACCTTCAACCAGATCGACAAGCTCATCAAGCAGCGCAACGATCTGGTCATCAACACCCTGGATGTCGCAGGTGCCAAAATCGCCGAGGCAGGTAAAAAGATTCTTGATTCACTCAAAGAAGACAGCCAAACAGTGAGCAGCCGTGTCAACGGGCAGCTTGCTTCAAGCCGCACGCAAACGCTGATCGCTGCAGCGATCGCAATCAGCATCTCAATAGTGCTCGCCGTGGTTGTGAGCCGAGGCGTCACCAAGCCGATCAAGTCATTCATTGCAAGCTTCGAAGTCATCGCCGCGGGCGATCTCACCCAGCGCGTCGCGTGCAAGGCCCGCGATGAGATCGGAGACCTGGCAAAGGGCTTCAACACACTCATCGCCGAAATCTCAAGCATCATCTGCAGCGTTCAGGACACCGCAAACAATGTCGCCGCAGCGGCCACCGAGGTCGCCGCAACTTCCGAACAGATGGCCTCCACCACCGACCAGCAGCGCAGCCAAGTCACCCAGGTCGCCGCCGCGGTCGAGCAACTCAGCGCCACCATCAACGAGGTCTCTGGACGCACAAGCGATGTCTCACGCCAATCCACCGGCGCCGGACAGCAAGCCAGCGAGGGCGGCCAGATCGTCTCACGCACCGTCTCCGAGATGGAGCAGATCGCTTCGCAGGTCGATGTCACATCAACCGCGGTCGGCAACCTCTCCACCAAGGCCGACCAGATCGGTGAGATCCTGACCGTCATCAACGACATCGCAGACCAGACCAACCTGCTCGCGCTCAACGCCGCGATCGAAGCCGCCCGCGCCGGAGAGCACGGACGAGGATTCGCCGTCGTCGCCGACGAGGTCCGCAAGCTCGCCGAACGCACACAGCAGGCAACGCAAGAAGTCTCGCAGTCCATCACCGAGATCCAGCACTCCACCGCCGAAGCCACCGAGATGATGGGCACAAGCCGCAAGCGCGTCGCCAGCGGTGTCGAACTCGCCCAGCAAGCAGGACGCTCGCTCGAAAGCATCGTCAACGGCTCAAACTCCGTCGCACAGAGCATCGACTCGATCGCCGCGGCCGTCGAAGAACAGTCCGCGACCAGCACCGAGATCGCACGCTCCATCGAAGTCATCTCCGCTTCCGCAGACGAAGCAAGCCAGGGCGCCGGCCAGGCAGCCGCGGCAGCAACCCAGCTCTCAGGCAACGCCGAAACCCTCCGCGAACTCGTCGCCCGCTTCAAAGCCGCATGAAATCAGAGTCAATCCCTGCATACCCCTACACCCCGCCACGCGGGGTGTTTTTTCATCCAAACCTCGCCCGTGCAACAACCAAAGCCACAAAAGAAGACCCACCGCCGTGCTTCAATTCACCACGCTTGAACGCCCGTTGCGCCAACTCGTTCCACCTGCAACACACACGCATCACCATCCCCGCGCTCTTCGTATGACAACCCAGAGCCCGCGCCGTACCGTGGGCCGACCGAAAGAAAGGGAGAACCAATCATGAACACCATCACCGCCGCACTCGCGGCCGTCGCCATCGCTGCGCCCATCGCCGCCGCGGACTCCATGACCTATATCGCCGATCAACGCCTCATCATCGGATTCGGCGCACAAACAGACCTCGCCGGGCAGACCACATCCAACACCATCCAGCAACGCCCCGACACACCATTCGCCGCCTGGTCAGACGCAACGGCACAGGGCGTGAGCAACGCGCTGGGCTTCGCCACGATGGACTCCACACTCAACGAAACAACCATCGACGCCGTCGGCTTCGCCAGCGCCGGCGGGATCCTCCCCGCCGATGCTCTCGCCTCCATCTCCGCCCTCGGTGCAAGCATCCACTCCATCAGCTTCGACCTCAGCCAAACCACCACTTTCTCGCTCGATGCCAATCTCAGAGCGTCCGGCGTGGGCGAATCATTCATCCGCCTCACCAGTGCCCCCATCGCCGGCGGCGACACCCTCTACCAGTTCCGAAACATCGACAACATCATCGATATCCAACAGCAGTTCACGCTCAGCGCCGGTCAGTACACCCTCACCTTCCAAGCCCAGAGCGGCGGAAAACTCAACAGCCCGGGCCAAATCGACGGCACCGCCCGCTACGACGCCACATGGACAATCGTCCCCGCACCGCCCACCGCCCTCGCCACGATCACCGGGTGCCTGCTCATGACCCGCCGCAGACGGTGAAATCGAGCCCCGGCTTCTCCCAATCACCCCTTGCGGGGATGGTCCCGCCACGGGATAATCCGGCATGGCCGACGCAACCACACACCAGCAACACTATCGCACACCCCCCGTCAACGAGCGCGGCCGGGCCTACGACCCCGACGCCACCGACGACGAACGCACCTACGCCCTGCTCATGCACCTCACCCTGCTCGGGCATATCGTCCTCTCGCTCCTCGCCATCATCGCCCCCATCATCATGTGGCAGGTCAAAAAAGACCAATCACCCTTCCTCGACGACCACGGCCGCGAAGCCGTCAACTTCCAGATCTCCCTCGTGATCATCTCCATCATCCTCATCCCCATCGGCATCATCACCTGCAGCGCCGGCTTCTTCCTCTACATCCCCCTCTATGTCCTCGCCCTCATCGGCATGATCCAAGCCGCCCAAGCCGCCAACCGAGGCGAGTTCTACCGCTACCCCATGACCTTCCGATTCGTCTAGAAGTCGCGGTATGTGAGACACCCACACCGAACAAGGGGGCGCGGAATCATGATCTTCATGATTTTCAAAGATCCGTTGCGGATTCATTGCATTCCTGCCAGGATGCAATACCTTCCCGCTCTATGCGTACCAACATCGCCACCCAAACCGTCCTCCCCATGCTCGCACTCCTCACGCTACCCGCCCATGGCGGTCTCGCTTGGACCGACGCCACGCACCAACTGGGTGCCGCCGTCGCCAACCAGAGCATGCTCGACACCCACACCGGCATTGGCTACTACGCCCACACCGCCTTCATCTCCGAACGCAACGACTTCGGGACAACCACCGCCAAGGTCGAGCACGAATCGCTCACCCGCGACGGGCTCATCAAGAGCACTTCCACCTTCTCGCTTCACTCCGTCGCCGGCTCGCCAACTTCCCAGTTCGCCGGTAGCTCCATCAACAACAGCTTCATGTTCTCGCTGACCACCCGAACTACCTTTGAGCTGCTCTACACCGCCATCGACAACAGCCAGGCCCTCGACAGCTTCAACCTCACCATCGCCAACTCCGCTGGCAACTCGCTCTACCAACTCGCCGAAAACCGAAACGCCGAGGGAACCCTGCGCCTCACCTTCGACGCCGGCGACTACATCATCAACGAATCCTCCGGCATCAACGCCGAATCCGCCGACCTCCCCGGCCGCTGGAACTACACCACCAGCTTCACCCTCCGCGTCGTCCCAGCACCCGCAACCCTCGCCATCCTCACACCGCTGGGGCTCGCCGCCACCCGCCGACGCCGTTAATCCAAATCCAGCCCGCCGCCACAACGCCCCCTACCATCCCCCGTGGCACTCCTCGAAGCAATAGACCTCAAGAAGACCTACAACGACCGCACCGTCGTCGACGGCGTATCCCTCGAAGTAGAACACGCCGAGATCGTCGGCCTCCTCGGACGAAACGGCGCCGGAAAAACCACAACATTCCGCATGACCATCGGCATGATCGACCGCGACGCCGGACGCGTCATCTTCAACAACACCGAGGTCACCGGCCTCCCCATGTACCGACACGCCCAGCTCGGCATGGGCTACCTCTCCCAGGAACCATCCGTCTTCCAACGCCTCACCTGCGAGCAGAACCTCCTCGCCATCCTCGAAACCCTCAAGCTCAACCGACGCCAGCGAAAGCAGCGAGCCGCCGAGCTCCTCGAACAGTTCGCACTCTCACACAAAGCCAACGACCTCGCCCGCACCTGCTCAGGCGGCGAACGCCGCAAGCTCGAGATCGCCCGCGCACTGGTCACCAACCCAAAGCTCATCCTCCTCGACGAACCATTCTCAGGCGTCGACCCCATCGCCGTCGAAGACCTGCAGGACGAAATCCGCCGACTCACACAGCGCGGCATCTCCATCCTCATCACCGACCACAATGTCCAGCAGACACTCCGCGTCTGCGATCGCGCCTACATCATGACCAGCGGCCGCGTCCTCGCCGAGGGCACGCCCAAGCAGCTCATCAACTCCGAAAAAGTACGCGACGCATACCTCGGCTCCATGTTCCGAGGCGACGAGTTCGACGAACCCGCCGAAACCCTCCATCGCCACCAGCACCGACACCTCGAAGAACACAACGAGGAGCCCGCAGATGCGTAAAGCAACCGCAATCGCGCCACTTCTGGGTGCCCGTACTCGCCGCCCCGCGGCGCAGTGCGGTGGAACCACACGCCTCCCTCGCCCCCCCCTATTGCCCATTGCCTATTGCCTATTGCCCCTCTTCCTCCTCCTCCTCCCCGCCTGCGTCCAGCGGCAAATCCGCGTCACCTCCACACCACCCGGCGCACGCGTGCTCATCAACGACCAGGAAGTCGGCGTCACCCCCGTCGAAACCCGCTTCACCTTCTACGGCGGCTATGACATCCAGCTCATCAAGCCCGGCTACGAACACATCCACCAGCTCCGCCAAGCCAAAGCACCCCTCTACGAATACCCCGGCCTCGACCTCATCGCCACCGCCGCGCCCGCCGACATCAACAACACCATCCAGTGGCACTTCGACCTCACCCCCACCCCCGAATCACAAGACCCCGATGCCGCCCGCGAAGACCTGCTCACCCGCGCCCATTCCATGCGCGAACAAGCCCGCACCACCGCTGACGACAATTGACGCACTCCGGGCACCCGTACTCCCCGTCCCCGGCGCAGTGGTGCTCTTGTCCCTCCCTTACACCGTGGGAATGGTGGCACGCGTCCCCACTTGGCGGAGGTGGTCCCCTCCCGGTGGCCTGCTTTGACCCGAACAGCAAAGCAGGTTCTTATTCACTCTGACTCACCCGCACCCGTCCCCATACGCATCCAGAAACACCGACACATCAAGAAAGTCGATCGAGCCGTCCCCGTTCAGATCCGCGCTCGCATCCCCCGCCCCCAACGCCGCCATCAGCGCCGCCGCGTCGAAGTAGTTGAGCACGCCGTCGCCGTTGAGGTCGGCCGGGCAATCGCCGCAACCCGTGCGCAGGTCCACCACGCCCAGCCCGCTCGCGCGACCACCAGGAACAGCACCGGTCACAAAGCCCATCCCGTCCCGTACCGCGATATCACCGAGGTAGTTCGGCACAGAGAACGAGCCCCGGTACACAAAGTCCCCGCCGGCCCCGATCTCATAGACCTGCCCAACGCCGCTCTCGCTGGTGTACACAACCCCATCCTCTACGCGGAGCACCCCTGTTCTCCCACCAACTTCATGGTCGCGCACAAACGCCAAGCCGGCCTGCCCATCGACCGCGAACTCGACCACCCCCGAGAAGCCGCTGGGGATGTACAAACGATCCCCAACAAGCGACATATCGCGCGGGGACGTGTCGTTCGCGCCCAGTGACATGCCATCAACATCGATCGCATCGATCAGCGTGAGCGCCCCCGCATCGTCCAACCCATACATCAAAAGCTCATCGTCCCCTGTGGTCACAAAGAGGTACCCGCCCGCAACATGGACACACTCCGCGGCGACCATCAGCTCTTCCACAATCATCGGCGCATCCGGATCAGCGACATCGAGCACCACCAGCCGGTGCGTGTTCGCGACATACGCGTACCCCCCGCTCACGCGTACATCAATCGTTTCGCCGTTGTACTGATCAGCAAGGTTGATCGCGCTCCGCGTCCTGATATCACCCGGGTCCGAAACATCGAGGATCGCCAAGCCGGTAAAACGGCTCGCAACGTACACCAGCGGCCAGCGCACATCGAAGCTCTTCGAGAACCCGGTCACCAGCTCATTATCCAGCAGCACCGGCGATCCTGGCACAGAGATGTCGAATGTGTTCAGCCCGCTCCAACCCTGCCCGCTCTGGAACATATCCAGCACGTACGCGTAATCGCCCACGACCTCCACCTCAACAGGAAGACCCGGCGTCTCAACACCCGAGACAAAGCTCACACCGAGCAGGCTGGTATCGATCACCTGCAACCTGTCACGCGGCGTGACATACAGATACCCGCCAGAGACGGCGCTCGCATCATACCTGAACGCATCCGTCCCGTACGAACCAATCCAGACCGGTTCGAGCGGATCAGCAACATCAATCACCTCGACAGCATGACTGCGCTTCAGCAGCACAAGCTCCTCGCGCGCAAGGTACTCGACCGAATCAGCATCAATCGGCAACGAAGACATAAGCACCGGATCAAGCGGATCGGCGACATCATAAATCAGCAGACCCGACTCGAGCGTCTGCTCGTCAACACCAGCTTTGTACAGATTGGAACCGTCAGACGCAGTCTGCCGCTGGCCAATAAAGAGACCAAAGTCATCGATCAGATCGATCGATGAGGAATCATGTATGTCGTAGAGCTGATTATCAAAAGACACGCCATACAGAAGCCGTGAACCCACAAGCTCCAACACAGACGGCCCGGTACCGGGGTTCTGCGCCGCGACCTCCGAACGCACCGGGTTCATCACATCCGTAAAATCGAACGACAACAGCCCGAGGAAATCGCCCGCAAGAAACACCCGGTGGCCCACAAACCGATACGAGCTCGCGTCCGTGTACCCAAAGTCCAACGCGTTCAGCTCAATCAGATTCGCCGCATCCTGCGCATCAAAGACACGAATCACGGATCGACCAACAACATACAACCGCCCATCGTGCAGCCAGAGCCGGACCGCAAAATCATCCAGCGCATACGCACGCACCAGCACCGGCCCGGTCGGATCACCCAAGCTATACACGCTGAGGAGATCCCCGCTCAACGCATACATCACCGCACCGTCCGCAAGCAGGTCATCAACACGATGACCCATCTCAATCTCACCCACCACCGACGCCCGGCACAACGCACTCTCCACCCGCACCTGCGCCAGGGCACTCCCACCCAAACCCAACACAAGCACACCCATCCACTTCATATCGCGCAGCATGACATCGCTCCTTCATCAGGGATTATTCAAAGCATCACCCAACTGATCGACCAATGACCACACACCCCGCCAACTACACCCCCCGCACCACCGACAACCCCATAAACCAACGGCCACCACACGCCGTCCCCACCGCACTGCGGCCAATCATCCAACCACACCCCATCCTCCCCCGGTCTTCCAGGGGAGGTGCCGAGCAACGCGAGACGAAGGTGCCTCTTCTGCCTTCCCCGACGGTCGCAGATCCGCCTCTGGCGGACGGGGAAGGTGGATTCGGCGCAGCCCAAGACGGATGGGGTCTTCTTCTTCCCTCCCTCCGGGTGCCACCACCCGCCGTCCCCAGCACAGTGGTGCTCTTGTGCCTTCCCCACCACGTGGGGGAGGTGGCTCGCGTCTTCGCGAGACGGAGGGGGCCTCCCCTCTTCCTCTTTCTCTTCCCCCAATGGCTAGTGGCCAGTCCCCAGTGGCTTCCCCCTCACCTTCCCCGGCACACCCACCACCGTCTCCCCATCCCCAACACCACCAACCACCACCGCGCCCGCACCAACAACACACCCACGCCCAATCACAACCCCCGGCAGCACCCGCGCGCCCAACCCCACCAGCGTGTCCTCGCCCACAACAACCCCACCACCAAGCACGCACCCCGGCGCCACATGCGCGTTCTCGCCCACGCGGCAGTCGTGCTCCACAATCGCGCCGCTGTTCACAATCGCGTGCGACTCGATCCGCGCATCGGCATTCACAATCACACCCGGACCGATCAGCACACCCTCGCCCAGCGCCGCGCTCGGCGACACCACCGCGCTCGGATGAATCACCGGCCCAGTCACACGCACCCCGCCCAGCCGCTCCAGCATTCGAACAAGCACACCGCGGCGCGTCGCAACATCACCGATCGCGATGATCACCTCAGCGCCATCGCCAAGCGACTCGATCGGACCCAGGTGTTCAAGCTGCCCCGACAAAGGGCAATCCCGCCGATCATCAACAAAGCCCAGAACCGCGGCATCCGCCGCGCGAAGCGCGTCGAAGACCACTTTCGCGTGCCCACCGCCGCCGACCAAGATGATGCCATGACGAGTCACAAACCCATTATCGGGGAAAGCGGCCCGAGCACGAGTCCAAACGAGCGAAAAAGAGCAGCCAAAAAAGAGTGCGCAAAAAAAATCGACGCCGGGCTGTAGCGCAACCCGACGCCGGGTGGGTAGGTAACTCGTACTGGCTCGGTCAGTCCTGAGGTGCAACTCAGAACCGTCTATTGTCCTTTGGACCCACCTGGTCCGAGCCAGTGGTGGAGAAGCTCCGCCCACACTATGTATCCGACGCAACGCCAAGAAAAAGGCGTTTGGGTTACAAGAACCCGGTTCAGAGAGAGTGATCGCCATCTTTCATGCGATCTTCACGCCTTTTTCCAGCGGCAATCATGCCCCGGTCTGCCTTCAATGTACGGACAATCATCACCCGTGCCAGTCAATGTATCGGTTGACCCAGCGAATTCCGTGATTCTTCCCTCTCCCGCCCCCGCCGAGCATGCCATGAGCCAAACCCCCCCCAGCACCCAAAATAGCCCTACCGATCGCCCAACACGCATCGCCGCCGTCCAGTTCCTCAATACCGTGACACTCACCCACGGGCTCGAGACATGGCAGGGCTGCACCCTCACCAAAGCCGTCCCCTCCAAAATCGCCGACATGCTTATCGAAGACCGCGCCGATATCGGCCTGGCCTCCATCGTCGATGCCGCACGACCCGAAAACAACCTCGCCCTCATCCCCGCCGGCATGATCGGATGCGACGGCCCGACCCTCACCGTCCGCCTCTTCTCCAGCGTCCCGCTCGACCAGATCACCCGCGTCCACGCCGACACCGACAGCCACACCTCGGTCATGCTCGCCGACATCCTCCTCCGCGAACTCCACGGCGTCACCGCCCGGTTCATCCCCTTCGATGCCCGCGAACGCATGGGCGAGCACGACTCGGCCGCCACCCATGCCACACCCGAGGAGGCCTGGCCCCAGACCCTGCTGCTCATCGGCGACAAGGTCGTCGTCGACTCCCCGCCCGCCGTCCGCTACCCCCACCAGATCGACCTGGGCGAGGCGTGGCACACCCTCACCGGGCTGCCCTTCGTCTACGCCTGCTGGATGTGCCGCCAATCCGATCTCGACACCCCGATGGTCGCCGAGGCCGCCGCCATGCTCCAGCGCGTGCGCCTGCGCAACGACCAGCGCCTCGATTGGCTCGTGACCAAGGAAGCCAAGGCCCACCACTGGCCCGCCGACCTCGCCCGCACCTACATCGGCGAGCTGCTCAAGTTCAACCCCGACGACCGCGCCCGCCAGGCCGTCGCACTCTTCTTCGACAAACTCCGCGCCCACAAGCTTGTCGATGCCGCCGAACCACGCTGGTTCGAGATCAACATGAACGAGCTCACCACTCCATGACACAAAGCCATTTCAACCAACCGTCGCTCGACGAGTTCGCACTCGTTGCGACCGATTACTGCGGCTTCATCGAATCGTTGCGCGACGGCAGGCCGCAGAAGTTCTATACAGATCTCGAACGACTCCTTGCAAGACTTCACATGTCCATTCTGCCTGTCATTGCAGAAGTCAATGAGTCCAAGATGGATCTACTCGGATCAGCCCGATTGGGTCACAAACAATGGAAACTCATTACCGAGCAAATTGCACAGATCACCAACGAAGAAACAAACCAACTTATAAAATGGCATGAACATGCTTGGAATACTGCGAAGCTCGATGACAACTACTGTGCTATCCGCGCCTCCATGCTCTGGGATGACCTTGCGGACATCTATCGCGATTTGAAAAATGGATTGAACTGTTGGGCGATCAATACCAATGAATCAAGGATCGAGGCATCATGGGAGTGGCGTTTCGGATTCGACTCCCATTGGGGAACCCACCTAGCTCGCGCAATACAGACTGTTCACGAAGTCCGATACCACCTCCATGCAAACTAGTTCCGGCCTGGAGGCATAAACTCCATCCGTGCCCGCCGTCAGCAAAGCCCGGACCCCCAGCATCGCCCAGCTCGCCCGCGAGCTTGGCTACGCGTCCAAACCGACACTCATCCGCCACCTCGCACGGATCGACGAGCTGGCGCCGCAGATCGACCCCGAGCAGCTCTACCCCCAAGACTGGGTCGTCTTCCGCGTCACCGGCTATCGACCCGACATCAGCGAGCCAGACCTGATCCCCGGCGAAGCCCTGCGCGGCGATCTTTCCGCCCTCGCCGAGTCGATCTCCGAAGCCGCCGGACTCACGCCCATCGACATCCCCGCCGACCACGAGACCATTGACTCACTCGCCCAGCGCTGGGGCGTGAGCCGCAAGTCGATCGAGCGCTACCGGCGCCTGGGCCTGATCGCGCGTCGGATCGACCTGGGCTCGGGCCGACGCCGGGTGGTGTTCCTCAAACCCAGCGTTGACTGGTTCCAAACCATGAACGAGCATCGCCTGGGACGCGCAGCGCAGTTCCAGCGCATCGGCGAGCACGAGCTGGCCCGCTTCCGGCGCTGGGCACAGCGCTATCACCGCTCGCTGGGGTGGTCGTGCTCGCAGTGCGCCGCGCGCATCGCCCAGCGCACCGGGCATAGCCACGAGGGGGTCCGCAAGGCGCTCTTGCGAATCGATGCCGCGCGCAAGCCCGCGATCTTTGATGAGCCGGGGCCTGCCGGCCAACGCGAGGGGCTGCTGGCGATCCGCGCCACCATGCGCGGCATCGAGCCCAGAGAGATCGCGCGGCGAAGCGACCGGCGCGTGAGCGCGATCGGCCGAGCGGCTCGCCTCGCGCGGTTGCGGCTGCTGCGAGACCTGGGCCTGCCGACGGCGACCGCCGACCAGCCGCAGCTGGGATCGCTGCTGCAATCCCAGCCGCTGCAGCAGATCGAGCGTGTCATCGCGCATCGTGATCTGGGACTGCTGATCGAGTCGATGCGGGTGCGCCCGCCCAGTGTTGCGTATGAGGAGCAGGTTCGCGCACGGGCAGTGTACGAACTCATGCACCGATGCGGGCAACGCATCGACCAGCTCAACGAACGCGCGCCCAGCGGCAGCGCGATCGATGCCGTCGAAACAGACCTGCGGCTGATCACCATGCTCAAGGTGGCGCTGCTCCAATCCCAGATGACGCTCGTGCTCTCGAGCATCGAGTCGCGGCTGGGCGGGCCGATCGACACGCTCATGCCCGCGCGGGCGGCGCATCTGGTGCTGGGCGGGATCAGTGCTGCCAGCGGCGCGATCGATCGGTTTGATCCGCGGCACGGCGGGCGGATCGCCGCGCCGATCGGGCTGGCGGTGAATCGGTTCGCGGCGGCGCAGCCCGATATCGCGCAGCCGACCGCGACAGGCAAGGCGACGCGGCGCATCGCGCAGGGCTACCAGATCGACGATTGGACCCGGCGCGTCGCGCCGTGGCAGCAATGGCTCGATCCTGACTGGCGCATCGCCGGTGTGCTTGAGCGCCTCGACGAGCGGGACCGGATCGCGCTGATGCTGCGGTTTGGCATGGGCGAACATCGACCGATCACCCGCGCGGCGTTGGCCGGGGTATTGGAGACCACGCAGGTGCACGCGGCCCGATTTGAACGCGCCGCGCTCCGAAATGCGCTGCGTTTCGTGCGAGAAAGCCAAACTTTGGAATAAATCGCGGCCCCGGCCGATGTATGCTTGTGTGATGCTCTCGCGCCTGATGCTCGCCATCCTGCTCATCAGCTCGCACGCGGCCACCATGCTCGCGGCGATGCCTGTCGCCATGGGCCCTGCGGGGGGCATGGCTGATTCGTGCTGCCCGCTGTGCGTGCCTGCTGATACGACGCAGGCACTGGTCGGATGCGGGTGTGGGTGTGGGGAAGCCGAGAATGATGATCGGCTGCCCGATGCACCCCACGAGCCGACGACGACGATCAGCCGAGATATCACCCTGCCCGCGACCGAGCATGAATCGGTCCGATTCGTGCCGACAATGGCCGCCGAATCGGCAGCGTCTTCGGGCGTGAACGACGATGTCGCGGGACACACCAACACCATGCGATTCCTCGCGCGTCTGGGGCATTGGTTGAACTGAAACACCGGTCCGGCGCGCGCTGCGCGCCCGACCCCTGTTGTTTCGCTTCCCATTCCCATTCTATTTTCTGCGCTTCTGATGCGCAAGGAGTTTGCTATGTCATTCAATCGTTTTTCCGTGCTTTCGATCACCATCGTCCCGCTGCTGCTTGTTGGCTGCGGCTCAACCCAGACCCGCAGCGATGCGCCGGACGCGAACACCAGCTCCGCGATGACCAGCACCGATGCCGTATATGCCAAGGGCGCGACGCTGCGAGTCGATGGGCTCGGGTGCCCGATGTGTGCCGAAAGCATCACGGTCTTGATGCGCAACATCGACGCGGTGACCGAGTCGAAGGTTGATCTCTCGACGGGCACGGTGCATGTTGATCTGAACCCGAGCATCGCGGTGAGCGAGGCCGAGCTTCGTTCGGCGATCGACGACGGCGGGTTTACCTTCCGTTCGATCGCGTTTGAGAAATGAGGCGCGGCATGCAACTGAGAAACGCATGCATCGTGAGCGTGTTCGCTTTGTGCTCTTCGCTCGGTTTTGCCCAGGAATCGGCCTTGTCGTTGGCGGCGACGCAACCGGCCAAGGAGCGAATCACCTGGCGTGAGCAGCTGCGCTTTGAGCGATATGAGCTGAGCGGCGAGCAGATCGATCAGTTCACGCTCGATACGCGGCTGACCTACGGCTTGCGCAAGGACATGGCGCTGACGCTCAATGTGCCTACGGTTGTGCGCAATCGGGAGAACGGGCTGGACGATCAGGACGGGCTGGGCGATACAACCTTGGCGCTCAAATGGCGGTTCTGGCAGCAGGACCCCGGGCCGATTGATACCAATCGGCTGGCGCTGGTCGCCGGCGTTCGGATGCCCACGGGCACCGATGGGCTGAGCACCGGCGGGTGGGACCCGGTGGTCGGGCTGATCTTTACCAAAGTAGCCGACCGGCACGGGCTCAACGCATCGCTGACCTACAGGGTCAGCACCGACGGGCTTGCCAACCCGATCAGCGCCGGGACGGGCAGCGCTGATCTACTCACGCTTGAGAGTTCGTATCTGTATCGGCTTTCGCCGAGCGAATATACAAGCGAGACGGAGGGGTCGTGGTATGTCACGGTGGAATCGTTCGTTGACTACGAGACGAACGGTGATGTCGCGTGGCGTGTCGCGCCCGGGCTCTTGTACGAGGCGCGTCGGTTCGCGGTGGAGTTGTCGCCGATTGTGCCGGTGATCGATGACATCGAGCATCGGGGCGAGCTTGACTGGGGCTTGGCGCTGGGTGTGCGTGTGTTGTTCTGAGTGTGTCGGATTCGTTTGTGACTTTGCACGCCTCGGGCTTTGGGCCCGGGGCGTTTTTTGCTTTGGAGGGGGAAGGGTTTGGGGGAGACCCACTCCGCCGACTTCGTCGTCACCTCCCCCGTCCCGCCGTTGGCGGATCTGCGACAGATGGGGGAGGAACGAAGCGCTGGCTTTGCGTTGGGTTTCGGCGTGGGCGGGGGTTTCGGGTTTGTCTTTGAGGATATCGTGGGTGCGGACGAGGGCGAGGGATTCGGCGTCGGGTTTGACGAAGTTGGTGCGGGCTGTGTTGATGCGGTGCATGCAGGATTGGGCGGCTTTGAAGGTGTCGGATTCGAGCAGGTCGGCGAGCGCGTCGAGGGTGAGATGGTGGAGCTTGCAGAGGTCGAGGGTGGAGATGGAGGGGTTGAAGAGGTCGTCGAGGAGGTCGTTAGTGAGATCGTTGGGGAGGGGAGGGGATTGGTACGCAGAGGTGGCAGAGGGCGCGGAGGACGCGGAGGGGGGATTGGGGGAAGAGATGCGGCCTGAGGCGCTCGGTCCTTGAGCGGCCCCCTCCGTCACGCTTGCGCGTGACACCTCCCCCGCAGGTGCGGGGGAGGAGGGTTTGAAGGCGGTGTTGAAGTCGTACTCGGCGAATCGGTTTGATGTCTGCATGTGGGTATGTTCGCACACGGCGTGGGCGGCACAAGAGCGAAGTGGTGTAGCGCACGAATACTGCGCACAGGGTGGGAGATGCGCTTGAAGTTTGCGCACAAAGTGGGTGATAGGGGAGGGGGGAAGTCGGGGTGAACGCGAAGATCGCGAAGGGCTCGAAGAGGGGGAGTGAACGCAGAGGGCGCGGAGGCCACGCAGAGGCGCAGAGAAGAAAAGAGTGGGATGGGTGGCCCGCCCAGGCGGATCTACGACATGCGGGTGGCGTCTTGGGCTGTTATATGTGTTTGGACTGCTTCAAGGACATGAAGGAGACTTTGTCACTTGCATGGCCCCCGGCAGGTCTGGGTACACGGTATATAGATCGTAAGACAGAGTTCGGGGTACACAGATTGGGTTTGGATACCGGTCACACTCAGTTGTCTTGCCGCTCCTCGATACTGATCCGCTCGATATCGTGGAGGGTTTGTCCATCTGCTGTTTTCCAGGTGATCCAGCCGTTCTTTGAGCCGCCGGTTATGAACTTTGCTGCTGCGCTGGGTGTCTGAAAGAGTCGGTCCGTCAGCAGCGTGAACTGCTCCCCGTTGAGCTCGACATCTTTGCTGTGGAGGATTTTCTGTCTTATACGAGCTGCGGTGGAGTCTGCAAGCGCATCGGTCATTGCTGTTCGACCAACCGAGCCTTTCAGAACCACGAACCCTTCAGATGTGTACACTCCGCGTCCCTTGGTATCTGTAGCAGTGCAGTAATAAATGAGGGGTTCTGATTCATCCTGTGATGGCGTTGATACGACTGGTGTGAAGATCGGATAGCCCAGCGTTGCAAGGAGCGTTCTGCCTGTATCGAAAATCTCGTGGCAGTCTGCTTGCATTGGGGGCGGGGTGTATGGCTGGCTGCCGCTGTTGCCGTTCACATCGGCGAATCGCCCTGCTTGGCGAGCGACCTGCAAGCAGTGCCATTCCAAGTACAGTGCATGCGTCTGTGTCATGCTGTTGGTTTTGCTGATAAGTATTAATGCCCGCTCCCAGAAATCCTTGTTGGCATTGTGGCTCTTAAGGCGGGCTCGCAGGTCTCCGGTCTGCCCGATGTAGACCTGCTGGGCACCTTCGTCTTCGCTTGTTCCGAAGAGAAAATACACCGCGACCTGGCCGCTCTCGGGCATTGCGAGGAACTCTGGAAGTTGGCTTCTTGGCACCTCGATGACCTGCACGATGCGGGTTGTGATTTCTGCGATGCGAATGCCGCGTGGGTCGCCGGATGGGAGGAAGATCTGGATTGTCTTGGCGGAGATGGTCATGTTACTCTTGCAGTCCTCGGGTTGATCTTGAATGGGATTGTGTATCCTTGCTGGATTGATCTCTTGCTAGGATATCACAATCTTTTCCCACGGGTGGCTCTGCGCTTTACCCGTGGCTGCAGGCCTGCGCCCCGTTGGGGCGTGTTGTGGTTGTGTTGTTGAGATATGGGTGCCGATGGTGGTTGGGAGGACACGGAGCAGAAAAGACCCCATCGGTCTCGGCTGCGCCGAGCCACCTTCCCCTCGGGGTGGGGAAGGCACAGAGATGAAGACCCCCTCCGCCGCTCCGCCTATGGCGGATCGACACCTCCCCCGCAGGAGCGGGGGAGGCGAGTGGGTGTGGATGGTGATTGGAGGGCACCACTGCGCCACGATGCGTCGAGTGGTGGCACCCTGCAAGGCAGGTTAGACCTTCGCCAGGCGGGTCTTGACATTGTCGAGGACATTCATGAAGTTGATGTAGCCGTCGTAGGGGGAGTCGTAGGGGGAGAAGTATTTGTGGACATCGCCGTCGGCCCAGTACTTGGTGCACATGTAGTAGAAGTGGTCGGAGGTGGTGAGTTTGCGCCAGTCGCCGAGGATGTGTTGCATTTCTTCGGCTTGTTTGGGGTCGGCTTTGGCTTTGACCTCGATCATGCGGCCTTTGAGGATTTTTTCGACGCGGTAGGTTTCTTCGAGTGCGTTGTGCTGCATGGCGTTGCCGCGCCATGCGGTGAGGTCGCGTTCGGTGTCGGCCCATGAGATGTATTCGGGGACATCGTACTCACCGATGGGGTGGAAGTGTTCGAGTGCTTCGGAGGGTGTGATGAAGTGGTTTTCGGTGGTGCCGTCGGCTTTTTTGGCGACATCGAAGATTGCTTCGGGGAGTTTTTCGAGGAACTTGAAGATGCCGGTGTCTTCCCACTGGTGTTCGCCGAAGGTTTCGTAGTCCATGAAGAGGTTGCAGAGGTATCCGTCGCCGTTGATCTGGTGGACCCAACTGGCGAAGCGTTCTGCGGAGAGGGGCCATTCTTCCCAGCCGCGGTTTCCGAATCGGAATGCGATGTCGTCTGAGAGCTTGTAGTTTTTGAGGAGCAGACCGAAGGGGCGGTCGTTTGGGCCCATGATGGTGTTGCCGTGCTCGTCGTTTGGTGGTCGGTAGACATAGTTTGGTGAGCGGTAGCCGAGGTGGCGGTCGACGCCTTCGCAGATGGCGCCGAGGAATCTGGGGTTGCCGTCGGTGTCTTTGATTTTTCCGAGTGCGCGGCTGAGTTCGTTGGCGTAGATGAGCTCGGTGTTTCGGAAGACATTGGGTGTCTGGCCGAAGTGTTCCTGGACGAGTGCGGTGTGCATCTCGACCTGTTCGTGGAACTCGTCTTGGGAGTAGAGGAAGGAGAGGGAGTGGTAGTAGGTTTCGGCGACGAACTCGCAGCAGCCGGTTTCGGCGAGCTGGACGAAGAGGTCGAGGACATCGGGGGTGAACTTTTTCCACTGGTCGATGACGGTGCCGGTGATGGCGTATGAGACGCGGAAGTTGCCCTCGTGGCGGCGGATGAGATCAAGGATGAGCTTTGTTGTGGGGCGGTAGCACTTGGTGGCGACCTTCTCGGCGATCTGGCCGTTGGCGTCTTCGTTGAAGTAGAAGGGGTCCGTGTGGAAGACGGAGTAGGGCTTGAGGCGGTGTGGCTGGTGGACCTGGAAGTAGAAGACTGTTGATGCCATGGCGTGTGTTCCCCGATCGAGTGGTGAGACATTGTATTGTCGTATAAAGCTGGATGGAAGCAAGAACTTTCGCGAGATCTTGTGGGGATCTGAGCGCCAGGGGGAGAAGGTACGCAGAGGTTGCAGAGGGCGCGGGAGGACGCAGAGAGGGGATTTGTGAAGACACCCCTCCGTCACGCCGAAGACGGCGTGCCACCTCCCCGCGGGGCGCAGGGAGGGACAGGGTGTGTGTGGATGGTTGTTGGGGGGTGCCCCCACCGTTCCGCCAGTGGCGGACCACCTCCCCCGCGGGGCGGGGAAGGCACAGGAGAGCCCCCTCCGTCATGCTGGCGCATGACACCTCCCCCGTCAGGACGGGGGAGGAGAGCTTGGATTAGTTGGCGATGGCGACTTCGACTTGGCCGCCGGGTTTGTCCATGATGGAGAGGCCCATGTTGCTGAGTTGGTCGCGGATGGTGTCGGCGGCAGCGAAGTCTTTGGCTTTTTTGGCTTCGGCGCGTTGCTGGAGGAGGGACTCGATTTCGGGGGAGGGGGTGACGCCGGGTTGGTAGAGGGCGATGCCGGTGTCTTGGTATTGCTCGATGGGGCGGAAGATGACGCCGAGGATGTTGTCGATGAGGTGAGTTGCAGCTAGTGATCGTTCTGTGCCAGATTTTGATTCATCTCTCCAGATCGCAACTGCTTCTTCAGGGCTCATTGGCTGATCTGGTAAAGAAACCTTCTCAACTGCTTTGTCGAGTTGTGACTTCACCTTGGCCTCATCCAACTCATATCCAGCGATAGACGAACCTCTAGAGCGTTCAAATACCGCCAACGCACCTGCAATATTCAAATCATCGTTGAGCGCGTCTTCAAATCCAGTGAGCGTTTCGAACCTGCTGAAATTCCATCCCAATGATGGGTCATCGATGACAGCCATCATCTCTTTCACATCACGCCGCCAGATTTTGATTCGCCGTTCACTGTCCTTCAGTCCCTGAATCGAGAAGTCGGCGTTGGCGCGGTAGTGGGTTTTGATGAGTTCCAGGCGCACTGCGGCGGGGTCGAAGCCCTTTGATGTCAGGTCGGCGAGGGTGTACATGGTGCCCTTGGATTTGGACATCTTTTGGCCGTCGACTTTGAGGAAGCGTGGGTGGAACCAGTGGGTTGCGAAGTGGTCGGCGCCGGTGAAGCAGCAGGACTGGGCGATCTCGCATTCGTGGTGGGGGAAGATGTTGTCTTCGCCGCCGGAGTGGAGGTCGATGGTGCTGTGCTTGGCGCGTGCGGCGTCGAGGCCGCCGGGGATGAGTCGGCGCAGGGCCATGGCGGTGCATTCGATGTGCCAGCCGGGGTAGCCCTTGCCCCATTCCTGGTGTCCCGGGACTTTGGGTGAGTCCCATTTCATGGTGTGGGTGCTGTCTTCTTTCCAGAGGAGGAAGTCTGCGGGGTGTTTCTTTTCGGATTGGTTGGCGTCATCGACGCGTCCGCCTGCGCCGCCTTTGAGTTTGTCGAGTGTGTTGCCTGAGAGCTTGCCGTAGGCGTTGAACTTCTGGACATCGAAGTAGATGGCGCGCTTGCCTTGTATACCCGCTGCATATGCATAGCCGCGTTCGAGCAGGTCTTGGATGACTTGGATCATCTGGGGTATGTTGTCGGTGGCGCGTGGCATGAGTGTGGGGTCGGTTTGCGCTTCGATGGCGACCTTCATGCCCAGTGCGATGGCGTCGGCTTTGAAACGGTTTTCATAGAAGCGCGCGATGGCGAAGGGGTCGTTTGAATCGACCTCGGCATCGGGTGGGAGCTTGCCGGATTTTTTGGCTTGGGCAATTCTTCTTATTGCGACCTGCATTTTGTCTTCGCCTGCGCCGTCGGCGTTGTCGTCGTCGGTCATGTGTCCAACATCGGTGATGTTCATGACTTGCACAACACGGCGAGACTGGGGGGCAGCGGAAGAAATTTCCTGTTGATTTGGATCGTTTTGGAGGGTGCAGAGTGGAGATTCGAGCCAGCGGCGCAAAAGATCTGCGGCAAGGAACGACCTGAAGTTGCCGATATGCGCATCGTCGTAAACGGTTGGCCCACAGGAATAAAAAAGAATCTTGAGGGGGGTACGCGGCACGAATGGTTCGAGCCGCTTGTTGAGCGTGTTGTATAAGTGAAATGACATGCTCAGCATCATAGGTCGGAGGGCGTTGCGGTCAGGTCTGACCGCACGGCTGACTTTCACTCTCACTTCTGGATTCTCTCCACATGAATACGAATAACGAACAGGCCTCGCTGAGCGCGGGCATCTGGGATACCTTTATCACTGACCCCACGACGGGGATGACCATACTGACAGCGGAAGGCGAGATCGTCTTCATCAACGAGCAATCGACGCGTATCTTCTTTAATGAGCCGCGCGAGCCGGGGTCGCTTGTGGGCAAATCGATCTACGACATCGGTTTCCCGAAGGAGTGGGCGGACGAGCGTGTCGGGCTGATGCGTGAGATTATTGCGAGCGGCGAGCGACGGCTGCTGCGAACCGTGTGGAACGGCAAGCAGCAGTTCAGCTGGATGAGCCCGGTTGGCAGCGACGATGAGGACAAGCGGGATCTGGTGCTTGTTGTGACGCGGCGTGTGCCGACGACGCATGAGCAGGAGTTCTTGCTGGACGACGAGACCGAGGTTATCCATTCTGGGGTGATCAGCCTGGGCGAGCTGAGCGTGCTGACGCCTCGTGAGCTTGAGATTTTGGCGTTGCTTGGGCAGGGCATGTCGATCAAGGAGATCGCTGCGGTGCTGGTGCGTTCGGTGAAGACGATCGAGAATCATCGCGAGTCGATCGGTCGCAAGCTCAAGAAGACGCGGGGCGTGGAGCTGGCGGGGATTGCGCAGAGCGCTGGGCTTGGTGTCGAGGATTCCAAGCGTTTGCGGATGAATAAGGACTGACCGCGGGCCAGTGTTGGCCGGCTCCTGGTGGGTGTCACTTCACATCTTGGATTGGTTGATCGCTGGACTCGTGCTCTTGGAGCTTGCGCAGGATTCGTACGCGCACGACGCGCGTTGGTTCTGCCTCGAGGATCTCGATGCGCATGTCCGGGAGTTCGATCTGCTCGCCGGTCTCGGGGATTCGTCCGAGTGTGGTGTTGATGAAGCCGGCGACGGTGTCGTAGTCGTCGGATTCGGGGAGTTCGATGCCGATGGTTTCGAGTTCGTCGTTGGCGTCGTCGATGTCGGTGCGTGCGTCGATTGTTGCGGCGTTTGCTTCGAGATCGAGATGGATGTTTGCGGATTGGTCTTCGGGGTCTTCGTATTCGTCCTGGATCTCGCCGAAGATTTCTTCGACGATGTCTTCCATGGTGACGAGGCCTGAGTTGCCGCCGTATTCATCGAGGATGATGGCGATGTGGACCTGGTCGGCGAGGAGCTGGGCGAGCAGCTCTCGGACGGTTTTGGTTTCGGGGACGAATGTTGGCTCGCGGAGGATGCCTTTGAGGATGAAGGGCTTGTCGTCTTTGCCGTGGACGGTGATCCAGCGGAGCAGGTCCTTTGCGTAGAGCATGCCCTCGATGTGATCGAGGTTCTCGGTGTATACGGGGATGCGTGAGTGTCCGTGCTCGTTGACGAAGGCCATGGCCTCGTCGAGGTTGTCGGTGTATTGGAGCGCGTCGATCTCGGTGCGTGGGGTCATGATCTGCTCGACGGATGTTGAGCGGAACTCGACGACGGCCTCGAGCATGTCTCGCTCGGTCTCGTCGAGTCGGGATTCGACCTCGTCGTCATCGACGATGGCTCGCAGGTCGCTGGCGCTGATGTTGATTTCTTTGCCGTTTGGGTCTGCGCCCACGAGGCGGCGGACGACCTCGTCGGTGAATCGCATGATGGGGAGCAGGGGAACGAAGATCATGTGCGCTGCTCGTGCGATCAGACTCAGGCGGATGAGGGTGTTTTCGCCGGCGTGCGATGCGATGCCCATCGGGATGAGCGTGCTGATGACCCAGATGAGCAGGACGGAGACCAGCAGGCCGATGACGACCGAGAGGACGCCGGGGATTTCTTCGTGGCGCATGCCCGCGACCCAAGCGATGGTGCAGACGGCACCGGCGAGTCGGGTGAGTGTGCGGAGGATCGAGAGTGCGGCGGCGTGGCCGGAGATGTCCTGGAGTATGGCGTGAACGCGGTGTGTCTGTCGTTCGCTTTGCACCTCTTGGAGGCCCGCGGCCATGCGCACGCGAGAGAGTGTGTGCAGCGAGAGCACGATGGCCGCAAACACGGCTGAGAGCAGAATAAACGCGAGTGCGGCGATGAGCCACCAGCCGGCCATCATGATTGTGTCTCCTGTTGGATTGCTTGTTGGTCGTGAAAGAGTGGGCCGATGCCTGCGCTGGTCAGCAGCTGGTCTTCGCGTGTGTGCATGCGTGTGTAATCTTGGTCGGTGTGGTCGTCGTATCCCAGGCAGTGGAGCACGCCGTGGAGTATGTAGAGGAGCAGCTCATGGATGTGGGTGTGGTTTCGGGTGTGGGCTTGGCGCCGGGCTTCATCGACACAGACGATGAGATCGGTGTCGAGCGCTTTGGACGCGGGGTCGGTCTCGTGCTGTGCGAGGTCGAAGGTGAGCACATCGGTTGTGGTTGCGAGATCGCAGTACTGCTGATGCGCTTGGATCATGTCGTGATCGTTGACGATGCGAGCGCGCACGCTGCCGGCGTTTGGGAGCTGGGCGAGCACGCGGCGGGTGAGATCGCGCAGCGCGTTGAGATCGGGCTGGTTGAGTGTGCCCGAGGTGTCGTTGATTTCGATTTCGATTGCCAGCGGGCTTGGGCTTGCGTTTGGACTCGGGCTCGACCCGGAGCGGTTGCTCGGGGGAGGCTGGTCGTCTGCCTGCGTAGAAGCAGGCATCGAAGATCGGTCGGGTTCGTCCATGTCAGTTTTGTCGGTCATTCGGTGGTGTGCTTTTTGTCTTTGGGAGTTGCGGTGCTGGTCGTGAACTGCTTTGTGGAAGCAAGTTTATCGTCGTGGGTCGTGTGTTCCAAGTAGAGGTATCCACAAAGAATCGGGGTGGTATTACCCTAACTTTGTGCGTACATTTGTGTGAAATAGTCAAAATAGAGAAACTTTCAGGTCTTTCTGACGATATTCACACTTGCCATCGTGAATGTATTTACCTTGTATTCAGATCTCTCTCTCCTCCAGCGGGGTGCCTTGGACACATGGCACCCTGCTTTTTTTATGGGTGTTTGGGTGATGCCCGATCTGATGAAATAGCATCGGACCCGCGGATGGGCGGCGGAGGGAGCGCGCAGTTGATCGAGTTGAGCAACGAAACAGTTTTGGTCACCGGCAGTGCCGGGTTCATCGGCTCGCATGTCAGCGCGAAACTGTTACAGGGCGGGGCGCGCGTCATCGGTATCGATAACTTTGATCCGTACTACGACATCCGACGCAAGCGGCTGAACCACCAGATGCTTCAGGATGAGTTTGGCGATCGGTTTGTGGCGCACGAACTGGATATCAACGATGCCCAGCAGCTTGCTCGATGCATGCGAGACGCGGGCGTGACTGGCGTGATTCATCTCGCGGCCAAGGCGGGGGTTCGCCCGAGCATTGCCGACCCGGTGGGGTATGCGTTGGCCAATGTCGTTGGGACGCAGAGCGTGCTGAGCGCGGCGAGCGATTGCGGATGCTCGCGGGTGGTATGCGCGTCATCGAGCAGCGTGTATGGCAACAACACCAAGACGCCGTTCAGCGAGCAAGATTCGGTGGAGCATCCGATCTCGCCGTATGCGGCGACGAAGCGCTCGTGTGAGCTGATCGGTGACACGCATCATCAGTTGACGGGGTTGCCGGTGGCGATGCTGCGCTTCTTCACGGTGTTCGGGCCGGGCCAGCGGCCTGACCTTGCGATCAGTCTGTTTCTGCGGAAGATTGCGCGGGGCGAGACGATCAATCGGTTCGGCGACGGCACGACGAGCAGGGATTACACCTTTATCGACGATATCGTGGGCGGCGTGCTTCGGGCGTATGAGCGGATCGATGCGCACGGGTATCGGATTTGGAATCTTGGCGGCAACCACCCGACGACGCTCAACGAGCTGATCGGGATCATCGGCGGCGTTGTTGGGCGCGAGCCGATCATTGAAGAGATGGGTATGCAAGCGGGCGATGTGGAGCGGACCTGGGCGGACTTGGCGCGGAGCAGCGAGGAGCTTGGGTACACGCCGACGACTGGGATGCGCGCGGGCATCGAGCGGCAGTGGGCTTGGATGCAGGCGCACGCGGAGCTGGTGCTGGCGTGAGCGAAGCATCGGGACCAGACCGGACGGGGCGCAGGCCGGTGATGCGGATCGTGCGGCACATGGCCCGCTCGGGCGGGACGCTGATCGGTAAGTGCATCGGCAGCATGGATGGTGTGGTGCTGCTCAGCGAGATCCACCCTGATGAGCTGCGGGTGACCAACCCGATGATGCAGGCCCAGCAGTGGTTCGGGCTGATTGATAAGGGCGACATCGCGAAGTGGAAGGTGCGGCCCCCGAGCGTGCTGCAGTTTGTGAGTCTGTGCGATTCGCGGGCACGGGCCAGGGGCAAGACGCTGGTGCTGCGGGACTGGTCGCACATGGACTACATCGGTGTGCCTTATGGCAAGCCGGGCTTTGGTTTCGCGCTGGGCGATGCGCTGGAGCCGGTGTTCGATTTGCGTGTGAGCGTGACGACGCGGCATCCGCTTGATCAGTATCTGTCGTTGCAGGGATTGCCGGTCGTTGCGCAGGCGCTGGACTTTGATGCGTATTGCACCGGGTGTGGACGCTTCGCGGAGTATGCGGCGGCGCACGGGTTCCATCGTTACGAGGACTTCACGCGCGGGCCCGACCGGGTGCTGCGGGCGATGTGCGATGAGCTTGAGCTGGTATTTGACGCAGCCTACGCGGATCGCTGGTTTGCGTATACCACCATCACGGGCGATACACAGCCCGGGCTTGGGCGGGGCTCGACTCGGCGTGAGATCGTGGAGATGCCTCGCAAGCCGGTGGAAGCGGGGCTGGTGGAACGGTTCAGAGAGAATCCGGACTACATCAAGGCGTGTGCGCTGCTCGGGTACGAGGCGTAGTTCGCTCAGGGCTGGTAGCCGAACGCGTGCATGTCGTCGGCGAACACTTTGATGAATGCTTCTTCGAGCTTTGGTGAGATGTCTGCGAGCGATTGGCCCGAGGCGCCCTTGTTGACGAAGTAGACGCCTTTGCGCGTGGCTCGGGAGGTGCCGACGAAGAGGCGTTTGTCGAGGGGGTTTTTTTCGGCTTTGAGCTGCTGCTTCTCTCTAATCTCGAGTGCGCGCATCGCATCGAACGAGCTGGCGGCGATCGCGGCATCGAAGCGGTCCTGGTCGAAATCGATGTTCAGGAACTTGATCATGTCGCGGAGGCCGGATTGCGGGTCGGCCTTGAGCTGCTCGTAGCGCAGCGAGAGGACGGGGAACTTGTCGGTGGTGGTCCATGATCGGGCGTGGTCGGCCCAGGTGCCAAAGCCGATGCGGAGCCAGTCGGTGTCGCCGCGGGATTGGATGAAGGAAGTGAGATAGTCTGCTTCTGAGATTGTGTTGGCGGTTTCGCCGGCGAGTTTTCGGTAGTTGAGTGCGCTCAGGGCGACATCGCGGGGGTTGCGGATGATGTGGATCGCGCCGGCGGTTTCTTTTTGGCGTGGGTGCTCATCGTTGAGCATGTAGTGGGTTTTGACGATCTCTGGGTCTGCCGGGGGGAGCTGGCCGGGCACGGGGCGGTGGATGTCGGGGATGCGCTGGGCGACGGCGATGGATGCTTGGGGTGGGCCGTAGAGATAGGCGCTGAGCATGAATCGGAGCCAGGTGTTGCCGGACTTTGGGTATGAGGCGAGCCAGATCAGTCCCATTTGGGGCCTCCTGCTTGTGTGCACCAGCCGCGCCAGAGTGCCTCGAAGGCGTTGGCGATCTTGTGTGCGTAGGCCTGCTCGTCGCAGAGCGGGGAGCCGGCGAGCTGGTCGCGCAGTTGTGAGCGGTGGGCCGCGGTGCGTTTGCCGGCGGCGCAGGCGTCGGCGGCGATGCGGATGTATGCGTCGCGATCATCGGCGATGTGTTGGGGCGCGCCGATTGTGTGCAGCAGCGAGGCGCTGACGCGGCCGGCGTGGGACTGGCCCAGCAGGGTCACGGTGGGTACGCCCATGTGCATGGCCTCGCAGGTGGTGGTGGTGCCGGTGTAGGGGAAGGTGTCGAGGGCGCAGTCGATGCGGTTGTAGAGATCGAGGTGCTCGTGCAGCGATTCGGTGCGGGCGAGGAGTTCGACGCGATCGGGGGCGATACCGATGGATTCGAAGCGCTGGTGCAGCTCATCTCGGACGGTCTGGTGGGCGAGGCGGCTGGTTTTGAGCAGCAGCTTGGCGTTGGGGCAGGCGGCGAGGATGTCGGCCCAGGCCTGGAGGTTGCTCGGTGACACTTTGCGGAGGTCGTTGAATGAGCCGAAGGTGAATGGGCGGCCGGGATCGGGGTCGCGGGGCGCGGGCGCGTTGGTGGGCGGGCGGTAGCAGAGGAAGCAGCCGGGGACGCGGGCGAGCGATTCGCTGGCCCAGGCGTCTGACTGGGGGGCGGGGTCGGTGATCTCATCAACGATTCGGACATCGATCGAGGGCAGCCCGGTGGTGTTTGCGTAGCCGATCATGCTGATCGAGACGGGGGTGGGCTTTGAGGCGAAGAGGGGGAGGATGTTGCCGGCGAAATGGCCGTTGAGTTCGATGAGCAGGTCGATGCGGTCGTTGACGATCTGCTTCTGTGCGCCGAGCATGCCCTCGGGGCATGCGCGCCAGTGGTCGCTGTGTTGGCGCAGGTGTGCGGTCATGTCGTCGGTGTGTCGGCTGGTGTGGTAGGCGAAGACCTCGAATCGATCTCGGTCGAGCTGCTCGAAGAGCGGCGCGATGAAGTAGGCGATCGAGTGGGTGCGCAGGTCGGGCGAGACGAAACCGACTTTGATGCGGCGGTCGGGTTCGGGGGTGTGCGGGTAGCGGGCGGGTGTGCGGACGCGCGATTGGACGCTCTGGCCGAACTGCTGATGGAAGGCGTAGACCTGATCTGGTGTGAGCTGGTCGTCGTAGCAGCTGTACATGCATAGCGCGTCGAGCAGGGCCGGGTCTTGGGGGAGGTGCTCGAGGGCGGCGAGGGTGGTTTCGACGGCTTGGTGGGCGTGGCCGGTGTCCGATTCGAGCAGGGCGAGGTTGTTGGCGGCTTCTCGGTTGGCGGGGTCGCGGGCGAGGGCCTGGGTGAAGCAGCCGCGGGCTTCGCTCATGTTGCCCAGCTGCATCTGTGCGGTGCCCATCGCGACGATGGCGTGCAGCAGATCTGGGTTAATTTCGAGGGCGTGGTTGAGCGCATCGAGCGCTTCGCGGTTCTTGTCCTGCTGGAGCAGCAGCGAGCCGATCGCGGCGTGGTACTCGGCGACATCGGGTGCGAGCTCGGCGGCCCGGCGGGCGTAATAGAGCGCGCGGTCGGGCTCACGCATTGCGGCGTTGAGGCCCGAGGCAACATGGCAGACCTCGTGGGCGCTTGGGTGGCGCTGGAGCAGGGGCTGCAGGGCCGCGTGGGCGGATTGGAGCTGGCCGGCCCTGATGGACTTGGTGATGGTGCCCAGCTTGGTGCGGAGCTGCTGGGCGGCGGCGGTCGAGAGGGTGTTGCCCTTTGCGGCGCGTTTACTCATGGCTCACGCCCCCTTCACGGCGCAGTATTCTTCGGCCATTGCTCGGGCGCGTTTGTCTGCGCCGAGCACATCGTCGATCGAGCCGATGGGGTTGGTGCTCCATTGGTGCATGACATGCTGAGCGCAGCGGTCGATCTGGCCGAAGGGGAGTCGGTTGTTGATAAAGGCGTGGACAGCGTATTCGTTGGCGGCGTTGAGGGCGGCGCCGGCGTCGCCGCCGGATTCGATGGCGTGCATGGCCAGGGCGATGGCGGGGAAGCGGTCGGGGTCGATCTCGATGAAGTTGAGCGAGCCCATCTTGGTGACATCGAGGCGGGGAGCGCAGCCGGGGGGGCGGTGTGCATCGCACAGGGCGTGTTGGATGGGGGCCTTCATGTCGGGCATGCCCAGCTGGGCGATGACCGAGCTGTCGGCGCACTCGATCATGGCGTGGACGATCGATTGCGGGTGGATCACGGCGCCGAGTTTGTGGGCGGGGAGCCCGAAGAGCCAGTGGGCCTCAAGCAGTTCGAGGGCTTTGTTCATGAGCGTGGCACTGTCGATGGTGACCTTGGCGCCCATGTCCCAGTTGGGGTGGTTGAGCGCGTCGTCCATGCTGGCGTGCTCGATCGATTCGCGTGGTTGATCGCGGAACGCCCCGCCCGATGCGGTGAGCACGACGCGAGACACGCTGTCGGGGCTGTGCATGGGCGGGCAGGGGTGATGCCGGTCGAGGGCGGCCAGGCACTGCCAGACGCCGGCGTGCTCGGAGTCGAGCGGGAGCAGGCGAGCGCCGGATTCGAAGGCGGCGCGGGTGACCAGCTCGCCGGCGGCGACGAGTGACTCCTTGTTGGCGAGCGCGACATCGGTGCCGCGTTGGATCGCGTGTAGGACCGACGGTAGCCCGGCGATGCCCACGATCGCACCGATGATGAGATCGCACTCTACATCGTCGATGAGTTCAACCGCGGCGTTTGACCCTGTGCGCAGATTGGTTCCCGCTGGCCCGACACCCTGCGCATCGCAGAGCGCCAGGTGCTTGACCCCCCACTGCTGGGCTTGGGCAAAGAGCGACTGCTGATCGCGCCCGGCGGCCAGCCCCACCACCTCGTAGCGGGTCGCGTGTTTTCCCTGGTCGGTCAGCGCGTTGAGGTGCGCGATGACTTCGAGGGTTTGTGTGCCGATCGAGCCGGTGCTTCCGAGCACGATGATGCGCTTGTGCGCGTTGAGCAACATGTCATGCACCGGTTCGCTCACGCGTGAGGTCCCTTACTCGATGCCCAGCTTGGCCAGCTCGCTCGCGGACAGCGTGCGGCGCGAGTTGGAATACAGCCCGCGCTTTGGCTTGGGGGTGTCGGGTGCTTTGCTGGCCTGGGGCTTGTTCTCGGCTTTGTTCTCGGCTTTGTTCTGGGCCTGAGACTCGGCGGGCTTTGTGTCGCGCGAATCGCCTTTGGAACGCTGGCCGCTTCGGCGTGAACCGCGCGTAGAGCTTTGGTTGGGCTTGGGCTCGGCGATCGACCCTGAGTCGCCATCGGCGTCGCGAGGTCGATCGTCCGCGGCGTCTGCGCCCGATGTCTGCTTTGATGATTGCGCTGACGATTGCGCGTTGCGCAGCTTGGGATCGGGGCGACGGCGCGGGCGGCGGCGTTCACGCGGCTGATCATCCGAGTCTGAATCCCGATCATCGCGCCCTTCACGACTGTCGCGATTATCGCGATTATCGCGATCATTCGATGATGGCGCGGGCTGCTCTTGGTCCGCATCGCCCGAGTAGGCACGATCGCCCGAGTCTTCGTTTGACGATTCGGAATCGCGGCCTCGTCCGCCGCGGCGGCGACGGCGGCGGCGCTTTTTGCGGGGCTGCCCGTCTTCGCTGGATTGCTCATCGCCGCGCTCGTCGCGTTGCTCGGCATCGCGTGAGGAATCATCATCTGTGTCCGATGTGTCCGACGAGCTTTGTCGCTTCTGGGAATCATCGCCAGAATCTGAGCTTGATTCTCCGGCGCTGTCAGTGTTGCTGTCGTTGTCGCCGTCGCTGCGGCCGCGCCCACCGCGGCGGCGGCGGCGGCGCTTCTTCTTTGGCGCTTCGATGGTGTCGTTTTCGTCAAGCTCGCCCTCGACGGGCAGCTGGACATTCTCGGCCTGCTCGGCCTTGCGCGCGATTTCTTCGGCGAGTTTTTGGACGGTGGCTTCGTCGACCTCGTCGAGCGGGTCGAGCGCCCATGAGCCGTCGGGCGAGTTTTTGTCGAGCCATTCGACGATGTTGGGCTCGGGGTTTGGGCCCCTGGGTGACTTGAGGCGCTCGATGGCGATGTCGGCACCGTTTTCGTCGTAGGCGTAGAACGCGACGCGGTCGATCGGCAGCGAGTCGCTGACGCGGACATCGAGCAGCTTGCCCGAGATGAGCTCGATGCGTGTGAGCGAGGCGCGCTTGGTGGAGAGCAGCGCGCTGGCGACGCGCGAGTTGACCACGAGTTCAGCGCGGTACACCTTGTCATGGGTGAGCAGGGCGGCGAGATCGCGGATGGCGGTCGCGGCGACCGAGTCCGGCTTCTTGACCAGGCCTCTGCCGTGGCAGACGGGGCACTCGCCGAAGTGCTGGGATTCCATCGAGCCGCGCATGCGTTGGCGGGTCATCTCCAAGAGTCCGAAGGGCGAGATGGGCGCGGTGGTGGATTTGGCGCGGTCGCGCTTGAGGCGCTCGTTGAATCGCTGTTCGATCTGCTTGCGATGCGACTGGTAGCGCATGTCGATCAGGTCGCACACCACCAGCCCGCCCATGTCGCGCAGACGCAGCTGGCGGCAGATGGAATCCACGGCTTCGAGATTGGTCTGGAACGCGTTGGTCTCGGCATCGCGCGCTGAGCGTGAGCGGCCTGAGTTCACATCAATCGCCACCAGCGCTTCGGTCTGGTCGATGACCAATCGCCCGCCTGAGGGGAGCATGACCTCGCGGGCGTGGATGGCGTTGATCTGCGACTCGATGCCGAAGGCGTGGAAGATGGGCATGGTGCCGGTGTAGTGCGAGAGCTTGGCGCCGCTGCGTGGCGCGGCGATCTTGACGAACCGGCCCACGCGGTTGAGGGCGGGCTCAGAATCGATCACGACGCGGGAGACCTCGCTGGTGAGCAGGTCGCGGATGGAGCGGACGAGCAGGTCGGACTCGGTGTAGAGCAGGCGGGGCTTGTTGCCCTTCTTGCGCCGGGTCTCCATGTCCTTCCAGAGCCGCGCGAGGTAGGCGAGGTCGCGCTTGAGTTCGGCCTTGTTGCGGTCGAAGCCGGCGGTGCGGAGGATGAAGCCGAAGCCGTCGGGCAGGTCGAGCTGCGAGAGGATCTGCTTGGCGGCCTTGCGCTTGTCGTCGTCTTCTTCCTTGCGGGAGACGCCGACCTTGTCCATGCCGGGCATCATGACCAGGAAGCGGCCGGGGATCGAGAGGTAGCTGGTCAGGGTTGGGCCCTTGGTGCCCACGCCCTCCTTGAGGACCTGGACGATGATCTCCTGGCCCTTCTTGAGGCAGTCTTGGATGGGCGGGCGGCTCTTGCGCGGGGTCTTCTTGCCCACGCGCTCGGTCTTGTCATCGCCCTTGGCGAAGTACTGCGGGTGCAGGTCCGAGATGTGCAGGAAGCCGTTCTCTTCGGTCCCAAAGTCGATGAAGGCGGCCTGGATCGCGGGCTCGATGTTGGCCACGCGTCCGACATAGATGTTGCCCACACGGGACACCTGGTCGGTTGGTTCGACCATGAACTCTTCGAGCTTGCCGTCCTCGATGATGGCGATGCGGCATTCTTCGCCCGGGACATAGTTGATGATCATCTCGGTGTGCGGGCCCTTGGGGTCGAGCTTGCGGGGCGCGTCGTCCTCGTCGCTGGCGTCCTTGTCAGAGCCAGAGTCGGTGCCGGAGTCGGCATCGGCGTCGGTATCGGCGCTGGGGTCGGATGAGTTGGACGAGCGGCGTGCGCCGCGCTTGGATGATTTCTTGCGGGAGCGCTTCTTGCGGGTGCCGGTGCTTTCCTGCGTGTCGTCGGCGTCGCTCTGGTCGGCCTGATCATCTTGATCATCTGATTGGTTGTTTGGCCGATCATCTGATTGGTTGTCCGGCGTCTGAGCGTCTGAATCGTCGAACAGATCGTCGGTGGAGTCGCTCTTGGCGGCTTTCTTGGTGGTCTTCTTTTTGGCTGCCTTCTTGGTGGTCTTCTTGGCGGCGGCTTTCTTGCGCGTTGTCTTTTTGGCGGCGGGCTTCTTGGTGGTCTTCTTGGCGACCTTCTTTGTGGATCGCTTGGCCGTCTTCTTGGTGGACTTGTTTGTGGACTTGGATGCCTGCTGGCCTGAAGTCTCGTTGTTGGATTCGCTCGCCTCGTTGCTGGCCTGATTGCTGGGCTTGCTTGTTTCGTCAGTCATGGTGTGACCCTGTGGTGTAGGTCAACGAGCTGGATCGCGTGGTGTGTGCGCGCATTGCGACGCCATCGCCCGGAGCATCGACGATGCCGACACTGGGCCGGGCACGCGCTGGGCGTGTGCTCGGTTGATGGGGGTTGCGTTGCGGGGCGTGAACACGCGGTGCTCGCTGAAGATGTGCAGCGGCCGGGCTGAACCGGTTGCCCCATTGTGCACGCTCTGGGCGTGGCGCTGGGGGTGTGCCCGGGACTCGACGCAGGAAGCGCCGGAGGATCGGGCGGGTTCAATCGGCGGCCTTGCCCTGTGCGTGCGGTGCAGGCATGGGCGGCTGCTCGTGGCTTTGGCCGAGGACACGCACCGGGCTCAGCGATTCTTGTGCTGGGGGCCATGCGATGCGTGTTTAGCTGACGGGACGCCCGTCGAATACCTCGGGAACTCGTTTTCTCAGCCGATTGAGCACATAACTGCTGGCCTCGGCTTCAGAATCGAAACTGATCGCTTTTTTAACGATCCGTTCGCATTGGGGGATGGTCAGGCTGCGGATGGTCTTTTTGAGCATCGGCAGGGAGCTGCCCGTCGCGGAGATGGTACGCACGCCGAGGCCCAGCAGCAACGCCGCGAAGGCGGGATCGGCGGCGGACTGCCCGCAGCATGAAACCGGGATGTCCTGGCGACGCCCGGCCCGGGTCACATCGCGGATGAGCTTGAGCACCGCGGGGTGGATGGGCGTGTACATCGACGCGACCCGTTCATTGGTTCGGTCCACGGCGAGGGTGTACTGCACTAAGTCATTGGTACCGATGGAAAAAAAGTCGACTTCTCGGGCGAAGGAACCGGCCATAAGGGCCGCGGCGGGCACTTCGACCATCATGCCGATCTCGATATCGCGGTCAAAGGCGATGCCCTGCTCATCGAGCTCTTCCATCTCGTCACGCAGGAAATACTTGCCTGATCGCAGTTCGGCGATGTTGGTGATGAGCGGGAACATGACCTTGATGGGGCCGAAGGCGCTGGCCCGAAGGATGGCCCGCAGCTGGGTGCGGAACATTTTCTGATTTTTGAGGCAGTAGCGGATGGATCGAAGACCCAGGAACGGGTTTCGTTCGGGTATTTCTTCTTGTGCCTGGGTGTATTTGTCGGCACCGAGGTCGATTGTTCGGATGGTGAGGGTGCGTCCATCGAGCAGTTCGACGCATTTTTTGTAGGCGTTGAAGTGGTCTTCTTCGGTCGGGGCCTGGGTGCCGGTGAGGTAGAGGAACTCGGTGCGGTAGAGGCCGACGCCCGAGCCGCCGTTGGACTCGATCTGTTCGATCTCTTCTGGGAACTCGATGTTGCCCAGCAGGGTGATGCGCACGCCGTCGGCGGTGATGGCGGGGAGTTTGGCGAACTCGTTCATGGAGAGCGAGACCTTGCGTGCCTCGATCTGTTCGTTTCGGTAGGTGCTCAGGGCGGATTCATCGGGTTCGAGGATGACGAGCCCGCGCTCGCCGTCGACGATGATCTCCTGGCCGGTGCGGGCCTGGAGCATGAGGCCTTTGATGCCGACGACGGCGGGGAGACTGAGTGCCCCGGCGACGATGGCGGTGTGGCTGGTTGAGCCGCCCAGCGAGGTGACGAAGGCGGAGACCTTGTCGCGATCGAAGTTGGCGGTCTGGGAGGGTGTGAGGTCGCGGGCGACGATGACGGTGCCCTCGTCGAGATCCGCGAGGGTTTGCTTGCTTCCCCAGCCCAGATCGCGCAGGAGCCGGTGCGCGAGGTCGCGCAGGTCATCGACCTTGGAGCGGAATGTTGAATCGGGGTGGGCGGCGAACTTCTCGGCGATCGAGCGGAAGGTCGAGGCGATGGCGAACTCGGCGTTCTGGTGCTTTTCCTCGATTTTGGTGCGGATCGGCCCGAGCACGGAGGGGTCATTGAGGACGCCGATATGGAACAGGAAGATCTTTGCGGCTTCCCGGCCCATCTCGCTGGCCGCGGTGCGGTGCAGCTCGTCGAGCTGGGCAACGGATGTTTTTCGTGCGAGTTCGAAGCGTTCGAGTTCTGCGGGGACATCGGCTGGATCGAGCTTGCGTTTGGCAACGCTCAGTGACCGGTTATCCTCGATCACAAAGACGCGTCCGATGACAATTCCGGGCGAGACCGCGATGCCGCTGAGTTTGTGCATGTGTGCGTGCCTCTCCCTTCCTTACGCATGAATGTCGTGGTTGTGTTTCTAAGGGGGTATGGTAGCACGGGTGGGTTTCTGGTGTGTTCTGTGACAGAATGGGGGTTTTCTGGCGAAGCGTGGGCGGGGTGCGTATAGTTGGGCATATCAAGCCGCGGGCGTTGGAGACCGAAGACGGTGTTCCGTCGGGCCCGGTCGGCAGATTACTTTCGCATTTGCATCTTTGTGCGTACCACACTGGTGTCTGTGCAACGCGATCAAAAACCATGTCATCGACCACGCTTACCGGCATTCTGGAGTGGCCGCAGCGGTCTGAGGGTCGTATTAGACAGCTGTCTGGTACATCCAAGATCGTCGAGTCACCCGACGACCCGTTCGTTCCCGTTCACTTTGGGGAGTCGTTGCCGCTGCGCGATGGACTTCGCGTGGAGGTGGAGGTTGTGGAGAAGAAGCCGCGTCGGCGTCGGCGCAGCCGCGGGCCGAGCAAGCCGCGTCAGGCGCGTCCGGTGGTTGAGCGGTTCATCGAGATCGAGGGGATGAGCCCCGACGAGTTTGCCAACCGCAAGAGCTTCGCGGACCTGACGAGCATCGATCCGCAGCCGCGGATGACGCTGGAGTTTCCAGGGTGTGCGCCCGCGTGTCGTTTGATCGATCTGTTCTGCCCGATCGGGTTTGGCCAGCGTGGATTGATCGTTTCGCCGCCCAAGGCGGGCAAGACGACGCTGCTCAAGAACATCACCGAATCGGTGCTCCGCAATCATCCCCATGTGCATGTGATGGCGCTGCTGATCGATGAGCGCCCCGAAGAGGTAACCGATTTCCGTCGCAGCTTCCTGGGGACCTTGGCCCAGCGTGATGGCGAGGCGGAGTGGGATAAGCCGTGGAAGCCCGAGCAGATCGAGCTGCTGGCTTCGAGCAACGACCACGAGCTTGAGCGCCACATCCAGCTTGCGATCCAGACGCTTGAACGCGCCAAGGGCATGGTGGAGCGTGGCGAGCATGTGTTCATTGTGCTCGATTCGCTGACGCGGCTGGGCCGGGCGTTCAATCGCTCGGGCAAGCACGCCAACTCGGGTCGGACGATGTCGGGGGGCATTGACAGCCGGGCCTTAGAGGTGCCCAAGCAGATCTTCGGCGCGGCCCGCAACACCGAAGAGGGTGGGTCGTTGACGATTATCGCGACCTGTCTGGTCGATACGGGCAGCCAGGGCGACCAGGTGATCTTCGAGGAGTTCAAGGGCACGGGCAACATGGAGCTGATTCTCGATCGGCGGATCGCCGAGAAGCGGCTGTTCCCGGCAATCAACCTCGCGGCCAGCGGGACACGAAAAGAAGACCTGCTGATCGAGGACAAGGCGCTGCAGACCATCACGGCGCTGCGCCGCCGGATGCTCAACATGCACCCGCCCCAGCAGGTCGAGCAGCTGCTCGCGGCGCTCTCACGCTTTGAAACCAACGAGGCGCTGGTAGGGGGATAAACCTAAGCCCGCCTCAATGTGTTTGTTTTCAACCGACACCACCCCTAATTGGGTGGTGTTTTTGCAGGTGGATCAACTCCATATTCTGATTCGAAAACGGATCTCCTGTTCGATCAGGTTGATGAAACGGCCGAATTTGGCTGTGTCGCGTGGGTCTTGTTCCCCGCACTTGGATCTACGACGAGGAGATTTCACCGATGCATGTACAACGCAATCTGATCGCTGCCGCAGCCGGCCTTTGTGTCCTTTCATCTACCCCAGCGATGGGTGCCGCACCGATCGAGGAGCTCCAGCAGAGCGTTGTTTCAGCGGTCGGCAGCAGCGCTCTTTCGCCCTCGGTCCAGGCGTTCGTGAACGAGAAGCTGCTGACAGTGGTGAACAATCCGGTGTTCATTGCCGAGCTCAAGAAGCAGAACGCGATGGGTCGCTCGCTCGACGAGATCAAGTCGATCGACACGCAGTGGTCGAACGCCGAGGAAGAACTCCCGATCATGATCGAGCTGATGTCGAACCCAGCCGCGGGCGAGATCACCAAGGTCTTCAAGCCGATGGCGCAGGTGGGCGAGGTGTTCCTGATGGACAATCAGGGCGCGAACGCGGCGCTCAACGCGCTGACCAGCGACTTCTGGCAGGGCGATGAGGCCAAGTGGAAGAACTCATTCAACAAGGGCCAGGGCGGGATCGATGTCGGCGAGGCCAAGCTCGACAAATCGACCAACGAGGTGCTCCAGCAGATCAGTCTTCCGATCGCGGACAAGGACGGGACCGTGCTCGGGGCGATCTGTATCGGGCTCCGCATCAGCGCCTTCTGATCCACACCCACATGTATTGAACCGAACAAGGACCCGCAGGAATGACAATTAAAGCCAAACTCTGGAGCGTCGTCGTCGGGGTGCTCATCACGCTCTCGTTCATCTGCGGATTTGCATGGATGCAGATGCGTTCGATGAGCACCACGCTCACCGATGTGATCGAGCAGGACATGACACCGATCGTCAGCGATCAGCTGCCGAAGCTGACCAATCTCAACTTGGGTATAGAGATGATCCTGAACGCCGATCGCGATGCGTATCAAGTGCTGATGGCCGAGACCATGCTCATCAACACTTCCGACGCTGAGATGGACGCGTTACTCGCGGATCACAAGGAGAACCTTGAACAGGTCGAGCAGCGGATGCAGAAGGCATCGCAACACTTCGATGGCCCGGCGGTCGAGCTATATGGCGAGTTTGTCACGCTGTTCGCCGACTGGAAGGAAAAAGCCCAGCGGATTGCTGAGCTTTCGCAGGACCCTGTGAAGCTTACATTCGCACGCCGGATCAGCAGCGGCAGCGGCCTCGAAGCATTCAACCTGATGCGCGACAAGATCAACGAGATCACCGAGGTGCTCGAGGCACAGATCCTTGAGGCACACAACCAGATCACGGCCAGCAGCGAGCGGGCCGACACCCGCGCTGATGAGTCGATCGAGTCGGCATCGGGCACGACCACGCTGTTCCTGATTGTCGGGGTCGTGGGTTCGGTGCTGATCGTGCTGGGGCTGACGCTCACCTCGCTGACCATCTCACGCGGGCTGGCGCAGATGCTCGAACGGGTGCAGGACATCGCCTCGGGCGATGGGGACCTGTCCAAGAAGGTCGAGCTCAAGTCCAACGACGAGCTTGGAAAGCTCGGCGGCGCGATCAACCAGTTTATTGATAAGGTCAGCCAGATCGTCCGCATGGTCCAGAGTGCATCCGACGAGGTCTCGGCGACCTCGATGCAGCTGGCCCAGCAGGGGCGTGAGCTGGCGAGCAACATGGACAACCAGAGCAGCCGCATCTTGCAGGTCTCTTCGGCCATCACCGAGATGAGCTCGTCGGTCCATGAGGTCGCGACCCAGTGCACCACCGCGGCCGACGCGGCGCACAACTCGGATCGGACCGCGAGCGAGGGCAGTCAGGCGGTTGACGAAACCGTGCGCGGGATGCACGCGATCAGCTCGGCAATGGACTCGACCAGCGCCGTGGTGACCTCGCTTGGCGACAAGAGCGACCACATCGGTGAGATCGTGCAGGTCATCAACGACATCGCCGACCAGACAAACCTGCTGGCATTGAACGCGGCGATCGAAGCGGCGCGTGCCAACGAGCACGGGCGCGGGTTCGCGGTTGTTGCTGAAGAGGTGCGCAAGCTCGCGGAGCGCACGCAGGGCGCGACCGAAGAGATCGCGAAATCGATCCACGCGATTCAGAACGAGACCAAGCAGGCCGTCAACAGCATGCAGGAGGGTTCGCAGCGGGTGCACGAGGGGACCGACCGGGCCAGCCAGGCGGGCCAGCACATCGGGAACATCGTGGAGAGCGTGCGCGAGGTTTCGACCATGCTGTCATCGATCGCCGCGGCAACCCAGCAGCAGTCGTCGGTGTCCGAAGAAATCGCTTCGAGCATGGAATCGATCGCCGAGATCGCAGATTCTGCGAACAACTCGGCGGTGTCGTCGGCCACCGCCGCCGAAGAACTCCAGTCGCAGGCCATGACGCTCAAAGAAATCGTGAATCAGTTCACGCTCAGCTGATCCTGGCCTGCGCATGAACCCAGATCATTCAGAGCCCCGCGGCGATTGCCGTGGGGCTTTTTCGTGTGCAGTGAGCAAATGTGGATTTGATTATTGAACTACGCAAGAGGGTGCGGTAGTCTGTGGTGCTTGATGGCCCCGCCGGATCACCCAGAGAGACCTTTTTCGGAGAGAGTTATGATTTGTACCCGTCGCGTTCTTGTGTCCGCCGCGCTCTTTGTGTGCGCCGGTTCTGTGTCTGCGCAGGTGGCGCAGGAATGGACCTTTGAACTCCAAGCACGCTCGACGCTTGATTCGGCGTTGCCGGGCTACAACCTGCCCTTCCCCAGCTCGCTCTCGTCGCAGTATGTCTCGATCGATGAGGAGGGCGGGGTCGCCATCCGCGCGATCCTGGGCGGTCAGGAGGGTCTCTTTTATGGCAAGGACGGCAAGGGCGGCATCATCGTCACCGGCAACGGCGGCGGCGACCCGTTCTGGTCTGCCACGCTTGATGCGCGCAACGGGATGATCGGCATCGAGCAAGGCAGCTTCAGCGACGGGGCATACCTCTACGCGATCGACGGCACGCTGCTGCGCACCTTCGCGCCCGGCGGCAGCGAGGGGGTCTCGGGGTTCTCGGGGGTGACCATTACCAGTGAGGGCGCGCTGTGCTATCGCGGCGACTTCGGGTTCACCAGCGACAAGGTCGTCATCGACGAGTACATCGGCAACACCCGCACCCAGACGCTGATCACCGACACCACCGGCGACTACACCTTCCTGCTCTCGCCCGAGATCAACGATGCGCGGCAGGTGCTGATCAACACCATCCCCCTCAGCGGGCCCACGCGGCGCATTGTGCGCTTTGAGCCCGACGGCTCCCCCACCACCGTCGCCGAGACCGGCGCGATGTTCAACTCGTTCGTCAACTCCACTGCGATCGCGCAGAACGGCGATGTCGCCTTCAGCGGCCGGCGGACCGGCGACTCGGTCTGGCAGGTTACCCGCTGGGACGGCAGCGCCCTGATCCCGATTGTTGATGGCAACAACCCCGACATCGTCAACAGCTCGTTTGCGAACTTCCCGCCCGTGCTCAACAGCAGCGGGCTCGTCGCGTTCCGGGCCACCGATTCGAGCAATAACTCGACGGCGCTGTGGGTGGGTGACGGGACTGACCTTGTCAAGCTGGTTGAGTATGACCAGATGATCGAGACCGATCTTGGACCGATCGCGCTGGGCTTCGATTTCGGGCCGGGCACGGGGCGTCAGGTGATGAACGGGGTGGTGGACATCAATGAGAACGGGCAGGTTGCGTTTGCCGCGTTTTTGCGGAATGGCACGATCGGGGTGTTTGTTGCGACCCCCGCTGCCAGCGCATGCGTAGCGGATTTTGACCAGAACGGCGATCTCGACTTTTTCGATGTTTCAGCGTTTATCAACGCGTTCCAGGGCCAGGACCCTGCGGCGGACCTGAATGACGACGGCTTGTTCGACTTTTTCGATGTCTCGATCTTCATCAACGCGTACAACGCTGGCTGCCCGATGTGACATGGACAACCGGTCTGGTTTGCCTATTTTCACCCCAGAATTGCGGGTGAGTGGTCGCGATCTTGAAGATGTCGCTTGTGGTGGGGTATAAATCGCTGTATAGTGTGAAGATAGGGAATCAATCGATTCCCTGTGCATGATGAGACTGCAGGAACCCCGAGCCGCAGGACCGCTGAGTATGAAAAGAAGAATGAAACCGACGGGCTTGACCCATCGTGCTGTTGTATCGCTTGGCGTTGCGCTGACTTTGTGCGCGATGCTGCCTTCGGCCGCGAGCGCGCAAGACGGGCGTACCTTCCCGATGTTCCAGCCGTTCTCGCCGCCTGAGAACCCGCCGAGCGCGCAGCGTCAGATCTTGGGCAAGATCCTGTTCTGGGATGAGCAGCTCTCGAGCGACAACACGATGTCGTGCGGGACCTGCCACATCCCCAGCCACGCGGGCAACGATCCGCGCCAGGGTGTGAATCCCTCATATGACGGGATCTTCGGGACACCCGACGATGTGGCTGGCTCGCCGGGTGTGATTTTGACCGACGAGAGCGGCGAGTATCTTCGGAGCGTGCTCTTTGAGCTGCTGCCTCAGACGACGGCCCGACGCTCGATGCCCAACTTCATGGCCCCATTCACGGCGAACCTGTTCTGGGACGGTCGCGCCGAGGGTGAGTTCACCGATCCGGTGACGGGGCAGGTGCTTTCATCAACGGGCATCGCGGCGACCGAGATCCAGGCGCTGATGCCGCTGATGGACGATGTTGAGATGGCCCATCAGAATCGCGATTGGCCCTCGCTGCTCAGCAAACTTACTCAAGTTCGCCCCTTGGCGCTCGCCAGCGAGCTTCCTGCTGACATGCAGGACGCGATCGAGCAGCACGAGACCTACCCGGCGTTGTTTGAACAGGCGTTCGGCACGCCTGAGATCACCGCGGGTCGCATCGGCTTTGCGATCGCCAACTACCAGCGAACGCTTGTCCCCGACCAAACCCCTTGGGATCTTTGGAACGCTGGCGACGACAACGCGATGACCCCCGATCAGCTCGCGGGATATCAGCGTTATCGCGCATCGACCTGTGTGGATTGCCATGTGGCGCCGATGTTTACCAACTTCGATTTCAATGTCGACGGCGTGCGCCCGGTTGATGAAGACCTTGGGCGTGCCGCCGTCACCGGTGCCAACCCTGAACGCGGTGCGTTCAAGATGGGCACGGTCCGCAATGCGGGGATCCGCGATCGGTTCATGCACACCGGCGGGCTGCAGACCCTCGATGATGTGTTCGATTTCTATGCCCACCGCAACGGGCAGCAGCCCGAGTTTGAGAATCTTGATTTCCGACTTCGCTTCCCGATCGTGTTCAGCCCCGAGGACGAGGCGATTGTCAAAGAGTTCATTACCGGGGCGTTGACCGACCCCCGCATCGAGAATGAAGAGTACCCGTTCGATCGTCCCAAGCTCTATAGCGAGAACAGCACACCCAACCCCATGGTTCTGTCGGCGGGCAACGCGGGGACGGGGGGCTATGTGCCTCAGATGATCGCGATCGTGCCGCCGAATATCGGCAACGACGGCTTCAAGATCGGCGTGGATTTCGCCTTGGGTGGTGCTCAGGGCTGGGTCGCCGTTTCATCGAGCGCCCCGGTCAATGGTCAGGTCGCCCAAGACACGCTGCTTGGTCCTGTCACGCTTAACGGCATGAGTTCTGGCGAGGGATACGCCACGATGTTCTACCCGCTGCTGGACACGGCGCTGGAGGGTCAAACCTTCTATATGCAGTGGCTGATCGCGGATCCCAACGCTCAGGACGGGTTCGCACGCTCGGACATCGCCCAGGTCACGCCGTTCTGCTCGATGATTGCTTCGTGCAGCCCGCAGTGTGCCGCGGACTTTGACGGGAACGGCGTGCTGGACTTCTTTGATGTCAGCATGTTCCTCAAGGCCTACAACGCGAGCGACCCGGTGGCCGATCTCGATGGCAACGGGATGCTTGATTTCTTCGATGTCAGCGTGTTTGTGAACGCGTACGCCGCGGGCTGCCCGTGATCGGCAAGTGTCGCTCATGAAGGCCCGATAAAACTCGATTCGTTCTTCCGAAAGCCCCCGATGATCGGGGGTTTTCTTGTGGGGTTTGCGGCACGGTGTGTTACACTGGCTTGGGTACACGGGACGGTGCGTACACACCAGACAGCGCCCCAGAAAGCGCTCAAAGAGGAGCCGCGGCATGCGATCAACGAAAATCTGTTCCTTCCGAATGAAGACACTCAGAGCGATGGGTGCGATCGGGCTTGGTGCTTTGTGCGCCTCGGCTCATGCTGATGAGATCACGGTCAAGAACGACTCGCTGGGCAACGGAGGGACCGCGGCGGTCTGCCCGTGCTTCGTGGCCAGTGAAGAAGCCGCGGTCTGGCTGACCAGCCCGTGCGACGGCAACATCGTGGCGATTCAGATCTTCTGGCGCTCGCTGCTGGGCGGCGCGGCACCGTCGCTGGAGGACTCGATCATCGTGTATGAAGCGGGCAACTTCCCCAACCCCGGCGCGGTGAAAGATTCATTCCTCGGACCGGCGCTGCAGGACGGCGGGCTCAATGAGTTCCGCTACGAGGACGAGAACCAGACGATCCCGATCTCGATCCCGGTGACGGCGGGCGAGGAGTTTGTGGTTTCGTTGCGGTTCTTCAACACGAATAATAATGATCCGTTTCTCCCGAGCATCGCATCGGATTCGCAGGGCTGCCAGCCAGGCAAGAACGCGGTGAAGGTGAATGGTGCCGTGTGGCAGAGCGCGTGCACGCTGGGTGTCTCGGGTGACTGGGTGATCCGCGCCGTGATCGATTGCGGCGGCGAGCCGATCGGGGCCGCGTGTCTGCCCGACGGCTCATGCATGGAGGGGCTGACCGAGGCCCAGGCCGTTGATATGGGTGGGTTCTGGAACGGGGCCGGCAGCGACTGCGCCAGCTCGCAGTGCCTGGGCGCGTGCTACATCCCGAGCACGCAGCAGTGCGTGCAGTTTGACAGCGCGACCTGCGGGCTCGTCGGCGGCATCTGGTCAGGACCAGGAACAACCGATTGCACGAACCCGTGCCCGGCGGACCTGACACTCGACGGGAATCTGGACTTCTTTGATGTCAGCGCGTTCCTCAGTGCCTTCCAGATGAGCGACCCGCAGGCGGACTTTGACGACAACGGCGAGTTTGATTTCTTTGATGTGAGCGCGTTCTTGGCCGCGTTTTCGGAGGGATGCCCTTGAATGGGATCTGTTTGGGAAGCAGCTGGGTTCCGTGTGCGATGGGGCGTCAATTCAACCCATGAACTTGGGGGCAAAGGCAACCTGCAAACCGGAACGGTCGAACAATAGAGAGCGGGCGTTCTGCCCGTTGAAAGCGTCTTTTTTTCGATGACGACAACACTGGCTCGGGCATGTCCGGGCTGGGTTCACACCTCGGGCCCGAGCGGGCCCGACACAAGACTTGGAGAGTATGACTATGAATCGTGCATTGTGTGCAGGTCTGATGCTGGCGGCGGGCTCGAGTGCCCACGCGCAGCTGACCACAGAGCTTTTCGTTTCGGGGCTGGATCGCCCCGTGTATATGACCCACGCCAACGACGGCTCGGGGCGAACCTTCGTCATTGAGCAGGAAGGCGCAATCAGGATCGTCGAAGCCGACGGCACGCTGCTGCCGACGCCGTTTATGGACATCGACGGCACCGTCATCGGTGGCGACAGCGGCGGCAACGAGCAGGGCCTTCTCGGGCTCGCGTTCCACCCCGATTACGCCAACAACGGCAAGTTTTATGTGAACTACACCGGCAGCGGTGGCGACACGCGGATCGCCGAGTATCAGGTCTCGGCGGGTGATCCCAACATCGCCGACACCGGCACGGCGCGGATCATCATGTTCTACGATCAGCCCTTCAGCAACCACAACGGCGGCTGGGTCGGGTTCGGGCCTGACGGGTATCTGTACATCTCGGCCGGCGACGGCGGCTCGGCCAATGACCCGGGCAACCGCGCGGGCAACCTGAGCAACTTCCTGGGCAAGCTGCACCGGGTCGATGTCGACGGCGGCGATGACTTCCCGGCGGACAACAACCAGAACTATGAGATCCCCGCGGACAACCCGTTCGTGGGCACCGCGGGCGCGGTCGAGTCCATCTGGGCGTACGGCCTGCGCAACCCCTGGCGGACCAGCTTTGACCGCGAGACCGGTGATCTGTGGATCGCCGATGTCGGTCAGTTCTCACGCGAAGAAGTGAACTTCGCGGCCTCGGGCGACACTGGCGGTCAGCACTACGGCTGGCGCTGCCGCGAGGGCTTCGGGAGCACCGGGCTTGCCTGCGGCGCGACCTCGGGCTTCACCGAGCCGGTCCACCAGTACACCCACGGCGCCAACGGCTGCTCGATCACCGGCGGCTACGCCTACCGCGGCTGTGAACTCGGCGACGATTTCACCGGGCTCTACTTCTTCAGCGATTACTGCTCAGGGCGCATCTGGACGCTCGACAAGGACAACGGCTTTGCGAACACGCTGCGGTTCACCGCGGGCTTCAATGTGAGCACCTTCGGTGAGACTGAATCGGGCGAGATGCTCGTGGGCGATCTGTTCGGCGGTAATGTCTACAAGATCGTCAACCCGGACAACCCCGATAGCGACGGCGACGGAACCCCGGACTCGTGCGACCCGGAGTGTGAAGCCGACCTCACAAAGGACGGGCTGCTCGATTTTTTCGATGTCTCAGCGTTCCTCAACGCGTACAACAACCAGGACCCCATTGCTGACTTCACAGGCGACGGCCTGTATGACTTCTTTGATGTCAGCGCGTTTCTCAACGCATACAACGCGGGCTGCCCGTAAGCCCACGGCTTGAGCCGATCAATCACCCGCGCCCGGCTGAGACACGCCGGGCACGGTCTTTCACTCACAGATGGGGAGAAACGCATGAACCACAAAGACGCCTTGATCGTTGCGCTGAGCGCACTGGCTACCACCGCAACGGCCGCACCGATGGACATGATCATCGATCCGGCCCTGTCGTCGATCGACCTGCAGATGACGGTCGATGTGTCGATCGCCAGCGATAGCGATACCGACAGCAGCCCACTCTCGGGCTTTCTGCGTGTCGAGTTTGATGACGCGGGCAACCCCAGCGAGATTACGCTGCACAACCTGATGGTCAACATCGACGAAACGCTGAACTTCAACTGGTCGTTCGGGTTCTTCGGCGGCGCCGACGCGACCCTCAGTTCGGGCGCGGTGACCTGGGGCTCGATCGACACGATCGTGGGGCCGGTCCCGGTGACCGCGGGCGACTTCGTGCTGCCCGATGTGCCCTTGGCGCTGCAGGGCACGCTGGCGGTCAACTACGACATCTTCGTGGTGGGCGCGGGCAGCGAGACGGTGAATCTGGCGGATCAGGGCGATATCTTCTCGCAGGTCGACGGTTCGGTCGCGGTCGCCGGCGACACCGTCACTATCACGAGCACCATCCCGCTCGACGCGAGCACCCCACTGATGGACGACGCCGGGACTGTTCTGGGCACACTCACGGTCTCTGGCAGCGCGAGCATCGTGGCATCGGCCATGATCCCGATGTGTGCCGCTGATTTGAATAACGATGGTGTGCTTGATTTCTTCGATGTCAGCATGTTCCTCAATGCGTACAGCTCGATGAATCCCATCGCCGACTTTGATGGCAACGGGGTATACGACTTCTTTGATGTCAGCGCGTTTCTCAATGCGTACACCGCTGGCTGCCCGTAATCATTTGTGAGAGAGCGAGAGAGAAACATGCAACGACCCATGACCACGCGGACAGCGATCAGCGCGATGATGCTGCTGGCAACAGCCGCGCACGCACAGGATTTTGAGGTCCACCTCGATACCAAGACCAGCAGCGCCACGATCGACGCGGGGACTGTGATCGACGCGTCGGGGTTCCTGATCGGTGATTACGACCCTGACGCGAATCCAACAGGCACGCAGACCCGCGCGGGGCTTTTCGGTGGCTCGGGCAATCAGCCCATCGATACTATCACCACGCTGCAGACCGTCACCTCGCTCGATGCGATGCCCGGGGGCTCGATGCGCGTGTCGCTTGACACGCTGGCGGGCGTGGGCAGCATCGACGGGTTTTCCATCGACCTGCTCAACGGCAACGACGCGAGCACCGACCTGTCCATCACCATCGGGTTCGATACCTTCCGCACGGTTGATCCGGGCTTCATTTATCTCGGGGGTATCCCCATCACCCTGCCGCTGGGTGAGGTTGGGCAGATCAGCAATGCGACGCTGACACAGAACGCGCCCGCGATCATCTCGCTCACGCCCATCGCTGAGCCCGGGGTGTTCGACATTGTCGGGGTGATCCCCTCGGCGCTGGACATGACCGTGTCTCTGATGCTCCCGGGCGGCGAGCCGACGCAGACCCCGATCGAGCAGCTGCCGGTGCTTGTGCCCATCTCGGGCCAGATCGAGCTGCTGGGCGATGGCAGCATGCGCATGACCCTGAGCGCAGCTCCGGACGCGATCGTGCAGGAGATCCCGATCGAGGGTGTCGATCTGCCCGCGATCCCGTTCGAGCTGCCGACGCTGGGCAGCGACACCGCGGGTGTTGAGTTCACGCTCTCGCCGCAGTCGATCGCGATCGATGCGAGCATCACGATCACCATCAATGCCAACGGATCGCCCGCGAGCTGCCCCGCCGACCTGACGGGCGACGGCAACCTTGATTTCTTTGATGTATCCGCGTTCCTCAATGCCTACGGCAACATGGAACCGGTCGCGGACTTCGATGGCAACGGCGAGTACGACTTCTTTGATGTCAGCGCGTTCCTCAATGCGTTCACGGCCGGCTGCCCTTAAGGCCCTATAAGATTTGAGCATCGTATGAAACCGCCCACTTTAGGGCGGTTTTTATGCCATTTTGGTTTCGAAGCGTGATACGCTTGAAGCCATAGGGAATATACACCATCCCGTATGGGACGAACATTGAATCACTTGTGAGAGGGTACAACATGCAGCGTGGATTTGGATTGACAGTATGCGCGATCATTGCCATCGCGGGGAGCGCCGCGAATGCCCAGTCGATCGATTGGCTGATGCCGGTGGATGGGGACTGGGCGATCGCGGGCAACTGGGCTGGGGGCAATGTCCCCGACAACGCGGGTGAGATCGCGGTGCTCGGGCTGAGCGGGATGTACACGGTGACTTCTGACACTGGTCGCACGCTTGGCGGATTGATGCTCACCAATCCCGACGCCGCGTTGAACTTGGGCATCAATACCTACTCGCTCTCGGGCGATCTGCTCAATCATGGGCTTGTGACGCTCAACTACGCGAATAGCATTTTCAACAGTGCGCTCAACTTCCAGACCAACGCCACGCTCTCGGGCACTGGCGTGATCCGGCTTGTGGCGAACTCGGCCAACAATGATGCCCAGATCAATGCCAGCTCGGGCACGCTGATTCACGGCAGCGGGCACACCATCGCGGGCTCGGGCTTGCTGAGCGGTTCGATGACCAACTCGGGTGACATCATCGCCGACGACCCGAAGGGCGTTGGGCTGAGCCTGAACGGTAGCCTGAGCCAGACCGCGAGTGGACGCGTGGGCGCTGATGCGGGCAAGCTCTCGCTGGGCAACGGCTCGCTGACCACCGGCGGCGAGTTCTTCACGCTCAACGGCGGGGTGATCAATGTCGCATCGAGTTTGGCCATGATCGGGGACATCGACAACACCGGGGCGATCACCATCAACGGGGGTGCCCACACGCTGGCTCTGGCCAGTTCGATCGAGAACAATGGGAGCATCACGATCAATGCGGACGACAATATTTTCAACTCGCATCTGCGCTTTGAACAAGCCGGCGCGATCAATGGCACCGGGAGCATCAGCATGTCATCGGCGGGCAGCGACTCAAGCGATGCGCAGCTCTATACCAACGGCGCATTCACGGGAACGATCGGCAGCGGGCAGACCGTTTCTGGATCGGGCATCATCGATGGGCGGAGCGGTGGGTCCATCATCAACAACGGGACCGTCATCGCCAACGACCCTGATTTCCCGCTTGTGCTCGGCGGGGTCCATGCGCCCGGCAGCGGCGTCTATCGCGCCGAGGGTGACGGGGTGCTCGGGTTGGGGAACAACTCGGTGCTCACTGGCGTGCTCTTTGACTCCGCGGGCAACGGCACGATCGATGTCGTCGGCACAAACTCGCGTGTGGATACCGTCATCAACAACGGCAGCATGCGCGTGCCCGGGCAGTCATACTTCCTGGTGCTCGATGGGCCGCTGACCAACAACGGGACCATCACGCTCAACAACAACGCCAATATCTTTAATGCCCATATGCGATTTGATGCCAACACCCAGATCGGCGGGACGGGCACGATCGACATGCTGGCCGCCGGCGGCGATCGCGGCGACGCCCAGATCTTCACCTCCCCGGGGATCACCGCGACCCTGGGCGCTGGACAGACCATCACCGGCGCCGGCTGGATCGACGGGCGCAGCGGCGGCAGCCTGGTCATCAACAGCACCGTCATCGCCACGGATCCTGCGAACCCGCTCTCGATCGATGGCAACATCGACGCGACCGGCGGCGGGGTGTTCCGCGGCGACGAGGCAAGCGTCTCGCTCGACGCGGGCCTGGTGCTTACGGGCGGCACCTTCGAATCGGTCGGAGCCGGCGAGGTCGGTGTCACCCTCGGCGGGTCCGCATCGGTCTCGGGGGTCACCAACAACGGCACGATGAGCATCTATGGCCAGAGCAGCTTCCTTGATCTTCAGGGCGATCTGACCAACAACGGGCTGTGCTTGATCAACTCAAACATGAATATCTTCAACGCCCACATGCGTGCGATCAACTCAGTGGCCATCAACGGCAGCGGCACCGTGCGGCTCCTAAGCCCAACCGACATCAACGACGCGCAGGTCTTTACCAACGATGTGTTCACACTGACCATCGGTGCCAACCAGACCGTCGCTGGCGCGGGGATTGTCGACGGCCGCAACGGCGGGACCATCATCAACAACGGCACAATCAACGGCGATGATCCCCTCGCCGAGCTTCGTCTGCTGGGCAACCACATCGGCCCCGGTGTCTACCGGGCGGATGACGGCACCCTTGGGCTTGGGTCCGGGCTGGTCATGAATGGCGGCACCTTTGAAACATCGGGCACCGGCGCGGTTGCCAAAGTCGATGGGGGCACCTCTACGCTCTCCAACATCACCAACAACGGCCAGCTCAATCTCTTTGGCAACAGCACATTCATCGATCTCGCGACCAACCTCACCAACAACGGGGAGATCTGGATCAACTCCGACGGCGCGATCTTCAATGCCCATGTGCGTTTCACCGATAGCTTCGCAATCGACGGCACGGGCACGATCCGAATGAATGCTGCCAACGCCTCGGACGATGCCCAGATCATCTCCAACGGCCCTGCGACCGGGACCATCGGGGCCGGGCAGACCGTCGTGGGCGATGGGCGGCTCGTGGGCAACATCAATATCGAGGGCATCCTGGACCCGGGCGGGGCGACCCGCACATTCACCGCAGACAACCTCACGCTCGCCAGCAGCGCGGAGATGATCGTCGATCTGGGCGGGCCGAGCATCGGCGAGTATGACCGCGTCGTGCTCAGCGGCGCAGATGTCATGAACATCGCGGGCACCCTGACGATCAATGTTGACCCCGGCTATGGGCCCGCGTTCGGTGAGACCTGGGACATCATCAGCGGCGGCAGCACCACCGGCACCTTCGATGAGGTCATCACCGCGTCGGCACCGCTGGGGCAGGTCTACCGGGCGATCTATGCCCCCAATCGCGTGTTTGTGATCCTCACCTGCGACGCGGACCTCAGCGGCGACGGCGGGATCGACTTCTTCGATGTCTCCGCGTTCCTCAACTTCTTCGGAAACCAGGATATCCGAGGTGACATCAACGGCGACGGGCTGTTCAACTTCTTCGATGTCTCGACCTTCCTGCAGCTCTTCGGCGAGGGCTGCAACCCCTGAGCACCGGTAGTCATTTGATCGAAAACCCCGATTCCTTCCAACCCGCCGCTGGCGGGTTTTTCATGTGGTCCCTCTGCCCGATATCTGTCGGTCGCTCGGGCTGTGCAGGCGGATGTGGGAAATAGGCCAATAATCTCCAGAATTCGGACGAAGTACTTGCAACTGGATGGTCGATCGAAGAAAATCAGGGTGTGAGGATCCGGATCTGGAACCCTCGCCTTGATCTGCATGTGTTTGGTGGAGAGATCGATATGAACAACTCGAACAGCTTTGACGCCCTTCTCAAGAAGGGTTCGGTCGTCGGTGGCTTGAGCCTCGGTGCGATCTTTGTGGCATGGGCCGTGGCGGGCGGGGGCGGCGGGGGCAGTCTTCCGGTGCCAACCACGCTCAACGACTTTGCACTCCCGGGCACACAGACGGGCGGGCTTGATCCGAACCATCCGATGGTTGGCGCGGATAGCTGCGCGAGCTGCCACGGTTTTTATGATCAGATGCACGACCCGTACTCGACATGGTCCGCCTCGATGATGGGCCAGTCGATGCGCGATCCGGTTTTCCTTGCGGCAATGACCATCGCGAACCAGGACGCCGACTTCGCGGGTGCGCTCTGCATCCGCTGCCACGCACCCAGCGCGTTCCTCGAGGGGCGCCATGTGCCCACCGACGGCTCATCGCTCAACGACATCGACCAGATGGGTGTGAGCTGCAACTTCTGCCATCGCATGGTGGACCCGGTCTACGAGCCGGGCGTTTCGCCGCTAGTCGATCAACAGATCCTCATGGACCTTGGCACCGACGCTCCCACGGTTGCGCAGACCCACAGCGCCGCGTTCATCGTTGACCCGGAGGACCGCCGACGCGGCCCGTACGATGAGGGGCCAGACTTCTTCTACCACCAGTGGGAGCAATCGCCGTTCCACCAAGAGTCGCAGATGTGCGCATCGTGTCACGATGTGTCGAACCCGATTTTCACGGCGCAGCCCGACGGCACCTACACCCTCAACGATCTGGACATGGCGCACCCGACGGGCAATGTCTACGAGACCTTCCCCGAGCAGCGCACCTACAGCGAGTGGCTCATGAGCGACTTTGCACAGGGCCCGATCGCTATCGGCGATCGCTACGAGACCCATCTCAACGAGGTCTCGAGCTGTCAGGACTGCCATATGCCCGAGCTTGAGTCGCCCGCGTGTCTCTTTGAGGACGCCCGCCCGGACTACTCGAATCACTCGTTCACCGGCGCCAACAACTGGGTGCTCAACGCGATCCGCAACCTCAACCCCAACGACTTTGTGACCGGCCTGCTGCCCGAGCTGGTGGACCAGGCGATCGCACGCACCGAGGAGATGATGCGTGACGCATCGGATATGGAGCTCTCGGTCGTCGGCAACAACCTCAATGTGCGCATCATCAATCAGACGGGCCACAAGCTGCCGACCGGCTACCCCGAAGGGCGGCGGATGTGGGTGAATGTCCAGTTCTTTGATGCCAATGACAACCTGATCGCCGAGCACGGCGCGTATGACGAAGTCACCGCCGAGCTGACCACCGCGGACACCAAGGTCTACGAGATGAAGATCGGGCTCGACGCCGCGATCGCCGCGCAGACCGGGCTGCCCGAGGGCGAGAGCTTCCACCTCACGCTGGCCAACAAGGTATTCAAGGACAACCGCATCCCGCCGCGTGGTTTTGATAACGCAAACTTTGCATCGGTCCAGGCCGCACCGGTCGGGTACAGCTACGCCGACGGCAGCTACTGGGACGACACGCAGTATGTCATCCCCGCCGGGGCCGTGCGTGCCCAGGCGCGGGTGCGTTACCAGCTCACCAGCAAGGAATACATCGAGTTCCTGCGTGATGAGAACACCACCAACACGCTGGGCCAAGAGATCTATGACCAATGGGTCATCAACGGCAAGAGCCCCGTGATGGATATGGACGAGGGTGAGATCACGCTCACGCCCCCGTGCCCCGCGGATCTCACGGGCGATGGCATGCTCAACTTCTTCGATGTGTCCGCGTTCCTCAACGCATACAGCACGATGGACCCGGCTGCCGATTTCAACGACGACGGCATGTTCAACTTCTTCGATGTGTCCGCGTTCCTCAGCGCATACAACACGGGCTGCCCGTAAGCACCAACAATCAGTCACGCACAAGCACCGGCATGGGCCGGTGCTTTTTTGTTGTCTCGCGGCACCTGGGGGTGCTTAGTCTTCGTCGGTCTTGGCGCGTCGATCGGGCGCCATCATGACACCCAGGTTGACCAATCGCTTGCCCTCGCCGGGGTGCGAATCGCGGCAGATCTCCCAGAGGCGCTGAACCAGCGTGTTGATCTCTTCGAGCGAGGCATCATCCACCCACGCGCTGAAGATGCCCGCGACGGTGTCGCGAGCGGGGCCGCGCACGACCGCGTCGGGGCTGGCCGTGGCGCGCTCATGCAAGCGAGCCATCAGGCGTCCGACAGCGTTGCCGTAGGCCTGGTGGTACGCGACATTGTCCGGGTCTTTGATGTTGTGCTTGGTCGCGACGGTGCGCGCGATTGGCCGGTAGAGCTGCTCGTAGCGTTTGCCCGCGAGTCGTTTTTCGCTTTCGACGATCAGTCCCGTCTCGAGCAGCTGCTCGATGTGCGGATAGAGCGAGGTTCGCGTGCGCCCGGTGAATGCGGCGATGTCCGCAACCGAGCATTCTTGGAGCGCACAGACCGCGTTGAGCACATCAACACGGATGGGCGAGGAGAGCACCCACATCTTCTCTGCGTTATAAATCACATGCAGGTCTTTGATCGGCTTGGGCTTCTTACTCATGCATGACCACCAGTCCATTCGCTGCGTATTCGGATCACCAAATTGGGGCATCAAATCGATAAAAATCTGTCGTGCGATCAGAACTTCACTTGAGGCAAACTCTTTCTGAGAGATCGAGCCAGCACAATGATGTATAGTACCGCTTGACGCTTGGTGTCGTGCCAAGCATGAGGGGGTGAACACATTTCTTGCAGCAATATCCCGCGGAACTCGAGTATTTTTTTACTCGATCACCTTTGCGCGATGTGCCACCTCTGCTTTGATGAGCGGTTTCAACGCCGCAGAAACTGAGAGGTACAACGATGAAATCTAAGATGCTGATGTCCGGCTTCGCGATGCTCGCGGCGCTGGGCAGCTTGGTGAGCGCCAGCGCCACCGAGCAAACGAATGCCGATCTGCGTGAAGGGATGCGCCCGGTGCCACTCGACGGCGCACCGGTGCAACCGATCTCTGGCGAGAACCACCTTGGCGCGTCGTTCAACGCTCGCGTCTCCAACGATCAACGCATCAGTCTCCCGCATCCGCCGTTCGATCAGATCCCCGAGATGCCCATGCCCAACCCCGATGCGCCGGGCGTGCGAGCCAAGAACGACGCACCCTCGAGCATGACCTTCCATGACGCAGAGACAGGCGAGACCTACGAGCTGAACATGCGCATGCCCTCGGCTGAGAGCAGCGGGCAAAGCCCCGAAGGCGACTACCGCGGGTTCAACAACAAGTATGACCCAAGCATCGAGCAAACACGCTCGTTCGGCAACATGACGCTCGCCGGCTCGCTCGACAGCTTCCCGCGCTCGGGCAATGTAAAGCTCGTCATGCGCTTCACCGATGTCAACGGCAACTTCCGCTGGTTCGCCTGCTCGGGCTCGATGCAAGACCCGGGTGTCGTGCTCACCGCCGCACACTGTGTCTACAACCGTGCCTCGGACATCGACAGCTTCGCCGACATCGTCTACATCTATCCGGGCTGGGACGGCGACAACAACAACGGTCCCTTCGGCGCTCCCGACGGCGATGAGGTCATCCAGAACTTCGGTGCCGCGTTCGGCTCGTCGTTCCTCGCGGGGACCAACTACATCAACAGCGGCGACTTCGACGCTGATTGCGGGCTCATCCGAATCTCGCGTGGCAGCAGCCGCAACATCGGCATGCTGACCGGCTGGTTCGCCTGGGCGTGGGGCGGCAGCTGCGGCAACGCCCAGTCACGCACCTACAACAACTTCTCATACCCCAGCGAGAACTGCCCGACCGCAGGGCTGCACAACGGGCGTGACATGTACTTCTGGTCGGGCACAATCGATTCGTGTCCCGGCAACCAGTTCCAGCTCGACACCAACGGCAACTGCCTCGACACCGTCTGGGGCGGCATGTCGGGCTCGGGCATGTACTACATCGACGGCGACAGCCGCTATGTGCATGCCGTGTGCTCCAACTCCAACCGCACCACGCGCGGCCGCTACGCCAAGCTCTGGGAAACCTTTGTCGACGATATGGTCGACTTTGAAAACAACACCCGTGGCAACACCTTCGACATCGAACCGCTGCGCTTCAGAGCACGGGGTTCGACAACCGTGCTCCAGGGCCAGGCCATGAACGATGCGTGCGATGTCTCGATGGTCAACGCAACGAACGCCAATCCGGGCAGCGACACCTACACCCTGCGTGTCTATCTCTCGACGAACAACAACATCTCGGCGAGTGACACGCTGCTGGCGACATGGAACTACACTGTTAACTTCGCTGCGATGCAGAACTTCAACTTCGTGGTCCCTGCGCCCGTGATCCCGCTCGACACCCCGCCGGGCACCTACTGGATCGGCGTGGAGCTTGAGAGCGGCACCGACGGGTCGAACACCAACAACGACACCGATACCTGGGATGCCCAGCAGATCACCGTCGGCGAGGCCTTTGCAGACCTCGAAGCCGCACAGTGCGACGCGGCATCGGGCGCCTACTACCAGGGCGAGACCATCAGTGTGGTCCACCGCACCTGGAACTTTGGTGATCGCCCCGCAGACGATGTGCGCCTTGAGTTCCGCGCTTCGACCAACACCATCATCTCCACATTCGACACCTTCATGGAAGAACGCTTCTACGGCACACTCGCCGTGGGCAACAGCGTCTTTGTGAACTCGATCGTGCAGATTCCCTCCGACCTGCCGCCGGGCAACTACTACATCGGCACGATTGTCGAGACCTCGGACAACGAGCTTTCGACCGGCAACAACTCGATCGCCGACACCATGACCATCACGGTGCTCGAGTGCGAACCCGATCTCACCGGCGACGGCCAGGTCAACTTCTTTGATGTGTCCTCGTTCCTGAGCGAGTTCAACAACCAGACTCCAACCGGCGACTGGAACAACGATGGGCTCTGGGACTTCTTCGATGTCTCGGCCTTCCTCGGTGCGTTCAACGCGGGCTGCCCGTAAGCACCGTGTATCATCCATCACAACCCAGCCGGGCCCCTCGGGGCCCGGTTTTTTGTTGACTGCGTCACTGCGGCATGTATGCTGGTTGTCTGAGCACTGGTGCTTTTCGGTGCCACAAATGCTCATAGAATCAGAAAGTGAGTGATTTCAAATGTACCGTATCAACACCACCACAGCAGGTATGCTGCTCGTGCTTGCTGTCTGCGCAACGCTCACCAAAGGCGGCGACGGGCCGATCATCGTGGAGGATGGATGGAACCTTGAGTCCGACTTTGCGTTCACCGACCCGATGTCCGCGCTGATCAATCCTGATGATGGCCTGATCTACCTCGGCATCCGCTCGGGAGGTCTCTACCGGGCTGATTCGCTGGGTAACAGCGAACTCGTCGTGCAGACCGACGACATCGCCGGCATCGCCTACGACCCCACCACCGGGGCGATGTTTCTCAGCGAAGACTTCCCCGGACGCATCAAACGAATCGACATCGATCCCGACACCGGCGTTGGCAGCGTGCAGATCTGGGTCACCGGCTTCCACTCCGGCGATGACGACCCGGCCGGGATCACACCCGTCCCCGCGGACTACACCGGGACCCTGCTCACGCCCGGTGACATGGTCTCCACCGATCGAGGATTCAGTGGGCCGAACATGGTCTACACATGGTCGCCCGCAACGCCAGAGAACGAAGCCCTCGTCCGCGACGACAACGGCACACTGACCGATCCGTTCGACATCGCCGTCAAGGGCAGCGTGATCGCGATCGCCGACAGCCAGGAGGGTGTCAAGCTGCTCAACGACGACGCCTCGGTCTCACCGCTGATCACAGCCCCTGTGGAGCTTGAGAACGCGCAGGGCGTCGTGTTCGATACCCGCAGCGACGACCTGTTCGTGCTCGACACCGACCTGGCGGCCGTGTACCGCGTGAATATCGCCAGTGGCACCACAACGCTCATGTTCGAGCAGCTGGGCACCGCCTCCACCAACTGGGGCGGGATCAACATCGCAGACGACGGCACCACCCAGCGCATCGTCATCTCCGCGATCGAAGCGGACCGGGTCTATGTGTTCTCGATCACACCGCCCTGCTCCCCGGCCGACCTCGCCGGCCCGTTCGGCGAGTTGAACTTCTTCGATGTCTCCGCCTTCCTCAGCGCGTTCAACGCCATGGACCCCGCCGCGGACTTCAACGGAGACGGGATGTTCGACTTTTTCGATGTCAGCGGCTTCCTCAGTGCGTTCAACGCGGGCTGCCCGTAAACAACCCATCTCAATCACACCAACCGGGCCATTGGGCCCGGTTTTTTCATTCATATCCTCCCCACACGAAAATTCAGTGACGCAAAGCATGTTCTCTGCGTGGCGGACGGCATCGCTGAACACATCCGTTCTCGTGCAATCAAACAGGCCCAAGCGGTGATTTTTGAGCTGTCAATCCTTGTGGAAACAAGCGGATCTGGTACAGTGCAACACCAGGAGAACAGAATGCGAAATCCCACAATCCTTGCCGCCATATTGCTCAGCAGCGCGGCCCAGTGCACTTCAGCAGTCACACCCGATAACAACAACTCAGCGTCACTGCTCAACTGCGAACAGGTCTTCAGCGCTCATACCCAGTTTGCGCTTCAACAAGCCAGCGGACAAGCACTCAGTCTGGTCCCGACGGCTACAAAAATAGATCACCAAGCCGGCACCCGCGTGGTCCGGGGTGTGGTGGCCAGTGGTGGCTGGTTCGTGCTCGCGCAAGGAACCGCGGGGCTCGAAGGGGCCGTGTGGACTTCCGATGGTTCATTCACCATCCGTGGCTCCAGCCTCGATCCTGACCGGCAGCTTGCCACGGTCGAGCTGATACCTGCGACCCACACCACCGACCACGCCGTCGAGCACACATGCGCGGGCGGGCTGCTTCCCGAGGGCATCGATCGTGCCAACCCCTCCAGACCAATCGACCCGATGCCCATCGATCCCGATGAGACTACGCGTGGCTCCGTTGAGCCGACACGCGTGCTTGTGATCTATGACCAGAACGCGCTCGACAGCGTAAGCGACATCAACGCCTACATCGCCGCGATGATCGAATCAGCGAATATGAGCTACGACAACAGTGGCACCACCGGTGTGCAGATCGAACTCGCGGGCTCATCCTTCGTCAGCGACCAGCTCAGCAATGATTTCGGGACCGTGCTGCGACAAGCGACCAACCGATATGACGGCGTCGGCGACCAGATGCACGCGCTGCGAGACGCGACCGATGCAGATGTTATTGCGACATTGGTCGACCAGCCCGGATACTGCGGGCTCGCATGGCTCGCGCCCGAGTTCCCCGACTACGCGGTTTCGACCAGCCACATCAACTGCGCCCTCACCGGCCTGACCTTCGCCCACGAGCTCGGACACAATCAGGGCTGCAACCATGACCCCGACAATGCGGGCAGCTCCTACCAGCCCTACGGGTTCGGTCACCGCTGGGACAACAACGGACGGCGTTCGGTTATGGCCTACTCGCCCGGATCGCGCGTGCCCCATTTCTCAAACCCGGATGTGCTCTACGACAACATTCCAACCGGCATCGCCAACCAACGCGATAACGCACGCCTGCTCGATCTCACCCACCCGCTGATGTCCACCATGCGCATCGGTGATGGATCAGGAGAGGATTGCGACGGCGAGGGCACACCCGACCGGCTCCAGGTCGTGACCGACCCGCAGCTCGATCTCGACCGAAACGGACGCCTCGATGCATGCCAGATCCACGAGGATCCAACGCTCGACTGCAACAACGATGGCATCCTCGATACAGAACAGGCCCGCCCGCGGATCCGTCGTCTGTTGGGAACCACCATGCTCTTTGGCGCGGGGATCGAACCCAACTTCACAACAGAACCACTCCCCGCCCCCGTCGGAGATGTCACGATCCAAGTGGGTGTCGTGGGCAACATCGCGTCGGCCAACGAATCGCTCGAACTCGAGTTCAACAACGGTTTGTTCTCGATCGATGCGTTCGCATCCAGCTGGTCGGACTGCTACGCCCCCGGATACTTGCAGACCCTGACCGTTGATGGCGGCGACCTCGCGCTGGCCCTGAGCGAGGGCATCGATCTGCGCATCATCCCTTCCGCATCCGTTGACCCCGATCGGTGCTCGCACCCCGCCCTGGCGGTCTGGATCGAGTACAGATCCGCCGACCAATCAATCGACGCGAACGGCGACGGCCTGCTCGATGCATGTGTGTGCCCCGCCGATGTCAACGGTGACGGGGATCTCACCTTCTTCGATGTTTCCGAGTTCATCACCGGGTTCCTGAGCATGGACCCAGCCGCGGACTGGAACAACGACAGCGTCTTCGATTTCTTCGATGTCTCAGCATTCCTTCTCGCGTTCAACGCGGGCTGCCCCTGATCCAACCGCAATAATCCCATACAAAAAAGAAGAACCCCGGCTCATCCAAGCCGGGGTTCTTTGGTTCAGACTCAAACAACGGATCAGGCCGGCACGCCCAGCAGTTCCATCACGCGGTTGACGATGTCCTGCGCGGTCAGGCCGCACATCTGGAGCATCTCTTCGGGCGTCTTGGCGCTCTTGGGGATGCGGGTGACATGCATCTGGGCGAGCTCGAAGCCGTCGCCGCTCTCCATGAGCGCGTCGGCGATGGCGCTGCCAAGCCCGCCGCCGTAGTTGTCTTCGAGCGACACAACAAAGCCGCCGTTCTCGCCCACGATGTCGAGCAGCTTGTCGGTGTCGAACGGGATCGAGTACATATCGAGCAGCGTGGCGCTCACGCCGGCCTTGTCGAGCAGCTCGACGGCCTTGTTGCCCTCGTGGACCATGATGCCCGACGCGGCGAGCACGACATCGCGCCCCTGGGCCAGCGTCTCGAAGCCGCCGAGGTTGAAGACATGGTCATCGGAGTAGAGCAGCTCGGTCTCGGCGCGGATGGTCCGCATGTAGCACATCGACTCGTACTCGGCCATCACGCCGGTCAGGGCATACGCGGCGTACGCATCGCTGGGCTGGAGCACATAGCACCCCGGGTTGCCGCGGTGGTCGGTCATGGTCGCAAGCGAGCGGAACCACGCGACATCGGGCAGCGACATCTGGCTGGGGCCGTCGCTGGCCAGCGTGATCCCGCAGTGCGAGCCCACGAGCTTGAGGTTGGCGCCAGAGTTCATGCCCATCTCGATCTGGTCATACGCGCGGTTCATGAACTTGGCGAAGGTCGAGCAGAAGGGCACCTTGCCCGCGGCGCTCATGCCCACACCAACGCTCACCATGTTCTGCTCGGCGATCTTGCACTCGACGAACCGGTGGGCGAGCGACGAGTCCTTGGCGAAGGTTTCGGCGAAGGTCGAGTTGCTCACATCGGCATCGAGCACGACCACATTCTGATTGAGCTTGCCCAGCGCCCGCAGCGCGACGCCGTAGGCGCGGCGTGTGGCGAACTTGCCGGTCTGGAGCACATGCTCCATGTCCATCTCGCGCATCGCCTGGCTCAGCGGGGGCAGCTCGGCATCGTTGGATGTCGGGGCGGGCGCCTCGGTGGGCGGCTCGATCGTGAACTCGTCGGTCCCGCTCAGCGAGCTGGTCAGCTCGATGCGGCGCTCGCTCAGCTCGCTCAGCGCCTTCTGCAGCGCATCGCCCGTGGCGGGCTTGCCGTGCCAGCCGCCGCCCTGCATCGACGGTGCGCCCCAGCCCTTGACGGTGCGTGCAACAACCGCGATGGGCTTGGCGTTCTCGTCGCCGGAGACGGCGATGAAGCGGTCCAATGCGTCCTTGATCAGTGCGGGCTTGTGGCCGTCGATGTCGATGACCTCAAATCCGAACGCCTGGAGCTTGTGAACCATGACCTCGGGGCTCTGCTGGCTCGACACGCGACCGGCCTGGCCGTACTGATTGCAGTTGAAGATGGTGCACACATTGCTCAGCTGGTGATCGATGATGAAATCGAGCGCCTCGGAGACCTGACCCTCGCGGGCCTCGCCGTCACCAACGATGCAGTAGATGCGTCGATCGCTGCCGTCGATCCGAGCCGCCTTGGCAACGCCTGCGGCAACGCTCAGACCCTGCCCCAACGAGCCAGTCGCGGCATCAAAGAAATCGACGCCTTCCATCGGGTTGGGGTGCCCGTCGAGCACCGAGTGCCAGTCGCGCAGACCATTGAGATCCTCGACTGTGAGCTTGCGTCGGTCATCGTCCTTGCCAACCACCACGCCCATCGTGGCCATCGCGGCATAGACGGCGGGCACGGCGTGCCCCTCGCTGAGCACGAGCCGATCCGAGCTGGGGTAGTTGGGATAATCCGGGCTCCAACGCATCGCCGAGAACATGAGTGAGGTCACGATGTGCGAGATGCTCATGGCACTGGTCGGGTGACCCGAGCCCGAGGCCGCCGTCATCTCCATGCTCAATCGACAGATTTCGATCGCTTGCGCGTGTACCGCTGCTTCGTATGACATGTGTGTGTTCCTTCCGATTCTGCTCGCGGCATCAGCGTGTGGATGCTCAAAACGACCAACGCCGCGTCTGGTTTGCTGACTACCCGACGCCTCGTCACGAGGATCAGGGGGTCCCAGAGCACGGCGTCGCGTACATTCCTAGCTGTGCGTGCATGGTAGGGGCCACCAACTTGGGTTGCACGCCTCAGTGGCCTGAAACTGATCCAATTTCCATACTGGCCCGCCATTTGCAGTCACCCCATGCACAAGCCCGGGGAGTCATCCACAGACTATCCCCAGCATCACCGAACGCTGGCTCGCGATCGGCCACAAACCCGCAGAGCTGGTAGACTGGGTAACCACTACCCGGAGCAATATTCCGTGCGTCAACCACAAGGTATGGCATAGCACCCCAACCCTTTGTTCGCACTCAACGCCTACGATTCATCCACACCAGATGGGTCAAGACACCCCAGAACAGCAACCCCAAACACGGGGACGCCATGGAGTTGCGCGATGAAAGTCATTTGTGAACGAGCCGCATTGCTCGAAGCCGTCAACCAGGTCTCTGGCGTTGTTGCGTCGCGCTCCCCGCGCCCGCAGCTCACCTGCATCAAGATCACCGCGACCAAGAGCGCCGACGGCGATGAGCTGACACTGCGAGGCACAGACGCAGAGATTGCGCTGAGCGTCCGCATCGGCCGTGTCGATGTCGTTGAGGAGGGCGCCGCGCTGGTCCCGGCTGACAAGCTGCGCCAGATCATCTCCGCCGAGGACAACGAATCGACCCTGACCATCGAGACCAGCGCCGAGACAACCCACATCAAGGGCGAGGACGCGCACTTCACGCTGCACAGCTTTGACCCCGCCGACTTCCCCGTCATCGCGGACTACAAATCACTCGCCGAGGGTTCCTCGGCTTCCACACCCGCCAAAACCATGTACAGCACCGACGGCGGCGTGCTCAACTCGCTCATCACCCGCACGCTCTTCGCCGCGGCACGCGAAAACTCGCGCTACGCCATCAACGGCGTGCTCATGGTCCGCGACGGCAAGAAGCTCGAGATGGTCGCCACCGACGGACGACGCCTCGCCAAATCGGCCGTCACCATCGCCACCTCGGGCGATGCCGCCCAGTGCATCATCCCGTCCAAGGCCCTCTCGATGATCCAGAAGCTCGTGGCCGACGACAGCGAGCCGGTGCACATCGCCGTCACCGAGAATCAGGCCGTCTTCGCGTTCGGCGACGACCCAACCGATTCACGAGCCGTGCTGACCACCAACCTCGTTGAGGGCACCTTCCCGCCTTATGAGGATGTGATCCCCCGTGATCTGGATATCAAGGTCACCTTCAACCGTGACACACTCGCATCCGCCGTCAAGCGGGCAGCCCTGCTCACCAACGAAGAATCACGCGGCGTACGCATGGCGTTCACCGGCAGCGATAAGTCGCTGATGCTCTCATCAAGAGCCCCGGAGATGGGCGAGGCCACCATCAATGTCGATCTGGCCGATTACGACGGCAACGACATCGAGATCGGGTTCAACCCCGCGTTCATCACCGATGCGCTCAAGGTCATCACCGATCCCCAGATCATGATCGAACTCAAAGCACCCAACAAGCCGGGGCTGTTCAAGGCCGGCAACGACTTCATGTATGTCGTGATGCCCGTGAACCTGAGCTGAAACAGCAAAGCAGGTCGCCATCAAGCCGCGTGATCACTCACGCACGGCTCGCTGTGCGCATCGCCAACCCGCAAGGGCGCAGGGATCGACCGCGCATGGGCCTGATGCGTGGTGCAGCGCGCCCCGCTTGTCGCGCTGACAGGCGGACCCACGCTGCGTTTGGCGCAGCGCCGATCGTAACGCAATGCCAGAACCGTGAGCCCCGGCCCGAGCGCAAGCATCACAATCCCAAACAGTTCGAGCGTTCCCAGCGAAGAGAGCAGCCCGGGCTCAGCGACCCGCGCCCCAAGCGCCAGACCCGTGATACAACTGGCGCAGCCGATCGGGCGCAGCCATCGAGATCGACCAAGCATGCCCAGCCCGCGCGCCGAGCAGCGGGAAAACCAGGCTTGTGTGTGAGATACATCACCCTGCGTGCGTTGAGCCGCGTCTTGAAACACATCGATCGTGGTCAAAATCATCCCCTACTTCGACATCGTGCCTCCATGCATCGGGCAAAAGCACTATCCTGCTTCACAAGACTCTTCACGAAGTTTCACGCGATCCCCGATGCCCACGCCCGACGCGCCAATGATTTGTGCTTCTTGCCCAGTGCTGGTATCGTTTCACATCAGAGGTTCCCGTTGCCCACGCACAGACGCGCCACATCCTGCCCAGCCCTGTCCGCTGTGACCCTCCCTCTCGTCGCCGGGGCGCTTTTGGCAGTTTCGGCTGCCACGCCGGCCCAAGCGCAAGCACAACCCGCCGGCACCAACCAAGACGGCACGGAGCCGGCGCCCGATGATCTGGGCCTCTACGAGAACCGCATCATCGGCGAAGTCTTCATCCGGCCCGCCCAGGTCGACGGGCAAGACAGCGAACTCTCACAAGACGCCCAGCAGGAAGCGATCAACAACATCCGGTCACAGCCGGGCACCGTCTTCGATGCAGAGCTGATCCGCGGCGACATCAGACGCCTCAACCGTCTGGGTGCATTTTCCCGCGTCGAGGTCTACGCCGGCGTGAACGAGGACGGCACCGTAAGCCTCGTCTTTGAGGTGCTCGAACGAAGACTGGTCGTTGATGTCCAGGTCGCGGGCAACGAGCAGATCAACGACGCCCAGATCGCCAATGTCGTCGATGTCGTCACCGGCACCCCTATCGATCGCTTCCAGATCGACCGCTCTGCACGGCGCATCGAGGACCTGTACCGCGAGAAGGGCTACTACTACGCCCGCGTGAGCATCGACGAGCAGGAACTGAGTGAAACCGGGCTTGTGCTCTTTCGGATCCTCGAGGGCGACAAGCTCAAGGTCACCGCGATCCGATTCACCGGCAACGAGTCGTTCACGAGCAAGCAGCTGCGCCGCGAACTCGAGACCAATGTCGCCGGGTTCTTCCGCAAGGGCCAGCTCGACGACGACAAGCTCGACACCGATATCGCCAACCTGATCGGCTTCTACCGCAACCGCGGCTACCTCGACATCCGCGCCGATCGGCTGGTGCAGCCCGCGCCAAACGGGCGCGAATCGATCGTGACCTACATCGTCGAGGAGGGACCGCTCTACACCTTGCGCTCGGTGCAGGTCCAGATCGAAAGCGAGCCGGGTAGCGAGCCCGTGTTCGATCAGAAGCAGATCGCCGGACTCATCAGCATCAAGGCGGGCGATGTCTACTCGGTGCGTGAACTCGACAACTCCCTGACGACCATCCGCAACGCCTACGGTCAGATGGGCTATGTCGATGCCGCCGATACCCAGGCCAACAGCATTTTCCGTGTCGAGAAGCGTGACCCCAACGATCCGGTCGTCGATCTGATCATCGGCATCGACGAGGGCCCGCAATACCTCGTGGGCGAGGTCATCATCCAAGGCAACGACCTCACCCGCCAGGAGGTCATCCGGCGCCAGATCGAGCTGCGCCCCACGCGCCCGCTGGACACCACGGCGATGGAGCGATCCAAGGTCCGTCTCCGCCGCCTGCGCTTGTTCAATGAACGCTCTGGCGCACGCATCACGCCTCAAGAAGCGGGTGTTGAGTTTTTCGCCGAGGTCTGGGACGACGAGTATCTCCCAAGCGCCCGTCGCCCACGCACACAACGCTCCACCAACAAAGATACGAGCCTCTCGCTCAGCGCCCAGGGCGAAGGAAACCACCGCGATGTGCTCGTCGAGATCGAAGAGACCAACACCGGCTCGTTTGACATCGGCGGCGCCGTTTCGTCGGACTCGGGCGTCATCGGCCGCATCGCGCTCACACAGCGCAACTTCGATATCCGCGACACCCCAGACTCACCCGGCGAGTTCTTCGCGGGCCGCGCCTTCCGAGGCGCCGGCCAGACCTTCCAGATCGAGCTGCTCCCGGGCAACCGCATCCAGACCTACTCGATCGGGCTCACCGAGCCCTACCTGCTCGAGAGCAAGTACTCCGGGTCAGCAAACCTCTTCTACCGCAACCGCGATTTCGATGAGTTCGATGAAGAACGCGCGGGCACACGGCTCGGGCTCGGGCGACGCTTCGGCACCCGCTGGCAGGGCAACCTGACCTTCCGGGCAGAGCAGGTCGAGCTCTCTGACATCGAGCCCAGCAGGCCGCAGGATGTCTTCGCCGTCGCCGATGCGAGCCTGCTGCTGGGCACCGAAGTCTCGCTCAACCGCACCACCCTCGACTCGTTCACCCGCCCGACAAAGGGCGCACGCTCCTCGATCAGTCTCGAACAGGTCATCGGCGACTTCGAGTTCACCAAGGTCGAGCTTTCACACTCGGTCTTCATCCCGATCCGCGAAGACTACCTCGGGCGCTCGACCGTCCTCAATCTTCGTGGCCGCATCGGCTATATCCCCCAGGACCAATCCGACACACCGACCTACGAACGGTTTTACATGGGCGGCCAATCCTTCCGTGGCTTCAACTTCCGATCTGTTTCGCCCAAGGGGATCCGCAACGACAACGGCCTGCAGTCCGACGACCCGATCGGCGGCAACTGGCTCTTCTTCGCCGGCGCCGAAATCGAGCAACCCGTCTACGAAGAAATCCTCTCCGTCGTCGCGTTCGTCGATGCGGGCACCGTCACTTTCGATCCAGGTTTCGACGATTTCCGCGTGGCCATCGGCTTCGGGGTCCGCTTCTACATCCCGCAGCTGAGCCCCGCGCCGCTCGCGCTCGACTTCGGCTTCCCGATCCTCAAAGAAGATCTCGACGAGAATCGGCTCTTCACCTTCTCGATCGACCTGCCGTTCAACTAAAATTTTTCCGCTCAAGCACCCACAAACCGCCGTTTCTTCGGGCTATCTACGCACGAAACGCCCGATGCGTGTCAACATGCGCATCCATGAGCGGTATACCATGTGAACACGGGACGAGCCCGTGATCCATGACCCGATCGGAGACCCATCTCATGCTCAGCAACTCCACCCGCTCACTGCACCCGATGATCCCCGCGCTGCTCGTGCTCATCGCCGCACTCGCGTGGCAGGCCGGCGCCAACGCAACCAGCGCCGCGCGCCCGCCCGCCCAGCCGACCGCGATCGCGACCGTGGACATCGTCACCATCTTCGATCAGCTCCAGGAACTCAAGGACCTCGAAGCCAAGCTCGAAGAGCGCAAGAACACACGCCAAGCCCAGCTCGACGAGGTGAACAACCAGCTCCGCGCGATCGGCGCCGATCTCGAAGCGATGACCCGGGGCACCGATCAGTACAAGGACAAAGTCCGCCAGGCCATGGAGCTCCAAGCCGTGCTCAAGGCACGCAGCGAGGCGCTCAACCAGATCCTCTCGATCGACCGCGGCAACATGACCCGCGAGCTCTACACCAAAGCCGTCGGTGCGATCAACCGCATCGCCGAGCGTGAGGGCTACGACGCGGTCTACTTCGACGATTCGACCTTTATCGTCCCCGAGGATGCCCCGTATCAGGATGTCTACCGCTCGATCGTGACCCGCTCGCTGCTCTACCGCCACAGCTCGATCGACATTACCACCGATGTTGTGAGTCTGATGAACAGCGAGTACACCGCGCCATGATCTGTGATCGCTGATCTCTAAGCCCACCCGACATCACGCACGAACAGGGATCGTTGTCCATGAGCCAGCCCAAGACCGCCGCAGAGCCCGACCAGAGCGCCCGTGTGCGCACCGACGAGCTGGCCAAGATCGTCCAGGGCGAGCTGGTGGGCAATCCCAACATCGTGCTGCACACCCTCGCACCGATCGAATCGGGCAGCCCCGGGACCCTGACCTTCATCCGCACCCAGTCCTTCGCCAAGCACTGGGCAGACTCCAAGTGCCAGGCCGCACTTGTCACCAAAGGGGTCGAGGTTCCTGATCATGACCCCAACGAGCGTGCGCTGATCTATGTTGACGACGCGGACCTCGCCGTCGTCCGCATCCTCCAGATGATCGACCCCGGCGTCGCGCAGCCCGAGCCGGGCATCCATCCCAGCGCCAACATCGACCCCGGCGCTAGCATCGATCCCAGCGCGAGCATTGGGCCCGGCTGCGTCGTCATGGCCAAAGCAAGCATCGGCCCGGGCAGCGTGCTCATGGCCAATGTCTACATCGGAGGCGGCGCCCGCATCGGTGCCCAGTGCCTCATCCACCCCGGCGTGGTCGTCGGCGACCGCTGCACCATCGGCGATCGCTGCCTCTTCTTCTCCAACAGTGTCATCGGGGCCGACGGCTTCGGCTATCTCCCGGGCGACCAGCACCGCGGCGCGGTCAAGGTCCCCCAGATCGGCACCGTCGAGATCGGCGACGAGGTCGAGGTCGGCGCCTGCTCCACAATCGACCGCGCCAAGTTCGGCGTCACCCGAATCGGAAACCGCACCAAGATCGACAACCAGGTCCATGTCGGACACAACTGCATCGTCGGCGACGATGTCCTGCTCTGCGGACGCACCACCCTGGGCGGCTCAGCAACCATCGGCGACCGCACCATGGTCGGCGGCGCGGTCGTCCTCAACGACCAGGCACGCGTCGGCAAAGATGTCAAAATCGCCGGCGGCTCGATCGTCCTCGATTCCATCGAAGACAACCAGACCGTGCTGGGGGTTCCCGCCATGCCCGCGCGCATCGCCCTGGCCAATGTCGCCGCACAACGCAACTTGGCCCAGTTCTGCCGCAAGGTCGAAAAATCGCTCAAAGCACTCGACCCCAGCTTCAAGCCCCCCAGCGCCGAACACAAGCCCTAAACTCGGCCGTGCTGCGCACCACACTCAAACACCCCGTCACACTGCAGGGCACCGGCCTCTTCAGCGCCCAGCACGCGCAGATCACCATCGCGCCCAACACCAACGCGACCGGCATCCACTTCACCATCAACGAGCAAACCATCCCGGCGCACATCGACGCGCTCTGCTCACGCCCCGTACACCCCGTGTTCGCCCAGCTCAAGCCACGCTCCACAACCGTCGGCAGCGATGCGCACTCCATCGCAACCATCGAGCACATCCTCTCGGCGCTCGCGGGCCTGCAGATCACCGATGCGATCATCCATGTCCGCAGCGATCATGCGCACGCAGAGATCCCCATACTCGACGGCTCATCCAAACCCTTCGTCGAACAGATCCTCGCCGCAGGTCTACAAAGCTTGGACACCCAGCAGCGTCCGATCATCATCGACGAGCCCATCACGGTCGAGGACGCTGGCGCCACAATCCGCATCGAACCCAGCGACACGCTCTCGTTCAGCTATCAGCTCGAGTATCCTGACACCCCCATCGGCAGTGCGCAAGCAATATGGTCGGGTGATCGCGACGAATACATCGACACCATCGCGCCCGCTCGAACCTTCTCGCTCGAGCACGAAGCGAAGCAGATGCAAGCCGCCGGGCTCTTCACACACCTGACCCCGCGCGACATGCTCGTGATCGGCAAGGACGGCCCGATCGACAACGCCTATCGCCTGCCCGACGAGTGCGCCCGCCACAAGCTGCTCGACCTCATCGGCGACCTCGCGCTGGTCGGTGCCCCGTTGATCGCAGAGATCCACGCCACCCGATCTGGCCATGCACTCGCCCACGAAGCCGCACGCGCGATCGTCGAACAACAAAAATCTCGCGCGCAGTGACCGGGTTTGTGCGCTGTCTTCGTGCGATGCGCAACCACCCGCTTGAATCACCATCCACACACGATACTCTTCGAGCGCCCATCGGCGCTGCACAAGCGCAACGCCGAAAACCCCGCATGTTACACCCCCGCTGCGTCGTTGATCGCGTGCACACGCAGCGCCGGGTTTCACGCGGGGAGGTGCAAAAATGCGCACCAAGGTCATCATCGTTTTTTCGCTGTTCATCATCACAACGCTGCTGAGCGTCGGCTGCACTGATCTGCAAGGCGCAATCGCCCAGACCAGCGCCTGGCGCCAGGAGGCGAGCACGCTGCGCGACGATCTCGGAGCGCAGCTCGAGCGCATCCGACTCGAGCACCAGCAGGCCGATCCGGGCAGCGACACCGCCCAGAAGCTTGAGACGCAGCTGCGCATCGCACAAGCCAAGCAGGCCGCGCTCGATGCCGCGATCGCACAGGCCGACGAGGTGCTCCGTGAAGCGCAGCACCCGACCGACGCGCTCACCACCCTCGCCCACGGCGTGTCCGCGTGGGTCCCCGCGCCCATCCAAGGCCCGCTCGTGCTGGGCGCGGCCCTCATCGCGACCATCGCCCGATCGCGCCAGCTCAAGCAATCGGGCATCTCCATCATCAAGTCGATCAACCATGTGCTCGAGCATGACGACCAGTTCAAGGCGTTGTTCAACCAGCACAGCGACACGATCCGCAGCATCCAGACGCCCGCGGCCCGCAAGCTCGTCGATCAGACCCAGCGCAAGCGCATCGCGCCGGGCCTGATCTGAACCGTGCTCATTGCACCGAGCCGCGAACTGTCTCGAGCACAACCTCCAGCCGGCCGTCGCTGACGCGCACCCCAACGAGCCGCGCAACGCGGCCGTCGCCCAGCTCCAGCGCCCCCGGGCCAAGGCGCATCCGCCCGGTGCGGACATCGCCCTCGCCCAGCAGCCGCATCACCCACCCCGGCACCGTTGTACGCCCGACACGCAGGGTGTGCATCCGCGCCCACAGGTCGCCCTGCGCATCAAGCTCAAGCGCCACGCGCGCACTCACAATCGCGCTACCCGCTTGATGCACCACGCGCGCACCCAGCGTCATCTCGTCATCGGCCACACGAACATACACCCGCTCGACACCATCGCCCCAAGCATCGCGACCCATGTGCGTCACGATCGTTTCGCGCAGACGCACCGCGAGCCACGCGTTGGCCTGCTCGTCGGTGACCGCAACCGCCCAGCGGGGGTTCTGCGGGTCACGCACGGCGGTCAGCTGGGTCGTGATCGCGTTCTCCAGCCGCTCGGCGCGCTCGATCACCTGCGCATCACCGGGCTGGATCATCTCACGCTGGTTCCACCACGCCGGCACCTCGTCGAGCCCCGAGAGCATGTAGATCAGCAGCGCACCAGCGACCAACACCAACACCATCGCACCCAGCGCGATGTGCACAAACGACAGGTCGAGCATCTTCGGGATGGTGCGTTTGGCGCGAGACACGCCAAACTGTACCACAGCGCATCGACGCGCATGAAAAACCGGCCCAACGAATCGGGCCGGTTCGGTCTGAATCTCAGGTTGTCCCGGAACCGGGCTGGGGAAAAACCCCGATACCCATCTCGATCAACGCTTCGAGAACTGGAAGCGGGCACGAGCGCCGGGCTGGCCGTACTTCTTGCGTTCGACCTTGCGAGCGTCGCGGGTCATGAACCCTGCGTCACGCAGCACGGGCTCGAAGTTCGGATCGTAGTTCACCAGTGCGCGAGCAAGACCGAGACGCACGGCCTGGGCCTGGCCCATGTAGCCGCCGCCGTGGGCACGCACGAAGATGTCCAGCTTGCCGTCGGTGTCGGTCAGCTTGAGCGGTGCGAGCGCGTCGTTGCGATCGCGCAGCTCGCTGAAGTACTCTTCAACAGTCTTGAACTGCTTGCGCGTGATCTGCATTTTGAGTTCACCCTTGCCCGAGTCCTTGGCAGGGCGGATGCGCACGCGGGCGACGGCGGTCTTGCGCCGGCCTGTGCCCCACCACCAGCCGTGCTTGTCAGCGGGCTTGGGGTCGGGGAGCACGCGTTGCTGCTGCTCGACTTCTGCGGGACCCGCGACCGAGTCGCCGGCCATGTCGGGGTTGGTGATGGTGGTCTCGTAACCTGCCATATGTGTTGGTACCTTTCGTGAGCTGCCCGCATCCACGCTGCCGATCACATGCCGACGCGCTTTGGGCAGAGGATGTTCAGTTCATTAGTACAGGTCGATCGCATTCACGCCCGCGTGGGGGTGCTCGGTGCCCTGATAGACCTTGAGCTTCTTGAGCATCTGACGGCCGAGACGGCTCTTTGGGAGCATGCGACGCACCGCGTCCTCGATCAGCAGCTCGGGCTTGCGCTCACGCAGGTGCCCGTAGGTCTCGGTCTTCTGACCGCCGGGGAAGCCGGTGTAGGTCTGGCGCATCTTCTGATCGGCCTTGCGTCCGGTCAGCTTGATTTTGCCGGCGTTGGTGACGATGACGAAGTCGCCGCAGTCAACATGGGGGGTGTACTCTGGGCGGTGCTTGCCCATGAGCACGGTCGCGATGTCGCTTGCCAGACGCCCCAAGACCTGGTCGGTCGCGTCAACGGTGCGCCACTGCTTGGTCACTTCGCCGTTCTTGGCCATAAAGGTCTGACGACGCAGGTGGGTGTGCTTCTTGGTCGATCCCATGATCAAACTCCTTGCTCCCGACTTCCCGTCGGGGCCTCTGTAACGCGCTGGACACAAGCAGGGCACACGAGGTGCCGGGCTTCGCCGGGCGTGCTGGGTACGCTGCCTACCGGGCAGGGCGGGCGATGGGGCAATGACCCGATCGCAGGCTTGTCGAAACGATCGCCGAGGCAAACCACGGCGGGAAAGTAAATTAGACACGCCACCCCAACAGGTCAACCCGCACAAACCGGAAGTTCTTGAACCCAATCATCCTGCGGCGACCGGCTTCAGTACACTAAAGTCACGAACAAACGCCAGTTCGCCGATGAATCGGCAACAATCACCGCCTGAGCACCATATGCCCGACGAACACACCGAACAAAGCCAAAGCGACGATCAGCCCGCCAAGCTCGATCTCTGGTCGCCGCTCACGCAGGCCATGCGGGCCCACGGCGACCCACGCTTCACCAAGCGGGGCAACCCGATCGACCCGCCAGACCCGGGCAGCCCGCTCACGCGCATCATCGCCATCCTGGGCACCATCCTTGTCGTCGCGTTCGTGGTGATCTGGCAGAACACCCCCGACGAGACCAAGCAGCGCCTGCTGCTGCCCAATAAGCCGGCCCCGGCCCAGGTGCTCCCAGCCGCCGATCAGCCCGCCCCTGGCAACTTCGGGCAGGTGGATCTCATGGGACGCATATTCCTGCGCGGCTCCGAGATGCTCCAGAATCAGCCCATCATGGACCAGATCGACAACCCCAACATGTCCTTTATCGAAGAGGATCGCGTTCGGCTGGTCATGCTGTACGCCGAGTTCCAGGGCATCGAGGTCGCGCTGGAAAAACTCGAGCAGCTCCGCTTGGAGATGCTCGACCTCAACGAAACCGAGCCCGAGTCAAGCATCGAGGTCAGCAGCGAGGATCTGGTGCTCCACGAAATCAATATCCTGCGGACGCTCTACACCCAGGGCCAGGACAAGCTCACCGAGGACCAGACCCTGCAGCTCGCCGAGCGGTATGGCTATATCGGGCGCGTTGCACTCACCCACGACCTGCCCGCGACCGACCCGATGCGCAAGCAGCTCATCAGCGGGTTCTGGTCGATCATGATCTTCCTGATCGTGATCGGGCTCATGATCATCATCGCCCCGATGGTCGGGCTGGTGCTGCTGATCTTGGGCATGATCTCGTTCTTCAGCGGCCGCATGCCCATGCGGGCTCGCGTCCCCACCCCCGGCGGCAGCGTGTACCTTGAAACCTACGCCCTCTTTGTGCTGGGCTTTTGCATCATGGCCGTCACGACCTTCTTTGTCGGCAACTCGAAGTACGCCGAGTTCGCGGCGTTCTCGCTGCTCGTGCAATGGCTGCTCCTGCTCACCGTGTTCTGGGGCATGATCCGTGGTGCTGAATCGCGAGAATGGCGGCTCGCCATCGGCTGGCACGCCGGCGAGGGTGTGCTCAAAGAGATGGGCTGCGGCTTTGTCGCCTATATCGCCTCGCTGCCGGTCTATATCGTCGGGGTCGTCATCACCGCGATCTTGCTGCTCGCCAAAGAGAAGTACTTCCCGAGCAGCTCGGGCGATGTTGAACCCCTGGTCAACCCGGTCTTTGAACTCGTCGCGACCGGGGATGTTTTCATCATTCTGCTGCTCTTTGTGCTCGCCACCACCTGGGCACCGATCGTGGAAGAATCAATCTTCCGCGGCGCGCTCTATCGACACCTGCGCGGCAGAATGCACTGGGTGCTCTCAGGTCTGGCCACCGGGGTCCTCTTCGCGTTCATGCATGACTACGGGCCGCTGATGGTTGCGCCGTTGATTGCGCTGGGGTTCATGTTTGCCTTTATGCGCGAATGGCGCGGCTCGATCATCGCGCCCATGACGGCCCACTTCACCCACAACTTCACGCTTATGAGCGGGATGATCATCTTTGTGCAGCTGATCAAAGATCCGATCGGATGAGATAATCCGGGCTCAATGGACTCACGCCGCGGCGGGGGTCGCCCCGGGTGCTTTCATCGATTCCTCGCGGGTCACCCGCAGCAGCACATTGGCCGCGACCTTGGACACCACGATCACCAGCACGATGATGGCGACGACGCCCGCGACAATGAGCCACTGGGGCTTGTCGATGCCGCCGTTCCAGCCGGTGAATGACTGCCCGATCATCACCGCCGCGAGCGTGCGCGGCAGCATCCCGATGAGTGTCCCCAAGAAGAACACCCCACGCGGCACGCCCAGCGACGCGAGCAGCAGGTTGGTCAGGGCGAACGGCGAGCTGGGCGAAACACGCACCAGCGTGACGATCAGCAGCGCCCGCATCGGGCTGGCATGCAGCAGGGCGTTGCGGAGCAGCAGGGCCTTGGGCTTGTTTGCGATCTCGTGTTCAACGCGCGAGCGGGCGATCTTGGACACAACCTCATAGCCCACGAGCGATGCGCCACCGAAACCGGCCAACGCCAGCAGCAGACCCATCGGCACGCCGAAGGCGTAGCCCGCGAGAAGCGCCTGCGAAACCGTCGGCAGGCACCCGAACCCGGCGAGCAGCACGAACCCGACGAGATAGATCGACATGCCGGTTGCAAGGTGCATGGCGCTGGTGCCATCGCCCACGAGCGCCAGGCGGATCGGTTCCATGTTGAAGACGAGCATGACGCCGGCGAATGAGGGCAGCGTCGACCAGGCGACGCCGAGGATGGCGGCTGGGCCAAGCCGCTTGAGCATGGCGCACCCACCGAGCACGCGTTCGCGCCCCAAGCGGCTGACAAAGCCGATCGCGAACAGACCCGAGGCGAACACGCACAGCGTCCAGACCAGCCAGTTGCCCGGCGTGCTCAGGATGTTGGTGTTCACCCAGTCGCGGCTCGCCGGGCTCAGCGTCGGCAGCACGATGGGGATCGAGAACAACGCGGCCACGAACAGCACGCCCCAGTGCAACGCCTGGGCCCCGAGCTTGGTGCGGGCGGTGCGCTCGCTGGCGTGGGCGCTGGCCCCCACCATCACGCACGCCGCGGCCCCGAAGAGCGAGGTGTTTCGGGTCGAGCAGTCGTCGCAACAACATCCCTCGCCCGGGCCAAGACAGTCGGGTTGATCGGTCTGGTTGGTCTGATCATCTGTATAGAGGTCAAGATTGACCGTCCGCTCTGGGAGCGTCGGGCTCTTCTGCAACTGAGACTCGTTTTCAATTGCGGCTCGCATCGGGGGATGGTAGCCCTTTCAACCGCCGTTTCCAGCGATCTTGCCCCTCCCCGCGCCCCGCGGGGAGGTGGGTCCGCCGAAGGCAGAGTCGGAGGGGTCTTCTTCACCAAAACTGATGGGAAAGGGAGGGAAAGACACCCCTCCGCCTCGAAGACTCGGCACCTCCTTGCGGGGCGCAGGCAGGAACAGATCCGGATCAGGCCTCGTCCGGTGGCAACTCGCCCGATTTCATGGCCTGGTCGATGGCCTTGTTGGCCAGGTGCCCCAGCCCGATCAGGATCACCACCGCGAGGATGATGCCCCCGATGATGAGCCATTTGGGCTTGTGGACCTGATCCCAGCTTTCGGCCTGGGCCCCGATCCAGACGGCCGCAAAGGTGCGCGGGGCCATGCCCACGATCGTCGCGATTATGTAGGGCACGAACTTCACCCCAGACACGCTCATCGCGTAGTTGGTGAGCGCGAACGGCGAACTCGGCGGCACACGCAGCAGTGTTAGGATGCCCAGCGCCCGCCAGTACCCATGGCGGATGAACGCATCACGAATGATCTCGACCTTCTTGTGCTTGTGGATCTCGGATTCGATCCGTTCGCGGGCGACGAACTTGGCGATCAGATATCCGATGACCGATGCGCCAGCGAAGCCGACCATGGCCGCGGGGAACCCCCAAGTGATCCCGAAGGCGAAGCCGGCGAGGATGGCCTGCGACACGGTCGGCAGCAGCCCGAGCCCGGCGGTCACGACAAAGATTGCCGCATAGATCGCCACGCCCTGCACCAGCGGCAGCCCGGGCTCTTCCTCCGTCCCAATCAGCAGTTCCTGGGCAAATCGCATGTTGGCCAGCAGCGTGATCCCCGCGACGGCGGGCAAGATGGCCCACGCGATCCCCAGCCACGCGGCCGGGCCGAGGCGTTTTATGATGTCGCCGAGGGATTCTTGCGGCTCGCTGGGCGTCGGCTCGGTTGCAGGGTCTGGGGTGTTTTCAGGCATGAGGCGATGATAGGGGAACCAAGCAGGGGTGGCCCGCCATTCGCGGCTGGTTGGGGGGCCGCCTAAACTTCCCCGTCCCACCGTCGGGGCGCACAACCAGCACTATCGCAGCGAGAAACCGCTGTGATCGGAGTTCTCCCATGATTCCCAAACCACCGCCCCGCGACGGGGCACTCGGGTTCTTGTACCTGCCGCCGTTTCGGGTGCAGGGCTATTCGGTGGCCGGCGAGGCGACCACGATCAACATCCCTGAGATGGATGTCTGCTTCGATATGGGCTTTGCGCCCCGATCGGCGCTGGCGGCCAAGTACTGCGCCATCTCGCACGGGCACATGGACCACATCGGCGGCTTGGCCTATTGGTGCTCGCAGCGCAACTTCCAGGGCATGGGCCCGGGCACGCTGGTGTGCGATGCACGCATCGAGGCCGATGTCCGCGGCATGATGACCGGGTTTCAGAACCTTGAGCGACAGAAAACCCCCTACGAGCTGATCGCGCTGGAGCACGAGCAGGAGATCCCGCTCAAGAACAACATCATGCTCCGCGGGTTCCACACCGAGCACACCTGCCCCTCGATGGGCTATGTGATCATCGAGAAGCGGACCAAGCTCAAGGAGCACCTGCAGGGCCTGCCGCAGGAGAAGCTCAAGGAGATGAAGCTGCGTGGCGAGGAGATCGTCAACCACATGGAGGTGCCGCTGCTGGCCTACACCGGCGACACCCTGCCGGGGCCCAACCTGCTGCGCGAAGATGTGCGCACGGCCAAGGTGATCATCAGCGAGTGCACTTTCTTTGATCCTGACCATGTGGAGCGGGCCAAGGTGGGCATGCACATGCATGTCAACGATCTGGCCGAGTGGCTCAAGGTTGTTGCGTGCGAGCACATGGTCATCGGGCACATCTCGCGGCGTACGCACCTGGGGCAGGCCCGCAAGCAGCTTGTGCAAGCGGCGGGCAAGGAACTGGCCGACAAGGTGCACTTCCTGATGGACCACCGGGCGAACCGGGACCGCTACGAGCTGCAGGCCGAGGAGGCCCGCAGGCTCGAAGAAGAGCTGGCAAACAGGGATTGACTGGGTCGCGGCTCGTTGGGTGCCTTGCCCCTATCCTTGAGTCATGCTCTGGACGCTCTGGCGGTCCATCTCGATCGAGTTCTGGCGGTTGCTGCTGCTGACAACGGCGGTGCTCGTGGCGACGATCGCGTTCGCCATCACCGTCAAGCCGCTGGCCGACGGCAAGCTCAGCGCCGACCAAGCGCTCAAGTTCATGTTCTTCGCGATCCCGCCCATGCTCGCCTATGCGACCCCGTTCGCCGCGGGCTTCGCGGCGACGATCGCGCTGCACCGGATGTCGAGCGAGAACGAGGTGACGGCGGTCTACGCCTCGGGCATCTCGCACAAGAAGTTCCTGATCCCGTCGCTGGTCTCGGGCATCATGCTCGGGGGTATCATCTTCGGGCTCAACGACCAGGTGATCCCACGCTTCCTCAAAGAGATGGAGCGGATGATCACCCAGGATTTCGCCAAGATCTTTGTCGGGCAGCTCCAGAACGGCGAATCGGCCCGCATCGGCAACAACGAGATACACGCCGACTTCGTGCAGCGCGTGCAGCCCGAGCCCGGATCGCCCGTCACCGATCAATACGCGCTCTACGGCGTGGCCATCGTCAAGGCCGACCAGAACGGCATCGTCTCGATCGACGGTACCGCGCGCAGCGCGTGGATCCAGGTCCGCCCCGTCTGGTCGCTCAACGAGGAAGACCGCGCCCGCATCGGCAACGACGACGCGACCGCCGTGCTCATGAAGTTCATCGACCTCACGATCGATCGTGAGGGCTCGCCCATCACGGTTGACCCGTTCACGCTGCCCGCGTTCCCCATCCCGCGTGTCTTCAAAGACGACCCCAAGTTCATGACTGGTGCCGAGATGGTCGCGCTCAAGAGCGACCCCGACCAGATGAACTTCGTGGAGAGCAAGCGCGTCGATCTGGCCAAGGGCATCGCGTCGATCGAGGTGCTCCGCGATGTCCGCAATCGCGCAAGCAACGGCGAGAGCATCGAACTCACCAGCCCCGGCGGGCAACGCGTCACCATCCTTGCGGGCGGCTTTCACGCGGTAGACGGCGTCTGGAATCTGCTCCCCTCGGCCGCGACGGGCACGATCGAGGTGCTCGTCACCAACCCCAGCGGGCGCACCGATCGCCTGCGGGCCCGCGACGCGACGCTCAACCCGGAGCGCGAACGCACCGACGACCCGCTTAGCGCCTCGGCGGCGACGCGACCCATGCTCAGCTTCACGCTCGATCTCCAGGGCGTCGAAATCCTCGGCTTAGACAATATCACCAGCACCGAGCAAAGCTCAACGCAATACGCCGGGCTCCGGTTCGATCAGGACCCGCTCGATGGGCTGCTGGCCTATCCCAGCTATGAGCTGCTCGAGCAGACCGAGCCATACCTCGACGAAACATCGCCCAAGTATGCCCAGTTCCTGAGCATGCCCGCCGAGCGGCTGCGGCTGCAGATCGAGGATCTTGACCGCGAGATTGTGTCCAAGCAGAACGAGCGGTGGGCGATGTCGCTGGCCGCGTTCACGATGGTGCTGGCGGGCTCGGTGATCGCGCTGCGCCTGCGTGATGCGCAGCCGCTGGTTGTGTATATGTGGAGCTTCTTCCCGGCGCTGGGCACGATCATCATGATCGCCAGCGGTCAGGAAGCGATTCATGATCGCGGGATCGTCGCGCTCCCAGTGATCTATGTCGGGGTCGCGGCGCTGATGGTCTATACCCTGCTCGCGTATCGCAAGCTCGCCAAACACTAACCCCATGAGCGCTCACGGGCCCAAAGCACAGCACCTTCGCCGGCCGTGGTGGACCACGATCGCCGCACGCGCGTCCGCTCTCTGGCTGCTGATCCTTGGCCTGCTCAGCGCGCGGCTGCTCTGGCAATATTTCTCACCCTACACGCTGATCGAGGATGAAGCGCACTACTGGGAGTGGGCGCGCCGGCTCGACTGGTCGTACTACTCCAAGGGCCCGGGTGTGGCGTGGGTGATCCGCGCCGCAACCGAGCTGCTGGGCAACACCGAGTTCGCCGTGCGCCTGCCCGCAGCGATCGCGACCGCGATCGGGACTGTCGCCGCGGCGCGCATGGCGCGTGACCTGCTCCACGATCACACGCTTGGGTTTCTCGCCGCGGTGCTCTACAACTGCGTGCCCGGGCTGGCGGTCGCATCGATGATCATGACAATCGACGCGCCGTACATCGCGTGCTGGGCGTGGGCGTGTGTCTTTGCGCTGCGTGCGATCCTGCTTGCTCGTCATAAAGCGTGGGTGGGGTTCGGATGCTGCATCGCGATCGGGTTCTTGTTCAAATACACCATCCTGCTGCTGCTCCCGGGCGTGCTGCTGACGCTCTATCTCACCCGCAAGCAGCGACTGAAACTCGAATATTCATGGTTCGTCGTCGGCCTGCTCGTCGCGCTGCTCGGGCTGATCCCGGTGGGCATTTGGAACAGCCAGCACGACTGGGCGACGGTGCGTCACCTGCTTGGGCACCTGGGCGCCGCGGGCGGCGACACCCAAAGCGCCGCCGGGCATGAGCCGTGGACGATCATGTGGCTCTTGGAGTACATCGGGTTGCAGCTGCTGGTGGGTGGGCCGGTGGTTGTGCTCAGCGTGTTGGCGCTGCTCAACGCACCCAAGCACGCCAGCGAACAGACCGCCTTGGCGATCCGCGCATGCGTCGCGATGGCCCTGCCGCTGCTCGTGTTCTATCTGCTGGTGTCGCTCGTGACCCAGACCGAGGGCAACTGGGCGATGGCGGCCTTTGTCACCCTCACCGTGCCCGCGTCTTGGGCGGTCTATGACGGCGTGACCCGCGTCGACCACCCCGTCAAGTTCTTCTGGGGTGCGGCGATTGTCGTGGGCGTGGGCACGCTGCTGCTGTTCCCCGGCGCCGCGACGCTCGCCAAGCTGCCGCGCATCGGACACTACATACCGATGTATCGCATGACCGGCATGCGCGAGCACGCCCGGGACGCGCAGCGTGTGCTTGACGAGCTCGCCGCCCAGACGGGCCAGGAGCCGTTTGTCATCACCAATCACTACGGGCGCGCCTCGCTGCTCGCGTTCTATCTGCCCGGCCATCCGGTTGTGTACTGCTCGAGCGCCCACATCGGCGGGCGGCGCACGCAGTATGACGAATGGTCCCAGACCGATCTACGCAACCCCCAGACACTTTCCTCGCTGCTCGATCGGCCCGCGCTCATGCTGGGCGGGCCGGCCCAGCACTGGGAATCCGCGTTCGGATCAATCACCAGCACCGGGCCGCTCGCTGGTGAACCCAAGCCGCACGCCAGCGCCTATACCGGGCGTCTGTTCAAGGGCTTTGAAAACTGGACCCCCGGAACTTCGGACAACTGACTCGCGAATATACTGTTCGCTGGAAAAGGGGAACTGATTTGTCGTATTTGAGCCCCACAGAAAAGAAACGCCGGCGTGCGCGGCGCGCACGAAACGGGCTGATACTCCTCGCCGCGTTCGTGCTGCTCACGCTGCTCGATTTCCCGCTGCTGCACGCGCTCTACCATGATTCGCTGCAACATATCGAGGACCACGATTGGTATCGGCTGCTCCGCATCATCGGGTACATGGGCACCTGGATCATCGTCGGCTCGGTCTACATCGTGCATGATCGGCACCAGCATCGGGGGCTCGCCGTCTTCTTTTCCGCGCTGCTCGCGGGCGCGCTCGCAGAACTGCTCAAGCTCATCATCGCGCGCGAACGCCCGGTGGGCCCCGATGGGATCCAGCCCGGGCTGTACCACTTCCGGGGGCTCTTTGCTGGATTTCAGGACGGGTCCGGGTTGGGCTTCCCCTCTTCCCACGCCGCCGTCGCGTTCGGCGGCTGCCTCATGCTCGCGTGCTTCCTGCCCAGAGCCAAGACGCTGCTGTTCTGCCTGGCGCTTGGCTGCGGCATCACACGCATGCTCTCTGGTGCCCATTTCGCGACCGATGTGATGGGCGGTGCCCTGCTGGGATGGGCATCGGCGGGCATCATGTGCCGTTACGCCGGCGCGCATGTCGATGGGCTGCGGCCCCGGTTCCGCATGCCCAACTAGCACCGGCTCCGGCCCAAACGGGTCCAACGAGGCCCCACGAGGTCACTACGAGGTCGCTACGATCCATGCAGCCCCCATGACGCTGCTCGACCGATACATCGCGAAACACTTCTTGATCAATGTGATCGCGCTGATGCTGATCCTCTTTAGCTTTGTCGTGGTCATCGATGCTTCACTCAACATCGACCGCTTTATGCAGATCGCCGACCGCATGGGCAGCGCCGACGGCGGCGAAGCGCCGGGGACCATCCGGCGCTGGCTCGTCACCCTGCTGCTGATCGCCGATTTCTGGTGGCCCAAGCTGCTCCAGCTCTACAGCTTTCTCATCGGCATGATCCTGGTGGGCGCGATGGGCTTCACCTACACCCAGCTGAGCCGCAACAGGGAGTTCATCGCGATGATGGCCGCCGGGATCGGGCTGCACCGCGTCATGAAACCGGTGCTCATCGTCGCCTTGGGCTTCATGGCCTTGCAACTGATCAACACCGAGTTGCTCATCCCGCGCCTCGCGCCGCTGCTGGTGCGTGAGCACGACGACATCGGCTCGCGGGCGCTGGGCAGCGCCACGGTCCCGCTCACGCTCGACGGCTCGGGCCGCCTGTTCCGGGCGGCCAGCTTCGACGCCGACACCGGCACCATGCAAGGGGTCTACATCCTCGAGCGCGACGAGAACGGCAAGGCCACCCGAGCGATCACCGCCGCACAAGCCGTGCACCGAGGTCAGGGCTGGGACCTGACCGAGGGCGTCGCGCGACAGCGGGGCACCGCGACCCCCCAGCCGCCCACGCCCATCACCCGCATCGAATCATCGCTCGACCCCAACGAGCTGCGCATGAACCGGTACGAGTCTTATGCACAGTCGCTGAGCTTCGCGCAGGTGTCCCAGATGCTGGCCCGGCCCACGCTCACCGATCCCGACAAGCGTGCACGCTACGCACGCATCAAATGGCGACGCTTCGCGATGATGATCTCCGCCCTGCTCGCGCTGATCATCTCGATGCCCTACTACATCACACGCGAGCCCAAAAACATGCTCATTCAATCGCTCAAGTGTGCCCCGATCGCGATCATCGCACTGATCGGGGGCGTGCTGGGCGCGAGCGCCGCGATCCCGGGCATCCCCGCTGCGATCGGGGTCTTCATCCCGGTGATGATCCTCTCGATCGTCGCCGTGGCCCAGATCAGCGCACTCAAGACCTGACGCCCGATCAACCGTTCCCGATCAATCATCCCGAATCAGTCGTCCTCGATCCCCAAGTCCCGCTTGGTGAACAGCGCATGGAACGCCACGCCGGCACCCTCGATGTTCTCCCGCGCCCCCTCCTGCCGGTCGATCACGCTGATGATCGCGGGCACGCTCGCACCCAGCGATTTGAGCACCTCGACGGCTTCGAGCGCCTGTCCGCCGGTCGTCGCGACATCCTCCACGAACACCACCACATCGCCCGTGTTGACCTCGCCCTCCACCTGCTTGGCGGTGCCGTAGTCCTTCTTGGCATTGCGCACAAAGATGCTGGGCAGCCCGGTCTGCATCGACGCGATCGTCACCAGCGGGATCCCGCCAAGCTCGGCACCCGCCAGGCGGACCACCGCACCGTGCTCGCGGCTGATCTGTTGGATGTGCTCAGCGAACAGCGGCCCGAGCTGACGCAGGATCTCGGGCTGGGTCGAAAACTTGTACTTATCGAGGTAATACTTGCTCGTCCGCCCAGACCGCAGCGTGAAGGTGCCTCGCAAAAGCGATGCCTGGGCGATCGCTTGGGCGAGTGCGGCTCGATCGGTCGAAGTCTGCTCGTCGGTGGGATTGATCGTCATGGCGTGTATCCAGAATCGGTTTTTGTTTGGACCGAGAATCGTGCTCAGTCAGCGAAAATTACCAGAAAGAGCCACAACTTCGCGAGGACTGCGACATAATTGCACGCCCGGGCCGTTGTGCTCGCGTCAGCGAGATGCTGAACCGATGATATCCCTGCAGAGTCTGCTCGCGCACGCGCTGTTGGCTCAACCCGGGATGGTTGGGATGCATCGTGGACCAGAAATAGGGATTGGACCCGACAAACCATGCGGGCCGACTCAGACCAGTAGTACAGAATCGGGAGAACTCATACCATGAACCGTCAACACCTCAAACTTCTTCTCGTGAGTGGGCTCGCGATGGGTCTTTTCGCGGTCCCTGCACATGCGCAGGTCGCCCCGCCGCCCACAACGCCGGCGAATGATCAGCCGACCTACACCCCGCCGCCCAAGCCCGAGCCCAAGCCGGTGGTGCAACCCACTGAGCCACAGCCGCAAGAGGGCATACAGATCCGCAAGCGCGACCCGGGCGATGTCGGCGATCTGCCAACCAATGTGCCCTACCCCAAGCTGGCCATACCCGGCCCCGACGGCCGCATCCTGCGTGTGCGTCAGCTGCCCGACATTCTTGCGTTGCGCTCGAACCCGAATGTGGGCCCCAAGACGGTCGAGCACATCATGCCGCTGATTTATCTCCGCCGCTACAAGATGGAAACCTCGGTCATCGACAACCTCGATCTCTACTGGCAGCTCTCGGGCGGCATGATCGAGAACCTCGACATGAGCGACATCAACGAGATGGGCCGCGCCGCGGACATGATCAAGCCGCTGGTCCCTGAAGTCACCCTGAGCCAGGATCTGCTGAATCGGCAAATCCTCAGCCGCGTGCAGGGCGGGATGAACAAGTACATCGTCCGCGAATACAAGAAAGCGATCACCGACGAGATCCAGGTGCTCGACGGCGAGAAGGGCCTCGAAGAGGTCATGCGCTTCGTGCTCGACGACTCGCTGCACGAGGCACGCCTCGCCTACGAGGGCCTGCTCGTGGAGCTGATGGGCCAGGTCAGCGAGGTCGCCGAGAAAGCCGGCGTCGATTCCAGCGAGGTCCGGGCGCTGATCGAACTTGAGAAACTGCCCAGCGAAGTGCCAGAAGAGCAGTTCGAGCAGCTCAAGACCTTCGACGCCGCGTTCCGCAAGCTCAGCTATGACAACGCGACCCAGCTCTTCACAGCGATGCGCGGCGAGCGCGAGTTCGAGAACTTGGCGCCGACGATCGACACCATCAATGTCCTCCACGCTCGCAAGAAGGTCATGAGCGAAGACAACAGCTTCGGCGTGAAGATGACCGACAAACGCTCCGGCGAAGAGGTGTTCAACTCGGCCAAGCAGAAGAAAGATGAAGCAGAGAAGGCTGCGACCGAGGAGAATAAAGAGATCGACAACTAATCGCGTCGCTTCCCTTCAGGAAACCACATCAAACAAAGAACCCCGATTCGCGTCGGGGTTCTTTTTTGGTTGTGACGTTCATGGGATTCACGCCTGCGGGTCAGCCGCCGGTGCTGTGTCCGAGTGCCCGGACCCGGGGGTTCGCAGCGGGCGCATCATGGGGAAGGGGAGCACATCGCGGATGGTGCGCTGGTTGCCCAGCAGCATGACCAGCCGATCCATACCCAGCCCCAGCCCGCCCGCAGGGGGCATGCCGACCTTGAGGGCATTGACGAAGTCCTCGTCGAAGGTTCTGAAGGTGGATTCCTCGTCGTCCACACCCGCCAGCTGTTCCTTGAACTTCATCGCCTGGATATCGGGGTCGTTGAGCTCGGTGTACGCCGGCCCGATCTCCATCCCGCCGATGAACAGATCCCAGCGATCCGCCAGCGGGACCGGATCGGATTCCGTGCCCGGCTTGGGCCTGGTCAGCGGCGAAAGCGACGCGGGGTAGTCCATGACAAAGGTCGGGCGCGACGGGTCGATCTTCGACTCGGCCACACCCTCGAACAGCTCGTTGACCAGCAAAATTTCAGCGATCGGTGTCCCGTCCTCGCCCTTGGTCTTCATGCCCCGCGCCGAGCACGCGGCTCGGACCTTCTCCATATCACCCATCGTGAACCCCAGCGCCTGCTGAAACAGCTCGCCGTAGGTCACCTTCTCAAACGATCGCTCGTAGTCGATCAGCAGATCGCCAAAGGGCATCGCGGCGGCGCTGATCCCCTGCTCGCTCGCGGCCAGCTGGGCCAGCTCTCGGATCAGCCCCTCGGTGAGCATCATCATCGTCTCGTAGTTGCCGAACGCCTGGTACACCTCGAGACTGGTGAACTCGGGGTTGTGGCTCTTGTCGAGCCCCTCGTTACGGAAGTTGCGGCTCACCTCGAACACCCGCGGCATGCCCCCCACCAGCAGACGCTTGAGATACAGCTCGGGCGCGATCCGCAGCGACAGATCCAGGTGCAGCGCATTCATGTGCGTAAAGAACGGCTTGGCCGCGGCCCCGCCCGCCTGGGTCTGCAGCACGGGTGTCTCAACCTCGACGAAATCATTGCTTTCAAGATACCGGCGCATGGCGCTCATCAGCTTGGAGCGCAGCATCAGCGTGCGTGTGGTATCCGGGTTGGACCACATATCCACATACCGCTGGCGATAGCGTGCATCGGGGTCTTGCAGGCCAAGGCGCTTCTCGGGCGGCGGGACCAGACACTTGCTCGCCGGCTCAAGCGCGCTGGCCCAGCAGGTCACCTCACCGGTGTTGGTCTTGGTCAGCGGGCCCTGGGCGATGATGATGTCGCCGTTGTCGAGCAGCTTGGCCAGCTCAAAGCCCTTCTCGTCGCAGTCGCGCTTGGAGACCGCGATCTGGAAGCTGTCGTTGGTGTGGTCACGCAGATTGAGCCAGACCAGCTTGCCGTTGTCGCGGCTGAGCACCACCCGCCCGGCGACGCGCACGATCGGGCGCGTATCGGCGACCGGGGGCAGGTCCGCGTCGGGCAGTTGCGGGTTATCGCGCTTGGCCTGCTTGCGTGCCTGTCCCGAATCTTTGTTGGCCTGGTCGGCGCTCTCGTCGTAGGCCGCGTGGGCCTGAGCGAGCGTCATCAGCCCATCGCTGCGCTGGCCGTATGGGTTGAACCCCAGTGCGCGCACGGCGTCGCAGTTGTCGCGTCGCTGCTGCTCGAGCCGATGCATGTCGGCCTCGGTCAGCTCCGCCTGCTCGCCGAGCTCATGGTTTTCGGGGATGGACTCGGATTCGGTATTGGTGTGTTCACTCACGCCTGATCGTACACGCACGATCGACGCTGGTCACTGTCGGATCGAGCATCATCGGTTCTCGGGTTCTCGGCATGCTTCTGGCTGGGCTTGGCAGCTGGCCTATTGGGTGGGCTAGTGGCTGGGCTTGCTGCCGCCCAGCGTCAGCTCCACCCGAGCGGTCATTTCTGCGTTGCACAGCGGGCGAGTCGTGGGGTCTTCTGAAAGCATGTCGTGCAGCGTGATCCCCTCGAAGCGTTCGATGAGCGAACGAGCGGCCTGATCCAGACGGCTGTGCAGCGGGCAGAGCTTGCCGCTGTGGTTTTCGAGCTTGAGTGGGCACTCGTGGATGGGTTCGATCGGGTTGATCGCGTTGATCACATCGAGCATCGAGATCTCGGTAGCGGGCCGCGCCAGCCGGTAGCCGCCGCCCACGCCGCGACGCCCGGTGATCAGCTCTGCTTTGGCGAGCGATTGCAGCACCTTGGCCAGGTAGTTCATGGGCACAAGCGTGACCTCAGCGAGCTGGGCTGTAGACACGAGTTCATCGTTCAAATACGCAAGACAGCTCATCGCTCGCAACGCGTATTCGGTTGTTTGTGAAAGCAAGATTCATCCCTCGATCGTCTGAGATACGCGAAAGTATCTTCATCATTGACTCTGCATCATACTACCATCAACCCGATTCCTGCTCAACAATACCCGAATCTGGTCACAAGAAACATTGATTCGACAGACACGGGCGTGAATTCTGTGTTTCAGCGATGAATCGCCGGATCCGTCATCGCACGCTCCTGCTCGCTGCGGGCGTCCTCGGGGATCTCGCGGATCAGCGTGTCGATGATCGTATCGATCCCGACCTGATCGGCCTGGGCATTGAAGTTGGTCAACACCCGATGACGCAGCACCGGGTGCGCAACCGCACGCACCGAATCGATGCTCACGATCCCGTTGCCAATAAGCATCGCGTGGGCCCGTGCACCCTGAATCAGGGCCTCGCTGGCCCGCGGCCCGGCCCCCCAGCTCACATAGTCACGCACAATATCAGGCACCGTGAACCCCTCGCCCGCACGGGTTGCGCGCACCAATCGCAGCGCATACCGCATCACATGCTCGGGCACCGGCACGCTGCGGATGATCTTCTGCACCCGTGCGATCTGGTCCGCATCAATCACCGGCGAGATCTGTACCTCGTCCTTGCTCGAGCTGCGGCGGATCACCTCAAGCTCTTCCTCTTCGCTCGGGTAGCCCACCAGCACCTGCACCATGAATCGGTCGAGCTGGGCCTCGGGCAGCGGGTAGGTGCCCTCCTGCTCCAGCGGGTTCTGGGTCGCGAGCACAAAGAACGGCGCTGGCAGGGCGTGGCGGGCCCCGCCGATGGTCACCTGGCGCTCCTGCATGGCTTCAAGCATCGCCGCCTGGGTCTTGGGCGGGGTCCGGTTGATCTCGTCGGCGAGCACCACATTGGCAAACACCGGACCACGCACAAACCGAAGCGAGCGGTGACCGGTCGCCTTGTCCTCCTCGATGACCTCGGTGCCGGTGATATCGCTGGGCATCAGGTCGGGCGTGAACTGGATCCGCGAGAAATCCAGCGACATGGCCCGCGCGATCGTCGAGATCAGTAGGGTTTTGGCCAGCCCCGGGACCCCCACCAGCATCGCGTGCCCGCGCGAAAAGATCGCCAGCAGGATCTGGTCCACCACCTCGTCCTGCCCGACGATAATCTTTGAAATCTCGCTCCGCAACGCGTCGTGGTGCTCGCGAACCTGCGCGAGCAGCTGCTCGCCCGCCTGATCGTGCTGATGCTCGTTCTTTGGATGCATGGGCGACCTCCTTGCCAAGTGCTCCTGACATCATACCGAACACACCGGGCTTCGGGTTCATTGCACCACACGAACGCATAAATCGCATCGGTTTCATCGCGGTTTCATATCGCGGCTTCAAATCCGCACAAAAAAAAGGGCAGCTGCGCGGGGTCTCTACACGCAGCTGCCGGAGTCGATCCTGAGAAAACAGGATCGGCGTCGTGGTTGGGTTGTGTGCACCGACAGGTGGCCAATGCTGGGAACCGGTGCTGGGAACCGATCAAGCCGCGGGCGATGTTGGGGTTCTCCGCCACCGCCGATGGCTACTGATTGGGATCGCTTTGATCCCGCTTTCATGATCTACAGACATTCAACGATGAAGTTTCAGTGCGATCTCAAAATTCTTACGCATCCGTCTTCTGCGCCAAATGCGCGGCGTTTGGCACGCCGATCGGCCTTAATCCAAACGCGATTCGAGCCGGTCGAGCATGCGCTCGAGCATCTCAGCCATGCGCTCCATCTGCGACTCGAACTGGTCCATCTGGGTTTCGAGACGCGATTCGAGTGCCGCGAGCCGATCTTCGAGCGCCCCGACCTGATCCTGGGCGCGTTCAGCGCTCCGCACGATCAGGCGGCCGTCGCGCATCTCCATGATCTGACGCTCGGCATCACGCATCGCCTGGCGGGCCTTGCTCTTGGCCATCTCAGCCAGTTCGAGGTGCTTGCTGATTTCATGGTGCTCGCTCGAGCTGTGCGCTTCATGCTGGTCGTGCCCGTCATGCGATTCATGTGCTTCATGTGCTTCATGCAATCCGTGCGCGTCGTGGAGGCGTTCGATCTCAATGACCCGCTGGTTCTGCTCGTCATCGGGGCTGAACTCGAACTCGAACGAGCCGTCGGCACCGCCGGAAAAGAACCGGCTGCGGATCTGGCCCATCTCCGATTGGAGCTGCTCGTGCACCTTGGCGATCTCCTCTTGGGTCAGGCCCGCACTATTGAGCGCCTGGGTCAGCTGCTCATGGATCTGCGGCAGCACATCAGCACCCAACCACTGGCCTCCACGCGGTGCGGGTGGAGCAGCGGGGAAATCCAGGTCCTCGCCAGAGCGAGTGATCGTGACGCTCTGATTCGCACCGAGCTTCTTGGCGTTGTACGCGCTGAGCGTTGCAGAGACTTTGACCTTCTCCCCGCCACGAAGCACGATGAGCTTGAGCTGGTCGCCCGGGTTCTTCTCACGGAGCACCTTGGTGAGCAGCGCGCCGTCGGCTTGATCGCTGCCGTCGATCGACAGGATGACATCGAAGTCCTCGATGCCCGCCTTCTGGGCGGGCAGGCCGTCGATGACCTTCTCGACCAGGATCACCTTCTTGTCGCTTCCCAGCTTGAGCTGCTTACGCATCGCGTCGCTGGGCTCGCTCAGGTTGATGCCCAGCATCACCTTGGGCTGAACAGTCGCAACCACGAACTCGTGCGAGGCATGATCGTCGTTGCTGAGCCAGGTCATGCCCTGAATGGGCTTGGGCGCTTGCAGCGAAGCGACCCCGGGCAGCTTGATCTCGTGGAGCACCTTGCCATCTGCGTTGAGAAAGAGCACGGTGTCGTTCTTCACCTGAACACGATCGTGATCAAGCTCCTTGCCATCGAGCTTGGCGACGGTGACCACGCCGTTGACGAGCTTGACCTCGTAGCTGTGATCGCCGTCATCGCTGGTGATACCAATCACCCGGCGCTCGGTCTTCTCGACCGATTCGGCCTTGGGCGTTGCCGGGCTGTCTTTGTATTCAACCTTGAACTGCGCTTGGGCGAGCGAGGCGGTGAGCCCGGTCGCGGCCAGCACAGCGCCGATCACAATATTCTTGCGGATGCTGTTCGATGTGGTCATGGTGATTCTCCTGAAGCGTGGACTCTTGTGTAGTCAGTTGTGTGTGGGTCAACCGACAGGATGCGCCCCGCGGTGCGGCCTGTCAGGGTTTGAATAAAAGTTAGAAGACGCCGCGTGTGTTGCGCTGGACACGCACAGGGACCGCGACGGTGTTGCCCCGCTCATCGAGCACCTGCCGGTAGGCCTGATCGATCACACGGCGCTCGATGATCTGGCGCAGATAGAGCACCTCGATCGTCCCATCGGGCATCGGACGGGTCTCGACCACCACCTGCTCGGGCATCTCTGCGATCACCCGCCCGGTTTTCTGCCCGGCGCTGAGATACTGCTCGAACGCCTGCTCGGGCTCGGCATCCACCAGCCCGATGCTGCCCAGGTTGCCCATCGGGATCCCCGCGGTTTGCGTGCCGGACTGGTCATTGCCGATGTGCTGCGTCGCCGGGTTCCCCAGCGACCACACCAGCAGCAGCGCCGCGGCCGCGGCCCAGCCGCCCCACTTGCTCACCAGCGAGAGACGCAGGCGCGTGTGCGAATCGTCCGCCGGGCCCACGGGCAGCTCGACACGATCAGCGATCGCGATCACGCCCGACAACTCCTGGCGCACGGCTTCGTGCTGCGTCTGCGTGTCGGCAAGCTCGCACCAGACCGCCGGCTCGTGCGCCGCCAGCGCGCGAAAGCGGTCCCAGTCGCGGCTGCTCGCACGCCCGTCGATCACACGCGAGATCAGTAGATCGCGGGCGCTATCGGGCAGCAGCTCGTCGAGCAACTCGTCGCCCTGACTGTCACCTTGGCTGTCGCATTGGTTGTGGATGTCTTGTGATTCGTTTGCACTCATGGTGCACCTCCGATCGCCGAGCCCTGCAAAGCCACTCGGCGTTGTGATTCTTCTTGTTTCTGTTGCTGTGCCAGCAGCTCACGCAGCATCCGTCGCCCACGCGCGATCCGGGTCTCGATCGTGGTCACCGGGAGCCCCATCGCGTCGCCGATCTGCTCATAGGTCATTGACTGCAAGCAACGCAGCAGCACCGGCTCGCGATACCCCGCGGGCAGGCTGCGAGCCGCGTGGTAGATCCGGCGTGATTGCTCGCTGGCCGCCGCCTGCTCGTCGGCCTGATCATGCTCCCACCCCCGGGCCATCCCCAGACCGACCAGCCGGAGCATCGAACGCTTCCGACGGGTCGTCTTGCGGCCCTCTGCCCGGGCGATGTTGATGGCGATCGTGCGGAGCCAGCCCCGAAACGCCCGGGGCTCGTCGAGCGAGCTGATCTTTCGACACAGCTGCATCGCGACCTGCTGGAGCAGATCCTCAAGGTCAGCATCGTGGGGTTTATGGGCCAGGATGATCGCGGCCACCCAGCGCCGTGAATCGTCCCAGAGCAGCGACAACGCGTCGCGATCACCCTTGATCGCGGCGCTGACAATCCCCTCGTTGATGCGTTGATCGTCCAATTCCTTGCGTCGCCTCCGCGTGTCTACGCTCGGCACCTAAGATGCCCGTCACGGGCTCGCCCGTCATGTTCTACCGAGTTTTCTCACAAGAGTTCAGATATCGCCTCATTTCACACCAAACAGGCCCAACACCCCGTGAGCGTCCGAGAATAATCAACTCTGGCTCCCCACACGCAACCCGAACGATTGAACGATGATCCGCAAACTGTTCAACAAACGCGAGCCGAGCAACCTCCCAGGACGCGAGAACCCCCGCGGCTACGAGCTGACCGAGGGCCTCATCATGTCCTTCGGCGATCACCTCGAAGATTTACGCAAACGCGTCTTTCTCGCCATCATCGGCGTCGTTCCCATCTTCGCCATCGCCTTTGCCTTCGGCGGCGACCTGCTGCGTTTGCTGCTCGAGCCGGTTCAAGAACAACTCACCAAAGCGGGCCAAGGCGCCCAGCTGCTCGCGACCGGACCCTTCGAGACCTTCGGCGCCGTGGTGCAGATCGCGCTGATCGTCACGGTGCTGCTCGGGGCACCCTGGCTGCTCTACCAGCTCTGGAAGTTTATTTCACCCGGGCTCTACAAGCACGAACGCAAGATTGTGCACCTGCTGCTGCCTTTCTCGGGGCTGCTGACGGTCTGCAGCGTGCTGTTTCTGTATTATGTCATCCTGCCGGTGATTCTGGCGTTCTTCATCGGGTTCGGGGCCAAGGTCAGCAGCCCGATGCAGGTGCCGACCGCGCCGGTGCCCGAGGGGATCGTGTTCCCCATGATCCCGGTGCTCGCCGCCGACCCGCCCGACCCGACGCCCGGCATGGTCTGGATCAACGAGTCGCTGCTGCAGCAGCGTGTGTGCATCCGAATCGACGCGGACGGGAGCCCCGTCATCCGGGTCATCACGCTCACCTCCAACATCGGGATCGCCCAGCAGTATCGCATCAGCGAATACATCAAGACCATCCTCAACATGGGGCTGGCGTTCGGGATCGCCTTCCAGACGCCGGTGGTCGTGGTCATGCTCGGCTGGGTTGGGATCATCAATCCCGACATGATGCGCCGATTCCGTAAGCACGCCATCGCCGTCAGTATCGTGCTCGGCGCGTTGCTCACGCCCGCGGACCCGCTCTCGATGCTGCTGCTCGCCGGCCCGCTGTACTTGCTCTATGAACTCGGATTGCTGATCCTGCATGTGCTGCCCGTCGAGCGGGTGCTCCGCACCACCTCGCACCGCGACCATCAGGACGCGTCGGCGATCACAGACGAAGACGCCGGCGACTCGGAAAGCGGCCGCTGATGCGCCAACCCACACCACCCCAGCCCAGCGAGACCGACATCGCGATGATGCAGCGCGCCATCGAACTCGCCCAGCAGTCGGCCGACACGGGCGAGGTGCCCGTGGGCGCGATTGTCTATGACACCACAAGCGGGGAGATCATCGCCCAGGCCCACAACACACGCGAGATGCACAGCAACCCCGCAGGGCACGCCGAGTTCAGCGCGATCATGCACGCCTGCGAATCGCTCGGCGATTGGCGGCTCAATCACTGCACACTGGTCGTCACGCTTGAGCCCTGCCCGATGTGCGCCGGGCTGATCGTCAACGCCCGCCTCGGGCGGGTGGTCTACGGCGCAAGCGACCCCAAGGCTGGTGCCGTGCGATCGTTGTTTGAGCTGTGCGACGACCGGCGGCTCAACCACCGCTGCGAGATCCATCCCGGTGTGCTCGGTAATCGCTGCGGCGAACAACTGAGCGTTTTCTTCAAGCATCTGCGTGAAAAGCGCAAGAACGAGCGGGCTGGTTGAGCGATGCCCGAGTTGCCAGAGGTTGAGACGGTTCGACGCGGGTTGATGCCGATCCTCGGTCAACAGATCGTCGCCTGCGCCGTGCGTCGGCGCGATGTGGTGCGTGATCGCACCGGAAAGTCATCCAACCCCCGCCGAGGACCGATCGATCCCGCCCGGCTGGGTGTGGGGGCTCGGATCATCGAGCTGCAACGCTCCGGCAAGCAGCTCGCGATGATCGCAGAGCAGCACGGCCGCGAGCGCGTGCTGCTGATTCAACTGGGCATGAGCGGGCAGGTCTCCCTGATCGATACCCCCCGGATCAGGGACGCCAAGCATGTGCATGTCGTGTGGACGCTCGATGACACCCGCCGGATCGCGTTCCGCGATCCGCGTCGATTCGGAGGCATCACCGCGCTGCCCGATCGAGCGGCACTCGAGCAGTCTTGGACATCACTCGGGCCTGATGCCCTGTCGATCAACACCGACGAGCTGCGAGCATCGCTCGCTGAGAGCAGCCGCACGATCAAGGCCGCGCTGCTTGATCAAGGGGTGCTGGCGGGGGTCGGGAATATCTATGCCGACGAATCGCTCCACCGTGCCGGGATCGACCCGAGAACGATCTGCGCGTCGATCGGCGGCAAGGACCTGAAACGACTCAGCGAATCGATCAGAGCCGTGCTCAGGGCCGCGGTGGAGGCACGGGGCTCCACGCTGCGCGACTACCGAGACGCGAGCGACCAGCCCGGCGGCGCACAGTTGCTGCATCAGGTCTACAACCGGGCGGGCCAGCCGTGCCCGAGCTGCGGGAGCATCATCGAATCGACCCGGATCGCCCAGCGGAGCACCTGCTGGTGCCCGACTTGTCAGCATTGAATGGATCGCTGGGTTTGAATGGGGGCGTGCAGGTCCGAAATAGGGGGTTCTGCACGCCATATCCACAAGCGATCCATGCACCCATCTTGCTGCATACACGCAAGTCGATCGGACTGACCGGGCGTCTCTTCTTCTTCCCAATTCAATTGAAAGAACTGGTGGTGGTGGGAATTGGAGCGCCTATTTGGGGGACAAGCCAAGCAGACAGGCTACAACCATCTGTTGTGAAACGATTTACGACATTCTCTGAATCCGGTCAACCTGTCATTTGCCTGTCATTTGCGCTCGGCTGTCTGCGATGGTTGCAGTCGCCTCAATCGTCGGCGTGAGCAGCGGACTGACGGCGCTGGCGCAGTCGCGCGCAACCGCGCACTTTTCCACATGTTTTCCACAGAACAAACAACAGGCGATTTTCGTCCGTGTGCGCCCGAAAAAGCCCCGCGAATCGGGGCGCTTTGTGATCCGATTCGTGGGTGCCGGCGCGATCAGCGGGCGCGAAGTCGAGATTCGATCGCTCGGATCTGGCTGAGCAACTCCTGGTCTTCCTTGCACTTGCGGCTGATGGTCCGCACGGCGTGCATCACGGTCGTGTGGTCGCGGCCGCCGAAGTGGGCACCGACTTCCTCAAGCGAGTGCTTGGTCTGCTGTCGAGCGAGGTACATGCCGATCTGGCGGGGGTGGGCGATGGACTTGTGCCGGCGTTTGCCCAGCAGGTCGGTGCGTTTGATGTGGTAGAAGCCGCTGACTTCGCTGATGATCGAGTCGATGCTCAGCCCGACGCCGGCACTGGCGACGGAGCTGGCGAACTCTTCACCGAGGGCGTCGCGGGTGAGATCGAGGTCGATGTTGCACTTTTTGATGTTGGAGAAGATCTGCAGCTTGGTGATCGCGCCTTCGAGCTCGCGGATGTTGTTGTCGATGTGGTGGGCGATCTCGGTGGCGACGCTGTCGGGCAGATCGAGCCCGCGCTCGTCGGCCTTGCGTTTGAGAATCTCCACGCGGGTCTCGAAACCGGGTTTCTCAACCTTGACGACCAAGCCCCACAGGAAGCGTGAGACCAGGCGTTCTTCGAGATCGGGGATTTCTTCGGGCGAGGCATCGGAGCTGAGCACGATCTGCTTGTTGCCCTGATAGAGCGCGTTGAAGGTGTGGAAGAACTCTTCCTGGGTGCGGTCACGCTTGGACAGGAAGTGGATGTCGTCGATGACCAGCAGGTCGACATCGCGGAAGGTGTGTCGGAACTCGACCATGCGTCCGGATTGCACCGCGCTCATGAACTGGGTCATGAAGCCGTCGCACGAGACATAGTGCATGGTGACATCGGGCTGGTGCTGCTTGATGCGCAGGCAGATGGCCTGGAGCAGGTGGGTCTTGCCCAGCCCGACCCCGCCGTGGATGAACAGCGGGTTGTAGGCGTGCCCGGGGTTGTCTGCGACGGCCAAGGCCGCGGCGTGGGCCATCTGGTTGTTGGGGCCCACCACGAACTGATCGAACCCGAACTCGGGGTTGATGGGGAGGGATTCGTCGCGATCGAGCCAGGCGCGCTCGCTGCGCATCATGGGCTGGGGCGTGCTTTGGCGCTTTGGTGTTTGTTCTGTCGGTGCGGCTGATCCCTTGGAAGTGCTTTCATGTGGATCGGCTTTGGCGGAGCCGGAGTTGACTTTCTTTTGGGTCGAGCGCTCGTTCTTGCTGGCGTTCTCCCAGTGGTCATCTGGCCCGAGCATGCGGACGGCGACGAGCTGGCCTGTAACGGATCTGATCGCGTCGTTGAACGCGTCTAAACCGTTGCGGCGCAGGTAGTCACGGTGAATTTCTGATTGAGCGCGCACACCGAAGGCGCCCGCTGAGAAGCCGAGTGGTTCGAGCTGGTCGAACCATCGCCGAGCGACGGTCGGGTGTTCGCTGCGAATGTGCGCAAGAACATCCTCCAAGACCTTGGTGTGGTGGTCCGGCATGCGTGAACAGCTCTCGTTTTCTCTGCAGCGCATGAGGGCTGCGGTGCGTGTGTCGGTATCGGGTCTATCCACATGGTGAACAGCCCGGTTGTTTCGCGACTCATACCCTAATCCTGATTGCGTGTTGATGTCAACTGTTACCATGAGAAGTCATGCACAATTCAGCCGGCGCACGCGATGGGATCATGCGACGGGCAATTGTTTTTTGCAGCGCTATGAAAAGCTGGAGCGCGTGCGCGATCGACGCTACCCTTTGTGCATGCGTGGGTTGAGCCAGCGAATCATGTCCATGAGCCCCGAAGACCGCCACAAGCAGCTCGAGCACGCGTCGGGTGTGCTGCGGGCGGGCGGTTGTGTGGTGATGCCGACCGAAACGGTCTACGGCGTGTTTGTGCGCGCGAGCAATCAGGGCGCAGAACTGATGGAACAACTGACAGGTTCACCACAGTCTGTGCACAGCCCGAGGTTCACGCTGCACCTGGCCGATGCCGAGCCGATCGTGCCGATGCTGGCGCTCGAATCGCCGGTGGCGCGTCGGCTGGTGCGTCAGCTGTTGCCCGGCCCGGTGCGGCTGGTTCTGCGTCAGCCCGCGGCGGTGCTCGATTCGATCTGTGCGGCTTTGGGCCTGGATCGCGGGCTGATCGACGACGGCGAGTCGATCGCCATCCGGCTGCCCGACCACCCGATCACCCGGGCGGTGATCCGAGCCAGCGCGCACCCGACCCTGGCGCGGAGCATCGGCGCGACGCGATGGGGCAGGGCGGGCAAGGCCAGCGATCTGGAATCGACGAGCGTGTTTGAGGCCGGTGATGAGGCCAATAGAGCGCCCGGCGCGGTGATCGATGATGGGCCAACGCTGCACGCGCGGGGCTCGACGACGATCGATATCTGGCCCAACGGGCGGTTCACGGTTCAAGAAGGCGGGGCGATTGATGAGAAGCAGGTCATGCGGGTGCTCACGATGCGGGTGATCTTTGTGTGCACAGGCAACACCTGCCGCTCGCCCATGGCTCAGGCGCTGGGGCGTGACTGGGCCAGGGGGCGCGAGCCCGACGGGCTGACGCTGGAGATCGAATCCGCGGGGATCGCTGCTGGCGAGGGGTACCCCGCGGCGGATCAGGCGATCGAGACGATGCGTGAACGCGGGATCGAGCTTCAACGCCATCAATCGCGGTCGCTGACGCCCGAGATGATCGACCACGCGGACGCGATCTTCACGATGACGCCCAGCCACGCCCAGGCGGTGATGCAGATGGCGCCCGGCTCGGTGCACAAGGTTTTTCCGATCGATCCGGTTCACCCGATCGCAGATCCCGTCGGGCAGCCGATCGAGGTCTATCGTGAGGTAGCGGATCAGCTTCGTGAGCTGGTTGTCGCTCGGCTTGAGGAGATGATCCATGACTGATACGCCGACGAAGAACAGTGAAACCGGCGAAGCGCTTCGGGTCGTGATCGGCTCAGACCATCGCGGTGCCCACGCGGCCGAGCATGTGCAGCAGACGCTTGAGCGTATGGGGTATAGCGCGTATCTCGCGGGGGTCTGCGATGGCAGCTGCGATTACCCCGAGAAGGCGTATCTGGTGGGCGAAGAGGTCAACAGCGGCAAGGCCCAACGCGGCGTGCTGATCTGCGGCACCGGCATTGGCATGTCCATCGCCGCCAACAAGATCAAGGGGCTCCGCGCGGCGCTGGTGCATGACGAACTCACGGCCCAGCTCTCACGCTCGCACAACGACGCCAATATCCTGTGTCTGAGCGCCGACCTGCTGGGCGAGCGGTTGATCGAGAAGATCATCGAGACCTGGATGAGCGCTGATTTTGAGGGCGGGCGCCACGCGCGCCGTGTCAACAAGATCGTGGCAATCGAGCAGGGGCACGACCCACGATTGGTCAGCGATCCACAGTCAGCATAAGCGGATGATCGCTTAGTTCTGCGTGCGAACGAAGACCGAGACTTCACCGAATCCGATGATCACGCCGCCGTTTATTGGGACGGCGCTGGTTGGTGTGCGCCCCAGCGTCGCGGGAACGCGGAGGGTCATGGTGTCGAGCAGGCGCGCGTTGGTGTGATCGAGCAGGGTCAGGGTGCACTCGAGCGTGTTGTCGACAAGAGCGGGCTCGCCGAGTTCGACGGCCCTGTCGCGGGCCCAGGCGATGTCGGTGATGGTCTCGCCGCTCATGCGCGGGTCTGTGGCGATGATGTCCTGCTGGGTATCGAAGCTGACGATCCCGGCGCTGGAGAGCACGCTGGTGCGGCCGATCTCGCTGATGATCCGCAGCCAGCCCCGCGAGCTGATGCGTCCGCGCGTGTCGATCGGCTGGGTTGGGCGCGAGCCGTCGCTCGGGTCGATGCCCCAGAGCGCGTAGCGATTGTCGAGCACCAGCAGGTGCGAATCGCTGACCCAGGCGTGCTCACTCTCGCTGAGCGCGTCGTCGTTGACGACCCAGTCGAGTGCGCCTTGCTCGATGTTGAGCGCCGTGATGCGCTGCGTGCTGGCGACGAACAGGCGTGCGTGATCGCCCACGCGCACCCAGCGGGGCTGGTGGCCGAAGCGTTCGATGATCTGGCCGGGCTCACCGGTGCGGGGGTCGATGCTGGCGACGAGTGGTGTGACCGAGCCGTCGCGCTGGGCGTGGGCGCGATCGAGCACCATGAGGCCGCAGATCCCGAGCTGGCCGTGGCGCAGGTCCATGTCGTGGAGCCGGTTGAGTGGCATATCGCGTTGCCAGAGTGATTGTCCGCTGTGCAGATCGACGCCCATGGCGCGCCCGACGCGGTCGCTGATGATCACGCTCTGCCCGTCGCATGCGACGATGAGTTGGCGTATGGGCATGGTGCCCAGCGCGGGGATGGGGATCATGCGATCGATGCGCGCGGTTTCATCGGGGACGCGGGCGCTGCCTTGCTCGAGCGAGAGGCGTACATTGTGCAGCGACCAGACGACGGTGCCGGTGGTTGTTTCGATGGCTTCGATGGTGCCTGAGTCTTGGCCGTCGCCACCTTCGGGCCAGAAAATGAGGGTGCGTGTCGGGCCCTGCCAGGGGATGATCGGGGGCTGATCGCCGGGTGCGGGGCGTGACCAGACGGGCTCAAAGACATTGCGTCCGACGCGGCTGTACTCAAGCCGCCCGAGCTGCGGCGCGTAGAGCACGACCCCGCCCGGGTCGAGCCGCTGCACGGGGCGCACGGGCGAGCCGGTGAGCAGCAGCGGCGATGGATCAGCGATGAATGAATCACCCAGCACGGGTAGTGTGTTGGATTGGCCCGCGGCGGTCGCGAGCTGCTCGAGCGTGATGACGCGGCTTTGATGGCGTAGCGTGATCGAGGGGAACGAGTCCACGAGCATGCGGGCCGCCGCGTGGGCATCGCGTGAGCGGCTCGTCGAGACCAGGCCGCCGATCAACAGCTCGCTGAGCGATTCGATGCTCTCCATGTCCCAATCGCTGCCCATTTCTTGGAGCCGGCGCGCCGAATCGATCCCGGATCGTGCGGCGTCAATCGACGCGGGCAGGCGTGACTGCTGCGCATAGCGTCGTGCGGCTTCAAGATGCAGCGAAGGGGCGATCGTGGCCCACGGGTAGCGCTGGGCGAGTTGCAGGTAGGCGTCTGGCGAGGCGTCATTGCCGATATAGGTGCGCTCGCCGATCGCCTGCGATTCGATCGGCGCGTATGGGCCGAACCCGACGCGCTCGATGATCGAGCCGATCCGTCGGGATGCTTCGAGTCCCGCGCGAACCGCGATGCCCGAGCCCTCCCACATCGCGCGGCTCAGGCTCGACTGATCGAGCACCTGCTGGTACGACTTGATCGCATCGCTGGGGCGACCGAACCGCTCGTGCATGGTGCCCAGCGCCATGCGGTGCGCGACGACCTGCTCGTGGGTGCGGGCGAGTTCGCCCAGCGCACGCAGCAGTTCGAGCAAGCGCTGATCGCCCAGGCGTTCCCAGAGCGCGGATTCACCGGTGCTCGACGCGATTTCATCGTCGGCTGGTGCTGAGGTGTGCTGCTCGATTGGGCGGACCATATCAAGGACGACGCCAAAGAGATCCGATTGCAGCGCTTGGCGATCGTCGATGGGCTGTGCACGGACGACCGAGATCGCGCGCTGCACGCTGGGGACGATCTCATCGATGCGTTGTGATCGGAAGGCAAGCTCGGCCAGGGTGATCGCGGCGCCGGGGTCGAGCGCGATGCGTGCTTCGAGCAGCTTGGACGCGGTTTCCCACGAGAGAAAGCTCGATGCGTACATCTGATCGACCACGATGATCTGCCCGTCGAGCGCGACGATGTTGCCGGTCTGATCGAGCTCGATGAGTTCGGTCTGTTCGGGGCGATCGGGGTCGAGCGCCATGACGCCCTGGGACACGGGGGCGAGCAGCAGGTCGCCGGCGACGATCACGCGCCCGGTCATGCCCGTGTCGGGCTCGCCGAGTTCGGGGCTGCGCGTGGGGCTAGTGGTGGCGAAGCGTTCTGCGTCGTAGTAGCTCACGCGGTTGCCGCTGATGCAGGCAAAGGTGTCGTTGTCGATGCTCAGGAGATACAGCGAGCTGTTGAGCTGGTCGGCGGGTCGGGTGGTAATGGTCTGACCGGTGCCCGGGTCGAGCTGGATGATGGTGCCGCCGTCGCTGCTGAGCATGAACAGCCCGTGGGTGTTGATGATCGGGCTGTTGCCGGCGAAGGCGGGGCGGGTTGAGCGTGCGTAGAGATCGGGCGCGGGCAGGGGGCGGGCCCACAGGACCTCGCCCGTCGCGATGCGCACGGCGGCGGCGAGCCCGATCAGATCACTGAAGTAGCCCACGCCGTCGTCGATGATCGGGTTGTGGGCGAGTTGGCCCATCTGCTGAAAGGGCAGCGAGCCCGCCGAGGCGATCGGGCGCGTCCAGATCGGCTCCCCGGTGGCGCTGTCGATGCCCACGAGCGAGAGACTGATCAATCGCTGGCGTCGGTTGCTTGTGCGCGCCACGACAGCAATGGTGCCCTGGTCCACCACGATCGGCCCGCGGATGTGCGCATCGCGGAGCGACGGGTCGAGGGATGCGACATCGACCGACCAGATGATCCGCCCCGAGCTTGCTTCGAGCTTGAGCAGGCGGGCTTGCTCGGCTTGGTCGGTTGAGCGCGGGATGCCCGCGGCGGCGTAGATCGCGCCGTTGCCGTCGCTGCTGATCGAGGTCGCATCCTCAATGATGCGCCCCAGGCGGGCGCGAGCATCGGCGCTGATGGGGATTTCGGTATCGGGCTCGCTGGTCTGCACGCGCCAGATCGGGCGGAGCGTGAAGCGATCGAAGCACGAGATGGTGTAGCCGTCGTTGGTGAACAGCGAGCTGCCCTCGACGAGCGGGACGGCCCACGCGGTGGGCTTCCAGTTGGCGCCGCTCATGCGTGATGGTGTCGGGTCGGCGATGAGATCGAGCTGGGTGATGGGGGTGAGCTGGGCGCGGGCGAGCACGCCGGGCACGACGCCATCGAGACGAACGGGCTTTGACGGCTGGTTGCGCCAGATGAGCGAGCTGGCGCGGGTTTGCTCATTGGTCTGTTCGTCTTCGGCGCGCTGCTGTTGGAGCGGCTCAACGCCGGGGAGCGGCTGGTTGGCGTGCTCGCTGGTGCGCTGGGCCCAGCGCTGCGCGATCAATGTCGCATGCTCGCTGGTGACGAAGCGGCGCGCCAGCTGCGCCAGGCGCAGCGCTCGCTGGGCGTGCTGGTCGGCGTCGGGGTGCGCTTCGAGCTGCTTGAGCAGCGCCAGGCCCGCCTGGAACTGGCCGGCCTCGATGAGCAGCTGGGCGCGGCGGAGCGATGCGATCAGCCCGGGCTCGGTGAGCCACGCCCATTGGGCGGCTTGGGGCCAGTCGGTATCGCTCTGGAGCCAGACCCGCGCTTTGGGCGTGATCTGCCGCCGATAGGCCTCGAGCAGACGCGGGTGGCGCAGCAGCTCCTGGTGAACCCGCGCTCGCACCGGGATGTGCACCGAATCGCTGCCCGTGTTGTTCTGTCGCATGAGCCGATGCCCGTGCTCGCGGATCACCTGATCGCACAAGCGCACGGCTTCGTCGAGGTTGTTCATCGCGAGCAGCTCGTTGATCCGGATCAGCGAATCGCTGGCGATGGGTGAGTCCGCGAGATAGACCGGGTTGTTGTTTGTCGGCTCAAGCCGCTGGGCATGCGTGAGGGTGCTGCCCGCGGCGAGTGTCAGCATCAGCACGGCCGAGCGGCGCAGCGCGTGATGGCTGGTGCGTTTGAATGGGTTGGGCTGATTATTCACGGTTGCTTTCAACGCACTGCGGATCTGGGCGGATTCCTGCTCTGTGTACGATACCCGCCCGCGGGGCCTGATGTTGCGTCCGAGTACAACCGACGGCGAACGATTCCGCAGGCCCATTCATTAAATTCCGGCCTCTGAACCACGAACACACCGATTCACGCTGCATTGGGCACGCCCACGGTTCGATATCAGCGTTGATGGCCCCTCAAACCCCTCACGCTGTGATGCTCCCGCATGTGCCCAATGAGGCACGCCCGGGTTGGTTGTCGGTGTGGCGATCGATCTTTTTGAAGCGAACCTTCCGGGTCATGCTGCTCGGGCTCACGATCATCGCGATGAGTTCGGTGGATCTCTATCTGACAATCCTGTATGTCACCCACACGGGCATGAACGAGATGAACCCGCTGGCGCGGGCGATGATGGCGTATCAATCGCCATTCGTGCTCTCGATCTGGAAGGCACTGACGGTCGCGATCAGCGTGGGCATTTTGCTGCTGCTCCGCAAACAGCGGAGCGCCGAGCTTGGGGCGTGGGCCGGGTGCTTGGTGATGGGGTGGCTGATGCTGCACTGGTCGGTCTTCATCAGCGAGACCCAGTACATGGACATCCAGATCATGCACGAGGTTGCCGTGGGCGACCCGACCTGGGTCATGATGGAAGTGCTGCCCACCGGGGTTGCGCCGTATCCTCGGCGGACAATCATCGATTGAGCCCGCCCGGGCTGCAATCTTGGACCGGTTGCATGCGACGCGGGCCGAGTTGTGCTACGCTCGTGGTGATGAACTTCATGCGCTCTCAGACAGATCGTGCCCTGCTGCTCTGCTTATCGTTGCTGGCGATGCTGGTGCTGGGCGGGTGCAACAAAGCGATCGCCCCAAGCTTTGAAGCCGTGGGTGTTCGCGAGCTTGAGCGCGACGGCACACGCGCGGTGATCGAGTTCACGGTGCGTGCCACCAACCCCAACGCCGAGCCCATCCCGCTGCGCACCGTGTCCTACCGCGTGCTCATCGGCGACGAGGTCGTGTTCGAGGGTGTCCGGTCGCCCGAGACCACGCTGCACACCTATTCATCTCAGGATTTCGTGCTGCCCGCGGTGCTTTCCCAAGAACAGCTGCACGGCTCGATCGAGTACGCGCTGCTGGGCAGTGTGCAGTACATCCCGCCCGGGCGACTCTCTGAGGTGCTCTTTGACGCTGAGGTCAAGGTGCCCGAGGCCGCACTGGACCTGCGTGGCTCAATCAACGCGGGCGATTGAAGCCCTTGGACGCATGTTCACCGCTTCAGCCGATCAGGATGTGGTCGTGGTCGCTGCTGCTCATGATCAGCCGGGCCTGCGGGAGCAGGGCCGCGAGCTTGGCCTTGAGCCGGGGCAGGTAGCCGCGTTCGGTGTTGGTGTGCCCGGCGAGCAGGATGCTGATGCCGGTCTGGCGTGCGGCCAGGATGTGGTGGTGGGTCATCTCGCCGGTGATAAACAGCTCGCAGCCCTGTTCGCGCGCGGTCTGCCAGAGCGAGCCGCCCGAGCCGGGGACGATCGCGATGGTCTGGAAGGCGTGCTTGGGGTCTTCGTGATCAGTGGCGAGCGCGTAGCGGATGCGTGATCGGTCCAGATGCCGCTTGAGCCGTTCGGAGATGTTGCTGATGTCCGCGGGGCGGTCGAGCACCAGGCGACGCCCGGAACCCAGACGCCGGATGGGCTCGGGGACCAGCTCGACGATGTCGTAGGCCGGGGTTTCGTAGGGGTGAAACTCTTTGAGCGTTTCGATGACCAGCGGGAGGGCTCTGCGGGAGCAGACCATCTCAACGCGGGTCTCATCGACGCGTTGGAGCGCGCCGACCTCGCCAATGGTGGGGTGGGCGCCGTCTTGGGGCAGGAATGTGCCCTCGCCGGGCGTGTTGAACGAGCAGAGCTTGTAGTTGCCCATGCCGCCGGCGCCCGCGGTGCCCAGCGCGCCGCGCAGATGATCCACATCATCGCTGGGCACAAAGGTGATGACCTTGACCTCGCGGTCGCGATCGCCGCCGGTCGCGGGGATCAGTGCGCGGCAGTCGCCGTTGATGATGCCCTCGATCGCCTCGCCGGGCGGGGCGCTGATGCCCTCGCTGAGCCAATCGGTCACGCCGTCCTGTGCCGCATCGAGCGCGGTGTGCGGGGAGTAGATCGCGATGCCCGCCTCGGCGCAGCCCCGCACGATCCGCTCGGTATGGGTGCGGTCAGTGAGCGATTCGAGGGGCGTGAAGATAGGTGGGTGATAAGCGACGATCACGCTGGCTTTGGCGTTGATGGCTTCCTCAAGCACACGCTCGGTGAGGTCGATCGTGAGCATGATCGGGCCGCTGATCTCGCGCTTGGGATCGCCCAGCTGCAGACCGACTTTGTCCCATGACTCACGCAGACTCAGCGGGGCGATGGTTTCCATGGCGTGGACGAGGTCTTGGACGAGCATGTGCGATCTCCCAGCAACGAGACAAACAGATACGAGACAAACGAAGGGGCTGAGCATTCTATGTACGCTCTGGGCATGGTCCGGTGCGTACAGTTTTTCGATGTCGATCCAGACAAGTCCTTTCATGACACTCGCCTACGCCAAGCTCAACCTGGCCCTCTCGGTCGGGGCGCCGATCGATGCGCCCGGCACCCCCCACCACGGTTACCACCCCATCTGCTCCTATATGCACGCGATCGATCTCTATGACCAGATCTCGATCCAGCGGCTCGGTGACGATCAGCCAAGCGATTTTCAGATCGCCTGGCTCGGCCAAGACGGGACGACCAACGCGGTGCAATGGGACCTAGCGAGCGATCTGGTGGTCCGGGGCCACGCGGCATTGGAAGCGCACTGCGGGCGCCGGCTGGCGTGCGCGGTTCGGGTGCACAAATCCATCCCCGCGGGCGGCGGGCTCGGCGGGGGCTCGTCGGATGCCGCGTCGGTGCTCATCGGGCTCGATCGGGTCTTTGGGCTGGGGCTGGGTGTTGATGGGCTGCTGCCCGTGGCGATGGGGCTGGGCAGCGACATCGGCTATTTTCTTGATGATGCATCGCCCCCACGCCCGGCGCGGGTCTCTGGCGTTGGCGAGTCGATCCAGCGGGTGAACACCACGCATCGTGGATCGGTCGTGACCCTGATTCTGCCCGAGTTCGGGTGTTCGACGGGCGCGGTGTACACGGCGTTCGATGCCGTGGGGCCCGGGCGGGTCGATGCGGGCTCGGTTGACCGGCTGATCGGGGCAGAATCGCTGACAGATGCGCTGATGCTCAATGATCTGGCCCCAGCGGCATGCGGGGTTGCGCCCGAGCTGGGGGTGCTGATCGAGCGGATCGGGGCCCGGCTTGGCCGGGCGGTGCATGTGACCGGCAGCGGGTCCACGCTGTTCGTTCTCGGACCCATCGAGCAGGGCGCGTTGTGTGAAGTCGCCCCCGATTGTCGGGTCCTGTGCACGCGATTGGTCTAGATCACGATACACTCCTCTACACGCAGCAACGGGAGAGATGCATGAGCGATGAGCCAACAAGCGCAGTCACGACGCGACCTGAAGATGAGCGCGTGGTGCCAGACGACCAGTTTGAACCATCCGGCGAGCTTGAGCAGATCGAGACCGAGCCCGACCAGCGTGTGCTGGCGATGGGGATTGATCTGGGGGGCACCAACATCCAGGCGGGTGTGGTGGATGAGCACGGGCAGGTGCTGGGGCGGGCCAAGATCCGCACAGAGGTGGACCGCGGGTTCGAGAAGGTGATGGACCGGGTCGCGGCGGCGGCGCGAGAGGCCTGCGAGGACGCGGGCGTAAAGATGTCGATGATCCACACCGCGGGGATCGGGGTTCCCGGGCCGATCAACCCTGATAAGGGCGTGGTCGTCGAAGCGGTCAATCTGCGCTGGAACAACGCGCCCGTCGTGATCGCACTCTCCGAGCGGCTCAGCGTGCCGGTCTTTGCCGACAACGATGTGAATGTCGCGGTGTATGGCGAGTGGAGGGCGGGCATCGGACGCCAGCGGCCAAACCTGCTGGGTGTCTGGGTGGGCACGGGCGTGGGCGGCGGGCTGATCATCAACTCGCAGCTCCATCGCGGGGCGCACCATTCGGCGGGCGAGATTGGCCACATGATCATTCACCCCGGTGCGCATCTGGGATCACGATCGGTCGAGCACAACTGCTCACGCACGGCGATCGTGCACGAGATCGTCAAGCTCATCAAGGCCAACCACCACTCCATAATCCCCAGTCTGGTCGACGGCAAATTCAACAAGATCAAGTCCAAGGTGCTTGCGCTCGCATATGAGCAGGGCGACGACCTTGTGCGGACGGTGATCGACGATTCTGCGGACCTGCTGGGCATGGCGATCGCCAACGCGGTGACGCTGCTGAGTCTGGACATGGTGATCCTGGGCGGCGGTCTGGTTGAGGCGATCGGCAAGCCGTATGTTGATCTTGTGCGCGATGCCGTGCGCCGCGAGGTGTTCCCGGAATCCTTGCGCAAGATCCGGGTCGAATCGAGCATGCTCGAAGATGACGCGGGGATTGTGGGCGCTGGGCTGCTGGCGCTCGAAGAGCACTGGAAGTGAGTCATATAAAAAAACACCCGACGCGGTGTCGGGTGTTCTTGTTTGGTGCGTTTGGTCGAATCAGAGCTCGAAGTTGATATCATCGAGCAGGTGATCGGCTGCGGCTGAGAGCTTATCGTCGGTCAGGTAGGTTCCCGACTCGATCTCGCTGCGGACGCGGTTGATCAGATCTGCACGCGGCTCGGGCTCTGTGCGGAGCTGGCTCAGATACTGTGCCACGCTCGAGAGTTCAACGCGATCCGATGTACGAGCCCCACCACGGCCCCGGACATCTTCAGCGCCAGCACTGCTGGCAATCGCAGGGTCAACGCTGACCCGACGAACCCGTAGGCCTGACGAACTGTTAATGGAAGAAATGTCACTCATTCAGCTTGCCTCTTTTCTTGTGTCCTTTGCGTGCCCACCACCTGGACACCACTACATATTGTTATTGAAACCACAGTTCCAACCATCCCTTGCTTGTGTATCGGAGCATCCGTGCACCCGGCTCAAAAATCAGGTAAAAATGCCTGATGCGACTTAAGCAACTGGGGAGTGAGGGCTTACGAATGATAACTTGCCAGCGGACTTCGAGGTTGAAATCATGATCAGTTCAGAAAACTTCAAAACCGACCATCACAAGGGCGTTTTTTCTTTGTTCGGGTTCAATTCTACCCAAGCCCAGTGCACGCTCATGGCTGGAACTGCCCTGATCTCGGCGGCTTTGCTCGCTGGGTGCGGGGGGGATCAGCCGCGGACGAACAATCAGGACCAAGACGATACCGGGTACTATACAGACCAGTCTCGCGCAGTCTTTGCGCCTGAGCCAGAATCTTCCGGTCCTGTGCCTACCGACGGGCGTCCGCTTTGGGAGATTGGTGACGACGCGGAAGCGTCCACGGCGGGCACGAATGATCCCAAAGCGTTCGGCGGCTGGTCGATTATGCTCACCAAGATGGGCGGCAGCCGCATGGATCGCGCGCAGGAGCTGCTGCGGGTGATTCAGGATGACGCGGGGCTGCGCGGCGCGTTTATTGAAGAACGCAACGATGGGCTGGTGATCGCGTATGGGAATTATCTGGGGCGTGAAGCCGCGGAAAAGGATCTGGCGCGGGTGAGGAACACGCAACTGATGGGTACCAAGCCCTTCGAGCAGGCGATCGTGACCCCCCCGGTGAGCGGTGAGCTGCGCGGGAGCAACCCGGCATGGGATCTGCGCACGGTCAAGGAACGCTTCGGCAAACAGGCGGTGTATACGCTGCAGGTCGGTTTGTATGGTCGGGCGGACTACCAGACACCCAAGGCGGATGATCTGGCGCAGTTTCGTCGCTCAGCCGAGGAAGCGGTGCGTGATCTGCGATCCAAGGGCGAAGTGGCGTTCTACTACCACGCGCCGGCGCGGAGCATGGTGACGATCGGGGTGTTCGGGGAGAAGGATTTCGATTCGACGGTGCGCCCGGCGTATCAGTCCCCGGCGCTCAAGGCGGTGCGAGATCGGTTCCCCAATAACCTGCTCAACGGCCAGGGCATCAACGAAACCATCCGCACCGAGAGCGGCAGGGTGACCCGGATGCAGTCGAGCCAGCTGGTCGCGATCCCTGAAAACTAGGCATCGCAGGGCGATATCAGCCCTTGTTGGGCTCAGTCACGCGCGCTTGGGTCGGAGATGCCCTGGATCCAGATGGGTTCGATGTGGGTGACGAGCCAGTCGTTGCTTGTCTCGTTTGGGCGGGTCCAATCGATGCGCCACCAGCTGAGCGAGGGGAACATGTCGCCCTCGGTTCGGACACGAACCTGGGTGGTGGCGACCTGTGAGCCGTGGAGCCCGGCGTTGACCTTTCCGACTTCGGCGCTGCGGACCACACCCCTGTTGCGGGTGTTGGCGAGATCGACGATGCGATCGGCGCCCTGGGCGCTGGCAAAGACACTGGTGAGCCGCGCGGAGTCGTCGAGCAGCTCGCGCAGGGCCGGGCTGTCGGCTTGGGCGACGGACGCAACGAGCATGCGTGAGCGCAGATCGAGGTGCTCGCGATCAGTGACGGTGAGCGAGCCGAGCAGGTAGATTGCGATCGCGAGCCCAAAACCAGCGAGCCCGACGGGCAGGCCGACGCGTTTGAAGAGCTTGGAGTGTCGCAGGATGTAGGGCGTGGCGATCGCGATGAACACGAGCACCGCCGCGGGGAGCAGGGGCTGCTCGAAGACCCACAGCTCGATCGGTCCGGGCTTGGGCAGTGGTGGCAGGTCGCTTGGTTCGATGATGTTGGCTTGCATGTTCATCAAGGGTATGTGCGTGGCGGGGTGTAAACGGTTGCTTTCTGGGTGAAGCAATGGGGTAAATTAGACCGATAACTGCATGGTGCGCGGCAAATGACGCGCGGTTGGTGCGCTCCGGGCGGGGATCTCACTCGCCGGTGCCAAACGCGAAGACCAAACGCGAAGACCAAACGCGAAGACCAGACGCGATGACCAGACGCGATGACAGGAGGACCCATGAACCTCGGCGATATGATCCAGATGAGCGGGTTGGGCGTGACACCCGTCGAAGACGCGCTGCTCGAACGGAATCTGGAGGCGCTCGCGGCGCGGAGCCCGGCAGAGGCGGCCTTGATCCGCCAGGCCACCCCGCGCGGGGATGTTGCGTATGTGCAGAGCGAAGAGGGGCTGAGCGCGACGCTGGGCGGCAGAGCGTTGGCCTCCAAGCGCCGACCGATGACCGAGGCCAAGAAGCTGGCGACGAGCATCGATCGCGAGCAGATCGCGGTGGGCGGGGTGCTGGGGTTCGGGCTTGGGTACCACTGCGTGTCCTTGCTTGAGCATCTGGGTGCGACTTCGATTGTTGTGTGCTTCGAGCCCGATGTCGCGCTGCTCCGCAGCGTGCTGAGCCGTGTGGATTGCACCAAGCTGTTTTTGAGCGGGCGGTTCTTCCTTGTGTGCGAAGCCGGGGATCGGGTGCGTATGTCTTCGATCTTTACGGGCAACGAGGCGCTGGTGGCGCTGGGTGTGCGGCTGCTGAGCCACCCGCCGAGCACCGAGCGGCTGGGAACGCAGGCCGATGCGTTTGGGCAGACCTTTACGGGGGTGCTGCGGGCGGCACGGACGCATGTGGTGACGACGCTGGCCAACTCACGGGTGAGTTTTCGCAACGGGGTGATGAACCTTGAGCATTATCTGCGGACCGGTGGCATCGCCAGTCTCAAGGGTTTGTGCGCGGGCAAGGCGGCGATTGTGGTCTCGGCGGGCCCGAGTCTGCAGAAGAATATTGATCTACTCTGTGAAGAGGGCGTGCGTGATCGGTTTGTGATCGTGGCGGTGCAGACGGTGCTCAAGCCGATGCTGGCGCGTGGGATCAAGCCGCACTTTGTAGCGGCGCTGGATTACCACGAGGTTTCGGGGCGTTTCTATGAGGGTCTCACCGCGTCGGATGTTGAGGGGGTGCGGCTAATTGCTGAGCCGCGCGCGAACCCGGTGATTCTTGATGCGTTCCCCGGCGAGGTGCTGTGCCCGAACGACGAGCTGCTCGACATGCTGATCTCGGACGGTGTCGATCGTGGTCGTGTTCCCAAAGGCGCAACGGTGGCGCACCTGTGCTACAGCTTTGCGCGCTATCTCGGCTGCGACCCGGTGGTGCTGATCGGGCAGGACCTGGGGTTCAGCGACGGGCAGTACTACGCGGCCGGGGCGGCGATTCATGATGTATGGGGTAGCGAACTGAGCGGGCACCGCACGCTCGAGATGTTCGAGTGGGAGCGCATCGTGCGGATGCGGGCGCACCTGCAGCGGCGCGAGGATATCCACGGCAAGCCCGTGTACAGCGATGAGCAGATGTGCTCGTATCTGGCGCAGTTTGAGGCGATGTTCGCCGCCGACCGTGACCACGGGTTGCGGATCATCGATGCGACCGAGGGCGGCGTGAAAAAGCGAGGCACGCGGGTGATGGCCCTGCGCGAGGCGATCGATCGGTTTGGCGATGCGGACGCGACGGCGGGGCTCAGCCGGGTCGATACCTGCCAACCGAATCCGGTGTCGGCGGCGAGCCAGCGGATCGGGCAGATCATCGAGGATTGCCGGCGCATCTCGCAGCTCAGCGAGCGGTCGCTGCACACACTCGAGCGGATGCTTGGTTTGCAGAAGGATCAGCGAGCCATGACGCGGCTCATCACGCAGGTCAACACGAACCGCGATGAGGTCATGAAACTGCGTGACGCTTTTACGCTGGTCGAGTATGTGAATCAGATCGCCGTGCTCAACCGCATGAAACGCGATCGGGTGATTGCGCTCCGCAGCGCGGACGCCGATCCGATCGAGCGCCAGCGGATGCAGATCGAGCGGGACATCGAGAATGTCAAGTGGACACGCGACGCTGCCAACGCGGTTGTTGATCAGCTCACGCACGGGCTGCAGGTACTCGCGGGCGAATCGGTCAAGCAGACGGCTGATCGGGCCGACGCAGAACCACTGGATATCGACGGTGCGCCTCGGGCACGCGATCGGGTGCACGCGATGGTCCTGGCGGACCCAGAGCTGGGCGGTCTGGGCACGCCGCGCTCGCTGAGCGCGCGGCTGCTCTCGCCCACTGCCCGCGGGCTCAACACCCTGCAGACCACGATCACGCGGGTTGATCAAAGCGAGCAGATCGACGCGATCACGATCATGACACCCGACGCGCAGAGCGTGCGGCAGTTGCTGGGCTCGCTCACGACGCGCCACACGATCGATGTGGTCGAGGTCGACGCGGGCGTGCTGCGGGCGCACACGCGGCGTGTGGGCACGGCAAGGGCCCAGTCGCACAGCAGCTGGCGCGGTTCGATCGGGATGCTCTGCGCGTACGACGAACTGGCCCACCCCGGGCTGCTGGCGCATGTGATGCGCACCCGCGAGATCGACGCGGTTGCGTTGGTCGGCGCGGACTGGGCGATGATCGATCCTGTGCTGATCGATCAGACGGTGGAAAGGCTCCGCGGGCAACGCAGCGAGAAGCGGATCGCGTTTTCGCAGGCGTGCGTTGGTCTGGGCACGATGGTGCTCGACCGCAACACGGTGCAGTCGCTGGCGGACGCGGGCACGGTCAACAGGCGGCGCAATCCGATGGCGACGCTTGGCGCGCTGATCAGCTACCTGCCCATCGCGCCGCAGTCCGACCCGATCGTGCGCGGCGTGTGTGTGCAGATCGATCCGGCGCTGCGCAATGCGGGGTTGCGGGCGGTCGCGGATACCGCCGAGCGATTCGATGCGATGAGGCGTGCATACGAGACCATCGAAGACCCAACCACGGTTGACGCGATGGGGTGTGTCGCCGCCCTGACCCAAACAGGCCGCACACAATCGCCCCGCACGCTGGTGCTTGAGACCTGCACCGGGCGGCTGCTCGGCGGGGACTGGGGACGCTGGAAGCGTGGTTCGCTCGAAGCGATCGAGCGCACGCCGATCTCGCTGAGCGACACGCACGCGATGCTGCGTGAGCTGTGCGATCTACGCGAAGACGCATCGGTCGTATTCGACGGCGTGGGCGATCCGCTCATGCACCCCGACGCGCTGGATCTGATCGCGCTGGCCAAGGAAGACGGCGCGGCGTGTGTCGAGCTGCGCACCGACCTGATGCGCGAGGGGATCGACACCGCGACGCTGCTGGAATCGGGCGTGGATATTCTCGGGGTCGATATCGTTGCGGATCATGCTCAGGCATATCAGGACCTGACGGCGGTCGATGGATACGAGCGCGTGTGCGATCGGCTGCAGGGTCTGTATGACGCACTGGGCAGCGAGGAGCACCAGGTCTGGCTCGCCGCACGCATGACGCGATGTGAGCGCACGCTCGATCAGGTCGAATCGTTCTATGACAAATGGCTGATGCTGACCGGGTGCGCGATCATCGATCCGCTGCCGGGCTTTGTGCACAACCAGCGGGTGGCGCAGCTGCCGATCCCGGGCTGGCGCGCCAAGCAGCTCGAGCGTGAGATCATGCGGGTGCGGTGCGACGGGGTTGTGGTCGACCGCGACGGCCGCCCGGTGACGGCGCAAGGCACCGAGATCAACGCGATCCACGAGGGCGTCGAGAAGGCGTACCAGCGCCTGCGCGGCTCGGTGCGGGCCGCGGAGCTGGAGGTCAAGCTCGGTGTGCGGGAACCCGCGGCGTGAGTGAGCCAAAGAGGGCCATCGCGATTGTGTTGGCGCGCGGCGGGTCCAAGGGCCTGCCGGGCAAGAACACGCTGCCCGTTGCGGGCAAGCCGTGCGTGCTGTGGACGATCGAAGCGGCGCAGCGCGCGGCGATGGTCGATCGGGTGGTGGTGAGCAGCGATGATGCGGATGTCAACGCATGTGCGCACAAACACGGATGTATAGTTGTGAAGCGTCCACCCGAACTCGCTCACGACACGGCGACCATCGACGACGCGGCCCGCCACGCGTACGAATCGGTTGGATCGCCGGATGTTCCAGTGGTCATTTTGTACGCCAATGTCCCGGTGCGGCCGGAGTCGTTGATCGATGATGCGGCGAATATGCTGGTCAAGACCGGCTGCGACAGCGTGCAGAGCTACGCACGGGTGGGCAAGCACCATCCGTGGTGGACGGTGCGGGTTGGTGCTGATGGGCAGGTGCGGCCCTGGGAGGGGGAAGTGCTGTATCACAACTGTTTTCGAAGGCAGGACCTGCCGGCGGCGATGGTGCCCGATGGCGGCGTGATCGCGCTGACGGGCGATGCGTTGATGAAGCGCGTCGACGCGCCCGAAGGCCCCCACTGTTTTCTGGGGAATGATCGGCGGGGCGTGATCACGGCGGAGGGGGATGTGGTGGATATCGATTCGCGGATCGATCTGCTGGTGGCAGATGCGATGCTTCGGGAGCGGGTTGGTTTTCAGGGTGCCACGACTCGCGGCGCAGCCGCGCAGTAGTGCCGTTCAAGAATCAGGTGGTAGGTGTTTCAAAGACACTACTGCGCCTCTTCGAGGCGAGTAGTGGCACCCTCGGATGGGTAGACTCCTGATATGCAAATCGGTAACAAACACATCGGTCTCGACCACCCGCCCTACATCATCGCTGAGATCGGGGTGAACCATGACGGGGAGGTCGAACGCGCGTTGTCGCTGACCGACGCGGCGGCCGAGGCGGGCGCGGACGCGGTGAAGCTGCAGTTCTTCGAGACCGATCGGCTGATGAGTAAGGCCGCCAAGCTCGCGGCGTACCAGAAGAACGCGGGGGAGACCGACCCGATCGCGATGCTGCGGCGATTGGAGCTGAACATCGACGAGATGGCGCGGGTCGTCGAGCGGGCGCACGAGCGGGGCATCCATGCGATCGTGACGGTGTTCAGCACCGAGCTGGTCGAGGCCTCGGAGACGCTGGCTTGGGACGCGTACAAGACGGCGAGCCCGGATATTGTGAATCGACCGTTGCTTGAGGCGCTGGCGAAGACGGGCAAGCCGATGATCGTGAGCACGGGAGCGAGCACGCTCGATGAGGTGGTGCGTGCGGTTGGGTGGCTTGAAGATGTGCGGGATCGGCTGGCGGTGCTCCAGTGCGTGAGTAGTTATCCGGCACCGGAAATGGGACTCGGTGGCATTTACGCTATCGCGGAATCAACGGGTTTGCCGACTGGGTACAGTGACCACAGTAAGGATGTTGGAGGCGCTACTGCGGTCGCGTACGGTGCGTGCCTACTCGAGAAGCACATCACTTATGACCGCAAAGCACTAGGCCCCGACCATCGAGCCTCGCTCTGGGATGCCCAACTTGGCTCGTATGTTCGTGTCGCAAACGAGTCCAAAGCTGACCGTGAAAGTGTGCTGAAAATGTATGCGGCGCGGGCAGGAGTTGACCAACTCGATCAGAGTGATCTTGGATCCTATTTGCTCAGTGCTGACTACGAAAACAAGCGGGAAGCTGGCTTGGCGTTTGGATGTGACAATAACCCAATTGAGAAACGCGTCCTCGACTGCGAGCGCGATGTCCGCGAGGTCTCCCGCCAGTCCGTCGTGACCACCCGCGCCATCGCACCCGGCGAGACCATCACACGCGAGATGCTCACGATCAAACGCCCCGGGACGGGGATCCTTGCGTATCGTCTCGATGAGGTCGTCGGCTCGGTCGCCAAGCGTGCGATCGAGCACGATGTACCTGTTGTCGAGGAGGATCTCGCGTGAACGAGAGCGGACAGCACAAGGTCATGGTCGTCACCGGCACCCGCGCCGAGTTCGGGCTGCTCAAGCCCGTGATGCACGCGATCCACGCGCACCCGGCGCTGGAGCTCTATGTCGTCGCGGCCGGCTCGCACCTGGTGCAGCCGGCGGTGACCTTCCGCGAGGTGAAGGCCGAGTTCGCGATCGCCGATTCGATCCCGATGCAGAAGGCGGGCGCGATCGGGCGGCTGCACGATGTTGAAGCATTGGGCAAGGGCATCGCGCGGTTCGGGCGCAGCTACGAGATGAACCAGCCCGACATGGTCGTGGTGCTGGGCGACCGGATCGAGGCGTTCGCAGCCGCTTCGGCGGCCAGCGTGGGCGGGTATCTGCTGGCGCACATCCACGGCGGCGACCGGGCCGAGGGCGTGGCCGACGAGGCCATGCGCCACGCGATCACCAAGCTGTCTCACCTCCACTTCCCCGCGACGAATATGAGCGCCAAGCGCATCGTCAAAATGGGCGAAGACCCACGGCAGGTGCATGTCGTGGGCTCGCCCGCGATCGACGGGCTTGATGCGATCAGCCCAATGGGCGACGGAGCGTTTGCCGAGCTGGGCTCGCCGCAGGTTGTGGTGCTGATGCACCCGATCGGGCGCGCTGATGAGACCGAAGCCAAGGCGATGCAGGCGGCGCTCGACGCGGTCAATGACAAGCGGGTGCTGGTGCTGCATCCGAATCTGGACCCGGGGCGACGCGGGATCATGGAGACGATCGAATCGGCACCGATCGAGGTGCAGGTCTTCCCGGGCACGCCGCGGGATCAGTTTGTCGGCCTGCTCAAGCGAGTTGGCAGCGAGGGCGGGGCGCTGGTGGGCAACTCGTCGGCCGGGCTGATTGAAGCCGCGGCGATCGGGTGCCCGAGCGTGGATATCGGTGATCGCCAGTCGGGCCGCGAGCGGTGCGAGGGCTGGACGCAGCACGCCGACGAATCGGTTGAATCGATCCGCGCGGCCCTGGGGCGGGCCTGCGAGCCGGGCGCGGCCCGAAGCGACCATCCCTATGGCGACGGCACCAGCGGGTCAAAGATTGCCGCGGCGATCGCGTCGGTGCTCGCCGGCGATTCAGCACACGCGCTGCTCCGCAAGCGGTGTGCGTACTAAGCGGCGGTTCTGCGAAGGTCCGGGCTGGTTATCGTGATGAATCACGGGCGTTGTTCGTGTGTCTGGACGGTTTGTTGCCGGATTGTCTGACGCTTGCAAAAGTCGGGCACCGTGTGCGTCGATGTCTCATGCGACACTAACGCACCCTCCTCTCCGGAGCATCACACTATGCCAGCGACCCAAGAACAGCGTGAACAAGCCGTGGCCAACGCACTCAAGGAGATTTCGCACATCGCGACACTCCCCGAAGTGACCCTGAAGATCATCGAGCTGGTCGAAGACCCGAGCAGCACAGCGCAGGACCTGCACGGCGTCATCAGCAACGACCCGGCACTCTGCTCACGCATCCTCAAGGTCGTCAACTCATCGTTCTACGGCTTGCCCGGCCAGATCGCATCGATCAACCGCGCCATCGTGATGCTCGGGCTCAACGCCGTCAAGAACATCGCGATCGCCGCCTCGCTGGCCAAGCTCTTCCGCGGCGGTGAGCTCACTCCGTTCTTCAGTGCCAAGGAACTCTGGGACCACAGTAACGCCGTCGCCATCGCCAGCAAGATGCTCAGCGATCGGCTGGGCATGGGCCTGGGCGACGAGGCGTACCTCGCGGGCCTGATCCACGACATCGGCATCATGGTCGAGATGCAGTACGACCGCTCAAACCTGATCGATGCGCTCGACCGGTGCAACGCGGATGTATCGGGCAAGCCCAGCGTGTCGCTGCTCGAAACAGAAGAAGAGGTCTTCGGTGCCAACCACCAGGACTTCGGCAAGGGCCTGTGCGAGAAGTGGAAGTTCCCCACGCCATTCATGGCCGCCGCGGGATATCACCACAACCCCACACAGGCGCCATCAGAGGCAAAGAAGATTGTCTATGTCGTGCATGCCGCAGACAAGATCGCGAGCATGATGGAGGGTGGGTTCCAGCTCGATAACCCGAGCAAAGAGATCCAGCGCGAGGTAATGGAAGAGCTTAAGCTCACCCAGGAGATCGTGGACGAGCTGATCCAGAAGCTCGTCGAGACGCTCAACGACCCCGACCAAGCGACTTAAACAGAAACACACACTCGCCCTGCGAGGACGACCGGAGAGAAGGACAGCCGGCTGCCGTTACAGGTAGCCGGTTGTTCCTTTTGGATCCCCTATACCTCATCGTTGCCGATGCGATCGCGCCAGAACGCGAGCCGCTCGTGATTGGTGAGGTCAAAGCGCAGCGGGGTGACGGTGATCTTACGCTCAAAGAGTTCGTGCACATCGCTGCCGTCTTGGGTGCCGCGGAAGTCGAGCCCGTGGGCGGTAGACCAGTAGTAGTGCTCGCCGTGCGGCGTTGATCGCTGCTCGTAGCGATCGACGAGCGCGTGCGTGTTCATCGGGCAGACCCGGATGGGGGTGTCATCGCGGAGATGCTCGGTGCCGGGGATATTGATCGAGAGGATCTCGTGCTGGCTTGGCAGGCCGCCGCGGATAACCAGATCGATGGCACGCCGCGCATGGATCGCCCCGAGCTCAAAGTCGGGCTCGGCCTGATCGAGATGCAGCGAGACAGCGATCGCGGGCACGCCGATGAACGCGGCTTCGATCGCCGCCGCGACAGTCCCCGAGTAGATGACATTGATGCCGCAGTTGGCGCCCGCGTTCATGCCCGAGATCACCAAGTCCGGCCGTGAACCATCGCCGTAGCGCATGGGCCAGAGGTTGGTCAGCGCCAGCTTGGTGCAGTCCGCGGGTCGCCCGTCGACCGCGATCCCCTCGCCCTGATTCACCCGGGCGGCTTTGGTCATCAGCGCGGTGTGGAAGGTGATGCCGTGCGATGTCGCGGATTGCACGGTCTGGGGGGCCACGGTGAAGACCTCGCCCAGCGGCTCTGGGTGCGCGTCTGAGCCGGTGAGCTGCGCGTGCATGGCCTCGATGCCGGGGGCATGGATACCGTCGTCGTTGGTGAGCAAAATCTGCATGCCTAGAGCGTAGGTGCAAGTTGGGCACACGATCGCGGGCGAGATATGTTGTTTGCGTCAGCCGCCGTGGGATCGGGCGCGGCCCTCGGCGATGCCGCGCTTGAGCTCGTCGAGGCGGTGCTCGTATGGCGTGTACTTCTTGACCGAGCTGGTGTACATGGGCTTGCGGACCTGTTCACGCGAGGCGGTGTTGACCGTGCGTTTGGACTTGTGGAACTCGAGGATGTCGTCGGTCCACTCGCGGCCCAGAAACTCCATGACCCGCTTGGACTGGCCCTCGGGGTCGCTCACCAGATCCTCATACTGCAGGTCGATCATGTCGACCTCGGGCACCTCGTGCCAGGCGTTCATGGTGCGTTCGTAGTCGGCGAAGTAGCGACCAAGCCAGAACAGGTCGTGGGTCTGCAGGTGCAGGCGGGCGAACGCCTGGGTGTAGTTGGAGAGGCAGCAGTCGAGCTCATCGCGCTTGCAATGGATGATCTTGCAGCCCGGGAACATGTGCGCGATCAGCGGGACCAGCGTGTAGTTGTAGGGCTGCTTGTCGGTCACGCTGTAGTGACGATGCACCTCGTTGAAGTCCTTCATCGCGATGCGTGAAATCTTGTTGACCGTGGCCTGTGTGTAGATCGAGCGGTTGAGCGGGTAGCGCTGGCCGTACTTCATCGAGATGACTTCGTTCTTGGGGATCACCCGGTTGACGGCGTTCATCTCTCCGCCGGGGACGATCTCCTTGACCTGGGCGAGCATCTGCTCGGTGAGCGAGGTTCCCGAGCGCATCATGCCGACGATGAAGATCAGCCGCGAGCCGTCCACGCCCTTGGCGTTGCTGAACGCGATGGGCTCGTCGGTCCGCCAGCAATCGATCAGCCGGTCGATGCGTCTGCTGTGCTCCTCGTAGTCCCAGGTTTCCGTCTCGACTTTCTTGCACGCCGTGTAGGAGTCGAACGCCTTGTCGTATTGCTTGAGGTGGTGCTGCAATCGCCCCATCTGGAAGTAGCCGGCTTTTTTGAACTGCAGCTCGGTGGACTGCTCGATGTGCTTGGAGATGTTATCGATCGCCTCCTGCGCATCGAGCCGTTTGGGTGCGTATCGCGCGCCCGAGATGGCCATCGCGTTGGACTGATCGGGGGTGAGGTCCGCGTCCTTGTACTTCTCGAACATCTCCTGCCAGACCCGGTAGCCGTCCTCCTCGCGCCCCAGATCGGTGATGGCCGAGCACTTGTGGCGCAGTGCAAAGAAATGGTCGGGGTTGAGATAGAGCGTGCGCTCGAACTGGATCAGACCCTGCTCCAGCTCGCCGCCCTTGTGCAGCGCCACGCCGTACTGATACTCGATCTCCGCCTCGTTGGGACGAAGCTCGGTCGCCTTCTTGTACGCGGCGATCGACTCGACATGCCGCCCCAGCTCACCGTTGGCCCGGCCTATGAGCATGTACACATTGACATCGTCGGGGAAGCGTTTCTGCAACTCGCCCAGCTTGGTCAGCGCCTGGGCCGCGTACCCGCTGACGATGGCCTCATGCAGCTTGGTATAGAGCGCCGCGAGCTTCTTCTGCTGCTTGGGGTTGAGCTTGGCGATCGAGGCGGGATGGACGGGCTTCTTTTGGAGCATGTATAAACTGTATCGTCGAAAACCGCCTGAGTGTTCGATCTCAATCAGGTCATCAGGACATCGGCCCGCGTGGGGTGTGGGTAGGGTTGATCAGCAGGTTATCACGCCCCGGGATGATGTAATCCGCGATCTCGATCGCTTCGCCAAAGCTGCCTAGCGCCTGCTCGCGATCGGCGCAGCCGGGCAGCACCTTGCCTTGCTCGAGGTGCTCGACGGTCGGGATGGCATCGCCGCAGATCAGCGTCGTGTGGGTCGAGCCGGCGATCAGCAGCCCGCAGGTCCCCGGGCTATAGCCCGGGAGCGGGAACAGATCGACGCCCTCGGCGATCGAATCAGCCGCTGCCTGGGTCCGAGCGAGCACCGCGATGTCGCGCTGGAGCACCTCGAGCGTCGCCTGCTGATCATCATGAAACGGCTCGCCCGCCTGCTTGGCGATCTCGGCGGTCTCAGCGAGCCGACCGAGCGACTGGGCGATGGGGACCCCCACCGTCTCGCGCTCAAGCTCGCTGAGCATCCAGTCGGCGTGCTCAAAGAGCGCGATGCCCCGGCGGGCTTCGGGGTGGAAGTTGGTCAGAAACACATGTGTGACCTTGTCAGGCGTGATCCCCGCCCGCTCGCCCAAGCGGGCCTTGAGCGCCGAGGGGGGCAGCCCGGGGTCCACGATGATGGTGGCCGCGCCCGAGCGGATCAGGGTGGTCGTCGTGTGCCCGGTGCGCACGGGCGTGCGCTCGTTCCACAGCGGGTGTGCGCCGAGGGCACCGATGGAGATGATGCGGAACTCAAGGTCTTTGGGCATAGATCAAGCGTATGCACCATCGGCGGCCCGGCCCGACCAGCCGGACGACGGGGCTATTTGGTCTCACCAATAATCATCGCCGCCCCAACCGTGTTGTTCGTCTGCTCGTCCACGATGATGAAGCTGCCGGTGATGCGGCACTGGCGGTACGGATCAAAGAACAGCGGCTTGGTCGTTCGCATCGAGATGCGTCCGATCTCGTTGAGCGTGAGGGTTTCGACCCCCTCATCGCGATGCAGGGTCTCGATGTCCATCCGGTAGTGCAGGGTCTTGATCACGCAGCGTGCCTCGTTAGAGGTGTGGCGGATCGTATATTTTTTCCCGACCACCATGGGCTGATCGGTCATCCAGACCACCATCGCGTCGATGTCCTGCCCGCTGGTGGGCTTGTTGTTGGGCCGGCAGAGCATGTCGCCGCGGGAGATGTCGATGTCGTCCTCAAGCTGGATCGACACGGACTGCGGCGGGAACGCGGCTGGTTGCTCCTTGCCGCCGATGTCAATCGACCTGATCTTGCTCTCCATGCCCGACGGCAGCGCCACGACCGAATCACCGACCTGGAACACGCCCGAGGCCACCTGACCTCCGTAGCCGCGATAGTCATGAAACTCATCGCTCTGGGGGCGCACGACCCACTGCACGGGGAAACGCGGGTCGATCATGTCCCGGTCACCGGCAATATGCACATTCTCCAGATGGTGCAGCAGCGATGGGCCCTGATACCAATCCATATTCTGCGAGCGATTCACGACATTGTCGCCCGTGAGCGCCGACATGGGAATGAAGGTGATATCAGTGATCTCAAAGCGCGACGCGAACTCCTCGAAGTCATCGCGGATCTTCTCGTAGGTCTCCTGCGACCAGCCGGCGAGGTCCATCTTGTTGATGCACACCACGAGATGCGGGATGCGCAGCAGCGAGGTGATAAAGGAATGCCGCCGGGTCTGCTCGATCACGCCGTGGCGTGCATCGATCAGGATCAGCGCCAGGTTGGCCGTGGATGCGCCGGTGACCATGTTGCGGGTGTACTGCACATGGCCGGGGCAGTCGGCGATGATGAACTTGCGCTTGGGGGTCGCGAAGTAGCGGTACGCCACATCAATAGTAATGCCCTGCTCGCGCTCGGCGCGGAGGCCGTCGGTCAGCAGCGCCAGGTTCATGCGCTCATCGCCGCGCCCCTTGGACGCCGATTCGGCGGCTTCGAGCTGGTCCTCAAAGATCGACTTGGAGTCATAGAGCAGGCGACCGATGAGGGTCGACTTGCCGTCGTCCACGCTGCCGCAGGTCAGGAAGCGCAGCAGATCCATATCGAGGTACGCATCGGTCGAGAAATCCATGCCCATGTTGGCATTGGGGTCTGGCTGGCGCGCCGCGGCTTGGGTTTGTGTATCTGCACTCATGTTTAGAAGTACCCTTCCTTCTTGCGGTCTTCCATCGCGGCTTCGCTGTTCTTGTCGTCCATGCGGGCACCACGCTCTGATGCGCGGGCGGCGGCGACCTCGCCGACGATGTCTTCGAGGGTTGCAGCGGGCGAATCGGTCGCGGCGGTGCAGCTCATATCGCCCACCGTGCGGAACCGGACGGTTCGGTTGATCACCTCTTCGCCATCTCGCGGCCCGAACGGCGCATCGCCCACCGGCACCCACTGACCCATCCGCTTGACCACATCACGCTTGTGCGAGAAGTAGAGATCGGGGATCTCGATATTCTCTTGCATGATGTACTGCCAGACATCCATCTCGGTCCAGTTGGAGATCGGGAACACGCGGATGTTCTCGCCCATGCGTGAACGCCCGTTGTACAGGTTCCAAAGCTCAGGGCGCTGGTTCTTGGGGTCCCACTGCCCGAACTCGTCGCGGAAGCTGAAGATGCGTTCCTTGGCGCGGGCCTTCTCTTCGTCACGCCGCGCACCGCCGAAGAGTGCGTCGAAGCGGTACTCCTCGATCGCGTTGATCAGCGTGGGGATCTGGGCGCGGTTTCGGGAGGGGAACGGCCCCGGGTCCTCGTTGGCCAGACCCTTGTCGATCAGATCCTGGACCTTGTGGATGATCAGCCGCTCGCCGATCTTCTCGACGAGCTGGTCGCGGAACTCCAGTGCCTCAGGGAAGTTATGCCCCGTGTCGATGTGCAGCAGCGGGAAGGGAAACTTGGCCGGGCGGAACGCCTTGAGGGCCAGTGCGACCATCACGATCGAGTCCTTGCCCCCCGAGAACATCAGGGCGGGCCGCTCGAACTGAGCCGCGACCTCGCGCATGATGTGGATCGCCTCGGCTTCGAGCGCCTTGAGGTGCGTGAGCCGGTAGTTCGAGATGGGTTCGGCGGCCTGCGTCATGCCGGGGGTCTCACTTTCGGGTCGGTCAGTCAATCGGATCTATCGTCGCGCCCCGGGCTCTCTGGCCCGGGGTGGAGTGGTCGGTATCATCATCAATCGGCCCTTGTTTCACTGCTCCCAAGCGGGAAACAGGGATTTGATGCAGTATTGAGCCGAAGTATAGACAGGAGACGGGCGGTTCTACGTTCAGACCAGCGAGCCGAACTGATAACGCCCGATAGCATCAACACTTCTGAGTTCGAGAGCATGGAGCGACGCGTGAGCGACACCCACAAACCCACCACCAGCGTCGACAAAGCCACCAACATCGCCTGGCACGAGGGCGAGATCACCCGCGAAGACCGCGCCAAGGCCCTCGGGCACCGCGGCTGCACACTCTGGCTCACCGGGCTCAGCGGCTCGGGCAAGTCCACCATCGGGGTGGCTCTGGAAAAAGCCCTCGTGATGCAGGGGGTCCTCGCCTACCGACTCGACGGCGACAATGTCCGCCACGGGCTCTGCGCCAACCTGGGGTTCTCCGCCCCCGACCGCGAGGAGAACATCCGGCGCGTGGGCGAGGTCGCCAAGCTCTTCGCCGATGCCGGGGTGGTGACCATCTCCAGCTTCATCTCCCCCTACCAGCGCGACCGCGACCAGGTGCGCGTGCTCCACGAAGAGGCCGGCCTCCCCTTCCTCGAAGTCTTCATCGATACCCCCATCGAGGTCTGCGAAAGCCGCGACCCCAAGGGCCTCTATAAAAAGGCCCGCGCGGGCGAGATCAAGGGCTTCACCGGCATCGACGACCCCTACGAGACGCCCCAACGCCCCGAGGTTCACCTCAAGACCGATGCGCAGTCGATCGACGATTCCGCAAATCAGCTCGTCGAGGCCCTCCGCGCCCACGGCGTGCTCTGAGCCCCTGCCCGCACAATACCTATAGTCACCCGTCCGAAACTCGGATGGAAGGATGTCCCCACATGATCGACCACGCCCAATACGCCCAGGCCGGGCGGCTTGCCGTTGCCGCCGCTTCGATTGTCTGCCGCGAGGTGCAGAATAACCTTGAGCAGGTCCGCGCGATCACCAAGAACGACAAAAGCCCCGTCACTGTGGCCGATTACGCCAGCCAAGCGGTGGTCGCGATGGTGCTCAAGCAGCACATCGGGGAGTTTGTCATGGTCGCCGAGGAGGCATCAAACTTCCTGCGTGATGAGGACAATCGGCTCCTGCTCGACGCGGCCGTAGCCGCGGCCAAGGAGGTCTGGGACGATGCCAACGCCGACGATCTGCTCGACGCGATCGACCTGGGCGCGGGTGACACCTCGCACCATCGGTTCTGGACCCTCGACCCGATCGACGGCACCAAGGGCTTTTTGCGCAACCAGCAGTACGCCATCGCTTTAGGGTTCATCGAGGACGGCACCCCCACCATCGGCGTGATGGGCTGCCCGAACCTCCCCGTCAATATGTCCAAGCCCCTCGATGAGCGCGACCGACACGGGTGTCTCTACTACGCCATCAAGGGCGAGGGCGTGTGGGAGACCCGGGCGGACGACGGCAAGGCCGAATCGATCCGGATCACCCGCCTCGATCATGAGCAGGGCGAGGAGATCTCGGTCTGCGGCTCGGTCGAGAAGGCCCACAGCAACGCCGACGATACCGACCGGATCCTCGAATGGATCGAGTCGCAGGGTCTGGGGGAAGCCGGCGAGCCCGTGCGGCTGGATTCTCAGTGTAAATACGCGGTTGTTGCGCGTGGCCAGGCGGACGCGTACCTCCGTTTGCCGACCGCCAAGCCCTATGTGGAGCGGATCTGGGATCATGCCGCGGGCTGTTGTATTGCGTGCGAGTCGGGGGCGTTTGTGACCGATATATACGGCAACAACCTCGATTTTTCGCAAGGGCGGGGGCTCGAGAAGAACAAGGGCATCGTGTGCGCCCCGCCTCGGGTGCACGGGTTGATGCTCCGGGCGATCAAAGAGCTGGGAATCGGACAGAACATCCACGAATGACCCGGCGTACGACTCGGACCCCCAGGCGGACCCCGCCGCGGGGCACCCTATTGGAAGCATGATTGGGTAACTTCGATGCCATCCTGACGGGGACCATGCTGGTGCTGATGATCGGCGTCCTGGCGACGGGTCGTTTCTCGGCGGACATCATCATGATGGGCGTGCTGCTGGTGCTGCTGCTCGCGGGGGTGCTCGGCCCTGACGAAGCGATCGCCGGCTTCGCCAATCAAGGTGTGATCACTGTCGCGATGCTCTACATCGTCGCCGCCGCGATGAAAGAGACAGGCGCGATGGCTCGGATGACCAATGTGCTGCTGGGCCGGCCCAAGAGCGAACGCAGCGCGCAGGTTCGATTAACGCTCCCGGTCGCGATCATGAGCGCCTTCATCAACAACACCCCCATCGTCGCGATGTTCCTGCCCACCCTCGCCGGCGTCGCCCGACGCTGCCGCATCGCGCCCAGCAAACTTTATATGCCCCTCTCGTTCGCTTCGATCCTCGGCGGGGTGTGCACGCTCATCGGCACCTCGACCAATGTGATCGTGGCCAAGCTGCTCGACGACGCCCAGCTCACGACCGACGGCGGCCCAGCGACGCTCGACAACCCCGCGCTGAGCTTCGGCATGTTCACGCTCGCCAAGGTTGGGCTGCCCATCGCGGTGCTCGGCGTTGCATACATCCTGATCTTCGGGCGTCGATTGCTTCCCGATCGCGTCAACCCGATCGAGGACGCCGAGACGCACGGGCAGGGCTACCACGCGGCATTGCGGGTGAGTCAGGGCAGCCCGATCGTGGGCAAAACCGTCGAAGCCGCGAACCTGCGCAACCTGCCGGGCCTGTTTTTGTCGCGTATCGAACGAAGCGATGACACGGTTGTGGCCGTGTCGCCGCGCGAGATCATCGAGGCCGAGGATGTGCTCGTGTTCGTGGGCCAGCTCGACTCGGTCGTCGAGCTGCAGCAGATCAAGGGGCTGGTGCCCTCGACGATCGATGCCCACGATCACGACGAGATCGACGAGACCAGCCCAAGCTACCGACCAAACCTGCGCATTGTCGAGGCGGTTGTTTCCAACAACTCGTCGCTCGTGGGCCTGACCATCCGTCAGTCGGGGATCCGAACCCGCTACGGCGCGGTGGTGGTCGCGGTGCGTCGCCAGGGACAGCAGATCCCCGGCAAGCTCGGTGAGATCCGCCTGCGCCCGGGTGACACACTGCTGCTCGAAGCGCCCCCCGGCTTTGCCGAGCGCTTCGGCAGTTCGAGTGATTTCTATCTCGTCAACGAGCGGTTCACCCCCGCGTCGCTGCGTCATGAACGCGCCTGGGTCGCGCTGGCGGTCCTGGCGTTGCTGGTCACCGTGCTCACCTTTGGGGTGCTCCAGCCCATGACCGCGGCCATGCTCGCGGCGGGCCTGATGGTGCTCACCCGATGCTGCACCGGACCTCAGGCCCGCGGCGGCGTGGACTTCTCCATCCTGGTAGTCATCGGCGCGAGCTTCGGCATCGGCCAAGCGATGATCAACAGCGGGCTTGCGCAGAACATCTCGCATTTCATCATCGAGACTTTCAGCAGCCTGGGCCCGTGGGGGCTGCTCGCATGCGTGTATCTGCTCACCTCGGTCTTTACCGCCGCCATGACCAACAACGCGGCGGCCGTGCTGATGTTCCCCATCGCCATCGGGCTGGCGATCGAGGGCCAGCTCAACCCCATGCCCTTTGTCGTCGCGATCACCGTAGCCGCCAGCTGCGAGTTCTCGACCCCCATCGGCTACCAGACCAACCTGATGGTGATGGGGCCGGGCGGCTACAAATGGCTCGACTACACCAAGTTTGGCGGGCCGCTCACGATCCTGTGCGGGGTGCTGTGTGTGCTGCTCGCGCCGCTGATGTTCGGCGGGTTTTGAGCCACCAGATTGCCCATAACCAAGAACCGGACCCTCGATCAGGCCGACAAGTACGCTGTGCATGAACTCGCACGGTTCGGGGCCGTATGATGCGATCACATCGTTGTGTGCGGGCAAGGGGACAGGTTTGAAGATTCTCATTACAGGCGGTTCGGGCTTCATCGCGGGCTACTTTCATCGTGACCTCTCGGCCCTTGGGCACGAGCTGGTCAACCTCGATCTGATCGAACCCACCGGGCCGCAATCCGAGATGGCCTATGTCAAGGGCGATATCCGCGACCCCAAAGCGCTCGATCTGGCGATGAGGGGCGTGGATCTGGTGGTCAATCTCGCCGCGGCCCACCACGACTTCGGGATCGAGCACGATACCTATTATTCAGTGAATGAGCACGGCTCGCAGCAGGTCTGCGACGCGATGGACCGGGCCGGCATCAAGGATGTCATCTTCTACTCCACCGTTGCCGTCTATGGCGACGCCCCAACACCCCACGAAGAAACCGCCCCCACCGCCCCCAACTCGCCCTACGGCGGATCCAAGCTCAAGGGTGAGGGCGTGTTCCAGCGTTGGACGCAGCAGGGCGACGGGCGACAGGCCTTGATCATCCGCCCCACCGTGACCTTCGGCGTGAACAACTTCGCCAACATGTACTCGCTCATCCGCCAGATCCACTCGGGAAAATACTTCCGCTTCGGCGAGGGAACGAACATCAAATCGCTCAGCTATGTCGAGAACATCGTGGACGCGACGCTGTTCCTCAAGGGGCTGCAAGACAACAAGCCCGCACGCGCCATCGAGAACTTCGAGATCTTCAACTTCATCGACAAACCAGACCTGACGAGCACCGAGATCTCCAATACTGTCAGCGCGTGCCTTGGCAAGAAGCCCGCGCCAGCCATGCCCTACGCGATGGGGATGCTGCTGGGGCTTCCTTTTGATGTGGTCATCAAGCTCACCGGCAAGAACCTGCCCATCTCGACGGCTCGCGTCAAAAAGATGTTCAAGACCGAAACCAAGTTCGAGGCCGACAAACTCCACAGCGCGGGCTACACACCCAAGGTCCCCCTCAAGCAGGGCATCGACCGGATGGTGCAGTGGTACATGCAGGGCGGCAAGGACGAGAACGCCCAGTGGCACCAGCCGCCCGCAGAGCCGGTGATGATGGACTGAGATCGCACTTGCCCCACGCAATCAACACAAAAAGAACAACGGGCCTGTCGTGTAGGCCCGTTGTTTGAATCCTCGGCTGAGGACTCAGAGGGGTTCGTGATGCCGCTGGCGATCAGGGGCAGCCCGCGCTGTACGCGTTGATGAAGCCCGAGACATCGAAGAAATCAAATATCCCATCGCCGTTGAAGTCCGCGGCGTTGTCCTGGGCCGCATACGCATTGATGAACGCGGAGACATCGAAGAAGTCCAGGATGCCGTCGCCCGTCAGGTCGGCCTGGCACGATGCGCCGCGGGTGATGCTGAAGTTATCGACCGCGACATCAAAGAACGCGAAGAGGTAGAACTCCTCAGGGTCGTAGGTGCTCCAAACCACCTCGTCGACATTGGTCAGGATATCAGCAAAGGTCACGCCGTCGGGCAGCACCGGCCCATCGGCATCATCTTTACCGCCGTAGCCGCCCCAGCCCTCGGGCAGCGTCGTGCTTGTGGGGTCAAAGCTCACGCTGAAGTTCGTCCACGCGTTCTGATTGGTCTCATTGATCTCACGCGAGACCACAAGGTAAACGCTGGCGTAGTCGAAAAAGCCGGTGTTGTAGTTGTGGTTGCGCAGCTCGAGGGTCAGCGGGCGCGTGTACGGCACCAGCCCATCGGGCAGGTTCTGCGAGTTGAGCAGGTCGACACGCAGATCCATCGAGAGGGTGATCTGGCCGTTTTGGGTGTAGTCGCCCAAGAACGCGCCGTTCAGCTGGTTGCTGTAGAAGACGCCGAAGGTTTCGTCGACGGTACGCAGGTGTCTGTTGCTCGTGCCCGGCTCGGTGACCATGAATGTTCCGTTGCTGCCCTGCCAGCCGTCGAAACCGTCATCGAAAGTGGTGGTGTAGCTCTGGGCGTGCGCGGTTGCGCCGATCGACGAGACCAAGGCGATGGCGAACGAGCGGTAGAGTTGATTCATTGGTGTGTCCTCGAAAAAGTTGAAACAGACGAACCGGGCTTCGGCCCGGCTCGCCCCTCTTGTGTTGTTGGGAAACTGTGTGCGTGCGATCAACGCCGACGACGGGTGCCCACGAGCCCCGAGAGCCCGATCAGGGCCAGCGCTGAGGGCGCGGGGATAGTGCGGGTGATCGACAGGTTGTCGATGCCCACGGTGTGATCGGTGAAGCCGAAGAAGAACCCGGGCTGGAGCGTGGTGAACGCGATCTCGTCAATGCCCGAGAGCACATCCGCGAAGCTCACACCATCGGGGAGGATGGGCTCGAAGGTATCGGGGTCCTCAGCGCCGTATCCGCCCCAGCCAGCGGGCAGGTCGATCGCGTTGGGATCGAAGGTGACCGAGTAGGTCGACCAATCGCTGTTGTTGGCCTGGGAGATGTTGTCAAGGAGGAACCAGACGCTGTTGTAGGGGTAGCCGCCGGTTGCGCCGTCGACATCGCGCAGCTCGACGAGCCACGGACGCGAAACATCCTGGCCGAAGAAGTTGAGGAACTCGACCTGGATGTCCATCGAGATGGTGATGGATTCGGCCGTGGTGTAGTCGCCCAGGTAGTCGGCGTTGGTGTTGTTGCGGAAGGTGATGCCGAAGTCGTTGAACTGCGTCCGCATGTACGCGCCGTCGTTGCCACCGGTTGCCTGGATGTTGGTCGCCCCGCCGGGGCCCGAAGGCCCGGTCCAGCCGTTGGCGCCGGAGCTGAAGTCGGTGTTGGTGGTGGTGCTGACGCCTGCGAGCGTGGTGCCCGCGCACAGTGCGATGATGCCCGTGATGCCGATGAGGTGTTTCATGTTCGATCTCTTTCTTGTGTCGTGCCGGTGTGATCCGCTCCGGCGTCGCTTGGTCGCGCAGTCCTGTCGCGGCCTCCTTTTACATTGAACGCAAGGCCCCTCACCTCGCGCGGCGTGGACGCCGTGCCCTCGCCAGTTCTATATATACCCGAGGGGGCGGGAAGGTTGCAAGGAAGTTTCTCTGAAACTACAAAGAAATTGTGTGCACCCATCCCCAGTCTCGGGTATGATGGGCAAAATCAGGGTTCATATGCTGGAAACAAGGTTTTCCAACACCAACACCCAAAGACGACCAGAGTGAATCCCACGCATGAATCAGTTCAACAAGAGAATGATATCCCCCGATCCGGTACCCGAAACCATCTCCAAATCGATGGTCGAGACCAAGGACCCATCCCTCACCGGGCTCGAACGCCGCATTAATCAAGCCGGCGAAGCACTCCTCAACACCTTTGTCCGCGTGATCGATCAGATCCCCGGCGGCGACGCGGGTCCACAGCGGCTCGCAAAGGATCTGGGAATCGACAAGGTCCTCGCCTCACGCATGCTCAAGGCGATCCGTTCGCCCGACGCGATGAGCGTGGTCCACCGTGTGCCCGGGCCCGAGCCGATGCGACGCGTTCTCAAGGCATCCTCGAAGCTGGGCGTCAAGCCCGAGGACATCCGCGAAGCAGACGCGGCGATCGATCATTTCGAGACGCTCATCCGCACCGAGATCGGCGACCGCAGCGCGCTCGAGGCGATCCTCAGCGCGTGGGTCCCCGAGGCACGGCGTGAGTTCGAGCTGCGGCGCAAGCAGAGCGCGTTCCGCGCCATGAGCCAGCTCAAGGGCGCCCAGGCCCAGGTGTATGCCGAGGCCGCGATCTTCTGGCCCAGCACCGACGGCGAGCACATCGATATCGTGTGGATCAAATCGGTCTTCGGGCTCCAGCGCCTTCGCCCGGGCATGCGGGTGAAGTTCACCTCCCACCGCAAGGTCGAAGACGGGGCCGGGCGTCAGACTTACACCCTTGCGGGCGAACGGGTCGACAGCATGGACAGCGCGACGCTCGAGGCGTACTGCTCGACGCCCGCGCCCAAGCTTGATGTGCACCACGCCGGCGAGGTCATGCACTACATGCTCGAGCCCGGCGGGTTCGGGGCCCAGAGCGCGATCGATCTGGTGACCTGCGAGGTGAACCGCGGCGAGATCCCGCGCTACATCCCCAGCAGCCGCAACCGCAAGGCGTGGGCATCGAGCGACATCAACATCCCGTCGCGCCGCATGCAGTTCGATGTGCTGGTGCACCGTGACCTCTACGCCGGCGCCTATCCCGATCTTCGCATCTATGACACCTGCATCAACGGCCAGGCCGATATCAACGACCCAACCCGCGATGTCGATCAGCTCGACCTGCTCGAAACCATCGAGAATCTGGGCACCGGGCTCAACCGCTTCGGCAGCTCGCATGTGCCCCGCTATCGACCGATGCTCACGGAGGTCTGCCAGACGCTGGGCTTCGACCCCGAGCTGCTGCGCGGCTATCGCGTGAGCAGCGACTACCCGATCTACGGCTCGCAGACCGCGATGATCTTCGCGACCCAAGATCGTTCGTGAAAACAGCGTGCGATCAGATTTGTCTGCTTTGTGTGGTTTGGCGCATTGAAGCATGACCCAGGCGACGCCCGTGTGGGACGGTTCAGGGCACGATCACGGATTTGTTGAGCCGTGTCGAGGTATCGCGAGGCAGCAAGACCACAACAACTTCATCGCCCGATTGCAACCCGGTGAAAGCGAACTGGCGCGACGAGGCCGCGCCGGGCTTGAGCGCGTTGAGCGACCGGCGGATGCGCGGCTGCCCCGGCGCGATCGCGATGATATCGAAATGCTGATCGCCCTCAAGCTCGTGAGAAACGCTCGCCGTCACCACGGTGACGCCCGCGTTGTTCTGCTTCGCGGTGAGATTCATCTCCACGCCGGGAAGCTCAAGATCGATCGTACGGCGCACCCGCATGATCGGGTAGTCGCTGTCGGCCTGCAGCTCGACATCAAAGACAAGCTCCTTGGTCCCCGCCAGCTCGCCCAGCGAATACGCGACATCCACCGGCAGATCGCGCTGCTCACCCGGCGCCAATGAGAATGGAATCACACGCGGGACGATGTCCCAGGAGCGGTTGATGCTGCCGGGCTCGCCCGTGTACCCGCCGGGCTCCACGATGTACGCCCGACCCGCGATCGCGATCGGCCAGGGGTTGGACAAGCGCAGGGCGTGCTTGTGAATCCCCGATCGTGCTTCGAGGGTGTCGGGAGTGAGCCGCACGGACGCGAGGAAACGCACCAGATCGGGGTTCACGCCCTCGATGATCTGAGGCGAGCGGGTCAGCACAATCTGGTGCGTGGGCGATTCGATGTTGCCCAGGGGCAACGGCTGAATCTCGGTCATGTTCCCGAACATGTCGTAGACCTGCACGGGCGTGCGCGACAGCGGGAGCTGGAGCACAACCGGATCCAGCGTCGGCTCATCGAGCCAGACGACCATGCCGCCGCGGGCCACGCTGCGATCATCAATGCTCTCGTCTTCACGGTATGGTCGATCGGAGAAGACCAGCAGGCGTGCGCCCGGGATCAGGTCCAGCTCCTCGATCGCGCTGCGCGTGCCGAGGTGGTTCGCGAGCGTGCGCCAGACAATCAGCTCTGGCGCGGGCATGACCTGCCCGCGTTTGCCCGGCGAGATCCACCACGCATCGCTCAAACGGAGATCAAAGTCGCTCTGCACGGTATCGACCTGAGTCGCGGACCACCAGAAGCTGATCGCTTTTCGGGCGAGCGATCCCACGGCGGACCAGACCTGGGTGCCGTCTTGATCTTGGGGGTCGTGCTGCGGGCGCAGGGTGAGCCCGAGCCGGGCCGCGGGCTCGTCGCTGCCTTGGCTGCCCGTGCGCTGCGACGCCCACTGCTCGACAAGCTGTGCGATCGCTGCGGGCGCGGTGGCGTTGTTGTCGATCAGCTGCAAACCAACGCCGGGCGAGGCAAGCTCGGGCGGGAGCGGGCGATCGATGGGCCACGCGATTGTGGAGATCGGGCCGGGCACAAACCCTGCGAGCGCCCGGCGCGCGTCGGACAAGGCTTCAAAGAGTGAGGCCGACGATTCCTGGCTGGGCTGGGCACCGAACTGCCAGTTGGTGACGCGTTGGCCGTATTGATCGAGCATGCCCGTGCCCCACTGGACCCAGGGTCCATTGGGATCGCCAAAGGCCCCGAGCACCTCGTCGGGATCGATCGCCATCTGGTTGGCGAGCGCCAGCGGCAGCTCGCCGAGCGTGAAGCTCAGCACGCCCTGCTCATCAAAGAGTGCCGAGACCGCCTCGATCAATGGCGTGTCGGGCTCAAGGCTTTGCTGAGTTGTATTGCGATCCCAGATGTGCAGATTCGCGCGATTCACACCAGCGCCACGCAGCAGCGGGGGCACCGCGCGTGCCAATCGTGGGTCGGTGATCGAGCTCTCGATCGAGAACATGCCCGAGTCGCGTTCGTCGCGCTGCGGCGGTGCCCAGATGAAATCGAGCATACGAACGCCAACAAGCTGCCGATCGACGATGACCTCGAGCAAGGCACGATACCAGCCGTAGCTGGGCAGCTCGGTCTGCCAGCGCCGCTGCACACGCCTGCTGTCGCTGTCGAGCAGTTCCTGCTGGACCATGTTCGCGTGCACATCAAATATCCGCAGATTTGCGCGGATGTTCTCGCCGGTGAGATCGCGCACCAGCACATGCAGATCGGGAGGCGTGTGTGATTCGATGATGTTGCCCGCGGCGCCTGTCGTGAGATTCAGGCGTGGAAGCTGGGCGATAATCAGATTATCAAACCATGCGGCACCGTTGAAGTCCTGCTCCCAGACGGTGAACGGGGGGTTCTTGCCCAGCTCGCGCTGCTGCTCGGGCTGGAGCAGCTGCAGCTCAAGCTTCATGAACGCCGCGTCCGGTTCGAGCCCCTCGACCTCGATGGCGACCTGTTCCCAGTCGTTTTCGCTGCGGATGAGCGCTGATTCAATGCGCGTCGATGGGATCTCGTTGCCCGATTGATCCAGGAGCGTTGCGACCAGCCGCGCTTTGGCGTGCTGCAGCCCCTGGGTGTGCACGCGGGCGCTGATCAGGTAGTCTGCGTTGGGGAAGATGCTCAGCTCGCCATAGCGAAGCATGAGCGAGGTCGAGCCCCCGTTGGTTGGGAGCTTGACACTCCCGCTGCCCGCGTAGCTGGGCCCCTCGTAGTCGAGCACGGCGCCGTTCCAGATCGGGAAGCCCGGACGCACACGGGGGACGGCGGGGTCTTCCTGCGCACGCAGCCAGCCCATCGGCACCGGCAGCGGGTTGGTGTCCTGCTCTTCGAAGTCGAACGCCTGCACGACACGCCCGGCGGCCGCGGGTCGGTTGACGATCGGATTCTGGCTCTGGCTCTGGCTGTGGGCGTGCGCCAGCCCGCTGCATGCGCAGAGCACCGACGCGAGGGTGCGATTCACCCACGCGTTGGGGCGATCAACAGATGTGCGGTCTGTGCGCATTGCCCATACATCGACGGTTTGGGCCAGAAATCAGCACAATTCGAGTAACCGCACGCCGCAGGCAAGATCGATCTGAGCGAACGAGGGGCTTGATAGACGGGCTATGATCGTTCACACACACCATTGAGGGGCTCCCAGGAACAGGCAACGCATGAGCATCCCGCAGATCCCGTATCACCCATTCATCCCCAGCGCACCAAGCGAGCAGGCGGCTGCGGATTTCTATGAAATCATGAATCAGCGCCGGACCGTGCGCGCGTTCTCCGATCGACCGGTGTCCCGGGCGGTCATCGAGCGGGTCTTGCTCGCGGCGGGGACCGCGCCCAGCGGGGCGCACAAACAGCCCTGGCGCTTCATCGCCGTGCGCAACAAGGACATCAAGCACCAGATCCGGCTCGCGGCTGAAGAAGTCGAGCGTGAGTTCTACCAGACCAAGGCGAGCGATCGCTGGCTCAAAGACCTCGAGGCCTTCGGGACCGACTCGGACAAATCGTACATCGACACGGTGCCCTGGCTCATCATCGTCATGGCCATGCGAACGACAGACGACGGCGGGCAGGTGTATTACCTCAATGAATCGGTTGGGATCGCAACGGGGATGCTGCTGACCGCCGCCCACCACGCCGGGCTCGCGACACTCACCCACACACCCAGCCCGATGAACTTTCTGCGCCAGGTGCTCGATCGCCCCGAGCACGAGCGCCCGTATATGGTGATCCCGCTGGGATACCCCGCGGACGAATGCAGCGTTCCTGATCTGGAGCGGAAGGGGCTCGACGAGATCGCCGTATTCATCGACTAGGCCGGCCTCGGGCTTGTTCTCGCCCGGGGCTTATGTCTCTGGCTTTATGGCTCTGGGCTTATGGCTGGGGAGTGGTGCTGGCGGCGTTGAGTTCGTCATAGACACCATCGATGATGCGGCCCTTGACCTGCTCAAAGCCCAAGCCGTCCATAAACTCCCAGCTCATCTTGACGACCTCGTCCTTTGGCGTGCCTTTCTCGATCTCGGCTTGGATGGCTTCAATGAGCTGCTCGAAATAGCGGATCTGGGTGTCGATGATCTCGGGCCCGGCGATCGGGCCGTGGCCCGGGATGACGGTTGTTTCCGCGTTGCACAGCTTGCGGGTGTGCCTGAGCGATTCGAGCCAGCCGCGCGCGGTCGCGTTGGCGCTGGTGTCGAAGAAGGGATTGAGCCCGTTGAAGACCAGATCGCCCGTGTGCACGATGTTCTGCTCAGGGATATGGATCACCAGGTCGTTGTCGGTGTGGCCCGTGCCGAAGTGATGGGTCTTGACGACAAAGTCGCCCAAGCTCAGCGTGTTGCCCGAGCCGTTGATCGCGATCTTGGGGACTGCTGTTTTTTCGGTCCAGGTGGCGCTGGCTTCGGCGGCGGCCTTCGCGAAGGGCATCAACGCTTCGGGGGCTTTGTTGCGTGCCAGCTCGGACGGGCCGGCTTTGGCGCCTTGGACATAGCGATCGTGCTGCTGGCGGATGCGGGGCAACGCGTTGGCATGGGCGTATGAAGCGCTGGCGATGGGCACGATTACCGCGTTACCGCCGGTGTGGTCGGCGTGGTGATGGGTGTTGATCAGGGTGAGATTAATGCGATCTCTGGTGGTGTCGGCCTGGATCTGCTGGGCGGCATCGTGGAGCAGCGCTCCGGCAAAGTAGGCGTATTTGGTGTCGACGAGCAGGGCCTTGTCGCCCGTGACCAGGAGCAGGGTATTGCCCCCGGTCGTGAGATCGGCGATGGCCATGATGCCGGGTTGGAGCACGCGCCAGCCCATGATGCCAAAGAACTCGGGTTCTTGGGCTGGCTCAAGGGCCCGGGCGAGGGCGCCGGCGGGCATCGCAGCGAGCGCGGCAAGTGACAGACCGCCCAAGGCGCTGTGCGCCAAGAACTGTCGGCGGGTCGTCGTGAATGTCGTAGACATGCGGGTGCTCCTGTTGGGTTGGGTCCCCATAATCGGATAAGGGTACACCATGTGAAACGAGAAGCCCAGTAAAGCGCTATGATCGTGTGTCGGGCGAACGCCCAAAATGAGGTATTGAAAACCGGCCCCATGGCCGGGAAACAGGGATCACACGCGTATGAAAGCCAACGAACTCCGGCCCGGGATGGGTATCAATCTGAATGGCAAGCTCTATGTTGTCGCCAAAACCGGCCATGTGAAGCCCGGCAAGGGCCCCGCGTATATTCAGGCCAAGATGCGCGCTGTCGACGGCTCGGGCATGACCGAAAAACGATTCAACGGCGCTGATGTCGTCGAAGGCGCAACACTCGATCGACGCGAGATGGAGTTCCTCTACACCAACGGCGAGGGCGGCGGCACCTTCATGGACACGACCGACTTCGATCAGGTCGAACTCATGAAAGATCTGCTCGACGACACGCTGCTCTTCCTGGCACCCAACTCCACCTGCATCGTGCTGTTCCACGGCGACAAGCCCGTCGCCATCGAGCTTCCCTCGGCTGTCGTGGTGACTGTCACCGACACAGCACCGGGCATCAAGGGCGCAACCGCGACCAACCAGCTCAAAGAAGCCGAGTGCGACACGGGGCTCAAAACCCGCGTCCCCCCGTTCATCGGCAACGGCGAGAAGATCAAGGTCTCGACCGAAGACGGCTCATACATGTCGCGCGTCAACGAATAAGCATCACCGAGATTCACACATGCACGACGCATCGCCCAATCTGATTCTGATCGGGCTGCGTGCATCGGGCAAGAGCACGCTCGGGAAGCTGCTGGCGCAGCATCTCGGGCGTGATTTCATTGATCTTGACGCTGTCGTTGCCCAGCAGATGAGCGCCTCGGGGCCGGGTGAGGCGATCGGGCGCGAGGGGATCGAGGCGTTCAGACGCGCGGAGACTGAGGCACTGCGGTCGGTGCTCGAAACACCGAACCAGATCATCGCGCTGGGCGGCGGGACCCCCACCGCCCCAGGTGCCGCTGAGCTGTTGCGCGAGAGCGACACAAGGATCATCTACCTGCGGGGCACGCCCGAGACGCTGCGCGATCGTTTGGCGCAGTGCGACAACACCGATCGCCCGGCGCTCGTCGGCAGCGATGTGCTCGATGAGGTGCAGACGCTCTTCGAGCAGCGCGACGGGCTCTACCGGGAGCTCGCCGAGAGCGTGGTGCATATCGACGGCGTGCGCGAGGCATCCGTGCTGCAGGCGCTCATCGCGCTGACGCAGGCGGGCGCGTGATCATCAGCGGTTCTTGAGCTCGTCGTCGAGCATCTCGCCGATGGGTCGCCAGGTGAAGGACTTGAGCAGGTCATCGAAGCGGGCATCGCACTTGTCGAGATTGTTGTAGTGGCGGAAGCGGTGCGACCGCTTGAGCCCGTCAACCCGCGGCTGGCCGGGGTCGACTTCCCACGGGTGGATATAGAACACATAGGGGTTGCCCGCGTTGAGGATCTTCTTGACGCCGCGCTTGAAGATCGGGTAGGGGAAGAGGCGGAAGTAGCCGCCGCCGGCCCAGGGGATGCCCTTCTTGCCAACCTTGAGGACCGACACGCAGACCTCGTGAAAACCCGGTCGGATCTCAACGATGGGTTGGCCCGAGTCCATGCCCGCGAGTTTGCCGTAGCGGTCGTGGGCGACGGTGGGGAAGGCGGAGCTGTCGTAGGTAAGCCCGAGCTGCTGGAGGATGTCGATGGACCAGTCGGTGATGGAGAATGATGGGGCGCGGTAGCCGCGGATTTTGGCGCCGGTGAGGTCCTCGACGATGCCGATGCCGCGGGTCATGTCCTCGCGGAACTCGTCGTGGCTGAGGTTGTAGATGAGGTCGTGGCCGTGGCCGTGCGATGCGATCTCGTGCCCGGCATCGGCGATGCGTTTGATGAGGGCGGGGCATTTCTCGGCGACCCAACCGAGGATGAAGCAGGTGCATTTGACGCCGTGGGTGTCCATGAGCTGGAGCATCCGGTCGGTATTGGCCTCGACCCGCAGGTCTTGCTCGTCCCAGGTGTCACGCTCGATGACACCCTTGAGGTTCTCGACCTGGAACCAGTCCTCGACATCGATGGACATGGCGGCGCGGGTTGTGTGGTGCTGCTTGGTCATGGTGTCGCTGAGTGCCCTGTTTTCTACATCATTCGGTGCCCTGCTTTGACCCGAAGGGCAAAGCAGGTTGTCGGGTGTCTCTTGTTCCTGCTTTGTCCGTCTGCGCCGGATCAAAGCAGGGCACCCTGAGTCTTCTCTCTTCAAATCATTCTGTGCCCGCGTTTGCGGAACTGCTTTACATCTTTGGGCTGGGGGAAGCTGAAGTACTGCTTCTTGCTCATGTCCAGCGGCTCGGCGACCGTCTGAGCTTGTTTCATTTTGATCAGGACATCGATCATGAGTCGTGCGCCGTCCTGCTTGGTGCCGGTGATGACGCGGTCGAGCGAATCCTTTTCGTGCAGCGGCCATTCGAGCGTGCCCAGGATGCCGCCGGCATCGAGTTTTTCGACCATCTCGTGGACGGTGACGCAGGCGGTTTTCTCGCCGTGGAGGAGCTGCCAGAAGTTGGGCATCATGCCTCTATAAATAGGTAAGCGCCCCGAGTGGATGTTGATGCATCCCAGCGCCGGCGAGTCGATGATGGCTTTCTTGAAGATCTCGGGCGCGGCGACCGATGCGATGACATCAGGGTTGATGGCCTTGACGCGCTCGATGTATTCCGGGTCGTTCACCGAGCCGCACTGGACCAGCGGGTGTCCCTTGGACTGGGCGAGTTTGGCGATGGAGTCGCCGCGGAGCTTGACCTTGATATAGCGAGACAGCAGGCGGCAGAAGTCGATCGGGCCATAGAACTTGAGGATGCGCTTGGCGGTCTTGTGCTTGGGCTCGTGGAACGCTTCTTGGACGGATACGCCGACGATCTCGATCTGGTCTTTGGGGTATTCCTCGAAGAAGACCTCGAAGAATCGGATGACATAGAGCGGGTCGTCCTCGGTGACGAAGAGCAGCTTGAGCGGTCGGTCTGTGATGGGGTTCATGCAGTCTCCCTCGCCTGCTCGGCTTTAGACGCGCGGGTCTGCTCATGGTGGGTGACAACCGCGGCGCCGCCTGCGAGCCAGGTCGCGAGTTTTTTGCGTCGTTCCGCGGTTTCGGCCGCGGTGTACTGCGGGTCCGCGAGCCGGAGTACCTCGGCATATTTGGCGGCGCAGACTTGGCGGGTGTAGCCCTGCTCAAAGACCGCGCGGGCGCTCTTGCCCATTGCGGCGGTCTTGTGCTTGTCATTGATCAGCTCGCGAAGCTTGTCGGCCAGCCCCTGGGCATCGCCCAGCGCCGACCAGATCCCACACTCGGTGCCTTGCACGATCTCGCGCAGCTCCGACCATTCCTCGCTCAGCGCGACGATGGCCTTGCCGACCGCGAGCGAGGTGTAGAGCTTGCTGGGGAAGCTGATGCCCTCGATACCCTTGGCGATGGTGACCAGTGAGGCATCGCAGGCGTTGAGCGAGTCGTTGAGTTTCTCGAACGGCTGGTAGGGGAGCAGGAGGACATTGTTGAGCTTGTGCTCTTTGATGTGTTCTTCGATGTTTGTTTTTTTTCCACCCCCGCCGACGAGCACGAGCTTGAACGGCTCATTTTCGAGCAGCTTGGCCGCGCCGAGCACGGTGTCGAAGTCGTAGTAGAGCCCCATGTTGCCCGAGTAGAGCAGGATGAAGTCGTCGACAAAGCCCTGCTCTTGGGCGATTTCTGATTCGTGCTTGGGCTTGGGAAAGAGATCTTCGCCGTCGGCCCAGTTGGGGATGACATGGATGTGGCTGGAATCGATCGGGTAGGTTTCTGCGACGAGCTTTTTGGCGGCGGTGCACAGCACGATCGCTTCCTTGGTTCGTCTGTATTTGCGCCGGTTGAGCCCCATCCAGACGCGTTCGATCATCGAGCCCTGTTTGAAGGTGCCGACCCAGACCCCGAGTTGGGGGTGTGCGTCGTGCAGGAGGGTGACATAGTGATGGCGACGAAACTGGGAGACGAACCAGCCGATCGCGCCGAGGAAGGGCGGGTTGGTGGTGTAGAGGTAGACCGTGTCCTTGCGGGATTTGAAGAGGACATTGAGGATCATCGGGACCACGAAGGTCAGGTAGTTGAATGCGCGGCCCAAGAGGTTGTTCTTGTCGAAGCGGGCGACCTTGAGGCGCCGGACCTTGACGCCGTCGACCGTTTCTTTGAGCGGGCAGTCCTGCCAGGTGTCGGGTGGCCCGTAGCTGGGACGCCCGGTGAGCACCTCGACCTCAAAGCCGAGCTGGGCGAGCTCGACGGCCAGCTCGTGGAGCAGATGCCCGGTTGAGGCCACATCGGGAACATAGTACTGATTCAGGATGACGACGCGGTTGATCTGCAAGTTGAACATCACCTTGGAATTATTGGTGTCAGGCGGATACTTCGTCGGCTTTTTCTTCGGGCTCTTTTGGGTCAACATCGTATTGGATGGGCCAAAGCGCCGATATACTCCGAACACCATGGTAGATGCGGGAGTAGAACCGAGCGATGATGAGCAGGGTACTGGGACAAACACAGGCCCATAACTTATCGGGCCAAGGTTCGGATGAACCAGACGCGCACAGTTCTGCTGGCGACGGTTGTCGCGTAGCGAGTGCCGCTGATGATCGGTCTCTGTTCGAAGAGGTCATGGCCAAGCCGCTGCCGGCTGGTGCTTCGATGGGCCACTTCAGTCGGAAGGAAAAACTTGGGAGACTCCTTTGGGTGCTGATCCAAGGCACGCTCTTTCGGTTTTCTCCGCGCAGAGCGGATCGTTGGAGAGCTTGGCTTCTTCGGTGCTTTGGGGCTCGGGTTGGAAGCGTAAAGCTGATCCGGAACACCGTTCGCGTCGAGGTGCCCTGGAATATTCGAATCGGCAATGGAGCGCAGATCGGTGATCGGGTCTATCTCTACAGTCTCGGACCCATCACGATCGGGGATTTCACAGTGATCAGCCAGTTCTGCCATATCTGCGCAGGAACACACGACTTTGAGCGTTCAGATTTTCCGTTGATTCGCATGCCCATCACGATTGGCTCAAGGTGCTGGATCGCGGCCGAGAGCTTTGTCGGCCCAGGCGTAGAGATCGCCGATGGCGTTGTTGTTGGCGCGCGGGCGAGTGTTGTCAACGACCTGCCAGCGTGGAGCGTGTGTGTCGGCTCCCCGGCGAAGGCGATCGGCCCCCGGCGGCTCTACGACACCCAGAGCGGAGAACGGATCAGCCCGGCATGACAACAAGCGTAGAGACACATCAAAGTGAGCAGATACTCTCAGAGCACAACCCAAGCGATGGGCTGCGTGCCGCGTTTGTGACATTGTTCGACGCGAGCGATGTCACAAAGATGTCGGGAACAGGCTACAACATTTCTCAGGCGTTGATCCGCTCGGGTTTGGACCTTGAGTACATCGGCTCGCTGAACAAGCGGATCACCCCGCTGAATGCCATGAAGTATGGGATCAACCGCTACTTGCTAGGCAAGAATGACATGCCCCAACGCGATACGGGCTTCCTCAAACACTACGCACGGCAGGTTGAACAGCAGCTCAAGACCGTTGATGTTGATCTCGTTTTCGCTTCGGGCACACTGCCGGTGTCGTACCTCGAAACCGAGTTGCCCTTCGTGATGTGGACCGACTGCACATTCGAAAATCTTCTCGATTACTACCCGCGGTACAAGAATCTCTCACGCAGAACCATCAGGGATGGCTACGCCGCGGAGCAAAGCATGTACGAGCGCGTGGATCACGCGATCTTCACATCGAGCTGGGCGCGAGATTCCGCGGTCAAGCATCACGGCATGGACCCTGCCCGGACCACCATCATCTCGCGAGGGGCCAATGTCCCAAGCGGACGCTCAGAGTCCGACATCGAAGCTCTGATCGAATCACGGCCCAAGGATAAGTGCATTCTTCACTTTGTCGGCATCGACTGGCTGCGAAAGGGCGGCGACATCGCGCTGCGTGCCGCGCAGCTGCTCAATGAACGCGGCGTACCGACCGAGTTGCGTGTGCTTGGGGTTGAGCCCGAGTGTGATGGACCACTGCCCGACTTTGTCAAACCGTTGGGGTATGTTGCCAAATCAACACCCGACGGCCTTGAAAAGTTCATGCAGCTGATGAGCGAGGCCCATTTCATGATCCTTCCCACACGCGCCGATGCATATGGCTTTGCGTTTCTTGAGGCCTCTGCGTTCGGTGTCCCTTCACTCGCGCCACGCACGGGCGGGGTGCCGCTGGTGAGCATCGAGGGGACCAACGGCCTGTTGTTTGATTATGACGATCGCGGGGACGGCTACGCCGATGCGGTCGAACACCTCTGGAAGAATCCCGACGAGTACAAGGATCTGGCGATGCGTGCTTTCCGCGATCATCTTTCGCGAGGGAACTGGGAGGTCGTCGGCAAACAACTCATGGATGTTGTGCGGGGCGTGATGAACTCGCAGAGTACAAAGTAAGACCCTGTTGAGTTGCCCCACAAACAAACAGCGGTGTCCGCTGGCTTCTGCGGGCCACAGCCGAGTTCAGTCATGACTGTTTACCGAAATCGGGTCTGATCGTTGCACCAACCATAACCGATGAAACACACCGCCCCACACAGCCCGCACACGCTCCGCAATCGCACGATGCGTGTGCTGTGGGGTCTTGTTCAAGCCACCCTATTCCGCTGCAGCCCGCGCCCATGCCATCGTTGGCGCAACATGCTTCTGCGGCTGTTCGGTGCCGATCTTCATCGCTCGGCCCGGGTCTACCCACGCGCGATCATCTGGGCGCCGTGGAACCTGCGCATGGGCGAGCGAGCGACGATTGCCGACGATGTGGACTGCTACTGCGTTGATCGGATCACGCTGGGCGATCGGGTCGTGGTGAGCCAGTACACCTACCTCTGCGGGGCGACCCACGACTTTGAGCTCAGGCACCGCCCGCTGATCCCGATGCCGATCACGATTGGTGCGGGGACCTGGATCGCCGCGGATGTGTTTGTTGGCCCGGGTGTGACGATCGGCGAAGAATCGGTTGTCGGAGCCCGATCGAGTGTGTTCACCGATCTCCCTGCGTGGAAGGTCTGCGTGGGCAGCCCCGCCAAGCCGGTGCGTGACCGGGTGATGAAGGACAGCGATTCGGCGGGGGGTGATGCGTGAGCATCTCGATCTTTATCCAGACACTCAATGAGGAGCGGAACCTGCCGGGACTTCTTGAGTCCGTCACATGGGCCGACGATGTCGTCGTGCTCGACTCGCTCTCAACAGACCGCACGCGGGAGATCAGCGAGGCGGCGGGCGCTCGATGGTTCGAGCGGGCGTATGACGGGCGGGGCAATCATCAGAACTGGGCGATGGACAACATCGAGTTCAAGCACCGCTGGGTGTTCTATCTTGATGCTGATGAGCGGATGACCCCCGAGCTGCGGGCCGAGATTGAAGCGATCGCCGCGGAATGGGAGTCGGGGAGCAAATCGCTCGAGAACAACGATCCGGTGGCGTACTACTGCGGGCGCAGAAACATCTATAAGGGTCGGTGGCTCAAGCACGCGATGCCGCCGGGCAACATCATGCGGTTCTTCCAGCCGCCCAAGATCCGCTTTGCGCGCGATGCCAACCCGGTACCGATCGTCGACGGCGAGATCGGCTACCTGCGCGAGCACTTCATACACTACAACTTCTCCAAGGGCATCCGTGAGTGGATCGAGCGCCACAACCGCTATTCGACCTACGAGGCCAACGAAACGATGAAGGCACTGGCGGACAACCCCGTGAAGCCGGGCAACCTGCTGTCGGGTGACCGCAACACGCGGCGTCTGGAGCTCAAGAACATCTCATTCCGCATGCCCTGCCGCCCCCTGCTCAAGTTCATGTATATGTATGTGCTAGGGCGTGGCTTTCTCGACGGGCGAGCGGGCTGGACATATTGTCGATTGCAAGCGATGTACGAGTACATGATCGTTCTCAAGGTGCGCGAGCTCAAACGGCCGGATCTGGTCGAGGCGGACCGGGGTGAGCACGCGGATCAACGAAAGCAGGGCCGATGAAGATTGTTCATTCCATCAGCAACCTCAACTTTTCCAGCGGCGGCCCGGTGCGCGCGATCATCGACTTGTCGACCAAGCTCGCCGAGCGGGGACACGAGGTTCGGATCATTACCCACGCGGACACAAACGCTCCAGACGAATGGAGATCCAACCCCGCCCACAACCCATGCACCATCCCGCTGGGACTGAGTCCGCTTCGTGGTTTGCGAATGACCGGCGATCAGAAGCGGAAGGTGAACGAAGCGATCGGCTGGGCCGATGTCGTGCACGCACACGGGATATGGACGCCGCTGGCAAAGAACATCTGCGCGATGTCACGATTGATGGGTAAGCCATATGTCATTTCGTTACGGGGAATGCTCGACGACTGGTGCATGGATCAGCGACGGCTCAAGAAGCTCATCTATCTGAAGTTGGGCGGCTCGGCCATGCTCAACAACGCCGCGCTGATCCATTCGACGGCCGAGGGCGAGTTGGCCCAATCCAAAAAATGGTTCCCCGGCTCCGAGGGCGTCGTGATCCCCAACCTCCTCAATCTCCAGCCCTTCGAGCAGATGCCCGACCCGCAGCTTGCTCGCGACACCTTCCCGATGTTTGATACCGGTGAGCCGGTGCTGCTCTATCTCTCTCGACTGCACTACAAAAAAGGTGTTGAGCATCTGATCGAGGCGGTGAAGATCCTGCGTGATCGCGGGACCCCCCACCGCGCACTGATCGCCGGCGACGGCGACAAGGACTATGAGTCCAAGCTCAAGTCCCTCACCAAGCAGCACGGGCTTGAGGACTACATCTCGTTCCTCGGGCTCGTGGTGGGCGACGAGAAGATCGCGCTGTATCAAGCCGCCGACCTGTTCGTGCTGCCCACCAGCCAGGAGAACTTCGGGTTTGTGATCTACGAGTCATTGGCCGCGGGAACAACCGTGCTCACAACCAAGGGTGTCGACACCTGGCCCGAACTCGAATCGCAAGCGCAAGCAACAATCTGTGAGCAGTGTGGCGAGTCGATTGCAGATTCGATTCTTAAGCTTACAAGCGACGCATTATCACTCTCTGAGAAGGGACAGGCGGGTCGCCAGTGGATCTTCGATCAGATGCATCCGGACAAGATCATCAAACGCTTCGAGTCATTTTACGAGAGGGCGGTTCAAGGTTGAAAAGTCATAAAATCGTTCTACAGAAATGCTCGAATATTATCACCCGGGAAATCGCAGCCCGTTGGGGGCCATCAATCGGCATGTACCCGGTGATCGAATACCCCAAGAGCGGGGGCACTTGGTTGTGCCGCATGCTTGCGTTGTCCTTGCGGCTGCCCTTTGCGCAGTATGCGCGACTCCCGGTCGCGATGCCTTGTGTTGTTCATGGTCACTGGAGGCACCATCGCAGGCTGCAGAACATTACCTACCTCACGCGTGACGGCCGTGATGTCATCGTGTCATTCTATTTTCACTTCAACCGCCCCACAGATAGCCCAAACTACAGCGACAAAGATGTTTACATGCGAAAGATGCGCACTATTCTGGGGCCGGGAGCCGACCCGAACGATGTTCATGCGAATCTTCCTCGCTTCATCGAGTACATCTTTGAGAACCCGATTGCGTGCAAACAAAACTGGCGAGACCACAACAGGAGTTGGCTGCGGCAAGACGGAGTGTGCCCGGTCAAGTATGAAGATCTTCGAGAAAACTGCGAGAGCACGCTGGCGGGACTCATCGAGTGCCTAGGGCGTCCCGTTGATTCTCAACGCGTTCGAGACGCCGTTGAGCATTTTTCGATGCAACGGATGACCGGCAGGGCCCCCGGCGAAGAGGATAAGGAATCCTTCATAAGGAAGGGGATCGTTGGTGACTGGAAAAACTACTTCACCCAGGAATCAGCCCGTCTGTTCAACGAACTTGCGGGTGACATGCTGATCGAGTTAGGATACGAATCCGATCACGCATGGGTTAGCCAGTTGTGAGCACCGGTCCGTCATCTCCATCAGCGTCACCGTATTGTGCAGGGTATTCGTACTCGTCCCCATAATCGTCGGCATACAAATGGTTCTCGCGATACTGTTCGCTCGCAATCTTGCGTAGCGTGGCGTTGGCGACCGACACGATCATGAAAATACAAATAGTCGGGGAAACACGCGAAACCATGTATCCTTCAAGCACCGCGCCTGCGAAGTACATGAGCATGATGCCATTCAGGAAATCAAGATAGTTTCGGTAATATCCAGGCAGCCAGAACCGTGCCCGGATCGATTTGAGAATCTCGATTGCCGCGACGAAAGTCATGGCTATGAGCAGAGCAAGCATCACGATGCCGTACGACGCAAATCCATACAGCCAACTGTTCTCGCTCTTCTCTGCCCCGTCGGTCCCGGCCCCGAACAACGGATTTTCAGTGCCCGCGTTGATCAGTTTGATCCAAGCCCCGGTGCGTGTGTCCTCGGTGCTCGTGAGCCTTTGAAAGCCCAAGAGACTCACACCAAACATGTCAACAAGTATGGTGAGCACGACATAGCCAAGAACCACGACGACAGGCAGTAACAAAATCGCTTTTCCTGCTCGCGAGTACAATATCGCGCACAACCCGATGGCCATCATGCCAAGCCCCGTGCGGGAACCAGTCCACAGCAACAGGATCCCGTTCACACAGACAACGCACAACATGAGGAACGCGAACTTCCCCCGCTCATTGAGCATCAACCAAAGAGAAATGATGAAGAAGAATGCCAAGAGCACGCCGCTGTGCTGCGGATTGGAAAGCACACCGATGAAACGATTGTCATTACCAGTTGTGACGAGCATGGGATTGGCCACGAACTGAACAAAGGACATGCCAACCCAGATTACATTCGCGACTACAACGGCTCGCATGAGTATGCGCAGATCGTCGATCTCCTCGATGTAAATCATGGCGGTAAACAAGAGCGGCAAGAGAGTGATTACGGACAGGCCGACAGAAAGCGTCCCGTCTTGAGCGCCGACATGAAAGAATCGCAACAGGGCGCCGTATAGCGATACGGCAACGAGCAGCAGTGCTGATATGGCAATGCGCTTTCCTCTCAAACGATTGAAGTTGAGCAGCACAAATGGCAATGCCGCCAATCCGCACACCAGGTAGAACATTGAGCGTCTTGTCTGAATCGGAAGCCATAGAGTCTGCCGGATCTGATCGTTCCAATCCACTGGCAACGCCAGCGACCCGAAGAGAAGCATCCCGATAAACGGGATGAGGACACCCCAACGCTTGCTCAGACCGTATAAGTAGACAACGGCAACACAAATGCACACGAGGGCCACCAGCAAGAGAATCGGCATCGGTAAGGACATTGTCTGGGTTCTCTTCAACGGTCGGTGTACAAAGAATGGCTCTTGTCTACTATCGGATTCAGAGTTCATCCGGTTCGGCCGAATAGCCACGAGCGTTACAAATACCCAACTGAACGAGAGTCCTGAATGAGCAGAGAAGCCCGTAAGGGCGTGGTTCGCATCCTGTCCAACTATACCCGTCTCGCGCTTACCTTGGTGCTCGGGCTGTTAATTGTTCCCCTCACCATCAGGTGGCTGGGTGACGATGCATTCGGCATCATCTCATTGCTCGGTGCAAACATCGGTCTCGCCGCGATTTTTCGCCAGATTATTCAGCAATCACTCACACGCGAGCTGGGTGCGGCATATCACCAGGGGGATGAGTCGTTTCGAGCGCAGTATCCCGCGGTTTGTCTGATTTCGCTGCTGTGCGCTGGCCTCACCGTAGTTGCCTTCGGGATCGTTGTCTCACTACTCCCATACCTTCAGATTCCCGACGAGTTGATGACTGCATCGGTTTGGTTTGTTGTGGGCCAAGGCCTGAACACCACAGCCATGACCCTGCTCGCTCCAATGCTCAATATGTATCTCGTTACCGAACGGTTTGTTGGATACAACATCTGGTATATCGGTGTAAGGGCAACCAATATCATTTCTGTCCTTATTCTCGGCTATGCCATCGGAATCAGTGACCCCGCTACCGGGCTCCTGCTCCACGGGATTCTCTGGTCGGGCTTGGGGATCCTCGGCTTTGGAATTGCCGCAATGTACATCTACTCGAAGGATCACCGCCTCGCGATCCGGATCGGGGGCGCCCGCCGTGAGGTTATCCGTGATGTGATGCAGACATTCTCGTGGAACTCGGGTGTGCAGGCCGCCATGAATATCCATGAGCAGATCCCACCCTTGTTGATGAATATATTCTTTGGACCACTCGCAAACGCCGCATGGGGTATCGGCTTCCGTTTTGTCGCCTACATCCGCATGCTCACCACCGGCGTGCAGTTTGGATCAGATGCCGTCAGCGCGAGGCTCGCGTCCAATGTAGATTCAGAGCAGTCTCGCCGTCAGCTTCAGCGGCTGATCAACATCCAGACCAAGCTCACCACGATGATCGCGCTTCCCGCCGCCGCCGGGGTCTTCCTGTATAGCTGGCCGATCTTTGAACTCTGGGTCGGCAGCACGCTCGAAGACTATCAGGGTGTCATGCTGCCTGCGGTGTATCTGTCGCGCATCCTCACCATCGCGCTGGCGGCGCGGGCGATATCTGATACCTGGCTGCTCATCCTCTATGGCGCCGGCTATGTCAGAGCGTATGCCCCGTGGATCCTCGCCGGTGGGCTCTTTGCGCCGATCGCGTCGGTTGTCCTGATGTTTATCGTTCCCAAACCGATGAGTCTCTATGTCCCCGCCGCGGTGTTTGCGTTCGTGCTACTTACCGTCCATCAGCTCGGGCTGCCGATCATTGTCGGGCGTTGTCTGCGGCTGAGCCCGATCAAGCTCTTCGCCGGGGTCATCCGTCCGCTGCTGGCAACGGTTGTGGCCGCAGCATGTGCGATGCTGCTCTTACACCTCAACAATCACCTCGGTGACCTCGGGCTGACCGGAGAGATAACCAAAGATCGTGCAGCACAAATGAGCGCACCGATCATCCTCGCGTCGATCGGACTCTTCGGGATCGTTTACGCTGTCGCCTGCTTCATCTTTGTGCTCAGCAAGAACGACCGCGAACGGATCGGAAAGCTGATGAAGCGTAAGGCAGAAGTCCAAGCCGAGCGATGAATCACTCAGCGGGTTCAAGCACAAAGTCAACACACACGGCCCGATGATCGCTCCCCCGCAGATCGATCGTCGCCCACGCGATCGGTCGGATCGCGCCCGCGTGCCAGACATCATCAAGCTGGATCATCATCACCTCGGGCACACCACGCCCCGCCGGAAAACTCCCACCCACCCGCAGCAGCGGCTTGCTCATACGCAAACCTGATTTGTACAGTCTTCTTGCGCGCCATTGTGCCGGCGTGCTGTTGAGGTCTGCACCGATCACGAGCGGAAGCCCGGTGTCCGCAAGCGTCCGTGCGGCGGCCGCTGTCTGCGTTTCAACCGCGGCGTTGCCCTGCCGCCATCGCGCATTCGAACGCGGCGAGAGCGGGTGCAACAGACCCACCACAACATCACCAGCGGGGGTCCGCACCCGTGCATGGAGCACATGCTGGATCGAGTGTGCATCAGGACCTGAATCGAACTGTTCCATCGGCCAGCGGCTCAGAATAAACCCCGGCGAGGTTTGCTCATCAACCCAACTGCGATGCAGCCATTGGGGATAGGTAGTCCCGTCAAGCCAACCCCGACGCCGTGTGCCGAGGCTCAGCTGGACCGGAACCTCGATCAGCACGATGGCATCGGCATCCAGCCCCATCAATGCATCGAGATCCTCTTCCCACCCCTCGTTGCGCGGGTTGATATTGCAGGTAATCACGCGGATTACCCCGGTGTCCTTGTTGGCGAAGTCGATGCGGGGCATGCTCACTGTTCGTCCGCGCACCACGGGCCAGAGCGCCAGAACCAGCATGAGCATCATCAACGCCGTCCATCGCCATCGTCGGATCGCCGCGCCGATCAGCAAGCATGCGAATACACCCCACGCGAGCAGCAGCTGGTGCGCAAGCACGAGATCGAGCGCATAGATCGATCCGCTCAGCATCCAGCCCAGTCCGGCCAAGACACCCGGCGGGAGCAGTAATCCCCAAAGCACAACGCTGACCCAAGCCTTGCGTGGGCGTCGAACGGATTCACGGTCTGCTCTTGTGCGCATCACAGTGGATTATCGACTCCATACATGCCCTGCTCATCCCGGGCACCGATTTACACATAGAAAAAAACAGGCGGCCCGTCCGGGCCACCTGATGTGGTTTCAGAGAGAAAGGACCGTCACTCAGTTGTCGCGATACACATAGTTCGCGTCCAGTGCCTTGCCGACCCGCTGGGAGATTTCTTCCAGGTGGGCCCGCGTGTACGCGTCGAGTGCGCTCTTGTTGGAGAGCACGCCGTCCACGCCGTCCTTGATCTGACGCATGTGCATCGTGGCGAGCATCTTCACCGGCTTGGCCGATGAGTTGAACCCGCGGGTCTCAAACGCCATGTCGATCAGACGGTCAAGGTGCTCACGCTGCAGGTTGCGACGCAGCGACGAGATCATCGGCTTACGCTCCGAGTAGCCGCTGCCCACATCCTCGCCAAGCTCGCTCCAGATCGATTCGCTCACGCTCTGCATCAGCTCGGCGAGCGTCAGCGCATCCTGATCCGCAGGGACGAACAGCTCGTAGTCATACACACGCTGCACGGTCTGTGGGTTGAGCAGCATCGTCAGCGCCGAGGCCTGCATGCCGATCACGCGATCGTGGATGGGCAGCGCCGCATCCGCGAACACCGAGTTCACATCGTCCCACCACTTATCAACCGTGGTGTGGGCGAGCAGCTCGGGCGTGATGCCGTACGCCTCGTCATAGAACGAGTTTTCGATCACGAACTGCATCGCGGCGCGTTGACGCTCCGCGGGCACCACATCGATCGGGGCGCGGCTGCCCGGATCGCCCTTCTTGTCGCGGTAGACATACGCCGAGCCCACCCAGTTGCTCATCATCGAGAGCGACTGCATCTGGGTGTTGAGCGTGATCAGGTATCCACGGCGAGCACGCGACCATGAATCGCCATCGTCCACGAACTTCTCGAGCAGACCCTCACGGATCGTGCTCACAAGCTTCATCTGGTTGTTGGCGAAGTCCAGCGGGTTTTCCGCAAGGTCATAGCGACGCGCACGCGGGTCAGGGCCAAAGGTGTCCTCGTCGGTGCCGTATGCCAGCTCGGGCTCGTTCACGCGTGAGAGCACCTTCTCAAGGTTCTTCTCGGGGCCGTAGCCGTACTCGATGACCCAGTAGTCGTATGGGCCGATCTCGAAGGACGAGTAGTTGCCCTGCACCTCGCCAGACCCGGGCATCATGATATTGATGCCGTTGTAGTCCATGACCGAGGCCGACCAGGGCTGCTTGTCCTTCATTTCATCCGAGTTGATCTGCTCGAGTGAGTACGAGCTTGAGCCCTTGAAGTTGTGACGCAGACCCAGAGTGTGACCCACCTCGTGGGCGACAAGCTCGGCGAGCATGGGGCCGACGAACCACTCGGGCACGCCGTCGATCATGTCGCCCTCATCCTTCTTGTCGGCCTTGGCCGGCTTGGGCGCGTCCTCAGCGCCATCTTCCGCGTCCTCCGGCTCGTCCTCGGTTGGCTCGTCCTTCTTCTCAAGAAGCGCCAGATACTCCGGCGGGATCATCGCGCGAAGCCCGGGGTTCTCCTCGAGCTGCTTGCGGATCATCTCCAGCGTTTCTTCGTCGATCTCGGGCTCAACCGCAACGCCCATCTCGGCGCTGGCACTGGCCGCGGCAGTGATCTGCTCCAGATCGGCCGCGAACAGCTCGATCATGCTCAGGTACATCCGCATCGATGCGAGATCGAGCGCCTTGCCCGTCGCCGCCATGCACATGCCGCTCACCTGCGAGGCGCGCCCGCTGAGCCCGTCGAACTCATGGGTGCCCAGCATATCAGCGCCGGGCATGAACCCGTCCATCGACTGCAGCTCGTGCATGTGGCTCTCGTGGCCGTGCTCGGCATGCTGACGACGCTCGTAGAGGATCTGCTCACGCTGGCTCGGTGTCGCCAGCCGCAAACGCGGGTCCCACTTCGGGTTTTCTTCGAGCCACTGCATGGTCGCGGGGGCATAGCCCTCGGTTGCCAGCGTGCCCAGCAGGTCTTCCCAGCGGTAGGTGAACACGCGCACCCAACCGTCGGTCAGCACCACATCGGCATCCAGAATCTCACCGGTCATGGGGTTGACGCGGGACGGGCCGATCGCGGTCGAAACATCGTTGCTGATCCAGCGGATGAAGTTGTAGCGCACATCCTCGGGGTCTTTTTCCATGTTGGCCCCGGAGGCCTTGTCCTGATACTGGATCTGGATCGCGCCGTCGATGCCGATCTTGCGGAACGCATCGTTCCACTGGTCGATGCCCTCCTTGACCCAGCGACGGTAGCGGATGGGCACCGTGTGCTCGACATAGTACACGATGGGTTCTTTGGGCGGACTCAGCGTGAGCTTGGGGTCGGCCTTCTCGATGTGCCAGCGGTTGATCAGGCGTTGATTCTTTTCGTCCGCGTCATACTTCCCCAGATCCGTATAGGTCGTGACAAAGTAGCCCAAACGCTGATCAGCCACACGCGGCTTGAACCCGCGTGTGCCGGTGATCAGCGAGATCGAATAATGGAACTTCTTCATCGTCCCGCCCGCGACCGGGCCCTCGAACTCGATCTCAACATTCCGCGGGAACGCCTTGATCGCGGCCACGGTCGTCAGTGCCGGGTTGAGCCCGCGCGCCGAGCCGCCGAAGAAGCTGCCCGCCTGCTTGACAAGCAGATCATCCATATCAATCACCGGCTGCCCATTGGGGCCGGTCGACACGATGGGAACATCAAGCAGCACGCGATCGGTAAACACCGTCTCCACCGAATCACGCGATTCCTGATCGCCGGTCGAACGAACCGCGATCTGAGGCTGGATCAGCGCCAAGCGGTTGCCGATCCGCTTCCATTTGGTGTAAATGTCGCCGGCCTGCAGACCCGCGAAGATCTCGCCGCCCGCGACGGTCATCGCGAAGAAGTGATGCTGCTTGTCGTAGCCACGAGGCAGCTCGGCGAGTACCTGATTGGTCTTGCGATTGATGTACAGGTCGTAGAACGAGTCGCCGTCGGCGGTCGAAATGACCTTTTCATAGCCATCCTTGACCGCGGACCAGGGCTTGAGCCCGTCGCCGTCATCGCCCCGTGAACCGCCGCCGCGGGCAGCAGCCATCGCGGCCAGCTGCGCCAGATCCAGCGATTCCTCAGGTGCCGGGGTGGTGCCCGGCTCGTCGTAGTTGCTCTGCGCGAGCGCGGAACCCGCACTCAACGCTGAAATGCCCACAAAGGCGCTCGCGATGCTTGTTAGTGCTCGCACAGACATTCGCTTGGAATGATCCCTGTTCATGATACTAAAACTCCCGTTTTCGATGCCGTGGAGGCATCGTGCCCGCCCAAATGCGGGCGTATGTAAAGAATGAGATCAGCCGCATACGCGTCATGCGGCTGAAATCCACCATGTCGTCGAGGTCCCTATCGACGCACCCCTGCATAGGCGTCGAGAACGAGACCACCCGGAGCGCATGATCTGCGCTGGGTTCCAAGCATGAATTACCACACTGAACGCAAAAGGGTTCAAGAAATCGCCAAAATCAGGGCTGAATCAGGTGAATCCAGAACACGATCAGGGTCGAGGCAACAAAAACCAGCCCCGCAACACGCACCATATTGTCCTTGAGCGCCAGCTCGGTCGGGTCGTCATACCGCCCACGCATGAGCAAAGTGATGGTTCGCAGCAGCGCCAAGGTCGCCGGAGCCACCGTGATCCACATCAGATTGAAGCCAAAGGACTCACCGAGACTGCCCTGTCTGGTCGCGAAGGTCCAGACAAAGTCGTCATGGCGACTCTGCACATAATTCGTGTAAGTTAAAAGAGTTGCGACACCGGTCACCACCACAAACATCCGCAACATCTGGTCCGTGTAGTGCTGCTGCACATCCCGGGCGGCCATCGCCGCCTCATCGCTGCCCATGTGGCGACGCTCACCCAAGCGCTTGCCGAACGCCAGGAACATGCTCAGGAACAGCGTCGCATTGAGCAGCCAGGTCGACGGCGTGACTCCGACAGCCGCACACCCGCCGAGCACCCGGATCACGAACCCGGAAGACAGACAGAGCACATCCACAATCACGATGTGCTTGAGCCCCCCGGAGTATGCCATCACATTGATGATGTACAAAGTAAGCAGCCCCAGCACCCAATATCGCAACTCGCCGGGGACACCCAGCACGCTGGCGAGCGAGACGACCAGAATACAGACGGCGAAGATCCGGGCGATTCCCACAGGGACCTGCCCGCTTGCCAGCGGGCGTTTGCGTTTGCGCGGGTGTGCCCGGTCGCGTTCGACATCCGCCAGATCATTAAAGATGTAGCAGCCCGACGCGGCGAGGCAGAACCCCAGAAAGGTCATCCCGATCGCGAGCCCCAGTTCGAGATCGGGCATGTCGCGGAGCTTGCCGTCGGCGAGGGCGAACATAGGTCCGATAAGCACAAAGATGCCCTTGGACCATTGGTGCAGCCGCATGAGCTTGATCAGCCCGGCCACCGTGCCGCCCTTGGGGGTGGCGGTGGCGGGTGCGTGACTGGGCTGGATCGGTTCTGTGTTGCTCATGTGCACCCCTAGCATCGTCTAAACGACGCGGCATGCACAAGAGTTCGGATCAACTCATCCCAGATCATGCTCGAAAATCGCACTTTGGGTGCGGCAGGGGCTCTAAGTGCCGATAGGGTTGCTGCCATGTCTGCGCCTATCACTGAGCAAACACAAATCAGCCCCACCGCGACCCCCGCCCCCAAGGGACGCGATGTCGCCGTGCTTGTCACGATCGGGCTGGCGATGCTCGTGTGCTGGTCTGTGATTTTCAGCGGCAACCTCTCGGGGCGCGGAGCCGCGGACGATCTCAACTTCCACTGGCTCGCGATCCTGCAGTTCGCCCAGCAGTGGCCCACACCTGATCTGGGCGATTATGCATCTGCGACTACGCCCGGCTACCACCTGCTGCTCGCGCCCCTCGCCAAGGCAGGGATGGGACACACCGGGATCCAACTCGTCGCCAGCCTCTGGACCATGGGGCTGCTCGGCCTGCTCGCCTGGAACACCAGCGCCACCTTGGGGCGCTGGGCCGCCGTACTACTGCTCCCGGTCATCGCGTCGATGTATGTCTTCTTCCCGGGCATCTGGCTGCTCCCGGACAACGCCGGCTGGCTGCTGGTGCTGGGCATCGTGCTGCTGTGCCTGCGTGCAAAGACCGGCTGGGTGTCGTGGACAATCTGTGGCGTGCTGCTGGTGGCGCTGGTGTGGATGCGGCAGATCCATATCTGGGCGGCCGCGCCGGTCTGGCTCGCGGCGTGGCTGGGCAGCGGCCCGCACGCCCCCCGCGATCTGCGATCGTTCTTTTCATCATTCTCGGGTCGGGCTGGTCGTACGCTGATCGCGATCGGCTGCACCGTGCCCGCGTTCATGGCGTTGGTGTGGTTCTTAGGTGTTTGGGGCGGGCTGGTGCCGCCGAGCTTTCAGAACATGCACCAGGGCCCCAACCCGGCGACGCCCGGCTTTGTGCTCATGCAGGTTGCGATTCTCAGTGTGCCCTTCACCCCGATGCTGCTGCCGCGTGCCCGGGCCGTGTGGGCGCATCACTGGCGGCTTGTGCTCATCGCGTTGCTGCTGGGGCTGCTGCTGGGTGTGGTGCCCGCATCGAGCTATTCGTACGAAGCCGGTCGCTACGGCGGCTGGTGGAACCTGCTGGGCAAGCTGCCCACCGTTGCCGATCGGTCGCCCGTGTTCACGGTGTTGAGCGTGCTCGGTGCGCTCTATTTGGTGTTGTGGCTGAGTCTGGCGTCGCGCCGCGATGTCTGGGTCTGGGTCGGCGTGCTCATCGCGTTCACCCTCGCCCAGAGCGCCAACCACGCGAGCTGGCAGCGCTATCACGAGCCCATGCTGCTGATCATGATCGTGTTGATCATCGCGCGCAGTGCCATGCTCGAGCAGATCAAGACCCGTGCGATGGGCGGGGCCGTGGTGCTCGCGCTGATCTTGGGCTCGATCGCCACGATCTCGATGCTCACGGCCGATCCGGTCCAGACCAGCGATTCGAGCGTGTCTGGTGTGCTCAATTCGCTCGAATCGCCCTGATATGGGGCAATCATGCGACCTCAAGAGCCAACCGCTCGTAGAAATGTCCCCCGCAATCAACGCATTCTTCTGGGCGTGAGGGTCAATTGTCGGTCAACGCGCTGGCTTTGCGGGCCGATGGAACAACAATCACCATGCACGCCCGGGTGCAGCTTGCACACGATTCGTTATCGGGCCCAACGCAACGACCCGCGAGAGAGACACACATGAGCGACAAACGCGCACTGATCACCGGCATCACAGGACAAGACGGCTCGTACCTCGCGGAGTTCCTGCTCGACAAGGGCTACGAGGTGCACGGGATCATCCGGCGTGCCTCGTCGTTCAACACCGAACGCATCGACCACATCTACCAGGACCCCCACAACCCAGCGCCCAAGCTCAAGCTGCACTACGGCGACCTGTGCGACGCCAACAACATCAACAAGATCATCGATCATGTCCAGCCCGACGAGGTCTACAACCTCGGCGCGCAGTCGCATGTGCGCGTGTCGTTCGACATGCCTATCTATACCGCCGACACCGTGGGTATGGGCGCGATGCGCCTGCTCGAGGCCTGCCGCGACTTCCAGGAAAAATCAGGCCAGCAGGTCCGCTACTACCAGGCAAGCTCGTCAGAAATGTACGGCAAGGTGCTCGAAACCCCCCAGACCGAGACCACCCCCTTCTGGCCCCGCTCGCCCTATTCATGCGCCAAGGTCATGGCGCATTGGGCAACTGTCAACTTCCGCGAGTCCTACGGCATGCATGCTTCCTGCGGCATCCTCTTCAACCACGAATCACCCCGCCGCGGCGAGACCTTCGTGACCCGCAAGATCACGCGCGCGGTGGGCCGCATCAAGCTGGGCCTGCAGCAGAAGGTCTTCCTTGGCAACCTCGATGCCAAGCGCGACTGGGGCTTTGCGGGCGACTATGTCAAGATGATGTGGATGATGCTCCAGCAGGACCAGGCCGACGACTATGTCGTGGCGACCGGGCGGACGATCAGCGTGCGTGAGTTCGCGGAGATGGCGTTCAACGCCGCGGGCCTGAACTTCGACGACCATGTCGAGTTTGACCCGCGCTACCTGCGCCCCGCGGAGGTTGATCTGCTGCTGGGCGACCCGAGCAAGGCCAAGGCCAAGCTCGGCTGGGTTCCCGAGACGACGGTCGAGGAGCTGGCGCAGATGATGGTCGATCACGACCTGGAACTCGCATCGCGCGAGAAGACGCTTAAGGACGCGGGGCACCAGCTGCCTGAGTTCTCCGGGCACGATCAGTAAGCAGATCCCAAAACACACAAAGCCCCGCGGAGTTCGCGGGGCTTTTTCGTGTGCTCGATGAGATTGCTCTGCTTAGTCCAAGCGTGGTGACGCGGGCGGTGACACAGGCATGGGTGTTGTCGTCGTCCCGATGATCGGCACGGTTCCGGTCTGCTCGTAGTACTTGTCAGGATCGACGCCGTTTGGTGCGCCGCGCACCAGAAACGCGTTGGGATCAGCTTTGTAGATTACGACCTGGAAGTTGTCCTGGACAGCGATATTGCCCGAGTTGAGATCCCAGACCTTGACGATGAGATCGCCCGCGACGGTGTTGGTCGTCGCCAGACGCGGCTCGTTTGAATCGACGACCGTGACCACGGCCGTGTACGGGCCGAGGGTGATGGTCTCGCCATTGACCGAGACCTGGTACTGGCTGCTGGACGCGTTCCAAGTCGCCGACAGGTTTGCGGTGGCACCCGAGACAGCGCCGCTGGCGGTAACGAAGCCGTACGCGATCGGCCCGATGGGCGAGACTTCATTGTTTCCGAAATCTCGGACGGCTTCACCGTCTACGCGCAGGTTCTCGCGTGCGAGCACATCGCCAACGAAGTCGCCCGCATAGTTTTCGCTACCGAGGAATGCCGAGTTCCCCGAGGCCGAGTTACTCGCCCAGACCGCGACCACATTGGGAGAAGAGCTAAATCCGACGCTTCCCAGAATTGCTGCCCCGACGCCGGGGAGCGTGAACGGGTCGCTGTGAAAACCGACGACGGAGAACCGTGATCCCTCGCCTCGGATCGCGACTTCGTCTTCCATTGAGTCCACGAGCAACGCGCCGGACTGGAAACCAAAGGTCGGGCTGTAGACCCGCTCACCCCGGATATAGACCAGCGGTTCATCCCGCACCTCGTTTGACCGGAACTGGGCGACGATGCCACCGAACTCGCTGGTGAGTGACAGCATCGTTGAAGCGCTGCCTTGTTCGTTGGTATAGCTGTCGCTGTAGGGGAATCGCAAAGATTCGGCGATCCCTGCATACTGAGCCCGGGCGCTCCAGCCGACGCGGGTGCGGGTGCCCAGCGTGGTGTACGGCCCGCCCTCGATCTCGCCCACGCCGATCTCGAGGTACATTTCCTCGTTCCCGACCTCGCGCCAGAAGCGGCGTGCCTCTGATGGTGTGCCGCCCATCTGCACATTCACGAAAAACAGCCCGTCTACGACTTGGACCGGCGGGGATTCAAAGACCAGTTCTGAGAGGATGTCGGAACCGACCGCATCTTCAAACGCCTCGAATCGGAACGAGTACATCCCGTTGGCGGGCTGGCCGTCGACTTCCAGGTAGCCCTGATAGTTGAACGAGCCATCGTTGAGTGTGACGAGCCCCTCCGGTGTGCCGATCTCAAAGGATCTTTCATGGTCTTGCGGCCGATCCGGGCTCTGAGCGGACGCCAAGCCGCAGGATATTGACAGAGCGGTGCCGATAGAAAGCAAGCGTGTGTACATCGTGAGTTTCCCTCTCAGTGTGACTTTATTCGATTTTGCAGTGTATCACAGAATCAGCGAGATCCGCGCACAAAGTCCAGAACCTGGGCCTTGTGGTTCCCGCTTGATGTATCAAGCAGCCGGTACCTTGTCGCGTCGTGTCTGGGCGCGAGCAGGGAGAGATCGATGTGCCAGTCACCGAGATCGAGCAGCGTTTGCAGCAACTGATTGCTGGTTTCTGCTGTGTATGAACGCCCGCGCCCATGCCCCGCTTGGATAAACGCGTCTCGATATCCGGGGGCGAGGGTCTGGATCGAATCAGAGCCACGCGGCATGTTGAAATCGCCGATGATCAGATCGGGCTCAGGAAAGCGGGCGCCCTCGGTCTGCGTTTGCTCCCATACATGCCGACCCATCGACCAGCCGCGCCCGTCCCATGTATCAATCTCGGCGCGTGCTTCACGCATCTGCTCGGCCCTCCAGCGCTTCGGGTCGCTGGGCAGATCGACGAACCACACAATCAGCGGCTCATCGCTGAGCGACTCGGGGTCCAGATCAAACTCGATGAACATCACCCACCCGCTGCCCGAGCTGGAGTGGCTCAGCACCTGCTGACGCTCCGCGGATCCGAACTGCACCATCCCGGTGCGGATCATCGGGTAGCGCGATGCAACCACTGCCGCGCCCTCGATGCGATAGTGCGCCGGCTGTGCGTGGATGCGATAGGAGTAGTTGATCCAGCGCTGGTTCTCGGTGGGCGCGAAGTAGGCGAACTGTTCGAGCAGCGTCTGGCGCGGTTCGCCCCACTCTGCGTTGGCGATCAGCACGATGTCGGCATCGAGATCCTTGATCCGCTGGCCCCACGCGGGCTGGTCGATCGCGGCCGCGGCCTGATTCCAGTGCAGCACACGGATGCTCCCCGCTTCCTTGGCCGCGCTTGCGCCCAGCGCCCGATGCATCCGCCAGATGCCCACCGGGACATAGAGGGTGCACAGGATCAGCGCCACCAGCAGGATCGGACGCAGGAACAGCCCGCCGCTGCGCCGCGCGATCTTCGCGAAGATGAACGATGCCAGCAGCAGCCCCCATCCGGCCCCCACCGCCCAGATCGGCGGGATCCACCACAGGTACTGAGACCAATGGTGCTCATCGGTGAGCACGCGTCCAGTAATCCACGCGCCCAGAACCAGAACGCCCAGCAGCGCCAAGCCGCGGGCGAACACAGGAAAGATGCGACGACGCACCCAGCCGATCGGGCCGGGCCTGAAATCACGGGCAGATTCGTTCTTCGTGTATCGGGGCATGGGTCTCATAGGGGATCTACGCGATTCTATCGAACTATGATCGTGTTCATCGCGGTTCTTTCATGAGAGAGGTTTGTCACATGTCGCTCAACTGGTCCGATCAACGCATCATCATCACCGGCGGGTCCGGTTTTCTTGGCCGCCACATCGTGCAGGGGCTCCACGCCCGCGGCGTCAGCGACGACCAGATCGTCATCCCACGCTCGGCCAAGTATGACCTGACCGAGAAAGACGCCGTGGTTTCGCTGTACAATGACGCGTTTGGCAGCGATAAGGCGACGCTGATCGTGCACCTGGCCGCGGAAGTCGGGGGCATCGGGGCCAACATGAAGAACCCCGGGCGCTACTTCTACGCCAACATGGCCATGGCCCTGCACCTCATCGAGCAGGCCCGCAAAGACGGCCTCATCGAACGCGGCGGCAAGTTCGTCCAGACCGGCACCATCTGCGCCTACCCCAACCTCACACCCGTGCCGTTCAAAGAGGACAACCTCTGGAACGGCTACCCCGAGGTCACCAACGCGCCCTACGGCGTGGCCAAGAAGGCCGCGTGGCAGATGCTCGATGCCTACAAGCTGCAGTACGACATGAAGTCCACCTTCGTGCTCCCCGTGAACCTCTACGGCCCGTGGGACAACTTCAACCTCGACTCCTCGCATGTCATCCCCGCCCTGATCCGCAAGTGCATCGAAGCCATGGACCGCGGCGACGACTTCCTCGAAGTCTGGGGCACCGGCAGCGCCAGCCGCGAGTTCCTCTTCATCGAGGATTGTGCCGACGGGATTCTGACGGCCGCCGAAAAGATGGACGACCCGACCCCGATCAACCTGGGCACGAACATGGAGATCACCATCCGCGACCTCGTGCACCTGATCGCCAAGCTCACTGGGTTTGCGAGCGAGGACACGATCGAGCAAAAGATCCGCTGGGACAGCACCAAGCCCGACGGCCAGCCGCGGAGGTGTCTTGATGTGTCGCGTGCGAAGGAGTTGATGGGCTGGGAAGCGAAGGTCGGCTTCGAAGAAGGGCTCAAGCGGACGATTGAGTGGTTTAAGACGCACCGCGACAATCCTGAGGCGCGGATGTGATTACCAAAAGAACCTTTCTGTGGTTGTATGTGGTGCTTTTACATCTGGCAGTGCTCGCCCTCATAGGTGTGCTTGTACTCGCGGTGAGCTTGATTCGTGCAGATCGGCGATTGCCTGGTTCTCGTTTGTATGCGACTTATGAGAACAAGGATGATGGATGGTGGCACCACATTCATCATGATGGTCGTGACCCAGTCATGTCCATTCAGGATCGTTTCTTTGGTGTCGATCTGATCGTGGTTGCTCCCCCGGATTCATCGTTTGTGTGGATGTGGACTCGTGATGAAGGCGAGGAATGGGAGTTGATGGTTTCGGACTACGGCAGCGTGGTAGCCGCTGACCGTCACATAGATACCTCACTCATACAACGACTGATCCTTGATGTGCCGACTGATGGGTACCCTGATCGAGAAGTTGAGATTCACAACGGAGTTCGAACAGGGTACAACCTGTCATTGCCAGATCGTGAGATGACAGGTTCAAAGCCCATTGAAGTCGAGCCTTGAGCTCTCGGTATGACCCCGAAGGGGTCAAGGCCTGTAGCCACGGGCACGCAACGCGTGCCCGTGGAGCGGTGATCTATTTATCGCCAACTGCCCCAACGGGGCAGAGGAAACACGAATCACTCATCGATCCAGCGCGCATCATACTCCACGTTGTGCGCATCGAGCAGCTTGATCAGTTCCTCCCGGAAGCCAACGGTACGGTGGTGCTCCGCCTGTTTCTCGATGTAACCCCGGACGACTTCTTCCTGCGACTTGCTCACCGACAACACCGCGTAACCCTCCTGCCACGCAAATCCGTCGCACCCAAGTTCAGACTTCACCCACTTCGTGGAACGCGACTTGAGCGTGCGCATGAGATCCGAGATGGCCTCGTCCGCCCGCCAACGCACAAGCAGGTGCACATGATCCTCGACGCCTCCGATCGCATGCAGTGCGCCTTGCTCAGCGCGGACGATGCCGCCGATGTATCCGTAAAGGCGTTCGCGGATCGCGTCGGTAATCAGCGGCTCTCGGTGCTTCGTCGAGAACACGATGTGCAGCAGGATCTGGGTGTATGTGCCGGGCATGGGTTCCTCCGTCCCTCCGGGACGGTTGAGGTGGGTGCCTGGACCCTTCCCACAGGTTGCGCATCATCGAAGACGACGATGCTCCACCCGTGGCTACATCCCTTCGCCCCTTCGGGGCGTTGAAGAGGATAAATCGAACCGCACGATGCTGCAACCAGCAAAGTAGTAAAGAACAATCAGCCGCAAACAGTCTGCCCGACTCCGCCAATCCTCCCTGCCCCAGCGGGGCAGAGGATACCAGCACGGCCGCAACACAACACGCATCGCCCGCGTATGGCCAAGCATGCTCGCCGCCCTGCTGACACTCGCCCTCGCCATGACACAACTCCTAGCCGCCGAGCCGCCGAAGCTCGAATGGCTCAGCGACGTCTCGATTGAGGGGCTCTGGCAAGGACCTTCACGCCAGTGGCCGTACAACGACGAGTGCTTGAAAAGGCGGATGATTATACTGGTTGGTGAGAATGAAGATATCGACCCCGACTCCACATGGGGCGTCTTTAATGATCACGCGATTAAAGACTACATTACCCAAGAGCAGATCACGCTGATTTTCTACCAAGACGAGCAGCCGAATGTCGAATCGCTTGTTGACAGGATTGGTTACTTGCACACCGGATCGAGGTTGTTGATTCGTGAAGCCTCAGGCGATTTTGCGACAGGGCGATGGCATTGGACTCAATGGCCCACGCGTCAACCCAGTTCAGAAGCGCTTCTTGACTGGATCAAAAACCCAGCGCAAATGCGGTGGGACTTTGATCAGACATACATAGAACGCTCTTCGCGCCTTGAGCAAAATCCTTCTGATATTCAGCTCCGGTTCAAACTGATCGAGCAATGTGAGGGTCTCGGCGGCTACCCACCGATGGCGTATGACTTTGTACCTGGCTTACTGCTCCACAATCAAAGCTGGTACGAGTACGAGAGTGGGTTCGTTGCTAAGAATCTCACCGAAAAGCAGTTCCGAGTGACGGTCTTTGAATTAATCCAGTATGCTCGCGAGACGCTGGAACTCTTTGTTCACTTGAAGCCCCGACCATTCAGGTCAAAGGAAAAAGACACATGGGTCGACCGTGTTGCCTTCGGGAATCCAGCGGCATTCGGTCAGGGAATCCAAACGGCACAATCCAACATGATTCATAAGTGGGCCAGATTGTGCGAGGACCTACAAGAACGGATGGATCTCGGAACAGCGACCGACCGCGACCGATTCATCCTCCACGCCCTCACCGCCGAAGGCGAGGAGTGGCAAGCCCTTATCGAGCAGTACACAAACGATTCACCATGACCATGCACATCTTTCCCAACTCCAACTCCACCCTCCCCGCCTGGCTTGCCATGCGCGCCAAGCTCTTCGACGACGAAGACCCCGCGCTCCTCGAAGAAGAGGTCCGCCAGATCTCAAAGGACAACACGCTCAAATCACAGCCCTTCCAATGCCTCCTCGCGTTCGAGGGTGACACTCCGATCGGGTTCATCGAGCTGACAATCCGTTCGTCCGCCGAGGAATGCATGACTTCGCCCGTGCTCTACATCGAGGGGTGGTATGTCAACCCGGATCATCAGGGCAAGGGTGTCGGGCGAGCGCTGATGGACGCGGCCTTCGCGTGGGGACGCGAGCACGGGTGCACCGAAGCGGCCTCCGACGCACGCCCGGACAACACGGGCTCGATCAACGCGCACCACGCGCTGGGGTTCGAGGACGCGGGCGTGATGCGGTGCTTCCGTCGATCGATCCAGTAGTATTCCTACGATTCCCCATGACCACCCTCCCCCCCGAACATCAATCCCGCCTCGACCGTGAACTCGACGAGGGCGATGAAATCCGTTGGCACAGCACTAGGCTTGATGCTTCGCCGCATCGGTAGCTCGATGAGAACCACAGTAACTCCGAGGCGAGATTGTAATGCGACTCGCCTTGTGATAAGTTGAACTCACTCAGGAGGGAGATTGTGATGAACAGGTGGCTGACTTTTCTCATCTTTGCCATTGTGAACTGCGCACCCGTGGCTGCTCATGCTGGACCAGAACTGACCTGTTTCTCCGATCGGTCTGTTGATGATCTCTTTGCAGACTGGAAGATTCAGACAGGCCAACGGCTGTTTCTTGTCATCGTCGGCCAGGGACCATTCCAAAAGAGCGCCTTTGAGCAAGATGATTGGGATCGTTCGATATGGAATGATCCGGCGTTTGCGGCGTATCTCAGCGAGCATGAGATCCAAGCGGTATACATGAGCGGAAAAGAGAACGCCGCGTTCTATTCAACCCTTGAGATCAGTTCGTTCCCAAGAGTATTGCTCTACAGGGGGAGTGTCCTTCGCTCTTCTCGTGCGGGGCTCGGGACCGCGAGCGATGAGCTGCGCACCAGCATGATTGAATGGATCGAGCAGGTTCAGTTGGGCATAACGCCTGTCGAAGCCGCGTACTTGGCCGTGGATTCGGATCCCGACAACGCGAGGCTCCGGATGGATCTGATGGAGGAGCTCTGGAAGGAACACCGAGAAACAGAGTATCTTGAGCAGTTGTGCTGGCTCATCAAAAACCATGAGCAATACAAAGAAGTTCTTCAAGAGAGATCAACAGATCTGACTGAACGAGCGTTTCGATATGACTTGCTCTATCGGATTCTGTCTCTGCGGGACAATCAAGGGTTGTCTAGCGACGGTTGGGCGGATGCCATCGCACAATTGGAGTACACCCAGCGGCATCCGTGGCGTTCGGTCAATCCTCGTCACAAAAAACAGCAGGAGCAGTACAAACTACTCATCGACCTGCGCCGGACTTTCGAAGCCCGTATTGCGAACGATTCCGCCAATGATCGTGACCAGCTCATCCTCCGAGCCCTCACCGCCGAGGGAGATGAGCAGCGTTCGCTTATCAAGCAATATTCCCAGAGCTCTCCATGACCACCCTCCCCACCGACCACCAATCCCGCCTCGACCGTGAACTCGACGAGGGCGAAGAAATCCGTTGGGTCGCTCAACCGAAGTATGAAATCATGCGCAAGCAGATCCGGAGTGTCTGGCTCTGGTTCTTGTTGGCCGTCGGTATCTTTGTGATCATGTTCGGCATCATGGCATGGGTTGCGACGATCACGCCCGCTCGTGAGCGTCAGGACGAGCCGTGGACTTTCCTGGTTGCGATCGGTGTTGTTGTGCTGATCTGGTTGGCCTCGTATCCCCTACTGATGACGGGTGTGCGTACGACAGCCCGCAACACCATCTACGCCCTCACCAACAAACGCGCCATCATCATCACCGTCCACCGCGACGGCTCCATCACCGAGCGCGACTACCGCGGCGACGAGCTCATCCACCTCGCCCGCAAAGAGTACAAGGACGGCAGCGGCACCCTCACCTTCGAGTCCGCCCGCGGCGCGGGGCACTCGAATCAGACCGCCAGCCGCCACAAGTTCCAGGCGATCGAAGATGTCATCGGGGTCGAACGCATGCTTCGGGACCAGTTCGGGGATTTCTAGCCCGATCATGCAGCTTCTGAGGCCGCGGGAATCATTTTGCTAATTACATGAACCGGGGAAATCGCTCACAGGTAGTATCGTTACATTCGTTCAGGGGTGCGCCGCTCGGCTCGGGATCGATGCTGGGTATGTGTTTTGCCATCCACCGTGTTCAACGCTCATCAACCGAGAGGAATTACCATGCACAGCGCAATGATCTCCCTGACCGCATGTCTCATGACATCGTCCGCATTTGCGAACCTTCCGCCTGCTATGACCGATCTGCCTCTGGCTCAGGCGCTCAAGCAGAACGCCGCCGACGAATCGGAACTGCTCATCGTCAAGTTCACCGCGCCGTGGTGCAACCAATGCAAGCGTATGGACAGCCGCGTCTGGTCGAACAATACCGTCATTGACTCTCTCCGGGAGCAGGGCGTCACGGTGATAGCCGTCGATATCGAGCAGCACCCCGACATCGCCCTCGAGCACCGTGTAACCTCGACACCGACCCTGATCGCGTTCCGCAACGGCGAGCCCGCAGACTTGCTTTCGGGTTCCGTACGCGCGCCAGAACTGCTCGACTGGGTCGGTCATGTGCTCGACGGGCGCACCCACGCCGATATGGTGAAGCAGCAGCTCAACGATCGCTCCGAAATGAGCATGCGCCAACGCATGATGGTTGCAAGCGAACTCATGCGCGACGGCAAGCTCAATGAAGCGACTGAGGAGTTCCTCTGGCTTTGGGAGCACATGCTCGAGCATGAGACCTCGATGCAGGGCGTGCGGGTCTCGTTCATGGTGAGCGATATGAAGAAGCTTGCCAGTCAGCACGAACCTGCCCGTAAAGCATTCACCGCCTTGCGTGACGAGCTGACCGAAACAATGAAGAACGGTGATGACACATATAAGGTTGTCTCTGACTGGCTCGTCCTCAACATCCGCCTGCTCGAAGATCATCGCGCAGTCGCCGAGTGGGTCGACCAGATCGACGGCGAGGACGATGGCATCGAGACCATGCGGGAGATGGGATCTATTCTGCAGGACTGGCTGCTCGACCATGGGTATTACGCCCAGGCGGGCCGGATGCTGCGAAGCGCCGAGGCGGTCATCGGCCGGGCGCACAAGTACCAAGCCCTGCTTTCCGACGAACAGCGGTATGACGGCATGGATGAGGATTCCGCAGCGCGCCTCAAATCACGCGCGATGAGGATGGAGATCGAAAAGTTCGCACGGATCCATGCCGCGTATCTCGCGGCGGATCGTCCGGACGACGCATGGTACATCTACGACGCGCTGCTCGAAGACTTTGACGCCGACTCCGTGGGCGTGAGCGTCTGCCGCGCTGCGAGCGTGGCTGGCGTGCTCGCCCCGCGTCACACCGAGATCGCTCAATCACTCGATGAGTGGGCACACCGCGAGACGCGCCAGGCAGTGCTCGGCATGGGTGATGAATAACCAAATGGAGGGGGACGCTCCGCGGAGCGTTGAAACAGTGAGCCCGGTCCGATCCGGATCGGGGCACGCCGCGAGCAAGATCAGCCCTGTGCTGATCTTGTTGCGTAGTAGGAAGAATTCACAGTGTGCGGCCCGCTCATTCTGATATTCTCTTGGGCAAGAGGAGATCGCACATGAACCTGATCCGTACCGTCGCCCTGCTGCTGCTCTGGGCCCCTGCCGCTGCGTTTGCCCAGACGGGTACCCCCGCCACCGATTCCAAGCGATCGAGCGTGTGATCGAGGTCGAGTGCATGCTCCGCGATCAGTTCGGCAGTTGCTGAGGCCGAAAAGGACTTGCCTCAACGCCCGATTTCCTGATAATGGGTTCAGGCGCACATTGGGATGCGTCTGACATCAAGTGGGGAACCCGATGAACTTCAATACAATTGCCACCGTTTTCGCCGCGGGCGCCGTCAGTGCGTTCGTTTCACCCGCCATCGCACAATCCGCGAGCACCTTTACCTACCAAGGGCGTCTCTCCGACAACGGCAGCCCCGCTGATGGGATGTACGAGTTCCAGGTCCGCCTGCTCGACGGCTCGGGTACGCAGGTCGGACTGAGGCAGTTGATGATGGCTGACGTCGTCGAGGGCGGGTTCATGCTCAACCTCGACTACGGTCCCAGCGTATTCGACGGCTCTCCGCGCTTCCTCGAGATCGGGGTCCGCTCGATCATGGACGGCGGCACGTTCACGATCCTCACTCCGAACACGCTTGTCACGAGCACGCCGGTCGCCCAGTTTGCCCTTTCGGGGAACGAGGGCCCGCAGGGACCGGTCGGCTCGCAAGGCCCGCAAGGACCACAAGGGAGTGTCGGCCCACAAGGTCCGGTCGGAGCAACGGGCCCGACTGGTCCGCAAGGCCCCATCGGCCCCCAGGGTGAGCCCGGCGATGAAGGACTCGAAGGCCCACAAGGTCCCGAAGGCCCCGTTGGCCCTGCCGGCACGACGAGTTGGTCTGGACTCAACGACATCCCGGCTGGCTTCGCCGACAATGTTGACGACAACACCACCTACACCGCCGGGGCCGGGTTGCAGCTCTCGGGATCGCTCTTCTCGGTTCCCAATGACGCGATCACCAACGCGATGCTCGCTCCCAACGCCGTGGGCCCCACTGAACTCCAGCTCAATCACCTCTCGCTCGCTCGTGTCTCGGGCAATGCGCTCTCTCGCGATGCGGCAGGGAATCTCTTCATCGACCCATTCGCCTCGCTCAACATCGGCGCCAACACACCAGCGGTCACGCGCCTGCAGGTTGTCGATGGTACGGACTCCTCGCTGCTCGACGGCGGCTTCCTTACCCTCGGCTCCAGCAACAGCTCCAACCTGTCTTTCGATGACAACGAGATCATGGCCCGCTCCAACGGCGCACCAGGAGTGCTCAACCTCAACATCGATGGCGGGAACATCATTTTGGGCAACTCGACCGACGACGGTTCCGTCGGCATCGGAGAGAACAGCCCCTCTGACCGCCTGCACATCAACACCGCCCCCGGCCAGTCTGCCTTCCGCATCCAGCAAGACGGGCAGACACGTATGCGCATCAACGCCAACGGTGGGATCTCGCTGGGCGCGAACAACACCTCCGTCTCAGACTCCAATGTCTATATCCCCCAGTCGCTGGGAATTGGGACACCTACACCAACCGAGCGCCTCCACATCGCCGTCCCAGACGAGAGTGACCAGGGCATCCTGATCTCCGAGGTTACACCCAACGGCCCGCAAACCATGCTCACTACGCGGCAGCTCATCGCCAACAGCAACTACACCTTCACGAACGACTTCGATTTTACCTTCCGTCCCGACGACTTCTTCGTGTTCGCCGACAGACTTGTCTTCCTTCAAGCCGCTTCAACGGTCACACTCGATGCCGCGAGTGACATCGTGCTTGACTCCGAAGCCAAAGCGCGGATCGACGCGATCGCCGAGATCGAGCTCAACTCATCGCTCTTGATCGACATGAACGCCAATACGGACATCGACATGGACGCTGGGGGACGCATCGATCTGCTCGCCGCTGGAGATGTCGACATTGACGCAAGCTTCGTATCTATCGAAGGCTCTCGATTCATAGACAACAACCTGAGTGTCGGGACAACCACATCCGCGTTCACGCTCACCGTCAACGGCCCGGCTGGTAAACCCGGGGGCGGGCTCTGGTCCGTGTTCTCCGATGCCAGGCTCAAGAAGAACATCAACACCATGGGTGGCTCGCTCGACATGCTCGACGCGCTCCGACCTGTAACCTTTAACTACAACGATCCAAATCATTTCTCCTACGTCGACGGAATCATCCCCGGTTTCATCGCCCAAGAAGTACAGCAGGTGATGCCCCAGTGGGTCGGGCAGGGCGAGGACGGCTACCTCTACCTCAATCCTGTCGGCTACGAGGCGATGGTTGTGGACGCGATCCAGGAACTTCGTGCCGAGAAGGACAATCAGATCCAATCTCTCCAGTGTGACATCAGAGCCCAGCAACGCGAGAACGACGAGCTGCGTGCCCGCCTCGAACGCCTCGAGCGAGCACTCATGGTGAGGTCGGAATAACCGTCCTAAAACTGCAAACGAATCGTATGTGACATCTTGTATGCCCTCCCCCTTCTGGTACCATCGGGCCCAAGAGGAGAGCACACATGAACACGATCAGGATCGTTCTCGCCATGGTTGCGCTGATGTCGGCACAGGCCCGAGCCCAGACCGGTACCCCCGCCACCAACGCCTTCACCTTCCAGGGGCAGCTCCAGTTCAATGACATGCCCGTCGACATCACGCTGGATCTCACTTTCCAGCTGTTCGCAAACCCAACGGGCAACGGCATCAACGATGTCGTCTCGCCACTGCTGACCCGCAGTGTGCAGTTCGACGAGCATGGACGCTTCACGGTGCTACTGGACTTCGGGCAGACTTACAACGGTTTCCCTGTCTTCAATGGCGACGAACGCTACATGCAGATCGTCATCCTCGACCCGCCCGGCGGGATCGAGGAGGACTTCCCGCTCTCGCCGCGCACCAAGCTGGCCGCGGCACCGATGGCCGCGTACGCGCTCAACGCGCGGATCCCATCGCTGAGCGAGATCACCGGCGGCCGGTTTGTGAGCACCGATGAAAATGGCAACATCTCGCTCATCGCCGGGGACGACGAGGTGGGATTGACCATCGAGTCGGGTAGCACCCAGACCAAGTACAGCTACGAACAGATCCAGGCGAGCGAGGGCCTCTCGATCATCGCGGCAGATGATCTTCCGATCCGCTCGGAGGCCGGCAACCTGAGTCTCACCAGCGTGCAGGGCGATCTGCTGCTCGACGCCCAGTCGGGGAGCATCGATCTGCTCGCAAGCGATATCTCGCTTGCCATCGACGGGTCGGATATGTTTATGAACTTCTTCGAGTTTGAAGTCAATATACCGACCATCGACTTCAACTCATCCGTGTCGACGACCATCAACGCCGGGGCAATGCTGTCGCTGACCTCCGCGGGAACCCTGAGCATCAACTCGGCGATCACCACCATCAACGGCAATCAGTTCGACGGCGCCAATGTCATCATTAACGATAACCTGCTCGCAACGGCCAACGCCTTCAAGCCCGGCGGCGGACCCTGGGCCGCGCTTTCAGACGCACGCCAGAAGAGAAACATCGCCCCGCTGCACGGCTCGCTCAATACCCTGCTGTCGCTTCGACCCGTCACCTTTGAGTACAACGACCCGGCCAACCCCATGTATCTCGCGGGCGTGCAAACCGGGTTCGTCGCCCAGCAGGTCCAGCCGATCCTCCCCGCCTGGGTCGATCAGACCGACGACGGCACCCTCATGCTCACGCCCCGCGGCTTCGAGGCCATGGCCGTCGACGCCATGCAAGAGCAGCAACAGCAAATCGACGCCCTCCAAGCCGAAAACGACGAGCTGCGTGCCCGATTGGATCGTCTGGAATCAATGATGCGGACGCTGGCCGCTCCCGAATAAAACCGGCCCGCGCACGCGGCATACGCTCATGCATGCCCCCGCCCGAGCCCCAAAAGCCAGTCCGCATCCGCTTCTGCGTGAACAACCCACGCAACCTGATCGAGCGCAATGACCTGATCGAACGTGGGTACGAGTGCGAGGGGTGCCTGGGCAACTGCACCCGCTGCTTCGAGACCCGGTTCCTCGAGATCAACAACCGCTTTGTTGAGGGTGGGGATTACGAAAAGATCATCGAGTCCACCCGGACAGATGCGGACGACCCCCAATAAAAACACCCCGCACAAATGCGGGGTGCTGAGTGGTGGAAAGAGGAGTGAGAAAGAACGAAGCCGAGGGTCAGCGCCGACGGATCGCACGCACACCAACAAGGCAGCCCATCAGACCCAAGCCAGCAAACGCGGCCGGGGGCAGCGGGACGACATACAGCATGTCCTGCTCGCCGGAGGCCACTGCAGCGCGCAGCCCGTTGAGGCGCAATGTGTTGTCAAAGGTACGGCCGTTGTCTTCGTTTGAGTTCATCAGGATATTGAACTGCGATTCCAGCGAGTTGCTGGTTCCGCCTGCAGTCAGTTCGAAGTTTGCTCCGATTGCATCCCATATAGCCGCTTGGATTGCACCCATCTTGGCCAAGTAATCCGACTGATTTGTGTCTGCCTGGAGCCGGTTATCGATCCAGCCCAACGCGACTGCGTTGGCGACAACAGCGCTGATTGCGTCAGCAACAGTCTGCCCGTAGCTCGCGCCTGGCATGGGAGCGTCGGCGAGATTGATGATGTTATAGGTGGAAGCACCGTTGTTGGCGGTCTCTCCGAGCTCGATACAGAATGTCGAGAAAGATCCACCGCCTGTGATCGTGTGGTTCATATGCCCGGCGTAATAAGTTGTTGAGTTCACCCGAGCGGTAGTCGCGCTGTTGCCGCCCTCAACACCTGTGTACTCCATGTGAATCGTGCCCGCCGATGCGACGGACACGCATGTTGCTGCCGCGGCAAGCGCGGCGATCGTCCCTCTGTTTGTCATAATTCTCTCCATGTTCTGTCCATTGAAACTGTTTCACTTGTATCACAACGAAACAACCGTTGTGGCCAGAGGAGGGTAAGGGATTCACCTCAGAGGCGATCTGCAAAATTGCAGATTCAGGGGTAATTGCCCAAAAATTCATCTATTGAGGCGGCTTTGGAGCTGTCCGAGAGAGACATATCGTGGTCTAAACCACTTGATGTGGTGGAATGCTTGACTGTTTTAATTCACAAGCCCCGGGGGTTGCCCGGGGCTTGCGGCGATTCACGGAGAAAACTGGACGGGTTGTCTTACTTGCGACGACGCGCTGTCCGCACGCCGGCGATGCAGCCGAGCATGCCCATGCCTGCCCATGCCGCGGTCGGCAGCGGGACGATGTAGAGCATGTCCTGCTGGCCTTCTGAAACGACTGCACGAAGCCCTTGCATCCGCAGTCCGGCGTTGAAGCTGTTCTCGTTGAGCAGATCAGCATAACGAGTACGCAGCGCGCTGCTGGTGCTCGAGCTCTCGACATTGAAGTCATGCCCGAGTGCTTCCCAGATCGCGGCCTGGATGGCGCCCATGCGAGCGAGGTTTTCGCTGCTGTCGGTGCTGGTGGCCTGCATCTTCTCGTCGATCCAGCCCTTGGCCAGCGCGTTGGCCAGCACGGCGCTGACCGCGTCGGCCTTGGCCTGACCGTAGTCACTGCCCGGGTTGGGTGCGTCTGCGAGATTGACGATCTCGTAGGTGGCCGTGCCGTTGGTCGCGAACTCTTCGAGCTCGATGCAGAAGGTGTTGAACGACTGGCCGGCGTTGCTGCCGCTCATGATATCGTGGCTCATATGGCCAGCGCGGTAGGTGGTGCTGCCGACGCGGGCAGTGAGCGAGCTGTTGCCCCCGACGATACCGGTGTAGTTCAGGTCGATGCTGTCTGCTGACGCAACTCCAGCGAGACCCGCGACCGCCATGACGGCGATCATGCTTGACTGACGAAACATAGTTGATCCTCTCATATCCAAATCTGAAACAAACTGCGACGAACGAACTGCCGCTTTGGGGTGGTGAGAATATTCGCAATCAAGACTCATTCAAAGCAGATTCAGCCCATTCGATGGGCGAAAACGCGAAAACTGAATCGAAGGATTGTTATGGGGCCTCGATGATCGAGCGCAGAAAAAAACCTGCACAAAGGCAGGTCGTGATTGAGCTTCGACTGAGCGATTAGGCGCTCTTGATTTTTCGGAAGCATCGGATGCCAGCAGCACCCGCAAGCAGGCCGAACCCGGCGAACGCTGCCGAGGGCAGCGGGACGATGGTCAGCCCGTCTTCTTTGGGGATCATCTGGTTGCTGCCGCCTGCGCTGTGCTGCATGCCGCCCTGATTGGTGACTTGGCCGAGGTTCAGGTTGGCCAGCCCACGCAGTCCGATGCTCGGCTGCTCCTGAGGGTCAAGCATGAACCCGATCGAGCCGTCAAGCCCGCCGAACTGGCTCTGAAATGAGTGCGTTTCGATTGGAGCGGTCACGAAAGCAGCATCGACATCAACGGATTGGCCCGCGGTGCTGAGTTGCTCGTGCAGCGAGAGTGCGAATAGACCAAGCGGGGTTGATTGCGCTGTCGCAACCGAGCCCGAGGCCAGAAGCGCAGCGGTAGTCAAAGTCATCCGAATAGGATTGAAGCGTGTCATGGAGTAATCTCATATCGATGGGCCAGAGCCCGGTGGTGACAAAACACTGAATCCCTCAGTGTGAGGCACAGCACCTCACACAATCCAGCCGGGGCTTGCACCCGGTTCGTCCCACGATGAGCATATCCGATCAGGCCACTAAGTCAAAGTAAATACGATGCTTAGGGCCAAGAAATATGGTTGTCGCACCGCCGGATCCTGGTCCGTGGCCGCCCGAACTGGCGAGTTGTGGGAACAGGTTTGCGTTTACTATTGATTCGCCGCAAAAAAACGCCCACCCCAGGGGCAATCTGGGGTGGGTGTCGTATCAGGAGAGTCGTCGGGTGTTGCCGTGCTTATTTGCGGCGGCGGATGGTGCGGACACCGGCGATGGTGCCCAGCATGCCCAGGCCAGCGAATGCGGCCGGGGGCAGGGGCACGACATAGAGCATGTCCTGCTGACCCTCTGCGACGAGTGCCTTGAGCCCGTTCAGACGCAGGCCGCCATCAAAGGTCTGGCTGTCCGTCAGGACGCTGTAGTAGTTCTCGAGTGCGTTGGAAGTGCGGCTGCTGCTGACATTGATATCGCTGCCGAATGCTTCCCAGATCGCCGCCTGGATCGCACCCATCTTGGCGAGGTAGTCTGTCTGATTCGTATCGGCCTGGAGTCGGTTATCGATCCAGCCCAGCGCGGCTGCGTTGGCAACTACGGCGTTGATTTGGTTCGCGACCGCTTCGCCGTAGGGGGTGCCGGGCATCGGGGCCTGGGCGAGGCTCACGATCTGGTAGGTGTCGCCGCTGGTGCTCGCTGCCTCTGAGAAGTCGATGCAGAAGCTTGCGAAGGTCTGGCCGTCGTTGGCGCCCGAGGTGAACTCGTGCATCATGTGGCCTGCGTAGTAGGTGCTGCCCGAGACGCTCAGGGTGTTGGCGTTGCTGCCGCCGGCCACGCCGGTGTAGCGGATGTCGACGCTGTCAGCCAGGACGGTGCCCGAGGTGGCTGCACAGAGAACTGCGATTGCGATTGTGTTCTTCATGTTGATCTCTCCTGTTTGAACTTATTGGGTCGTCTGCCAGCATGGGGCTGATGGTCGACACACCGGAAAGGTACACCCAAGTTTCTTTTGGGCAAGAACTTAGGGCATTCGAAGGGCCATTCAATGGAGGTCTGTGCGGGTTACATCCTTCGATGCGTGTGATAACGCCGCGTGAGCAATAGCTTGGGTGTGTTATCGGGAATCACCCGCTGTGCATCCGTCTTTGCAACAACCTTTGCAAGAACGCAAAAACGACAACGCCGACCCAAACCGGGCCGGCGCTGCGTGTGGTTTCAATATCAAAGAGAGAAGCTGAATCGGTGTGGTGGTCCGATTATGCAGCGCGGCGACGCGAGGTGGTCTTGCGTGCTGCGGGCTTGCCGGTGATGCGACCAGCGACGCTCTTGCGTGCGACAGTCTTGCGTGCAACGGTCTTACGGGCTGCTGGCTTGCGGGTCGAAGTCTTCTTCGCGGTGGTGGTGCGTGCGGTTGACTTCTTGGCCGCGGGCTTGCGCACGGCGGTCTTCTTGACGGCGGCCTTGCGGACGGGGCTCTTGCGAGCGCTGGTCTTGTTGGCGGTGGTCTTCTTGGCCGTGGTCTTACGAGCGGCGGTCTTGCGAGCAACGGTCTTCTTTGCTGCTGGCTTGCGGGTGGTGGTCTTCTTCGCAGCTGGCTTGCGGACCGGGCTCTTGCGGGCAGTGGTCTTCTTGGCCGTAGTCTTGCGAGCTGTGGTCTTGCGAGCAACAGTCTTCTTGGCCGTGGTCTTGCGGGTGGTGGTCTTCTTTGCTGCGGGCTTGCGTGTTGCAGTCTTCTTCGCAGCGGGTTTGCGTGCCGTGGTCTTCTTTGCAGCTGGCTTACGGGTCGCGGTCTTCTTGGCCGCGGGCTTGCGAGCTGTGGTCTTCTTGGCGGTGGTCTTACGAGCGGTGGTCTTGCGAGCCGCGGTCTTCTTTGCAGCGGGTTTGCGTGCGGTGGTTTTTTTTGCGGTGTGTTTCGTGGTACGGGTAGCCATTGTGTGATCTCCGTGTGCCCAGAGGGTTCTCGGGCGGTGTCGGGTGCTGGGCCTCCTGGTCAATCCCAGGCAGGCCGATGTGTTCAGGTGCCGCCACTCAAACCTGAGGGCAACACACGGCGCACCGCATCGGCGAGTGCGTGCACACCCAATCGACGCGGAGTCTGCGCAATCTGAACTTTGCATACAAAGAAACACACACAAGATGTTCACAAAGTTCGGGATTTGACTTTTGTGCGCAAGATTCGCGCACAATTGCGTTCGAACGCACATCTCATTGTTCGCGCCGACGCTCCGCTTCGCTCAACCACCGCTCCGCTTGCGCCGCGTCGCCAAGCGCCTCGGCCATCTCGCCGGCACGCTGCGCGAACAACGCGTTGCCCTCGTCGCGCTCGGCGGCTTGCACCAGACGCGACAGCGCCTCGGGCGCACGACCGATCTGGTACAGCAGACTGCTCAGATCATGGCCGATGATCGGCAGCTGCGGGTTGCTGTCAACGATCTGGCCGATCAGCTCGAGCCCGCGGTCGAGCATCGTTTGTGAGCCCAGGCCGTTGCCCGCGAAGACCATCCCCCGGGCAATCGCGAACCGCTCGAACGGATCATCAGAATCGTTGAATGCCTCCTCGAGCATGCGTTGGCCACGCTCAAGTGTTTCGGTGGTCAACAGCACCCCCGCGGCCCGTGCCTTAATCATCGGCTGGTCCACGCCGGGCATCGTCAGCGCCTTTTCGGCCCGCTGCGTGCCCAGCTCGCGCTCCCCCAGCGCGTTGGCGATCTCGCCCGCGGCCAGCCAGGTCAACGCGGTCGCGCCCTTGTGGTCGATCGACCGCTGCGCCAGCTCAAGCGAGATGTCCCGGAGCCCAAACTGCAGCGCCGCCCGGGCGATGTCGATCCAGACCCCGAACGGGTGCTCCATGTCTGCGGCGAGCTCGGCAGATCGCTCGAACAACGCACGCGCATCGTTGATCTGCCCCGCGAACCCGTTGTAGCTCGCCCGGGCCATCAGGAACATCGCGTCGTCCTCGAAGCCCTCGACCTCCCACAGCGCATCGCCCGTTTGCATGTCACCGATCGACGCGGCGCTGCGGGCAAGCTCCGAGCGGATCGCGTGCAGGTTGGGGTGAACCGCGAGCGAATCACGGTAGAGGTCCAAGAGCGCCTCGCGTTTGCTCTCGTCGTGCTCGCTTGGGATCTGTGATTCCGGGTTGTCGTCCATCGCTCGGATCAGCACCTGCCCGGCCTGGAGCACCAGCGCGTCGGTCGGCTCGCCCTGCTCGATGACGATCCGCAGCGCGTCAAGCGCTTCCTGGTTGCGGTCGAGCACGCTCAGGAAGTAGGACAGCCGCAGACGATGCTCGGCGTTGAGCGACCACCCCAGACCGCCGTTCTTGAATGAATCCGCCCGCGTGTACGCGTCCACGGCCTCTTGGGCACGGCTGCGCTGCTCGGGCATGGGGTCGAACTCGGGACGCAGCAGCACCGTGGTTGGGATCTCGGTGCTGTTGTATCGCAGATCGCCCTGCCAACGCAGGATCCGGGCGTTGCCCGACCACACGCTGCCAACCACGAACCCCACCGCGACCAGCATCAGCAGGTAGCCGGCCGGGCGGACCGAGCCCTTCTGCTTGAACTTCAGGGAATACAGGCGCACATGCTGCTCATAAAAGAGCTTGACCGCCATGATAAGGATCAAGGTCGCGATCGCCGCAAGACCGCCGGCGAGCAGCATGGGCACCGCGTCGAGCATGCCGCGGGTCGCATAGAAGAACCAGAGCATCAGCACCGCCGCAAAGAGCTCCTCGCCCAGCGTCAGGTCATAGCGCCCGCGCCGCTTCTTGAGCGCTGCCTTGCGCGATTCCTTCGCTTCGGCCTTGGTCTTGGCAAACAGCGCGGGCTTGCCCAGCCCCAGCGAGAGCGCATCATTGGGACAGGCGCTCACACAATCGAGCGTCTTCATGCACCCCGGGTCCACGACCATGCCAAAGTCGCGAACTTCTTCTGAAACGCGGACATTGGAGGTGCACACGCTCGTGCAATAGCCGCACTGGTGGCAGTCGTCGTTGACACGGATGCGCACCGGCGCGAGCTTGTCGATGGGCTTAAAAAAAGCGGCGTATGGGCAGCCGTAGGTGCAAAAGCCCTTGGCACCCAGAAAATAGACACACGCGAAGCCGCATATAAAGAGGAAGGGCACCGCGATGAACCACGGGGGCATCGTCGCCCAGAAGTCTTCAACGACCAGCCCGTTGGTCCACTGATGGATCGGCTCGACGGGGCGCAGCCATACGGGCCACGCGATCGACGCGGCTTCCAGGATCGGGGCCAGAACCTCACGCTTGAAGGTCGGCCACACGAACATATATGCACCCAGCAGGATGGGGAAGTAGACCAGAAACCGCGACCGAAAGGGCTTGGGGCGGATGCCGACCTTGGTCATCATCCAGGCGCACAGGTCTTGGAGGGCGACGACATGGCAGAGCCAGCCGCAGAAGAAGCGTCCGAAAATCAGCGTGCTCAGGATGGCCACCAGAAAGAAGATCGCGCCGGCGTTGACGACCCCAACCTCGAGGGTTTCCATGGCTTCGCTGGGTTCGATGGGCGAAATGGTCATTCCGACGATCGCCCACTGGATCAGATGCACGATCATCAGCACATTCACCAGAATCAACACACCCGCCCGCCAGCGGGCTGTGCGGGTGCGTCCCATCATCGGTGCCCGCGATTCTGGGCGATCGAGCACAGGCAGGGACACAGATCGGCCGATGCCTGCATCAGCCGCATCAGGAGATTTGAACGGGGTTTTCATGGTGACACTCTATCAGGGTGGGCTCAGAGCCGACGAATCCTTTCTATAGTTCTTGCACACTGCTGTTTGCGTACCACTCATTGCCTGCGAAGTTGCCATGCCTGAACACACCACGACCGAGATCAATCACGCCCAAACGCCGACATGGTCGCCCGGTTCGTGGTTACATCAACCATCCGCCGAGGAACTGCAGTACCATTATCCAGACCCTGCCGCACTCGACGCGGCCCGGGCACGCCTGGCCCAGCTGCCCCCGCTGGTCACCAGCTGGGAGATCGAAAAACTCCGCGACCACATCGCGCTGGCCCAGCAGGGCAAGCGATTCATCCTCCAGGGCGGCGACTGCGCCGAGATGCTCGACCAGTGCCGCTCTGAGCCCATCGCCAACAAGCTCAAGATCCTGCTGCAGATGTCGCTGGTCCTGATCCACGGTCTTCGCATGCCCGTCACCCGCGTGGGCCGCTTCGCGGGCCAGTACGCCAAGCCCCGCTCCTCGCCCACAGAAACCAAGCAGGTCGACGGCCAATCCTGCACGCTCCCGAGCTACTTCGGCGATCTGGTCAACCGCATCGGCTTCGATGAGCGCTCACGCACGCCCGACCCCATGCTCATGGTCGAGGGCTACATGCACGCGGCCATGACGCTCAACTTCATCCGCTCGCTGCTCGACGGCGGCTTCGCCGACCTGCACCACCCCGAATACTGGGACCTCTCGTTCTTCCACAACGCCTCGGTCACGCCCATGCGCCGGGCGCAGTACGAGAACATGTCCCGCACGCTCGCCGACGGCATCGCGTTCATGCAGAACCTGGGCGAGCAGCGCCTCGAAGACTCATCGCGCGTGGACTTCTACACCTCCCACGAGGGGCTGAATCTCTACTACGAGCAGGCCCAGACCCGCACGGTGCCCCGCCGCAGCGGACACTATGACCTCACGACCCACCTGCCGTGGATCGGCGAACGCAACCGCCAGCTCGACGGCCCGCACATCGAGTTCTTCCGAGGCATCCTCAACCCCGTGGGCGTCAAGGTCGGCCCGAGCATGAAGCCCGACGAGCTGATCGCGCTCATCGACGCGCTCAATCCCAACAACACGCCGGGCAAGCTGGTGCTGATCGCCCGCATGGGCGCGGCCAAGGTTGCCGACGGGCTGCCCCCGCTGCTCGATAAGGTCAAGGCCGAGGACCGGGCCGTGCTCTGGATGACCGACCCCATGCACGGCAACGGCACCACAACCAGCAGCGGCATCAAGACCCGCAACTTCGACGACATCCTCAGCGAACTCGAAACCACCGTCGACTGCCACAAGCAGGCCGGCACCACCCTCGGGGGCGTGCACTTCGAGCTCACCGGCGAAGATGTCACCGAATGCATCGGCGGCGGCAGCGGCATCACCGAAGACGACCTGAGCCGCAACTATGTCTCGCTGTGCGATCCGCGGCTGAACTACCAGCAGTCGCTCGAGCTGGCGTTCCTTCTGGCGCAGAAGATGGGCAACATTTGAATGCTTTGTTAGCAGGATGCCACTACTCGACGCGCCGCGGCGCAGTAGTGTCTTGGCTGGCTCGTATGTTCCTATGCAAACGCACTACTGCGCGGCTACGCCGCGAGTAGTGGCACCCGATCTTTTCCTCCCCGCAGGACGCAGGGAGGGGAAATCACGCGTTCACCGCCCTCGCATACCGCTCATACATCAGCTCCAGCGCCGACGGGATGACCCGCACGCCCCCCACCGCGGTGATGAAGTTGGTGTCGCCCACCCAGCGGGGCATCACATGCACATGCAGGTGACTCGGCACCCCAGCCCCGCCCGCGATGCCCTGATTGATGCCGATGTTGAGGCCCTGGGGCTCGAGCGTCTTCTCGCACAGGGCCGCGGCCCGATCGACCAGCTCCCAGAGTTGGGCCCGCTGCTCGGGCTCATAGTCCATGAGCGCGGGTCGCGGGTCGCCCAGAGCCACCAGCAGATGCCCGTTGGTGTAGGGATACTTGTTGAGCATGATCATGCCGTGCTCGGTGCGGACGATGACATGGTTTGTCGCGTCGTGCTCGGGCGTCTTCCAGTAGTCGAGCAGGAAGCTGCCGCTGGACTCGGGGCGTGGACCCCTGGGGTCGGTGGTCTTATCGGGCTCCGAAGACGGGGGGTTGCCGTCACGATCGCCCTCGTGGAGTTCCTCGAGATACGCCATCCGCCACGGCGCCCAGAGGGCATCCGGCCCAAACGGTACAGACCCACCATCGCGATCGTGTGTTCCCATAAACCAGTCTAGGTCGATTGCCGATGTGCCGATTCGAAATGTACACGCAGGAGAGACCCGTGCCCACGCTGATCGTACAGAACATCATGTCCACCCCGGTCGGGACCGTCTCGATGGACGACTCGGTCGAGACGATCAAGGCGGTCTTCGATCAGAACCGCTATCACCACCTGATCGTGGTGGGCGATGACGGCGCGTGCGCCGGGGTGATCTCGGATCGTGATTTGCTCAAAAACCTCTCGCCGTTCATCGGCAAGCCCGGCGAACGCACCAGCGATACCAACTGCCTTAAGCGACGCGCCCACCAGATCATGACGCGGCAGCTCGTCGCGGTGCGGGCACACACCTCGCTTCGAGCCGCGGCTCGGGTGATGCTGGACCACAAAATCTCGTGTTTACCCGTGGTCGATGTCCGCAAGCACTGTGTCGGGATCATCACGGTGCGCGATCTGGTCAAATGGTCGGTGATTGAGCTGGAGCGCCAGCAGCACCTCGAAGACGAGCAACCCCCGATCAACCAGTCGAACCGGGCCGCCTGATCAGCTCGATCGGTCTTCCTGAATCTCAACCTCTTCGATGGTCGTGCGCCGCAGCACGACCTTCTTGCCGTCGATCTCGCCCTGGGCCTCCTGCGTCTCGTTGCGCAGGACCTCACGCTGGGCGTTGTCCACCGGCTTGGTGCTCGCGCCCCACAGGTGCCCAAAGAACTGGCCCACGGCCCTTGAAATCGAGATATCCTTGTCGTTCTTGCTCACCCCCGATCATACGCGAGCGACACCATGCCCGACACTCCCAAAGCCGATCCATGCCGCTGCGCCTGGGCCCGGTCGCCATCTGAGATCGAATACCACGACACCGAATGGGGTGTGCCCAGCCGCGATGAGCACCATGTGTTCGAGATGCTCACGCTCGAGGGGGCGCAGGCCGGGCTGAGCTGGGAGACCATCCTCAACAAGCGAGCCGGGTATCGCCGGCTGTACATGGGTTTCGACCCCGCCAAGGTCGCCCGTTTCACCAAGCGCGACTTTGAGCGGCTCATGCAAGACCCCTCGATCGTCCGCAACCGCCTCAAGATCGAATCCACCATCAACAACGCCAAAGCCACGCTCCAGCTTCACAAGGACGGCACCACGCTCTCGGAACTGGTCTGGTCCATGGTTGACAACACGCCGATCGTCAACCGCCGCCGCGCCCTCAAAGACCTGCCCGACCAGACCGAGACCTCCAAGGCGCTGAGCAAAGCACTCAAAGCCCGCGGGTTCCGATTCGTCGGCCCCACAACCATGTACGCCATGATGCAGGCCATCGGCATGGTCAACGACCACACCATCGAGTGTCACCGTCACGCTGTTTGTGCAAAGATGAAGTGACGCTTTCCCAATACCCTTGTGCATGGCCGATCCGCGCGACATCACCTACGACGAGACCCAGCACGCCTGGCGGAACCGGTTCATCACCGCCATCATCGCGTGCGAATCGATGATCCTTACAATAATTCTCGGTGCCTTCGCCGCCAAGGCCACCGGCCAAGGACGCACAGAGATCATCATCGTCTGGGTCATCTGCGTGATCGTGGTTCCTGCGCTGATCCTGAGCTTCCGCCTGCGCACCCGGATCGTCGACCACACCCTCCGTGTCTGGTTCCCGCCCTTCCCCGGCTGGAAATTCGACCTGCGCACCATCAGGCACGCCAAGCAACAGAAGCTCAACCCCATGGGCGATCTGGGCGGCTGGGGCTACAAATGGACGCGCAAACATGGGCACGCCATGAACATCCACGGCGAGCAGTTCGTCATCATCATGCTCGACAACGACAAGAAACGCACCATCGGCACGCAGCGCCCAGAAGAGCTGCTGACCGCGATCCGGGTCATTGCCGAGCTGCCGGCGGATGAGGATGAGCTTGGTGGAATGCAGGGTGTCACGACTCGCGTCGAAGACGCGCAGTAGTGCTGCTGACAACACCAGAAGACACGACTGCGCCCTGCGGGCGAGTCGTGGCACCCGGATATGCAATCAGTAGGTCCTTAGAGGTCTTCCTTCACCGCACCACTGCCGCCATGCTTGTAGGTTCCATTCTGCACCTGATCGATCAGGCCGCAGAGGCGATCGGGCGTCAGGTTCTCGTGCAGGTCGTCATCGACCAGCGCCACGGGGGCGGTGCCGCATGAGCCGAGGCACTCAAGCTCGACGAGCGTGAACTTGCCGTCGTCGGTGGTCTGACCCACATCGATGCCCAGCTTGGCTTTTACTGCTTCGGTGCAGGCCGTCGCCTCGCAGAACTCGCAGGCGATCGAGCGGCAGACCGAGATCAGGTGCTCGCCCTTGGGGTGCTCCCAGTACTCTTCATAGAAGCTCACGGTATCGAGCACCTCGGACGGCGCGATGTCGAGCACCTTGGCGATCTCTTTCATCGCCTGCGGCGGGACCCACCCGTAGGTGTGCTGGATCATGTGCAGCGCCGGGAAGAGCGCCCCCTTGGGCTTCTCGTAGCGCGGCACATACACCTCGCGGATCTGCTTCTCCATCTCCGCCGTCAGGTACGGCTCGTCGCGCAGCTCGATCTTGGTGTTCGCGGAGTCTTTGGTGATCCAGGCCATCGGGGTCCCTTTTTCCAGAAATACAGGTCTGCCAGCCATGATAGCGCCGCGCCCCGCGATCATCACGCCCTCAATCGTCCGATTGGCCCGTCTCCAGCGCGTGCATCGCCTTGGCGAACTGCTCGCCCATGTCGAGATAGCCGGCCGAGTCGTAGTGGGCCCGGTCGCTGTAGCCATAGCCGTCCGTGCTGGTCACCAGCGCCGCGTTGGGGTCCTTCTCGCAGTACGCCCGCTGGGCGGCCCGGATCCGATCGCCCCAGCGCCAGACCGGCTGCCCGCCGTCCTTGAGACCCGAATCGCTGATCTGCCCGATCACCACCGGCAGCTCATCGACCCGAAGCGCCGCCCGCAGCAGATCCATCAGCTCGCTCAGGTTCCGCTCGTATGCGTCGGCGGCCTGCTCGTTGTTCCCGTCGCTCTCGCCCTGCATCCACACGATCCCGGCGGGGATCAGCGTGTCGTCCTCGCCGTCGCCGTCGATGTCGCGCACGGACATCGCTATGTCGATGGTCTTGAGCGCATGGTCGAACTGATTGATCCCGATCTGCCCGTTGTGCTCGCGCCGGTCATCAACATCCCATGTCGCCCCGCCGGTTTCGAGCATGATCGACGACCCGCCCCGTGAATACTTGATGATGGCGATGTTTGACTCCGGATGCAACTGCCGCATCATGGCCCCGAAGGTCAACTCGGGCCCGAAGCGGTTGCTCAGGCGATTGGTTGAGCCGTCGGACGCGTAGCCGACCCCAAAGCCCGGGGTGAGCGTTGCCCAGACCCCCAGACCGCGCGGCTCATCGCCAAACCCCTGAACAGCGCCACGATAGATCATGCATCCACCGACCGGCTCGCGCTGCTCAGCGCTCAGGTCCTTGGTCTGCCCGTAGCCGTCCATGTTGGACTGCCCGCCCAGGTAGTACACACGGTAGACCTTCGCGTGGGCACCGCTGGCGATGGCACCGCAGACGGTGAGGACGGAAATTATACATTGAATGGCGGTGTTCATACGGGCATCATACCCGCTCGGGCCTACTTCTCGCCTTCGCCCTTGCTCTCGCCCTTGCCCTCGTCAACCAGCGGCTCGTCGGCCTTGCGCACATCAAGCTCGTAGGTGCCCCAGCTGGTCATCGAACCCGCATCGATTGTGATGATCCACTCGCCCCGGCGCAGCTCCACCGATTCGGGCATCGCGTGCAGATCGGTCCGATCGCCGATCACGATGTACACCCGCTCCAGCGGCTTGCCCTCCGCCGGCCCAAACACGCGGCTGCTGTTGGCCCCGACCTTGCCCGATTCGACCGTAATGACCTCATTAATCGTCGGCCGCCGCTCAATCGCCGCCCGCAACGGGCGATTGGTCTCGTTGTCGACGCGGACGGTGTAGGTGGGGTTGAGGGCGCAGCCGAGCATGAGCGTGCTCAGGAGCATAAGGCCGACGAGCGAGCAGCCCGACAGGGTTCGATTGTTCATGGCTTCTCCTTCGGTTCGGGCTCAAGCTTGAGTTCGCCGCTTTGTTCATCCATCAACACCCGAAGGGCCGTTTCCCGGTCCAGTTCGATCGAGTCCTGCGATCGTTCGTACGCGATGGCTTGCTGTGCGTTCATTACCTGATCTTCAGGCACGATCCGCCCCACCGAAATCGAATCGCCCTGCTGGAAGCGGTACGCCGTGCTTTCGCACGCTGCCACAGACCTTGATGAGCCGGCGGAGGTATGCCAAGTGTTATCCCATGATTGGGTGTAGTGCACATTCACCGTGCGATCGGTCGCGTTAGTGATCGTCACCGTGCGTTCAGTCTTGAGCGCCGAGTTGAAAACTTGGCAGCTCACCAGACTGGTAGATATCAGTGCGAAGGCAATCACTGCGATCCTGCTCGAAGCGATCGTGATCTTTGCCTCGCGACTCACCGATCCAACTCAGCCGCCACCACATTGATCGACCCCATCACCGCGACAATATCCGCGAGCATGTGGCCCTCGATCATCTTTGGCATCAGCGCGTAGTTCAGGAAGCTCGGCGGGCGGGTCTTGACGCGCCAGGGGACCTTGCCGCCGTCGGCGACGATGTAGTAACCCAGCTCGCCGTTGGCGGTTTCGTGGGCCTTGTACGCCTCGGCGACGGGCGCGTCCCAGCCGCGGTTGGTCATGATCAGCTCGAAGTGCTGGATCAGCCCCTCGATCGAGCCGTAGACCTCTTCTTTGGGCGGCTTGGTCATCTTCTCATCGACATAGACATCCACCGGGCCCTGGGGGATGTTGTCGATAAGCTGGTCGATGATCTTGATCGACTGCTTGATCTCTTCGATCCGCACCAGGAAGCGTGAGTAGACATCGCCCTCGTGGGCGATGGGCACGCTGAACTTGACGGCCTCGGCACCCTCGCCGTCCCAGTTGTCGGCGTAGCACAGATAGGGCTCGTCCTTGCGGATATCACGGCGCACGCCCGAGGCCCGGGCAATCGGGCCGGTGACCGAGTACGCGATCGCCTCGTCATGCGAGAGATAGCCGATGCCCTGGGTGCGGTCGATGAAGATACGGTTGCGCTCGACCAGATTGCACAGGTCTTCGATGGCCTGCTCGAGATCGGCGTGCAGGAAGTTCTTGACCATGCGTTTGAAGACCTCCTCGTCGGGGATCTCCTTCATGATGCCGCCCACGCGGGTCCAGTCGGGGTGGAAGCGCTGGCCCGAGATGTAATCAACGATGTCGTAGATCTTCTCACGCGGGTTGAAGGCGTACAGGAAGCCCGTGAACGCGCCCAGGTCCAGCCCGGCCGCGCCCACGCACAGCAGGTGGTCCTGGATGCGACCCATCTCGGCCATGATGGTGCGGAGCACCTTGCATCGGGGGGTGATCTCGATGCCGAAGAGTTTCTCGACGCAGTCGTGCCAGCAGATATCGTTGCTGATCGGGCTCAGGTAGTTCATGCGCGACACGATGGTCACATACTGGTTGTAGTCGAGGTGCTCGCCGAGCTTCTCGAAGCCCGAGTGCAGGTAGCCGATATGGGGCGTGCAGCGCGCGATCCGCTCGCCGTCGAGCTCGAGCACCAGGCGCAGCGTGGTGTGCGTGGCTGGGTGCTGTGGCCCGAAGTTGAGGACCCATCGATCGCCGGTATCGACATGGTCCTTGATGTAGTTGATGTTGTCGGAATCGGGGTCGATCCCTGTATCGGGTGTCAGGGTGTAGGGCATATCGGCGTCCTCAGGCGTGCGATGTGGCGTGCTCGGTCGCATGCTCGGCCATCATCGGCTTGGATTCGGTTGACAAAGTCATTGTAGATCAGCAATTCGACAGCGGCAGCCGCCAGACGCACCGCCGGGTGCCAAGAAAGCAGGCGGGCATGGCCCACACGCGATTGCCCGGTCTGGTTATACTCGCCAATCAGACCAGGAGCCCGAGACCCGGCATGGACCCATCTCCACTCATCAACAACCTGCTCAGCCCGCCGATCCTCTTCTTCTTCTTGGGCATGCTGGCCACGCTGGTCCGCTCGGACCTCAACATCCCCAAAGAGCTCTCCCGCTTGTTTGCGCTGTATCTGCTCTGGGCGATCGGCTTCAAGGGCGGCGTGGCACTGCGCAGCGCCGGGCTGAGCTGGGAGACATTGGGGCCGCTGATCGTCGCGATGGCCCTCTCGGCGGTCATCCCGCTCTATGTCGCGCCGATCCTGCGGATGGCCAAGTTCAGCGTCGCCGATGCCTGCGCCACCGCCGGTGCCTATGGCTCGGTTTCGGTCGTGACCTTCATCACGGCCCAGAAGTTTCTCGAAGTCCAGCACATCGAGTTCGGCGGGCACCTGGTGGCCGCGCTGGCACTGATGGAGGCCCCCGCGATCGTGACGGGCGTGATGCTCTATCGCGCCATGAGCGAGGGCTCGTCGGCCCGGGCGCTCTTCACCTCGCGCCGCAGCGAACTCATGCACCTGCTCCACGAGGCCGCCGTCTCGGGCCCGGTGTTCCTGCTGCTCGGCTCGATCACCATCGGTGCGCTCACTGGGCAGGCCGGCTGGCAATCGCTCGAGCCCTTCAGCAAGGACATCTTCGACGGCGTGCTCGTGCTCTTCCTGCTCGATTCCGGGCTCACCGCCAGCAAGCAGCTGCGCACGCTCACCGGCTCAAAGCGCATGGCCGTGGTCATCAGCATCGTGATCCCGCTGCTCAACTCGTTTCTTGGGCTCGCGTGCGTGGCCATGCTGGGCATGAACCATGCCGACAGCTTCCTCTTCCTAATCCTCTGCGCTAGCGCGTCCTACATCGCCGTGCCCGCGGCCATGAAGCTCGCCATCCCCGAAGCCAACGAGGGCCTCTACCTGCCCATGGCCCTGGGGCTCACATTCCCGTTCAACATTACCCTCGGCATCCCGCTCTACTACGCCATGTCCGGCTGGGTCACCTGAGCCGCCCGCGGACCGTTGGCACCTCATTTTCCATACACCCCCGGGCCTCTCTACGCCACAGAATTGGGTTGCAATCCCCAGTTGTGATGTTATATTCTGCTGATTCTTTGTTCAAATAAAGGACATCGTCCCATGATTCAGTTCCGCGCATCCCGCATTCTCGCCATGACAGGGCTCGCATCCGCGTGCTCAATCACCCATGCCGAGCTCTTCACCTTCCATGCCACCTGCAGCATCGAGATGGTCAGTCCCGGCTTTGATGGTGCCAATCAGTTCCCCTTCCTGGGGCTCGACGACACCGACACCGCCGAGTTCACTTTCATCTATGACACCGACACCCTGCCAGACCTGATCGATGGGGGAATGGCACGCTACAGCTTCGATCGCGACGACGCCTCGATCAGACTCGGCGACAGCACGGCGTTTTTCGATTCGTTCACCATCTGGGTGGGCACCAGTGTCCAGGGCCATCGATCGCTGGGCTTCAGAGGCATCAACACCAGCCTGAATCTCGTCGCGGGCATCGGCTTCTCCGGGATATCTCCCTTGCCCTCGGATCTCCCGACATCGCTTGATCTGGACACCTTCAATCTCGGCAGGTCCTTCGACGCCGACTCCACCCTCAACCAGCGCTTACTCCCCATTGTCTTTGGCGGGGTTCAAACAGCAACCATCACCCCCGCGCCGGGCGGGGCAATGCTGATGGGTCTCTCGGGATTGCTTGCGACGCGCCGCCGCCGTTCTGCTTGAATCGCCGCAGCACCCGGATCTTTGCGGATCAACTTGGAATCAATCTCTGCTGCATACAGTTCATGTACTGATGCAAGCGTTTTTCTCTGAACTCTGGATGATCCTCGTCGAGTCCTCGCTCTGGCTCATCGTGGGCTTTGCCATCGCCGGGGCGGTGCACGCCCTGGTCCCGCGAGAATGGATGCTCAAGCACCTCTCGGGCGGCGGCTTCTGGCCCATCGCCAAGGCCTCGATGCTCGGCATCCCGCTCCCTTTGTGCTCATGCAGCGTGATCCCCGTGGCCGCGGGGCTTCGCAAACAAGGCGCCAGCAAGGGTGCCAGCGCCGCCTTCGCGATCTCGACCCCCCAGACGGGTGAGGAGTCGATCCCCATCACCTGGGCACTCTTCGGCCCGGTCTACGCCTTCACCCGCCCGGTCGTCGCCGTCATCACCGGGCTCATCGCCGGGCTGCTGATCGACTGGACCGGCAAGCCCGATGCCCATCCCCGCTCGGAGACGAATTCCAAGCCCGGACTCGAATCCGACCCCGGCGCGTTCGCTCTGAACATCACCAACGCCGATGATGCGGGCAAGGTTGTCGCCCAGACCAAGTCCTGCTGCAGCAGCACACCCAAAGCGGAAACCGAACCAAAGTCGTGCTGTTCAGGCAAGGCCCCCGAGCCGGCCAAGTCCTGCTGCAGCAGCGACGGGTCGTCGGACACCACAAACAACAGCGGCGTGATGGACAAGGTCAGGGTCGGCATCAAGCACGGGTTCGGCACCATGCTCATCGATCTCGTCGGCTGGTTGACCTTCGGGCTGCTGCTCGCCGCGGCGATCGGGGCGTTTGTCCCTGAGTCGTGGATCAGCGAGCAGGTCGGCAGCGGGCTGATGCCCAAGTTCATCATGCTGCTCGTGGGCATCCCGCTCTACATCTGCGCGACCAGCTCAACGCCGCTGGCGTGGTCGCTTGTGGCCGCAGGTCTCTCGCCGGGCGCGGCGCTGGTGATGCTGCTCTCCGGCCCGGCGACCAATGTCGCGACCATGAGCTGGCTGATCAAGGACCTGGGCGTGCGGGCGCTGGTGATCTATCTGAGCGTGATTGCGGCCGTGGCCTTAGCCGCGGGGATTCTGTTTGATGCGTTCCTGACCCAGTTTGTGCAGATCGCCGACGCCGCCGAACTGCACAACCACGCAGGCAGCTTCGGTGTCAAAGAGATCGCGGCGATCCTCTTCGTGCTGCTCATGGCCTGGGCGCTGGGCATGAAGATGCGTGAGTACATGAACAAAAAGGGGTGGGGAATGACCCAGCCTGCCGCATCCGGCGGCTCGTGCTGCTCGAACAAGAACCAGCAATCCTCCTGCGGGTGCAGCAACACATGATCGCCACCAACGCCCAAACCAGAGAGCACGACGAAACCAAGCAGCGCAATGTGCTCGGTGGCCCGCTCATTGCGTGCTCGACCGATCCGATGACCGGGTTCTACCGCGACGGCTGCTGCAACACCGGCCCCGAAGACGCCGGCAGCCACACGGTGTGTTGCGTCGTCACGGCTTCCTTCCTCGCGTTCAGCAAATCCCGCGGCAACGACCTGAGCACCCCGCGCCCCGAGTGGGGCTTCCCCGGGCTCCAGCCCGGCGATCGCTGGTGCCTGTGCGCCGTGCGTTGGCAGGAGGCGTTCGAGGCCGATCGGGCCCCGGGTGTTGTCCTCGAAGCAACCAACGAGCGGGCGCTGGAGATCGTCGATCCCGAGGCATTGCTCGCCCACGCGGTCGATGAGGATGGACAATGACAAACCCGTCGCCGACTCAGCCAGAGTCGCCACAGCACTCAGACAGCTTCTGGGCCCAGCTGCTCGGCACTTTTCTTGGTACCTTCCTCGGCACACTGCTGGGAATCGTGGCCGCCGCGATTATCGGCGTATTGCTGGGTGCGATCATCGGCTGGTTTGCCTATGGGATACTCGGAGCGTTGATCGGCGGGATCGTCGGTCTCGTTCTCTTTCTGGGTGCGTTCGTTGCATACAAGAGTTTCCCCGATTTGTAGCGGATTGCTACATTGGCAGATGCGCATTGAACCCATGCGTTATCAGGCCGTACATCAACCATGGCAAGCCCCACGACACCCGACACCAGAATTAGGAGTGCATGGCCCTGGTCGTTGCTCGCCGGCTTCTCACTGGCCTGGCTGATCGGCTCGATCTATGCCTTCTCGCACATCGAAGTTGACTTTCTCTGGTGGCTGCTGATCCCCGCCGGGCTGCTGCTCGCGGCGTTCTGGTGCATCATGACCGCACTGGAGGCATTCGTCCGTGTGCGAAAGCGAGACTCATACTCCAGCATCGCTCGCCGCCGATGGCTCGCGTGGCTCGCAACACCGGTGATGGGTGCGATCGGGCTCTGGCTGGCGTGGACCGATGCCGACCTGTTCCTGCGTCTACGACTGAGCGACGCCGCCCTTTCGGCGCACGCACAGCGTCTCATCGACACCGGCGAAACCGAGGCAGAAACGATCAACGAGTGGGTCGGGTTGTTCCATGTCAGCTATGCCCAACTCGAAGACGACGGTACCGTCCGATTCTGGATGCAATCGATACCCATTTTCACCGAGACCGGGCTGATCTACGACCCAGACAAGAGCGTACCGAAGCTTTCGCAGTCGCAGGAAGAACGACTCTACCTCACGGGTCCATGGTCGATGTTCATCTTGTCGGACTAAGAACAGACCACTTCGATTCACCTTCGTTTGCTCATTGCCGCTTACCTGTTGCCCCATACCTATTGCCCACTGCCTACTGCCCGTTGCCTCTCCCCCTACAATCACTCCATGATCCAGCTCGGCGTCAACATCGACCATGTCGCGACTCTCCGTCAGGCCCGTTACCCGGGCATCCCCGACCCTATGAACACCGGCAGCGAGCCCGACCCGGTGCGAGCCGCGCACGAGGCCGAGCTGGGCGGGGCCGACGGCATCACGGTGCACCTCCGCGAGGACCGCCGCCATATCTGCGACCGCGATGTCGAGCTGCTCCGGCGCCTGGTGCGCGTCAAGCTCAATCTGGAGATGGCCGCGACCGACGAGATGATCGCCATCGCGTGCACCACCCAGCCGCACACCTCGATGCTGGTTCCTGAGGGTCGCGAGGAGGTCACGACCGAGGGCGGGCTGGATGTCGCGGGGCAACTCGGCCGGATGCGCGAGGTGGTCAAGCGGCTCAAGGACGGCGGCATGATCGTCAGCGCGTTCATCGACCCGAGCATCGAGCAGGTCGAGGCGTGCGCCGAGGTCGGCTTTGATGTCTGTGAGGTGCACACAGGCCCCTACGCCAGCGCCTTCGCGTGCTGCGGGGGTGATATGCGCCACAGCAAGCTCATCGAACAGCTCGCGCTGGTGCGCGACGCGGGCACCGAGATCAGCCGCTCGGGCATGCGATTCAACGCCGGGCACGCGCTCAACTATCACAATGTCCAGCCCATCGCGGCGCTGGCGGGCATCGACGAGCTGCACATCGGTCACTCGATCGTGTGCCGTTCGGTGTTCGTGGGTTTGCGCGCGGCGGTTGCGGAAATGAAGGCGTTGATGACCGCCGCGTGTTCGTAGAACGAGAAATATCTGAATAGCGTGGCGAGTCTCTTGGGAAAGCACTTGTGTTTTTCTCCGCTTGGGCTACCATCGTCGCATGACTGCGCCTGCAGATCCGACCAACGAGGGCAAACCGCGCAAGCGCGCCGCATCGCGCGGCAGCGGCCCGTTCGTGAATCACGACGCCGCGATCGCGTTCCTCAACTCAACGGTGAACATCGAACGCGTCCGCCCCGACAAGGTCAGCTCGGAAGTCTGGAAGCTCGATCGCATGCGGGCGATCATGCGCGAGCTGGGCGACCCGCAGAACGGGCTCGAGATCATCCATATCGCCGGTTCAAAGGGCAAGGGCTCGGCATGCAACATGCTCGAGGGCGCGCTGCAGGGCTGCGGCTACACCACCGGGGTGTTCACCAGCCCGCACCTGATCGATGTGCGCGAGCGCGTACGGGTGGGCGGGGTGCCGATCACCGAGCCCCAGTTCGACCAGGCGCTCGCCGCGTGCCGCAACGCCGCCGCGAGCGTCGAGAAAGAGCACGGCAAAGCGACCTATTTCGAGCTGCTCACCGCGCTGGCGCTGCTCGAGTTTGCGCAGCAGGCCGTTGATATGGTGATCCTGGAGACCGGGCTGGGCGGGCGGCTGGACTGCACCAACATCGTGAACCCGAGCATCGTTGGCTTGGCGAGCATCCAGCTCGAGCACACCCAGATTCTGGGTGATACCCTCGAACTGATCGCCAAGGAAAAAGCCGGGATCATGAAGCCCAACGCATTCGTGATCTCGGTGCCTCAGGACGAGCGGGTGATCGAGGTCTTCCGCCAGAGTGCTATGGACATCGGCGCATTGCTGCATGTGCTGGGCCAGGAGATCATTTATACCGAGCGGTTCCAGTCGGGCATCCGCGGCGGCCCGAGCACCCTGATCTGTGTCGGCGAGGACGAGAGCGGATTCGAGCATGTCACCGTGCCGCTGCTTGGCATGCACCAGGCGCACAACTGCGGGCTGGTGCTCGCGATCCTCTCAAGACTCCGCACGCTGGGCTACGACCTGCCCGAGCGCGGCGTGAGCGCCGGGCTCATCCAGATCGAGCGGCGCGGCAGACTCGAGCAGGTGCTCGAACGCCCGCGCATCTATGTCGACGGTGCCCACACCCCCGACAGCGTGCGCAGCGTGCTCCAGGCGACCGCCGCCCACCTCGATTATGACTCGCTCATTGTGGTCTTTGGCTGCGCAAGCGACAAGGACATCGACGGCATGATCGAGGCGCTGGGCACCGGTGCTGACAAGGTCATCTTCACCCGGGCCACGGGCAACCCCCGGGCCATGGACCCCGAAGATCTGCGTGCCCGGTGCGCTGCCAGGAACGCAATGATGTGCGAGTCCGCTCCCGATGTGCGCGCCGCGATCAACGCCGCCGCCGCGGCCTGCGACCACGGCCAAGACCTGATCCTGGTCACCGGGAGCTTCTATCTCGTGGGCGAAACCAAGTCATTGATTGAAAGCCGCGCGACGCGCTCATAAGCTGTTGCGGGCGGGCGAGCGCCATCCCGACTGTTCAGATATCGCATTCAATGTGAAAAAATCTGATCGCAGTGTGAGTTCAAACGAAAACTGATGCGATTGCGCCCGGCTCGCCCCCGCGCCCGGCCTCGCATCTCACTTGGAGAGACCGATGTTCGAATCAATCAAAACCGCCACACGCGGGAAAGCAAGCATCCTCGTCGTCGCCCACTTCAGCGGCGAGGGGCTCAGCACCGAGACCAAGGCGATTGACAACGACGGCTCGATCGCCAAAGCCGCCAAACGCGCCGACGCGACAGGTGATCTGGGCTGCGTCGTCGAGGTCCATGACAGCAACGGCTACGAGCGGGCACTGCTCATCGGGCTGGGCGAACGCGACGGCTTCAAGCCCGGCGCCCTGCGCACCGTCGCGGGCGCGGCAGGCCGCGCGATCGCCAAGGCCAAGGCAACCAATGTCGACTTCCACATCTGCCCCGCGCTGAGCAAGCTCAAGAAAGCAGACAGCGTCGGCGAGTTCGCCACCGGAACCATGATTGGCGAAGGCCTGGGCATGCTCTCGTGGCGCTACGACGACCTGCGGGGCACCAAGACAACCATCACCCCAAAGATCAAGCTCACCGTCCAGGGGTGCTGCAAAGCATTCCTCGACGGCGTGGAGCGCGGGCTCGGGTTCGCCGAGGGCACCAACATCGCACGCACGCTCTCGCAGACCCCGCCCAACATCGCCACGCCCATGTGGATCGCCAACGAAGCCAAGAAGATGGCACGCAAGAGCAAGAACCTCAGCGTCAGCGTCTTCAGCGGCAAGAAGCTCGAAGACGAGAAGCTCGTCGGGCACATCAATGTCGGCAAGGCCTCGGAAAACAAGCCCTGCATGATCCGCATCGAGTACACACCCGACCGCGGCAAGTCCAAGAAGCCCATCGTCTTCGTGGGCAAGACCATGAGCTATGACAGCGGCGGGCTCTCCATCAAAGTCGGCGGCGGCATGCGCGGCATGAAGCGCGACAAAGACGGCGGCTGCGGCGTCTTCGGCGCGATGCACATCATCGCCAATGTCATCAAGCCCAACCGACCCGTGGTTGCGCTGCTCGTTACCGCCGAGAACTCGATCAGCGACGAGGCCTACCGACCAGACGATGTGCTCGAGTTCCGCAACGGCACCACCGTCGAGATCACCAACACCGACGCCGAGGGCCGACTCGTCCTCGCCGACGGGCTCTGCTGGGCCTGCGACAAGGAGAACCCCGAGTACATCGTCGACATGGCCACCCTTACCGGTGGCGTGGTCGTCGCTCTGGGCAAGGTCTTCGCCGGCATGTGGTGCGATGACGACGCGCTGCGTGAGAAGGTCGAAGCCGCGGGCAACACCACCGGCGAGCGCGTCTGGCGCCTCCCCCACGACCCGCAGTACAACGCGATGATGAAATCGCCCATCGCCGACATCCTCAACTCCGCGCCCGTCCGCGAAGCCCACCCGATCCAGGGCGCTGCGTTCTTGTCACACTTTGTCCAAGACGGCATCAAGTGGGCCCACATCGACATCGCCGGCACCCACGCCAGCGACAAGGACAGCCCCTTCATGATCGCCGGCCCCACCGGCTTCGGCGCCCGCCTGCTCGCCGAGCTGGTCGAACGCAGCTAATCAGGATCACACCACATACATGAAAACACCCCGAGCAGCTCGGGGTGTTTTTTTACTCTCTTTGAGCACAGTCCTACCGCTTCACACGCTCGATCGCCCGATCGAGCATGCGCTGCTGGCCCTCACTCATCCCCGCACGCAGCGATTCAAGCACGCCCAGCGCCGCGGACATCGACTGCGATCGCAGCTGCATCGCGAGGCGTTCGGCGTCGTTGATTTCCTGGCCCTCACGCAGCGAGGCCCGCAGCAACGCTTGCACCCGGGCTTCGAGCCCCGGGTTCTGGCTGCCGCGCGCGAACAGATAGGGCGAGGCGGTCCAGAGCAGATCACGCATCAACGCGTTGTCTCGCCCGGCGTTGTCCATGTGCTCGAAGCAATCGACCATGGCCTCAAACTCCCCGGTGCGATGCAGGGCGGGCATCGCGCTCATGGCGGCTTGCGGGTCAAATGACTCGGGCTTGTCTTTGATCAGCGCCAACGCCAGCCGCGATGCGTCGTCGTCCCTGCCGAGCATGACCAGGCCGCGCATCGCGTTGGCGTAGTCGCCGTCCTTGAGATCGGTCTTGACACGCTCGTCCACATCGATCAACGAATCGAGGGTCAGCTCGGCGTCCACGCGCCGCCCCGCCCCACCCAGCGTGATCAGCGGGTCGCCAAGGACCGCGATCTTCCAGGCGTTGCTCGGGTTGAGGCCCTGCACCGCCCGGGGGATGTCCTGGGATCGCCAGCGAACCGCCGTCCCGAACGCAACCCCGGTGGCCAAGCGCCGCGCGACCTCCGGCGTGGGCACGAACCCGCTGAGAAACGGCTCATCGACCGAGCCCGCGTAGGCATATATCCCGCGATCGAGCAAGCGCCCACCGACGCTCTTGGGCTGGAACGGCTGCTGGAGCGAGAACGAATGCACGAGGTGCAGCACGCCGGGGACCTGCAAGATCGGCACATCGCCCGCTCGCCCCTCCTCCGCGACCCCGCCATCGAGATCGAACTTGCGCGCGGCGCCCTTGGAGTTCATCATCATCAGCAGCGCCGACCCGGCCTTGGCATCGGCGCTGCCGATCGGGCGGATCATGCGTTGGTACCAATAGTTGATCTCGTTCTTAGGCGTGTCGTGGACCTCGGGCTTCATGCCCGCCAGCTCGAGCAGCTCGCCGGCCTTGGTCCCGTCGTAGTCCGACCAGCCGGGCCCGTCGCCGTAGCCGTCCCAGATGAACGCCTGATCGATCTCCAAGAACAACCCGCACATCGCCCGGTACACGCTCGCGGCCTCATCGCCAATCAGCTGCCCGCACCACGCCCAACGCTCGCCCGCGCCGTTGCGCTCCGTGCGCCCGATGCGATCGCTCGTCGCGATCCGATCCCGATCGCCCGGCCCGGATTTGATCTGCGTTCCCGTGTTCATCGCGAGTGTGACCGCGTCGATCTCGTCGCCCAGCGCGTTCCAGGATCGACCGGTGATCGCTGCGAGATGCTCGGCGGCTCGTTCGATCCGATCGCCCGCCTCGGCCTCCAGCGGCTGGTAGATCGACGCCGGGCTTTCGAGGAACCCGATGGGCTGGAATCTCCCCGCCGCCAGCGCCAACGCGCCCGCCCACGCCTCATCGCCCGCATCGGTCAGCACCACACCCGGGCTAACGATCCCCTGCGCGTTCAGCCCCGAGAGTGTCTGACGCCAATCGTCCGTGTTCTCATCGAGCGCCTTGCTCAGCGCTTCCTCGATCAGCTTCTGCCGCTCGGGGCGTTCGCGTGACCAGGTCCACTCGCCGTCGTCTTGCATCAACAGCACCTGCTCGGGCTTGTAGGCGCGCACAAAGCGGGCGATATCCTCGCGAGCGCGAACACTCCCGTCGTCCCAGAGCACGGGGAACCGCACGAGCCCCTCCCACTGGCTGATCGCATATAAGTAGCTCTGCGCATCATCGACCACCACCACAAAGTCCAGCGTCTGCTGCGCCTGGCGGAGCAGCGCGGCTTTGAGACCGGCGCGGCGCGTCACCTCCACCTCGCCCATGCGGGCAAAGAGATCGGGCAGCGAGCCGCTGATCTTCTCGTCACCTTCTTGCTCAGCGCCCTGCGGCGACGGGACCACCGGCTCGCCGGAACCGACCTGCGCGGCGCATGGGCCGCACATCGCCAACAACATCAGAGCAACAACCGCACGCTTGGGGTATGGGTTCATACAGCATGGTACGGCCCTCATGCCCCGCATGTTCTTGGCATGTTCCCCCGCTGCCACGCATAGACTTGGCACCATGCCCAGCAGCGATCGCAGCGAGTTCGTCCAAGCCGTCTCTCAGGCCCGCGCCGATGCGCCCCAGAGCGCGTGTGTCGTGGTGCCGCTGTCGATCCGGGTGCTCGGCGACCAGCTCACCCCCGTGCTCGCCTATCGACGCCTGGTCTCGCGCGATCAGCGGACCGCGCCCTCGTTCCTGCTCGAATCGGTCGAGAACGGTGATCAGCAGGGACGCTATTCGATGCTCGGTGCCCACCCGGTGATCGAGTTCACCGCGCGCCAGCAGCGTGTGACGATACAGCGCCATGAGCAATCCAGCAGCGAAACCATCGATTCTCGCGACCCGCTCGCGACGCTGCGCGAGCTGAGTGAAAACTGGTCGCTGCACATCCCCAAGACCGCCAAAGACCGCGGGTTGCTCCCCGACTGCGTGCTCGGCGGCTGGTTCGGCTACAGCGCCTACGACTCGGTCCGATACGCAGAGCCCAAGAAACTCGGCTTCGAGCACGCGCCCCGCGACGATCGTGACCTGCCCGAGATCAGCTTCGGGTTCTACGACGAGCTGGTGATCTTCGATCATGTGGACAAGCTCGTGCACCTGATCAAGCTGGTGCGCATCGAGCCCGATGACGATGCATCAGCGCGCTACGACCAGGCGCGCGAAGCACTCGATGCGCTGGCGTCGCGTGTGCAAGAGCACTCCAAGCCGCTCCCGCTGGGGCGGGTGCCCAGCCACATGCCCCAGCGCAACGACGCGATGCCCTGCAACACGACCCGCAACGAGCACGCCACGATGATCGAGCGTGCCAAGCAGTACATCGAAGCCGGCGATATTTTTCAGGTGGTGCTCGGGCACCGGTTCGAACGCCGCGCCAACGCCGACCCCTTCGATGTGTACCGCGCGCTGCGGGCCGTCAACCCGTCGCCATACATGGTCTACATGCAGACCGGCGGGTGCATCTTGGTCGCATCGAGCCCCGAGATCCTCTGCCGCGTCCGCAACGACGAGCACGGCCGAGCCATCGTGACCAACCGGCCGCTCGCTGGCACCCGCCGGCGAGGACGCACGCCCGAGGACGACCTGCACATGGAGCAGGATCTCTTGAGTGATCCCAAAGAGATCAGCGAGCACGCCATGCTCGTCGATCTCGGACGCAACGATGTGGGCATCGTCGCTAAGCCCGGCAGCATCGAGCTAAGCAGCCTGATGCACATCGAGCGATACTCGCATGTCATGCACATCTCCTCGACCGTCACCGGCACGATCCGCGCCGGCCTTGACTGCTGGGATGCGCTCCGCGCCGCGCTGCCCGTGGGCACCATCAGCGGGGCGCCCAAGGTCCGCGCCATGCAGATCATCGATGAGCTTGAGAAAGTCCGGCGCGGGCCCTACGGCGGCGGGCTGGGCTGGGTCTCGCTCGACAAACAAATGGACATCGCGTTGGCGCTGCGCACCATGGTGGTGCCGGTCGACCGATTCGACCAAACCAACCCCGAGGGCGCGTGGGAATACCACATCCAGGCCGCGGGTGGGATCGTTGCCGACTCGGTGCCCGAACTCGAGTTCAAAGAGACGGTCAACAAAGCCGCCGCACTGGGGGCCGCCATCGACCTCGCGCAGCGGGCGTTCTCAGAGCCCAAAGATTAACATTTCCGTTGGATCTCGAACCCGAACCCAGTTCTCGAACCGGAACCCGAGAGCTTGTGCTCAGAACTCAAGCACCACAGAGCTCGCCCTAGCCCCAGAACGCCCGCGCCAAGGTCGTTGACCATGGGGCGCTCCAAAGCACGACCACCAGCATCAGGTAGCACATCACGGTCACGCTCATCAGACTCTTACTATTGAAACGATCCTGAACCGCGGACAACCCGACGAGCCCGCGTGCCGGTGCGGTCAACCGAGAGCGTGACCACAGGGCACGGATCGTGCCGGTGTCGCCCATCGCGAGCATCGCGATCACAAACATCGTGGGCAGCGCGGTCATGATGACCGCGAGATACAGCATGACAAGCTCGGGCGTGTTCATCGACAAGGTCGTGTCACCCATAACGAAGACGCTGTCCGAGCCCGCGCCAACAACGGTGGAGCGCGCGATAAAGGCATCGTCCACACCCGTCCAGAACACCCGCACCATCATGAACGCCGGCCCGATCAGCAGCCCCACCGGCAGCACCATCAGGCACGCGCGCACCAGACGCCGCCGGATCAGCTCGCGATCGACCGGCCCATCGCCATGGTCCTCGATCGACCATCGGCGCGATCGCCAAGCCGCGAGCAGTGCACCGATGACGCAGCCCATCACAACAACACTCATCCAGATGCGTTCGCTCAACCGGCCCAGCATCGTCCCCGCCGCCTCGCGCGCTTGCAGCGCCTCACGCTTGCTTGCCGGCGGTCGTTCGGGATGGCTCAAGACCGGTCCCGTGGCCCGCTCGCCCAGACCCACCGCAAGACGCACCGATTGGTCACGCATCAGCTTCGATCCGTCATCGTGACCGCGCGGCAGAATCTGCCCAGCCCGGTAGCCCATCGCGTGTACAGACTGGTAAAGCGCCGGTTGGCCAACCAGATACGCTTGGCCCCAGAGCGCAAACCCGCCAGCGAGCAGAAGAAGCACGATCGTCAAGATTCGCATGCGACATTCCTCGGATTGCCCGAGGGAGCATCACAGCTCAATCGGACTAGAACAATACCGGTTCCGGCGGACACCCTTCAACATCGAGCCACATGTCCGTGTGCTCTTCGGTTTCAGTATAAGTCGCCGGATCCGTGTCCGTTCCGACAGTACAATCCGTACAATCATCAGGGTATTTGCCTGTTTGCCAGTAGTAGTAGGTCACAACCCGGGTGTAATCACATCGAGTCCGTCCGTCTGGCGCGTCCGTCTCTGTGACTGTCCACGGCGTATATGACGGCGGGGACTGGGTTTCAACGCAGACGCATTCGCCGCAGGACGATGTCATCGTCGAACGCAGGCAGTTCAACAGTTGCTTGGTGGCCCCGTTCATGTTGGAAACCGTGCCCGCCGTCCCACTCACGAGCAGCTCGGTCATCCCCGGCGCGATCGGATAGCTTACCTCGGCGAGCAAGTTCACCATCGGGGTCGGGTCGCTGAGCGCACCAACCGTTTCGGTCAGCGGGTCACCCACAATAAACCCTTTTTCGACAAGACCTTGCACGCCCCCATCCACATCCTGATCGGTCAATGTCGAGTGGGCTTTTCGCTCCCGAGCACGGAAGAACTCAAGCGATGCCATGCTCATTCCGCTGTTGTACAAATCTTGGGCAATACCCGGTGCCTGCACCGGCTCGTAGGCCCAGACGGCCCACTCGTCGTTGGGCAGCGCTTCAAACCACATCCGCCGGATGGTGCCCACGCTCAACTGGGCCCGCGGGATCGCCCAAAACCCCATGACCGCCCCGGTCGTGTCCTTGAGCTCGTTGAGTTCCCAGCCCCCCACCTTGTGCGAGTGATGCGCGGCTGGCAGCGCCTGGCCAAAGCAAACGCTCGATAAGAATGTGCAGGTCAGCAATGCAAGCAAAACGCGGATCGGCCGGGGGTTTTCAGACATCAGTGTTCTCCTGAGTTTGATCGTGAATATGCAGAATTGCAGAGCATCCCACGATGTCAACATTCGAGTACCAAATGCGCAATATATGCTGATTATCGGTCTTTAGACACTTTGTCTATTTGTGCTGTGTTTGGGTGCGATCAGACAAAAACACACCCAGCGAGGCGCAGGGTGTGTTTCGGATTGTACGAATCATTCTGAGATCGCAGGACGCTTTAGTGCGTCGCCATCATCATTTTTGGCTCATGCAACGCGTCTTTGAGGTGCTGTGAGGGCTTGAACGAGCAGGTGGTGCTCTCGCCGATCTTGATTGGCTCTTTGGTTGCGGGGTTCATCCCGACACGGGCTGAGCGGTGCTTTTTGGTAAAAGTACCAAAGCCGCTGATCGCGACCTTTTCTTCGGTTTTAAGACCGTCAGAGATCGCGTTGATCACTGCTTCGATCATCTTGCTTGCCTCGGCTTTCGAGCTTTCGAGCTCTGAAGCCACTGCTTCGATCAGGTCTGACTTGTTCATCGCGAAGCCTCCGTGTGCGAGTACCAGTTCGAGTGAGGGTCATGGGTGTCGTGTCGGCTTCGAAACGGCCCCCGTTGCTGATCCCACATCGGTCCTGCAATTCAGATCACTTGAATTATCCCCACCGTCACACGAGTTATCCCCAACATCGGTGGTGTCCGAAGCGAGCTACGATCTGCATATGGACCGCCCACTGGCGCTTGTGACCGAGTCGATTTCGCCCGAGCCCCTCCGCTGGCTCGGGCAGCATTGTTGCGTGCTGCAGGCCCAGCCGACCCCCGAGCGTCTGGCCCAAACCCAAGCCCTGATCATCCGCACCTACACCCGCGTGGATGCTGCGCTGCTCGACCATGCCCCCATGCTCCGGGTCGTGGCACGGGCCGGGGTGGGGCTCGACAACATCGATCTGGACACCTGCAAGGCCCGGGGCATCCAGGTAGTGCATACGCCCGAAGCGAACAGCGAAGCCGTCGCCGAGTATGTCATCTCCATGATGCTCACCGCGATGCGTCCCATCGAACCGCTGCGACAGCCGCTGCCCCCCGATGATTGGGCAGAGCATCGCAAAGCAGCCGTTTCGCCACGCAGCTGTGTCGGTGCGCGGCTGGGCGTCATCGGGCTTGGCCGCATCGGCCTGCGTGTCGCGCGTGCCGCCGATGCGCTGGGGATGCAGGTGAGCTATCACGATGTGCAAACCTTTGATCCCGCCACGATTCCCAATGCCACGCCGGTCGGCCTCGAACGCCTGGCCCAGCAGTGCGACATCATCAGCGTGCATGTCGATGCGTCCGCACAAAACCGGCACCTGCTCAACACATCATTCTTCGCATCGCTCCGCCCCGATGTCGTGCTGATCAACGCGGCCCGTGGGCTCGTGCTCGACACACACGCGGCGTGCGCGTTCGCACAATCAAACCCCGGCGCACGCCTGATCCTCGATGTGCATGACCCCGAACCCATCCCCACCGATTCGCCGCTCTGGGGGCGTTCAAACATCGTGCTCACGCCCCACATCGCCGCGGGCACCGATGCCGCCAAAGAGGCGATGAGCTGGGTCGTGCGCGATGTGGTGCGCGTGCTGAATAACCAGGCGCCTCAGCACCCGGCCTATTCGTCTTCTTCACCGAACCAATAGCCCCGCCCGATCCGCCCGTCGCGCTCGATCGTGACCCACGCCGCGCCGTGACGGGCGGTCGCAAGCCACACCCGGCCCGCGCGCTGCTCGGCCCACCGATCATCATCGAGCCGGCTGGGCCCGGTGGATTGCAGCACCACACCAGGATCGAGCCACGCAATGAAGTCGTAGGCCGCCGCGCGGGCGCTGCCGTGGTGCGGCAGCTCGATCGCCCCGCCATTGATCCGCTCTGGCAGGTCGGGGTATCGCAGCCGGATGCGCGCCATCGCGTCGCCCTCGATATCACCGGTCAAAAGCACCGCCGATCCCAATTCCGATCCTAAAGCTGGGCTAGCCAGCGATTGCACCAGCGCCACCGCCGAGGTGTCGTTGTCATCGAGCCCGTCGATCCCTTGAGCATCGGGCCAGAGCACAACCATCCTCATCTCGCCCAGCGCCATGGTCTGATCCTGCTCGAGCGTGTGGATCTTGATCCCCTTGCCCAGCAGGTCGTCGCGCACCCGTGTCCACGCCGGCGACGGGTCATCGCGCAGGCGCGTGGTGATCCACACGCGCTTGAGATCGGTGTGCGCTGCAAGCTCGGGCAACCCGTTGTAGTGATCGAGATTATCGTGCGTCACGACTGCGTCGTGCAGCGTCGTGATCCCCATCGCCCGGGCGCTCTGGGCGGCGGTTCGGCCCACGCGCCGATCCAGCGAGCCGCAGTCCCAGATCATGCCGTGCCTGCCAGACTGCAGCAGCACGCATGATCCGTCCCCGACATCGAGCATCACCGCACGAAACGGTGCGCTCGGGCGCATCAGCGCGGGCTGCACAAACCCGAGCGCGAGCACGACCAGCATCAGCACGATCGGCACCGGGCGATACCAGCGGATGCGCCGCGTGACGAGCAGCACCACCACGATCGTGGCGAGCACCGCCCACCACGCGCTAACCGCGGGCACGCGGACCCACGCGAACGCCAGCGAGTCCATCCACGACACAAAGCCCAGTGTCCAATCGCTCGGCGACTCAACAAGCCACAGCGTGCGCTGCGCCAGTGATGGCCAGACAATCCCGATCAGAATCTGCACATAGCCAAGCGCCATCAGCAGCGCGATCATCGGCACAATCACCACCGACGCGAACGGCGCAAGCACCCCCACCACCCCGGCGTGATACGCCACCACCGGCAACGCCACCGCCCAGCATGCCATGTTTATCTTGAGCAGCCCCCAGCACCACCGCATCGTGCGCCCCAGCGCGCCGCGGGGCTTGGAGAGCGCGAGCACCCCGGTCTGGCGGTCGAGCAGCGCACGCTGCTGATCGTTGCTCAGCAGCACCAGCAGGGCCGTCACGCCCATGCTCAGCTGATAGCCCATCGACGACGCGTCGAGCGGACGCCAGATTAGAAGTCCAAGACCGACCCACGCCAAGATCGTCATGCGGTCGTAGCGCCGTCCGATGCGTGTCGCCATCAGCATCGCACCGACGATCACCGCGGCGCGAACAATGGGCGGGCGCAGCGGGATCAGCACCACCACCGCGACCAGCGTGATGATCACCACCAGCGCTTCGAGCCGGGGATGCTCGCCCAGCAGCCGCACACCCAGCGCGAGCATCAGCACCACCAGCCCCAGATGAAACCCCGAGATCGCCAGCACATGCGCCACGCCCACGCGTTGAAACCGGGTGAACACCTCGTCGAAGCGTGCTTCACGATGCCCCAGCAGCAACGCCGCCCGCATGCCCGAGGCGTCGTTGTCCGAAGCGTTGTTGTGTGTCTGCGATTCGTCGATTCCGATGCTCGCCAGGGCGCGCGTGCGGAGCGTTGAGCGCGCCGACCACCACAGCGACCGCACCCGATCAACCAGCCCGCCCGCGTGCGCCGCGCGGACATGCTCGGGCTGATCGATCACAAGCATCCCCGCCTGCCCGCTCTGCGCCGCGAGCATCGCCCAGCGGGGCTCGCCCGGGTTTCTGCGTTCGCCGGAGGGCGCAAAGTTTCCCAGCAACTCAATGCGTTCGCCGGCATGCAGACGCACACCGATCGGCAGCACCAGCCGCAACGTTCCCGACGCATCCACCCACTGCGATCGCGCAACGGTCTCGCGCACCAGCAGTGAATCAACCTCGAGCAGCGCCCGGTTGCTTCGCTCGGGCCACATGGGCGGGTCCGCGAGGCCCGGCGTTCGGTGCTCGACGCGGCTGGGTTCACGGACAACACCGCGCACCTCGATGGGCACGCCCACCGTCTTGGCATCCATCTCCCCCACGATCGTGCCGACCCGATCGGGCCGCAGTTGATCAACACGAATCTGCACCCAGCCCATGCCAAGCAGCACCACGCTGCATGCGAGCATCGCCATGCGCATCCGCGGCCCAGCAAGCATCGCGATCGCCAGCAGCAGCCCCGCGCCGCCAAGCACATACAGCTCGATCTGCACATCAACGCCCCGCGCGACACGAGGCCCAAGCAGCGTCCCCAGCCCAAAGCATGCTAACGCCAGCAACGCCCGCGTGCGTGCATGCAGAACAGAATCGAGCGCGAACCCCCTAGCCATGGGCTTCTGTTGTACCCCAAGCGATCACACGACGCACGAACAAACCAATAAAAAACCCCACACAAAGAGCGTGGGGTTGTGTACATGTGCCAAGCAATCCGGATCGTTGTGCCGCCGCGATAATGGGCGGTCAGTTCACCGACTGCACGAGATCATCGAACTCGGCGCCGATGTCGATCGTGATGAACTTGCCCTCGTCGTCTCGGTAACGGCTGTTTGGGCCACTTGATTGACTCTTGAAGTTGTTGCCGAAATCGAGGTGGTAGTTCCCGCCGTCGGTGTTCGCGTTGGCACGCCAGCCCTGGTCTCCTGATCCCAAATAGATCCCGTCGGCACCCGCCGATTGCAGGATCAGGTTGCCTCGCGGACGGATCGGGAAGATCTCCTCGGCTGGTGTGTTGTCATCGAGCACCTGGCCCGAGGGCAGTGCGTAGTACGAGGGGCTCGCCAGGAAGGTCGCGAGGGTTTTGATGCGGTCTTCCGGAGTGACGGTGGTTGTTCCGTCGGCCTGATATTCACTCAAGCCGCTCAACGCCTTCTGGTTGCTGCTGCTCAGACCGATCGAGGTCGAATCTTCGCCGAAGAAGCAGTTATTGCTGGCGAGGTAGAACCACGCGGGGCCCTCGTCGGAGGTGGTCTGGACAAACTGACTGTACGGATCGGGGTCGGATCCGTCGGGGTCGATCGAGCCGCGGGCGCTCTCGTCCTTGATCCAGACGAGCATGGGGTTGCCAAACGCATCGACCACATCGGGCATCAGGTGCTGCCCGTTGGTGCGGACGGTGTTGTCCTGCTGGCCCTCGCTCTCGATCATGACCTTGAGGAACTGCGAGTCGGGCGCGAAGTAAGCCCCGCTGGCGCCGACGAGCTGTGTGTTGGCGACCACGGCGTTGTCTGCGCTGTTGTCAAAGGGTGCGATGGAGATGATCCCGCCCTCGGTGTCGCCGGTGTCGCGGTTGACCTCGTTGCCAAAGTCACGGAAGTTCCCGACGATCACATCGGTGCCGCCCAGCTCAAGCATGACATTCTCCATCGCGGACATACCCGCCATGAGGTTGGTCTGCGCACCCATCTGGGCCGGCGAGAAATAGCCGGGCATGCGTGAGCCGTTGTCGTTACTGAACGAGCTGACGGCGTTGGTGAACGCCTGCATCATGTTTTGGGTGGCGCTCTTTTTGCCAGCCCGGCGGGCGCCCGCCAATGCGGGAAGCAGCAGGGCGACCAGCAGGGCGACGATCGCGATGACCACGAGCAGTTCCACGAGGGTGAAGCCCCGTCTGGCGCGTTTGTTTGGGTTCAGGGCGTGTGCGTTGTGCATACGAAAGCTCCGTTGGGCCCTTTGATTGGGCGTGTCGATCAGCCGGCGGCGTGTCCCCACACCTGCCGCGCTCTGGTGTCATCGTCCCGCAACTATACGGCCCCCAACGCCTTGCGGATGCTCACAATCGGGTCAGAACGCCCACATCAGCAGCATGACAATCAGCCCGCACACGCCCACAACCACCCAGGGCGAGAGCGATTTGGGGACTTCGCCCAGATACCAGCCGCACTGGGGGCACATCTCGGCCTGGTCATAGATCGTCGATTTGCAGTTGGGGCAGGTGTCGAGTTCTGAGCCGAACCGGTCAAGGTCCTGAGCACTGGGCCCGTCGGGGTCGAGCCCCTCGCTCAGGTTCCAGTCGCGATCGTCGCCGGGATTCTCTGTGCCGCCACCCCCCCACCCTGAGGGGCCATCGTCGTCGCCGTGCTGGTCGTGCCGTACGCGTCGCATGCTCTATGGTAGACCCCAGAGAACCCGCTTCAGTCGGGCCAGCAACGGTCCGATCACCGAGTTATGTACTCCTCGGGGCTCTCAAGCATGTTCACCTTTGGTCTGCGGCAGCTCGCCCAGAACCAGAGCGATGTGAACACCTCGCTTGAACGCCTCGCCACCGGCAAGCAGATCAACCGCGCCAGCGACGACCCCAGCGGCATGATCGCCGCCGAGCAGCACAAGGTCGAGATCTACACGCTCAACAAGCAGCTCGACGGCCTCGCCCAGCTCGAGGGCTTTCTGGGTGCCAAAGAAGGCGGGCTGAGCGTGCTCAGCGACATGATGGTCGAGCTGCAAGACCTCACCGTCCGTGCCGCCAACACAGGCGCACAAGGCGAGGGCGAGCTTGAGGCCATCCAGGTCGAGATCAACTCGATCATCAATGGCATCGATCAGATCGCCCAGACCACGACCTTCAAGGGTCAGAGCGTGATGCAAGAGTACACGAGCAACAGTCTCAGCGAGGACCTGCGCGATCTGGCCAGCATCGTCGCATCCGATCCCAAGCGGGCCCAAGAGATCGCCGATCTGGCCAGCGAGGAAGTCTCGCGCACACGCGGGGCGATCGGCACGCAGCTCAAGGAGATCGACAGCAAGCGCAATGTGATCGGCGAGACCCTGATCAATCTCAACGCATCGCTGTCATCGATCCAGGACACCGATTACGCGGCTGAATCGGCCAAGCTGGTCCGCTCACAGATTCTTGAACAGGCCTCGCTGGCCGCGATCGACATCAGCCGCCAAAGCGCGACGCAAGTGCTCGGGTTGCTCGAATCGTCGCTCGAGTTCGCCAAGTCCAATGGCTGAGCAAGCTCGACCTGCGGCCAAGAACATCAGCACTGAATATCAGCGCATAAAAAAGGCGGTATCCCCCACGAGAAGACACCGCCCTTGTGTTCTGCTGCTCAGACGGCCCAGGAGGAGTAGCCTCGCAGCAAAACAAGTTGTTCTCCGCACCCGTTGATCATCGTGCGTATTGAACGCGGCGATGACCACCCCCTCAGAGACCCAGTGATGCGCCCCCAGCTCGTGTGTGCGTCGAGCCGGGCAGCACCGGTAAGGGTGGTGCGGCAGAATCAGTTGTCATGGCCGACCACGACGCCGGCGATAGACCAGCATCCCCGAAATCGATTCGGCTGTCAAAGGATTTTCATGCGAATCTCATTGAAATATGCGACAGACTGCAACCCAATCGCGCAAACGGCTCAGTTTCCGGGTTTGAGCAGCACCCGCACGCCTCGGATTGGGACCTTGGCCAATGCCGAGAGTTCGCGCTGGCCCCCGCCGCGAAGCCAGCGATCGAGCTGGTAGCGCGCGGATGCATCTGGAACGATAATCTCAAAGTGCCCCGCCTTGACACCCTTGGGCGTGCAGCGTTTGGCGAGCCCGTCGGGTGCCGCGGCGTTCCACGCGGCGATGAGCGCCGATTCGGTGCGGGAGATCTTCTGCAGCGACTTGAGCTGCGCGCCCATGTCGTCGTGCAGATCACGCGCCCGGTCGGGCCGCACGCGGAGCTGGCGCAGATGATCGAGCGGGTCGAGCGGCTTGATCCGGGCGCTGCTTGGCTCAGTCGATGAAGATTGCGGGTTCCGCGCGGGCATGGTGCGAGTGTATCACGACCCGACTGGTGTCGTTGCTATCATTGCCGACGATGGGTACACGAATCGAGATCGCAAACCTGGTCAAAGTGTTCGGCAGCGGTTCAACAGCCGCGACCGCCGTCGATGACCTGTCGCTCACCATCGAACCCGGCGAGCTGTTCTTCCTGCTGGGGCCATCGGGGTGCGGCAAAACCACACTGCTCCGCATGATCGCCGGCTTCATCGACCCCACGGCGGGCCGCGTCGCGTTCAACGGCAACGATGTCACCCACGACCCACCCAACAAGCGCAACACGGGCATGGTGTTTCAGTCCTACGCGCTGTGGCCGCACATGAGCGTGGCCCAGAATGTCGCGTTCGGGCTCAATGTACGCAAGGTCCCCAACCCGGAGAAGGACCAGCGTGTCATGGACGCGCTCGAGGCCGTGCAGATGCAGCAATACGCGGCTCGCAAGCCCAACCAGCTCTCGGGCGGGCAGCAGCAGCGCGTCGCGCTGGCGCGGGCGCTGGTGATCAAGCCCGATGTGCTGCTGCTCGATGAGCCGCTGAGCAATCTGGACGCGAAGCTGCGGAACGACCTGCGATTGCAGATCCGCAAGATCTGCAAGGACTCGGGCATCACGACGGTCTATGTGACGCACGATCAGAAGGAAGCGCTGTCTATGGCTGATCGCGTAGCGCTGCTGCGTGAGGGGCGGATCATGCAGCTGGGCTCGCCGCGTGAGCTGTACCGCAAGCCCAAGAGCCGCTTTGTGGCCGAGTTTTTGGGCGAGACAAACCTGATCGAAGCGACGCTGTGCGAATCGAGCACTGATCGGGCAGAGTTTGAAGTCGAGGCGGGCCGGTTCATCGCACGCCCGCAAACGAACCTTCAGAACATAACAGATTCCAAACATACACTGCTCTCGATCCGTCCCGAATCGATCCGGCTGCGCCAGCCCGAGCATGAGAATACGCTCCCAGGTCGTTTGCTTGAAACGACTTACCTCGGCGAGACCGCCCAGCACCTTGTCGAGATCAAGGGATGCCCGCCGATCAAAATCGCGGAGATGAATCCGTACAGCATGAGCAGCACGGTCCACCCGGAGCCGGGCGATTCGGTGTGGATTGAGTTTGAGCCCACGGACATTGTGCCGGTCGAGGCCTGAGTCCAATCGCCGAACAAGCGCGATCAAGAACGATTATGCTGCGTCGCGGAGGCGGATTTCTTCGGCCCTGATCGCGGGCACCGTGATCCGCATGCGTGTGCCTTCGAGCGGCACCGATTCACACCCGACCGTCCCCCCCACCGTGCCCAGGAGCTTGCGGCAGACACGCATGCCCAGGCCGTGGCGGGTGAACTGGTTCTTGGGCGTGGACTTGGGCTGCTGCACGCTCATGCCGTTCATGATCGCGTTGACCTGACTGGGGTCCATGCCGACCCCGGTGTCCTCGACAATGATTTCGAGCATCTGGGCGGTGGCCGGGCGTGGACTGCGGGCGCCATCGGTATTGGTCTCGGCAGCGGGGGTGTTCCATGTGGAACATGTGGCGGGCTGGCTGAGCTGGGCTCGGATGCGGATCGTGTGGGGCACGGATTGGTCCGGATGCTCGGCGATGGCACGCATCGCGTTGAGCAGCAGGTTGGTCAGCACCTGCTCAAGAAGCAGCGGCATCAAGTCAGGCGCGTACCCCTGGGTCTGGTCGCTGAGATCGAACCCGTACTGCGCACGGTCCGATTCTCGGATCGAGTCGAGCACCTGGGCGTGGATCCGCTGCATCGAAGCGCGTTGGGTCGGTTGCGGCGAGCGCTGTTTTCCCGCAGTGGCTGGATCGCTGGAGACCGGCGTCAGGAAGATCTGGGTGAGCTGATCGATCCGATCGCAGCACTGCCCCACCGCGAGCAGGGCGTGCTGGGCGAGTTCGGCATCGTGCGGACGCATCAGAGCGAGCTGGGCCCGGGCCGAGACCTGGGTGAGTAGGTTGTTGACTTCGTGGGCATAGAGCTGCGACATCGCGCCCAGCTCGGTCAGGTGCGAAACCCGCTGGTCGTAGTGGGGGTGCGATTGCTCGCCCGGGTTGGGGGTGGGGCCTGGAGCCATGCTGCGGTTGTTATCGAACCAAAGCAGGGTCGGGTTGATCGTGATTGTCAAGGGCGGTCAAGATCGGGGACGATGCGTTATGGCGTCGGCGTATGCATGCCGCTGACCATCGGGCCTTCTGCCGGGTCGACCCCCCCGCCGCTCATGAGCCATGCCTTGAGTTCATCGGGGCGCAAATCGGTCTCGTGCAGTTGTGCGAGGTCGATCCATGCGAAGCTGATCTGGTCCTCGCGGCTCGGGATTTCGTCGGGTGGGGTCGCGGAGCCGCCGAGTTGTTCCATGTGGAACACCATGTTGATCTCGTGGTGGAGGCGTTTGGGGCCTTGGAATGATTGTTCACTGGTGAGCAGCAGCGGCCCGACGAACACGGATTGTGCGCATTCTTCGACGAGTTCGCGTTTGAGCGCTTCGCGGGCCGGCTCGGCGAACTCGACATGGCCGCCGGGGAGGTAGTGGTAGCCATGTTTGTTGTTTTTGCAGAGCAGCACGCGCCCCTGGTGGATCAGGAGGCCGCGGGCGATGATCTCGGTGGTGGGGGGGTTGGGCATGCGGGGATCGTAGCCGACGGACGGGGCAGGTGCGAATTGACTATGATGGAGGTAGGATGCACGCGAGCGCGAGTAGATGCAGCATCAGGAGACCTGCCATATGTCCGATTCGAATGAAACGCACGAGAAGAAGAAAAAAACCAAACGGGCTCGGCTCGGACGCGGACTCGGCGCGTTGATCGATCAGGGCAGTTCGGCGCAGGTCAACATAGACTTGCAAACACCCCAAGAGCGCAATTCAGAACAAAACACGAACGAATATACGAATCCGCACGGTCTTGATGCGGATGCAAGTTTAGAGCGCGTGCTCGAGCTTGATGTTCATGATATTGTGGCCAATCCGCACCAGCCGCGCCGTTCGTTTGATGAGGACGCGATCGCCTCGCTTGCCGAATCGATCTCGACGCACGGGCTGATGCAACCGATTGTTGTTCGCCTTGCCAAGGACCGGCAGGGGTATGAGCTGGTGGCGGGCGAGCGGCGTTTGCGAGCGACAAAGAAGGCGGGATTGGGGACGATCCGGGCGGTTTTCAGCGATGCCGACGACGAACGCTCGGCCCAGCTCGCGCTGGTCGAGAACATCCAACGCGCCGACCTGAACCCGATCGAGCGTGCGATGGGCTTCGCGCAGCTGATGGACCGCTTTGGCTTCACGCAACAGCAGCTTGCCGATCGGATGGGCATGAGTCGGCCAGCTGTGGCCAACACGATGCGATTGCTCGAACTCGACTCGGATGTGCGTGAGCTGGTTTCGAGTGGGGCACTGAGTCTCGGGCACGGCAAGGTGCTGCTCTCGTGCGATGATGCCCAGCGGCGCCACGCGCTGGCGCTGCAATGTGTTGCAGAGCAGTGGACCGTTCGTCTATTAGAAACCAAGATTGCCCGTGAGCAGTCTTCGCAGCGTGAGGTATCACCCGCGGGCGGCGCGACTGCCGATGCGCATTCTTCAGTCAAGCATGACCGGCTTGCATCGGTGTTGCAGGATCTTGAGCGCCGACTCAGCGAGCAGCTCGGCACACGGGTGTCAGTTTCGACCAACTCCAAGGGCAGCAAAGGCCGAATTATTGTTGAGTTCTATGACTTAGATCAGTTCGACGGCCTGCTTGAGCGATTCGGTGTTTCCAACGAGAGCGATACTATTTAAGGGTTCCCACCCAGTTCGGTTCGTTCATACTGAGTGTGGTAGAGCGCGTGCGTCGTGGCAATTGTACAGTTTATTGGCGAAAGAGTTTCCAAGTGCGATTCGCGGTAATATACTAAAGACGCTACATGATGTATTTGTAGCGTTGTCTTTCAAGCTCCTCCGCTTGGGTTAAAGTGAACTGCGTTCCAGCAGCACGCCCACCCCTCCATCCGCGTATTAGATTTCAGAATCGGAAACATGGTCAAAGACATGGCAAAGAAAACAACAAAGCGTAAAGCAGCCGCTCCCGAGGCCGCTGGAATGTCAACCGCAGAGCTGCAGGCCGAGCTGAACCGTCGCGAGCGCAATGTGCGCAAGCTTGAGCGTCGGCGCGAGAAGCTGATCGGGGAGCTTTCAGAGATCGAGAAAGAACTCGCATCAGAAGGTGCGCTGAGTTCATCGGGCGGCATCCGTCGTCGCCCTCGCAATGAGATGAACCTCGTCGACTCGCTCGCCGCGGTCCTCAAGGGCAAAGAGATGAGCGTGACCGATGTGACTCAGGCCGTGCAGCAGGCCGGGTACATGACCACAGCCGCGAACTTCAGAACGATCGTGAATCAGGCGTTGATTCGCGAAAAGAAGAAGTTCAAGAAGGTCTCACGCGGCATGTACACCGCCCGCTGATCGCTTGGCGACACCCCTATCTGGTCAGGCACCAGTTGTCGGTTGCTGGTTGAGCGATTGCGCGAGCGATTGTCGAAGTGACCTTTGGGCCTGATTCGAGGGTGATTCAAGGTTGAAACACAATGACCCGCGTGGAATCCACGCGGGTCATTGCATTGGTCTGGGTTGTGATCTGGTTTGGTCGGTGGATTCGCCGTGTGGGCTTATCGCTTGACGCCGTTGTGCAGTCGCGATGGGCGATCGAGGAAGAAGGCCGCGTCGATATCTTCTCGCATGGCACGCAAGTTATTGTCTTTGACACGGGCGTAGTTGTTGAGCCGGTCCGATTCACGCTCGGCGAGGGTGTTCATCGCGGGCGATGGGTCCCAGCGGATCGAGGAGATGTCGCCAGCGTGGCGTGGCCCTGAGGAGGAACTGCACCCGATGAGGACGGCAGGAAGGGCGAGCAGCGCAGCGGCTGTGCTTAGACGACGGGCATGGCGAGTGATGTTCATAAAAAATGCCTCGGTGTGATGGTCGGTGTGTGATGGCCAGTGTGCTTTGGCCGGTGTGTTGATCGGTGCGTGTGAATCGTGTGGGTTGGCAATGGGCGTTGGCAGGCCCACAACAGCCCGGTTCTGCTGAACCACGAGCATAGCGAGTCTATGGGGGTTTGTCACGCCCGCCTTGGGCTGTGGCAATGCTCGCGCGGACAGATACGGGCGATGGGCCCGCGTGGTTGCATCAAGCGGCGGTGAGTCTCATAAGTGGTTCAGATCACGCGAGTTGAGGGCGGCCGATTATCCACCGGCCGTTCACATTCGGGAGATTCGGCAAGATGAATCCGAATTCATGGATCAAACCCGGGTCTGCTGGTGTATGTTGTATTGAACGCGGCTTATCGCGGTCGGTCAGGTAAGTTCGATCCCTTTGAGTTTCTGATTGGGAGCCGAGCGATTCTGGGCGAAGACCAAGCCTCCAATGAGTGGAAGGTCGGGATCCGGAGCAAGGCACCCCCCTGTTTCATCAGGGTTTCGGACACTGACACCGACTGCGATAAGCCGCGTTTTTTATTTTTGCAATGAGCCACGAACCATGATGGAATCGGGGATGGTTGCCACGGCGGGGGGCTGCCAGAACTGGGGTTTGGGCTGTCAGGTCGGCAGGGAGCGCGTGTGACGGGGGCGTTTGGGGGCCGCTGGTGGGGTATTTGGGTGGATTTGCGCGGGCTGAGGGCTGGCGCGCGGGTTGCAGCTTGAGGATGTGGCACGCGTGCTATGGCGCGGGTGCCTGAACCCAAGGAGGCACCACCATGCGAATGGACAAACTGACAACACTTGCCCAGCAGGCGCTCGCCCAGGCGCAGCAGTCTGCGATGGGCAGCTCAAACCCCGAGGTCGGCGCGCTGCATGTGCTCGATGCGTTGATTGAAGACACCAATGGCCCGGTGATCGCGATACTCAAGCGGGTGGGCGTGGCGACGACCCAGCTGGCGCAGATTGTCCGCTCGGAGCTGGGCCGGCTGCCGACGACTTCGTCTGGAGCGGGCAGCAGCGGGCGCGAGATCATGGAGATTCTGGGGAAGGCCGATAAGGCCGCCGAATCGATGGGCGACCAGTTCATCTCGTGCGAGCACCTGCTGATCGCGTTGACCCAGAGCGGGGGCGTGACCAGCGAGATCCTCAAGACCCACGGCTGCGACACCAAGACGGTCCAGAGCGCGATCGCGCAGATCCGCCAGGCATCGGGTGTCGAGAACATCAACGATCCAAACGCGGAGGCGTCGTTTGAGTCGCTCAAGAAGTACGGCATCGACCTGACCGACCGTGCCCGCGCGGGCAAGCTCGACCCGGTGATCGGGCGTGATGAGGAGATCCGGCGCTGCATGCAGGTGCTGTCGCGGCGTACCAAGAACAACCCGGTGCTGATCGGCGAGCCCGGCGTGGGCAAGACGGCGATCGCCGAGGGTATCGCGCTGCGGATCGTAAACGGCGACTGCCCCAGCGGGATGAAGGACAAGCGGATCATCGCGCTGGATGTCGGTCAGCTGCTGGCGGGCGCCAAGTACCGCGGCGAGTTCGAGGACCGTCTCAAAGCCGTTCTGCGCGAGGTTGAGGGCTCCGACGGGCAGGTGGTCATGTTCATCGACGAGCTGCACACCATCATCGGCGCGGGAGCCGCGGAGGGCGCGGTGAGCGCGGGCAACCTGCTCAAGCCCGCGCTGGCCCGCGGCGAGCTGCGCTGCATCGGCGCGACGACGCTCGACGAGTACCGCAAGCATATCGAGAAGGACGCGGCCTTCGAGCGCCGCTTCCAGAAGGTGCTCGTTGACGCGCCCAGTGTCGAGGAGACGGTCGCGATCCTGCGCGGGCTCAAGGAGCGCTACGAGGCGCACCACGGCGTGCGGATCCAGGACAGCGCGATTCTTGCTGCGGCGTCGCTGAGTGACCGATACATCACCGATCGGTTCCTGCCCGACAAGGCGATCGACCTGATCGACGAGGCGGCCAGCGGGCTGCGGATGGAGATCGATTCGATGCCTCAGGAGCTCGACGAGCTTCGGCGGCGGATCATGCAGCTTGAGATCGAGCGCGAGGCGCTCAAGCTTGAGGACGCCTCGGACACCAACAAGAAAGAAGTGTCGCGCGTCGAGAGCGAGCTGGCCGAGCTGCGCGAGAAGAACGGCGCGCTCACGGCACGATGGGATGATGAAAAGCGAGACCTCGATGTTGTGCGCAGCATCAAGAACGAGATCGAGGCCAAGCGCACCGAGCTTGAGCAGGCCCAGCGGGTTGGCGATCTTGAGCGAGCCGCGCGGATCCAGTACGGCGATCTGGTGGACCTCACCAAGCAGCTCAACCATGCCGAGGCGCAGATCGACGAGCGACAGGCCCGCGGGGATGTGCTGATCAAGGAAGAGGTTGATCCCGAATCGGTCGCCAGGATCGTGGGCCGCTGGACCGGGATTCCTGTGTCGCGGCTTGTCGAGGGCGAGCGCGAGAAGCTCGTGCAGATGGAGACGCATCTCAAGGAGCGTGTGGTGGGCCAAGACGATGCGCTCACGCTCGTCGCCGATGCCGTGCGTCGTTCGCGTGCCGGGCTGGGCGACCCCACCAAGCCGATCGGCAGCTTCCTGTTCCTCGGGCCCACGGGCGTGGGCAAGACCGAGACATGCAAGGCGTTGGCCGAGTTCTTGTTTGATACCGAGGATGCGCTGGTGCGGATCGACATGAGCGAGTACATGGAGAAGCACTCGGTGAGCCGCCTGATCGGTGCGCCTCCCGGCTATGTGGGCTACGAGGAGGGCGGGGCGTTGACCGAGTCTGTCCGGCGCCGCCCATACGCGGTGATCCTGCTCGATGAGATCGAGAAGGCGCACCCGGATGTGTTCAATGTGCTGCTGCAGCTGCTCGACGACGGGCGTCTGACCGACGGGCAGGGGCGCACGGTTGATTTCAAGAACACGATCGTGGTGATGACCAGCAACATCGGCAGCCAGCAGATCCTCTCGATGGCCGAGAAGGGTGCGGAGGACTGGGAGATCGAGGCGGCGGTGCGTGATCTGATCCGTCGCGGTCCGGGCGCGGATCTGGATGCCAAGGGGCTCACGCCCGACCTGGAGTCGGGGCGGATGAACGCGAATCTGAACATCGGGATGCGCGACCAGTTCTTCAAGCCCGAGCTGCTCAACCGGATCGACGAGACGGTGGTGTTCCATCAGCTCAAAAAGGAGACGCTGGTGGGGATCGCCGAGATCCTGCTCGAATCGCTCGTCAAGCGCCTGGCCGATCGTGGCATTTCACTCTCGGTGACCGACGCCGCCAAGGAGCAGCTGATCGCGGAGGGCTACGACCCGGCATACGGTGCGCGTCCTCTGGCGCGGACGATCCAGAAACGGATCGAGAACCCGTTGGCCGGTCGGATCCTCAGCGGCGAGTTCGACGCCGGCGACACGATCATGGTCGACGCGTCGGGGTCGGTATTCACTTTCGTGAAGGATGACGCCCAGCACGCGCAGGCATAGCCCTTGTAAATCTATTTAAACTGCCTTTTCTCGCCCCGCGGCTTCAATCGCGGGGCGATTTTTATATGCCCGCCTTGGAAGATATCAAATTCGAGTCAGCGCGAGATCCGACCGAAATAACCCTAGACTATCCGCGAACTGAGGCGCGAGGGCGTGCCAAGGAGTTGTGAGGGAGACGCGCGTCCATGCTTTTCAACAGTCTGCCCTATCTGATATTTATGGTGGTGGTGTTCGGGCTCTACTGGCTGACACCCTTCCACAAGGGTCGTCTGGGGCTGCTGCTGCTGGCGAGTTGGTTCTTCTATGCCTGGTGGAACCCGCCCTACCTGATTCTGTTCTTGATCGTGACTGCGTTCAACTATCTGTTCGGACTTGCGGTGGGTGCGAGAAGGGATGATTCGCCCAAGTCCGCGCACCGCTGGATGGTTTTCTCGATCGTGTTCAATCTGGGGCTGCTGGCCTATTTCAAGTACACCAACTTCATGCTCGGTTCGATTGGCTCGCTTTCGGCGTTGACCGGCATAGGGGATTGGACCCCGCCTCGGATGAATATCTTCCTGCCGCTGGGGATCAGTTTTTACACCTTCCAGATGCTCGCGTATGTGGTTGATGTCAAGAACAAGCGGTGCGATGCGATCCGCAACCCGCTGAAGATGTCGCTTTTCATCGCGTTCTTCCCGCAGCTTATTGCGGGGCCGATCGTGCGGACGACCGAGTTTCTGCCTCAGCTGGCGAGCAAGCGGGTCTTCGATTGGAAGCTGTTTCAGCACGGGCTGGATCTGATTGCTTTGGGCGTGCTCAAGAAAGTGCTCATCGCCGACCAGGTTGCGCCCTTTGTGGATCAGGTCTTTGCGGACCCCGGCGCCTACAGCGGGCCGGTGACTTGGCTGGCGGTGTATGCGTACGCGGTGCAGATCTATTGCGACTTCAGCGGATACACCGACATCGGTCGTGGTTCGGCCGCGTGTCTTGGATACCGGTTGCCGATCAACTTTGCGCGTCCGTATCTGGCGGGCAACATCATCGAGTTCTGGCGTCGTTGGCACATCACGCTGAGCACCTGGCTGCGCGATTATTTGTATATCCCGCTGGGCGGGAGTCGTCAGGGGCCCTCGCGGACATACATCAACCTGCTGATCACGATGACGCTCGGCGGTCTGTGGCACGGGGCGAGCTGGCCCTTTGTGATCTGGGGCATGTATCACGGCGGGGCGCTGGCGGCGACACGCTGGATCCACAACAAGATGGGCATCAGCCCTGATCAGCCGCTGGTGAATCATTGGGTTTGGAAGCTGCTGGCGGTGGTCGGGACTTTCCACCTGGTGTGCTTCGGATGGATTTTCTTCCGTGCGGTGACTTTCGAGGACGCCTTCACCGTCATCGTCGGGCTGTTCGACTGGTCGGATATGGAGTCGATGCGTTCGCTCTCGACCGGCTGGTTCAGCTGGGAGATCGCATTGGGCGCACTGATCGCGTTGCCCACGGCGCATCTCTTGGCGGCGTGGATGCGACAGCGGGGCATGCAATCGACTCGCGCCTGGGCCGTTCTTCGTCCGTGGTTCTATGGCGCGGTGGTCGCCGGTGTGATGCTGGTACCCAAGGGCGCTGGCGGGCAGTTCATCTACTTCCAGTTCTGAGGCACACCGATGAGCACGCGAAAGGGCACAATGAAGAAGCTGCTGTACATGGTGTATGTGATGCTCGCGCTGACTTTGGGTGCTGAGATCACGCTGCGCGTCTTTGTGAACTCAGATCCGGCGTATTATGTCGCGTTCTCGAACCCCGAGCCCGGCTCGGTCGTGCAGTACCCATATGGCGAGATCCCCTACAACACCGACGGCTTCGCTGATTTCGAGTTTGATGAGATCAAGTCTCGTCCCCGTGTCGGATACCTCGGCGACTCGGTCTGCTTCGGGGTCGGGGCGGGGTACGGCTACAGAATCTCGGAGCTGATGGAACAGCACTACCCGGCCTATGAGCACATGAACCTCACCGGCGGGCTGGGCGGCGGGACACTGCAGGTGGGAGAGAAGGCGGTCCGGTACGCGGAGCAGTACGACCTCGATGCGGTGGTGTATCTGATGAATCTCAACGACATCCGCCCTGACGGCGTGAACGAGGGGCTCAATGAACTTCGTCAGAAGGGGCTGTTTCGCGCGGTGGAGTGGTTCCGCGGCCGATCGTATCTCTACACCTATGTGCGTCAGATTCTCAAACAGCTGCGAAACCCCGGTGGGGGGCCGCCTGCGTATGAGATGTTCCCTGTAGAGCACCGCGATGTGCTGCTTGCGACCGCGGAGCGAGTCCGGGAGATTGGCGAGCAGCTCGAGCCGATCGGGCTGCGGTTTGTGGTGCTGATTGTGCCCTACGAGATGCAGATTTCGGAGGAAGCCGCGGAGGTCTATCGAGATTCGGGGACCCAATGGGAAGCCGAGTTCATTGATGGCGTCACACAAAGCGTGCTCATGCAAACGATGGACGACATGACCGTCGTTGATGGCTTGGACGGGTTCCTTGGGCAGGAGCGGAACCCGGCCCGACGCGAAGACTTTGGCGTTGGCGAGGCGTTCGTGTACAACCTTGGCGAGCGGCTCGACTGGAACCACCCAAACCGACTCGGCCACCAGCTGCTTGCAGAAGCGCTTTCGCGGAGCGGCGCGCTCGACTCGCTTGAGGATTGAGTTCCCGGGCGTTCGGTTTGTGCAACTCGGCGGGGCGCATCGGGAAGAGGCAGCGCAAGTTTAAGCGAGCGTCATTGTTTGCCTTGTATTTTTACTACCTATTTAAGAGTACCGGTGAGCGTGATTTCGGGCGAGTGGGCTCGGTTTTAGTTTGCCGGGTCTTGCCGCGGTGCGCGGTGAGTGCAAACATGGGCCACTATGGCTGGACCGATTGAAATCCCGAAGTCAGATCGTGACCTGAACCCGACCCCGGCGGATCGTGTGCTTGCACCGTTTCATCGGTTCATGCGCTTTGAAGCCGCGGGCGGGGTGCTGCTGATCTTATGCGCGCTGGTCGCGATGGTTTGGGCGAACTCGGGCTACGCGGGGTCATACACGGCCCTGTTCCTCGAGAGCAAGGTGACCGTGGGCTTCGGCGATTGGTCGCTGAGCAAGCCGTTTATTCTGTGGATCAACGATCTGCTCATGGCGATGTTCTTCCTGCTTGTTGGTCTGGAGATCAAACGCGAGGTGCTGGTGGGCGAGCTGCGCTCGCCACGCAAGGCGGCGCTGCCAATCGCCGCGGCGCTGGGCGGGATGGTGATCCCGGCGCTGATCTACGCGATCATCAACCGGGGGCACGAGTCGATGAGCGGCTGGGGTGTGCCCATGGCCACCGACATCGCGTTCGCGCTGGGTGTGCTGGCGCTGGTGGGCAAGCGGGTGCCGATCTCGGTGCGGATCTTCCTGACTTCGTTGGCGATCGTGGACGATCTGGGCGCGCTGCTGGTGATCGCGATCTTCTATACCGAGTCGATCGGCACGGACTACCTGTTTAAGGCCGGTCTGGTGCTGGCGGTGATGTCGGTACTCAATGTGATGGGTGTGCGCCGGGTGCTGGTGTACATGCTGCTGGGCGTGGTCGTTTGGTACTTCGTGCTCAAGAGCGGCGTGCACGCGACCATCGCGGGTGTGCTGGTGGCCATGACCATCCCGGCCCGCACCCGCGTCGATCAGAAATCCTACCTGGGCTTTGTGCGTTCGATGCTCGATCGGTTCGAGGGCGATACCGATCCGGCCAACAAGCAGAACGCCAAGAACTGGACCACATCGCGTCAGCAGTCGGCGGTGCTGGCCATCGAGGACGCGGGGCAGAAGGTTGAAACACCTGTGCGCCGCCTGGAGCACGAACTCATCCCTTGGGTGGCGTTCCTGATCCTGCCGGTGTTTGCGCTGGCCAACGCAGGCGTCCCGATCGATCAGGGTGGTGCCGAGGCGGGCGCGGAATCGATGTGGTCAAGCCGAGCGATGTGGGGTGTGGTGCTCGGGCTGCTGATCGGTAAGCCGGTGGGCGTGTTCGGCTTTGCCTGGCTGGCGCAGAAGATGGGCATCGGCATGCTGCCCGAGGGCGCCAGCTGGCGTCATGTGTTCGGGGCGGCGTGGCTTTCGGGCATTGGGTTTACGATGGCGTTGTTTATTGCGAACCTGGCGTTCAAGAGTCCGTCGGACCTTGATGCCGCCAAACTGGGGGTGCTGGGTGCGTCGGTGATCGCGGGCGTCGTGGGTCTGTTGATCCTCGCGACGGGTCCGCGTCCGGACGGGTCTAAGTCATCCTGACCAACCGGAAATGGAGATAAAAAACCAGGCCCACACACGGTGGGCCTGGCAGCGGAGAACATGCTTTGTGTCAGGTTCAGCGACGACGGCGCGCAGCGGCCAGTCCGCCCAGTGCCAGCAGCGCGGCGCTCGATGGTGTGGGCACCCCCCAGGTGACATCATCAAAGGCAATGTAGTCCGCCGTGCCGCTGAGACCGATGACGGGGATATTGATGCGGATAGTGTCGAAGCTCCCCTCGGTCACCAGCCCGTAGAAGCGAGCATTAAAGATCTGGTCCGACGACCAGAAGAAGTCGTCCACGATCTGTCCGTTGGCGAAGGTCGTCACATTGAAACCATCCGCGCCGAATGGGAACTCGGTCCCTGAGAGGTCGAAGCCGAACGCGTTGACCTGCCCGCCGAAGGTGAACTCGGCGGAGTAGGAGCCGGTCTGTGGCATGTCGGGTGCTCCCGCGACCGTAATGTTGCGCCCGAACGCGAGGTAGTTTCGTCCCTGGTCGGTGGTGTTCTCCATCCCGTATCCGTCGGGGTCACCCGCGCCGATGTACGACGAAACGCCGCCCACGGGCATCGCGAGCCCGAGGCCGGAATCGAAGAGCGTGGGCAGGGCGAGATCTCCGAGTAGTTCCGATTCGAATGTTTCGATGGTCTGGGCGCCTGAGCTCATGTCAAACTGGATGCGGGTGTCGTAGATATCGAATGAGCCTGCGTGCGCGAGCTGAACGCCTGATGCGAGCAATGCGAGTGTGGTGATGTTGCGGTTCATGGGGATCTCTCTGTTTTTATATCGGGGGGCAGCGTGCGGTGCTCGCGACATACGAGGCTCCGGCCCAGTGTTCAAAGCGGGATATATGAACGGGGAGGGACATCGGATCTAAAAAATCTTTCAGAAGGTATCTGTGGGCAACTGTGTACCTGGCGTGTGTCGGTGCTGATCGCAGATGTCTCTCTGGTCTCGAGAGGAGCGGCACGGGCGCCATGACAAAGAACACCAACGGACCGTCGAGGGTGCAATCCCCGCGAAGCTCAAAGTAAACATATATTCACTTTGCGCTTGAAATCGGCTGCTTCTGGCCATGTTCGCGTCGATCTTGCACCAGTGTGTGATGAATAACGGCGAAGTGTAGAATTGTGCGTGGCGGGTGCAACCCGCTTCGGAACCGGCTCGTTGTGCATGCGTATGGGGTATTGGGTCTTGTCGGACCCGCCTCGCGTCGAAACAGTTTCTGCTCTTTCTGAGCATTCGGCGTTTGAAAACTGCAGAACAGGTGCTCCCGCGTACGCATTGAATGTGTGTGTGCGATTCAATGATTGTTGGCGAGGAGTAGCCATGTGCGTCGGCCCTGAGTCCCCGGGGTCGACGATTTCAGAGCGTGATCCGTAGCCCGCGCCGGGTGGGTAGGTATTCCTGACAGAGCGACTTGCTCGTCGACACCCGATTACAGGCTGATCTCGGGTTGGTTCTGAACAAACGGCAGCCGCGTCTGTTTGCGTGCTCCGTATGCTCTCGGGCTTTCTCGTGCGTGTGTGCGGGTATTCCGAGCGGGATCGACCGGGAGCGACAACGGGATCGGGTGTGTGCGGGGAGAGAGAACCGCCCCGATCCTTCGCTGTCGCCGGGGTGGATGACCGGCGATAGCCCGACCGGGCTGAGATGTCCCCCTCAGCCCGGTTTTTTGTTGCGCCGTGCGGGCCGCTTTCCTATTCTTATTCGATGCACGCCGGCCCGGAAAAACAGATGCAATCGAGTGAGCAGCCGACGGCTCGGGCGGTGTTTCGTCGTCGTCATCGGGTGCCCGGGAGTGCCTATGGGCCGATCTTTGAGTCCAAGCTGCGCAAGAGCCGCGGCTCGATCACGGTGCATCTGCGGGCCAACGGGCTGGGCGAGCATCGGCTCGGGCTATCGGTGGGGCGACGGCTGGGCAACGCGGTGGTGCGCGGGCGATTCAAGCGGATGATGCGTGAGGTTTTTCGGCTCAGCCGCTGTTCGCTGCCGTGCCCGGGCGGTGGTGGGGCGTATGACATCGTGGTCACGACGCGCCCGCACGAGCCGCAGACGCTCGAACGGTACCGTGAATGGTTCCTCGAAGCCGTCGATGCGGCCCATCGGGTGCATTGCAAGCGTGAGGGCGTGTGATGTCGCAGCAGCAGCTTGCGTTGTGGATGCGGGTGGGCAATGTGCCGTTCGTGCTGCTGATCGGGCTGTATCGCGTGACGCTTTCGCCGTTCATTGGTGGGCAGTGCCGATACGAACCGACATGCAGTCGCTACGGGCTCGACGCGTACCGGCTGCACGGGCCGATCCGCGGCACACGATTGACGGTGTCTCGGATTTTGCGCTGTCATCCCTTTGTGAAGGGTGGGTATGATCCTGTACCGCTTCCTGAGCAACGCGTGACCGAGCAGGTCCCGCCGCGACCCGAGAGAAAGGGACCCCCCGAAGATGAGCCGTCTCCCAGCCGCCCAACGCCGTGAGCAGTTGCTCGATGTCGCCGCCCAGTTGTTTTCAACCAAGGGCTATGCCGGCGCGACGACGGCACAGATCGCGAAAGAGGCGGGGATCACCGAGCCCATTATCTATCGCCACTTCAAATCCAAGCGTGACCTGTTCGTTGCGCTGATTGAGCGGACCGGGCGTCAGACGCTTGAGCAATGGGAGCGCGACCTGGACGGCGTGGATGATCCCGGGGCGCGGCTCAAGAAGATCATCGATGAGAACCCGATGGTCTCTGAGCAGGGCCGCGCGGGCTATCGCGTGCTGCTTCAGTCGATTTCTGAGGTGGACGACGCGTTGATCCATAAGGCCGTGAGTGACCACATGACCCGCTTGCACGCGTTTATTGTGCGTGAGATCGAGCGCGCGCAGGAGGCGCATAAGGTCACGGCACGATTCAGCGCTGCCGTGATCGCGTGGGTGCTGGTGAATGTGGGCATGGGCTATGGCGTGCTCACCGCGATGGGCGTGCCCGGGCACGGTTTCGACAGCAGCGGGACGCATGTGAAGGATGTGCTGGCGCGCATCCTTGTTGGGCGTGATGGGGCGGGGCGTGACGGGCAGCAGAAGTCTGAGGCACGGGCGTCGGAGAAGAACGAGCCGTTCAACTCTGGCGATGAGCCACGGCGCCAGTAACCGAATCACCTATGGACTACATCTATCTCGATCATCACGCGACGACCCAGCCGTGCCCCGAGGCGATCGACCGGATGAACGAGGCGCTGCGCACCAACTGGGCCAACCCTTCGAGTGTGCATCGGCTGGGGCAGCAGGCATCGCGTCTGCTTGAGGAAGCACGCGGGCAGGTGGCCGGGCTGCTGGGCGCGCGCAGCCGTGATATCACCTTCACCGGGTCGGGGACCGAAGCGATCGATCTGGCGATCCGTGGCGTGCTGGGCGCGACCGCGCGCCACGACCCACACAAGAACATCGTGCTCACCAACGAGCTTGAGCACAGCGCCGTGCGCAACCTGTGCAAGCAGCTGACAGACCTCGGTAGGGCCGAGGTGCACATGATCCCGATCGATCCGGGCGGGCGTGTGAGTGTGGGCGGGCTCGCGGAACTGCTTGCGGAGCACGGTGATCGTGTGGCGCTGGTGAGCGTTCAATGGGCGAACAACGAGACGGGTGTGATCCAGCCGGTGCACGAGCTTGGGCGGGTCTGCCGCGCACGCGGGGCGTTGTTTCATTGCGACGCGACGCAGTGGGTGGGCAAGGCGGCGACGGATCTGGGCGGGGCGGATGCCCCGGGTTTCGATCTGCTCAACTGCTCGGCGCACAAGTTTCATGGCCCCAAGGGTGCCGGGGCGCTGTGGGTCCGGCGCGGGGTGCGCCTGCTGGCGACGATGCCCGGCTCGCAGGAGCTGGGCCGGCGCGGGGGCACGCACGCGATGCCCGCGATCGTGGGGATGGGGGCGGCGGCACAAGCCGCCGGCGCGTGGCTGGACGATCCGGCCTCCAGCAACTCGGTCGCGGCGCTGCGCGATCAGCTCGAACGCGGGATCATTGAGCGCTGCCCGGGCGCAGAGGTCAACGGCGACCGAGATCATCGGCTCTGGAGCGTGACCAACATCGGGTTCCCGGGGCTCTCGTCGGAGGCCCTGCTGTTGGGTTTGAGTGAGCGGGGTGTGTGTGTGAGCGCCGGGGCGGCGTGCGCGTCTGGCTCGCTCGAGCCCTCATCGGTGCTGCTGGCCATGGGGGTCACCGAGCGGGTGGCGCACGGATCGATCCGCCTGAGTCTGAGCAGGACGACGACCCGGGCCGAGATTGAGCGGGCGATCGACGAGGTCGCACGGGTTGTGGCGCAGCTTTCGCGTTCGATGCCGGGCTGATTTATATGTGTTTCGCGCTGGCCTGCTGGCTCTGTGGCCCAAAACTCGCTACGCTGGGCGTATGAGCAACATGCAAAGCAGCTACGAGAACCCCAATGTCCAGATGTACCAGGAGCCCGAACGCACCAGCGTGATGGCGATTCTTTCGTTGGTCTTTGGTTTTCTGGGCTGCTGTGTCTTTGTGACGGCACCCGTCGGGGTGCTGCTGGGGATCTTCGGCCTGTTCGGCATCTCGCGCAGCAAGGGGCGCGTGGGCGGCACGGGCATGGCGATCGGCGGTGTGGTGGTCAGCATCCTCGCGATGGCGATCTGGCTGGGCATTGTGATCGGCGTTGGCGGGGCCATGAAGGGCTGGGTCACCCAGTTCGGTGCCACGACCGAGGGGATCCTGACTGACATTCAGAACTCGGATTATGACGCGGCACGGGCACGCATGATCCCGCCGGCCTCAGAGGTTGATAACGCGGAGATGGCGGCGTTCTACGCGGCGTATTCGGCGGACTTGGGCGACTTTGTCGGTTTGCCCAACGGGCTGGGCGAGTTGTACGGCGGATATGCATCCGTTGGGCCGCAGATCCAGGCGTACAACGGGCGTCCGGGCTATATGCCGATGCCTCTGCGATTCGATTCGGGCTGGGTGCTGGCGATCTATGTGATGAACACCAACGGGCAAGGCGGCGGCGCAGGGCAGATGCCACCGCTCGAGATGCTGATTTTGGTCGGCCCCGACGGCAGCGAGTACACGCTGCCGGCCGATGCGGGCGACAACAGCTCGGTGAACCGGCCCTCGGCTGAGCTTCCCGGCGGATCTGTGCCTGAACTTGGGACACAAGACCAAGCGCCGACGGGTGATCCCGCCGATGAACCCGCTGATGAAACCGGTGTTGATGACCCCGATGCGCCTTGATGGCGTCTGGGGGACGGCTTTGGGAGGACGGCCTCTGGAGATGGCGCGGCGTCCGCTGTGTCGGCAGGGCCCCCGGGCACGAGGTAGTGCATCGTGAATGAATCACCAGCCCCCAGTGACTTTGACAACGCACCCCCGGCGGGGGTCACGGGCGATCCGATTGTTCGCCTCCGCAATGTGGTGAAGCGTTTCGGCAACGAAACGGTGCTCTCGGGCGTGAATCTCGATGTCTACCCCGGCGAGACCATGGTGATCATGGGCGGCTCGGGGTCGGGCAAGTCAACCATGCTCCGCACCATGATCGGTACGCACAATGCCGACGAGGGCAGCGTGGAACTGTTCGGGCAGAACATCTGCGGGCTCAACGAGGAGAAGCTCAACGAAGTTCGCAAAAAGTTCGGCATTCTGTTCCAATCGGGCGCGTTGTTCAACTCGATGACGATCGGCGAGAATGTGGCGTTGCCGCTGCGTGAGCACACCGATCTGGACGATGAGATCATCGATATTCAGGTGAAGATCAAGCTCGAGCTGGTGGGGCTGCGTGAGGACGCGCACAAGTATCCCGCCCAGATCTCGGGGGGCATGAAGAAGCGGGCGGGCCTGGCGCGGGCGTTGGCGCTGGACCCCAAGATCCTGTTTTATGACGAGCCCAGCGCGGGCCTTGATCCGGTGACGAGCGCTCAGATCGATCAGCTCATCATCGCGCTCACGCGGCAGCTGGGGGTAACCAGCGTCGTGGTGACGCATGAGATGGACAGCGCGTTCACGATCGCCGATCGCATGGCGATGCTCGATCGGGGCGTGATGCTGTGTCTGCAAGACCGGGTGTGGTTTGAGCGGCTGCGGGACATGCCTCAGGACGAGGCGATGAAGATGGACGATCGCAAGCGGCTGGTGCGTCAGTTCCTGCGTGGTGATGCGCAGGGCCCGCTGGCCGAGCGGCGCGACGAGGCGTCGTATAGTGCGGATCTGTTCGGGATGACGATGGACCGGGTGACACGCACACCCAGCGTTGAGCCCACGCGCGGGTGAGCCGAGGGTAGACTGTGTTGGCCGAGGACGCAGGGATGCGATTGATCGGCAGGGGATCGACGATGAGCACACAACTGATCAATCGCAACAATGTCGTCGCCGGTCTTTTTCTGATCCTGAGCATCGTGCTCGCGGTGGCGATCTCGTTCATCCTCACCGATGTGCAGGACCGGTTCACCAAGCGGGTCGAGTACACCGTGCGATTCCCGACCGAGATCGGGGTCGCGGGTCTGCAGTCTGGCGCGGAGGTGACCTTCGGCGGGCTGAGTGTGGGCAAGGTCATGTCGATCGAAAGCACGGTCGACACCGATCCGGAAACCGGCATGGAGATTGTTCGATCGCACAGCGTGGTGGTGGCGTTGCGGACCGACCTTGAGCTGTTTGAGGACGCGTACGCGGACCTGACGCTGCCGCTGCTTGGGGGGGTATCGCGGATCAACATCGCGTCGGCGGGCAGCGGGAGTTACGAGGGCGGGCCTTCGGACCCCAACGCCGTGCTTGATGAGGGCGAGTTTCTGCGTGGCCGCTTTGCGCCCTCGATCCTGACGCAGCTGGGGTTCACGACCGAGGAGGCGCAGGCGATCAAGGAGACGATCCATGAGGTGCGGGCGATCTCGGCCAATGTGGGCGAGGTCTCGGAGACGATGCTGCGGATGGCGCAGACGCTCGAGCCCGAGTTTGGGCAGGGCGTGGACGACGGCAAGAGCACGATGGCCAACATCCGGGCGTTCAGCGAGAAGCTCAACGGCGAGGCGGGGTGGTCGGGGCGCGTCGATTCGATTCTGGGCAGCGCCGACGATGCCGCCAAGCAGCTCGAGCCGGCGATCATCGACGCCAAGGATGCGATCGGCCAGGCCAAGGGGATGATCGAGGAGAACCGCCCCAAGGTGACGAGCATCATGGACAATGTCAGCGCGACCAGCGAGCGGATCAAGGCGAGCACGATGGACCAGATCGACGAGCTGCTCGGCAAGGGCACGCTGGCGCTGGGATCGTACAAGGATGTAGCCGACAACGCGAACGGGATCCTGCTGAGCAACCAGCCCAAGATCGCCGCGACGCTCAGCTCGGCCCAGGACATCGGTGTGCAGGGGCAGCTGTTTGTTGAAGAGATCCGCGCCCAGCCGTGGCGTTTGCTCAAGAAGCCCAGCGAGGACGATCTCCGCCGCGAGCCGATCTATGAAGCGGCACGCTCGTATGCCAGCGCGGTTGCCGACCTGCGTGCTGCCTCCGAGGCGCTCGATGCGGCGGTGCTGGGCGCGGCCCAGAGCCCGGACCCAAATGCGGTGGGGCGGATCCGCGAGATCGCTGATGTGGTTGACCAGGCGTATGCCCGCTACGGCCAAGCCGAGCGTGCGCTGCTCGAGCGTTTACGCACCCAGCCGGCATCGCAGACGCCATGAGCCGGCGCGAACCTTCTGAAGTTCAGCCCCAAGGCGTTGGCCCCAAGCGCGCTGCCGCCAAGCGCGTCGGCCCCAAGCGATCGCGCCGGGTGCTGGTGGCTGCCCTGGCCCTGCTTGGCGTGGGATCGCTGCTGGTGGTGGGGCTGGTGGTCGGCGTGGTGGGCAGCAACCGCGAACAGGTTGACCGGGCCGCGGCGGCGGCCCTGGCCGAGGGCATCGGACGCATCACCCGGGGCGTGGTGGATGCGGTGGGCGAGATCCAGCCCGACGAGATCCGGGCGAGCCGCGGGGTGCGCCAGTATGACCCGAGCCTGGGTGTGTGGGTCGAGCGTTCGGATGTGGCCAGCGGGCACGCGGTGCTGCTGATCCACGGGCTCGATGAGCCCGGTGGGATCTGGGACCAGCTCGCGCCGGCGCTGGCGACCGACGGGCACACGGTGCTGCGGTTTGACTATTCAAATGATCAGGCGATCGTGCGGAGCGCCGACGAGCTGGGCTTTGCGCTGCGTGGGCTGGCGGCGCGCGGGTTTGATTCGCTGGATTTGGTCTGCCACTCGATGGGCGGGCTGGTGGCGCGTGATGCGCTGAGCCGGGAGGGGTCGGCGACGCAGAGGCCGGCGGTCGAGACGCTGATCACGCTGGGCACGCCGCACGGCGGGTCGCCCTGGGCGCGGCTGCGCACGGTGGCCGAGGCGCGCGAGCAGGTGCAGCGCTGGGCCCAATCCGATGACCTGGACCCAGCGCGGCTGCTGGGGTTTATGGGCGACGGCGGCGGCCAGGCGGGGATCGATCTGCTGCCCGGATCCGCGTACCTGACGCGGCTCGATGCGCGCACGCTCCCCGAGCACATCCGGGTGATCTGCGTGGTGGGTCGGGTGGATGAGCCAAACAGCGCCGTGGGGACGCTGGGCTCGGCGGTGGCGCGTGGCACGATCAAGGACCTGCTTGGCGAGCGCGAGGCGTCAGTGGTGCTCAACGAGGTCGATCGGCTCGGACGCGAGCTGGGCGACGGGGTGGTGCCGGTGTCGTCGGCGGTCATGGCGGGGGCCGACGAGGTGATCATGGTGCGGGCCAATCATCGTGCCATGATCCGCACGATCGAGCTCGAAGAGGCGATGCGCCGGCAACAGGGCCTGCCGGAAGCGCCCCAGCCGCCCGCGATCGAGATCGTGTTGCACTGGCTGCATCGGGATTGAACCGGGCGCTCGGCCGGGATTGCGGTTTGAGCTGCGGTGCGGGGGGCTCTGGTTTGTGATATGATCGGGGTATGGCGCAGCGTCGGCACCATTATGAGCACGCGTTTGAGGGGTTTTTGCGGGACCAGCGGGTGCCCTATATCTCGGTGGATGAGGCGAAAAAATCCCTGCTGCCGGCGCGGACCCCGCTGTTGGCCCGGGCGGATGACGGGGCACCCCGCACGCTCAAGAACTTTGACTTTGTGATCTATGGCAGCGGGAGCAACCTGCTGATTGAGGTCAAGGGGCGACGATTGCCCCGGGTGCGGCTGCGCGACGGGACTCCGGCCAAGCCGCGGATGGAGTCGTGGGTGACGCTCGACGACATCGATGCGCTCCAGCGCTGGCGGTCGCTGTTCGGGCCTGAGTTTGAGCCGATGTTTGTGTTCATGTACTGGTGCGAGGATGTGCCCCCCGACGGGTTGTTTGCCGAGACGATCGCGCACAAGGGGCGTTGGTACACCATGCGGTGCATCGATCTGGACTCATATATGGGGGCGATGCGGGTTCGCAGCCCCAAGTGGCGGACGGTGAATCTGGCGAGGGCGGACTTTGAGGCGTTGAGCAGGCCGTTCTCGGTACCGGGCTCTGTGCTGGGCGCAGTTCCGGGTCGTGTTTCGGGTTGGGACGGGCGTGATGGGTCGCGGGGGGGCTGTGTTCGTGAGCCGGTGTTTGAGGCGATGGGGGCGTTGGGTTGAGAGAATCGGCCCAGAGACAGCGCTGGTGCTTGATGCGGGGGGCTTTGCGGTGTAGCGTGGTGTCATGAAGACCCCCTTTGCCCAGCGTGTGTCCCGATCGATCGTTCGCCGAAGCTCGGCCATGTGCATGCTCATGATGTCGCTGATTGTGACGATCTCTGCGAGCGAGGTGCTCGCGCAGGACGAGCCGCTGCGCCCGCCGACGACGCAGGACCCGCCCAGCGGTCCCAAGTTTCTGGTCATGGGGATCGCGGTGCTTCTGCTTGGGTTGGTTGTGTTTGTGGCGACCCTGCGCTCCAAGCGTGGTCACCAGGACTGATCTGTTTCGCGGCTGGATCGCGTTTCGATCATCAATGAACGCGGTTGATCGAGCGCGCGTCGAACCGATGCGGGCGTGTTGTGGTATATCTCAATGAACCCCCGGCGTGTTTGACACGCGCTGGGGATGCAAGGAGAACGGATATGACGATGAATCCAAGAGACCAGAAGCCAGCCGTGCGTTCGCGTTCGGGGCTGGTGATGCTCAACCTGCTGCTGCTGGGTGTGCTCGGCGCGGTCACGCTTGCGCCGCGTGTGCAGGCCCAGTCGATGCGTGGCGACATGCAGAACCCGCGGGTCCGCGGCGAGTATGCGCTCGTCGGGGGCGAGACGCTGGGCGAGACCGCGAGCACGGTCTATGTGCTCGATTCAGCGAATCGCGAGCTGGTCGCGCTGCGCTGGAACGACAGCACCAAGAGCCTCGAAGGCACGGGGTTTCGTGATCTCGTGCGTGATGCAAACAGCGACCCGGACCGGTAATGGAGCGGCACATGAACACCCACAACGAACCACAGGCCGTATCCGTGACCGATTCGCAACTGTCTGAGTCCACCGGGCATCAGGGCGGCTGGCTCTGGGTCAGCGCGGGGGTGCTCGCGGCCCTGATCCTGGTGCAGGGCGCCGGGCTGCTCGACTCTCGGGCCAGCGCGGAGATGGCGATCAGCAGCGGCGCGTACGCGATGATGACCAGCGACGGCGGCAACGACGAGGTGCTGGTGGTCGTCGATTCGAGCCAGGAATCGCTGATGGTCTATCGCAGCGACCGCAACCTGGGCCTGCAGCTGCTCGAACGCGAGGACCTCAACGGGCTGTTTGAAAGAGCGCGTGCCCGGGCGATGGGACGACCCTAAAGTCCCATGCCGCAGACCCATGTGTGCGGCGCGATCTCCATCGCGATCTCCAGAAGGACGAAACCGAAACTCCCGTGCCAATTCATCCGTTACCTCAGTTTGAAGAAGATCTCGCGGCCCACCTCAAAGAGAAGGAGGATCGCGAGGCCTACGAGCGACTCAACGCGCCCACGAGCATCGTGGTGCGCTTCGGCTATATGCGCATGGTCGGCGAGTTTCCGTACAGCGGCGATGCCAAGCCCGGCTGCGGGTCCAAGCTGGTGGTTCGCACGCAGCGCGGGACCGAGATCGGCGAGATGCTCACAAGCACCTGCCCCAACTCGGGCTGCTCCAAGAGCGTGAGCCGCAAGGAGATGCTCGAGTACATCGAGAACAGCGGCGGACGCCAGTACCCCTTCTATGAGCGTGGCAAGGTGCTCCGGATCGCGACGGTCGAGGATCTCAATGCCCAAGAGCAGCTCGAGCAGCAGAAGAACGAGCTGCGGCTCAAGGCCAAGCGTTGCGTGGAGCGCAGCGGGCTCGATATGCAGATCATCGAGGCCGAGCCGCTGCTGGGTGGCGAGCGGGTGGTGATCTACTTTGGTGCAGACGACCGTATCGATTTCCGCGAGCTTGTGCAGGAGCTGCAGGTCGAGATCGGCAGCAAGGTTGAGCTGCGCCAGGTCGGTGCGCGCGATGAAGCGCGGATCACGGCTGACTATGAGCGATGCGGGCAGTACTGCTGCTGCAAGAACTTCCTCAAGGTGCTCAAGCCGGTGAGCATGAAGAGCGCCAAGGTGCAGAAGGCGACGCTGGACCCGCTCAAGATCAGCGGGCGCTGCGGGCGGTTGATGTGCTGCCTGCGCTATGAAGATGAGACCTACGAGGAGCTGCGCAAAAACCTGCCGCACCGCAAGTCGCGGGTGGGCACGCCCGACGGCGACGGGATCGTGATCAGCACGCAGATCCTGACGCAGCTGGCGCTGGTCAAGCTCGATGACGGAACCGAGGCGGCGTATCCGATCGAGAATCTGACGCCCGCGGAGTTTAAGACTGCGCCAGAGCGCGATGCCCGTCCGCGTCGCGGGACGGGTGGCGATGCCGCCCGAGCCAGCAAAACCACAAGCAAGACCGCCAGCAAGGCTGCCGGCAAGACCAGGCGACCCGAATCTGGCGATCCCGTAGCCGGGCCAGACACCGAGACCGCATCTGCGGGTGGGGTGGGTGATGAATCGCCAACAACCAAGAAGAAGCGCAAACGCCGCAAGCGGAAGCGCACGAGTTCACAAAGCCCGCAGAGCAGCGAGACGCAGGTCGATTCACGGGGTGATTCACAGGGCCAAGATGCTTCCAAGCCACCTCAGGAGCAATCACCACCCCCGGTGGGCGATGCGTCTGCAGGCGGCGGCGAGGATCGGCCGAAGAAGAAGCGTCGTCGGCGTCGTCGCCGGCGCAACGACGAGGGCGGCCCGGGCGGCGATCATGGCTCGGACACATCCGGCACCAGCGACACCAGCGGCTCATAACCAGCGGCTCATAAAAATATACATCACCGATCTCACGCGCAGAGGCAGACGCAATGGCACAGCAGGCAGCGAAGCACAAAGAGGGGAGCGTGGGGATCAAGGAGACGCTCACGAGCCTGATCATCGCGTTCATGCTCGCGTTTCTGTTCCGGGGCTTTGTGATCGAGGGGTTTCTGATCCCGACCGGGTCGATGGCGCCCACGCTGTTGGGCAAGCATCTGCGCATGCACAACGATCAGAGCGGGTATGACTTTTCCGTCGGCCCGTGGACTTATGGGCAGACCGCCGCCGGCGCCCAGCCGGTCCGCAATCAGGTTGATATCACCGTCAAGGACCCGATGTCGGGGATCGTGATGAACGACACCAACCGGCGCCTGGCGGCGGGTGACCGGGTGTTCGTGCTCAAGTACCTGCCATGGCTGCATCAGCCGCATCGCTGGGATGTGGTGGTCTTTAAGAACCCGGGCACGCACGAGAACTACATCAAGCGTTTGGTGGGATTGCCCGGCGAGCAGATCGCGATCGTCGATGGCGATGTGTTCGCGCGTCCCTATGTCGAGGGCCAGACCGCGGTCACGGGCTGGGAGAGCTGGACTCAAGACGGCTGGGGCGTGCAACGAAAATCCGAACGCGTGCAGCGTGAGATGCTGCAAGATGTGTTCGATTCGAGCTTTGCACCGCCGAGTCTCAGCGCGATCGAGTACATCTCGCCGCTGAACGGGGCTGGGGCCGGCTGGGCGGGCGTGGAAAATGCGCGGACCTATACATTCAGCGGCTCTGGTTCGACCTCGCTGCAATGGAACGACCGACGCCCGCTGACCGATCGCAACGCGTACAACCAGACACGGCTGGGCTTCGATCTGTTTGTTGCCAGCGACGACCCGCGATTCAGTTCGGGCAATCGCCCATTCCCGACCTCGGACCTGGCGTTGGGGCTCAACATCAAGGGTGAATCGGACGGCGCTGGGGTGTTTCCCACGATCACCGCGCGGGGCATGGAGCTTCGCGCCGGCGTGGACCTGAGCGCGGGCAGCGCCAGCGTGGAGATGCGTGACGCGTCTTCGCCCGATGGGCCGTGGACGCAGCTCGACACCGGTTCGTTTGGCGCGGTGGGCGCGGGCGAGTGGGCCCATGTCGAGTTCTGGCACATCGACCAGGCGCTGTGGCTGTTCATCGACGGCGAGCTGGTCGCCGGCGGCCCACAAGACGGCGGCTACGAGCTGAGTCCGGCGCAGCGCGCCAGCGCCGCCACGGGCATGAGCTGGGATGAGCTCGAGACATACGAAACAACCGGCATCGGCGACGGCGTTGATCAGAAGGGCGTGTTCTCGCTGACGGACATCTATCGCAAGCCCAGCGTGCGATGGGACTTTGAGGGCGGGGGCTTCGAGCTTACGCATGTGTCGGTCCGCCGCGACATCTCCTACCACATCAACCAGAGCTGGGTGACCCGCGGCGCACATCCCAACTTCTTCCCCACGCTCTCGGGCGAGCAGTACTTCATGTGCGGCGACAACTCGTCGAACTCGGCAGACTCGCGCCTGTGGCGCGAGAACGAGATCAACGCGTGGGTGCGTGGAGAGATCGATGACACGCCCGGCGTGGTGAACCGTGACCTGATCGTCGGCAAGGCATTCGTGGTCTACTTCCCGGCCCCGCTCGATGGCGGGCCGATGCTGTCGATTGACTTTGGGCGTGTGCGCTGGATCTGGTAGCTCGCGTGAACTCTTTCATGCCCCTGCAGGTAGATTCTAATCATGACCTAGATGGAACGATTGCCGCGTGATCCCTCGCCGCAGCTGTTGCGGGAGTATCTTGCTACAAACGATGCGCCCTGCCCGATGTGCGGCTACAACCTGCGCGGCGTGGCGTTGCCGATCTGCCCCGAGTGCGAGTGTCCGATCGAGCTGGGGGTCGCTTCGAGCAACACCTTTCTGGGCGCGTGGCTGCTGGCGCTGCTGGCGTTCGCGATGCCGCTGAGCTTTGATATTCTGGTCGGGTCGATGATGATCGTGAGTTCAATCATGTCGCGCGGTCAGGTGCGTGAAGCGGTGTTTCTGATGGTCGCGCTGGGCACGCTGACGATGACGAGCATCGGGATGCTGTGGGTCTTGGTGGTCCGCCGGCGTGACTGGCTGCGGATGGCGCAGCGCAAACAGTGGCGGCTTGCGTGGTCGATGTTCGCCGGCGTGTTCGTCGTGCACCTGCTGGTGGGGGTGGGGACATTCCTGATCGCGAACTGAGTCAGAGTACACCCTTGAGCTCGATCTCGCTCGTATCCGTGCGGACATGCTGAGGGATCATTGATTCGATCTGATCAAGTTCGTCTGGGTCATCTTTCGCAGCGATGATGTAACTTCGTTTTCCGGATGTGACGCGGATCGCTTCGATTGGTCGGATTTCTTTGTACTGCTGAATACGAACAGGCCCGCGGATGAGGGCGGGATCTTTGAGGGTGCTTTGATTCAATGTGACAGATGTCGAAGTGATGCGGATTTGTCGGACATATCCCGTGTTGCTCATGTAACGAGTAAGCCACCAAGTGAAATACACGATGGCCGGGGGACAGAGATAGAAGAAACCAATAACGCGCTTCGCGTGCACTCCCGAGGAGGCCGGTCTGAGCCCCATGATGTACGGGAAGGTGGCAATCATCAAGCATGCAAAAAACACGATCATAACTGACGCGAGCTTCATCGCTCTTCTTCGGAATCGCTTGTCAATGCGCTGCTCAAAGGTGACCGTATTCGAATCAACGATCGGGTCCGGCAGTGGCAGCGAGCACACATTCGCGAGATGTTTGAAGCGCGCACCCATGCGCCCTACACCCGCAACGCGATCGCACTGCCGACATAGTTCGGCGCTGCAGGGTCTACACTGAACGACCCGTGCGTGTCGCTCGTGATCGCTTCGCGCGTGTCCATGTTCGTCAGCTCGACCTTGTTGTCGGCGTGGATCTCGACGAAGAAGCGGGCGTGCTGCTTCTCGGCGTCGCTGCGCAGCTTCTTGATGTTGCGGGTCGATTTGTAGCTGATCCGCGCGTGCATGGGTTCAACGCTGTAGCGATCGCGGTCCCACGGCTTGCGATCGTCGCGTGCCTTCCAGTCATCGCACTCGGTGCCGCGGCGCAGGTTCGCAACCAGCGTATGCACCAGCGCTTCGTTGTCGTCGTCGCCATTGGGTACAACGAACGCCACAGGCCGGATCGACGCCTGCGGGCGGGCCACGGCGTCCATCAACTCCGCGCCCGTGGGCATGAGCCCCTTGTCGTCGAGCAGGTTGCCCAGCACGACATCGCCCATGCCGAACCCGCACGCGGGGGTTGGGGGGCCGCCGAAGAGTTCGATGAGGTTGTCGTAGCGCCCGCCGCCGGCCACGGCCCGCTCGCCGTCGGCGATGGCTTCGAAGACGGTGCCGGTGTAGTAGGCGAGGCCGCGGACAATAGATGGATCTACTTGATACCAACCTCGTAGTCTCAGATTTGCAAGCTCTCGAGTTACAGGTATTTGATCTTCTGTCAGTTCCTTCCGACCAATTTCACGGGATACAAGCGTTGCACCATCCGCATCAGAGATTGATAGCTTTGTTCGTTCTGGAGTGAGAAGGTATTGATCAAACTCAGAAATACGAATGCCAAGTGCATGCGCCTGTTCGACTAAAGACTCTGGCGGTCTCTTTCCAGCTTGGTCGAGAACAGCTAGAGCGGATTCAGTTTGGTCAAGGCTGAGTCCAAAACCAAGAAGCATCTGTGTAACACGATTGCGGTCATTCAAGTTGATTTTGCAGTCACTGTATGTGAGACCAAGATCTTCGAGTAGCTGAATCAAGCAGGCCATGACTTCTCGATCCATCATCGCCCTATTTTCCGCGTTGTTGTCATCTGCGGGCAGCCCAATCGCATCCACATTCCACTGCAAAAACTCCCGCAACCGCCCACGCTGCGGGCGCTCCGCACGGAAGTACGGCCCGGCCGTGAACCATTTGCAGGGCTTGGGCAGCTCCTTGGCCCGCGCGGCGTACATGCGGGCAAGGGTCGGGGTGAACTCGGGGCGCAAGGCGAAGTCGGCTTGGCCCTGTTCGACGAGCTTGTCGAGGGTTTCCTGCCCGCCCTTGCCCGAGAAGGCCTGGAACAGCTCATTGAGGATGCCCTCGCCGGATTTGACCGCGTAGAGCTCGGTCGTCTCGAAGGTCGGGCCGGCGATTTCGTCGAAGCCGCAGCGTATGGCCGCGTCCCGCCAAGCGTTGGTGATGTACTGCTGGCGGAGCAGGTCCTCGGGGTAGAGGTCGCGGGTGCCCTTGGGCGGGGCGATCTTCTTGGGGCTGGCTTTGGGATTGGCGTTCGGATTGGGCTTCTGGCTCATGGTTTGGTAGGGTATGCGTGTCGGGGTGCAACCGCTTGGGGGCACAGACGGAAGGAGAGGTATGGGGATTTCCATGCGGCAAGTGGTCTGGTGCTCGGCGACGCTCTCGCTGGGGGCGTTTTTCTATGTGCTGACCATGGAGCCGATGGACGAACGCCGCAACCCCCGGGCCGGGGCGATCGATCGGGTGCCTTCGCGCCAGAATCTGGTGATCAATATCCGCCGCTCGCTGAGCAGCGGGCAGTTCACGGCGGCCGACCGTCAGGCCGATGCGCTGCTGGCGAACTATTCCGATGACCTTGAGGCGAACTATTTGCGGGCGATTCTGGATCGGGAGCTGGGCCGCACGGAACAAGAGGCGCTGCGCTGGGCGAGACTCGCCAGGCAGACCCGATCACTGGTCGAATGGGTGAATCGCTACACACCCGAGCAGATCGCGTACTACCGGGCGTGGTCGTTCTGGGGGATGGGCCGGGCCGAGGAGGGGCAAGCCATGTTCCGCGATCTTGCGGACGGCATCGAGGCGAGCGGGGCCGGGCTCGAAGGGGGCGTGACGCAGTACAATCTGGCGTGCTATCGCGCGATGGGCGGGCAGATCGACCAAGCGCTCGAGCATTGGGAGCGGGCCGTGGAGCTGGGATATGGCTCAGACAGCGGCTGGTGGATGGCCGACCCGGATCTTGAGCCCTTGCACGCGGATGATCGGTTCTGGTCGATCGGCGCGGCGCTTGTGGAGCGCCGGGGTCAGGGGGAGCAGCTCGATGTGCCGCTGGATGGCGCGGTGGAGGGGTCGGGCCTTGAATCCGAGGGATGAGGGATCGTTTTGTGAACGGGCATACGCTTTCGGGGCGGGGCGCTATGATCTGTATGAAGCGAACTGAACGCGTTGGATCGGGGTTTTTGGTCTGACGCAAGGCGTGTCTGTGCCCCTGCGGGCCGATTTGGGATCTTCGACGCTATGCCGACTGTCACGATCAACGGGATTGAGTGTGAGTTCACGCCGGGCGATCTGGTCATTGAGGTGGCCGATCGCCACGGGGTTGACATCCCGCGCTATTGCTACCACCCGGGGCTCACGCGTCCGGCGCAGTGCCGCATCTGTCTGGCGACCTTCAAAGCGCCCAACCCGCGCAACGACAACAAGCTCGAGCCGATGATGGGCGGCAAGCTCCTGCCCACCTGCGTGACCGAGTGCACCGACGGCATGATCGTGGAGATGGAGAGCGAGAAGGCGATCGCCAACCAGAAGGCGGTCATGGAGTTCCTGCTCATCAACCACCCGCTCGACTGCCCGGTGTGCGATCAGGCCGGCGAATGCACGCTCCAGGACTTCAGCTTCCAGTACGGGCGCGGGCACTCACGATTCACCGATACCAAGGTGGTCTCACCCAAGAAGAACCTGGGCGACCATATTTATATGTACAGCGATCGCTGCATCATGTGCACGCGTTGTGTGCGCTTTACCGAAGAGGTCAGCGCGACCCGCGAGCTGATGATCGATTCGCGTGGCGACAAGTCTTCGATCGATATCTTCCCGGGCGAGCCGATCAACAACCCGCTGGCGAGCAATGTCGTTGACCTGTGCCCGGTGGGCTCGCTGCTCGACAAGGACTTCCTGTTTGCCCAGCGGGTGTGGTTCCTCAAGCGGACCGCCGGGATCGATCCGATCACCAGCAGCGGCGACAACATCTGGATCGAGCACAACCAGGGGCGTGTGTATCGCATCAAGCCGCGGTACAACATGGATCTGAACACCTGGTGGATCACCGACGAGGTCCGCTACGGGTGCAAGTTCGTTCACAGCGATGCGCGGCTGCTCGCACCGACTCGCAAGCAGCACGGCGTGCAGGTCGACGCGACCTGGACGCGTGCATACAAGCAGGCGATCGAGATCATCAAGGGCGCGAGCAACACCGCGTTGGTGGTGTCGGCGACGCTGACGACCGAGGAGGCGTACCTGCTGGTGCAGGCCGCGCGTTCGATCAATGGCTCGGTGAAGCTGTTCATGGGCCCGGTGCCCGTTGACGGCGACGATGTCGAGTTCCCCAACCCGCAGTCGAAGCGTCCGTTCATCCAGCGCGCCGAGAAGGTGCCCAATCGCAACGGCGGCAAGCGCGTGCTCGAAGCGTTTGGCGGGTACAAAGAGTTCGATACCTTCGTGCGTCAGGCGGGCGAGTTCGACGCGGTGGTGATGACCGCCAACTTCCCCAGCGAGTGGGTCACGGACGATCTGGTCGATGCGCTCGATGGGCGCAAGACGATCCTGATCGACACGACCAACAGCGAGCTGTGCGCCAAGGCCGATGTTGTGCTGCCCAGCGCGAGCTTCGCGGAGAAGTCCGGCAGCTTTGAGAACTGCGACAATGTCATGCAGCACTTCGATCAGGCCATCCCGTGCCAGCACGATAGCAAGAGTGAGGGCCAGATCGCCTTGGACCTGATGGCGTTGGCCAGCGGCCAGACGCTCAAGGAGCACACGCCGGGCTTTGGGGCGCAGATCGTGGATGAGCAGCCCGGGCAGGTGCCCGGCGCGAGCGATTCGGTGCTGCTGCCGCGTGGTGAGCTGTACCACGCCAAGACGATCCGTGAGCGGATGGGCAGTGAAGTCGAAGCGCTGAAGATCGTGAACGACAATGTGCACGACGCGGCCCCCGAAGAGCTGGTCGAGTCGGACATGGAACTCGTCGAGCTCTGACTCCAAGCCGGGAGCTGTGCATGAGCGGCATCGTCATTCTCACCGTCATCGTGGCCATCCTTACGGCCATCATCACCATGATCTGGTGGAAGGTCGGCGATCAGTGGGCCGACGATGAATACAAAAAATTCGGCCACGGCGGAGGCGGTCCCAAAGGCCCGCCACCCACCGTCGTCAAGGACTTCAACCCGATCAGCGGCACCGAGTCGTCCGACCCCGAAAAGGAACTCGGCGAGCCGCAGGACCCCACCCGTGCCGCGCCCACGCAGCCGCCCGAGCGGGAAGGTTGACGCGCGATGCCGCGTTACAAACTCACCGTCGCCTACGACGGCACCGATTTCTACGGCTGGCAAAAGCAGGAACCGCCCGACCCCAACGCCCCCAAGCCCGCGCCCGGGCACGAGCCACAGCGCATCCAGCTGCGCACCGTGCAGCATGTGCTCGAGCAGGCCGTGCGCGAGGTCATCCGCGAACCCATCACGCTGATGGGCGCATCACGCACCGACAGCGGCGTGCACGCCAACGGCCAAGTCGCCAGCTTCATGAGCAACCCCGAGCCCGACAAGGGCGTCGGCTGGCCCGCCGAGCGCGGCTGCGACCAGCTCATCCGCGCCCTCAACGGCAAGCTCCCCCGCGATGTGCTCATCCGCGACGCGTGTGTGGTGCATGACGACTTCAACCCCATCGGCGACGCGGTGGAGAAGGAATACTGCTACACCATGGTGTCCGGCGACACCCGCCCGCTCTGGGACCGCCGCTATGTGTTTCACACCTGGTACGCTCTCGACGCCGCCAAGATGGCCCGCGCCGCACGGCTCATGGAGGGCGAGCACGACTTCGCCGCCTTCGCGCAGATCGCCCACGGGCGTAAGACCACCGTGCGCACCATCTACTCCTGCGTCGTCGAGAACGCCGACTTTCCCAACGGGCCCGACACCGTCGTCATCCGCGTCAGCGGCAGCGGCTTCCTCTACAACATGGTCCGCATCATCGCCGGCACCCTCATGGAAGTCGGCCGCGGCAAGATCGACCCCGAAACCATCCCCGACATCATCGCCAGCACCGACCGCACCCGTGCGGGAACAACCCTGCCGCCCCAGGGCCTGCGGCTCGAGTGGATCCGGTATCCTCAAGCGGACGGATAAGGTCATATCCGGGTGCCACGACTCGCCGTCTTCGGCGCAGTCGTGTCTTCAGAACGATCCAAGAGCACTACTGCGCGTCTTCGACGCGAGTAGTGGCACCCGAAGTAGAGGAGTTTGAGTGAAGAAGCGAAGCCGCAGATTGGGGAGGGTGATGCGGTGGTGGTTATACGCGTGCACGCTCGGGTTGTGTGTTCTAACGCTTATTGGATCGTTTATCGAGTTCGGGAGTTCTGTATACTTTGTTCGTGATGGTCAATCTTCGGGATATCCCCAGATTGATCTTGGGATTGGACGGTCGCGGATTGTGTTGGATTACTCCCCGAGTCATGACATCGGATGCTTTGGCGATATACCAACTCCAGGGTTGCATGCTGCTTGGAACCAGTACGGACCATTCCCGCCAGTTCGTGATTCGCGCTTTGTGCCGGTTAACTTCAGCAATGGTGGTGGTTCAGCTGGCCCATACACACGCATCGGTGTCTCATTGATTTACCCAGTGGCTGTACTAATGGTGATCTCGTTTTGGTTGCGATTCATGAGCAAGAGTTGGAATGGCGGAACTCATGCTTGCCTTCACTGCGGCTACTCCCTCACAGATCTCACCACCACCACCTGCCCCGAATGCGGGGTGGAGCATGAGTAGATTGAAGCGTGTGATGCGGTGGGGGGTGTACGCGTGCACCCTGTTTCTATTGTTGTTGCTCGCGCTCTCTCATGTACGAATACTGGCATATGCCGAAGCAACGGTCAATGCCCAAACTTGGAGCAGAACCAGCTTCGGTGTCGACCGGGGCATGCTTTGGCTGGGCTACACACCCGAGTGTCGATCGTGTTGGGGGACCAAGCATGCCGTGTCGAGTCATGCATTTCTCAACTATCCTGCCAACAATGAGCTCGCGCAGGAGTTCTTTTATATGAAACGCGGACTGGGCGGGCGACTTGTGATCGGGTCTACCGCCGGCACAGAGTATGTGTACTCGGCCTCACTCTGGATCCCTAGCGCTGCATTCATGTGCTCCACGGTACTGATGTGGTGGCGGCTCTTGAAACGACGACGGCCAGGAACTTGCCAATCCTGCGGCTACCCCCTCGTTGACCTCCCAAGCGAAACCTGCCCCGAGTGCGGGGTGAAGCGTGGGTAATGATCCTCCAAGGCACGATGGCAGGGAGCGAAGATCGCTCCCTTGGCGGGGATGGTTGGCGGTCGGCATCGCGGCGTTTGCGCTGACCATCATCAGTTCCATGTGGAATTTCCGCCTGATCGACTACACGCACAACGCGACACGATTTGAGGTGCGGGCCACGCAGGGGCGGGTCGGGATGCTCGTGGGTGACGCTTCGATGCATCGCGAAGTCTGGGGTGGTATGTGGCAGACCGGTGGAATTCGATGGCGTCCGCAGCGGGCGAAAAGAAACACGACCAATGGACCACGAGTCATTCGAGTTGATGGTGTCTTCATCCCCATCTGGAGCGTTGGGGTGCTTGGGATCATCGCTTTGACTGGTCTCTGGTGGTCTCGGTCGCGGAGGTTGGAAGCAGGCATGTGCTCAACTTTCGGCTACCCCCTCACCGACCTCCCCACCACCGCCTGCCCCGAATGCGGGGTGGAACATGCGTAGGTTGAAGCGGGCCATGAGGTGGGGGGTGTACGCGTGCACGCTGCTTGCGGTCGTCGGCTTTGCCCTCTCCTTCCATTCGGGTGTGAGCGTATCGTGGGCCCACCTTACGGGCTCCTCTGGACACAGAGCGATTCGTTTTCATTTGAGTGCTGACTCTGGCCGTGTGAGATTCTTCTTTGATCCCTCTTCACGGGTCGCATTCTCTGGGAAGATCTTGCCACCGAAAGATCACCTGAGGGTTCGTCACTATCGCTTACAGAAGAAAGACCGTTTCCTTTCGAACGGCACCATAGTGCGTCGGCGCGCTTGGTGGGCAGGGCCGGCTGCGATACCCGAGCGACACCTGCAATACTTAAGCCGCTCCAAAATCTGGGATCTCCCCCTTGCTTACGCGCTTGCATTGCTGATTTGGCTTTCGATATTGATGTACAACCGCCGAAAGCAGAACTACCCGCGTGGGTATTGTCAGTTTTGTGGATATGACATCGCCGGACTCGTCATTGATTCCTGCCCCGAATGCGGCACAACAATCACCAATGACTGACCTCATCACCCAAACCGAACGCCTCACCCTCCGCGTCCCAACCATGGACGATATCGATGTCCTCGCGTCATACTGGTCCGACCCCGAGACCATGAAGTACATCGGCAAGGGCGGCACGGGCTGGACGCGTGAGCAGGTGGTCGAGCGCATCGAGCGGGGGATACGGTTCTGCGCTGAGCACGGCATGACCTTCTGGACCGTGGTTGAGAACGACACCGGCACCATCATCGGGCAGGGGGGGCTGGTGCCGATCGAGTTCAATGGGCCGGAGATCGAGCTGGGGTATCGCTTGGGCAAGGCCCACTGGGGCAAGGGGTACGCGAGCGAGATCGCGCGGGCGTCGGCGGCCTACGGGTTTGAGACGCTGGGGCACGAACGGTTGGTGGCGGTAAGTTACCCCGAGAATATCGCCTCGCGCCGGGTGCTGACCAAGGCCGGGTTTGAGGAGCTTGGATCGACGGATAAGTACTACGAGACGACTTGTGTGATCTATGAGTTGACCAAGGAACGGTGGGACAGTGTCTTGAACTAGCCGCGAATGGTAATGAGCGGCCACCGGGGCCATCCAACAACCGCCCCGCTGTGCAACATGGCCAACCACCAACGCAACCGAGGCCGCTCCATCCCTGTCGCGGCTTGTTCTTGCCACCAATCGCCTCCCCCGCGCTTGCGGGGGAGGTGGCTCCGCCAAAGGCGGAGACGGAGGGGGTCCCCCAACAACCAATTGCGAGCGAAAGCAATCTCAGGGTGCCACGGCGTTGCTCCACGAAGGTGGACAACCCGTGCCCTTCGCAGAACCTGGGCTCAGGTTGGTCAGTTGCGATCGAGAAATGCAGCGCACGGGTTGTCGCTGCGCGAGCAACCCGTGGCACCCGGAAGCAGACTCAACCCTGCCCCGCCACCAACTCCCGCAGCCGATCAAACTTCATCCCCGCCTTGAGCTGGGGCTGGCCGCGTTCGACATCCCAGACGCGAATATCGCGCATGGTGTCTTCGAGCGGGCGGTTCTGCAGCCCCGCGTCTTTGGCTTTGCTGTAGTCCACTTTGTACATGGATTGGGATTCGTCGCCGATCCAGGTCGGGATGTCGCGGCTGGGTTTGATGTCGTGCTCGTCGAACCATGCCTTGGGTCGTTGCGTGAGCGTGGTGGATGAGCCGAGGGCCGCGTGGGCGCGGGTGATGAACTCGTGGAGCGTGAGCCCGGGCTGGGGGCCGGCGCAGTTGTAGGTGCCGGTGATCTTGCGGGTGATGCACCGCAGGAAGAACGCGGCCAGATCGTGCGCATCAACGAACTGGGCCAGCCCGGCGGGCGGCTCGGGGATGATGACCTCGTCTTGCGTGGTGAGAACGCGTGACCACCAGGTGATTCGATCGGTCGGGTCGTGGGGCCCAGCGATGATGGTGGGGCGCGGGATGATGTGGTTCTCGGGGAAGTACTCGTGGACGACCTGTTCGCAGAGGACCTTGAGCCCGCCGTAGGTTTTGCCGGTGATTTCTTCGACAGTGGGATCTTCGAGCTGGTTGAGTTTGTCCCACGCCCAGTCTTCGCTGGGCGACTGGTCGGGCGTTGCGGGGTAGACGCTGATGGTGGACACAAACAGATACAGGTCGGTGTGGTCCTTGAGCAGCTCGCAAGATGCGCGGACGACGCGGGGGGTGTAGCCGCACATATCTACGACGGCATCAAATCGCTCTCCGTTTTCGAGCAGTTGCTTGATGGCGCCCAGCCCGTCGCCCTTGTTGTCGGGGTCTTTGGGGTCGCGATCACCGATGAGGTGTCGGACGCTGCCCGGCAGCCCCTCGGTGGAGGGTGAGCGGTGCAGGATGGTGAGGTTTTGACCCGCCTCCACAGCCTGCTCGACAAACGAGCGGCCGGAGAACTGGGTCCCGCCGAGCACGAGGATGTTCATGCACGAGGGTAGGAGCAGCGGTCGTTTTGGATGCGGTTGGGGGTCTGATTCGCTGTGAATAGTGACGATTGAGGGCTCAAATCGCTGTTCTGACTCAATTTTCGCAACCAGGGTTGTGCTCCATGCGTAGATAGTGTAGGCTAAGTTAGCAAATACTATTGCACAGGAGTCAATATGCTGAATCTCGCGTTTGGATGGGTCTGGATCACGATGGGTTTTCTCACTGGGGCGGCTCTGGGCATGGGCTTCCATCGCGAGGATTTCATGGGGGGCTACGGCAGTTGGCAACGCCGGTTGGCTCGTCTGGGGCACATCGCGTTCTTCGGAACCGGGTTCCTCAACCTGATGCTCGCGTTTACCTGGATGGCCCTGGGTGATTCGCTGCAGATGGATCCGATCATGCAGGAGATCGTCAATGCCTTGTTCATCGCTGGCGCGATCGGCATGCCGACCTGTTGTTTCGTTGCAGCAAGGTGGCAGCGCTTCCGACACGCGTTCGTGGTGCCGGTGCTGGCATTGACACTCGGCAGTGTTCTGGTATGCGCTGAGCTACTCAATCATCCGGGTCTCGCGGGGATCTTCGCAGGAGGTGCGATATGAGAATCGGATTGATCGCCATGAGCGGGGTACGCGTGCAAGACAGCGAACTCATGAAGCTCGGCCTCACCCTGCCGGGCTTCGTCGAGCGGAGCGAGGTGATCGCGTCGCTGCCAAGCCTTTCGCTGCTCACACTCGCCGCACTCACACCCGACGACATCCAACTGAGCTATCACGAGGTCGACGACATCGACCGCGACACCGTGCCCGATCTGGGCTTCGATCTCGTCGCGATCTCGACCATGACCGCCCAGGCCTTCGATGCCTACACCCTCGCGGACCGCTTCCGTGCATCCGGGGTTGTGGTGGTAATGGGCGGGCTGCACGCGACCTGCGTGCCCGATCAATGCGCGATGCACGCCGACTGCGTGGTCGTCGGCGAGGGCGAAAAAGTCTGGCCACAGCTGCTCGTAGACTTCCGCCATGGCGAACTCAAACCTCGCTACGACGGCGACGGCCTGTACAACCTCAACGACGCCCCCATGCCCCGCTTCGACCTGCTCGATGTCAGCCGCTACAACCGCCTCACAATCCAGACCACACGCGGCTGTCCCCACAAGTGTGACTTCTGCGCGTCCTCGATCATGCTCACCAAGGGTTACAAGGCCAAGCCCGTCGACAAAGTGATTGCTGAGATCCGCGCCATCAAGTCCATCTGGCCACGCCCCTTCATCGAGCTGGCCGACGATAACTCGTTTATGATGCGCGGGCATGCCTACGAGCTGCTCGACGCGATGAAACACGAGCGCGTCCGCTGGTTCACCGAGTGCGACATCTCAATCGCCAAGGACGAACCGCTGCTGAGTAAGATGGCCGCCGCGGGCTGCCGCCAGGTGCTCGTGGGCCTCGAATCACCCGTCAGCGATGGGCTCGACGGCATCGAGACCAACAGCAACTGGAAGCTCGCGCAATACCCAAGGTACGAACAAGCCGTGCGCACGATCCAGTCGCACGGCATCACCGTCATCGGCTGCTTCGTTCTCGGTCTCGACGGCCACACCCCCAGCGTGTTCGACGCCGTATACGACTTCGCGGCCCGCACCAACCTGTACGATGTACAGGTCACACTCCAAACACCCTTCCCCGGCACAGGGCTCTATCGACGCCTCGAAGCCGAGGGACGCCTGACACACCCCGGCCGATGGGATCGGTGCACGCTATTCGATCTCAACTACGAGCCAATGGGCATGACGAGTGATGAACTGGTAGGTGGGTTCAGAAATCTCGTGACACGCCTGTATCACCCGGACTTCGTACGCCAGCGTCGCGAGGGGTATCACAACGAACTTCGAGCAGCCCGTCGAGCAGTCTGAGACAGATCGCTCGTTGTCGAATGACGCGGCATATGGTCTAAGTGCAGACACGCATTGCCCAGGAGGAAACCGCGATGAATATCACACTCGACCAAGCAAACAAAGTCATCGAAGCCGCACGCAAGAAGTCGCAGGCAATCGGCACGAAAATGGACATCGCCGTCATCGACTCAGGAATGAACCTCACCGCCTTCGCCCGCGAGGACGGCGCATGGCTCGGCTCCATCGACATCGCAATGAAAAAAGCCAAGACCGCCCGCTGCTTCAACATGGACTCAGGCGAGATCGGCAAGCTCGCCCAACCCGGCGGCCCGCTCTACAACATCGAACACTCCAACAACGGCCTCATCAGCTTCCCCGGCGGCGTGCTGATCAAGAACAGCGACGGCGACATCATCGGAGCCATCGGCGTCTCCGGCGACAGCGTCGACAACGACCACGCCGTAGCCAGCGCCGGGGCCGCAGCGATCGGCTGAATGCGTTGATTTGGGATTCGCAGGGCCGGAGAGTTGCGCTCGCCGGCTCTGTTCTTTGCGCGGCCGAGGACGCTAGAATCCCGCAAAGAACACTCGGGTGGGTTCAGATTCTGACCCCAACCCATGCAGGCGAAGAGACTTGGAGTTGCGCATGCCCAGAACCCAATGGGAAGACAAACTGACCCAGCACTACCTGCTCAAGCGGATCCCCACGGCTCCGTTCGGGCATGTTCGCGATCGCCATGTCGTTGGCTATGACGAGTATGTCAAGACCGGCGGCTACGAGGGCTTGCGCAAGGCGCTGACCATGAAGCCCGAGGATGTCACCAAAGAGGTGAAAGACTCCATGCTCCGCGGACGCGGCGGCGCAGGCTTCCCGACCGGGCTCAAGTGGACCTTCCTGCCCGACCCCGATGGCGGGCCGCGCTATCTGGCGATCAATGCCGACGAATCCGAGCCGGGCACCTTCAAGGACCGGCTGCTGATGGACTTTGATCCCCACGGCATGCTCGAAGGCATCGCCATCTGCATGTACGCCTGCCGACTCGACAAGGCCTACATCTTCATCCGCGGCGAGTATCACCACCAGGCACATGTCCTCGAGAACGCACTCAAAGAGGCCTACGAGAACGGCATCTTCGGCGACAAGGGCCTGATGAACCAATCAGGCAACGCCTCGGGCGATGCGTTCGTCGCGGACTGCTATGTCCATCGCGGCGCCGGCGCATACATCTGCGGCGAAGAAACCGCCCTGCTCGAGGGCATCGAGGGCAAGCGCGGCTGGCCACGCATCAAGCCGCCGTTCCCCGCGCTCAAGGGCCTCTTCGAGCGACCCACGATCATCAACAATGTCGAGACGCTCCAGCACCTGCCGTTCATACTCAGCGATGGTGCCGGCGCTTTTACGGCGCAGGGTGTGGACAGCACCATCGGCGGGCCGCCCAGCTACGGCACCAAGCTCATGGGTGTCTCGGGCCATGTCGAAAAGCCCGGCTGCTACGAGCTCGAGCTGGGTATCCCGCTGCGCACACTCGTTGAGGACTACTGCGGCGGCATCCGAGGCGGAAAGAAGTTCAAGGGCGCGATCCCCGGCGGCGTGTCGATGGGCATCCTGGGCACCGATCAGTACGACGCGGAGCTGGACTTCGACATCGGCAAGAAGTACGGCGTGCTGGGTCTGGGCACCGCCGGGCCGACCGTGTTCGACGAGGACACGGACATGGTCTCGGTGGCTCGCAACATCACGCGGTTTTTCAAGCACGAGAGCTGCGGGCAGTGCACGCCGTGCCGCGAGGGCTCGGGATGGTTGTACCAGATCATGACGCGCATCGAGGCGGGCGACGCAAAGACCAAGGATCTGGACCTGGCCAAAGAGATCGCCAACTCCATGGGCTCGATGCCCGGCACCACGATCTGTGGCTTGGCCGACGGCAACGCTTGGGCAGCGCGGACGATCATCGAGAAGTTCCACAGCGAGTTCGAAGCCCGCGTTGCACGGACCTTTGTCCCGGTGACGCTCAACATGGGCGAGCTGGCGGGGGCATAATCTCGGACCATTCGTCCAGCGTTTAAGTTCATTGAGATCATGGTTGGTGAACACCAGTGCCCGAAACTTCGGGCATTTTTCGTGTCCGAATAAATCTACTTCTGGGATGGTTGAAATCGATACCCGCGATGATGCGAGTTGAGGAAGCTCCCATGTCAACACTTTCGAAATCGATGAAGTTCACAAGCTGGATCCTACAAATCGTCGTCGCGGGCATATTCGTGATGGCCGTTGTTCCCAAGCTCACTGGTGCTGCACCCAGCAAGGCGCTCTTTGAGGTGCTCGGCGCAGAGCCGATGGGCCGCTATGCGGTAGGGGTCGCTGAGTTGATCGCGATTGTGCTGCTGCTGGTCCCCAAAACAAGCGTGATTGGCGCAGTGGTTTCGCTGGGCGTAATCAGCGGTGCGATACTGTCACACATTTTGAAACTTGGGATTTCGATCGACCCTGCCAGTCTGGGCAAGCCCGAACTGACAGAAGCGGAAGGTCCGATGATGTTTGTTATGGCCCTGGTCGTGTTCGTCGCGTCCCTGGCGATTTTGACCATTCGCCGGGAACAACTGCCCTTTGTGGGCTCACGATTCGGAAGCAATCACAGATAGTTCTTTGGTTCCTGCCCGTTTCAGTTTGGATCACCGTCCGGCTTGAAGTGAAATATTGAGTGCTGGGATCGCTTCTAAGACACCCGCCCAATCAGGGTGGTCGTCGATACGCAGAGCAGGGTATTTTGATTCCAGCCGGTGGTGTCAATATAGGTCTCGGCACCGGGATCCGATAGTTTGAGTCATGAGGGGATCGTTCACAAAGTGTGTTTCTGTTGCTGGGGGGCTGCTGCTGGCGTTGAGCGTTTGGCGGATCAGTCTTGGTGGTGCGGGGGCATCGATCGGTGCTGTGCAATCGACAGCCGTGGATATGTGTGCGAGCGGTTTGGGCGGGCTCAACAGCGAGTCCTCGTTTGTTAATTTTTTCACCAGCAACGGTTCGTACATGGCCCGCACCCAGTGCATGGTCACCCAGGAAGGCGAGACCGATTGGGCCTGGGTGTGGTTGCTTGTCGGGCTCAACGCGTTGGTGATCGTGGGTTACATGAAGATCTTCCTGTTTTGGCGGAAGGCCTATCTGCAGGAGGAGGAGCGGGACCGGAACAAGAAGCTGATGGACCTTGCGTGGATCTTCCTCTTCTGCGCCTGCTGCGGCTATGTCTCTTCGATCATGCTGTTCTTCTGGCCAGCGTACCGGCTGCTCGCCTTGGCCCTGGTGCCACTGGCGTTCTTCACCTGGAAGTTCGCGGCGAATCTTGAGGGGTTCAGGATCTCGCTGAGTGCCAAGCGTTTAGCGCGTGAGCTCAACGAGAGTCTGCAGCAGCAGAACGAACGGCTGAGCGAGGAGGTCGAGCTTGCGACGCGTGATCTGCAAGCCGCCAAGGCCGAGGCCGACCGGGCGAACTTGGCCAAGAGCGAGTTTCTGGCGCGGATGAGCCATGAGATCCGCACGCCGCTGACCTCGATCGTGGGCTTTGTGAATATCGCGATCGATTCGTCGAAGGACGATGAGGTGCTCGACCCGCTGCTGACGGTGCAACGCAACTCGGAGCATCTGTTGAGTCTGATCAACGATGTGCTCGATGTGTCGAAGATCGAAGCGGGGGAGATGGGCTACGAGTTTGTCCCGTGCAGCATGCGTCGGATAGTCAACGAGGCGATCTCGCTGCTGCAGCCCAAGGCCAAGGCGGCCGGGACGACCCTGCATGCCCAGATCGACGATTCATTCCCCGCGCGGGTTGTGACTGACCCCACGAGAGTGCGCCAGCTGCTTATGAACTTGGTGGGCAACGCGATCAAGTTTACCAAGAACGGCGAAATCACGGTCCAAGTAAAACCAACATATGGTGCGGATGATCCTGAGACAGTATACGGGATGTCGATTCATGTGATCGACACAGGCATCGGGATGGCACCCGAGCAGGCCGCGCGTGTGTTTGAGAAGTTCATCCAAGGCAGCAGTGACATCAATCGTATGTATGGGGGCACCGGGCTGGGCCTGACGATCTCGCGCCAGATCGCCAATGATCTCGGCGGGGACCTGAGCGTGTGTTCCGATGTGGGTGTTGGCACCGAGTTCACGGCAACGCTCCGGTGCTCGGTCGCGAAGGATCAGTGCGTCAATGAGCTGATCGATTCGCCGCAGCACAGCGTGTGCTCCGGGGTGTATGAAAGTCTGAAAAACAAGCGCATTCTGCTCGTCGAGGACGGCCGGGACAACATCGTGCTCATTCGCCATCACTTCAAAGCGCTCGGGATCGAGCTGGAGCTGGCAGAGAACGGGCTCGAGGGCTACCAGCGTGTGCTGATGGCGATCAAGCGGGACACCCCGTTCGATCTGGTGATTATGGATATCAACATGCCCAAGATGGACGGCATCACGAGCGTGAAACACATCCGTGCGGCTGGCTGCGCCGTGCCGATCGTGATGCTCAGCGCACACGCGATGCAGGAAGAGCTGCAACGCAGCACCAGCGCGGGCGCATCGGCGTACTGCATCAAGCCGATCGACTTCGAGTATCTGTTCTCAGAGTGCGTGCGTCTGACAGGAGCGCCGCCAGCGCGAAGGGCATCCTGACGGCGAGTTCTCCCGGCGGGCAGCCATAAAAAACAGGGCCGATCCTTTCGGAACCGGCCCCGGACGGAATCGGGTCTGTGACGCCGCAGCGTGTTTCGAGTGTGTGGGCGTGGGTTTCACTGGGGCACGCCCATGCTGCGACGCTGAGAACCGCTCTGCGGACCGCGTATGAATAGCGATCCAATAACAGGATCAATCGTCGTTGGATGTATCAGACTTGTTCTTCTGGTTGCGCTGGCGGCGTTGCTCGGGCCGGACGCGATCGGGGTTGACTTCGCGGCGGTTCGATTCACGCTCCATGCCTGCTTCGCCGTCTTGACCCTGACGATTCTGGCGAGCGTTCTGGCTGCGCAGGCGTGACTTCATCACGCCCTTCTTGACAAGCTCGAGCTGCTCATCGCTGAGCACTCTCTTGATACCCGCGATCGCGTTCTGGCTCGGTGGTGAGTTCTCGATCATCTCCCGCAGCTCTTTGGCGGTCTCGCTGGCCTGGGGCTGAGGTCGCTGGGGCGGTTCTTTGCCCGCTTCGATCGCGGCCTGGCGTTCTTCACGCATCGCCTGGCGCTGCTCTTTGGCTTCTGCGTTGATCTTGCTGCGCATCTCGCGGATTTTTTCCATGTTGTCCTGCTGGAACGCCTGCATTTCTGTGCGGAACCGCTCGAGAACAACCTTGACCTGGGCGTCCTGCTCTGGCGAGAGGTTGAGCTGGTTGCCGGAGCGCTCGCTGCTGAGGATCTTGATCGCGGCGACCATCTCGCGGACCGCCATCGGGCTTTGGTCCTGGACGGCTTCCTGCAACTCGGTTTCCTGCTCGGTCTGCTTCATCATGCCCGGCTTGTCAGCATCGGCTGGCGTGCTTGAATCGACAACGGCGGGGCCGCGTAGCAGGTCTTTATCTGTGGTCTGCTTCTTTTCGGGGGCGGCGAAGGCCAAGCCCGAGGCTGCGGTCAGCATGAGCATCATTGAAACTGTTTGATTGCGTGTCATGGCATTCTCCTTGCCCCGTGCGGGGTCTGCACCGGCTCGGCTGGTGCGGGTGCTTTGTGTTCTCTCCGCTCAACGGGGCAGTCCCCAGCGTATTGCCCAACTTCCTGCGGCGATAGCAATTATCGATGTTTCGAGCCGGTGTCTATGATGATAGTAAGCAGGGATACGGATCGGAAACCCGTCTGCACGGGCAGCGTGCGTGCATCGGCTTACCGGCCTTCTCGAAACCGCTCAGAGCCACCCGATCGGGTGGTTCGCTTATCGGAGCAACACCAATGGCACTGACGAAAGACCACATCCTCGAAGCACTCAAGGGCGTCATGCACCCCAGCGGGGAAGACCTCGTTGCACGCGGGTGCGTGATCAATGTCGCCGTCTGCGACGACCAGGCCTCCGTCCGCGTCTGCATGACCCAGGGCGAGCCCAACACCCCACAGCCCGAGAAGCCCCAGCTCACTCGCATGGGCTCGGTCATCGACGCCACGGTTCGGGGTGCGGCGAGCGAGCAGGGCATCGAGAACCTGCAACTGATCACCGAGTTTGTGGACCACGGCGGCGATGTCGTCATGCGTTTGTCGGGCGGGAAGACAACGACGCCCGAGAGCAAGCGGCCCGATCAGGGCACGCCTCAGAACAAGGACGCGACGGGTGTGCCGGGCGTGAAGAACATAGTCGCCGTCGGGGCCGGCAAGGGCGGGGTTGGCAAGTCGACGGTGGCCGTGAATCTGGCGGTGGGGTTGGCGCGCAAGGGGCACAGCGTGGGGCTGCTCGACGGCGATATCTATGGGCCGTCGCTGCCGACCATGATGGGCCTGGGCGCGATGGACCAGCAGGTGATCGAGGGTGCGCTGCAGCCTTTCTATGTACACGGCGTCAAGTGCATCACGATGGGCAAGCTGGTCGACACGGACAAGCCGCTGATCTGGCGTGGGCCGATGGCGCACGGGGCGTTCAATCAGCTGATCGAGCGGACGCAGTGGGGCGAGCTTGATTATTTGATCATTGATCTTCCGCCGGGGACGGGGGATGTGCCGCTGACGCTGGCGCAGAGCGTGCAGCTTGCGGGCGCGGTGGTGGTGTGCACGCCGCAGAAGGTGGCGCAGGATGATGCGGTGCGGGCCAGCGGGATGTTTGAGTCGCTTGGCGTCGAGGTGCTGGGCGTGGTGGAGAACATGAGCTTCTTCATTGGCGATGACGGCAAGGAGTACGACATCTTTGGGCGCGGCGGGGCGCAGATGATGGCGCAGAAGCTGGGTCATCCGTTCCTGGGTGCGGTGCCGATCAACATGGCGCTGCGTGAGAACAGCGACAGCGGCAAGCCGAGTGACAACTTCGAGCCCCAGACCGCAGGGGGCGAAGCATTGCCCAAGGCGTTGGAGTCGATGGTCGATCAGTTTGAGGCGCAAGTGACACTGGCGCAGATGGGCAGGGGCAGCGGGAAGCCAACGCTGAGTATCTCATAACGAAAGTATTTCGGGTCACGCGCGTTCAAGCCGGGCCCATCGCATCCGTGGTACACTCGACGCGTGAGCATTTTCAAGCAGAGCGTGGCGGAGCGGCGGAAGAAGAACGCGGACGAGCCGATCGGGACTTTCACAGTCTTTGGGCTGGTCTGGATGCTCATCATTCTGGGCATCGACGGGTTCTTCGCCTACTCCGCGTACCGGATGGTGGATGCGCGGGAGCGGTACCTCCCGGCCCCGGGCGTGGTGCTCCGGTCGTATGTTGAGTCCCACTCGGACTCGGATGGCACGACCTACTCGCCGTTTGTTGAGTACGAGTACGGGGCAGACGGGCAGCGCTACCGGGGTGATCGGTACTCGATGTTCGAGTTCAGCAGCTCCTCAAGGAGGAGCGCCCGCGATGTGGTGGACCGCTACCCGCAGGGTGCTGAGGTCGAGGTGTATTACGACCCGGACGATCATGGCGAGTCGGTGTTGGATCTGAGCGACCGCTCGGTGCCGTATGTCGTCATCCTGTTCCTCACCCCGTTCCACTGCATCGGGCTGGGGCTGATGAGCGGCGGGGTGGTCAACCTTCGGAAATGGCTCAAGCACAAGCAAGGCCGCCCGGTTGCGCCGTTCATCGTGCGGGGCAACGAGCGGGCGATGGTGCTGCGTGATGCGCACTGGTCGGGGCTGACCGTGTTTTTCATGGTCACGGGGATCTGTAGCTTCGTGGCGATCTTCGTGGTGGCCTTCGGGTTCGGGTTCTCGCTGAGCCGGGATGCGGCGCTGCTGACGGTGAGCGGCTGCGTTGGGGCCGGGATGCTGGCGGCGACGCTGCTCCGCCTGAAGCGTGCAGGGAAGCAGGACACGCTGCGGATCGACTGGGAGCGGGCGGCGTTCACACGCAAGCCGGACTCGATCGGCGTGGGCATCGGCGGGATCAGGACCATCCGCCTCACGGTCGAGGGCACCAACACACGGGTCAACAAGCGTCCGTGGTACAAGCACACACTCTCCGGCGTGGACGACGGGGGCACGGAACATAAGCTCTTGGTTGTCAAGGGGTACCGCGAGAAGGGCGAGTCGGTGCGGGACTGGTTCGCCGAGCGGTTTGAGGCGGCGGCGGAGGCGCTTGATCTGCCCGAGGAGCCCGTGCCGAGCATGTCGGTGAGTGAAGTTGAGATTAACCGAACAAATTCCTGACTAACTGCTTGATTCGGGAAGTGTCGTCCGGTAATTTACCCAAACACCGCCCGGGTGGGCCTGGCGGTTGGCAACACACACTCAAGAGGAGCATACCCATGAGCACCATGACCAAAGACACCGCCGTGGCGCAGATCGCCAAAGACCTCGTCGAGCATTGCAAGAGCGGCACCAACGACGATACTCCGCTTTGGGATAAGCACTTCTCGCCCGACTTCGTGAGCGTCGAGGGCGACGGGACGAGCTTCAAGGGGCGCGACGAGGTGCTCAAGAAACACAAGGCGTGGCACGACGATGTCGTCATGCACGGGGGCGATGTCACGGGGCCGTTCGTCGGCCCGTCGGGCTTCAGCGTGATCTTCGATATGGATGTCGAGAGCAAGTCGGGCAAGTTCCCACGCATGAACATGCGCGAGATCGCGGACTACAGCGTTGAAAACGGGAAGGTCGTTCGTGAGGAGTTCCGCTTCGATCCCGCGATGTGCGGCGGCTGATCGATATCTCACAGGGCTCGGAATGTGAAATGAATGCCCGCGGCGCTTGGGTCAACGATCCCCGTTGCGGGCGTTCACCACAAGCCGCACTGCCTCGTGGATGGCGTCATCGAGGTTCTCGTTGATGATGAACTCGTCGTAAACATCGCACGCTTTGGCCTCGCGGATCTCGTGCTGGGCTTCGGCGAATCGTTTGGCGATGAGTTCTTCGCTCTCGCGTTTGCGGTTCTGGAGCCGACGGAGGAGTTCTTGTTCGCTTGGGGGGAGGATGAAGATGCCGAATGCTTCGGGCATTCTGGCCTTAACCTGCTTTGCGCCTTCGACATCGATCTCGAGGATGACGAGTCGGCCGCGTGCGAGCTGCTCGTCGACCCATTTGCGTCGGGTGCCGTAGCGCTTGCCGAAGACATCGGCCCATTCGAGGAAGAGGTCGTCGTCGATGAGTTGCTGGAACTCGGCGTGGTCGACGAAGTGGTAATCGACGCCTTCGACATCGGCTTCGGTTTTGGCGCGGGTGGTGCAGGAGACCGAGAAGACGGAGCCGGGGATGGAGCGTTCGACGCCGCGGGTAATGGTGGTTTTTCCGACGCCCGATGGGCCAGAAATAATGAGCAGCAGCCCATTGTCGGTGTCGGTGGGCAGGCGGGGGTGTCCGGTTTCGGGTGGGTGGTCGGCCATGAAGTGAATATAGCGCGTGGGGTCTGGCGGTTGGTTGTGGGTACAGAAAAACAGACCCGGCAAACAACGCGCCGGGCCTGCTCCCTCGATTTGCAAACGCACACAGCGCGTTATCTGCGGCGTTGATGGGCGATGAATATGCCCCAGAGTGCAGCGCACGCCAGTGGGCCCGGTGTTGGCAGGGCGCTGGCACTGTGAGTTCCCAATGTGCCGATGCGTCCGGAGAGATCTGGGCCGTATTCGAAGCGCAGATCGATGGTGCCCGGGGTGTAGGCGGCGAGTGGGTTGCCGGCGAGATCACCCACGAACACCTCGTAGCGGGCGAAGTGTGGGCCGTGGGTGTCGGTGCTGTACCAGTTGTGGGTCATGGTGCCGTCCCATTGCCAGATCTCGCTGGAGCCGTCGGTGCCGAGGATGGAGGCGAAGGTTGTTTCCTCGTAGACATTGAGATGGGGCGAGTACGCGAGGGTGCGCACGAAGATCCCGCTGCTGGGCGGGAGCGAGATGAACCCGTTGGCGAGCCAGCCGAACTGGGCGTTGTAGCCGTCGCCGTTGAGCACCGAAGCGGCGGCGACGAAGTCGCTGTCGTTGTCCTGCATGAGCACGGTGGACATCGAGGGTGACTCGTATGTGAGGTACACCTGATTCTGGAACAGGGTGACGAGCAGGTGCGACATGGGCCCGCCGAGGGTGGGGGTGGACGCTGAGGCCGTGGTGCCCATGAGCGCGAGTGTGGTGATGAAGATTGCTCGCATGGTTCAGCCCCGCTTTCTGCGTGTTGCTGCGAGTGAGCCGAGCCCGAGCAGCGCGAGGGGTGCGGGAGTCGGGACGGCGCGGAGGTTGAGGGTGATGGTGGCGGCGTTGTAGCCGTCGACTGCGTTACCGCTGCTGTCGCCGACGAAGATGTTGTATGTGGCTTGGTAGTCGCCGAGCGATTCGGCGGCGTACCAGTTGTGGGTCATCATGCCCGACCACTGCCAGGCGGTGTCGCTGGCGTCGGTGCCGAAGATGGGGTTGAAGGACTGTACATCGATCATCATGCGTCGCCCGCCCTCGTAGGTGCGCAGGCCGTCGGTCTGGTCGATCATCTCGATCCAGATGGAGTTGCCGAATCCGGGGTCGACGATGCCGTCGAGGATCCAGCCGTACTGGTCGGAGTAGTACTGGTCGTTGAGGACGCTGGCCGCGCCGTCGTAGGAGTCGCCTTCGAAGCGGAGCATCTCGATGGGGTTGCTGGCGTCGGTGTTGACATGGGCCTGGAGGGTGTTGGTCGCGTCCATGGAGATCATGATGTGCTCCATGGGCCAGGTATGGGCGTTGGGCAGCCCGGCGTTGGCGATGCCGGTCGCGGATGCGAGCGTGGCGAATGCGAGGGTGGCTTTGTTGTGTGTCATAATGTGATCCTTATGGATGTGGGTTTGATGATGGGTTGATGAACAGTTTGTGGTCGCCGGGGTTCCAGCGATCGATGGTGTTGGTGGGGTCGAAGGTTTCGCTGAACGCGTCGGTGCTCGCGTGGCCGTCGAGCCAGGCGTAGCCCGAGCCGGCGTCGTGATGGCGATGCATCGCGACTTCGGATTGGGGGTTGACGCCGACGGTTCGCCAGAAGTGGGCCATGATGTGGTCGCGCGATGCTGAATCGACGAGCTCTCCCATGAGCACCGTGCCCGAGGGGCGGGGGATGCTCGCGAGCTTGGCGTAGGGTGCGCGGCTGCTGAGGACGGGCTTGCTGGGGTCGATCTCGGGCGGGGTGAGCTCGAAGTAGACATTGAAGCCGTAGCTCAGGGCGGGCATCGAGAAGGGCAGCCCGGGCTGGGCGACCGGGCTCACGCGTCGGTCGTGGGGGCAGCGGTAGTGCGTGTTGGTGGCGGACCACCAGCCCGCGTCGTCCCAGCTGTAGCTGCTGCCTTCGAACGCTCGCCCGGTGATGGGCTCGTAGAGCGTGGCGGCCCAGGGCAGCGCGTTGAACCCGGCCGAGTGGCTCGATCGGGGGAGCGCGCCGTCGTGATCGTCGGCGAACTGCTGGGTGGTGATCGCGAGCGTGCGCAGGTTGCTCACACAGATGACCGAGCGTGCGCTGTCGCGCGCGCCCTGCAGGGCCGGGAGGAGGATCCCGACGAGCAGCGCGATGATGGCGACGACGACCAGCAGCTCGATGAGCGTGAACCCTCGGCGTTGAATGCGAGGCATGGTGTCTCCTGAGTTGTGGGTTTTCCAATGCGTCGTTGGCACACCATGGGTGCGAGCGGCGACGCGTTCAGCGAAACAACAACTCAGGCGCGGGGCGGGGGCGTGGGGAGATCGCTCGGCGGGTCGCGTGGTGCGCGATCCTGATTGATGCCGAGGGTTGCGATGGGGGCCAGCGACCAGTCAGTGCTGGTGCGGGCAGCGAAGACGAACGAGATGAACATCATCGCGCCGCTGCTGGCGGCGGCGGTGCTGATCGAGTCGAAGTGGTCGGTTCTTGGCAGTCGCTTGCGGGTCGGCGCTGGCTCATCTTTTGTAGAGCAGGCCGGGTCGTCGTTGTCGCCAGCGACACACAGCGGGCACACTGGCTCGGCCACCGTGGTCGGTAAACACAAGCACATGTCTTGGCCGCAGACTGAATACGACGGGCGGCCTTGCATGCCGTAGGCGATGAGCATCCCCCAGCCGGAGGTGGAGAGCACGAAGCCGATCGTGAAGATCGTCATGGCGGCGAAATGGAGGCGAGTCGATTTCATCAGAACAGGACATTGTACTGTGCATTAGGATAAATAACGACTCAGAGCTTGGAAATTAACTCATCTGCGGCGAGTTGGACGGTGGTGTATTTGATGTTTTCGATCGCGCAGCGTTGGGGGTGGTCGTTGGCCGACTCGCTGGCGGGCAGGTTTGGGTCGGCGACGATGATGGTCTCGGAGGGTGAGCCGTCGGGCAACGGGGTGGTGGGGATGGTGGTCCAGCGGGGGTCGGTGGGGCCAAAGAGGGTGATGAGGGGTGTGGAGAGGGCGGCGGCGATGTGGCGCGGGCCGGTGTCGTTGGTGACCATCAGCGTCGCGCCGTCGATGATGGGTTTGAGTGCGCCCAGCGTATTGCCCAGCTCGGGCAAGGACGCGGGGTGGGATTTGGCGTGGCGGATGATCTGCTCGCAGAGGTCGGCCTCGGCGGGTGAGCCGTTGATGAGGACGCGCAGGTTGTGGGCGTTGTGCAGGTGATCGGCGAGCTGGGCGAATCGTTCGATGGGCCAGCGCTTGGCGGTGTTGTTGCCGCCGGGGTTGAGGATGGCGTAGCGCTCGCCTGATTTCATGCGGGCGGCTCCGAGGATCTCGGCGGCTTTGGCGCGATCGCTGTCGCTGCTGCCCAGCTCCATGAAGGTGCCCATGGGGAGCGCGAGCGGGAGGTCGGTGCAGGTTGTTGGGGTATGGATGGACCAGTCGACGGGGTCTTCGCCCAGCAGGTGCGACGCGAGGTTCCAGTAGTAGTCGACGGCGGGGGTGAGCTTCCAGGATTTGTCGGGGTTGCGGGGCGGTGTGAGCGGGTCGGTGAGGAGCATGCCGCGGGAGTCGCGGTTGTAGCCGACGCGGCGGGGAATGAAGGCGAGTCGGGCGATGAGGGCGGTGGAGAAGGAGTTGGTGAGCAGCAGGGCGGTGTCGTACTGGCGGGGGCGGACCTTGTTGGCGGCTTTTTTGGTGGCCATGACGCCGTGGGGCTGGAAGACATGCAGCTCGTCGAAGAGGGTGGAGCCGGAGAGGAGCTGGTCCATGCCGGGTCGGCAGAGGGCGCCGATGAAGATGCCGGGCATGGCGTCGCGGAGTCGGCGGATGGTGGGCGTGGCCATGACGATGTCGCCGACCCAGGAGGGGAGGACGACGAGCAGGCGGAGGGGGCGGTCGGTCGCGGGCATGGGGGAGGGTAGGGGGCTTGGGTGAAAGGTGGTGTGCGGAGCGTTTATAAGGCCCCCTCTGCCTCGCGTTGCTCGGCAGCTCCCCCGCGGGGCGGGGAAGGCAGAAGATGGAAGACCCCCTCCGCCCGCTGGCGCGGACACCTCCCCCGCAGGCGCGGGGGAGGAGAGGCAGAGCACCAGTGCGCCGGGGACGGCGCGTGGTGGCACCCATCATCGGATTCAGGTGCGGGGGTCGTTGGCGCTGGGCCAGAGGTCTTGGCCGGTGTGGGCGCGGTGCCAGCGGTTGGTGGCGCGGCGGAGTTCGGCCATGAAGGCGAGGGCGCCGAGTTTGTGGGTGGCGAGGGTGGCGGTAACGGCGGTGTCGGTGGTGTCGAGTTCGATGAGGCGGATGCCGGTGCGTTCGGCGATGGCGTTGGCCGTGGATTCGACGGTGCGGCGGATCTTGTCGTCGCTGAGTGGGTGGGCGAGCGGATCGATGGGGTGGAGGGTGGCCGAGGAAGTGGGATGATCGAGCTGGTCGGGATGTGGGTCTTCCTCGAGTTCGAGGATGAGGCGAGCGGCGTGGGCGAGGTCGGCGACGGGTGAGTCGTGGGCGACGCGGATGGTTTGTGATTCGGGGACGCCGGCGGCGATTGCGGCGTCGAGGTCTCGTTGTTTGTCGCCGACCATCCATGAGCGCGAGGGGTCGAGGTTGAGCTCGGCGCAGGCGGCGAGGATCATGCCGGGGTGTGGCTTTCGCCATTCGTGCTCGACGGCGAGGTGTGTCACCACCCCGGTCTGTGGGTGGAAGGGGCAGCTGTACCAGCAGTCGATGAGGGGTTCGTCGAAGAGGACGCGTTCGTCTTCATAGTCGAGTTCGTTGAGCAGCATTCGCAGGCGGTCGTTGCATGCGTCGACATCGCGCATGGTGCCGTGCGCTCGGGCGACGCCGCCTTGGTTGGTGATGACGACGAGCGCGTAGCCGGCGTCCTTAAGCGCGATGAGTGCTTCACGAGCGCCCGGGACGAGCAGCGCGAACTCGGGCTTGAGCATGTCGCCCCACTTGACGCCCTCCCACGCGGCGTCGGGGAGGTCGGCGTTGCGGTTGATGGTGTCGTCGCGGTCGAGGAAGATGGCGGGGCGGGGGGTTGAGGTGTGGTTGGGGGGCATGTCCAGAGCATAGCTTCAGGTGGTCGGGTATGCTCTTCTTGGTTGTTTTACATGTGTGTGCGAGTTATTTGAGGAAGCATGATGGGTGATGTTGAGAAGCAGTTATTCCAAGTTGATTTACGCGGTGTGCTTGATGTGTTTTCGAACCATTTGTACTCGACCAGCGATGTGTTCTTGCGGGAGTTATTGCAGAACGGTGTCGATGCGCTAAGGGCGCGGCGGTCGCTTGAGCCCGTGTTTAAGGGGACTGTTGAGTTCGAGCTTGATAAGAAGCAGGCAGTGCTCACTGTTATTGACGATGGTGTAGGGCTCACCCGGGATCAGGTGCGAGAGGTGCTCTCGAGTGTTGGTTCTTCCTCAAAGCGTGATGTTGAAGAGCGGCAAAGAGCGGGGTACATCGGTCAGTTTGGTATCGGTATTCTCTCGTGCTTTATGGTGTGTGATGAGATCGTGATTCTGACGCAATCGATCGATGATGTAGAGCCGAGCATCGAGTGGGTGGCGCGGGTCGACGGTACATTTACTGTCCGTGAACTGGAGAAGCCGCTGGCGATCGGGACCCGTGTGGTACTTCGATTGAATGAGGATGGGAAGCGGTACGCCAAGAAGGGGGTGCTTGGCGATGTACTGACGCGTTATGGTTCGCGCATCGATGAAGTTGTCCTTGTACGGGGAAAACAGTACAACCAGCGAGTTAGCAATGGTTTACAGCCGTGGGATTATCATCTCGGAGATGAAGAGGGTCTGGCGATATTCCGCGATGAGAGCTGGAAGTTTGATTATGACGATGAGTTTCTGCACGCGTTCTCGTTGAACAACACCCGTATAGGGATCCGCGGGTTTGCGGTGCTCGATGGTGAGCGGGTGGGTATGGGCGAGCATCGCCGGCACCGAGTGTATTCGAAGGGGATGTTTGTGACCGATCAGCCCGGGGAGTTGATCCCGAGGTGGGCGGCGTTTGCACGCATCGAGATCGAACTCAACGATGTGCGGCTGACCGCGTCGCGTGAGTCTGTGTACACGGACGAGCGGTACAGCAAGATGAAGAGCGCGATCAGCAGGATGTTGATCAAGGAGTTGCATCGACTTGCGGATTCGAACCCGGGTCTGCTGCGTGAGTTGGTGAGCCAGAATGACAGCGCGTTCAGAGAGATTGCGTTTACAGATGATGCTTTCTTCGATGCGATCATCGGGTTCCTGCCGTTCGAAACGAATCATGGTCCGATGAAGCTTGATGACTATCTTCGTGAACATGATGTGATCCGTGTCACTCCGGTTATCGAACAGTTCAGGATGATCGGTCCAATCGCCGGTGCGGTGGGACAGGTGGTGTTCAATGGTGGGTACACACGCCATACTGAGTTGCTTGAGCGGGCCGGGGCGCGGATCAAATCGGCATCCTGTGAGATTGTGGATGCGCGTACCTATGTTGAGAATCTTGGCGCGCCGGATCAGGATTTGCTCGATGATTTTTCATCATTGTGCGCCTTGCTTGATGAGCACCTGGAGGGGGTTCGCTGCAAGAGCGTGCTCAGAGATTTCGCGCCCGGTTCCATGCCCGCGGTCTATCTCGAAGGCCGCGATGAGACGCTGGCTCGATCATTGGATTCTGCCCGTACGGTCACGGATACGGCGTGGTCGGAGGTTGTCGATGCGCTCCGTGAGCAGGTCGGTGATGGTCAGACTGGACGGTTGTTGTGTCTCAATGCACGCAACCCGACGATCACCTCGCTGTTGCATGTTGATGACCCGGAGTTGGTGTGTGCGGTGTGGGGGACCTGCTATGTGCGGGCGTTGCTTGATGCCCAGCAGCCGCTGACCGAGGCAGATTCTCGATTGTTCGCCAAGTCGATAGACACGCTGTTTCGCAGGAGCTTATCAGGGGGTGATGCGTCATGAACTTTCATGATCTATCAATCGATGGGTATATTGAGCGGGCGAGCCGAGCGGGCGATGATGAGCGGGTTGTGGAGATGATGTTGCAGGCCGCGTTGGTTGCTGAAGATCGTGGGGATAAGCCCAGTGCGGCGAAAGCACGGATGCGGGCGGTCAATGAATCTCACAGCGCGGACACACCGTTTGAGACGCTCGCGGCATTCGCCTATGCGCTTCACAGCGAAGATATGCAGGATCAATGGAGCCTCAACTGGTGCTACAAGTGGATGTTCCATCGGATGATTGATGTCGCCGCAGTGCCACTGTCCACGGTGGATCGTGTGTTTGAGATGTTTGAGGCCCACTACGAGAAGGCTTCGCTCGGGACATCAGCTCAGAAGCAGTTGAAGCTTGAGCTCGCGGTGGACACAGGGCGGTTGAGTGATGCCCCTGCCTTGTATGAAGCTTGGCAGGGGGATACGAAGACCGCCGGATCTGACTGCAGGGCGTGCCAGATTGACACAAAGATTCAGTATCATCTGGCGATGGGTGACCTTAAAAATGCAAGGTCGGTTGGTGAACCGATACTGATCGGGAAGTTGCGCTGCGCCAGTGTTCCGCATATCACCTTCGCGCGGTTTGTGCTGCCGTTTTTGGAAGCCGGGGATGTTGAAGCGGCCGCTGATGTCTACCGGCGTGGGTACTCGCTGGTGGCGACGGAGCGCGGGTATCTGAACTATGCGTCGTGCTACGCGATTTTTCTGGCTTCGACCGGCAACTGGCGGGAGGCATTGTCGTCGGTATCTGCACGGATGTACTGGACGAGGACGACACGAAACGATCGGCTCCGGTTCTGGAGCATGCTTGCTGCGGAGCAGGTTTTTGCGGCTGCACTTCGTGCCGGTGAGCGGGTAGTCCCGGTTTCGTGCGTGATGCCCGAGCCGATTCGAGAAACCGACGGACTTTATGATACTCAGCTCACAGCGGGTTGGTTTCGCGAGCAGGTGGATGCGATCGCGGTGCTGTTCGATACTCGCAACGGGACCGGTCTGTTTTCAGACGAGGCGAGGAGGGTGCGAGCGTTGCTGGAGCAGGGAGTTTCGCTTGATCTTGACAATGAAGAATGGGATTGATCGTGAGCGCCCGTCGGGTATGTGTGGTCATCCCCGAACACGCCACACCCTGATCTATTCAGAAATACAGAAAAATTGAACAGTACCGCGCGTGCCCCGCAACCCGGGGTGGGCGGGGGTGTACACACTGCCCGTGCAGGAACGAAATGAACAGGAACAGCGGGGTGTGTTCGCGCGGGTGTTGCCGGTGCGGGCGGAAGAATGGGGGGGCGTCGGGCTGAGCGCGGCGTGTTTCTTCTTTCTGTTGTTCGGGTACTTCCTGCTCCGCCCGATCCGTGAGGCGATGGGGGTGCAGCGGTCGATGGGGGATCTGCGGTGGCTGTTTATCACGACCTGTTTCGTGTCGCTGGTGGTGACGCTGGCGTTCGGGGGGGTGGTGTCGCGGATGGATCGGCGGCGGTTCATCTCGCTGGCGTACCGGGCGGTGATGGTGTGCCTGCTGGGGTTTATTGTCGCGCGGCAGGTGCTCAGCGATGAGCTGCTGGTGTACAGCGGGTATGTGTACTATGTCGGGCTCAGCGTGGTGAACCTGTTTATGACCAGCGTGTTCTGGGGGTTCATGGCCGATGTGTGGTCGCTGTCGCAGGGCAAACGCCTGTTCGCGGCGATCGGGATCGGGGGGACGATCGGGGCGCTGCTGGGCTCGAACTTTGTGTGGTGGCTGGCAGAGCACATCCCAACCTGGTTGCAGATCGGGATCGCGATTGTGGCGTTTGAGCTGGCGGTGCAGTGTGTGGGATTGATTGATCGTGGGACCAGCCCCAAGCCGCTGCGCACCGTTTCGATTGATGCATCAACCGGCGAGCACCGAGTCGAGATACCCGATGCGATTGGCGGCAAGTGGATCGATGGGATGCGGGCGATGGTGCGGAGCCCGTACCTGCTTGGCATCGGGCTGTACATCACGCTGCTGGCGGTGAGCAACACGCTGATCTACTTCACGCAGGCGCGGCTGGTGGTGGATGCGAGCGATGAGCTGAGCGGGCGGATCGCGCTGTTTGCGCAGCTGGATGTGTGGACGCAGCTGGCGACGCTGCTGGTGCAGGTGTTCGTGACGGCGCACCTGATCCGGCGGCTGGGCATCGGGGTGGCGCTGGCGCTGCTGCCGGTGGTGACGCTGGTGGGCTTTGGGGCGCTGGCGTGGGTGAGCCGGATCGAGGGCATCGAGGGCTGGCAGGTGTTCGCGGTGTTCGCGAGTTTCAACGCGATCCATCGGGCAACGCGGTACGCGGTGGTGCGGCCGGCGCGTGAGACGCTGTTCTCGGTGGTGCCCAGCGGTGAGAAGTACAAGGCCAAGCCGATCGTGGATGTGTTCCTGTATCGGGGCGGCGATGTGGCGGGCGCGGGCGTGGAGCAGGGGGTGGCGGCGCTGGCGTGGGGGCTGATGGGCATGGCGATGGTGGCCGCGCCTTTGGCGGTGTTGTGGGGCGGGCTGGCGTTCGCGCTGGCGATGTCGCAGCAGAAGCGGGCTGAGCGGCAGGACGAAAGCAACGAGATTGAACTGAAACCAACTTCAACCATCCCCGGCGGCGCGCTGGGACACACAGGGAGCTGATTATGACGAGCACACGACGGGAGTTTCTGGGGCAGGCGGGCGCGATCGGGATCACGGCGGCGCTGGCGGGCAGCGCGATGGGGGCGGGGCTGCTGCGGCCGTCGCGCAAGCCGATGAAGATTCTGTTCCTGGGCGGGACGGGCTTCGCCGGGCCGCCGGCGGTTCGTCGCGCGATTGAGCACGGGCACGAGGTGACGCTGTTCAATCGTGGACAGACGGGGCCGGACATGTTCCCGGATCTCGAGCATATCGAGGGTGATCGATACACCGATCTAAGCGGGCTGGAGAAGCTGGTGGCTGATGGCCGCAAGTTTGATGCGGTGATCGATACTTTTACTTATGTGCCTGATACGGTGACGAACGCGATGGACATCCTGCTGCCGGCGATGAGTCAGTATGTGGTGATCTCGACGACGAGTGTATATGCCAATCGCTCAAGTGTGGGCATGGATGAGACGGGCGAGAAGGCAATGGTGGATGATGAGACCGCCGCGGAAATCAAGACGCACCGCGAGGTTGGCATGCACTACGGCGCGATGAAGATGCGCGTGGAGGAGGCGGCGGAGCAGCGCTTCCCGGGCAGGGTGTGCGTGATTCGGCCGGGGTTGATCGTTGGTGATCGGGACACGACCGGGCGGTATACCTACTGGCCCGCGCGGGCGAGTGAGGGCGGAACGATGATCGGGCCGGGCAGCGGTGAGGACTTTGTGCAGTACATCGATGTGCGCGACCTGGGTGACTTCATGATCCACTGCATCGAGCAGAAACACATGGGTGCGTACAACGGTATTTCGCCGGCGGGCGAGCGGACGAGCCGGGACATGGTCGAGAGCGCGGTTCGAGTCGCCTCGAAGTTTGGTGCGAGGACGGAGATCGAATGGGTCGATGCCGACTTCCTCGCCGAGAATGGTGTACAGGCCTGGCAGCACATGCCTGTGTGGGTGCCCAACTCGGCGGATGGGTATCAGGGGCAGGGGCAGTTGAGCACGGCCAAGTCGATCGCGGCCGGTCTCAAGACGCGGCACATCGACGACACGGCGGAATCGGCGCTCAACTACTACATGGAGCGTGGGGCAGAGCTTCGCGCTGAGCGTGGGCATGAGTTTTATGAGCAGTGGGCCGCGCGCATCCGCGGTGGGTTGCCGATGGAGCGTGAGCAGGAGGTGCTCAAGCTGTGGATGGAGAAGAAGAACGAGGGGTGAGCCGCTAAATCCATGTGATACAGAATCAAGCACGCTCGTTATACTCGAATGATGATCTGGATGATATCAAGTGGGGTGTTGCTTGTTTTTGCGTTAATGCTCATTGGTACCGGGCTGTTCTGGGATCGCCCGCGGTTTCGGGGTCGGCCGGCTCGGCGGTGTCGTAAGTGTGGGTATGACCTGAGCGGCGCGGGCGAGGTGCCGGTGCGGTGCACGGAGTGTGGGCGTGAGCATGCGACGGAGCGGTCGATGCGGCGGGTGCGGCGGCACAAGCGCATCGTTGTGCTTGGTGTGCTGCTGCTCATGGGGTCGGGTGTGCTTGGGTTGGTGCCCGCGGGGTTGCGTGGGGAGCTGATGAAGCCGCTGCCGAACTGGCTGCTGGTGGAGATGCAGCCGCTGTTTCCGGAGCAGCCGTGGAGTTGGAAGAATCATCCTTCGCGGGAGCTGACGGACCGGTTGATGGATACGGCCGATCCGATGACGCATGCGGAGATCGCAGGCGTCATCGATCATGTGGCCCGCGGGACGATCTTTGCGGGGGCGGGGTCGAAGCGGTGGGTGCGCACGAGCGGGATGTGGATCGGCGGGCAGGTTTTTCGGTTTGGTTCCAAGGAAGCCGGATGGAACTACCCGGACCGTACGCCGGCGGATCAGCCGCTCAGCGAGGCGTTCGACAGACTCATGAATGTGCTGCCCGAGTGGGATCCGGTGACGCGGGATCGGTGGCCGCAGGGGCACCCGGTCACGATCGCGTCGGGCTTCAGGCACCCGCACTGGCCGGTGCACGGCGATCTCAACGAGCGGGCGGTGCTGAGGCTCAACGGGTATGGGCTGATCGAGCGCGAGTTTCTTGGAGCGCTGCGGATTGATCCGCTCGGGGAGGCGGGCGATGTCATCGAGGGTGAGATCGAGCTGCGGTACTACAGGGTCGGTTCATGGGACCGCACCGAGTCTGAAGGGCCGATCAAGACGCAGGCCTTTGCGATCCGTTGGCGTGTGGTCGAATCGGTCGAGCAGGCGATCGATCCGATTGAGGATTCCTTCATTCTCGAAACGGTCACGCGTGAACTCGTGATTTTGGCCAAGGACGGCGAGTTCACGCAGTCGATTCTCCAGAACAGCGTTTGGGAAGCGCGGGCATTCGAACAGGTCGCGATGGGTCTTCGTATCAAACTCCTCGACGGCGAAGAGCCGATCGTAGAGCACCACATCCACTGGATGTGTCGGGATGGCGATGTCCGCACCGTGTCACAGGGGCGCGATGAGTTTGTTGCGTTTGGCGCGGTGAATGACCGGATCCATCAGGCCGCACTCGCGGGGACGCTGCGTGTACAGATTGTGGGCGATCCGGAGGAGGGGATAAAGATCCTCGACGCGAAGCGGTGCTGGGTGGGGGAAGTTGATTTGTTGTACACCGATGCCGTGGCGGCGGAATCGAAGCGTGTGGGCACGGAAGAGGCAGGTGAGGGGGTGCGTCCATGATCTGGATGATGTTCGGCGGAGTGTTGCTTCTCTTGGCGTTGGTGCTGATTGGGGCTGGGCTGTTCTGGGATCGCCCGGGGTGGCGTGGTCGGCCGGCGCGGCGGTGTCGAAAGTGTGGGTATGACCTGAGCGATGCGGGTGAGGTGCCGGTGCGGTGCACGGAGTGCGGGCGCGAGCATGGCACGGAGCGGTCGCTGCGGCGGGTGCATCGGCACAAGCGGGTCGTGGCTTTGGGGTTGGTGGTGCTGCTGGGGTTGCCTGTGTTTGTGGTTGCGCCGATGGGGGTCTATTACCAGCGGCTGCCGTCGTGGCTTCTTGCGGAGCTGATCACGGTGCATGGGACCGATGCGACGAAGCTCGAGACGAACCCGGGCGGGGTGCTGATCAACCGTATGCTCGCGACGATGCACCCGAACCACGGCGGGCTGGACCTCAAGCGTGCCATGACCAATGAGGAGGCGCTGGCGGTGATCCGCCGGATCGCCGAGGGGAACTTCTATGCCCCGCCCGGCTCGCAGCGATGGATTGAAACCAGTGGGGAGTGGATCAGTGGGCAGGTATTCCGATTCCGAGCACCGGGCGGCGGGTGGCAGTACCCCGACGGCACGCCGGCGGATGACGCGCTCAATCTGGCGTTTGAGAAGCTCACGCAGATCCTGCCGCCGTGGAACCCGAGCACGCGGGCGATCTGGCCCGAGGGCGAGGAAGTTACGATCTACTCCGGGTTCGAGCGTCCGCGTTGGCCGGTGGAGGGTGATCTGAACGAACGGGCGATCTTGCGGATCGAGGGACGCGAAGACATCGTGGTCGATGGGTTTAAGTCGTACTTCCATATCGACCCCATCGGTGAGGCGGGCGATCGCATCGAGGTGGAGTTGGAGCTGAGCGTGTTCAGGGCGAACAGATGGAGCCGGGGGCCTGATGCGGAGCCGGCGAAGACCGAGCGTTTCACGATCGGGTGGACGGTCGCTCAGGGAGTTGATCAGGTGCTGGAGACAACGGACAGCGAGCAGATCCGGGATGCGATGGTGGCGCTGGTAGTGCCGAGCATCGCCAGGGTGCTCGACGAGCCCGGCTATCTTGATGACTGGTTGCGTCCCGAGTTCGATCGCGTCGCTTTCGCGATCGAGGCGGAGGTCTTCGATGGCGATGAATCGCTGGGCAAGTCGCAGCACTGGTGGATGGCGAACGATGGACAGTGGGTGACACGGACGACAAGTGCGCAGGGCACGACGATGGATCAGTACAACGCGTTCGGCATCAGATCGAACAAGGCGCGCGATAAGGGGACGCTGCGGGTGGTGATCCGGGGCGTGCCTGAGCAGGCGCTGCGGATCACTGAGGCCGACACGGCGTGGGAGGGTGAGGTGGATGTGCTGTACAGCGATGCGCTGATCGCTCAGGAACAATGGTTGGCGGAGCCGGCGCAAGAAGAAGCCCCGCCGGAGACGACGGGGCCTTGATGGATTCTATTGTGATTCCGATCAGGCGATCGTGACCTTGTCGTCGAGGTACACATCCTGAATCGCCTGCAGCAGCCCGGCACCTTCGCCCATCGGACGCTGGAAGGCCTTGCGACCCGAGATCAGGCCCATGCCGCCGGCGCGTTTGTTGATGACGGCGGTGGTGACTGCGTCCTTGAGGTCGCTTGCGCCTTTGGACTCGCCGCCGGAGTTGATCAGGGGTGAGCGGCCCATGTAGCAGTTGGCGACCTGGTAGCGGCACAGGTCGATCGGGTGCCCGCCCTTGCCGTCCTTGCCAGATGAGCAGAGGTCGGTGTAGATGCCGGTGTTGAACTTGCCGTAGGACGAGTCGCCGGTGTTGAGCGCGGCGTAGCCGCCGTTGTTGGTGGGGAGCTTCTGCTTGATGATGTCGGCCTGGATGGTCACGCCGAGGTGGTTGGCCTGTGCGGTGAGGTCGGCGGAGCTGTGGTAGTCGACGCCGTTGACCTTGAAGGCGTTGTTGCGGATGTAGCACCAGAGGACGGTGACCATGCCGTAGTCGTGTGCCTCGGCGAACATGTCGGCGACATACTGGATCTGCTCGTTGGATTCATCGGAGCCGAAGTAGATCGTCGCGCCCACGGCGGCCGCGCCCATCTCCCAGCACTGCTTGATGGTGCCGAAGGGGATCTGGTTGAAGGTGTTGGGGTAGGTCATGAGTTCGTTGTGGTTGAACTTGACGAGGTAGGGGATCTTGTGGGCGTACTTGCGGGCGGTGGCGCCGAGGACGCCGAAGGTCGAGGCGACGGCGTTGCAGCCGCCCTCGATGGCGAGCTTGATGATGTTCTCGGGATCGAAGTAGTCGGGGTTGGGCGCGAAGGATGCACCGGCGGAGTGTTCGATGCCCTGATCGACGGGGAGGATCGAGGTGTAGCCCGTGCCGGCCAGGCGCCCGTGGTTCAGGATGCGGTTGAAGTTGTTGAGCGTGTTCTGGTTGCGGTCGCTCATGGCCAGCACGCGATCGACGAAGTCCCCGCCGGGCAGGTTGAGGCGGTCTTTGGAGATGGCGGGCTTGTCGAAGCTGAGCAGCGCGTCGTCTTCGAGGACCTTGGCGACATCGATGGTGAGGTTGGGCATGGGATTTTTCCTGCAGAAATCGGTTGAGAAAGTTCTTGCTCAATCCCGGCACCGGTGTGCCGGGTGGGTCAGGTATGGTAGCCGCTCAGCCCCAGAGCGTGGCGGGGCCGGCGTTTGAATCGGGGGCGGTCAGGGCGGCGTCGTTGTTGGCGGGGGAGTTGACACGGCTCGATATCCTGTGCATGCCCAAGATGCCCTCTGGGCTGGGGGCGAGCAGGCCGCGAACCGCTCGGGGCTCGGTCTCGCGGTCGAACCATGCTGGCAGCGACTCGGGCTCGAGAATCACCGGCATGCGGTGGTGCTTGTCACGCAGCTGGGCGTTTGCGTCGGTGGTAATGATGGCGAATGAATCGATCGGGGTGCTGCCGTGTTCCAGGTCGAGCCAGGTGTCGCAGACGCAGGCGAGGAGCATGGGCGATTCGTCGGCCCGGTGGATGTACCAGGGCTGCTTGGCCTTGTGTCGCTGCCCGGGCTCGGCGGGGATGGCCTGCCACTCATAAAAGCCGTTGATCGGGAGGATGGCCCGTCGGGAGTTGATCAGGCCTCTGAATGCCGGTTTCTCCCAGAGGGTTTCGCTGCGTGCGTTGATCATCTTGGCGCTGATGGAGCGGTCCTTGGCCCACGACGGGATCAGGCCGAAATGGGCATGGCAGGGCGCGAGCGATCTGGTATTTTGTACGCCGTGGACGATGGCCGCGTGCTGCGTCGGCGCGATGTTGTACGATCCGGGGACTCGGGCAAGCTGGTCGATGAGTTCATCATCAAAGTGCGCGGCCCCAAGGAGAAAGCCGCGGAGACGGTCGAGAGAGTGGGCGTCGAAGATTTGGGTGAAGCGGCCGCACATGGGAGGTATACAAGGATAGCGGCCGTGTACCTATCGCAGGTATTGCTGGTCGATCGCGTTGATTCGGCTCTGCGCATCTCTGCGCCAACGATTCGTGATCGGCAACCGCTTGGCGATTGCCCACGAGAGCACGAGCGGGAATCCGTAGCGGCGGATCCGCCAGCGTAGGCGGCCGATCCTGTTGTTGATTCTGATGCTGAACGATTCGAACCCTGATGCAACCTGGGGGTTGTCGACGCTGGGCGCGTAGCCGTATTCCTGCATCTTGGGAGCGCACCGTGCGTCGATGATCTCAGCGGTACGCGGGTGCATCTTCTTTCGCCACTGCTCGGCGAGGTTGGGATCAAGTCGTTCGTAGGAGCTTGTTTCGTGGAAGTTGAGCATCGCCGGGTTGTATTCGAGCCCAAGGAGTTCGGTGCACTTCCTGAGTTCAGTCTCGGGATCACGAAGAAGGTCTTCGTACCGGATCTGCGTCCAGCGGTTTTCAGGAAGCCGGTCTCTTGCGGATTCCCAGAATCCGATGGGATCAAGCCATTTTGGGTACGCCATGGCGGCATGGCCGTACCAGCCCATGCCGACGCATGATCGGCACACATCGCGGGGGTCGCGGACGAGGCAGATGAGTTTGGTATCCGGCCAGAGATCGAGGATTCGGTCGATTCGCGAATGGATTGTGCAGCCGATCGCTTTCGCGCCCTCATGATTACTCGCAAGCTGTGACCACATCGAACGGGCAATGCTTTGGTAGTCCTGAAGTGTGTCAGGCAGGTCATACCGTCGGGATTGTACAACCCGGTGCGTTGCAAGCCAATCACGGTACTGCTTTTGGCTCGGGTAGCCGGAGTCGCCGAGCATTGCGATTGATTCTTCGAACTCGCCAACCATCGCGATAGATGGATGGTTATGAAGCATGAGCCGGAGCATCGTGGTTCCGGATCGGAGTGGGCCAAGGAGTACGAATGCGGGGGCGTCCATGGGTTGTTTAGGTCATCTTGTTCAGAATAGACCGAATTTTAGACTTAATGCCCCACCAAAGTTGGTAGTGGGCCCACTCAGATAGCCCAAGCGTTCTCCAGTTTACACCCCGCACATCGTATAGTTTGGCCAAGCGGGTGAGTTCGGCGTGATACTGAATAGGATTCGCTCTTGTATGAAAATGTAGCATCAAAGGATGTATTTTCTGGCCGGAAGAGTTTATAAAATTACAAACGCCATTTTCTACATTGACTACGAGAGAGTTTTTTGCAGCTATTTTTGAATAAGCAGTTATATCGTTTCGTTGGTCGGGGAAGATTTCGCGCTCGGTCATCACAATCCCGAATATATCTTCGTCTGCGATATTCGCCCCGGGTGCCCATTGGTCGTACTCCAAGAGGATTTGTCGGGCTCGATCAAAGATTGGTTGGCATGCGGGCTTTTCGAAATAGGCATGCCCAGCTCCGCCAATGCATGAAAAGTGCTCTTTGTTCATTTTAGCCAGAATATCACCTCTTCTAAGGCCAAACGAGCTGGTGCTTTCTCTTAAGAGTTCCCCACGCGCCATATAAGGTTGGCCTTCCCAGTGATCAAAGAGTTCTTGGGGATCGCGAAAGATCAAAATGTCAGCATCGATGAACAGCGTTCGTTGAAATGGACTGTACTCGTCAAGATGCAGTTTGTGTACAAAACCAGATAGATCGCCCCGCTGTGGAATATAAAAATCAAAGTGATTTTCAACTTTGCTTCTCAAGCTTGGTGGACAGCACACGGCGACCGGGAGTTCGGATTTCACCATCCGCAGACTCATAGCAAGGCCGATTGCTTTATGCCAGTCGGCTTCGTAGCACATAGTAAGGATGCCGCTTTTGTCGTTTGTCATGTATATTGCTTCTCAAGATCGTATCAAAAATATTTCCATAATATCAGTTGGAGATCAAATTTTTTGCCGTCTTCTTTAGCTTCCACCATACCTCATAATGAACGTGATCTCTGAAGCCGTGTGCTAACCACCCCGTATGTCCAATATTATAAAATTTGCAAAGTCGATATATTTCCCAGTAGTGATATAATGGCGACATGTTATTGAAAAAATGAATAAATAACGGACTCAGTGTTGTCCCTTTCCAATCGATGTACTCCCACTGTCCTAGGTTCGCATCGAGTTTTCTCTTCGTTTGCTTCACTGCAACTGGATATCCGACAATGTTTTTATCGGAGACAGGTTGGATATCCATGTCGGTCATCACGATACCCATCACATCTTCGTCTGCGATCTTGGCGTTTGGTGCCCATGTATCATAGTCAGAAACGATTTCTCTTGCGCGTTCGAAGACTGGGATACATGCTGGTTTCTCAAAGTAGGCATGCCCCGCACTATCCAAGACTACAAACTTGGTTTTGTTGATTTTGCGAAGTACTGATGCTCGATCGAGGCCGAAGTGGCTGGTGCCAGATTCGGTGGTCCCGCCTCTGGTCATATATTTCATTCCAGCCCATTTTTCAAAGAGCTCTGTGGGATCTCGGAGCGCCAGGATGTCAGCATCGATAAACAGAGTCTTCGTAAATGGGCTGTATTCGTCGAGATAGAGCTTGTGCATGAAGCCCGATAATTCCGTCTTTTCCGGGATAAAGCAGTCGAAGTGCTTCGATAGCTTGCTTTCAAGCAGAGCTGGAGCAACAACAGCTGTTGGGAGACTGCATCCTCGTGCCTTAAGGCTGAGGGCAAGGCCGATGGCTTTGCGCCAGTCTGCCTCGTAACACATTGTCAGTATCCCTCTCTCTGTCATCTTTCGGTTCCTCATAATCGACAGTTTGACTCATCTGTGTCTGCGTCGTGATTGCAGATTCTCTCCATCCGCATGCTATTGCTCGTGGTGGATGAAGCGAGGCCCACGATGAGCATCGGTCTATCTCAAGCAAAGGTCCTATGCAGATACGCACAATCAGACAATATCGTTGAGTTGCAGGAGGGATTGAATCCAGCGATCATCCCTACACTCATCGGTCATGACCCAAACTCAACCCCAATCATCCGACCGACAGCCCGCACACCGCTACAACGCCCAGATGGCCGGTCAGATCGAGACCCGCTGGCAGCGGTGGTGGGGCGAGCGCCAAGTCTATCGGCAGCCCAACCCGGGCGAATCAGGGTTTGATGCCTCCAAGCCCAAATACTACGCCCTCGATATGTTCCCCTACCCGTCCGGGGCGGGGCTGCATGTGGGGCATCCGGAGGGGTATACGGCGACCGACATCATCTGCCGATTCAAGCGGATGAAGGGGTTTAATGTGCTCCATCCGATGGGGTGGGACGCGTTCGGTCTGCCGGCGGAGCAGTACGCGATCGCCACCGGAGTGCACCCCGAGATCACGACCAAGCAGGCAATCGACAACTTCAGGCGGCAGTTGCAACGGTTCGGATTCTGTTATGATTGGTCGCGGGAGTTTGGGACCATTGACCCGGACTACTACAAATGGACACAGTGGATCTTTGTCAAGATCTACCACTCTTGGTTTGATCCGCATGCCGACGGGGGCAGGGGCAAGGCGCGGCCGATCAATGAGCTGATCGAAGAGTTCCGGGCGGGTACGCGGAAGGTGAAGCTCAATCCGGATGCCGCCGAGTATGCCGGGGCGGGCGATCTGCCCGACGGCACCGATGCGGGGTCGTGGGAGACGCTGGACAACGAGACGCGCAAGGCGGTGGTTGATTCGTACCGCCTGGCCTACCTGAGCCAGCAGACGGTCAACTGGTGCCCCAAGCTGGGCACGGCGTTGGCCAACGAGGAAGTGATCGACGGGCGGAGTGAGCGCGGCGGCTTCCCGGTGTTCCGTAAACCACTGCGCCAATGGATGTTCCGGATTACTTCCTATGCCGACCGGCTGCTCGACGGGCTCAATGATGTCGATTGGCCCAACTCCACCAAGACCCAGCAGGCCGAGTGGATCGGGCGGAGCGTGGGTGCGGAGGTGGACTTCCCGATCATGATGCCCGGCGGCCTCGATCTGGGGGAGAAGCTGCGTATCTTCACAACGCGCCCCGATACCATCTATGGGGCGACCTACATGGTGGTCGCGCCCGAGCATCCGCTGGTGGAGATGGCCATCGAGAGCGAGCCCGAGGGGATCGATGTCGCGGCCCTGCAGAAGTATGTGAACTGGGCCAAGAACCGCAGCGATGTCGAGCGTCAGGAGAACAAGGAAAAAACCGGGCAGTCGATCGGCATCCATGTGGTCAACCCGTTGACCAATGAGCAGATCCCGGTGTGGACCTCGGACTATGTCATGATGGGCTACGGCACCGGCGCGATTATGGCGGTGCCGGCGCAGGACCAGCGCGACTGGGACTTTGCGACCAAGTTCGGGCTGCCGATCGTGCGGACGGTGCAGCCGCCCGAGGGATTCGACGGCGAGGCGTACACGGGCGATGGGCCAGCGATCAACTCGGGCATGCTCGACGGCCTGATGATCAAGGACGCCAAAGCGAAAGTCATCGAGTGGATGACCGAGAAGAAGATCGGCGCCAGCAAGATTAACTACAAGCTGCGCGACTGGCTGTTCTCACGCCAGCGCTATTGGGGCGAGCCGTTCCCGATTGTGTTTGATGAGCGCGGGCATCATCATGCCGTGGGCGAGGATGCGCTGCCGGTGGTGCTGCCGCCGTTGGCGGATTATCAGCCGGTGGAGAGCGACACGCCCCAGCCGCTGCTGGCCAAGGCGACCGACTGGGTGAACACCACGGCGGGCGAGGCGGGCGTGCACGGCATGCACCGCGATGCGCCGGTGCGGCGCGAGACCAACACGATGCCCGGCTGGGCGGGGAGCTGCTGGTACTACCTGCGCTACTGCGACAACAAGAACACCGAAAAGCTGATCGGCAAAGAGGCCGAGGCCTACTGGATGGGCGAGGGCGGCGTGGACCTGTACATCGGCGGCAACGAGCACGCCGTGCTGCATCTGCTGTACGCCCGGTTCTGGCACATGATCCTGTTCGATCTGGGCATCGTGCATTCGGCTGAGCCGTTCCGCAAGCTGTTCCATCAGGGGATGATCACCAGCATGGCGTATCAGCGGGCTGATAAATCGTTGGTGCCCATCGACGAAGTCGAAAATCGAGGGAGCGAAGAACAGCCCGATTTCTTCGAGATTAGCAACGGCGAATCGGTGAGCAAGATCATCGCCAAGATGTCCAAGTCGCTCAAGAATGTCATCAACCCCGACGAGGTGATTGAGGACTATGGCGCGGACACCTTCCGGCTCTATGAGATGTACATGGGGCCGCTGGAGGCGAGCAAGCCGTGGAGCACGCGGGATATTGTGGGGCTGTATCGGCTGCTGCAGAAGGTCTGGCGTTTGTGCGTTGATGAGGAATCGGGCGAGCTGGTGTTCGCCGACGCGGCCGACGATGCGACCGAGAAGCAGCTGCACCGCATGATCGCCAAGGTGGGCGAGGACATCGAGAAGCTGAGCTTCAACACGGCCATCGCGGCGGTGTTCGAGTTTGTCAATGTGGCCAAGTCGCTGACGCAGTCGCAGATGGAGCGGTTCGTGAAGACGATCGCGCCGTTTACGCCGCATGTTGCCGAGGAGCTCTGGCACAAGCTGGGGCACCATGATCAAGACGGGGATCAAGACGGGGATTCGGTGGCGACAGCGGAATGGCCGAGCTACGACGAGGCGATGCTGGTCGACGACGAGATCGAGATCCCGATCCAGGTGATGGGCAAGCTGCGCTCCAAAATGTACGCGGCCCCCGATACCGACGCCAAGACGCTCGAAGCGATGGCGCTCGCCGACGAGCGGATCAAAGAGCTGATCGAGGGCAAGACGGTGCGGAAGGTTGTGGTGGTGCCCGGGCGGTTGGTGAATATCGTGGCAAACTAGGGAGTACAGGGACTAGCCATTAGCCATTAGGGACTAGGGGAGGACGGCTCGCGTTGCTCGCTGGGATTCTTTTCTTCCTTCCCCTAGTGGCCAGTGGCTAGTGGCTAATCCCTTTCTTACTATCTCTCATGACCAACCCCCACGACACCTACACATCGCCGCTGTCTGCTCGCAATGCTTCGCCTGAGATGTGCAGGATCTGGTCGCCGCGGCACAAGTTCACGACCTGGCGGAAGATCTGGCTGGCGGTGGCCGAGGCGCAGCAGGCATGCGGGCTGGACATCTCCGATGAGCAGATCGCCGAGATGCGATCGACGCTTGAGGTGACCGACGAGGACATGGAGTCGGCGGCGAAGTATGAGCGGGAGCTGCGGCACGATGTGATGGCGCATGTGCACGCGTGGGGGGATCGGTGCCCGAAGGCACGCGCGATTATTCACCTTGGGTGTACGAGTCAGGATGTGGTGTGTAATGGCGATTTACTGCAGATATACCAGTCGCTCGATCTGGTTATGGCAAAGGTCGTCCGGGTACTCGGTGCTTACAGCGATTTTGCTTCAAAGACTAAGAAGATTCCAACACTCGGGTTCACACACTATCAAGCAGCCCAGCCTACAACCGTGGGACGACGGGCGGCGAACTGGTGTTCAGATCTCTATGAGTGCTATCTTCACGCTGGAGTGATTTTGGATCGTCGGAAGTATCGTGGTCTTCGCGGTGCTACAGGAACCCAAGCTTCATTCGCTAAACTCTTTGAAGGAAGATACGACAGTGATTTATGGGCTGTAGATTTCGAAGAAAACTTCCTGAGTCGCTTTGTTCCAGATGATCCGACACCGGCAACATTCACGCTCACTGGTCAAACCTACCCACGCGTCTTTGACTCCATTGTCATGGCCGATCTTGCGAACATTGCGGCTGTTCTTCATAAGACGGCCACCGATATCCGCCTGCTCTCCAACCGCAAGGAGATCGACGAGCCGTTCGGTAAGTCGCAGATCGGGTCGTCCGCGATGCCCTACAAGCGCAACCCGATGAAGTGCGAGCGCATCTGTGGCCTGACCCGCTTTGTCATGAACCTCGTCGGCAACGCGTACGACACGGCCGCGACGCAGTGGCTGGAGCGCACGCTCGACGACTCGTCCAACCGGCGCCTCTCGCTGCCCGAGGCGTTTCTGGCACTCGACGGAGCGCTGGACCTGATGCACACTGTCGCCTCGGGGCTGATCGTCAACGAGGCGATGGTCAAGCGGAACCTGATGGCCGAGCTGCCGTTCATGGCGACGGAGAACATCATGATGGAGGCGGTCAAGCTCGGGCGGGATCGTCAGGATGTGCATGAGGCGATCCGGGTGCTTTCGCACGAGGCGGGCTATGTCGTCAAGCAGGAGGGCAAGGACAACGACCTGCTCGAACGGCTCAAATCGGAGCCGCTGCTTGAGGGGATCGATATCGATGCGCATCTGGACCCGATGGCCTACATCGGGCGATCGGTCGAGCAGACCGAGCGGTTCCTCAAGGAAGTCGTCGAGCCGCTGCGGGAGCGCTACAAGGATCAGCTCGAGGCGCTCGGCAGCGCTGACCGCGGCGTGTGAGCCGGCTAGTGGGTCGTTTTTTCTTCCTTGATCGAGTCATCTTTGTGGCTGGGTCGCTCTGAACCGTACTGGCGCAGTTCTTCGTCGATCTTGCCGGTGGCGAGATCGCGCATCCACGGCGACCAGAGGGTGATGAATGAGATGGCGAAGAGCAGGAACCCGATCATGAACTGGCCGACGCCGCACGCGGCACCGACCGCCGCGGAAACCCAGATGCTCGCGGCGGTGGTGATGCCCTTGACGGTGCGCTTTGAGTGCAGGATCGCGCCGGCGCCGAGGAAGCCCACGCCTGAGATGATGTAGGACAGCACACGGGTTGGATCGACGCGGATGATGTCGGTTCGCGAGCTGGCGTCGATGATCTGCTCACCGAGGAGGGCGAAAGCGGCGGCGCCTGCGCTGATGAGCAGCATGGTGCGGATGCCCACGGGCTTGTCGGCCCTGCCGCGTTCCCAGCCCATCAGCCCGCCGAGCAGTGCGGCGACGCACAGGCGAAAGAGGATGGAGTATTTGTTGAGATGGATCGGATCGATCAGCGACTGCTGGGCCAGGGTGTCGAGCATTGCGAGCGTTGGCTGGGAAAGGTGCATCTGGGTATTGTCGCGTGGATCACGCCCGAATGCAAGCAGGCGGGTTTATCGGCTTATGCCGACGGTCGATTCGCGGTTCGCCGAAGCTCTTTGGCACCCTCAACGATCTGTATCCACTCCTGTTCGCTGAAGAGCTGAATCCCGCGCTCGGTCGCGAACCGGACGAGCTCGGCCCGGCTGTGGGTGTCGAGCTTGCTGTGGATCGAGTTCACCTGCTTCTCGACCGTTTTGCTCGATCGCGAGAGCTTGGCCGCGATGTCCGCGGTCGAGAGACCCCTGGCGATGTAGTGCAGCACTTCGAGTTCCCGGTTCGATAGCGCGCCAAGCAGTTCCAGGTGGGGCGAGGAGAGCACCGGGATTTCGTCCGAGATGCTCGCCGTGAGATCGGCAGAGGCGTTGGCGATCACCGCAAACACGCCCTTGTGCCCGAACGCCTGCTCATCGAGCGGGTATACCGTGCAGATCATCCGTCGGTCGGCGCTGACTTGGAGGTGGCTGCGTGGCTCCAAACGCTGCATGACCGACCGGTGGAACGCTTCTCGCTCTGTCGCGGCGGCTTTGGTGAGCATGTCGCCCAGACGAGAACCCTTCATGTCGTCGGGATAGTCACGCGAAACGGTGAAGCGGAAAAAGGCCTGCGAACACCAGAACATCCGCAGGTCCTGATCGCGTGCGATCGCCACCACGCCGGGCATGGCCTCAAACAGCTCAAGGTCATCGGGACGGATCAGACGGCAGGGCTTTGGAGTTGAACTCATCAAGATAGTGTCTTTCAGAAGGTGCTCAGAAAGGGCACCCCGCGCTGTAGAGCGTGAGAAACTCGGATACATCGAAGAAGTCCAGTGTACCATCTCCCGTGAGGTCAACGGTCAGATTTCCATCGGTATACGAAGATAAAAAGATCGACACATCGAAAAAGTTCAGCATGCCATCGTTGTTGAAATCAACCCGGCACGGCGCGACCGGTTCACCCGTGGCCCGCACCATCCAAGCGCTCACAAACGGGCTGTCGGCCAGACGCAGGATGAACGGCGAGCTGCCCAGATCTTCAAGGTTGATCTCGGGGTTGTAGAACAGCCAACTGCGGGTCCCGGCGCTGGGTGAGTTGGGGTCCGCCGACGCGGGGTTGGCCCGCTCAATGACATCCATCACCACGGCCACAAAGAACACGCCCTCGACTTGGGTCGGCTCGATCGGATAGCTGACAAACTCGCCAAAGCCGGTGTCGACCCAAGTCCCGGTGGCGGTGCGCAGCAGCTGGGCATCGCTGGGGTCGTAGTCGTTGTTGGGGTCATTGAGGATGGCGAGGGTGACCTGATCGCTGCCGAGGTTGCCGCTGTTGTCGGCGATGTCCCCGAACGAGACCGAGATGCTGGTGATCGATTCGCCGCCGATGGCGGTGTCAAACGCGTTGAGCCAGGTCACATTGGCATCGAATGTTGATGGTCCGAGGTTGAAGCTGCCCACCCCGGTATCGAGGATGTACTCAAAGCTCTGGGCGTGTGCGTGGCGGGCAGTGGCAATGGACAAGAGCGAACCGGCAAGAATGATCGAGGTTTGTTTGGTGGCTCGTGTGTGGGTTTTTCGCTGTTGCATGGTGAGATTCCATATGGGCTTGGGTGAACAAAGGCGTGGGATGATCCCGCCGCTTGGGGATTGTTGGGGACAGAAATGGTGAATGTCCACACGCGGCGCACGAATCGCTATACTGTTGGCCCGTGCATGGGTTCTCGTGTTCGGGTTTCAGGGTATCGATGCGAACCGATGTGGTGATCGATGCGAATGGAACGGACCGGGAGGTCCGGGTGGGCTTGTCGTTCAGTCGCACTTTGCTGCTGGACGCGAGCATAAACGAAGCAGGTGGTCGTCACGCCCCGGTCTACGGGCGTGTCGGGAATCACGGGCAAACGCCGCGTGATCGAAACGATTAGACGGGAGTTCGGATCCATGGCAGCCCGCACCGGAGCAAGCGTCGGCGTCGCCGTCACCATCACGATCTTGGGCGCGATGAGTCTCGCCTTTTTCGTGACGACGATGATTTTCTACGGCAACGCACAGAGCGCAAAGAGCGAAAAGTTGTCGATGGAAGAAGATGTCAAGGTCTTCGTCTCGCCCCAGGAGCGTGAGCACGCGGCCATCCGCGCCATCCGCGACGAGGCCACCCGCGAACGCAAGACCGTGGTCGGCTACCTCGCCTCGAACCAGTCCGAGCTGATGAAGACCGTCGCTGGCGACGCGACCACCAGCATGAGCGAGCTTCGCACCGAGCTGGCACAGGTCGAGGGCAGCGACGAAAGCTCCCTGGTGGGCCTCGTTGAACGCCTTCAGGGCCAGATCGCGTCGCTCGAGAAGCAGCTGGCCACCGCCGACCAAGAGCGAGTCGCGGCCCAGCGCAACGCAGAAAATGAAGCCGCGCGTGTCGCCCAAATCGAGGCCGAGTTCGAGGGCTACGCCAACCGGCTGGGCAACGAGGTCGGCAGCTACAGCGACTCGGTAAACCAGGTGCGTGTCGGGTTCAACGATATCGAAAAACGACTCAACGATCAGATCGAGTCCGTGCGCTCCAGCGCCGCCGATCGTGAACGCACCCTCGCGGATGCCAACGAAGACCTCATCCAAGAGAACATCGTGCTCCAGGACCAGATCGCCCGCCTGCTGGGCCAGGGCGGCGTTGACCGCGTCATGCCCCTCAACGAAGAGGCACTCGTTGACGGGACCATCAACCAGGTCAACCCCATCGATAACGAGGTCGTCCTGTCCATCGGTCGCGAGCAGAAGGCCGTGCTGGGCATGACCTTCGCCATCTACGACGACGCGACCGACATCCGCGAAGACCCCGCGACTGGTGACTACCCCGCGGGCAAGGCGGTCGTCGAGATCATCAAGGTCGAGCCGACCTACTCGCGTGCACGCATCATCAGTACCTCCGAGGGCAACCCGATCGTGCGTGGCGATGTCATCGCCAACGCCGTCTACGACCCAACCAAGACCTACAAGTTCGTCGTCGACGGGCTCTTTGATGTGGATAACGACGGCGTCGCGTCACGCTTCGAGCGTGACACCCTCGAGGCGCTCATCGAGCGTTGGGGCGGCGTGCTCGTGAACCAGATCGGTGGCGATACCGATTTCGTGGTCCTGGGCCAGAAGCCGATTCTTCCGCCCGCACCGGGACGCGACGCGCCGGTCGCCGCGATTCAGGAGTATGTGCGTTTGCAGCAGGAGATCAACCGCTACGACGATCTGCTGCTCAAGGCAGAGTCGACCTCGATGCCCGTGCTCAACGCCAACCGCCTGCGCACCCTCATCGGCGACTTCCCAAACTGATCGTGTCGCGGCGCATCACGCATGCCCCATGCCACCCCCATCCCATCACGCTACGACAAGCGTGACCCGCTCACGGCGCTGCAGACTTATGTCACCCAGCCCGCGATGTACGCGGCGCTGCGGTCGTTGCTCGTCGGAGTCCACACCGTCCCCCTGCCGACCATGCTGCGCCTGGCGCGGACGATCGGGCACTGCTTCGGCGGGCTCGGGGCCAACCGGGTGCGGGTCGGCCGCGCCATCGAGCGCCTCGCGATCGCGATGCCCGAGCTGACGGACGAGCAACGCAGAGAGATGGTCCTGCACAGCTACGAGCACCTGGCCATGCTCGCGACCGAGCTGGCGGTTCTGCCCAGATACCTCACCGAGGATGCCTGGAGCGAATACATCGAGCTGGGCGAGCTCAATCAGGTCATCCGCCCGCTGCTCGATGAACGCCCCGCCCTGCTCCTCACCGCCCACTGCGGCAACTGGGAAGTCTTGGGCTACACCATGGCGCTGCTGGGTTTTCGAATGCACGCCATCTATCGCCCGCTGGATCTGCGCCCCGCCGACCGCTGGCTCCGCCAGACCCGATCAAGGCGAGGCCTCGAACTGCTCGACAAGTTCGGCGCGATGCACCAGCTCCCCGGGCTGCTGAGCAGCGGCGAATCCATCGCGTTTGTCGCGGATCAGAACGCCGGCCAACGCGGCCTGCATGTCCCGTTCTTTGGGCGCTTGGCATCGAGCTACAAATCGATCGGGCTCATGGCCATCCAGCACCGCGCACGGATCATCGTCGGCTGCGCTCAGCGCCAGCACGCCCACCCGCACACCGGCATGTGCATGAAGTATCGCATCGAGATCGAGGACCACATCGACCCAGAGGACTGGGAGGGCCAGCCAGACCCGCTGTTCTACATCACCGCACGCTACCGACGCGCAATTGAGCAATCTGTTCGGCGAGCACCGGAACAGTACCTCTGGATGCACCGAATCTGGAAGAGCAGGCCGCTGCACGAACGGAGCGATAAGCCGTTTCCCAAGGCGCTGCGGGCCAAGCTCGAGGCGCTGCCGTGGATGACCCAAGAGGAACTCGACGCGATCATCCATCGCTCCGACCTCGATCGCGCGATGATGCGCGAGCAGGGCATCAGCGAGATCAAGTAACGCGCAGCCCAACACACACCGGGACAACCCACTACGCAGGGAGCTCACCATGAGCACAGAACAGACGGCAGGGTACGGCGACGACCCCAGAAGCGACGAATCGGGCGGCATGCTCGAAGATGTCCGCGTGCTGATCGTCGACGACGAAAAGGATGTCCTCGATTCGATCGATGCCGCGTTCCAGAGCGAGGGTGCACTGACCCTCACGGCCATGGACGGCGACGAGGCCGTGCGAATCTGTGAGCTCGACCCCCCCGATATCGTGATTCTCGACATGATGCTTCCCAAACGGTCGGGATTCCTGGCGCTCGAGAAGATCAAGGGCAAAGAAAACTCGCCCATCGTCATCATGGTCACCGCCAACGAGGGCAAGCGCCACCAGGCCTACGGCGAGTCGCTCGGGGTCGATGCCTACATGCAAAAGCCGGTTCCGTTGGGCATGCTGCTCAACAAAGCCGCCGATCTGCTCGACGCCCGAGACGAGGCCGACGGCCTGCTCGACGACTGAGCCCCGTTGGACGGCTATCCTTGCTCCAATGGCCAAGAAACGCACACTCGTGCTGATCAACCCGACGAATCCTGATGATCCCATGGCGGGCAACTCGCCGCTTGGAACGGTCCGCGAGGTCTGCGAGGCCCTGGCCCGGTTCAACACCGCCGCCGACGGCGCTGAAATCAAGCGCATGGGCACCATGGTGCTCCACGGCCCCGGCTTCACCGTCGAGTATGCCGTGGGTCACGATGAGCTGATGCAGGCGATGGTGGTCGTGAACAACATGGACTTCGGCTATCCGGTGCTTTCCAAAATGTGCAAGGCCATGGGCTGGAAGATGCAAGACACCGAATCGGGACAGATCTTCGGCTGAAACGACCAAGAACCGACCCGAACCGGCCGATGGTTCGTATATACGATTGGGTGCAGCGCCCGGGAGAACACCATGCCGATCTACATCTATGAATACCTCGACAAGGACGGCGAGGGCACCGGCGAGCACTTCGAGATCGTGCAGAAGATGTCCGAGGACGCCCTGACCGAGCATGAGGGTCGCAAGGTGCACCGCGTGCCGACGGTTCCCAACATCGCCGGCAAGTGGTCGGACATGAAGGGCAAGAGCCAGCTGAGCAACGAGAACCTCGACCGGCTTGGGTTCACCAAGTACGAGAAGCGGGGTGATGGCTACATGGAGCGCGTCGCGGGCAAGGAAGGCCCCAAGTCGATCTCGCTGGATGACTGAGACGCACGCTTGAACAACCGATCGATCCATGGCCTCCTCCCCCGTCCTGACGGGGGAGGTGTCACGCGCATCGTGACGGAGGGGGTCTTGCTCCGGGTGCCACGGGTTGCTCGCGCAGCGACAACCCGTGCGTGACCTTGGCCAGGAATCACTGAACTATCTACCCCCAGGCTTTGCGGCAGGCACGGGTTGTCCACCTTCGGCGGAGCAACCCGTGGCACCCGGAATGTGTTACAACAGACTGATGACCTCATCGGCGATATCCGCGGCATCTCGCCCCTCGGCGTTGACCCAGATGCTCCCCTCGCGGGCCCGCAGGCGTTTGAGCCAGGTGCGTTGGTTCTTCGCGAAGCGTCGCGTGTCGATCTTGATGCGTTCGATGGCCTCGTCGAGCGTGCAGCGCCCCTCGAAGTGGGCGATGAGCTGCTTGTACCCGATCGCCTCGCGCGATTGGGGGCCAAAGGCATCGGCCTCAAACAGCGCCCGCGCCTCCTCGACGAGCCCCTGCTCGATCATGTGCTTCACACGCAGGTTGATGCGGGCATTGATCGCCTCGACGGGCCAATCGAGCCCGACGAGCACCGCTTCGGGGCGGATTGGTTTTTCGGCGTCCCACTGTTGCTGCAACGCGGTGATCGGCGTGCCGGATTGCAGATACACCTCCAGCGCCCGCCTGGTGCGCCGGATGTCCGCCGCGTCGATGCGAGCGTGGGCATCGGGGTCGACCTCGGAGAGCATGGCTCGCCGCTGGGGCTGGGGCATCTCTTCAACCTGTGCCCTGACTTCCTCGCTGGGCTCGGGCGCTTGGAAGAGCCCATCGAGGAACGCCTTGATGTACAGATTGGTGCCTCCGACAAGCACGGGCGTGATGCCCTGCGCGCGCAGCGAGGACACCAGTGGCTCGGCGCGACCCAGCCAGTCATGCACCGTGAAGCGATCTTTGAGCCCCACGATGTCCATCAAGTGGTGCTTGATCCCCGATTGTTCCTTGGGCGTCGGCTTGGCGGTGCCAATATTGAGATCGCTATAAATCTGATACGCGTCCGCGGTCACCACCTGGCCGGTCGATCCATCCGGAGATGTCATGCGCGTGGCAAGCTCCACGCCCAGCGCGGTCTTGCCGCCCGCGGTGGGGCCGACGATCACGGGATAACGGGCGGAAATGGGCACCAACGAGTGTAGTGCCCGCGTCAGGGCTTGGTCGGCGGCATGAGCCCATAGAGCACCGCCAGCAGACCACCCGCGGCGATCCACAAACGCGAGCGCGTGTGCATCGTCAGGCGTTCGAGCCGGGTCAGCGGTCGCTGCGTATCGACGAACGGCTCGGGCGTTGGCTCGATCGACCCAAGCAGGTTGGTGTCGCCGCGTTCGCCGGGCGCAACGAGTGCCGCCCGATTGCCCGGGATCTGTCCGAGTTGGGACATCGCCAGCAGCTGCACGGTCTGCTCGTCGGGGTTCGCCAGATCATTGAGAAACGCGCGATACCGCTCGATGCGCTGCCCAGCAAGCCGCTCGATGTGCAGCGTGCGGTCACGCTCGAGCCGGGTCGCGCGCAGGTCGGCCTGCACCGGAAGCAGGATCGTCGCAACAAGCACCGCGAGCCCGGCGATGAAGATCATCCATCGCCCGACTTCGCCGGCGATGTGATCGGTCGGGTTGACGGTCGCAGCATCAGACACGCAGGGACTATCGGCAGAACGCCCAGATTCACACGAAAATGAGAATCACGATCCGGGTGCCACGGGTTGCTCCGCCGAAGGTGGACAACCCGTGTCTCTTGCAGAACCTGGGTTCTGGTGTTCACTCGGATCAACGACAAAAGCGACGCACGGGTTGTCGCTGCGCGAGCAACCCGTGGCACCCGAAGGGGGTATCAGGCCTTCACGGCACCGCCGCCGGTGTGGGCGAGCATGCGTTCGAGCGCCAGCAGGGCCAGCTTGGTCGCCTCGGGGTGGACGCTGACCACATTGCGGACCTTGACCGGGCCGCCTGCCTGATCGATGGGCGCGTCTTTGGTGGTGCCGATGCCGCAGAGCCCGTCGAGGATCCACAGCATGTGCGGCTCATCGATGCGGTACATCGTCGTGCACAGGCACTGGCAATCGCTGAGCATGCGCACATGCACACCCTTGGCCCGCATCTCGTTGGCCATGCGGTTGACAAGATGCACCTCGGTGCCGATGGCCCACTTGCTTCCGGCGGGCGCATCGCGGAGGGTGTTGATGATGTATTCGGTCGAGCCCGAGTAGTCGGCCAGGTCCACGACCTCTTTGCAGCACTCTGGGTGCACCAAAATCTGCGTGGGTTCTTCGCCGACAGGAAGCGCAGCATTTGCGCTCTTAATCTCGGCGCAGTGCTCGGGCCTGAATAACTTGTGGACACTGCAATGCCCTGCCCACAATATAGTTGCGGCGTTGTGTAACTCTTCTTCGGACGCTCCGCCGAACGGCTCGCCCTGCGCCGTCAGGCGCGGGTCATAGACACAGGTGTTGGCCTCGACATCGATGCCATAGGCCGCGGCGGTGTTGCGCCCGAGGTGCTGATCGGGGAGGAAGAGGATTTTGATGTCCTCGCCGGGCTGCTTGGGTTGCGTGCCGCCGTTCATCGCCCACTCGAAGACCTGCCCGGCGTTCGAGGAGGTGCAGCACGCGCCGCCGTGCTCGCCGACGAACGCCTTGATCGCGGCGGTGGAGTTCACATAGGTGATCGGGATGATCCGCCCGACCCAGCCCTGCCGCTTGAGTGAATCATGGATGATCTCCCACGCCTCGACGGTCTGGTCATAGTCGGCCATGTCGGCCATCGAGCAGCCGGCGGACATGTCGGGCAGGATGACTTGCACCGAATCGGGGGTGAGCATGTCGGCGGTCTCGGCCATGAAGTGCACGCCGCAGAAGATGATGTGCTTGACGCCAATGCCCTTGGCGGCCCTGTCTTCGACAACCGAGGATGCGAGCTGCGAGAGCTTGAGCGAGTCGCCCAAGAAGTCAGCGTGGCGCACAACCTCGTCCATCTGGTAGTGATGCCCAAGGATCACCAGTTCATCACCCAACTGGGCACGCCGGGCCTCGATCAGCTCACTGAGCTGCTCGTCGCTGAGCTGGTGGTAATGGTCCGGGAGCGAGGGTTGCCAGAGCATGAGGCCTCCTAAACGGGTCTGCAACATCTATTGTACGATTGCAAACGGCCCGGGATCGGTGTTTCGGGTGAAATGGGGGCGTTCAGTTCCCGAACAAGCATGGTGCAGGAATGAGTCCAATCGGTATCATCTTGGTGGTCTTGGGCGGCTCAGCGCTGATCGCGCTGATCGCGCTGATCGTGTGGGCGGCGATCGAGGCCGAAAAGCGTCGCAAGCAACGCATCGCCGCGCTCGCGGCCTTCGCGGCTTCGCTCGGGCTCTCGTTCAGCCCCGGGCGTGACCCCGACCACGACGAGAAGTACGACCACTTCGAGTTGTTCCGGCGCGGGTTCGACCGGGCGGCGTACAACACCATGTTCGGGACCATCACCCTGGGCGAAGCACGGGTCGAACTCAACGCCGGCGATTTCACCTATAAGACCCGCGAGACCTACACCACCACCGTCAACGGCAAGACCCGGACCCGCACCCGAATCGTCAAGCATCAATTCAGCTACTTCATCATGGAGCTGCCCTACATCACCATGCCAGATGTGCTGATCCGGCGCGAGGGGTTCTTTGACAAGATCGCGTCGGCGTTCGGGAAGAATGACATCGATTTCGAGAGCGCCGAGTTTTCGCGCAAGTATTATGTCAGGTGCGAGAGCCGCAAGTTCGCGTACGACATCGTTCATCCGCGGATGATGGAGTTCCTGCTCGAGACCAGCCCGGGGCTGATCGATATCGAACGCAGCCGCATCTGCCTGACCGATGGCTCACGCGTGTGGGATGCCCCCCGGTTCCCGGGAGCATTCGAATGGACCAAGCAGTTTCTCGATCTCTGGCCCGATTTCGTGGTCAAAGATCTTTCTGAAGGGAGGGCGCTATGAGCCCATTGATTGTGGTACTTCTCGTGATCGTTGGCGCGATCGTCGTCATCGGGCTGATCGCCTTGCTCTGGGGCGTAGGCATCTACAACAAGCTCGTCGGCTTGCGCCAGCACCTCAAGGACGCGTGGTCGGGGGTCGATGTCGAGCTTAAACGCCGCTACGACCTGATCCCCAACCTCGTCGAGACCGTCAAGGGCTACGCGACGCACGAGCAGGAGACCCTGCAGAATGTGATCGCCGCGCGAAACACCGCCGTGGCCAGCACAGGCAGCCCCGCGCAGCAGGCCAAGGACGAGAGCCAGCTCATCGGCGCGATGCGTCAGCTCTCGGTGGTGGTGGAGCGATACCCGGACCTCAAGGCCGACGGTCAGTTCATCAACCTCCAGGGCGAGCTGGCCGAGACCGAGAACCGCATCGCGTCCACGCGTCGTCTCTACAACGGCAATGTGCGCGAGATGAACAACGCGGTGCAGACCTTCCCGAGCAACATCATCGCCGGCATGTTCAAGTTCGAGTCCGCCGAATACTTCGAGATCGAAGACGCGGCGGTGCGCGAAGCGCCGAAGGTGTCGTTTTCCTGATCAGGTGTATTCGGCCTGCGGTTGGTCGGCTTGCACCACGGCTTTGGTTTCGAGCAACTGCCCGCATTCGGGGCATTGGTTCTGATTGTCGAGCCCTTGCAAGTCGTATCCACATGAGTGGCAATGTCCAGGTTTGAGCTTATGCCATTCGCTCTTTGGCACGCCCATAAACCCAACTTTGAGGCCCGCGTGCTTCAGTTCCTTGCTCGCCTTATCGCTGATAATCAGCAGCATGATCAGTCCGAGCAGCGGAATGATGAAGCCACCAAGGAGCATGATAATTGGGTACGCGAGATTCGCGCGCATCGCGATCGTCAGTCGGAAGGTCTGCACAACGGCATACAACTGGACAACGGCTAGTGCGAGAAGCATCAGTATCGCGACGATATCGGGGATGCTAGACCCGCCGAGAAACGCCACCCAGACGAACGCAACACTGCCCATGAGTAGGATGAAGATCAGCCAGAGCAGCGATCGTTGCAGCTTCACAATTTTCAGAAGATAGGTATTCATGGGGATACTTTCTGCAACGAGAACATTTGCCCTTCTCAGCGGGAGGTGAAGACAATATCCGCTTCGGGGAGATCGTGCAATCATGTGGGTTCTGAAGCGTTCTGATGGCGTCGGCTACGCCGAGAAAGGATCCGTCATGCTCACCCGACTCACCCAGCTTGCGCTGGTGTTTACGCTACTGATCACTCCGGCACTCGCCCAGCCCCAGCAATCGCCGTCCGGGGCCCACGCCATCGAGGCACTCGTCAAGGTTCAGACCCACTCGTTCGTGCTCCGCGACGACAAGCGGGAAAAGGCGCTGCCCGTCCGGGTTGTCTATCCGGACCAGTTCGCAGCCGACGGGCCCGCTCCAATCATTATCTTTTCGCACGGCGCTTACGGCTCGGGTGGCATGTACAGCCCGCTCGCGTTTGATTGGGCAATGCACGGCTACATCGTGATCTTGCCCACGCACTCAGATTCCTTGGCAATCGATGGGGATAAAAAGATTCGTGAACTCTTTGAAGGCACACTTGAGCGAAATCGCCGCCAAAGGCGGGGTGATAATCGCAGGGGGGGCATGGATTTCGCTGATTGGCCTAACCGCCCGCGCGATATCTCATTCGTGATCGATTCTCTCGATGAAGTTGAGAAGCAGGTGCCCGAGATTGCATCACGCATCGATCATGATCGCATCGGGGTGGGCGGGCACTCGTTCGGTGCGTTCACTGCGCAGCTCGTCGGTGGTACCGACCCGATCGGACCTGGTGAGTTTGCTGATCCCCGTGCAACCTGTCAGCTGCTCATCTCGCCACAGGGTATAGGCGGCTTGCTCACCGAGTCGTCATGGAAAACCTTTCCCGGCCCAGCTCTCACCATCAGCGGCGACAACGATGAGGGTCGCAACGGCGAACCCGCGATCTGGCGCCGCGACGGGTTTGATCACTCGCCGCCAGACAGCCAGACACTGCTGTGGATCGATGGTGCGTACCACAACTTCGGTGGCATCAGCGGACGCGTGCTGCCCGGCCCTGATCACGGCCCCGCGAATCCGCACCATGTCGAGCTGGTACAACGAGCCACGCGGGCATTCTGGGATCACCATCTGCGCGATGCGTCCGACGATACGGATGCCTTCGCGGATCAGCTCCGAGTTGTGCTCAAAGGTGAAGCGGTGAGTATCGAGAACAACTGAGGGTTCCAATGGCGTAGATCAACTGCCCCTGATCGCCGCCTGCGCCGCCGCGAGGCGCGCAATCGGCACGCGGAAGGGCGAGCAGCTTACATAATCGAGCCCGGCGCGGTGGCAGAAGTGGACGGACTTTGGGTCCCCGCCGTGCTCGCCGCAGATGCCGAGCTTGAGCGTGCTCTTGATGCTGCGCCCCTTCTCGATGCCCATGGTGATCAGCGCGCCGACGCCCGTCTGATCCAGCGACTGGAACGGGTCCTCGGGCAGGATGTCGCGTTTGAGATAGCCGGGCAGGAAGGTGTTGATGTCGTCGCGCGAGTATCCAAAGGTCAGCTGCGTGAGGTCGTTGGTGCCGAAGCTAAAGAAGTCGGCATGCTGGGCGATCTCGTCGGCGGTTAACGCCGCGCGGGGGATCTCGATCATGGTGCCGATCTTGATGTCGAGCTTCCTGCGGAAGCCGTGCTCCTTCTTGACCGTTGCGATGACCCGTTCGGTCTGTTCACGCAGGATGCGCAGCTCCTGGTGCGTGCCCACCAGCGGGATCATGATCTCGGGCACCGCTTTGACCTTGTTCTGTGCACACTCGATCGCGGCCTCGACGATGGCGCGGACCTGCATTGAGAGAATCTCAGGATACGAAATCGCCAGCCGGCAGCCGCGATGCCCCATCATCGGGTTCGCCTCGTGTAGTAGTGCGACCTTCCGCCGAACCTCGTCGTAGCTGACATCAAGGCTCGCCGCGACCCGATGAATCGCGTCCTCCTCCTGCGGCAGAAACTCGTGCAGCGGCGGATCGAGCAGGCGGATCGTCACCGGTAGCCCGTGCATCGCGGTAAAGATGCCCACAAAGTCCTCGCGCTGAAACGGCAGCAGCTTGTCGAGCGCCAGCTCGCGGTCCGCGACCGTCTCTGCGAGGATCATCTCGCGCATCGCGGTGATCCGTTCGCCCTCAAAGAACATGTGCTCGGTGCGGGTGAGCCCGATGCCCTGCGCTCCAAAGTCGCGTGCCCGCTGCGCGTCTGCGGGCGTGTCAGCATTGGTGCGCACACCCAGGCGGCGATACTTGTCGGCCCACTTCATGATCTTGGCGAAGTTGCCCGACAGCTCGGGTTCAATGGTGCTGATCGCGCCGCTGAAGACCTCGCCGGTGGTGCCGTCGATCGAGATCAAGTCGCCGCGACCATATTCAACACCGTCCACCGCGAATGTGCCGCCCGCTTCATCGATGTGCACCGCGCCCGCGCCGGCGACACAGCACTTGCCCCAGCCACGCGCCACGACCGCCGCGTGGCTGGTCATGCCCCCGGTGCTCGTCAGGATGCCGACGGCGCTGTGCATGCCGTCCACATCCTCGGGGCTGGTCTCCTTGCGCACCAGGATGACCTTCTCGCCCTTGTGTGCCCGTTCGACGGCTTCGCTGGCGCTGAACGCCGGGTGACCCACGCTCGCGCCCGGCGAAGCGGGCAAGCCCGTGGTCAACGCCTTGCTCAGCTCCTTTGCTGTGGGATCAAAGCTCGGCAGCAGCAGCTGAGTCAGATCGCCCGCCGGGATGCGCAGCAGCGCGGTCTTCTCGTCGATTCGCTTTTCCTTCACCATGTCGCACGCGATGTTGACCGCCGCCGCCCCGGTGCGTTTGCCCGTGCGGGTCTGGAGCATGAACAGCTCGCCACGCTCGATGGTGAACTCGATGTCCTGCATGTCGCTGTAGTGATCTTCGAGCGCCCCCTTGATCGACACCAGCTGCGTGTGCACCTGCTTGTTCCACTTGATCAGCTCGCTCAGGGGCCGTGGCGTGCGGATGCCCGCGACGACATCCTCGCCCTGCGCGTTGATCAGGAACTCGCCGTAGAACTTGTTCTCGCCCGTCGAGGGATTGCGTGTGAAGGCGACGCCGGTGCCGCTGTCGTCGCCCATGTTTCCAAAGACCATCGATTGCACATTGACTGCCGTGCCGCTGAGCCCGCTCATGCCCTCGATGCGCCGATAGCTGATCGCCTTGTCCGCGTTCCAGGAATCAAAGACCGCCTCGATCGCCAGCTGCAGCTGCTTGAGTGGGCTCTGCGGAAAGCCAGCGCCAACATGCTGCTTGTAAACCGCCTTGTACGCTTCGCAGAGCTCTTTGAGCCCCTCGGTGGGCACCTGCGTGTCCAGCTCGGCGTTGTGCTTCTTCTTGATGACCGCGAACGCCGCCTCGAAATGCTCGTGGTGCACGCCCATGACAACATCGCCGAACATGTTGATGAGTCGGCGGTACGCGTCGTAGGCGAAGCGTTCGTTGCCGGTGGCTTCGGCGAGTCCCCTGACGGCCTTGTCGTTGAGCCCGAGGTTGAGGATCGTGTCCATCATGCCCGGCATCGAGACCGCCGCGCCCGAGCGCACCGAGACGAGCAGCGGGTCGGTGTCATCGCCAAACTTCTTGCCCCGTTGCTTCTCGAGCAGCGCCAAGTGCGCCTTGACCTCGTCCATCAGGCCCTTGGGCAGTTTCTGTTTGCCCTTGTAATACGCGGCGCAGGCATCGGTGGTGATGGTGAACCCGGGCGGGACCGGTAGGTTGATGCTGGTCATCTCGGCGAGGTTGGCGCCCTTGCCACCCAGCAGCGCCTTCATCCGCCCGTCGCCCTCGGTCTTCTTGCCGAACGCGTAGACCATCTTGCCCGCGATGATGCGCTTTGGGCTGGTCTTCTTGGTGCTTGATTTCTTCGTGCTCTTCTTGGAGACTTTCTTGGCCGCGCTCTTGCGCACGGTTTTGGCCTGTGCCTTTTTCTTTTTGCTTGTGGGCGCATGGCGTGTGGCGCTGTCCGGCTTGCCCTTGGCGTTGCTGACCGGCTTCTTCTTGGTCGTCTTCTTATGAGCAGGTGTTGCGCGTTTGGAGGCACCGTTCTTTGGTGTATCTTTGTTGTTCTCTTTGGCCATGCTGATCTTTCGCAGTACGCTCAGTGAATGACGCTCCCGATGCGCTCAGTGTAGTTCATCTCGGGGGACTCAGGCCAGCATTCATCATTCTTTGCCCGATTCACGCGCCGTCGGACTACCCCCGGTCGCGCCCGGGCATGGGGCTGAATATCATGCTTTGCCGATGCCCTCCCGTTCGCCCAACCCGTCTGCACAGGCCTCGCTGGTTTCGCCGCTTGTCCCGACGCACGAGCGCCCACCGAGCCGTGGAACCTCCGCGTGGTTGAGCGAAAGCGGGTTCGGGGCCGTTGGGCTCACCAGATATGCCGACGCGTGCTTGACGATCCCGCTGAGTCACCCCGATCCGCTCGGCGAGCTCGAACGGGTTGTCAACGACGAACAATCACCCGGTTGCGCGTGGGCGATCCTGCTCAGCTACGAGCTGGGCGGCTCGATCGAGCCCAAGGCCGCCTCCAAGTTCACACATACCCGCACCCAGCTCCCGCACCCCTTCCCGGCGATCGTGATTCAGCGGCTCGACCCGACACGAGCACCCATCTGCGAACCAATCAGCACCGACTCACCCCATCGAAGTACTTTCGTGCTCGGCGCCTTGCGTTCGAGCATGGGGCCAGCCCGCTACCGAGCCGCCGTCGAGCGTGTGGGCCAGTACATCGGCGCGGGCGATATCTATCAGGCCAATATCGCCCACCACATGGAGTGTGATTTCGCGGGTTGCCCGTCGGCGTGTGCTCGGGTGTTGATGCAAGCCGCCGACGCTCGCTACGGAGCGGTCATCCGATTCGAGGATATGGGCCAGCAGCACACCATCTGCTCGCTCTCGCCCGAGTTGTTTCTTTCCTTTGATGCCAAAACGCGGATCCTGCGGACCGAGCCGATGAAAGGCACCCGCCCGATCGGTGCCGATGCCCACGAACTCGAGCACAGCCCCAAGGATCGCGCCGAACTCAACATGATCACCGATCTGATGCGCAACGACATCGGGCGCGTGTGCACCCTGGGAAGCGTGCGCGTGCTCGAACCACGCAAGATCGAATCGCACGCCGATTCGGTGCTCCAGGCCTCGTCAGTCGTCCAGGGTACACTGCGAGACGGCGTGGGCCTGGGCGAACTGCTGGCCGCAACCTTCCCCCCGGGCTCGGTGACCGGCGCGCCCAAAGTCCGGGCGATGCAGATCATCGATGAGATCGAGCAGCGCCCACGCAACGCATACTGCGGCTCGGTCGTCCACATCGACCCACTGGGCAACCTGACCGCCTCAGTTGCGATTCGCACCGCTCATATCTGGGGGGAAGCTTGCCCAGACGGACCAGGCCAGATCGCCAATGGCACGCTGCGCTACCCGGTCGGTGCCGGGATCGTCGCCGATTCGGACCCCGAATCCGAATGGCGTGAAACACTGGTCAAATCGGCGATATTGCGTTCAGCCCTCGCCGATTGGCTCCCCGGCGCGGGTGCCGGGCCGGCCTGATGGGTGCCTGAGTTGAGCCAGAGTACCGAGTTTGATTCATCAGACCCCGCGTATGGTCCGATCTGTGTGTGGCGCAGGGGTTTGGGCGCGTCGGTATCGACCCGGCCCCGCCAGCATCGACCCCGCCTGCATCGAGAGGTTCAGACATGAAAAAAAATGATCAGATGAGCGAACTCAAGCTGCAAAGTTTTTCAGATCGCCGGGCCTACGAACGATGTGACCTGCGGATCTCGGTCAAGCTGCGTCGCCAGGCCAACGCGGCCTACAGCAGCGGACGCTCCCTCGATGTGTCCATGGGCGGCGCGGGTCTGGAACTCGTGGGCCCGCGCGAAGCACACACGGGCGAGCGGATCGCAATCGCGTTTGAGAATGTCCGCTGCCCGGTGACCCGAGCAGCGCGCATGATCGGTGCCCAGATCGTCCGAGCCGGCCCGATGCACAACAACCAGCAGCGCGTCGCGGTCCGATTCGATGCGCCCCAGGCCGGTCTCGAAGGGCTGGAGTTGCCCGTCGCGGCTTAATCGTGTATCACCCACGGTCAGTTGTGAAGAGCCACCCGCTTATGCGTCGCTCAGCGCGCTGCTGATCGCTTCACGCGCCGCTTCGATCAGCTGCTCCGGGTTCAGGTCCCGCTCGATGCTCCGTTGGAACACCAGCTTCCCGTCCTGATTGAGCACCACAATGCTCGGGAAGACCCGCACCTTGAACGCCGAGGCCAGCCCGTCGGGGTTGATCGACACACGCGGGTTGGGGTAGCTCTGCTGAAAATCACGCAGCGCGTTCTCCGGCTTGCCCTCCCGGATCGCCAACGCGAACACATCAAGCGTCGGCTCGCTCAGACTGGTGACCAGCTCATCAACCAGCGGCGATGTCTGCCCGCACGGCGCACACCACGACCCCCAAAAATACAGCAGCGTCACACGATCCCGCTGGGTGCTGTTATTCACGCTCGCACCGTCGCTGGTCGTGAACGCGAACGCCGGGGCGTTGGGCAACCCGGGCGCGGTCTGCTGTTCGATGTCACCAACTTGTGCGGACGCATCTTGCTCGGGCATGCCTTGTTCAGACATGCCTTGGCCGGGCAGGTCTTCTTGTTGGGGCTCGTCGCCCTTGGGCTGCTCGGGGATGACGGGCTCGTTGCTGGGCAGTCGCGAGATGAGCCGGAAGCTCTCGGGCCGGTTCACATCCAGCTGCTTGTCGCTGGGCTCGATGATCTTGAGGTTGCTCAGCTCGAAGGTGAGCGTGATCGCGAAGCTGCCCTCGCCGGTGATGCGTGAGACCTTGCGGGGCAGCTTGTCCTCGGTGCCGATCCACCAGCTGACACTGCTGTAGTTCTGGGTGGTGTTGCGTGATCCCGATGCTGGCTTGGGGCGGGTGATGGTGATCTGATCGCAGAGCACGCCGTTGATCTCCTGCTCGCCGGCGTGGGTGATGTCGGTTGCGCCGTTGGCGTCCTTGGCGAACGGGTCGGGCTGCACGAAGGTGTCGATGTAGATCAGCGAGACCGAGCTGGGCTGGCCGCGGGTGTTAGGCTGGTTGGGAACCTCGTGGATCTCCTGCTTTTCACGAACGATCCAGACGAGCCGGTCATTGGCGATGAGCACATCCATGGGCTTGGAGGGCTCGGTCTGCTTGTCCTTGGCTTCGCCGATCGCGTGGACCACGCGCCCCAGCTCGCTGTGGGTGCCCATGAAGAGCTTGCCGCTCATGGAGGGCAGCGTATCGGCGAACATCGATGGTCCGCTGCCGGTCATTTTGAACTGGGCCTCGAAGCCACTGACCTCGGTGATCGCCTGGCGCGATGCGTCCAGAATCTCGTTGGCGTTCTGGGCACTTGCAAGGCCAGCGGGCAAGGCCAGCACCGTGAGCACGAAAAGAAGCAGCGGTTTGATATTCATGAAGGGGCTCCCATGGGGGGGTTGGTCTGTGGAAAAACGCCCGGCGAGGCGGATTATTGCGGCGGCTGGCCCTCAGAATCGGGCCGGAGCATCTGCTCAAGTGCGCGCCCCGGGTCGGGCTGTCGCATGAAGTGCTCACCGATCAGGGCCAGATGCACGCCGTGCGAACGCAGGTGTTTAAGGTCGGCGTGTGCCTTGATGCCCGATTCGCTCACGAGGATCGAGCGATCGGGGACCAGATCGAGCAGGTCGGTTGTATGGGCCAGATCGGTGACCATCCGGGTCAGATCGCGGTTATTGATGCCCAGCAGTGTGCGCGGGTTGAGCCCTTGCTCCAGAATGGGCAGCACCCGCAGCAGGTTGGCGCGAGAATGGACCTCAAGCAGCACGCTCAGGCCCAGCTCGTGGGCCTGGGCCAGCATCGCCCCGATCTGGTGGTCGTGGAGGCACTCAGCGATCAAAAGCACGGCGTCCGCCCCATGCGCCCGGGCCTCGACGAGCTGGTAGGGGTCAATGATGAAGTCCTTGCGAATCACCGCAAGCGGGGTGCTTTGTTTGAGGCGTTGAATGAATGAGAGGTGCCCGCCGAAGAACTTTTCGTCCGTGAGGCACGAAATGGCCGATGCCCCTGCCTTGGAGTACAGGTGCGCAATGAATGCCGGATCGAATAACTCTGCGTCGTATTCAGCTCGGATCAGCCCCGCACTGGGGCTGCGCCGTTTGACCTCGGCGATGACCCGCGTCTCGCCCGGGCCGGGGCTGGGCTCGGTGAGGGCCGCGAAAAAATCGCGGGTCGCTGGGGCATCCTGGGCCAGCGCTTCAAGCTCGCTCAGCGGCGACCGCGACCGGGCACGCTCGATCTCGACCGCCTTGTATTCAACGATCTCACGCAGCGTCGCGGGCATCTCGGGCACAGATTGTGAGGCATCGCTGGGCATGGGCACTGATCTTCGGCAACATGAACATGACACACGCGTCAAACCCATGCTTCTGGGGCTGATCGCGCTGGGCGCATTGGGTTTGATTGTATCGCCCGCGGCCGCCGATGCGGTGCCGATGTTGGCGCAGGTCGTGGATACCGGCGGCGTGCAGAGCCGCAGCGTGGGCGATGTCATCGAGACCATGAAGCAGTGGAAGCTCATCACCCTGATTGTGTCGATGGTGCTGGTCATCGCCCTGCTCTTCGCCGGCGGGCTGCTCAAGCCGGGCGGATACGCCAAGGCCGGCCTGCGCGATGTCTCGACCCTGCCCGCGGTGGTCTGGCTCTTCGCGGGGTTCGTGGTGATCCTGGCCATGAGCTCGGCGCCCACGCTGATCAGCAAGGTCCAGTGGGTGCAGGACCAGCAATATACCGACATGCAGCTGCGGACCATCAACACGGTCGGCTCCTATGTCTTCGCCATCATCGCGGGTTTGGGCATGCTCTTTGTGCTGCGCCGATCCACCACCGCCAACGGCGAGTGCAAGGCCGGGCTGGGGCTGAGCCTGCTCGACATCCCCGTCGGGCTCGGGTGCTTCTTCCTCGCGTATCCATTCATCGAGCTGATGAACATGCTCGGGGTCTTCCTCTATGAACAGACCCAGGGCGCGATGCCCAGCGGCATGGCCCACCCAACCCTCAAGCTGCTCGAAGACAGCCCCAACGACCCGTGGGTTTGGGCGCTGCTGGGCGCGGCGGTCATCGGGGCCTCGTTCTTCGAAGAGCTGGTCTACCGCGTGTTCCTGCAGGGCGCGATGCTCAAATGGCTCAAGAGCCCCTGGCTGGCGATCATCATCACCTCATTGATCTTCGCGGGCATGCACCGGGCCGGTCCGATCGAGACCCGAGTCCCCTGGCACGCCCTGGTCCCGATCTTCGCGGTGGGGCTCAGCTGCGGCATCGCCTACGAACGCACCCGCCGGGTGGGTGTGCCCATCATGATTCACATGTGCTTCAACCTGCTCAATGTGATCCTGGCGTTGATCATCAGCGCTGAAGCATCGCAGACGGGCGTGTGAGCAATCGGATTACGGGCAGCCGGCGTTGTAGTCTGTGAGGAACGCGGACACATCGAAGAAGTTGAACATCCCATCGTTGTTGAAGTCGGCGATCGGGCTCATTGCGTTGAATGCAGTGAGGAAGGCTGAGATATCAAAGAAGTTGAGCACCCCGTCGCCGGAGAGGTCCGCGGGGCACGGGTTGAAGAAGACGAGATTGTTTCCGAGCACGATCTCAAAGGAGCCATACTGTGACGGTGCCCAGTTCGAATACGAGCTCACGATAACGACATACACAATGTCTGAGTTGAGTGCCTCGCTGCCCAGCGCGTAGGCATGGGGGTATCCGCCGCCGTCGTCGTCGGCGTGGAGCAGATTCAAGCCTGGTGAGGTTGGGTCGAACTCAGTGCAGTAGACGGCGAGAAACGGATCGAAGTCGATTGGCATGGTCTCAAGCGAGTTCACCCCCACATCAAGGCGAGTGTTCGGTGTCGTTGCTTTGACATAGAAGCGAGCAAAGGGGACCATATCATTTACAGAATCTTGCGAGTTGGCAGTGCCGCAGGTTCCGCCGATGAAGATCCCGCTCGTGGATATTCGGTCCCAGATCGGGGATTGGTTGTTGAGTTCGCCTGTTTGGACATCGGCGAACGCGGGGAGCGTGACCGCGGCGCATGTGATCGCGACTATGTTGTTCATCATCCTTCTCCATGTGGCGTGATCAGGGGCGGGGTGGGTTGATGCCCTGCAGGCAAATGATGAAGTTCACGCAGCTGAACGGCGACATGTTGTCGTGTGACTGCCCTCCACCTGCTGACCCGATGGTGGTTAGTGCGCTATGCATCTGGTCGCTTAGCTCGATGTTCGCAGTGTTCTCTTGTGCCCAATCCGGATCACCTGAGCCGGACTTCGCGGGGATCGCATCTTCCGGCTGTGAAGTAGTGCCCTCTCTGTCGGATGCTTCCGATGTGACCTGGGTGGTCGCACTGTGGACATGCGCGGGCATCTGGTTAACGCTGAGTGTGACATTCTCTTGGCCGCCTTTTTCGCCGAGAAAACGGGTCGTGAGTCCAGGCCCATTCCCAGGTTGCATTGGGAATCTACCACGCAGATCTGGGATCCCGAAGGTATCGCGACCATCCCCGCCATAGGTCGTGCCCAGAATCGAGAACAAGTCAGGATGCTGCGAGATGAACAGCAGTACACCGTTGCAGAACGCCCAATCGCGGGGTGCAAAGTTGCCTGCGAACATACGAATTTCACCTAAACATCCTTCACCCGGCATAGATCGCTCCTTCATTTTGTGCATTCGATCCAAAGACACGAACATGCATGAACATGCACGAACGGATACGCGTTTCGAAAAGCGTTTGGATCTGGGTTGGCGTGCGTGTGCAGTTGAGTTCGATGGTGCTCGAACACCAAATTGGGGCGTGGGCACCTGGTTCTGTAGGAATCGCGAGTAAGTATGACCCGGCGCGGTTTGCATTGAGACGGATTTGGTGCAGCTGACGCCGGTCATTGTGGCGCTGCTTGATGAGCAGTGTGAGTGCACCCGTCGTGTCGGCTTGAACAGGCGACATAACGCCCGCAGGGTATGCGCCGAGACCGATCTTGTGAGCGCTATACAGGATCGAGTCTTTGCCGCACCCGGGGTGACGCAGTTCGATGTCAATCCCTGCATTGTCGGCGATTCGGGCTTGAGTGCAGGCGAGCGGCGAGAGCTCAATCACGGATTCAGTAATGGGTGAAGCCGCGGTCTCAAGGAGACTTGGTCGAGACACGACTGCGCATGATTTGTGATGGTTGTGCGAGTGGAGTTCGACGAGCTCGGGCTTGGCGAACTGGATAGTTCTTGAGATCCCGGACACAGTCGGCATTCCCAAAACAGTCGTTGCAGCGGCTGACGCTGTGCTCCACGCGAGAAATTCTCTTCGATGCATGGTACCCCTCTCGTTGTTAGCGAATATACCCGATTTCGTTACGAGAGATTCTTCAATTTGGTTAAATACCTACCCGGTGGAGAGATACTCCTTTGTGGCGGGTTTGCGTTAAAAACGCCCGATTAGAGCCCGGAATGGGTGATTGAAGCTACCATCTGACCACAGTCAGTTCATAAGCACCAAAGAATAGGTCAGTACGTATGAGTGCCAAGCCCCGCATCCTCACTGGTGATACTCCCACAGGTCAGCTGCACTTGGGGCACTGGGTGGGTTCTCTGGAGAATCGCGTTGCGTTGCAGGAGCAGTACGAGTGCTTTTTCCTGATCGCCAACATGCACGCGTTCACCACCCGGGCCGACAAGCCCGACGAGATCCGGCGCTCGACGCTGGACATCGTCAAGGACTGGATTTCGTGCGGCATGGACCCCGAGAAGTCGACCTTCGTGCTCCAGACCGAGATCCCGGGCATCGCGGAGCTGACCTGGTACCTTGCGATGCTGCTCCCCTTCAACCGGGTGATGCGCAACCCGACGCTCAAGACCGAGCTGGAGGACAAGGGGCTGGGGGATAACTACAGCTTCGGCTTCCCGATGTACAGCGTGGGCCAGTGTGCCGATATTCTGCTTTTCCGCCCCGAGCTGGTGCCTGTGGGTGAGGATCAGTTGGCGCATATCGAGCCGTGCCGCGAGGTGGCGAGGCGGTTCAATCAGCTCTACTGCGGCGTCAACCCGCACACCGAGGACGAGGACTATGTGAAAGAGGGCGGGCTGTTCCCCATTCCTGAGGGCAAGGTCGGGCGCGTGGCCCGTCTGATCGGGACCGACGGCAAGCTCAAGATGTCCAAATCGCTCAATAACGCGATCTTTCTGACGGACACCTTCAAACAGATCAAGAAGAAGATGGGCGGGCTGTACACCGGGCGGACGGCGATGGACGAGCCGGGCGACATCAACAACGCCCTGTTCGACTATGTGCGTGCGTTCATCGCGGATGATGAGCGGATCAAGGAGCTTGAGGAGGCCTATTCCAAGGGTGACAACATCGGCGATGGGCACATCAAAGTCGAGATTGCGGAACACATCGACAAGCTACTCGAACCGATGAGGGAGCGGCGCGCGGCGTTCGAGGGCCCGCAAGGGGACAAGAAGGTCCTTGAGATCCTGCGCGAGCACACCCAACAAGCCAATAACGCGGCGGAAGAGACCCTCTATCTTGCCAAGCAGGCGATGAAACTCGACTTCGGCAGGCGAACCCTGCTCTTTGATGAATTGTAGTATGTGGTCCTATGACCCTGATTTCTTTCCCATCTTGGCGCGCCATGCGTGATTCGGACCCTCCGATCGACGGCGGCAGCGGTCTGCCCATCCCTCCGGCGGGATTCGAGGTGTCTGAGCGCGACGATGATTCGTTCTCGGGCGGGATGGACTCGGCGATGCGCAAGCATTCGGCGGCCCACGCAACCATCGAAAAACTGCCCCGCTACATGTCCGCCCGGGTGAGCGTGTTCCTGATCATGCTCATGTGGGTGATCCCGGGGTTCCTTAAGGTCAAGGACATGTCGGCGTTCGTCAAGGTCGTCGAGACGCACGCGGTGATCCCCGAGCAGTATGAAGCGCTGTTGTGGTGGGTTGGCCCGGGCGAGCTGGTCATGGGGCTGCTGCTGGTGTTTGTGATGGGCAGCGAGCTGCGCAAGGCGTTCGGCAAGCTGGTGCTGCTGCTCTCGCTGGGGCTGGTCGCGATGTTTACATACTACCTGACGCTGGTGGACCCGGTCGTGCTCCAGGAATCGGGCTGCGGGTGCTTCAGCGATTACCGCATCGCGTCAGGGATCGAGGGGGCCGAGCGGTTCATCATGTACGGCAAGAACGGGCTGCTGCTGGCGCTGCATGTGGTGGCGTTGCTGGGCCCGGCGATTGTGGATTCGACGCGTACGAAGTCGGCATGAACCGGCAGCGGTGGCACAGGCGTCTGACCTGTGCGTTCTGGCACATGCACAGGCCAGACGCCTGTGCCATCCGCCGAATCACGCATACGCTCTCTCCATGAGCAACCAAAGCAACGATCAACCCAGCGTGTTTCTCAACGGCCAGTTCGTCCATCGCGACGCGGCGCAGATCAGCGCGTTCGATGCGGGTTTTCAGCATGGCGTGGGGCTGTTCGAGACCCTGATCGCGACCAGCACACCCGATGGCGTGGTGGTGCGGGATCTCGATGAGCACCTCGATCGGCTCCAATCGTCTGCGGCGACATTGGGGCTCAGTGATGAGCTCAAAACCGGGCCGCTGGGTGAGGCCATCGTCGAGACAGTGACGCGGTCGGGTTTGGAGTCGGCCCGCGTGCGACTGACCCTGACCGGAGGCGATCTGAACATGCTGCAGACCACGGGCCGCAGCGGGCACCAGCCGACGGTGCTGATCCAGACCACGCCGACCACGCCCTACCCCGACGAGATGTTCGAGAACGGGGTGATGGCCACGCTGGGTCAGGCCCGTGCCAATCCGCTTGACCCCACGGCGGGGCACAAGACGCTCAACTACTGGTGGCGACTGCGCGAGCTGCAAGCCGCGGCGGGCAAGGGCGCGGGCGAGGCGATCGTGTTTCAGGTGAGCAACCACATCTGCGGCGGGTGCGTGTCGAACTTGTTTGTCGTCGATGGCGGCAACCTGATCACGCCCATCGCCCAGGGCGAGGAGGACGACGGCGGCACGCCCGAGACCCGCGAGGGCAAGATCCCCTCACCGGTGCTGCCGGGCATCACCCGCATGCGGGTGATCGAGCAGGCCGCGGCGATGGGGATCAAGACGACCAAGCGCATGATGACGATCGACGACCTGCTGGATGCGCAGGAGGTGTTCCTGACGAACTCGAGCTGGGGCGTGCTGCCGGTGGTTCGGATCGAGGCGGAGACGATCGGGGATGGAGCGGTGGGGGAAGTGACAAAGAAGATGCGCGAGGCGGTGGTGGGGTGAGTTAGCTCAGATGTTTGCAGTCCCTTCGACCCATTGCATTAGCACGGTCCAGTTCCATACCATCGCGGCACATAGGAATATGAACACGACCACGGTGACCTTCAGAAATCCTGATTGTGCTCGATTGGTCGCGAAGCGGTTGCGTGAGCGCCAATCTCGGATGATAAGGACGGCGGAAGCGATCGGAAGGTAGAGGGTAAGAAGCAGCCCGCTGAAGTATGGGATGAGTGCGCCATCGAGCGAGTTGCTGATGTTGAGCTGTGCCCAGAATAGGGCCATCCACAGGGACGGGGCCGCAAGTACGAGCAGGAGTGCCGCCAAGATGGTCCTTGGTGGCTTGATTGGCTCGGTTGCGCGTAGGTACGAGACTCTACAGCCGCACTCAGGGCAATCGACCATCTTGTCTGGCTCACTGATTCCGTTGAGGTCGTAGCCACAGGTGGGGCAGCTAGGGTTTTTAGTGGTCTGGTCGATCATTGGTTTTGATTTTAGTTATATCTGCGAGAAGATCCAGAGCACAAAGATGAGGTACTCCCCCACGATACACGCGATGGCGAACATAATTATCAAGGTGATGAACACCCAGAGTGGTGGCGTGAACTTTGGCGATGGGTTACTCCACCAGAATCGTTTGTCGGCTTCGAAGCGGGAGAACCAGATCAGCAGACCCGCGGTGGTCAGCAGGTGTCCAGGGATTGATGCGTTTGAGAGCCAGCGAATATCAAGAACACTTCCGAGGGTCCACATCACGAAGAACACAACTATCGGTACGATCAGGAGGAGCATGCAGCAGTACGCGAGTCGGTCCGATCGGGATACTGGCCCTGTTATGAGGTACTTCTCATGTTCAGTACCGCACTCCGGGCATGTCGAGGAGTTGTCTTCCCCAACGATGCCGTCGAGGTCATAACCGCATGTGGGGCAGATCGGGTTGTTTGCGTGTTTATCCACTCGCCCGATACTAGCCGCGAATGGAAATGAGCGGCTACGACGCGATCACAAACACCGCGCCGCCCCTTCGTACGCCGACGCCCAATCCTGCGATCCATCCCCGCCTAACACAACCGAGGCCGCTCATTGCCATTCGCGGCTGGTACTGGAGTTCAGCCCCGGCGGGGCTGTGGCGTGTAGCCACGGGTGGAGCGGAGCGGAACCCGTGGGAGAGTCGGCCCACATTCATTTCTTTCCTTCGCCCCGACGGGGCGAGGGGTGTTCGCGAGGATCTATTCCACGGGTGGCGATTCGCTCTACCCGTGGCAACAGCCCTTGGCTCCTTCGGAGCCATATCAGGCGACTTGCTCTGCTTAAACATGGATCATGAACTTCGATGCGATGAGGGTGTAGAGGTAGGCGGTAGTGAGGTGAGGCGGGCCAAAGAAGCGCACTCAAGACCAGTCAAACAGGGATCATGAAGATAAACGCGACTCGCATGTAGATAAGTCCGAGCAGAAACTGCGGGAGCAGATACAGCAGGCTCAGGAGCACAATATTCCTGCGTTGTACCATCCCCGCGTGGTCGTTTGCGCGTTTCAGAAGCCCCGGAAGGATGACACCCAAGAGCGCGATCGAGCAGATCAGTGTGATTGGGATGAAGATCATGCCCCATAAGATACTCACGTTAGACACCCACACGCACGAGAATGAGAGCAGCGCGGGAGCACATGTTGGGAGCATGATCCAGCACGCGAGGCGTTTGTGCAGGGCTGGGTATGTGAGTGGTTGTGTAATGTGGATCAGGTCAGCTTGATTCCCGCACTCCGGGCATGTCGCGGTGCCGTCCTCGCGGATGATGCCGGCGAGGTCGTAGCCGCAGGTGGGGCAGAGCGGGTTGTTTGCGTGTTTATCCATTCGCGGCTGGTCAGTTCACTCATCGCGATTGACCACACGCACATTGCGGCGGCCGTCAAGGGGGCCGTTGGGGTCCTTGGCGCGGCGGAAGGCGCGTTTGAGGCGGAACCAGGCGTAGGCGATCAGCCCCACAACCAGCAGCACGATCGCCAGCGGGACAATGATGAAGAACAGGGCGGCGACGATCGCGAGGAAGATCAGGATCGCGAGTATCTGGGTCAGGATGCCCGGGGCTTTGAAGGTGACGGCTCGTGAAGAGCTGAATTGTGGATTGCTGTCGTTCATGGGTGACCCTTTGATCCTACTGGCATTGTAGGGAAACGGTTCGCCGGGTTTTCGTGATCCGGGGTCACACAGGCGCGGGGTTGTTGGGTAGGATCAGTGCTGCATTCAAGCCGACGACTCCTCTGCCCCAAGGTGTGCTGTGACCGAAACAAAGAAGCGCAACTCGTTTGTCCATTTGCACTTGCATTCGGAATACTCGCTGCTCGACGGCGGCAACCGGGTGGATAAGCTGGTCAATCGGGTCGCGGAGCTGGGCATGGACGCGGTGGCGATCACCGACCACGGCAACATGCACGCGGCGGTCCAGTTCTACAACCTGGCCCGACGCGCCGGCATCAAGCCCATTCTGGGTGTAGAGGCCTATATCGCGCCCGGCGATCGGCGCGATCGCACCTACACGGGCGTGGCCGACGGCGGTTTCCATCTGGTGATGCTGGCAGAGACGCTCAAGGGGTGGGAGAACCTGCTGTATCTGTGCAGCGAGGCGTATCTCAACGGGTTTTATTTCAAGCCGCGTATGGATCGCGAGATTCTCGAGAAGCACAGCGAGGGCATCATCGTCATCAACGGGCACCTTGGCTCGGAGATCGCGCACCATATGGTGAAGTATGAGCAGACGCGCGAGCAGCTGCACTGGGACAACGCGGTGGCGGTGTGCGATTGGTACAAAGAGGTTTTCAAGGGTTCTGATAAGGGTCCCGGGTTTTATCTGGAGCTGCAGCACCACATCGGGCTGCAGAACTCGATCAACCCGCATGTGATCAAGCTGGCACGCGAGCAGGGCTTGCCGCTGGTGTGCGATAACGATTCGCACTTCCTGCTCGAAGCCGACCACGACGCGCACGACACGCTGATCTGCATCTCCACGGGCAAGGTCAAGAACGATCCGGACCGGATGCACTACCCGACCGAGTTGTTTGTGAAGTCGCCCGAGGAGATGGAGGAGCTGTTTCACAGCGACGAGTACAACAACGCTGAGATGGGCGACGCGGGCAAAGAGGCGATGGCCAACACGGTCGCGATCGCGGACCGCTGCGATGTGGAGCTGCCCATCGGGGCCAACCATGCGCCGGTGGTTGTGGTCAAAGCGCCGGCCAAGAGCAAGCTGCCCAAGCACAACGCCAAGCAATACAACGGCGATCTGACCGCGTGGTTCAAGGACTACTGCACCAACTTCGAGCTTGAGCCCGCCAACGACCCGGATCTGGACCAGGCGTCGCTTAAGGAGGAGTGTGATAAGACCCTTCGCCTGCTGTGCGAGGCGGGCATGGTGTGGAGATACGGGCCGGACATCACGGAGCATGTGCACACGCACATCGAGGGTGCGGACAAGACGGCCAAGGCACGCGAGAAAGCCGCGGACCCCGACGCGTTCGACAAGTGGGCGCGGCTGAACCGCGAGCTCAAGATTCTGGCCGACAAGCTGATCAGCGCGTACTTCCTGATCGTGTGGGACTTTGTGAACTGGGGTCGTCAGCGGGGCATCCCGTCATTGGCGCGTGGCTCTGGCGTAGGAACGATGACGGGCTATGTGCTTGGGCTTTCCAACGCGTGTCCGGTGCACTACGGGCTGCTGTTCGAGCGATTCACGGACCCCGATCGGAATGAGTATCCCGATATTGATATCGACCTGTGCCAGGACGGGCGGGGCGAGGTCATCAACTATGTGCGCGACAAGTACGGGCATGTGGCGCAGATCATCACTTTCGGGACGCTCAAGGCGCGTGCGGCGATCCGCGATGTGGCGCGGGTGCTGGAGATGCCGCTGGCCGATGCCGACAAGTTGGCCAAGCTGATCCCTGAAGAACTCAAAATGACGCTCGACAAGGCGCTCGAGCAGGAGCCCGACCTCAAGGCGTGGTACGACCGCGACGAGCTGGTGCGCCGAGTGATTGACACCGGGCGGACCTTCGAGGGCCAGGCGCGCCATTCGAGCGTGCACGCGGCGGGTGTGATCGTGGCGACGCGCCCGCTGCACGAGGTGGTCCCGCTGTACAAGGCGTCGGGCGCGGGCGAGAACGAGATCATCACGCAGTGGGACGGCCCGACCTGCGAGATGATGGGCCTGCTGAAGATGGATTTTTTGGGTCTGCGGACCCTGAGCGTGATCGAGCGGGCCAAGTCGATCATCAACGCGTGTTTCAGCGAGGAGCAGATCTGGGCGGCGGTTGGCAAGGCGCAGAAGAAGGGTGCCGCTCATCCGCTCGACCTCGATCGGCTCAAGTACACCGACCGCAATGTGTTCGCGATGTTCGCACGCGGCGACACCACCGGCGTGTTCCAGTTCGAATCGGGCGGGATGCGCAAGCTGCTCAACGCCATGAAGCCCGACCGGCTCGAAGACCTGATCGCGGCCAACGCGCTCTTCCGGCCCGGGCCGATGGACCTGATCCCGGATTACAACCGGCGCAAACACGGCGAGGAGCCGGTGCCGCAGGTTCACCCGATCGTCGACAAGTTCACCGCCGAGACCTACGGCGTGATGGTCTATCAGGAACAGGTGATGCAGATCGTGCACGAGCTGGGCGGCATCCCGCTGCGCAGCGCGTATGCGCTCATCAAGGCGATCAGCAAGAAGAAAGAAAAGGTCATCAACGCCGAGCGCCCCAAGTTTGTCGAGGGCGCGGTCAAGCAGGGGCTTGAGGCGAAGAAGGCCGAGGAACTCTTCGAACTGATCCTCAAGTTTGCCGGCTATGGCTTCAACAAGTCGCACTCGACGGGCTACGCGATCGTGGCGTACCAGACGGCATACCTCAAGACCTACTTCCCCAGCCAGTACATGGCCGCGTTCCTGAGCTTTGAGTCTCAGGCACAGAAGGTGAGTGATTGGATCCCGTATTTAGAGGACTGCAAGCGCCTCAGGTTCATTGATCCCAAGAGCGGCGAAGAGATGCGATCTGGCGTCGAGGTTCTGGCGCCCGATGTCAACAAATCGTTCCCCGACTTTGGAGTGGTCTACGAGGAGTCGGAAGAACACACGCCCGGGGCGGGGCAGATCATGTTCGGGCTCAAGGCCATCAAGGGCGCGGGCAGCAAGGCGATCGAGGCTATCGTAAAAGAACGCGACATCGGACCAAACCCTGAGAAGCCGCAGCGCAAGGTGTTCGGGAGCTTGTTTGATTTTTGTGAGCGGGTGCCGAGCAGCAGCGTGAACAAGGCGACGATCGATGCGCTGATCAAGGCAGGTGCCTTTGATCATCTGTATTCGCGCGATGAGCGTGCGGCGTTGGTATCGACCATCGACCAAGCGGTGAGCGCCGGACAGTCGGCCGCCGCGGACCGCGCGTCGGGGCAGGGGGCGTTGTTCGGGTTCGGGGGCGATGCAGGGCCCGGCGAGTCGTCGCAGCCCGAGGCGGCGCTGGCGAAGGTCGAGCCCTGGAGCGAGGCCGAGACGCTCAAGCAGGAGAAGGAGACGCTGGGCTTCTATGTCTCGAGCCACCCGATGGAGGAGTGGAACCACTGGGTGCGTGCCTTCACGCACAACCGGGTCGGCGATCTCAAGGGCTTGGCCCAGGACAAGCGCGTGATCGTGGCGGCGATGGTCCAGAGCACCCGCCTGATCGTGGTCCGCAACGGACGCAGCGCCGGGCAGAAGATGGGCATCCTGACCATCGAGGACGCGACGGGGACCGCCGACGCGGTGATGTTCGCCAATGTCTACCAGCAGTTCGGGCACCTGCTCGAAGACGATCAGCCCAAGTTCTTCATGGGCCGGCTCGATCACTCGCGTGGCGACGCCCAGATCATCGTCGATCGGCTCGTCCCGGTCGATGGGCACCCGCTCGAGCAGGGCACGGTGCAGGTCATGGTCCGCCCCAGCAAGCTCAATGGCACGGCAAAGGAACGCCTCGACGCGGCCAAGTTGATCCTTCGCGCTCCTGCCGATCCCAATGACCTCTCGCTGGGCAAATCGCCCCGCCCGGTGGAGATGATCGTCGAAACGGCGGATTCATGGGTGATCGTGGAGGCCAAGGGCGCGGGCAAGGTGACGCTGCGCCCCGAACTGGTCAAACGCCTGAGCGACGAGCTGGGCGAGGATTCCGTTCGGCTCGCGGGCGGGGTGAGCGTGGAGTTGAACAAGGAAGACGCGCGACGGAAGCAGTACGCGAAGGCATAAAGCATCGAGCAGCCGAGAGAATCGGCAAGGGGACAGAGAATGGCTGATACAGCAACCACGATCGAGGTCGTGACACGCTTCGAGAACAACTTCAACACATACGACGCGGATCTGGTCATGCAGGACATGACCGACGACGCTGTCTTCGAGCACATCGCGGCGGAGGGCAAGAGCATCGGGCGGTTCGAGGGGCGGCAGGCCGTGCATGCGGCGTTCGCGTCGTTGCCGGAGCACTTCCCCAACTACACGCTCAGTGTCAGAGACATCATCGCCAACGGCGATCGGTGCGCGGTGCAGTGGATGATCGAGTGGGATCTGCCCGATGGCGGGCGCGGGGTGCTCAAGGGCGCGGACTTCTTCCGGATGCGGGGCGACAAGATCTGCGAGAAGCTCAGCTACCTGCCGCTAGATTGAGCTTCTTGTTCATTGCTCTAAGTGGTACCAAATAGTTCAATTATCAAAATATAGATTGAATTTTGATAATTCAAGGGTACTCTTTGCGCATGAGCAAGGAATTCGAAATCAAGACTGTGGCTCAACTTCGCACCTTCAACTCAGTTGAAACGCGAAGTATATTCGAGAGCATGCTTGGGGAATCGCATGGAATCTCCGCTCGTGATTTGTGTGATCAAGCGAGGATGAGCCCTGAAACGATTCATTACCACCTCGGAAAGCTCAGGAAGCTGGGTCTTGTTGAAGAAACAGGCACACGTGAGACCGGAGCACGCCCAGAGCGACTATTTCGCTTGCGTTATAGCAGCGTCGTGCTGAAACAGGGCAAGCGATCCAAGGCGTATCGGGAGGAAGTCACACGAGGCGTGAGAGGGCTTCTGCGCAAGGCCGAACGGGAATACACACAAGCCTGCACGGTTGATTACGAGGATGTGTATCGACCTCGCTCTATTCGTGCGGTTGCCGCACTCACGCCTGATGACATCTCTGAACTACGCGATCTGGAAGCGCGAATGAATGAGATTTTCAAAGGGGCTGAGAATGCCCATCGTGGAGGGGACACGCGCGGCCGTCAGCGGGTTGCGTTGACGATCACAATGGCACCTATTGAATTAGTGTAGTTCTGCTTCGCCCCAGCGTGTTTTGAGATCGTGCTCGATGTGGAGCAGGTCCAGGGCCTTGCCGACGATGAAGTCGACCAGGTCGTCCACCGATTGCGGGCGGAGGTACAGGCCCGGGTTGCACGGGGCGATGATCGCGCCGGCGAGGGTCAGCGTGCGCATGTTCTCGATGTCGATCAGATTGAGCGGCGCTTCGCGGTGGCAGATGATCAGCGGGCGGCGCTCTTTGAGCGTGACGGCGGCGGCGCGGCAGAGCAGGTTGCTGCCCGAGCCGGTGGCGATGGCCCCCAGCGAGGTCGATGAGCAGGGGAGCACGACCATACCGTCGTGCAGGAAGCTGCCGCTGGCGATGCTGGCGCCGACATCCTTGTGGGGGTGGATGATCAGGCGGCTGGCGTAGGTCTCGGCATGCTGATCGCTGCCCAGATGCGGTGCGAGGGTGTTGAGGTTGATCTTGGTGATGTCCATCTCGTCGCTGAGCAGACGCTTGCCGTAGTCACTGACGACCAGATGCACCTCGTGGCCTTTGGTGAGCAGCTGATCGAGCAGGCGGGTGGCGTAGACCGCGCCCGAGGCGCCGCTGATCGCGAGGATATAGCGTTTGCCGCTGTGCGTGGGCGGTGTGTGCTGTGGCACGGACTGGCGGCTGGTCATGGGTGGGTTGCTGGGCGTTGTGCTGGAGTGGCTGCTTGGCATTGGTGTGATCCTAGTGGTCCGGTGCCGGAAACGCGCCGCGATTGGCCTTGTGGGGCACTATGATGTTCGTGGATCAATCACAACAGACGCAGCGGAGCAGCTCATGGCAGCCAAACAACGCACCGGTTCTCGGACCTCCATCGTCACTCTGGCCGTGCTCACCAGCGTGCTGGGCTTGGGCGGGTGCATCAGCTATACCAGTATCCCAGAGCCGACGACCGAGACCGAGTTTGCGAGCGCGAACAACTTCCTGGCGATCCAGGTGACGCGTGCGGCGCTCGAGGAGGTGCTGTTTCGCTATCCGATGCGTGATGCGCAGGGGCGGTACAGCGTGAACCTGCCCGTGGGGACGACGCTTGAATCGGCGCAGAGCATCGTGGAAGGGTTGCCCGATGGCGTGGTGATCCCGTTCGAGGGGATGGATGCATCGATCCCGATGTACCACATCGGACGGATCTGGATCCGCGCATCTGACGCGAAGGTGGATGTGCTCTACCCGGCGCGGGCCTTCGATGGCAGCTCGTTCATGGGCACGGTCACGATCTGGATGCGCGGCGGGGGTGTCCCGTCCTGGCGTGTGTCGCGTGTGCAGCACTGGGCTCCGGGCACGATCCCGACGCAGCCGGTGTATGTGCCGCTGCCCGCAGCAGCGCTCGAGGCGCGTGAGATGATGACCAGTGACGGCGCGGATTCGTCTGCGGTTGACGCAGGGCCAGAGACGCCGGGCACGGCACCGACTGAGCCGAGCGATGGGCAGACCGAGCCGATGCCCAAACCAGAGCAGCCGCCAGAGCCGCAGCCCGCAGCGCCCGAATCCAAACCATTGCCCGAGCCCGAATCCGAATCTGGCTCGATGTACCGGCAGGTCCCTGTCGACGATTGATCACCGATCCAGGAGCGTGCGGACGATGTGGAACGGGCATCACCTGATCTCGATGAACGAGGCCAACGCGGGGCAGGCGCGGGAGCTGTTGGCGTTGGCGCACCAGGATGCGTTTGACGCCGGGGCGATCGACGGGTGCACGGTCGCCAACCTGTTCTTCGAGAACTCGACACGCACGCGATTGAGCTTCACGATCGCTGCGCAGGGGCTCGGTGCGCGGGTGGTAGATCTTGGCAGCAGCGGGTCGTCGATGTCCAAGGGCGAGACGCTGATTGATACGGCGTGGACCATCGAATCGATGGGTGTTGATGCGTTGGTCGTGCGTGCTTCGCAGAGCGGGGCGAGCGCGTTGATCGCCGAGCATGTCGGCATCCCGGTGATCAACGCGGGCGATGGCACGCACCAGCACCCGACCCAGGCGCTGACCGACGCGCTGGCCATCGGGCGGGCGCACGGGCGAGCAGAGCACTGGGATTTCAGCGGCCTGCATGTCGTGATCGTCGGGGATGTGGTCTCCTCGCGTGTCGCACGCTCGAATGTCGGGCTGCTCACGGCGCTTGGCGCGAGGGTCACGCTCTGTGGGCCGGCGATGATGTGCCCGATGGGGCTGGGGGCGCTGGGCTGCGAAGTTTCGCATGATCTCGACGGGCTGGTTGAACAGGCGGATGTGGTGATGATGCTGCGGATCCAGTTTGAGCGAGGCGGCGGCGCCCGGCTTGCGTCCGAGCGGCTGTATCATGCGTGTTATGGGCTGACGCTGCAGCGTGCTCAGAGGATGAAGGCGGGCGCGATCGTGATGCACCCAGGCCCGATGAACCGCCAGGTCGAGATCGCGGGTGTGGTCGCGGATTCGGGTCTCAGCGTCATCCGCGAGCAGGTCGCGGGCGGCGTGCTGGTCCGCAAGGCGGCGCTTGTGAGTGCGATCAAACGCTGAGCGACTGCGATTCAGGATGCGGCGGGTGTGCTGGTGCGCGAGTTGGGCGTGGGCACCAGGTCCTTGACCCACCAGCGGGTGCCCGGGAAACGGGTGTGGAGCACATCAAGCAGCTGGCGTGAGACCATGCCGATCTGGGCGGGCTGGCCTGAGATGCTCACAATGACCCCTGAGCGTGAATCCTGATAGACCTTGCCGACGGCCAGCAGCCCCGCGGGGGGGACACGGCTGGCGCAGTGCGAAATGTGTGTCGAGCCGTCGGGCTCGATCCACCAGTTGAGTTCGCTGTCTGGGCTGGGCATGTCGATGCTCCCTGATTTGGTATGTATTCGGCCCTTGGGGTGCCCCGATCCAGCGTGAGCGTCCGCTGGGGTGCAATTTGGGTCATTGTCACGCAGGAGGTTGCGCAATCTTGACCTCGCGAGTCTGGGCACTACGATTCGTGGCTTGGCGAACGCCGGGCCCGATTTGATCGGGGACGTAGCTCAGTTGGTAGAGCGCTTGCATGGCATGCAAGAGGTCGAGAGTTCGAATCTCTTCGTCTCCACTTGAAGAAAACGCCGCTGGTTTGATGTCAGTGGCGTTTTTTTGATGGGATGAGGGAGTTGGGGAATTGGAGGTTGACCCGCTCTGACCCGTTTCTTGACCCGCTAGGCCTAAGGTGGTGATGGCTTTACTCATCGGGATCTGGGCTTGTGTATTCCCATGGGATGATTGTTGATGAGTTGTAGAGTTGGACATCAAGCTGATGTAATCCATCTCTAGCTGCTTCAAGAAGTGCTTTCACTCTTGCAGCTTCAGGAAGATCATCTTCTTGGTAGACTCCAAGAAAGATATTGGTGAGTGTTCGACTCTGTCTGACTTGCTCAATGATGTGCCGATCTGGTTCGGAAAATTGAATGCCGAAAGTGACGAGATGGGTTGCTGATTTGCAGAATTTTCGATAGCAGTGACTGAGATACGGGCTTGAGCCAATGGCTGACATTTTTTGAGCAGAGTTGCCGCCAATTACAATCAGTGGGAAGTTGTCTGTGGAAATGCGTGAGTCAATTTGCTCACGAACAACTCCGCCGGTGCTGTAGGACAATTTTTGAGTAGAGGCTTTTCTTTTGAATAGGTGCATTGCTCCATGCATGTAGAAAAGATTCTGAATCCCAGTAGTTGTGGAAGGATGGGTCAAGATGTTGGCTATAGATTCATCTGGTCCAAAGCCGTCTCGAAGCTGATATCTAGTCACCAAGTTTCTGGATGTTGAAGCAGCAATCCAATATAGAATCAAATCAAAGTTGGTCGTAAATACTTTGTCAAAGAGATCTAGCCAGTTTTTGCATGCCATGATTCTCTGGTCGTCCACATCGTCACACTTTGGGATGTGATTTGTAACGAGTGCATCACGGAGTCCATCTGATATTTCTGTTGAAGCGTTGTCATAGGCTTCGGGGTCAATGTCATCAATGATTGACTGCGAAATCAGTTTCGCTTCTTGGATACCTTTTACAACATGCTCAAAGTCTGATGTGTTGAGTTGCTCAAACAGGTCTCGGTAGGCTTGGTCACGGTCGCCAAAGTTTGCCGCTGTTAGGAGGTCTTCGTATGCGAAGCAGTTGTCTAACGATCGGCTGAAACCATTGCCTAGGAGGATGTCCGGCTTGATTGCGGGAAATGTTTCTGTGATATCAACGAAGCTAGGCAAATCTGAAATAGGCATCGCATATCTTTCATAGAGTCAAATTGTGTGCAAAAGGCGTTTTTGATACCTGTTGAGAACTGAAGTTTTTGGGCTTGATCCATTTTATCAAGCGATTGAGTCTAGAGTGAATTCCATTTGCGGCGCAACACTGGCCCTCTATTCGTTTTGAGAGTTTCAATCGCCTTTCGACTAGCAGCGAGTGCAGGAGCAAAGTCTCGTGCATCGTCAAAAATTCTAGATTTACGAAGCTTTGTCAATAGTGCCAATGCATTATCCAGATCTTTCAAAGCCGCATCCACGGTATCATCAAATGATTGGGATTGGCTCTTCAATGCCTGCTTTCGCATAGTTGCTAAATAATGATTGAATGAAGCTGTCTCGGCAAAGCCGGATGACGATGGCTGTCCTGCTGAAAACAGTGGTTTTGCATACCCAGAATCAAATGTGCTTTTTGGTTTTAGGAGTTGCAACAGAGATTTATTTTTAGCGTTGTCAAGTGTGGGTAGTTTGTACTCGGAAAGCGACCGATGCGAATAATACCATGTAGATTTTCTGCGTATTTTTTTAGCATCAGGCTTTTCGAATTTCAAAGTAGAAAACGATCTTGTATTCATAAAGTTTCCGCTTGCGATGCTATTACAACCAGCACATGCCAAACCAAGTTGTTGCTGATTGCCGTACCCAAACAGCACTCGTTTCCCAGCAAGGCGAATACCGGCGACCAAATCATACAGATTATCAAGCCATTGTTGATCTGATACGAAATATGCTTCGGCCGGATGCTCGCAAACCATGTATATCGTCGAGGCAGGCCACGATTCAATGTCCTCGATGATTTTTCCAATCATGCTATCATTCTTGATAACACCTGAACCGAGGGGCAATGTTGCTGTTATCGTGGCTGTTGTATCAAGACCATGAAGTTCACCAAGAATGCTTTTTTGTATTTCCAACCATTGGTCGGTTGGTGCGCTAAAAAATGGTGATGGCGCGATTGTGTGGTTCGTTCCAATCGTTCGATTCGCTTCTACAATTTTTTTCAAGAGTTTCGTCTGTGATTTTTTGCCCCACAACTCCCCAGTATTAATTGAGGATGGAAAAAAATCATGAGCATTTAGTCTTTCATGGTCGGTCGTCGGGCTGTATAGTTGTGGGTCAATTGAAATCGATATGTTTGAGAGTTTTTTTAATTCACCAGAGAACTTGATGATCTGATCGGGATTCAAGTCTCTAGGGCTGAAGATGATGTCAGCTTCATTCCAGGATTTGGCTAATCCCTTACATAATTTCATCATTCCCGATCCTAGCTGAATAGTAAAATCCATAGCTTCTCCCTAAATCTTGATTCAATCTATCGATGATTGTATCGCTGAGACGCTATGAGATATTGTTAGATTCAGCAATTTCTCTAACCCATTCCAGCGCCTCAAGGGCAGTCCTAGTTCTTTGATCTCTTCTCTTAGCTACCAAGGTTTCAATGAGATCTGCAAAACTGTCGGCAGACTCGATATCAAGAGCTAATCTTGGAAGTCGTTTGGTTTCCACTAAATGCATGGCTTCCAGTCTATCTCGTGCATGACTCAAAAATGGGTGAACTGCTGAAGCAGCTTCATGTACTGTGATCCCAAGGGCAAAGAGATCTGTTCGTGAATCCATTTCATTCTTGTTGTTTCGCATTTGCTCAGTGGGAGCATACCCAAGGGTACATTTTCCAAATATATTCGAATCACTAGTCATCGAGTACAAATCCAAGTGGCGAGCAATGCCAAAATCAATGAGCCAATATGAACCGTCGGTATGGCACAGAATATTCAAAGGCTTGACATCACGATGTACTATTCGAACTTGCTCTGCTCCAGCCAACGATTCTAAAACATGAAGAGTAAGTCGAACCAATTGTGTGCTCGAAAGAGGGCCATTTCTAGATATGAAATCAGCTAAATTTCCACCAGGAATAAACTGCTCAAAAACCCAATTGATTTGATTTCCATTATCATCGAACTCTCCGCTTTCAATTATCTCTGGCATTCTTCCTGATGGTATTTGCTGAGGAACGATTAATTCTCTTCGTATTACCTCGGCATCTGGGCCGGGTCGAATTATTTTTATAACAATCAAACCATGATCAGGATGTTTTGCGGAATATACAGTTTTGAAACCGCCTGCCCCAATTTCGACTATATCGGCGAGAGATGAGAATTGATTTTGAACCAACTCAAGATTCATCATGAGCAACCTCTGTATTGTACTCGTTCGAAATCAAATGCCGACGCCATACCCATTCATTGAACTGCCAAGACGCATAAGATTTGGGATAGCGAAGAACAGATTTGTTTTGAAAGTTGTACTCAGGATCGTCTAATGTGAGTATGTCGACATCTGCCTTAGTCGCTGCGCACTCAAACGCATTTGACTGTGCTGCTGTAGGCCAAAGTACACATGAGTCAGTCGCAAACCAATGATTGCGAACCGCCTGATCAAGAGCAGAACGCCAACTGCTAACTTTCGCTTCAACCGCCAGAATGCGTTCAATAGCAAATGAAATGTTCAGTGTGCGTGGTTTGAGGCCGTTTTTTTGCCTCAAAACAAGATTGGCGTCTACCAACTTGTTGATAGATTTTGAAGCTCGACTCCCAAATCTAGAGATTATGGAATCGAAATCGTTGGTATCCGTCCAGTGTAAGTACTGAAGAATTTTGAAATCTTCGTTGGATAACTGTTCTCTTGCAGAACACCAAGATTTTGTCAAATTTGGTTTCCATATGACAATCACAATGTCCGGGCATCCGCATTCAAGCCAAGGTTCCCGAAACACCGTGGCAATAGTACCACGGGGGATTTTCATTTGAAAGTCTTCAAGGAAATCAGAAATTAAATCCTCTTCGACTCCAAGCTTGGGCGAGCGCATACGAACACCCACTTCTGAACTGCGGTGCCATGCAGCGTCAACTGCGGGGTGTGCCATGGAAACTGTGACTGCCAAATGATGCCCTCGGGTAAACGACTATTGTAGCATCTTTAGCTGTACCTCTCTGCTCATAGACTAGGTTGTCATGGAATCACATTTGCCAGACAATGCTAATGGGTATTACCCTAACCAAATCCTCTTACTCAACTCCATTATCGCCGCATCCAATCGAGCCCAATCACGCTCAGCATAATGACGCTTCAAGCCTTTCTCAGAATGAGCCAAGAACATCTCAGTCACGGCAGGATCAATGGCTTCAATCTCTGAAGCAGCCGTCTTCCTCAACGAGTAGAAGCCACGCCCGTTCGGTACTTTGGTTTTCTTCATCAGCCTGGTGAACGCTCGCCGAATCGAGTCCTCTCTTCTGAACTTGTCATCAACAAAGAACTCTCTTACGAGGGGAAGGCCTTTGGCGGACAAGAACACCCTGTCATTTGGCTTGCCATCAATGTTGCCATAGGTTCTGAGCATCTCGTTTGTCAGCGGCCAAAGTTTGTATTGGCATTGAATTCCCGTCTTCGATCTCTTTCGTGTAATCCTACCAGTTTCAATCGATACTTCTCCTACTCGTAGGTCAGAGATGTCAGTCTGACCAAAGGCACAGTTGAGTCCCAGCAGGATGAACATCTTGGTTCTTTCACTTGCTTCTCTGTAGAGCAGTTTGATTTCTTCCCGTGAAAATCTATTGACTGTTGGCTCAGGGATACTGACCTTGGAGAATCCATCAAGATTGCGGGGGAGTTGGTCAATGAGAGCCATCTGGTAGCCCCACTTGATCATCAGCTTGATGATGTCCAACCTCGACTTAGCAGTCCACAGGCTAATGGACTTGTTGGTTGAAGTTGAGATGGGTAATGACAAGGTGTAGTTTCGATAGTCATCAAGAGTCAGTTCATTGAGCTTTGAGAGCAGCATGTCAGCCTGTAGATATTCAATGAAATGACAAACAGAGATTCTGATCTTCTCGAACCATGTGGCTGAGATATCCCCTCGCTCGTAACGGGTATAGCAGCTTTGTAGATACTTCTCGCCAAAGTCTTCGACGGTCAGTTTCGAAATTTTGATTTCAACTGGGAACTTCACTTCTCGATCCGCCAGGAAGTTCAGGTAGCGGAGTTCAGCATCTCTGTACGAACGGTTCACGCTCTTTGGGTTCACTCTTCCGAAGTATCGCATCTTGCCATCGATCTGCTTGCGCCATCTTCCATCGCTTGATTTAGTCAGTACTCTTTTCATCGAATCAGTCCTTTGATTGCACACACAAGAGGCGATTCACTCCTATTTGTCAAGTGGTCTCCGGATAAACCGGCGTCGTTGGATTTGGACGATTGGTTCTTGGGATTTAGATCCAGTAACAATCTGCCTTGCTTCTTTGAGCCATTGATCCAAATCGGCTGGGCGTACCAGAGTCATCATTCTCGCACCAGCCCCACAAATCCGCACAACCGGCAAACGCTCATTGTTGATCCAGCGGCGAACGGTCTTCTCTGAAACGCCACAGGATGCGGCCACATCCTTCACGGTCAATGCCATCCTTCTTCCACTCCATGACCTTACTGCAGGATGAGCATTTGACGCCCTCATGCTGTCGTTGCCTTTCTTGGATTGAGGTGGGAGTGAACTCATTTAGATATTGTTGATTTCCTACAGGAAATCGATGCTTTTGACATGCTCAACGTTGAGCGGTGATCACCGTAAATGAATGCTCTGACACCTGCAACTAAATCCGAGAGGCTCAAAGGGAACCCATCCATGTGCGAATAGGGGACCCAAAAAACAAATAGGGGATTGGGGGGAGGGGTCCCCTCTCAAGAAAGATGGGTGCTGAACTGGAGGGATTGTGAGCGGGTTTATTCACCGATTCACGCTGATTGCAGATGAGTTGCGAAAGCAAACAAACACACCGCAAGGAGCAAGTCATGTTGGCATCAAAGTTGAATCGAAATCGTCGTATCGGAACAGAGTTTGAGTTCGTCTTGCCGCAAATTGGTTCTGGTACTGGCGACGATGTTCGCAGAACACTCGCTCAGATCCTGACAAGTAACGGTCTACCCACGGTGGCCAGAGGTTATTCGCATCGTCCGATTCCTGCTGGGATGGATTTGGCTGTTGAGTATGACTCTTCAGTCAGAGGAGAGAGCAGGTACTCAGGCATCCGCTGGGAGTCAGTTGAACTCAAGACCCGCATCCTCCAGGGTATTGACGATTGGGAACGCATTGTGCCCAAAGCGCTCAACATCTGTCGCTACCTCGGAGGCAGGGTCAATGTCTCTACAGGTCATCATGTCCATATCTCCATGCCTGAGATCAATGAGCGTCCAACAGCATTCCGGTCGCTCTACAACACCATTCATCGATTCGAACCACTGATCTACGGGCTGGTCGCATCCAGTCGGTCTGCTGGTCGATATGCCACCCCAATGCTCGATCGACCAGGTCTGCTCAACGGTTGTAAATCGATGGAAGCAATCGGAGATTCATTTCGTCGCCATCCACGCACAAGCGGGTTCAATGTCATTCCCATGTTCAACTCGGACCCACGTTGGGAGAGTAGGTACCACGGCGGGACATTGGATGTAGACAAGGCTCGCCATTGGTTGCGATTCATGCTTCGGATTACAGATCATGCTTGCCAACGCACCTGTAAAGCTGCCAAGTCACAACATCCCAATAGTCGGGATTCGCTCGACAAGATGCTGGTCACTTTGGGGCTCAAGGTCAATAGCCGTGTTTATGCGAAAGTCTCACCAGAACTTCGAGAAACAGGAGCGTTCCTGCTCAATCGCTGGAAGAGTTTGAATGCTGATCTTCCTCAAACGATGATCAAAGCGCAGGAAGCCTCAGTCGAATCAAATCAACTCGCCATGGCTTGCTGATCATGGAATCGAAGTCGTCTGGGTATCAACCCGGATGGCTTCTTTGCTGCTCTGTCACTCATCTTTTCCCGTACAGTGTGCGCCCTGAATCAGTTCAAAAACGCCAGAGTTATGATTTGCTTGTGAGTGAAAAGTGTCCGTTGTACAAACACGAGCTAAGTCGCAGCGTTTGAATTAGTATCATTTTTTGCACTTGCGCACTTCAGGTTTTGCTCGAAATATAGCTCATACTTCAGGTTTGTCAGGTTATTTCGCCTGATCTGGCTTGATTTCATCCAACTTCGGGCGTGTGGTGAGTCCCAACAACATCACCGAAAAGTGAACCGGTCTGATGATGGGTAAGGAGTCCAACATGTCAAACCAAAGCCACAGTTGTGAAATCATTCCGCCCACGATCGATCATGTGATCGGCCAGCCTCAGGTCGTCTCGAAACTCAAGATTGGGATTGATTCAGCGTATGCAGACAATGAACCATTACCGCATGTCCTGCTCACCGGGCCTCCGGGTACAGGGAAGTCAATGCTCGCCAAAGTCCTAGCAAGCGAGATGGCTTCTCAGTGTCATGAGGCCTTGGGACAGACCGTCGCAACGCTGCCAGCTTTGAATGGACTACTCCTCTCAAATGATTCGAATCAGGGCATCATCTATATAGACGAGGCTCATGAGATGCCCTCCATTGTGCAGGTCGCTCTGTATAAGGCGATCGATGAACGGGCAGTCTACCTGACAGATTCGAGTGGGAGCAAGATCAACAAGATCGATCTCGTTCCGTTCTCGCTTGTGCTCGCTACTACAGATCCGCAAGGTTTACTTCCTCCTCTACGGGATCGAATGCGTTTGCTCTGTCAGCTTCGCAGATACGAGAGTCGTGATATCCAATCAATTCTCGCGCAAAAAATTGTACAACTCGGATGGGATGTCGAAGTGGGCGTACTTCAGGAGATTTCGGAGCGATCATTTGGAACTCCGCGCATAGCACTGCGATTACTGGAATCGGTTCGACGGATGGCAAGATCCGAGGGCGAATCATCGATCACAGAAGATCATGCGAAACGAACCTTTATCGTTGAGGAACTCGACGGTATCGGTCTTGGATCCGATGAAAGGAGGTACTTAGAGATACTGGGTGACTCGTCAAAGCCCATTCGGCTCGGAGTGATTGCCTCACGCATGGGTCAACCAGTAGAGGCAGTTTCAAAGGTCGTCGAGTCGAATTTGCTCTGGCTTGGATTGATTGACAGGAGTGATCGAGGGCGGTCGCTGACGGCGTCGGGGTTGTTGCATGTTCATGAATCCCAAACGGTGCATGGAGGAAATGGCAATGGCTAAGTATTCAACAGCAGTCAACCGCTCGCCGGACGGCGTTCGACTCAAGGCTGCTATCAGTGTTTCAGACATGGCGAGGTCGCTGAACATGTCCAGAGCCAGGTTCTATGAGCTTATTGAAGCTGGCGTCATGCCACCGCCGTGTTACGTGATACGAACCAAGAAACCGTTCTACCCCGCAGAGATGCAAGCCATCTGTTTGCGGGTGAGAGAAATGGGCGAAGGCATCAATGGAGAGCCGGTAGTGTTCTACGCTGCGAGGGGGAAGTCCGTACCCAAGCGAGTCGCCAAGCCGAAGAAGGCGAGCAGGGCGAAGCGTGATCCGGTTCTTGAGCCATTGATTGAAGGGCTCCGTCAACTCGGGTTGAACGATCCGGATCCAGTCAAAGTCAAAGAAGCGGTTAGGCATCTATACCCCTCAGGGTTGGCCACCGAATCTCAAAGCGAGTTGCTGACGGCTGTATTCCGCCGTCTAAAGCGCCGGAACTGAACCGGAAAACCCGGGCGAGAAGAGTCATTCTCGGTCGAGTTCTTGGCACAACATGTCTGATTCATGCCCGAAAGGTGTTGGTAAGCTATGAAAAACTCAGGCGATAATGTTTTTGAACAGTCACTTCAGGAAACGATCGAGGTCACCCTTGAACAATTTTTCGAGACTAAGGATTATGCCGAGTCGAGTCGTCGTGCGATCAGAACTGATCTGCTTCGATTCGGTCGCTGGTATACATCTGCGAATCAAGAGCCGCTTCAATGGGATCGTGTGGTCACCAGAGACATCACAGATTTCAGAGAACACATGATCCGGGTAGAAGAGAGATCGGTCTCTACCGTCAACAGGTGCCTCGTGATGGTTCGCCAGGTATTCGCATGGCTTGTTCTTGACGGGCATTTATCAACTTCTCCCGCGCAGAATATAAAGGAACTCCGGCGACAGCCACTTGCGCCGAAGGGATTGAGTCGTGCAGAAGCTCGCAAGCTACTGAGAGAAGCTGAGGTTCGTCAAGATTATCGAGCAGTCGCAATCTTTCATGTCTTGCTTTACTGCGGTCTCCGAGTTTCAGAACTTGTCGGGATCAACCAGGATCAGCTTGATCTTGGCGAACGATCAGGCTGGATTCGGGTATTGGGGAAAGGGAATAAGCAACGCATGGTACCGGTGCCGCTCCCCGCTCGTCGGGCTTTGGCAGATTATATGGAGCGTCGGCCAGGATTCGCAGTCGAGCAAGTCTTTGTGGGAGAACGAGGCATATTGACAGATCGTGGTGTACGAAGCATCTGTCGCCGATACGCTGCGATTACTGGTATCCTTCTTCATCCACACGCTTTGAGACATACATTCGCCAAGCGGTTCCTCGAAGAATCGCAGAATGATCTGGTTTCACTCGCAGCGGTGCTGGGACATGAGAGCTTAGAAACGACCCGTAGGTATGTTCAGCGAGATCAGTCAGAGTTGGCTCGGTCGAGTGATTCAGTCCAGTATTAGCCTGTTTATTGAGTATAGAGTTGAAGTATTGCGATCAGCAGTCCTGCCATCATGCAGTAGAGTATTGTGATCAAAAATGGGATGACACCGATTACCATGAGGAGAATGAGAATCGCCGTGGCCGCATATACAAGTACAAGCAATACTGATGCAGCAATTTTACGAGTTTCTCTACCATCTTCCCAAGAAGGCAAACTGTTTGATTTTTTGCGCTGAGCTTCTTTCCGACGTGGACTGTTACAATCGGCAATAGAGATGCGAGAAAGTCGCATTGTGTTTTGGAAGATGATGGAGAAACACTTCGGGCATGGAAGATTCAACACCATATTTCCACAGAGGCATTGAAAGCCAACCTCTTGGCGAGTGAATGAATCAAATTTTCCACAACTTCCACATTGGACATCGCATTTATGCCTGCAATTTAGGCAACGGGCTCTGAGCCATTCTCGCTTTGGAACCGGCTTGGGTACCGCCTTGTCTGCTACAAGTATGATTGTCTCATCATCCGGAAACAGACCTGCAACTTTTCCCGCTGCATGCCAGGTGTCGATGCCTACCTGCTGAATCTGATCCTCACGCTCCACCTTCCCTGATTCAGCGAGTGATCGAAGCTCATTCGGTGTGAACGGGCCGGAATTGCTGCCGTCGGCGTGGCGAACCATAAACCGCCTTATTGGCTTTTCAGTGGGCATTTTGATCCTCTTTTCGCTCATTTGAGCGTAGTTCAGCATAGATAAGGGCACAAAAAGCGGTTTAGATGATGCGCATTGTCTGTAGCCGTATTGTCTGCAATCCAGCGACACTGTTCAAGTGATAAAGAACAGTTTCAAGAAGAAGTTCGGTGAGCAGTTACGGACCCTCAGAGAGGAGCGGGAGCTATCCCAGGAGGCTCTGGCGGCTGCGGCGAAACTCCACCGCACCCATATCTCGCTGCTTGAGCGGGGTGAACGATCTGCTCGCTTAGAGACAATCGAGGCTCTCGCCAAAGCCCTCAAAATTCAACCTGCACAGTTGATGCCCACAATCAAGATTTAGATAACTGCAACCTTCTTTGTCTACTGACTGCAACCATGCATGCTCTTCGTCAAGGTACTATCGCTGTCGATCGAGACCCACGATATTTTTCGCGCAGAAATACTTCTCGTTCAACGAATCGATGTGCGTGAATGATAAAGGAATCAACCAAAGAAATGACGAACTGAGATAGTGCGGGATGTTCAAATGCTTCTGATCCGCCCGCAACCGTCTACCTCGCTTGGGCTGAAAAACCCTTGCGAGTGTTTCAGTTCATCAAATACTCTGTTTCAGACTTAGACCTCTGGATCAGATGACAACAGATCGGAAGCAAATGACAAAGAAAAAATTATTCGGTACATGGAAAGGCAAAATCACGCCAACAAATAGTTGGTATCGTGATCCATCAGGTTCTCAATACTTTACCGGCAATGCGATGCAGAAGAGAGTCGATCAAGATCGAATCGCTAAGCAAACGAGACAAACAAAAAAATTGAATACGGAAACCAAAGTAAAAGTCCACGCCGCCATCGGCAAACAGGCTCCAGAGGTTGTTCAAAGGATACAGAGTTTGATCAGCGGCTACGACTATGGACTCGGGCACCCAACCCATATCAACTACAGGGGCAAGTCATGGCCTTCTAAACTCAAGGCCTCGGACATCTACAATCATCTCGCCGGAAATAAAACAATCTACTACACCGCTCAACCATACCGATCGGGCAATGTCGCTGTCGTCATGGCCACCCTGGATATCGATAATCCTGGCCATTGCAAAAATTCACAATCGGACAAAGCGAGAAAGGCCAAAGACCGGTTCGTATCTGACATCAAAAAAATCGGAGCCCACCCCATGGTTCAGATCAGTACCCATGACAATGGTTTTCATGTGACGCTCTGTATTCTGTTCCCATCGAATCTCAGAGATTATCAAATCCGTCAGCTACTCAATAATCTCAGATCTGATATCGCTGCGTGCTACAAGTCCTGCGGTTGCCATGAAGTATGTCTAAAGGGTATGAATTATAGCCGTATCGGTCAGGATCCTGCTCTCTATGGAACTCTTGTCAGATTACCAAAGATAAACGATCCTGCGATGGCAGATGAGTTTTTATTGATGACCGACAAATTAGTCAGCATCTCTGATCTCTCTTCCTTCTACTCGGAATCAAAGCCGGATATCAATCACAATGCCGAATCGTTGCTCGTAGATACTGCTGCTATAGAAACTACTATAAGTAGTTGGGGGGACAAATCATCGATTGTCTCAAAATATGGAAGCAAGGGAATCTCCCAGGGTAGAGGGAATGGGCCGCTTGGGAGGATGAAGAAGGCGGCATCGATGTTTGCCCACGAGAAGAAGAGGCTGCCAAACAGCGCTCATGAACTCATTTGTTTCTACGAGTCACTCAACTTTCATACTGGAGTAGCTCAGGAAGACAGGTTTGTCAGGGCAGAGATCGCTTTGAAATGGATCACGAAGAACCACAACTTTACGCCACCGTCAGAGCAGTCGTTGTATGCCAAATGGCATAGGTATTTCGAGTTGAAGAAATACTCGAAGCAGAGAATGACCTATACGACAGGCCGATTCATTCGTCCATGCCATCTCGCCCTCGTTGCTGCGATCATTGAGCACAAGCAACTGAGCAATCATGAGAGAGGGATTGCGAAGAATTACTTTATTGATGTTTCGAGAGAGAAGAAAAGTCGCGGGGAGATTGGATTCGTTCTCGATAACAAAAAATTCGCACACTGTGTTTCTCTCTTAGTTGCTGAAGAAATTGTGGAGATCGTTGAGCTATCAACATTGCGAGAGGCCACAAAGTACCGGATTCGCCCCGTACAAGAATCGGAAAAGGAGTAAACATCATCTTGCCCTCCAGCGATTTCACCTTGGTACATGATTTATCATCGGGTTGGAAAAACAGAGAAAGAGCCCTGCAAAAACAGCGCCCGTAGATTTTTATTGAAGTAAAGTTGATTTATTTATCGTGCTTATTCGATGAGTATGGCCTGGTATCGAGTTCTCATCTGCTCAGCAACTCCTGCCACATCATCGCTTAATTCTCAGTAGGGATTCTTCGAGTTCGTCGAGAGCCTGAAACCAACAGGAATTTTGCTCTTGCTCGTTGTCTCCAAGTTGACCACAACATGAGTGCACAAACAGAAGCGCAAGTTCGCCAACGATGCTTGGTTTAGACCGTAAGTACTGTCGAATTTTGTCGGTATCGAAACTGGTCATTCCGTTGTCTATCTTGGCAAAGTTTGTTTCAAATCGGACAATTCCATCTTCTACATTCTCCATTGACATTTTGTCTCCTTATTCTTGCGTGGTTTAGTGTCGCTTCTGTCCCTATTCGTTGACTAATTTTTTGCTCTGATCAGCACGATGCGTTCCATTTGCACTCAGCAAAGTATCTCTGCTGGTTCTGATTGATCTCTTACTCCTCAATGGAGTTTGGTTTGAAGTGGTTGGTCATAAATATGTCTCCAATCTTCGTCAATAGACGCATCGATACCGTGCTTGTTGAATATGCTTCAGCAAGGCCAGATGGTTTTAAATTTTGGGAAGGTTGAATATGCTCCAGCTATTTGCTGAGGCACTGCTTCTTTTCAGGTTTGAGCTTTGATGGCGATTTCTTTCTCGCCTTCTTGTCCGCCATCATCTTCTTGTACATTTTGTAGATGTCTTTCGAACTCAAAGACTCCGCTTCAGAGTTCAACCGGAACTCTTCAAGTTCTTCTTCGGTCGCATCTAATCCTTCAGCCTTGGCTTCAAGATAGGCTGCAATCCGTGAAACACCGAAGTTGTAGTTGTTCGGATGAAGCTCTATGTAACGCCAGTCCAGTTCCATTTGATCCGCAGCAATGCAGCAACTTCCAGAGCATCCACACAGATCGGCAATCTTGTCACCCGCAACCGCAAACTTGCCAAGGACAAGGAGAAGCTGAGATTCTGATTTTTGGAACAGATGAACATCTCCAATCTCATACTCTTCCGTCCAACGAGCGGAATTATTCTGCTTAGATGCATTGGCCAGAATGTTGCCTTTTGGATGGAATCGATAAAGCCGCTTCTTGTGGAGCCTTTGCCAATCGTAAACGTACTTTCGGAGTTGCCGTTCGGTTAGGATTGAAGTGTGCGGGGAAAGAAGATTTCCTGCGCCGTCTTCATCATCAAGAGTTTGTGTGTCGCATCGTATGAGTCGGTCAGATTTTCGCTTGATGACAAGTAGGGTCTCAGAACTCTTTCCGAATGGATGACCGGGGTTGGCAAGCTTTCCGGCCCCTGTGTCAATCTGCACTACAAACTTGATCTCCATATCGGCGGCTTCAACAGCGCTGATGATCTTAGGCAAAACTACCTGCCCCCCAGCTTGCATGATTAGAAGTACGCCCCCGCCCCTGCAATCATCCTCATCATCAACACAGAGCAACTTACCTGCCCGCTTGATGATGCCAACGGTGAGATTCATCGATTCTTGGCTTCCAGGGTTCTCACAATCGATTCTCAAACCAGAAACTTGCGACTGATCTGTCGGCAAACTGTCGCAGGTTTCGTAGGTATATGGGGTATCTCCGTAAATTACCCTGAACGAGTATGGATTGAGTTCTGCTTCCCTGTCCATCCATTCAAGGCAATCCTCTTTGAAGCATCGATTCTCGATACCGGATGAGCCGGAGAGTTCTGCGATCTTCTCCAGATTCTTCTCATTTGAATCCTTGATCTCTTGAGCAGCCCATGCCCGTCGTACTTGCCTGGGAGGCTTATCAATCGAATCTTGAGCGAACTCAACGATGCTTCTCGATTTACGGAGCCGCTTGGGTAGTTGGTCCCAGTTTGTGCGTATCTGCTTTGCTTTATGAACCCCGATTTGATTTCTGAAGTTTGGCATTTCTTCTTCGATCTCAAGGCCGATCTTCCTTGCAGAGATCCATTCAGAAATACAAGCTTTCTTGCGGCCTACTCGCTTCATAATCTCTCGGCGAGAAACCTTATGAACCATTTCAAGCTCGTATACAATCTCTGCAGCCCGCCATGCGGAGCTATCTGATGTGCCCGAGAGTTCTCGGAGTTCGTTGATGAGTGAATCAATCAAGTCGGCTTGCTCAACATTCCGATCAGTAGTATGATCCGATACCGTGATCCCGGTATCCGGCTTGGCTTCCCGATCAGCGGAGTCTGAATCTTTCGATTGAGGAAGATCAGAAAGTTCGGGTACCCGAACTATATCCGCCTGGATCGGTGATTCGGCTTGAATCACGACGCCGCTATCGAGGGCAACGGCTTTATCGCCATCGATCCTATTCAACTGTCCAGCCGTATGCTCAGCACACAGGGGGCTTTGCACTATCCGAGTCCCCTTCTTCTTGACTGATGGGTTTGTTGTCGAGTTACTGAGATTTGGATTCTTTGGATTCATGCCTCTCAGTTGGCATGAACGTTTTTCGGTGACGAAATTCAAAGCCGTTCGCTATATGTGTGGGTTTCGATAGTGCCCGAGAGCTATTTCAATCAGAAACCATCTCTCTTGATTTGGTTCGTGATCTATTCGGCGTGACTTCTGTAAGTCGTTCGGGTGCCCGAACATTTTCGTAGTCGTATTTGTTGAGCTACTCAGATGATGCTTGGGCGAAGGGTTGCTCGTCGTATCCTTCTGTATAGACAGGCCTAGCCGAGTCGATGGATTCCGCTGAGTTTGTGTGAATCGGGGTTGTCAGCAGCTAGCGAATTGGTGTCATTTTGAAGAACAAGAAATCAATCGAATCCCGAATCGCATTTATTGTTGGTTTCTATGGAGTTCCGATTGTTTACGCTTTGACAAGTAGCAGTTTGTCTATTGAAGAAGTTGTTGGTGTGCTTGAAGTTCAGTTCTCGTTGTATTTGCCATATCAGGTTCAAAGAATTCCGCTCAAATGCTTCTATCGCAGGATTATCAAGCATTCATAACGATTCCGTATAGGATGTGGACTATCTCGATCCCTAAGGGGAATAAATCGAGCGATTAGAATGCTTTACTTCTTATGGGTTTCGTTATTGCCGATTGAAAAGTGCCCCAATCTGAGGTAGAGTCTCCAAAATGAGCCGATTCATCATCATCCTGATCCTACTGCTTGCGGGAATACCGCAGGTCGGTATCGGGATGATTGGGGGACCGGCGGAGACCGGCTGCAATGATGCGGTCTGTCAGCCAGTCGTGGTCGAATCAAGTTGCTGTAGTGAGTCTGAGCCCGCTGTCGATATGGACGAATTTTGTCCGATGTCGGGCGGGCCGTGTCGTTGTGGGGTCAGTCCGAACGATGATCGCAACCCAGCGCCGAAATCACCGCTCCAGAGAAGTGAGACTCAGATTACTTTGGGGCTTTCGACTCAACCAGTTCAGGTTTGTATCTGGACAACGAGCGACGACAAGCATTCAACCCCTTTGGTGGGGCTGGTCGGGAATCTTCACTCGCTACGGACACACACAGAAACACAAGCGATTCTAGGTATCTGGAGAACATAGAACGAGGATACACAGGGGCAATGCGCGCTGAGCGTTTTGGTCTCCCATGATGTGATCCATCGTTGTATTTCACTCTCTATCAAAAAGATATCTAGGAGTTTGCTATGGCTGCCAGCCTATGCATGGGCGCACTGAGCGCCGGTTTAGGGCTTGTGTTCCTTTCCGGGTGTTCAACGAGTCCGTTTGATTCGCCATCAAGTACAAGACAATCTGCGCTTCATCGGCTGACCATGCCCGATGGTTCAAGTACGGAACTTGGCTCGGTCTTCAGGGATCAAGACGAGAACTCTGAGCGCGCGGAGATGGCTGTGGACTCGACCCCCGAGTCGTTTGTGCGGTACGCCTTGTATCACAGCCCGACGGTCGAGCGGGCGTATCAGCAATGGCGGGCGGCGAGCGAGCGGCTGCCTCAGGTGCGATCGCTCCCCGATCCTCGGCTCAATATTGGGTTCTTCTTAGATGAAGTCGAAACCCGAGTCGGGCCTCAGCAGGCGAAGGTTGGTTTGCAACAGACCTTCCCGTGGATCGGCAAACTCAAGGATCGTGAAGATGCTGCGGCCAAGGGCGCTTTATCGGCATGGTATCGGTACCAAGAAGCTCAACTGCTCGTTGTGGAGCAAGTCATCACTGCTCTGCACAACCTTGCATACCTCGACAGGGCGATCGGAATTACCAAAGAAAACTACGTATTGCTCGTGTCGTTTGAGGAGGTTGTACGTGCACGATACCGGGTTGGTGCTGGATCGCATCCGGAACTGATCCGGGTGCAGGTTGAACTCGGGCAGCTTGATGATCGGGTAGCCGGGCTTGAAGCGCTCCGTCCTTCGTATGTCGCCAATATCAATGCGTTGTTGAATCGGTCTCCTGAAGCCGAGGTTGCTCGTGGGCTCACACTACCGGACCTGGTTGCTACTGAAAGCGCAGAGCAGATTTCAGTGTTGGCCTCTGAGTGGAGTCCTGTCCTTGACTCGATCGCTGAGCGTGTTGAGCAGGAGCGGGTTGGGACTCGGATTGCTCAGAAGGATGGGTATCCCGATCTCACCATTGGTCTGGAGTACATCGTGACCGACGAGGCGGCCAATCCAGCGATTGCCGAGAGCGGGGATGATCCGATCATGCTCACCTTCGGTATCAATCTTCCGATTTGGAGGGAGAAGTACGATGCCGGGGTTCGTGAGTCGATTGCAAGACGGTTGTCGGTCAGCCGAGAACTGGATTCGGCATCGAATCAACTCTCGGCGCAGATCTATACGGCGTGGTTCGAGCATACCGATGCGGATCGACGGGTCCGGCTGTATGAGGATTCTTTGATTCCCAAAGCGCAGGAATCGCTCTCGGCTTCGCTGGGAGGCTTTCGCAGCGGAGATTCAGAGTTTCTGGATCTGCTCGATACCCAGCGCACGCTGTTGGAGTTCTCGATTTCCGCAGAGCGTGCGAGGGCCGATCGGGGCAAGGCGTTGGCGACGCTGAACCGTCTTGCTGGACGCCCGGTTTCAACGGTTGAAGACCAATCTACAGAGAAGCGGTTTAGAGAAGAGGTGCTGCCATGAGTTCTTTCAGAGGAAGATTCACGCTTGTATTTCGTTGGATGTGGACGCATCTTTCCGCAGTGGTTGCGTTGGTGCTGATCGTTTCTGCCTTGTTCATCGGTTACACCATCGGGAGCCCGAATGCCGAGCCAGCGGTGATGGATGATCACGCTGGTCATATAGAGTCGGAAGATTCTGGGCCACAGATGTATACCTGCTCGATGCATCCATCTGTGCATCTGACTGATCCGAATGCGAAGTGCCCAATTTGCTTTATGGACTTGATCCCAGTCAAGGACAGTGCAAGTGGTGATGGCACTGAGATCCAACTGACGCTCTCGGAATCGGCCAAAAAGCTGAGCCAAATAGAAACAACCAGTGTGGGACGGTTCTATCCGTCTGCCGAGATTCGGTTGTTCGGGAAACTGGTGTATGACGAAACATCAGTTGCCCGGATCAGTGCATACTTTCCAGGTCGGATTGATCGGCTCTTCGTGAACTACATTGGTGTGGGGGTGAAGCAGGGTGATCACCTTGCAGAATTGTACAGTCCTGATCTGCTTGCTTCATTTGAGGAACTTAAGCAAGCAAGGAAGTCTGTTGAGAATGCGAGCAACGGGAGTGAGTTCCTGAGGGATACGGCGGGCCAAACGCTTGCTGCTTCAAGAGAGAAACTCCGGCTCTTCGGGCTTACCCAAGAACAGGTTGAGCAGATCGAGGCTGGCGAGTTTAATTCAGATGATCTAACAATCTATTCCCCGATCGGTGGCATCGTGACACATCTGGCTGCTCGTGAGGGCGACTATCTTGATACCGGTGATCCGATTGCAACCGTTTCCAACCTGAGTCGCCTGTGGCTTGATCTTGAAGCCTATGAATCGCAGTTATCGATGCTCCGCTGGGGGTTGCCGGTGACCTTTACGGTTGAGGCGCATCCGGGCGAGGTTTTCGAGGGGCGGGTGTCGTTTATTGAGCCGATTGTAGATGACAAGACACGCACCGCTGCGGTTCGTGTCGCGGTTGATAACTCGGAGATGAGACTCAAGCCCGGGATGTTTGCGACCGCCGTTGTTCGTGCGAAGATAGCCGCAGATGGTGCGGTGCTGTCTGATGAACTTGCGGGTAAATGGGTGAGTCCGATGCACCCGACGATTGTCAAGGACGAGCCTGGCACCTGTGATGTGTGCGGGATGGATTTGATGAGTGCCGAGTCGCTGGGTGTTGTTGGGGATCCTGCGGAATCAGAGATGCCGATGGTGATTCCTCGCAGTGCGGTGCTGTTTACTGGGACTCGTTCGGTGGTGTATGTGTTGGTTCCTAATCAGGACCAGCCAACTTATGAGGGGCGAGCGGTTGAACTTGGCGCACGGGCCGGCGATTACTACACCGTTCGCTCAGGGCTCAAAGAAGGCGATGAAGTCGTGGTCAATGGAGCATTCCGGATTGACAGCGCCATGCAGATTCTCGCTAAGCCGAGCATGATGATGCCGAGCGGCGGCGCTAGCGGAAGTGGGCATAACCATGGCGGGGGTTCAGCATCGACGCCTTCGATGAACATGAAGGAATCAGTTCCCGATAGCTTCATCGAAGATTTGGGATCAGTCTATTCTGCCTACCTAGATGTACAGGAAAGACTCGCAGGCGATGATCTCAGTGGGTTCCTTGATGGAGCGACGCAACTTGAGAATACCGTTTCAAGTGTGCGAGTGACCGGGTTGGTCGGTGAACCTCTCGGCATTTGGCGGCGATCTATGGGCAAACTCATAGCCGATTCATCGATCACCACCATGGACGGGGCCCGGTTGAGTTTCGAGCAGATGTCTGAAGGGATCATGTCCCTTCGAGGTCGATTCGGAAATCAAGCGAGTGAAACGATCTACACGGCGTACTGCCCGATGGCGTTTGACTTCAAGGGGGCCAAATGGATTCAGCGTGGGACAGAAATCAACAACCCCTACTTTGGGAGCGAGATGCTCCGCTGCGGTGATATAGAGCAAGTGCATGAGCCGATTGGTTCGGTAGATCAAAGCGGCATGGAAAAGCCAACCTCGATGGAACATGAGGGGCATGACCATGATTGATCCTCTGCAGAATCCCGGCATGGTGAATCGTGTCATCCGGTTCTGTCTCGAACAGAAGTTGGTCGTTGCGATTCTGCTCTTTGTGATGATCTTCTGGGGTGTTCTTGTTGCCCCGTTTGATTGGAAAGTTGGTGATCTTCCACGGGACCCAGTCCCTGTCGATGCGATCCCGGATATCGGGGAGAATCAGCAGATTGTCTTTACGGAATGGATGGGGCGGTCGCCTCAGGATATCGATGATCAGATCTCGTACCCGATGACCGTTGCGCTGCTTGGGATTCCAGGCGTCAAGGACATCCGGAGCTATTCGGTGTTCGGGTTCTCGACAATCTACATTGTGTTTGAAGATGGCATCGAGTTCTATTGGTCACGATCTCGGGTGCTAGAAAAACTCAACTCGCTCCCGGCGGGGACACTCCCAACTGGTGTGGTGCCAACTCTGGGGCCGGATGCGACGGCCTTAGGTCAGGTATTTTGGTACACACTCGAAGGGCGTGATGGCGATGGAAACCCGACCGGCGGATGGGAACCCGATGAGTTGCGCTCGATCCAGGACTTTACGGTCAAGTATCAACTCGCCGGGGTTGAGGGGGTGAGTGAAGTTGCTTCGATTGGCGGGTTTGTCCTGGAGTATCAGGTTGATGTGAACCCCGATGCGATGCGTGCTGCGGGGATCACGCTCAAGCAGGTCATCAGCGCCGTTCGGAAGAGCAATCTCGATGTGGGCGCTCGTACTCTTGAGGTCAATCGTGCAGAGTACATAGTCCGGGGAATCGGATTCATTGAGGACCCTGAAGATCTTGAGCAAACGGCAATCACTGCTCGGGACGGGCAGCCAATTCTCATTGGTGATATTGCCAAGGTTGGGTATGGGCCTGCATTGCGCCGGGGTGTGCTGACCAAGGCTGGGGTTGAAGCTGTGGGTGGCGTTGTGGTTGTTCGCTACGGCGAGAATCCGATGGCGACGATCGAGCGGGTCAAGCAGCAGATCGCATCAACCACTTCTGGGCTACCAAAGAAAACTCTGAGTGATGGGACAGAGTCACAGGTCACGATTGTTCCGTTCTATGACCGATCTGGTCTCATCAAAGAAACATTGGGGACGCTCAACTCGGCGATTGAGCAGCAGGTCTACATCACGATCATTGTGGTTGTTTTGATGGTGATGCATCTTCGAAGCAGCATTCTCATTGGGGCAATGCTGCCGATCACGGTGATGGGGACATTCATCGGGATGAAGGTGTTCAGGGTCGATGCGAACATTGTGGCGCTCTCCGGGATTGCGATTGCCATTGGAACGATTGTTGATATGGGGATCGTGCTTTCAGAGAACATTCTCCGGGGGCTCGATGAAGCAGATCCGAGCGAGTCTCGGCTTGAGGTGGTCTATCGAGCATCGTCTGAGGTTGGGGGCGCGGTGCTGACGGCGGTGGCGACGACGGTCGTTGGGTTTCTTCCGGTGTTTACTATGCAGGCGGCGGAGGGGAAGCTGTTCAAGCCGTTGGCGTATACGAAGACCTTTGCGCTGATCGCATCGATTGTGATTGCGCTGACAATACTCCCGGCAGCAGCGCAGGTGTTGATGGGGTTCCGGATACCGATCAGGTCGCTGCGGACGATTGCTTCATCGGTACTGACCTTGGCGGGGATCTGCATTGCGATCTGGATCCAGCCGCTCGGCGGTGTCCTGATTGCTGTCTTCGGTTTGTTCTACTTGATAGAGCCTGCCCTTCCAAAGATCATCGCAGGAGGGTTACTCTGGTCAGCCAATCTCGTGGTAGTGGGCATTGTGCTTGTTGTTCTTGCAGGCTCGTGGGAGCCGCTGGGTCCAGAGCCGGGTGTGCTGGGCAATGTGCTGTTTATCGCTTCAATCGTTGGTGGGTTGCTGCTGATCTTTTGGGTGATCCGCATGCTCTTCCCGCTTGTATTGGCTTGGGCGCTCAAACATAAAGTGATCGCGCTTTCACCGGCGATGTTTGTAGTGCTCTTTGGATCGACGGTGTGGCTCGGATTTGACCAAGTCTGGGGATGGTTGCCCGAGGGTGTCCGGAAGAATGAGCGCATGGTCAAGGTAGCGCATGCGCTTCCGGGGCTTGGTTCCGAGTTCATGCCTTCGCTCGACGAGGGATCGTTCTTGTATATGCCGACAACAATGCCGCACGCATCGATCGGTGAGGCGACCGATATTGTCAAGGAACTGGATCTTCGGATTCTGAGTGTTCCAGAAGTCGAGATGTCCGTAGGGAAGATCGGTCGGGTTGATAGCCCGCTCGATCCTGCGCCGATCTCGATGATCGAAACCATCATCGAATACGCAGACGAGTACATCATGGACGACGGGGGTCATCGGATGCTCTTCGCTGTTGATGAAGAAGGTGAATATCTCAGATCGGAATCAAACGAACTGATTGAGGATAAAGACGGGGAACCGTATCGACAATGGCGTGATGAGATCCGATCGCCTCAGGATATCTGGGATGAAATCGTTCGGGTTGCGGAGATGCATGGTGTGACGAGTGCGCCCAAACTCCAGCCTATTGAGACTCGGATCGTGATGCTCCAATCTGGATTCAGAGCACCGATGGGGATCAAGGTCTATGGGCCGAGTCTGGAATCGATTGAATCTTTTGGCCTTGAACTCGAACGCTTGCTCAAAGAAGTGCCTTCGGTGCAGCCAGCGGCGGTGTTTGCGGATCGTGTGGTTGGCAAGCCGTACCTTGAGATCGAAATTGATCGGGAGAAGATTGCTCGGTACGGGATACAGATTGATGATGTACAGGAGGTCATCGAGGTCGCCATCGGCGGCAAGCCGTTGACCATGACTGTCGAAGGACGAGAGCGGTACCCGGTGCGGGTTCGGTACCTTAGGGAACTCCGTGATCAGCCCGAGACGCTCTTGGATATTCTTGTACCTGCGCCTGACGGAACACAAGTTCCGCTCGGTGAGCTTGCATCGCTCGAATATCGGCGTGGTCCTCAGATGATCAAGAGCGAGGATACTTTCCTTGTGGCGTATGTCCTCTTCGATAAACAGCCCGGAGTTGCCGAGGTCACGGTTGTTGAGGATGCGAAGGCGTACATCGAGTCAAAGATTGAGGCCGGTGAGCTTATTGTGCCTGCTGGGGTGAGCTACGACTTTGCGGGCTCTTACAAGAATCAGGTTCGTGCAGCCAAGCGGATGAGCATTGTGCTTCCGTTGTCTCTGGTAGCCATTTTCTTATTGCTGTACTTTCAGTTCAAGAAGGTCAGCGTCACGATGATGGTATTCTCTGGGGTTTTTGTCGCTTGGGGTGGCGGGTTCATGATGCTCTGGTTGTATGGTCAGCCTTGGTTCCTTGATGTTGATTTGTTCGGGACCAATCTCAGAGACCTGTTCCAGATCCGTCAATACAACCTGAGTGTTGCGGTCTGGGTTGGATTCCTTGCGTTGTTTGGGATTGCGACGGATGATGGCGTCATCATGGCGACACGCATCGAGCAGTCCATGCGTGAAGAGAAGCCAAGCACGATTGAATCAATCCGCCATTCAGTGGTCGCTGGTGGGCGGCTACGGGTCCGTGCGGCGGTAATGACTTCCGCAACCACAATACTCGCACTGCTCCCGGTCCTCACGAGCACGGGTCGGGGTTCAGACATCATGATCCCGATGGCGATCCCGACCTTTGGCGGGATGGCTGTCGCATCGCTTACTTGGTTTGTTGTCCCCATCCTGTACTGCTGGGCTCAGGAATGGAAGCTCCGTATTTCAAACGGTGTATCAAAGAGTTCCAGCACAAAACCACAAGACGAAGGAGTCAGTTCATGAATCGTTTACCTATTTCTGTCGTGTGCGCTTGCAGCGCTTTCATTTCATCACCGGTACTTGCCCAATCGGGGCACGGTGGGCATGGGGATCATGCTCATGCAGAACCAGAATCATCAACGCCCGTCAATGCGATGTGCCCGATCGGGAAAGAGCCGATCGAGAAAAGCGGCGGACAGTCCGTGTACAAGGGAAAGGTTATCGGATTCTGCTGCCCTGGGTGCGATGCGGAGTTCAGTGCTTGGGATACAGCCAAGAAGGATGAGTTTGTAGCGATGGCGATGATGGGTTCTGAGCCTGGGATGGAAGTGGATCAAAAAGCAAAGCGCGGCAAACTTCAGGATGCGGCTGTGCCGTACATGTTCAATACCTGTGCCGTCTCTGGAGAAGAACTTGGGAGCATGGGCGATCCGATTATCAAGACCTATGAAGGTCAAGAGGTGAAGTTCTGCTGCAAGATGTGTGTGCCGAGATTTGAGAAAGACTTGAAGGCATCGCTTGCCAAACTCGATCAGAAGATCATCGATTCACAACTGCCGTTCTATCCATTGACCACATGCGTTGTTTCTGGCGAAGAATTCGGTGGAGACATGGGTGATCCGACCAATGTTGTGTACAACAACCGCTTAGTGCGCTTGTGCTGCAAGATGTGCAAAGGTGATTTCAATGAAAATCCACAAGCGTACATCACGAAGCTTGATAAAGCGGTTGTTGCACAGCAGAGCGAACACTACCCATTGGCATCCTGCCCGATTTCTGGCGAGGCTTTAGGCTCGATGGGCGATGCGATCAATGTTGTCTATGCGGGGCGTCTGGTGAAGTTCTGTTGCTCGATGTGCGTGCCAAGATTCGAAGCGAACCCGATGCCGACGATCGAGAAGATTGATGCTGCATGGGAAGTTTCCAAGACTGGGTTTCCAGGACATGTTGAGGATTGAACTCCAATGAGAATCATGATTTGAAAGGAATGTTATGAGCGATCAAACACAGAGTTTTGAAGTCAAGGGCATGCATTGCGGCGGATGTGCGGGCAAGATACGCAAGGCACTGCTGGATGTTTCTGGAGTTGATGATGCATCGGTTTCACATGATACCGGGGCGGTGACTGTTGATGCAAAGTCAGGAATTGAGTCTTCTGTATTGATCGAAGCGATCGAATCTGCTGGGGATTACTCAGCGACTTCGATTGAGCCTTCAGCCAAAACAGGGAACGCTCAACCGCTCGGAATGGTCGCAGAGGAACCTGCCAAGGAGAGTCTGTATTCCTTGTTCTTGATCGTTGGATATATCACAGGAGTGACACTACTTGTCGCCTACGGCACTAGCGTGTGGACACTCGAATCGACCATGCGCCACTTTATGGCGGGGTTCTTTCTGGTCTTCTCATTCTTCAAAATGCTCGATCCACCCGGATTTGTCTCAGCGTACCGAGGGTATGACCTGATAGCCAAAAAAATCCCTGTTTGGGGCTGGGTGTATCCGTATGTTGAGCTTGGATTGGGCGTGGCATATCTGCTTGCGTGGATGCCATTGGCGACCAATATTGTCACGCTCGTTCTGATGCTTGTTGGTGCTGCTGGTGTGCTCAATGCACTGCTCAACAAGCGTGCGATCCGGTGTGCCTGCCTCGGAACAGCACTCAACTTACCTATGACAAAGGTGACGCTGGTTGAAGATTTGACGATGGCCGTGATGGCTGGAGTAATGTTGGTTCTGATCTGAATCAGAGTGATGATGTAGACAGATGGGATGAAAAATGAAGAAGAGTTCACATCACAAATCATCAGAACATGATCAATCTGATGAATATACGAAGGGTAGCCTCTCCCTCTTTGGTTCGATTGCAATGGGAACGGGTGTCATGGTCGGAGCGGGAATCTTTGCGCTCACTGGGCAAGTTGCTGAGCTTGCGGGTGCGCTCTTTCCGATAGCGTTCCTTGCGGCTGCAGTGATCGTTGCGTTCAGTTCGTATTCCTATATCAAGGTGTGCAACAAATACCCCTCTGCGGGTGGCGTGGCGATGATCTTACAGAAGGCGTATGGGCCGGGGGTAGTAACCGCTGGATGTTCGTTGCTCATGTACTTCTCGATGGTGATCAACGAGAGCCTGGTCGCCCGAACTTTTGGGACTTACACCATGCGGATCTTTGGAAAGAGTTCAGATTCTTGGCTCGTTCCGACCCTTGGAGTTGGTTTGATAGCGGTTGCGTTTATCGTGAACCTACTTGGTAACAAGCTAATTGACGGACTGAGCAAGATCACAGCGATTGTCAAAATTCTGGGCATAGCCGTCTTTGCTGGGATTGGGCTCTGGGCTTCTGGGTTGTCGTTTGATGTGTTCGAAAGCAGTGATTCGTCTTCGGGAGTGACATCGGCTGATTCAGTTACGGGCTTCCTAGCTGCTGTGGCACTCTCTATTCTTGCCTACAAGGGCTTTACAACAATCACGAACAGCGGCGATGAAATCAAGGAGCCGCAGAAGAATGTCAGTCGTTCAATCATCGTCAGCTTAGTCATCTGCACTGTTCTGTATCTTCTCGTTACTCTTGCTGTGGGCAGTAGTCTGAGTGTAGATGAGATCATTGCTTCGAAGGACTCATCGCTTGCTGAGGCGGCTCGGCCTGTGCTTGGTGATTGGGGTGAATGGTTGACGATTGCTCTGGCCGTGGTTGCGACCATCTCAGGATTGATTGCGAGTATGTTTGCGGTATCCAGAATGCTTGCGATGCTCACGGATATGGAACTCGTCCCGCACAGTCACTTCGGGATGCCTGGTCGTATACAAAAGCATACTTTGGTGTATACAGCGTTCATTGCAGTTGTACTGACGGTGTTCTTTGATCTTGGTCGTATCGCATCTTTGGGAGCAATTTTCTACATCCTGATGGATATGGCGATTCATTGGGGCGTGTACCGACATCTGCAAAACGAAGTTGAGGCAAAGGGATCAATTCTGCTTGCTGCAATATTTCTCGATGCAGTTGTCCTTGGGGCATTCATGTATTCGAAGGCGCAATCAGATGCTCTCGTAGTGATCACTTCTGTGATCGGTCTGGTTCTCATCTTTGGTTCAGAGTGGTGGTACATTCATCAAAAAGAATGAGATTCTTACAAGATCCGCACGAGCACCGGATCGAGTCACGTCGGGGTACACGCTCAATCGGTTATTCAAATCCAAGTGCAAATACAAAGGGAACTTGTGTGCTATACTGCGGCGTTATGAAGATTTCAGGCTTCAAAGATTTTACGACATGGATTTGCTTGCTGTCCTTTTGTATGCATGTCGTCCTTCATATTGGGCCAGCCCTCCCATGGAGTAAGGGTCACACGGGTCATGGTGTTGGTCATCATTCCACTATGGTCTCATCGAATGCGAGTCACTCGTATGTTGAGCAGTCTGAGTTCGATGATGTATTCCACTTGAGTGAGCATCTTGAATCGAATCGGCAACATGATCACACACCTTCGGATCACAAACCAGAGCCCTCTGATCATGATCCATCGCACCATCTGAAAATCCAGCACAGGGTTTCGAATCAGACATCTTCAATCCCCTTCACGCATGTTGTGCGTCCACAGTTCTACTTAGGCATTGCAACACATGCCCAACCGAGAGTTGTTTGGACAGACAGGTGTGTGATTGTAGATTTCATAGAGTATCGAAAGAGTGTTCGTTTGATTGTATAGGCAGCAGTGATTCAGACTGAATTCTCTGTAGTATCCGACTCATTTGATTCGAACCTGCGTGGCTGCTGATTGTCTGATCAGACATGTATGGTGTAGTGCGTATCGCATTGCAAGTCTATCTCGGCGCGGCTCTTGCTGGTTCGAATACTCATTGCTTTGAGGAACTGTTCATGCAACGAAATAGCATTGTTTTATCGTATCGTTTTCTAGCGATCATCCTGCTGCTGATGATCTTCTCGCCCGACGCACTAGCCCATGGAGTCACTGCCGGCGATAAGGGGTACATCCAAGAATCGTCGGGCATTATGCCAATCCCATTCATGTACCTCGGAGCCAAACACATGATGACCGGGTATGACCACCTACTCTTTTTGTTTGGTGTAATTTTCTTCCTCTATCGCCTCAAGGATGTTTCGATCTATGTCACCTTGTTTGCTGTTGGACATGTGATCACCCTCCTATCGGGAGTGCTCTTTGAGATATCGGTCAGCGCCTACATCATTGATGCCATCATCGGTTTTTCAATCGTGTACAAAGCATTGGACAACATGGGTGCGTATCAGCGATGGTTCGGCTTTCAGCCGAGTACCAAAGCCGCCACCCTGATCTTCGGCCTGTTTCATGGTTTCGGTCTTGCGACCAAGATCTTGGAATATGAGATATCTCCGGATGGGCTCTTGATGAATCTCATCTCATTCAATATCGGTGTCGAGATTGGACAGATCCTTGCACTCGCCGCCATTCTCATCATCATGGGATACTGGCGAAAATCGAGCGGATTCATGAAGCATGCGTATTCAGCAAACACCGTCCTTATGACCGCAGGATTTGTCCTCGTCGGCTATCAACTCACCGGCTACTTCGTTGCCTAACTAACCAATATTATAGAAAGTACTTACCAATGCATAACGCAAATATCCCTGATTACACAGAACTTCCCTCGAATCAGCGACTGTTCAAATCAACCGTCATCGCAATCATCTCCGCAGTGGTGATTCTCGTCACGATTGTGCTCCCCGCTGAATACGGCATTGATCCAACCGGAATCGGTTCGGTGACAGGTCTCAAACGGATGGGAGAAATCAAGACTACTCTTGCTGAAGAACTCGAAGCAGACCAGCAGGGTGCTGGAGAATCTACAGGCGCAGTGGTTCCATCCCAGATAGAAGAAGTAGCTCCCGTAAACGAGCAAGGTGATTCAGATCAACGGACTGATACAATGACGGTCACGCTTGCAGCGAATGAAAGTACCGAAATCAAACTCACGATGGCTAAGGATGCGAGCGTCGAGTTCACATGGTCATCAGATGCTGGCGGTGCTTTTTACGATCTCCATGGCGACTCGAAAGAGATCAGCTATCACATTTATCAGAAAGGTACGGAATCATCCGCACAAGGAACGCTCGTTGCTGCATTTGATGGCAACCATGGCTGGTACTGGAAAAATCGCACTGGCAGCCCCATCACAATTACGCTGACAACCACCGGCAAGTATTCAGCAATCAAGGAAATGAACTAGTGATGGCAGTCGATTTTGACCCGATTGCTGACCCGCTTTGAGTCCAAACGAGTCCACCACAGTCGAATGCCTAGTCGCAATTATCTTCATTCTGGGGAACAATGGATTGTCTATTGAAGAAGTTGTTCGTGTGCTTGAGATTCAGCCATTGGTATGGGTATCGGTGTCCAAGCTGTCATGATGTGGTACAACACCAAGGTTTACATGGCTGGCTAGGATGAGGGTGTAACTTAGAACTCGTTTCCAGATGACTCACTGCTGTGCCGATCAACATCTGATACGGGCATTACTCGCTTGAAATGCCTGTTGATTTCGGTTTCGGTTAGTCTAGAGTTGAACCAGCATGAGTTTGTACAGATCGTCATCATGGATTGCTTGGGCACTTATTTGTGCCCAAACTCTGGTGTTTGTCCTCGGACATGGCCGGGTCGTAGTCTGTCATGATGAGGGCGGTACATCGCATATCGAGATCGTTGATGAGGACTCATGCTCCACTCTCGTCACAGATGGATGTAGTCAATCAGTGGCTTCGCAAGTCGAGATCCAACAGATCCAGTCGTTATGTTCAGACACCTCGTGTGTTGATGAGCCGCTGGGGATCTTGGCGACGACATCAAATACTCGGGCGACGATTGATGGTGAGCAGCACGAAGCTTTACCGCCTCCGTCATTGACCATAGTTGATTGGCTGCTTCTTCAAAGTCCAGTAGAGCCGCAAATCACTCTTTCCGATTTTGACGACCGGTATGCGATTTCTGGGTTCCAAATTTCCAATAGATCAACAGTTCTCGTTTTGTAAATCCTTGTGATTGTTCAGTGAAATCGAAGTCGCATATGCGGCGTTTATTCACATTTACTTTCTCAAGGATTTATGATGAACATAAAAAAATGGTTCCTGCCCCTACTGGGTTCAGGACTGGTTGCCGGTTGTGCGGGACCACTCGATCAACGGTGGGAGCACTCCACCTATCGCTCACAACAGAATCGGTATATGGAGCGTGATCTTCAGGTTGCTGAAGGTCGAGCAGATGCAGCCCAGGATAGCATATTCCGGATTGACGCCCTTGATGCGCTCAGTGTCGAGGACGCTATCCGGCTAGCGATTCAGCACAATCCACAGCTTCGAGCAGCGGGCTATCGAGTTGATGCCGCATCTGGTCGTGTTCTACAAGCTGGGCTGTACCCGAATCCTTCGTTGAGTTTCAGCGGCGAAGCGATTGGATCGGATGCCGGCAGTGGTGGGGAAACGGCGTATGCAATTGAACAAGAAATTGTCCTTGGTGGTAGGCTACAACGCGCAAGAGATGTCGCTGATTCAGACAGACTCGCAGCCCAAGAATCGTTTATCGCTCAAGAGTTCACGCTGGCGACCCAAGTCTCTCGTGCGTACTTTGGTGTTGTATCGGCTCAGCAGCAGCTTGTTGATCGCCAAGAACTCTCAAGCCTGTCCTCTCAACTTCTTGATGCGGTGCGTGCTCGTGCTGAGGCAGGATCAGCGACAGAGCCTGATCTTCTTCGTGCGGAAGTTGTTTATGAGCAATCTCAGATCGAGCTTGACTCGGCTCGGAACCAAGATGTGGCGGCTAGACAAGTCCTTGCCTCAGTCATTGGCGTTGAACATCTGATTGATCTTCCGCTGACTACGTCGGTTGATCAGTTTGCACGGCTACCAGCATACGAAGATATCGTGGCATCCACGCTTGCAGCAAACAGTCGTATGTCGATGGCGAGGATATCGGTTGAGCGTGCACGGCAATCTCACAAACTCGCAAAGGCCGAATCGGCACCAACGCTCGTTGCGTCTATCGGTCCGAGATATTCTGACATCGATGGTGAAACGACACTGGATGTCGGGCTCAACCTTGAAATCCCTCTCTTTGACCGGAATCAAGGGGAGATTGAGGCAACGCTATCCGAGCGGTTGTCCGCATCCGCAGAACTTCGGAATGTACAGCTTGAACTCCTCGCTGAGGTTGCTCAGGCGTGGGCTGTTTATCAATCTTCGCTTGTTGCGGTGGAACGGTATCAGCAGCAACTCCTACCAAAGGCGGTTCGAACGCTTGATCTGACACGCCAAGCGTATCAGAGCGGGAAAGTGGATTATCTTCGCTTGCTTGATGCTCAGCAAGTCATGATTGAATCACGCTTGTCGTATATCGAAGCCGCAGAACAGCTACACAATGCGGTCGCTCTGCTGAATGAACTCTCACAATCACATGCTCACTGGCGTGAAACTCGCAATGAGGATCAGGCTCTTTCGGAGATGAACCAATGAAAACTCGAAGTAATTTTGTATTGATCTGCATTGCATCCATGATGGTTGCAATGGCAGGATGTGGCGGAGGCGGGAATGACGACCATGATGATCACGCAGGTCATGAAGAACATGGTGAGCATGACGGACATGACGAACACGGAAGCGAGATGGAATCCGGAGGGGAAGAGCATGGCGATGATGTAGTCAAGCTTACTCAGGACCAGCTTGCTCAATCTGGTGTTGTGATCAAACCATTGGGCGGAGGAGAAATCGCTACGCACATCATGCTGCCTGCCGAGGTCGGGTTGAATCAAGATACGGTTTTGCATGTCACACCCCGTGTGACCGGGATTGTGTCAGATGTCCACGGTTTTCTTGGTCAACAAGTTGCGGAGGGAGAGTTACTCGCCGTGATCGAAAGTCCAGAACTTGGCGAAGCAAAGATTGAGTATCTTCAGATGATTCAGGAGCGGTCAATTGCAGATGCTGAACTGACTCGTCAAGAGACGATCAGCATGAATACCGAAAAGTTGCTTGCTTTGCTAAGTAAAGACCCATCGCCGACGGAGTTGCGTGAAGAGAGTGATTCTCTTCGGATCGGGATCAACAAGGGACGACTTCTTTCTGCGTATGCACAAATGAAAGCAGGAAGCGCAAACTACGCTCGTGAGAGCGAACTCAATGAGAAGGGGCTCTCCACCCAAGCTGATCTGTTGGCATCACAAGAGATGTACTACAGCGCGCAAGCGGATTACATGGCGGCGTATGAGGATATTGAGTTTACATACCTCCTGACGCTCCAAGAAGCTCAGCAGAAGGCTTTGGTCGCATCGACGAGCGTTGACAATGCTGAGCGCCGATTGCATTTGTTAGGGCTCTCGCAGGAGGGTGTCGAAAGAGTTGCTACCGAAGCAGATGTGAATATCGCTCGGTATGAACTCGCTGCACCTCGGGGTGGACAGATCGTGGTCAAACATATTGCCCCTGGAGAGCGGGTTGGTCCCGAAGAGCAAATCTACACGATTGCAGATCTCAGCACCGTGTGGTTGAATATCGCTGTCTATTCGCAATACTCGACCTCTATACAGGAAGGACAGCGTGTTACGGTTCGTGTGGGTGACCGTGTAGCTTCAGGGGTCGTTGCCTATGTGAGTTCGATTATCTCTGAGTCATCAAGAACCATCAATGCGAGGGTAGTTTTAGAGAATGCTGAGCGAGCATGGAGGCCTGGCGAGTTCGTCACTGTTCAGGTTGAAACCCAGAAAGAGATGGCTGACCGTGTGGTTCCTGTTGATGCAGTCCAGACCTTCGAGGGTCACGAGGTTGTTTTCATTCAGGACGATGACGGTATCGAGCCTGTGGAGGTGACGATTGGGCGAAGGAACGACTCCCATGTTGAGTTGCTTGGCGAGGATATCGCTCTAGGCACTCTTGTTGTAGTTGAAAATAGTTTTCTCATCAAAGCTGAGCTTGGTAAGAGCGCAGCAGGCCACGACCACTAAAGGAGGATCAGATGCTTGAACGAATTATTGAGTTTTCAATCCGCCAGAGGGTTGTAGTGTTGCTTGCGACTATTGCAATCGCAGGGATCGGATTGTACAGCTTTACCAGACTTCCGATTGATGCGGTCCCTGACATCACGAATGTGCAGGTGCAGATCAATACGAATGTCCCCGCATTGTCACCGGTTGAAGTAGAACAACAAATCACTTTTCCCATCGAATGGTCCATGGGCGGCTTGCCAAAGGTCGAACAAATCCGGTCTATATCTCGGTACGGACTGTCTCAGGTGACTGTTGTCTTTGAAGACAATGTCGATATATATTGGGCAAGGCAACTTGTCGGTGAACGATTGACGGAAGCCCGTGAATCACTCCCTGCAGGGCTTGCTGATCCTCAGATGGGACCGATCTCAACTGGGCTTGGCGAGATCTATATGTGGTCAGTCGAAGCCACCGGACCCAAGCCTGATGGGAGTGAATACACCCAGCAGGATCTACGGACTGTTCAGGATTGGATCATCCGCCCACAACTTAGGACGGTCAATGGTGTCACCGAGGTCAACAGTATTGGTGGCTACGAGAAGCAGTTTCATATCAATCCCGATATGGCCAAGCTGATGTCCTATGGGCTGACCCTCCGGGATCTCATGCAAGCGATTGCCGAGAACAACGCCAATGCCGGTGGCGGATATATTGAGCATGCGGGGGAGGCGTATCTCGTTCGTGCAACGGGTCTCATCAATAGCGTTGAAGATATTGAGCGCATCAAGGTCAAGAGTGTTGATGGTGTAGCGGTATATGTGGGCGATATTGCTGAGATCATCGTTGGCAAAGAACTCCGCACCGGCGCTGGAACGCATGATGGTCGAGAAGTGGTCATCGGGACTTCGATGATGCTACTCGGGGCAAACAGCAGGACTGTTTCCGAGGATGTCCACGCACGGATGGGAGAGATCCAGAAAACACTTCCTGAAAATGTTGAAGTCAAGACCCTGTACAACAGGACCTATCTGGTTGATGCGACGCTCCACACCATCGAGAAGAATCTTGTTGAAGGGGCAATTTTAGTGATCGTTGTTCTCTTGTTGCTGCTTGGCAACTTGCGTGCAGCGGTGATTGTTGCGTGCGCCATTCCGCTTTCGATGCTGCTCGCAGTGACGGGAATGGTCGAGAACAAGGTGAGTGCGAATCTCCTCAGTCTCGGTGCTGTTGATTTTGGGATTATTGTCGATGGTGCTGTGGTGTTTGTTGAAAACATCGTTCGGAGAGCGTCTGAAGAACAAGAAAAGAAGGGGCGAAGGCTGACGAACGATGAGCGATTAGCGGTCATCTCGGGTGCAGGAAAGCAGGTTGCCAAGCCAACGCTATTCGGGATTCTGATCATCATGATCGTGTATCTGCCGATTCTGACACTCACAGGGATCGAAGGCAAGATGTTCAAGCCGATGTCTCTTGTTGTGCTCATGGCGCTCGCAGGGGCTTTGGTACTGACATTTACCTTTGTTCCAGCGGCGTGCGCTGCATTCTTACGAGGACGTTTCTCGGAGAAAGAGAGCTTCCTCATCAGAGGAATCAAATCGATCTATCGCCCCGCTTTGGGAACCGCTATACGTTTGAAGTGGCTGACCACAAGTGTTGCAGTCATCATCCTTGGTTTCGCAGGGTTGCTCGCTACACAACTCGGGAGCGAGTTTGTGCCTCAGCTTGGGGAGGGGGCGCTTGCGATACAACCGGCTCGTATCCCCAGCATCGGGATTACGACGAGTGTTCAGATGCAGATGGATCTTGAAAGTGCATTGGCCAAGGAGTTCCCAGACGAGATTCAGAGTATCTTTGCTCGGACTGGAACGGCTGAGGTTGCGACCGATCCGATGGGTCCGAATGTCAGTGATACTTATCTGATGCTTCACCCACGAGATCAGTGGACAAGGGCAAGCACGCAAGAGGAGCTAGCCGAAGAGATCGAATCGTTTATCAGCACAATTCCTGGCCAAAACTTTGAGATATCACAGCCAATCGAACTCCGTTTCAATGAGTTGATCAGCGGCGTTCGCAGCGACCTTGCGGTCAAGGTGTTTGGCGATGATCTTGATTTGTTGCTCAAGTCTGGCAATGAGATCGCACAAGTGCTTGGTCAGGTAGAGGGTGCATCGGATGTCAAAGTCGAGCAGGTCAGCGGCCTCTCGGTGCTGACTATCGATATTGATCGTGAGAAAATCGCACGGTACGGGCTCAATGTCAGTGATGTTCAAGAAGTTGTTTCGATCGCCTTTGGTGGCGAGGAAGCGGGCACCCTGTATCAAGGAGATCGTCGATTCCCAATTATTGTTCGTCTCCCGGAAGAGATTCGAGGCAAGGTTGATCTTGTGCGGCAAACACCAATTCGATTGCCCGATCTTGTCGATTCAGGCGATTTAGCTGTTGACGATATGGGTCTAGATAATGGGTCAGAAATTCGTTACATACCTCTCGAAGCCGTTGCAAATGTAAGCATTGCAGAAGGTCCCAATCAAATCAGCCGTGAGAATGCGAAGCGACGGATCGTTGTACAAGCAAACATCCGAGGGCGGGATATGGGCTCCTTTGTTGCCGAAGCTCAAGAGAAACTTGATGCAGAGGTCGTGCTCCCCGAAGGGTACTTTGTGACCTGGGGCGGACAGTTTGAGAATCTTGCGAAGGCTCGGAAAAGATTGATGATTGTGGTACCTATCGCACTCTCATTGATCTTTGTCATGCTGTTCACGGCATTTGGGAATGTTCGCCATGCAGTGCTTGTGTATACAGGGGTTCCGCTTGCGCTCACGGGAGGTATTCTCGGGCTCTGGCTCCGTGGGATGCCGTTCAGTATCAGTGCGGGTGTTGGATTTATCGCACTCTCGGGTGTTGCAGTGCTCAACGGGGTGGTGATGATTACTTTCATCAACGAACTTGCTGAGAATGGAAAGTCCACGCTCGATGCAGTGATCGAAGGTAGTCTTTCTCGGCTTCGTCCAGTGCTGATGACGGCGCTGGTCGCTTCGCTTGGGTTTGTACCCATGGCACTCAATACAGGAATGGGTGCGGAAGTTCAGCGTCCACTTGCAACGGTTGTGATCGGTGGTCTTGTGAGTTCAACGATCCTGACACTGTTTGTGCTCCCAACTTTGTACACTTGGTTTGGAGGGAGGAAGCATGAGTGAACTCTGACCCGCTCGCTGACCCGCTTTGAGTCCAAGCGAGTCCACTACAGTCCATCCAAAACCGCAATAACAGTCTTGAAACGATTGTATTGAGGCATGTGCCTTGCATGGCATGCAAGAGGTCGAGAGTTCGAATCTCTTCGTCTCCACTTGTTTCAGGAAAACAGAAAACGCCGCTGGTATTGAACCAGTGGCGTTTTTTGATACCTATTGCAAAAGGTGGATATGGGGGCAGGTCATGATTCGTGTATTGTTTCAGGTTTAGAGAAAAAGTCTCATGCAGTTCGCCTGGTTACGGGGTACGAATGCTATAGGCCATTTTCTTGCATCCGCCAGAGCTACCTGTTTTACCTATCCACTTGGCACAGACCGCTAGCAACTTTTTATTGTTGATCGGTTTGCTCGCATAATCATCACAGCCGGCATCGATGCATTTGACTTGGTCTTCGGCCATAGCGTGCGCGGTGAGTGCAACAATCGCGAGTGTACTCCCACGCTCGCGCAGCGTACTAGCCAGCGTGTACCCGTCCATTTCGGGCATCTGCATGTCTGTCAGCAAGAGATCAAAAGGAACTCCGTCGGCGTCTGCTTTGTCAATCATTTCAAGGGCGATCTTCCCATTGTCGGCGATGATAACTTCCGCCCCGCCCTTCTTTAGGTGGTACTCGATGAGCCGCTGGTTATCGATTCCATCCTCTGCGAGCAGGATCCGCCCGCTCAACTTTGTAGTGACAACAGCAGCAGTGCGGGCACTAGAATTATGCACGACATCAAAGCTCGTTACCATTGCGGTGCCCTCAACCGCTTCAAACGGTATGATTAGCCGGAAGCACGAACCTTTGCCAGGCTCGGTGCGCAAGATTTTGACATCGCCGCCCATTTTGTTTGCGAACCGGCGACAGATGGTCAGCCCCAGCCCGGAGCCGCCGAACCTGCGTGTCATTGTTTCGTCAGCTTGCCCAAAGGCCTGGAACAGTTGTGCTGATTGATCTTTGCTCATGCCTACACCGGTGTCCTCGATGTCGATGACCAGCTTGGTCGCACCATCGCGATCCATGGTGCTCACAGCAATCGATACGCTGCCATCCTCGGTGAACTTAATTGCGTTTCCAACTAGGTTCATCAGGATCTGTCGTAGGCGTGTTGGGTCACTGAGGATTTGTTCGGGCACGGGCGTGACAAGAGTCGTACTCAGCGATAATCCCTTTCCAATAGCAACGGGGCGCATCAGACTCTCGACCCCTTGAACGAGTGAGATAAGCGGGGTATCGATGCACTCGACGGTCAGTTTGTCGGCCTCGATCTTGGACAAATCGAGGATGTCGTTGATGAGGGAAAGTAGGTGCTCGCCGGCGTTGCTGATCGTGTCGATCGCTTGGATGCGTTTCTCGGGGTCTAGTTTGGTGTCCCCATCATCACGCAAGAGATCGGTGAATCCAAGAATGGCGGTGAGAGGTGTACGGATCTCGTGACTCATGTTGGCGAGGAATGCGCTCTTGGACTGATTCGCTGCGTGGGCCAAGGCGCGGTCCTTTTCCAGCTCGGTGATGCGTGTCAGTTCGTCGGCCATCTCATTAAACGATTGAGCCATGTCGCCCAGCTCGTCCTTCCGTTTGAGTTGAACCCGCGCGGAATAATCTCCGCCACGCACCGCATCGGCCGCTCTGGCCAGTTTCTTAATCGGCTTTACCCAGAGAATTGATAGAGTAAGCCCAGTGAATACCGCGATTACTGAAACAACTATCGCCGTAGTCAGGATGTACTGGTTGACCTCGCGGCTGGCGGCGAGCACGTCGGCGCGGTCCCGCTCAATCCCGATCAGCCAGCCGGCATTGTGAGTACCAAAGGGAATGCGCATCACGGTCAGGTCGGTCTTCGTATCCTCCGAGACAAGCTGTAGCTGCTGGTACTCCTGCGCCACCAGTTTGGAACGTTTCTGACCGGAGCCGAGTTCGGGCCAGTCCTCGAAGAGACTCGAGTCGGTTTTGAGTTGATCGCCCCATAGCTTTGTGCTGTCGTCGTGGGGCCATGTACACACCCGACTCAGTCGCAAAGACAATTCGACCTGACATCGCGTTCTTTTGGACTACATCGAGGATTGCATCGGCAGAAATGTTGAGAACCAAAACGCCTTGGAGCGATCCATCTTGCCATAGAGGGGTGCTGATCCGCAACACCGGAGTGTTTAACTGCAATCGGCCGTGGTCTGAGTTCAGGTTGATCTGGGAGACATAACAATCGCCGGGCTGCCCGGACGCCGCTTGCATGAAATAATCTCGGTCCGACTTGTCCTGCAGAACAGCATCGGGCGCGATTATGGTAGATCCGTCTTTGGCGTCGACCCGGAGCCATTCCATGCCGGTGTGATCCAGAAACCGCACCTGCTTTGTGCCCGTGTGGGTGCGCGCGTAGTCGGTGAATAGCACCGTCAGTCGATTCCGCCATTGTTCTTCTGTAGAGCCGTCAGTGGGATCAATCCCACTATTCTTCTGGGCCCGGTAGATGCCGTTGATCGGCGGGTAGTTCGCCATCGTCAGCGCGTCAATCTGGAGGTTGTTGACCTTTAATTCCAGAATACGGGCCATATCATCTAACGCGATTTTCGTTTCGCGCTCAGACAAATCGATCAGGGTTCGGCTGATAGCCGGATTAATCACGAGGCTCATAATGCCCAGTGGTATAACTGCGAGCAATACCGCAGCGAACATGCACTGCACGCCGAATTTTCTGAGACTCAAATAGCTAAATGATTGTTTCACAGAACCCCTCGTGCATTCGAAGGCCAGTTGGATCTACCGGCCTCGAAGATGATGGTCTTGGAAACCTTCTATATGCGCTCTATCGGTCAGGCCGACACTGTGCATAAGGTAATCACGATGGAAGCTCGACGGACTTGGAGTCAAGCAGTAGACGTCCGAATAACTTTTCGTTGATTTTGACCCGCTCACTGACCCGCTCACTGACCCGCTTTGAGTCCAAACGAGTCCACCGCAGTCCAGCCAAATCTTCAATAACAGCCTTGAAACGTTTGTATTGAGGTATGTGCCATGCATGGCATGCAAGAGGTCGAAAGTTCGAATCTCTTCGTCTCCACTTGAAGAAGAAGCCCATCCGGTTCGCGGGTGGGCTTTTTTCGTCCATGCTGGGGGGGCGCGTTGATTTGTCATCAATTCATGGAAGTTCAGAGATTGATCTGAGCCGCGGATCGTGTATCTTGGGCCTCGCTGAGCGTCCGCGCCCGGCGTTCGCTCGTGGGGTTACGAACGAACAACATCTGAAGATCTTTGTGGGGTCACCATGCTTGTTCTCACTTCGCGTTGTGCTGTCGTTGCATCATTGCTGACGACCGCGGGGCTTGTCTCGTTGGCGAATGCATCGCCGCCGGTTGTGTCTGAGCAGACGCAGGCGGTGGGTCTGGTCGGGCTGCACGCGACGGTGAGTCTGGGGCCGGATGTGGAGTTCATGGGGGGCGGCGGGGTGGCCGCGGACTTTGATGGTGATGGCGATCAGGACCTGTTTGTCATCGGTGGCTCCGCCGGTGTGGATCGCCTGTACATCAATGATGGCTTTGGTTTCTTCACCGAGCAAGGCGCGGCGTGGGGTGTTGCCCGGACGCATCAGGGCACGGGCGCAGCCGCGGGCGATTATGACAACGACGGAGATCTGGATCTCTATGTCACCTCGCTGGGCTTGCCGGGGGTTCGCCAGCAAGGGCACAACAAGCTCTTTGCCAACAACGGCGACGGGACCTTCAGCGATGTGACCCATATCGCGGGTGTCTCGATCAGTGATGCGTTTCAGGGCGATACCTTCAGCCCGGCGTTCGGAGATTACGACCTCGACGGTGATCTGGATCTGGCGGTCGCGGGCTGGCTGGGCGGGAGCCGGCTGTTCCGCAACAACGGCGACGGGACTTTTAGCAATGTCACGGGCACGGCGCTGGACACCGATATGAGCACGAACCGCGGCTTTGCGCCTCGGTTTGTCGATATGGACGGCGACCGATACCCCGAGCTGCTGTGGGTCGCGGATTTCTTTACTTCGCACTACTTCCGCAACAACACCGACGGGACATTCAGCGATATGGCCCCGTCCAACGGCACGGCGCTGGACAGCAACGGGATGGGCAACACCTTCGGGGACTACGACGGGGATGGCCGGTTTGATTGGTATGTGAGCAGCCGCATCAATCACGCGATGAGCGACGGCTCGGGCAACATGCTCTACCGGGCGACCGAGACGGCGCATGTCTTCGACGAGGTCTCTGTCTCGACGGGCTCAAACTACGGCTATTGGGGCTGGGGGGTGATCTCGCTGGACATCAACCACGACGGGCACCTGGATATCTATGAGACCAACGGGTTCAATGGGTCATTCGTGGCGGACCCCGCGATCCTGTTTGTGAACGATGGCACCGGCAACTTTACCGACATGGCCCCGCTGTGCGGCATGGACGACGCCACGATGGGGCGCGGGCTGCTCAATGCGGACTTCGATCGCGACGGCGATCAGGACATCGTGGTGTTCAACTCGCGCCAGGCGATGATCTACTACCGCAATGACATTGCGGGCGACGAGCAGCATGCGATCACGCTCGAGTTTGATACCTCCGCGGTCGCCGGCCTTGCGCCCAACGGGTTCGGCACGCTGGTCTCGTTTGTGTCGCAGAACCACACCCAGAAACGCTACCTCGACGGGGGCAGCAACTACCTGAGCCAGAGCGAGCTGTCTGTGCATGTCGGGCTGGGCACCGATCCCGATGCCGATGTCACCATCAGCTGGGCCAACGGCGATGTGACCACGCTGATCGGGGTGGCGCCCGGGCGATACACGATCAGGGCGATGGGCTGCGGCGGTGATTTTTCGGGCGACGGGCTGATGAACTTCTTCGATGTCTCGTCGTTTCTGTCGCTGTATCTCGGGAATCACCCGCAGGCGGATCTGAGCGGGGATGGCGCGCTGAGCTTCTTCGATGTCAGCGCGTTCTTGCTGCTTTACCAGAGCGGCTGCCCCTGATGCCGCGGGCTCATTAATGAGTGAATCAGTGCCAATTCCTGCGTTGTTGTGGCGAAAACACTAGGAACGGGCCCCCGATTGTTGTACGCTCTTGGCGGCGGCCATGATTGAATCTCGCAGAGGCGGGTCTGGCCGTATTCGTCAGGAGTGTGTGATGATTGATGGCGTGGAATCGATGTTGAAGTTCTCGGACTTTCGTGTCGGCGTGGTGCTGGTGGCGTGCTGTTCGGTTTTGCTGAGCGCGGGTGAGCCGCTGGTTTCCAACCAGACCGACGCGGTGGGTCTGGGCGCGCCGCATGTGAGTCTTGAGACCACGACTGGCGTTGATTTTTTTACTGGCGGCGGCGCGGCCGGTGACTTTGACAACGACGGAGACCTCGACCTGTTCATCATCGGGGGCTCGGGCAGCGTCGATCATCTGTATATCAACGATGGAACGGGCAACTTCACCGATCAAGCCGCGGCTTGGGGCGTCGATCGGGTGCACAAGGGCAGCGGTGTCGCGGTGGGCGACTACGACAACGACGGCTGGCTCGATCTCATGGTGACCTCGCTTGGGCCGGCGGACAGCTATGAATACGACTGGAGCGTGCTGTACCGCAACAACGGCAACGGCACCTTTAGCGATGTGACAGCGACGGCGGGGGTGGGCGCTGGGAACAACAGCTTCCTGGCCGATGCGATGAGCCCGGCGTTTGGTGACTATGACCTCGATGGGGACCTGGATCTGGCGGTCGCCGGGTGGTACGGCGGCAGCTCGCTCTATCGCAACAACGGCGACGGCACATTCACCGATGTGACGCTCACGGCGCTCGATATCGACATTACCGGCGTGCAGGGCCTGCGCGGATATGCACCGCGGTTTGTGGATATGGACGGCGACCGCTACCCCGAGCTGCTGTTCGTTGCCGACTTTGAGACCTCCAAATATTTCAGGAACAACGGCGACGGGAGCTTCACGAATCTCACCCCCGCCAACGGCACCGGCCTGGACACCAACGGCATGGGCAACACCTTTGGCGACTACAACAACGACGGGGTCTTTGACTGGTATGTCACAAGCCGGATCGGTGCGGACGGCATCCCCAACCCATCGGGAACGGGCAACATGCTGTACATGGGTACCGCGACGCCGCATGTCTTTGTTGAGGAGTCGATGGCGCGCGGAGTGAACTTTGGCTATTGGGGCTGGGGCGCGCTGTCGATGGATATCGACCACGACGGCGACCTGGATATCTTCGCGACCAACGGGATGACCAGCGCGGGCTTGGACATGACCCCGTCGCGCATGTACCTCAACGACGGCTCGGCCAACTTTGTCGACATCGCGGCGCAGTGCGGCATGGACGACGCGGGCCAAGGGCGGGGCGTGGTGCACGGCGACTTTGACGGCGACGGCGATCAGGAGATCGTGCTGATCAACACACGCGAAAAACACGCGTACTACCGCAACGATCTCAGCGGGGATGACATCAACGCGATCACGCTCGACCTCGATACCTCGTTGGTGGCGGGGCTTGCGCCCAACGGCTTTGGGACCCGTGTGCAGTTGGAATCGGCGAGCACCAGCCAGCTGCGCTATCTCGATGGCGGGAGCAACTACCTGAGCCAGAGCGAGCTGAGCGTGCATGTGGGCATCGGCGGCGATCCCGACGCGGACATCACGATTATGTGGGCCAACGGGGATGTGACCAATCTTGTGGGTGTGAAGCCCGGGCGATACACAATCACGGCCCGCAGCTGCCCCGCGGACCTCACCGGCGACGGGCTGCTCAACTTCTTCGATGTGTCAAGCTTCCTGTCGCTCTTCCTCGAACAGCACCCGCAGGCGGATTTGAGCGGCGACGGCGCATTCGATTTCTTCGATGTCAGCGCGTTTCTTGGGCTATTCCAGAGCGGGTGCCCGTAAGCATCAGGCGGCGTGGCGATCTTCGAGCGTGCGTCGAACAAGCTCGTTGAGATCGTGGCCGGTGCCGTTGCGGATCATCTCGATCAGCTCGCTGGCGCTGACGGCGATACCCTCGGGTTCGCTCAGCCCGAGTGTGCGCTGCTGCATGATCTGATCGGGTTGATCTGGCTTCTGCGGGTTGTTGCTTGGGCGTTGCATGACAGGCAGCACATCGGCACACCATCGGGCGTACTTCACCTCGATGGATTTGCCAGCATTAAATCGTGCAGATTTTCGGCGATGCCCACGACGCGATGCGCGCTCAGGGTTTCACGATGATGCCCGAGCCGGGGCGGTAGGGGGTCACACCCTCGCGGGCGCGGGCCTCGCCATCGTCGGTGGTTCTGGGGTCGATGGGGATCCAATCGACCTTGGTCTGGCCCAGCAGCGTGCCGGTGGCGAACGCGAGGTCGATCTGGGCGACCTGATATTCGACGATGGCCTGGATTTCGCTGAGCCGCGCGTTGGCGAGGTTGGCATCCGCGTCGAGCACATCGGTGGTAGTCGATCGGCCAACATCGAACTGGCGCTGCTCGGCTTCGAGCACGCGGGCGTTGAGTTCGACGGCCTGGCGGGCGGCGATGATGCGGTTCCAGGTGCTGTTGAGCTGGTCGATCGCGTCGTAGACCTCGCGGGTGATCGCCTGCTCACGCGCGTCGCGGGTGGCCAGGGTCTGGAGTCGGGCAAGGATGGACTGGGCGAGCGATGACTTGCGTTGCTCGTTGCCCAGCGGGATCTCGGCGTTGAGACCGACCGACCATGATTCGAAGTTGTTGCGGCTCAGGGAGTCCACCGAGTTGTCGAGCGTGCTGCCCAGGCCGTTGACGCCATAGGTGTACTGCATGGCGACGAGCGGGAGTGCCTGGTTCTCGGCGAAGGCGATGTTGGCGGCGTCGCGGGCGAGATTGAGCTCGAGTTCAAGCAGGTCCATACGGTTCTCGACGGCTGCAGCGGAGAGCTGCTGGGGATCAAAGCGGTATTCGACCGGGTCGGGCGGGGATGCGGGCTCGATGTGGGTGGCTGAATCGGCGTTGAGCCCGGGAATGTTGAGGAGCACCTTGAACGCGCGTTCCTGGAGCGAGACATCGTTCTGCGCGCGGATGATCTGCTCGATGCGATCGGCGACGCCCGACTGGGCACGCACGATATCGACCTGCGTGCCCGAGCCCGCCTGCTCGCGCCGATCGGCGCGGTCGAGCTGGGCGGCGGCGACATTGTACTGTTGTTCGACAACCTCGAGCGCCCGGATGACCGCGTACAAGCGCCAGTAGGCGCGGTCGACCTCGGCGAGTGTGCGGATCACTTCGAGCTTGGTCTGGGCTTCGCTCACCTGGCGGTTGTATTCCGCGATCCGGATCGAGTGCGTCGCGGCCCGTCGCCCGGCGCCGCGGAGCAGGTTGTGGCTCAGCGAGAAGTTGAGGTCCGAGGTGTAGGCGGGGTTGAGCAGCGAGAATGAGTTGTCGGTCTCGAAACGACCGATCGGGAGCGAGACATTGAGCTCGCCGCCGGTGCGCAGGGGGATGCGGATGCCGGGGGTGATGGAGCGCTGGGTGGACTGCGAGCCCTCGAGCGCGGTTGCGGTCGCGTCGTCGTTGTCGCGTACGCTGGCATTGAGCGTGAAGACGGCCTCAAAGCGTGCCTCTTCTTCTGAGACCTGCTCGGCGGCGATGGTCGGGGCGATCAGGGTGGCGCTGAGGTTGAGGTTGTTGGCGAGCGCAGCGATCCGGGCGTCTTCGAGGGGCAGCGCGATGCGTTCGATCTCGGCGAAACGATCGCGCGCGTTCTGGAGCGATTGCTCGGGGCTGGGCTGGCTGCCGGGCTCGAACTCGCGACGCTCGAGCACCAGCGCGTTGATCGAGCGGAGGCGCTCGGGCGAGGCGATGGTGAGGGTGTCGAGCGGGTCGCTGGAAAACGGGTTGGACATGCACCCGCCGGCGAGCAGCGGGAGCGCCCCGAGCAGCGATGCGGCGGCGGAGACAGCGAGTGTGCGTGTGTGTGTCATGGTCTGTCTGTCTCGGTCTGTGTGCTGGTGTGCGTGTGGATCACTCGTGGCGCAGCGCATTGATGGGGTTGAGCATGGAGGCCTTGATGGCGGGGAACATGCCAAAGACGATGCCGACACCGCCCGAGAAGCCGAGTGAGAGGACGATAGCCCATGCTGGGATCGATATTTCCTCGATGGGCATGTTGGGGATGAGCGGGAACAGGGCAACGAGGAACTGCACAAACAGGATGCCGATGATGCCCCCGGTGACGCACAGGACCACGGCCTCAACGAGGAACTGCATGAGCACGACGGGCGGCTTAGCGCCCATGGCCTTGCGGAGCCCGATCTCGCGTGTGCGTTCGGAGACGGAGACGAGCATGATGTTCATGATGCCGATGCCGCCGACGAACAGTGAGATGGCGACGACACCAATGAACACCGAAGCGATGACCTGGCCGACGCTGTTGAAGTCCTCGATCGCGCTCTGCACGACGAACATGTCGAAGGTGTCCTCGTCGTCGGGGTCGAGCCCGCGGTGGTTGCGCAAGATGAAGCGGATCTGCGCTTTGGCGTCCTCGGCCTTTTCCGGGTCGACCATCTGGAGCGTGAAGTCGGTCCAGGTGTATGGGTTCATCATTTTGTGCGTCGAGAACGGGATGTAGATCTCGGTGCGCGACTCGCCCCCGCCCATCATGGGGCTGACTTCTTTGGTTTCGACCACGCCGATGATCAGAAACCGGCGGCCATCAACGATGATGTAATCGCCCACAGGATCGGTGTCGAGGTTGAGTTCCTCGATGCCCTGCTCGTTGATGAGACAGACCTGGCGGTTCTCGGCGTCGTCGATCCGGCTGAAGGGGCGACCGAAGAGTACCTGCCGGTCTTCGATCTCGTGCCATGCGGGCCAGATCCCGGCGACGCGGACACCCTGCTCGACCTTCTTTCCGTATGAAACATCCCAACTTGTGCGGCAGCCCGGCGTAAGCGTCTCGATCTCGGATGCGTTCTCAAGAATCAGGTTCGCTTCATAGGTCGTCATCTTGGCGTCGGTCCAACTCATGACCGTGCGTTTGGATTCGGGGACCTGCCCCCAGACCCACATCTTTTTGGCCCCGATACCCTCGAACTGCTCGAGCACGAAGGTTTCCATCGCGTTGAGCATGGTGCCCACGCCGGTCACGCCAACGACGCCGATGATGATTCCGAGGGCGGTGAGGATGGCCCGGATCTTGTTCGCCCAGACTTGGCCCAGCGCGAGGAACACCGTCTGCCAGATCAGACGCAGCACGAAGAAGATGGGCGAGAGCAGGATCTTCATGACTCGCCCTCGCGCTCAACCGAGACGGTCTCGGGCTTGTTCTTGCGTGCGAAGAACGATCGCTTATTCGCTTTTTCTGCTTCGAGGCGGGCTTTGCGGGCGGCGTCGGCCTTGGCGTTGATCTCCAGCTCGGCCTCGGTGATCTGCGCACGACCCTCGCTCATCCGCTGCACCCAGTCGAGGTGGATCGGGTCCTCGTGCGATGGATAATCCGAAATGATTCGTCCGTCGCGCAGCCGCACGATGCGGCGTGCATGCCCGGCGACATCCTCCTCGTGGGTGACCACAACAATGGTCTGGCCCGCTTCGTGCAGCTGGGTGAAGAGGTCGATGATCTCCACGGTGGTCTTGGAATCGAGGTTGCCTGTTGGTTCGTCGGCCAAGATCATCGACGGCTCGTTGACCAGGGCGCGGGCGATGGCCACGCGCTGGCGCTGACCGCCCGAGAGCTGGTTGGGCCGATGGCTCATACGGTCCGCGAGCCCAACGAGCTTGAGCGCGTCTTTGGCCCTTCGGCGAGCGCTGAAGATGTGCTGCTTGGAGTAGAGCATCGGGAGCATGACATTGCGCAGCGCGGTCGAGCGGTTGAGCAGCTCGTAACTCTGGAAGATGAATCCGATCTCCTCGTTGCGCACCTGCGCCAGGCGGCCCATGCCCATCTTGTGGGTCGGGTGGCCGTTGAGGATGTATTGGCCGCTGGTGGGCTTATCGAGACAGCCCAGGATATTCATGAGCGTGGATTTGCCCGAGCCCGACGCGCCCATGATGGCGACGAACTCGTTGGGGAAGATGTCGAGGTCGACGCCGTCGAGCGCGCGCACGCGCTCTTCACCAACCCGGAAAATTTTCTTGAGCTTGCGGATGCGGATGATCGGGTTGTCGGCTTGCGCGGGAGGCATGTTTAGGGCTGCTCCTCGCTGCTGACTTCCTGTGCTTGGGGCGTTGGCTCTGTTTCTGGAGCCGCTTCTGGCTCTGCTTCTGGTTCAGGACTGGATTCTGCATCTTGATCCGCAGACGGAGCGTCCTGCGTCTGGTCCCCTTCAGCCGTTTCGTCTGCTTCGCTCTGGGCTTGATCTTGCTTCTCATCCTCGGCGTTCTGATCACGCACCGCCTTGTCGTGGGCCAGGTCCACCAGCACACGGAACGGGCCGGTGACGATCAGGTCGCCCTTGCTCAATCCCTGGGTGATGACCGTTTGGGTGAGATCGGACGGGCCGACGCTCACGGGGGTGGCCACGGTTTTGCCATCGACCACGCGATAGACCACGCGGGTGAAGGTCTTGTTGAGATCGATCAGCTCGTTGCCGACTTTGATGTCCTCGGGGAGTTCTTCGATGCGTCGATCGACCACGGCCTGAGAAGGCACGATCATGGCGTCATAAAAATGCTCAACGACGATATCGGTCGAGGCGCTGAGCCCCGAGTAGAGCGTCTCGCCTTCGCGCAGGTCCATGAGGATCTCGACTTCGAAGGTGCCGGTGCCGTCGGTACCGACCTGTCGCTTGAGCCCGATCTTCTGGACTTTGCCCTCGTACTCGCGGTCGCTGTAGGCGTTGACATAAATCTTGGCGTCCTGCCCGATCTCGACGGGTGCGATGTTGGCCTCATCCACTTGTGCCTTGAGGAGCATCTGGGAGAGGTCGGCGATCTCCATAATGATCGAGCCGGGGTTGTTGGTGGTGCCCACGATGACGGTCTCGCCCTCTTCGGTGTTGAGCGCGGTGATGACGCCGTCGATCGGGGAGGCGATGGTGGTGTTGTTGAGGTCGGTCTGAGCGCGTTCGATCTGGGCTCGTCCCTGCTCGATCTGGTGGATGAGCACCTGGCGGTTCGACTGTGATTGCAGGAACGACGCCTCGGCCGTGTCGAGTTCGGCCTTGGTCGCGTCTCCGGTCTCGTAGAGTTGTTGCAGGCGTTCGTAGCTGAGCCGCGCATTGATGAGCGCGGCTTCCGCGCCGCCCAGCGATGCTTCCTGCCCGGCAAGCCCGGCCTTGGCGCTATCGAGCGCGGCCACGAGGTCCTGGGGGTCAAGTCGGATGACGACATCACCTTTTTTGACCTGCTGGCCCTCTTCGAACGGCAGGGCGAGGACTCTGGCCGAGACCTGCGACGAGATATTGATCAGTCGTTTGGGCTCGATCGAGCCGGGCGCGGAGACGGTACGCTCCAGGTCGCCGAAGCTGACCGCTTCCATGATCACGGGCATCCCGATCTCGTCGTCCTTGTTGGCATTGATGAACCGCTGACCGACCGGGGATTTGTACACCACAAACCCGATGGCACCCAAAACACCGATGCCGATGACGCTGATCGTCAGAACCTTGCCGATACCCATTGAATCACCCCTGTGGTCGCGTGCGATAGTCCCAGCAGACGCTGGGTGTGTAGTTTTATGGGAAACCACCTCGTGGGTTTCGCGAAATGGTGTGTCGTCTACGCAATCGGGTGCGTTCTGAGCGAAAACACAGCGAAACACGCGCTGCAAAGCGCGGGGCCAGCCGATCACCCGTGCAAAGCCCAATCACGCCGCATCCGTTCAAACGGGTCGGCTCAGAGCCCCAGCTTGTCAGCCAGAAAGTCGCCGACCTTGTCGATCGCGATGCGTTCCTGATCGAGGGTGTCGCGGTGGCGGACGGTGACGGTCTTGTCGCTGAGCGTATCGCTGTCGATCGTGAAACAGAACGGGCAGCCGGCCTCGTCCATGCGGGCGTAGCGCTTGCCGATGGATTGCTTCTCGTCGTAGTCGATGGTGCCCAGGTGCCCGAATCGCTTGCGAAGTTCGGCGGCTAACGGCGCCGCGATCTCGGGCATGCCGTCCTTTTTGACCAGCGGGAAGACCGCCGCCTTGATCGGCGCGATCCGCGGGTGGAACTTCATGTAGACGCCCGAGGCCCGGTCGGGGTCGGGGGTGTAGGCCTCGCACAGCAGCGCGAGCACGCCGCGATCGAGCCCGGCGGAGGGCTCGATGACATGCGGCAGGTACCACTCGCCCTTGGGTTGCCCGTTGGGCAGCGGCTCGCCGCGGGTCGTGTCGTGGTACTCCATCTTCTTCCTGGAGTGCTCCTGATGCTGCTTGAGATCGAAGTTGGTCCGGTCGGCGATGCCTTCAAGCTCGCCGAAGCCCGGCGCGGTGAAGGGGAACATGTACTCGATATCGCTGGTGCCCGCGCCTTCTTTGGCGTAGTGGGCCAGCTCGTCGCGATCGTGCTCACGCAGGATCAGGTTGTCACCCTTGAGCCCCAGCGACTGCCACCAGCTCATCCGCCAGTCGCGCCAGAAGATGTACCAGTCCTTCGCTTCGTCGGGATGACAGAAGAACTCGATCTCCATCTGCTCGAACTCGCGGCTGCGAAAGGTGAAGTTGCGGGGGGTCACCTCGTTGCGGAACGCCTTGCCGGTCTGGGCGATGCCGAAGGGGACGGCGACGCGTGTGGTGTCGACGACATTCTTGAAGTTAATGAAGATACCCTGGGCGGTCTCGGGTCGGAGGTAGGCGGCGTTGTCTTCCATGTTGCCAGTCGCGCCGAGGACGGTTTTGAACATGAGGTTGAACGCGCGGGGTTCGGTGAGCGTTCCGACTTCCTTGGCGTCCGGGCCGACGGTGATCTGGAGTTCCTCTGCGGAGAGGTCCGTCAGTGGGCATAGATCGACATCATCCTTTGTGAGCTCGGTCTTCTTGTACTTACTGAGCTTCCTGAGCGCGTTCTCGAAAGACTTATCGTCGTTTTCGATGAACGCGTAAATCTGCCCGGTTTTGTCGCCCTTCTGGCCCATGCACATCAGGTGATCGGCTCGGTAGCGGGCTTTGGTCTCGCGGCAATCGACCATTGGATCGTTGAATCCGCCGACATGCCCCGATGCCTCCCAGACCTTGGGGTTCTGGATGATCGATGAGTCGAGCGGGACGATCTCGACGGGCTTGCCATTGGGGCCGAGCTGCCCGTCGCAGCCCTTCATGACCACATCGGTCCACCATGCATCACGCAGGTTCTTCTTGAGCTGGGCACCGAGTGGGCCGTAGTCCCAGAAGCCGTTGACGCCGCCGTAGATCTCGCTGGCGGGGTAGATGAACCCACGCCGTTTGCACAGGGACATGATGTCGTCCATGGATTTGACGGAAGATTCGGTTTGCTCGGCGTTTGCAGTCATTCTCTGGTCCCTTTGGGTTGAGCGGTAGTGTAGGGGGGGAAGCCATCGGGGATCAGCCGCCAGCCGTCGGGGAAGATGGTTCATCAGTTGCGGATGCGGGTTGCGGATCCATCCCAGATCGGCGACACTGGCGGCATGTCGAACGAACCCATACCGAGCGCGTCCGAAACCCCCAAGGCGGGCATACTGGCCTCAGTCCTCAACGGCGTTGAGTGGCTGGGCAACAAACTGCCCGACCCGGCATTCCTGTTCCTGATCGGGCTGGTGCTGGTGCTGCTGGCCAGCCACCTCGCGGCCCCGTCGCTGCCTGATGGGTTCGAGGTCCGCTGGAAGGTTGATGTCGCCAATGGCGGCGTGGACGAGCGGGTGGGCGTCATTGGGCGTATCAGTGAAACCGAGGACGGCGAGGTCTTCGAGCCCGCGAGCATCGTGGTTGACAACGCCGACGCTGCGAATCTCAGCGCGCGGCTCGTGATCGATGCGACGGGCGAGACCGTGCTCGACTCGAACGGGACACCGATCAACGTTGCCGAACACGGATGGGCGGTGTTTGAGAAGATTCCGGTTGACACGGACGATGACCCGGAGACCCCGCCAATGCTGGTGTCCAACGGGAATGTGATGTTTGCCCGCTCGCTGCTGACCAGCGAGGGTATCTACTGGCTGCTCGCGAGCATGGAAGCCAACTTCCTTGGCTTTGCGCCGCTGGGTGTGGTGCTGCTGGGCATGCTTGGTATCGGGCCGATGGAACGTGTCGGTCTGATTTCGGCATTGCTGCGTGCGGCGTTGTCGCGCGTGCCGGGCATGCTGCTGACGCCGGCGATGATCTTTCTGGGCATTATGAGTTCGCTGGGCTCAGACGCGGGGTATGTGGTGCTCCCGCCGCTGGCGGCGCTGGCGTACCTGGCGGTGGGTCGCTCGCCCTTGGCGGGGATCGCGGCGGTCTTCGCTGGGGTCGCGGCCGGGTTCAACGCGAACCTGCTCATTACGAGTCTCGAGCCGCTGATGAGCAACCTGTCTCAGAGTGCGGCCCAGACGATCGATGCCGACCGCGCGGTCGCGGCGACCGCGGCATGGTACTTCATGGCCGTCTCGACGATTGTGCTGACATTTGTGGGCTGGGCGGTCACCGCGGTATTCGTTGAAAAGCGACTTGCCGCCAAGTCGCCAGAAGATGGTGGGCCCGACCCGGCGCATGCCTCGACGCTCGACGGTCACGGGAAGCTCAAGCCCGAGGAGTTCAGGGGGCTGGTCTGGGCGGGCATCACATTCGGAATCGGGCTCGCGTTCACGGCGCTGCTGGTGTTCTGGAAGGGCTCGCCGCTGTACGGCACCGACGGTCCGTTCCCCCGCTGGGTCGCGGTGATTGTGCCGCTGATGTTTATTCTGACCATCCTGCCCGCCTGTGTGTACGGCGCGGTGGTCGGCAACATCAAATCGACCAAGGACGCCGCCAGGACGATGGTTGAATCGATGGCGGGCATGGCGCCAATCATCGTGCTCGCGTTCTTTGCGGGGCAGTTCGTCTCGGCGTTTGATGAGTCCGGGCTTGGGCGCATGCTGGCGTTCTCGGGCGGCGAGTGGCTGTTCAACCAGCAGTTCGGCGCGGGTGCGCTGCTCATCGCGTTCATTCTGGTGACGATGGTGTTCAACCTGTTTGTTGGATCGATGAGCGCCAAGTATGCGCTCTTCGCGCCGATCTTTGTGCCCATGTTCATGCTGATCGGCATCCGTCCGGAGCTGACCCAGACGGCCTACCGCATCGGCGACTCGACGACGAACATCATCACGCCGCTCAATCCGTACCTGGTCATCGTGCTGATGTATGTGCAGAAGTACGCGCCCAAGGCCGGCATCGGTACGCTGATTGCCATGATGCTCCCCTACACCATCGCGTTTACGCTGGTCTGGATGGTGATGATCGTGGTGTGGAACGCTTCGGGTCTCCCGCTGGGCGTCGGCGACCCGGTTGAGGTCTTCAGCGCGGGGTACGGCGTGACGACCCCGTGATGTGGTAGACTCGCAGTATGAACGAGCATACGGCACGAGTTGAGGTATTGGTCGAGCAGGTGCTGATGACGATCGACGAGCCGTACGAATCGCTACGGATGACGATCGAGAAACACCCGTACGAGACTATGGGTGACCCCGAGACGGTGGGCAGTGGGGCGTGGCACCTGCTGCATTTGTGTGAGGTGTTCCGCATCCACGCGAAGGCGTTCATGGGACTTGCAGAGATCGAGAGCTGGCCAGACAGGCCCCAAGGGCTGGCGGCGAATGTTGAGATGCTGCGAGAGGACGCGGGGCGATTCGCGGCCTGGTGCCGGGCGAACCCAGAGCGTGTGGGCGATGTACACCACGGTGAAGACCTGTCGTTTGCAATGATGATGGGCGTGATGCACCGGCACATCGTCTGGCACGCGGCGGCCGTGCATTACTGGTGCCTCTGGAAGCATGGGCAGGGCTGATTGGGTGGAATTGGAATAGCCAGGCATCGGGAAGGGTTGAGAAAAGTATGCGATACACACGAACACTAACGGCAGCGCTGCTCCCCCTGCTCATGACCCCCGCGCTGAAGGCGGCGGAGCCCTTCGCACTCATTGAGCTGTTCACCAGCGAGGGCTGCTCAAGCTGCCCGCCGGCGGACAAACTCGCGAGCGAGCTGGTCGAGGAGGCCGAGGGCGACGGGCGCAACCTGTTCGTGCTCAGTTACCATGTGGACTATTGGGATCGCCTGGGCTGGAAGGACCCCTACTCGAGCGCCGAGGCCACGGCCCGCCAGAGCGCGTACGCCCAGCAGTGGCGGGCACGCACGGCGTACACGCCTCAGATGGTCGTGAACGGCGCGGTCGGGTTTGTGGGCTCCAACAAGGGCGAGGCCGAGAAGGAGATCGACAAGGCGCTCAAGCGTGATGCGCCCGTCGAGGTGGTAGCGAGCGTGAGCCGCGCGGGCGCTGACGAGCTGCGGGTGCAGGCCGAGGTCAAGGTGGGCGTCGAGCTACTGCACCGCGACTGGGATGTCATCGCGGCGCTGGTCGAGCGGGACCTCTCCCAGAAGCCCACACGCGGCGAGAACAAGGGCAGAACACTCAAGCACGACAATGTGGTGCGTGAGTTTGACACGGTCGAGCTCTCGGGCGATTCGGTCAAGATCGATCTATCGGTGCCCAAAGATGTCCAGCGCGAGCACGCATCGGTGATTGTGTATGTGCAAGACCGGCACACGCTCAAGATCCTGGGCGTGACGCGCGTGGATTTGTCAAAGAACGAGTAATCTCGAGATAACGGGGCTCAGTTGCCCATCACCGCCGAGAAGATGTCGCGCCAGTTGACCTTCTCGATCTCCTCGTCAACCTCCGACTGGATCTCGTCGAACGCCCCGATCTCCGGTGGCGGTGAGAGGATCACGATCTGGTCCTCAGGAACCCGGGTCAGCGCCAACGCGCCATCACCCGAGGTGTTGACCACCCATCGCCCCTCGCCGAGTTGGCGATACACCGCTTGGCCGACCACTGCGTTCTGGGCGTCCCAGTTCACGACCGCCAGCTTGGGGTTGATCACGGTGGCCAGTGACGGCGGGGTGTCCGCGTCGAATACACGCCGGATCCAGAGCCGCCCCTCGATCAGGGCGAAGTCGACATAGACCTCTTTATCCGCATCCGCGCTGGTCTTGATCGTCTCCACGGCCCCCTCGATCGTGCGGACCTGCACCGTCACGCTGCGGTCCTTGACAACCAGCTCGGTCACGGCGGTCTGGCGCACGGCGGTGTTGTATTGCGATCGAAGCGATTCGTAATCGGTGCTCAGCGCACGCAGACGCGACTGATAGACGCTGTTGGCGGCATCGGCCCGCGCGAATCGCAGCCCGACCACCCCGACGATGACCGCTGCGCCGACGACGGCCAGCCCGGTGATGGTGCCCTGGATCATGCTCAGCTTGGACATGCCCAATCTATCGACCAGATGGCCGAAATCCGGCGAAAATTGGGCGATCTGGGCAGGCCCGATAATGACCGGGTTATTCGAGCTCGATGAAAATCAATGCGATGTGGCGAAACAGGGGTTGTGCGCGAGCCGAAGATTTGTATGATGCATCCCATGACACGTCTTTGCGTCAATACCAACACCCTCAATTACGCCAATCTCATTGGCGGGGTGTCTGGTACGCGTTGAGTGTCTGAGTGCAACAACCAACGAACCAAGAGCCCCGTCATCTGGCGGGGCTTTTTTTATCTCGGCGTTCGAGATCAACGCCCCGCCTGAGCCGGACGCGAGAAACCAGCAGAACTGAGATGTGGAGCGAGATATGTGCGGATTTCTGAGCATCCTTGAGACAGAACAATCGGCGGGACAGTCGGCCCATCTGGCCATGCGGGGCAACGAGCTGCTCGACCTGCTGGCCCATCGCGGCCCGGACCAGCGGGGCGTTTGGCGCGGCAAGGGGGCCTGGCTGGGACATCGGCGTCTTTCGATCATGGCCCCGCACGACGGGCTCCAGCCCCTCGATGACGGGCGCAGCGCCTGGGTGAGCAACTCGGAGATCTACAACGCCGACGAGCTGATCGAGGATCTCGGGATCACCCCGGTGTGCGCCGCCGACAGCAAGGCGATCGGCCCGGTGCTCGAGCGTTTCGGTGCCGAGGGCTTGGCCATGCTCGACGGGCAGTTCGCGATTGTACATGTCGATCCGCGCAGCGGGCACTGGATCGCGGGGCGCGACCATGTCGGCATCTGCCCGATGTACATCGGCTGGCACGAGAACGGCACGATCTGGTTCGCCTCGGAGATGAAGGCCTTGGTGCACGACTGCCAGCGGGTCGAGTTGGTGCAGCCGGGCACGGCGTGGGTGCGCGATCAAACGGGGGTTCGGTGCGTGCGTTGGTACGACCCGAGCTGGGTGCGATCGGCCTCGGGTTTCGAGGGAAGCCCGGGGCAGATCCGCGCCCTGCTGATCGACGCGGTCGCCAAGCGCATCCGCAGCGATGCGCCCTGGGGCGTGCTGCTCTCGGGCGGGCTCGATTCATCGCTGGTCGCCTCGATCTCGGCGCGTTTGCATCGTCAGCGCACCGGCAAGCCCATCCATACCTTCTCGATCGGGCTCGACGATTCGCCCGACCTGCTCAAGGCCCGCGAGGTGGCCCACCACATCGGCTCGATCCACCACGAGTACCGCTTCACCATCGAGGAAGCGATGGCGGCGCTGCCCAAGGTCGTCGATCATCTCGAGAGCGATCAGCAGATCCGCACCGGCGTGCCCACCTACCTGCTCGGCCAGTGCGTGCGGGCCTCGGGGTTCAAGATGGTGCTCAGCGGTGAGGGCGCCGACGAGGTTTTCGGCGGCTACCTCTACTTCCACAAGGCCCCCTCGCCCGAGGCGTTCCACGACGAAACCGTCCGCAAAGTCACCCGTCTGCATCAGTACGATGTCATGCGGGCCAACAAGGCACCGATGGCCTCGGGGCTCGAGCTGCGCTTCCCGCTGCTTGACCGTGCACTGATCGACCACGCGATGAACATCGACCCGCGAGACCGCATGATCCCGCGCGATGGGATGTGGTCCGGCGTCGAGAAGGCGCTGCTGCGTGAGGCGTTTATGGACGGCGACTGGCTCCCCGATTCGATCCTGCACCGGCAGAAGGAGCAGTTCAGCGATGGCGTTGGCTACGGCTGGGTCGATGCGCTCCAGGACCGCGCGGCGGTGCATGTCAGCGATGAGCAGATGAGCCGGGCCAGCCAGCGCTTCCCCGAGCTCACCCCAACAAACAAGGAGATGTACTGGATGCGCGAGCTGTTCGAGGCCCGCTTCGTCGAAGGATGCGTGAGCGGGCGCAGCGCACTGGGCACGATCGGAGACGGGCGCAGCGTCGCGTGCTGCACACCCGAAGCGTTCGATTGGGACCCGTCGTGGGGCACCATGGCCGGCGATATCTCCGGGCGCACCATGAAGGATGTGCACCAGCAGCAAAGCCAGCGACCAGCGGCGGGGTGATGAGTTGGTATCTGGGTGCCACTACTCGCGGCTTGCCGCGCAGTAGTGTCTTCAGAACTTTCCAAGAGCACTACTGCGCCGAAGACGGCGAGTAGTGGCACCCGGAGTGGGTCACTCCCGGAACTTGCGGATGCAGATCGTGTCGTTCTGGCCGCCGAAGCCGAAGGAGTTGGACAGGCAGACATCCACACCCCCGCGGGCGTTCTCGTCACGCGGTTCGAGGGGCACATGGTCGAGCCCGCAGACCGGATCGACATCATGCAGGTTGCCCGTGGGCGGGATGATGCCGGTGCGGATGGCCTGGATGCAGGTGATCAGCTCGACCGCACCCGCGGCTTGGATCAGGTGCCCCATCATCGACTTGATCGACGAGAACGGGACCTGCGCCGCATGCTCGCCGAACACCGATCGGACACCCGCGGACTCGGTTTTATCGTTTTCCTGGGTGCCGGTGCCGTGGGCGGAGATGTAGTGGACCAGCGGGCGGCCGGAGTCGTCGGCCCCGTGTGGGTCGATCCCGGCTTGTTTGAGCGCCCCAGCCATAGCGCCCGCCCCGCCCTTGCCATCAGGGTGGATGTCGGTGATGCGGTAGGCATCGGCGGTGGAACCAAACCCGGCGACCTCGCACAGTATCTTCGCGCCGCGGGCCTGGGCCGATTCAAGCGATTCGAGGATGACGATGCCCGCGCCCTCGCCCATGACGAAGCCCTCGCGGGACTTGTCGAACGGTCGTGATGCGGTCTGGGGGTCGTCGCGCCGGGTGCTCATGGCGGTGAGGCGCATGAAGCCGGTCATGCCCAGCGGATGGATCATGGAGTGGCACCCGCCCGCGATCATGGCGTCGGCATCGCCGCGCCGGATGATCTCGAAGGCCTCGCCGATCGCCTGGGTCGAGGCGGCGCAGGCCGTCATGCAGTTGAGCGTCGGCCCCATCGTGCCCAGCTCGTAGGCGATGTGGGTCGAGGTGAGCTGGGGTTCCTGCTCGACCTCGGGGGTCGCCGCGAGTCCGGCGTAGGCGGCGTCGGCCCAGGGCTCGCTCTGCAGCGATCGCGACTCGGCGTCGTAGCCCGCGATATTGGCGGCCATATAAGGATCGTAATCGAGCACCCCTTCGCCCGCCCCCAGATAGATGCCAGTCCGGGTCAGGTCGGGCGGGCTGGTGTCCATCCCGGCCATGCGCCAGGCGGCATCGGTCGCCGCGAGGGCGAACTGCGTCGAGAGCCCGGCGTCGCTGTGTGCATCGGCCCGCTGCCCGATCAGGGTGCGCAGGTCGAAGCCCTTGACCTCAGCCGCGAAGTTTGTCGAGCAGGTTGAAGCATCAAAGCGGGTGACGGGGCCGACTGCGCTGTGTGCATCGAGCAGTCTGGCCCAGGCGTCTTCAATGTCGTGCCCCAGCGGGGTGACCCAGCCCATGCCGGTGATCACGACCCGCTTGCCCTGCGTGGCCTGAGTGCGTTGATCACCTTGGTGCGTCACGGTTTACTCCTCGCCGGTTTTGGCGTACTCACGCTCGTCTTCGTCATCGTAGTCATCGTCATCGTCATCGTTGCGGAGCGCGTCTGGGTTGAGCACGCGGACGAGTCCGTCCTTGAGACGGCGTTGCCCGAAGTTGATGATGAGCCCCAGCTCGAGATCCGCGGCCCGCAGGGTCGCGCGGAGTTCGTTGCGTGGTCCGCCGTCGACCTCGTTGTTGTCCGCGAGCAGCTTGAGCAGGAAGCGATCGCCAACGAACATGTCGGCGACGACTTGTCCGATCTCTTCGCCGTCGAACTCGACGGGGAACGACTTGTCAAGCTGATATGAGATCTCCTCATGTTTGAGCTCATGAATGAATGCTTTTTGATAGATCTCAAGCGGGTAGCCCGGGCCGAGTTCTTTATGGGTTTCGATCGCACAGCCGATGACTCGCCGGCTGATCTCTGTCAATGCGGGATCCAGCTCGGAAAGCGGTGTGGATCGGCGGCTTCGCGCGTGATGATTTTGCTCGTGCATCAATAACTCCTCAAAGCAATTAACTTACTCAAATATACTCGAAGTATAAGGGGAACGATTCGGTTGAATCATGAATGACCGACAGAAAGTTATACACGCTCGATTCACGATGCGTTCTCAAGCACCAGGGCGCCCGCTTGCCCGCCCAGCGACGAGGTGCACACCAGCACGCGCTTTGGGGTCGCGGCGCTCGTGGCGTTGCGGGTGATGATTCCTTCAGGGATTTGCTCATGGTGAAGACACAACGCAGCGGCTGCGGCCATCAGCCCGGCTTGACCGGCCATGGTGTTACCCGTCAGGTGGGCGATGGATGCGATGGGCAGTGTTGATGCGTGCTCGCCCAGAGCGTGGTCGAGGGCGGCGAGTTCCATGCGATCAAGCTCGGGCTGCCCGAGGCCCAGCGTGAAAACAGCATCGAGCTGGGCGGGCGTGATCCCCGCGTCACGCAGCGCGTTGGTGATGCTGGCCGCGAGTCCTCGGTCGACCGGGTCGTGCTGGCGCATGGAGTTGATGGCCGGGATGTATGGGCGTGGGCTCTGCGCTGCTCCGAAGCCGGTGATCCTGGCGTAGGCGCGGGCATCGCGAGCGAGCGCGTGCTGGGCGGCTTCGATGACGAGCATCCCCCCGCCTTCGCCGATGAGCCCGCCCGCGGATTGGGGGTCATAGGGGCGACACACCGCTTTGGGGTCTGCGCCGCGGTCCGCGTGGGCAACCCGGCCCGCGTAGTCCCAGCGGATGAGCCCGAGGTGGTTGATCCGTGACTCGGCGCCCCCGGTGAAACAGATGTCGGCGCTGCCGCGCTCGATCACGCGGGCGCTCTCGCCGATCGAGAGGATGGCGCTGGCCTCAGCACCCATGATGGTGTTCGACGGCCCTTCGAGCCCATGGATGATGGTGACATGGCACGCGAGCATGTTGGGCAGGTATTTGAGCAGCCAGAGCGGGGGCAGGTTGTTCATCCCCGATTCACCCTCGCCCACGGTGCCCCATTTGGTCATCGAGAACTCGTTGTGCTCGTCCTTGGCGCTGACGACGGCCCGGGCGAGCTCTTCGGTGTCCGCCGCGATCAGCCCCGCGCCGATCTGGCAGCCCGTGCGGGCGGGGTTGATCCTGAATCCTTGGGCATCGTCTTCGCTGCCGCGTGTGGTGAGGCCTGCGTCGTCGGCGGCAAACTTGGCGGCGATGACGGCCAGCTCGGTGTCACGCGCCATCACCTTGGTTGCTTTGCGGTACGACTTGGGCACGAAATCACGGATGTTGGCGTCGCGCACCTCGCCGGCGATCTGGACCCGAAAGCCGGTCGGATCGAACGACTCGATCGGCGCAACTCCTGTTTGTGCCCCGCACAGCGAACTCCAGAACGCTTCGGGGCCGAGCCCGAGAGCGTTAACAGGGCCGAGCCCGGTGATGACGATATCTGAGCGCATAATGAACATGGTACGCGCCTGAGGGCCCGCTTGTGCGATCGGGGATCAGCCGAAGATGCGTGTCCCGTTGGCGCTGCGCATGAGCGACTCAAAGGTGCCCAGCTGCTCTGGCGAATCGAGATCGGCGTTCTTTGGACATTCGAGCTGGGTATAGCTGCCGTCGGGCTGCATGAGCCACGCCTTGCGTCGGTCACGCAGGGTGATCTCGACCAGCTCCCAGAGCCGTCGGCGTGCATCGGAATCGAGGATCGGGCAGGCCGCCTCGACCCGGTTGGAGAGATTGCGATACATCCAGTCGGCAGAGCTGATGTAATAGAGGTGATCGAGCGGGTCCTTGCTGCCGTTGGCAAAGACATAGATCCGTGAATGCTCGAGAAAGCGGCCAATGATCGACCGGACGGTGATGTTCTCGCTCAGGCCCGGGATGCCCGGACGCAGGCAGCAGAAACCGCGCACGACCAGATCGACCCGGACCCCGGCTTGGGATGCCTCGTAGAGCTTCTCGGTGATCATCCGGTCTTCCATGGAATTCATTTTGGCGTAGACATGGGCGTGCTTGCCCTTCCTGGCGTTGGTGATCTCCTGATCGATGAGCGCGATGAACCGGTTGCGCATGTGGTCTGGGGCGACCACAAGCCGGTCGTAGTGCTGACCGCTGCTGAGCCCGGTGATCATGTTGAACAGGCGGACGACATCGCTGGTGATCTGCTCGTCGGCGGTCAGCAGGCCCAGATCGGTGTAGAGCTGGGCGGTCTTGGGGTGGTAGTTGCCCGTGCCCAGATGGGCGTAGGTCCGCAGGCCCCAGTTGCCCTGGATCTTCTCGCGCCGAACCACAAGCGAGCACTTTGAGTGGGTTTTGAGCCCCAGCACGCCGTAGGCCACATGCACGCCCGCGGCCTCGAGCTGACGCGCGAAGGTCACATTCTTTTCCTCGTCGAAGCGGGCACGCAGCTCGACCAGACAGGCGACCTGCTTGCCCTCTTCGGCGGCACGCACGAGCGAATCCACGAACGGCGAGTCCTGGCTGGTGCGATAGAGCGTGAGCTTGATCGCGAGCACCTCGGGGTCGACGGCAGCCGAGGAGATAAACCGCACAACCGAATCCGAAAAGGACTCGTAGGGGTGGTGCACGAGGATGTCTCGCTCACGGATCTTGGCGAAGATATCGGCTTCCGGGTCGGCCAGGGCCGGCGGGCGGACGGGCTTCCAGGGCACGGTCTGCAGATCGGCCCGATCGATCGCGGCGATCTCGAAGAGGTCGATGCACGCCATGGGGCCGGGTCGGGCGAAGTGGTCCTCGCTGCTGAGCCCCAGTTCGTCGATCAGGAAGTCCAGGATGCGCTGCGACGGGTTGGGCGGGGTCTGGATTCGGACGGCATTGGCGAACCGGCGCATGCGGAGCTCCTCTTCGACATGCTCGAGCAGATCCTCGACATCCTCGTCGTCGAGTTCGACCGCGGCGCTGCGGGTGAGCCGGAAGGGGAGCACCTCGAGCACCCGCATGCCGGGGAAGAGATCATCGAGGTTGTTGATGATGATCTCTTCGAGCAGCACATAGCGGGCGGGTGATTCGGGCGTGGGGTCTTTGACGGCGTGCTCGCTCTGGCGGAGCGTATCGACACGGATGTAGTGCGGGAGCACGGCGGGCACCTTGATGCGCGCGAACCGGGGCTCGTCGCTCATGGTGCCAGCGTTCTTGGGCTCGACCAGCAGCCCAAGGTTGGTCGACAGATTCGAGATAAATGGGAACCGGTGCCCGGGGTCCACGGCCAGCGGGGTGAGGATCGGGAAGACCGCGGTGTTGAACCAGTCGTCGACGGCCTTGCGGGTCTTCTTGCCCAGCTGGTCGTAGGTGATGATCTCGATGCCCTGGGCCGCGAGATCCGGGAACAGCGAGGATGAGAGGTTCTCGGCCAGCTCACGCTCCATCTCACGGATCATGTCGCAGCTGGCCTGAAGGGTCTGCATGGGCGGCTGCTCGTCGGGGCGGTTGGGAGAATGGGGAATGTGCTGCTTGTGGCGGGATTTGAGCAGTCCGATCCGCTTCATGAAGAACTCATCGAGATTCGATGCGAATATCCCGATGAACTTCACCCGTTCGAGCAGCGGGGTGCGGTCGTCGAATGCTTGGGCCAAGACTCGACGGTTGAACTCGAGCCACGACACATCCCGGTTGATAAATCGGGACTGGTTTGGCTCTTGGCTATCGGTCTTCATGGTCCTCCCTGGGCGAAAAGTGGGGGGTGCAATCGGTTTGTTTGCCCGGCTTTTGGGCGATCAGAATGATGATATCGGCTACACTGATCCGTGATCGCAGAAATGCAAACAGTTCCAGAGCAGCGATGCTCGTCTATCCAAAGCTACAACCGCGTGACAAGAGGTACCTGAGATGTTGCGTGATTATGAAGACGCCAATAAAAGAATGCTTGTCCGGTTCATCCGGGTCGGCTTTGTCGCCCTGATGCTCATCGTGGTGCTCCTATATGTGCTGAGCATCAGTTTCAACTCCGACGAGCTGGAGAAGGGATTCGCCAAAAACTGGTGGATCCCCGTGCTCACGGCGCTGGTTCTCGCGGGAGTGTTTCTGGCGATCGACCTGCTCACCCCCCGCAAGAAGATCTCCCTGATCTCGGGCGTGGTCTTCGGGCTGATGGCCGGACTCATGACCGCATGGGTGTTCTCAACGGTGATCGACCTGGTGGTGCAGACCTGGGACATCCAGGCCGGCTCGTTCATCACCGCGATCAAGGTGCTGCTGGGCGTGTCGCTGTCCTACCTGGGCATCACGATGGTGCTGCAGACCCAGGACGAGTTCCGGCTCGTGATCCCCTATGTCGAGTTTGCCAAGCAGATGCGTGGGCCGCTCCCGCTGGTGCTCGACACCTCGGCGCTCATCGACGCCCGGATCGCCGATATCGCGGCGTCGGGCCTCATCCAGCAATCGGTCGTGATCCCTGAGATTGTGATCGAGGAGCTGCAGTTGCTCGCCGACTCGCGCGACCGCATGAAACGCAATAAGGGACGGCGCGGTCTGGATATTGCCAACAAGCTGCAGCGTATGAGCGGCGTCGATGTCGTGATCGACAACACCCCGACCCAGAAGAAGGGTGTCGACCTGGCGCTGGTCGAGCTGTGCGGAAGCATGCCGGGCATGATGGTGACGCTCGATATGGCGCTGGTGCGCATCGCAACGATCCAGAAAATCCGGGTGTTGAGCATCAACGACCTGGCCAACGCACTCAAGCCGGTGGTGATCCCGGGCAAGATGATCAATGTCGAGCTGATCAAGCCCGGCGAGCAGCACGGGCAAGCCGTGGGCTATCTTGAGGACGGCACGATGGTCGTCGCCGAGGATGGCTACCCCTACATCGGCGAGACGCGTGAGCTGGTGATCACCAGCTCGATGCAGACCGCCGCGGGGCGCCTGCTGTTTGCGCGGGTTGATATGGCAGACATGGACACGATGGATCGTGAGCAGGCGATTCAGGACCATCGCCCGCCACGTGATGACCAGTATCGCTCCCACAGCGATGCGGATCATGCCCAAGTCGCAGACAGTGCGGACACGCAAGATCCCGCATCCGATGAGCACGAATCGCGAGATGAAAAGGACGAGAACGACGAGACGGGCGTGCACCCGATCAAGCCAGCATCGATCAATGGCCCGCGTGTGGTGAACCGCCCCGGCGGCCTCAAGGGCACCCCCCGCAACCCACGCCGCTAAAAAGCGGGCACCGGCCGCCCACGCGGCGATATACTCCGGGCATGCTGCTCAAGACGCTCCGCAAGTTCCACCGCCACTTCGTGGTCTACGCCCTGATGCCGATCCACAACCGATGTGGCGGCGGGTACTACCTCTCGCACCGCCCCAGCTTCATGCAGTCGTATGACCGCACCAAGTTCAACGCCCTGCGTCGGGCGTGGCATGTGGGCCGAGCCAGCAACAACCGGGGCGACTGGGCGCGGCTCTACTTCCTGATCTCCACCTCCGAGGACATCCTGCAGCGCCAGGTCCCCGGCGCGGTGGCCGAGCTGGGCGTCTTTCGCGGCGCGTCCGCAAGGTGCCTGCGCATCCTCATGCCCCAGCGCCCGCTCTACCTGTTCGATACATTCGCCGGGCTCGACCAGCGCGACCTGGAACCCGGCGGCCCCGTCGGGCTCTTCAACTGCTCGCTCGACGAGGTCCGCGCCTTCGTCGGCGACGAGCCCGACATCCACTACTGCCCCGGCTACTTCCCCGAGACGGCCTCGATGGTGCCCGATGACCAACGCTTCGCGCTGGTGCACCTGGACATGGACCTCTACAAACCGATGAAGGCCGCGTGCGAGTTCTTTTATGATCGGCTTGAGCCCGGCGGGGTGATGATCCTGCACGACTACCACGGGCGGGTGTGGCCGGGCGTGAAGCAGGGCGTGGACGAGTTCCTCGCCGACAAGCCAGAGCGGCTGGTGATGATCCCCGACAAATCGGGCACGGCGGTGCTCGTCAAGAACGCGACTGATCGATAACCAGCCACGGCTTGTTGAGCGAGTGCTGCGCCAGCTCAGTAATCCCGCCCATGGACGCCGTCGCGGGTGATCGAATAGATCTGGACTACTGCACTAAGCGTTCAGTCACCTTTCTTCGTGTGTTCGAACATGCATTTGTTCTTGCCGTGGATTGCGAAGAATAGCAGATCGCTGAAATGCGCTATTCGTGCGCATCGGCCTTTGCAGTGCGCGGCACGCGGGGTTTGACGCGCTGCTTGAAGATTGCTGTCGATCCGCCGCCGAGTGATTCCAGATCGCGCACCGGGCCGGCTTGGATCCGCTCGAAGGCCATCTCTGCGTTTGCGCGGCTGTACTCGGTGCCGATGAAGTGTCGCCCCATCGCGTGGGCCACAACGCCGGTGGTCCCCGAGCCCAGGAACGGGTCGAGGACGGTATCGCCGGGGTTGGAGCTGCACGCGATCACGCGGTGCAGGTAGGTTTCGGGGAGCTGGTTGTCGTGCTTGGCGCGGCGTTCCTTGTTGTTGCCTTGGACGCGTCCCCAGTATTGCCCGTACCAGACATCCATCGGCAGGCGCATGCCCGCGGGCATGCCGTCTTTTTTGGATTCGGTGCGCGCGTCGCCGTAGATTGCACGCCGGTCGGAGACCTCCAGGACCGGTTCGGGGTTCCATGTGCGCCGGTGCTGGTCCTTGCTGAAATACAGGGCGTGGACCTTGGAGTTGATGAACCTGCCGGTGGTGTTCTGGCCGAAGCGGTAGTGCCAGACGCACCAGTTGACCATGTGCATGCCGATTTTTTTGAGATGCACGACGATCTCGGCGGCGCTGTCGTCGGGGATGTTGACCCACATCGAGCCGGTGGGCTTGAGGGCGTCGGCGCAGATGTTGAGCCATTCTTCAGTGAACGAGAGGTACTGCTCGCGCGACATCGCCGCGTCGTCCCATGCTTCGCCCGCTTTGTGGCGGTCGTAATCGCGGGCCCAGTTGAACGGCGGATCGGCGAAGACCAGATCGACCTGTTTGTCTTTGACTTCATCGAACTCGAGCAGCTTCTCGCGGCAGTCACCGATGCGTACGCTGGCGGTGACGCCGGTCTCGGGGTGGGTGTGCGTCAGGTCGGGCTTCTTGGCGTTGCTGGGCATGCGTTGATTCTTCACTCGTCCTTCTCGCCGCGCCACCACCAGAGTTTTTCAATCATAGCGTAGCCGTTGGGGTCGAATGTCTTGAGCTCATCGCGTGTGAACGGCTCAAAGTCGTTCTTCCCGAAGTACGACTCGGTCAGCTCTGCGAAATACTCTCGGTCGTTGCTCAGCGCGTAATGTCTGCGCGGATTGCCCGAGACATGCATCACGGATTCGTACTTGCCGCCCGCCTTTGCCTTCTCAAAGCTCGACGAGATCAGCGGGTGCTCGTAGCCCAGCACCGCATGGTGATACGCGTGCGCCAACTCGTGCAGCACCATCAGCGGCTGGTCTCGCTTGGTCCATTCCACGAAGTTTTTCGGGTTCGCGATCTCGATTCCACGCGCTTTGTCGGGGTTAAACCCGTTCTGCAGCAGCCACACCGCGCTCGGGTGATAACAAGCGCACGCATGTTCGGGTGCGTTATGTTCAACCCAGAACACCACTTTTCGCAGCGCTGCATGTGTGTGCTCCGGCGTGAGTTCAATGGCTTCCGCCAGCTCCGCCTCAAGCAGCTCCAGCGCCGGATTGGTTGTGTCCGGGTGCGCCATCGCCGCCGCAGAGACGCGGACCGTGAAGCCATGTATGGTCTTGGTCGTGTATGACTTGGTGATCTCGTGCACGAATGCCGGCGCGTTGGGCTCAGCAACCAGGGGCGGGCTGAATACCGCGATTATCGCGATCATTGCGATCATCGCACAGGTTGTGATCAGCATCCGGTTCATAGCACAACACGCATCATACCGCGACCGGGGCCATCGCGCAAGTCAATCCTGTGCGGCGCACACCAGAATCCGCACCGGATCTCCCAGATGCTTGGCCCCCAGCAGCGCCAGTGGCCGCCCGGCGCCGCTGATCATCTGCCGACAGCGATTCGGATGCGTATACAGCCCGTCCGATTGCGTCCGCCCCAGCCGCCCCCGCAGCAGACCCATGAACCCGTCGAGTTTCTCGATCCGCAGGATCACATCGATCACACGCTTTTTGGTGATCTGCACCCCGATCCGCCAAGTATCGCCGTCGCTGATCGCGTGGGGGATCTCTACGCCCTGAAACGCGCGCAGCCATTCGATGGCGGCGTAACCGCCGTCTGGCGAATACCGGATCACCCGCACGCTCTTGATGTTCGTGTTGCCCATGCCCCGCTCCGATACCGCTTCGTACGCTATTCTATGAGCGATGCCCCAATCGCCCGCTCCACCTCACCATACGCCCACGCTCAGCGTGATGATCCCGTGCCGCAACAACGAACGCACCATGGGCCGCGTCCTCAACTCCGTCCGCGGCCTCGCCAACCAGCTCGTCGTCGTCGATTCCGGCTCCACCGACACCACGATGGACCTTGTGAACGCATGCAGGCAGTGGGGGGGCGACGATGCCTGCGAAGTCCTGCTCATCGAAACCCACTGGCGCGGCTATGTCAAAACCAAGCAGCTCGCCCTCGATGTATGCAGCGCCGACTACACCCTCTGGCTCGATTCCGACGAGCCCGTCACACCCCAGCTCGCCCGTTCGATCAAGGCCGCGATGGCCCGTGGCGTCGATGCCGCGACCGTTAACCGCGTTGTGGAGTACAAGGGGCGGCTCCTGCATCACTGCTGGCAGCCCGAGTACCGTCTGCGCTTGGTCAAGACGGCGCTGGTCCGAGACAACAAGGCCCGATTCAACGGCATCGACCCGCACGATTTTTTGGAAGTCGATCCGCCGCACACCGCGCCGCTGATCGAAGGCACGCTGATTCATGAATCGTTCGAGACTTTCGCCGAGCATCTTGAGAACGCCCGGCGGCTCTCCCTCGTCAGCGCCCGATCGATGCACGAGCTGGGCATGCGCAGCAGCCGGCTCAAGCTCATCACCTCCCCCCCCGGCGCGTTTTTGAAGCAGCTGGTGCTCAAGGGCTCCTGGCGCGACGGGGCCGCGGGCTGGCTGTGCGCCTCCACTTCAGCCGCGGCGTCACGCATGAAGAATATGATGCTGTATGAGATGCAACAAGATCGTGATTGAACACGAAGATCACGAAGGGCTCGAAGAGAAGACTGAACGCAGAGGACGCGAAGGTCACGCAGAGGCGCAGAGGTGGGATAGGTGAAGAAGAAGCGGATCACGATCGCCATCCTGCTCATATTGCTTATTGCGCTGGTGTGGTTTGTGATTTCACTCCGGCGAGCCGTTCACTACGGGCTAGATGCCTCAAACCGCGGCCACATGTATCGCAATTTCTTCGGCGTGCTCGAGATGTACACCGAGCAAACCGGCGAGTTTCCGGTATCACTCGAAGACATGCTGACGATCGATGCGGAGTTCGGCTACGAGGGCGTCCGCTGGCCCCAAGATGCGCAGGGCATTGCCGATCAGATCCAGCCCAACTTCGATATCATTCCAGACGATAAGAATCTCGATGATTTTGCACCCGATTACAAAGCAAGGGCGGACTGGGGTGATGTTCATTGCGAGTTCTACTGGGGACTGATCATCGAACATCTCGAAACCGGATCTTGATTGGTATAAGTCCCCTGGGTGCCCGTACTCGCCGTCCCCGGCGCAGTGCGGCTCTTCCCCCAACCAACCCTCTTCTCTGCGCCCTCTGCGTGACCTTCGCGTCCTCTGCGTCCAATCTTACTCCCTTCGAGCCCTTCTCGATCTTCGGGTACAGCCCAAACCCGCCCCAAACCCCTGTCACCACAACGCCTATGATTGATCTCACCGCCCCCATCGTCGGGGGTGAATGACGGGGCCGAGGGTTGCGAGGATCGCAGCCCGGTTCGGCAAGCGCCCTGAATCGGGGCATAGAGACAGGATCCCACCATCATGAGCGATAAGTACCGCGACAGCGACGCACCCACCCGGTCTTCAGGCGGCGACAAGGCCAAATCACGCCGTGGCGGCGGCGGTGGGCGGAAGCGAAGCAAGCGCGACGCCGGGGCAGACCGCGAGCCCGAACGCAAACGCATCATCTCCGAGCCCAAGGGCGGCTGGTCCGCCGACACCTTCGAGATCGACAAAACCTTCGCCGATCTGGGCCTCAAGGACTCGATCGTCAAAGCCATGGACGAGCGGGGCTTCAAGCACCCAACAAAGATCCAGGCCGCACTCATCCCACTGGCCATGACCGGCGTCGATATCCTCGGGCAGGCCAAGACCGGTACCGGCAAGACCGCCGCGTTTGCGCTACCCCTGCTCAACATGATCGAGCCGGGCGATTCGATGATCTCCATCATCCTTGCCCCCACACGCGAACTCGCCGTCCAGATCAAACAGGACATCGAGGAACTCGCGCCCCACACCGGCATCAAGGTCTGCGCCATCTACGGCGGCCAGTCAATCAATGTGCAGGCCAAGCAGCTCGAAGAGGGCCCCGAGATCATCGTCGGCACACCCGGACGCGTGCTGGACATGATCGAGCGCCGCTACCTGCACCTGCACGACATCGAGTTCGTCGTCCTCGACGAGGTCGACCGCATGCTCGACATCGGTTTCCGCGACGACATCAAAAAACTACTGGGCAAGTGCCCCAAAGACCGCCAGACCATCTTCGTCAGTGCGACCTTCACCGACGAGATCGAGCGCCTGGCGCGGAAATATATGGAAGACCCCGAGAAGCTCGAGGTCACCGCCGGCGCACTCACGGTTGATCTGGTCAAGCAGGGCTATGTGACCGTCGAGCCGTGGGACAAGCGCCGCATGCTCGCCCACCTGCTCACCCACGAAGAACCCGCCCTGACGATCGTGTTCTGCCGCATGAAGCGGACCGTGGACTCCGTCGTTCGCTACCTGGAGCGCAAGGGCATCCCCGCCCACGCCATCCACGGCGATCTCTCGCAGGGACAACGCAACAAGGTCATGTCCCAGTTCCGCGGCGGCGAGCTTGCCGTGCTGGTGGCCTCGGACTTGGCTTCACGCGGCATCGATGTCGAAGGCATCACCCATGTCGTCAACTACGACCTTCCCGATGACCCCGATATTTATGTCCACCGCATCGGACGCACCGCCCGCGCCGGGCGTGAGGGCCACGCGTGGTCGCTGGTGACCCCCGCACAGGGCTCGCTGCTCACCGAGATCGAGCTGCTGGTCAACGCGGAGATCCCGGCGAAGAAGTACGACAACTTTGAAGCACGCGAGCGACCCGAGGACTGGAAGGACGAGCCCACCGGCGGCCGACCGACCTACGAGGTCAAGGGAGCCCCCAAGGAGCCCAAGAAGAACCGCTTCCAGCAGGCCCAGGCACCGGTGGTCGATAAGCTCTCCGAGAAGGAGCTGGCCGCCAAGTTCCCCGGCGGCATCGTCCCCTCAAAGCTCCCCGGAAAAATGATGGGCGGCAAGGCCAAACGCCGCGGTCGATGATGCCCTGAGTCTGCGACCAACATCCTGAGTATAAAGAGACCCGCGTCATTCGCGGGTCTTCTTTGTGATTGGGGTGTGCATGTGTCGAGCAAGCGACGGCTGTGTGCGATCTTGTTATTGATCAGCGGACGCCAGCCGCCTCGTGGGCCCGCTCGCTCTGTTCGCTGCGGATGGTTCCGACCACATCGCGTTCGGTCTCGCTGCGCCGCGCCTCGGGGCTCGATGCCGGCTTAGCTTCCACATCGGCCTTGGCCTGTGTCTCGCAATCCATCGCATCACGCATGCGCCGGCCGACCTTGAACTTCACCGTCCGCTTGGCGGGCACGGGGACCCGCTCGAGGGTCTTTGGGTTCTGGGCGATGCGGGGTGCACGCTGTTTGACCTCGAAGACACCGAAATCGCGGAACTCGAGCCGGTTGCCCTCGCCCAGCTCGTCGATCACCTGGTCAAGAAACTCCTGGACGACCTGCTTGACGGCCACGCGCTTCATGCCCGTGCTGTCGGCGATGCGATCGATCAGGATTTTCTTGGTGATCGTGTTGCTCATCTGCATACTTCCTTCCCGCGCACGCGTCGTGCGCGATGGGTCTCGTGATGTCGTTTCCGTGCCCGGATCGTCGTGCACGGTTCTCATTTTGGCCATGGGGGGCATCGCGGGGCATTTGCGATCAGACTGCTGATCCCAGAGCCGGGCGTGATACGATCCCACACCGGTGAGTATGGCAGACACATGCCCGCCGGTCAATGGGGACGGCCCCGACTTTTGACGCGCAAGATCGAGCGTGCAAAGCACTTGCAATTCTGTCCGCCCCATGCTATGGCCCATGCGATGAGCGACCAAAACGACCACAATCCGACGCCGCAGCCCACCCCGCCGCCTCGTGGTGCGGGCATCACACTCGCGCCGGGTGTGCGGGTCGACAAGCAAGATATTGAAATTTCGTTCGTGCGATCGTCCGGCCCCGGTGGGCAGAATGTCAACAAACGATCCACCAAGGCCCAGCTGCGCATCGCGCTGCAGCGCATCCCATTGAGCGAACGCGCGATGAAACGGCTGCGCCGGCTCGGCGGGAGCAGCGTCACCGCCAGCGACGATCTGCTGATCGAATCGGACGCGACCCGCAGCCAGTCACGCAACAAGGCCGCGTGTCTCGATCGGCTGCGTGAACTCGTCGCCCGCGCGGTCATCGAGCCCAAGCAGCGCCGAGCGACCAAACCAACCAAGGGCTCGATCCGGCGTCGGCTCGATAACAAAACCAAGCGATCCAAGACCAAGCGTCTGCGGCGACCACCGCCCGAGAACGAGTAGACATGCGCACGCCCAATCCCTCAGCCAGAGACTTCACGCTGGGCATCGAGATGTCCAACCCGAGCGCGAACAAGAACGCGCCCAATCAAGCGCACGCGGTCGCCATCTGGGCGGGCCGCAGCGATCAGCACAAGCTGCTCGCATCTTCATCGATGCCCCAGGGCACACGCGGCTCAGACGGCATCATGCATCAGGTCGAGTCGCTGTGCGCCGCGCAGGGTGTGCTGCCAAGCGATATCGCCCGCGTCATCGTCTCGATCGGGCCCGGCGGGTATACCGCGCTGCGCATCTCGTCCACCACCGCCAAGATGCTCGCGTCCACCCTCAACGCGCAGCTCATCGCCGTGCCCAGCGCCAAAGTCGGTGCGTGCTCGATCGACCCGCAGCACCGGCCCGCCTTGATCGCGCTGGCTTCAAAGAAGAACCACACCCACGCGAGTGTCGTCAACGCCGACGGCTCGTGCGTGAGCGTGGGGATCATCAGCTGCGACGCGCTGGGCGGGCTGGGTGTGCGCACAATCGCCGCCGATGCGCATCTGCCGCAATCGTTCGTTGATGCCGCGGCATCGCTGGGAATCGTTCAGCTCCCGCTGCGGCTCGATGCGCGGGACCTGCTCCAGGCGAGCCAAGGCATCGACCCCATTGATCCGGTGCGATTGACCCCGATCTACGCGCGCGAACCCGACGCGGTGACGCAGTGGCGCGAGCGAGCGTCCCAATAACCTCTCCGCTGGCCGCAGACCGCCTGAGACACTTGAAACCCGTGACGCCGATGTGGTGATGGGTGTGAAGTGAGGTAATCTGTGCGACGATATCCGATTGGGCAGACCTCAAAGCGGGGTCATCGCACCGATCGGAAGGACCCGGCATGGTTGCAACGCAGAACAACGACGAATGGTCAGAGAAAAAGGTCTTCACCACCGGCGAAGCCGCCAAGGTGTGCAAGGTCAGCCAGCAGACGATCATTCGTTGCTTTGATTCGGGCCGGCTCAACGGGTTCCGCGTCCCCGGGTCGCGCTTCCGGCGCATCCCGCGCGAGGAGCTGATCCGCTTTATGCGTGAGAACGACATCCCGATCGAGGCGATCGGATCCGACCGCAAACGGGTGCTGATCGTTGACGACGAGCCCGAGATCGTATCGCTGATGACCGAGCTGCTCGAGAGCGATGGTCGCTTTGAGGTCCGCAGCGCCGCGACCGGCTACGACGCGGGCATGGAGACCGAGCGCTTCAAGCCGCACCTGATCGTGCTCGATTACATGCTCCCCGACATCAACGGCAACATCGTGTGCCAGCGTGTGCGTGAGAATGAAGACAACCAGAACACCCGTGTGCTGTGCGTCTCGGGCGTCGTTGAGCCCAGCGAGGTCGAGCGGCTGATGCAGGCGGGAGCCGACGATTTTCTCAAGAAGCCGTTTGATCTGCGTGAGCTTGTCGCACGCATTGAGAATCTTTTGCAGATCCCCGTTGCGTAATGAACAACACAGAGCCTCAACCCGGCGTCGATCCGCAGAAGATCGAGGCGATCCTCAGCGGGATCGAGCGTCTGCCCACGCTCCCCAGCGTGGCCACGCGCCTGATGAGCATCGGCAATGCCGAGGATATCAACCTCGAAGAAATCATCGGGCTCATCGAGTCCGACCCGGCGATGAGCACCACGATTCTGCGGATGTGCCGCAGCGCGGACAAGGGCCTTGGTGATCGCATCACGACGGTCCGTCGGGCGGTCATCATGCTGGGGCTCGAGGCCGTGCAGGTCGCGGCGCTGAGCGTACATGTCTATCAGCAGCTTCATCGCAATCAGTCCGGCAGCGAGTTCGATAACCCGGGGTTCTGGGTCCATTCACTCGCCGTGGCCTGTGCATCAGAAGCCATCGCTCGCGTCAACCCGTCGGTTGGGGTCTCGCCAGATCAGGCCTATCTCGCGGGCCTGCTGCATGATCTGGGTAAGGTTGCGCTCGATCTCACGCTCCCCAACGCGTATGCGCGCGTGCTGGAGATGGCACGCAAAAAGCGCTGCGCCCTGTGCCTGGTCGAACGGGCGATGCTCGGAATCGATCACCACACCGCGGGCAAGCGCCTCGCAGAGCATTGGCGACTGCCCAGCGGCATCCGCGATGCAATGTGGCTGCACTCGCAGCCGCTCGATTCGCTGCCCGCGAACACGAATCGCGCGCTGGTGAGCGTGGTCACACTCGCCGAATCATGGGCTCGCGATCTGCATCTTGGCTGGTGCGGCGACTACGGCGAGCCCGTTGATCTCTTTGACACAGCCGCCGAACTCGGCGTGCTCCCCAACTTCTTCAAAGACAACGCCAAGCAGGTCATCGAGAGCGTCTCGGCCCGCGGCGAGATCCTGGGCCTGGGCGAAAGCACCGAGCAGGATCTGCTCATCGAATCGCTCTCGGGCGCGAATCATCGGCTCGCCCAGCTCAACAGCGAACTGCGACACAAAGCATCGTCCAGCGTTTCGATGCTCCGCTTGCTCGACGCGATTGATGCGTTCCACGCCAAGCTCACGCCCAGCGACGCGCCCAAACAGGTCTACGCCGCGATGGTCCGCAGCGTCTCGACACTCGTCGGCTGCGAACGCGCCGCGGTCATCTTCCAAACCGACAACGGCTCCCGCTGGGAAACCATGCTCATCGATAAGGGCGAGATCCAGCAAGGCCCAAGCCGCGTGGAAGCGCCTGGCACGGCCGACGAGCCGGTCCGCCCCGGTGAGCTCGGTGAGAGCGGCGTGGTCGCCTCGCTCGACCTGAGCAACCTGAGCTGGCTCAAGACGCTCTTCGCCTCCGTGCGTGAAGCGGGCACGCCCATGCTCATCGGCTCGGGTGCCGATCTCACCGACGATGCCCCGTCGTATCTCATGATTATGCCCCGCACCGGCAGCGCCAGCGATCGCATCATCAACTCGCCCGACTTCGAGCGCGTGCGCGCCATCTGGACCCGCACGCTCATCCAGTCGATCGAGATGGCACGCACTAATCGGCTCGGCGAAGAGCTTGCTGCGGCAAACCACGCGATGGCGGCGCTGCGTCACGAGCTGACGAGCAAGGAATCGCTGGTGCAGCTGGGCCGGCTCGCCGCGGGCGCTGCCCACGAGATGAACAATCCGCTGAGCGTGATCCTGGGGCGGAGCCAGCAGCTCTTTGAGCGCTTGGGAACGCCCCGCGAGCGTGAGTCCGCGCTGTCGATCGCGGCGGCTGCGGAGCAGCTCTCCGATCTCATCTCCTCGCTTCATCTGATCGCCGATCCGCCCAAGCCGCATCTGCAGCAGGCCGACCCGGTGCTGCTGGTGCGTGAGGCGATCGAGATCGCCCGCCAGCGCTGCCACACCCAGGGCATCCGTGCCCGGGTTCAGTTCAGCACCAAGGGGTACTACGACGCGGTCAACATGGACATCACGCTGCTGGCGCAGGCGATCGCCGAGCCCATCATCAATGCCGTGCAATCGAGCCAAGGTGAAGTTGTAACGGTTTCGATTGAACCCGACCCGGTCTTCGGCCGACTGAGTATACGGATCACCGATCAAGGCCCCGGTTTCAGCGAAGAAACGATCAAGCACGCGTTTGATCCCTTCTTCTCAGAGCTTCCCGCGGGGCGACGATCGGGCCTCGGCCTGACCCGCGCCCGTGGGTTGATTGAACTGCACAAGGGCGAGATCGAGCTGGGAAACAGGCAGAAGGGCCAGGGCGCCCGCGTAGTCATTCATTTGCCCACCGTCGAATCTGCGGCTCAAGCCGCGTAATCCAAGACTCAAGCGAAGATGAGAGAGTGAATCAGATGCACGACCCGCACGGAGAAACCAAGCCAAGCGCCCCCAAGCCCGCCGCCCTGTCGGGGATTGGTGAGCAGCCGAGCGAAGTGACGCCGGGCGTGCGCGCCATCGTCGTTTCGCCCCGCGCCTCGGTGCGTCGGCGCATCTCGTCGATGCTCCACGGCCAGCTCGATTCGCTCGCGTTCGCCGATGACGCCGCGCAGGCCATCGAGCATATCAAGACCATCGACTGCGATCTGATCATCATCGAACGCGCACTGCCTAACGCCGACGGGATCGATCTGCTCAGCCATCTGAGCACGAATCACCCGGCGATCGTTGGCGTGATTGTCGGTCAGATCGAGAACACCGAGGATGCGGTGCGAGCCATGCGTGCCGGCGCGTGCGACATCATCTCGATCCAGAACCGGTGCGCCGAGACGGCGCGGCGGCTGAGTGAATCGGTCAAGCGTGCCCAGCGCGTGCGCCTCCGCGACGCCCGCGTCGATCGGCTCAAGAAGCTCTGTCACAACCTGGACAACGCGCGGCGTGAAGTCTCGGGCCAGGTCGGTGATTTGTGCAACGACCTCGTTGAGGCGTACAAGGACCTCTCGGATCAGTTCGGCGATGTGAAAATCGCAACAGAACTCAACGCGGTCATGCGCCAGGAGCTCGATATCGAATCGTTGCTCCGCACCATGCTCGAGTTCACGCTCAACAAAATCGGCTCCACCAACGCGGCGGTCTTCCTGCCTACCAGCAGCGGCGACTACTCGCTCGGGGCCTATGTGAACTACGACATCCCCAAGGATGCGGCCGAGATCATGCTCGAGCAGCTCGCCGACTCGATCGCCCCGCAGTTCGAAGAAACCACCGGCGTGGTCACACTCACCGGCTACGACGAGATGCAGGAGGTGCTCGGCTGCGACGCCCACTGGCTCGACGACCATACCGCGATGGTCATCTCGTGCGTGCACGACGACGAGTGCCTGGGCGTGCTCACCCTGTTCAGGAACCAATCCAAGGCATTCGACAGCGAGCACGAACGCACCCTGAGCATCATCGCCAAGCTCTTCGGCGAGCAGCTCGGCCGCGTGATCCATGTCCACCATCGCCACCTTCCCAAGGATCAGTGGGGCGCGATCGAGAGCATCGAGCCCGAGTATGATGGCGACGATGACTTCCTGGATTTCGACGAGGGCTACGGTTTCGCGGCGTGACAGATACGGGTCGACCGACCCCACGAGGCCTCTTCGCCTGTACATTGAATCTTGATATCCGCGATGAAACCCGCCGGCGTGTGTTCCCAATACACATCCGAGCGGGTCGTTTGTGCCCCGCAGGGGTCACACGATACACCATCGAAGCGCGATGCGTGATAGACTCTCCTGCGGGCAGTTTCGTCTCGCGGGAGGTCATTTATCATGATGGACATGCTCTTTGGTGCATACGCCCCGTGGTTCACCGCCCCAGCGCTGTTTGGCACCGGGTTCCTGCTCATCCAGATGGTCTTGGGTGAGATCGGCACCGACGGCGCACTGGACCTGGATATCGATGTCGATATCGAGGCCGACCACCCCGGCTCCGAGTTCGGCCTGCTCAGTGCCCAATCGATCTCGGCCTTTCTCATGGGCTACGGCTGGATCGGCTTCGCGGCCTACCGGTTCCTCGACCTGGGCTTCACCGGGGCCGCAGTGATCGGTGTCGCGGCGGGTGTTGGTGTGGCATGGATGATGATCTGGCTGCTGCGTTCCATGCTCAAGCTGCAGAACAACACCAATGTCCGCATCGGCATGGCCCGGGGCATGGTGGGCGAGGTCTATGTTTCCGTGCCGCCCGAGGGCACCGGACGCGGAGAGGTCGTGCTGGTCATCAACGGCTCACGCCACTCCTACTTCGCGATCCAGGACGGCGAGGGAAGCGACCAAGCCATCGAAACCCACACCCGCGTCAAGGTGCGCGATGTTGATACCGCAAGCAATATTCTGATCGTTGAACGCGCCTGACTGATTCGGCCCGCTCAAAGCACACACACATCTCACAAGGAGAATCAATGCACGCACCCTTGCTGCTCGCTCAGGAGTCTTCGAGCAACTCAGGCATGTTCATCATCGTCAGTGTCGCCGTGTCGCTGTTCATCCTGCTCTTCGTCGTGTTGTTCCTGGCCAGCCGCTACCGGCGCTGCCCGTCCAACCGCATCCTGGTGATCTGGGGCACGGGCTCCAAGCAGTCGGCGCAGTGCTACCACGGCGGGGGCAAGTTCGTCTGGCCCGTCATCCAGGACTACGCGTACATGTCGCTCGAGCCGCTGGTGATCGAGATCCCGCTCGAGGGTGCGCTGTCGCTCAACAACATCCGTGTGAATGTGCCATCGACCTTTACAGTGGGCATCTCCAAGGACCCGGTGCTGATGAGCAACGCCGCCGAGCGTCTGCTTGGCTTGGGGCAGGTGCAGATCCAAGAGCAGGCGCAGGACATCATCCTGGGCCAGCTGCGACTGGTGATCGCGACGCTGTCGATCGAAGAGATCAACAAGGACCGCGAGAAGTTCATGTCGCTGATCAATGAGAATGTGGCCGAGGAAATCAACAAGATCGGCCTGCTGCTGATCAATGTGAACATCCGCGACATCACCGATTCGTCGGGCTACATCGAGGCGATCGGCAAGCGGGCCGCGGCCGAGGCGATCAACCGCGCCAAGGTCGAGGTCGCCGAGCAGGAGCGCGAGGGTGCGGTGGGCGAGGCCGCCGCGGTGCGTCAACGCAATGTCCGCGTCGCCGAGGAACGATCGCTGGCCGAGCAGGGCCAGAAGAACGCCGAGCAGGATCAACGCATCACCGTGGCCAAGCTCGAAGCCCAGGCGGTCACCGGCGAAGTCGAGTCGAGGCGTGACCAGGAGATCGCCACGGCCGAACGCCAGGCCGAGACCGTCGCGGCCAAGAAGCGCGCCGAGCAGGAGCAGCGTATCCAGGTGGCCAGCGCGGAGGCCTCCGCGGTCGACGGCGAGAACACCTCGTCGGCCAAGGTCGCCGAGTCTAACGCCCAGCTCGCTGAGATCCGCGCCGAAGCCAGCCGGCGGGCGGATGTCGCCGCTGCGGAAGCACGCCAGAAGATCTTCGTCGCCCAGCGCGAAGAAGAACTCGCCAAGCTCGCCAAGGAGCAGCTGGCGCCGCAGGAAATCGAGAAGAAGCGCATCGAGATCGACGCCGAGGCCAAGGCCGAGCGGGCACGGCGCGAAGCCCGAGGCGATGCCGACGCCATCCTCGCCAAGTACGAAGCAGAAGCCAAGGGCATTCAGCAGGTGCTTGAAGCGAAGGCCGAGGGCTACCGCAAGCTCGTCGAAGCCTGCGCCCAGAACCCGCAGGTCGCCCCGACCCTGCTGATGATCGAGCAGCTCCCCGAGCTGGTCGCCCAGCAGGTCAAGGCGATCTCAAACCTCAAGATCGACAAGATCACAGTGTGGGACTCAGGCAGCGGCAAGAACGGCAAGAACGCCACCGCCGATTTCCTCAGCGGCATGATCGGCTCACTGCCCCAGGTCCACGAACTGGCCAAGCAGGCCGGCATCGACCTGCCCAGCGCCCTCGGCAAGGTCCTCGAACACGAGGAGCCAGCGCCCAAGTCGGCGCCGGTTGAGGACGAGAAGGCCTGATCGGTCGATGAGTTGAAGAAAAGCAACGCCCCGAGGCTCTCGGGGCGTTGTTTGTTTTTGGAAACTGGAACATGTGTCAGAGGACGAATCGGCCGGTGGCGGAGGTCAGTTCGTCTGCGGTGGCGGCGAGGCCGTCGCAGGCATCGGAGGACTGTGTAGCCGCGGTGTTGACTTCTCGCAGCGACTGGGCGATGTCGGAGATGTCGCGTGCGACCTCCTGCACGCCCACGACGATCCTATCGAGACTTCCCGCGGCGGTGTTGGCGAGGGTGCCGTTCTCGGTGGCTTGCTCGACGGTGGTGCGCATGCGTTCTGCAGCCCCGCGTGAGTTGTTTCGGAGCATGTCGATGGCGTCTTTGATCTCGGTTGCGGCGCCCGATGAGCGGTCGGCGAGCTTCCGGACTTCGTCGGCGACGACGGCGAATCCGCGCCCCTGCTCGCCGGCGCGGGCAGCCTCGATGGCGGCGTTGAGTGCGAGCAGGTTGGTCTGGTCGGCGATCTCGCCGATCGTCTGTACAAAGTCGGCGATGGTGTCGCTGGCGGTCACAAAGTCGGAAACAGCGTTGGCGCTCTGTTCGATCTGATCACGAATCTGGGCGATGTTCTCGATGGTGCGGGCGATGACCTGACCGCCCTCGCGAGCCGTGCTCGATGCGTTCTCGGCGCGTTGCATCGCGGCATCCGCACGATCGCTCATGATCTGGGTGATGCCAGAGGTCTCGACTGCGGCGCTGGCAATCTGAACCGATGAGGCGCGGGTCTGGTCGGCGATGCTGGCGATGCCCTCGATGGTCTGGTGCATGGAGCGGAGGAAGCCATCGATGGCTGCTGCGACGCTCTCAAGCCCGGTGCCGTCGGCAACGGAGACATGCTGGGTGAGATCATTGGTTGTCTCCATGTGGGCGAGCTGCTGACCGAGTTCGGCTGCTGCGTGTGTGACGCCGGCGGCGATCTCGTCGAGTTCGGCTTCGCGGGTGGCCGCGGCGAGCATGTCCGTCAGCGCCGTCCGCGACATGTAGATCAGAAAGCCAACCTCTGTCACAAGCCACACGGCATGCTCGATCCAACGGAGCTTGCTCGCGGTCGCGATCCCGTACATTGATTGCGTCCAGAAGATCCCGCGGAACGCATGGTCTGCCGCTGCGATGACCGTCGCCGCGACAAGCACGCGCCAGTCTCGATAGATCGAGAGGATCGCCATAGATGCAAAGTAGTGGAAGTGATATTCGATCCGCCCGCCACCCACATGGACAAAGAGCCCACCCATGAGGGCATACGCGATGCCAACGCTCAATCGAGTGGCGAGTTCACCTCGTTTGAACCACACCATCATGATGGGCAGCCCCGCGACAAGCCCGCCGAGCACGACCGATGCGATCAAGTGGTTATTGGGGCTGGAGGTCGCGCCGATCCAGGTCTTGGGACTCACGATCAAAGCAAGCGCAATTAGAATTGCCCATTGCACCCCGAGCCCAACGGCCAGGATCCGATCCGTTTTTTCGCACACGCCTCGGAAGGCCGTGCTGAATCGCTGCAATGCGTTTTCTTGGAGTGTGCGTGCGGTCATTGAGATTCCTTGCTATAGGTCGAGATCGGATTACAGGTTTCCATCTCGGGAGTATCAAGAGAAGAACAGAGCGGGCAACCAAACACCGGTGCCGAGCGGGCAAGAGCGTCCCCGCCGTTGAACAGCGAGACCAGCGTCGAACTGCCGGTATTGGGACCCTCGTGCGCCCGTGTCGGGGTGAGCCCGCCCGAATACACGAGTGTGCCGCCGCGCTCATAGACCACTGCATGACCCGAGGTCAGGGCCCCAAACCGCTGGGCGATCAGCGATCCGGAATCGTGAACCAGATTGACCCCCGGCAGTTCAAGCAAGCGCCGGGTGATGTTGGTGTGCGCGAACGAGTCGCTGGATGTATCGGACATCTCGTCGACTGGTTCAAAGACCAATGCGTAGATCGTCGGCAGGTGCTCAGCATCGGACAGTGAGCGCTCTAGCTCGTTGATGCTTGAGCGCGTGCATGGGCAGCGGGGGTGCACCGCGAGCACCAGCGTGTGCCGGTCCGATGCAAGGGCCAGTCCGGCATCCGACGGCCACGATCCTGGTACATCCCCAACAGCGCCTGGCCGAGTTGCATACTCCGCCAGAAAGCCCAAACCGGTGCCAATGGCACCAAGCCAGAACACGCCCAACGGGATAAAGAAACGCATACGCATCGGATCAGATCTCCAAGAGACTGATCATCGGTGTTCTGGCTCTGGGTTTGAACCCATACCCCCCAATTGAGGCCGAATACAGGCCAATTAAACACCCTGGAATGGGGGGGTGTGAATAGAAGTTTGAATCGGTTAGTCGTCGAAGTACAACGCCGCGTCGTCGGGCAGATCGATCATCAGCGCATCGCGATCGATGTGCTCCAGATCCAACTCGCCGTCAAACTTGCCGGTTTCCTGATCGGGCTCGTAGAGGTTGCCCTTGCCGCTGGTCCCTCGGAGCCGGCGTTCGACCCGCTTGCGGGCACGCAGGATCAGGCGGATGGGCACCTCGTCATATGGAAGCACCTCGCGCAGCCGGTTCATCATGAACCGCTCGTAGTTGTTCGTGAACAGGTCCGGGTCGTTGACGACCAGCACCAGCGTCGGCGGGGCGGTCTTGACCTGGGAGGCAAAGTAGACCTTGGCCTCATGGCCCAGCCGGTTGCTGGGCCCGCGTGCCTCAAGCAGCCCCCGCACGATGCGATTGAGCTTGCCCGTGCCCACGCGGGTGTTGGACTGCTCGTGCAGTTCCAATGCCAGATCCAGCGTGCCCTTGAGGTTCAGCCCCTCCTTGGCGCTCATGAACGAGATGGGGGCGAAGCGCAGCCCGCCGAGTTCCTTGCGGAAGTATTCTTCGTACCGCTCGGGGGTGACCTTGCGTCCCTTCTCGTCGGTCGCGTCCTTGGCCTGGTCCCACTTGTTGACCACGATCACCACCGGTTTGAACGAATCCACGATCATCTTGCCAAGCTGCTCATCAACCTGCGAGATCTCGGTCGTCGCGTCGATCATGAACACCACAACATCGCAGCGTGCGATCGCCCGCTGAGCGCGGTCGAGTGCGTAATACTCGATCTGGTCCTGGAAGCTCTTCTTTCGCCGCAAACCGGCGGTGTCGATCGCGAGGATCGACTTGCCGTCTCGCTCAAACTTCACATCGATCGCATCGCGCGTCGTGCCGGCGATCTCCGAAACGATCACCCGCGGCTCGCCTGCCAGAGCGTTGACCAGCGTCGACTTGCCCGCGTTGCGCTTGCCCACGATCGCGATCTTCGTGTCCACCTCGGGCTCGGGCTCGTCGTGGTTCACGGGGGTGATCTCGTAGAGTTCATCGAGGAACTTGCGCCGGAAGTTCTTGGTCGTCGATGACACCATCAGCGGCACCCCAAACCCGAAGGCGCTCAGCTCATACGCGTGCGGCTCCCAGCTTGTGTCGTCCACCTTCGTCGCCACCACATACACCGGGATCTGCACCCCGTTGCGGTCCCGATCGCCCAGCTTCTGCGATCGCAGCATCTGCGCGATCGCCTGATCCTGTGAGGTGATGCCCGCCTGCGCATCGACGGCGAAGAGGATGATGTCCGCGGAGGTCACCGCCGCGGCAATCTGGCCCTCGATGTCCTGTGTCAGCGTCGCCAGGTCCTCGCCGATCTCGTTGTAGCGCTTGCCGTCGGCCACATAGACCCCGTAACCGCCCGTATCGACCACCTCGGCCTGCTTCTCGGGGCCCTTGAGGTCGGGGTGCGGGAGGGTGACAATCGTGCTCAGGCGATCGCGCGTCACACCCGGCGTCGGGTCAACGATGGCGATCCGCTCATGGGCGATCAGATTCAGCAGCGAGCTCTTGCCCACATTGGGGCGCCCGACAATGGCGATGCGTGGGATGGGCATAGTCGGGAATCATATGCACGCCCCCGAAAAATCAAGCGGTTTCATCCACAAGCACAGAGAAGAAAAGGGGTTAGCTCCAAACGGTTGCAGATGGAGTGCGATGCCGGCTGAAAGTGTGTTAGAATGGGGAACTTTCAATCAGATGCGGGGATGCTCAAATGCGACAACGAGTGATGAGTCTCGGTTCTTTGGCCATCGGGCTTGCGATGTGTGTGGTCGCGATCGGCTGCAGCTCAACGGTGAACGCGGATCGGCGCCATCAGCTCGAACGCGTCGCCCGTGACTGGACGACGACGATCCGGGCGAGCCAGGTGGTGCCGGTGTACCCGCTGACACAGGATTTTCAGCCCGGGGATGTGTTTCTGGTGCAGCGATCGGTGCGGGCGCAGGAAGCGGCGTTCGATGAGAAGGGGTTCCTGCCCATCGACATGCAGATCGCCCGGCTGATGCCCGACGGGTACGCGGCTTTCTACAAAAGCTATGTGCTGGACGAGACCCAAAGCCCTAATCGGCTGCCCGGCGGGTGGCGATCGTGGGACTCGATGCCTCAGGCGGGCTTCCCGACTTACAGCTTTTCGGTCAGTGCGGAGTCGGGCTTCTCGCTGGCCCTGCCGGTGCAGGCCGTTCCGGTCGGGCTGAGCCTGCTCGGGGCAAGCGAGGCACACGGGTCGGTGACGATCTCTGACGCGTTTACCTATGGGACAGATGTCGCCTCGCTGCTCGGGCAGGTCCGCGAGGACCGGTCGTTGCGATCGTTCATCGAGCAGTTGCAGATTCCTGAAGGGGAAACATACTACTTGCGGGTGGTGAATCGGGTGTTCGCGACGCGCAGGTTGGTGGTGACGCTGACGAGCGATTCGAGCACCTCAGGCGGGCTCGATGTGGGTGTGCCCAAGCCGGTGGGCGTGAGCGGTGAGCAGGCATCGAGTCTCGAACAGATCACCGCGATCAATGACTCACTCAAAGATATGAACGGGGTGCTCCCGGGCGGGTCGGTGCGGGCCGTGTCGGCCCAGAACCGGACCATCACCTTCAATGAGACATTTGCCGAGCCGATCGTGTTTGGGTATCACGGCTTTGATATGGCGATTCTGTCCGATGGGTCGCTGGGGCCGATCGTGCCGACTTTCTCGGTGCTCGATGCGGGGGTGATCCCGCTGTCGACGGGCATCAGCCCCGACGATGTTTCGTATCTGGCGGTACTGGGGCTGCTGCGTTCGATTGAGCCGCAGGCCACCGAGGCGGTGGGCGCCGTCTTCGCGGAAGCGGCCGCGAACGATGAGACACTTGAAGGTCTGTATCTGGGTATGACGCAAAGCGGTCGAAAAGCGTCCGCGGCGTGGGTCGCGGCGGTGACGCAGTTCAAGAACGACGCGAAATCGCCCGAGGCGGGGCGGGCGCGGCTGCGGCAGGCCCAGCGCTGGCTGAACGCGGCCGCGAAGTCGGCGCAGATTGATCTCTCGGATGGGGGTGCATGATGGCGTATTTTCTCAGAGAGCAACTCGAGAACGAGGTCACGGCCTCCAAGGCCTGGCGTCAGATCACCGAGGCGATCAAGGCAGGCAATCAAAGCGTCGAGATTGTGCAGCGCCGAGTGGATGGCAAGGAAGTGTGGGAGCTGCGCGCCTGGGATGGCATCCGCGGCACGACGGCGGGCTCGAACGCGAAAAACGCGAGCGGCGATATCGATTACTGATCCCCCAGCATTCGCCCCACCACGCCCAGATCAGCAGCGGCCGACGGGCTCGCTGTGGGCCATCAGTGCCCAAGCAGGCCGTTGAAGAGCTGTCGGCGGTCGAACGCGGCGCCACACTCGGGGCAGTTGCCCCGAACTCCAAGCCCGTCGAGCGGGTAGGCGCAGCGAGTGCAGTCAATGGCGATGTCACAGACCTGCGCGTCGCTGAGGTGGGCCATGGGCGGCTCGGTTTCGTAACAGGGCGAAAGCGCCTCGGGGCCGTGCCGATCGAAGACCATGGCGAGCACATCGTATGGCGTGCCGCAGCGTTGGCAGGGGCCCAGCGGGCGTGCGAGCGCGACGGGCCACTTGCAGCCCGGGCAGCTGGGGATGTGCTTCTTGTCGAGCAGCGAAAGATCCGGCGCGACATCGTCCTCCCATTCGGGGTCAATCGTCGGTGGGTTCCGCTTGAGCCCATCGAGCAGCTCCCGCGCTCGATCCTCGTCTCGCTTGCTCGCGATGACCAGCTCGTACGCCCCCTGATTGAACGATCCGCCCATCACCGAGGTCACCGCCGAGACCGTCGCATCAATCACACCCGTCATCACCCCGTGCTCACGCAAATGCGCGGCGGCCAGCTGGGCGAGTGCACCAGATTGAAACGAAGCGATCTGTTTCATGTCGATGATCTAAACAAAACAATCAAGCCAAACATACGAAGCACACCCATCACGCCGGCTCGGCGGCCGGCGAGGAGTCCGGCGCGGGCTCGTTGGTATCGGCCCGCATGAACATCACCTCGCCCTTACTGATTGTCTGGCCCACGCGGAGCGAGTGCTCGCCGGTCCAGGTGGCCAGTTCGCTCAGCGGGGCGACGAAGGGCGAGTTGTGGTCGCTCGGGTCGCTTAGGTGGTTGCAGTTCCAGTCGCGCCAGAGCTGGGCCATCTTCTGGGGCATGGCCGGATACAGCAGCAGCGAGGCGATGCGGAGCGCTTCGGCGCAGCTATAGAGGATGGTGGCGAGGGCCTTGTCGGCGTGTTCGAGTTCGCCCACGCGCTTGGCGAGTGTGAAGGGAGCGCTGTAGGAGATGAACTCATCGACGGCACGCACGATGGAGCGGCCCGCGTCGAGCATGGATTCGAGATCGAGTCTTTCAAGGGCGGCGAGCGCATCGTTGACCGCGTTGGTGGTCAGCTTGGGGAAGTCGAAGGTGCGGCTGGGGTCGTCGGGGTTCTTGCCGGCGTCGTTGAGTGCCTGAATCGCCAGCTGCAGCGCTTTGCCGCCCTCGAACCCGAACTCGCCGTTGCAGGTGCGCGTGATCTCGCCGTCGAAATACTTATCGACCATGTTCCCCACGCGGCTCATTGAGTTGCCCACCGAGTTTGCCAGATCCGCGTTGAAGACCTCAATAAACCGAGCATGCGCGAAGTCCGCGTCGTTGGCGCCAAGGGGGCCCTGGGTGGTGAGGAACCAGCGCACCGCATCCAACGAGTATTTGTCGGCGTACGCGCGGAGCTGGTCGATCTCGATAAAGTTGCCCAGCGACTTGGACATCTTGGTGCCCTCGCTGATCCAGTACGCGTGGGCATAGACCGTGTCGGGCACCTTCTCGCCCAGCGCATGGAGCATCGCGGGCCACACCACCGCGTGGAACCAGAGGATGTCCTTGGCCATCAGGTGCACGACCTCGCCGTTCCAGAAGCTTCGGCGTTCTTCAGTGTCAACCGTGGTCAGGTAGTTGCACAGCGCCTCGATCCAGACATAGATGCGGTGTTCCGGATCGCCGGGCATTTTGATGCCCCAGTCCGCGTCGCCCTCTTTGATCCGGCGTGAGACGGGCACGGGGCGCAGACCCTGCTTGAGCCGCCCGAGCACCTCGTTCTTGCGCGCCTCGGGCAAGACGCGGATCGCGCCAGATTCGATCTGCTCGAGCAGCCACGGCTCGTAGCGGGGCAGGTCGAAGAACCAGTTCTGCTCGACGCGCTTTTCCAGCGGCCTGCCCGTGACCGGCGACTTGAAATCGTGCTCTTTGGCGACCATCTCGGTCAGGTATTCTTCCTGCGAAGGGTCGTACCAGCCCTCGAAGTCGCCCAGGGTGACGATGCCGGCGTCCTTAAGCCGCGTGATGTATTCCACGGCTTTGGAGATGTGACGCTCCTCGGTCGTGCGCACAAAGTCGTCGTTGGAGAAACCCATGAAGGCGAACGCCTCCTTGAACCGTTCGGCGTTGATCGTCGCCCATTCGTAGGGGGTCTTGCCGTGCTCGATCGCGGTCCGGCTGACCTTCTCGGCGTGCTCATCGGTGCCGGTGAGGAAGAAGACCTCGCGCCCCACCAGGCGCTGGGCGCGGGCGGCGACATCGGCGATCAGCGTGGTGTAACAATGCCCGATGTGCGGGCGATCGTTGACATAGTAGATCGGCGTGGTGATGTAGTACGGATTCTGATTGGGCATCTGGTTCTCGCTCGGGCTCGGCATCGCATGGATTGTAGTGCTTTGGGGCACCCGAGCATCCCAGCGGCCGGCGCAATCACAGCAGTCCTATAACGGGATGTACCTAACCGCTCATTCTACCCTATGCTCTTCGTAGTTCAGGAATATTCATCGTCGGTTCGTGGTTCACACTCACGAAGAAGGGGCGACATCGTTGGAGCGTGACAAGTTCGAACAACTCGCCCTGGAGCATCTGGATTCGGTGTATCGGATGGCGTTGCATCTTGCCCGTCGTCCTGATGAGGCTGAGGAGATTGTTCAGGAGGTCTACGCCCGTGCGTTCCGGCCCGGAACAATCGAACGATTCGAAGACAAAAGCGCCCCTGATGACCCGCTCTCAGGCAGCGGGGGCATGCGATCATGGTTGTTCGCGATCTGCCACAATGTGTTCTACACACGCATCAAAAAGCAGTCACGCCAACCGACATCCGTTGACTCGTTCTTTGACGAGTCATCCACCGAGTCGCTCCCCGACGAGTCCCCGCCCGTCTGGAATCAGGGCGATCTCAACTGGGAGCATGTTGATGGGCGGCTCAAGTCGGCCATCGATGATTTGAAGGACGAATACCGCGAGGTGCTCATGCTCTGGGGCGTTGACGGGCTCAAATACCGCGAGATCGCTGAGATCATCGGGGTACCCATCGGCACCGTGATGAGCCGGCTCCACCGGGCTCGCAAGCTGCTCGCCGACCACCTCATGGGCGATGAAGACATCGTGAACGAACTCGGGCTCCGCTTCCATCAGACCACGCCCGACTCAGAATAAGACGCAGATTAAAAGAGACAGACACAGAAACAACAGACACAGAAACAGACGAAGAACGAACCAAACGACCCATAAGTCGCGAAACAAACAGCAGGACCACAGCCGGGAAACCCGGGAGCAACCACGACAATGACCAACGAGCAGCACCATCCCGAACACGCACAGGAAGCGTTTCTCGATGCGCTCTTCGAAGAATCACCCCTCAACCTCGCGGCTCTGCTGCGCGCTTGCGCCGACGGCGAGCTCAGCCCCGCCCAGTGCGAGCGCCTCAAGCAGATCGTCGGCGATTGCCCCGTCACTCCCTCGTGCATCGCCTTCGATCAGGCCCTGCGCGATTGCTGCGGACGGGCCATGCGAGAAGCCATGCGCGAGACCAAGTGCCCCGATGCGCTCCGCGAACGCATCACGGCCATCGCGGCAAGCTCAAGCATCGCACAAACAACGCACGCCCCGAGCGATCACGCCCAGCATCCCGAGACCACCAGCCGGTCGTTCTGGGCCAGATCACCCATGCTCGCGATTGCCGCGATGGTGATGCTCAGTCTCGCGGGTGTTCTGATCTGGCAAGCCAGCTCGCTCTCGGGCATCTTCACGCCCACGGTCCCTCTCAATATCGATCAGGTCTCCTACAGCGAGCGTGTTGGTCAGTTCGCGCTCCGTGAGCACAACCGCTGCAGCCAAGACGGCCCCGCCCAAGCCAAGCTCGACAAGCGCGAAATTACCCAAGCCGTCGCCTATTTCAGCCAGCGGTTTGATCGCCCCGTGCAGATGCCAGACATGGCGCAGGGCGAGGACCACATCCAGTTCTTCGGCGGCGGTGATTGCCATCTCCCCGAGACCGTCCAGTCCGGGCACCTGCGATTCGACGCATACGACGATGCCGGCAACCCGATCTCGCTGAGTCTCTTCATCGCGCCCGACCCGGGCATCCTCCCCCTCGAACAAGGGGTGACCTACAAGGTCAGCTCTGAAGCATGCGACGCGGTTGGGGCTCGCCTGTTCGTCTGGGCCATCGACGGCGTGCAATACCTGCTCGTCTCCGAGGCCTCAGATACGACCTGTGCCAGCGTTCGCGGGCTCATGAACGCCCCCAAGAACATCAAGCAGCTCTAAGACCCCGCCAGCCCAGCTGACCCCGATCAATCCGTGCGCCGGCCATGCACGCGTTTTTTGCGTGTTCTGCACCCCCATGCGCGCCCATGATCTCGATTTCTCCGAACCGTATCCCCAGTGAGCCGAGTACAATAGAAAGAGCCCTGGAGGTTTCAGCCATGACAAACAGAACGCAAACATATCCTGCTCCGCGTCGCCTCACCCAGATGGCGGTCGCCGCCGCATTGGCGCTGCTCAGCACGCATGCCGGAGCACAAAACGCGCTGGGCGATGGGCAGGCACTCGATGCAAATCCGGGCCAGTACGGTCGCGCGAACACACCCCGCGCAAGTCTGGTCGACGAAATGCGCTTCCGCAACTCGATCGCGACTGGCAACGCACCGGGCGGGCTGAGTTTCCGCGGCGATCTGGGCTACCGGGCGGCGGGCGAGTTCACCGGCGAGCTCGGTTCTGACTCGCTCTTCGCGTTCCGACGCGACTCGCTCTACTCGGGTCTGGCCGGCATGGGCATCAGAGGGACCGATGCGATCCAGTACCAGTTCGCCCTCACGACCGGCTCCACGCCGCCGCGCAATCTGATGGGCAACCTGTCCTACGCACGCGATGATCTCTACAGCACGGGCTACCAGCTGCCCGGCTCGCGATCGGGCCCGCAACCCGGCACCACGCTGGGATACGACCAAGACCAGCTCGATATGGACATGACCGGCCGCGCCCTCTCGGCGCAGACTTCGATCACCGGCTATGACAGCGGCTCGATGATGGGCACGCTGCGATCATCCTCGACATACAACACCACCAGCACCATGCAGCCCTCGCTGCTCAGCGTGTACACCCAGGGCATCGAGAACAGCCCGGTGGGGCTCGTCGCGTCGCCACTGCTCGGGATCACTTCCACCCCGATGGTCGATCAGCGTAAAGCACCCGCAAACCCGCTGGTCACCCGCCCACCCAACGCGGACACCGACCCCACAGTCCCCGGCGGCCTGCCCAGCACCCGCATCACCACCTCCTACCAAGAGCTGGTGCAGCAGATGCTCGACCGAGCCAACGCCGTCCAAGAGAAGGCCAAGAGCGGCGAAACGCCATCCTCGATGCGCGAGGGTGAAACCAACGATCAGTGGCTCATGCGCCAGATGAACGAACTCCGAAGCAAGCTGTATGGCAATCCGCAGCAGGACACCGACAACACCACGCCCGGCTCCGCGCAGGATCCAAACGACCCCATGAACAGCAATGGGACGAACACCGGCACGAACACCGATCCCGGCGCCGATCCCTCGGGCGCCAATACACAGGGCTCAGACGAGCAGTCCGGGCTGCCGACCACGCCGCTGCTCTCGGTTCCCGATGTGAGCGGCAGCGCCGTGAATGACCGCATCGAGCGTTCGAGCAAGCGCCTCACACAGGGCCAAGAGGACTCGGCAACATCGACCCAGTTGTATGACCCAACCAAGATCGCAATTGATCCAGACACGCTCGAGGTTCTGCGCGGCACCGACGCAACCGAGGTCGAGCAGCTGATGGATCCCGATGCTCAATCGCGAGATCTCTACAGCGAGCACATCCTGACCGGACAGCGCCTGATCGCCGATTCACGCTACTTCGATGCCGAGGAACGCTTTACGCACGCTCTGTCGATCAAGCCGCGTGATGTAACGGCCCAGCTCGGCCGCCTGCACGCCCAGATCGGCGCGGGCATGCTGCTCAGCGCATCGGTCAACCTGCAGTCGCTGTTCTCCGACCACCCCGAGCTGATCACAAGCAAGTATGCCGACGGCGTGCTGCTGATCGAATCGCGCGTTGAGACACTCAAGCAGCAGCTCCGCGAGCGGGCGGGCATCGTCGAGCCAGAGATCCGCACCCGCGCGATGGAGGGCGACCGTGTCCGTGTCTCCGCGTCGCTGTTGCTGGCGTACCTCGGCTATCAGAGCGACGATACCAACGCGATTGCCCAGGGCCTCGAAACCGTGCGAACCCGAGGGACCGACTCCGACCGGCGTTTCGCGAGTCTGCTGGCGCAGCTCTGGGATGTCCAAAGCCAGCCCAAGACCAAGCCCTGATGGCACGCAATACACATGAAGAACTCGGCCCCAGATCTCCCGACCACGCCCGGTCAAACGCTGCGTGACTACTGGACCCAAGGGACCATCGCATCGCTCTGCGCCGCGCTGAGCGAGCTTGGAGGGGTGCGCATCGAGCTGCGCGATGAACTCGGCTTCGTGCTTGAATCGGGCTCGATCGATCAGCTCGCCCAAACCAAGCAACAAAGCCCGATCCCCCCCGGCTCAGCCGTCACCCCGATCATCGTGGGTGAAGAGCCCATCGGCTCGATCGTCGTGCATCCCCACAACCCAGACACCCCCAACCCCGCCCTGATCGATCGGCTCGCGGAGCTCATCGCCCAGACCGCCAGCGAGATGTGCGACGATGTCGCCCAGCTGCGCTACCGCGTCAGCGAAGTCGGCGTACTCTACCGGCTCAGCTCCCAGCTCGTCCGCGGAGGGCGCGTCCACGACACCCTCAAGCTCACACTCAACCTTGCCCTGGATGTGCTGGACCTCGACGCAGGCGCGATCATGCTGCTCCCCGAAGACTCAGAGGCGCTCCCGCGCGTCGATCTGGAAAACGAGCTTGAGCGCACCGCCGCCGTCGGGCTCAGCGAGGAATGGCTCGACAACCCGGTCCCCCTGTCGATCGATCGCGAGTTCGACCGCCTGAGTCTGGCGGGCAAGCTCGTCACCAGCGAAGACCTCAGCGCCGACCCCCGCGTGCTCGTGCCCGAGCAGTGCGCCCAAGAGAACTTGGTCTCCTTCATCGGCTGCGGCATGGTCTTCGACGGTCAGCCCATCGGGGTCATCCGCCTGTACTCACGCCAGCGGCGCGTTTTCACCAGCGCTGAGCGCAAGCTCATCCGATCCATCGGCGAGTCCGCCGCCGCGGTCGTCGAGCAGGCACGCCTGCTGCAGATGCAGGCCCGCCAAAGGCGCACGCAGCGCGCACTGCTCATCGCCGGCGCGGTTCAAAAACGCATGCTCCCGCAGGTCATCCCCAGCTTCAGCGGGATCCAGATCGCGGCCAGATATCAGCCCAGCCAAGAAATCGGCGGCGATTTCTACGACCTCTACAGTGTCCACGACAAGCTGGGCATCCTCGTGGGCGATGTCGTGGGCAAGGGCGTCGTCGCGGGCATGCTCATGAGCGCCGTCCGCGCCACCCTGCGGGCCTACGCCGAGCTTTCCCAAGACCTTGATCTGGTCATGCAGCGGACCAACAACGCGGTTTGCCGCGACACCACCGTCAGCGAGTTTGTCACGATCTGGTACGGCGTGCTGTGCCCGCAGACCCGGGTGCTGCGCAGCGTCGTCGCGGGCCACGATGTCCCGATGCTCCTGCGCCGCGACGACCAAGGCCGATACAGCCCCCTCAAGCTCGCCGGCGAGGGCATGGTCGTGGGTGTCATCCATGACGAGCCCTATAGCATGAACCAGACCCAGCTCCAAGACGGCGATGTGCTGCTCGTCTTCACCGATGGGATCACCGACGCGGTCGATTTCGAATCCAATCGCTTCGGCAAGAAGCGACTCCTCGATTCGGTCCAGAACCTGCTGGGTGACGCGCCCGAGTCGTCCGCCGATCAGATCCTCAAGCATGTGTTCTGGTCGATGCGCCAGTTTTCAGGCCTTGCGGATCAGGCCGACGACGAGACGCTCGTGGTCATCCGGATCGAGGGCTGAGCCAACCTACTCCAAAACGAAGACCGCCCGTGCGTCAGACGCATCGGGCGATCGGTTGTTGCTGGTTTTAGTCGTTCACGCTGCCCAAGGATCGTCGTCATCGTCGTCGCTGTGCCAGTCCGAGAATGCGATTGGCCCGCTGAGTTCTTCGGCCTGTTCCTTGAGTTGCCCGAACTTGTTCTCTACATCGCGCAGAGCTTCTTCGACATGCTGGATGCTGTCGATGCCCTCGCCGGCATGACGCCAGCTCCGATCCGGGCTTCGGTCGGGGCTTCGAAAGGGCAGCGGTGCCGGCGGCTCTTTGTCGGGTTCATCGCGATGAAGTCGCAAGTCATACATGGGAGACCTCCGTGCGCGTGGTGGCGCAGATAGGATCGTGCCTTCCATATCGACCGAGGGTTCCCACAACTCCAGCTTCAACGGAGTTGTATGGTCGGAATTTGAGGATTAGGTCAAACAGCCTAGTGGGCATAGACACGATATCGGTCCATAAACCCTGCGGGGTGCAGATATTTACGATCCGATATCGCCCGCAGCGTCCTGTGCTTTGTGCTCGCCGACCTTGGGTTCTTCACCCCGGTTGATGCGTGCCAGGTTGGTCCGGTGCTTGTAGATCACCAGCAGCGCCAGCAGGATCGACACCGCGAAGAACGGCATGCCATAGTTGGGGATCTGGGCCTGCGCCATCTCGACCTGCTCGATCGTGAGCCGATCCCAGTCGGTGCGCGTCGATTGCTGACGCAGCATCAGCGTGCGGTACTGGGCAAAGGTCACCCAGGTCCACAGCGGCAGCGAGGCGGCAGCGCTGCACGAAGCCAGCGAGACATACCGCCACAGCGCCAGCACCATCATGTAGACCAGCAGGGCCCCGGCCGCGGGCAGCGCCATCGCCGGGAACAGCCCGACCAGCGCGCCCAGCCCCGTCGCGACCCCCTTGCCGCCCTTGAAACCAATCCACGGCGAGAACATGTGCCCCAGCACCGACGCGACCATGACCGCCAGCCACCACAACGCATCGCTGGTCTCGACACGCAGCGTGCCCAGCGTGCCCATGAAGTGCCCCGCGAGCAGGGTCGGGAGCAACCCCTTGAACATATCCAGGAAGAAACACGCAAAGAAGAACCGACGCCCCAAGACCCGGCCCAGATTCGTCGCGCCGATATTGCCCGAGCCGTGCTCACGGATGTCGATGCCGTTGACCTTGCCGATCAACAGCCCAAATGGGACCGAACCGGCGAGAAACGCGATGGGGATGAAGATGGACCAGTGCATAAGAGCATGAGCATAGGGGCAAAGATCATCATCCGCCTCCCCCGCACTTGCGGGGGAGGAGCGGGGTCAACTGACGAATCGGGTGCGCAGCGCGCTGATGATGTTGGCAAACACCTGCATCTCGGTCCCGCGGGCGTCGATGCCGAGGTAGCGCTGTGCCCGCTCATCGCCGGCGATCAGGGCCTGGTAACCCTCGCGGACGCGTTTGTGGAAGGCGGCACCCTTGGCCTCCATCCGATCGAGCAGCGGGTTGAGGCGCGAGGCGGCGGTTTCCTGATCGACATCGAAGATCAGCGTGGAATCGGGCTCCACACCACGCATCGCGATTTTGGCCGCCGCGTCGATCTCGGCAAACGGGATCCCGCCCGCGGCTCCCTGATACGCGTAGGTCGAAGACACAAACCGATCGGCGACGACCAGATCGCCCCGTTTGAGCGCCGGATTGATGACCTGCTCACACAACTGGGCACGCGAGGCCATGTAGAGCAGCATCTCGCAGCGCAGACTCATCTCCTCGCGGTCCAGGTGCGCGAGCAACGCGTCGCGGATCTTCTCGCCGATCTCGGTGCCCCCGGGTTCGCGGACTTCGGTGATCCGCAGCCCCGCGTCCTTGGCGGCTTTGAGGAACAGCTTGAGCTGGGTGCTCTTGCCCGAGCCGTCCGGGCCGTCGAAGACCAGAAACTTACCGGTCAGGGCCTGGGCAACATCGGTCGGCAGCGACAGCGCCTCGTTGCTCGCTCCGGGTTGATTCACGTTCGAACTGGTCATGGTCTGTGTGCTCACGGCTCTGAGTGTAGCGTCTCTTGCACCGCGTTGATTCGCTCAAGCCACGGCGAACCCCCGAGCCGAGGGTCAATCAGCCGCAGCCGGGCGATATGGCGCAGCGCGTCCTGCTGCTCATTTTCTGCGCCCTGCTGGGCGATCGCTTCGAGCATCAGGGCCCATGATTGCCAGTAAGTGCTTGTGCGATTCCCGGTTGCGTCAATTCTGGTGCTCAGATCGCGCAGCGCTTCGAACGCGCTGCGGGTCTGCCCCAATCCCAGCAGCGTCTGCGCACGCAGCAACAGCAGCTCCTGAGTCGGTCGATTCTCGCGTTGTGCCTCCTCAATCAACAGATCGATCGAGCCCAGGGCCTGCGCGGGATCATGAATTGCTTCACTCATCGCGGCGCGCTTTGTCCACATCTCCGCGTTGCCCAGCCCGAATCGCAGCGCGGCATCGCGCATTCGTACTCCCAGCCCCAGCCGGGTTTGCGGGTCGTCGTATCGGTCAAGCATCCCCAGCACCGTTTGCTCATACAACTCGCCGGCCAGCACGCCCTCGCGGGTGTCGGGCGTGATCCGATCGAGCGTGTCAAGCCGCGCGAAGCCCTCGCGGAGTTCGCCCAGACGCAGCAGCCACAGATCAATCGCCGGGCTCTGAGGGAATGTCTCGATCGCGAGCACAAGTCGCTCTGTAAGCGATTCCTCATCGCGCTCTGGCGTGGCGCCGATCGCGCTGCTGATCGCGCCAAGCGCCCGACGGTCATCGCTGAACCGGCGCGCCAGTTCGGTGAGCGCCTCGTTGGAGTGTTCGATAGATTCATCGCTGTTGATCGCCCGCCCCAGCACACCGATGCTCCATAGGGCGTCTGCGATCAGCTCCGGGTCGTCGCTGGTCTCGGCCGCCTGCCGATACAGCCCGATCGCCTGTTCGCGCGTGCGCATCGTGCGTCCGCGTGCTGAAGCGATCGCGACCAGCGCCGTCGCCGGGGTGTTCTCGTGGTTCTTGGCGTGGACCCTGTCGATCAGGGCGATGCGCTGATCGATGTACGCCATGATCGGCTCGCTGCCCGCTGCCGAGCCGCGGATGGAAACCATCGGCGACCACGCGTTGGGCTTGCCCGCCCGCAGACGCGCGATCGTGACCGCTTCACGCAGCTGCAAGCCCCACATCGCGTCGATGCCGCCTGATTGGGTCACAAATGGCGTCTGGGCCGCGATCGAGCCGAGCGATTCGGGCTCTTCACCCATCGCGATCAGGGCCAGCTGGGCTTGCGCACGGGTTAGCGCATCGAGGCCCAAGTCGTCACTGAGCGCCAGCAGCTCGCGCACCGACGCGCGAGCGCGCGGGGTTTGGTCGAGCTGGTATCGGCTCATGGCGACCGTCAGGACGCGCTGGGCATCGGTCAGCGGGTCGGTGTAGAGCACCGAGCCGAGCGAATCGACAATCGACTGCAGCGCCTCGGCGTCGACCGCGTCCGGATCAGCCAGATGCAGCAGCAGGGTCGCCTGAGCCCAGAGCAGTTCGGCGCGTCCGTCTTGTTCACGCAGCGGTGCGATCAGCGATCGCACACGCCGGGCGGTATCGATGATCTGGCCGCGTTGCGCATCGTCGATCACCCCGGTCTGCGCCGACTGCGGAGCGCCCGTCTGGGCAAGCTCGCCCCACATGCCCGACGCGCTGGCGATGCGCTGCTCATCGCTGGCCCCGATGGAGCGCTGCTCGATCGACTCGGGCTCGTCGGGCGCGATGAGGTCCTCATACTTGACGATCTGGTAGTCGCCGCTGCCGTCGCCGTGGAGCGTGCCGATCGCCTTCATGATGCCGGTGGGGTCGTCGTCGAGCAGCTGCACGGCCTTGATGACCGTCGGGCGTCGTCCGCTGTACTCATCGGGCGGGTTGAGTTCGTTGAGGGTCTGGAGGATCTCGCGCTGCCCCTGCGCCCAGCCCATCTCGGTGCGTTGGATCGAGCGGGTGATCAGCAGCACCAGGTCGGGCTTGAGCGCCAGCGCGGCACTCAGACCATCGAGTGGATTTGAACGCCCACGCGCCGCGACGGTGCCCAGCCAGTCTTCTACGCCCTGCTTGTGCTCGGGCGTGGCCCGCGCCAGCCGCCCGCTGTTGATCGGGGCCATCGCATACCGTGAATCGTCCGATGCCCGGAAGAGCACGACCTGAAAGCGCTGGGTGGGGCTGAGGCGATCGATCGAGCGCATGAGCTGGGCGCGCAGGTAGGCGAAGCTGTTGGCGGTCGCGCCCGAGCCGTCGACGACATACACGATCGTGCGCGCGGCCTTGGATTGCACGCCGGCGAAGCGCACGCTGGGCGGCGCGGCGCTCTGGGGCTTGGCGATGGTCTGGTTCGATTCGCGCATGGCCTCGAGCGTCACCGGGTCCATGCGCGGGCTCGCCCCGCCCGTTGGTTTGACCAGCGATTCGGCCTGCGTCTGCACCGTGTCGGGCAGTTCGCTGGCGGCGGGCAGGGCGCTGGGCAGCGCTGCGCGGTCGGCGGGGTCGCTGCTGGGCTGGGCGGCCTGCTCGGGCACGCTGGGCGGCGCTGGCAACGCCAGTTCGGTGATCGTGACGCGTTCATTCGGGACCGTGCTGGCGCGGATCTGCATCCCGATATACGCGACCAGCCCCAGCAGCACAGCGTGCACCAGCAGCGAGATGCCGGGCGGGACTGTCCATCTGAGCCAGGGCTTGGTCATGCCCACATGGTAGTGGGGGTGGATCGCTCAACGGCGCATGAGCCGCGATCAGCTTGCCGGGGGCGGTGAGCGGTCAAACTCGGATCGCTGGGCCGACGCGGGGTTCATTGCTTTCTTCCCCGGCTTGGTGGCTTTGGGATCGCCATGCAAGTATGGATCACGCGGGTGCGGCGAGAAGAACAGGCGATCGAGCCCGATCGCCCCGCTGCCTAGGAACATCACCGCCAGCGACATCGACACCAGCGCAAGCTGCCACAGCAGGTTCGAGTATGAGCCCGGGTCATACCACGGCTGGTTGTTGGGGATGAACCCGAGGATCGCATCGGTCGAGTGCAGCGCCGCGGGCCCGATCTGGGTCATCCACATCGCCACGAGCATCACGCCCAGCGTGCCAAGGGCGCTCAGGCGGGTGAGCAGGCCAAGAACGAGGAACGCACCCGCGACCACCTCGGTGATCGCCGCTGACCATGCGAGCACCTTGGGCCATGGGCCGGTGGCAAGCATGGCAGGCATGGTGGGGGTGATCGGTTGCGAATCGGGCGTCAGGCCCGGATCGGCGGCTTTGGAGATCATCAACGCAATCGAATAGACCCGCTGGCACTCGAGCGGCTCGGGGAAGTCAGATCCGGTGCGATCGGCTACGCTGTTCTGCACCCGAGTGAGCGAGTGCGCTGGCATCGCGCCGAGCATCTTGAGCGAGGGTTCGTTGGCTCCGCCCGCCGGTGGCGATTCGGGTTCGTCGCTGGTGTTCTGGTTGGTGGTGGCCGGTGGCACGGTCTTTTTGATCTGCTCGACGATGTCCTTGGCCTGCTGCTCAAGATCCTCGGCGGGCTTGGTTTCGGCTGGTTTAGTCTCGCCGGGCTTGGTCTCACCGGGTTTGGTTTCGGCGGGCTGGGCCGAATCGCTGCCGGGCAGCGGCTTGATGGGTGCTGGGTCTGCGGCTGGCTCGGAATCAGTCTGGGTGTCCGGGATCGGTGCTGCCGGGCTCGATTCGATGGGATCCAGGTCGATGCCCAGGTTCGCCAAGCGCGCGGCGGAATCACCCGAGACCTGCATGGTCCCAATCAGCTTCCCCGTCCCGGCCCACAGGAAAGTGACCCCCAGCACCAGGCGAAGGAGGAGGGAAGGGAGAGTCAGAGCGATTGAATCGCGCAAGCGCATGTGTATTCCTCGTCAAGGCATCGTACAGCAACCCCGTAGATAGACATCATACAAGGTTCTTGGAGACCACGCGTCTCTTCTTTCAGATCGGCACAGGGTGTGCAAATGCACCAATCATGCGGTCTGGGGCCCATATTGGGCCCAGGGATCGACCCGAAACGGGGATCGTGCGTATCGTGTTCGGGGGCCCGCGAGGGCGACCAAGTCACGCGGATGTGGCGGAACTGGCAGACGCGCTGGATTTAGGTTCCAGTGGGGCAACCCGTGCAGGTTCGATTCCTGTCATCCGCATATCAAAAAAACAACCGGCGATCGCCGGTTGTTTTTTTGGGTTGTCACTGCATCGGTCGCGGCTTATGGGCAGCCGATGTTGTACTGGGTCAGGAAATCGGAAACATCGAAGAAGTCGTAGTTGCCGTCGCCGTTGAAGTCGACGATTGGGTCATTGTTGTTGAAGAGCGAGAGGAACGCGCTGACATCGAAGAAATCGAGCTGGCCGAAGGGTTCGGCGAGGTCCGCAGCGCTGCAGCCCGCGGGTACATCCTCGCAGGTACGCTGCTCGAGGCGGATGTCATCGACCGCCGCCTCAACGACCGAGCCCGCGCCCGTATCGCTGACATTGAACCGCAAGCGAACCTGCGATGAGGGGTTGGTGAAGATAGTGTCGAGCTCGTAGCTGTAGGTGTTCCAGCCGCCGCCCGAGGCCGCGTCGCCGGGGCCCAGAGCGAGGATGGTGGTCCAGCTGTTGCCGTTGTTGTTGGAGACCTGGACATTCATCGAGTCGTCGACCACGCCGACATTGTTGGAATACCACAGCGCGAAGCTCAGGGTGGTGTTGCCGGCGGTGGCGTCGAGCGCGGGCGAGGTGAGCACGGTGGTGCCGTCGTCCACATCCGAGTTACCGGCGACATTGTCGGTCAGCCAGCAGCGTCCTGACCCGTCTGCATCGACGGATGGATCGCCGCGATCGCCGTCGCCCGCGGGCTCGCCGCGGGTCCATGCGCCGTCGGCGACACTGCCCGAGACGGTCCAGCCGGTGTTGGTCTCGGCGTTGTCGACGAAGAGCTCATTGATCGACGAGATGACCGCGGCGCTGAGCGGGTCGCTGGCACCGTTGGTTGGGAATGTGGCGACAAAGCCATCGTCGGTCTGTGCACTGAAGTAGTAGCTGATGTCATCGCCGCAGGGCACGATTGGCAGCGCGGCCGAATAGGTGCCGTCGCCGTTGCCGCTCATGGCGATGGGCGAGAACCCGCTGCCCGAGTCGAGCATCAGTTCGACGCTGGCAACGCTCACACCGTCTCTGGTGATGGGCTTGGCGCTGAGCACCGCGCCGCCGGCCGGGCTGACCACGCTGGGCAGATCGCCCTCGCTGGCCAGGGCCATGGGGCGGAGCTGGGCATCGAGACGCACCACAAAGAGCCCGCGTTCGATGTCGGAGATCAGGATGTTGCCCGAGGGGAAGAACGGGTAGTTGGACCACGCGCCGTTAAACGAGGCGCTGTCAGAGCCGGGGTAGGTGTCGATGTACGCGATCTCGATGGGGTTGGCCGGGTCGAGCGCATCAAACACACGCATACCCGAGCGGTAGTTGGCCTGGTACATCACGCCGTCGCGGATATAGAGGTTGTGATCGACCGCGGCGAGCCCTGTGGTGCTGGTGCCCACGAAGTAGGGGTTCTGTGGGTCTTCGATGTTGATGATGCGTGTGGTGGTCACCGCGACGCTGGCGCCCTCGTCAAGCTCGTCGTTGAGGTAGAGGTACTTCTGGTCTTCGCTGATCCACACCTGATGTGCGTAGCCCGCGTTGTTGTAGAAGAGCGTGGCGATGGTCTGCGTGTTGTTGGGGTTGGTGACATCGACGATGCGCAGCCCGGTGGAGCTGAACCCGCCGCTGAATCCGCCGGCACAGAAGGCGAGTTCGCGCCCGGCCATCGCGCCGCTGTCCCAGGTGACGACCTGCGCGTCGTGGACATACATCTCGGTCCAGCCGCCGTCGAACTGGGGCAGCTCAGGATTGGAGATGTCGACATGGATCAGCCCGCCGTTGCCGATGTTGGTGCCCACGACCCAGAGCGAGCCGGTCTCTTCGTTGGTCACGATGTTGTGGCTGGTGCTGTAGCCGCCGCTGGTCCAGTTGCGCACGAGGGTGACATTGCCGTTGTCGATGTCCGAGAGGTCCATGACCTGGATGCCCGAGCCGCCTTCCGAGACGCCGTAGGCATATTGCCCGACGACCTTGACATCGTGCCAGAGCGAGCTGGGCCCGCTGACGGTATCGACGATGAGCGGGCTGGTGGGGTTGGTGATCTCAACAAAGCCAAAGCCGCCCTCAAGCCCCATGATCGCGTATTCGCGCCCGGTGGGTGAGACATAGCCCCAGCAGTCGTTGCCCGACGCGGCATTCACGCCAAAGAAGTTGTTGAGCGGGATTTGCGAGAGCAGGGTGATGTTGCTCGAGTCAAAGCCCCCGCCCTCCTGCACGCCCCGCTGGGTTGCGGTCCAGACCGGGCCGGGGACCGCCGATTCACGATCGAGCAGCTTGCGAATATCGTCGTCGTGCGCTGTTGCGATCGAGCCGGCGCATGCAGCAAGCACCACGCTCAAACGAATAGCGTTCCACTGACCGTGAATGAGTCCCATCGGGTGTGTCCTTTCTCGACCGTACATCTGGTACCGCACATCGCGAGGGAGCGATTGTGCTCGTTGGGCATCGCGCTAAAAGCTCGGCGCACGATATCCCATGCTTGAATAAGCACTCGATTATTCGGGTTGACCAGCGATCCGGTTGCTCAATTACTTGAAACGCTGGTGTGAAATCGCATCGTGCGTATGATTCGGACCATGAAACTCCGTAATCAAATTTTCGTTTGGGTGATGTTTGCATTGCTGCTCACCCCCGCCGCCCGGGGACAGCAAGCTGATGCCGAACCAAAACGCCCCTCCCTGCTGCTCGTCGAGCAAGAGCAGCACCCCCGCGTCACGATCCGCTGGACCGCCAACGGCGAGCCCCAGCGTTTCACCATGACCATGCCCTACACCGCGCCGGTTGGCGGCGAGCAACTGGGCGAGTCAAACGCCCTGGCCTACGCCACGCTCGGAGGCACCCGCATCGAGACCGGCGCCGGGCACCCCAAGGGCGCGGTCATCCGGGTCGGGCTGACCAAAGCACAGAGCAGCCGCGCGTTTTTTAAGGGCATCGATCCCTTCACCGATATCGAAATCGGGATCTCGGGCGTGCGGTTCAATCAGCCCGTCAAGTACCATGATGGCACGGCGTTGATGCACCTCAAGTACGCCATCGCAGACCTCGAGGCCTGCGCGCTGCCGGGCACCGCTCGCAACCAGTACCTCATGTCCAGCCCCGACGACACGCTGGGCGGACGCGTGCAACGCGGCGTCAACGCCACGCCGGGCGCACTCGATGGCAGCGAAGCACACGGCAGCGTCGAGGTCGTCGTTCAGCCCGATGACCCCACCCTCGTCGACTTCCGCTTCCACCTGCCTTACGGCTTGCTGCGCCACCTGCAAGACCCGTGGGTAAGCGATCTGCCCGGTACCTTCTTCGAACCGATCCATTTCCACGCCGAAGCCGAGCTGATCCCCATCGAGGTCGCGCCGCTCGATCGCGAGCCGGTCCTGCCCGAGATCAATGAATCGACAGGACAGACAGCCGAACCCACGCGGGACTGATACGCTCAGACATATGACCACACTACGCCCAACAGATCAGAATGCACTGGAAGCCGCGTATCAGCAGGCACGCAAATCCCTTGACGAGGGCGGCATCCCGATCGGTTCGGCGCTGATGGACCAAAGCGGGAACATTGTCGCCGTGGGTCACAACGAGCGTGTTCAGTCTGGCGATTCGACGGCTCACGCCGAGACGGTCTGCATCCGCAACGCGGGGCGTCGGCGCGATTGGCACACCCTCACGCTCGCTTCAACCCTGTCTCCCTGCGCCATGTGCACCGGGACCGCGATCCTGCACAAGATCCCGCGTGTGGTGATCGGCGAGCACGAGACCTTTCTGGGACGCGAGGATTGGATGCGCCAAGAGGGTGTCGAGATCGTGCTGGCCAACGATCCGCGATGCATCGAACTGATGCGTCGTTTCATTGCGGACCATCCCGAACTCTGGAACGAGGACATCGGCATCCCACCCAAGCCGTGAATCGGCCTTGATCTGATGGTGCAGGCGTCTGGCCAGTGCGCTTCGCCCTCAGCCCTCGACCGTCCCATACATCCGATCGCCCGCGTCACCGAGCCCGGGGAGGATGAAGCCGTGCGCATCGATCCGGTCGTCGAGCGCCGCGGCATAGATCGTCACGTCGGGATGCTCGCGTCGAAGCCGTTCAATACCTTCGGGGGCCGCGACTAGGCAGATCATGCGGATATCGCTCGCGCCCGCTTGGCGCAGCATCGTGAGGGCCGCCGAAGCGCTGCCCCCGGTCGCGAGCATGGGGTCCAGGAGAATGACCGGCCCGTCATCGAGCGCCCGAGGGAGCTTGTTGAGATAGGCGTGGGGCTCGAGCGTCCGCTCATCGCGTGCCAGACCCAGGTGCCCCACGCGTGCCTCGGGCATCACATCGAGGATCCCGTCGATCATGCCCAGCCCGGCCCGCAGCACCGGCACGATCGTGATCGCGCCCGCAAGCACGCGGCACCGTGTGGTCATCATCGGGGTTTCGATCTCGATCTCGCGCGTGGGCAGCTCGCGTGTCACCTCGAACACCATCAGTCCGGCGATCTGGTGGAGCGCGGCTCGGAAGGTGCGGTGCGTGCTCTGCTTATCTCTGATCGTTGCGAGCTTGTGCGCAATGAGCGGATGATCAAAGACAATGACGCCAGATTGGTGCTGCGTGGGCATGGGCACAGTGTACCGTGCACAACGATTCATGGCACAAAAAAGCCCCGCCCTGATGAAGGGCGGGGCTCGGAACAAACACTTGTATGGCACTGGTGTCGTGCCAGATCGTCAAGTCTCTTTGACTTCAATCAACAGGTCTTACGGGCAACCGGCGTTGTACGCGTTGAGGAACGCGGACACATCGAAGAAGTCGTAAACACCGTTGTCGTCGAAGTCAGCGATCGGATCCTGTGCGTTGTACGCGTTGAGGAAGTCCGAGATATCGAAGAAGTCGAGCACACCATCGTCGTTGAGGTCAGCTGCACAGACGCCAGCGCCGGGAACCTGGAGGGTCGCGGTCAGTGAGACGCCCGCATCCTTCCACATGCCAACGGTGACTTCACCCATCTCAGGAGCAGCGCTGCTCACGAATGAGTAGTTGTACATCGTGCCCCAACGAATCGCGTTGGCGTTGGTGTTGCTGGCGAAGGGTTCTGCAGCCCAAGTGATGCTGTTCGCACCCTCCTGCGGAGCCCAGTCGAGACCCGAGATGTTGGCGTCAGGACCGCTGTGGTGATCGATGTCACCAAAGTAGAAGTCGCTGGCGTCACCCGGGTTGGGAACCGAGAACGAACCGATATTGAGATCGGAGTTCTGGTTGTGCACCGCGTAGTCGTAGCGGTAGGTGCCGTCGCCCAGGTCGGTGACCTTCGAGGCGACATGCATCAGGCCCTGCTGGGGATCAACGACCTCTTCGATCATGACCGAGTTGTCGGGCATGTTGGTGCCGTTGCCGTGGTCCTGCCAGGCGTAGATCGCAGCGCGTCCACGGTTGGTTGCGCCGGTTGTGCTGGCGCTGCCGTTGGCCTGAACATTCATCCGCTCGTAGCTGGTGTTGTTCCAGGTCACGGGGCGGCCGGTGGTCGGATCGAGGTATGGCGTGCCATCGTTCTGGATCTCGTCCTTGATGACATACTGACCTTCAACGAAGATCTGTGCGCCGGGGGCGGTCATCGAGCCATCGGGAACCTGGATTCGCTTGTAGATCGCATTGCCGCTCTGGTTGATGGTCGTGAATGGGTACACGAACTGACCGTTGAGGGCGTTGATCTCGCTGCGTGGGCCAAGACCAGTCTGGCCGCCGTTGAGACCGGCACCGTAGGGGTCTGAACAGCCTGGGCCCAGAGCGCTGAAAGTACCGCCGGGGCCACAGCCGAAGCCGCATGCGTTGCCCTGGAGCGAAGCGAATGAATGCTTCACGAAGGTCACGCCAAGCTGCTCAAGGCGACCGTCAAGCAGACGGTAGATGGTGGCCGAGATGACGGGGTGGTTGGGGGTGCCGTCAACCCAGTTGAGGTTCACATCGCCGTTGTTGCAGGCGGTGGTACCGACTGCGTATGCGCGGATACCGTTGATTGCGCCGCCGGATGTGTAATGATTCACATCGTCGAGCGAGCCACAAATGACGTCGGGGACTGCGGCGGCAAGGCCACAGCTTGCAGCGAGGGCTGCAATTGCTGAAATTCGGAACATCGTGTTTGTCCTCCAGAAACGGGGTATTTTGGAACTTCCTCTAGGGTAACCGGTTCAGGTGATGAATTACAAACCCTAATCCTGTCTTTTTGAATAGAATTACAGCTTACAAAGCACGAACAAAGAGCCGCAGGCGCACAATCCCGCTTCATGAAACCTCAACCAACGGACCTCACCCATCGGTTCTACCATCTCAGCACTGTGAATCAATCCCATACCCAAGCCGCCCTTCGCATCGACAATCTGCGCCATCGCTACGCGACGGGCCAGCCCCCATCACTCATCGTCCCAGAACTCACACTCGCGCACGCCGAGCAGCTCGTGCTCACCGGGTCCTCCGGGTCGGGCAAATCGACCCTGCTGCACCTGATCGCGGGGCTCATGGACCCCAGCGAGGGCACCATCACTGTCAACGGCACACGCCTGCACGAGCTGGCGAGCCACGCACGCGACCGATTCCGAGGCCGCACCATCGGCATGGTCTTTCAGACCCACCATCTATTGATGGGCTTCAGCGCCCAAGAGAATGTCATGGCCGCGCTGATGTTCTCTGATATCCCCCGTGGCGCGCACCGTGCCCGCGCACGATCGCTGCTCGACACCCTGGGCATCGCCACCCCCGACCAGCGCGTCGAACGACTGAGCATCGGCCAGCAGCAACGCGTCGCCATTGCCCGTGCGCTCGCCTGCGACCCCGCACTGGTGCTCGCCGACGAGCCGACCGCCTCGCTCGATCCCGACAACGCCCACGCCGCCCTCAACCTCCTTCAAGAGGCCTGCCGATCGAGCGGCGCCGCGCTGCTCTGTGTCACCCACGACACCCAGCTGGTCGCCCGGTTCGACCGCACCGAGCACCTGCACGCGCCGCATGAGCAGTTGCAAGCAGCCGTGGGGGGTGCGTGATGTCGATGAGTGATTGGAATATCGTCACCCGCTCAATGCGTCATCGGTTCTTTTCCAGTGCCGTGACGGTGCTCAGCGTCGCCGTCGCCTGCGGGCTTGTCACGCTGCTCATCTCGATGCGCAACGCCGGCGAGAACAGCTTCAAGCGCGGCACCGGCAATGTCCAGATGCTGATCTCCAAGGAGCCCGGCCCGCTGCCCAGCGTGCTCAACTCCATGTTCTACGCCCAGGCCCCGGGCAACCCGATCACATGGGCTCAGTTCCTCGAACTCAAAGCCAGCTATCCCTTCGCGTGGGCCGTGCCCACCCAGCTGGGTGATTCGTATCAGGACGCCCCGGTCATGGGCACCGACAGCTCGTTCTTCGAGCATTTCGAGCCCGCCGCCGGGCTCGCGTGGTCGCTCCAGTCTGGTGCATTTTTCGATGCACCCTTCCAGATCGTGCTGGGTAGCGACGCCGCATCACGGCTCGGGCTGGCGCTGGGCGATTCGATCAGTCTCGAGCACGGAGCGCCGCGGACTCAGGGCGGGCACACCCACGACGAGTTCAACTTCAGCGTCGTGGGCATCCTCGAACCCACCGGCACCGCCCACGACCGCGCGATCTTCACCGGCCTCGAATCCTCTTGGATTATCCACGCCCACGACCGACGCGAAGCGATCTTCGGTCACGGCATCGTCACCACCGCCGACGATCTGATCGACGACGACATGAAGATCACCGCGATCTACGCCTCGCTGGGCGAACGAAAGGCAGCGCTGGTACAAGTGCTCTCGGCCCTGCGCCGCGACCCCAACTGGACCGTCGCCAACCCCGCCGACACCGTTGGCGGGCTCTTTGCGATCGTGTCCAATATCGATCAGGTGCTGCTGGCCATGGCCATCGCCGTCATGCTCTCCTCGGGCGTGTCGATCCTGCTGGCGCTCTACAACTCCATGGAGCAGCGCCGACGCCAGATCGCCGTGCTGCGCGTGCTGGGCGCCACGCGGGCCCGCGTCTTTGGGCTTGTGCTCACCGAGAGCGCGATCATCGGCCTGCTCGGAGGCGTGGCTGGCCTTGGCATCGCGGTCATTGGCGGTGCGCTGGTCACCAGCGTGCTCGCCCAGCGCGTGGGCATCGTGATTGAGCCGGCGCTGCCAATCGACGGCTACCTCATGATCGTGCTCGCGGCGACCGCGCTCGCGTGCCTGGCAGGGGCCATCCCCGCGATCGCCGCTTATCGCACCAGTGTTGTTCGTTCATTGCGTCCCGCCGGATAAAGGCAACTTCAGGAGATTCATCGTGCGTTGGTTCTGGCTTTTCATCGCGTTGCTCGCCGTACTCACCGGGGTGCTCTACACCCAGCGTGTCCGCAGCGAGCGTGCCCAGCAGGCCGCGATGCAGGCGCAGGCACAAGCTGCAGCCCCAAGCACGACCCAGCGCCGATCGCGCGATCGCAGCCGCGCCGCCGACCCTGCCCCCGTTCAGCCCGCGGACTCTAAGGCCGAATCAACCGCACCCCAAGCCGAGCCGCCGATCGAACAGCCAGCCGAGCAAATCGCCGAGCAACCGGTCGACCCGCCGAACACCATGAGTCAAGCCGAGCCGCAAGCCGAGCCGCAAACCGAGCCGCAATTAGAATCTCCGGCTGATCCCAAGCCCAGCGCCTTCGATCCCGGCGCATTGATCGCCCAGTTCAACGAACTCGGCGAACGCAGCACGCCCGAGAAGCCCCAGCCCGCAACTGCCAACACCACAGAAGCCCAAGAGCCGCAGACAACTCAAAACGCGGCCGCAATCGAACAGGCCCTCGCTCAAGCCGCCGGAAAGAGCCAGCAGGACCAAGGACGAGAACAACCTCCAGAACAACCTCGAGAAGAAGAACAGGCGCCAGCACCGGGCTTTGAGCTCCGGGCCGACGGCTCGTTCAAAATCATCGAGGCCAACATCTGGGTCCAGGGTGCCGGGACCGCCGCCGAGCCCTATGTGCTCGAATGGAACGTGCTCAAATCAATCGAGAACAGCTACGACCCCAAGAACGGCCAGGACAAGCTTCCCGATTGGCTCGATCATCTCGACGGCAAGGTCGTCAGCATCGAGGGCAACACCCTCGTCCCCGTCGTGGCCACCACCACCCGCGAGCTGCTGGTCATGAAGAACCCGTGGGACGGCTGCTGCATCGGTGTCCCGCCCACCCCATACGACGCCGTGGAGGTCGTGCTCAACCACGATGTGGACTTTGGCAACTCGGCCGTGGGCTATGGCAGCGTGCAGGGCACCTTCTATCTCGACCCCTACATCGTCGATGGCTGGGTGTTGGGCCTCTACATCGTCGAAGACGCGAAGTATCGCTCAGGCGAGGGCGTTGTGTTTCCTGAGTTCTAATCCCCTCGGCCTGTTCTTCTCCCGCAACCCTCGGCAATAAAAAACCCCGCCAATCTGGCGGGGTTGTTGTTTGGAAGCATCAGGCCTTAGTCATTATCATCATCATCAACCAGCGGGCCCAGTGTGTTGGGCTCTGGTTCGGGGCGGCTCTTGCACGAGAGCAGGATCGCGGCCCCGCCGACTGCGGAAATCGCCGAAGCGACCAGAATCGCGAGCTTGGCGTGTTCGAGGTGCGCCATGCTGTTTGCGTAGGCAAGGTTGGCGATGAAGATCGCCATGGTGAAGCCGATGCCGCCGAGCATGCCCGCGCCCAGGATGTGCCGCCACGATACGCCGCGTGGCAGCGTCGCGATCTTCATGCTGCACGCGAGCCAGCACAGCAGGATGATGCCCACCGGCTTGCCGATGAACAGGCCCAGAATAATGCCGATCGCGGCGGGGTCCTTGAGGTTCTCGCCCACGCCGCCGTGGATCGGGATGCCCGCGTTGGCCAGCGCAAAGATCGGGATGATCACAAACGCCGCCCAAGGGTGCAGCACATGCTCCATGCGGTGCAGCGGTGGGAGCACCATCCGCGCGTTGTTGATGATGGCATTGACCGAGGCACGCCGGATCGAGGATTCTTTCACATCGACCTCGGGGTCGTCGTGCGCGTTCTCGAACACCTCCAGTGCCTTGCGAGTCGAGTATGAGAAGTTGACCGCGTTCACGCGTGCGTGCGCCGGGATGGTCATCGCCAGCAGCACACCCGCGATGGTCGCGTGCACGCCCGACATATACACGAAGTACCACAGCGGGAGGCCGAGTACCAGATAGAGGGTGATCCAGCGGACCCGCAGGACATTCATGAACATGAGCAGCGCCACGATCGTGCCCGCGTAGCCCAGATAGGCCATCTCGAGATTCTCGGTGTAGAACACCGCGATCACGACCAGCGCACCAAGGTCATCCACGATCGCCAACGAGGTCAGGAACACCTTGAGCGAGTTGGGGATGCGTGAACCGAGCATCGCCAGGATGCCCACCGCGAACGCGATATCGGTCGCCATGGGGATGCCCCAGCCCCCGATTGTTTCTTTGCCCCAGTTGATCGACGCGAAGATCAGCGCCGGGCCCACCATGCCCCCGATCGCGCCAAAGATCGGCAACGCCGCCCGCTTGGGCGAGGCCAGCTCGCCCACAAGGATCTCGCGCTTGATCTCCAAGCCCACGACCAGAAAGAAGATCGCCATCAGCAGATCGTTGATCCACATCGCGGTCGAGTGCTGCTGGTACCACATCGGCTCATCGGTCAGCGGCTTCCATCCGTGCCCGCCGTGCGCATCATCGCCGTGCCCGTCGTCGTTCCCCTCGACCATCGAGAGATCCTCGACGGTCTCTTCCACCGCATCCGCGGCTTCTTCGATCGGGTTGCTCGCAGGGTCCTGAGCATGGCTGTGCTCGGCGTGCTCGCCGATCGGATCACTCGAATGCTCACCGGGCTCGGCGTGCACCCCGGCATCTCCATACGCGGGCATATGGGTCACGGCGATGGTGGTCTTGGTCTCGTTGAAGATCTGGTTATACGACTCGGCGTACCGCGAGTTGGCCCAGATCATCGCGATCGCGGTCATCGCGAGCAGCACGATGCCGCCCGAGCTTGAGAGACTCGCAAATCGCTGGAACGGGCGCATCAAGCGCTCGCTTGGCTCAGGGCTGAGATCATGCTTGGCCGTGGGGATGCGATGGTCGTCTGACATGGTGCGTCGTCCTTGTGCACATGCGGGCTACAACACCCAAAACAGGGGGTGTGATAACCCAGAGGGTTGTGTGTCTATATCGAGCATCGGGCCGATGTGTATTCACTGCGGTTGCGATTGGGTGGTTGAAACCAACAATCTCAGCCCCAACTCCGTGCTCAGCCGGAGACCGCGATCCAGCGAACGCGCAAAATCAGCGCTGAAACGGGTACAGCCCGGGCAAGTCGAGGATGCGCGTCAGCTCGTCGAGGGCATCGGTGAGCGAACGGGCGAGCTGGGGATCGAGCAGTTGATCACCCGAGAGCTCGTCGGGGTAGTGCGTCTGGATCCATTGGCCCAGCGATTCCGAGAGCGCATCGGTGAGGACCACGCCCTGATGGATCGATGCGAGTTCGTCGTCGTTGAGCACGACCCGCAGGCGCAGGCAGGCCGGGCCGCCGCCGTTACGCATGGATTCACGCACATCCAGATAGTGCACCGCCCCGATCGGATTGTCGCTGTCACGGACCAGTCGCTCCACGAATGCGCCGACCCGCTCGTGCTCCTGGGCCTCAAGCGGCGCGATCAGGGCCATCGACCCGTCGGGGAGCGTCACGATCTGTGAGTTGAACAGGTAGCTGCTCACCGCGTCCTCAAGCGTGAAGTCGCTGTCGTGGGCTTCGATGAGCGTCATCTGCGCGCCCAGCGGGGCGGCGATATCGGTGATCAGCGAACGCGAGGTCGCGAAGGCCTGCTCATGAAACAGGAACACCGATTCGTTGCCCGTCGCGATCACATCGTTATGGAACACCCCCGCGTCGATCGCGTCGGGGTGTTGGCGGGTGTAGACCACGCGGGTCGGGTCGAGCTGGTGCAGCCGCACAATCGCCTCGCACGCGGCCCGGGTCTGGCGCGAGGGGAACCGGCGCGCCCCGCCCGCGATGTCCTCACGATCGAAGCCGTACACGAACATCTCAACACCCGGCTCGGCGTGCGAGCGGGCGAAGCGGATGTGGTTCGCCGCGCCCTCGTCGGCGTAGCGCATCTGCATCGGCAATGGCTCGTGCACCACGAACCGGCCCTCGTCGCGGAAGATCATCCGCAGCGTGTGCATGGTCGTGGGGTGTTCGAGCGATCGGTGGTAGTTCGAAATCAGGTTCGCCGGCGTCAGGTGCACCCGCTGGTCGGCGCAGTCGGCGCTGGGCGAGACCGTCGCCGCGTTGGCGGCCCACATGCTGCTGGCGCTCCAGATCGCCGCCAGCAGCGTCGGATCGCTCGCGTGCGCGTCCCGCAACACCTGCTCGTCGCTGCCAACAAACCCGATCGCCCGCAGCGCACCAAGGTCGGGCCGCTGCTGCGGCGGCAACACCGCCTGGGTCAGCCCCAGCGACCGCAGCGTGTTCATCTTGGCCAATCCCTGCAGGGCCGCGGCCTTGGGCCTGGACACCCCGCCGGCGTTGCTGGCACTGGCGATATTGCCCGGCGAGAGCCCCGCGTAGTTGTGGGTGGGGCCGATCAGGCCGTCAAAGTTGACTTCTAGAGCATGGGTCATCACACAAGGGTAGGTCACTGCTCACGCGGGATGGGCTTGCCCTGCGGGTCAGTCTCACGATCGACCACCTCGCGCAGGCGTGCCGAGAGATCCAGATGCTCGAGCCGCTCAGCGGTGTCGTGCACATGATCGGGGCTGAGCCCAACACGATCGACGAGATATCCCTCCCACAAACGATGGCGCCGGATGATATCCGCCGCCTGCGCCGCGCCCTTTTCGCTGAGCGTGAGCCGATGATCGTTCTCGACAGCCAGCCCATCCTCGAGCGCCCGGCGCAGCGCCCGCACGCTGCTGGGACGATGGCCCAGGTGCGCCAACAGCGCCTCGGTCGCGATCCAATCATCGGTCTCGCGCACCCGGTACAGCGTGCCCAGGACATCCTCGAGTGCGATCATCTGCGACAGGCGCTTCTGGTGCGCGCGCTTGGCGATGATCCCATGCGAGGGTGAGGCAAAGATGGCGACGACCAGCAACACCCCGCCCACCACGCTCATCATCCCCGCCGCGTTGACATTGAGCACCGACGCGGCCCAGTAGCCCAGCACCGCGCTGAGCATCGCGATGACGCCGCTGGCCAAGATCTGTGATCCCAGCCGGTCGGTCAGCAGCCGCGCGGTGGCTGCGGGGCAGATGAGCATCGCGATGACCAGGATCGATCCAACCGCCTCGAACGAGGCAACCGCTGCGACGGCCACAAAGCCCATCAGCACCATGTTCATCGCGCCCGCGTGGATCCCCTGCACCGTCGAGATGCCGGGATCGAACGACGCGATCCGCAGCTCTTTGAAGAACAACCCGATGAACGCGATCACCGCCAGGGTCGTGCCCAGCAGCGTCCAGATCTGTGTCGGAACCTCGCCCAGCGACCGCGCTGAGAAAAGATCCGCCCACGATTCGGGCGAACGCCAGAACAGGTTCTGCAGGTTCCCATGCAGCACGCAGTCGGCATCGAGATCGATCCCACGCAAGGCGCCGCTTTCGAGCATGTAGACCCCCAACGCGAAGAGTACGCTGAAGATCACACCCATCGCCGCGCCCGGTTCTACGCGGCCCAGGCGTTTGATGATCTCGGTGAGCGCCACCGTCAGCAGCGCGCTGAGCGTCGCGCCAGCGAACATCACCCACGCGTTGCGTGACTGCGCCAGCAGGAACGCGCCGACCAGCCCGGGCAGCACCGCGTGCGAGATCGCATCACCCATCAGACTCTGCTTGCGCAAGACCAGAAAGTTGCCAAGCAACCCGCACGAGAGCGCCGCGAAGATCCCCGCGAGCAGCGGGAAGAAATCGAGCAGCATGAAGCTTTGCAACCACGCGCTCATAGGGACACTCCGGTCTGCATGACGGGTGCGATCACGATTCCACGCCTGCGCAGCGCCGCTTCGAGATTCGTGATCAGCTCATCGTCGAGCACATGCTCGACCTGGTCGACCGACCAATCGACATGCGTGGGCGCGATGTCGGCGTAGCTGATCAGGTACTGCTCCCAGAGCTGATGGTTGCGGTGCACCCGCGCGCCCTGGAGCCGCCCGGAATCCGTCAGCGTCAGCGTGCCCCCCGAGCGAGCGACCCAGCCGCGCAGCCGCAGAAGCACGACGAGCGCCCACGGCGAACGCATCGCCGCGTCGTGCTCGGCATCGAGCTCGCGTTCATACAGCGTCTCGAGGACATGGTCGCGCGCGATAAGCATCCGCAGGCGAACACGCCGGGCCAGATCCGCAAGCACGCCGCGTTTGGGCGCGCACAGCATCGAGACCGCGAAAAACACACCTGCGACCAGCACGATTACTGATCCCGCCGGCTTGCCCGGCAGCAGCGCGCTGATCGCGGCCCCGCTGTAGCCCGAGAGCGCCCCGATCAACGCGCTGAGCAGCACCAATCGCCACAGCCGATTGGTCCAGAACCGGGCCGCCGCGGGAGGGATGATCAGCATCGCCACAATCAGGATCAATCCCACGGCTTGCAAACCAGTCACCGTGATCATCACGATCAACGCCAGCATGATCGAGTCGATCAGCCAGACAGGCAGCCCGATGCAGCGTGCGAATCCCTCGTTGAAGCACACCAGCATGAACTCCTTGAGCAGCAGCAGCGCGATGGCGGTCGCGATCGCCCCGATGATCCCCATCGTCATCGCATCGTGGCGCGTCATCGCGGCGGTCTGCCCATAAATATAGTTGTTGAGCCCAGCACCGCTGCCCGCGTCGGAGCGCTGCACATACGACAGCAGCACCACCCCGACGCCGAAGAACACGCTGAGCACGATCCCGATCGCCGCGTCTTCTTTGAGCCGGGTAGAGCGCAGCAGCGCATGGATCGAGGCAACCCCGATGATCCCGGTCGTCGCGGCGCCCAGCATCAGCATGGGCATCGAGCGCCCGCTGTAGCCCATCGCCGTGGCGATCAGAAACGCGCCGGCGATCCCCGGCAGCGTCGCGTGCGAGAGCGCATCGGCCGTGAGCGAACGCTTGCGCAGCAGCGCAAAAGCGCCGATCACCCCCGCGGCGATCCCCAGCAGCGTCGTGCCCATCAGCACCGCGTTGGTGTTGAACCCAGCCCGTAGGGTCAGGGTCTGCACCACCTCGCTGAATGTGAGCCCGCCTCCGTGCATGCTCAGACCCCGCCCCGCGAGGCACGCGCGACCGCCTCGGCGGCTTCGGACAGCAGCGTCAGCCGACCGCCGTAGGTCTTGTGCAGGTTCTCGCTGGTGAACACCTCATGCACCGGGCCAGACGCGACGATGCGCATGTTGAGCAGCATCGCATGATCGAAGTAGTCGGGCACAGTCTGCAGATCGTGATGCACCACGATGACCGTTTTTCCGTCGTCACGCAGCGATCGCAGCACCTCGATGATCGCACGCTCGGTCGCGGCGTCCACCCCCGCGAACGGCTCGTCCATGAAGTACAGATCTGCTTCCTGGGTCAACGCCCGCGCCAGGAACACCCGCTGCTGCTGTCCGCCCGAGAGCTGCGCGATCTGGCGCTTGGCAAAGTCGGCCATCCCCACGCGTTCAAGCGCCTCCAGCGCCGCTCGCTTGTGTGACCGCGATACCGGGCGGCACCAGCCGATCTTGCGGTAGCGCCCCATGCACACCACATCGAGCGCGGACACCGGGAAATCCCAATCGACCGATTCACGCTGAGGCACATACCCGATCCGCGAACGGGCGGTCTTATACCGCTGCCCCCAGAACTCAACCTCGCCCGAAGCCATCGGGATCAGCCCCAGGCAGGCCTTGATAAAAGTGCTCTTGCCCGCGCCGTTGGGGCCAACGATCGCGACGAGCGCGTTCTGGGGCGCGTCGTAGTCCACATCCCAGAGCACCGGCTTGCGGTGATACGCGACCGTCATCGCGTGCACCGAAACGGGCGAGTCGGCCGAGTGCTCGGGGCGGGCATCGAGCTGCGAGCGAGGCCGCGTGTGTGCGGGTGTCGGTGCGGGTGTGGATGCGTGTGGGGGGGTTGGGGCGTTCATGGTTGCGATGTGGCCAGGCGATCGAAGAACCCGCGTTCGGGCGCCTCGCCGCCCAGGGCGCGCACGATCTGGGTGATGTTGTGATCGATCATACCAACATAGGTCCCCTCATAGGTGCCCTCTGTGCCCATCGCGTCGGAATAGAGCGAGCCGCCAATCTTCACCTCGTGCCCCTTGCTCTCAGCGCCGGCGATCAGGGCCTTGATGTTGCGATCAGAGACGGTGGTCTCGACGAAGACCGCGCCGATCTGCTGATCGACCAGCAGACTGACGATGCGTTCGATATCGCGCACCCCCGCCTCGGATTCGGTCGAGATGCCCTGGATGCCGACGACCTCAAAGCCGTATCGTGCGCCGAAGTATCCAAACGCATCATGGGCCGTGACCAGTACACGCTTGGTTTCGGGGATCGTGCTGATCGCGGCCTGGGCCCGCGTGTGCAGCTCGTTGATTTCCTCGATCAGCGCCCGCGCGTTTTCGTTGTACTGCTGAGCATGCGACGGGTCGTGCTCGCTCAGGGTGCGTGCCACCACATCCACCGCCGAGCACCACGCGACCGGGTCCATCCAGACATGCGGGTCGTGGCTGCCAGCATACCCCTCGGGCGCGAGTAGCGCGGCCTCGTCGAGGCCTTGGGTGACGGCAACCACCACGGCCCCGCTGTTGGCCACCCGCTCAAAGGTGCTGATCATCTTGCCTTCGAGGTTCAGGCCGGTGTAGAACACGATGTCTGATTGGGTCAGCCGCTGGATATCGTCGCGTGTCGGCTGGAAGAGATGCGGATCGACCCCAGAGTTGATCAGCCCGGTGACCTGGGCATGTTCGCCTGCAACACGCTTGGTGATGTCGGTGATCATGCCCGTGGTGGTGGTGATGCGGTATGGTGTCGATTGGGTGTCGGGGTCACTGGCCGTGGTTTGGGCGGACTCCGAACACCCCGCGAGGCACAGAATCGCAATCATGGCGAACAATGGAGCGGCGAGTATCGTCCGATAAGATGGCAGCATACAGATCCTTTATGTAGCCAGTGCTACTTGTAGTCACAGCTACAATAGCATGCGTTGTGCACCCAATCAAGCGATTGGGCCGAATGGATCGCCAAGTGGGCGGCTCTGAGCCGATCCAGCCCGACTTTGACCCCTCGGGCTTGACAATTGCTTCCCAGCGGCGTTCGCTCTGAACCCATACCTATATATAGAGGGTCTCACGACCCAACCCCAACACGAGGCACCGAACGCTCCATGGCGAAGAAGACCACCAAGAAAACGACCAAGAAAGCAGCCAAAAAGACCACCAAAAAGGTCGGCGGGCGCAAATCGTTCGGGTCCAACTACAAAAAGGGCGATGCCGAGGGCAAGTCGCTGGTGATCGTCGAATCCCCCGCCAAGGCCAAGACCATCAACAAGCACTTGGGCAATGACTTCGTCGTGCTCGCCTCGGTCGGGCATGTGCGTGACCTGCCAAGCAAAAACCCCAAGGGCGTCAAAGACCCCGTGCCCGGCGTGAAGATCGACCAGCGCTTCCAGCCCAGCTACGAGATCCTCAAGGGCAAAGAGCAGGTCATGAAGGACCTCAAGGCCGCGGCCAAGGACGCGCTCTCGACCGGCGGCCAGGTCTGGTTCGCGACCGACCTTGACCGCGAGGGTGAAGCAATCGCCTGGCACCTCGCCCAGGAACTCAACATCGCATCCAAAGACGCCAAGCGGGTGATCTTCCCCGCGATCACCAAGGCCGAGATCGACAAGGCGTTCCACAACCCCCACCCGATCGACGAGGACCGCGTGAATGCCCAGCAGGCGCGCCGGATTCTGGATCGCATCGTGGGCTATCAGGTCTCGCCGCTGCTGTGGAAGAAAGTCGCGCGCGGGCTGTCCGCCGGGCGCGTGCAGTCGGTCGCGGTGCGCCTCATTGTCGATCGCGAGCGCCAGATCCGCGCGTTCATCCCCGATGAATACTGGAACATCACCGGCTACTTCGCGCTCGATCAGGCCAAGGCCGGCAAGCTGGGCGACCAGTGGCGGGCCTTCCTGGACAAGGTGGACGACAAGGGCAAGGGCCCGACCGTCAAGAGCCAGAACGGCTGGCTGAGCACCAACAACACCATCCGCGCCGAGCTTGTCGAGATCGACGGCGAGAAGTTCGACCCGCGCATCCTCAGCGATCGCATCGTCCCCGAGCCCAAAACCATGGGCGAGGACGATGTCAGCGAGCGGCTCACCAAGGTCGACGCGGCCTTCGCCAAGCCCGGGGCCCACGACATCAGCGATCGCGTCGCCCAGGTCGCCAAGCAGATCGGGCTGGCCGATGTGCAGACAAGCGTGACCGAGAACGAACGCGGCAAGGGCCCCCAGCGCTGGACTCGCAACATCCAGGGCATCGCCGATGTCGATTCCAAGTACACCATCGAGACGATCGAGACCAAACGCACCAAGTCGCGTGCACCCGGCCCGTTCATCACCTCCACCATGCAGCAGAGCGCCTCATCGCGCTTGGGCTTCGGGGCCCAGCGCACCATGCGCGCCGCGCAGGGGTTGTATGAGGGCGTGAGCATCCCCGGCGAGGGCCCGGTCGGTCTGATCACCTACATGCGAACCGACAGCACGCACATCGCCGGCGAAGCGATGTCCGCCGTGCGATCGCACATCAAGTCACAGTTCGGCGACAAGTACCTGCCCGAGAAGCCCAACTTCTTCAAGTCGACCAACAAAGATGCGCAGGAGGCACACGAGGCGATCCGCCCGACCGATGTCTCTCGCCACCCCGATCAGGTCAAGAACGCGCTCAAGCCCGACCAATACCGGCTCTACAAGCTCATCTGGGAGCGGTTCGTTGCCTGCCAGATGGTGCCCGCTGAGTGGGACGCCACCAGCGTGATGATCCGCGGCGGCCAGCAGGCCCAGGCAGTCTTCCGCGCCACGGGGCGCACGCTCGCGTTCGATGGTCACTACCGGGTCTCGGGCGTGCCCACCTCGGGCGACGAACTGAACTTGCCCAAGCTCGAAGAAAAGCAGCTGCTCTATCCGTTCGATTTTCAGGTCGATCAGAAGTTCACCGCCGCGCCCGGGCGCTACAGCGAAGCATCGCTGATCAAAACGCTCGAGTCCGAGGGCATCGGACGCCCATCGACCTACGCGAGCATCATCCAGACGATTCAGGATCGCAAATATGTCGAGCAGATCGCCCGCGCGTTCTACTCGACCGATCTGGGCGAGGTCGTTACCGACAAGCTCGTGGAGGGGTTCCCACGATTGATGGATCTGGGCTACACCCGCCAGCTCGAAGATGAGCTCGACAAGATCGAGGACGAGCATCTGGACTGGATCGAGATGCTCGAGCAGTTCTATGGGCGCTTCTCCAAATCGCTCGAAAAAGCCCACGAGGAGATGACCCACGCCAAGGCCGAGACCAAGCCCGCGCCCGACGAGTACCGCTGCGAAAAGTGCGGCTCAACACTCGTCTACCGCTTCGGCAAGAACGGGCGATTCCTCAGCTGCGCCACCTACCCCGATTGTGATTACGCCTGCCCGTGCGACCGCGAGGGCCGCCCGCAGATGGCCGAGTTCGTCGATGTCAAGTGCCCCAAGACCGGGCGACCGATGATCCGCAAGACGGGCCGGTTCGGGCCATTCCTCACGACCCCGCTCGAAGAGGGCGAGACCAATGAGGACGGGATGATCCTCAACATCGACAAGAAGGGCTTTGTCAACGCGCCCAGCGTGCCGCCGCTGACCACCGAGCTGCCCTGCCCGACCTGCGAGAGCCCGCTGAATCTGCGCGACGGTGCCCGCGGCCCGTGGCTGGGCTGCTCGCGCTTCCCCAAGTGCCGAGGACGGGGCAAGTGGGCCTCGCTCGAAGAGGACATCAAGTCCGATCTCGAGAAGAAGCTCAAGGCCCATGAGAAGAAGCACCCGGTGATGACCATCACCCGGATGGACGGCAAAGCGCTGACCGACGCCAAGGGCAAGCCGCTCCCCGAAGCGCCCAAGGTCGATGAGCTTGTGTTCTTGGAAGACCCTCGGACCGCGAGCGTCTGATCGCTCCGGCTATGATGCAGCGTGACCACGCCGCAGCCCTCCAAGTTTACGCCCAAACGCATCGCCCGAACGATCGGCGCGTGGGTGCATGACCACCCCGACGGGTGGCTCAATGTGCTCGGCGCGATCATCGGCGCGATCACCGCGATCGGCGCGGTGCTCTTTGCGCGCGGTCTGGAGCGCACCGAGCATTTCACCGAGCATCTGCAGGGCGAGTGGTCGATCTGGCTGCTGCCGCTGATCCCGATGATCGGTGCGCTGCTCACGGGCATCCTGGTGTACAACTTCGCGCGCGAGGCGGGCGGGCACGGCGTGCCCCAGGTGCTCGACGCGATTGTCCGAAAGAGCGGCAGGATCCCGGCGCGCATCGGGCTGGTCAAGGTCGTGGCCTCGATCTGCACCGTGGGCAGCGGCGGCTCGGCGGGTGCCGAGGGTCCGATTGTGCAGATCGGCGCGGTCACCGGCTCGGTGGTCGCTCAGCGCATCGGTGTCCCGCAACGCCACATCGGCACGCTTGTCGGCTGCGGCGCGGCCGCGGGCATCTCAAGCATTTTCAATGCCCCGATCGCCGGCGTGTTCTTCGCCCTCGAGATCCTACTGCGCGATTTCTCGCTGCGGACCTTCACCCCCATCGTCATCGCATCGGTCTTCGCGACCGCCATGACGCAGGTGGTGCTGGGAGACAACGACGCGATCTTCGCGACCCAGCTTCCCAACTATGTCTTCAGTGTGCTTGAGCTGCCCAGCTACATCGTGCTGGGCGTGCTGTGCGCCGTGGTCGCTTGGTTCTTCACCGTGGTGCTCGAGCGCGGCGAGGACGCCTTCGCCAAGCTCCCGCTACACGGCATCCTCAAGCCCGTGCTGGGCGCGTTCATGCTCGGCGTGCTGGGCATCGCCGGGCTCTGGGCCTTTGGCGCGATCCCGGGCGGCGAGATGGTCACCGCCGGGCACACCTCCGTGCCCCCGTTCTTCGGCAACGGCTATGTCGTCATCAAGCACCTGCTCGATCCGGTGTCCTACGACGCCGCCCATGTGACCATCGCGGTCATCGGTGTGCTGGGGATTCTGCTGCTCGCCAAGGTCTTCGCGACGACCTTCACCCTCGCCTCGGGCGGCAGCGGGGGCGTGTTCGCGCCGGGCCTCTTCAGCGGCGCGTGCGTGGGCGCGATGTTCGGCGTGCTGCTCGACAAGCTCGGGCTCATCCCCGATGGTTCCTCGCCCGCAAGCTACGCGCTGGTCGGCATGGCCGCCGTCATCGCCGGCACCACCTTCGCGCCCATGACGGCGATTCTGATCCTCTTCGAGATCACCCGCGAGCCCCATGTGCTCGCGCCCATCATGCTCGCGGCGATCGTGTCCACGGCCGTCGCCCGCAAGCTCATGCCCGATTCGATCTACACCGCCAAGCTGCGGCGCGCCGGCGTGCGGATCGGCACCGGGCGTGACCTGTCGCTGCTCCGCCATGTCCCGGTGAGCAGCGTGGAGTATGCATCGCTGCCGCCCGAGCCGGTCTACGCGTCTGACCCATTGAGCAAGCTCGTCACGCTCCACGCCCACCACAATGTGCCCGACTTCCCGGTCGTGGACAGTGACGGGCGCTACATGGGCATGGTCACGGGCGCAGACATGCGCACGGCCCTGATCGACCGCGAGGCGATCCCGCTGCTGCTGGTGGCCGAGCTGATGCGCAACGACCTGCCGGTGATCTCGCCCGACGAGCACCTCGACACGGTGATGGAGAAGTTCGCCCGCAACGAGGTGTCATCGCTGGTGCTGGTCGATGGGTTTGAAGGCACCAAACCGCTGGCGCTGGTGACGAGGGTGAAGGTGATGAGCCGGTATAACGCCGTGCTCGATGAGGCGTGAGGAACCAGCACATGGTTTACCCGTATTGAGATTGTGATCATCCGTCGTGAATCGATCTCAGTTGCCTCAGTTATTGCCGTTTTAAGTGCTTTGAGCATCCTGATATGGGTGCTTTCGCCTGAGCACAAAGATCATGTTACGCGTTCGCTTCGTAGCGAAACACGCGTACGCGTGCTGGTTGCATCATTGCAGCTTTATGCTCAAGCCAATCAGAACGCATACCCGCCCGAAGGCAGTTGGGTAGATCATCTTTCTCAAGCTGGGTTTATCACGGTTGATGAAGCATTCGCACCAGAGCGGGAGGGAATCACTAAGCCGTACACATTCGTGCCTGCACAGTACGATGAAGATGCTGCTCGCATACTCGTTTACGGAAACCCCAATCCCGGTCAGCGAGGAGTCATGACCGGATTTGCCGATTACACGGTGCGACTGCTTTCGCGGGATGAGTTCCAGCGCCTCCTCGCCGAGCAAACCGTAGATTCGCCCTAGCCGCCCTTGCCATAGTCTGGTATCCTCGTGCACGGGGGCACACATGAACCAACCCAAACAAGGCATCTCGTGGGCCACGCTTCTTGCAGGCGTGATCATTGGCGCGGCCGGCATGTTCATGCTCATAGGTGTTGTTGATCGCATCCGCGATGACGGAAGCGGGCCCTTCAATATGACAAATGAGCAACGCGCGGCCGCGCAGACCAATGTCAACAGGATCAAATCCCAGACCCACATGCGCGGCATCGTGCAAGGGTTGATCATGTACGCACAGAATCACGATGAGCAGTTCCCGCCGCGCGACCATTGGCCTCAGGCCCTCATCGACGCGGATTACATCAACCCCGAGGTGCTCACCCCGCCACTGGGCGGCGAATACACCCTTGTCACCATGCCCCGCGATCTCGACCCTTCGCTGCTGGTGCTCTACGAGAATCCGGAGCACTTTGAGACCGGTGTGAATGCTGTCTTCGCCGATACCTCGATCCAGCACCTGCCCCACGACGAGTTCCACCGCCTCCTCGCCCAGCAATCCGCAGAATCACCCTGACCAATCGATCGATCGCTGATATGCTGGTGCAAGAACCCAACCCCGAGGAACACACACATGGAAGAATCTCGCACGCCGCAATACCCGGGACCGACAGCCCAACAGCGTCCGCTCTCCAAGCTCGCGATCTGGTCGATGGTGCTCGGGATCGTGTTCCTGTGCCTTGGGCCGCTGGGGCTGATCCCGCTCATCATGGGCATCATCGCCATCCCGCGCACCACAGCCAACGGCACACGCAGCGGCATGGGCTTCGCCATCGCCGGCACCTCCCTGGGGGCAGTGGGGGTGCTGGGGACCTGCATGTCCGCGGGGATCTTCCTGCCCGCATTGGGCAAGGCACGCGAGCGTGCCCAGGCCATCATCAGTGAATCGCAGATCCGGATGCAGATCCAAGCCGCGGATCAGTACGCCCAGAACAACAACGGGCAGTACCCGACACAGGACCAGTGGCCCGACGCGGTGATCGACATGGGCACGATCGAGCCCGATGTGTTTGTCTCAGGCCGAGATGACGGCGACGGGATCTCCTATATCTATCTGGCCGACGGCAACCCCAACGACCCCAACCGGATCCTGATCTACGAGGACCCGGAACATTTCCAAGACTTCGTGATCGTCGGTTTCGCCAACGGGGATGTCCAAGAGTTGTCCAAAGCCCAGTTCGAACAACTGCTCGCGAACCAAACGGGCAATCAGGTACCCTGATCCTGCAAGTGACCATTCACGCATCCTCCCCGATCAACCTTGAGAGACGGGGTCTTCATCTTGTGCCTCCCTGCGCCCGGCGGGGAGGTGGGCCGCCGAAGGCGGGTCGGAGGGGTGTCTTGGATGTACCCGGGCACGCATGCACCGACGCGATCGCAGTGCAGTTTCAAACCAACCCGTACTGTCCGTAATCCCCTGATTCAGGGATTTGAACATCGGTACGAAGTGTTCTGCCGCGCATGATTACCCCGCGTTTGTGAAGACTGCCGACTTTCGCCCAACCCGTGGATCGGATGCACCCCAACGGCGATTACCCTGGCATGGGGACAAGGTCCGGCGTTGTCCAATAGGCTCGCCGATTGATACGACACGCTCCACAGAAGGGAAATGCGATGAACAACAAAGCAATGAAGACAGGACTGATCGCGACCATTATGCTGCTGGCAGGCGCACCCGCCACGGCGATGGCCGAGCAGGACGACCACAACTTCCAGACCGACAACGGCGTCTTTGAACTTGAGTACACCGTGCTCAACCGCGAGGCCATGATCGGCAACTACTACACCGCGCCGGCGGGCGAAACGCTCACGATCGACCGTGTCGAGGTCGCCCTGGGATTCGGGCAGGGCGGGCTTCCCTTCGAGGTGCTGGTCTATGACGATGCCGACAACGACGGCAACCCGACCAACGCCACGTTGGTCTCCACGACCGTCGGCTCGATCCTCCCGGGCGTCGAGAACGATCGCTCGCTGCGAGTCCAGGAAGTCTTGATCGACCCGGTTGATGTCGAGGACGGCTTCTTTGTCGCCGTGCGCCTCGCCGATCAGCCCTACAACCCGCACGAGAATAACCTGGGTGTCTTCAGTACCGCGCCCAGCGCCTACCGGGCGGACTACAACGCACCCACAAACAACTGGCGCATCACCGGCGTGCCCGACAACGGCCCGACCGGTGGCATCACGGATATCGATACCGCCGATCTGACCAACAACTTCGTTTCATCCGTACAGCTCAACTTCGTCATCCGCGCCTTCGGCACAACCGGAACCGATGCCGCCGCGATGGTCGCGGACATGAACGGCGACGGCGTGCACGACATGTTCGATGTGTCCATGTTCATTGCCATGTTCGCACAGGGCGATGCCGACTTCAATGCCGACGGCAGCACCGACTACTTCGATGTGGTCGCGTTCATCGACGCTTGGCAGCAGTAACATCGGCACACTTCTCGAACACGATCCCTCAAAGGGTCCGGGGCTCGCCCCGGGCCTTTTTTGTGGTTGATTCAGCTTCTTTCTGTCCCTCCCTGCGCCCCGCGGGGAGGTGGCCCGCCGCGGGCGGGTCGGAGTGGTGTCTTGAATGTACATACACACCCGAACGCAGAGAAGACCCTCGGCCTTGCTGTGTTCGGCATCCTCCCCGGATGACCGGGGGAAATGCAGCCATCTGCGATCACGCGGGTACACTCCCCCATGCACGCACTCACACTCACCGCCGCCGTCATCCTCACCGCTCCCGCGTATGCCCAGGAACAGCCCGCCGCCGCCCGCGATGCGATCGTCGCCAAGCACCTCACGCCGCTGATCGAGGCGTTCGAGATCCCCGGCGCGATGGTCGCGCTCTATTACGACGACACCCTTACCTTCCACCCCATCGGCACGCTCAACTACGATCAGGAGCAGGCACCCGACACGCGCACCATCTACGAGATCGGCTCGATCGGCAAGGTCATCACCGGCGTCTTCTTCGCCGACGCCATCCGCCGCGGCGAGGTGACCAAGCACACCACCCTCCAATCGCTCGTCCCCGAGGGCATCGAGGTCGTCAAGGGAACCGACGGCTCAGGCACAAAGATCGAGATCGAGCTCTGGCATCTGACCACCCACACCTCCGGCTGGGGCACCGTGCCCATCAACATGATGCCCAGCGATCCTGACCAGCCATTCAGCGGCTACACCCAGGACATGCTCTTCGCCGCCCACGAAACAATGCCGCTCAATCGCAACCCCGGCGAGGGTTTCGAATATTCCAACTTCGCCGTGGGCACGCTGGGCACCGTGCTGGCAAACAATGCGGACGGGGACTACGAATCACTGGTTCAAGAACGCATCTTCAAGCCGCTGGGGATTGTCGATTTCTCGATCCGGCTCAGCGATGAGCAGCGCACCCGCCTGGCACCACCAACCAGCGGCGGCATCATCACCAAGACATGGGGCGATCCCAACCCGATGGCGCCGGCCGGGCTGTGGTCGACGACCGCCCCCCAGCTCATCACCTTCGCGATGGAGAACCTGCGCGAGACCGGACCCGATGCGCTGGAGATCTATGAATCGCTCACCAACGCCCGAGAGACCATGTTCGACACCGGCTTCGGACGGGTCGGCTTCGGGTGGATGCTCGCCATGGACGGCTCGAGCTACTGGCACAACGGGCAGACCGGCGGCTACTCGTCCTACATGGGCATCAACCGCGAACACGGCGCGGCCGTCGTCGTCCTGGCCAACGGCGCAACTTTCAATACCACCGTCGCCAGCGAGAAGATCTTCCAGCAGCTGCTGGGCCTCTCGCCAGACCCGGTACAGATCCCCGTCCCCGAACGCCTCGACGACGCATACACCCAGCGCCTGACCGGCACTTACAAATCCCCGTTCGGGTTTAACATCACCATCACCACCGCCCACGGCCTCATCTATGCCCGCATCACCAACCAACAGATCTTCCGCGTGAATAAGATCGGTGAGCACCGCTTCGGCTACAGCATCGTTGATGCCCAGCTGGGCTTCGAGCTGCCCGAAGGCGAGGGCCCGGCCGCGAGTGTCACGCTGTTCCAGAACGGGATGGAGATGAAGTGCGTGCGGGTGGAGGAGTAGGAACCGGACGCGTGTACTTCGCGTAAAACAAGCTATGAAGAAGTGGGCGGTATTCATTGCGGTAGATCTTGCGATCGTCATCATCATCGCGGCTTGGTTCGTGCTCGTTCGGATGCCTGAGGCCGAGCGTGAGCGGGAGATCATCTTTCGCCAAGCCAACCTACGCAGCGTTCTGACCTATTTGATGGCGTTCCCAGAGCACACCCAAGACGGCTTGTTTCCTGAGCCCGACGGCTACGACGAGGTACTCAAAGAACTCACCTCGGTCTGGCCCGAACCCATCTTCGGCCCGAGCGAAACGCAGGACGACATCTGGATCGTCCCCTACCCCTGGCCCGACCGGCGCATCCCCGACGACATCACACAAGAAGAACTCTCCCGTACCCCGCTGCTGCACGAGCGCGTCGGTCTCAACCCCGACGGCACCTCCGTCGCCTTCTGGGATGGCAGTGTCAGGTTCCTCACGAATGAGGAGTTCGAGGCGATTATCGACGCCAAGCAGTCCGTGTGTCTCGCGTGCGAGTTCGCGATTCCTGAGTTGATGAAGAGACGAGAGCCATAGTTGCAGGGTGCCACTACTCGCCGTCTTCGGCGCAGTAGTGCTCTTCGAGATCCCCCAAGACACCACTGCGCGGCAAGCCGCGAGTCGTGGCACCCTCGTTTCGATTGCGACCGATCGACTCCGGGTGCCACTGCTTGCCCGCGCAGCGGCAAGCTGTGCGCTCCGAAGCTGAAGACATACCCAGCGCACGGCTTGTCAGCCTGCGGCTGAGCAAACCGTGGCACCCGGATCAGGCAACTCGCCGACAACGACTCTTCCCTAATGGCCAGTGGCCAGTGGCCAGTCCCTTCTTCACTCCCCCAGCGTCTTCTTCCGCCTCAAAATATGGTGGTAATGCTGCGCGAACCGATGCGCCTCATCGCGCACCTGCTGCAAAAGTCTTAGCCCCGGGTTGTTGCGACCAAGGCGGATCGGTTCGCTCGATCCTTGCACATAGATCAGCTCTTCCTTCTTCGCCAGCGACACCACCATCGGCGGCTTCACCTCCAACTGCTCGAACGCCTCGAGCGCTGCGTGCAACTGCCCCAACCCGCCGTCGACCATAATCACCTCGGGGTACAGCTCGTGCCCCTCGCCCGCGCTGCGGTATCGCCGCGAGATCACCTCGCGCATCGAGGCGTAATCGTCGTTGGCCCGCCCGCCCGGCAGGTTCTGGAACGAGTTGATGCGGTAGCGCCGGTACTCCTGCTTAAACGGCCGCCCATCGACAAAGCACACCTTCGATGCGACTGTCTCGTTGCCCTGCAGATGCGCAATGTCAAAGCCCTCCACGCATCGGATCGCCTTCTCAAGCCCCAGTGCTTTCTGCAGACTCACGCAGCCCTTCTTGGGATCGATGTAGCCGATCTCGGTCTCCGGCTGCCACTGGTCGCTGGTGTGGGCCCGCTCGTCGAGGCGTTTGATGGCCCGAATCTGATCGCGGAGCACGGCCGCGCCTTCAAAGTCCATCTCCGCCGACGCCCGTTTCATCTCGTCCTCAAGCTCGCTGAGAATCACCGTGCGTTTGCTCTTGAAGAAGCGGATCAGGCGCGAGATGTCGTCGCGATACTGCTCCTTGCCGATCGAGTTATTGCACGGGGCCGTGCACTTGCCGATCGCCTTGAGCAGGCACGGGCGGAAGAATCTGTTCTTTGGATCGTCGGCGATGATGTCCAGCGAACAAGTGCGGAACTTGAACACGCCCTGCAACGCATCGAGCGCCGTGTACAGCGAGGTGGGCGAAGTGAACGGGCCCAAAATCGTCGCGCCCACAAAGCGGGGGTCCTTGGAGCCGTCGGCCTTGATCCCCGTCGGGTTGCGGCTCACAAACACCCGAGGGTAATCCTCGCGCATCGTTACGATCAGGTACGGGTAGGTCTTGTCGTCCTTCTGCGCCACATTGTACGGCGGGTTGATGTCCTTGATCAGCCGGTTCTCGGCCAGCAGCGCCTCCCACGCCGTGTCGGTGATGAAGGTATCGAACGAATGCACCTCGTCGAGCATCATGTTCTTGCGCGGCCCAAGATCGGTCGACGCGATGAAGTACGACGCCACCCGATCGCAGAGTTTCGTCGCCTTGCCCACATACAGCACGCTGCCCTTGTGGTTCTTCATCAGATACACGCCCGGCTTGGGCGGCAGCTGCCTCGCCTCGTTGCGCAGCCGGATCAACCGCATCACCTTGGACTCAGTCCCCCAGGGCGGCGGATCAGACGCGGGGGCATGCCCCTCGTCATCCAGAAACGGGCTATCAGGATCGTCGGCCACGGATGATTGTATTCGTCGACCTCACCCAACCGGATCCCGGTGGCACAGGCGTCTCGCCTGTGCATTCTCAGAACGCTGTCGCACAGGCGGGACCCCAGTGTGACCAAAAGAAAAACCCTGCATTCAGCAGGGCTTGATTGATGGTGTTTTCGCCAATTCACTCGTAGATGTAGTCCGGCCCGCGCCACTGCTGCCACTTCTTCAAGCGGAAGCGCCAGAAGTTCTCCTCGAAGTTCTTCTGGGCCTCGGGCGACCAGGTCTGGTACGCCGGGAGCATGCGGGCCTCGGAGGCGACCACACGCAGCAGGTCCTCGGCTTCCTGCACACTCAGCGGCTCGCCCTCGCCCGACCGGATCGCGGCGTGCAGCAGGTCCTGATACATGGCGTTGAGATGCGCGTAGTCCTCAAGTGTTGTCTCGCTCAGGGCGGTCTGGTTGAGCCGCATGGACTCGGCATCGAGGATCGTGCTGATCGCACGGGCCTGATGGCGCTGCCCGGTGGTCCGCTCGACGCGGCACCCGCTGGCAAAGGTCAGCACCGCGGCTGCGGCGACAAGGGCAGATGATTTCACGATGCTCTTCGCTGTGCGATTCATACTCACTCCATCGGTTCTCGGACCGCAAGGCATGAACAATATACCCTTCATCGGGGTCGAATGTTCATCATTCATCGGCCCGAATCCTGCTTTACGATAGCGCCAGTCTGCACATCATCTCCATCCCAATCCCAATCGCATTGTCATTGAAGTCAAAGCCAGGCGTGTGCAGCCCCGGGTACGGGCTCTTGCCGGGCTCGCTCAGCCCGATCAGGAAGAAGCATGCGGGCACCTTCAGGGCATAATACGAGAAGTCCTCGCCGCCCATGCTCGGGTCAGGAAAAAGCACAAAGTCGTTCGTAAGTTCAGCATCCTCAGCGATTTGGATCACGCGATCGGTTTCGGTCTCGTCGTTGAGCGTGACCGGGTAGCCGTCGTTCCACTTGATCTGGGCCGTGCAGCCCATCGCCTGGCATCCCTGCTCGACAAGCTCAAAGAATCGGGTCTTTGTTTTTGCCCGGGTGTCCATATCCAGCGTGCGGACGGTTCCCTTGAGGGTGCATTGTTCAGGGATGACATTGTACGCGCTGCCCGCGTGGACCGAGCCGAAGGTCACCACGACCGAATCGGTCGGGCGGGTGGTGCGGCTCACGATGCTCTGGGCCATCGAGATGACCTGAGCCGCGCACACCACCGGATCAACACACAGATGCGGGTAGGCCGCGTGCCCCTGGGTGCCGGTGATCGTGATGTCAAAGGTATCGGTCGCGGCGAGCAGGGCCCCGGGTTTGGTCGAAACCGTGCCCAGCGGTAGATCGGGCCAGCCGTGCAGCCCATACATGCGGGTGACGGGCGGGCCGAATCCATCGGGGCTGTTTGGATCGGTGGGGTCGCCGTCGAGCGCGCCGTCGCGGCACATCTTGTCCCCGCCCCCGCCGCCCTCTTCCGCGGGCTGGAACACCAGCGTCACCGGGTTGGGGCGATGCTCAAGCTGGCTGAGCACCCGCGCAACACCCAGCAGGATCGCCGTGTGCCCGTCGTGCCCGCACGCGTGCATGCTGCCGGGCTTGGTCGATTTGTAGGGCAGATCGCTGGCTTCATCGATGGGCAGCGCATCCATATCGGCGCGGAGCCCGATGCAATCACCGGGCAGATCGACCGTCGCGGGGATGTGGGCGACGACGCCGTAGCCCGTGCCCGGCTCGCGTCCGCCCATGTTGGCCTTGTGGGTGATGCCCAGGCGGGTGAGTTCCTTCTGCACCACCTGCCCGGTCCGCTCTTCGGTAAAGAGGATCTCGGGGTGGGCGTGCAGATCGCGCCGGATCTGGGTGATATCGTCGATCGTGTCGCGAATCAATGAGGTCAGCTGTGGGGCGATTGTGTCTTGCATGCCCAAGTATAGAGCCGCCGATCACGCGGCCGAGGAGTAGCGGATGCCCGCCTGCGTCTCGATAAACTGACGGGCAACCGATTCCAGATCATACACCTTGAGAGAGGTATCGCTCCCGTGCTGGTTGTGCAGGCGGATGGCGTTGAACTCGGGTTCGTTCTCGAAATAGGCATCGACGACCTGCGGGTCAAAGTGCGATCCCCGCAGATCGCGGATCAGTTCGCTGGTCTGCTCGTGGCTCATCGCGTCCTTGTAGACCCGCTTGCTGGTGACGGCGTCGTAGAAATCCGCGAGCGCGACGATGCGTGCCGCCAGCGAGATATCCTCGCCCGCCAGCCCGAACGGGTAGCCCGTGCCGTCCCACTTCTCATGGTGCTGCAGCGCGATCTCGACGCCCATATCAATAAAGTCATCGCTGCCGATCTTGGCACGGATCGCCAGCAGGGTGTCGGCCCCGATGAGCGTGTGCTTCTCCATGATCTCGCGCTCCTCGGGCGTGAGGCGCCCGGGCTTGAGCAGGATCGAGTCGGGGATGCCGACCTTGCCGATGTCGTGCAGCGACGAAGCGAGCACGATCCGATCGATCCACTTCCCGTTGATTTCATCGTGCTCGTGCTCGATGGCGTTGGCCAGCACGCGGGCGTAGAGCCCGATGCGTTCCAGGTGCGCTCCGGTGTCGGTGTCGCGATAGTCGGCGAGCTTGGCGAGCCCAAAGATCAGCGCGTTGCGTTTGGCCAGCCCCGCGCTGACCTGTCTGCTCACCTCGCAGTTGAGCTCCGCGTTGGCCTGCTCGAGCGTGTCTTTGTACCGCCGCGAGGCCAGATACAGGATCAGCCCCGTCATCATAAGCACGCAGAACGCGATCGAGATCCGGAACACAAACAGCCGATCGGCGCTGAGCGGCGTGAGCACGAACGCCTGGCGCATCCACGCGTCCACGATGAACTCGGCGGCGACAAGCACCGCGGTCTGGAAGATCAGAATCCCCAAAACGAACGACTTGCGATCGCGGGGCCTGAACTGCCATTCGAGTTTCTTCTTGCACGCGTTCACCCCGTGTGCATCGGCCCGTTGCGAACCAGATATCGTGCGGGCCAGTGAATCGAGCACTCAGTTCGCAGCCAGCTGCCGGATATGCCGTTGGGTGCGGTTAGGTGCGGCGATCCGCGGGATATCCGGACCGTTCGCGGGTTTACGGACCCGGGCGGGCCAAATCAGACACCGTCTTTGTTTTCACTCGTGCTCTGGCTCTGGCTTTGGCTTTGTGCATCGCTGCCTTGCTGGGCGGGCTGGGTCGGCTCGCCGCTGGCCTTCTTGGCCTCGTTGTCGAGCTGGCCGAAGTAGTGCTGCACGGCGTTCTCGTGCTTGCGCGGCACGCGCTTGGTCTCGATCGCCTCGGCGGCCTGCGTTGAGGCGCTCTTCACCGCGTCTTGGAAGGTCGCGGTAGACTCGCCCTTGATCTGGGTGCCCTGCACCATGGTCGAGGCGATGATGGGCCCGCCGCTGGAGGCGTTGACATTGGCCTTCTCTTTCTGAAGCATGTAATCGCCGGGGGGCGGGTCGTTGGTGAGGCCAAACTCTTTGTCGATGGCGCTCTGCCCGATGCCTTGGCCCATCATCCCAAAGCTGCCGTTGGGGTTGGTGCTCTGCCCGAGGGCGGCGATCTGGCTGTTGCACTGGCCCATGGCTGCCTCGAGGGCATTCATTTCTTGCTGGAGCATCTCCATGTCTGAAAGCTGGTCAGACATCGAGCCCATGCCCTCGGTCATCTGGCTGGAGTTGGACTCCTGCATGCCCTGTGCCATCTGCCCCATCGCCTGCGCCATCGACGAGGCGGCGTCCGAGGCCTGCTGCTGGGCTTGGGCGGCCTGCGAGAGCTGCTGGGCCTGCGATTCACTCATGCCCGCATCCTGCAACGCTTGCTGCAGCGCGGCCGGGTCGGTCGCGAGCTGCTGGGCCTGCTCGGCGCTGAGCCCCGCGGCCTTGAGCTGCTCCTCGAGCGCCTCGCGGTCTTGGGCGAGCGATTCGAGCTGCTGCTTCATCTGTTCGAGCTGCTGGGCGGCCTGCTCCTTCTGCTCCTCGCTCATCTCGCCGTTCTCAATGGCTTCGGCCATCTTCTCAAGCTCGTTCTGGGCCTGCGAAAAATCGCCCCGGGCCATGGCTCGCGCCATCTCGGTCATCGGGCCTTCCTCGGGAGCGCTGAGCTGGCGGGTCATGTCCTTGATCGCGTCGAACGCCGCGCCTTCCTCGCTGTTGCGCTCCGCTTGGAGCTTGTCCGAGAGCGAGGTGAGTTCTTTGATGGCGCTGCGGGCGATCTCCTGCGGATCGACCATTTCCATTGACTCGGGCGTGAGTTCGGGCGCGGTCTGGGCGTCCTCGTTCTGCGCTTCCAGGCCGGTCTCGGCCTTGATTTTCTCGATCAGGTCTTTGGTGTTCTTGACCTCGGCCCGAACCTCTTCGATCTGGGCCAGGTTCGTTTGTTTTTGTTCTTCCTTGGCGAGCAGCCCCATCACATCAGTGCCCGGCACCCACCAGATACCCAGCAGCGCCACACCCGCAACCAGCGGCAGGTACGAACGCCTTGGGGCCTCGATCGGCAGGGTGTCTTTGATGATCACACGGCGCGCACGATCCGAGGCATCACCCACGATCGCCTTGGACCAGCTGTCCTGATTGGTATCGACGCACAGGGCGGTGGAGAGACTCTCGCGCAGTCCGGCCCGCTCGTCGATCGTGCGGGCGACCTGATCTTGGTTGGGCTTGCGGATCAGCGAAGCGACCAGCGCGCCCGCGAGGGTCGCGCACAGCCCGATAAGGCCGGCGAGCACCCAGTCAATCTCGAAGGTCGGCAGCAACTTCTGGGTGATCCGCAGCCCCACCAGCACGCACAGCGCGACGAACGCGCTGAAGACCAGCGTGCTCAGCAGATCGATCACAAACAAGCGACGAGCGGCCCGTTTGAGGATGCTGCGAATGTCGTCCATGGTGTCTGCTCCCTTCGGTCGGCCCTTCTGCATACAGCATGCAAAGCCCGGCCCACACCTGATCTATTCGGATCAGATCGAGAATGATCTCCCCGATCCGCCGAATTATTGACTATTGTGCGCTTTCTATGATACCGAACCCACCCTGTTCGGTTGCTGTCAACATCAGAATCCCACATGACTTCCACCCCGCCACAAACGCAAAGCCAGCCCCAAAGCGGACTCATGAGTCGCCTTTGGGGCTTCGTCGAGGGTGAGTACATTGATCGGGCCGGCTGCGATGCCGCGTTTCTGCGCATGCACCGGCGCGATGCGATCGGGGACAAAGTCCATCTTGGATTGGCGCTCGCCGGGCTGGTCTGCCTGTTCGGGCCGGTCACGATGACCGAGATCGCCATGATCCCCATGATCGTGTTCTTCTTCATCCGGGTGCTCAACACCTTCCCGGTCTGGATCCACGGCTTCGGCCAGCCCACCATCCTCGCGGCGCTCGCGCTCGTCGCCTGGATGTTCATCGCCTTGATCTGGTCGCCCGAGCCATCCCAGGGCCTGCAGGAAATCGGCGAGCTGCGATGGATCGCGCTGATGGGGTTCATGTTCCCCGTGATCGAGCACCGTCCCAAGCTGATCGGCGCAGTGTGTATTGGTTTCGTATTTGGGCAGACCGGGCAGCTGCTCGATGCGTTCGATGGCTTCGGGGTCGGGCCGCTCGCGTCGCTCGTTGAGAATCATCCCGGGCGCATCGCCGGCTGGTGGCACCCGGTCGTTGGCGCGGACCTGCTGGTGGCCGCGATGGGCATGCACCTGCCCGCGGCGTGCGCGGGCAAGGGGCGGGTGCGGGTGCTGGGGGTCTGCGGCCTGCTGATCTCCACGGTCGGTGTGCTCGCGACCGGAACCCGGGGCGCCTGGGTCGCCGCGGTGCTGCTGCTGGTCGTGGGGGTGCTGCTGGTGCTGCGGCTGCGGCGTGTGCCGATCCGGCGCGTGCTGCTGGTGGCGGCGATTGGCCTGGGCGTGCTGTTTGTCGCGGGCTTGGTGCTTCGTGATTCGATCATGATCCGGGTCGATGAAACCCGCCAGGAGCTTGCCGAGTTCAATGCCGGTGATTTTGATTCATACAGCGGGCGCCGGGTCCGCATGGCCCAGCTCGCCGCCGATGGCTTCCTCGCGCACCCGGTCGCCGGTGTTGGCACGGGCGGCTTTGAGCAGTGGTGCGCCCAGCAAGACCAGCCCTACGGCGCACACGCGCACAACAGCGTGCTGCACACGCTGGCGACGCTGGGCATCGTGGGCGCTTTGCTGTGGTGTCTGGTGCTGCTGGTGGTGCTGCGAGCCGCGTGGCGATGGGCAGTGACCGATCTCGCCGATCCCTACGCCATGGGGCCGCTGCTGGGTATCGTGGGGCTCATGTTCGCGTCGATCAGCGATAGCGTGCACATCAACGCCCAATCGGTCGCGCTTCTGGGTGTGCTCTTTGCCTTATGCCCGGCCTACGCGCCCGGCCCAGACAAGAACGCGCCGGGGGATGAAAAGCAGCAACTTGATGAATAGACTTCCCCTCAATCGCCCGATCGGGTGTTTGAACCACCGGGTGCGGTGGCTGAGCGGTTGAAGGCGCTCGACTTGAAATCGAGTGACCCTGAAAGGGGTCCGTGGGTTCGAATCCCTCCCGCACCGTTATTGAGCTCCGTTTTTCGAGCATAGGGCGGCATTGCCGCTTTTTTTATCGGACGAGACTCGCGTGCAACCCCTTCAAACAAGTGTGTTTGAACTTTGAACTCCCACTGATCCCGGGCCCGTGCTTGGTCGATCACTGGGGCTATGGCACCCAACACCACCACAGAGTCAACCACGGCACTCCTCAACGATCAGCTCCTCGAAGGGGCCCTCGGTGAGGTTCAAGAATCGGTCACACGCTATGTCGTCGTGAATGTCAACGGGAATCTCTATGGCATGGCCACCGACTCGACGGTCGAGCTGATGAGCGCCTCGATGACCATGGTCACGCGCGTGCCGCAGAGTCTGAGCTTCATCGACGGGGTCATCAACCACCGCGGGACCATCATCCCGGTGATCGACGCCCGCACCCTGCTGGGCTTCGAGCAGCGCGGCAAAGAGGTGCACAAGATCGAATCGCTCTTCACGCAGCTGCAGAACGATCATGTGGACTGGATCGATGCGCTCGAGAACAGCATCAAAGAGAATACGCCTTTCGAAAAGGCAACCGATCCCAACAAGTGCAACTTCGGACGCTGGTTCAACAGCGTGATGGACGGCACGGTGGTTGAATGCCGCGAGCATCTGCTCGAGCCGGTGATCAACGCGATCATCAAGCGTTTCGATGTCCCGCACCAGCGCATCCACGGGCTGGCCAAGCAGCTGCTCGACATGCGAGATCAGGGCCTGACCAACCAAGCGATCGAGAAGCTCAACACCGCCCGCGAGACCGATCTTGTGGAACTGGGCCTGCTCTTCACACAGACCGTCAACGCGATCAAAAAGAGCTACGAGTCGATGCTGGTCATCACCGAGCATGCCGGACAGAAAGCCGCGATCGCGGTCGACGGCGTCTCGTTCGTGGTCGATTGCAAGGACAGCGACATCGAGCCGCTGCCCGACACCGCCGACAACACCGAGTTCCTCAGCGGGCTCGTGCACCAGCCCAATGGCAACTACATCCTGATCGCCGATCTGGGAAACATCTACAGCACCGCCTGCGTGACCAAGTAAGCCCACGCCGAATCTCAGTCAACATGAATCAGCCGCCTGACGAGGGATCGGGCGGCTTTTTCCATGGGATGTCGGGGTCCTTGTGCAGCACCCCGGCGCTCTGCTTGATGCAGCGTCGGCACGCGATGGCCTCGTCGTTCATCGGGCTCACCCAGTGCAGGCCGTCTCGTCCGTTTTCGAGGCACAGCACACACGCCTGCTCACGCGGCGGTGTGAAGCCCGTGTCGAGATGCACGATCTCCATGTATGCGATCGAGAGGCAGTTGCCGCAGATCAGCGAGCCGCGGTGTCCCTCGACCATTGGGCGATGCTCGTCCCATGCGTTGGTGCAGAAATCGCAGCAGAAAATCAGGTTGCCGTGCTCATCGGGTTTGTTCATGGAGTCTCACTCCCGCTGGCGTCCATCAGTTGATGGCGCGCCAGCTGCATGTATGTTGGGCAGCGTTCCATCAGCTCGATGTGCGTGCCCTGGTCCACAATCCGCCCGCGATCGAGCACCACGATCCGGTCGGCATTGAGCACCGTCGAGAGCCGATGGGCGACGATGAGACTGGTGCGGTCTCTGCAGAATGTGCCCAGCACCTCGTTGATGAGCTTCTCGCTGTGCGCGTCGATCATCGAGGTGGCCTCGTCGAGGATCAGGATCGAGGGGTCGCGGAGGATCGCCCGGGCGATCGCCAGGCGCTGGCGTTGCCCGCCCGACATGGTGAGCCCCTGCTCGCCCACGGGCGTGTCGAGCCCCTGGTCGAGCTGCTCGATGAACTCCATGGCTCTGGCGTCGCGGGCGGCCTGGATGATCTCGTCGCGTGTGGCGTGGCGATTGCCATAGGCGATGTTCTGGGCGATGGTGCCCTTGAAGAGCACGACCTCCTGCGTGACGACGCCGATCTGCTTGCGCAGCGAGCGGACGCGAACGCGGGCGATGTCCGTGCCGTCGATGAGCACCCGCCCGTCGTCGGGGTCAAAGAGGCGGGGGATCAGCGAGAGCAGCGTGGTTTTTCCGCACCCGTTGGGCCCGACGAAGGCAACGGTCTCGGCGTGCTCGACGCGGAGCGAGACGCCGTCGATCGCCGGCGTGGTCGCGCCGGGGTAGATCACGCGGACATCGTCGAAAACGATCGATTCGCGGTGGCGGGCGAGCTTGGTCAGGCGGGGCTCGTGCCCGGCCTCGGGCTCGGCGCTGAGCAGGCGGTGCAGGCGGTCGGCACCCGCGCCCGACTGCTGGATGTCGTTGACCAGCCCGGAGAGTGGTTTGATGGATGCCCCCGCGATGCCCAATGCGACCAGCACGGTGATGAACTCGGACTTGGCGAGCGTCCCGTCGAGGATGAACTTGGCCGCCACGATCGTCAGTCCGCCCAAGGCGAACATGGTGATCAGCTCCGCCATCGGCCCGGCGACGGCCCGCGCGGTGCGGACCTTCATATGCTGGCGGAGGACTTCCTTGTTGATCCGACCAAAACGCCCCGCCTCGTAGCGTTCGGTGGTGTGGACCTTGACCACCCGCATCCCCTGCAGGGCCTCGGTCGATGCCCGGTACAGGTCCGCCCGGCTCGAGAGCGCCCGCCCCGATGCCCGGCGGATCCGCTTGCCAAGCTTGCGGATGATCGTGCCTAGGATCGGCATGACCACCAGGGCCACCAGGGCGAGCTGCCAGTTGGTGATCAGCGCCACAAACAGCGCCACGATCCCCTTGAGAATGTGTGCCACGGCCTTGGAGAGCATCGCGAAGTAGCCCGCCGCAAGATGCTCGGTGTCGTTGACGATGCGTGAGATCGCGTCGGTCGGCCCCTCGGTCACGATGGTCTTGAGCGGGAGCTTGAGCACCTGTCCGTAGGCCCGACGCCGGACCCCGGCAATCGTGGTATGCACCACGGTGTAGGCGATGAACTGGTGCATGAAGTTCGAGAACGCCCCGATGATGGTCAGCACGCCCAGCACGGCCATGATGAGCACGATGCTCACGAACGGATCGCTGGGCAGCGACGCGATCTGCTCGGGGCTGAACATCGAGAGCAGCCCGCCCGGCTCCTCTTGGAGGCGTGTGGTCACAAATCCGCGCAGCCCCCCGGCATCGGGCACAAGAAGGACATCGAGCGTGGGCCCCAGCGCCGCAAGCCCCGCGCCCAGCCCTCCCGCCGAGAGCAGTGCAAAGACCGACCCGACGATCAGGTGCCCCCGCATCCGCAGCATGGGCTTGGCATAAATCCAGAATGCATCCATAGATCGGTATCTTTCGTGCCCAAGGGCGTGAGGTACACCCCAGCATAAAAATCGATTCTTACTTGCGAGAATCGGCGATTCGGGGCCTTTGGGGCCTCTTTATTGCCTGAATGGCTCAGATCTCGACGCGATCGCGGGTGATGCGGATGTGCTTGGGCGGGTGCAGCTGGCCCGAATCCATGCCGGGGCAGCCCTTGGATGCGGATGCCCACTCGCGTTTGGATCGCAGGTTGCTGTCCCAGAAAGGCCATGTTCGGCATTGCTCGGGGCGGGAGGCATAGACGCTGCAGCCCGTTTTCCCGGTTTTCGCATCCCGAGTGAGGAACACGCAGTCGTAGCCGAACCCTGTTTTATTCTCGTTGAGCGATCGGCCCACGATCGTGTCGCGGGTGTAGCGCTGGTAGAAATCGGCCTTGCTCACGCCGACCGCTTTAGCCATCGCCCCGGCTTCCTTGTCATTGAACAGCACGAAGCCCGTGGGGCCGGTGCAGCAGTTGCCGCACTGGGTGCAGGTGAACCGCAGCCCGACCTCGCCAGTGTCTGTCTCTGCGGTGGGGTCGGGCGTGTCGAACCATTCCTTGGGTGGCTGTTTGGCCTGTTTGCTCATGCGTGCTCCTGGTCGCGCTGGATCACCACCAGGGTCTGGTCGTCGTCGCGGTCGAGGCGGTTGGTGAAGCTGAACAAGGCCTTGTGGATGGAATCGATGGCGCACTCGGGCTGCCCCGAGCATTGCTCGAGCGACTCGATCAGACGCTGGGTGCCGAACATCTCGGCCTGTGTGTCGCGTGGGGCGGGGTGCAGGGACGAGGCGTGCGCCGGGCGGTTGGTGTTCGCTTCGGTGATCCCGTCGGTATAGAGGATCAGCGTGTCGCCCGGCTCGAGGGTGCACGAGTCGGACTCGAACTCCAGGTCCTCGGTGATCCCCAGCGGGAGCGTCGCGGCGCTCTCGATCAGCTCGATCTGGCCGTTGGCGCGCCGCAGCATCGGGGGGTTGTGCCCGCAGCGGGTCCAGCTCAGCGTGCCCGTTGTCTGATCGAGCACGCAGAAGAACGCGGTAGCGAACTCGCCGTTGAGATTGGCGGCGACCAAGTGGCGATTGCAGTACTCCGCGATCCGGGCGACATCATCGAGCGTGTTCTCCTCGCCGACGGCATCGGGGAAGCAGTGCAGGATCGAGCGGATCATGGCCATGACGGTCGCCGCTCCCGGGCCGTGCCCGGAGACATCCGCGATGACGATGCCCACGCGCGAGTCGTCGGGCGATCGGTAATAGTCGAAGTAGTCGCCGCCCGCGATGTTGCTCGTGAGGTAGCTGGTGGCCAAGGAATAGCCGCTGAGCTTGGGCTTGCGATCGGGCAGCAGCTGGCGCTGGATCTTGGCGATCTGCTCGAACTGGCCCACGAGCTGCACATTGAGCTGCTCGGCTTGGCGACGGAACACCAGGTTGCGCGTGGCGGTGCCCATCAGGTTCAGGTCCAGCAGGCCCTCAACGAATGGGCTCAGGTCGCTCCAGTCGTTGGTGCGATGAAGGCTCATCACCCAGTTGAGCGCCATCCCGTCATCGAAGGCGGGGATCGCCGAGATCGATCGCAGCGCTCGCGCATCCTTACCCAGCACATCGGCGAGCACGGGGTCTTTGGTGAAATCGACATCGGTGATGATGCGGGGCCGCTCATCGGCAATGATCTCACCGATGATCCCGCCCTGGTGCGTCGGCAGGTTCTGCCACTGCGTCCAAGGGTCGGCGGCGGCCTCGTCGCGGCCGATGCCCAGCGGGTTGCGGGTGTTGGTGATCGACCGGGTGATCTTGAACATACCCTTGGGCAGATCGCGCACCGAAACGCTGATGAACGCGTCGCGCGGGAAGCGCTGTGCGATCCACGGCCCGAAGTGCTTGAGCATCTGGGCGGGGTCTTTGATCGCGCTCACATCGCGCAATACGCTGGTGAGCGATTCCACCCGCGGCTCGCGCCCAAGATCAACCTCGCGCCCGTGCAATGCCGGGGACTGATTCGCTCGTTCTTGATTGGTCGGCGTCCGGCTCATGCGCACCCCGCTTCGATCGAGGCGCATAGGTCCTGAGCCTGCTCGAGCATGACATCGACGGCCGCGTGCAGCTCGTCGCGCTGGTCCTCGGGCATCAGCGGGATGTTGATGCGGACATTCCACGCCGCCGATCGGGCCGCGGCCTGTCCGAGCACCGCGGCGACACCCAGATCAGATTTGAGCTGCGTGTTCGTGGTTTTGACCAGCAGCTCGCATAGCCGCAGCAGCTCCAGCGACATCGCCAGCATCGCCCGAGGCGGGGTGATCGCGCCGCGCACGGCATCGTCCCACTGCTCGATGCGCTGGGGGTCGTCCTTGTCGAGTTTCCACAGCGCGTTGAGCTTGCCGTAGCCCGCCGCGTCCTCATCTCCCAGCTGCAGGAACATCTGGCGTGCGCGGGTCAGGCGGGCCATGGCGTTTTGGTTGCGATCTTCGCACTCACTGAGTGATTTCTTTCCAAGCGAGTAGCTGACCACCATCGCCGCAGTCGCGGCGGCGGTCGCGCCGGTGATCGCCGCCGAAGCCCCGCCGCCGGGCGTGGGGACCTTGCTCGACAGCGCGTCAAGGAAGTCTCCAAGAGACTGTTCGGCGATGGGTTGGGCTGCTGTTTGGCTGCTCATGGGGTATGGTAGCCGAGATTAGTCGCGTGATTGGTCAAGATATCGTGCCAAGGCGATCGTGGTCGGGATCAACTCATCGGGTGTTTCACGGCACCACACGATCAGTTCATCGAGGGTGACCCAGCGTGTGTCGTCGTATTCCCAGTTGGCATGCACCTGTGGGATTCGATCCAACATAAAACCGATCGCGATATCCGTAGAGCCGACGCCGTGATCGTGCACCAGCGCCAGGACCGAATAAGGACGATCGGTAACATCCACACCGATCTCCTCTCGAACCTCACGAACGACCTCCGCAATGAGTTGTTGCAGGCCGATTAGTTTGAGATCATCCGCTGGCACATCAACCCCACCGCTTGGGCCCAGCTCCCACTGACCCCCGTACCGGTGTGTCTTCGATGATCGCTGACCGACGAGATACACCGGAACCCCACGCTCGCGATCGGGTGCGCAGAGTATCGCGGTGACTGCCAAGATTGAAAGCCCCAGATCAAGTACATCTTGTACGGCATGATGCTTGTACTGGTCAACGCGTGCCGTGATCGCACAGAAACCAGGCTCGAATCCTTCATAGACGAGGATCGGCGCATCGAAGTATTTCGGGTTCCGTGCGCACTGGTCAGACCATGCTTCGTTCACACGCCGCTGTGTCTCTGCATCGAGTTCAGGAGGTGGAGACCGATCGATCAGGATGCGTGCAATCGCGCTGATGGGTTCGAGTGTGACGGTCATGTCATCCCCCGGCGGCACCGGCAACCGGTGCTAGTTCAAAAACCCGCCAAGCTGTCCACCCAGATCGCCCAGCCCCATCGCCTCGGCCTCGCGGCTGATCTCGTCCTGCACCATCCGCTGGGCCCTCTCGGTCGCGTCGTTGATGGCGTCCTTGATCAGTGATGTCGCCAGATCGCGCGTCTTCTCATCGACGGCCATGCCCGCGAGCAGCGCCGGGTCCATGGTCAGGTCCAGCAGCTTCATCTTGCCATTGACCACCGCGCGGCATGCGCCGCCGCCCGCCGAGCCCTCGACGCGCATCGACTCGATCTTGGATTTGATCCGCTCGCCCGCTTCGGCGAGCTGTTCCTTGTTCTTCATGAGCGAGCCAAGGGCCTGCATCATCTTCATCTTGTCTCCGAACATCGCTGAGCTCCTGCGGTGATGCGTCACTGATTCTTGGGGTGCACGCGTTTGATCTCGCCCTCGAAGATATCCAGCACTGTTTTCACCAGCGGGTCGTTCTCGACATTTTGCGTGTTCGGTGCTTGCGCGCCGGGCGTTGGTGGCGTGTCTTGCCGAGGGCCTTGTTGTGTGTCTTGCTGCGTGTCTGGCTGTGCCGTCGGCTCGGGCTTGGCGGTGCGTCGGCGGCCGGGTTCGGGCGGCGGGGGTGTTTCTTTGAAACCCGGCAACGCGCTGCGGGGCTCGGGCTCGTTTGATTTGGGCGACGCCGGGGCTGGCGGGTGCGTCTGCACCCGCGTCGGGGTCGCCCTCACGCTTTTTTTAACGCGGGTGCTCCTGATCCGGACCCGCCGGCTTTGACAAAGGCCGCGACATCGGCGATCTGCTCGGTCATCGCCAGTCGCACCATGCACGCATCGAGCAGCGCCCGCGGGGCGGGCGATGATTTGATCGACCGTGCTACGCTCTCACACAACGCGATCATGTGCACCAGACCCGCGGCATCGAACTGGCGTGCCCGCTCAAGCTCGCCCTTGCGCGCTTCGGGGGAAAGTTCAACGAGGTCGGTGTCCATGCCGCATGATCCCAAGACCATCAGGTCGCGGAAGCGGTCCAGCAGCGCGCTGAGCACCTGCTCGCCCGAGACCCCGGTGCTCAGCAGTGAGCCGGCCCTGCGGAGCACGGTGGCCGGATCGCCCGAGGCGATCGCGTCGATCAGGTCGCTGAGCAGCTCGCGTTCGGGCAGGCCCAGCAGCTCTTCGAGCAGCTTGATACTCAGCTCGTTCTGTCCCGAGGCCAGCAGCCGGTCGAGCAGCGAGAGCGCATCGCGCATCGAGCCGTTTCCCAGTCGCGCCAGCGCGAAGACCAGGTCATCGTCTGCCTTGAACCCCTCATCCTTGATCACGCTGCTTAGATGCTCGGCGATCTGGGCGGCGGGGATGTTCTTGAAATCGAACCGCTGGCAGCGCGACTGGATCGTCGCGGGCACCTTGTGGGCCTCGGTCGTACACAGGATGAACTTCACATGCTCGGGCGGCTCCTCCATGATCTTGAGCAGCGCGTTGAACGCGTGCGTCGAGAGCATGTGGACTTCGTCGATGATGTAGATCTTGTATCGCCCCCGCAGCGGGCGGTACGCGCTGTTGCTGATGACCTCCTGGGTCTCCTCGACCTTGCGGTTCGAGGCCGCGTCGATCTCGATGACATCGGTATCGCGCCCCTGGAAGATCGAATCGGCCAGGTCCTGCTTGTGCTCGGGGTTGTTGAGCTCGTTGGCGAAGATCCGCGCCATGGAGGTCTTGCCGACCCCCCGCGTCCCGATAAAGAGATAGGCATGATGGACACGGTCCGAGTCGATCGCGGCCTTGAGCGTGCGCGCGATGGGCGACTGCCCAACGACTTCGTCAAAGGTGCGAGAACGGTGCTTGCGTGCGAGGGCGGTGTAGGCCATAGAGGCATGGTAGCCGCGTGAGGGTTTCATCGAGTGCGTCGAATCCGCCAGTTCATCGATGAAAACACACAACCCACCCCTGTCGATGCCCAGGACACCGACGGCACCGGATGACGGCCGCTTATGGCTGCTGCGGTCAAGCCCTGACCAGATTCACGGGCCACCCGTGCATCGGGCCCGGGCATCGACAGGACCGGGTCGTGAACGATCATCATAGGTCCAACACCCATCAAGGCCAAGGCGGGCCGCGAAGGATCGGCCCGGCGGGTTTTCGTTGCGTCAGCGGCGATCGGCGATATAATATGGGCGATGATTTGGCATGGATTCAGACACAAACGAGCCCTCGATGCCGGCGCACGCTTCCGCGCTGAGCACTCGCGATTTTTAACGCTCGCATTGCTTTCAGGGCGGCGATACCCGCGCATCCCGGCCAAGCGGGTGGACCGTGGCGGGTACAGCGGGCTGCTCAAACTCGACGAGGGGCAGAAGCGGGCCGCGATGTGGTGGGCGGCGGCCCTGAACCGGGTCGATGAGTCGCAATGAGCCGATCACCCTGCCGGTTCGCCCCGCCGACGAGCTCGATTGAGCCCCATCTTGGACGAAATCACGATGCGATCAGTATGGCTTACCCAGAATTGGGCCTATTTTGGCCATGCCTCGGGCGGCCTGAGCCGATATCGTCTGTCAGTGACTCGGTGCCGATCGAATCGGTAGCGTACCCATGATCCAAGCAGAACAGGGTGATGATGAGCGAAACCAGCTTTGATGAATCGATCGTGAACGAGCCGTGTGCCAAGGCACCGCTCAACCCCCGCTGGACCTTCAAGCTCGGGCTGATCGCGATTATTGTGTTCGCCGTGGGTGTGTGGGGGTATCTTGACGCGTCGGTGATCTACCCCAACCGCGGCGAGAAATACGCCGACTGGGCCAAGTGGCAGTACCTCGACCAAGCCAAGAAAGCGGATCAGGAAGACTTCGGGATCTTCCTGCGCGATTCTTCCGTGAGCAATCCCAAGGAAGAGTTGGAGCGACTCAGCGAACCCGACCGAATGAATCAGAACCAGCAGGACGCTGGAAACCCCAGCAGCACCCGCGCGTTGCGTGCGTCGATGCAGGTCGCCCGCATGCGCTGGCTCGAAGCACTCAAGGTGGTCGGCATGCTCGATGCCCAGCACACAACGATCGAGTCGCCCCAGCGGACGCTCGACGAGCTGACGGCCAAGTGGAGCAGCACCAGCGCGGTCCCCAAGCCGCTCAGCGCGTTCGACCTGATGGTGCAGTGGATGATCATGGCGATCTGCCTTCTTGTGGCCCTGATCATGGTGGTGCACATGCTTCGGGTGCGGGCCAAGCGGTACGCGTGGGACCCGGAATCGATGAGGCTCACCTTGCCCAGCGGCGCGAGCATCACCCCCGAGGATCTCGAAGAGGTCGACAAGCGCAAATGGGACAAGTTCATTGTGTTCCTCAAGATCAAGGGTGCGCACAGCGATCTGGGCGGGCAGGAAGTCAGTGTTGATACCTATCAGCACAAGCGTGTTGAGGACTGGATCTTGGCGATGGAAGCCAAGGCCTTCCCTTCCCAACAACAGAGCGACCCGCTCAACGAGGGCGAGTCGAGCGAGGCCGACGGCGGGGACAGTGAGGCAAGCGAGACCGATGAGGATTGAAAAACCACCAACCGCGTTGCGGGGTGCGTGATGGGCTGGGCAGAATGGGTCATCGCGTTGATCGCGCTGTCATCGTGCCTGGGGGCGATGGCGCTGGTGGTGCTCACGCTGCCGGGCATCTGGTGCATGTTCGTGGTCTCGGGGCTTTGCATGCTCTGGCGCCCTGATATCATCAGCTGGCGTGTGGTGGTCACGATCGCGATCATCGGGATCATCGCCGAAGCGGTGGAGTTCTTTGCGTCCGCGTTGGGTTCCAAGCGCATGGGCGGCTCCAAGCGTGGCGCGATGGGCTCGATCGTGGGCACGATCATCGGCGCGATCCTCGGTGGCATCTTCCTTTCCGTGATCCCGATCGTGGGCTGGGTGCTGGGCCCGATCATCGGCGGGATTCTGGGCGCTGGGGCGGGCGCGCTGCTGGTCGAGCGGGGCGTGGTGCAGATGTCCTGGAAAGATTCAGCCAAATCGGGGGGTGGCGCCGCGATCGGACGCACGGTTTCGATCTTCGTGAAGCTGGGGCTCGCGGTTGGCGCGGGCATGTTCTTTGTCATTGCCGCGTTTGTTTGAAACAAGTCCCCGTGTTGCGAGCCCACAAACCCGATGATCGGGCTATATACTGCGCTTTGAGCGCCTGATCCAGAACGACAATGAGAACCCAAGAGAGAACCACGAAACATGCCTGACAGCCCAGCGCCGGCACAAGAGCAGACCGCAACCCCAGGCAAAGAGCCCAAGTACTATGTGCTCGATACCAATGTGCTGCTGCACAACCCCAGCGCGCTCTTTGTGTTCCAGGATAACCATGTGGTGATCCCCTATCCGGTGCTCGAAGAACTCGACGCGATGAAGCGACGCGAGGACGATGTCGGGCGCGCCGCCCGCTCGGCGATCCGCTGGCTCGACCGGCTGCGCAAGTATGGCAAGCTCACCGAGGGTGTCCCGCTCTCCAAGCTCGGGGCCAACGCCCAGGGCGCGACGGGCACGCTCTCTATCGACATCAACGACCACGAGCGGCCCGCGATTCTGTCTGCCGACAAGCCAGACAACCGCATCATCGCCGCCGCGTGGGCGCTGCACCACGACAAGAAGCGGGTGGTGTTCGTCTCCAAGGATCTGGCGGCACGGATCAAGTCCGACTCGCTGGGGATCCGCTCGGAGGACTTCCTCAACCAGCAGGTCGACGCCGACAAGCTCTACACGGGCTTTATCGAACTCAAGACCAGCAGCGCCGAGATCGATACGCTGTATCGCGACCGCATGCTCGCGGTCGAGGACATCGAAAAGTACCTCGAAGTCAAACGCGACGACGGCTCGAGCTACACAAAGGAGCTCACGCCCAACCAGTATGTCGTGCTCAGCGATGTCGAGGACGAGGCGCACTCGGGCCTGGCGCGCCGTCTGGCCGACACCGAGCACCTGATTCCGGTGGCGTCGCAGAAGAAGCCGACCTTCGGGATCGTGGCCCGCAATGTGCAGCAGACGATGGCGCTGGATCTGCTGCTCGACGACGATGTCAAGCTCGTCACGCTGCTGGGCAGCGCGGGCACGGGCAAGACGCTGCTGGCGATCGCCGCGGGCATGACCAAGGTGTTCCAGGAGGAACGCTACGACAAGCTGCTCGTCGCTCGCCCGATCATGCCCATGGGGCGTGATATCGGCTATCTTCCGGGCGACAAGGACGAGAAGCTTGGCGCGTGGATGCAGCCGATCTTCGACAACCTGACCTACCTGATGTCCACCCGCGGCGCTCCCAACCAGAACGCCGAGAGCCGCACCACCGAGCAGCGGATCGACAAGCTGATCGCCGACGGGCGGCTGGTGCTTGAGCCGCTGACCTACATCCGCGGACGCAGCATCCCCCACCAGTTCATGATCGTGGACGAGGCGCAGAACCTGACCCCGCACGAGGTCAAGACGATCGTTTCACGCATCGGCGAGGGCACCAAGCTGATCTTGACGGGCGATATCGGGCAGATCGACCACCCGTACCTCGACTCGTCCTCCAACGGCCTGAGCTACAGCGTCGAGAAGATGCGCGGCTTGGGGATCGTGGGCCACATCACGCTGCAGAAATCCGAACGCAGCACGCTGGCGAGTCTGGCCGCCGAGCGCCTCTGATCCATCTGGATGCTCGCTGGATTCACAGGTCCCGTCCGTCAGGACGATCAGTTGTTTTCAACGCCCTCGTACTTGCGATCCTCGAGCAGGACCTCAACGCGGTCGTGCTGGGCGCGGAAGTAGTCGCGCCACTGCTCGTCGCGTTCCTGCAGTTGGGCTTCTCTGATGATCTGGAGCAGCTTTGGGTTGGCGCTGCCGAGCATTTCGGCGCTGCGTGTGAGCCCGCGCATGGCGGGCAGGTAGTTGCGGTCGCGTTGCAGCGCCCGCTCGTAGCTTGCGTATGCGTCGCTGGCCCAGCCCACGCGCTGATAGGCCAGGCCCGTGTTGTACAGCGGGCGTGGGTCTGTGGGCTCGATACCCGCGGCGATCTGGAACGCGGCCACCGCGTCGGCGTAGTTGCCCTTGTCCATGAGCAGCTGGCCCATGTTGTTCCACGCGGCATACAGCTCGTCGTCAAGCTCAAGGGCCACGCGATATTCATCGAGCGCGGCCTCGTCTTTGCCCTCGCCGCTGAGCTTGAGGGCCTTGGCGTAGTGCGTGCGGGCCTCCTCGCGCTGGCGACGCGAATAGGCGAGCGCCGGATCGACCTCGTTGATATTGCCCTGGCCGCCACGGCTGGAGGCGCTGGAGCAGGCGGGCAGGGTCGCGCCAGCACCGATGACCAGCAGCGCGAGCGTGAGGCGGGTTGCGTGTGTCTTTGTGTTCGCAGGAATCATCGTCGTGTCACTCCTTAGGGCTTGCGCTCGTATCGCGCCAGCACGACGCTCATGGTCCAGTTCAGATTACGGGGCTGAATCGAGAGCTCACGAACCTGCAGCCCGGGGATCTGCTGCTGGGCGAGTTTGATCCAGTCGAGCAGGTGCTCGAGCGACGGGTCGCTGACGACATATGGGTATGTTTTGAGGATCGCGTTGCCCTCTGGCCGGCTCAGCGGGTTGCGGGGCAGCCCGAGATCAACCTCGAACTGGGCCTGGCGGGCCAGACTCTGCAGTGTTGAGAGGATGTCGGGCAGGGGCTGGAAGATATCTTCCTCTGTTTGCAGCGACTGGGCGAGCTTGAGCGCTTCGATCTCGGCGATGAGATTCTGGACTTTGACGGCATCTCGCGCCATCTGCTGATTGGCATTGAGCGCCGCGGCGCGGGTCTGCCATGCGACGCCCAGCACGATCAGCGAGATGATCAGCAGCAGCACGCCGAGCATGATCAGGTGGCGCGGGCTGTTGTTGCGCTGCTGGTTCTGGGCGCGCGTCGCCAGCTCGTAGCGATCGTCGGCAGTCAGTCGTGAGTTGCTCGCGTCAAGCGTGGTCATCGGGAAGCGTTCTCTCAGTTGCGCCACTCGGCAAGGTAGGTGACCTGGATCTGTCCGCCCCGGTTCTGGGGTGTCATCGAGCTCCAGACGAGCAGGTCGTCGTCGATCCCGCGCAGGCTGCTGTTGATCTGCTCGGCCTGCGAGATGCTGTCGACCAGCAGCAGCAGCGTGACGGTTCGGGTGGTGATGGTGATCTTCTCGATCTCGATGCCCGGTGCGCCGATCACATAGGACACCGTTTCGAGCGCCTTGACGATCGGCTTGGCTTCGGGCACGCGGATCGGGCTCTGCGCGTTGGCGATCTGGTCTCGGATCGCTTGCAGATCCATCAGCGGGATCGCGGACATGACCATGGCGGGGTCGAACGCGTTGAGCGTTGCCGTCCGCTCGGCTTTGATCTGGCGTGTCTCGGCCTTGATCTCGCCTGCTCGGTTGAGCAGCTGGAGACTCAGCAGGAAGACCACGATCGCGGCTGCAGAGAACGCCAGGCCCGCCCAGCGGAACATCGATCGGTGCGCCCTGGTCGGGCGCGATTCGAGCCCGCTGATGGTGCCCAGCTGCGGGCACAGCTCACGCTGCGCGATGCGTTCGAGCGTCGCGCCGATCGGATCGGGCTCGCCCATCAGGTCAACCGTCGCGTCGGGCCAGCGCTGGGTGAGCATCGCGCCCATCTGCGCGGGGTCGAGGGGCTGCTCATGCTCTGGCGTGGATTCGTTACTCGTGTGGGTGGAAGGGTCGCCGAGCATCACCACGCGCGACGGGCTCACGCCCAGCTGCGACGACCAGCCGAGCCAATCGGCGCACAGGCGTGCGATGTCGCTCTGACGCACCATCACGCCCTCGTGCTCTTCAGTGTGCACCCGGCGCAGGCGCATGGTGCCAGCGCAGATCAGCACCCCCTCGCGCGACCAGCTCCAGATCAGGCGCGCATCGATCGGGTCGATCGCGACAACGGCGGCGATCGGCGCGTCGGAACTCACGATCCGCTGCGATTCGGCGCTGCCTGCGAGCCCGGGGTCCCAGGCGGCGCAGAGCGCGTGCCAGATCGTGGTAAATCGCTGCGGACGGATGCCGTGCGCGTCCAGCGCATCTTTGAGCAGCCGGCCGGGCACATCGGGGACGGCGATCACCGCGGCGCGAGCGCCGCCCGAGGTCTGCTCGCTATTGAGCGGCTCAAAGTCAAGCTCGCGTGGCAAACGCGGGAAACGCTCGCTTACGGCGCTGTGGGCGACGGGTTCAAGCTCGTCTGGGTCGTGCACGACCGGGCCGTCGCTGATCGCGGCGTCGAGCATGGTCGGGTCCGCGTCCTCTGGTTTTACCCAGGTGCAGACCGCGCCGTCGGGATCAAGCACCAGCGCACCAAGCTCGCGGGTCGATTTGCCGCTGAGCCGATCTTTGATCCACTGGGCCGCGTCGTCGATGCTGCCAAGGACCAGCGTGGGGTCGCTGCTCGCGGTGCTTTCCCATGTGTCATCGCTGTGCCCGCTGATGAGGCGCAGTCCACGCAACGCTGCGCCGCGATCGGTTCTTCGGATGTAACACAGACGCTCACTCAAGGGTTGGGTGTCCTGGCGGATGAGTTGGGGTTGATCGGGTGGGGCTGATTGGTCGGGGCTGGTCGGGTTGGGACGGGGAGATCGGGCTTGGTCTTACTCGTCGCGGTTGTTGTTGCGACGGCGCACATTGCCGCGTTCGCCGTCATTGTTGAGTGAACCCCGCACCTGCACGAGCGGCTCGGGCGTTGGGCGTCGGTTCTCATTCTCGGGCGGGAGCCCGCGTTTTTCACGCTCGAGCCGTCGCCGGGCCATGGGCTGCTGGCGCGGGGGCAGGGACGCGATCATCGCTTCCTCATCGGCGGTGAGCTGGGTGCTGTCCTCGGCGGTTGCCACAACGGCAACATCGTCGCCGCCGACCATCGTGACCGATGGGCCGGTGTTGTCAGAGAGGTTGATGGTCGCGCGGGTCTCGCCGTCGCTGAGGACCATCAGGCGGGGGGTGATGCGCTCAACCTTGAGATCGGGGAACTGCTCATCGCCGGATTTGGCGATGCCGCCCGAGCTGACGATGCGTTGTTTGCCGTCGATGCGGATGAACGCGTGCTGGGTCCGGGCATCGTTGATAAAGCCGATGTAGCGGACACGCCGCAGGATGTTGGGATCGGGCTCTTCTGGCCCGGGTTCGTCATCGATTTCGACCGTTTTTACGGGCTCCTCAACGGTGCGCTTGCTGACGGGCGCGTTGTCCATCAGGGCCATGCGCTGTGCGAGCCCGAGGGTGTCGACGCTGCGGTCATCGAGCGAGCTTGGATCGGCGAGGCCGCCGGTGTCACCACTGTTGTCCATCCCCGGAGTGTTGATGGGCCAGGCGTTGGCCGCGGCCTGTTCGAGCGATGCGCCGGGGGTGTGATCGGGCAGCCCGACCACGCCGACACCGACCGCGGCGAGCACGCACACAACCCCACCGATCTGGGCACCCAGGGTCCAGGTCTTGGCTTGCGATCTTGAGAGTGGAGTGCTCATGGTGCTTCTCGTTTGGTCTGCGTTGGCTGCTTGCCGTTCAAATCGGTTGGGAACGACACACTGTACATCCTGTACATCGGTTCAGGGCGCGATATTGTCGTATTCTCACGCCCAAATCGGGCCTGAGAGTCTAGGGACGCACCCGCTGGCGGTGGGCGCTAATAGAGCTGCGAGAGGTCAAAGTCTTGCCCCTGCTCAAGCTCTCTCCAAGTGATGAACGCACCAAGTTCCATGGGATTGCCCGATCGGTTATTGCCGGTGACACGAATACGGGTGATCCCGCCGTACCGGGCGACGATGCGGCCCTGATTCATCCCTTGGCCCGCCCGCACCTCGATCATCACGGCCCAGAGCTCGATATCGGTCGCCATCAGGCGGAACAACGCGGCCCGCTGCTCACTGTCAAACCCCGACGCGGTCGCGATCCGGGTCAGGTCGGTGCGGGTAATGGCTTCGGGGTTGTCGCGGAGCGAACCGAGCTCGGCGAGAAATCGATCGGCCAGCGACCCCGCGATCACACGAGCCGCGGCATCGAGCACGCGATCGCTGGCGCTGGTCACGCTGATCGTGAACGGACCGAACGGGCGTGTTTCCTGCAGGTATTGCTTCTCGGTCGTGTTCGCGGCGAGGTTGCGCAGCAGCAACCCGCCCTCCTCGATCTCCAGCTCGCTGCGACCGGTGAGGTTCGAGAGCGCGGCGCCCTGGGCATCGCGCAGGTAGACCACGACCTCCGAGCCGTCGGCTAGCACGATGTCCATCGCGTGCCCGGTCGTGGGCTCGAGCACCTCACGCAGATCGCGTCCGTTCTGCTGGCGCAGCCACGCCCCGATGGCTTCTTGCAGGCCCCGGCCGAGGTGATGCTCCTGGTATTTGGTGACCTGGCGCGCGACGGTTTTAGTCTGGGCGCTGAAGCGTGTCATGGCCAGCCCGATGCCCATCGAGACCACGATCATCAGCAGGATCACCATCGCGAACGCAAAGCCGCGCCGCCCGTGGGCCACGCGGGTGTGTGGAGCTGGTTGTGCCGGTCGTTGTTTCATGAGTCGTTTGAGAAATCAATCTGGGTGCTGTTGCCGTTGCCCGGGCGATTGCCGCCGGGTCTGCCGCTGCCACCGCCGCCGCCGTCGTTGTTCCCGCCGTTGTTGAGGTTGCCATCGTCGTTGCCGTCGTTGCCGGTGCCTGTGCCGGTCGAATCGGTGGCGGTCGCGACATCGAGTGGGTCGTCGCCGATGACCCAATCGATCTCGAACATCCACGACGCGTACTGCTGGTTGGTCAGGATGACCTCGAACTGGGCATAGGCGGGCAGGTCGCTCATCTCGAGCCCGAGGTGGGCGTCGATGAATTCGTCGCCCTTGTAGAACTCCCAGATGCAGCGTTCGATGTGGCGCAGCAGCGGGATCGCGCCCGCCAGGCGTGCCCGGATCTGTTCGGGCTCACCCACCGTGTCGGGCAGCGGCCCATAGCCGGCATTGAGCTGCTCGGCCTCTTCGGTCAGGATCGGACGCCACCACAGCGTCCAATCGGGCACGGCGTTGGGGTCGTTGGCCAGCTCGAGATTGAATTCAGCAAGGATCGGGTCGTTGGCGTTGAGCAGCCCCAGCCGCTGCATCACTCGCTCGCGTTCGCCCGAGCGCCGCAGCTCGAACACGCCTCGTGTGATGCCCTGCGAGCCGTCGAGCGCCGAGAAATCCAGCGAGTCCTCTCGGGACTGGGCGGTGTACCACTTGGCGGCTTGCGTCGCCAGCCCCGCGGGCACCGGTGGGGTGGCGCAGACTACTTCAAAGCGCTGGGGAACCCAGCCCGTGGAGTCGGCATCGACGGTCGCGTCGTACTCCAAGATCAGGCGTCCGCGATCGGGCACTTCCTCTTGCTGCTCGGCTTGCTGCTCGCTGCCGGCGCGGACGACCTGGTTCGTCTCGGGCTCTTTCATCTGCAGACTCAGCAGGGCGCGAGAGAATGAGGTGTGCGTGATGTCGAGTTCGCTGGTGCGCTGAAAGCGTGCTTCGAAGGTGGTCTCAACATTGCGCATGGCCAGAAACACGCTGAGCGTGCCCGCGAGCACCATGCCGCTGAGGACGATTGCCAGCGACACCTCGATGAGGGTGAAGGCGCGTGCGTGCCTGGGCGGGTTGGAATAGGTGCGTGTTGGTGTCATTGTCCGCCCAGATCCTGCATCATGGACTCGAAGAGGCGTTCGATGCCGCCCGGCTGGTTGAGCAGGGTTTCGAGCGAGTCGGGGTTGTTGAAGGCGAGCGGGTCGATCAGGCGTGTGATGGTGCAGCTGGGAACATCGCTGGTGTAGGACAAGGCCCCACCGGAATCGGCGGCCAGCCAGACGCGCACGGTGATGAGCTTGATGCGGCCAAGACTGGCCCCGCCGCCCACGCCGCCGCTGCTGTCCTCGACCACATTGTCGAACACGAACTCGACCGGGGCTTCTTCGAGCGTCCAGCGGTAGAGATCGACATCGTATTCGATGGGCAGGGCCCGGTCGGGCAGCGAATCGCGGTCATCAATGTACTGAAGGATGAGCCGGTTGGCGAGTTCGGCGGCACCGATCTTCTGGTCCATGCGGTTCTGCGAGCGGGTCATGAACGACACACCGCTGGCGAGCGTGGACGCGACCATCGCCAGCAGCACGCTGGCCAGCGTGGCCTCGAGGAAGGTCACCCCGCGCCGGCACGCATACACGCGGCTGCGTTGAGCGGGTTGGGGTGGTTTGTGGGTCATGCTGCTGCTCGATCGCGGACTGGGTTACTCGCCGCTGTTGACATCCATGGTCCAGACATTGATGTCGTCGCCGGTCTGGAACTCGCCGTCGGGTCCGGCACTGATGAGGTTGAATGGGTTCGCGCCGCCCGGGGTGGGGAGGTAGTAGAAGGTTCGTTCCCAGGCGTCGAGGTCGGCACCCACTTCGAGGTAGCTGGGGATGAGCAGCTGAAGATTCTCGGGCGCGTTGCCGGCGTTATCGGCGGAGTAGGTGTTGATGGTGGTCTTGATGGTGTTCATTGAGGTCTTGGTGACGCGGGTGCGTGCACGCTCGAGGTAGCCGGGCACGGCGATCGCGGCGCCTGCCATCAGCAGCCCGATGATGACCAGCACGGCGGTGAGCTCAATCAGCGAGAAACCCGGGCGAGACTGGGTGTAGGAGCGGCTGATCATGCCATCGAGGCGATCGGCGAGGTCTGGTGTCGTGTTGAGGGTGGGGGTGGTCATGCCGATATCTCCTGTAAATCGCTGTTGGAACAACGCTTGTGCGTGCCTGGTATTGCATTGTACCGCCCGGGGCGGCTGATGGTTCATTGGGATTTGGGCTCAGAGCGCTCCGCCGGCCATCGAGAACATGGGCAGCATGATCGAGAGGATGATCGAGCCGACGATCAGGAACAGGATCACGATGAGCAGGGGCTCGAGGATCGCCATGAGCCGGGCGGTTTTTTTGTCGACCTCAGCCGCGTGGTCTGTGGCCAGCGCGTCGAAGGCCTCGTCGAGGTCGCCGCCCTGATCCGCGGCCACCAGCAGGCGTCGTGTTGCTTCGGGCAGCGAATCGACCTTCTGGATGAGGTTTCGGAACACCCCGCCCTCGATCAGGCGCAGACGCATGCGTTGCAGGTCGCGGTTGAGCTTTGGATGGGTGATCACGGCGCTGCTCACCTGCAGCGCATCGCCCAGCGGGATGCCCGAACGCGACATCGAGGACATGACCGAGAAGAACCGGGTGAGTTCCTGTTGCATGACGACATCACGCACGAACGGTGCGTTTCGTGTGATTTTGATTGCCAGCTTGGCCAGCGCGCCCCGGAAGAGGAACGCCATGACGATCAAGGCCAGAAACCCGATCCCGAAGGGGATGAGGTTGGCCTGCAGGAAGTTGCCCATATTCAGCAGAAAGCGGGTGATGAAGGGAAGGGTCACCCCCGCTCTTTCGAGCGAGTTGCCGATCATGGGCACCACGATGATGATCATGACCAGCGCCGCGGCCAGCGCCAGGGTCAGCACGATCGCCGGGTAGATCATCAGCGTCGCCGCCTTGCCCGAGACTTCGAGCTGGCGGCGCACGCTCTGGGCCAGCGAGCGGCACGCGCCCGCGAGATCGCCCGTCTTCTCCGCGGCGCGGTAGATCGCGATGGTCACCGTGTCAAAGCTGCCCACCTGCTTGCACGCATCGGCGAAGCTCGTGCCCTGCGACACCAGCGAGCGCAGGCGCTCGATGCGTTCACGATTGGGCTTGCTCACCACGCCCGCGGCTACCTCGAGCGCATCGGTCAGCGGCACGCCCCGACTCACCAGCTGGGCGATCTGCGAATCGAACTCGGCGTGGTCCTTGAGTGACATCTCGGGCGCGCTGTTGGCCCAATCGGGCAGGCCCCAAGTGCGGATCAGGACCTGCTTGTCTCTTCGCAGGTTCTCCGCCAGGGCGCGTTCCGAGCGGGCGCTGCGGATACCCATCGCCTTGCCGCCCGATGCTTTGCTGGCGAGGTAGAAAAAGGATCGGGATGTGCTCGCTGCTGGGCTCATCGGTGTGCTGCTGGTGGTCTGTCGGTTCTCTGGGTCTGTCGGTTCTTTGGGACTATTTCAGGCGCTCACATGGTCCATATCGGTTTGGGCGGTCGGCTTTCGCCCGTCATTGTTTGCCGGTGATTGTACGATCCAAACCAGCCCTGGGGCGACAGATTGGCGGCGCCGACGGTCGAACAACGACCGAGCATGGCGCATGATGCAGATGTCGGCCACGAAAGGCCTTGATCTGACACGATCTGTGCGCCCGGCGTTGATTGAAGCCCCGTCATGCGGGACAATATCGGATGCCCCATACCGCGGCGATGACCCGAATCGACCGCGCTTCCACCGACCATGGCTCGCATGCGAGAAAGATGAATATGACCACCATGCCCACCGAAGAACCCAGCACCGCCAGCGCTCCCAAGAATCAGAACGGGACCATGCGATCGCTTATTAAGCATCACGCGGGCAGTGGGTTGCAGTTCCGCGAGGATCGCCCGGTCCCTAGCCCGGGGCCGCGGGATGTGCGGATCAAGGTCTCCAAGGTCGGGATTTGCGGCACCGACCGCCACATCTGGGAATGGGACGAGTGGGCCTCCAACCGCATCCCCGTGGGCATCATCACCGGGCACGAGTTCGTGGGTGTGATCGATCGGGTCGGCAACGCCGTGACCAAATATGAGGTGGGTCAACGGGTCAGCGCCGAGGGGCACCTGACAGCCGGCACCGACTATAACTCGCGCACCGGCAACGCCCATATCGCCAGCGACACCACGATTTTCGGGATCGACCGCGACGGGTGTTTCGCCGACTACATCGTCGTCCCCGAGGACAATGTCTGGCCCGTGCACCCCGACATTGCGGACAAGTACGCGGCCATCATGGACCCGTTGGGCAACGCGGTGCACACCGTGATGGCGGCGGGCGTGAGCACCAAGACCGTGCTGATCTCGGGCGTCGGGATCATCGGGCTCATGGCCGTGACGGTCGCCAAGGCCGCGGGCGCCAGCCGGATCTATTGCACCGATATCAACCCGCCGCGTCTTGAGCTGGCCAAAAAGCTCGGCGCCACCGATGCATTCGATGCCCGCGATGATGCCTGGATCAAGAAGCTCCGCAGCGAGACCTACGAGGGTGTGGATGTGCTGCTCGAGATGTCGGGCGCGCCGGCGGCGATGAACCAGGGCTTCAAGGCCCTGCGCAACGGCGGCACCGCGGCACTGCTCGGGCTCCCCGCTCGCACTGTGGACTTTGATTTCAACGCCCACATCATCTTCAAGGGCTGTACCGTGCTTGGCATCAACGGGCGACGCATGTGGGACACCTGGTACCAGATGGAGAAGCTGCTGCTCTCAGGGCGGCTCGAACTCGACGACATCGTGACGCACGAGTTCCCCATCGAGCAGTTTGAAAAGGCCTTCGAAACCATGATCACCGGCGACGGCATCAAGGTGCTGATGAATGTGAATGGGTGAAGAGGGGGAATGACAACGCCCGCATTCGCGGGCGCTGTGCTGTGTTCTTTGGTTGGAGTCAAACCGGTATCAGTCCTCGGGGACATGGTCGGAGGTCACGATCTCGCGGAACTTGGTGCGCAGCGCGTTGGTGATGGGGCCCTCGCCATCGCTGATCTTGTGCGTCCCGGTGTGCTTGAGATTGTCATGCGTGAGCACCTCGCGCACGGCGATCATCTCCGCGGCCGTGCCGGTCAGGAAGGCCTCGTCCGCGTTGTACACATCCTCGATCCCGAAGTGCTTCTCGTGCACTTCAAGCCCGAGCATGGGGCACAGCTCATCTTTGACGAAGCGGCGGGTGATGCCCTCAAGGATGCCGACCTCGCTCGGTGGTGTGTAGAGGACGCCGTCCTTGATGATGAAGATGTTGTCGCCCGAGCCCTCGCTGACCTTGCCCTCGGTGGAGAGCATGATCACTTCCAGGAGCTGGTCTTCGGGCTTGGTGATGCCCAGCTCTTTGCTCAGGTGGATGGCCTCGACCTTGGCCATGATGTTGTTGAGGTAGTTGAGTGTTTTGATGCGGGGGTCGAGACACTCGATGGGGGTCTTGGGGCGGTTGGCGAGCACCACGCGCATGCCTTTTTCGTACATCTCGGGCTTGAAGAGCGAGATGGTATCGGCGATGCAGATTACGCCGGCCTTTGGGCAGTGGTATGGGTTGAGCCCCAGGGATCCCTCGCCGCGGGTGATGACCAGGCGGATGTAGCCGTTGACGATGTTGTTGGCCTTGACGCACTGGCGCTGGATGCGGACCATTTCATCGCGTGAGACGCCGATGTCGAGAAAGATTTTGTCGGCGCAGCTGTAGAGGCGGTCCATGTGCTGGCCGAGCTTGAAGATTTTGCCGTTGTAGACGCGGATGCCCTCGAAGATCCCGTCGCCGTAGAGCAGCCCGTGATCGAACACGGAGACCGATGCCTGCGACTTGGGGAGCATCTGGCCGTTGACCCAGATCATGGGGTCTCTGGTTGCTGAGGCAGGGGCGGTTGTCTGGGGCATGGTCCCTGACGCGTTCCCGATTTCGCTGGTGATGGAAGTCATCTTGTTCTCCATGATGTTCACACTCCGTTTGAGTGGTTGTATTCTAGCTTTCAGTGCAAATCGGCGCGGGTTGAGTCGGGATCGGGTGTAGGTGGATTCCGATCATAAACCGAACAAGCTTCGCGCGTTGGGTCGATTCTACGGGGCGTATCGTATACCGAGTTGAGTCCGAATTGCTGCGAACATGGGGTGAAATCGCTTGGATCATTCGCGAAAACGCTTGCTTCGCTTGGAAACGGCGATACTTCTCCTTACGAGCCCGTCCGAATTTCAGCACCCAACACGGACTTGGCGTGCTGGGCACAATGCTCGACCTGCGGGTCGACTTCTTCGTGGCGCAGGGTTCGATCGTCGTCTCGGAAGTGCAATCGCAGGGTGACCGATTTCTTCTCATCGCCGAGTTGTTTGCCTCGGAAGATATCGACCATCTCCCAGCCCACGCAGCGATCGAGCTTGAGCCCATGGACCAGTTGTTCGACTTTGGACCAGGGTGTCTGTTCGGGAACAATCAGCGAGAGGTCGCGATCGATGCCCGGGAACTGCGGGAGCATCTGGGCATCGGATCGCGGTGGATAGGCGTCGATCAGCGGCTGGATCTTGAGTTCCGCGCCCACGAGCTGGTTGTCGAGATCATGGGCTTTGCGGGCAGCGTCTGAGATCAGCCCGTAGCCCCCGATCGGGGTGCTGACGCCGTCGCACTCGATGCTGATTGCGGCATAGGCGTCGGATTCAAAGCCCTGGTGCTGGGGGGTGATGGGCTCGACGATTGTCCGCGCGGTAGGCCCGAAGACCGATTTGGCAATGGTGTCGATGCTGCCTCGCATGATCCGCAGGGCGGCTTGCAGATCATCGTGCTTGGGCTTCTTGCCCTCAAAGGGGACATCGATGAGCATGGCCAGGGCGCGGTACTCGTCGGTTTGGCGGGTGCCCGCTTTCTGGGCGAAGGTCTGGGCCACCTCGTAGAGACGCACGCCTCCGGGCGTGCTCACGCGGGCGCTCTGGTTCGCGTGGCGGGTGGCGAGTAGGCCCAAGAGCACGCTGGGTCGCAGCGTGGGCTCGGCCTTGCGTCGGTCGTCATCGACACTCACCAGATCGGTGCCTTCGCGCCGGAACAGCTCGCCTTTGGCTGGGGCGGTGAACGAGAAGGTGATGGTCTCATAGAAGCCCAGCCCGGTGAGGGTGCGGGCGATGGTGCTCATGGCGCGTTCGCTGGTCTGCGGCTCGCGCGTCCGCACCGGCAGGGTCTCTTGCACCGGGATGACCGCGAGCGAGCGGGCGCGGGCGACCTCTTCGATCAGGTCGATCTCGCGGGTGACATCGTGGCTGCGATGGGGCGGGATGATGCAGCGCAGGTGCCCATCGTCTTCGATGGTGGTCTTGAATGACAGCGCGTTGAGCAGGTCGGCCATCTTGGCGGGCTCGGTGTGGATACCCAGCATCTGGTCGCAGCGATCGGGGCGCAGGGCGATGGCCTTGTCTTTGGGGAGCGGTGCGCCCTGGCTGAGGACGCCTTCTGCGAGCTGCCCGCCGCTGACCTGGCAGATCAGCGCCGCGGCCCGTCGAGCCGCGAAGTCGATGGTGCGCGGGTCGATGCCCCGCTCGAAGCGGAAGGCGGCGTCGGTGCGGATCTGCAGGCGCCGCCCCGTGTTGCGGACGCTCACGGTGTCCCATGTCGCCATCTCGAAGACCACGGTGGTGGTGTCGCTGTCGACCTGCGAGTCGTGCCCGCCGATGATCCCCGCGAGCGACTGGGGGCGGTCGCGGTCGGCGACCACCAGATCGCTCGATCGCAGCGCGTGCTCGCCGGCGTAGAGCGTCTTGACCTTCTCGCCCGGGGTTGCTTCGCGGACGATCAGGGTGCCCCCGGCGAGCTTGTCGTAGTCGAACACATGGCACGGGTTGCCCAGCTCGAGGGTGATGTAGTTGGTGACATCGACGACATTATTGATGCTGCGCTGGCCCATGTTCTCGATCGCCTCGCGGAGCCAATCGGGTGAGGGGCCGACCTTCACACCCCGGATCAGGCGGGCGGTGAACAGCGGGCAGCGATCCGGCACGCGGTTGTCCAGCTTCAGCTCGTCGCCGATGGGGGCGCCCAACGCTGGCTGCTCGATCACGGGCATCGTGAGCACACGCGGCTTGTCGGCATATTGGGCGGCGGCGATCTCGCGGGCGATACCGATATGGCCCAAGCAGTCGCCGCGGTTGCTGGTGACCTCGACATCGAGGATGGTGTCGCCATTGAGCCCGGGCGTGTGCGCCTCGATGGGCATGCCGGCCTGGGTCATGATGTGATCGACCTGATCGGCCGTGACATCGCCGGGGGTGAGGTATTGGTTGAGCCAGCGCAGTGAAATATCCATGGGAGCAAAGGATAGCCGGGCTATACGGGCCTGTGCGGGCCGGTGTAGACTGTAGAGATGATGCACACGGCCCGAATCGTGATCCTGTCCCTGCTCGCGCTGGCGCTCTGCGGCTGCGGGCGTGGGGTGCGCCGAGATGGCGGATCGCTGCCCGAGCAGCGCCCCGGCGATTTTATGCTTGGTCTTGTCGTGTTTGGCCAAGAAGACGCTGTGAGCCCCGCGAGCCGCTCGGCGCGCTACATCATCGAGCCCGGGGGCATTTTTCGGGCATCCTTCGGTGCGGGTTCCGACGGGCTGACCTATCCCCCGATCACTCGTCGGCTCAATGAGAACCAGCTCGATTTGATATGGGAAATGGGCTCGACGCTCATTATGAGCACTCAAGGAGGCGGCGGTCTCGGTTCTGGGCATTGGACTGAAGTACAGGCTCCAGAGCTTTTCAAACGTACAGATTTCAAGGCCAGAGAGCTCGGCGCGGGGTACCTACTCGAGATCAAAGCAAACGGTGAGTGGAGGGCATGGGAGAGCTATATGTTCCTCGGTGGACCCACGGGCTTCGTTGAGATGCTTGCAGGTCTCGCGTGGGTGACGGACTGAGATCCGCGGGGCGTGGGTCTACGCTTCCTTTGATATGAGTGATACATCAATGATCGTCGGCATCGATCTCGGGACGACCAACTCGCTGGTGGCGGTGGTCGATGCGCACGGGCCGCGTGTGCTCGGCGAAGAGCACACGCAGGTCATGCCCTCGGTGGTTCGGGTCGAGCTCGACGGCTCGTTTGTGGTCGGGCAGGATGCCGCGGATCGCATGGTCGAGTTGCCCGAGCGGACCGTCAGCTCGGTGAAGCGGCTGATGGGGCGTTCGCTGCGGGACGCGCAGCGCGATGTTGCGTATCTGGGCTATGCGGTTGTTGAGGGCGAGCACGACACGGCGCGGGTGCAGATCGAGACCGACGCGGGCACGAAGGTGTACTCGCCGCAGGAGCTCAGCGCGGTCATCCTGCGTGAACTCAGGCAACGGGCCGAAACAGCGCTGGGCAAACCGGTCGAGAAGGCCGTCGTCACCGTCCCCGCCTACTTCGACGACGCCCAGCGACAGGCGACCCGCGACGCGGGGCGATTGGCGGGGCTTGAGGTGGTGCGGATCGTCAACGAGCCCACGGCGGCGGCGCTGGCCTACGGGATCGGCACGCGAGGCGAAACAAAGGCGCAGACCATCGCGGTGTATGACCTGGGCGGGGGGACCTTTGATATCTCGGTGTTGCGTCTGGTGCCGGGCGAGACAGACGGCGACACAGATTTTTTCCAAGTCCTGTCCACGGCCGGCGATACGCACCTGGGCGGCGATGATGTCGATCACATGCTGGTGAAGCTGTTCACGGCGGAGATCGCGGCGCAGCTCGGGCTCGATGAGGCGCAGCCGATGAGCAGCTTTGATGCATCGACACGGCGGGCGCTCGTCGGCTTTGCGCGGGCGGTGAAACACAAACTGAGCGAAGACGAGACCGCCCAGATCGCCATCGACCTGGGCAACGGTAACCAATATGCCCGCACGGTGACCCGCGCCGAGTTTGAGCTGCTGATCAACGATTGGGCCCAGCGTTCGCTCGACGCCTGCAAACGGGCCCTGCGCGACGCCAAGAAGGCCAACGGCAACGAGGCCGTCGAGATCGATGCGGTGGTAATGGTGGGCGGGAGCACCCGCATCTCGATGGTGCGCGAGCGTGTGGGCGCGTTCTTTGGGGTTGAGCCGTACACGGCGCTGGATCCGGACCGGGTTGTCGCGCTGGGGGCGGCGATGCAGGCGTCGATCATCGCGGGTTCACGCGCGGGCGGGGGCTCAGGCCACATGGGTTCATCGCTGCTGGTGGATGTGATCCCGCTCTCGCTGGGGATTGAGACCGCCGGCGGCGCGATGGCCAAGCTCATCATGCGCAACTCCAGCGTGCCGGCGCGGGCGATCGAGCGGTTCAGCACAAGCGTGGACGGGCAGGTCAATGTCAAGATCCATGTGGTGCAGGGCGAGCGGGAGATGGTCGAGGACTGCCGCTCGCTGGGCGTCTTCGATCTCCGCGGCATCCCGCCGATGCCCGCGGGCGTGCCCAAGCTCGTCGTCGAGTTCCTCATCGACGCCAACGGCGTGCTCAGTGTGGGGGCGGTCGAGGAGCGATCGGGCAAGCGCGCCCAGATCCAGATTGTGCCCAACCACGGCTTGTCGCGCGACGAGGTCGATCGCATTGAGCGTGAGAGTCTCACCCACGCCAAGGACGACATGAACCGCCATCGTGTTGTGGACCTGATCACCAACTCCAAGCTCGACATTAAATGGATCAGCGAGCGCTTCGAGCGATACGGACACCTGCTCGAACCCAGCGAGCACGCGGCCATCGAGACAGCCCTGCAGACCATGAGCCAGTTCGTCGCCAACGCTGAGCAAGACTGGAAATCCGTCGATCCCAACGCGATGTACGCCGCCAAGACCACGCTCGACGAGTCGAGCGTGCGCCTTCAGGAGATCGGCATCACCCAGTCGCTCATGGACGATCAGAAGCGTGAACCTCGTCCAGAGACGGAGACCTGACACATGGACGAGGGTATCCGTCGGCTCAATCTGCGTGAGACCACGGTTCACGACATCGGGCTGCTTGTTGGCCCGATCCTCGCCGTCGTGGTCTACCTCTGGCTGGGCGGCTTTCCCGATCTGAGTGAAGACGCACGCCGGCTCGCCGGGGTCGCCACACTCATGGCCGTCTGGTGGGTCAGCGAGGCCATCCCGCTCGCTGCCACCGCCCTGCTCCCGATCGTCTGCTTCCCCGTGCTGGGAATCGTGGGCATCACCGACACCGGCGCCCGCTACGGGCACCCGCTCATCTTCCTCTTCATGGGCGGGCTCATGCTCGGCAAAGGGCTTGAACGGTGGGGGGCCCACAAGCGAATGGCGCTGTACATCATCTTGTTCGTCGGCACCAGCCCGCGCCGGGTCGTCGCGGGTGTCATGCTCTCGGCCGCGATCCTCAGCGCCTTCGTCTCTAATACCGCGACCGCCATGATGATGCTTCCCATCGTCGCGTCCATCGGCAAGCTCGCCTCGGGCGAAGATCAGAGCGAGGCCCAGAACGACACAGATGTAGACGACGAAACCGAAACCAACGGCGACAACGAGGACAAAGCCACCCCGGAGAACACCGGCCGCTTCCACACCTGCCTTCTGCTCGCGCTGGCCTACGGCTGCTCGATCGGCGGCATCTCCACCATCATGGGCACCCCGCCCAACGGCTTCATGGCCGGCTTCATGGACCAGCAGATGGACATCACCATGTCCTACGCACGATGGCTCGGGCTCGGTGTCCCGCTGAGCGCGATTCTTCTGCCCATCGCGTGGGCCTACCTCGTCTACTGGGCCATGAAGGTCAAGATCAAGCAGATCGCCGGCGGCAAGCGGCACATCCGCAAGCGACTCAACGAGCTGGGAAGCATGAGCCCCGGCGAGATATGGGCCGTCTCTATATTCGCCCTCGTCGCACTCCTCTGGATCAGCCACGGGTGGATCACATCCTGGCTCGGGCTGCCCGCCCTTGACGATGCCGCCATCGCCATCTTTGGCGCGCTGCTTATGTTCGCGATCCCGGTGAATCGCCAACGCACGACCCGCGTGCTCAGCTGGGATCAGGCCGAGCAGATCCCCTGGGGTATCCTCATCCTCTTCGGCGGCGGGCTGGCCCTGGCCCAGGGTGTCACCGACACCGGCTTTGATACATGGATCGGACAGCAGATCGCCGGGCTGGGCAACCCGGGCGAGCTGGGTATGCTCGTCGGCACCAGCACGCTCATCGTGTTCCTCACCGAGATCACCTCCAACACGGCCACCACCAGCACGATGCTGCCGGTGTTGGCCGCCGCCGCCGAATCGCTGGATGTCTCGGCTGTCAAGCTCGTGATCATCGCCGCCGTTTCCGCGTCGTGCGCGTTTATGCTCCCAGTTGCCACGCCGCCCAACGCCATCGTGTTCTCCACCGGGCGGATCACCATCCGCCAGATGGCCGCCGTCGGCTTCGGCCTCAACATCATCTCAATCGTGGTGATCACGCTGGTGGTGTGGCTCGGTGCCGATGCCTTGCTGGGTCTGGGAGGTGGATGAGCGAATCGCAGGGGCCCGGAGTTATCAGACCGCCGTCCCACGGCTCATGACAGCTTGCCCCAAAGTTCCGGCTCCTACATTCCGATGATACGGCATGCGAGCATATTCTCAGTTTCTAGTGTCTCTTAGTCTGCTGTGCGGGGCTGCCAGCGCGGCGGATCTGGACGCGGGGCTCATCGCGCATTGGAGCTTCGACGAGACAAGCGGTGTCCGCGCGATAGATTCCACACTGACAGGAGCACACGCGGATTTCACCGGCGACATCGAATGGACACAAGGCCGCCACGATGGTGCATTGGAGTTCGGGGAGCTGCGCGGCAGCGCGACGCTCAACGAACAGCTCGCGTTCAATGTCACGAGTTACAGCATCGCATGCTGGTTCCGCTGCGAAAGCGCAGACGAGTTTCGCACAATCACCAGTCGAAATGACGGGATGGATAACCGGCAATGGTGGCTCACGGTCTGGAAGAATGGTTTTCCCGGACATTCCGGCGGCGAACTCGCGTTCAGGATGTCACCAGTCAGCGGCCCATATGTTGATCTCGCTTCGGATACGCGTGTAGACGATAACGAGTGGCATTCAGCCATCGCGACCGTCGATTCCTTCACGGGCGAAGCCATGCTCTACCTGGACGGAGAACTCGTCGACAGCATCAGCGGATTCACAACACCCAAACTGCCCGCCGTGTATCCCATGATCGGGCTGGACACGACAGGTATCAATCGGTATTTTCTCGGGGCCATCGATGATCTGCGGATCTACAACCGTGTGATTACCCAAGAGGAGCGAGCGCTGCTCAGTGCGCCCGCCCGGCGTGTGCGTGTGACAAGCTGGCGCGAGGTCGGCACCGACAGCAACCGCTGATCGGCCCGCTCAGCCCGCGACCGCGACGGCCTGATCCCGCTCGATGAACAGTTCGGCGCCGTGGCCAGCAACAAAGAAGTGCTCGGTGTTGCGGACCCGCCCCACGCGTCCGACCTTCACGCCCTTCTGGTTATGGATGCCGATTTTGCAGCCGACATAGCGCGGGTGTTCGTGGTTGATGATCGCGACGGGGCCCAGCGGGGCGAGCATCGATTCGATCTGCTCGCGGGTGAGGTATCCCTCGTCGTTAAACGAGACGATGAGCGTGGGCGCGTTGATCGCATCGATGACACTTCGCAGCGCGTCGTGGATGCGCACCTTGGAGTTGAAATCGCTCTTGCGTTCTCTGCAGTCGATGCGTTTGCACGCGATGCCGTAGGTCTGCGGGTGATCCCAGCGGACCAGTGTCTCCCAGACATGGTAGTTGCCCAGGTAGGAGTGCTGGTTGTACGGCGGGTCGAGGTAGGCGATGTCGGCATCAAGCCCGTGGGCGGCATCGCTGGCTTCGAGATTGAAGGCCCGGCAGCTGAGCCCCTCAGGATTGGGCAGGATCCGGGGCAGGCGGAGCTCGATGGGGCGCAGGGCGCGCGGTGCCCATGATTTGAGATACGCCATCTGCACCCCGGTGGTCGAATCGACGCGGTCTGCGGCTTCGATCAGGCTCGTGAGCACCACCGCGCGCAGCTCGGGCTCAAGATCGAGCGCTTCGATCCGGTTGCGCATGGCTTCGATCCGGCGGGCGTTGTCGGGGTGCAAGTATCGCGAATCGTTGCTGTAGGTCTGGGTAAAGATCCCCTCGCAGCCATCGATTGTGTTGAGTTCGTCGATGATCTGCAGTGCCCGGTGCTGGATTTTGGGCGCGTGGCACTGGATGTAGCAGGTCGCGAGGGTGTGGGCGAAGCTGTTGTGGTCGTTGGCGAGCACCCCAAACCCGTGGGATTTGAGCGCATGCCCGACGCGTGAGGTGCCCGAGAAGAGGTCGAGCACGGTGCCGCCCTGGGGGCAGATCGACTCGCACATCGAGACGATGTGGTTGACGAGGAGCCGCTTTGAGCCGAGATACTTGATCACGGGTGTAGCATCGACCAAGCGGGCTGCATCTGGCCAGAGAGATGTGGCGAATGCCTAGTATGTTGGTCGCAGAGCGTGGTGTGCCCGAGCACATGGAGGCCGCGCGAGCGACAACAGGGGCGCGAGCGTGCAGACAGAGAAAAAATCTGATTCGTCCACCCGGCTTTGGCTGGTTCTTATCCCGCGGCTGGTCATGGTCACCGTCCTGCTCGCGATCGGGGCCGGGATTGTTTTGCTGCTCATGGCGACCCGAGATCAGAGCGAGAAACGCCCGCCATCGAGCACCTCGGTCGTCGTCCGCACGATCGAGAGCCGGCACACGCCGACCGATCGGGTCTGGTCTGGCTATGGTACCGCCCGCACCATGCAGAGCGCCGAGCTCGTCGCAGAGGTCAGCGGGCGCGTGGTCGAGCGGCCCGAATCGATCGAGCCCGGCCGGTCGGTGAAGCGGGGTGAGCTGATCGTCCGCCTCGATGACACGGATTATCTCAATGCCCTCGATTCGGCGCGTCAGGCGCTGCGTTCGATCGAGGCACAGCTCGACGGGCTCGATATCGAGTCCGAGCAGACACGATTGCAGGTGCAGTACGCCGGCGAGGAAATCGAGTCGGCCCAGCGAGACCTGGCACGGATCGACGAAGCGGTCGCCGCGGGCGCGGCGAACCAGGGCGAGCGTGATTCGGTGCTTTCGGCATTGCTCCGCGCTCGACGCCAGCTCGCGTCGCTGCAGCAGCAGCTCGATCTGATCCCCTCGCGTCGGCTGCGGCTGCAGGCCGAGCTTGCGTCGCAGCAGGCCAGCGAACGGGTTGCACAGCTCAATGTCGAGCGCGCAACGATCCGCGCACCATTCGATGCCGAACTCCAGAATGTGATGCCCCGCGAGGGCGACTGGGTGGCGATGGGCACCAGCGTCGCGCGGCTGGTGGATCTGTCGCGACTCGAAGTGCCCATCCGGCTGCCAGCGTCCGCCTCTTCATGGGTGCGCGAGGGCGACGAGGTCATGATGTGGGTTCGCGCACCCGGCGGCGAGGCCGATCGTGTGGGCGAGATCGTGCGTGTCGCGCCCGTGGCCGATGTGAGCAGCAGGACCATCACGGTGTACGCCGAGGTTCGCCAGGACCCGAGCGAGAGTGAGCGGCTGCTGCCCGGCCAGTTTGTGTATGCGCGGGTGGTGACCCATGACGAGCACGATCGGGTGGTCCTTCCGCGGCGCGCGGTGCAGTCGGACAGCGTGTATGTGGCGGGTGCGATGAACAACGGGAGCCGGCTGATCGAGTCGGTCCCGGTGCAGGTCGCATACAGCTTCGAGGGGCGTCGCCCCGACATCGACCCGGCAGAAACCCAGTGGGTGGCGTTGGAGATCGGGCGTGAACCGGCTGCGGGTGCTTCGGTGGTGGTGTCGCTGCTGGATCAGGTCGTCGAAGGCATGCGGGTTCGACTTGAGCGCGACCCTGTCCCGAGCACGCAAGCGCGTGCTCAGCCGAGCGATGAGGGCACGGGCGGGGGCCAAGGGGGTCAGCCATGAGTCTTGCCAGATTCGGCGTACGCAAACCTGTTGTTGCGAACCTGGTGATGCTCGCGATCATCGGCGCGGGGTTGATCTTTGGGGTCGGTCTGCGCCGCGAGTTCTTTCCGTATGTCGAATCACGCATGATCACCATCATGGCGCCCTACCCCGGGGCTGCGCCCGAGGAGGTCGAGGACGCGCTGGCCAAAAAGATCGAAGACCGGGTCGCGGACCTCACGGGCGTCAAGGAGATCAACACCGTCGTGGGCGAGGGTTCCGTGAGCTTCCAGGTCGAGTTCGATGAGGGCTACCCGATCCAGGTCGCCCTCAACGATGTGAAGCGCGAGGTCGATGCGCTGCAGGATCTGCCCGACGCCGTCGACAACATCGTGGTTGATATTCTCGAGCCCAACATGCCCGCGATCATCGTTGCGATCTATGGCGGTGCCGACGAACGCACGATGAAGCAGTTCATCACCCAGACCCGCGACGATCTGCTCACGCTGCCCTCGATCACCGAGATCCAGACCGGCGGGGTGCGGACCGATGAGCTGCGGGTGGAGGTTTCGCCCGAGCGTGCGATTGAGTACGGGCTGTCGCTGCCGACGATCGCGGACCGCATCCGCGCGGCGATGATCGAGCTGCCCGGCGGGTCGGTGAAAACCGACACGAGCACGATCTCGGTGCGATCGGTGGGCGTGGCCGAGCAGGCCGATACGGTCCGCGACATCGTGATCCGGGCCAGCGACGACGGCGCGGTGGTGCGCGTGGGTGATGTGGCCCAGGTCTACGACGGCTTTGTCGATACCGATCTGGTCACGCGGTATCAGGGCGAGCCGACGATGACGCTCACGGTCTTCCGCGTGGCGGATCAGGATGTGATCAAGATCTCCGATCAGGTCAAGGCCTATGTCGCCGGGCGCAAGGGCGAGGACTACGAGGCGAGCTTGGGCGAAAAAATCGGGCTCACACTCGCAAGGATCCAATCGCGTATGAAGGAAGCGCGAAGCGGCGAGGGCGACCCATCGATCCCTGATCCTGTTTATCAATCCGATCTGTACGCCGCGTGGGCGCTTGGGAACGAACGGTTTGAGGCCGCGGCCCCGCCGGGGACCCTGATGACGACGACCGATCTGGCCCGCTTTGTCGAGGGGCGCCTCGACCTGCTGCTCCGCAACGCCGCCCAAGGCGGTGCGCTGGTGTTCATCACGCTGGTGCTGCTGCTCAACTGGCGAATCTCGTTCTGGGTGGCTGCCGGGCTCACGGTGTCGCTGCTTGGCACGCTGACGATGATGGCGATCCTCGATATCTCGCTCAACTTCCTCACGATGTTCGGCCTGATCATCGTGATCGGTATTCTGGTAGACGACGCGATCGTGGTCGCCGAGAACATCACGACGCGCCACGAGCAGGGCGAGCCGGCGATGGTTGCGGCGATCAAGGGCACCGATCAGGTCGCCTGGCCCGTGGTCTCGACGGTGCTGACCACGATCTTCGCGTTCCTGCCGCTGGCGCTGATGGACGGGCAGATCGGCGATTTCATGAATGTGATGCCCTGGGTTGTGGGCTGCGCGTTGGGCGTATCGCTGATCGAGTCGTTGTTCATTCTCCCGGTGCACATGGGCCACTCGCTGCGGAGCACGGACCGGGCGAAGGCCAAGGGACGCAAGGAGCATCGCTTCGCGTTGTTTCGTGGCTTGGGCCGGCTCGAGCGCCGTTACGACGCGTGGCGTGACCGGATGATCATGGGCAAGATTCTGCCCGCCTACGAACGGCTGCTTCGCAAATCGGTGCGGTACCGCTATGTCACGCTGGCCACGGTGATCGCGATGCTGATGGTTTCTGTCGGGCTGGTCGCTTCGGGCCGTTTGCAGTTTATTTTGTTTGAAACCGACGATGCCGAGACGGTCAATATCACGGTGACCATGCCCATCGGCACGCCGCTCGAGAAGACCGCCGAGGTCGTACGCCGCTACGAACAGGTGTGCCTCCAGATCCCGGAGATCCAATCGACCTTCGCGATGGCGGGGGCCGTGAGCGATCTGGAAGGCGCGGGCGGCGGGGCCTCGTCGGCGCATGTCGGGCAGCTGATTTTGGAGCTGTACGGCGCGGAGAATCGCGACAAAACCAGCGTGCAGATCCAAGACCAGATCCGCGAAGCGGTTGGGCCGGTGCCCGCGGCCAAGAACATCCGGATGGAAGGGATGAGCGGCGGCCCCTCTGGCCCGGCGCTCAACTTCACCGTGGTCGGCGATTCGATCGAGCAGCTCGATCTGGCGGTCGCCCGCATCAAGGACATCCTTGATGACTACGAGGCGGTCTATGCGATCAGCGACGACAGCGATCGCGGGCAGCGCGAGCTGCGGTTCACCCTGCGGGACGGGGCCAGCGAGCTTGGGTTCACCCGCGCCGATCTGGGACGCCAGATCCAGGCGGCGGTGTTCGGCATCGAAGCGTTCACCTTCGCGGGCAACCGTGAGGATGTTGATGTCCGCGTGACGGTGCCCGAGCGCATTCGCCGGTCGAGCGCACAGATCGAGAACATGTTTGTGTTCACCCCCGACGGGACGCCCGTGCCGCTCACGGAGGTGGCGACGATCGAGGAATCGCAGGCGTACGCGACCATCCGGCGTCTGGATCGCAAGCGGGCTATCTCGGTGCAGGCCGATGTGTATCGAGAGCTTGAGAACCCCGACCGGCTCGCGGGGCGGATTCAGCCCGAGCTTGAAGCGGCGCTGGCCGATCTGCACGGCGTAGAGATGGTGCAACGCGGGCGACAAAAGGACTTTGCGGACTCGATGGAGTCGCTGCCGGTCGGCATGCTTGTCGCGTCGGGTCTGATCTATGTGGTGCTCGCGTGGCTGTTCTCAAGCTTCATCCAGCCGATTGTGGTGATGCTCGCGATCCCGTTTGCGATGATCGGGATGATCTGGGGCCACATCATCATGGGCTCGTCGATGACTTTCCTGTCAATGATCGGGTTCATCGCGCTGGCGGGGATCGTGGTCAATGACTCGCTGATCTTCATGGAGTTCTTCAACGAACGCCGGCGCGAGGGGCTCGATGTGTTTGACGCCGGCGTGGCGACGGGCAAGGCCCGCTTCCGGGCGATCATGCTCACGACGATCACAACGGTTCTGGGGATCACGCCGCTGATGCTCGAGACGAGCTTTCAGGCCAAGTTTCTGATCCCGATGGCGATCACCATCGCCTTCGGATTGATGAGCGCGACCTTCATCATCCTGCTCGTGCTGCCGAGTCTGCTGCTGATCTTCGACGACATCATCCACGCGCTGCGTGTGGTGATCAGTGGGAATCTCGATCTCGAGCGGCGCAACCCGAACCTGCCCGATCCGGAAATCGCGTTCCTCGATGAATGAGCGAGCGAATGAGCGAGAATGATCGCAGCCGACCGGATTACTCGGGCGTCACTTCAATGGTGATGCGCTCTGCTTCGCGGAGCAGGTGAATCCGGATGGGCATGCCCGATGAGGCGTTCTGGAAGTACCGTTCGAGCCGGCTGGTGTTGCTGAACACTTGTCCGTCGATCTGGAGTATGAAATCGCCCTCGCGGAGTCCGTTGAGATCGGCGGGCGAGTTTGGATCGACATCGCTCACCAGGAAGCCGGGGATGTTGTCGAATCGCCGGTTCCGCGAGCTGAGTTCACTGGGCACCACACTGGCCCCGATGGGTTCGAGCACGGTGCCGCCGCGACTGAGGGTGACCTCGAGGTCACGATCCGCGACCACGGCCGAGGTGGTCTGCGGGTCACCGTTGCGGATGAAGCTGACCTCGACGGGCTCGTTTGGCTTGGTGAGCATGATCGCGTTGCTCAGGCGCACGAGATTCTCGGTGGTGCGTCCGCCGATGGCGGTGATGATGTCGCGGTCCTTGAGCCCGGCGCGTTCGGCTGGCCCGTCGGGCAGGATGGCACCGATCACAACGCCGCCGCGGATGCCCAGCTCGTGGGCGCGGACGGGATCGAGCGGGTCCATCGCGATGCCCAGCCAGCCGCGACGCACATCACCGGTTTCGATGATCTGTTCGGTGACGGCCTGAGCGATGTCGGCGGGGATCGCGAAGCCCAGCCCGTTGTTGCCGCCGTTGCGGGTGATGATGGCGGTGTTGATGCCGATGATGTTGCCGTGCAGATCAACCAGCGGCCCGCCCGAGTTGCCCGGGTTGATCGCGGCGTCGGTCTGGATGAACTCCTGCAAGCGACCGCCGCCCATGTTCTCGCTGTCTGGCCCGTTGAACCCGCGCCCCTTGGCGCTGACGATCCCCGCCGTCACGCTCTGGTCGAACCCGAACGGCGAGCCCACGGCGAGCACCCACTGGCCGACCTTGAGCGATTCAGAGTCGGCAAAGCTCGCCGCTTTGAGGTCGTCGGCTTCGACCTTGATGACCGCGATATCGCTCTCTTCAAAGCCGCCGATGTACTCGGCGGGCAGTTCGCGGCCGTCGAACAGCCGAACGAAGATCGAGTTGCCGGTGCTGGCGACATGGTGGTTGGTGACGATGTAGCCGCGTGGATCCACGATGACGCCCGATCCCAGCCCGCTCTCGCGTGGGCCGCTGCGTCTCGCGTTGCGGGTGGTGATGTGCACGACCGAGGATTCGATTTGCTCGGCGGCATACGAGAAGGCATCGGATATGTTGAACGCCGTGCTGATCGCGTGACGCTGGCTGGCGTCGGGCTCGGCGATGGTGATATTTGGTGCCAAGCTGGGCTGGCTCGTGAGTGAATCAAAGCCCAGCATGCCGGCGCTGGCGGCGAGCAGCGAGGCAAGAGAAACAGCAATAAAGTTGGATTGACGCATATGCACACTCCTTCTGGATGAGATACCCACCATACAGGCTCAACCCTGACAAAGTTCGGCCAGAGGGCCACAACAGGCGCAGTGACCTGTATATGAATGGGAAGATCAGCGCCCGTATTCCGCCCAGCTGCTGCTCGTTTCACTCACCCGCACCCGTTCAAGGGTCAGGTGGGTGGGCAGGGTGAACGCGTTGCCGTGATGATCCCGGAAGGTTCCACCGGCGCTGATTTGCCCATGCACGAACTCATAGATGCGCCTGGCGAGCACTTCTGTCGTGGGGTCTTCACCCTCAAGAACGATCAAGCGAGCCCGATATTGCTCCGGGAGCGATTCGAGAAACTGATCGTCGGCATTCACCATCAGGGCGTGGTCATACTGGTCGAGATAGTCCTCGACCGCCAGCTTGAGGGCCTTGAAATCGCAGACCATGTCATTGGCATCAAGCCGATCGCTGCTGATCACCAGATCCACCCGGCGCGAATGCCCGTGCGGCAGCCGGCACCGCCCGGGGTGCTTGGAGAGCATGTGCCCGTTCTCAATCTCAAACGATTTGCAGACGCGGTAGATCATGGGCAAAGATTGTAGGTCAGGTCCCCCGGGTGTCGCCGAAGAGCTGGATGTGGATCCTTGGGCAATAGCTCCACCCACGCCGCAGGCACTCGTCGATCACCCACTGGATCGACTCATTGCTGGGCACGCTGACGCCCTCGGGCATGAGCATGATGTCGTGGGGCTTGAAGCCGCGGATTTGGGCGAGCACCGATTCGATCTCGGGCAGGTCATCGGTCCCTGACACGACGAACTTCATCTGCCGGTCGGGTGTCGAGGCGATCAGGGCGTTGAGGGCATCGAAGTTGAGCCGGCGTGATTCGTGACGCTGGGCCCAGATCCCCTCGGGGTCGCGTGGGTCGTCGATGGGCGTGGAGTTGGCGAGCTTGGGTGACAGACTCAGCAGGTGGCACGAGACGCCCGGGAGCGTGACGGTGCCCGCGGTCTCGATGGTAATGTGCATCCCGTGCTTGGCCAGGGTGTTGCTCAGGGGGACCAGCCCTTTGAAGATCATCGGTTCGCCCCCGGTGAGCACGGCGTGCTTGACACCCGAACCGACCGCTTCCTCGACGAGTGATTCAATGGTGCGATCGGTCTTCTCGGGGTTCCAGCTGGCATAGGGCGTGTCGCACCAGGTGCAGCGCAGGTTGCAGCCGCTGAGCCGGCAGAACCAGCTCGGTGTGCCGGTCAGCTTGCCCTCGCCCTGGATCGAGACGAAGGTTTCTGAGATGGGCAGTGTGTCGCTCATGCGTTGCTCGCCGCGTACCGCGTCGGGTCGTTCACACCCGCGGCCGCGAAGCCGCTGCGGCGCAGCACGCACGAATCGCACCGTCCACACGCCCCGCCGGTCTCGTCGGGGTCGTAGCACGAATGGGTCTGGGCGTAATCGACACCCATCTCGTTGCCGCGGGCGATGATCTGCGCCTTGGTCAGATCGATCAGCGGCGTGTGGACCCTGATTGCTGCCCCTTCAACACCAGCTTTCGTCGCCAGATTCGCGGTCTGGGTGAAGGATTCGATGAACGCGGGTCGGCAATCGGGATAGCCCGAGTAGTCGATCGCGTTGACGCCGATGAAGAGATCGCTGGCACCGAGCGTCTCGGCGTAGCCGAGCGCGATCGAGAGGAACACCAGATTCCGCGCCGGGACATAGGTCAGGGGGATGTCGTCCATGTGCGATTCGTCGCGGTCCTTGGGGACCACGATTGACGAATCGGTGAGCGCGCTGCCGCCGAACTGGCCGATGTCGAGCGTGAAGACCCGGTGCGAGGCGGCGTGCATCTGGCGGGCGATGATGGCACAGGCATCGAGCTCGTGTCGGTGGCGTTGCCCGTAATCGAACGCGAGCGTGTGGCAGCGGAACCCCTGATTCTGGGCGATCGCGAGCACGGTGGTGCTATCAAGCCCGCCCGAAAGCAGGATCACCGCGGGCGGAGCGGGCGAAAGTGGTTGTGCTGCAACTTCGGGCATTTCAGAAGGTTATGTCGATCCGGGGATGAATTCATGCAACACGGCGCGGCATAATTCGTTAAGATAGGGTATGTCACTCTCTCTGCTCAGTGCGAGGGTGCTGTGTATTCGCCCCATCGGAATTACCTCTGACTTCTGCCCCGTCTGTCGTCAGGAGCGCCGTTTCCACCTCGCCCAGGCGGAGCGCAAGCGGTTCTTCCTGTGCTTCGATCAGGGGCGCGAGGGGCACCCGCACCACGAGCTGACCTGCTTTGTCTGCGGCTGCAAGGTCGAGCGGGCGGCCGAGGAACGCCCGATCGAGATCCTGCCCGACCCCAAGAGCGCCGGGAGTTACGAGCCGACGATGCTGCCGATCGTGAAGTCGCGCATCGCCGACTGCGTCGCGATGGCTGACGCGTTGCAATCGGGCAAGCTCAAGGAGAAGGACCGCGAGGAGCTGATCCGGCACACGATCTTCAGCTTCGCGCGGATCTACGACGAAGAGCCCTTCGAGCGGGTCAAGCCGTGGGTGATGATGCTGATCGTACTGACCATCGTGTCGATCGCGGTCTTGGGCGTGTGGGCGATGCAGCGGAGCGGGCACGCGCTGCCGCTGATCGCGGCGGGCGGCGCGATCGTGGTGGTGATCTCGGCGCTGCTGTACTGGGTGACCAAGCACTCGCCGCGCAAGCGGGTGCGGACCTGGCTGGCGACAGCACTGCTGCCCATCGATCCGACACCCGAAGAGCTGCTCAGAGCCCGCGCCGAGATGCAGGCCTCGCGGATCAAGGCCGGATACGCGATCCGCAGCGACAAGGTGCTGGCAAAGATGCGGAAGCTGCGTGCGGGCGGAGCGTGAGGTATCACACCTTCCGCAACACACCCGCGTTGAAGCTGCGGCCTTCGATTCGGAACTTGCGTTCGAAGTTGGTGCCGACGAGTTCGCCTTCGCCGGCGGACTCGGGTTTGTCGAAGCCGGTGAACTCGAACGGTAGCGATTCGCAGGCGTCGAGGAAGGCGCGGACCTTGGGTGGTGCAGCGGGGATCTTGGGACGGGCGAACTGTTCTTCGGCCGATGATGCGCCTTGTGCCCAGTGGTCGAAGTGGGCCAGGTCCCAGGCCCAGAGGTCGTCGTGGTCGGTGACGACGCGGAGCTCGCCGCCGGGTTTGAGGCAGCGCCAGATGTCGTAGAGGGTCTGGTGCTGGATGACGCGCTTTTTGTGGTGCTTGTTCTTGGGCCAGGGGTCGGAGAAGTAGAGGTGCACGACATCGATGATCGCGTCGGGGCAGCGCCACTGCAGGAGCTGGGCGGCGTCGCTGTGGAGGACGCGGACATTGGTGTGTGTGCCCTCGTTCTCTTGGCGGCGGCGGATGCGGTCGGCGATGTAGGCCGCGAACTCGCCGGCCCATTCGATGCCGAGGAAGTTGGTGTCGGGCTGGAGGTCGGCCTGCTGGACGAGGAAGGCACCCTTGCCCGAGCCGATCTCGAGCTCGAAGCGGCGCTCGGGATGGGCGAACCAGTTGCGCAGGTCGATGCGGCCGGATTCCGGGTCGTCGATGATGGAGTCGGGGAGCTCGGGGAGTTCGTCGCGCGAGATGCCCACGACGCCGAGCGCGGGGTTGAGGGGTTTGCCGTGTCCGAGTCCGAATGACATAGGAGGGGAGTGTATGCGCCTAGCGTTGCATATGCCCGAGACCCCACCCGCTGCCGGTTCGACCCGTATCCGTGTTCGTTATGTCGAGTGTGATCCGATGGGGGTGGCGCATCATTCGAGCTATCTGCCTTGGATGGAGATGGGGCGGACGGAGTTGCTTCGGGCGGTGGGGGAGAGCTACGCGGCGCTGGAGGCGGCGGGGGTGTTTCTGGTGGTGACCAAGGTTGAGGTGAAGTATCGGCGGCCGATCAGGTATGACGATGTGATCGAGCTGCGGACGACGGTGACCGGGAGCAGCAAGGTCAAGCTGCATCATGGGTATGAGCTGGTGCTGGTGGAGCGGGGTGGGCAGACGCCGGATCATGCGGTGGATGCGAGTGTACCGCTGGATGGGGTGTGTGCGGTGGGAAGCACGGAGCTTGCGTGTGTTGGTTCGGACGGAAGGCCGCGGGCGTTGCCGGAGTGGTTGGTTGACTAAGTTCAAATCGCCTCCCCCGCGCTTGCGGGGGAGGTGCCGAGCTTGCGAGGCGGAGGGGGTCTTCGGGTACACTCTACAAATGACCGACCCCAAGTCATACCGACAAAGCACGCGTGCAACGGATCATGCATCCATTCGAGCCAAAGAACTTCGCCGAGAGCTGACGCCTCCCGAGAAGCGGCTCTGGGCCGCAATCAAGGGGAAGAAGCTCAATGGATTGTCGTTCCGTACACAATCACCGACCGGGCCTTACATCGCTGATTTTTGTTGCCATGCGGCTCGACTGGTTGTTGAAGTCGACGGCGGTATCCACGCGGGTGAGCAGCTGGATCTTGATCGGCAGCGCGATGTATGGATGCAGGAGCGAGGCATCCGGGTTCTTCGGGTGCAGGCGAAGGAACTGCTCAAAAATCTGGATGGGGTGTTGCGGACGATTCAGTCGATCGCTGATGAGCAACTGAGGATTCGTGAGATGGAAAAACAGGAGGAGTGATGCCCCCTCCGTCCCGCCTTCGGCGGGCCACCTCCCCCGCAAGCGCGGGGGAGGCGAGTGGGGATTACATCAACCGCTCAATCGCTTGCGAGACATTGCGGATTGGGATCAGTTCCATGCCCTTGATTTTGGTGAGTTTGTGGTGCTTGCCCGGTTCGGGGATGAAGGCGTCGGTGTAGCCGAGTCTGGCGCTCTCGCGGAGGCGTTGTTCGAGTTGGGTGGCGGGGCGGAGTTCGCCGCCTAAACCGACTTCGCCGATGGCGATGGTGGTGGGGGGGAGTGAGCGTTTGTAGTGGGCACCGGCGATGGCGAGTGCGAGTGCGAGGTCGCTGGCGGGTTCGATGATTTTGAGGCCGCCGACGGCGGAGGCGAAGACATCGCGGTCGGCGAGGCGGAGGCCGCCGTGTTGTTCCAAAACAGCAATGAGCATGGCGAGGCGGTTGGAGTCCAAGCCCGAGGATTTGCGTTTGGCGCTGCCGACGAATCCGGTGGCGGTGAGGGCCTGGAGTTCGACCAGGACGCAGCGTGAGCCGTGCATGGCGGGGCAGACGACGGCGCCGGGGCGGTGTTCGTCTGAGCCGGAGATCGCGGCGACGGACATGCCGCCGGGGAGTTGTTGCAAGCCCTGGCCGGTCATTTCGAAGATGCCGAGTTCGAGTGTGGTGCCGAAGCGGTTTTTGATGGCGCGGACGATTCTGGCCGAGTGGTAGCGGTCGCCTTCGAAGTACAGAACCGCATCGACCATGTGCTCGAGCATCCGCGGGCCGGCGAGGGTGCCCTCTTTGGTGACATGGCCCACCAGAACAATCGCGGTGCCGGTGGCCTTGGCGAAGTAGACGAGTTCAGCGCAGCAGCGGCGGAGCTGGGTGACGGAGCCGGGGGCAGCTTCGAGGTCGGATTTATAGATCATCTGGATGGAGTCGATGACGCAGACATCGGGCTTGAGCTTGCGGGCCTGCTCCATGATTCGCGCGAGGTTGGTGTCGGAGAGCACGAAGAGGTTGTCGGCGTCACCGACACCCAGGCGCTGGGCGCGGAGCTGGACCTGCTGGGCGGATTCCTCGCTGGAGACATAGAGGACCTTGCTTGTCCAGTCGGGGTCGGACTGGTTGAGTTTGATGGGCGAGGCCCACGCGCCGGCGGCCTGCAACAGCAGCGTGGACTTGCCGATGCCGGGTTCGCCGCCGACGAGGACGACGGAGCCAGGGACGAGGCCGCGGGTTTCGTCGGCGTCGGTGCCGCCGAGGACGCGGTCGAACTCATTGATGCCGGTGGGCAGGCGGCGGGTGGAGGTCCCGGCGGCCATGACCTCGGTAATGGCGGTGGCGATGGGGGTGTTGGTGCCGTCCTTGGTCTCGATGAATCCGCCGCCGCCGCGGTGGGGATCGGAGTCGGCGGCCTTGTCGAAGCGGGATTCTTCGAGCGAGTCCCATGTGCCGCAGTCCGGGCACTTGCCCATCCATTTGTTGTGGGTCGAGCCGCAGGATGTGCAGATGAAGATGGTGCGGGTTTTGGCCATGGAGCGAGTATAGCAGAATCGTGTGTCTGGAAGGTTCGTGTTCGGGTAAAAGAGATGCGATGTGGCCCAGACGACCTATCATGAATGCGTGCCAGAGACCAAGACCGAACCACAACCTGAGCCCAGCGCTGCCCCGCCGGTGAAACGGCGTCGTCGGCGGTGGCTTCGTGTGGCGTTGCTGGTGCTGATCGGGCTGCCGCTGCTGCTGGGCGGGGTGGTGCTGATTGTTGGGCAGACCTCGGTGATGAAGGGACTTGTCGAGCCGGCGTTGCGTTCGCAGCTGGGGGTCGAGGTGCGTACCGGCTCGGTGAAGCTGGGAACGAACGGGAAGATCGTGATCCGTGATGCGGTATTCAGCAGCGAGGCGATTGATGGGGATGCGGGCGATCTGATCGAGATCGATCGGGCGGTGATCAACCTCAACCTAGGCGGCATCATGCAGGGTGGGCTGCAGATCAGCACGATCGAGATCGATCGACCGCGTGTGCGGGTGAGCCAGGATGTTGAGACGGGTCGGGTGAATCTGGCGGAACTGAACTTCAAGCAGGATGGTGGGGGCGGTGCGACGCCGGCGATTGTGGTTCGCAACGGGCTGCTGGAGATCGGCGAGCATCGGGATGGTGACTATCGCGTGCTTAAGACGCTGTCGGTGCAGGGGCGGATTGAGAAGCAGGATGCGGATGGGAAGTCGGACTTTGCGCTGGTGGCGCTGCCGACGGAGGCGGGGGCGGGCGATCCGGACACGCCCAATGCGCGGGGTGTGATTCAGCTGACGGGTGCGATTTCACCTGACGGTGTGATCGGGCAGCTCGATGGTCTGCGGCTTGAGGACTGGCCCAGCGCGTATGTGCCTTCGCGTTCGCGTGCGATGTACGAGCGGCTGGCGCTGACTGGTGAGTTGGCACCGACGCTCTTGAATATCACTGCCGACGGCGAGGTTGAGGTGACGCTCACGCTCGACGGTGTTTCACTCAATCTGCCGATCGATGACACCGGCTCAATCACCGGGCCGGGCGATCTGCTGCGGATGCGTCAGACTCGGGGGACGATTCTCTTTGGTACGCGTGGGCTGACGGCGGATCTTCGCGGGTTAATCGATGCGCTTGAGTATGATGTTGAGTTGGATTACCGGGGTCTCGATGCGCAGAGCCCGTTTCGCGCGGTGCTGAGCACTGAGTTTCGGCTCGATGAGCAGTTCAAGCCGGCGAAGTTCCTGCCTGAGAATGTGATCTCCAAGCTCGAGCGGTTTGATCGGCCGATTGCGGATGTTGAGGCGAGCGTGCTGATTGAGCGTGCGATAGGTCAGGGTGTGCAGGTCTCTGGGCGTGCGACCATCAGCAACGGCAGCGCGATCTACAAGAAGTTCCGGTACCCGTTTACCGATCTTGAGGGTGTGTTCTTGTTTGATCCCGATCGGCTGGTGATCGAATCGATCACGGGTGTCGGGCCGACGGGTGCGCGGCTTGAGGGCGAGGGCTTGTTCTCACCGCTGGGCGAGGAGTCGGTGGTCACGCTGAATCTGACCGTTGATGATGTGCCCGTCGATCGGTACCTGCTCGATGCGCTCGACGAGGAGCAGCGCGAGCTGGTGAGTGCGCTGTTCAATGAAGAGGATTACCAGCAGCTTCTTGGCGAGGGCTTGCTTCTGAGTGCGGCGGATCGCGCTGAGTTGAAAGTCATGCGCCGTGAGTTGTGGGATCGGCTCAATCGCATGCAAGGCGGCGTGGAACAGGACCCGGCGGCGCGCGAGCAGCTCGCGGATCAGCTGAGCATGCTCGATCGGCGGCTGAGCGTGCCTGAGTTTGAGTTTGGCGGCAAGGCGAATGTGCTGGTCACGCTGCGTCGGCACCCCGAGCGACCCGAGGACAATCGATGGACGACCGATGTGCAGGTCCGCTTGCCCGAGGCGGGGCTGGTGCCGGGCAACTTCCCGCTACCGATCGTCGCCAAGGATGTTGAGATCTCGATCAACGAGCAGCGCGTCGAGCTGACCGGTGGGCAGTACATCGGGCTCGGCGGAGGGACTGCCGAGGTCAGCGCGATCATCGATCGCACCACCAAAGATTCCAAGCCGATCGTTCGGATCAGCGCCGATTCCATCCCGATCGATCAGCGCCTGGTCGCGGCGATCCCCGGTTACTACGCGACACAGAGCAGCGATCCGGAAGATATCTCGCTGCGACGCATTCTCGATCGGTTGCGCTTGGGCGGGGTCGTTGAGTGCAACGCGACCATCGGGCCGCGCGGCGACAACCGGATCGGGTACGATGTCGAAGCGACGATCACTCGCGGGTTCGCACGCCCGATTTATCAGGGCTTTGATGCGCCCGACGATCCGCTCACGGTGCGTCCGGGCAGCGATCCGCTGGCGCTCAATGATCTCTACGGGACGGTGTATGTCACCGAAGAGCTGATCATCGTGGATCTCACGGGGATGCTTTCGTCGCCCGAGATGCCTGTGGCGCCCACGCCGATCTCGGTGCTTACGCAGCTCACGCTGCCGAGCAAGCAGCGTGGCATGGGCGGGGTGCGGCGAGAGAAGGGGCTGCTGCCCACGGACTTTGGTCCGCCGGTCCCGGGTCCGACGATCTTCGCGCTTGCGCGGGCAGACGGGCTCGATCTTGCGATGCCGCTGCAGCACGCTGTGGCGGTGGTGTCGCCGCGGATTGCCCGCGACCTGCTCGGGTATGAGGCGCAGTATCACCCCGACGGTGTGCTGGCGATCGATGCGAAGCTCGAGGGGATTGTTGGCGGCGGGGTCGAGTCGTTGTTCACGCTCGATCGGATCGAATCGCTCGCGTTCGATCTCAACGACACCCGATATAAGCTCGGCGCATCGTGGGGCACTGCGACGGTCGCACTGGGCACCAACCCCATGCTCGAGTTTGATGCCTTCCGCGTCCCGATCAGCGCCGACCAGCAGGAAACCGGGACCATTTCGCTCGACGGCACGCTCCGGTTCACCCGGCCCGGCCAGTTGTACGAGGTCGATGAGCCAGAAGCTTTGAGACTCACGTATGAGAACGGATCATTTGATTCGGCGCTTGCTCAGTTGATCATCGAACGATTCGCGAGCGAGAACACCCACAACTGGCTTGAGCAGAACAAACTCGGCGGACAGTTTGAGCTTGATGTCGTGCTCGCGCCTGAGCCGGGCGAGTATCGGGTGTCGAGCAGCGCAAGTGGTTTGGGTGTGCTGCCGCTGGCGGTGAACGGGCAACTGCTGCCCGGGACACTCTCGCTGAGCATGGATGACAGCGTTGCGCGATTTGATCAGGTCGAGGGCGTGGTGCTGTTTGAGGGTTATCGTGGCCGGTTCGACAATATCCGGGCGGTTGCCGCGGATTCGCAGCTGATGATCGATGGCCGATGGTCGCTGCTGCCCGAGCAGGGTCTTGACATGGATCTGGACATCGAGGCAAGCGGGGCGCTGCTCAATGGGCCGGTGCGTGCCATCTTGCCCACACCGATCGATCGGGTTATTGATGGCTTGGAGATCAAGGCCGAGGGTGGTGTGCAAATCGATGAAATGCGGATCACTACGCGTGCGCTGGGCACCGAATCGGGCATGTACGACATCCGCGGCAACGCGAAGATTAATCAGGGCAGCGCGGTGATCGGCCTGCCCATCACGGGCATCACCGGCTCGCTGGGGTTCGCGGTCCGCGGCACTGGCGACACGCTGGGTTATGAGCTTGAGCTGCAGGCAGCGCGACTTCGCGCAGGCCTGATGCGCGCGTACGACGCGCATGTTGAAATCATCGGCGATGCAAACAACCCGGGCGTGGTGCTGATCCCTGAGATCGTCGCGGGCATGCACGGCGGTCGGATCGCGGGCAGCGCGCAGATCCGCCCGGGGATCGATGGCGTCCCTAACTACTGGATGGAGATGCACGCGTCGGGCGTGCGCGCCGCGCCGGTGTTTGATGACCTGCTGCTCCCGCCCGAGGGCTTGGTTGGGCCGCCGATTCCCGGCCAGCTCAGCGTGCTCAGCTCGTGGTCGAAGGCCGAGGACCTGTCGCGCGGGGCGATGATCGCAGATCTGACACTGACCGGGCCGGTCGGTTCGCCTGCGCAGCGCGTCGGGCGCGGCACGGTTCAGATCAAGGGCGGCTCGGTGCTCGCGTTGCCGGGGCTGATCAATCTGATTGAGGCGAGCAATCTCTCGCTGCCGACCGGTGCCACGATCGATCTGGCCCAGGCGGATTTTTACATCGATGGCCCGACGCTCGCGTTCGAGCAGATCAGCGCGTCGTCGCGCAAGATCGAGATTCTTGGGTACGGGACCCTGAGCTGGGAGTCGCGTGCTGTCGATCTGCGTTTCAGATCGCGCGCCATCAAGCCGATCCCGATCGTTTCGCAGCTCTTTGAATCGCTCCGCGACGAGCTGATCACGACGCGCGTCACTGGCACGCTCGATCAGCTCGACTACTCGGTTACCCAGTTCAACGAGACCCGCCAGCTTTTCAACGCGCTGATCGGCAGGCCCATGAGCGAGCAAGAGGCGCGCATGCGCGAGGTCGAGGAGCAGGTGCAGCGGGGTCGCAATCGTATTCGCCGATCAACGAGCGACGAGCAGCAGCGGCCCACCCAACGCGAGCTGGGCCAGTGGGACTGGAACACGAGCGATCAGTCCCGCGGCGAATCCCAATCGGGAACCCAGCCGACAAGTCAGCCGACAACCCAAGCGAACCCTTGAACGACGAGATGCTGGGTTTGAACGCTTGGGCCGCATAGAGTTCAGACGCGCGAAACATCGCAAACACGACCCGAAAGCAGGACCATGGACAAAGAACCCAACAGAGTCGAACTTGATCCGCCCAGCAGCACGCAGCCCGTGAGCGAAGCGGCGGCACCGCCCGAGCGGCCCGAGGTGCGACGCGCCGATGATGGAGAGGTTCAGGACCGGGTGATCGAGCTGCTCGAGATGGTCGCCGGGCAGGCCGATAGCTACGACGCCAAGCTCGTGCGTGAGCTGATCACTGCGGCGCTCAAGCTGATTCCCGACGGACGCGGCACGGGCGAGCTCAAGCTCATGACCGCCGCGATGAAAGAACTTCGCTATGCCTATCGCGTGTTCGGACAATACGCCGAGGCGCATAAGGTCACGATCTTCGGCAGCGCTCGTACGCCCGAGGACCACCCCGATTACAAGGCCGCGGTCGAGTTCTCTAAGCTCATGGCCGGCGCGGGCTGGATGTCGATCACCGGCGCCGGCGACGGGATCATGAAGGCCGGGCACGAGGGCCCGGGACGCGAGGCGAGCTTCGGGGTGGCCATCCACCTCCCGTTCGAGACCACCGCCAACGAGCACATCATCGGTGATGAGAAGCTCATCAACTTCCGGTATTTCTTCACCCGCAAGCTCATGTTCCTGTCGCAGGCCGAGGCGGTGGTGTGCTTCCCGGGCGGGTTCGGCACGCTCGACGAGACTTTCGAAACCCTCACGCTCATCCAGACGGGCAAGGCGAGCATGGTCCCGATCGTGCTCGTCGACGGCGACTACGACGGCGAGCACGGCTCTTATTGGCAGGGCTGGGATCGCTACATCCATCAGCAGCTCGCCAACCGCACCTGGATCAGCCCCGAGGATTTCCATCTCTACTACATCGCCAAGGATCCCAAGGACGCGGCCGAGCACATCTTCACTTTCTACAAGAACTACCACTCCTCTCGCTATGTGCGCGACGATCTGGTCATCCGGCTGAACCATCGCCTGCGTGAAGAGGATGTTGAAACCCTCAATGATGAGTTCGCGGTGCTGGTCAAGTCGGGCAAGATCGAACAGTGCGGCGCGTATAAGCAAGAGCGGGATCATCTTTCGCTGCCGCGGATCGCGTTCACGCATACCCGCCACAAGTTTGGGCTGGTGCGTGCGTTGATCGATCGCATCAACTCATTCGATTCGGTTGAACACGCGGATGCGTGAAGCCGCGCGTCATGCCGTAGTGTTGTCGCTCGCCGCCGGCGTGCTGTGTGCGCCGGGCTGCAAGGCCGTGCGCACATGGTTCAACCCCGCCGAGCAGGTCGAGCTGGGGGGCGCGGGCGATCCGGTTTCCACGGTGAACAAGGCGGCCCTGAGCGACCCGCAGTCTCGGCGTGGGCTGGAGGTGCGTTTGCTGGTGGTCGACGACACGGATTATGATGCCCCGCGGATGCTCCGTGCGTTCGAGTCCGAATCGGCCTCGCTTGAAACGATCGACCAAGAGACGCGGCAGCGCTGGGACAGCTGGGGCCTGCGGATGGTCCAGGTCCCGATCGAGCAGCTCGACGCCGCACTCGATTCGCTCACCCCTGTGCGCCCGGTGAGCGTGCAATGGCTCGGTGAGTTCGCGACCTGGCGAGCCCTGATCCGTGCGGGCTACAGCGATCAGTCGCGCGTGCGTGTGGGTGAGTCGGTCCGAACGATCGAGCCCGGGCGAGCACGCCTGATCGCCCGGTCATGGGCCGAACCCATGCTCACGCCTGAAGGTGGCCAGAGCGTGCTCCGACTGGATCTGGGGATGCAGATCGAGAATCAGAGCCCGGGCGAGTTTGCGCTGCTGCCCGATCAGCGTACACGCACACTCGACGATGAGGGCCAGGTGATCGATGAGCTGCTCAGCACCATCACACTCCGCGGCGACCACGCGATTGTGATCATCGGCGAAGCTCCCGGCACCAACTGGGAAGAGCTGCCCGAACCCAAACCCGTCGAGATGGCCGCTCAATGGGGCGAGGCGGACGATGAGGTCGGCCCCGATGAATCGAGCCCGTCCAGCCAGTTGTCGGGCCAAACGGACGCTCAGCCCGGCGTGCCACGGCGGGCTGAGCGACCAACGGAGCAGTCCTCGCCGCGTCCGTTCGCATCGGGCACGGGGCAGGCGGTGGGGCCTCAGCCCCCGGCATTGCGGTCGCTCGGCGAGCTGATGCTTGTGGCGCAGGGGTCGCGTTTGGTCCGGGCCAACGAGACACGCGATATTCCACGCCGCGTGCTGATCGTGCTGGTGCCCTCTGTGCGCGGCGACTACCAACTGCTCAACATCCCCCAGCCAAGGAGCGGGACATGACGGTACTTCTCGAAATCCTGGCGCTCATCGCCGGCTTGGCCGTGCTCATCGCCGGTGCCGATCTGCTTGTGCGCGGCGCGGCCCAGCTGGCGCGGGTATTGGGGCTCTCGCCCTTCGCGATCGGCGTGACCGTGGTCGCGTTTGGAACGAGCGCTCCAGAACTTTTCGCCTCGATCGGTGCAGCCCTGCAGGGCGTTGAGGATCTGGCGATCGGGAATGTCATCGGTTCGAATATCGCAAACATTCTTCTGATCCTGGGCGCTGGTGCGATGATTGCACCGATCGGGATTCATCGGCGCGTGCGCATGGTCGAGATCCCGATCATGCTCGCGATCACGGGGGCGAGTGTGGCGCTGCTCATCGATGCCCAGCTCACCCGACTCGACGGGGCGTTGCTTGTTCTGGGGCTCATCGGCTATGTTTGCTTCGTGGTGCGATCGCACAAGGTCGACATCATGCACGAGGGAGAAGAAGTCGTGGCGCACCCCCGATCGGCCTGGATCGATGTGCTCATGATCGCAGGCGGCGTGCTGGCACTGGGTATCGGAGCCAAGGCGCTGGTGTTCGGTGCCACCGGCGTGGCCGTGCGTGTGGGGGTCCCAGCGGGGATCGTGGGGACCACCGTGGTTGCCTTGGGTACCAGCCTGCCGGAGCTGGCGGCGACGGTGCGGGCGGCGCTGGCCAAAGAGTCCGATATCGCGGTAGGCAATGTTGTGGGGTCGAACATCTTCAATCTGCTCAGCGTCTTGGGGATCACGGCGTTGATCCAGCCCCTGGGCTTGCCCACCGAGCCGACCGATATGCGGCTGCACCTCTGGATCATGCTGGCGATCAGCGCCTCGTTGGCCGTCTTTGCGTTGGTCCGTCCCGCGATGGGGCGGCTGATCGGCGGGGTGTTTGTGCTGCTCTATGTGATTTATATCGCCTTCGCCTTTCTGGGTTAGGTGCCTTAATTTGCCCGGGAGTTCGACGCGTTTTGTGTGTGCCGCTGAATCTTGGCGAGCGCTGTGCCGATCTTGAATCTTGTGTCCTGCGGGGCAGATCAACAGGGTCTATCAGGGTCATGCGGGAGCGATTTGAATGCTGAGGGTACCGATCACACATGCAAAGGCCGGCATGGAGCTCGCGCTACCTGTCTATCACCCGCGCGCTTCGGCGCGGTTGCTGCTGCGTCCCGGCGCATTGCTTGAGCGCAGCACCATCGAGCGGCTGATCGAACTGAACCTGCCCGAGGTCTGGATCAAGTATCCCAACATGGAGATGATCGCTAAGTTTGTCTCACCCAAGATCCAATCATCGCGGGCGCAGGTCGCCTCGCAGGTTGCTGATGCCTTCGATCTCGCGGGCAAGGATATGCACGCCCGCATGGACTTCCCCAGCTACCAGCACGCGATGAGCACGCTCATGGCGCGGCTGATCGAAGACCCCGACGCCGCGTTGTTCATTGGCGAGATCGCCGATTCAGGATCGCCCGCGATCCGTCACGGCGCGAATGTGGGATTCTTGGCGATGCTGATCGGGTTGCGACTTGATTTCTATCTGCTCAGAGAACGCAAACGCCTCTCGCCACGGCTGGCCAAGGATGTCACGAGCTTGGGTATCGCTGCGATGCTCCACGACATCGGCATGACCCGGCTCAAGGCCTCGGTTATCGATCGATGGTCCAAGCAGCACGACTTCACGGACAAGGCGTGGCGCGAGCATGTGCAACTGGGATACGAGATGATCCGGGGCTTTGTCGAGCCCTCCGCGGCTTCGGCGGTCCTGCACCATCACCAGCGTTTCGACGGCACGGGCTTTCCCACTCGCAAGTCATCGACCGGCGAAGAGGTCGGGATGACTGGGTCACAGATCCACATCTTCGCACGGATCCTGATCGCCGCGGATCTGTATGATCGTTTGGTGCATCCGGCGTACACGATCGGTGATACCGAAGAGGCCCGCAAGTCGCGCCCGCCCGTCTATGCCCTCAATCGGATGATGCGTGAGCCCTATCGCTCCTGGCTCGATCCGATCGTGCTCCAGGCGGTCATCACGGTGTGCCCGGCGTATGCCCCTGGTAGCCAGATCCGGCTCAGCGACGGTCGCGCCTGTGTGGTGATCGATTGGGATGCACGCGATCCGTGCCGGCCCAAGGTCCGTGAGATGACACACTTCGAGGATGATGATCAGGGCGAAGAGATCGATCTGCGCGAGCGTCACGAACTGTGCGTGATCGAGTGCGATGGGTTCAATGTCGAGCCATACAACTTCTATCCGGATCATGAGCACGCCTTCGACCTGCGGATGAGCGAGAAATCGATGAGCAACGGGATCTACGAGCTTGATCCGGAAGTGGTCAATCTCTGCCGCGTCGCGGACGAATCGGACCACGATGCGGGTGCCTACCTGAGTGGCGACGACTCATCCACTGGGTCTTCGGACGACAAGCACGCCGCCTGAGCGGCTACGATGGCTCGTGCCCCATTCATCATCATCTCAGAATGTCCCGAATCGCTGGCTGTGCTGCGTCGCCGCCCCGCGTGAGGTGCGCAGCGTGCTTGATTCCTTGGGCATGACGCATGTCCAGACCCCTCCCGCTTGGACGATGACCCGGCTTGACAGCGGGTTTGATGTGTTGTGTACCGGCGTGGGCAAGAGCAACGCCGCGGGCGCGACGGCCCGCTTCTTTGACCCTGATGCGCACCGGGGGGTGCTGTGTGTGGGCATCGCGGGAGCTTTGCCGGGAAGTGGTTTGGAGCTGTGCGATGCAGTGGTCGCCAGCAGGAGCGTCTTTGCGGACGAGGGCATCGGAACCGACGACGGCCTGATCTCCATGGCCGACGCCGGGTTCGGCGCGTTCGCCGATGGCTCGATGGGCCACGACCATGATCCGCAGCTGCTCGCTCGGATTGCACCGCTGGTCGATCGGACCGGCGTGGTTGCGTGCGTGTCGTGGTGCTCGGGGACTGACCATTGTGCTACGGCTGTCGCCAGACGAACCGGCGCGATCGCCGAAGCGATGGAGGGCGCTGCCGTCTCGCTGGCTGCAACGCGGGTCATGCCCGCTGTGGCCACCGCCGAGATCCGGGTGATCTCCAATACCACCGGGGCCCGGGCGAATCAGCGCTGGGCGCTCGACGATGCGCTCGATCGGCTCGGCGATGTTTTCGGACGCATCGCGTCGGCTCTGGGTTGAGAAGCTGTTGGGTGTGTGCGGCTTGGGCGGACGGCAACCGGCATGCAATCACCCCGATCGGCGTGTGTTGCGCCCACGCTGAACTGATGCTTCAGATCGGTCGATCCCCTTCTCATGGGCGATTCCGTGTGCAGCGCTTCGCTGGCTCGTGAATCGTTCGTCCCCGACGCTGGGTGGGAAGGAATCGTGTCCATGATCAACAAGCCACAGTTTGGAAAGCTCGGGAAGAAGTTGGGAAAGGGCAAGCTCGGCAACTCGCTGTCATCCGTCGGTGCCATGCGCCCCGGCGCGATCCCGCTCATGATCGAGTTCGGGGTCTCGGGTATCAAAGTGCTCCAGGTCAGCGGCTCAAACCCCAGCACCATCAACGCCGTCGCGTACATGCCCACACCCGATGATCTGCTCGACAATCCCTCCAAGCGTCTGCTCTATCAGATGGACGCGCTCCCCAAGTTTCTCAAGGGCGAAAAGATCAACGCAACACGCGGCGCGTGCATGATCCCCGCCGGTCAGATGCTCTGCAAGCACCTGCAGATCATCCCCGCCGAAGGCGTCCCGATCGAGCAGCTCGCGGGCGCACAACTCAGCAGCCAGCTCGGCTGCGATCCGGGGTCGCTGCTGGTCCGTTGCCGCGCGGTCGAGGGTGCAAAGCGCCAGGGCAAACAGGAAGTCATCTGCTTCGGTGCTTCGCGTGAGTTCGTCGGGCGGCTGATGGGCACGCTCAAGAGCGCCAAGCTCGAGCCGGTAGGGATCCACACCGAGTTCGATGCGCTCGTGCGTTCGATCCAGCTGCGCGATGATAGTGCGGGCGGGGTCGGGTCGAGCAAGCCGCGGCTTGTGCTCGACATGGGCACGGGCAGCACCAAGGTGCTCATCATGCACGGCCCGCATCTGGTCTTTGCCCGATCGATCGAGATCGGCGCACGCCACTTTGACGAGGCCATCTGCCATCAGTTGCGATGCACGATGCTCGAAGCACGCGAAATGCGCCACGCCCTGACGCTGCTGACCCCAAAGAAGGCCGCGGCGGTCGGTGCCAATGTGAGTGCCGGTGCAGGCCTGCCGGGCATGCCCCCCGCGCCCGAGGACGGCTCTGGGGTTGAGCAGGACCAGCCGCAGCCAACCGGCACGACCAGGAACCGTGGACCGCAGATCGATCTGAGCGAGCCCATCGAGATCATTTGTGATGAGATCTCCATGTGTCTGCGATACCACGAAGCGCTTTTTCCGGGCAAGCGGGTCGAGAGCGTGGTGTTCATGGGCGGCCAAGCAAAGCACCAGCCGCTGTGTGCCGAAATGGCCAAACGGCTGCATCTCGAAGCACAAGCGCTCGACCCGATGGCGTGCCTGGCCCGAAGCGGCAAGGTCCCCGTCAGCGGCGTTGATCTCCGCAGCGCTCAGCCCGGCTGGGCCTGCATCGTGGGTGGGGCGCTGAGCCCGATGGATCTTTGATTACACACTGGAGCTGATGTTATGAGCCAATCAAGCGGACAACCCAAACCCGGCGGCAGCTTCCTGCCCAAGGAATATGTCAAGGGCAAGAGCCAGCTTCGCGCCAACATCATGGCCCTGCTGCTCTTCGTTCTGGTTCTGGGTGGGGTGGTGGGCGCGTTCGTCGTCAACCACCAGCGCTGGCGCCGCGTGCATGTCGAGCAGAAGCAGGTCGCCGCGGCGTTCGAAGAAGAGGCAGCCAAAATCAATCAACTCAAAGAGCTCGAAACCCAACGCGTCGAGCTCATCGAGCGTGCGGAGGTGGTCACCGCGCTCAAGGATCGCATCCCACGCTCGGTGCTGATGGGTGAGATCGTGCGGGCCATCCCCGACGGCCTGACACTCACCACCCTGAACATGGAGGGCGAGCGCGTCAAGCCGCCGACACCTAAGGTGGATCCCAAAGCCGCCAAGAAGACACGCACGCTCAAGGGCAAGAATGTTGGCGCGGGCAAAGAAGAAGCCGAGGAGAAACCCAAGGTGCTGCCGCCCAAGTTCAAGTTCACGCTCAGCATCGAGGGTATCGCGAACGAGAACGATCAGGTCGCCGATTTTCTGACGGCGATCCAGGCGTCGCCGCTTTTCGACGAGGTCGAGCTGCCGCTGATCGATGAGACGATCATCGATAAGCAGTCGTACCGCAAGTTCAAGCTGACGATGACCTTGCGTGAAGCCGCAGACGCGCGTCTGGTGCAGGGCACAGAAGAGTTCAAAATCGGGAATGTGGACTTCGGTATCGCCGAGGTGAAGACCGACGGGCAGTGAACAGCGCCGAGTCATTCGGTCTAAGGAGTCATCCATGCATTTTACATCACGAGAAATCTTACTGTTTCTCTCGGTGCTTCTGGTACCGATCGTGAGCTACTTTGTGGTGTTCAAGCCCCAGAGCGCGAACATCGAGCACGCCCGGTCCGAGATCGGGCACAAGCGTGAGATGCTGTCCTCGCTGCGCATCGAAACCGCACGCAACGACGATCTCAAGGCCGCCAACCAAGAGATCAGCGATCGTATTACCGATATGGAATCGCTGCTTCCATCGGGCAAAGAGATCGATCTGATTGTGCGTCAGGTCTCGGCGCTGGCCGTCGAATCGGGTTTGACCCCGCCGACGCTCAAGAGCGCCAAGCCGGTCGCCGCCGCCCGCTTCCGCGAGCAGCCGCTGGAGATGAGCACCTCCGGGAGCTTTGAGGGGTTCTATGAGTTTCTGCTCTCGCTCGAGCGTCTGCCGCGCCTGACCCGCATCGTGGATCTGGTGCTCAAGGACAGCCGGGACGAGGGCGTTGAGGTTGAGGTTGAGTTCACACTCAGCATCTACTTCCAGTCCGATGAAGGGAACCCATCATGAGCGAGCATATCGATAGCAACAGCACTGAGAACGGCGTTTCCGAAGGCGCAAGCAACATCTTCCTCAACCTTCATCAGGAGGATTCAACCGGTATCCCTTCGCTCAAAACGGCTCCAGAGTCTGCGATCAGCACCTCGACCAACGAGTCCAAGTTCAGTGCGCACATGGCGGTCGCGATGGGGGTGATCGCTGTGGGCGCGGGCGTGATCTACGCGATGCGATACATCGGCATGCGCGCCGGGCTCGACGAGCAGGTTGTGTCGATCGACTATACCTCCGAGTCCAACACCGGCGACTTCAACAAGCGATTCGGGCAGGTCATGGGCGATCTCGATGAATCGACCATCGCCGTGCAGCTGAGCGAATATGAATCGTTCGTCGATGCACCCTTCGCCCGTCCGTCCGCGATGGCCAAGAACGACATCGTTCGTCCCGAGCCGGGCATGAGCGAGGCCGAGCGTCTGGCGCTGCAGCGTGAGCGTGATGAGCAGCTGGCACGCCAGCGCCGCGCCGACGAGGTTGTCTCCGAGGCGATGAGCTTCCGGCTCCAGGGCGTGGTCGGGGGCACGCGTCCCGCGGCCCGTGTTTCGGGCGAGGCCGTGGCCGTGGGTTCAAAGCTCGGGTCCTACTTCACCGTGATCAAGATCACCGGGCGCAGCGTCGTGATCGAGGGCGACGGCAAAAAGTTTGAGATCGCGATGGGCGAGGACACGGTCGAACTCGAATAACCGCAATACACCGCTGGGATACGACATTGGCAAACATCGATGACATTTTGAGTGAGCTTGGGGTCGGCGGGGAAGACTCATCCAAGCGTGCGTTGCGCAAGCCGCGTGCCGATGCGCAGCGTTCTGCGCGTCACACGCTGGATCAGCGCCCCGGCTCATTCTCACCGCTGCCCTCGATGCCCAGCAGCCAGACGCGCTTTGGCAACAATGAAACCCCCAGCGTTGACGAAGACCCGGCGGTGCTCCAGCGGCGCGTGGCCGCGCCTGCGGTGCACATCAGCAACGCGGTCAGCGAGGTCTACCGCCCCGATGCTGACCAGGATGACTACTCGGCCGGGGGCGAACTCAGCGAGTCCCTGCTCGAAGCACAAGCCGTCAACGCCGAGCAGATCACCAACGCACAGAACATCATCAAGCAAGCGCCGGGGCGGACCCTCGTCGAGGTCTTGCTCGAGCAGGGCGCCGATGAAGACGCCGTGCTCCGCGTGGTTGCCCAGTGCGCCGGCGTCCGCTTCGAACGGATCGATCTCGAACAAGGGCTTGACGGCGGGTTCGACGGCAAGCTCCTGCAGCGCCTCGGGCTCGACTTCTGCCAGGCCCACCATGTGCTCCCCCTGCGGACCGAGGGCAGCCGGGTCGTGGTGGGGGCGCTGAGCCCCAGCGATGTGTTCGTCATCGACGAGATCCGCTCACGCCTGCGCGTCGCAAGCATCAAGGTTGTGATCGTGACACCCACAGATGTCCGCAGCGCCCTGGAAATGGTCGGCGGCGCCAGCGCGGGCGAGATGGACCTGAGCGAGATACTCGCCGATGTCGACGAGGCCGATGTCGAGGTCACCACCGCGAAAACCGCCGAGGCGGTCGATCTCGAATCCCAGGCGGGCGAGTCGCCGGTCATCCGCTATGTCAACTACATCATCCAGAACGCCGTCAAGGAGGGCGCTTCGGATATTCACATCGAGCCCGGTGAGAAGAAGATCAAAGTCCGCCTGCGTGTCGACGGCGTGCTGTTCGAATCCATGAACCCGCCGCCCCAGATGGCCGCCGCAATCATCTCCAGACTCAAGATCATGGCCGATCTCGACATCGCCGAGCGGCGCGTGCCCCAAGACGGGCGTATCCGCTGTGTCGTCGGCGGGCGCAAGCTCGACCTGCGTGTCTCGACGCTGCCCTCGGGCTACGGCGAGAAGGTCGTCATGCGTATCCTCGATACCAAATCGATCAATGTGCAGCTCGAAGACCTCGGCTTCGATCAGCATACGCTCGATATCTGGAAGCGCCAAATCAACGAGCCCCACGGCATCCTGCTCGTCACAGGCCCGACCGGCTCGGGTAAGACCACAACGCTCTACTCCTCGCTGCGACAGATCGACAAAGCCAAGCTCAATGTCTCGACCGTCGAAGACCCCATCGAATATCACCTCGAAGGCATCACCCAGACCCAGACGCACGAGAAGATCGGGATGACCTTCGCCAAGGCACTCAAGGCCCTGCTGCGTCAGGACCCCGATGTCATCATGCTCGGCGAAATTCGAGACCACGAGACCGCGCATACCGCGGTTCAGGCCGCGCTCACGGGCCACTTGGTGTTATCAACGCTGCACACAAACGATGCGCCCAGCTCCGTAACGCGACTGGTGAACATCGGGCTCGAGCCGTTCTTGGTGGGCGCGGCGGTCAACGGTGTTCTGGCCCAGCGACTGCTTCGGAAGCTCTGTCAGCACTGCAAGGAGCAGGAGAAGCCGTCGGAGGAGATGGGCGAGTTCCTGGAGATGCAGGGGCTGCCCAGCGATCAGCTCTGGGTGCCAAAGGGCTGCGACAAATGCCGCAACACCGGATACTCGGGCCGTGTGGGCATCTACGAGATGCTCGCCGTCGACGACGAGCTGCGTGACATCATCGCGCGCAACCCCAATGTCAGCGAGTTCCGACGCATATGTCTCGAACGCGGAATGAACTCGCTGCGCCAAGACGGAATTAACAAGGCCAGCACCGGTCTCACCAGCGTGCAAGAAGTCCTCCGCGTCACCAGTGGGCACTGAAGGAGATCAAAATGTCGGTATTAAAGGGGTGGTTCGCATATATCACGATTCTTGGACTCCTTCTCGCTGGAGCAGTGTTCGTAGGCGGGTCTCTGGTAGGAGTGATTGAAGCTCTCGGAGCCAGTCAAACACTCGCTGTAGCTCTGTCGACGATTCTGATGATCTTCGCGGTGTGTGGATCCTTGGGATGCCTCATCGACGGCTGTCGGGCGTGGGGAAGATCAGAAGGACTCGAGGCTGCGATAGGTCTTTGCAATATGGAGGGGCCGGATGCTCTCTTCGAAGTTGGAAACATCGTGAGCGAACCTCGCCGCAGGTAGCGGATTGATGTGGCGGAGCTAGCCCAACTGGGTGAGACCTGGTCGAGCCACCTAGGCAGAATGTGCCGGAGGCTGGGAGGTGTAGAATGGTGCTCTGAACACGCTTCGGCTAGGGGAGCACCGCATGAAGAACGAACAAGGCATCGAGTCGACTCTCCACGAAAACCGCGTTTTCCAGCCCCCAACGCCGGGCGAGGCCGGAGCGAGCCGGTGGCTGGTGGATTCATACGATGAATACAAGTCGATGTACGACCAGTCCATCGCTGACCCCGAGGCGTTCTGGGCCACCATCGCCGAGGAACTCCACTGGTTCAAGCCATGGGACCGCGTCCTCGAATGGAACGCCCCCGATGCCAAATGGTTCGTCGGTGCCAAGACCAATGTTTGCTACAACTGTGTCGATCGTCAGGTCGAGAGCGGGCACGGCGACGACATCGCGATCATCTGGGAGGGCGAGCCGGTTGATGGCTCGGGCGGGCCCGTCGATGTGCGCCGGATCAGCTACAAGGAGTTGCAGACCGAGGTGAGCAAGCTCGCCAATGTGCTCAAGAGCAAGGGCATCGGCAAGGGCGATGTCGTGACGATCTATATGGGCATGGTGCCCGAGCTGGCCATCGCCATGCTCGCCTGCGCCCGCATCGGTGCGCCCCACTCGGTCATCTTCGGCGGCTTCTCCGCACAGGCCATCACCGATCGCGTGCAGGACGCGAGCTCCAAGATGATCATCACCTGCGACGGTTCTTGGCGCCGCGGCAAGGTCGTGCCGCTCAAGGATAATGTCGATGAGGCGATCAAAATCATGGACGGCGCTGGCAACCAGCCCGTCGAGCATGTGCTCTGCTTCGGCCGTTGCCACAACGACATCAAATGGGGCGCGCTGGACCGCTGCTGGGAAGAGGAGATGGGCAAGGCCTCGGCCGAGTGCCCCTGCGAGCAGCTCGACAGCGAGGACATGCTCTTCCTGCTCTACACCTCCGGATCCACCGGCAAGCCCAAGGGCATCGTCCACACCAACGCCGGCTACATGGTCTACACCTACCTCACCAGCAAGTACACCTTCAACCTGATCCCCAATGATCAGGATGATCAGGGCGATCAGAACCAGGTCTTCTGGTGCACCGCCGACTGCGGCTGGATCACCGGGCACTCCTATATCGTCTACGGCATCCTGCCCAACCGCGTGCCGACGGTCATGTACGAGGGCGGCCCGGATTATCCCAACGGTGCACGCTTCTGGCAGATGGTCGACCGCCACAAGGTCACACAGTTCTACACCGCGCCTACGGCCATCCGCGCCTTCATGAAGTGGGGCGACGAGCACCCCAAATCCTGCAAACTCGATTCACTGCAGGTGCTGGGCACCGTGGGCGAGCCCATCAACCCCGAGGCGTGGATGTGGTACCGCAACACCATCGGGCGCGGCGTGTGCCCGATCGTCGATACCTACTGGCAGACCGAGACCGGCGGGCATGTCATCACGCCGCTGCCCGGCGCGACGCCCACCACGCCCGGCTCGTGCACGCACCCGGCATTCGGCATCGACGCGGCCGTCGTGAACACCGACGGCGAGGAACAGCCCGCCAACACCGGCGGGCTGATGGTCATCCGCAAGCCCTGGCCCGGCATGCTCCGCGGCGTGCACGGCGACCAGGCACGGTTTATTGATACCTACTGGAGCACCGTCAAGATCAACGGCGAGCCCGTCTACACCGCCGGCGACGGCGCACGGCGCGACGAGCACGGCAACTTCTGGATCATGGGTCGCATCGACGATGTCATCAATGTCTCGGGGCACCGCATGGGCACCATGGAAGTCGAGAGCGCGCTGGTGGCGCATGAGAGCGTCGTCGAGGCGGCCGTCGTTGGCATGCCCCACGAGATCAAGGGCACCGGCATCGCCGCCTTCGTCACCCCCGCGCCGGGCTTCGAGGCCAGCGAAGAGCTGATCGCGGCCCTGCGTGAGCATGTGGGCAACGAGATCGGCGCGATCGCCAAGCCCGACCTGATCCGCTTCACGGCCGCGTTGCCCAAGACACGCTCGGGCAAGATTATGCGCCGCCTGCTGCGTTCGATCGCGGCCGGCGAAACTGAGATCACCCAGGATGTGACGACGCTGGAGGACCTGTCGGTGGTCGCGAAGCTCGCGGAGAAGGATGAGGGGTGAAATCATTTCACTCGTTTACCCATAAAATGAGTGCGATGAACCGATTGATCTATCTCTTCTTGACCCCGTTGCTGCTGAGCGGCGGGGTTGTTTGTGCGCAGCCGCAGTTCGAGGAGGGCGAGTCATTCGATGATTTTCGCACGCGCTGGAACTCATGGGTCGAATCGCTGCCCGCTGATGAGCGCATGCACCCCGAACTCAATGCTGCGGTGGAGCGATTCAGGGATGATCGTGAAGTTGCGTTGAGCGATGAACTCAGCGATTATCCTATGTTTGTCTTCTCTGATACCCGCCCATGGAACGAGGACTGGAAGCACATCAAAGCCGTACGAGAAGCATATCAACGCGATCTCGATCGGCTGCTCGAAGTCGTTCAGCGTCCATACCTGGGAGCGCCGATCCCGACTACCGATGCTGATGGGCGTCCCGGATTGGGATTGCCCAGCGACTGTGTGACCGAGCACAGCCTCGATTCGGTGTCGCCGCTGCGATCGGCGATGCAATATCTTTGTGCCGATGCGGTCTATCTCGCGTTCCACGGCGAGCAGGATCAGGCCCTTGAGCGTTTTCAATTGCTCGACCAGCTTTGTCAGCACGCGATCGAGGTTCCCGGAAAGATTCAGTTCCTGAGCGCGCACGCCATGCGGTCAATGCTGGAACACACAATGGTCGAACTGGTCCAGTACGATCCCGATCTGTTGAACGATGCCCAGCTCGCCGAGATGCAGTCGATCATGCTCAGGCATCGTGCAAATGACTTCAAATCCGCGTTCGGGTTCCAGCAGTATCTGACGCACGAAGACTGGCGGCAACAGTTCCACAGCGTGGAGTTCGCGCGCACCAACGCGGATTTGCGTGCGCTCTACCACCAAGCCGCGAGCTCATACACCGGTTGGTATTCTACCAAGTTGTTTCAGGTCGTCATGAAGCCCGAACTCGATGCCGACATCCCGCTCGCGACGCTCGACAGGCAGATCGCGGTGCAGTCGCGGATCTTGGAAGCACTGATGATCGACCTCGAAGCCGACCTCGCGACCCAGCAGGTGCCCGAGATCAGCACCGCTATCCACAAGCACCTGAGCGGGCGAGATTCCAGCCGCTTCGTGCCGGTCTATGTTGACACCGCGCTCTGGCGCACCCAACTCGGATTCATGCACAGGGACAGCTACAAGACCATCAATCGCATCGTCGTCCTCGCGCTACACCGCCATCGCTTGCGCCACGGCGATTGGCCACAGTCGCTCGCTGCGATCGACCCCGAGACGCTCCCGATCCCCGCGATCGACCTTTACTCCGGCGAGCCGCTGCGGTATGCCGTCCTAAACGGCAAGCCCCGCCTCTGGGCCCTGGGCATCGACCGCGACGACGACGGCGGGCGCCACTTGCCTCCACACCAAAACGACTCCGACAGAGCATTCCCACATACTTGGTACGCCCTCGACGAATGGGACGCCCTGAGCGACGAACGACGAGCGAAGTATGATGGCGACCTGATGATCCTCGATTGAGCCGCCCATCCGTATGAATATCGCGTATTGACCGCGACTCAACCGTGCCGGGGTGGGGCGAACCCGGTATTGTGGTGGCATGTCAAACCGCTTCTTGTTGTCATGTGCGTTCGCCGTCGCCTTGGTCTCGCCCCTACAGGCCCAGGACGAGCAAGCTCTGGCCGATTCGCTCGATCAGTCCGAGTCGTGGTCGATCACCGACATGACCCTGCGTGATTTCACTTTGTACTGGACAAACGATGGGACTTTCGTCAATCTCATCGACAACTCCGACCGCTTCTACACCAACGGCAGCGGCATCGAGCTCTCCTTTGACCCCAATCTGCCCAGCTCGCTGGCCGAGAAACTTGCGCCGGGCGATGCGTGGGAGAACCCGCGGTTCGGGTTCGGGCTCGCGCTCAAGCAGCGGATCTACACCAGCGAGTACATCCAGCAGACCAACCCCCGCCCCGACGACCATCCCTACGGCGGCTACCTCTACTTCGCGTTCTCCTTCCAGCGCGCCGACGCAGACAAGCACGACCACTTCGGGCTCGATCTGGGTGTTGTCGGGGAGTGGTCCGGGGCCGAGTTCGTTCAGGAGTTCATCCACAACGCGTACCCAGACCAGATCGACCCGCAGGGCTGGGACACGCAGCTGGCCAACGAGCTGGCGATCAACTTCAACTACGAGCGCACCTGGAAGTCCAAGAAGGCCGAGGTCTGGGGCGTCGAGATGGAGATGTTGCCCGCGCTGGGCTTTGAGCTGGGCAATGTTGCCATCATGGGGCATGCGAAGATGACGATGCGGGCCGGGCACAACCTGCCCGACGACTTCGGGCCCGCGACCCTGCTGGGCCACAAGGACCACACGGTGGGGGCGAGCAACTGGGGCGAGGGCAACTTCTCGCTGTATGTGCATGCCGGGGTGGGGATCGACGCCGTGGGTAGGGACATCTTCCTCGACGGCAACACCTTCGCCAGTTCGCGTTCGACGGATTCTGAGCCGCTGGTCGGTCGTGCGAGCGTTGGCCTTGTGATGCGGTACAACTGCCTGTATGTGGGCTGGGCCCAGAACTTTGTCACCGAACGCTTCGAAACCCAACCCAACGGACAGACCTTCGGGACGCTCGTGCTGGGGATGTCGTTCGCGTATTGAGCGAACAGATGGGCATACCATCTGGCATGACCAATCCACTCGTCAGCGTCATCATGGGCTCCAAATCTGATTGGCCCGATGTCATGGAGCACGCGGCCGCGGCCCTTGAGGCCCTGGGCGTGCCCCACGAGGTGAAGGTCGTCTCGGCCCATCGCACGCCCGATCTGCTGGTCACCCACGCCAAAGAGGCCAAAGCACGCGGGATTCAGGTCATCATCGCCGGGGCGGGCGGGGCGGCCCATCTGCCCGGCATGGTCGCCTCGATGACCACCCTCCCAGTCATCGGCGTGCCGGTGATGAGCAAGGCGCTGCAGGGGCTCGACTCGCTGCTCTCGATCGTGCAGATGCCCGCGGGCATCCCCGTCGCGACCGTGGCCATTGGCAAGGCCGGGGCACGCAACGCCGGGCTGCTGGCGGCGTCGATCGTCGCCAACACCCACCCCGAGATCGGTGAAAAACTCGAAGCGTTCCGCGAAGCCCAGACCCAGGCGGTCCTCGACCACCCCGACCCGCGGGAGCAGGCATGAGCGAGCCGCTGGCACCCGTCGAACGCGTGGGGATCCTCGGCGGCGGACAGCTCGCGCTCATGCTCGCCCAGTCGGTGCAGAAGCTCGGCGTGCGCTGCACAGTGCTCGACCCCGACGAGGGCTGCTGCGCCAGCACCGTCTGCGAGCAGATCGTCGCCGAATATGACGACCCGGGCGCCCTCAAACAACTCGCCGAGGGCAGCGAGGTCGTGACCTACGAGTTCGAGAATGTCCCCGCGGCTGCCGCCGAGATCATTCGGCCCCTGCGCCCCATCCACCCCAACCCCGACGCGCTGGGCTACGCCCAGGACCGGCACCAAGAGCGTGGCATGTTCCGCGAGCTGGATATCGCCATCCCCAACTACCGGGCGATCGACGATGTTGAATCATTGCAGGCCGCGCTTGAGGAGCTGGGAACGCCCGCGATTCTCAAGGCGCGGACGCTGGGCTACGACGGCAAGGGTCAGGTGCTGATCAACGACGCGAAGAACGCGGCAGAGGCCTTCGCCACCATCGGCTCCGTGCCGGCGATTCTGGATCAGTTCGTCGAGTTCACCCGCGAGCTCTCGATCGTCGCCACGCGCTCAGCAGCAGGCGACATCGTCTACTACCCGCTGAGTGTCAATGTCCACCGTGGCGGCATCCTGCGGGTGTCCAAGGCCCCGGCACGCGATGTGAACGATCGGCTGGTCGAGCAGGCCCGCCACGCGGCCCGTCAGATACTCAACCGGTTCGAGTATGTCGGGACGCTGGCCGTCGAGTTCTTCCAGATCGGCAGCGGTGACGACGCGACGCTCGTAACCAACGAGATCGCCCCGCGTGTGCACAACACCGGGCACTGGACGATCGAAGGGGCCCAGACATCTCAGTTTGAGAACCACATGCGGGCGGTGATGGGCATGGAGCTGGGCTCCGCCGAGCCGATCGGCTGCAGCGCGATGGTGAACATCATCGGCGACGAGCCGCGCAAGGGGGCGCTGGAGTCAATGCCCGAGGCGCATGTGCATATGTATGGCAAGGCCCCAAGGGCCGGGCGCAAGATCGGGCATGTGACGCTCAATGCACCGAGCGAGGGTGAGCTCGATGCGCTGCTCGAACGATTCACGCGCGTGATCGGATAAAGAAGTCGCCTCTCCCTGTTCCTCCCCGCGCCCCGCGGGGAGGTGTCGAGCGCAGCGAGACGGAGGGGTCATATTCGAAACACGGTCTTCGCTGAAGACCCCTCCGACCTTGGGCTGCGCCCAAGCCCACCTCCCCGCGGGGCGCGGGGAGGGACAAGAGACCCCGCAAGCGCGGGGGAGGAGGCAGAACCGGAGATCCATGCCTGAGATCAACGAACAACTCATCGCGATCCTCGCCGGCGTCTCGGTCATCACCTTTGTGGCCACGCTGCTCATCGTGCCCTGGCTGATCATCCGGCTGCCCAGCGACTACTTCATGCGAGAAAAGCGCGTGCCGGTTGTGCTTCGCAAGCGCCACCCAGTGATCCAGATCACGCTGCTGATCCTCAAAAACATGCTGGGCGCCATACTCGTGCTCGGCGGCATCGCCATGCTCGTCATGCCCGGGCAGGGGCTGCTCACGATCGTGCTGGGGCTGACACTGATCAACTTCCCCGGCAAGTACCGCCTCGAACGCTGGCTCATCCGGCGGAGAAGTATCCACCGCTCGATCAACTGGCTCCGCCGCAAACGCGGGCATGAACCGATCGTGGTGCCAGAATAAAAGCAACCATCCCGCACCCTCCCCCGGTCATCCTCAAGACACAAAGGAAGCTTCACATGACCGCGATCGTCGCGAAATAGGCAGTCGCGCCAGCAATGCCGAAGGCGCCGAGCATGAGCAGCCCGTCGCGGGCGGTGAGGGCCAGGCCGATGAGGCTGAGTCCTGCGCCGGGGAGGGCGGCGGCGAACGGGATCAGGCCGACGGCGGGGATCGTTAAGCCCAATAGCAGGGCGAGGATGATGGCCAGGTACTCAGCCCGCCCGGTGGTCAGAAAGGTCAGGCGGGGTTTGATAACCTTGTCGATGCGTCGGGTCCAGGGGCGGATCTTCTCAAAGCCCTTGAGGAGTTTGTCCCGCCCGATGCCCCGGTTGCTCAGGCGATTGGGCACCCAGGGGTGGTCCTGACCGAAGAGGCGTTGACCGGCGAGGATGGCGACGAGGACACCCAGGATGGCGGGCACGCCGGGTATGCCGCCGGCGGGTGTGATCAGGATGAGCCCGGGGATGATGAGCAGCGGGCCGAAGATGCGCCCCGCGAAAGCGCCCAGGATGTCCCCGACGCTCACTGGGTCGTTGCCCTCGGTGGACTCTTCGGTGGCGTCGATGACTTGGGTGAGGTTCTGGGGGTCCTGATCTGGCATCGCGGCCCCTCTCGTTGGTGCCCGAGGAAGTGTATGGCGTGCGGTGCGTGAAATGAGATGGGTGGCACGGGCGATGAGGAGCGAGGTTGACTGGGGTGCCCGTACTCGCGGCGCAGCCGCGCAGTGCGGTGGATGGGTTGGGTACTACCGATCCAGTGCACGCCACATCTTGAGCATCTCGTCGAGCACTTTTGATCGGTCCGTGATCTTTGCATGCACGATGAAGTCGGCGGCCACACACTCGAAAGTCGAATCGTGAAAAACGATGATGTAGTGTTTGGTATCGATGTACGCGTCTGGGTTATGCTGGCTGTGCACCCTGTTTGCGCGTTCAAGCGCCTGGATCCAAGGGGAGTTCTTGATCTCGTAACTCCCGTAGGGCTCTAATCCCAAGCGGTAGAAAGGATGCCCATCAATCGCTTCGTCATTGGGGCGGCCAAGTGCGAGTGAACTGCAGCCAAGAAATTGCACGATAACCCATTGAGATGTGTCGTACTCCTCATAGCTGAGAATCTTGCGGGATTCATCAGCGAGCACGATTGGTTCGGGCACCGCAGAAGAGGGGCGGGGCAAGTCAGAGAGTTCGACAACTCGTACCTTGGGATCAATATGCTCGAAACAAAGTGACGCGGTCATGGTTCGATCCTCGTGGTCCGGCTCAACCCAGATTGTGCTTGACGATGCACCAGATCGCCTCAAAGCCGTCTTTCCAGCCGATCTTCTTGCCCTCTTCGTAGGTCCGACCGGAATATGAGATCGGGACTTCGTAGATCCGCAGCGGCACGCGCCGAACGCCCTGATCGTCGGGCAACCGGATCTTGGCGAGCTTGGCGATCAGTTCGGGCTCAACGCCGAAGCGTTTCTCGGTGATGGTGATGTCCCTGATCGCGTCGCGGGTGAAGGCCTTGAACCCGCACTCGATGTCGGTCAGGTTCAGGTTGCTGAGCATGTTGCTGCTGAGCGTGATGATCCGGTTGGCGATCGAATGCCAGTAGTAGAGCACCCGGTGCGTCTGGCCAAGGAAGCGTGTCCCGATCACCGCGTCGGCCCGCCCGTCAAGAATCGGTGCCAGCACCGCGTCGTGCTCGCGCGGGTCGTACTCCAGATCCGCGTCCTGGATGATGATCGCGTCGGCACCGTCGTCGAGTGCCTTGGCGATCCCCGCGGCCAGCGCGGCGCCCTTGCCCTGGTTTATGGGCTGATGGATCGCTGTGGTGTCTTCGCGTTGGGCCAGCTCTTCAACGATCTTGGGTGAGCCATCGCTCGAGCCGTCGTCGACGAGATAGATCACCCTCGTGCACGCCTTGCCCTGCCCATCGGTCGGCGGGGGGGTGTTGACGAGCCGGTTGAACAGCACCGGCAGCAGCGTCTGCTCGTTGTAAACCGGGATGACGACGGCGATCTTCATGACTCAAGAATACCCGCGATCCGCAGCGCCTTCATCTGTGCATTCGAGATCGCCAGCGTTTCGAGCGATCCGATCGCATGTTTCTGGATATTCTCGGGCGTTTTACTCGGTGACAGTGCCCGGTAGACCGCGAACTCCACGATCCGGTGCGTGGTGATATGTGTGAACGATTCGAGGTGCTCGGGGGATTCGAACCCCACCTCAGACAGATCGCCCGGCGTGTGCGCTCGGTCCGCGCGCTCGAGTGTGGGCAGCTGGAACATGCCCGCCCACATGCCGGTGCCCGGGCGCTGCTCAAGCAGCACAGATCGGCGGTCCCGCATCACCACGCTCGCGCAGTACAGATGCTTCTGCTTGGCCCGGGGCTTTGGCAGCGGGATCGATTCGGCCGTGCCGGCTGCGAGCGACTGACACTGTTCGCTGATCGGGCATCGTGGGCACTTTGGGCCTTTGGGAATGCAGACAGTCGCGCCCAGTTCCATCATGGCCTCGTTGAAGACGGCCGGATCGGCGCAGGCCTGCACCAGCTCATCGGCTCGCCGCCATGCCCAGTCGATCGTCGCTTTGTCGGCCTGAGGGATCGGCCGGTTGTGCACCCGCAGCAGCACCCGGGTCACATTCCCGTCCACGATGGCTTCGCGTTTTCCGAAGACCATCGACGCGATCGCTCCGGCCGTGTATTTCCCGATACCGGGGAGTTTGAGCAGCTCGCCGATCGATTCGGGCACAACCCCGTTGTGATGTTCCACCAGCGCCTTGGCGCATGCGTGCAGCAAGCGGGCACGCCGGTAGTAGCCCAGCCCAGACCACGACGCGAGTACATCGTCCTCGCTGGCGCTGGCAAGAGTTTGCACGGTCGGGAATCGTTCAAGAAACGGCTCGAACTTCTCAAGCACACGCGAGACCTGCGTTTGCTGGAGCATCAGCTCGCTCACCAGCGAGCGATACGGGTCACGCGGCTGTGTCCGCCAGGGGAGTGTCCGGGCATGATCGACAAACCAGCGTTCGAGCGAGCGGCCCAGCGCAGCGTCATCAGTCCCGCCGCTCATGGGCCCGGCACCGTCTTCAACGCGGTGCGCAGATCGCCGATCACGCGCTTCCAGTTGGCCTCTGGCCCGATGCATACCGAGACAAACCCGGTATGGATCAGCACATTGGTCACGCCCTCGACCGCGAAGAGCGCCGCGCCCATCGGGTCGCCCGCGGCATCGTCGCGTTTGAAGTACGAGCGTATCGACCCGGGCGCGGGCTCAACGATGAGCTTGCGCGCTCTGGGGTTGGGTGTTTGCTCGATCTGCTTGATGGAGTAAGGCATATATGACGATAGAAGCACAACACGCGTCGCAGCGATGGGTTAGAATCAGACAAGACCAATAACGAAACTGTTTCTGAACAGCAGAAGGGTACCCGCTTGGGCTCAGCTGAACGCCTCCAAGACCTGCTCAATCGCCTGAGCTCCTACAACTGGTGGGAGGTCTTGATCGAGTTCGCCCTGATCTGGCTCGTCGTCTTCGCCGTGCTCCGGTTTGTGCAGGGCACCCGCGCCGCCCGCGCCCTCAAGGGCCTGCTCTTCATCCTTATCGTGGGCACGCTCTTCGTGCGGTTCTTTGGCGACGACCTCTTCGCCCGCATCGCCTACCTTTATGACCGTGTTCTGGCCGTCATCGCCATCGCCCTGGTCGTGATTTTCCAGCCCGAGCTGCGCCGTGCGCTGATCCGGCTGGGCGAGACGCGCTTCATGCATAGCGGACACGAGGGTGCAGAAAAGGTCGCCGCGGAGATCGCCCCGGCGTGCGTGTTCCTCTCTAAAGCACGATTCGGGGCCATCATTGTCATCGAGCGGCGTGTGGGGCTCAAAGCGCTGGTCGAGGGCGGCACCGTGCTCAACGCGACCCTGACCGCCGCGTTGATCCAGACCATCTTCCACCCCGGCTCAGCGCTGCACGATCTCGCGGTTGTGATCCGAGGTGACAAAATCCACAGCGCCGGCGTGCAGCTGCCCATGGCCAGCGCGAGCGATATTCTCGACCAGTCGCTGGGCTCACGACACAGAGCCGCCATCGGAGTCACCAAAGAGACCGATGCGCTGGTGATCGTTGTTTCAGAAGAAACCGGCTACATCCGCATCGCCGAACGCGGCGCGCTGAGCAACCCGATCGAGCCGGGCATGCTCAAAGAAATCATCCGCGCGAACCTCGGCCAGCCGCTGCTGCCCGCTACAGAGCCCAAGCCCAAAGACGAACCGGAATCCAACTCTGAAAGCGGCTCAGGATTCGCCGACGATAACAGCATCGATCAGGACAACGAGCCCGAGCCCAGCGAGTCGCTGCTCACTAAAGATGTTGATCCCGAACCGACCGCGGAACAAAGCCCCAAGAGCAAGGGGGCCAGCAATGAATGAAGAACGAGCCATCCTTGCCCAGATGCGAACAGTTCTGGTGGTGACGCTGCTCACCGCGATGATCTGGCTGCTCGCCGAATCGCGCATGGTGCGCAATCGATCGATCGAGGCACAGATCAGCATCGCCAATGTTGAGCCCGCAGGAGGGATCGAGCTGGTCGTCCGCCAGTCGCCAGACGCGTTGCCGGTCCGCACCGCCACGGTCGTGATCGAGGGCTCGACCTCGGGCATCGATCGCTTCGCGCGATTGCTGCAGAATCGAATTGAGCTGCGCGTCGGACGCGAGATCGAGCCGCGCCCCGGCGTGTACACGCTCGATCTCCGCGAGCTGCTCCGGGAATCCACCGAACTCTGGGTCCACGGCGTCACAATCAAATCGGTCTCGCCCGAGACCATCCGCATCGAGGTTGACGATCTCGAGACCCGCGAGCTGCCCGTGCGGGTGGATCTGCCCGACGGCATCCAGACCGACGGGGCGCTGCGCGCCGAGCCCGCTTCGGTCCGCATCAAAGCGCCAGGCAGCCTGTTTGCACAGCTCACGGCCGAGTTCGCAACCGTCTCGCTCAGCCAGGCCCAGGTGGCCCTGCTCACGCCGGGGCGGCTCGAGACAATCCCCGGCGGGGTGGTCGATGTTGAGGGCATCCAGCCCGGCGCGTGGTCAACCACCATCCAGCCCGCCCAGGTCGATGTGCTGATCACGCTCAAATCAGTGACCCAGCAGCTCGAACTGGGGCGTCTGCCCGTTCAGGTGCTGCTCGCGCCTGCCGAGGTCGGGGCCTGGCGCGTCGAGATCGAAGAAACCGACCGCGACCTTGTCGGCGTGCTGGTCGAGGGACCGGTCGATCAGATCGCAGCCCTGCGAGACGGCACAATCCGGCCGCAAGCCTTTGTATCGCTTTCATTTGAGGACCTCGAACGGGGAATCAATGCCAAGCCGGCCCAGATCATGAATCTGCCCCCGGGCTGCCGATTGGTCGGCCCGCAGCGGGTCGTAGGGCTGAGCATCAGCCGCGAAACCGAGCAATCTCAGCCGGCCAACGCGAACCCCAGCCCCAATACAAGCCCCAATACCAGCCCCAACGCCGATCGCCCAACGCCCTGACCGCGTTGGTCGCTCTGGTCCATCACCCGGCCCATCATTCTGGCCCATCCCTCGGCCTATGCCTCTGGCCCATCTCTCGGGCCGAGCGGTGTGAGCAGCGCAGATCGTCAATTTCAAACCCCGCAACGGGCGAGACTTCTGCGTCTTGGTGCCCTACCCTTTCAACCCCCCAAGCGAGCACGCGCGGGCGTGTTCGTGGGGCCGTAACGACCTTTTTCTCGAACCTCGTCACCCATCGAAAAACCGATCGGGCAAGGCAGGAGAACCCCCGTGAAGATCAAGACCGACGAGATCGTCAGCGTCATCAAACAGGAAATCGAACAGTTCTCGAGCGAGCTTGAGATCTCAGAAGTCGGGCGCGTTGTCCAAGTCGGCGACGGTATCGCACGAATCTATGGGCTCTCCAAGGCCATGGCCGGCGAGCTGATCGAGTTCGAGACCTCGGGCGGCTCGGTCATGGGCCAGGTCATGAACCTCGAAGAGGATACCGTCGGTGCCGTGATCTACGGCAACTTCCTCACCGTGAAGGAAGGCGACACCGTCAAGGCGACCGGCAAACTGCTCTCAGTCCCCGTGGGCGAGGCGCTGCTCGGTCGCGTGGTTGACCCGCTGGGTCGCCCGATCGACGACGGAGCCGCGATCAACACCAGCGAGACGGCACTGGTCGACATCATCGCGCCCGGCATCGCCGAGCGCCAGCCCGTGCACGAGCCGCTGCAGACAGGCATCAAGGCCATCGACGCCATGATCCCCATCGGACGCGGGCAGCGCGAGCTGATCATCGGCGACCGCAAGACCGGCAAGACCGCCGTCGCCATCGACGCGATCATCAACCAGAAGCAGTACTGGGGCACCGACGAAGCCGTCGTGTGTGTCTATGTCGCCGTCGGCCAGAAGGAATCGACCGTGGCCGGCGTCGTGCAGACCCTCAAGGAACAGGGCGCGATGGAATACACCATCGTCGTCAACGCGGGTGCCTCGGACCCCGCCCCCATGCAGTACATCGCGCCCTACACCGGCTGCGCGATGGGCGAGCACTTCATGCACTCGGGCAAGGAAGCGGGCAAGACCCTCTCCAGCGGTGCCAAGTACCCCAAGCATGTGCTCTGCGTCTACGACGACCTCTCCAAGCAGGCCGTCGCCTACCGCCAACTCTCGCTGCTGCTGCGTCGTCCTCCGGGGCGTGAAGCATTCCCCGGCGATGTGTTCTACCTCCACAGCCGCTTGCTCGAGCGCGCCACCAAGCTCTCGGACGAGAACGGCGCCGGCTCGCTCACCGCGCTGCCCGTCATCGAGACGCAGGAAGGCGATGTGTCCGCATACATCCCCACCAATGTGATCTCGATCACCGACGGCCAGATCTATCTCGAGCCCGAACTGTTCTTCTCGGGTGTTCGCCCCGCGATCAATGTGGGCATCTCGGTGTCACGCGTGGGTGGTGCCGCGCAGGTCAAGGCGATGAAGAAGATCGCCGGCTCGCTGCGACTCGACCTGGCCGCGTTCCGCGAACTCGAGGCGTTCGCCCAGCTCGGCACCGATCTCGACAAGGCCACCCAGGCCCAGCTCGACCGCGGTGCGCGCATGGTGGAGCTGCTCAAGCAGCCCCAGTACGACCCGTACCATGTCACCGACCAGATCATCTCGATCTACGCGGGCACCAAGGGCTTCCTCGACACTGTGCCGCTCAACAAGGTCGCGCCGTTTGAGAAGGCGATGCAGGAATACTTCCAGACCAGCGCCAAGGGCGTGTGGGACGAGCTCAACGAGACCAAGGCGCTCAGCGGCGATCTCGAGAAGAAGCTGGTCGATGCCCTGAATAATTTCAAGGCGGGCTGGAACGGCTGATAAGTGTTTCCTAGTCACAAGAATACACCGCCCAGCAGGGCGGTTTTTTTCTTGTGATCCAACCGAGAGTCGCTATAATATAGATATGATTCGAAGTAATACAATATTAGTATATGCCATTGCGATTGTGGTAGCGTTGTCACAGGTTTCGCGAGTGCAAGCACAGCCGTGTGATATCTACGAGAATCGCAGTTTCTTGCCGGATGACATAGAATCTGACTCACGCTTTGGCTATTCAATCGCAACCGACGGCGATTGGCTCGCTGTTGGTGCTCCTCGTTTCGACGGTAATCGTAGCGACGAAGGTGCTGTGTTTTTGTACAGGTTCGACGGTAATCACTGGGTATACGCAGAGATGCATGCGGATCCTGACATTACTTCTGTTCGAAACGCGCAGTTTGGATCAGGCATTTCGGTTTCTGGAGATCTCATGGCGGTGACTGCGCCATTTGACAATGGGTATAGTGTGCAAAGTGGCTCCGTAACGCTGTATCGGAGAAGTGATGCCGGTTGGAAGTTTGAGCAGAAGCTGATTCAAGAGAATGGCGACATGAGTGGGTTCGGATCTGCAGTGTGCATCTACGAAGATCAGGTACTCATTGGTGTCCCAGGTGATAGAACAGTTCTCAATGAAGCCGGGGCCGTGTATGTGTATGAGTATAGTGGTGAGCAGTGGGAGATAGGCACTGCTATTTATCCAGACAATCCTACGATTGGTGGCCAATTTGGAGCTGTCATCGAAAGTGATGGGCATCGAGTCGTCATTGCTGATCAACCGTACGATTTTACTACGCTGCCGACTATATATGTCTATGACCGATTAGAAACCGTTTGGCATCAAATTGGACAGTTGACCACGGATTTGGCAACCCCAGGCGAAGGGTTTGGGCGTGCGATAGACATCGAAGGTGATGTTGTCGTAGTTGGCACATTTGCTGACAATGTCGCAGGAAATAATGCTGGGGCTGTCTATGTTTTTCGTGAAGGGGAATCGGGTTGGGCGATAGAGGATCAGTTGATCCCGTCTTCAGATGAGACTTTAGGGTTCGGGCGTTCTGTTGCATTTCAGAATGGAATTCTCGCTGTAGGTTCCGATGCAACGAAAGTAGGGTCGGTTTACTTTCAGGGTAGTGTGCATGTCTACGAGCATGTTGCCAGTCATTGGCAAGAGACAGCTAGCCTCTATAGTGCGACGATTCAGAGCATAGCGTTGCTTGGAACATCAATCGCACTCAGAGATGGGACGGTGTTCGCAGGAGCTCCTGGCCATCAATTTTGGCAAGGTGCAGTGTACGAGTTTGATCTTGACAATCCTGTGCATGCATGTATCGCAGATTTGGATGGTAACTGCAACCTCGACTTCTTCGACGTCTCCGCCTTCCTCGTCGCCTATCAAGCTCAAGACCCCCTCGCCGACTTCAATAACGACGGCGACTTCGACTTCTTCGATGTCTCCGCGTTCCTCGTTGCCTTCCAGGCCGGCTGTCCCTGAGCCATGTTTGCCGCACGCATCACCGCCTTTGTGCGCTAAATCGTGTCACTGCTCCCCAAACGCGCCCGATCGGGCGTGTTTTGCTTTCCGCTGGGGCGTTGGGCTGGTATGGTGAGCGTGCACACCGGGAGGGGCATTCATGCGACTTCGAGTCTTTATCACGCTGTTGGTTCTGTTGCTGATGATCGTGCCCGCGATGGGGCAGGGGGCCTTGCCTGTAAAACAGGTCGTCGCGCCGCCGAGTGATATCGAATCGGGGCTGCTCACCCTCCCCGACCCGGTCGAGCTGGGCGTGACCTCGCGCACGGTGCTGCTGGAGATCGATCCGCAGCAAGCGGACGAGAACGGGCTGATCAATCTGGCGTTCCCGTTCGTGACCGGCGACGGGCCGACGCGTGTCGTATTCCTGCCCGCCAAGCCCGATGCATGGGTCGGCATCGTCAACGCGATCGACGATGACGCGCAGCATCAGCTTGAGGCACGCACCGACGCAGACATCGAGCGGCCCGGCGTGACACTCGTGCGCGATCCGCTGCCGTGGGGCGACTCGGGAAAGACATACCCGGCAATCACGCTTCCCGCGGGGCAGGGCGGGTTGCATATCCAGATCCAGCTGCGTGAACGCATCGGCGGGTTCATCCTGCTCGATACCGATCCTGATCGATCGCTCTACACCTATGTCAAGCAGCGGCGCACGCTCGTCGATCATCCGATCACGCTGATCAACGCACTGAGCGACGGTTCCAGAATCGTCACCCTCCGCGCTCTCGTTCGAGCGCCGGACGGCACACGCGAGACGATCGAGGCCGATGCCGATGCGGATCGTCTCTCGTTCACTCCATCCATGCCCGGCAAGCACAGTGTGCAGGTCATCGCCGAGTATGCCAACAAAGACAACTGGCCCGTGCTGCTCACCACGCAGCATCTGATCGAGGTCGAAGCACCCACCAAGCCGCTGGGCGAGGTGCGCGTCACGCCGGTCAATGATCTGGTCGAACTGTCATTCGCCGATGCCGATTCAGATGATCGGGTGATCCTTGCCGCGGAGGTGTGGGGGCGAGTCGATGGCGTGATGTCGCCCGTCTGCTGGCTGTCGCGCGTGTGCGATGCGCAGCGTTCGCTGTTCCTCGACACCCGCTGGGTCTCGCTCGCGGGCGCCGACCCGGCCACGCTCGAGCTCCGCCAGGTTCGTGTGCACGATGTTGATTCGATGGTGCCCACGCAGATCATTCAACGCGTCGCGTTTGAGATGGACAGTGCGTTGATCCAGCCGGCACCGGCCGGGTTTGGGGCACAGTTTGGGACACAGTCGGTTTCATTCCAGCCGCCGATTCAGGTCCAGCCGGTTGCCGACGATGACACCTCATCACGCGGCACGCTCCCCGGCGGGCACCGCCTGCTGCTGGTGCATGGCTACTGCTCGGGCGGCAACCCGTTCACCACCTCGCACTTCAGCGGCGACATCGCCGCGTTCAGTGACCCCGATATCAGCCGCTCGCATGATGCGTTCGCGCTCGAGATCCTGAATCAGACGGCCAATATGAAATCGTTCGGCGTCGCCGCCCATTCGCAGGGCGCGATGGCGGCCCTGCACCTCTATACCTTCTACTTCTCGGGGCTCGACTGGGCCCGCGGCGATCGGCTGATCCAATCGGTGGGGGCCCCGTATCAGGGCACGCCACTGGCCGGCAACGCCGCGGTGCTGGGCGATCTGTTCGGTACGGGGTGCGGCGAAAACACGGACATGACTTACACCGGCGCGGCCAACTGGCTCTCCATGATTCCCACCGCGTCGCGCCAGCAGGTGTGGTATTACACCACCTCTTTCGAGGACCGCCCGTTCGCCTTTGACTTTTGCAACATCATCACCGACCTGCTGCTGAGCGACCCCGACGACGGCGTGATCGAGCGCAGCCGCGGGCAGCTCCCGGGCGCGACCAACATGGGGCATGTCGAGGGCTGGTGCCACACCACCGGCATGCGCGACCCGGCCCAGTGCACCGACGCATCACGCAACGCCACCATCAACGCGAGGGCCAAACGATGAACCGATTCCCGATCGCCATATCGCTCGCAACCGCATCGCTCGCGCTGGGCGACCAGACCTGCGTGAATCCCAACGCGTCCATCCCCGACAACAGCACCTTGGGGATCACCATCCCGATCGACATCGCCGCCGGCCCCGGCGAGATCATCGATTCGCTCAGCGTCTCGCTCGACATTACGCACCCGTGGGTTGGTGATCTTGTGATCACACTCGAATCGCCAGGCGGCACCCAGCTGATCCTGCTCGATCGCCCGGGCATCCCCAGCACCGGATTCCCCGGCCCCTTCGGGTGCGGCGGGCGCGACATCAGCGCGCACTTTACCGACAGCGCGACGATCAATGCCGAGGATATCTGCTCGTATGCGGCCCAACCCGTGCTGGCGGGAAATGTACTTCCCGCAGAGTCGCTGGCGACCATGATCGGCGAAGCAGCCGCAGGAACTTGGCTGCTGCATCTGTCTGATCGTTCACCATACGACACGGGCGTGCTCACTCAAGTGTGTCTGACTACGAGCACAATGGCTTCGTGCCCGGCAGATCTGACTGGCGACGGGGTGCTCAACTTCTTTGATGTCAGCACATTCCTCAACGCGATCAACACCGGCGATCCAGCCGGCGATTTCAACGGCGATGGGGTCTACGACTTCTTTGATGTCAGTGCATTCCTCAATGCATATACAGCGGGGTGCCCCTGATAGAATATTTCGTGCGGAGCGCCGTCCTCCACACTGAATCATCTTGGCGACGGTCGTACGGAGGGGTACCCATGATTGAACTCACTGCTGCGGTCATCGCGACCTGCACGACACTCACGCTCGCGCAGCCATTCATTTCGAACTTCGATTCCGGAATTGAGGGATGGAGCGTCGAGACGCATAGATCCCCGGCATCAACTTTCGCCCTCGTGAGCATATTTGTCCCCGACTATGTCGCGAGCGACGGCGATGTAGGGCCGCACATCGCCGAAACCGACCCGGACGTTCAATGGTCCTTCTTTGTTTCGCCTGCATCATGGAGCGGCGACCTCTCTCGATTCCTCGACCGAAGACTCCGGTACTCGACTCGCACGGATACCAACAACTTCCCCGACGGGCGACTGGTCATCCTCACCGGCGCGGGCGGCGCCACTATTTCTCACGATTCAGGGGTCCCGAGTCTCAATGTGTGGACCCGCCGCGAAACGCGACTGAGCGAGGGCGAGTGGTACATCGGGACCAACGCAACGGGCACGCTGGCGAGCGAATCACTGATCGCAGCGATCCTCACCGATTTCGAGTCGCTCCTGATCGGGCTTGAGTTCGGAGGGGATGTGGCCGAGGAACGCGTCGGTCTCGACTCTGTCGCCTTTGGGCTCTGCGACGCAGACCTCAACAACGACGGCCAAGTGGACTTCTTCGATGTCAGCACTTTCCTCAATGCGCTCAGCACCAGTGATCCCGCCGCAGATTTCAACGGCGACGGCATCTATGACTTTTTCGATGTGAGTGCATTCCTCGCTGCATATGCAGCGGGCTGCCCCTGAGCCAGTTTCGCCGATTTTCACTGGTTATCGGCATCGGATCTTTCAAAAACACGATTGCATGCCCACCTGAGATCCTCTATCTTAGATGGGCTGTAACTGTTTATACGGCGTTTCTCCCGTTCCAGGGGGAGTGAGCGGTCTCGACACCAGTCGTTGCCGGTTCATACTCAACACGGTCGTGTCACCGCCCGCATTGATCCGTTGGACTTCGGGTCTAGCGAGCGGTGATGAAGCTATTGAAATCACCTGAAACAGGATGAAACAGGTTGATACAGGAGGTCTCTTCAACATGATTTCGAAACACATACTCGCCGCTGGGCTTGCGCTCGGGCTGGCATCGCTCACCACCAATGCGATTGGGCAGGTCCAGAACCATCGCCTCAATGGCAACCTGATTGACATCACCTCGGTCGACGAGGTCCTCGTGGGCGAGCATGTCCGCCTGACCAACTTTGACACCCCGCTGGGCCAGCTCGATCTCGAACTCGATCGCGTCAATGTGCTGACCGACGATGCCCAGCTGGTGCTCGGCACCGTCGATGGCGTGGTCGATCTGCCCGAGCCCGATCTCGTCATCTTGCGCGGCATTGTCGCCGGTGACCCTGAGTCGCTCGCGTACATCGCCATCTCGCCCTTTGGCACCAACGGGTTCATCCGTCAGAACGGTGAGCTGGTTTCCATCTCGACCGGTCCATACGCCCAGGGCAAGGAACTCGCAGAGGCCCTGCGCACCGTGAAGATGTCCGATGTGATCGACCCCGACGCGCAGGGTGCACAGAACAGGCCCCCCGAATCGTGCGGCTACCAAGCCGGCGATCGTCGCCTTGAGCCCATGGGCTTGCCTCAGGTCGATGTCAGCAAAGCACAAAGCGTGAACCGTGGCGGCACATCATGCCGCATCGCGACGGTCGCGGTCGAGACCGATTGGGAGTTCACCGAGCGACTGTTCGCGGGCAATACAACCGCGGCATCCTCATACCTGATCTCAGTGGTTGGTGCGCTCTCGGAAATCTACGAGCGTGATTTCAATGTCCGACTCGCGATCCCCTTCCTGCGTGTGTGGGAAGCGGATGTTGATCCGTATGTCGATCCCAACCCGACGAACTGCCAAGATCTCCCGAGCAACGATCTTCTGTACCAAGTGCGTGATATCTGGAACTCGCAAATGCAGGGTGTTGATCGCACAATCACGCATCTGTTTTCGGGACGCCAAGATATGTGCTACGGCGGTATCGCGTATGTCGGTGTGCTCTGCTTTAACGAGTACGGCTACGGGGTGTCTGGATACCTCGATGGTTTCTTCCCCTACCCGCTGCTCGATTACAGCCACTCCAACTGGGATGTGATTGTCTCGGGGCACGAGATCGGGCACAACTTCGGCACCGGCCATACCCACGATTCGTACAATCCCACCATCGACGATTGTGGCAACGGCGACTGCTCGAATCCGTTCGGCACCACCATCATGTCCTACTGCCACACCTGCCCCGGTGGCCTGAGCAATATCCAACTCGGTTTCCATCCGCGCGTGATCGACCATGTCTTGGGCTATCTTGATCAGGTCAACTGCGATCTGGTCAGCGTCGGTGTCACGGCGGCCAACGACCTGATGAGCACGCTCGAAGAGACCCCCGCGGATCTCGACCTGCTCGGTAACGATGCCGCCCAGTCATGCGACCCGTTCGTGTTCAACGCTGTCGATTCCGTATCGTCCAACGGCGGCACGATCGAGCGACTGATCGGACAGGGCACCGCGGGACGCGACCTGTTCCGCTACACCCCAGCTGCTGGGTTCACGGGCATGGACACCTTCCAGTATTCGATTTTGGGCGACCAGGGCGTGCAGAGCGCCACCGTGAGCGTGAATGTTCGTGCACTGCGTCCGGCCAACGAGCGGCTCAACCCGCTCCCGGGCCTGCGCGTGACTTACTACGAACTCGAAGACCCGACCGAAATACCGGACTTTGATTCACTGGACACCGATCCGCTGCTCGAAGAGGATTCTGACAACATCAGCTACCCGTCTACGCTCGGCGAGTTCATCAACTCGGGCCTGGCGGACAATGTCGGCGCGGTCTTCGAGGGCTATGTCTGGGCAGTGGTCGAGGGTGAGTATACCTTCTCGACCGAATCAGACGACGGCTCCATGCTCTACATCGGCGACGAGCTGGTTGTTGATAACGACGGCCTGCACGGCATGATCAAGCGCAGCGGCAGCATCCCGCTGCGTGCCGGCTGGCACCAGGTCCGCATCGAGTTCTTCGAAGCGGGCGGCGGCGCCGGGCTCTTCGCGACCATGGCCGGACCGGGCATGGCAGAGCAGCCGATGAGCGGACTCTTTATCTCACACGAAGCCAACATCCCGTGCTCTATCGCCGACCTCAACGCGGATCAGCAGCTCGATTTCTTCGATGTCTCGATCTTCCTGACGGCGTTCTCGCAGGGCAACCTCGATGTTGACCTCAACGACGATGACATGCTCGACTTCTTCGATGTGTCCGAGTTCCTCGTGTCGTATGAGGCGGGCTGCCCTTAATCGGAGCAAGCCATCTCGATTTCAATCTCCAGACCGGCGAAAGCCGGTTTTTTCATGCATCAACTTTCTCCAAGCCCAAACGCGGCTGAATGTATTTGGTCTTGGTGCGGTGGCGTGGTAGAGTTCACCAGGGCCCTCACATGCAGGTGGGCGCTGTAAAGAATCCATAACCAAAGTAACTCACAGCCAGATACACTCCAGATTGACGAGTACGACCGATGAACACACACGCCGCACCATGCTGTCTCGCCCTGTTTCTCTTCGCCGGCTCCGCCGCCGCCCAGCAAACCAGCTACTACGAGTTCTCAAAGGATGGGCACGCGTTCGCGGTCAATGAGGCCGACAAACCGGTCGGGCAGCGCGGGGTGGGGGTGCCGTTCGCTGCGAGCCCTGATCAGAGTGTCGTGCTCCGTCGCCAGATCGGTGGGCTCAAGATCGTGGATATCGACGGCGATGGCAACAACGACATCGTCGCGGTCTGCTACAGCTCCAACTCGTTCCCGCCATACGACAACGCCATCGACATGGTGTTCTTCGGCAACGGCGCGGGCATCGACACCACGCCGGGCTGGCTGAGCGATCAGGACACACACACGGGCGATGTGCAGATCGGCGATATCAACGGCGACGGGCTGAGCGATGTCGTGACAATCCACGGCGGGGTGCGCTCCGACCATGTGCGTGTCTACTTCAACACGGCTGCAGGGCTGTCCACCACACCGGGGTACACGAGCAACACCGCCCGCCGCATGTGGGGCACCGCGGGCGTGCTGGCCGATATGGATCAGGACGGTGATCTCGATCTCGTCACGACCAATCAGGGACTCACCCCTGATCCCTTCCGACCTGTGCTGATGTTCGACAACACAGGCAGCACCCTGACCACGAGCAGCGTGTGGCAATCAGCCGACGAGGCGGTGCAGAACGGGATCGACGCGCGTGACATCACCGGCGACGGGTTCCCCGATCTGGCCGTCGCCAAGTGGGTCAACTTCAACAGTGGCATCTACTCCAACACCACCGGCACGCCCGAGTTGCTCCCGTCCATCGCCGTGCCAACAGACGGCACCGATCGCGGGGCGGCGTTCGGCGACCTCGATGGCGACGGGATCAGCGAGATCGCCTTCGGCGGCGATCCCTCGCGCGTCTATGACATCGGGCCCGGCGTGCTCACCGAGCGGTACGCCAGCAACCCGCCGTTCACGGGCCCGCAGGAGATCGGGTTCTTCGACATCGACGGCGACGGCGATGAAGACTTCGCCGAGATCCATTTCTCCGACGGGCGCGCTCATCTGTATCTCAACCGCGACGGCGTGCTCGATACCGATCCGACATGGAGCTACGACGCGTCAGAAGTCGGCACCGCCCTCGCCTTTGGCGATCTCAACAACGATGGGCGTGGCGATCTGGTGTTGGGCTATTCCGGCGACACCTGCATCCGCGTCTTCCTCGCCCAAGCGCCTGCCTGCCCCGCGGACCTGACGGGCGACGGCAATCTTGACTTCTTCGATGTGAGCGCGTTCTTGAACGCGTACAACGCGATGGACCCAGCGGCGGACTTCACGGGTGACGGGAACTACGACTTCTTCGATGTGAGTGGGTTCTTGAGCGCGTACAACGCGGGCTGCCCATGATTGAAGGTTGGCGTTTTTTCAAGACATCCTGATCGTTCGCAATGAGTTTTTTTCACTTTAAAGGCGACAGGAGCTCTGTTACACTCGATCTGGCTTGTGCTGGCCAATGCCGATGGTGATGGCCAATATCAGTCAACTCGCCGTGTGTTTAGTGACGCAAACGCTTCTACCAACGGTTTGAACCCAACCACGGCTTTGGCACACGCTTTGCATGAACTCCTTGCGTCGCGACACCGCTTCCGTTCTTATTTCATCACAACACTCCAACTTTGAGCCATCTCCATATGAAGATCAGAGCACTCGCCATTCTCGCATCGCTGCCCGCACTCGCCCTCGCCCAGGACTGTCCTTGGGAGCTTGAAACCACGCCGAACCCGGAGGGGAGTTTGATCCTCTACGGGATCGACGGCGTGTCGCAGGACAACATCTGGACCGCCGGGCGTACCAGCATATTTATTCCCGGTGATTCTCAATCGCTCAACTACATCGCTCGCTGGGATGGTTCCAACTGGACTGAGCTCGATGTTCCTCAGCCGAGCACCTTGAGCGATTTTCAGATTCTCAACGATGTGCACGCAATCTCTGCGAATGACGCGATCGCGGTAGGCACATACAACCCCCCGGCCAGCTCGTCCCAGGCACAATCCATACGGTGGGATGGTTCGTCTTGGGAGCTGATGAACTCGCCGAGCTATCAGGGAGGGAGCGCGTTCTTCACGGTTGGCAAGATCGGTGATCAGGTCTGGGCGGGCGGTTCAAAGTGGTCGGAGCTGCCACCGCCAGCGGCGCTCACATTCCCGATGGCCGCCCGTCTGGACGGAAACAGCTGGGATGTGGTTGATGTCCCGGCGCTCGCGGAAACCGGTGGTCGAAGCTACAACCACATCCGGGCGATCGCGGGGGTCAGCAATGATGATGGCTGGGCGGCGGGCACCGCACAAGAGGTAAACTTCAACTTCGGGCCCGCCGCGATGATGATCCGCTGGGACGGCAGCGAGTGGACACAGTACGACCTGTTCTCGATACTCAGTTCGACCCAGTTCTCGAGCGTCGAAGGATTGGCGGCCATCAGCAGCGATGATGTTTGGGCCGCGGGCTACGACTACGACATCACCCGTCAGCAGACAATCCCGCTGATCCTGCACTGGGACGGCAGCGCGTGGAGCAATGTGCCTGTCCCAACATTCTACGAAACCGCGGAGCTTCGTACCATCACAGCCCGTGGCGCGGATGATATCTACGCCGCGGGCACGCAGACCGATGCCGACGGCTTCCCGCATGCGCTGATCCTGCATTACGACGGCAGCGACTGGTCGGTCATTCCGGAGCCCAACCTGACCGATTTCGGAACATGGTTCCGCGCGATGGCCACGGTCGATGGGGAGGTCTGGGCCGCGGGGCAGTCCAACGGTCTCAGCGCTGGCATCACTCAGCGGCAGGTTGATTGCGCTGTGGACTGCATCGCCGACCTCAACTTCGACGGGATGCTTGACTTCTTCGATGTGAGCGCGTTCTTGAACGCGTACAACGCGATGGACCCAGCCGCGGACTTCACCGGGGATGGGAACTACGACTTCTTCGATGTGAGTGGCTTCCTCAACGCCTACAACGCTGGCTGCCCCTGAGCGTCCGAAAATGTCCTGATTATGGGGTATTTCTCCTCTATCTATGCGTAAGAAATTACGGTATCTTATCGAAGAGCTGCACGCTCAACGACAAGAGGGAAGCGCAATTGATGCGCCGCCGTGCAGCGTTTCAGCGGGTGCAGTTCTTGCATCCCGCTATCCGTTTATGGAGGACTACGATGAGATTTTCAACACCATTTGTGTCGGCAGCAACCGCTCTCTTCGCATGCGCCGGGTTCGCGCAGGCGCAGAGCTATTCAAACACCCTGGGTGATCCCGGGCTCACCGGTTCGTACACCGTTGGGTTCGATGTGTATGACGACGGGACCGGCCCGTCGCTGTACACCACCGGCCAGTTCGGTGTCCCTGGTACGGGTACCGCGAACATCGCACGCTGGGACGGCAGCGCCTGGCAAGCCGTCGGCGGCGGGCTCGTGGGGCAGTACTCGAATGCGATCAAGGCATACAACGGCGAGCTGATCGCGGCTGGCTACTTCGATAGCGCCGGCGGCGCTGCGGATTCGGCGAAGCTGGCCCGCTGGGATGGCACGCAGTGGCTGGGGATGGATGCGCAATCGACCTCATTCCTCAACTCGATGTGGGATCTGGATGTGTGGGACGACGGCACTACGGGCGAGCAGCTCTATATCGCGGGCAACTATGTCTCACTCAACGGCCAGATCGGCCTTGATCACATCGCCAAATGGGACGGCACCACTTACACGCCCGTCGGCGGGACCATCGGCGGCGCGGTGCCCCTGATCGTGCTCGATCTGCATGTTTCGAGCGTGAGCGGCGACGAGATGCTGTATGCGGGCGGTCGCTTCCTGAACATCGGCGGCAACAGCGCGCTCAATGTCGCCGCCTGGGACGGCAAGGTCTGGAACGATCTCGATGGCGGTCTCACCCGCACCTCGGGTTTCACGCAGGTGCTCAACATGACCACCTGGGATGACGGCTCGGGGCCGGCGCTCTATGTCGGTGGTCGGTTCAACATCGCCGGCGGCGTTGCGGTCTCGACCAATATCGCCAAGTGGGACGGCTCGTCGTGGTCGTCGATGGGCAGCGGCTTTGATGCCGATGTTCAGGAAATCGCTGTCTATGACGATGGCACCGGTGAGGCGCTCTATGCGATGGGCAACTTCAACATGGTCGGAACCCGGCCTGTGTCTCGCATTGCCAAGTGGAACGGTACTGACTGGGAAGCGGTTGGCGATGGCACCAACAACACCATCTTCGGTGCCTTTGTCCATGACTACGGCGAGGGCGAAGCGTTGATCATGGGCGGCAGCTTCACCAGCGCCGACGGGCTCAGCTCGAGCAAGGTCGCCGCACTGGTCGGGGCGCCTGCCTGCCCCGCGGACCTGACGGGCGACGGCAATCTTGACTTCTTCGATGTGAGCGCGTTCTTGAACGCGTACAACGCGATGGACCCAGCCGCGGACTTCACCGGGGATGGGAACTACGACTTCTTCGATGTCAGTGCGTTCCTGAACGCATACAACGCTGGCTGCCCATAAGTCGAATGTGTTATCGAGCCCGGGAAGCTTGAGAATCTACTTTCTTTTCACGGGTAAATCATGTATAACAGGCGACGCGCGTGCGTCGCTTGTTTTTTTGTGCCCATTCAAGTCAAGAGAGAATCTCTATGCCATTTCATTGTCCGCTCTCACTGCGTCCGGTTTTTCTCTGTTTGTGCCTCGCGTCGAGCGTGCACGCGGCCCCGGTGCCGCTGCCTACGGGCGATGCTGGATGGGTCGATGCCGGGCGGGTGTATTTCAATGACAGCGAGCTGCTGCAGATCACCGTGACGGTCGATCCCGATGACCTGCAGACGATGCTCGATGATCCGTTCAGCAATACCTATTACCCGTGCAGCGTGCACCTGCTCAGCAGCGAGGTTGACGCGGTGATTGAAGATGTGGCGATCCGCCCGCGTGGGAACACGAGCCGCAACGCGATCAAGAAATCTTGGAAGCTCAAGTTCAACGAGTTTGTTCCCGGGCGCGAGGTCTTCGGGCTCGAGAAGCTCAATCTCAACGGGCATCAGAACGATCCGTCTGTGGTCCGGGGTAAGCTGGGGTGGGATGTCTACAACCAGTTTGGGGTTCCCTCGCCGCGTGCTTCGATGGCGCGTGTGATCATCAATGATGGGTCGCTGGTGGACGATGTGTATGTGAACGCCGAGCAGATCGACGACGAGTTCCTCGCGGCGTGGTTTGATGACGATACGGGCAACCTGTATCAGTGCAGCTACAAGGGTGAGCGGGCTGATCTGCGGTATGTCCCGCCGGGCGATGCCGCGGCCTATGCGAACCTCGGCACGCCGACCTACGAGCTTGAGAACGACAGCGGCGCGAATCAGCATCAGGACCTGGCGGACTTCATCGCCTTTATCGAGAGCGCGAGCGATGCGGTGTTCGCCGATGAGATCGCGTCGCGATTCGGCGTTGATGGGTTCCTGCGAGCGCTGGCCGTGGATTGTGTGAACGGGCACTGGGACAACATCTGGTACGGCGCGAACAACTACTTTTTGTATGTCTACCCGGACACCGGGCGGATCGAGTACATCCCGTACGATCTAGACAACACCTACGGCATCGATTTCTTCTCGACCGACTGGGCCGCGCGTCCTGCGAGCGGGTTTGGCGACGGCGGGTTCGGGTGGGACTTCGGGAGTTCGTTCGGTGGCGGGGCCGAGCCGCCGCTGGTGCGCCGGATTATGGCGATCGACGCGTATCACGATCAATACCTGCGGTATGTGCGTGAGCTTGTCGGGGCGATCGGTGAGCCAGCGGTGCCCAGCGAGACCCTGTTCAGCGATGCCTCGGCAGATACCTTCAATGCGTTCGATGATCCGCATTTCGATCTGCTCAGCGCCGGGCTGGCCAACGACGAGTCGAGTCTGCGTGTAAAGGTGCAGGTCGCGGGCCCGATCGATATCGGCGGTGGCACGGACCAGGCACGGATCATTTTCTTTCTTGATACCGGGCCCGGTGGCTCAACAAGCAATCCGTGGGGCCGATCGATCAGCACGAGCACGCAGGCGGACTACTTCATCGGGTCATGGACGGACAACGGCGGTGGCTTCATCTTCTATGCGTGGGACGGCTCGGGATGGGACCAGCGGCACGCGAGCTTTGACAACCCGGGCGGGTTCGATCAAGACCTGAGCGGCAAGGCGCAAGGCACCGTCCGATACACATTCCCGATGGCGGCGATGGGGCTGAGCGACAGCGACAGCTTCGCGTTCGATGTCGTGACCACCAACGACCGCGGCGTCGGGTTTGAGCCGGGCATCGACCATCTCTCGAACCCGGCCCAGGCGACCCCGAACTACGACACGCCGTCGCAGGCGGGGATGTACCCGAGCCACACGCTCAAGCCGTTCATGTCTGGCGGGGATGACGGCATCGAGACGATTTTTACACTGGGTACCCGCGAGGCGCACATCGATGCGTTGCGTGATACGCTCGAGCCCTACGCGTTCACCGGTTCGTATGCCAACGGATCTGCGGATTATGGATATACCGCACAGGACTTTTTCGATTCTTTCGAGTTTCCGGCGAGCTACGCCGGCGGCTCGCCTGCAGCGTGGGGCGTGAAGCCGTATATCGAAGCGCGCACCAGCTACCTCCGGGCCAGTGTTCCCGCGCCAGCGACGCTGCCCGAGTTGGTGGTCAACGAGATTCTGGCGAGCAACAACACGATTGTGACCGACAAGGCGGGGGAGTTCGAGGACTACATCGAGATCTATAACGCGGGCGATGTCGCGGTTGACCTTTCGGGGATGCAGCTCTCGGATGATGTGTTTGACCCGTTCAAGTGGGCGTTCCCCGCAGGGATTACGCTCGCGCCGGGTGCATACTTGGTTGTGTGGTGCGATGATGAGCCGGCGCAGGGGCCGCTGCATGCTACATTCAAGCTCAGCGCAGGCGGCGAATCGGCGGTGCTCTCGCACCGCGCCGATCAGGGCTCGGTGCTGATCGATTCTGTCTCGTTCCCGGGCCTGCTCCCCGATGAGTCCTTTGGTCGATTCCCGGACGGCGGGGAATCGTTTGCCATCTTCTGTGCGGTCACGCCCGGATTCTCGAACGATCCGCGTGATGATTGCTTCGGCGAGCCTGACCCGACGCCGGCGATCTTTGTGAACGAATGGCTCGCGAGCAACGACGGCATCGTTACAGACGAGTTTGGCGACGCGGACGACTACATTGAGCTATACAACGCCGAGCCGATGGCGATCGATCTGGGCGGGCGGTACTTGAGCGACGATCTGAGCGACCGCACCAAATGGGAGATCCCCGCGGGTGTGACGATTCAAGCGGGCGGATACTTGGTGATCTGGGCCGACGACCAGCCCGAGCAGGGCGATCTACATGCGACCTTCAAGCTCGGGGCGGGCGGCGAGGCGGTGGGGTTGTTTGATCGTGACGGCAATCAGCTCGCGCAGATCGACGCGGTGATCTTTGGCGGGCAGCAGACGGATACCGCCGAGGGGCGCGGTCCTGATGGCAGTGCCTGCCGCATGTTCTTTGAGCCTTCGCCGGGCACCGCCAACCCGATGGGGATCGCGGACCTGGCGAGCCCGATCGGCATGCTTGACTTCTTCGATGTCTCGGCGTTCCTCACGCTCTACGCGGCGGGCGATGCCGGTGTCGATTTCAACGGGGACGGCCTGATCGATTTCTTCGATGTCAGCGCGTTTCTGGGTGCATATGCCGACCCATGCGCCCAATAAGTGCGATTGCGGCCCATCGATGCGGAAAATTTCCTGAGGGGTTGCCCGAATGGCTCTTGGAAGCGATGGCGGCTGGCGGTATACTCAACCCATGAAGTTCAACGCGATATCCATGCTGTCTGCTCTTGCTTTTTCCTCGGCGGCCTCCTTGGCGGGACCCTCGGGCGGTCAGTTTGAGATCACCTGGTACACCATTGATGCGGGCGGGACGAACAACGCGAGCGGCGGGTCATTCGAGCTTTCGGGCACGATCGGCCAGCCCGACGCCGGGCCGGTGATGACCGGCGGGCAGTTCTCGCTGGCGGGCGGCTTCTGGCCCGGGGTTAACAATGCCCCCGCGTGCCCCGGCGACCTGACCAACGACGGCATGCTCGACTTCTTCGATGTGTCCGCGTTCCTCACGGCATTCAACAACATGGATCCGATCGCGGACTTCACAAACGATGGCGTGTTCGACTTCTTCGATGTGTCCGCGTTCCTGACGGCGTTCAGTGCTGGCTGCCCGTAACCGGACATCACGAGAGAACCCATACTGAGCCCGGCATCTGCCGGGTTTTTTCGTGTCTGTGTTGGACACAGATTTCATCAGCTCTTCCTGACACGATGCTGATTCACTCTTCTTGTGATCTTTATCCGGGCCTTTTTTGCATGCCCTAACTTTCTGCATCCACATCCGCACGCTCGCGGGTGAACCTTATGAGGAGAAACACATGAAGAATACCCTTCTTGCATTGACCCTGATCTCCGGCTCTGCCGCGTCGTGCGCGTTCGCCGGGGAGCCCGTAGCGTTCTGGCTGACTCTGCTGCACAACAACGATGGTGAGTCGCAGCTCATCGACGCCGGATCGGACCTGCAGGACTTCGGGGGCGTGGCACGGTTTGCCACGCTGGTGGAGCAGCTGCGGAGCGGAGCGCCGAGTGCACCTGCGGGTGGATCGCTGCTGATTTCGGCGGGTGACAACTATCTGGCCGGCCCCGAGTTCAACGCATCGCTCAACAACGGCGTTCCTTTCTATGACACGATCGCGATGGAGCTGATCGGCTATGATGTCGCCGCGATCGGGAATCACGAGTTCGACTTCGGCCCCGATGTGCTGGCCGACTTTCTCGCGGGCTTCAGCGCGGGACCGACCTTTGTCACAGCGAATCTGGACTTCAGCAACGAGCCGGGCGTGCAGGCGTTCGTGAACAGCGGGCGTGTGGCACGCTCGACGGTGGTCACGGTCGACGGCGTGCAGGTGGGCATCGTTGGTGCAACAACCCCGACGCTGCCGTTTGTGTCCTCGCCTCGTGACACCATCATCAACGATGTCGCGATCTCGGTGCAGGCGGAGATCGACGCTCTGGAGGCCAACGGCGTGAACATCATCATCCTGACTTCGCACCTTCAGGATGTGAACGAGGAGCTGATGCTCGTCACGCAGCTCTCCGGGATCGACGCGGTCATCGCGGGTGGTGGCGACGAGCTGCTCGCCAATCCCGGCGACCTGGTGCTGCCCGGTGATGTGGCCGCCCGTCCGTATCCCGAGACCGCAATGAACCTCGACGGCGCCAGCGTGCCGGTGGTGGTCACTCCCGGTGACTACACCTATGTCGGGCAGCTTGTGCTGGGCTTCGATGCGGCTGGCCATGTCGTTGCGATCGGCAGCGAATCGGGCCCCAAGCGTGTCGCAGGTGGAATGAACCCGGACGCAGTGGAACCCGACAGCGAAGTCCAGGCCCAGGTGGTCGATCCGGTGATCGCCGCGCTCGATGCCCAAGCGTCGAACATCGTGTACTCGACGAATGTTGGGCTCAACGGCATCCGCCCCAACATCCGGCGCATCGAGACCAACCTCGGCAACTTGATCGCCGATGCGTTCCTCTGGAACGCGAATCAGCGTGCGGGCGACTTCGGGCTGGGCACCGTCGATGTCGCGCTGGCCAACGGCGGCGGCATCCGCAACGACAGCATCATCCCATTGGGTGAAGTGAGTGAGCTTGAGAACTTCGGGGTGCTGCCCTTCGGCAACTTCCTGAGCGTCGTTCCCAATGTCCCCGCCGAACAGTTCAAGGAGATTCTGGAGAACTCGGTCTCTCAGATCGAGAACACCTCGGGTCGATTTGCACAGATCTCGGGGTTCACCATCGAGTATAACCTGAGCGAGACCGCGCAGGTGCTCGACGGCGTTGGCAATGTGGTCACTCCCGGTGAGCGCATTCGATATGTGTACCTCAGCGATGGAACCGCCATCATTGCTCGTGGTAATGTGGTGCCCGGAGCACCGGATATCAGCATCGCGATCGTGGACTTCCTTGCCCGCGGCGGTGATCAGTACCCGTTCCGAGGCGCTCCGTTCACCACGCTGGGCATCACCTATGACCGGGCCCTGACCGAGTATGTTCAGAACGCGCTCGGTGGCTTCGTCGATGTCCTCAGCTACCCCGGCGGCGGCGAGAACCGGATCTTCGGTGCCGGAACTCCTGATCCCACCGGATACTGTGTCTCGGATATCAACCTTGATTCGCAGCGAGATTTCTTCGATGTGAGTTACTTTATCCAGCTCTACACCGCTGGCTCGGCGGCCGCGGATTACGACGGTGATGGCAACCTCACGGCACTTGATGTGATGGATTTCATTGTCGCCTATGAGGCCACCTGCGGCCTCTAACTGTTTGGTTCTTTGATTTTGGTTTCGACCACAACACGCCCGGCAGCACACCATATTCGTGTGCTGCCGGGTGCTTTTTATGAAAAGCGGGCACCCATGCTGATGAGTGCCCGACGGTTGGAATCAATCAGCAACTGGGTTCAGGGGCAGCCGTTGATGTAGGCGGTCATGAATGCGGAGACATCGAAAAAGTCCCACATGCCGTCTCCGTTGAGGTCTGCGCTGGGGAGCTGGTTGTTGAACTCGGTGAGGAACCAGCTGACATCAAAGAAGTTGACCTGGCCATCGTTGTTGCAATCTGCAGCACACCTTGGCGTGGGGTCACACTCGGGAACCACGACGGTGACCTTGATCGAGCAGCACTCATCGAGCGAGGCGTTGTGCATGGTCATGAGGAAGCACACCTCTTCGCCCGGCTGTGCGCCGCAGATCGTGAACGGTCCGACCGTGGCCGTGCCCAGGTGGGCCAGCGGGCTGTAGTCCCAGCGGCTTGGGTCGAGCGGGTTACCGGTATTGATGGTCACGCCTGCCGGTGTCAGCGGCGATACGAACGAGTAGTACACATCATCACCCGTGAGGTTGTCGATATCGAAGGTGAAGGTGAAACAGTTTGTCCCGTCGCATAGCGGCTCAACGATCTCGTCGTGGATCTGAGCGCAATCGCACTCGGGGACTTCGAAGCAGTATTCGATGGCGCAGCACTCTTCGAAGTCAACGGTGTTGAGACTGAGCGTGAAGCACAGGATATCGCCCGGCTGGCCGCCGCTGAAGGTGAGCGAGATGGTGGTGCTTGTCCCATCGAGCAGCAGGTTGGGCAGGGTGACCAGCCCGGTGGGGACGACGGTGTAGCCCGAATCGGGGAGCACGAGCAGGTGCTTAACATCCTGGCCCGAGTTGTTGGTGAGTGTGAAGGTGATGGTGTAGTTGCCCGAGTCGTCGAGTTCACACAGGATCTCTTCGTTGGTGATGGTCGCGCACTGCTCGCGTGCTTGGGGGCATGAGACCTCGAGCGAGCCCAGGCCAGTTTTATCCTGCTGGATGATGTCCGCGTCCAGATCGATGAGGATCGAGCTTGGCACGCCGCCCCCGGCTTGGGGGATGCCCTGCATGCCGTAGAGCGCGACGGGGCCGTTGAGGATGATGGCATCGGAGGTGAACCAGACGCGATCGTCGGGTGGTGAGCCGTAGGAATAGTCGACGCCGCCGGCGCTATCGCTCGACGAAAGCCCACCGACAGCGAAGCTGTTGGGCGAGGGGACCCAGCCGCCGGCGACGCACTCGTACTCAAGCCCGCGCGAGGCGTGGGCGCTGGTGTCGAAGCGGTTATTGGTGATATCGGACACCATGGTGCGTTCGGCGAGCATCATGCGCCCGGTGCTTGAGAATGAGATGTCGGCGACCGGATTGGAGAACTCGTTGAACTGCAGCGAGGGGACGGTGATCTCGAGCTGCTGGGTCCCGGCGATGAACTCGCCGGTGGCGGTCTGCGCGATCGACCAGATCTCGTTTGCCGTATTGGGACTGAACGAGGCCGAATCTTCGACCCACAGCGCGTAGTAGACGCGCCCGTTGAAGCTCTGCACCGCCCAGACCCGTTCGCCCAGTCGGGCGGCCCCGACCGTGTCGCCGGCCTCGGGCGAGCAGTCAGCGACGACACCGGTTGCGTGGTCCCAGGTGCTCAGACAGGTGCCCGCGGCATCGATGCGATAGATGCGCCCGTCCTCAAAGTTGGTGACATAGAGCATCGCGTAGGTTGTGTCGTAGCACAGGTTGCCCAGCTGCGGGTAGGACTCATCAATGCCGTACGCCGCGGCGGTTACCGGGTCGCTGGCGTTGGGCAGCGTGGCGAACACGCTGGCCCCACCCGTGAGCGTGTCGATCTTGTAGACCTGCCCGGGCTGGCCACCGATGGAGCCGATGGCGTCCTGCAGGTAGACGGCGGTCTGGCTGGTGAAGATATTGCCCTGATCATCGAGGGCAACACCAAAGAGCTGGCCCATGCGCGAGCGGTGCCAGTCCGGGTGGGTGTAGATGCCGGTGAACCAGTTGGAGCCCAGCGGCGCGACCGATTGTCCGCTGAGGTCATAGACATTGATGACTCCCTGGGCATCATCGAACCGCCACTGGGTCGCCACGACGACCTGCCCCGGCCCGAACGCCTGATAGTCTGGAGCGTCGAACTGTGGGCGTGCGCCGTCGCATTCACCCGGACCGACATCCGCATGGACATGTAATACCAAACCCGCGGCACAAGCCGCGAGCAATAGTGTGATCTTTTTCATTTCACCACTCCCTATGCGTGCCGACCGATGCCATGAGGCATCGGCCATAACCCGACAAGCCATATGCCCACGGCATATGGCTGAACGATTCATGAAGTGACTGGATAAAACACAGGTCGGCGGGTGACATCGGTTCAACGCCGACCCACACCACTGAGCGCAGATTACCGATTGGGCTCACCGAACTCAAGCAAATTACAACTCATCATCATCAAATATGCGCACTTGGTTCGGTGGTCATGGGCTCTGAGCTGGTGCATGACCGCTTGGAGTACAAACGGGCTACGAACGCAAGCTTTCGTTTGTCGCTCAGTCGCAAGCCAACCCAGTTTGGTCTGGGTGAACAGTCTGCATTGGGCGAGGCCATGATGATCGAGAATCGGTGCTTCATATCAAACTTGCGCAGTTGCTGTGTACCCCGCACGCCATGTGGTTTGAAGATTGTGATGTTCGACCTTCTGTTTCTCATCGCAGTCGGGTTTGGATTATGGCGAGTGGCGGGGCATGCAGAGGGCTGCGTTCGCTGAAAGAATTTCGTGTCCGCAAAAACCAGCATCACGCGAGCAACGAAATCAGGCCGGAGGGAAGTTGAAACCGATCCCTGAACTTGGCACGGGCGGCTCATGAGTCGGCTCGCAGGGCTATCGCACGCCTCCGTTCGTTGAATACACAACACTCCTACATGAGAAAGCTCGAACATGCACACCAGAACGAAAACTATTGTCGGAACTGCCGCGATACTCTTCGCCGTCGGCTCACTTTGCACGATCACCACCCCGAACGCGAAGGCCTCCAGTCATAACGACGCACCGCTGATCAAGCTCGATCCGCAGGCGAACCTGACCGATGTCTATGCGTTCGTTGGGACAAAGTACGATGATCCATCTGTCCAGGTCCTGAATGTCATCGCCAATGTTCGCCCGTTCTCCGAGCCCGGCGACGGGCCGCACTATGAGCGATTCTCCAATGATGCGGTCTACTCGCTGCACATCACGAACCCAGCAACCGGAGAGACGGTGCGGCGCTACGACTTCCGGTTCTCGCCGGTCACTGACGGCTACAAGAACCCCAATACGATCCTCTCCTACGGGCTTGGAACCGAGGTTGGTCCGATCCTTGAGGTCGATGATGCCCGGCAGAACTACACCCAGCGGTACACGGTGCAGCGTCAGTTGCCCGGAAACACCGCGCTGACGGTGGTCAATAACCAGACCGTCGCCCCGCCGAATGTCGGCGGGAACACCACCCCGCTGTACAACGATGCTGCCGGGCGAGCGGTATCGGGTGCGATGAGCTTCGATGAGCTTGATTCCTACACACAGATGAGCATCACCGATACGCTCGACGGTGGAGCCGCGTTTGCCGGTCCGCGCGACGATGGCTTCTATGCGGATGTTCCCGGAATCTTCGATCTGCTCAATGTTCGTATCCTCGATAATAACGGCGATCTCAGTGATGGGCTCGGCCAGGACGGCAACGGCATTGATGGGTTCAAGGGATTCAATGTGCTGACTTATGGTTTGCAGATCCCGCTCGATCAGCTGCCTGAGTTTGAGTATGCCGATGCGTTCTTTGGGCCGCAGATGGGCGTGGGGGTGTTTGCATCGGTCAGCCGCCCGGCGGTGACTATTCGTGAGGCGGGGAATGACATCACCTCGTATGGTGAGCTCGTGCAGGTGAACCGTCTGGGGAATCCGTTGTTTAATGAGGCGCTGATTCCATTCGTGGACAAGGATCGGTACAACGCGCTGCAGCCGACGGATGATTCTCAGTTCTCGACCTATGCATCGAACCCGGAACTCGCGTTGCTGATCAACACGGTGTATGGCACGAGCTTTGCCACCGAAGACCGCGCGGATCTGGTCGCGGTCTTCGTCCCCGATGTGTTGCGTGTTTCGACCCAGACCGGCCCCGTGCGACTGCCCGGTGAGAAGGGGTATTCCCGCTTCGGCTTCGTCGGCGGCGATACGACCGGTGGGATCTCCAGCGGATGGCCCAACGGCCGACGGTTCGGCGACGATGTCATTGACATCGCGCTGACCGCGATCGCTTCGGGGCCGAGCTACGACACCATCACGGTGGTGGGCGACAACGCACCGGGCAATGATATTGCGTACAACAATGTCTTCCCCTATGCCGCCACGCCGCATTCTGGGACATTCAATCGGAAAGACTCGGGCCTGACTGCCTTCGAGCTCGCCGATATCAACGGCGACGGCGAGATCGACTACTTCGATGTCAGCGCCTTCCTTGAAGCGTTCCAGTCCGCAAGCAACTGACTCCGCAGTCCCCTGCATCGGCGGGCATACTCGCCCGTCGGTGTATTTCTTTCTTTGAAAACGCCAGGATAAAACACATGAACATCACACCACACATCCGCAATCTCGTGCTCATCGTCGCGATGACGATCCTCGCCGGCTTCGCACAGGCCCATGAGTTCTGGATCAAACCAGATGCGCAGGTGGTGCCCGAGGGCGCACTGCTCGGGCTGACTTTGATGCACGGCGAACGCTTCATTGGACAGCCGGTCGCCCGCAACTCTCCGATGATCATGCGATACGAACTGGTGTCCCAAGGGCACAACCCCGTTCCGGTCGCGGGAATGCACGGCTCAGTCCCCGGCTATCTGCGCCCACAGCGCTCGGGCGCGGTGGTCTACCAGACCAGGCACTATCGCAACGATCTGCCCGCCGTGCAGTTTGAGGCGTACCTTGCCGAGGAGGGGCTGAGCAAGATTACGGATATGCGCAGAGAAGCGGGCGAATCTGATTCGCCCGGACGAGAGATCTACTCACGGTGTGCCAAGTCCATCATCCTGATCGAGGGCGATGAGCGCGACGCGAGCGAGGTGGATCACGATACCGGGCTGCCGCTGGAGATCATGATCAAGCAGATCGAGAAAGAGAAGGAATCGATCCGCGTGACCGCCGGTGTCGAGTTCCTTGACAAACCAGTTGACGGCATGCGTGTCGTGGCGGTGCATTCTTCAAACCCGGACCAACTCATTGAACTGGAGACCGATGAGAGCGGGCAGGTTGCATTCGATGCCGCCCCGGGCGATTGGATGCTGACCACCCTGCACATCCGGCGCGCAGAACAAGCCGAGGACGCCGATTGGGAGAGCTTCTGGGCGTCGAACACCTTCAGTGTCCAGCCCTGATCACACCGACTGTGATCGGGACATTGGCTGTGATCGGGTCATTTGCCCTTGAGCGAGGCCATATCGATCGAGAATCGGTACTTGACATCACTCTTGAGCAGCCGCTCATAGGCCTCGTTGACCTGCTGCATCTGGATGACTTCGACATCTGAGACGATGTTGTGCTCGCCGCAGAAATCGAGCATCTCTTGGGTTTCGGCGATGCCGCCGATCAGCGAGCCCGAGAGCTTCTTTCGCCCGAAGAGGAGCGCGAAGGCTGAGACCTGCAGGGGCTTCTCGGGGGCGCCCACGAGTGTGAGCTCGCCGTCGGTCTTGAGCATGGCCAGGTACATATTGATGTCGTGGTCTGCCGAGACGCAGTCGAGGATGAAGTTGAAGCTGCCGGTGTGGGCGTCCATCTCATCCTGATTCTTTGACAGGATGACCTCGTCGGCGCCCAGGCGCTTCGCGTCTTCGACCTTGCTGGGTGAGGTCGTGAACACAACCACATGCGCGCCCATGGCCTTGGCGATCTTCACGCCCATGTGACCCAGCCCGCCAAGGCCCACGATACCGACTTTCTTACCCGGGCCGACATCGCCGCGGCTCAGCGGCGAGTAGGTCGTGATCCCGGCGCACAGCAGTGGGGCCGTGGCCGAGAGTTCGAGGTTGCTCGGGATGCGAAGCACGAATCGCTCGTCGACGACGATGCTCTCGGAGTACCCGCCGTAGGTGACTGGGGCGGTCCCGTGTGGATCAGCCGTGTTGTAGGTGAACACGCCGTTGGGGCACATCTGCTCAAGATCTGCCTTGCAACTCGGGCAGCTCTGGTCCGAACCGACCAGGCAGCCCACGCCGACGGTGTCGCCAACTTTAAACTTGCTGACCGATGAGCCGACGGCGGTGACCTTGCCGACGATCTCATGGCCGGGCACGCAGGGGTAGACGGTGGGCATCACGGCGTTCCATTCGTCGCGCGCCGTGTGCAGGTCCGAGTGGCAGATGCCGCAGTAGAGGATGTCGATCTGGACATCACGCTCGGTGGTGGCCCGGCGCGGGATTTGCGTGGGCTTGAACGACGCGGTGGGACTCTCGACTGAATAGGCATTGGCTTGATACATGTGACGGGCTCCGATTTGCAACCGTTTCAACTCGTTGGATATGCAATGCTATGCGCCGGGAGCCGCTGCCCGAGGCCGGTGCGTCTCAGATCGAATCATTTGCGCGATCCGCATCGGGCGTTGGTGTGAACCCCTTTCCCGTTGGCCTGTGCACACGCATCCGCGCGTCGCCGACGATCAGGCGAGCATCGTGGCTGTTGATCAGCCACTTGCAGCCCCAGTTGAACAGCACGCGAAGCCGATTGCGGAACCCGACGAGAAACGCGATATGCACCACGGCCCAGAGCAGCCACGCGACAAAGCCCGAGAAGCGGCGTTTGCCCATCGCGGCGACCGCCCGGTTCTTGCCGATGATCGCCATCGATCCCTTGTCGCGGTACACAAAGCGACCCCGCTGATCGGGTGTCGAACGACCCGCGATCTCGTCGGCGATCGTCGTGCCCACAAAGCGTCCCATCTGCATCGCGGTCTGCGCCACACCCGGCAGCGGGTGCTGGGCACCATCGGGTGTCATCGAGGCCATGTCACCGATCACAAAGACCTCGGGGTGTCCGGGGATGCTCAGGTCCTGCTGCACGATGACCCGCCCCGATCGATCGGTCTCGGCTTGCAGTGATGCGCCCAGATCGCTGGCACGCACACCCGCCGCCCAGAACACGGTCTTGGTCTCGATGAAGTCATCGCCGACGCGGATGCCCGCTTTCGTGATCTCGCTGACCATGGCGTTGAGGCGCACCTCGACCCCGAGACGCTCAAGATCGCGCTTGGCGCGTTCGCTCAGCTGTTGCGGGAACGAACCAAGCAGCCGGTCTTCCCCTTCGAACAGCAGCACGCGGGTCGTCTTTGTGTCGATGTTGTGGTATTCGCTGGGCAGCGTCTGGCCTGCGATTTCTTTAATTGCCCCGGAGAGTTCCACCCCGGTGGCCCCGCCGCCCACGACCGCGAAGGTCAGGGCCGCCCGGCGTGCATCGTCATCGCCCTCGTGCTCGGCCTCCTCGAAGGCGAGCAGCAGCCGACGCCGGATCTCGGTGGCATCGGAGAGTGTCTTGAGACCAGGCGCCAAGGTGCTCCACTCGTCATGCCCGAAATAGTCATGGCTGGCACCTGCGGCGAGCACGAGATAATCGTATTCGGCCTCCCCCGACTCAAACAGCAGCCGCTTGCGTTGGACATCGACCCCGCTGGCCGCGGCGAGCACGACGCTGCAGTTCTTCTGACCACGCACGATCGAACGGATCGGCTGGCCGATGCTCGCGGGCGAAAGCGATGCGGTCGCCACCTGGTACAGCAAGGGCTGGAAGACATGGTGATTCTGTTTGTCGATGATCGTGATATCCGCATCGACCGAAGCGAGTGACTTGGCAACCGCCAGCCCGCCAAAGCCACCCCCGACGATCAGGACCGCAGGCCGATCGCTGCCGGTATGGTTGTTGCGCTTGGCATCGGTCCTATTGTGGGCTTGCATGTAAGGAGTGTAGAACCGTAGGAGCCGACCCGATACCGTGGCTGGCTCTCTGTCACTGACTCGGAATCGCCGTTCTCAGATCGAGGGCTGAGGAAACAGAAAAAGGCCCGTGCGAACACGGGCCTTTCACGCTTCAGTTCAGTGAAGCTGGATCGACAAGACGCTTTGCTTAGCGCCGACGCCGTGCCATGGCCAGTGAGCCGACGCCAAGGATGGCGAGCGAACCCGGGGCTGGTACGACGGAGATGTCAAAGGAGTAGCCCTGGTTGGGGGTGAACTCAGCGAGCACCACGCCATAGCTGCCCGGCCCCAGCGGGATCGAGCCGCCGACATCGCTCAGGTCCCAGACGGTGAGGTAGTTGGTGCCGACATCGCTGAGCGTGAAGCTGCCGGGCGAGACCTGTTCGAATCCGCTGCCGAGATCGGCGTAGAGCCGGAAGCCGGTCGAGGTGTTGCCGCCCGAGGGCGTGAAGCTGGTCAGCGTGATCGCGTCGAGCGATTCGCCGGCCCCGATGGTGAAGGCGATGAAATCTTCATCCAGACTGCCATCATCCCCGACCGTTCCGGTCACGGAGTTGATGCCGAGGTCAACATCGAAGAAGGTGGGGCCATCGGCGACACCCAGCAGATCGCCATCGACCGATTCATCATAATCGGCGGCGGACGCGAGCCCGCATGTGCCGAGCGCCGCTGCAGCGGCAACCAAAGCTGGTAAACGAGTTTGAATCTTCATTGTGTTCTCTCTTTCTATTCTCGGAATCGATTTAAATAACAGTTCGGCATCCGGAGGCCAAGCCGCCGCACACCGGACCATGCAATCGTGATTCCGATCGATTGCATGGCCAAAGCACGATCTGATCGCGAGCACCCCTCGAACAACACAAAGAAATACCCCCGATCCTTTATGCAAACTAATCGGCTGACGCTGTTGAGTCAATACCAAACCGCCGCTTTTCGCAACTACGACCAAAGAGAAAACGAGTTGATGCTGCGCACGATCTATATTTAGCGGAAGCATGAAAGAGGGCAGAGAAAACACCAAAATAGGGGGGGGTGATAGGCGAGTCTGGAACGAGTTGCATCGAAGTCAATGATCTGCGGGCGCTTCATGAAACTAGTTGAAGACGAGCGGTCTTGATTGGAACTGCCTTGAGTATGCCCACTGACGATCATGCCCGGGTGAGTTGACTCCTGTAGCGTGTGGCTGATACTTGTTTCAAGGTGCGGTTCAGGGTGCGGTCGCCTCGTGATCGGGCACACACCAGGGCATCGGCTGGCACGGCGATCTCGAATCGAACTCTGGGCGAGGTGCCTGTTGATGACAAACACACATCGCGATCCGCACAGCCCGTTGCGCCGCGAGCTTGGCGTTTTCGGAGCGACGATGATGGGCCTGGGCTCGATCGTCGGCACGGGGATTTTCGTGAGCGTCGGGATCGCAGTTGGTGTCGCCGGCCCGGCCGTCGTGCTGGCCATCGCTATCTCCGGTGCGTTAGCGCTCTGCAATGCCCTGAGCAGCGCGCAGCTCGCGGCCAACCATCCGACCAGCGGCGGCACCTACGAGTATGGCTACGCATACCTCACGCCATGGCTCGGGTTCTCGGCAGGATGGATGTTCCTGTGCGCCAAATCGGCGTCCGCAGCAACCGCCGCGCTGGGGTTTGCGGGCTATCTCTTTGTTGCGATGGGCGTGCCCGACTCGGGCTGGCGCATCGCGATCGCGCTGGCCGCCGTGGCCGTGCTGGTCGCACTTGTGCTCGGTGGTCTGCGGCGAACCAACATCATCAACATCGTCATCGTGTCTGCCACACTGCTGGCGCTGGCAATCTTCGTGGTTGCCGGGCTGCCGTCGGTGCTCCGCAGCGGGGGCGAACACTTCACCCCGTTCTTCCAAGGGCCAAGCGGCGATGATCGTGCAGCAATACTCCGGTTGCTCGAAGCATCCGCGCTGATGTTCGTCGCGTACACCGGCTACGGCCGCATCGCGACCATGGGCGAAGAAGTCCGCGAGCCCAGATCAACCATCCCCCGCGCGATTGTCACCACGCTGATTGTGTCGATGGTGCTTTATATGGCTGTCGGTGCCGTTGGTGTTGGAGCGGCGGGGCTTGCCGATTTTGGTGCCGCCGGAACTGAACGCGGCGCACCGCTGGCGATCGTGGCTCGCGGCTTCGACCTGCCCGGTGCTTGGCTGATCCTGTCGATCGGCGCGATCACCGCCATGTTGGGCGTGCTGCTGAACCTTGTTCTGGGGTTGTCGCGGGTCGCTTTGGCGATGGGACGCCGCGGCGACTTGCCCCGTGTGTTCGCCAGCGTCAATACAGGAGGCACAACGCCGATCCCCGCGGTCTTGCTCGTTGGCGGGATCATCTTGGGCCTGACGGCGGTCGACAGCATCAAGCTCGCGTGGTCGTTCAGCGTGTTCACGGTGCTGCTGTACTACGCGATCACAAACCTCGCGGCGATCCGGATGCCAAGGGCGCAACGCCTGTACCCGAGCTGGATCGCGTGGGTGGGTTTGGTGGGATGTCTGCTGCTCGCGTTCTGGGTCGAGCCGCGGGTTTGGTTCGCGGGAATCGCCGTGCTCGGCGTCGGCCTCACGGGCCGATGGCTGTTGCGTGCTCGCCAAACGACCGACTGAGCATGCCCGCACTGATGGTTCAGGTGCGGGATGGGGAACGAAGTAAGGCGTAATTTTGCAGGTACTGGGTTGTGAAGCGCGGTTCGCGCGCTCCTGTTCAGACTCGGTTAAGTCGCGTGTGGGCTTCTGTTGTGCGTCGGGCGACGCGGTATCGTGTGTATCGCGATCGGCCCGGCTCGGGGCCGCATACACCACGGTGAGTTCTTCATGACGCCCATACTCAAGGCAGAGCATCTCGGCATGATCTACGACGAACAGTTTGTTGCGCTGCGCGATGTGAGTCTTGAGATCGGTCGTGGGGAGCGGGTCGCGATCATCGGGCGTTCCGGGGCTGGCAAGAGCACGCTGCTGCGAATCTTCAATCGGTTGCTCCGCCCGACCGGGGGGGCGCTGCTTCTTGATGGTCAGGATGTTTCACACGCGCAGGGGCGAGAACTGCGGCTTGTGCGACGCCGTGTGGGGATGGTGTTCCAGCAGTTTAATCTGGTTTCACGATTGAGTGTGCTCGACAATGTTCTGGTCGGAACGCTTGCGCAACGGCGCGGGCTGTCGGTTGTGCCGACATTGTGGCGTCAGTTCAGCAAGGAGGAACGCGATTGGGCGATGGAGTGCTTGTGCAGTGTGGGGATCGGAGAACTGGCTCCCAAGCGGGCGACCGAGCTTTCTGGTGGGCAGCAGCAGCGTGTAGCGATCGCTCGGCTGCTGGCGCAGCGGGCGGATGTGATCCTTGCCGATGAGCCGATCGCCTCACTAGACCCGCGCAGCGCCGAGCAGGTGATGAGCATCCTGAAGATGATCAACGAAACGCATGGCGTTGCGGTTGTGACCAACCTACACCAGGTGGATGTGGCGACCCGATTTGCGCAGCGGATCGTGGGGTTGCGTGAGGGCCAGCTGGTGCTGGACACGACCGCAGAGCGATTGGATGAAGCGTTGCTTGAACAGCTCTATGGTGACCAACTCGAGGAAGCACAAGAGCCGTTGCACGAGCGCAAGGCCGGTTGTGTGATCGAGGCACAGGAAAGAGTACATCATGTCGGACTATCTGAGATTGTGGTCTAAGTGTTCGCTGTTGGTCTTGCTTTTGGCGGCCTTGGTTGGCTGTGCCGAATCTGGTGCATCCAGCGCGTCGGCGCAGGCGGGCGCTGGGGAGGCCGAGTCGCGGTCGGTGTCTGAACTGGGGCCGATCCGCTTCGGGCTGGTCCCTTCGGAGGGTGGCACCGACATTGTGAAGCGTTTCCGCCCGGTCATTGCGCAGATCGAACGCGAGCTTGGTCGCCCGGTGGAAGCGTTCAGTGCGACCGAGTATCTCGGGATCATCACGGCGATGCAGAACAAGCAGGTCGATGTGGTGTACATGGGGCCTAAGAGTTATGTTGAGGCCAGCCGCATCGCGGGCGCAGTGGCAGTCGCCAAAGAGCTGAACCTCGATGGCGTGGCGGGCTACTACGCCATCATGCTCGCGCGCGAAGACTCGGGCATCAAGACGCTCGCGGACGCCAAGGGGCGGAGCTTTGGATATGTGACCCCCAACTCGACATCGGGGTATCTGCTTCCCGCGATCGGTGTGATGGAAGAGACCGGTCTGACTGTGGAGGAGTACTTTGGGGAGATTTCGTACACCGGGACGCACGGAAACGCGGCCTATGCGGTTCGATCTGGCGAGATTGAGGTTGTTGCCAACAACACACTGGATCTGCGTGCGATGAAGTCTTCGGGCTTTGATGATTCTGAGCTGGTGGAGATCTGGCGGAGCGCCATGATCCCTGCAGGAGTGATCGCCGTGCGATCGGATCTGCCTGAGTCGTTTCATGAGCAGATCAGGCAGGCGTTGATTGAACTCAGCGCCGACAGCGAGGCAATGGATGAGATGGCTCGCGGTGGTTTTATTTCGGCCACTGACGAGGACTACGACATCATCCGTGTGCTTGAGCAACGAAAGGCGGAAATGGTAGCGGACCATGACGGTTGATCCGGTGTCGCGCAAGCGGCCAGCGCCCATCTGGCGGTTCGCGATTCCTTTCTGTGTGCTGCTCGTGCTTACGATTGTGTTCGGCGCTGGGTTCGCGTGGCCGATCGCGATCGCGATGACACTTGCCGGGGTCATCTCGGGGATTGTCGCGGTGTTTACGGCACCAAAGTTTGCCGCCCCGCTGCTGATTCTGGCGGCGTTGACCTGGTCGGCGCAGAAGAGCGAGCTGAGCCCGCTGACGCTGATCCAGAACCGGGATCGTGCGGGGGAATACCTGTTTGGGCGTTCGTTGAGCGAAGAAGATCGGGTGCGGGTCTATGAACAGGCGGAGCGAACGACGCGGCTGAGTCTGCGCTCAGATGCCGAGCGGCAGGTCCGGACAGAGCTGGAACTCGAACGCAACGATCCTGCGCCCGAGGGCTTTGATGCGTTGGTTATGCAGCGATCCGAGCAGCTCCGGTCGGCGTTGACCGATGAGGAGTGGGAGCGGCGCGTGCTGCGCAGCGCCCGGCGGGCAGAGCAAGAGCGGCGCGGGGGGTTCTTTCCGCTCGTGACCGATCGCGAATCGGTGATGCTCTATATGGATGCGACGCTTGAAACGATCGCCATCGCGATCTGGGGGACGCTGCTGGCGTTTGTGGCGGCGTTGCCGGTGTCGCTGCTGGCCTCGCAGCGTTCGTTGGAGATCCTGAGCACCGGGAACTCGGTCCTGCATCGTGTGGGCAGGCGGCTCGGTGCGTTCCTGACGCGGCGGGGGTTCGATGCGTGCCGGGGGTTCAACGAGTTTGTGCTGGCATTGATCTTTGTTTCGGTGATCGGGCTCGGGCCGTTCGCGGGGGTCCTGGCGTTGGCGGTGCACACCTTTGGCGTGCTGGGCAAGGTGTTTGCCGATGCGCTGGACACCATCGGGCGGGGAGAGGTTGAGGGTGTGCAGGCGAGCGGTGCGCCTTCGGCGCATGTGATCTCGTTCGCCGTGCTGCCGCAGGTCTTTCCGATCGTGATCAGCCAGACGCTGCTGCGGTTCGAGAGCAATGTTCGTTCGGCGTCGGTGCTTGGGCTGGTCGGGGCCGGGGGTGTTGGGTTCCTGATCGATGCCAAGCTCAAGTCGTACCAGTTTCAGGAAGTGGCGACGATCATGCTGATCATCATCGTGCTGGTGTCGGTCATTGACTTTGGTTGCTCGTGGATCGTTCGCCGGTTCGTGTGAGCCGGGGCTTACTTCTCGATGGTGAAGATGTCGAGCAGGGCCTGCTGGTCGTTGTACATGCGGATTTCCAGCGTGTCGCCGAACTGATGGCACATGAGATAGTGGTGGCCGCGGTGGGTCTTTCCGGAGAACCAGCTGGGGGTGGGCGCAAAGTCTTCGAGGTTGCCACCGCCGCCGCCGGCTTGGATGTAGACCACGCCCGTCGGGTCGGGGCGGTTGTCGCGGATCGGCAGCGTGCGCTCGTAGGTGTGGAGGTGGCCGAAGAATACCACATCGACCCCGAATCGCTCGTAGAGATCGGTGATGCGCCGGACGCTCAGATCGCCCAGGGGGCTTGTGGTCTCCCAGGTGTTGCCGAAGTCGTTTTCATCGCTTGTGTAGGTCGGATGGTGGTGGGCGGCGATCTTCCATTTTGCGGTGGATTGCTCGAGCTGGGCTCTGAGCCACTCGAACTGTGCCCCGCCGGGCTTGAAGTCGTCGTTGCTTCGATTGGAATCGAGCATAAAAAACTGGATGTCGCCGTATGTGAAGGTGTAGTACCCCTCGCCCTTTGTATCGGGGCTAGGGAGCTTGTGGTACCGGGAGTACCAGTAGAGGTCGCTCTCGCCGTTGCCGGGAACGGGGTACACCGGCAGGCGGCTGTTGAGTTGGGTGAGCCCTAAGAAGTATTCGTGGTTCCACTGGAACTTGTTGGGCTGCTTGCCGCCGTCGGTGAGATCGCCGAGCTGGAGCATGAAGTCCGGGCGTTCGTTCCAGATGAGCCCGGTGAGGCGGTCGTTGATGTGCGGGCGTGCTTCTGGATCGCCCATCACTGCGAATCGGATCGGCTCGCCGGGTGGTGAGGCGGTCTTGAAGCTGAGGATACCGGTTTCGATCGTTTCATCTCCGGATGTCGCTTTCACACGGTAAAAATAGGGCGTGTCATGCGTGAGCCCGGAGAGGGTGGCCTCGTGGATGGTGTTCGCCTCATCGAGCGTGAGCGTGTGAAGCAGGGGGACGCTTGTGCCGTATTCGATGACAGCGGTGCTTGGCTGGGGCGTTTCCCAGACGATGTTGATGGATTCGGTGGTGGCCATGTGGAGGTAGGGGCCGGCGTTGAAATGCATCCTGCCTGGGATGAGTTCGCCTTGTTCGACCAGGAGTTGGCGTTCCTCGAGCATCGAGCCGATGGCCTGTGGATCGACGGCGTAGTCGAACAGCCGGATTCCTTTGACCAGGTTCTCGATGGACATGAACGGCTCGTTGTTCATGTATCCGGCGAGTTCGAGATCGAGCGCGGCGTCGGGGTACTCGATGGGTCCGGTTTCGAGCGTGCCCGCGAGCTGGGCGTTGTGGTAGAGGGTGAGGGTGCGGCCGTCGTGGGTGGCGACGATGTGGTGCCAGTAGCTCTTCCAGCCGCGGGGCATATCGCTGACGGTGATGGATGCATCCGCGAAGCCGGCTCGGGCGGCCTGGAGGTGGATGCGTTTGTTGTGGTAGCCCAGCGACCATACGGGTTCGCCGGTTTGCGTGTCGCGCACGGCGAGCAGCGAGCCGACGGGCTGGTTGACATGGTCTAGGAGCCAGAACTCGATGGTGAACGCGCGTGCTTGAAGGTCCGCGTCTGGGAGCAGGTGGGTGCGTCGCTCTGTGGGCTGTTCTCCGAAGAGCAGCAGTGGGTGTGTGTCCAGCGCGAGCACGCCGGGTTGCGGGGTGGGCTGGTTTTCGCGGGGCACGATGGCCATCGCGCCCGACCCGGGGAGGCGGTAGTCGGGGATCAGGTTCCAATCAGCGATCGGCGCGTGGTCGGGGTGCGCCCCTGCGGTGAGTGTCAGGAGGGAAACAGCAACGGCGATGGATTGGTTGATCATGTGCCGATTTCCTGCACAACTGGTTGCGTTGTGTGCTGCTGGTGAACGCTGCTGACGACCTGCTCAGCAACCCCGAAAGACAGCGTCATGCCCGCGCCGCCGAGGGCGTTGATGATGGTCACGCCCGGCTCGGGGTGGCGGACGAGGAGCGATTTGCCATCGGTGCGTTTGAGGTAGATGCCGTGCCAGCGTTGATCGATGGTCCATGTGGGTGCGTTGACGAGCATCTTGGCGTGCTGCAGGATCAGGTTGTCGATGTGTTCGTCGTCGAACGGTGTGATGTCGTCGGCGTAAGTATGCGAGTCTCCGATCACCAGGTCACCCGCGGAGTGCTGGCTGAGCATGATGTGGATGCCGTGGGTATCGAACTCGGGCTGTTCGTCGCTGATACGCTGTTTGAGTGCTGGCAGAGACGGGCAGTCGGCGAAGCTGGCATAGTGACGCAGGGTCCAGCCACCGGCGATGTGGGTGCCCATGCGCCACGCGTTAGGCTGGGGGACGGTGCGCATCATCTGGAGCTTGCAGGGCACGAAGCGGTCGTGGGGGAAGAGGTCTGGGTAGTGGACGACGCCGTCGTGGCCGGCGGTGAGGTAGATGTGATCGGCGTGCAGTACGCGGGCGTCGGTGGATTCGACGCGGTTGGGCTGGATTCGTGCGGCCTCAAACCCAGTGATGAGGCGAGCGTTTGGTTGGGCGCGGATCCAGTCCCAGATCTGGCCGATGGCGGTGCGTGACTCGACATTGAGTTCCAGCGGCGAGTGCATGCCGCCAACAAGCCCGTCGGGGTTGACGCCGGGTGTGATCTCGCGGACCTGCTCGGGCGTGCACAAGGTGAGTTGCCGCGATTGTCCTTCTGCATCGACCAGCTCGCGGAGCACGGCGAGTTCGTCTTCGCGATAGGCGACATGCATCGAGCCGGATTGCTCGCAGAAAAACCCAACATCTTTCGCGAGCTGGAGCCAGATCTCTCGCGAGCGGAGGGCCGCATCGAGCAATGGTCCGCTCGGCTGCCCGACGGGCCAGATCATGCCGAAGTTGCGGATGGAGGCCCCGCTGGGGCTGTGGTGACGGTCGACAATGGTGACGGACCGGCCTTGGCGGAGCGAGGCGACGGCGGTGGCGAGGCCGACAATGCCCGCTCCAACGATGAGCGTGTCGCAATCAGCCATGGGCGTGCTCATGGCTCGGGATCGTTGTATGCTGGGCGAGGATGTCACGCAGGGCGATCATGTTGGCGGCGAGGTGGGTGTGGGGGTGATCGGCGAGGTCTTCGAGTCGGTGGGTGCCGTGCCCGACTCCGATGGCGAGTGCGGCCGCGGCGTTCATGGCGCTGCCCAGATCGTTTGGTGTATCGCCGATGACGGCAATTCGAGATGTCTCCTCGACCCCCGCGCGACGCATGGCTTCGAGCACGATGTCCGGTGCTGGGCGGCCGATTGTTACTTCATCGGAGGCGACGAGCGTGTCGTATCTGATGCCAGCCCCTTTGAGGACGGTCTCGGCTGTTGTGCGTGAGAAACCGGTGGTGAACGCGACCTTGACTCCGGCGTTGCGGAGATCGTTGAAGAGCTCGAGAAAGCCGGGCATGGCCGGGGCGTTGCCGGATTGCACTTCGCGGTCGATGGCCTGCTCGAACTCCGCAGCGAGTTGCTCGGGCGTGGTGTCCTTTGTGGTGCTGGAATGTTCGAGCGCTTCGTGCATGACGGCGAGCTTGTGCACACCCATGCGTGGCTTGATCCAGGCGGCGTTGAGCCCGAGCTGGTGATGCTGTGAGACGCTGAGGAAGGCGCGTTCGACAAAGCCGTCGTCACGCACGCTGGTGCCTGCGATGTCGAAGATGACAAGCTGGAGATTGTGGTTTGATGTGTTCATCGGCTTTACTCGGAGAGGGTGTTGGGTGGTGTGGCTGTAACGCTGTCGACGGCCTTTTGGTCAAAGAAACGCAGGTAAAAGCCGTAACCGCCCGACCCGTTCTCGACGCTCACGGTGATGATGTTGATCCCGGGCTGTGGTTGCATGGTGCCGATGTGCTGGAGCGGGTTAGCGCTGTGGCTGGTGTGCTCTTCGTAGATCACCTCCCCGTTGAGCATGACGCGCGAGGCGTCGTCGGCTCCGAAGGTGTAGGCAATTTCGGAGCCGTCGGAAACGAACCAGGCGCGGGCCGTGGCGATGGCGTTGTCCGGTGAGGTGCTCTCGTGGAGTTCGCGGAGATTGATATAGCCGTTGTCATCGGCGCTGGCCTGGACCCATTGTATGGTGCTGTCGTCTCTGCCCTTGCCGAGTTGCTCGGAGGTTGGGTTCATCTCAGCGGGTGTGAGGGCGGGCTGGAGTGTGCCAAATGCCGGTGCATCGAAGAAGCCGGCGATGCTCCAGTCGTTGATGAACGCACCAGAGATCAGCTGGGACATCATCTTGTCATAGCCGTTGCGGAGTTTGGCTCGCTCTTTCTCGCTCGAGAGCATCGCGAGCGCGTCGCGCTGCACCTGCGTGTCGCCGGCGGATTTAAGCGCCAGGAGCAAGCGCATACGCAGGTGCTGGTCGTCGGCGGACAACGCGAGTGTGTCGCGGAGGGCACCGATCCAGAATCGCTGCTGTGATTCGTTCAGATCATTGCCTCGTGATGCAAGACGCTCAAGCTGGTGTTGGAGTGCGCCTGTAGCCGCGAGGCGGACCCGTCGGGAGTCGTGGCGGAGTGCTTCGCGGATGAGATCCTGGTGGAAGCTTACTGACTCGGCGGCTGCGATCAGGGTGGTTTCCCATGCTGATGCGGGTTTGTTGATGAGTCCCTCGCGGACCTGCTTTGCTGATTGTGTGTAGAGGTTCTGTTTGGCCTGCTCGATAGGCGCGGTCCAGGTGCCGTCGTTGTCGGCATCGACCCAGACCGGGTTGAGTACGGCCCACGGGTAGATCGGGCGTCCCTGGGTATGGACGATGGGGTCCAGCGGGTCGTCGCCCTCGACGAGGAGCGAAACCCAGCTGTCGGCGAAGAGCTCGATGCGTTCGGTCGTATCGAGGCGGAGGACCCCGGTCTGATCGCTGACATCGATTGTTTTGACGATCTCGCCGTTGACGACGATCATCACGCGGTCGCAGTCGATCCATGATGGCACACGGACACGCATCGCGACATCGACCCACCCGGCATCTCGTTGGTGTTCGGTGCTGGGCATGGCATTGGCGTCGCCGCCCATCTGCACGGCGTTGACGCTGAAGTCGACGATCGGCCCGTAGGTTGTGTAGACACGCTTGGCGCGGATATTGGCTGCGATCTCGGCTGGATCGATTTCGTGCGGCGTGTCGGTGGAACTTGCGATGTAGTTTCTGGGCCAGCCGGCGATTTCGGACGCGACATCGTGGCTGTCGCTGTTTCCGACCGCGGCGATTCGATGCCCGCGGTTGAGCAGGTTAAACCAGTCGCGCAGAACGCTGAAAGACCCTGAGCCGATTGGGATGTCGCGTTCGTCGGCGTCGATGTAGCCGTATCCCTCGTTCTCGTTGAAGATCTCGACGGAGTCGAAGTCGTAGGAGAACTTGGCGTCCGGTGTTGTGGCGGTGATCGGATCGAGATCGAAGCTCCCGAAGTAGTCGATGCCCCCCCAGCGTGGATGATTGACCTGGACAACCGGGACCGTTCCAAAGTCGTTGATTTGCTCACGGATCAGCTTGAAGAGTTCGTGTCCGTCGTGGATCTCGGGATCGATGATTGGTTTGTCTGCGTAGAGTGGAAATGCATTAAAGTGACCGATGGGTGTGGAGATTTCGTTGCCGACGACGGCCCGAAGGGCATGGGGAACACCCAGGTCGCGCATCGTGGGTTCGTAGTCTGTGTTGTGGTTGTGGTCGGATGCGACGGCGAACTCGACGCCCTCGCCGATCAACGAGATGACGCGCTCGGGCATGTTGGAGTCGCCGTGGCCTGAGTGGGTCAGGGTGTGCAGGTGGAAGTCGCCGCTGACCCACCCGGTTGTTTCGAGTTCTCTTTCGAGGCGTGGGGTCCAGATACACTCGCTCGATGTCGTGATGTCGATGCTGCGTGATTCGATCTCGTATTCGAGCCCGCGTGATGCCCAGACGGTGTAGGTCCCGACAGGTACGGTGATGGCGCCGGTTCCCGAGAGCGTATAGACGACATTGTGTCGCACGGCCAGTTCATCGGGGCGGGCCTGAGTGCTGGGGAAGAGTTGAGGGCGCGAGCCGTCGGGGGCGATGAATGTGAGCCGCGCGGGGGCGGGGTTGCCCTCGTGGTCCAAGATCTGGAAGCGGAGCACGCCGCTGGTCTGATCGCCGGCGGTGTTGGCCGGGGTCCAGTCCTGTTGCTGCGTGATGGCCGTTGCGTCCACGGGGGAGGCAAAGCCAATGGCGGCGACCGGGAGCGCCCAAAGAAATCTGTGCATCATGATCTACTCGTCTTTGTGTCGCGCTGAACGAGCGCACGACGAAGTGGTGCGAATGTTACGACGATATCCGATGCGCACAGGGCAGCACCAAAGGGTGGTGCAAAGATCAGGTGAAGCTTTCTGTGCTTTCCTGATGGGTTCCTGCGATGGCTTTGATGAGCAGATCCGTTGCTTCATCGAGCAGGTCAAGTTCGATATTGAGCGGTGGGAAGAGGACCAGTGTTGTGGCCCCGCCGACCTTGAAGCTCAGGCCGTTGCGTAGGGCGTGGTACATCGCGCGGTCGGCGTGGTCCGGGTCGTCGATTTCGACCGCGAGCATCAGCCCGACTTGGCGGACCGCTTTGACACCCGGCAGTGACATCAGCCGGGATTCGTGATCCTGCTTCCAGCTTTGGCCCAGCGTGTACGCGCGTTGAGCGAGTTGCTCGTTGATGATGGTGTCGATGGTTGCGAGCGCCGCAGCGCAGCCAACCGGGGATTTCTCGTGTGTGTAGTGCCCGAGCGCCAGCTCGCGTACGGGTGTGGGGCCTGTATCGTTGAGGTCACTGCGACCGATGACGGCGGCTTGGGGGAAAACCCCGCCGCCTAGTCCTTTGCCGATGACCATGAGGTCGGGCGTGACGCCTGTGTGCTCGCTTGCCCAGAGCGTGCCAGTGCGGCCCAGCCCGGTGGGGATCTCATCGAAGATCAGCAGCGCACCGGTGCGATCGCATGCTTCGCGGATGCGTTTCCAGTAGGAAATGGTGGCGGCGCGGACGGTGGTGGCGCGGATGGGTTCGGCGATGACCGCGGCGACATCGTGCTTGGTGAGGAGCTGTTCGATTGGTTCAGCGCATGCGTCGTTGCACTTTGAGTTATTGCACATCGTACAGCTTGGGTTTGCGGGCGGAGGAACATGCATGACACCGGGCATCAAGGGGCCCATGCCGCGATGGAAGAGATCCTGCCCGCTGAGGGCGGCTGTATCGAGGGTCGCGCCGTGGAACGCGTCGTGAAATGCAACGGTCTTGTGCCTGCCGGTGCAGGCGCGGGCGATCTTGATGGCGATGCCGACGGCCGCTGAGCCGCTGGGGGTGAGCAATATCCGTGCGTTGTTGCGGAGCTGGCCGGGGGCGGACGAGACGAGGCGATGGGCGAGTTCCACAGCGCGATCGTTGGTATATCGGCGTGTGCAGTAGGGGAGGGTGCGCATCTGCTGCTCGATCGCTGCTATGACGGCGGGATGGCCGAAGCCGAGCTGGTGGACGGAGTTGCCGTGAAAATCGAGGAGTCGCTGACCCGATGCGGTGTAGATGAATGGGCCTTGCGCATGCACGATCTGATCGAGGCATGGGGTGGAGAGTACTTGGTGATAATAGAGCTGCGCATCTCGACGAACGACGGTGTTGTCTTGCTGCTCGTGCCGCCATTTCAGCCGCTGATCACTCAGATTCTGATCGCCTTCGGTGATGCGGGTCATGTGTTGTCCTTGCTGCAGATCATCGATGATATTGGTCGGTGTCAGCTACTGGGGGATGCCGCTGGGTTTGCACACACATTCTTCACACATGGGCCTATCGGTCAGGCGCATGCGGTGCAGAGGGCTCACAGGGTCTCGGGCATACGCACCTGAATCGTAAACCGTCTTAAACGATCGGTATGAGAATCGGCGGTCTTAACAATTGTCAGAACCATGATCCAATGGCCCCGTGTTCAGGGTGATTTTGATGGGGGAATGTGTGATGGATGACAATCTTAATATTAAACATGTAGTTGCCTTTTGAATGACCATGGTTCAGCGCCGGGCGATCGGCTTTGGGGGTATCTATGTACGCAGCGTCAGGTTGCGTCGGGCTGCACGGCTACACAATCGGGCCCAGCAATGAATCATATCGAGCTTGTATGAAAGCATTTCCGTATCAACTGTTGCTTCCCGGGCAAGCTGTGTGCAACCCGTCTGGTTTATGCCTTCTCCGGAGATCGCTGACGCGTGACTGGGAGAGCGTCGAAATATTTGCTTCATGTATTCTTTGCATTTACAGAATGATGACATGTAACCGTGGGAAATGTGAGCGCAGGATCAATTGTTTGTTAAGTGGCTTCGTATGCTGTGCGCGTTGGGAGAATTGTCTGCTGCGATGTGTATGCTCAGCGCCACATGCCCTTGGGCGCTCAGCAGCGTGCGGTGTCCCGACGGGCAATGACACCGGAGATTGGAGATCACACATGGCAATCAAGACGAACTATGCGATCATGCTCGCGGCGCTCAGCGCCGGCGCAGGATCGGCCGTCGCGGGTGAACCGTTGGTGACGATTTACGCGGAGGACTTCGAGTCATTTCCGCTCACCGTGAACCAGGAAGAAGGGGTCTTTACGGGCACGCTCGATTGCGTGCTCGAGGCGTTCCTGGGTGATGGCGTCATCTGTGGCGGCGACAACCTGAACACCGAATGCGGCGATCCACCGGTCCCCGCAAGCATCGACTGCGGCGACTTCGCCAATGTCCCCTTCGATGGGGAGTGGACATACAACGGGTGGACTCAGGAGTTCGGGTACGACTGGGACGGTGACGGTCCCAGCGTCCCTGCACCTCCAGGTGTCGGCGCGGCAGAATGGCAGGGCTGGAGTGTCGTGGCCAAGGATTTCTGGCTCTCGGCTGATGGTCAGCAGCGCGAAGAGTTCGACAAGGGTGAAGGGCGTGTGCTCGTTGCCGATCCCGACGAATGGGATGATTACGACCCCTTCGGGATCGATCCGGATTCCACAGGTGTGTTCAACACACGGTTTACATCACCGATGATCAGCATGGATGGGGTCACTGAGAACACCGTTCAGTTGCGATTTGATTCGAGCTGGCGTGACGAAGATACACAGAAGGCCGCGGTGAATGTTTCGTTCGACGGCGGTCCGTTTGTTCAGGTGCTGCTCTGGGATTCCGACAGCGCCTCGCCGTTCTTCAAGGACGACGCGACCAACGAAACAGTTGAGCTGATGATCGATAACCCGGCAGGGGCAACATCGATGCAGATTCAGTTCGAGATGTTTGACGCGACCAACGATTGGTGGTGGACGGTCGACAACATCCAGGTAGCCGGTCAGGGCGGCGATCCGGTTGATCCCCCCAGCAGCTTCATCCTGGCGGTTGACATGTTCAACGACACCACCGAGGTGCCGGTGAGCTGGACCCAGGCACTCAACGCGATCGATTATGAAGTGATCTTCGCCAATGACGCGGACTTCAACGATGTCGTGCTCAGCGAGGTGACCTCCGATCTTTCGCTCACGACAGCGCCGACAGACCTCTCCGCGGGTGCGTACTTCGTGAAGGTTGTCGCTCGCAACAGTCTCGGCACCAGTGAGCAGGCCATGCGGATTGGTGTGGACAACCCCTGCATTGCGGATCTGTCGACCGATGGCAATCTCGACTTCTTCGATGTCTCGCGCTTCCTCTCGCTGTTTAGCAAGGGCGGATGAGTTGGGAATCGGAACCGTCTGAATCACTGAACACACTGAATCATGATCCGGTCACCGCAGAGGTCGACCGGAGAGGAGATATGAACAATGAACCTGAACCAAACAAAGATCATCGGTGGTCTGATCGCGGTCTGCGGCCTCAGCGCCGTAGCCAACGCCCAGTCATCACAGGTCCTCTACTTCGAGAACTTTGATAACATCCCCCTGGGCATGAATGTCGAGGAAGGCATCGATACCGGCGAGGGTGGCGTGCAGGACAATGTCTGGACCCCAGACTTCCCCACGGGTTGGACTGTTGATTTCAATCTGCCCGGCATCGGCGTGACCGAATGGCAGGGCTGGAACATCGCCGATGGACGGTGGTGGGCGTTTACCTGCGGCGACCAAGACCGTACCGATTTCGTCGAACCCAGCGAGAACGGCCTGTCGCGTGGCGGTGTCGCCATCGCGGACGGTGACGAATGGGACGACTACGACGCCAACGGCGTGAATCCTGACGGGCAGGGCCTCATGGATACCATGATGTCCACACCAGCGTTCGATGTCTCCGGCGTGACGCCGGGCAGCGTGAACATTTCGTTCTTCTCATCATGGCGCCCCGAGGACGATCAGGCCGCGGTGCTCGAAGTCCGTTACGACGGCGGATCATGGCAGCAGGTCCTCAGCTGGGTCAGCGACAGCAACGACCCGGATTTTAAGGACGACGCGACCAACGAGATCGTCAGCCTCAATCTGGACAACCCTGCGGCCTCGACCATGGAACTTCGGTTCGCATACATCGGAGGCGACGACTGGTGGTGGGCCGTCGATACCATCCAGGTCACCGGCGAGCGCGACGGCACGCCAACCAACACACCGGGATACAGCTTCATCGCCGCGGATGTGTTCAACGAGACCGGTCGTCCGGTCATCAACCTGAGCGAAGCCGCGGGTGCCGACGACTACACGGTCGTCTTCGCCAAGGATGCCGATTTTACGGACATCCGCCAGAGCAGCACTGCAAACAGTGCCGGTGATTACCAGACACCCGGGATCCCCAACGGGATCTACTGGGTGAAGGCGATCGCGAACAACGCAGCCGGATCTCAGGACTCAGAGAACTCGATCCGAATCGTCGTGGACAACCCCATCGTCGTTGATTTCAACGGCGACGGCGTGCTCGACTTCTTCGATGTCTCGGTCTTCCTGCAGGCATTCAGTACCGGTTGCCCCTGATTCTTAAGAACTGAAACCACACCTTCCCCACGCCGGGAAACCGGCGCGGGGGACTTTGAACAGCCATAAGCCCGAGCCAGCGCAGGAAACCACAAGGGAGCTAACGATGCGAAAAATGGACCAATGCATGAATCAGCGAGCGAGCCGTACGGCCTTCACCCTCATCGAGTTGCTGGTCGTGATTGCGATCATCGCCCTGTTGATCGGCATTCTCCTGCCATCGCTGGGAAAAGCGCGTGAGGCGGCCAAGACGATCAAGTGCAAGATCAACATGCGATCTATCAACCTTGCGATGAACCTCTACCGCGAGGATAATCGAGGGTGGGGGAACGAACGCAAAAACTACGGCGCAAGGTTTGATCTCAACGGCGTGCGGTTCGACATGGAAGACGAGTTTGCATACTGGGGAGTGGCGTACGATGAGTACATCAACGATGCGTTCGAGGTCTGGGAAGATCCAAACTTCAGTATCATGGATCCATACCCATACTGGGGAACAGATCTCGATTTTATCTACGAGACTCAGCGATACCAGTCCTACGGCCTCAACGCGTTGCACCCAAGCACGAACAGCGCAAGTTACGATCCCAATGACCCGCTGTGGAAAACAGGCATCTGGCGTCCGCGATCCAAAGAGGTCCAAGGACGTGGCGGCGTGGTCGTGCGATCCTCCGTGCCGTACCTGCGTCCGCTGAGCCAGATTGCGCGCCCCAATGACATGATCATTTTCCAAGACGCCTTCGAGCATGCGATGGAGACCGGCAACGACGCACTCGATGGGCTCAGCCAGTATGACAGCAACTATGGGGGCCTGGAGTCATTCTGGAAGGACGCATACTTCCGTCACAACGAGAACTGTCACGCCATGTTCGCCGATGGGCATGTTGAGGAGTTCAACCGCGACCAAGTGACCGATGAGGGCGATCCAAAGCTCCGGTACCACTACTCAGGCGATTTCGATGATCTTGATGTCGATGATCAGCCGTAAGAGTTCGTCTTTGTGAGCTGTGTTTCGAACAAGCTAGGATTGTGATGGATAAAAGCCAATACTTTAAAATAGTAATCTCCTGCGTTGCCATCTTGGCCGCCCTGGTCACGGCCGGTGTGTATCTCACCGGCGGAGACGAGGTCACGAGCAATGATCTGCGCAGCATCGTCAAATCCTTGCCGGATGAAGAGTTGATCCAGATGCGGCAGATGCTCGCTGCCCAGGTCGCCGAGGCGAATCGCACACGAAAAGGCGAGAAGTCATCGATCCTGGTCGGGTACGAACAGCAACTGGCTGATTATGACGAGATCTTGCGGGAACGCGATATCGACCCAGAGAAGCTCAAAGTGCCCACATATGCAGAGATGCCTATGCGGAAAGACGAAGGGCCGTGATCGATCGTCTGTCCCGCGACCAGATCTGCCTGGATACATGAGATTGGATACATGACACTCCAAGAGGCATATGCATGCGATACGCTGTAAAACTATTCATCTGTCTTATGCTCGCCTGCAGTGCGGCTCAGGCTCAGGATATCCGGGTTGGCCCGGTGCTCCAGGACGCCAGCCCTGACCGTGTATGGGTCATGTGGGAAACAACAGCGCTCACGCCGAGCGTGGTTGAGTACGGAACGAGCACGCAACTGGGTCGGAGCGCAACAGGTTCGTCCAGCGCCAGCCAGAGCGGTGCCCGCATTCATCATGCGTTGATGAGCGGGCTTGATCCCGACACGGTCTATTACTACCGCGTGGGCGCTGGCAGCGTAGTCAGCGCGGTGCTCAGCTTCCGCACGCCAGCGAAGATCAGCGCCGAAGACTCGTTCCGCTTCGCCGCGCTCTCGGACACCCAAGGCGGACCGATTTCGGACATGCACACACGCACCATCAACGATGGCATCATCGCGTTCGTCCAGCAGGAGTTCGGCCCTGTGCTTCATGATGAGCTGGACTTCGTGATCCAACCCGGCGATCTGGTGTCCACGGGTTCCAACTACGCGCAGTGGAAGGAACAGTTCTTCGACGAAACTCAGAATCTCTACCAGCATGTGCCGATTTATCCTGTGCCCGGCAACCATGAGCAGGATGCCCAATGGTTCTTTGATTATTTCAAACTCCCAGAGAATGGCACGCCCGGGTTCGAGGAGCACTGGTGGTACAAGGACCACGGCAACATCCGCCTGATCGGCCTGGACAGCAACACCCCGTATCGCATCCAGACCCAACTCGACTGGCTCGACGGCGTGCTCGCGGATGCTGCGATCAATGACGATATCGATTTCGTGTTCGCGCAGCTGCACCACCCGCATCTATCGGGCATTTGGACACCGGGCAACACGCCGTACACCGGGCTGGTGATCGAAAGGATGGAGCGGTTTTCAACGGATTCGGGCAAGCCCTCCATTCACTTCTTCGGCCATACGCACGCCTACGAGCGGGGCCAGAGCAAGGACCACAACCACCTCTGGGTGAATGTCGCGTCCGGAGAGGGCGGGATCGACTACTGGGACCAGAGCGATGTCGATTACGACGAGTTTCAGCGTGTTTTCCCTGAATGGGGCTTTGTTGTGATGGAGGTCGAAGCGGGCGATGACCCCAAGTTTCGCCTGCGTCGGATCAACCGCGGCAACAACTTCGTCCAGCGTGACAACGAAGTGATGGACGACATCACGATCCGCCGCTACAACGCTTTGCCCGCAACGCCATCACCGCTTATCCCTCCCGATGGTAACTCGCAGGTCGAGCCTGACCTGGTTCAACTGCGTGCAACAGCGTTCCAGGATCAAGACGGCGATACGCACCTCGAGAGCGAGTTCCAACTCACAAAGATTGCCGGGGACTACAGCGATCCCGCGGTCAGCGAGTGGATCCGCTTCGAGAACTGGTTCATGCCCGAGGACGCTGCAGGGGGCGAGAGCGGCTCGCTCAGCATCAACACGGTCGATGATCCGGATATCAGCAAGGTCAATATCGAGCTGCTCGATGGTGACACAACCTATTTCTGGCGTGTTCGCTACCGCGATTCGGCGCTTGCTTGGAGTGATTGGTCCACGGAATACTCATTCACGACCGGTCCCGCGCCGACCGGGGCGTGCTGCTTCCTGACCGGTATCTGCGCACAGATGCGAGAGGGCATCTGTGTAGCACAGGGTGGGCGGTGGCTCGGGCTCGACACCGACTGCGAGGATTGCCCGGAAGTCATCGTTGCATTCAGTGAAAACTTCGATGGTGTCCCGCTCGGCCTCGGTGTAGACGAGGGCGGCGCGGGCGATCAGGTCTGGACGGATCAGGCGCCGGGTGGGTGGTCGGTTGATCGCACGGGGATGCCCGGCGGCGGCGTGACCGAATGGCGCGGCTGGACCTTTGCAGACCCGGACTGGTGGGCGAGCGTCGCCGACGACCAGGGACGCTCCGGGTTTACACAGGCATCGGGGGCGACCGCGATCGCCGACCCAGACGAGTGGGATGATGCCTCGCACGACGCGGGCACATTCAACTCATGGCTCGAATCTCCCGTCATCGATGTTTCCATGCTCGCGTCATCGAGTGCCAAGCTCACATTCCACTCGTCATGGCGCCCCGAGGACAACCAGCGCGCGCTCATCACCGCCTCATTCGACGCCGGAGCAGAGATCATCATCGCCGATTGGCAATCGCAGCAAGGCGACGGCTTCAAGCCCGATGCCATCGATCAGACGGTCGTTCTCGACCTGCCGATGCCAGATGGAGCGCAGATACTTGAGCTGCGATTCGGTCTGCTAGATGCCGGCAACGACTGGTGGTGGGCGATCGACAATGTCGCGGTGGTCGGCGAAGCGGCAAACAATCGCATCACCCTGTTCCAAGAAGACTTCGAGAATCTCCCGCTCGGGCCGAGCATCGACGAACCGCCCGCAGAAGATGTATGGACCGATACACCTCCCTACGGCTGGGAGGCCGATGACTCGGGCGTGCCCAGTGTCGGCTTGATCGGTCAAGGCGTGACAGAATGGGAGGGGTGGGCCTTCACGGATCGGGATTGGTGGGCCGGTGTCAGCGGGGATCAGCGTCGCAGCGAGTTCATTTCTGCACAAGGAACCATCGCGGTCGCGGATCCCGACGAGTGGGACGACCTGGGCAACCCAGAGTCGCTCGGCCCATACAATGCGCTGCTCCGCACCCCCGTGATCAATGTGTCCTCCGCCCGCGCCAGCAGCGTGCTGGTGAGCTTTGATTCGAGCTGGCGTCCAGAAGATCTACAACGCGCACAGCTCCGGGTCTCCTTCGATAACGGCACGCAGAACACCTTGCTCGACTGGCGGAGTGAAGCGGGCGACCAGTTTCACCCCGATTCCACCAACGAGCATGTCACCATCGAAGTTCCAAACCCCGCTGGTGCGATGGGCATGGAACTTGAGTTTGCGATGCTCGATGCCGCGAACGATTGGTGGTGGGCGATCGATAATCTTGTTGTTACAGCACGCTGCGCGGCAGAGTTCGGGGGAGATCCCGGCACGGTCGATTTCTTTGATGCTTCTGTGTTTCTCGTCGCATTCCAGAGCCGTGATCCTGCCGCAGATCTGAACGCCGATCAGGCGTTCAACTTCTTCGATGTCCAGATCTTTCTCCAAGCATACCTCGGCGGGTGCGTCTGAGAATCTGGCCACCATCAATCGCACAGAGAGGATTCCATCACATGCGATCAATCTTGTTCGTCCTTGCACTTCTTCTCAACGCACACGCGTTGGCAGATGATCTGCGTCAGCCGGTGCAGACCGTGATCATCATCGGAGTCGACGGCCTAAGCCCACGCGGGCTCGATGAAGGCATCACGCCCAACATGAACAGACTGATCGCCCAAGGGGCTTCGAGTTTTCACGCCCGTGCGGTGCTGCCAACCTCCTCCTCGCCCAACTGGGCATCCATGATCATGGGCGCAGGCCCGGCCCAGCACGGGATCACCTCCAATGATTGGCGGGTCTGGAGCCGCTCGATCATGCCCTCAAAGGAAGGCTCGCAGGGGCGATTCCCGAGCATCTTCTCTGAGCTGCGCCGCCAGCGTCCCGAGTCCAAGATCAGCGTCGTCTACGACTGGGGAGGCATCGGTGAGCTGTTCGACCAAGAGATCGTCGATGTCAACGCGGACACCGATGGCCCTGAGAAAACCATGCAGCGCGCGGTCGAGGAGTTCCGATACAACCGACCCGATCTGCTCTTTGTCCACATCGATCATGTCGATGGCGCAGGCCACGGCAGCGGCTGGCATACCCCCGAATATTTCGAGGCCGTCAAGCGGGCAGATGACCTGATCGGCGAGATGATCGAGGCGATCGATGAAGAACACGCATGGCACAACACGGTCATGATCCTCACCTCCGACCACGGAGGCGTCGGGAAATCCCACGGCGGGCAGAGCATGGCCGAACTCGAGATCCCCTGGATCATTACCGGGGCGGGCATCGCCAACAGCCGCGAGATTTCACGCGACATCAACACTTACGACACCGCGTGCACCGCCGCCTATCTGCTGGGCATGCAGCAGCACCCCTCATGGATCGGCAAGCCGATCACCGAAGCGATGACCAGCGCGCCCAACGGTGGTTGGGTTGATAGCGCGTACCTGCCCGCCCCCCGGATCTTTCCCCCCGGCGCACTGCTGGCGGCCGACGAGGTCGTGGTGACCCTTGACTGCGAGATGCCAAACGCAGACATCACCTACACCATTGATGGCAGCGAGCCCACCAAGCGTTCGGCTGTGTATACAGAGCCGCTTGTGATCAACGAAACCACCACAATCCGCGCCCGTGCGTTCATGCGCGGGCGCGAGAGCCGCGTGACCACCGACACCTACCGACTGCTCCGCACCGACTCGCCTCGTCCGGTACGGTACACCTATTTCGAAGCCCCCGAGGGGCAGCCACGCTGGGAACAACTGCCCGACTTTGAGCGGCTCACACCGATCCGTGAGGGAACCTGCCCGGAGGTCGGGTTGGCCACGATCGACACCCGCGAGGATCAATACGCGATCCGCTTCATCACGCAGCTGCGCATCGACGAATCGGGGACATACATGCTCCATCTGAAATCCGATGATGGATCTCGGCTCAAGCTCGGGCGCCGCACCCTGATCGACAACGACGGCTCGCACGGCCCGCTCGAAGAGTCCGCAAGCATCGATCTTCGTCCGGGTTTGCACACCATCACCGTCGAGTATTTCGAAGACCACGGCGGAGAATCGCTCGAGTTGGCGATCACCGGGCCAGACAAAGTCCGTATGCCGCTCTCGTTCGATCGTTTCGTTTCCATCGAATAGTCCAGGAGCGTGCAGCATGTCGGTTCTCTCATCCGCCTCATCCATATCCGGCACCCGTCAGCGATGCATCCGAGCATTCCCCGCAGGGTCCAATGGCGAGTTCAACTTCCCCCCCGAGCTTGCCGTCGTGCTCGAGCGTGGCAAGGGTGCCAGCGTCTGGGATACCGAGGGCAACGAGTACATCGATTTCTCGATCGGCTGGGGATCCGCCCTAGTCGGGCACGCCAATGATCGGGTCATCGCCGCGGCGACCGCGCAGGCGGCGTTGGGCGCAAACTTCGCGTGCGTGAACCGGCGATCACTCGAACTGGCTGAAAGACTGATCGAGATCAGCCCCGCATGTGAGCAGGTTCGGTTCTGCGCCTCAGGCACCGAGGCCACACACTACTGCGCACGCATCGCGCGTGCGAACACCGGGCGAGAAAAGATCCTCAAGTTCGAGGGTGCCTACCACGGTTCCAACGACCTCGGTGTCACCAGTCTCTTTCCTGATCAGCTCAAACCATTCCCTGTACCAGAAAGATCCTGCCACGGCACCACACACGGCGCAGCCGACCAGATTCTCATCGCACCGTTCAATGACATCGAGACCACATCGCAGATCATGTCAGAACATCACCACGGGCTCGCCGCAGTCATCGTCGAGCCGCTGCACCGCTGTCTCCCCCCCTCCCCGGGTTTTCTGAAGGGGGTCCGATCGCTCTGCGACAAGCTGGGAATCCTCCTGATCTTCGATGAGGTCGTCACCGGGTTCCGGCTTGCATTCGGCGGCGCCCAGCAGTACTACGGCGTGATACCGGATCTGGTCGCTTACGGCAAGGCGCTGGGCGGCGGGTTTCCGATCGGCGTCTTTGGTGGCCACCGTGAGCTGCTCGCGATTGTGAAAGAAGATCGTCTCAACCAGAAACCATATGTCTGGACCGCGTCCACGCTCGGCGGCAACCCGGTCACATGCGCGGCAGCGTGGGCAGCGCTGGATCATCTCGAGCAGCAAGGGATCTTTCCGCATCTCCACGAGACAGGCGCCTATCTCCGCCGTGTACTCAAGCACACCATGCAGGAACGAAGCGTGAGCGGTCAGGTGATCGGTGATGGCCCGCTGGCCCAGTTCATCTTCTCACCCAACCCCGTCACGGATTACCGATCGACCCGAGCAGGTGACCGGGCTAAATCGCGTCGCATCATGCTTTCGCTCATCGAGCAAGGCATGTTCCTCAACCCGATGGGCACCAAGCTCTACATCAGCACCGAGCACACGATCGAACATTGCGATCGGTTTGCAGATGCCTTCAGAACCGCCCTCATCAACGATCGCAAGGACTAAACCAATTTTTCAACCCGGCGGGCATCGCAAAGTGCGATCATCCCGTGCGTTCGATTCAATCCATATCTATACATCTCTACATATCGTCGTTCGCACACGACGCTGAGCGGACCCGCAAGCCGAGCCCAAGTCTCAAGCCATCCTGCGGCTCCCATCGTTCCTGAAATCGGACAGCGCTCGCACAGAAGCTTTGGACGCAGGCAGTGCTATCGAGTCAAGCTCTCGAGTCGAACCCTTCGCAGCGAGAGTGAAGAATCATTCGCGTAAACCCTTACCGGGCAGGGAATCAGGGCAAAAAGAGACGGGCCCTGTCGTTCCCAGACAGGACCCGTTCAAAAGTGGAGCCGGGGGGAATCGAACCCCCGTCCCGGTGCCGTCCGCGCAGCGCCTCTACGTGTGTAGTCATCTGTTTAATCTCGACCTCACACCGGGAGATGACGCCCTGTGCTTTGGTCCAGCCGCTCGAAACCTCCTTGCCAACACCCCAAGAGGCGCCAGGTGTTGACCAGCCTGATGATCGTGATCACGAGCCGTATCAGGCATCAAGCCCGTGATCCGTAGCCGTATTAGGCTGCGAGTGCGTACTGCGGTTCGGCAGATATAAAGTTGCGTACTTTTTACGAGGCTAACACGCTCCTCGACACGCCACACTGTGCATTCCCGACCCGGTCGAATGCCGCTTCGGCCCCAACTGGTCAGCGAGCGACCATCGCCCGCCACATCATCATACGCGTGAGGCATACCTGAGTTCAACGCTCATCAGCAAGCCGTGCAAAACGCCAAATGGCCCAAAAGTAAGCGTTTACTTCCTGCGGCCAGAAACCCGGTCTGCGCCCCAATAAACCCGGCGGACGATCACAAACCAAATCGGTTCCAAGGATCCGGGAAATTCGCATTGAATTCTGGGTGAAACTGTGTAGATTAGAGCAAGGCTCCATGCTGTGGGCCTGAGGCAAACGGCTCGTATCACACCATATCTCTGGGGAGAATCAGATGATGAAGAATACAACGACCACACTCGCGCTCTGCGCGGGCCTGGCCCTCGCGGCCTCGCCAGGGCTCGCGCAGCAGGCCAAGTCCGGCACCGGTGCTACCAACGCGCCACAAACAACCAGAATGGCTCCACTGGAGCACGAATCTACGGCGGTTCGCCGCCACCTCGCCCAGCAGCGTGGCATCACCCACTCGGTCGCACGCATGTGGAATGAGGCCCTGCTCGATTCGATCCGCAAGGACTTTGCCCGCCCAACTGTCCATGCCCGCAACCTCTACCACACCAGCGCCGCGATGTGGGACGCTTGGGCCGCGTTTGACGCGCAGGCCGATCAGATCCTTCATCAGGAAAAGATGACCGCGGCCGATGTGCAAGCCGCACGCCAAGAGGCGATCAGCTATGCAATGTACCGCCTGCTGCGTCATCGCTTCATGGCATCGCCCGCTGCTCCCTTCGTCTTCCCCGAGTACGACGCGCTGATGGCCGACTTGGGATACGACATCAACAACACCGACACCGCCGGCAACACACCCGCCGCGCTGGGCAACCGGGTCGCCCAATCGATCATCAACTTCGGTCTCAGCGACGGTTCAAACGAGCAGATGAACTTCGCGAATCTGATCTACGAGCCGGTCAACCCGCCGCTGCTGCCCGATTTCCCGGGCAACCCCGACATCCTCGATGCCAACCGCTGGCAGCCGCTCGCGCTGCAGTTCTTTGTGGACCAGTCAGGCAACCCGATCCCGACCGGGTTCCCCGATGCACTCAGCCCCGAATGGGGCGAAGTCACGCCATTTTCGCTCAATGCTCTCGACCTGCAGATTAAACCACGCGATGGCTACGATTGGCGAGTTTGGCACGACCCAAGCGACCCGCCTTACCTCGGTGGGGTTGGCGATTCCCGCTACAAGTGGGGAAATGAGTTGGTGGTCACCTGGTCTTCGCACCTTGACCCCAGCGACGGCGTCATGATCGACATCTCGCCAGCATCGTTCGGTAACTCTCCGCTCCCGACAGTCGCGGATGAGCAGGATTATTACGATAAGCTCATGGGTGGCGACTGGAGCCCCGGTCACGACATCAACCCCGCTACCGGACTTCCCTACGAGCCACAGATCGTCCCCCGCGGCGATTACGGACGCATCCTCGCCGAGTTCTGGGCCGATGGGCCTGACTCGGAGACTCCCCCCGGGCATTGGTTCTCCATTTTGCACTATGTCACGGATCACCCGCTCCATGAGAACCGTTTCATGGGCCAGGGACCGATCTTGGGCGATCTGGAATATGATGTGAAATCATACCTTGCTCTGGGTGGCGGCATGCATGACATTGCCATCGCTTCTTGGTCTGTAAAGGGCTACTACGACTATGTCCGCCCGATTTCAGCCATCCGTCACATGTGCGATCTCGGTCAGTGCTCAGATCCCGAAGGTCCCAGCTACAACCCGCAGGGCATCAACCTGATTCCTGACTACATCGAGGTCGTCACCGCGGAGACAACCGCGCCCGGCGAACGCCATGAGCATCTCATCGGCAGCGAGGGCAAGATCGCGATCAAAGCTTGGAAAGGCCCAGACTACATTGTGGACCCAGACACCGATGTTGCGGGTGTGGATTGGATCTTGGCAGAAAACTGGTGGCCATACCAGCGTCCAAGCTTTGTCTCGCCGCCATTCCCCGGCTATGTCTCGGGGCACTCAACCTACTCGCGTGGTGCCGCCGAGATCATGACCCTGCTCACCGGCAGTGAGTTCTTCCCGGGCGGGATGGGCGAGTTTGAAGCGCCGATGAACGAGTTCCTCGTGTTTGAGGACGGGCCTTCAATGGACATCACGCTGCAGTGGGCCACCTATCAGGACGCCTCCGATCAGACTTCCATGTCGCGCATCTGGGGCGGCATCCATCCGCCTGCAGACGATATCCCCGGGCGCCACATGGGCATCGCCATCGGCCCTGAAGCGTTCACCGAGGCACGCCGTTATTTCGGTGGGCTCAAGTCATGCCCTGCCGACTTCTCCGGCGACGGCGACCTCAACTTCTTTGATGTGGGCTTCTTCGTGCAGTCCTACATCGACAACGATCAGATTGCGGACATGAACGGCGATCTCCAACTCGATATGACCGATGTGCTCGACTTCATGAGCACCTACACAAACGGCTGTCCTTGATCCAAGGGCCGGTGAGCCTGTCTTGTATCCAAGAAAGCCCCGCACAACCGTGCGGGCTTTTTCTGTGTCATGGGGTTTGTCAACCGGTGTGTGATTGGACCGATGGCGAAACGCTCAGGGCAGCGGCTGCTCATACTCGATGACGATCGCCCGGATCCCCAAGCTGCCAGCGCTGGGCCAGCTGTTGTTCGTCGTGAACGCACGCAGCCCGTAGGTGCACTGCGTATTGTCGATCACCAGCGGAGGGTTTGGGACGATCTCGAACACTTGCACCATGTTGTTATTCGCACCCGAAGAGGACGCGAGCACGGTGCTCGTGTAGCTCAAGCTGGTGATGTCACGCTGCCAAAGATCGAATCGCAGATCGCTGCCCGGGGCAGCGTCGACATACTCGACCCGTATGTTGGTGACCGTGACCCCATGAGGCAGATCAACATCTGCGCGGAGGTAGCCGTTGCTGCCTTGGGCATTGATCGAGCCGGCGAACGCATTGAACAGACGATCGAACCCGAAATCTCGGAAGATCGAATCGGGTGTGTACGACTTGTAGCCCAAGATGGTGCCGCCGCCACCGCCGCCGCCCAACGCGGTGATCGTGCCGTTGACAATCAGGTTGTTGGTGATGATGACATCGTCGTTGTCATCGATCTCAAGCAGGTCGTTTCCGCCCTTGCTCACGACCCAGGCATCAGTGATCGGATCGTAGTAGGTTTTGGCCCGTGAGAACCCGCCCGTCGCGTAGCCGTAATAGGGCATGCCGTTGGCCCAGGTCGAGATCGTCATGCCGCCGGGCTCGTTCGCGGCTGTGTGCAATACCATCACATCGCCCGACTCGATCGCTCGGTCATAGTTGACAAAGACCTGATCGTTCCCCTGATGCTCACCGACAATCAGCACGCCCGGCGCGAGATCCGTCCAGAACGGATCGCTCAACTCGTCCGCGACCCCCGCCTTGGTGGCAAAGCTCGCCTGGGGGGTGTTGCCGACTTTGGCGCGGGGAAAAAGCGTGGTATAGGCACCGACGGAATCACCGGCCCGCACGCGGATCTCGATCCAACGCTGCGAGCCGTTGAACACATCGCCAAAGTCGAGCTCGGCTGTAAACCCGCCGTCGCTGACCGTCAGGTCGTCGATCGTCGTCCGGGTGCCGATAGAAGTCCCGCCCGTCTGGGCGTTGTAAAGCTCGAACTCGAGGTCGTATAGCCCGTCGGCGGGCATGCCCGCATCGTTGAGGGTACCTTGGAAAACAAATGGTTCGGCCTGGGCAAGCCCCGCAAGGGCCGCAAGCGCAACTGCACACAATCTCATCGAAAACCTCCGTGACACATCCGTCGTGTTGGTAGCCGCCTATTCGGGGCATGCATACGAAGATATGCCGAAAAACCCAGAATATGAAGCATTATCTGCACGACTCCGGGAAATCAATGCGGGAAAGGTGGGAAACGGCTGTATATCACCCAGAGCCGATACAATACCCCCTGATCGGCAAACTGATCGGCGAATCCATGCAAACACCAGACCCGAACCCAAACGCAGACCCAATCCCAAACACGGACCCCACACCGGGCCCTGTCCCCCGCGGCTCAACGCGAGAGAATCTCAAGCAGGCCGCGATCCGGCTCGGGGTGCGTGAGGGGATCGACGGCGCCTCGATCCGAACCATCGCGCGCGAGGTCGGAATCACCGAGGGTGCGGTCTACAAACATTTCACCAATAAGGACGAGCTTATCCGCTCGGCATACACCAGCGTGGTGGAAGAGATGGCTCGCGACAAGGCGGTGCTCATCAAAACCGATCTCCCCTTCGAGCACGCGGTGCGGGGCTGGATCAAGCTCACCTATCAATACTTCGACGACAACGCCGAGGCGTTCTCCTATGTCCTGCTCATGCCCCATCGCATGGCCGAAACACTCGGCGAGATCTACACCAAGCAGGGCGTGCTCTTCCGCGCCTTCATCGTCCGAGCCATGGAGAACCGGCAGATCCGTATCATGGACCCCGATCTGGCTGTCGCACTCTTTACCGGGCTGGTGCTCAATATCCCGCGATTGATCAACGGCGGTTCGCTGCGTGCCCCGGCGTCAGACTATGCCGACGAGATCGCAGACGCCGTGCTGCGGGTGTTCACGGTCTGAGCGCCGCTGATCCTTCTATAGTCATCCATGCGAATCAGTGTCATCATCCCCGCCGCCGGCGCTTCGGCCCGCTACAACGCCGCCTCCGACGCGATCGATGTCTTGGGCTCGCCCCGCTCGAAGCTCGACGAGGACCTGGGCGGCAAGACGGTGCTCCAGCGCAGCGTCGAACTCTTCAACACACGCGACGAGGTGGGGCAGGTTATCGTCGCTGGCCCGCATGACGAACGCGCATTCGCTGATTTCCAGCTCCGCCATGCCGACCGGCTCGCCCTGCTGGGCGCATCGCTCGTGCGAGGCGGCAAGGACCACCGCTATCAGACCGTCGCCAACGCGCTGGAGTCGATCGATGATTCGTGCACCCATGTCGCGATCCACGATGCCGCGCGGCCCGCGACCGACCCGGCGCTGATCGATCGGGTGTTCGATGCCGCCAAGAATCATCCCGCCGTCGTCCCTGGCACGCCTGTCAGTGACACGCTCAAACGCGTCGACCCCGCCCAGATCGAGGACACAGGCAACGCCGACCCGGTCGCTTCGATTTTGGGAGTCGGGACCACGCACCCGCTGCACCGCGTGCACGAAACAATCGATCGCTCGAATCTCATGCAGATCCAGACACCGCAGGTGTTCGAGCGTGCGCTGCTGCTGCGGGCCTATGCACAAGACAATCTGTCATCGACCGACGACGCGGGGCTGATCGAGCGGCTCGGGGAGCCGGTGGTGGTCGTAGAGGGCGATCCGCTGAACCTCAAGCTCACCCGCGCGGGTGACCTCCCGCTGCTCCGCGCCATCATGGGCGTCCAAGGCCCCAGCCAGCGTCCGACCCACAAACGATTCTGAGCCCATCGCAGCTGATGTGGCGCATAAAAAGCGGCTGCCCACACAGAGCAGCCGTTTGAGAGAGGTCAGATTTGATCTCGCGAGTCTAGCAGAAGATCAGTACCGCCGCACGACACCCTTGACGATGCCTTGGATCTGGCAGAACTTGACGCGGATGGGCTCAAAGTCGGGGTTGGCGGGTTGGAGGCGGATGTGATCCGCTTCCTTATAGAAGGTTTTGAGGGTGGTCGAGCCGTCCTCGAGCAGGGCGACGACACGGTCACCGTTGTGGGCGACCTGGGCGCGTTCGAGCAGGACGAGGTCGCCGTCGAGGATGCCCTCGTCACGCATGGACTCGCCGTCGACCTGCAGCGCGAAGGTCGAACCCGCGTCGTCGAGGGTTGAGAGGAACTCGACGAGGTCGATCTCATCGGCATCGGCGACCTTTTCGATCGGGTAGCCGGCGGCGATCTTGCCCACAAGCGGGAACTTGAGCGGGCGCGACTCATCAGGGACCGAGATCCCCTCAGCGATCGATAAAGAGCGTGCCTTGTTCGCCTCGCGCACCAGCGCGCCCTTTTTGATGAGCGCTTCGACATGCTCGAAGACCGTCACCTTGCTCACGCCGATCTCGTCGGCGAGCTCCTGCATCGTTGGGGAATAGCCACGGCGAATCCGCGAATCGCGGATCAACTGCAGAATGCGAAGCTGTTTGGGTGTGAGGTTCATGTCGCTCATCCTTTCCAAGTGGTTCATAGCCGCGCCCTGGGCGAGTCGCGGTCAAGATGCTCGTCGTCTGGTTCAATCTCCCGAGCGTTTGCTGGGCGTTGCCCAGCAGATCGCGTTGTCGTCCGATCAACTGCTGCGTGACTTGCAGCAGGCCGATCATCTCCGCACGCGAGACGGGCTGGACTTGTGTCGAGACCGATTCGACCCTTGTGAACCAGGTCGCAAAGCCCTTGAGCCAGTGGTCGCGCCGCGTGCTGGGATGAAAATCTGATACATAGTCGCCGCCGGGGCCAAGTCGAAACAGGGTGCTGATGCTGTTGCTCATGTCTTGTGTGCTTTCGATCAGTCGAACAGAACTTGTGCTTGTGCGTGCAGTCCTGTCGGGGTTGTCCCTGTTCTGATCGGGTATCAAGCATCAAGAAGAATAGCATTTCGACCCTGTTTGTTTGGGTGATCTTAGCCGATCATGGACCAGACGACAAGACAATTGCCTGCTATCGCCCAAATTGAGCCCAAACAGGGGTCGTATAAACCGAACAGGCACACACAATTGTGGCGCAGTGTTTGCGCACAAGCGTCGATTGAACCCCAATACCGGGCTTATCGGACCCGAACGAAGCGGGCGCCATCCCGACGCACCAGCCCCTGGATCTCGAGCATCGTCAGCTGGGAGCGCAGCGTGCCCGGGTCAATATTGAGCGTTTCTGCGAGTTCATCACCCGTGCGTGCATCGCTCAGCAGCCGCAGGATCGCGCCCTGCTCGCCCTCTGGCTCGGGGATCGAAGGCGGGGGTGTTGGCTCCCGGGCTGGGTTGGTTGTTCGCGCTGTGTGCGTGCCCTGATAGAGATGGCGAGCGTCCTGACGCAGGATCGACAGCACATCGCCCGGTTCCACCACAAGATGCGCACCGTGCTTGAGCAGTTCCAATGTCCCGGCGCTGCTTGGCGAGTCCACACGCCCCGGCAAGCCCATAACCTCGCGCCCGTGGTCCTCGATCGCGTGGCGGGCGGTGATCAGCGCGCCCGATCGCGTGCCCGCCTCGATCACCAGCACCCCCAGCGAGAGCCCGGAGATAATGCGGTTGCGGGCCGGGAAGTTCTTGGCGTCGGGCTTGGTGTCTGGCGGGAGTTCGGAGATGACGGCGCCGCCGCGTTCGACGATCTCGGCGAAGAGTGTCGCGTTCTCGGGCGGGTAGTCGTGGGCGATGCCGCACCCGAGCACGACGATCGTTGATCCGTTTGCGTTGAGTGCCCCGCGGTGGGCGGCGGTATCAATCCCGCGAGCCCCGCCCGAGACCACCGCGACCCCGGCGCTGCCCAGCGCCCCCGCGAATCGCCCGGCTTGCTCGACGCCATAGATGCTGCAATCGCGCGAGCCGACGACGGCACAGGGGTACTTGTGTGCGGCCGCCACATCGAGCCAGCCACGAACGCACAAGATCGGGGGGGCGGCGGGTGTGGACGCGAGCAACTGCGGGTAGTGGGGGTCACCGATCGCGACGACATAAGCCCCGCATGACGCGATGCGTTCGAGCTGCTCGTCAACGCGCTTGATCGAGTTATGCAGCGAGCCGGCGATGCTGGACGCGGTTTTGGAGCCGATGCCCGGGACATTGGCGATGCGTGCGGCGCTTGAGCCGAGCACCGCTTCGATCGAACCCAGCGATTCGATGAGCCGAGCGATGCGGACAGGCCCGAGCCCGGGCACCAGGGTCAGCGCGAGCAGCGAGCGGGCGTGCTCGGTGCACGCCCCGGGGCTTGGTGTCTGGTTTGAGTCCGCCCCGGTCATGGCGCAAATGAGTCAACAGGCGTGAGTGGCGCGTACTGATCTCTGGTTCCGGGCTGATCGTGATCGAGCAGGCGTGCCATGATGATCAGGGTCTGGGTGGTTTCGATATCGGTCAGCAGGCGTTTTTCGACGATCTGCTGGGGGTACATAAACGCCGGGTTGGGGCGTTTGATGGTGATGAACGCGGTCCAGGCGTCCTTGCCGCGTTCATCGCGATCGAGTTCGATCGTCCAGCCGGGGTTGTGGGCCTGCATGACGAGCATGTGGCGATTGTCGAGGGCATCGAGCCGGATCGGCGGGGCCTTCTGAAGCTCCACAGCCATAGCCTCGCTGCCCTTGTCCTTGTTCATAAGCCGACAGCCGCTCAGCATGAACGATGATGCCATCAACAACAGAATGAGAATTGATATTGCCGGTGATGATCGGATCAGCATCGTGTGTGGTCCCCAGAGAAACATGCCGATATTGGCATTGTTTGTATTGGTTGTTTGCCTGTTGTATGGTAGCATGATCACCCACGGCTCGCTGAGGCGAGATGTTCATGAGTCCATTCGATTGATGAGAGTCCATATGCCCAACCGCCCTACCCACTCACGATGCGCGATGACCCTGCTCGAACTGCTCGTGAGCGTTGTGGTTGTCTGCTGCTTGTGCATGACGATCGCCCCCGCGCTGGGGACGATGCGGGGTGAATCAAACAACGAGATGAGCAAGGCCAACTTGATGCAGATCGGGCAGAGCCGAGATCAATACGCCTTGGACAATGGAGATCGGATTTTCTCGTATTCCTGGCGCGCGGGCGAGACCTACACCTTACCCAACGGGCAGGTTCGTAATCCGAGCAGCGACCAGGCGGCAGCTGCAGAGCAGAATCGTGAGATCCTGATGCGTCGAACCGGTCGTATTGATGGGGTGACGAAGATTCAAAACTCCAGTGCACGGCTTCCGCATCGACGCTACACCCACTTGGTGCTGCTTGATTACATCGCTGCTGATGACAACGACATCTTCAACTCATCTACGCTCGGAATCGACCCGGCCGATCAGAATGTGTTGACATGGCACGAACGCCCGCTTGAATACAACTCTGGGAGCGGTGTGCCATATGCAGATGGAGCTCGACAGGGGTATGACTCTGATCCGAACTGGCCAATCATTGCGGTGCGACAACGATGGGCGTTTGCTTCAAGTTACGAGGTTGTTCCGTTTGCATGGCAGGGAGACGGCCCAAACAATGTCTATGCCCCTGTCGCCAGCACGCCGCATCTCTTCACGAGCCTCGGCTCGCCCGAACTCGGGCGACGCCTGACAACTGAGGTTGCGTTCCCATCTCAAAAAGTGCATATGTACGAAGACCACGATCGCGAACAGAAGCGTTTCCCATGGTTCGCCTACGACCACGCTGCTGTTGAGAAACTGATGTTTGATGGCTCGATCAACTCACAGATTTCGGGCGAGGCGAACGACGCAGAGAATCCAGCCCAACCCGGTCAGGTTTGGCGACAACGGTATGTCCCACTCGATGCGTACCCGATCCCGCTGGGGGGATTCAACGATTCGACCGAGCTCAATATGCGATTCAGATGGACCGAGGGCGGTCTGCAGGGCATCGACTACGACTGAGTATTGCTTGAGTATTGATCATGCAAACTGATCGAGCACTTGGCCTGTTGCGGGCACGACCTGTTGCTGGGTCGTGACGATCTGTGTGACCTGCTGGGCCATTGGTGTGACCGGCAGCACCTCGCCGAGCTTGGGCAGCAGGCGGGCCATCGATTGGGCATGGTCGCTCAACTCTACACAATCACAGCCGCGTTTGATCGGGCAGGCGGTGTTGAGTGCATCGGCTTGGATCTGGGCGATCTGGTTCTGCGCTTGCAGATAGCGGTGATAGGGCACCACGCCTGGGGCGGCGTCGAACGGCTTGGGCTGCGGCACAATCACCCGATCCGGGTGCACACGCGCTCCATGCACGGGGAGTCCCCATGCGTACGGATTCGAATATGTGACTGATGAAACGCCCATGACACCCAGCAAGGTGCAGGCGCGGTGCCGGGTCGCGACGACCGAGAATATCGCGGTTTGTGCGCACGATGGCGGTCATCTCCGGTTTCGACGGCTGCGGGAGATGCGGGCTGTGGCATGGATGCCACATGCACGCTGCGTACGATGCACACGGATGCGTACCGATGAGCTTGATTTTGAGCTGCCCAGCGAGCTGATCGCGACCAGACCGGCCGAGCCGCGTGATTCGTCGCGGCTGTTGGTGGTGCAGCGCAGCGACCCATCGCGGCTTGAGCACCGTGTGTTTCGGGAGCTGCCGGGGTTGCTCGCCCCCGACGATCTGCTGGTGTTCAATCGCTCGCGGGTGGTCCCTGCGCGGCTGCTGGGCGAGCGGGTTGGGTCCGGGAGCAAGTTCGAGGGGCTGTATCTGCACGATGCGCCAGAGCCGCGGGGAACTGAGTGGATCGCGATGGTGAAGACCAAGCGTGCCCAGGCGGGCAAGCGGTATGCCCTGCTCGATCAGGACGGGCGGCCTAGCACGACGATCGTCGAGCTGATCGAGCGGGATGAGCTTGAAGGACCGGGCGCGTGGCGGGTGCGGGTGGAAGCGAACGGTGAATCGGGGTTTGAGGTGCTCCAGCGGCTGGGTCGCACGCCGCTGCCGCCGTACATTTTGGCGCAGCGCAAGGCGCGGGATGAGGATCCGGGCGAGGACTACGACCGGTCGCACTACCAGACGACCTACGCGAGCGAGCACGAAACCGGCTCGGTCGCGGCACCAACCGCGGGGCTGCACTTCACACCCAGCGTGATCGATTCCCTGCACAGTCGAGAAATCGAGACTACGCAGGTGACCCTGCATGTGGGGGCGGGCACCTTCAAGCCAGTCGAGAGCGAGACGCTCGAAGAGCATCCGATGCACCACGAGTGGTGTTCGCTGGGCGACGCGGCGGGGCATTTCCCGCCTCAGAGTGCTCGGCGGGTAATCGCGGTCGGCTCGACGAGCGCCCGGACGCTCGAGAGCTACGCCCAACTCCATGCCAACAACCCGAATGCGGCGTTTCCCGAGCGCTACAGCACCGATATCCTGATCGCGCCGGGTTACAAATGGCGCTGGGTGAGCGGGATGGTGACCAACTTCCATCTGCCTCGCTCGACGCTGCTGGCGATGATCGCGGGGCTGCTCGAGGTCCCCGGCGAGGTGGACGGGCTGGCGCGGGTGCATGCCATCTATCAAGAAGCGATCCGCGAGCGGTATCGATTCTTCTCATATGGCGACGCGATGCTCATCCTGCCTTGAGCCCGTACCATACTTGGGTGCCGCGGGTCGCCAATAGTGCGACGCGAGCGTCGATTTCGTCGATACACGGGCCATTACCATGCGTCTGGATCAGCTCATCTCGGGGTTCGACATCATCAATGCCACGCCCGGCGTGGATCTGGCATCGGTGCGGGTGTGCGATGTGACCGAGGATTCGCGTACGGCCGTGCCCGGCTCGCTGTTCATTGCTCGGGCGGGGACCCGGGATCAGGGGCTGCATTATGTGGAGCCGGCGATCGAGTGCGGGGCGGTGGCGGTGCTGACGGAGCGTGATTCGATCCCGATGATCGAGCTGCCCATGCGATCCAAAGTCGTGCTGCTGGGCTGCGATGACCCGGTGGCGGTGACGGCCCAGATCGCTGAGCGGTTCTATGGCTACCCCGCCCCAAAGCTCGTCTGCGCCGGCGTGACGGGGACCAACGGCAAGACCACGATCACCCACCTCACCCACCAGTTGATTGAAGCCGCGGGGGTGCGTTGCGGGCTGATCGGGACGGTGGAAATCGATGACGGACGCGAGCGTTCTCGGGCGGCGATGACGACCCCGCCAGCGCTGGAGCTAAGCCGCACGCTGGCGACGATGGTCGAGCACGGGTGCAAGGCGGTGGTGATGGAGGTGTCGAGCCATGCGCTCGACCAGCACCGGACGGACGCGGTCGCCTTCGACGCCGCGGCGTTCACCAACCTCACCGGCGACCATCTCGACTATCACCTCACACTGGAACACTACCGTGACAGCAAGGCCAAGCTGTTCGCGTCGCTCAAGCCCGATGGACTCGCGGCGATCAATGCCGACGATCGGCACGCCCAAGACATGCTTGGCGCATGCGCACAGGGTGCGACGATCGTGCGATGCGGCAATGGTGAGGCCAACGACGCGAGCGTGCAAGTGCTCAGCGAGTTGATCACGGGGACACAGCTCGTGCTTGATACCCCATCGGGCCGGTTTGAGGCCACCGTGCCGATCGTCGGGGCGTACAACGCGATGAATGTGCTCCAGAGCGTGCTGCTGGCCCAGCAGGTCTTGACGCGAACGGGCATCGATCAAGCCGCCCAGCGCGAGGCGATCGAGCAGATGCTTCCCGAGCTGGTACTTCCAATGGGGCGGCTAGAACACTGCGAAGGCGATGGGGACGACCTTGTTGTCATGGTTGACTTTGCGCACACCGACGATGCGCTCCGCAGTGCGCTATCGGGTGTCAAACGGGTGCTTCCCGATGGGGCGGCGCTGTGGTGCATCTTCGGGTGCGGCGGCAACCGCGACCAGACCAAGCGCCCACGGATGGGCAAGGCGGTGGCCGAGTTTGCGGATCATGTCGTGATCAGCAGCGACAACCCGCGCACCGAGCTGCCCAGCGCGATCATCGATCAGGTGCTCGGCGGGATCGACGCGAGCGAGCGCGGGCGCGTGCGGGTGCAGGCCGATCGGGCCAAGGCGATCCACAGCACGATTCTTGATGCCAAGCCCGGCGATGTGATCGTCATCGCGGGCAAGGGGCACGAGACCGAGCAGATCGTGCCCGATGGCATGGGCGGCACACGCACGATCCACTTTGACGACCGCGAGCACGCCAAGGCGGCGATGCGAGAACGAAGATTGCGTTTTCCAACGACACAGCAGCGGGCGGGCGCGTCATGAGCGCGTGGGCGTGGGATGAGCTGGCGCAGGCAGCGGGTGGGCGATGGTTGGTCGAACCCGAGTCCGCCTCTCTCGATTTCGCTGGCGTGTGCATCGACACGCGCGAGCTGCGACCCGGGCAGATCTTCTTCGCGTTCGTTGGCGAGCAGGCCGACGGGCATGCGTATCTCGCAGAGGCGCGGGCAAAGGGCGCGAGCGTGTGCGTCGTGACGCATCCCGACCGTGTGCCGGAGGATCTTGGTATCCCGGTGCTCGCGGTCGACGATGTGCTCGATGCTCTAACTCGGCTCGCGAGCGACTGGCGTGAGCGGATCAAGGCGTGGGTCATCGCGATTACGGGCTCCAATGGGAAGACAACGACCTGCCGGCTGATGCACAGCGTGTGCGGTGCTGCGGGAAAGTCGTTCGTGTCGCCCAAGAGCTTCAACAACGCGCTGGGTGTGCCGATCACGATTCTCAACACAACCGTCGACGCCGAGTACTTGGTGGCCGAGGTGGGCATGAGCACGCCCGGCGAGATCGCGGAGCGCACGCGATTGCTGCGTCCCAGCATTTCGATCATCACCAGCATCGGGCGGGCGCACCTGCAGGCGCTGGGGAGCGTCGAGAACATCGCTCGCGAGAAGGCCCAGATCATCACGGCCGCGCCTGAGCACGCGATCGGGATCATCCCTGCTGGCATCGCGGTGCTCGATGACGCATTCCGTGATGACCCGCACACTCTCTTCTCTTTGGGAGAAGTCCTGCGTGTTGAGCTATGCGATCAGCACGGGTGTGATTTCTTACTGGGTGGCGAGCCTTTTCGTGTTTCCCTTCCCGGCGAGCACAACGCCCACAACGCGGGGTTGTGCGTGCTTGCGGCCCGAGCGATGGGCATAGATGATTCAACGATCCGCGAGGGACTCGCGAACGCCACCCCGCCGCCGATGCGGTTCGAGCGGGTGCAGATCGAGACGGCATCGGGCCCGATCGTGGTCATTAACGATGCGTACAACGCAAACCCCGATTCGATGCGTGCCGCGCTTTCGACCTTTGCGGATCTAAAGACCGATGGGGCGAAGGTCGTCGTGCTGGGCGAGATGCTGGAGATGGGCGCATCTGGCCCGACGGAGCATCAATCGCTGGCCGAGCATGTGTCGGGGACCGGCGCGTTCGATCGAGTAGTGCTGATCGGTGCGGGCTATGCCGGGATCGATGCCGCACCATTGGGGCTGACCATGCTTCCCGAGTCGAGCGATGCGCAGATCAAAGCGATCGCGCAGCTGATCGAACCCGGCGAGACGGTGCTCATCAAGGGCTCGCGGGGGGTGAAACTGGAGCGGTTGATCGCGATTCTGGGCGATCTGTACGCATCGAGCCGATCCCAGACGCACGGGGACACCCCGACCCACGCATGATCTACATCATCATCAACATGCTGATCGACCGGTTCTATGAGAGCAAGCTCATCAGCGTGCTCGAGGTCTTCGATCAGATCCAGTTCCGGGCGCTGCTCGCGGCGGGGCTGTCGTTCGCGATCGTGGTGTTCTTTGGCAAGCGGGTGATCCGGGCACTGGTCTCGATGAAGATCGGCGACGGGGGCGAGACCGACGCCGAGCTGCTGCGTGAGCACGCCGCGAGCAAGGCCAATGTGCCCACAATGGGCGGCATCCTGATCGTCGGCGCGATCTTCATCTCGACCTTCCTGCTCGCGGATATCCGTGTCAACCGGGTCTACCTGGGCCTGTTCACGCTCGTTTGGCTCGCGGCGGTGGGGGGCGCGGACGACTGGCTCAAGCTCACGGCGTCGCGCCGGGGCACGGGGCGCCAAGGTCTGTACTCATGGGAGAAGCTGGTCTTCCAGCTGGGCATCGGCGCCATCGTCGGCTACTTCGGGTTTCTCTACGGCAAGGCGCCAGACGGTGTTGATTCGCTCGCCCATGTCGTGAACTTCCCGTTCCAGCGCACCTTTGACCCGGGCACCGGCAACGCCAACGCGTCGCTGAACTATCTGGGCATGCCGCTGTTTGTGCTGATCTCCACACTCATGGTCGCGGGCGTGTCCAACGCTGTGAACATCACCGACGGCATGGACGGCTTGGCGGCCGGCTCGTCGGCCATTGTCAGCTTCGGGCTGATTCTGCTGGCGCTGATTGCGGGCACGCAGAGCGCGGCCCAGTACCTGCTGGTGCCCTATGTGCCGTTTACGGACGAACTGGCCGTGATGGCCGGGGCGATGGCCGGCGCGTGCCTGGGGTTCCTGTGGTGGAACTGCAAACCCGCGCAGGTGTTCATGGGCGATACCGGCTCGCTGGCGCTGGGCGGGTGCATCGGCTACATCGCGGTGATGACGCGCCAAGAGTTCGTCGTGCTGCTCATGTGCGGCGTGTTTCTCATGGAGATTGGCTCGGTCGTGCTCCAGGTCGGATGGTTCAAGTACACCCGCATCAAGCTGGGCACGGGCAAGCGCATCTTCCGCATCGCGCCGTACCACCATCACCTTCATCAGGGCGGCTGGGCCGAGAATCAGGTCGTGGTCCGCCTTTGGCTGATCGCGATCCTCTTCAGCGTGGTGGCGCTGGCGACGATGAAGCTGCGATAATATGGGGCTCAAGCAGTCCTACCATTGTTCACGATCGACTCCCATTGTGAACAAAGGACCGCCCCATGACCACCGCCACGCTGCCCAAGCACTATGCCGAACTCATCGCCCTCAATCGACAGACGGGCACGCTGGGCTCGATTATGGCGTTGGTGAGCTGGGATCAGGAAACCTACATGCCCCCGGCCGGTGCCAAGGCGCGGGCCGAGCAATCTTCGACGCTGGCGGGGATCATCCACGAACGCAAGACCAGCGCCAAGATCGGTGATCTGATCGCCCGGTGCGAGCAGGACCCGGAACTCTCGCAAGTGGGCAGCGCCGAAGCCGCGAACATCCGGGAGATGCGCCGCGACTACGACCTGGCCACCAAGCTGCCCGGCGATCTGGTCGAGGCGCTCGCGCGGGCGCAGTCCGAGGCCCAGGAATGCTGGAAGCAGGCCCGCAAGAACAACGACTTTCCCTCGTTTGTGCCCGCGCTCACCGAGGTCATGAGTCTCACCCGCCAGAAGGGCGAGTGCTACGGCATCGAAGACGGCGGCGAGATCTACGACCCGTTGCTCCAGGAATACGAGCCCAACACGACGGCCAAGGACATCGAGAAGGTGTTCACGCCGCTGCGTGAGCGCCTCAGCAAGTTCATCGCCGAGGTCATGGACACGGGGACCGCACCGCGGGTGGACTTCCTGCATCGCGAGATCGCGACCGACAAGCAGCACGCCTTCGGCGAGGCCGTGACCGCGGCGCTGGGCTTCGACTACAAGAAGGGCCGGCTGGACACCACGACCCACCCATTCTGCTCGGGCTTCGGGCCAGGCGACACGCGGATGACGACGCGCTACGCGCTCGACAACTTCCCTGACGCGATCAGCTCGACCATGCACGAGTGCGGGCATGGGCTCTATGAACAAGGCTTGCCCAAGGAGGGCGAGCTGTTCGGCACGCCGCTGACCGATGCCGTCTCGCTGGGCATCCACGAGTCGCAGTCACGCATGTGGGAGAATATGGTCGGGCGCAGCCGCGCGTTCTGGAACTGGGCGCTGCCGGTCGCCAACGAGCACTTCGACGGCGCGTTCAAGGACATCGACCTGCCGACCTTCACCAAGGCGATGAACACCTGCACGCCCAGCTTCATCCGTGTGGAGTCCGACGAGAGCACCTACAACCTGCATGTCATGCTCCGCTTCGAGATCGAACGCGCCATGATCAGCGGCGACCTGGCCATCAAGGACCTGCCCGGCGCGTGGAACGCCAAGTTCAAGGAGCTGCTGGGGCTCGATGTCCCCAGCGACGCCAAGGGCTGCCTGCAGGATGTGCACTGGTCCTTCGGACTCATCGGCTACTTCCCGACCTACACGCTGGGCAACCTCTACGCCGCCCAGATGTGGGAGACCATCAACCAGCAGATCCCCGACCTCGACGAGCAGATGAGCAAGGGCGAGTTCAGTGCGTTGCTGGACTGGCTTCGTGTGAACATCCACCAGCACGGTCGTCGCTATTCGGCGGCGGAGCTGTGCGAGCGATCGACGGGCAAGGCGCTCAGCGCGGACCCGCTGATGCGGCATCTGGAGTCGCGGGTGAAGCCGGCGTATGGTCTGTGAGTGATGAATCTGGGTGCCCTGCTACGACCCGAAGGGCGTAGCAGGGCACCCGTGGTTCGGTGTCTTCCGTTCCTGCTTTGTCCGCTTTCAGCGGATCAAAGCAGGGTACCCGGCAGGAGAATAGATGCAGGGTCACTGGTGGATTCTTGCTTGCGGTGTGGCCGGGTTGGTGCCGTTACTTATAATTGCGTCTTTCTTGGATAAGCGGAATCGGGCGAACCTAGGGAAACGGATACGTGAGGTTCTCCCTCGTGAGGAACAGTGGGGCATCATCCCTGGTGGTGCTGAGTGGCTTCCGCCGCTCGATTCCATGCCAGAAGAACTGCAGGGTATTTTCCGAATGGATCCCGTGCTTGAGTTGGATGACCCGAGCAGCGGTGCTTGGGTATGTGTTAGCAGTGAGTTGGTTCGAAACTATGCGGGCAGTTATCTCGGTTCACAAGCTGTCGCAGTGATCCGGGTGTCGCGTGAGCACAGCTATGGCCTACGGTTTGAACGCCGATCGGGTAATAACTGGAAGAACGAAGTCCACGATTCAAGGTTTCGAGTAACAGAACTCCGTAATTCTGCAGGTGGAGTGTGGCTGCTTTCGACAACAGAAAAACGGCAACCAGTGACCGATTCAATTCGACAGTTCTTCGAGAGTGTCGTAAATGAACGGATTGATGGTGTTCAGATTTTCGGAGAATACCTCACTGTTTTCGGAGGAAAGGCAACCAATCCCGACTCCTATCGTGTTGTGTGGGATGAGGCGAAGCGTATCGCCGAGTTGGTTGAACTAAAAGATTGGTAGGGGCCGGGTGCCATGCAGGTGCCGTCTTCGGCTCCTGCATGTTCTTGGCGCATCCTGAAACAAATCGAAGACCCCCTCCGCCTCGCTTCGCTCGGCACCTCCCCCGCAAGCGCGGGGGAGGCGAAAGATCGTGCCACTTTATGCGTTGGCTTGTTCGCTCGCCTCAAGTGGCTCGTAGTCGCTGTAGCCCTCCGCGCCGCCGCCGTAGAAGGTGGATTGGTCGGGTTCGCGGTAGGGGCCACCGAGTTTGACGCGGTCGGCGAAGTCGGGGTTGGGGATCCAGGGGCGCCCGAAGGCGATGGCGTCCGCCCAGCCAGACTCGATGGCCTGCGTTGCCTGCTCGGGTGAGTAGTCGCCGTTGCCGACATAGACCCCGCCGCCGGCGTTCTTGAACGACTCGACGATCGCGGGGATGACCTCGTCGGTGCGTGGGTCGAGCTGCGTGCGGTCCCAGGTTTCCACGGCGTGCAGGAACGCGAGCCCCAGCTCGCCCAGCCCCTTGGCCAGCGCGGAGAAGGTTGCCCTGGGGTCGCTGTCCACCACATCGCGGTGCTCACTGAGCGGCGAGATGCGGTAGCCGACGCCCCCCGCATCGCCCCACGCGTCCACCACGGCGCGTGCGACCTGCAGCGGCAGGCGGAGGCGGTTCTCGAGCGAGCCGCCGTAGCTGTTGGTGAGCTTGTTCACGCCGTCTCGGGTGAACTGGTCGAGCAGGTAGGTGTTGGCCCCGTGGATCTCGACGCCGTCGAAGCCGGCGCGCTTGGCGCGGGCGGTCGCGTCGGCGAACTCGCTGATGACCTCGGGGATCTCGTGCTCCTCAAGCATACGCGGCGGCGAGTTGTCGATGCGTTCGAACGAATCGTCGATGTAGGTCTTGGACCCCGAGGGCACATCGGTGCTGCTGATGGGTGGCTGGTTGTCGGGCTGGAGTTTGCTGTGCGAGACGCGCCCGACATGCCAGAGCTGGAGCACGATCCGCCCGCCCTTGGCGTGGACCGCGTCGGTGACCTTCTTCCAGCCGGCTTCTTGCTCGTCGGTGTGCACACCTGGTGCGCCGTAGTAGCCGTGCCCGCGCGGCGATACGGGCGTCGCCTCGGCGATGATCAACCCGGAGCCCGCCCGCTGCTGGTAGTACTCGGCCATGATGTCATTGGGCACGCTGCCGGGCATCGTGGAGCGTGCGCGTGTCAGCGGGGCCATGAAGATGCGGTTGGGGGCTTTGATGGAGCCGACGGTGAGCGGTTGGAAGAGGGGTTCGTGCATGAAGAGGGCTCCGCGGGATCGAGGTCGGTTGTGGTGAGTTCGATCATATAAGTGTGCGGATGCATAACCAACCGATCGGTTGGGGTATTCACGGCGTATGGAAGTTTTCTCCTCCCCCGTCCTGACGGGGGAGGTGCCGAACGGAGTGAGGAGGAGGGGGTCTTCATGTAGGATGAGCGGATGGGAGATGAGAAACACTATCGCAACGCAAAGATCGCCAAACCGGGAGCGAGATCGAACGCGCGAGCGCTTCGCAAGCAGTTGACTCCCCCGGAATGTGCATTGTGGGTTGTGCTTCGGGGAAGAAAGGTTGGCGGCTTGAAGTTCCGGAGGCAAGCTCCGATTGGTGTGTACATCGCCGATTTCTACTGCCACGAAGCCAGACTCGTGGTTGAAGTGGATGGATCAGGGCATCAGGGAGAGCAGCTTCACTATGACAGCGCGCGTGATCGGTGGATGCGTGATCGTGGGATTCGTGTGCTCAGGTTCAGCGGGCGTGATGTGCTGCAGAACATAGAGGGGGTTGTTCTGAAGATTCAGGGTGTTGCGGAAGAGCCCCCTCCGTCACGCTGACGCGTGACACCTCCCCCGTCAGGACGGGGGAGGAGAAAGAAAGAGTCACTCTTTCGACGCCACGCCGCTTTCGGCTTCTTGGATACACCGGTCGATCCGTGCAACCGCGGCGTCCTTCCCGATGATCGCCAGCGTCTGGCCCAGCGGCGGCGAGACCGGGCCGCCGGTGACGGCGACGCGGATGGGCTGGGCGACCTTGCCCATGCCGACCTCGTGCTTCTCGCAAAACGACTGCACGGCTTTCTCGATCGTGTCGGGTGTGAACGGATTGATCCCGGCGAGTTCATCCTTGAAAAGCTTGAGCATCTCGAGGCCCTTGGCGTCGCCCTTGAGCAGGGCCTTGTGCAGGGCTTTGCCATCGTATTCAATCGCGTCGTCTGCGATGAACGCAAAGCCGACGACATCGCGACCGTCGGCGAGGGTCTTGCAGCGGGTTTTGACGGCCGGGGCGAGCATGAGCATGTCGGCGGCGCTGAAGCGTGCACAGAGCGCCGGGTCATAGCTGCTGGCCCACTGGTGCCAGCGTTTGGCGAACTCCTCGTCGCTGAGCTGGGCGATCGCGTCGCCGTTGAAGCTGATGAGCTTGACGCGGTCGAACTTGGCCTGGCCTTTGCCCATACCCTCGAAGCTGTAGTGCTCGCCGAGGTACTGCATATCGAACCGCTCGACATCGGTGCCGTCGGTGTTCTTGGACTTGGGGTTCCAGCCGAGCAGGGCGAGGTAGTTGTTGAGCGCCTCGGGGAGGTAGCCGGCGCGGCGGAAGTCCTCGACATCGATCTCGGGGAGATGGACTTGCAGGTGCTGCGCCAGCGCGATGAGCTGATCACTGGGGAGCTGTCGTGTCTTGTCCTTGAGCCATTTGGCGAACTCCGCGTCGCTGAGCCCGGCGATGGGTGAACTGCTCAGTTTCGCATCCTTGACCGCTTTCTTGGCGGTCTTGTCCTTGTCGCGCTTGCTCATCTTCGAGCCGTCGGCATTAAAAATCAGCGGCATGTGCGCGTAGGTCGGCGTATCAAAGCCCAGCGCCCGCTGGATGGCAATGTGTCGCGGGGTGTTGATCAGGTGCTCTTGGCCACGAAGAACATGGGTCACGCCCATGAGCGCATCGTCGACGACAACCGCGAGGTGGTAGGTGGGGTAGCCGTCGCGTTTGCGGATGATGAAGTCGTCGAACTCGTCGGGCCCGACGGTGACATCGCCCAGGATCTGGTCGTGGACGGTGATGGGGGACTCGGGCATTTTGAGCCGCACGACATGGGGCTCGCCGGCTTTGAGTCGCTCCATGCGCTGCTCGCGGGGGATATCCAGGGCGGCGCGGTCGTATTTGTAGCCGACTTTGGCGTCGATCGCGATCTTGCGCTTGGCTTCGAGTTCTTCGGGGGTCTCGAAAGCCGGATAGGCGTGGTCGGACTCGATGAGCTGATCGATGTGCTCGTTGTAGAGATCGAGGCGCTGGGACTGGTAGTAGGGGCCGACTCCGCGTTCGTCGCCGCCGATGGATCGGCTGTGGTATTCGATCTGCGGCCCATCGGCCCAGTCGATGCCCAGCCAGGCGAGGTCTTCGAGGATGCCGCGGGTGGAGGATTCGGAGGATCGTGCCTGGTCGGTGTCCTCGATGCGCAGGAGGAATCGGCCTGCGTGACGGGTCGCGTAGGCCCAGCACAGCAGTGCCGAGCGTGCCCCGCCGATGTGCAGGTGCCCGGTGGGCGAGGGTGCGAAACGGGTGATGACGGTGTTTGGGTTGGAAGCACTCATGGGAAAGGAGTTTAGGAGCCCGGCGGCGGATCTTCCCATCGGGCGGCGAGGGCCACGCGGGAGAGGGGACTTCGTCTATAGGCGTCATCGTCGTCTCGCCATAAACCAGAACTTTTCGTCACGGGTTCCCGCTTCCAATTTTCCCGCCTGCTGGTACACTCCCCGTTGGGCCTGCATCACCGGGCCCACGACAACCCGAACGCGGGCGCCGCCGGCCCGCGATGCGATGACTGGCGTTCAGACAGTCGCACCGGAGCCGACATGCCCGCCCGAAAGGAGGCGGCAGCCATGGCTCAAAGATCCCCGGCGGATATCAGAAACATCGCACTCGTAGGACAAACTGGGTCGGGAAAGACACTCCTGGCCGAACGCCTCCTGTTCTCGACGAACACCATCGACCGTATGGGCTCGATCGAGGATGGCACCACCTTCTCGGATTGGTCCGACGAAGAAAAGCACCACAAGCATTCATTGCGCACCAGCATGCTGCACTTCGATCACGAGGGCCACATGGTCAACATGATCGACACACCCGGGCTCGCGGATTTTTCGGGCATGGCCATCTCGGTCTTCCCGGCCGTTGAGACCGTGTGTGTGGTTATCGATGCGCACGGCGGCATCGCGCCCATGGCGCGGCGCATGATGAAGATCGCCAAGGACCGCAACCTGCCGCGCATGATCATCGTGAACAAGATCGATCATGATCAGGCCGATCTTGAGATGCTGGTGCAGCAGATCAAGGAGGAGTTCGGCTCGGAGTGTCTGCCCATCAACCTGCCCACGCCCGATCGCAGCGCGTGCATCTCGGTCTTCGACGACGAGGGCGAGGGCGACACGCTGTTCTCATCGGAAGCCGAGGCGCACCAGACCATTGTCGAGCAGATCGTCGAGATGCAGGACGAGCTGATGGACACCTACCTCTCCGATGGCGACGAGTCGAACATTGACAAGCAACAGCTCCACGATGTCTTCGAGAAGGCCCTGCGTGAGTCGCACCTCGTGCCCATCGCGTTCTGCAGCGCCAAGACCGGCGCGGGGATTGAGCAGCTGCTGCATGTCATCGCCTCGCTGCTGCCTAACCCGCTCGAGGGCAACCCGCGACCGTTCCTCAAGCGTGATGAGGCCGGCGACGACGAGGTGGCGTTTATCGCGGAGCCCGATGCATCCAAGCCGGTGCTTGCCCATGTCTTCAAGTGCACCACCGACCCCTTCGTGGGCAAGCTGGGCGTCTTCCGCGTCCACCAGGGCACGCTCAAATCCAAATCGGAAATCATCATCGGCGACGCCAAGAAACCAGTCCGCATCGGGCACCTGCTCAAGCGGCAGGGCAAGCAGTCGCACGAGGTCGACGAGTTGGGCCCGGGCGACATCGGCGCGATCGGCAAGGTCGATGAGGTCCACTTCGACGCCGTGCTACATGAGGGCCACGATCTTGACTCGGTGCACCTCAAGCCGCTGCCGCTGCCCCAGCCGATGTACGGCTTGGCGATCGAGCTCAAGAACCACGCCGACGAGACCAAGTTCTCATCAGCGATTCATAAGCTCACCGCCGAGGACCCGTCGCTGGTGATCGAGCGGATCTCTGCGACCAAGCAGACCGTGATGCGGGGCTTGGGCGAGCTACACCTGCGCGTGGTGATGGAACGGCTCAAGGAGAGCATGGGCATCGAGCTGCTCACGCAGGTGCCCAAGGTGGCCTACAAGGAGACCATCACCGCCAAGGCCGAGGGGCACCACCGCCACAAAAAGCAGACCGGCGGCGCGGGCCAGTTCGGCGAGGTCTACCTGCGCGTCGAGCCCCTTCCGGCCGATCACGAGATCGGCTTTGAGTTCGTCAACGCCACCGTTGGCGGCTCTATCCCGCGCGGGTTCATGCCGGCGATCGAGAAGGGCGTGCGCCAGGCACTCGAGCACGGCGCCATCGCCGGCTACCCGATGCACGGCATCCGCGTCGAGGTCTACGACGGCAAGTACCACGATGTCGACTCCAAGGAGATCGCCTTCATCACCGCCGGCAAGCGGGCCTTCATCGACGCCGTGCAGAAGGCCAAGCCGGTGCTGCTCGAGCCAATTGTGGAGCTGCAGGTGACCGTACCCGCCGACCGCATGGGCGACATCGCGGGCGACCTGTCCACCAAACGCGGGCGGGTGCAGGATACCCGCATGCTCCCGGGCGACCTGTGCACCGTGGTCGCCCAGGCCCCGGCCAGCGAGCTACAGAACTTCTCAACTGAGCTCAAATCCATCACGGGCGGCTCGGGCACCTACACCATGGACTACTCGCATGACGAGAGCACCCCGCCGCACATCCAGCAGGAGGTCATCGCGGCGTTTGGGGGGCATGGAGACGACGAATAAGAGTCATCGTGAGGAAACTTTACATAGATACAAAAACACCCCGGCCGTTTGGCCGGGGTGTTTGCGTGAAAAGGATCGTTTGATCAGCTTCGTGATCGACGAGTACCCAGAATGCTCAAGCCTGCAAACGCGAGGAGTGTTGAAGGCGTGGGTACGGTTACTGATATGTTATCGAAATAGAGGGATGGGTTTCCAAAGGAGCCGGAGGTTTCAATTACGACCGAGCTGAACATATCGGAAAGTCCAGAAGCGCTAAAGGAGAACGAGTCGACAAAGCCTTCATCGATCGGGGAGAGTGAGATGATGTTCTCCTCATAGACCAGTTCTCCAGTGCCACTGACACCGGAATACAACGAGATATGCACATTGTCGGGCTTGGTGCCGAAGTAGTCCCCAAACTCGATCGAGAATGACTCGATTGATCGCTCAAACGAGAGCCGCATCGGTGATCGTTGACTTCCTCCGCCCAGGATGAGCGACTGTGACCCCCAGCCGGCGATATGAAGATCTGCTTCGACGACGCGCAGTATGTTCTCATCTAGCTCAATATACATATTGATTCCACCCTGGGTGAAAATAGAGTTGAGACCTGTATTCCCGAGTGCCGCGTCTTCAAAGTCGTACAGAATCGTCGCGTTGCTTTGGCTCACTGTAGCCAAGAGTGTTGCGACACCGATCGCGCAAAGTTTGTTTTGATTCGTCATGAGTGTTCTCTTTCTTCTTAGAATATCAATAAAAAATTCCTAAGCCACACACCGGTGAGGCTCTGAAGACTCTTCGTAGAGCAATCTCGGCTGGTTCCAGAGGGGCCTCAATTTCACACAGTTGCTCGCTCAGGTGTTTCCGGCTCGGGGGCAACAATGTGCACTGAGATGATTTTTGATAGTCTGGCGAGGATTTCTGGCTAATCGGCAACAGTCGCGAGGCAGGAGTGTGATCTTTCCCGCGATCTGCTGTTCTGGAGTGCATTGTAAATCCTCGCAGAGGCGTACTATCTCCCTCAACAAGGAGATCCGAGCCATGACCGAAGCCGTCGAGACCCGCCATTTCATTCAGCAGATGATCGATGCCGACATCGAGCGCGGGCAGTGGGGGCAACCCGGCGATGGCAGCGTGATCACCACCCGCTTCCCGCCCGAGCCCAACGGCTACCTGCACATCGGGCACGCCAAGGCCATCCTGCTCAACTACGGCCTGGCCAAGGAGTTCGGCGGGCGGTTCAACCTGCGCTTCGACGACACCAATCCGGCCAAGGAAGAGCAGGTCTTCGTCGATTCGATCAAGCACGATGTGCAGTGGCTGGGCGCGACATGGGACGACGAGGTGAAGTTCGCCTCGGACTACTTCGAGCAGATGTACGCCTGGGCGTGCGAGCTGATCCGCAAGGGCTTGGCCTATGTCGACGAGCAGCCCGTCGATGACATCCGCGCTCAGCGCGGCTCGCTCAAGGAACCGGGCAAGCACTCGCCGCACCGCGACCGCCCGGTCGAGGAGAACCTGGATCTCTTCGAGCGGATGAAGAACGGCGAGTTCCCCAACGGGGCGATGGTCCTGCGCGCCAAGATCGACATGAACAGCTCGAACATGAACCTGCGCGACCCGCTGATGTACCGCATTGTCAACGCCCCGCACCACCGCACGGGCGACTCGTGGCACATCTACCCCATGTACGACTGGGCCCACGGGCTCGAGGACTCGATCGAGGGCATCACCAACTCGCTGTGCACCCTTGAGTTCGAAGACCATCGCCCGCTCTACGACTGGTTCATCGATGCGATCAACCAGGGCCGCGGCGAGGGCAGCGGGTGGGGCGAGAAGATCCACCACCCACGCCAGACCGAGTTCTCACGCCTGGCGATCTCGTACACCAACATGTCCAAGCGCTACATGAAGCAGCTGGTGGACGATGGCCATGTCAGCGGCTGGGACGACCCGCGCATGATCACCATCGCCGGCTTCCGCCGGCGCGGGTACACGGCCCGCTCGCTGCAGATGATGGTCGAGGATGTGGGCATCACCAAGTTCAACGCGCTCGTCGACATGGGGCGCGTCGAGAACATGATCCGCGAGGACCTCAACGAGCGCGCCCCGCGGCGCATGGTCGTGCTCGATCCGATCAAGCTCACCATCACCAACTGGGGCGACGGGGGAGATGCCGACCGCGTCGAGATGATGACCATCGCCAACCACCCGCAGGACGAGTCCTACGGCAACCGCGAGATCCCCTTCGGCAAGGACCTCTACATCGAGCGAGAGGACTTCATGGAAGACCCGCCCAAGAAGTTCTTCCGCCTCGGCCCGGGGCGCGAGGTGCGCCTGCGGGCCGGCTATTGGGTGACCTGCACCGACTATAAGAAGGATGCACACGGCCACATCACCGAGATCTTCTGCACCTACGACCCGCACACGCGGGGCGGCGAGAACCCCCCGCCCGACAGCGAGGGAAATGTCCGCAAGGTCAAGGGCACCCTGCACTGGGTCCACGCGCCCGGTGCCGTCGATGCCGAGGTGCGTCAGTTCGATCGCCTCTACATGGCCGAGCGCCCGGGCAAGAAGAGCGGCGACCACCTCGACGACCTCAACCCCGATTCGCTGCAGGTGATCACCGGCGCCAAGGTCGAGCCCGCGCTCGCCGGGCGGACAAGCGACGAGCCCGAGTGGGCCGACGGCATCCGCCGCTTTCAGTTCGAGCGTCAGGGCTATTTCTGTGTCGATCAGGACTCTTTACCAGACGCACTGGTGTTCAATCGAACCGCTTCTTTGCGTGATTCGTGGTCCAACCAGCAGTAATCCCCCCGGCCATGCAACCCGCAACCCGTCGCTGCGAATCGGGAGGCATGGTGCTCTCGCCCGCCGCAACCGATCTCGCCGGCCACGCCACCCTGCTCGCTGAGCACTGGGTCGGGGAGATCAAGGTTACCCACAAGGCATACACCCACAACTTCAAGCAGCATTGGCACGAGCACGAAGCGGGCAGCATCGACTTCGTGCTTGAGGGCGGCGGCGTGGGCACCTACGCGGGGCGCGAGGTAGTCTCCACGCCGGGCACGGTCGAGTTCTTCCGTGAGCAACTCCGGCACCGATTTCAATCGTTCGGGTCGGGCATCCGCTCCATGCACATCGTCATACCTGCGGCCATGCTGCGCGGGCTTCCACAGCTGCGCCACACCCTGGTCGAGGAACTGTGTCACACACGAGCCGTGGCATTGGCAAGCCGGGTCTTTGCCGAGCTGCATCAGCCTGATGCTTCTTCATCTCTTCAGATCGAGTCGCTCGTGCACGAGCTGATCGACGAGGTCGCCGGTGTCGCATCCCGCCCGGACCCGCGGGCCGGCTGGCTGGGGCGCGCCCGCAACCTGCTCCATGAGCATGGTGATGAGCCGCTCACGCTCAGCGAGCTGGCCGACCGCGTGTGCATTGACCGCGCGCACCTGGCGCGGACCTTCAAGCAACGCCTCGGGATGAGCGTGGGCGAGTACCACCGGCGACTACGCCTTGAACAAGCGGCCCGGATGATCGCTCAAAGCGATGAGCCCCTCTCCCGCATCGCCCAGCGCTGCGGGTTCAGCGACCAGGCCCACCTGACCCGGCTGTTCCGTCGTTACACCGGATCGACCCCCGCCCGCTACCGCCAAGCCCTCCGCCGACGCTGAGCAAGCAGCCCCATCGCTGCAAACCCCGCCCACGCCCCCGGCGAAGGAACCGAGATCAGCTCAAAGGCGCTGTCCGTGTCTTGCAGCACCAGCCACCGATTCTGGGCGTAGTTAAAGCTGCTCGAGCGCGTGTCGAAGTCATCGCTGTCCTGCCACTGCCAGACATCGCCGCTTGGATCGATCGAGCGGGCACTGATCGAGATCCAATACATCACACCCGCATCGAGCGTCCACGCCTGCGACAGCACCCCTTCGTGCATGTACTCCAGCGCACCACTGGGGGCGCTGCGCCCCGTGGTCATCGTGCCGACGGTTTCGATGCTCATCGTTTGCGTCGTGATCAGCTCAAGCGGGCGAATGTTCCCATTGGGCAGGGTGCGGTTATTGTAGAGTTCGATGGTGAAGCTGTCGAAGTTGCGCAGATCGGTCTGGTTGATCCCCTCGGTCATGCCCCACCAGCGAACAGACGAAATCGATCCCCGCGTATCGAGCATGAAGTTGTCGGCATGCTTGAAGTTACGAGTGGGTCTGGGCTCGCTGCTGCTGTACCAGCCAAACTCGACATTCGCATCATCCGTCGTCACCGGCTGGCTGTAAATCACGCCGCTACGCGCGAGCGAGACAAGAACAACGGGCATTGTGATCAAGAAAGAAAGATGCATCGCAGGTTCTCCGTTGGGTGTCCTCATCGACATCAGAAGAATGGCACACGACGCGTCATTGGTCTTGTATAGGCGTTGCGCGAAAGCGTAAAGCAGATTTAGGGATATGTTTGTAATAAAATAATTTATGCCCAGTCCCTACATAAGTCTATGAATTCAGGTGATTTACCCCTATTGTGGGATGAATGACACCCGAGTGTTCATAGACGCGAGAGGGACTCGCCAGCCGGCTGTCTATCAAGAGAGATAAAAAGGGACTTCAATGAGAACGCACACAAGTACACTCTGCGCCATCGGTGCCGTAACCATCACCACGCTTATGGCCAACGCCGGCCTACCGACCCACAGCTGGCTCACCCCAGTCAACGGCAACTGGACCGACCCCGCCAGATGGGACGCGGGTACCGTTCCGAACTCCTCAAGCGAGGTGCTGCTTGGGCTCAGCGGCGCATACACCGTCAGTTCAGGCGGCAATATGCAGGCGGCAATGCTTACGCTCTCAAACCCCGACGCGACTCTGAACATCGACACCGCACGCACGCTTGACCTCTTTGGCAATCTCGATAACGACGGCATCATCAATATCAATCCGTTCAACGGCGGGTCCCCGACACAACTCGACTTTGAAAGCGATGCGACGATCAGCGGGAGTGGTGAGATCCGCTTGGGCGGGACATCGTCCCGGGCACGCTTGCTCAGCGCCTCTGGATTCAGCATCACACAATCTGCAGGTCACTCGATCCGTGGCTTTGGCCATGTCGAGGCAGCGCTGGTCAACGACGGGCTGGTCTCTGCGGATGTCACTGGGCAAATATTGATCTTCAACTTCAACGACAAGGTAAACAATTCCACCATGCAAAGCGTCTCGGGCGCGGTCATTGATGTCAGCGGCATCGGCATCGATCAGTCCGGTGGCGGCGAACTCGTCGCCGATGGCGTGGGTTCGGAAGTACGCTTCACGAACGCGAGTGTGCTGGGTGGGGAAGTTCAATCAGTCAACGGCGGGTTCTCAACGATTGTCAATGCGACATTCGATGGCGTGAGTCATGAGGGGATCATGAATATCCCCGCCGCGCGCACGCTCGATGTATTCAACTCGATCACCAACAACGGCGTGATCACGGTGAACCCGGGCAACGGGGGGAGCGCCACCCAGCTCGACTTCGAAAGCAGCGGCTCGTTCTTGGGCAATGGCGAGGTCATCCTCGACGGTACCGCTACGAGAGCACGCCTGCGTACCGGTACCGATGTCACCATGACGAACTCGGTCAGTCATACAATCCGTGGCTTTGGGCAGATCGAGGCGGATCTCATCAACAACGGGCTGGTAAGCGCTGATGTCAATGCGCAGGAACTGTTTCTGAACACGCTCGCGAAGGTCAACAATGATCTCATGCAAGCGGTTGACGGTGGAGTACTTGATTTCGGAGGAGTCGGAGTATCCCAGGCACCAAGTGCCCAGATCCTCGCAGATGGTCCCGGATCGCGCATCGACTTTAATAGCACAGCGATCACCGGCGGGCAGATTCATGCCATCAATAGTGCTCGCGTTGACATTAACTCAGCGGCGTTTTCGGGCGTGACTATCAGTGGGCCGTTCAATGTTCTGAACTCTCGGAGTCTTGATGTATTCGACTCAATCGTCAACAACGGCACAATCACGATCAACCCCGGTGGTGGCGGCAGCGCCACGCAACTCGATTTCGAGAACACTGGATCATTTTTCGGCACCGGGCAAGTCGTCCTTGACAGTTTCGCAACTCGTTCGCGCCTGCGAACCGCAGTGAATCAGACAATGACGAACAGCGCCACGCACACGATCCGCGGGTTTGGACAGATCGAAGCGGCGCTCATCAACAACGGAATCGTCAGCGCCGATGTCCCCAATACTGAGATCTTCTTCAACATCTACAACAAGGTAAACAACGGCACGATGCGAGCGATCAACACCGGCGAGCTTGATATTGTCGGAATCGCAGTTGATCAGACCGGGGGCGGCGAGATCATCGCAGATGGCGTGGGATCCAACATCGACCTCAACGGCGCCACAATCATCGGTGGTGACATCACGGCGTCAAACGGTGCCTCTGTCAATGTGTTCTTTACTACTGGCACTCTCGACGGCGTGAACTTTTCAGGTGATATGTTCGTTAACAACGCAGCGACACTCAGAATCAACAACTCGATCACCAACAACGGCGTGATCACGGTGAACCCGGGCAACGGGGGGAGCGCCACCCAGCTCGACTTCGAAAGCAGCGGCTCGTTCTTGGGCAATGGCGAGGTCATCCTCGACGGTACCGCTACGAGAGCACGCCTGCGTACCGGTACCGATGTCACCATGACGAACTCGGCAAATCACACCATCCGTGGCTTTGGGCAGATCGAGGCAGCGCTGGTCAACGATGGACAGGTCTCTGCGGATGTCAACCTACAGGAACTCATATTCATCAGCAGTGACAAGGTGAACAACGCAACCATGCAAGCGGTCGATGGCGGGATCCTTGATTTCAGCTCAGTCGCCGTTGAGCAGTCGGGCACTGCCCAAATTGTCGCCGATGGCGCGGGCTCACGCATCGATTTGAACAATACAACAATCGTTGGAGGCTCGATCGAAACCATGAACGGCGGCGTCGTCGAGATTCTCAACGCCGTCTATGACGGTGTGGTCAGCAACGCCGACACTAACATTCAGACAGCTCGAGCACTCGATCTGTTGAACAATCCAATCAACAACAACACCATCCGAGTCAATCCGTTCAACAGCGGATCGGTCACCACCATGCGCTGGCTTGATGATTCAGAACTGGGTGGGACCGGCACCATCGTGCTCGGCGGAATCTTTACTCGCTCACGCTTGCAGATTGGTGGGGACGCGACGGTCGCCACGCTGGGCTCGGGTCAGCGTCTCGAAGGGATCGGCAGCATCGACGCCCCGCTCACCCACAACGGCACCACCGCGCCGGGACTGGGCCTCGGCACCATGCTCGCAACACAGCCCATCACCTACACCAACAGCTCTATCTTCGAAGCCGAGGTAAACGCCAGCACTTCCGACCTGCTCGACAGCAGCAGCACGATCGCCCTCAACGGCATCCTCGAGGTCCAGTTCATCGAGGGCTTTGCGCCTGCAGGCTTCTGGGTACGCAAGATCATGGAGGGATCGGACATCGATCAGAAGTTCAATTCGATCGTGATCCCAAGCCCACCAGCCGGGTTCATCACCCGCGTATACAACGACGGCAGCAACCTCTTCGTGGGCCAGACCTGCGTCAGCGACACAAACCTCGACGGGGTGTTGAACTTCTTTGATGTCTCTGTGTTCCTGAGCAACTACAACGCGGGCAACATTGATGCCGACCTCAACGGCGATGCCATGCTCAACTTCTTCGATGTATCAACATTCCTCAGCGGCTACAACTCGGGCTGCTGAGCGAGAAGTCATACACATACAAAAGGGACGGGCAGACGCCCGTCCCTTTTCATTTCGTATTTCGGAGTCAGATTTCAGCTCAGTGGTCGACCTTGGTCCCCAGCAGCGGCGTGACCTCCGCATACACCTCGTCGAGCAGCTCCTGGGTCTTGGCTTCGATGTTCAGCCGTAGCAGCGGCTCGGTGTTGGACTTGCGGATGTTCATCCACCAGCCTTCGCCGTCGAAGCAATCGACCGTGACCCCATCAAGCTCGTCGATGTCGCCACGGTCGCCGAATGTCTCCATGACCGATTCGAGCGCCTCGTCCTGCTCCTCGTTCTCGAAGTTGATCTCGCCCGACTGCACATAGCGCATCAGCGGCTTGACCAGCTCGCTCATGGGTTTGTCCGCGTGGGCCAGCACCGAGAGGAAGGTCGCCATCGCGATCGCACCGCTGTCGGCATTGAAGTTCTTGCGGAAGTAGAAGTGGCCCGAGAGCTCGCCGCCGAAGATCGCGTTGTTATCCGCGAGCAGCTGCTTCATGAACACATGCCCCACGCGCCCACGCAGGGGGGTGCCGCCGTGCTTCTCGATCTCTTCCTTCACGGCCTTGGTCGAACGCAGATCATAGACGATCGCGCCGCCGGGTTGCTGGTCCATGAAGATGGGCACCAGCAGCGCCGTCATGATGTCGCAAGGCACGATCTGCCCCTGCTCATCAACCGCCACACACCGGTCGGCATCGCCGTCAAAGCACAGGCCCAGGTCGGCCCCCTGCTTGATGACCTCCGCCTGGAGCATCTCGAGGTTGGCGGCAACAAGCGGGTTGGGCTCGTGCACGAACTCACCCTTGCTGTTGTCGAAGTTCATCTCGATGATCTCGAGCCCCTCGACCTCGCTGCCCTTTTTGCCGAACACATTGGGACACATGGTGCCCGCCATGCCGTTGCTCGCATCGACGACGATCTTGAGCGGGTTCTTCGCATCGCGATCACCCAGATCAAGGAACTTGCGCACATGCTTGGCGTACGCCGCCCACAGGTCACGCAGCTCGACGCTCGTGCCATCCTGAGGCGTCAGGTTCTTGTCGGTCATCGCCGCCTGCTTGCGCACCTCGCCCAGGCCCGTCTGCTCGCCCACCGGCTTGGCCTTGCGCTTGGAGATCTTGAACCCGTTGTACTGCGGCGGGTTGTGCGACGCGGTCACCACCACCCCGCCCGCGCAATCAAGGTAGTTGATCGCAAAGTACATCATCGGCGTGTCGATCAACCCCAGATCGATCACCGACGCGTTGTTGCAGGTCAAGCCGCGGACCAGCTCGTCACGCAGCTTGGGCGACGAGACACGCATGTCACGCCCAATGATCACGCTCTTCATCATCGGGGTCGTCTCCCCGTCACGCTCGGCCTCTTCAAGCAGGAACTTGGCCGTCCCGCATCCGATCTGCCACGCCATGTGGTCTGTGAGCAGGTCGGGGTAGGTGCCGCGTATGTCGTATGCCTTGAAGACGCGTCCGAGCATGGGGTGTCTCTCCCTTGAGAAAAGTGTCGTGGTCACCCACACGGGGCGAAAACCTGTAAATCAGCCGGGCAAAGAGGATAGCGCTGCGGATACACGACTTCTCATTTCTCCTACGGCCCATGCAACGCGGGCCCTATTGACCGGGTATAGAACTCCATGAAGCAGCAGAACCGCTCAAAGTTGGTCTTTTCGGCCCTGCTGGTGCTCGCGGGGGTGGGGACGCCCGCGAGCGCCGGGGGCCAATCCCAGAGCCCAACGCCCCAGCCCGATCAGCAATCCTACATCTTCTCCTACCTCGTCCTCGACCAGCCCGAGAAGCTCAGCCAAGAAGAAATGCAGACCGCCATGCAGGGCCATTTCTCGAATATGGGCGTCATGGCGAAGGCCGGCGACCTGCTCATCGCCGGGCCGCTCGCCGAGCCCCGCATCGACCCTGCCTACCGCGGCATCTTCGTCTTCAGCACCGACGACATCGAAAAAGGCACCGCCCTCTTCAACACCGATCCCGGCGTCAAGGCCGGCGTCTTCAAGCCCGAGATGTACACCATCACCTGCGACGAGCCACTCAAAGAACTCACCCGGCTCGAAAAAGAGGACGAGCAGCGACGCCTCGATGACCCCGAGATCCCCGACGCCTGGGTCGGGCGTTCCTATGTCCTGGCCATTGGCCCCGCGGCGGCTCAGTTCGAACACACCGACGCCGTGCTGATTGACGCCACCATGGATCGCATCGAGGACGACAAAGACGACATCCGCCAGATCCTCTGGCTCGATGCCACCACGGTCGACCAAGCCAAATCGAAGTTCAAGGCCGAGGATCTCGACGCGTGGTCGTTCTACGGCTGGTACGGCTCGCCCTGCGTCGCACAGCTCAAGGACATCAGCTGATCCCGACAATCGATCGGATCGCATCGGCGCAGTATCGGTACTGCTCCATGCTGTTGTACACCTGCGGGCTCACCCGGATCATCGGCGTCCCCCCGCCCGGGTTGGGCACAATCATCGACTCGATCCGGAACTCGCTCATCAAACGCTCGCGCAGCTCGCGCGGGTTCATGCCCGGCGCCGGGATATCAACCACCGCCAGCGGCCCCAGCATCGAATCGGGCACATGCGGCTCCGTCCCCAGCGCTTCGCACAGCAGATCCCGCGCCGCCAGGCACATCTCGCGATTTGTGCGCATCAATCCGTCGATCCCACCCGCTACCAGCGACCCCAATGTCTCGATCGCGTCCGCGACCACCATCATCGGCGTGCGGTCGTCCGTGCCCATGTAATCAAACTCATGGTTGAACGCGCTGCGCCCTGAGCGTGAGATCGCTGGCTCAAGCTCATACGCATCGTTGGACAGAATGACTGGCCGAAACCCGTCCTGCCTGTCCTTGTGCACATACAAAAACGCACAACCCTTGGCGCTGCACAGCCACTTGTGCGCATTGCCCGTGCAATAGGTCGGGTTCCACGCCTTGATGTCCATCGGCACACACCCCGGCCCGTGGGCCGCGTCCAGCAGCGTCTCCACGCCTCGTGCGTTCAACTCGCCGATCAGCCGCTCGACGGGCAGCCGCACCGCCGTCGCGCTGGTGATCAGACTGAACATCGCCAGCCTTGTGCGCTCGCTGACCATGCCCAGAATCGCATCGACCACCGAATCCTCATCGATAGGGTTCCACGGCAGGTCCACAACCACCAGCGTCGCCCCGCTGCGCTCGCACGCCCGGCGCAGGTTGTTGATGCACGCCGGGTACTCAAACCGCGTCACCAGCACCTCATCACCGTGGCGCAGATCGATATTGCCGATCACATTCGCCACCCCGCTCGTCGCGTTGGAAACGAAGACCAGATCCTCTGCCTCAGCATTGATCAACGACCCCAGTGCCGCCCGTGATCGATCGATGTCGCTCCACAGGTCATAGATATAGAACCGCATCGCGTCCCGCTCGATCCGCTCGCGATGAGCGTTCTGTGCGTCGAGCACCGCTCGGGGGCACGCGCCGAAGGAGCCGTGGTTGAGGTAGACGAGCTCAGGGTCGAGCGCAAACTGTTGAGCGAGAGTAGACGGCGAGGGAAGGGGTCTGGTCATATGGCGATTCTATGAAGGTTTACATCCCGAGAAAACGCTTCCACCAACCACGCTTCCTTTGCGTATTCATTTTTCCTGTTTGGATCCCTGCGAAGTGCGAATCCAATGCTGCCTGTGAAACGCGATCTGGCTGTCTGGGTGGCCACGAGTTCTCCCATTGAAGATCGATACGGATACGAAGTCCAAGGTCTCCATTCCAATCCGTTTTGAGCCCGTGCTCCCCGAGCACTCGACAGATTTGATGAGCTACCTCAATCGATCCTTCTTCAGTACCGTCACAATCCCCATAGTTCAGATAAAGCCCGTCACCATCGACAGCGCTTTCTGTGTCTTGGACGTGGTAAAAGGCAAAACCCCGCCATCGAGTTCCCTGCGACTCATCAAAGTCGATCTGTATCCGAACTTCGGCTGCGCCACAGCTTCCACAGCATGAGTAATGGTGCTGTGCCAGGATACCCTGCCCTTTGAGTGATTCAAAAGCTGCTCGCAGTCGATCACAGTCGGTCGGGGTATTCCAGCTCGCTTGAGATTGAACCTGAATGTGAATCGCTTCGGATACGGCTCTTGTCGCATAATCATCAACATCAGCGACCCCTTCATCGCTCAGCATCTCTCGGACCATCTCGAGTACGTAGTCCTCTGGTTCGTATCCAGTCGCGACGAGACGCCCTGCGTACGCCTTGGGATCCTCGATCGGGTCGAATTCATAACTCATCTGTACGCTCTCCTGTCAATCAAAATCATCTTCATGCTACACTATTCCCATGAGCCAGCCCTACCGCGTCCGACTCGAGGCCTTTGAAGGCCCAATGGATCTCCTGCTCTACCTCATCCGCAGCCATGAGGTCGATATCCATAACATCCCGATCTCAACGATCACCGACCAGTACATCGGGTTCCTCGACGAGCTTGACCGCATCGACATCGATGTCGCCGGCGAGTTCCTGGTCACCGCGTCCACGCTCATGGAGATCAAATCCCGCATCCTCGCCGCCGAGGCCGAGCGCAAGGACCGCGGCGACGATGAGGAGGCGCAGCCCGACCTCGACGAGCCAGGCGCCGACCCCCGCGCCGAGCTGGTGCGCCAGCTGCTCGAATACAAGAAATACCGCGACGCCGCCGACGCCCTCCAGCAGCGCCAGGAAACCTGGGAAAAGCGCTACCCCGTCAGAGCCGCGGGCCTCGACGACGACGCAGTCCGCGAAGCCGCCGACGACATGGGCGAGCTGGAACTCGAAGACCTGGACCTCTCCGACCTCGTCGAGGCCTTCCGCCAGATCCTTGCGAGCGTCAACTTCGATCGCCTCGGCGAGCACGAGGTCTTCAGCGACGAGACACCGCTGGAGGTCCACGCGAGCAACATCCTCGAGAAGCTCCAGCAGCGATCGACCTCAGGCAATCCGGGATCGCTGACCCTCCGCTCCATCATCGTCGGCAAGACACGCTCAGAAATGGTGGGGATGTTCCTGGCGATCCTCGTGCTGGTCCGTGACCAGCGGGTGGGGGTGAGCATGAACGGGGGTGAGGTGGAGATGCAGCTCAAGGATGCCGACGACCAAACCCTTGAGATCGCCTCAGTGATCGACGAGTTCGATTGACTTCAAGCCAGCCCAGACCCCCACGGATCACGGTTCTTTGCGCTGAATTGAGGTATCCCGGGCATAAAAATGCCAAGGATCATGCCCAGACCCCCTAAGGTATCATCAAGGCCAGCGCCCAAACAGGCCGATGGGTGAATGGGCCAACGCCTTTCCATAGATCAGGGTCAACAGCAATGAGCGATACCAACAAAAATAACAGCTTCTCCCACGCATTCCTCCCGGGTCTCATCCTCGGGCTCATCATCGGTGCCGTCGCCGGTGCATTCCTGCCTGACTTCCTGTCCGGACCCAAGCTCCCCGCCGCAACAGCCAATGGCACAGGCAACGCCGTGCCCAATCAGGGCGACCGTGAGGGCGAGCAGGTCGTCGACCCCGAAGTTCAGGATGCGCTCGACGAGGCCCAACGCCAGCTCGAAGAAGGTGCTGACGATGCCGCCGAACAGATCGACGAGACCATGCCGACCGATCTGCCCACCGACGGCTGATCGCCCCGTGATCCGAAGCAAGAACTCAAACCAGATCACCCGCCAAAACACCGGCCAATCCCACCAACCCCGCCCAGCAGTGCGGGGTTGTTTGCTACCATCAACCCATGGCCCAAGAGCTCCAAGACGCCAAACGCATCCTGGCCCAGCACGCCCGAACCACCCAGCTGCTGGGTGTAGATTTTCTCCCATTGGGCCAACCGCCGCACGGTTCCCCAGCGCCGTCGTCTGGCCTGATCGAGCCCAAGCCCGAGCCCAAAGAAGTCCCCGCGTTCGATGAGCAGCCCCTGCAAAGGCCGCAATCATCACCATCCGCCGCGATGCCAGCGGCAATATCGCTCCAGGATCTGCGTGCAACAACCGACGGCCAGCCCGACGCGCCCAGCAAGCTCGCGGCGTTGTGCGCCCGATACACCCAAGACGCACCCCATCAGCATTTCAACACCAGTTTTACCAACATCGTCTTCGGGGAAGGGGCCGCGGATGCGGATCTCATGTTCGTCGGCGAAGCCCCGGGCGAGCAGGAAGACCTCAGCGGGCGACCGTTCGTGGGCCGCGCCGGGCAGCTGCTCGAAAAGATGATCGTCGCGATGGGGTTCACACGCGACAGCGTCTACATCTGCAATGTGCTCAAGACCCGACCGCCCAACAACGCGACGCCCACGAGCGAAGAAGCACGATTGTGCGCGCCCTACCTTCTAGAACAGATCCGCATCATCGCCCCCAAAGTCATTGTCACGCTCGGGCTCCCTGCTTCGCACATGCTCCTGGGGACCACCAGCCCGATGCACGCGCTGCGTGGACGCTGGCACGCGTTCCCGCCCCCGGCCAGCTCGGGCGGAATCATCAGCGATCACGATGGTGATCACTATCCCAGCATCGAGATCATGCCCACCTACCATCCCGCGTATCTGCTGCGTTCCTACACCGAAGAAAACCGCAGAAAAGTGTGGTCCGATTTGCAGATGGTGGTGGCCCGGCTCAAGCAGGATTGAGCCCATCCAAGCACCGAATTGCTAGGGAAAAAGCCGCATAGTGGCGTATTCATCCGCTACATCGCATCCTCATCTGAAAACACGCGTAGAAATTGTCGAAGAATCAATGAGACATTGGAACCATCGCGGATCTGGTGTCGAATAGTCTTCTGTACCAACCGTCCCCGCAGTTCTTGCGGCGATGACCAAACGAGAAGATGACAAGTAAAAGATCCGGTTTCTCAAAATGCTTGCTCACGCATGCAAAGGGCTTTATACCCCTCCAGCTCGATCAGCAATGATCGCGGCCCCAACCAAGACCCCCACGAGACTCGGCGCTCGGCTTCGGCTGAGTGCCGGGTTTTTTATGTCTACTCCGCATAGGTGCATGAAAAAAGCACACCCTGTGGTGTGCTCGAATGAAACCGGAAAAGCAGGGACAGGTTATGGGCCGTCGTGGTCGCCGCCGTGCTCATGATCGTGATCGCCGTGATCCATCATGCCCTCGACGGCGTCGGTCGCATCATCCATTGCATCATCGGCCATGTCTTCGATCGCGTTGTTGAAATCCAGCTCGGTATCAGCGGGGAGCTTCTCGATGCTGGTGATTTCCCACGCGGGGCGGTTGTTGCCCCAGTTGACCACAAAGTCAAAGCTCACCTTGTCGCCGATGCTGAATGAATCCAGCGAGACACCCTCACCGAGGGGGAAGGGCATGGTCATCGAACGCATGCCCGCGATGCCCTCTTTGGTGACGCTGATGGTGCCGTCTTTGGTCTTGAAATCACGGATCTGCTCGTGATGAATTTTCAACTCGCTTCCGGGGACGGTCGAGTCGGGCAGCTGGGTGATCTCGCCGCGGATGCCGCTGTAGGTATCGGGTGTGCGATCGGCGTCGCCGTGATCATGATCGCCATGGTCGTGGTCGTGCGCATCGGCCGTGGTCTGGGGCACGGCGCCGCTGCTGTTGGTGTTGCTGTCGCACCCGACGAGTGTTGAGCCCGCGAGCAGCGCCAGCATGGTCAGTGAGGTGAGAGAGTGTGAATGTGTCATGTCTTGCTCCTGGGTTTGGTCTGTCTGCGACCGATGCACGATGATATGCGTGCGAGACGCGCATGAAAAACCCGCCCATCGAGAGCGGGTCCGAATGATTCTTGCGGCGTCGATCAGGCCTTTTCGAGCGAAAGGTACTGCTCGACGGATGCCAGATCGGGGGTGATGTCAAAGGTGAACCGCATCGACCAGCTGCTGCCCTGCTCGCAGATCGCGATTCTGGCGGCGCGCTCACGCGAGTACCACAGGCGACCGCCGCGGATGTACGCGTTCATGCGCTGGCGGCGCATGCGCTGTGCCCGCGAGAGGTTCTTCTTGATCTCTGGGTCGCGGCGCATCAGGCGCGTGATGGTGTCGCGCGAGGCCTTGTTGTTGGGCACCTTGTTGATGGTGCACTTGACGGTGTCGCCGGCGGTGAGTGTGTCGATCATGGCGCTGCCTCTGGCTGATGCGTCTCGCGGCTCGCAAGACCCTCGAAAAATCGGGTCAAGTCTGCGTGCACGCAGGGGTTGTAACTGGTTCTGCCCACGCACAGCATCACGCTGAGCGGGACGACAAGTTTAGCCATCAAATTCATTTGGTCTACCCCGACCCCTACACTACTGGTTCAAGTCAGCAGCGCAACCGACCCGCGGGCACCCCGAAAAAGGTCTCGCGGGCAAATCAGAGATAGAGACAGAGGAGCACCGATGTCCCAGACCCCACCCGAACAACCCGCACAGCCGCAGTTTAACCCGGATGCCCACCATCAGAATACCCCCAAGCTCCGCAAGGTGCGGGGTGTGCCCGTTCCCGTCAACGGGCCAGAGGGCAAGCAACTGACCATGCTCGGCGTCGCCGATGCCCAGCAGATTTCCACCAAAATGGTCGTCACGCACCCCGCGTTCCAGATGGTCCTGCCCATGATGGACGGCTCACGCAACCTCGATCAGATCGTCGCAGAGGCCGGCAAAGGGCTGCAGCGCCCCATGCTCGAGCAGCTCGTCGCCCAGCTCGATGATGCCGGGCTGCTCTTTGGGCCCAACTTCGAGGCCCTCGCCAAGAAAATGCACGACGATTTCGACGAGCAGGACACCCTCCCCCCGGGCTCGTCGGCCCAAATGGCGGATCTGCTGGTCAATCAGGCCATGGGCGGCGAAGCCACAGACGAGCAGAAATCGGAGCTCGGTGCCCAAAAACTTGCCGAACAAATGGATCAGTGGATCGACGACGCCCTCAAAGACAGCCAGACACCCAGTCTCGAAACGCTCCCTGCAGGGATCATCGCCCCGCACCTCGACTATGTGCGTGGCTGGATGAACTACGCCCATATCTACGGTCGCATGCGGGTGGTCGATCGCCCCGATCGCATCGTCATCCTCGGGACCAACCATTTCGGTCAATCGAGCGGTATCTGCGGCTGTGACAAGGGCTTCGAGACGCCGTTGGGTGTGTGCAAGCTCGACAAGCCAATCTATGATGCGATCTCAGGTGCCCTGGGCAGCGAAAACACGCAGAAGATGGCCGCCAACCGCTTCGACCACGAGAACGAGCACTCGATCGAGCTGCATATCCCCTGGATCCAGCATGTCTTCGGCAAAGACGACAACGGTGAGTATCCGCCCGTGTTCGCAGCGCTGATCCATGACCCAACTGTAAACAATGGCGAGAGTTACGACGATAACGGGCTCGGGCTTGACCCGTTTGTTGAAGCGCTCAAGGTCGCGATCGGCCAGGTGGGGGGTAAAACACTCATCGTGAGTTCTGCGGACCTGAGCCATGTCGGGCCCGCGTTCGGCGACCAGCAGTCGCTGGCCGGTGAGGACGAGCAGGCCCAGCAGTTCCGTGGTCAGGTCGCGCAGCACGATCAGGAGATGCTCAAGCTCATCGCCGAACGAAAGATCGACGATCTCATCGGTTCGATGGCGTGGCAGCAAAACCCGACCCGCTGGTGCTCAATCGGGAACATCACCGCGATGATGCGCACGATCGAACCAAGCCAGGTTGATGTGCTCAACTACGCGGCCACGATGGACCCGCAGGGCAACGCGTTTGTGTCTTCGGCGAGTGTTGCCGTGTATCCATAAGCATCTGGCATCGGATGCCGTGATGTTGCCGATGGCGTGGCGTTGAATGTCACGGGTGTGTCACAAGCAAGCGCTGCACAGGAACAGGGATTGTCTGATCCCGTATTGTGTGCAGAAGGCCCCTGATGCGGGTACGATTGCGACCCCGGGATCGCTGTTTGCGACGCTCAGGGCATCAAGGAACGGTTTCAACCGGGAGATCCCATGGCTTCTTCGAATATCTGCTGGGGCATCGAGATGGGCTACGGCGCCATCAAGGCCCTGAAGCTCGAAAACGACGGCGGCGAATACAAGGTTCTTGACTACGCCGTCATCAATCACCCCAAGGTGCTCTCCACCCCAGAGCTTGACCAGACCGACGCGATGCGCGTAGCGCTCGGTACGCTGGTGAACCAGCACGACCTGACCAACGCACGCATCGCGGTGTCGCTGCCTGGGCATCAGAGCTTCGCACGATTTGCCAAGCTGCCCCCGGTCGAGCCCAAGAAGGTGCCCGACATCGTCAAGTTCGAAGCAGTGCAGCAGATCCCGTTCCCGCTCGAAGAGGTGGAATGGGACTACCAGACCTTTGTGTCGCCCGATTCGCCCGATGTTGAGGTCGGCATCTTCGCGGTTACCCGTCAGCGGATCATGGATCAGCTGGCGATGCTTGCCGATGTGGGCCTGACGCCCGATCTGGTGACGCTCTCACCGATCGCCGCGTATAACGCGCTGGCGGTGGATCTCGGGTTCACCAACGACACCCCCGGCACGATCATCCTCGATATCGGGACCGTCTCGACCGACATGATCATCGCTGAGGCGGGGCGCGTGTGGGTGCGGACCTTCCCGGTGGGCGGGCACAAGTTCACCGAAGCGCTCGTCAGCGCGTTCAAGCTCAGCTACACCAAGGCCGAGAAGCTCAAGCGTGAAGCCGAGCAGTCCAAGCACGCGCGGCATGTATTCCAGGCCATGCGGCCGGTCTTCAGCGACATCGTGCAGGAAATCCAGCGATCGATCGGTTTCTATCAGTCGGTACACCCCGATGCCGATCTCAAGCGGCTGGTCGGGCTGGGCTCGACCTTCCGGCTGCCGGGATTGCGCAAGTACCTCAAGCAGCAGACGGGCATGGATGTGTACCGGCTTGAGCAGTTCAAGAAGCTCTCGATGGACGGCCCGCAGGCGGGCGAGTTCCAGGCCGCGAGTTTCAACCTGGCCACAGCGTACGGCTGCGTGCTCCAGTCGTTCGGCCACTCGCCGATGCAGGCGAACCTGATGCCTGTTCCGGTGATCAAGTCCGCGATGTGGAAGCGCAAGGTGCCGTACTTTGCGACCGCGGCGGGGCTGGCTGCTGCGGCTGCCGGTGCGATGTTCATCCGCCCGCTGCTCGACAGCAGCGCGTTTGAGGGCGCAGGCAAGCCAACGATCCTCGCTCAGGTCTCCAACGAGGCCCGCACGCTCGCGACCGAAGCGGCCGATGCGGGCGTGACCGACAGCGCCCAGGCCGACCTTCGTGGGGCCGAGATCGTGGGGCTGCTCGATTCGCGCGGGCTCTACACCAATATTCTCGAAGACACGGCCCGGCTGGTGAGTATGGTCAATGCCAACGCGCAAGCGGCCGCGGAGACCGATCAACGGTTGGCCGATGCGATCCGTAACGCGGAGCCGATCGAGCTCATCGCGCTGAGTACCGAATATAAGGTTGCGCCCGAGGGCAACGCGAATCAGGCGGCCGGTGGTCGCGGAGCACGCCCCCAGCAGGGAAGCGCACGCGACACGATTGATCCCAACCTTGCCCCGATTCAGGATAAGCGTCGTATTGAGGTGACGGCCCAGTTTGCGATCCCGCTCGCAGAGGTCAGCGTGTTCCTGCTCGACATGGTCGAGCCGGTGCTCCGCGGCCAGCTTGAGCGTGACGGCGCTCCCTACACGATCGTGCTCAGTCAGGCCGAGCCCTGGAGCATCGGCGCTTCGAGCACGGGTGGCCGCACGAATCCTCGCCCGGGTCGAGGCAACATCGATCCCATCCCAACGATCACGCGTCCGAGCGGTGGGGGGTCAGGAAACCTCGATTCGCTCGCACCGATCGCCCCGCCAACGCCCGCGGGCGGGACCACGCCAGCGAGTTCAACCGTGACTATCACCTGGCACGCTGTGCTCGACTCTGCGACCAATACAAACGAGAATAACGGAGATCAGCCATGAATAAGGTGCTCGATTTCATCAAAGGCAATCTGATCGTCGTCATCTCGGTCGTCCTGATCTTGGCGCTGCTGCCCGTGGGCTATGTGTTCTCGAACAAGTGGAACACCAAGGTCCGCGACAGCGTGAAAACGGCCTACGACAGCGAGAAGCGCACGCTGACCTCCAGCGGGAGCGTGAACTACGCGGTCCCGGCCGTGCTCTCGGGCGAGCAGGAGATCAGCGAATCGCGGGCCCCCAACACGGCGGTGACCGAGTTCTACATGCAGGCCAAGGCCGCGCGTGAGCAGCAGGTTCAAGAGGTCGTTGAGCGCGGGACCGCGTTCAACCAGGGCGATCATGTCGAGCTGGTGCCCGGGCTGCTGCCGGATGCCGGCGATGCACGAACGCGTGCCCTTCTGGGACGCACGATGAGCGAAGCGATCGTGGGCAGCGAGCAGAGCCCGTCGGTGTATCAGCGCAAGCTCAAGCGGCTCAACGCGGGCTCGCCGCCCGATGCCGAGACGACGCGGCAGATCCTTGAGCAGGCCAAGGTTCAGCTCGAGCAGGATTTCAAAAGCGCCAACGCCGACGGGAACCTGACCGAAGAGCAGAAGAAGCGTCTTGATGAGGCGATGACGGCACGGCGTCTGAGCGAGTACATCGAGCGATCCCGCTCGCTGACCTTTTATGCGACGACCAACGCGTTCGTGAACGGCAGCCCCACGGGCGAGGCCACGACTGTTGGGCGAGACGGGTACTCGATCATCCCGGCGACCAACTGGCCCCCGAGCCAGATCACCGAGACCGTGGCGTTTACTTGGCTGTGGGACTACTGGGTGATCAGCGATATTCTTGATGCCGCGGCGTTGGCCAACTCCAACGCGGCCTCGGGCGCGATGTCGATCCCGGAGGCCCCGGTGAAGCGGATCGACCTGATCCGTGTGTCGAGCTTCGAGGTGGCCGCGCCGACCGGCGCAGCCGAGGAAGACGGCTTTGGTGGTCGCGGCGGGCGTTTCGGGGGACAGGACGACGCCGTTAGTGTTCCAGTTGCCAACTTCACAGGGCGCGAGGGTGGCCAGGCCAATAGCGCCTTTGACATCCGCACGGCCGAGGTTGTTGCGGTGGTGTCCTCCAAGGACCTGCCCAAGTTCATCGACGCGATCGGGAAGGTCAACTTCATGACCGTGACCGACATGGATCTGCAGCGCGTGGATGTTTGGGACGAGCTGGCCAACGGCTACTACTACGGGCAGGACCATGTCGTGCGTGTTTCGCTCAAGATCGAGACCGTTTGGTTGCGATCGTGGATGTCGCCGCTGATGCCCGACCCGGTCAAGCAGACCCTGGGCATCCCGGTGACGCGTGCAAACCAAGGTGATGTGGACGGCTGATAGCGACCCTGAACGCGGCGAACAGTGATCGATCGAGATTTTTTCACGCACACAAGCGAGAACGATATGAAACTCAAAGGCGTCAACCCAATCGAACAGCACATCGAGAAGATCGTGCTCGGGCTCATGCTTGTCCTCCTGCTCGGGGTGATCGCGATGCAGTTCGTGACCCAGCCCAATGTGGTCAAGGACGGCAGCCGGGTCGTGACCCCGGCGCAGGTGTATACCGCACTGGAACCGCAGGCGAACCAGCTGCAGAGCCAGATCAGCGATCTATCGCCCTCGCTGCCGGATGTGCAGCCGGTCGATCTGATCGAGCGGTATAACGACGCGTTCGCGAACTCGGGCGCGACCCGCTTGGCACTCTCGAGCCCGCTGGGTTCCGGGGTTGATATCGCCCGTGCGACCGGGACTCAGATTGCCGACATCGAGCGGCCCCAGTCCGGCCCGATCCAGGCGCTGATGGTCCCCGCGACCTCCACACCGATCGCGGCTTCGCAATGGGCCACGCTTGACCCGTACGCCGTGCAGGCCGTCCCGGCGTATAGCGACTTTGTCCCGGCCCAGCAGCCCTACGATTTCGCCTCGATCAGCATTGAAGCAACTTTCAGCGGCACCGATCTTGAAGAGGCCCTGACCGGCAGCAACGCGATCCCGCGCCGCTTCTGGTCGGCGACGGGCATCGCCATCTTGGGCTTTGAAGCCGAGCGTCAGCGTCTGATGCCCGACGGGAGCTGGGGGACCAGTGAGCCGATTCGGGTGCCGCCGCGGACTTCGGTGCCGACCAATGCTATTGGCAATGATGCGGGCCTGCAGGACCTGGTGACAGTGGTGAGCAACGCGTCGCGTTCGATCGATGATGTCGCCCGCCCGATGTTCCCGCCCACGATCGCCGGGCCGGGCTGGGTGCCCCCCAGCGAGCGGGTCGACATGGGCGACAGCTCCCAGGCGGACAAGATTCGTCGGGTGCAGCGTCAGCTTGAGCGGGCGCGCGCGGATCTTGAGCGTCTCAACAACCCCGGCCAGACCAGGAACCCCGGCGGGGGCGGCAAGACAAGCAACCCACGAGACCCACGCAACACGCAAGATCCGCGTAATCCGGCCCGGCCCGGCCAGGACAACAGCAGCCGAGCCGAGAAGCTCCGTGAACGCATCACAGAGCTTGAGAAGCAGCTCGAAGACCTGGGTGTCAATGAGGACGACACGGCCACCGTGCGGATTCGCACCTCGGCCAATGATGTCCGCTCCGTGCTCGAAGAAGAGACGATCGAGCTGTGGGCCCATGATTTGGGCGTTGAGCCCGGCGCGACCTACCGCTATCGCACGCGTGTGGCGGTGAACAACCCGCTTTTCCGCAAGGGTGCGGAGCTTGACCCAGACGACGCGGACCAGCAAAGCCTTGCCCAGAACCCGTTCGCATATGGTGAATGGTCTGGCTGGTCAGAGCCGGTCGTGGCGGGTGCTCGCGAGTACTACTTCGTGACATCATCTGATCTGGGCGCGGCGAACAGTGCCGCAGGCCCCAAGGCGACCGTTGAGCTGTACCAGATGTACTACGGCCACTACCGCAAATCGACTCTGTCGGTCTCCCCGGGCGACATGCTGGCGACGACAGTCCGTGTTTCGGGCGACCTGCTCGCGTTTGACACCTCGATCATTGATGTTGCGCAGGCCACCGAGGTGGTCAACGGGCTGCAGGCCGAGGATTCGCAGGGGGCTCTGCCCGTTGGCGTTTCTGAGCTTGCGAACCGGGTCAATATCGACCTCGGTGTGTTCGTGCTGGACATCTATCAGGGACAGGAGCAGACCAAGGCGGGCCTTGGTGGTCAACGCACAAGCGTGATTCGTGTGGTTCTGCGGGATGCTGACGGCCAGGTGATCGTTCGGAGCGAGCAGGGCGATGAATCGTCGCTGGCATACGCCCTCGCATCAGAATCGGCGGCAGCCGCAACCACGACCCCGCTGCGGACGCCCGGCGAACCGGCATCTTCACCCTCAGCCGAGTTGTTCGACCCGATCAAGCCCTGATTTGGGTGGAACTTGTGGATGAAACGAGCCCCTTTCGGGGCTTTTTTTGTGTGCTGATCGCAGCAAAAACCGGGTGCCGTTGGGTCGGTTTGTCTGCGGCGGCAGAAGATGCGCCATGAACGCTAAAGAATTGTGTGACAAGGGGCTGAATTGTTCATGAAGCAATTTGACGGGCGATTTGCGACGCCTATCATCCCCCCGCCTCTCAACTGAGGCGAAACTGATTCAGGCCGGCTGGCCCGTCCTGAAGCTGCTTCTCTGACAAGTGAATGACGACGAGCGGAACTCAGATTGCTGAACTTCTCAGGAGGTTCAGAGCGTGTTTTTTATGAGCATGCGTCAAGGCTGAGTTCGGCAAATAGATTAACTGAGAAATCTCGAAAATGCGTCGAAATGGTGCCCCCTTTGCTTGGCCTATGCCAGGGCGAGTGATGGAGGGTTGATTGTCCTAGCCGGCAGGTTAGGGAGGTCATTGAGATGCTGATCGGTTGTTGACTTTCGAGTCGGCATCAGGTCGGTGTGATCAAGCCACAAAGGGCATACGGTGGATGACTTGGCGTCAAGAGGCGATGAAAGACGTTGGAACCTGCGAAAAGCTACAGGGAGCTGGTAACCGAGCTGTGATCTGTAGATGTCTGAATGGGGAAACCCACCCGCAAGGGTATCGTGCACTGAATGCATAGGTGTACGAGGCAAACCCAGGGAACTGAAACATCTAAGTACCTGGAGGAAAGGAAAGCAATATGCGACTCCGTAAGTAGCGGCGAGCGAAAGCGGATAGATGTGAGCCTGCGAACACGCTGGAATGCGTGACCGAAGATGGTGAAAGTCCAGTAGCAGGAGGTAGCATCATAGCTCTAGAGTAGGCTCGGGCTCGTGGAACCCGGGTTGAATATGGGAGGTCCACCTTCCAAGGCTAAGTACTCCTTGACGACCGATAGCGAAGAAGTAAAGTGATTGAAAGTTTAAAAGCACTCCTATTAGGAGGGTGAAATAGTACCTGAAACCGTGTGCCTACAAGCGGTCGGAGCCCTACGGGGTGACGGCGTGCTTTTTGCATAATGAGCCCGCGAGTTAGTCTCTGTGGCGAGCTTAAGGCCTACCAGGCCGGAGGCGGAGCGAAAGCGAGTCTGAATAGGGCGTATAGTCGCAGGGGCTAGACACGAAACCCGTGTGATCTACCCATGGTCAGGGTGAAGGTGGGGTAAAACCCGCTGGAGGCCCGAACCCGTTAACGTTGAAAAGTTATGGGATGAACTGTGGGGAGGGGTCAAAGTCCAATCAAACCGGGAGATAGCTTGTTCTCACCGAAATAACTTTAGGGTTAGCCTCAAGAAGCAACTGTTGGGGGTAGAGCTACTGGATGCGTGGTGGGCCCGTCTAGGGTACCTCATGCAACCAAACTCCGAATACCAACAGCCAAGTCTTGGGAGATAGACTGCGAGTGAAAATATCCGTAGTCAAGAGGAGAATAATCCAGATCGCCGGCTAAGGTCCCCAAATCATACTCAGTTCTTAAGGAGGTCAGACTGCCGTGACAACCAGGATGTTGGCTTAGAAGCAGCCATCATTTAAAGAGTGCGTAATAGCTCACTGGTCGAGGAGTTTGGCGCCGATAATGATCGGGAATAAGTATGATACCGAAGCCGCGGACTTCGAAAGAAGTGGTAGGTGAGCGTTCCATTCAGCGTTGAAGGTTATCCGAAAGGGTTGCTGGAGCGTATGGAAGTGAATATGCGGGCTTGAGTAACGATAAAAAGGGTGAGAATCCCTTTCGCCGTAAGTCTAAGGTTTCCTGGGGAAGGTAAATCCGCCCAGGGTTAGCCGGGTCCTAAGGCGAGGCCGAAAGGCGTAGTCGATGGATAGCAGGTTAATATTCCTGCGCACCTGTTGAGATCAAAGCACAGTGCGGATCTCCAAGCTCTTCTGGACTGTTAGACGTCCAGGCCTTCGGGCCGTTGAAGGGGGAGGGGGTTCCTAGAAAAGCTGTGTGGGCAATACAGGTCCCGTACTAAAACTGACACAGGTAGACGAGGCGAATAGCCTCAGGCGCTCGAGAGAATGGTCGTGAAGGAACTAGGCAAAATCACTCCGTAAGTTCGCGAGAAGGAGGCCCTTCGGGGCGCAGAGAAAAGGCCCTGGCAACTGTTTATCAAAAACACAGCACTGTGCTAACTCGCAAGAGGATGTATACAGTGTGACGCTTGCCCAATGCCCGAATGTCACGGAAGTAGGTTAGCTTCGGCGAAGCTTGCAACTTAAGCACGGGTCAATGGCGGCCGTAACTATGACGGTCCTAAGGTAGCGAAGTTCCTTGTCGGGTAAGTTCCGACGCGCATGAATAGCGTAATGACTGGGGCACTGTCTCCACGACCAACTCGGTGAAATAGTAGTGGCGGTGAAGATGCCGCCTACCCGCAGCAAGACGGAAAGACCCCGTGAACCTTTACTGCAGGCTCATATTGGTCATGAGCACATGATGCGCAGGATAAGTGGGAGGCTTTGAAGCCGGTGTTTAGGCACTGGTGGAGCCGTTGTTGAGATACCACTCTTCTTGAGTTTGTGGCCTAACCCTGATTCCCGTGAAGCCGGGCAGGGGACAGTGTGTGTCGGGTAGTTTGACTGGGGCGGTCTCCTCCTAAAGAGTAACGGAGGAGCGCAAAGGTTGGCTCAGCACGGATGGAAACCGTGTTTTAGAGTGTAAGAGCACAAGCCAGCTTTACTGCGAGTCCGACAGGACGAGCAGTCTCGAAAGAGGGCTCTAGTGATCCTGCGATCGCGTGTGGAAGCGTCGTAGCTCATCGGATAAAAGGTACTCCGGGGATAACAGGCTTATCGCTCCCGAGCGTCCATAGCGGCGGAGCGGTTTGGCACCTCGATGTCGGCTCATCGCATCCTGGGGCTGAAGGCGGTCCCAAGGGTTAGGCTGTTCGCCTATTAAAGCGGTACGCGAGCTGGGTTCAGACCGGCGTGAGCCAGGTCGGTCCCTATCTGTTGTGGGCGTTGCAAACTTGAGAGGAGTCAACTTTAGTACGAGAGGATTAGGTTGGACTGACCCCTGGTGATCCTGTTGCGCCGCTAGGTGCATCGCAGGGTAGCTACGTCGGGCAGGGATAACAGCTGAAAGCATCTAAGCAGGAAGCCCCCCTCGAGATCAGGTTTGCTTGTCTTGTACGAGAGACCCCTGGGAGACTACCAGGTTGATAGGCCGCAGGTGTAAGGGTTGAGAAGCCCTCAGCTGAGCGGTACTAACGGTCGAAGGTTTGGTCACTCCGACCTGCTGCCGAAAGGTAAGCAGGCGTTCAGTGATCTCAATATCATTTCAACGCACTGAGATTTCTCAGTATTTGCCGGGCTTGTTTGATTCACTTCAAACAGGCCTCCGCTCGTCGCATTCGTCAGTCATGACGGCCCGGGAAACCGGACCATCCATGATTGTTGGTGACCATAATGTCGGGGTCACACCTGTTCCCATCTCGAACACAGCAGTTAAGCCCGACATGCCGATGATACTGTTCAGCGGGAAAGTAGGTTATCGCCAACTCTTCAGCCCCTTAAGGTAAACCTTGAGGGGCTGTTTTCGTTTTGTCACCCGATCCGCCCCGTTCCATCATCCTCTCGTATACTTTGGGTGCCGGATCGATCAACTCGGATTTCGAACCCAGGAGGGGTCATGAGCAAGAGCCATACAACCGTACATCTCTACAACGAGGGCGCAGACGATCTGCTCAATGCCGAATCGTTCCCGGATCGCGTTTCGTTGTTGCCCGCGGATCACGGTTCCCCCAAGTCCGGCTCGCGTCTGCGCATCATGTGGGGGCAAGACCTGCTCGCCGATGTGCTCGACGGCCGATACCGTGCCGTCATCTGCGGCGTCAACGATGAGGACAACTCCCGCGGAGTGATCGCCCAGATCGTATCGCTGCTCAAGACCAGTCAGTGGTCGTCGAACTCGGTGACCAGCTACGCCAGGATGTTCCAAGAGTCGCTGCAGGTGCACGCTGCGAACGATCGCGAGCCGTATATTCTCAAGTATGACCTCGATTCGGTGCTCCTGCTGGCGATGCTCCGCCCGCGTGGTCGTGAGCATTTCACCGTCGGCGACATGGCACGCGGGTTCCGGACGATCAGCAAGATGCTCCAAGGCCGCGCCGATCGCCGCCCGGTGTGCAGTGTTTCGTTTCTGGGCGCGACGAGCAACAAGCTCGTTATCGATGATCAGAACACGGACGAGCCGAGCTTCGAGACAGTGCTCAGCACGATGCATGACGCCGGATACCGCGGCGATGTGTATCCATCGCCTCAGATGTGGAGCTGCGCCCAGGTAGGCGTCTTTCCCAGCTACCCCTACCCCGCCGGGATCGATCGCATGCGCGACGGCAGCAGCTAAGGCCTCGCACAGCTGAACATGACCGAACAAGACCGGTGCTGGCCCGATGGCTACGGGAACCATGCGGTACATCTCGCGTAGCGTACGCACGTGTAATGAGCATATTTGAGCCGCAGAGGGGATGCGATGAACAGAAGGCAGACGCTGCTCTGGGTGTTTCTTGCGTTCGTCGGCTTGGCCATGCTCGCTGGCTTGGTCGCGATCATCCTGCCTCAGCGTTTTCTCAACGATCAGGTTTATGCAACGATCATGACTGTGGGCATGTATGCCCTGGGCGGCCTGATCGTTGTCGCGGTCGGGCGAGAGATGCGTGTCACCACCCGCGTTGGCATCGTGGCGTTGCTGATCTCTCTGGCGGGTTTCCTCGCGGTCATCTGGTTCGAACGCATGATGCGTGGGAGCAGCGACGACTATTTCATCAAGGCTGGGTTTTCATCGCTGATCCTCGGGCTGATTTGCATGCATCGGCTGCTGATCTTCCCGCTCGAAGAACGCGGGAGCTGGGCGTATGCGAGCAAGCGGGTCGCGCTGATTGCCGGGGGTGTGACCGGCATGATTGTGATCGTGCTGATTCTGTTCGACGGACTCTGGGGCTGGGAAGAGATCATGTATCGGATCGTGGGGGTCGGGCTGTTGCTTGCCGCCGGCGCGAGCATCTCGGCGGGGGCGATCGCCTTGTTCGGGCCTCGCCCGGGCGAAGACGAGCCCGATGTCGTAGACCGGTCGGTCGTATTGGTGATGAAGTGCCCTGTTTGTCTCAATGGACTGCAGGTGCATTCCAACCAAGACGGCCATTGCGGGCACTGCAAACTCCAGATTCGCGTCAACACCAGCGAGCTGCGCTGCGCGTGCGGCTACCTGCTTCACCAGCTCGAACGGGACATCTGCCCCGAGTGCGGCAAGCCGATCGAGGCGGGTGAACGCTGGGGCGATGCGGATCGTGATTGATGGGGCATGATTGAAAGGATTCAGCGCGTCCAGCGCTGCGCGATGGGCATGCGACGCCCAGCGCCGAACGCCTTGCTCGTCACCCGCAAACCCACGGCCATCTGCTGACGCTTGTACTCATTGAGATCGATCAGCCGGCAGAATCGGCGGACAATCGCCGCATCGATTCCGGTCTCTTCGATAATGCGTGATACGCTCTGGTGTCCCTCAATGTGGCGTTCAACGATCTCGTCGAGAATCGCGTAATCGGGGAGCGAATCCGAATCGAGCTGGTTGGGTGCCAGTTCGGCGCTGGGCGGCTTTGAGATCGTGTTCTCGGGGATGGGCGGGCAATCAAAGCCCAGTTCCGCTGCGTGTGTATTGATGTAGCGGCTCACCCTGAACACCATGGTTTTGGGCAGATCGGCGATCACCGCCAGCCCGCCGTTCATGTCGCCGTAGAGCGTGCAGTAGCCCACGGCGATCTCGCTCTTGTTGCCCGTGGTGAGCACCAACGCCCCCGAACGGTTGGAGAGGGCCATCATCATGGTGCCTCGGATGCGTGATTGGAGGTTCTCCTGAGTGAGATCGGGCAGGGTCTCGCCCAGCCCTGTGTGCCCCAGTTCTGTGAACGCTGGGTCGAGCACATCGCTGAGCCCCTCGAAGCCCGGTTCGATGGGCATGCTGACGCAGTCGATGCCTAGGTTTTTGGCGAGTTGAAACGCGTCGTGTTTGCTTCCCTCGCTGCTGAATCGCCCCGGCATAGATGCGCCCACAACATGCTCCGGGCCTAGGGCACGAACCGCGAGGGTCGCAACGAGCGCGGAATCGATGCCGCCGCTGAGCCCGATGCACGCCTTCTTGAACCCACACTTGGACAGATAATCTTTGATCCCCAGTGTCAGTGCATCGACGATCATGCGCTCATCATCTGCGGGTGGGGCATCGGTGGGTTCGAGCGCTTCGGTGTCGATCAGCAGCAACTGCTCCTGGAACGCATGGGCGAGCGCGCACACGCGACCGTCAGCGTCCACGACGCACGACTGGCCCGAGAAGATCAGGTCATCGTTGGCCCCGACCTGATTCACCGAGACTACGGGCACCCGGTGCGTGGTGGCGTGCTTGATGATGATCTGCCGATGGCGCTGGTCTTTATGCAGCGTATAGGGCGACGCGCTGGGCACCACGATGAGCTGGGCGCCGCAGTCGACCAGCTGCTGCACCGGGTCGGGCTGGTTAATGTAGCGATCGGCGAAGCCCGCGTCCTGCCCCCTCCATAGGTCCTCGCAGATCGCCAGCCCGATCTTGGTGCCGTTGATGTTGAAGACACGCGATTGACTGCCCGGGAAAAAATATCGGTCCTCGTCGAAGACATCGTAAGTTGGGAGCAGGCGTTTGTCGTAGTAGCCGACAAAGGTGTTGTTCTGATAGACGACCAGCGAGTTGGCGATATGCATGTGGGCAGGATGGTCGGGAGTCACGCCCTCGGCGGCAACTTCGATGGGCAGCGGCGTGCCGAGCACGATCGCGATGTCTTTGGTGTGCAGCTCTCCGATCATTTGCGCTGCCCGGGCGCACTCCTCGACAAAGCCCTCGACCTGCAGCAGATCACGCGGCGGGTACCCACAGATCGCAAGCTCGCTGAAGACCACCAGCTCCGCGCCCTGCGCGCGGGCCTCGTCGATCGCCCAGACGATGGCTTCGCTGTTGCATTTGAAGTTGCCGATGGTCGGATTGAGTTGGGCGAGGGCGATCTTCATCGCCCAATCGTACGCGTGTGGCCGTGCTTATTCGCTGCCCACGCTGCGTGCGATCAGCTGGGAATCGATGCTCTTGATCTCAGGATCGAGCGGTTTTCTCGCCTTGAGCCACGCGATGCCAAAGCCCGCGCAGCCCAGGTTGACCACCGCCTCGACCGCGGTGACGAACAGCACGACCGCCGCGATCGGCAGCTCGCCCGATGGGGTCTCGCTGGTCGCCAGCGTCGAGATCCCGACCATCTTGGCGATCGCGATGATGCCCGCCTCGCGCGTGCCCAGCATCCCCGTGGGCGAGGCGGCCCCGATCATGAAATAGCACGCGCCCAGCAGCAGCGAATCATCCATCGAGATCGGCAGCTCAAGAACACGAGCCGCGAGATAGAACCGCAATGCGAACGCGATGATGTCGATCAGCCGGAAGGTGTTGGCGATCAAGGTCGCGCTGGGGTGCCCGAGCATCTCAAAGCCCGAGTGAATCCGAACGAACGCGCTCTTGCCGGTGATTCGATCGCTCAGCCCCAATCGAGAAAGGCGGGTGATTCCGACATCGCCCGCGAGCTGGCGGGCCAAAGCGCTGCCGACGAATGTGCACGCAAAGCTGCTGGTCAGCGAGACGACCCACCAGATGAGGTTGACCTCGCGCTGCCAGATGCTCACGAGCACCAGCGGGCCGAGCACCGCGGCCATCAGCACCGCCTCGGCGATGATCCACGCCCCGATCGTGAGCACCGGCACCTTGTCGCGCCGGTTGTGGATCACGAAACGCGAGACCACCGAGAGCTTGAACGGCAGGTACGCCAGGAAGGTCGCGATCGCGTTGGTCGCGATGACATCGGTTGGCCGGATGCGATGGATCGGGTTGATGACCACCCAGAAGATGATCCCGTTGAACCCCACCGAGAGCGTGGCCAGCGAGAGCAGCATCATCAGCTCGCCCGGCGATGCCTCGGTGAGCTTGCTCAGCTGCTCGCGGTTCTCTTCACGCAGCGCCACCTGCACCGCCCAGCCCAGCAGCGCGATCCCGATCCCGAACCCGACTACCTGCACGAGCACGCCCCACCCGCGGCGTGAACTCGGCTTGCTGCTGGTTGGCGCTTCATCGCTCATGGTGCGGCCTCGTCGATCCGGAACACAGCGCGCAGCGGGCTGCCGGTGCGCGCCGTGTTCCATACCTCTATCGGCTGTCCCAGCGAATCGATCCACTCGATCAGCAACGCAGGATCGATCGAATCGGGCAGCCAGCCGCTGCGTGCGTAGCGATCAAGCTCACTGAAGCTGATGACCACCAGATCGATCCCATCTTCTCGCATGATTTGCGTCCACCGCCCCGGCTCGCCCGGGTGGGCATTGATCGCCTCCTCGATCGGCCAGCGATCGTAGACCGTGTTGTAGCGGACATCGCCCGTGACATAAAACGGCGTCGCGTCGCCCAGCAGGTACACCGTCTCGCCCGCGCCGGCGTGCTCGTTCACCACCGCCGTCCACGGCGGGGAGCCGACCTGCGATTGCTCCATGAACACCCGCGTGCCCAGGTCGATCAGCACAAACGGGTTGCCCCCGCCTTGAGCCAGCGCGATCGCCACACACCAGACCATCGACCCCACGCACAACACCGCGCCCAGCGATTCACGCACCACCGGCCGCTTGATCTGCGCCACGCCGAGGCAGGCGAGCACAATCAGCACCGGCGCCAGGGGGATCAGGAACCGCGATTGGATATGCGTGAGCATCGCCCAGCACACCAGGGGCACACACACCGCCGCCAAACACACGAGGCCAACCCAGCGAGTCGATCGTTTGGCCAGCAGCGCGACGAGCCCGAGTAACCCGAGCAGCGGGACCACGCCCCATTGCGCGTTGGTGAGGCCACGGAAGCGTGAGACATGATCTGTACCATCGGCATCGGGCACAACGAGCATCGCGAAGCGATCGAGCACCGAGCCATCGAACGAATGCGCGGCCGCATAGACCGCGTGCTGCGCTTCGCTCCAGTGCCCAAGCCCGAACACGCCGACCATTTGCGGGAAGACCGGGTTGCCCGTGGCCAGCTCGTTGCGGATGAGCCACGGGGCGATCGTGAGTGCTCCCGCGGCGCAGCACGCGAGTGTCGTGATGAACCAGTACTTGCGCGCGGTGCACGCCAGCAGCACAATGCCGACGCTGGGCGCGAGCAGGAAGAGGGCGGTGGGCTTGCACGAGCACGTGCCGCCCACGATCACGCCACACAGCACCGCTCGCTTCCATGCGGGAATCTCTGTTTGCATCGCCGCGAGCAGTGCGCACGCCCCGAGCAGCACCACCGCGATCTCGTTGTACGCCAGCGTACCCACCACCAGCAGCCACGGGGTGCCCAGCGTCAGCGCGATACCGATACGCCCCGCGAGCACATCATCCGCATCGGGCAGCACGCGTGCGCAGGCCACGCGCCCCAGCTGGCCGATTGCTCCGGCGCTCACGATGAGCATGAGTGCGCTGAGCAGTTGAGCGCTCATGGCTGCGCGGGCACCGTTGTTGTGCATCCCGCCGCCCATCATGAGCGCGATGTGGGCGTACGCGGACTCGATGTAGCTGGGGAGGAATGAGTAGACATTGTGCTCGCTGGGCCAGATCCGCCCTTGCTCGATCCATTCGCGCGGCAGCTGCAGGTGATAACTCAGCGCATCGAACCCGCCGTACTCCGAGCCCCATTGCACACCCGGAGGGTTGCACGCCATGAGCAGCGCGAGCATCATCCCGCACACAATCACGATATGGAACAGCGAGAGCCCCGGATCGGTGCTGGAGATATCCTGCTCTTTGAGGCGCGGGATGAGAAGTATCAGACCGATTCCCGTGATCAACCAGACGGTGAGCGGACTGAGCATGCCGAGCATCCCGATCAGATGCGTGATCGAGAGCATCAGGGTCAGGCCAAATCCCAGCTCGATGCACCAGCGGCCGTGGGCGGCTGGGATCCATGGTCGCACAAGCCGCCCGTATCCGGCGCTCGCCAACTGGTAGGTCAATGGTGCCCACGCGGCGTTGAACAGCGTGTCGGTGACGGCGATCGCGCGGGCCGACCACGGGCCGCCCTGGCCGCGCATCAGGATCACGCCCGCGAACGCCAGCGCGATCACAATGAGCACCTTGACGGGATGCTTCTGAAAGAGCTGATCGCGGGATGACGCATCTGGTTGCACGGCCTGCATTGTACATGCCCGCATCCGGCCCCGGTCATGGCTCGCACGCTAGAATAGCACTATGGCACTCGAACCGATCAAGAATAACGCGGATGCCCCGTCCCAGCTCGACATCATCGAGCCGCTGTGTGCCGTCTTTCGTCGTGCGCTCAAGGCCGAGGGGCTCAAGTACACGCCCGAACGCGCGATGATCCTCGATACGATTATCGCCTTCGATGGGCTGTTCGAAGCCGACCAGCTGCTCGATGCGCTCAAGGACAAGGGCCACAGCGTGTCCAAGGCGACCGTCTATCGCACCCTCAAGCTGCTCGAATCGTGCTCGATCATCCAGCAGGTGCTGTTCGACCGGGATCAGTCGCATTATCAGCTGACCGTGGGCAACACCGGCAACACGCTGCTGATCAATATTGATACGGGCGAGGTGGAGTCGGTGCAGGTGCCCGGCTTGCTCGAGCTGCGAGACAAGATCTGCGCCGCTCGCGGGCTCAAGCCCCAGGGGCACAAGCTGCAGATCTTCGTCAGCGTCGACGCTTGATCGCGGAAGCAAACCCACCGATCAGCAGCAGCCCCGCAGCGCCGGGTGCCGGAACCACTCTTGCACCAACGCCGGCGATGCTTTCGTAGCCCCAGCGGACCGGGGTGATATCCACGCGCACGGTGTCGTTGCGGACCTCATATGTGCGTTCGAGCTGGGCAAAGCCAAAGTGGGTCTGGCCCTGCATGTCGAATCGGATGCCGACCGTGAAAACCTCATCAACGGTGAAGATGCCCGGCGTGTCGATAAACCGGTTGATGGCATGGATCGGGCGCCAGCCCTCGATGAAGTTCGCGTCGTTGTTGACGATATCACCGGCGCCGAACGATTCAGGCCCAAAGTAATCGACATCCTGCAGGACATCTGGGTCGAAAATCGCGGTAGGATCGAGCGAGCGGGCCGTATCGGTGAGCCGCCCGGTGCCCATCCAGATGAAATCGCCCACGCGATCGAGAATGTGCATAAAAAAGATCGACCCTTCGGGCGTCTCACTGATCGCGGGCTGATCCATCGCGCCGCGGGTGATGTTGAGCGATTGCCCATAGATCACATCGCCGAAGTTAGGGTCAAAGAGCATCAGCGGGCCCAGCTCGCCGCGGTTCTCGAAGACCACCATGTCGGCCATCGCCTCCCCGCAAAGGCCAGAAACAGCGATCGTCGTACAAATGAGGGTGCGTTTGAGCATCGAAAAGGCCTTTCTGCGTGCTGCTGGGTTCGAGCATACCCGATCCCGGACGCAGCACAAGCCACAAATCGTGACCCGATCCGTGCCTAGCGCAACGCCGCCCGCATGCCTGCGCTCGTGCCCGCGTCGTGCAGGGCCACGATGGAGCCGTACGAAACTTCATCAGCGGCGCTGATCCGAAGAATCATCCCCTCAGCGTCGGACTGATCGGTTGCCTTGATCTGCTCGATGAATGCGCTGAGTTCGCGCGGCTCATCGCCTAATCCTCGCACCAGCACCCGCCCCCCATCAACAAACAACGCGACATCGAGCATGGGCGTGGGCAGATCGAACTCCAGCGAAGCGCTCGCCTCTTGCTCGCTCTTGGGCAGGTCGGCCGCGAGAAACCACTCTTGGCCCGCGATCGTGGTCGCGGCCATAAAGAAGATCAGAATCACCAGCACGACATCAACCATCGGCGTCATGTTGGGGCCGAATCGGCCGCGGTTCTCGAAGATGTTCCGCTGACGCAATGGACGCGAACGAGATGTCTGCGACTCGACGCTCATCGCTGCTGCTCCGTGACGAGTTCAACCTTACCGATACCCATGTCCCGCAACACATCAAGCACGGGGCGCACATGCCGATACGGCGCGTCGCGATCGGCACGCACACGGATCGGCGTCCCCGGCGAGCGTGCGAGCATCCCGCTGATCTGCGCCTCGATGCGCACAAGGTCCATCGCATTGCCGTTGAGCGTGCGAGCCCCGTCGCGATCAATCCCAATGACGATCGGGTCCACAGCATTGGTTTCATCCAGCCCGCTCACGCTGCTGGGTAGCACGATCGAAGCGCGGCGGTCCATCGCCAGCTGCCCGACAAGCAGATAAAACACGATGAGCACCATGACCACATCGATCATCGGCGTGACATTCACCCGGCTCGACACGCCCGAATCCGAGATGATCGATCGGCGACGCATCATGATTGGGCTTCTTGCTCCTCGGGGATCATGTCCACCAGCTCGCCCGCCTGGGCCATCGCGGTGTTGCAGTGCTTTTCGACGAGCGAACGGAAGATGCCGTAGATCAGCAGGCACGGGATCGCCAGCACCAGACCCAGCATGGTGTGGAACAACGCTTTGGAGATGCCCAGCGAGAGATCGGTCGGCCCCGCCGCCCCGCCCGCCTGCCCCAGACGCACAAACGCCAGGATCATGCCCCAGACCGTGCCCGCCAGCCCCACCAGCGGGCCCAGCTCACCGATGATCCGCAGCAGATCCAGCGGGCGGCTCCAGCGGGCGCAGGCATTGGACGCCGCAAGCTCAGCGGCATCACGCATCGCGTCGCGCCCCTTGGTCCGCGCGTCATACGCGGCTTTGCTCGCCAGCACCACGATCGAGCCGCGATCGCTCAGGCCCTTCTCGAACCCGCCCATGTTCTTCTGGATCAAATGCTCTCGCAGGTTCTGATAGATCGCGTCGGGCGCGATCACCGATCGGCGCGCGTCCATGACGACCCGGGCGATGAGTGTGACCGCGACCAGCGACCCGAGAATCAGGGCGATCGTGAAGATATCAAATGATTCGACAAACAGCGACCAGGCGTTGGTGGGGGTCGCGGCGGTCGATTGGGCGAGCGTCAGTGCATGCATGCACACAGGGTATCACGCCCAGCCCCCGGGTGTCAGTCGCCCTGCTCGATATCAGACTGTTCGATCGGGCGGCTGATCACATGCGCCTCGGTGAACCACGCGTTGAGGTCTGCCAGACGCGCCCTCTCACTGGCGAAGGGCCAGCTGAGCGAATCGCCCGAGACCCGCTCACCCGTCACCGGGCAGGTCGTATCCGGGCGCGGACGGATCGCATCAAACCCGGCCCGCTCGGACCAAGCATCGGGGACCACAAACCGGAATCGCCTGCTCGTCTCATCTACATGGTCGATCATGATCGTCAGCGCATCATCCGGGATCGCGTCGTCGATCCGCTGGGGCCATTCGATCAACACGATCGCGTCGCTGTCGATGATCTGGTCCCAGCCCAACGCGTCGAGTTCAGATTCATCGCCCAGCCGGTAGCAATCCAGATGCGCCAGCGTCGGATGGTCGCTGTCTTCGTTGCCGTAGATGTTCATGATCACGAAGGTCGGCGACGAGACCGCCTCGGGGGCGATCCCGAACCGCTGGGCGAGCAGGCGCACAAAGGTTGTCTTGCCCGCGCCCATCTCGCCCTCAAGGCGGACAACATCGCCCGGGCGGAGGACCGCCGCCAGATCGTCGGCGATGACGCGGGTGTGCTTGAGCGAAGGCGCGTTGCGGGTCAGTTCGATGGGCATGCATTATTCTTCGCACCCCAACCACAAAAGACCGTCATAGGGTGCCACTACTCGCCGTCTTCTACGCAGTAGTGTCTTCGTACAGCCCATCAAGAGCACTACTGCGCGTCTGCGCCGCGAGTAGTGGCACCCAGAGGTTTGAGATTACCACAGCATCCGCGTGCGGATCGACTCGTCGATCGCTTCGATGCGGGCTGCCAGCTCGTCGGAATCGCTGGGGTCCGCATCGAGCACCAGATACCCGATCTGCTGGTTGGTCTGCAGATACTGGGCGCTGATGTTGATGCCCAGCTCGCTGGCGGCCTCGTGGATCTTGCCCAGCACGCCCGGGACATTGCGGTGGAAGTTGAGGATCCGGTGCGGGCGTTTGTCGCCCTCGAGCAGGTGGCGCTGCTGGTCGGGCAGGTCCACCTCGGGCACATTCACCGACCCGGTGGTCGTGCCCATGTTCATGAAGCGGGTGATCTTGTGGGCCGTGTCCAGACTGATCGCTTCCTGGGCTTCAATCGTCGAACCGCCCACATGCGGCGTGAGAATCACATTGTCAAGCCCCTGCAGCGGGCAGTGAAACGCCTCGCCGCTCTTGGCGGGTTCTTCGGGGAACACATCGACCGCCGCGCCACCCAGCGCGCCCGATTCGAGGCCCGCTTTGAGTGCATCAAGATCAACGATGGTGCCGCGGGCGTTGTTGATCAGGTACGCCCCGGGCTTCATCATCGCGATCTGCGGCTTGGCGATCATGTTCCGCGTGTTCTGCGTGTCAGGGACATGAATCGTCACCACATCGGATGCCGCGAGCACCTCCTCGACCGAGCCCGCCGCGACGGCGTTGCCCAGCGGGAGCTTGTTGATCGCGTCATAGAACAACACTCGCATGCCCATCGCTTCCGCGAGGATCGAGACCTGGGAGCCGATGTGCCCGTAGCCGACGATGCCCAGAGTCTTGCCGCGCACCTCGTGTGAGCCGCTGGCGCTCTTGATCCAGGTTCCTTCGTGCAACGCATTGCTGCGCGAGGTCAGCTTGCGGTGCAGCGCGATAATCTCGGCGATGGTCAGCTCCGCGACCGATCGGGTGTTGCTGAAGGGCGAGTTGAAGACCGCGATGCCCCGCTGGGCCGCGGCGGGCAGATCGACCTGGTTGGTCCCCGCGCAGAAACATCCGATCGCGAGCAACCGCTCGCAGTGCTCGATGACCTCTTGCGTGAGCTGGGTTTTGGAGCGGATGCCCACGACATGGGCGCGTTTGATCTCCTCAATCAGGGCCTCGCCCTCGAGCGCCCCGCTGTGGGTGCGCACGCCAAAGCCCGCGTCTTCGAGCAGCTGCGTGCCCGACTCGTGCGTGCCTTCGAGCAGCACAATCTCGATCTGTGATTTGGGAAAGGAGGTCTTGATCATGGTGTTCACTGCAGTATCAATCATTGGTTTCGACCACCGGTGTGCCAGAAGGTTCAGCGGCTGGGTTCAGAGAAACGATACCCGTCGCGATCAGCACGCCCAGCACCGCCGCCAGAACGAGCCGGTAGTAGCCAAACGGTGCGAGCCCGTGGGTGTTGAGGAACGCGACCAGCCAGCGCACCGCGATCGCCGCCGAGATCGTCGCGACAATCAAGCCCGCCGCGATGGGCGCCCAGCCGAGCAACTCGAACATGTTGGGGGTGTTGTTCTCACTGGAGCGTTTGAGGTTCTTGCCCAGCGAATAGACGCACGCGCCGCCCAGCGTGGGCAGCCCGAGCAGAAAACTGAACTCCGCCGCTTGCTTGGGCTTGAGCCCTGCGATCACGCCCGCGGCGATCGTCATCATCGAGCGGCTTGTGCCCGGCCACATCGCGATGCACTGCATGAACCCGATGAACAACGCCTTTCCCGCGCTCAGCTCAATCAGGTCGTTCTCGGGGTTGTCGTCTTGGTCAACCTTCTTGAACTTCATCCGATCCAGCGTGATCATGAACACGCCGCCCAGCGCCAGCGCTGTGATGACCGAGGGCGTGTTGAACAGCTGCTCTTCGATCCAGTCGTTGAGCAGCACGCCCAAAACAGCCGCGGGTATGAACGCGATGATGATGTTCATCGCGAGCTTGAGCCCCGCTTTGTCCTTGCCGACCAATCCCCGGAGCATCTGCACGATCCGCGGGAAGTAGAGCCCGATCACCGCGAGGATCGCACCGCCCTGCACCACAATATTGAATGTGTCGACGGCTTCCTGCTCCGCCGGGGTCTCGCCCAGCCCGAGCAGATCCGCCGCGATGATCAGGTGCCCCGTCGACGAAACGGGCAGATACTCAGTCACGCCCTCGACCAACCCGAGCACGATCGCCTGTATGATGTTCATTGATTCACTGCCAACCACGCGCGATCCTCTCTGATCAAACCAAAACGAAAGCACATGCATACCCCCATGACCATCGGCTCAATGATTGAGATCACTGACGCGTCAGACCCGAGAATCGAGGTCTTTCTCAATCAAAAAGACGCATGGCTCCGTGCCGCCCACAACCCCGCCAACGCCGGCAGCGATCCCGAGGACCACGGCCGGTTTATCGCCGAGGGCGTGCTCGTGATCGAGCATCTGCTCGGATCTCGCTTCCCGGTCGAATCGGTCTTCGTCAGCCGCGCACGCGTCAAGGGTGTCGAACCGCTGCTCTCGAGCGTCCCATTGGGTGTGCCGATCTATGTCGCCGACCAGGCGGTGATGGACGAGATCGTTGGCTTTCCGATCCATCGTGGCCTGCTCGCCTGCGGCCGCCGCCTGCCCAGCCCCGATCCGCTCGATCTGGCCCGCGAGTGCCGATCGCTCATTGTGCTCGAGGACCTGAGCAACCACGATAATGTCGGATCGGTCTTCCGCTCTGTGGCCGCACTCGGTGGCGAAGGCGTGGGTGTGCTGCTCAGCGAACGCTGCTGTGACCCGTTGTACCGCAAGGCCTTGCGCGTGTCGATGGGGCATGTGCTGCGGGTGCCATTTGCGATCTGTGGAGATCTGGCAGGCCTTATCCCTCAATTGAGGGGCATAGGCTTCGAAAGTCTCGCATTGACGCCCGGCTCCGATTCTGAACCGCTTGGTCTAGGTATCGGCCCTGTACTAGACCGATCGGTCTTGTGCTTCGGTGCCGAGGGTCCGGGGCTTACTGAGGCATTGCAGTCCGCCTGTGATCGCCGGGTGAGAATTCCCATGTATTCTGGTGTCGATTCGCTGAATATTGCGGTCGCCGCGGCGGTTACACTCTTTGCCTGTCTCACGCCCAATCAGGATTGAGCGGGTACAACTGATTTAATTCCGAGGGGAAGCCGGGGCCGGGCGAAGCATTCGAGGCCAAAACCAAAGGAGCCACGATATGAATATTCTCGCACTTCTGATCGCCACCGCCGGCATGGGCCTTGGCCTGGCCGGGCCAGATGGCAAAGTTTGCAAAGAGGGCTGCGAAAAGGCCTGCTGCGAAACAGCGACCGCTGATGGCGAAAAGGATGCGTGCTGTGCGCTCAGCGCCGCCGCCGCAGACCACAAGACGCCCGAGATCGATAGCGCCGCGTACGGCAACGCCGCATGGCCCGCGTTCAACAACGAAAAGGACCTGTACTCCAAGAACCTGCAGGGCAAAGCGCTGCCTGTGGCGCTGGGCTCGGAGACCATCCTCAGCGAGGGGCATGATCTCAAGCAACTCAAGGACAAGGTGGTCATCATTGATTTCTGGGCAACCTGGTGTGGCCCGTGCATCGCCGCGGCACCCAAGCTCGCCGCGCTCCAGAACGCGCACAAGGATGACCTGATGGTCGTGGGCCTCTCGGGGCTCAACGAGGACGAGCAGACCGTGCGCAACTTCCTCGCGGACCACGATGAGCCCTTCATGCAGCTCTTTGATAGCAAGCAGACCCTGCTCAACGAGTTCGAGTCTCGCGGCATCCCGCTGGTCGTCGTGATGTCCACCGATGGCATCATTCGCTGGATGGGCAACCCCCACGAGCAGGACTTCAAGGCCGCTGTCGAGCAGGTGCTCAAGGTGGATCCGATGATCCAGGCGAAGAGCTAATCGATATTTTTCATCTTCAACCCGCGTTTGTGCGGGTTTTTTCATGGTTATAGGTGCCTGAACAGGCCCAAGTTCTGATACGATAACCCAAGCACCATCCGTGCCTTATCACACGATCAAGACCGACGAACATCAACGGAGGACAACGATGTCAAACAAGATACTGAAGCGTTCACTCGCCGCGTGCACCCTCATCAGCGTCGCCGGCGTGGCGCTGGGGATGGGCGGCTTATTGGCCCCGGGCATCGAACGCGAGGGCAGCGCTGAGCATGTCAGCGCGATGATGGAGCGCGAGACCAAGCCGTTCGACACCGAGCTATTCAGTGTCCTGGGCGCTTGGACCCATGCCGCGCCCCTCGACGCCTCTTCGATTGAGAACAAGGTCGTGCTGATCGGGTTGGTTGATTCGGCCAGCCCGCAGTCGATGCTCACGCTCTCGACCCTCGCCCGCTATGAGCGCCAGAACGAGGACGACGGCTTGGTCGTGCTCGCGGTTCACCCCGAGCTGGGCTGGGAAACGATGGCCGAGAAGATCAACGACGGCCGCGTCAAGGTGCAGGCCGCGATGGATCCGGGCAACGCCTTCGCCAAGGCGCTGGGCAGCGATGACGCGCCGGACCTGTATCTGATCGACCGCGCCGGCCAGCTGCGCTATGCCGACTTCGAGAGCCGCTCGCTCAAGCGTGCGGTGGGCCAACTCCTGCGTGAGACCTCCGATGAGGCGGTTGCAAACGCCAAGCTGCAGGCCGAGGGGATCGAGGTCGCTGCGGAAGGCGCGAAGACAGAAACGACCACAATGCCTCAGGTCACGAGCGAAGACTACGCCAACGCGAACTGGCCCGAGCACAACAAGAGCAAGCTCAGCGCCCTGGACTTCCAGGGCAAGCCGCTTCCTGCTGCTCTGGGCAATGAAGAATGGCTCAGCGAGCGCAAGACCACCGCGGGCAAGGTGCTCGTGCTCGATTTCTGGGCGACTTGGTGTGGCCCGTGCCGCGCGGCTTCGCCCAAGCTCGAAGAGATCCAGCGTGAGATGGAGGGCAAGGTTGAGGTGCTCGCCATCGGCGGCGCCAGCGACAAAGAAGCCGACCATAAGAAGTATGTGATCTCGAACAAAAAAGCATACTCCAACCTCTACGACAAGTCCGACACGATCAACGACGCCCTGCAGGTCCGCGGCATCCCCCACACCGTGGTGATGTCGAGCGACGGGGTGATCCGTTGGCAGGGCAACCCCCTGAACTCGGAGTTCAAAAAGATCGTTGAGCAGGTGGTGGCCGCCGACCCGCTGGTCAATGCCAAGCCCATCACCTCCAACAGCCCACGCGGCAACGATGCGGGCAAGGCCATCCCCGCCCATGCCTACGCCAACGCGGACTGGCCTGAGCACAACACGGGCAAGCTCTATGCCAGCGATTTCCAGGGCAAGTCGCTGCCGGTAGCCTTGGGCAACGAGGAGTGGATCTCCGACAAGGTGGACACGCAGGGCAAGATCGTCATGCTCGACTTCTGGGCGACCTGGTGTGGCCCGTGCAAGCAGTTCTCGCCGGTCGCGGATCGTCTACAGAAGAAGTACGGCGACAAGCTCCAGATCCTGGCGATCAGCGGCCAGAACGACCCCGAGAGCAATGTCCGCAGCTTTGTCGCCAAGAACCGCGTCTCATACGCGCACCTCTATGACTCGGATCAGAAGGTGTACAAGTCAATGAATGTCACGGGTATCCCGCATGTCGTCATCATGTCGACCGACGGCGTGATCCGCTGGCAGGGCTTCCCGGGCGATCCCAAGCAGTTCGAGAAAACACTCGAGCAGATCATCGATGCGGACCCGATGTTCGCCGAGGGCTGAGTTCGTCGGCTTGACATCCCGGCTTGATTGGTTGGCTTGAGTTGGTATCGCATCAGTCGCGAGACCTGCCGGGTGTGAATAATCAGCAATGACCACACCCAAGCAACCTGCACACCAACAACACGAGACACAGGAAAGCACCCGCGCCGGAGACGAGTTCTCCGGTGCGGGTGTTCGTTTGGTGCGCCCCCGATTGCATGTGGTGCTCGTCGAGCCCGAGATCCCCAACAACACGGGCAACATCGGGCGGACCTGCGTAACCACGGGGTGCCGGTTGCACCTGGTGCACCCGCTGGCGTTCGATATCGACGAGAAGGCGTGCCGACGGGCCGGGCTCGACTACTGGCCCCGGCTGGATTTGGTGGAGCATGCCAACGCGCAGGCGTATCTCGACACGCATCCGCCGAGCGGTGGCGGCGGGAAGGCCGGGCGGTCATGGTTCCTGACTTCACACGCCGAGCGGTCGATCTTTGAAGCGCCCATGGCGATGGGGGACCACCTTGTGTTCGGCCGCGAGAGCGCAGGGCTCGGTGCGTCGGTGCTCGATCAGGTTCCGATGGCCCAGCGGGTCAGCGTGCCGATGGTGCCCGGCGAACGCTCGCTCAATCTCTCGACCTGTGTTGCGGTGTGCGTGTATAGCGCGATTCGGAATATGTTTGGTTCGGGTGCCGTGCGTCTGGACGCGCAAGGGCGATTGATCGAGCCCTCTGACAACGCTCCACGGCATTGATACATGGGCGCGTGTCAAAAATATGGTGCAAAAAGTGTGTTCTATGCTGAACTGGTCTCGGCATGTTTGCGTATATGTGGTGTTGACAATCTCTCTCTAAAAGGCTCGGCGTTGAAGTGCCGCCGGGCCGGAAAAACATGGAATCTCTCCTCTCTCCAGAACAGTGTGCCGTCGCAAGGCGGTGCACTGTTTTTCCTTTGTGCGCATGGTTCTTGCTATGATCTGATCATGCACAGCAACGACATTCATGCGATCCGTTCCGCCCCGCTGTTTCGACGATTCGGACTATGGGCGTGCGCGCTGCTCGCGGCGTGTGTCGCTTTGGGCGGGTGTCAGCGCTCGGTGCTGCGACCCAACGATGATCGCAGCCAGTTTGACCGCTACGACCAGTCGCGCAGCCAGAAGGCGCAGCCGTTCCTCGAGGACGAGTTTGGTCGGCGCACACCCAACCTCAAGGATCGTCTGCTCGTCGATGGCGAGTGAGCAGTGTTTCGGTCGGTCCGTTCGTTCAGTCCCAATGGTCCGATCATCTGCAAGGCGCAGGAAGAGCGCTGCTTTGTTCGGGATATACAAGTCGATCTGGAGCAGTTGAGTCAGATTGCGCCGGATACACAACAATTTGCGCACCAAAGTGCAAGAAAAACATCTGCCTGCACCGAATGGTATTGATATCCTTGAGTGCATCTTTCTCCGCCACTCACCAGCGAGAAGTACTTTGCCCCAGCGTTCAATGACAACCCGATCCGCACGCTCGATCCGCACCAAAGTTGTGTGGTCGGTGTTAGGTATTGGCATGACATTGAGCATCGGCATGCTCTCGATGCTCGACTCGGGCTCGCCAACCCGCACCGGCGGCTTGGCGCTGACCCCGCTGATGGGGATCGACCGCAGCGTTGGCATGGAATCGATTTTCCAAACCGCGACACCCATCGGCTCACAGCCATGGGATTCGATCGTGATCGTGCACTCGGCATCGCCCTCGGCCTCAGCCGCGGACATCGCTGAAGCGCACAAGGCGCTGGGCTATGACGGGCTCGGCTTCCATTTCGTGATCGGCAACGGCAAGCGCATGGGTGATGGCGAGATCCATGTCGGCTACCGCTGGCTCGATCAGCGCTCCGGAGCCGAACTCAGCGGCGTTGGCAGCGGATTCAACAGCAATAACGCCATCGAGATCTGCCTGGTCGGTGACGGTGATCGACGCCCATTCAGCGACGAGCAGATGTACCGGCTCGCCCAGCTGGTCAGTGCCCTGAGCGATGAGCTGGGAATTGACAACGAGCGCGTGTTCCTGCACAAGAACCTCGCCGGCACGAGCAGCCCGGGACAGTTTTTCCCGCAAGCCGAGTTTGAGCAGCTGCTCGCCTCGATGGACTGATCGCCCGGTAAGTTCCACGGCCAACCCAGAGGTTAAAAGCCGGGTGTTGCGCCCGCATCTGAGTACAGTTCTGAGCCCAGTCTGAGCACCGATCGGTGCTCTTTTTCATGGGAACTGGCGGGCGAATGCACTTGCACGAAGCGATGCAAGGATCCGATCGAGTCTGGTTGCGTATGATCTGGCAGCAGCTAACAGATGATGCCCCAACTCTCGCCGGGGTGTCGAAAACCATCTCGGCTGTGTCTCAGTTGTTTCACAGCTGGGGCCTTGTTCTCTCGAAAACATGAAGACTCTGTAAGCGTCGGGTCGGCAGACACGCACAGGGTGGATACGATCTGAGCCGATAACCGTGGTTGTTGTCCCTTGGGATGGAATCGGGGTATGAACCTGCCGAAGTATGAGATCTCGGGGTACGCACGCAATGCAATCCGCATGGTGCTCTTCGAGCGTCTGACGGTTTCGGAGTACGCGAGAGCAACGCACAGATGACGACAGAGCCTGTAGCAGTCTGGAAAAAAGGCGATACCGTCGAGGGATTCCGCGTGATCAGCGAGATCGGTCGCGGTGCCGCATCGGTGATTTATCTCGTGCAAGACCTCAAGAACAAGCAGATCTGGGCGCTCAAGCATGTGGTCAAGAAGAACCCCAAAGAGCAGCGGTTCCTCGACCAGACCGAGGCCGAATACAAAATCGCCTCCCAGCTCGACCACGAGTCGATCCGCAAGATCCCGCGCATCATCAAAAAGGGCACGCTGCTCAAGACCAACGAGCTCTACCTCGTCATGGAACTGGTCGACGGCATCTCGCTGCACGAAGAGCAGCCCGATGACCTCGCCACACTGGTGGACATCTTCCAGCAGACCGCGTCGGCTCTGGGCCAGATGCACGACCGTGGGTATGTGCACGCGGACATGAAGCCGCACAATGTCATCGTGGGTGTTGATCTGGACAACAACCACACGGCCAAGCTCATCGATCTGGGCCAGTCATGCAAGATCGGCACCATCAAGAAGCGGATCCAGGGCACCCCCGACTACATCGCCCCAGAACAGGTGCATCGGCGTGAGATCACACCCAAGACCGATATCTACAACTTCGGTGCGACCATGTACTGGGCGCTCACGGGCAAAAACATCCCCACGGCGATGGGCAGCCAGAACGACTCGCTCATGGGCTCGCTCGACGACAATCTGATCGAGAAGGCCACCCCGGTCAACGCCATCAACCCGTTGGTGCCCGACCGGCTCAATGATCTGATCATGCAATGTGTCGAGGTCGATCTCGACAAACGCCCGGCTTCGATGGATGTTGTCGCCGACAAGCTCGACATGATCCTGGGCATGATCCGGGCCGAATCGATGCCCCAGCGTGCCGACTGAAACCCGACGCTCACCCCGCCCATCTGACCGGAATCGTTTGATCGGGCCGATAGACCCGTAACGATGTGGACCCTTGATCTCAACGATCTCGATGAAGTGATCGATACCCTGCGAGCCGGGGCCGCTGCGATGCGCGGCGCGTCATGCCGGCGCGGCGCGATCGATTTCATCGAATCGCCGGGCCACCTGATCGCCACGGGCGATACCCACGACCACCCGCACAACTTCAAGGCCGTGCTGGCCGCCGCGGGGCTCGATGGCGAGTTCGGGGCCGAGGAAAAGCACCTCACACTCCACGAGATCATCCACCCCGAGCTGCCCGAACAGATTGGGCTGCCCCTGGACACCAGCTACCGCGGGCTCACACGCGTCGCCCACCTCAAGGCCCAGCATCCCGAGCTGGTGCATGTGCTGCTCGCCAACCACGAGCTGGCACAGGCATTGGGCTCGGGCATCATGAAGAACGGCGTCCCCTGTGTCCAGGCGTTCGATTCCGGTGTCGAATCGGTCTTCGGCGGCGACAGCGACAAGGTGTTCGAGGCCATCCGAGAGTTCGTCTTCGCCATGCCCATCGCCCTGCGCTGCCGCTGCCCCCAGGGCGACATCCTGTGTGCCCATTCGCTACCCGGCCCCGCCTCGATGGGCCGCTTCGACGCCACCATCCTCGATCGCGAGCTCACCGAAAAGGACTACGAGCCGCGGGTCGGTTCCGCCCATCTCATGGTCTGGGGCCGCGGCTACGACCACGACCAGCTCGAAGACCTGACCGAACGCTGGGGCGTGAACCTCTTCATCCTCGGCCACGAGCACGCGGACAAGGGCTACAACATCGTTGAGCCCAACGCGATCGTGCTCAACACGGATCACAGCCGCGCGGTGTACCTCCCCATCGATCTGGCCCACGAACCGACGATCGATCAGTGCGAGCAGCAGATCGTGCGGATCGGGCAATAACATCCGCAGAGAATATTGAAACGCGGGGAGTGCTCATCGGTAGGGTGTAAGCATGCCCGCTGATCATCAACCCATCTGCCCCAAGTGCGGCTACGACCAATCGGGCGAGGCCGCGACATGGACAGATTCGTGCCCGATCGCCGGCACCTGCCCCGAGTGCGGGCTGGGGTTTGACTGGGCGGATGTGTTTGAACCGAGCCGGGTCCATCTTCCGTGGTATGTCGAACACGCGACGAAGAAGCGAGCCGCGATACTGCGAATCCCCGCGACTCTTGGGAACTTGACAATTCCCAACCGCTTTTGGAGCAAGTTGAGTGTAGCGAGCCCTGTCTACCCCTATCGGCTATGGGCATGGGTTGCCGTGGGTATCGTCGCTTTATATCTTTTCGCCACAACACTATCGATCGCGCTCAGTGCGTATAGCACCCTCCGATGGAACCAGCTGGCAAACGATGCTGTCACGCAAGGTTTGGTCACGCAACCCGCTGCGGCGCAGTACCAAACTGATATGGCCAGATTGCAATTTTGGTTTGATCTTGCAATTGACCATTACTTGGTACCGTTGAGGGAGTTCTTCTCCGGCGATGATTCTGCAAGCCAGATCGCGTTGATTTTGGTCGCGATGATTCTGCTCTGGGCCTTGATCCTCACCGCGGTCCCAACCACTCGAAGACTGGCCATGCTCCGACTAGCCCACGTGCATCGGGCTGCCTCACTCTCGCTACTGGTGGTCATCATCGTGTTTATGCTCATCATTCTCACGGATGCGATGGCAGCCATATTGCGTTCGGCCGGCTTGGCCGTCTCGGGCTCGTGGGGCAATACATTCACACTGGCCCGACCTCGATTCGTGAATGCAGAGATGTACGCTCGGTGGATCGTGACTGTGCTTTTGATCGCAACGCTGATCTGGATTCAATGGTTCTGGATCACCGCGATTGTGAAGGGTTGGCAGATCCGTTCCATCATGCTCCCGGTCTTGGGCCTCATCGCATCCCTGCTTGCGGGCTTCACCGTGTTCCTGTACCTCTCAGTCTACTGATTCCGCCTTCTGCCATATATCATTCCCCGTGACCACACCTCCCAATCCCATCTGCCGCCACTGCCGCTACAACCTAATCACGCAGCTTGAAATGGTCGCCCCACAGTGGACGCCCGATGACGAGCCTATCGAAATCCACTGCCCGGAGTGTGACACGATCTCCACATGGCCGTGGGTCGCCCCGCCGTCCGCACCCAACCGGATCCCGTTGATCCCGTTTGTGCTCAGTGTGGTGTTCATCGCGGTCATTGGTGTGCTGCTATTCGGCCTGATCGATCTATTCGTACTGTGAGATCGCGCTCACAAATGTCTACCATTCCCCATGACCACCACCACCCACTCGATCGACCAGGCCATCCTCGACACCATCGCCGCCACCGACCCCCAGGTCGCCGACATCGTCCGCGCCGAGGCCCAGCGCCAGGAAACCACGATCGAGCTCATCGCATCCGAGAACCACGCATCGCCCGCCGTCACCATCGCCGCCGGCACCTGCATGACCAACAAGTACGCCGAGGGCTACCCCGGACGCCGCTACTACGGCGGCTGCGAACACCACGACAAAGTCGAGCAGCTGGCACGCGACCGCGCCAAGGAGCTCTTCGGCTGCCAGTTCGCCAATGTCCAGCCCCACTCGGGCGCGCAGGCCAACACCGCCGCCTTCATGGCCATGATGGAGCCCGGCGACACTTTTCTCTCGCTGGTCCTCAAGGACGGCGGGCACTTGTCGCACGGCATGCACCTCAACTTCTCGGGCATCTTCTACAAGCCCGTCCACTACCAGCTCCACTACGACAAGAACCACCCCCAGCACGAACAGATCGACTACGACTCGGTACGCAAGGCCGCCCACGAGCACAAGCCCAAGGCCATACTCTGCGGCTACAGCGCCTACCCGCGCGTGATCGACTTTGCCAAGTTCCGCGCCATCGCCGACGAAGTGGGGGCCTACCTGATGGCCGACATCGCCCACATCGCCGGGCTGGTCGCCGCGGGCGTGCATCCCAGCCCCTTCCCGCACGCCCACATCGTCACCACGACCACCCACAAGTCCCTGCGCGGCCCACGCGGCGGGCTCATCATGACCAACGACGAGGAACTCAACAAGGCGATCAACCGCAATGTCTTCCCCGGCGTGCAGGGCGGCCCGCTGATGCACATCATCACCGCCAAGGCCGTCGCCTTCGGCGAAGCCCTCAAGCCCGAGTTCAAGGCCTATCAGCAGCAGGTCATCAAGAACGCCCAGGCCCTCGCCTCGGCCCTCACCACCCACGGCTTCCGCATCACCTCCGGCGGCACCGACAACCACCTCATGCTCGTCGACCTCACCGTCAAGGACAGCGAACTCACGGGCAAGGACGCCGAGAAATGGCTCGAACTCGCCGGGCTCATCACCAACAAGAACGGCATCCCCGACGACCCACGCTCGCCCATGATCACCTCCGGCGTCCGCCTGGGCACCCCCGCAACCACCACCCGCGGCTTCAAGGAGCCCGAGATGAACCAGATCGCCGAGTGGATCAACCGCGTCATCGAGTCCAAGGGTGACGAGGGCACGATCGCTACGGTCCGCGAAGAGGTCAAATCCCTCTGCGCCCGCTTCCCGCTTCAGCACTGACCGCCCCGACCCGGAGCACCATGCAGCCCGAAGCCCCCGATCTCGACGAGCAAGTGTCATTCACCTCGATCGCGATCGATGCGCTGGGCCCCCAGAGCATGCACGAGCATATCCAGCTCTCGGGCGATCCAGTTGCCGGCTTCAGCGCCCGCACAGTCGCCTTGTCGGGCAGCCGCATGGTGGGCCCCGCGCTCATGGGCACGACCCTGCCCGCGCTGCGACTGGTCGATTGCCTGCTCGATCGCGCCGACTGCGCCAATGCCACCTGGGTCGATGCCCGCCTGGTGCGATGCAGGTTTCAATCGTGCAAAGCCACCGGCCTCGACATCCGCGGCGGAGCGCTGCGCGATGTCGTCTTCCACGAATGCAAAATGCCCGACGCGTTCATGCCCGAATCATCGCTCGATCGTGTGCTGTTCGATTCCTGCCAACTCACAGGGCTGGACCTCAGCGGTTCCAAGCTCACCCATGTCCGCATCACCAACTGCGACGCACGCAACCTGCGCCTGCTCGACGCCAAGATCGACCGACTCGACCTCCGCGGCAGCCAGATCGACGGCCTCGCCATCGACCCACGCTCAATCAGCGCACTGGTCATCGACCCGCTCCAGGCCCCGGCACTGGCGCAGGCTCTGGGCGCACGAATCGCGGATCAAAGCGAGGACATCTAACCTCCTCCCCCGCAAGCGTGGGGGAGGGGAGGCTCATTACGGCTGCGGCAGCGTGCGGCTCGTGTAGCGGTCGTCGATCTTGACCTTGCCCCAGTTGTAATACCCGTAGCCCGTCCGCTCGCCCTCGGGTATCTTCAGGTAGGTCATCGATCCGTCGGCGTGGATCCGGAAGATCCGATCCCCCGTGCCGACATAGTCGACAATGGCTGTTGGGTCATCGGGCGAGGTCTTTGGCTCGGGCTGGCTGTTTCCCATGCCGCCGATCCCGATGCCGGTCATCAGTGTGATGGACGCGACAGCGAGCAAACGCCAGCGGGCATTGGACTTGGAAAGCTGCAGAAAACGATCGTCGTGGGTGTTGTGTGTATCCATGGCATCAGTATGACCGCATCTTGCCGGTAGCACTGACACAATTCGGTATACTTTTCCCATGAATCAACTCAAAATCGCTGTCCTGCTCTCATGCGCCATGTTGCTCAGTGGATGCCGATCCTATCAGCAACCTCGCCCTGCCCCGCGGGCAGAGCAAGCCGCATTGATCTCGCACATGGTGTTTATCGAGCTGCACGATCCCAATGACTATCAGCAGATTCTCGCTGATGCGGACCAGATGCTTAACACCATCCCCAGTGTCTATCGATTCGCGGCGGGCAATCCCCTTGATACCGGGCGGCAATCGGTCAGCAGCGACTACGACCTGGCGATCTACCTGGGATTTCAATCCGAGGAAGACCTCGCGACCTATGTTGATCACGACCAGCACATCCGATTTGTCGAGCGTTGGAAGCCGAAGATCAAATCGCTGCGTGTGTATGACATGCTCGACGCGCCGATGATCTCAGAGATCGGATTCCGATGCCGTGTGAAGAGAAACGGACTCTTCGGTTTCTCCTATTGAATCGTCGATCTACTCCAGCAGCTCCGTCCGCGCCGCCGCACGAGCAGCGACCCGCGCCTGACGGTGACCCCGCAGCATGTCCCAGGTGTAGATCCCGACCGCGAGCCAGATGATCGCGAAGGCCACGAACTTGAGCGGTGTGAAATGTTCACCAAAGAAGACCACCGACAACAACAGTTGCCCCGTGGGCGCGGTGTACTGCAGCAAGCCGACCGTGCCAAGCGGGAGCAGCCGCACCGCGTTGGTAAAACAGATCAGCGGCACGATCGTCACGATCCCGCCCAGCAGCATGACCCAAGAAACCCACGCGGGCGTTTGTGCGGCAAAGAAGATCCCCTTTCCGCTCTGATTCAGCCAGATCACCAGGCCGATACACAGCGGTAGCAGCAGCAGCATCTCGAAGCTCAGCCCCACGCTGGGCCCGACATTCGCCTGCTTGCGCAGCAAGCCATAGGTCCCGAAGCTGGCCGGGAGCACGAGCGAAAGCCATGGGAACCCCTTGGACACATCGGCGTTGGCGCTGAGTTCCGCATAGCCCATCACCAGCACCGCCGTGCACGCGAGCGCAATCGCACCCCATTGCACCGGACGAGGCCGCTCGCCCAGGAACAGAAAACCCAGCGCAATCGAGACCAGCGGGTTGATGTAGTACCCCAGCGAAGCATGGCTCAGCCGATCCGTCGAAACCGCATAGATAAAGAAGTACCAGTTGATCGCGATCAGCCCGGTGCTTGGGATCAGCACCCGCAGCGAGGTCCATGTGGTCATCGCCCTGAGGAACACGCCCATCTGCTTGCTCAAGGCCAGCATCAGCAGCAGGATCGGGATCCCGAACAGCACCCGCTGGGCGAGCACCTCGAACGGATCCGCACCGTAATGCGTGAGGAGCTTAAAGAAGCTGGGCACGATCAGGGCCCACCACCCGAAGGCACCCGCCGCATACATCATGCCCTTGCCCCTATTGGGGTACTGCTCGCTGGACGCGGGTGTTGGGGTGGGCTCGGGCATGAGCCGCAAGTCTAGGTGATGCCGCACAGGCTGGGTGGCCCGATGGTGACGCAGTCACCTTCGGGTTCAAAGTTCTGATGCGTTCTTTCCCGAAGGAGCCGAAGACGGCTCCATCGGGCCACCCGGCCATCCATAGCCCTGCGACGCGTCGCGAGATATGTCATAATCGCGGGAGATCACTCATGATCCCCCAGAGAAATGAAGGACTTCACCGATGATCGCCAAGCTCGGCCGCGTGCTCAACACTGTCTTTACCCGCACCGCCCCCGACCCGTTCGTGATTGCCGTCGGGCTCACGCTCATCTCCGCCGTGCTCGCCCTCACGCTGGGCACCTACCCCGGCGCAGAAACCCTGCCCGAAAAGGCCAACGCCATGATCGACGCATGGCGTGGATCCGACGGGCTCTGGAAGTTTCTGACCTTCGGCATGCAGATGTCGCTTATCCTCGTCACCGGCCACGCGCTGGCCGCAAGCAGGCCTGTCCGTGCCCTCATCGCCAAACTCGCCGACATCCCAAAATCCGCGCCCGCCGCCGCCGCGCTGGTGGGTGTCGTTGCGGCCCTGTTTGGCCTCATCAACTGGGGGCTCGGGCTCATCGTCGGTGCCCTGTTCGCCCGCGAGGTCGCCCGCGTCTGCGCCGCCAAGGGCATCAAGGTCCACGGCCCGCTCCTCGCCGCCGCCGGCTACATGGGGCTGTTGGTGTGGCACGGCGGATTCTCCGGCTCATCGCCGCTTGTCATGAGCAACGAAGAAGACATCGCCAGCGTTATGCCCAGCGCGCTGATCGAGCAACTCCAGCTCCAGCCCGTCCCCATCAGCCAGACCCTCCTGAGCCCCATGAACCTCTTCGTCTCCGGCGGGCTGCTGATCCTCATCCCCGCCGTGCTCTGGCTTCTCACCCCCAAGCACGAGTCCGAGATCACGCCCATGCCCGTCGAGGTCCAAGCGGCACCCACCGACGAGCCCCGTGCCCAGCCCGGCTTTCCCGACTGGATCGAACGCTCACCAGTTGTCGTCTGGGCCCTCGCCTTGCTCCTGCTCTGGGCTTTCATCCGCTTTTCAACTACCGACGGCTTGATGCAACTCGGCCCCAACGAGGTCAACATCCTCATGCTCGCACTCGGGCTCATCATGCACGGCTCGGTCCGTTCGTACATCGCCGCTGCCGAGGACGGGGCGCGTGGCTGCGCCGGGATCATCCTCCAGTTTCCGCTCTACGCCGGCATCATGGGCATGCTCGCCAGCAGCGGGCTCGTAAGCAACTTCAGCCGCTTCATGGGCAGCATCGCCAGCGAAACAACCGCGCCCATCTTCACCATGCTCAGCGCCGCCATCGTCAATGTCTTTGTGCCCTCCGGCGGCGGTCAGTGGGGCATCCAGGGGCCAATCGCACTGCAGACGGGCGCCGAAGCGGGCGTCGCGCCGGCCAAGATGATCATGGCCGTCGCCTACGGCGACCAGCTCACCAACATGCTCCAGCCCTTCTGGGCCTTGCCCCTGCTCGCCATCACCAAGGTCAAAGCCCGCGAGATCGTCGGCTACACCGCCGTGGTCATGCTCATCGCCGCCGTGTGGATGGTGGTGGGGCTGCTGCTGTTCTGAGCAAACCATTCACGGCGATTGATTCAGCAGCCCCCGTAGCTCCGAGGACCAGTCCCGGTGCGTGTCGTAGTCATTGAGCCCGACAAGCCCGTCCCGATCCAGATCCGCGATCACGCTCCCCCGCGCCAGTTGATGCAGGAACAGCCGCGTGTCCTCCATATCCACACGCATGTCACCATCCAGATCGAGCCGATTGGTAAGCCATCCAATGCGACGCTCATCCCGTCCAAGCTCCTTCTCCGGTGATTCAAAGACCTGCATCACCACTTCCATCTGATACACACCACGCTCCTCGTTGTTCAATCGCCCATCACCATTTGTGTCGTACTGCGGGAGCAGCTGGTCGAGCTTCTCCTGCACCAGCGACCGGTAGTAAGCATCAAGCTCTTCCTGCTCCACAGCATCAATCCGCATGTCCCGATCCGCATCGAACCGATCGAGCGTCTTCTGCCCCGCGGTCGACCGTTCATACCGCGGCCGGTTCATCACATCCGCCTCAAACTCGTCGAGCTCGCCGTCACCGTTCATGTCAAAGCGCTTCAGTTTCTCGGCACGGGTCAACGCATTCAACTCATCACGCGCAGACTGATCTCGCGGATCATGCGATTCATAAAAAGCCGCCCTCATTTCCTTTTCATCGGCCATCCACTCAAGCGCCCGCGCATACAACGGATCACTTTCCCGCTCAATGTATCGCGCCTCGACCGTCTTCATTCCTTCAAACCGTTTCCTGTCAAACGCAGCCCCGCTCGTGATTGGCAACTCGGAGCCGGCAGCGTCAGAAACGGCTGCCCTTTCGCGATCACGCCTTGCGACGCTCTGCGTATCCGTCACTCCCCGCGCAGCGAACCAGCCACCGGCAAGAACCGCTGCAACAGGAACAAACAGCAATGCCCACCTCTTCTTCATGACATGCTCTACCGGTGCACGGTTTCATCCGTTGCATGATCTCGCTCATCAAACGCGCCAACAATCCCTCATGCCCCGATCCACACCATCATCCCTCATCCTGCTCACATGTCTCCTCATTCTCCCCGGCTGCGCCGCCGCCGTCCCCATCCTCTCGGCTGGTGCCGCCGCCGGCGAAACCGGATACAGCTTCTGGCAGTCGGGGAAGCTGACCTATGTCGATGAGGGCACGACGGACGAAATGAACCAGGCGGTGATCCGCACCATCGAGCGCCTCGCCCTGATCGTCGATCAGGTCCGCGAGCGTGATGAAGACGACGAAGACCTGCACAGCCACTGGTGGTCCATCCAATCCGACCGCGGCCACTTGGTCACCCTCGAGACCCGCTCGCTCACCAGCACGATGGTCGAGGTCAAGATCAACGCCGGCGCGTTTGGGAACAAGGCGGCCGCGGAACTGATCGCGGACCGGCTCAAGGCGGAGCTGGATGAGATTCAGGCGGCGGGGTCCGCACCGGTGGTCGACTGAGTTGCTCTGCAGAAGTGTTCACCACAGAGCACACAGAGCACACAGAGCATACAGAGAAGGCAAGACAGTGAGGATGTGTGCTTTCCCTACCCCGCGGGGGAGGTGCCGAGTCTTCGAGGCGGGTGCCACTACTCGCCGTCTTCGGCGCAGTAGTGCTCTTCGGTCGGTCGGGAAGAGTTCACAGCAGAGCACACAGAGGAAGAAAAGATGCAGTAAGAAGAAGTGGGAGGAGGAGATAGGGGGTGAATTTCGCCAAATTTTGACAGTGTTGATGGTTCCTCTGTGAGGCCTCATGGGTAATATCAGCCATATGTACAAGGGGGTTCTCGTAGATAACCCCTGATCAGTTATTAGAAATATTTGGAGAAATCATCATGAAGAGTATCAACACAGTCGTCGCGATCGTTGCGATCGCGGGCGGCGCAGCCTCGGGCAACCTCGTGGTCAACGGTAGCTTTGAGGACAACACAGAGACTAGCACCGCGTTCAACTTGTCCGACGCGCAGTTCACGGCCGCGGTCGCCAACGCGACCGCTTTCGGCGGACGCGATGAACTCGATCTCGTTTCAACGGATGTCACATGGGGCCTGGACCCGCAGAGCGGGGACTGGAAGGTAAGCCTCAACTCGCCGGGCGCTGGTACCGAGAGTGACGCGTTCAGCCTCGATCTATCCTCAGCTTTGGTGATCGGCCAGGCATACACGCTTTCCTTCTGGGCGGCGAATAACTTCAACAGCGCCTCCAGCGAGGGGGATGTGCGGATCGGCACATCCAGCAGTGCGACAGCCTTCGGCACGCAGATCGCCGTGACATCCGCCCTGACTGATACCGAGTGGACGAACTTCACCCTGGATTTTACTGCCACCTCCGCGGACTCCTTCCTTACAGTTGAAGCGTTTGGCGGTTATGTTGAAGTCGACAACTTCTCATTGACCGTCGTCCCGACTCCCAGCACGGCGGGCGTGCTGGCTCTGGCCGGCATCGCCGCGATCCGCCGTCGCCGTTGAACGAACGGTTCTGGACGAACGATACCACTATAAACTTTGCAGCGCCACGGTCTTTGGATCGTGGCGTTCTTTACATGTCCGAGATCTATGGAAGTCGGTGGGTGGCCCGACGGAGCCGACTTCGGCTCCTTCGGGAACATATTTCCATCACGAAAATACATCTTCTCAACCCCACGCACAAGCCCTCCCTCCCCGAAGGAGACTCTGTCTCCATCGGGCCACCCTCCATTCACCCCCCTCTATCCCTCCCTCAGTGTGCTCCGTGCGCTCTGTGGTTAACTCTTTCCCTCTAACCCTTTAGACCCGCTCGGCTGGGGCATATCATTCCCTCCAATGCCCACCCAGACCCCAACGCAAACCGACGCCATCGAGACCATCTCCTTCGTCTCCCTCGGCTGCCCCAAGAACCTCGTGGACTCCGAGAAGATGCTCGGGTTGCTGGCCGCCGATGGGCTGATGCCTGTTTCGGCCGAAATCGTCGAGGATCAGGAGCACGACGATCTGTCCCTGTCGGGCTCCGAGCAGGACTTCAGCGCCACCAGCGGGCGGGTCACCCCCGCCGACGCCGTGGTCATCAACACCTGCGGCTTCCTCGAGGCCTCCAAACAGGAATCGCTGGGCGTCATCGCCGAAGCCGTCAAACTCAAGGAACTGGGCAAGATCAAACGCGTCGTCGTCGCCGGCTGCCTCGTGCAGCGCCACCGCGCCAAGATGCTCGACTGGGCGCCCGGGATTGATTCGATGGTGGGGGTGTTTGATCGCGAACACATCATCGAAGCCGTGCGGGGTGTGAAGTCCGAGCGCGAAACCCTCGAAGACGCCCCAAAATACTGGATCAACGCCAACGCCCTCACCAGCGCCGACGCCAAGGGGCTCAACACCGTCGGCCTCACCGTCTCGGGCAAGGACGGCAAGGGCATCGGCTACTATGAGTCCGACAACGCCCGCCTCCGCCTCACGCCGCGCCACTACGCCTACCTCCGCATCTCCGAGGGCTGCAACCAGAACTGCGCCTTCTGCACCATCCCCTCCATCCGCGGCAAGATGCGCTCCAAGCCCGAAGATCGGATCATCGAAGAAGCACGCGAGCTGATGCGCGACGGCGCCTTCGAGATGCTCATGATCGGCCAGGACACCACAAGCTACGGCGACGACATCGGCGTGGGGCTCGGGCAAGTCCAAGGCGAAGACAAGTTCCGCGCCGGGCTCCCCAAGCTGCTCCGCAACCTCGACAAGGCCGTCACCGAAGAAATCGGGCGCGGCTGGCTACGCATGATGTACGCCTACCCGACCTATTTTAGTGACGAGATCATCGACGCCTTCGCCGAGCTCGCCGACAAGGGCAACCTGCTTCCGTATCTGGATATCCCGCTGCAGCACGGCTCCGATCGCGTGCTCAAGCTCATGCGCCGCAATGTGACCAGTGCGCATCAGACCGAGCTGTGCCACAAGCTCCGCGAGCGGATTCCGGGCATGGCGATCCGCACCACCTTCATCACCGGCTTCCCCGGCGAGACTGAACAGAACCACCAAGAGCTGCTCGACTTCATCGAAGAGGTGCAGTTCGACGCCGTCGGCTGCTTCCAGTATTCCAAAGAGCCCGGCACGGTCGCGGGGCGGATGGAAGAGGACGCGGAGCTGGCGGTGCCCAAGCACATCAAGCAGCAGCGCCACGATGAGATCATGGAAGTGCAGCAGCAGATCGCGTTCGGGCAGGCCGAGTTCATCGCCGAGCAGTATGACGAGACCAAGCCCACCGAATCCGGTGCCCAGTTCGATGTCCTGATCGACAAGGACACGGGCAACAGCGTCGAAGCCACCCCCGGCGTCTCCCGCGGCGGCACCCTCTACGCCGGGCGAACCTACTTCCAGGCCCCCCAGATCGATTCGACGACCCATGTGATCAGCAAGAACCCGCTGGCTTCGGGCGAGCTGGTGCGCTGCACGATTGTGGCCGCGGATGGGTATGACCTGATCGCGGTTCCGGTGGAGGAGCTGGAGCGGAAGGTATCGTTGCCGCTGGCGTGACTTTGAGTCTGGGTGCCACTACTCGACGCGAAGCGGCGCAGTAGTGCTCTTGGAAGCAACAGAAGACACTACTGCGCCGAAGACGGCGAGTCGTGGCACTCGGGCCAGGGTGATCTATGCTTGGCCATGCACATCCACATCGAAGACCCTGCCACCTCCGACATCACCGCGTTGCTGGAACAGCACCTCGATGAGATGCGCGCCATCTCACCGCCAGAGAGCAAGCATGCGCTGGATATCGAGGGGCTGCGTGCTCGCGAGATATCGTTCTGGTCGGTGCGGGATGGCGATGGGGTGCTGATGGGCTGTGGGGCGATCAAGCGGCTCGATGGTGCGCATGCTGAGATCAAGTCCATGCGGACCGATCCGGGACACCGACGCATGGGTGTGGCCGCGGCGTTACTCGGGCACATCATCGAGCATGCGCAGGCGAACCAAATTGGACGGTTGAGTCTGGAGACCGGGTCGCAGGATCACTTTGCACCGGCGCGGGCGCTGTATGAGCGATTCGGCTTTGTTCCCTGCGGGCCGTTCGGCAGCTATCGGGAAGATCCCAACAGCGTGTTCATGACACGAACACTCAGTGCGTGAGATTTTCTGGGCCAGTTGAGATCATCACAAGCCGTTGATGCGGACGCACATGCACTGAATCTGCCGGTTTGGTTGGCCGAAAGCCCCTGAACACGGGTTGATTGAGGTGATTGCGGGGTCTACAACCCCTCCCCATTTTCTCATTCCGATTCGTTCCCTCAGCCGATGAGGTATTCATGGTCCGAAGTGGTCATGTTGTCATGTTGTGCGCTCTGGTCCTGCTGACCATCGGTGTTGTGATGGTGCAGAGCGCCGGGATGTCGGTGCGCCCGCTGGCGCCCGATGCCGACCCGACCGCCGCCGCCGCCGTCTCGGGCGTGAGCATCAAGTCGCTGCTCACCTCGCGAACGAGTCTGTACCTTGTGATCGCCGTCGGTGCGATGGCCATCGCCTCGCGATTGCCGGTGCGTCGCGTCACCGATCGGCTCGAGCGCGTCGTCTGGTTCAAGCCCGGCGGGGACATGGGCGTCCTCGTCATCGGCTCGCTCATGCTCATCGCGATGCTCGCGCTCGTCTATGTCCCGGGCATCGCCCGCGTTGAGAACGGCTCGGCCCGCTGGATCACCCTGCACCTGCCCGGCCTCGAATCCATCCAGCCCTCCGAGATCGCCAAATGGGCGATCATCGTCCTCGTCGCGTGGTATGCCGCTCGCTTGGGCTCATACAAAGAGCACCGGCTCAAAAAGTTCTTCACCGGCCTCCTGCCCGTGTGCATCTGCGCCGCATTGGTCGCGGGTGTGGTTATCAAGGAAGACCTCGGCACCGGCGCGCTGATGCTGTTTGCCACCGCCGTCGTCCTTCTCGCAGCCGGTGCCCGCTGGGTCCACTTCGCGGCTTTCGTCCCCTTCGCCCTGCTCGGGTTCGTCGGCGCGATCATCGCCGCGCCCTACCGCATCACTCGAATCACGACCTTCCTCAACCCATACGCCGACCCCGCGGGCGACGGCTATCACATGATCCAGTCCATGTCCACCGTCGCCGGCGGGGGGCTCTTCGGGCGTGGCTTGGGCAACGGGCTCCAAAAATTCGGCTACCTCCCCGAAGACACCACCGATTTTCTCTTCGCCGTGGTCTGCGAAGAACTCGGCCTCATCGGCGCGATCATCGTCATCTCCGCGTACGCCGGCATTGTCTGGTCAGGCACTGGCATCGCCCTGCGCGAGCGGTCCAAACCCCTCCAACTCATCGTGCTGGGCGTCATCGCGACCTTCGCGATCCAGGCCCTCATCAACCTCGTCGTCGTGACCGGGCTGGGCCCGACCAAGGGCATCGCCCTGCCGCTGATGTCATCGGGCGGCACCGGCTGGATCATGACCGCGTTCATGCTGGGCATCGTTGTCTCGATCAATCGCACCCAAGTATGCAGCACTCTGTACATCGACGAGCATGAAGAACAACTCGACGCGTCGCTCTTCGCGCTGCGTGCATCACGCGGCTCGATGATCGAAGCCAAGCCCACCCACGCCGACCGCGCCGTGCTCTTCGCGGCAACCACCCCTCAGACCGTGCCTCCCGCGACCGAGACCGTGTTGTACGCCGAGGAAGCCCAGCCCGACCCCGATCTGGGCCACGACGAGATGTCGCAGCTGCTCGGCGAGACATCACCCGAAGATGATCAGGGCCCGGGCTTCATCGCACGCCTGCGCGATCGCATCGCGGGCCGAGAAGAAAACGACACGCACACGCCAGAGCATGTCTCGGCCACCGCGCGTCAAGCCGGCTACAGCGAGGACGAGTCCGAGCGGGCCGACCTCTTCTCATGACCACACAGCCGGGACCAAACCGCGCATACCTCTTCGCGGGCGGCGGCACCGGCGGCCACATCTACCCCGCACTGGCCATCATCGAGCAGATCAAGCGCATGGACCCCGCGGCCCACTGCGAGCTGCTCGTCTCCGATCGGCCAAACGATCGCACGATTCTTGAGCCGCACGACATCCCCTTCGCCCCCCTCCCCGCCAAGCCCTTCGGAACGCGCCCCCGGGCGATTCTCCGGTTCATCCCCTCATGGGGCCCGAGCGTACGAACAACGCGAGCGGGCATCAAACGCCTCAAACAATCCCACGAGCGGGTCACCCTGATCGCGATGGGCGGCTTTGTCGCCGCACCCGCCGCCCGCGCGGGCCATTGCGAAAAGATCCGCGTCGTGCTCGTCAACCTTGATGCGGTCCCGGGCAAGGCCAACGAGCTGATCGCCCGCAAGGCCCACGCCGTCTTCACCGCCTGCGATGTCTCGGGCCATCCGCGCTGGCAGCGCGTACCGCCGATCGTCCGCGCCTCAACCATCGAACCCATAGACCAGCCCGCGGCAAGAGCCAGGTTTGGCCTCGATCCAAACATGAGCACGCTGCTCATCACCGGCGGCTCTTCCGGCGCACGATCAATCAACGAGTTCTTCACGCATTTCTTTAGCGAGATGTCTGATGCGTTTGAGGGCTGGCAGATCATCCACCAAACCGGCAATCAGATCAGCGATGCCCAGTTCGATGCGATCGAATCGCTCTACAAGCGTGCCGGGTCCCCCGCGTGGGTTGGGCGTTATATCGACGACATGGGCGCCGCGTACGCCGCCGCCGATCTGGGCATCGGTCGCTGCGGGGCCGGGACGGTCGCCGAGTGCTGGGCGGCCAAGCTCCCATCGATCTTCTTCCCGTACCCGTATCACAAGGATCAGCACCAGCTCCACAACGCCAAGCCGCTGATTGATGTCGGCGGCGCGATCGCGTGCACCGACCATATCGAGGTGGGGCTCAACATCAACGCCCACGGCGAGGTGCTTCGAGAGCTGGTGCAAAGCCCGGATCGGCGGGCCGCGATGCGCGCCGCTCTGGAATCGCTGGGCGAGCCCGACGGGGCCTCCCGCATCGCGCGAAACTTGCATTCAGACGCTTGATATTCTCGGACCTTGCCCGTCGCGGCCCAAATCATTGTGCTCAGCGTCCCGCGAAGAGAGGTGTTTTTCGTGCGATGCGCGATACACTCTGTAGTAGCAATGACCCAAGCCCATCAGCCCAAACACGACCCGTTCAGCGACGCCCAGGCGTGCATCGTCTGGCACCCCGCCGATCGAGCGCCCGCACCCGAGCTGCTGCGGGCGCTGGCCAACAAGGGCCTGGCCCTGATCGATGCCGACGACCCGCACACCGCCTTCGCTGCGGCATGCAGCGTCGCCCAGACCGCCCGGCGCACGATTCTGGTGCTTGAAGCAAGCGATCAGCTGAGTGATATCGATTGTGTTTGCAGTGCCTTAGAACGATTCGCGCCCTCCGTTCTCTGCTGGGCACACCATCCCGGGGCGAACCCTCCGCTGGTCCCGCTCGTACAACCCAAGGCAAGCACGCCCCAACGACCAAAGCCAGCACGAGCGACAGAACCAGCAGTAGCATCCAAAGGCACGCCCGCCACACCCCTGCGGCTCGTAGGGCGACGAGAAGAATCACCCGAACCAACCCACACAAAGACCCATGACAAGACCCATGGCCAAGAACAAGCCCAGCAGCCCAAAGCACCGCAGGTACAGCACGCGAAACAGGCCGCGCCCCTGAGCTCCAGAGATGTGCTCGATGCCGACGAGCTTGATGCACTGCTCGCCGGCGAACTCGGCGACCGCAAACGCTAAGCCACTGATCTCTTCCGATTCGTCAGTTTGAATCTCAAGACATGAACACCAACAGCCCATCCCGCACGCGCTCCCACGCCCATGACCCATGGCGGGTGATCTTGGTGGGGCGCACCGGCCTCGATCAGACCCTGCGTCGCGACGCGAACATCGAGCTGATCCGCTGCCGCGAGAGCATCGAAGCGATCGGCGAACTCAGCGATCCGATCGATCACGACTCCCCAGCCCAATCGATCGTCATCGTCAGCCCCGATGCGCTCGACGACAATCCGCGAGCGCACAAGCAGTTCATCAACGCGCTGCGACTGGTTGATCCCAGCGTGCGTGTGCTCCGTGTCGCCAAAGAACCCGGCGATTTCGATGCCTGCCTGCAGCAATCCCAATCGCTCGATGAACTCTGCGCGGCCATTAATACTGCCCTGGGCATCCAAGCCCCGGCCCCCGTGGCACTCCGGTACATCGCCGCCGATTCTTCCGATCCAGAACCCGATCCAGAGCCCGATCCAGAATCACACCACACACCCGAGCCAGCCCAACAAGCCCCGGCCCCGGTCAATCAACCGCAACCGCAATCGCAACCGCAATCAGCACCAGAACCAGATCCAGAACAAAGACCCGTGGTCACCGTCGTGGTCAACAACGAGACCTTCGAACACCGCGCACAGATCTCGTTCGATCAAGAAGACGAGCTGCACCAGCAGATCATCCTGGGCGCAAGCGAACAGCCGGACCAAGCCCACACCCATCCGCACACCCATCAAGCCCCCGTCGTTCATGACGACGAGCCCGTGGTCCTCGCCCTGCTCCGCGGCAAACCGATCATCGAACCCGCACTCATCCAGATCAACACCCGCCTGGGCCGCAGCGACATCAAGCTCGTAGAGCCCGCCGCGCAAGGCGCGGCGATGGGTGTGCCCGTGGTGGTGGGCGATCGGGCCGTAGGCATCCTCTCATGCGCCGATGAACGCTGGCTCAACGGGCACGGGCGACCGCTGCTGGCGCGCCACGCCCAGTGGCTCGCTTCATGGATCAAGCTCGAATCCCAGCAGTCCGAGCTGCGCCGCTGCGCCTTCACCGACACCCTCACGGGCGCGTGGAACAGACGCTACTTCGACCGCTTCCTGTCCGCTGCGATCGATCAGTCTCGCCTGGCCCGCCGCCCGCTGACGATCATGATCTTCGATATCGACAGCTTCAAGCACTATAACGACACCTACGGCCACGGCGCAGGCGACGAGATCCTCATCGAGACTGTTCGGCTGCTCAAATCCGTCATCCGTCCCTCCGACCGCGTCTGCCGCGTCGGCGGCGACGAGTTCGCCGTGATCTTCTACGAGCCCGAGGGGCCGCGCGACCCCAGCAGCAAGCCGCTCGAATCCATCTACCAGATCGCCTGCCGATTCCAGAAGCAGATCTGCCAGCACCGCTTCCCCAAGCTCGGCAACGAGGCGCTGGGCACACTGACCGTCAGCGGCGGGCTCGCAAGCTACCCGTGGGACGGCCACGACGCGGCATCATTGCTCGAACAAGCCGACCAGTACGCGATCGAATCCAAGCGCCAAGGCAAGAACGCCATTACGCTCGGGCCAGGCGCCGAATCGGTCTGCCACACCGAGCACTGAGCATCGCACAGCGCATACCCTCCATCATGCCCACCACCAAGCCGATGATCGACCTGCTCGCGATCGACCTCGACGGGACGCTTCTGGACCCGTCGCACCGGGTCTCGCAGCGCAACATCGATGCCGTGCGCCGTGCACGCGATGCGGGCATCACCGTGCTCGTCTGCACCGGGCGTGGGCTTGGTGAATCGATCGGTGCCATCAGCGCCATCGAGCAGACTGACCCCGTCATCGTCGCCGGCGGATCGATCATCGCCGACCCCGGCACCGGAAGAACCCTGCACCGCTTCACCCTCGATCAGGATGTCGTGCACGCTGCTACCGATCTGTTCCACGAAGTGTCTTGCCCAACGCTGGTCATGAAAGATCCCAGCGACATCGAGTATGACTACCTCGTGCTGCATTCAGAGCTCGAGCACCCCATCCACCCGATCACCAAGTGGTGGTTCGATGACCACAAGCTCCGCGTGAACTACGCCCACCATGCGATGCACGACCCACACCCCCAGCACACCGTCCGCATCGGCATGTGCGCTGAAAGCTCGATAAGCAACCCTGTCTCGCGTCAGGTGCTCGATCTGCTCGGCGAGAAGGTCTGGCTTTATGACTTCCCATGCGTGATGCCCGAATCGCACACCGGCGAGATCGTCCACATCCTCGAACTCTTCAGCGCCAACACCAATAAATGGTCCGCGATCACCTGGTACCTCCAGCAGCACGGCATCGACCCGGCCCGCGTGGGCGCGATCGGCGATCAGGTCAACGATGTCCCCATGATGGAGCAGGCCAGTATCGGTATCGCCATGGGCAACGCCGTCGACCAGGTCAAGTCTCATGCCAAGTACACCACCGCAGACAACGCAAGCGACGGCGTCGCCATCGCTATCGAAGCGATGCTCGCGGGTGATCTGAGCGAGCTGGAACACTGACCATGCAGACGCTCACCGAGATCAAGTCACTGCTCGAACGCGCCGGCCATTCGCCCAAAAAAGCCCTCGGCCAGAACTTCCTCACCGATCACAACATGATCCGCAAACTCGTGGACGACTCGGGCGTGCAAGCCGGCGATCGCGTGCTCGAGATCGGCCCGGGCACCGGCGCCCTGAGCGTCGAGCTGCTCGAGCGCGGCGTGCACCTGATCGCCTGCGAACTCGACCGCGCCCTCGCCCAGCTGCTCCGCGAAACCCTGGGCGAGCAGTACCCCGATCGATTCACCCTCATCGAGGGCGACTGCCTGCAAAGCAAACGCAGCGTCAACCCGCAACTCATCAGCGCGGTGGGCGAACAGCCCTTTGTCATGATCGCCAACCTGCCCTACAACGCGGCCACCCCGCTCATGCTCGCACTCATGACCCAGCACCCAAACTGCACCGCCATGTTCGTCACCATCCAGCACGAGGTGGTCCAGCGGTTCAACGCCGATTGCTGCTCCAAGGCCTACGGCACCATCAGCGTCATTGCCCAGCAGCTCGGCAAGGTCGGCACCATCTCCAAGCTCCCGCCAGGGTGCTTCTGGCCCCAGCCCGGCGTCGCCAGCGCCATGATGCGCTGGGTCCGCCACCCCGATCGGGTGCACGACTGTGCCTGGTGGGTTCGATTCGCGCAGCTGACCCAGAATCTTTTCCAATCACGCCGAAAGCAGCTCGCGGGCGTCGTGAAGGCCATGACACACGCTGAAATCGAATGGCCCGAGGGTGTTTCACCCAGCGATCGCATCGACGCTCTGAATCCTGATCGTGTTGAAGCGCTCTGCCGAGCCATCGATGCGATACACTCTGATTGACCAAAGGTGCTTGGAGTTGAAAGGACCGCAGACTGATGCGTGAGCTCGACGGACAATCACTGGCCAGCGCGCTCGAGCCCGTGCTCCATCACGCGTGTCACGGCCACCTCGGGCCGGTTTCATGGTTCAAAGCAGACTGGCAACGAGGCGGGGCAGGCACCGGCTTCTCCACCTGGCGAATGAACACACCAAGCGGCAAACCACGCGAGGTCCCCTGCGTGGTCAAGATGCCCATCGGCTACACCGAATATTTCTGGACCAAACGCCTCGGATTGATCCGGCACGATGAATGGGATGAGCCCGAGTCACTCACACTGCCCACCCCCAGGGTGCTCTCGGCGGGCTTCGAACTCGGCGGCTATGACCTCGCCTGGATCGTCATGGAGCGGTTCTCCAATGTGCCGATCGCGATGGAACGAAGCGAATCGTCGCTCTGGGCGATGTTCGATACCGCCGCAGAGTTCCATGCCGCCTGCATTCTTGAGCGTTCCATCGAGCCCGAGCGGTGCCCACCCTCACCCGATTGGGCAGCGCTGATCGACAACGGACGCGAGGCGGTGCAAACAAATGATGTGGACGCGGCAGATCGCTGGGACCACGCCCTGGCGCGGACACAGCGGTGCCTCGATGACCTCATCCTCGCCTGGCAGCAGCGTCCGATCGACACATGGTGCCATCACGATCTGCACCCTCATAACGCCATGCGTCGCCCCTCAAACGATGAACAAACACCCGGCCACTGCGCACTGATCGACCTGGCCATGGTGGCCCCGGGATGCTGGATCGAGGACGCGCTCTACATGGAACGCCTCTTCTGGGGACGCGAAGATCAGCTCTGCGGCATCGACCCGCTCAAGACCCTCGCAGCGACCCGCGAGTCCATTGGCCTGCCCGCTTCAGACGACGAAATCGAGCTTGCGGATGTGCGAAGGGTCCTGATGGCGGCCTCAGCACCGTCCTTTTTGCGAACAGAAGGCGATCCTGTCTACCTAAAGGCCGCTCTACACACGCTTGAGCGACTTCTGCCACGGTTTTTCGGGTAAGATACACCCGATCACGCGGCGACGGATCGTCGCATCGTCAAACCACATATGCGCCAATCGGTCAACGACCCGCTGGCACCGATCTGAGAAAGGGAGTGCCCAATGGACATGCTCGAACAAATGCAGCAACTCGCAGAATCCTGCCGTGAGGACTACAACAAGGCCAAGGGTGGCAACAAAGCCGCAGGAACTCGCGTCCGCAAAACCATGCAAGAAGTCAAAAACATGGCCCAGGAGATCCGCAAGGAGATGCTCGGCTCACGCGAGGATTGATCCCGCTGGGGCATTTCAATCAGCCCAATCAAGCGAGCACCAACCCATGTCTGCAACCCCAAGCATGAGCACACACACCTCTCACCAGGATCCGTCGAAACCCGATCGGACACTGCTGATCGATATCGAACCGATCGATCTCACGGCGACCATCGCTGATCGTGAGAAGATGTTTAAGCTGATCCCGCATCGCCATGAGATGGCCCTGCTCGATCGCATCGTCTGGGTGAGCGACAACGCTTTGATGGGCGTCGGTGCGATGAAGATCAACGGCGACGAGTTCTGGGTGCAGGGGCACTTCCCGGGCAAGCCGATGCTCCCCGGTGTGCTCATGGTCGAAGCAGGGGCGCAGCTCAGCTGCTACCTCTACAACTGCCAGCAGAAGAACCCACAGCTCGCCGCGTTCCTCCGCATCGAAAACGCGGCCTTCCGTCGATCGGTGACCACTGGCGAAGAGCTCTTCATCCTCTGTGATGTCGTCAAATCGTCCGCGCGTCGCTTCATCGCTGATATCCAGGGTGTCGTCGCTGGGCAGGTCTGCTTCGAGGCCCGTATCACGGGCATGAGCATCGGCGAGTTCGAACGCTGAGAACCAGCGTGTATCAGCCGATCTACACCATCACGCACGAGTTCAAACTTCAAGACACGCCCCCGCAACAGCACGGGGGCGTGTCTTGTTTCTTCCCAGCAGCACGCGGCGTCGTCGAGTTCCAGGCCCATGACAACTCAACGCTCCTGCTCGCCGCGACCGGAAACCTGCGAGACTTCATCGCCCAGCGCCTCAACGAAGCCAACCAACCCAGCGCCCGCGCCGATCTCGCCCCCGTCACCGCACGCATCAGTGCCCGCCCGACCGGTTCGGCCTTCGAGTCAGATCTCTTTGTCCTCGAGCGCAGCCGAGTCGCCGATCCCGATCTCTACCACAAGCTCACCCACCAGAACCGCCGATCGCTGCTGCTGCTCAACCCTGACACCGGCACCTGGCGCACCGCAGAGACCATCGGCCTCACCCTGCAGCCGCAAGAGCGGGTCATCGGCCCCTGCCTGACCAACGCCGCCGCCCAGCAGCTCGGCGAGGCCCTCGATGAGGCCTACGAACTGTGCCGTTTCCCAAAGCAGCTCGCCCTCGCCCCCCGCGGCACCGCCTGCGCATACAAAGAAATGGGCCAATGCCCAGCCGCATGCGACGGCTCAGAACCCATGCACCAATACCACGACCGCTTTGCCCAAGCGAGCACCACCGCCAGCGCCGGCATCGGTGCATGGACCGACACCCTCAAGCAGCGCATGGCCCGAGCGAGCGCCGAGCTGGATTTCGAGGCCGCAGCGCTCGCCAAGCGCCATCTCGAACGCGTCCACTCCCTCCCGCGTGACGCGCTGGGCGCTGCCGCATCGCTGCACCGCTTCGCGTGTGTGGTTGTCACGCCAACGATCCGCCAAGGATGGGCCCAGTGCTGGGTCTTCAATGACGCCGGCTGCACACCGGTCTGTTCGATCGGCCTGCTCAACAACGACCTGCTCGCGTCGCTGCCAAATCGACTCGAATCCCAGTGCTCGACCATCGGGTTCGAGCAGCACCAGCTCGACCGATTCTCGCTCATTGCCCGCCACTGGCTCACCAAGCCCAGCAAGCAACGCAAACGCCGTGTGAGCGTCATCGACACCCGTTCCGACGGCTGGAAGCAGCAGATCCGATCCGCGATCGAAGCCGCCCAGAGCGTTCGCGATCCCGGCCACGATGATGAAGAGCACACGCTGCTGCCAGTCTGAACCAATGGCATACCATTGGCCATGGCAGCACCCTACCCACTCATTCTGACACCCATCCTCAAGCCCAAGGTCTGGGGCGGTCGACGCCTCGCAGAGTACGGCAAGCACCTGCCCCCAGAAGGCCACACCGGCGAATCGTGGGAACTGGCCGACCTCGCCTCCACCTCAACCAGCGGCGGCGGCGGCGACAGTGCCCACAGCACCATCACCAATGGTCAGCTCGCCGGCAAAACCATCCACGACGCCATCGAGCAGTGGGGCACCGACCTGCTCGGCGACGCCAAGCCCAGCGCCGAGGGCGGCTTCCCCCTGCTCGTCAAATACCTCGACGCCCGCCAGCACCTGAGCATCCAGGTCCACCCGTCGCCCGAGTACGCCAAGGCCCACCCAGAAGCCCACCTCAAAACCGAGAGCTGGTTCATCCTCGACGCCCAGCCCGACGCCGACGGCAACCAGCCCGTCATCTATAAGGGCTTCCAGGAGGGCACGAACGCCGACGACCTTCGCGCCGCCATCGAGAACGGCACCGTCCCCGACATCATGCGCACCGAACTCGCCGTGCCGGGCCACTGCCACACCCTGCCCAGCGGCACCGTCCACGCCCTGGGCGCCGGCGTGCTCGTCGCCGAGATCCAGACTCCCTCAGACACCACCTTCCGCGTCTACGACTGGGCCAAGGAATACGACCGCGCGGGGCGCGAGCTGCATATCGACGAGGCCGTGCAGTGCGCCAGCTTCGAGCAGCCCCCCGTCTCACAGCACGCCGAGGCCTTCCTCGCCGACGGCATGGCCAGCATGTCCGCCATGCCCCCCAAGATCGGCTCTACCCGCCACCGCGTCGCGACGACCGATTTTTATACGATCGACATCGTCAGCGCCAGCTGCGAGAGCGTGCCCCTCGCGGCCAAGGACGACGACCGCAACACGCCAATCGTCGTCATGCTGCTCAAGTCGATGGGCGCATCGGTCGCATCCGGGCAGGCCGAGTTCCCGCTCGCAGCAGGCCAGACCGTGCTGATCCCCGCATCCATCGCGAAGGAATGCTCACTGCGCGCCGGCCCGGGCACCGAGGCGGTGATCGCGCGGGTGGTGTGATGGGACCAAAGATCCGGGTGCCACTACTCGTGGCTTGCCGCGCAGTAGTGCTCTTGGAAGTGTTTCAAAGACACTACTGCGCCGAAGACGGCGAGTAGTGGCACCCAGGAAAAGAAAAAACCGCGACCATTCGGCCGCGGCTTCAATCTTCAATCCAAACCCGGAATCACTTCCGGAACGCGTCCGCCACCTTCGCGATCGCATCGCACACGCCGTTCACCTGCTCGTCGCTCAGGTTCTGATGGATCGGGATGCAGAACACGCTGGCCGCCAGCTTCTCCGACACGGGCATCGGCCCGGTCTTGGCCGCGATGTCCTTGAACGCGGGCTGCTTGGTCAGCGGCTTGGGATAGTGCACCGCGCTGGGCACGCCCTCTTTCATCAACGCCGCACAGAACTCGTCACGCGTGCAGCTCAGCTTGTCAAGATCCAAGCGGCAGGTGTACAGGTGCCACGCCGGGTTGCTGCCCTTGGTTGGCACAGGTCGGTTCACGCCCTCGATCGCGTCGATGCGTGAGGCGTAGAGGTCCGCGACTTCGCGACGACGGTTCGTCTGCGCTGGCAGGTCCTCGAGCTTGCTCAGCCCGATGGCGCCGGTGATGTCGTTCATGCGGTAGTTGAAGCCGACCGACTCGTGCAGGTACTTGTCGGTCTCGCCGTGGCTGCGGAGCAGGCCGATGGTCTTGGCCAGCTCCTCATCGTTCACGGTGACCATGCCGCCCTCGCCGGTGCCCAGGTTCTTGGTGGCGTAGAACGAATAGGTGCACGCGTCGCCAAACGCGCCGATGCCCTTGCCGTTATACTCGGCCAGGTGCGCCTGAGCGCTGTCGTAGATCACCTTGAGGTTGTGCTTCTTGGCAATCGCCTGGATCGCGTCGATATCCGCAGGGATGCCATACAGATGCGTCACCGCGATCGCCTTGGTGTTGGGTGTGATCTTCGCCTCGATGTCCTTGGGGTCCGCCTGGTAGCTGTCCTCGAGCGCATCGCAGAACACGACCTTGGCACCCGCCGCAACCAGCATCGACACCGTCGCGATGTAGGTCCACGCCGGCGTGATCACCTCGTCACCGGGCTCGATCAGCGCCCCGTAGGCCAGCTGCAGCGCGCAGGTGCCATTGGCACAGGTCAGCCCGATCTTGGCGTCGCTGGCCGCGGCGAACTTCTCTTCAAACGCCGCACACTTGCTCGCGGCCCGCAGCATGCCCGATTCGAGCACCTCATTGGCTGCGGCAATGTCCTTGCGCGTCAATCCGACGGCCATAAACGGGACATTGGACTCGAATACGGGGGTGCCGCCGTTGATGGCCAGTTCACTCGCGGTTGCAGTGGTCATGGTGCTTGTTCCTTCGCGCGATGACCCTGCTCTTCCACTCGTCTCGGTTCAGCCCGAGCCGGGGGCACGCATCGCGGTCCAAATCATATGCGCTCCAAGCGAACCGACACATTTTTTTATGACCCAAAAACCGCGTTCTTATGGGCAAAAAACGGGTTGGTTGACTCAAGGTCCAAGAAAAACGACCCGATTGACTGGCACACAAACAAACCTGATGTACTTTCCAAGTGTCAGCGGAAACGGCTGGCGAAAAACGAAAACACACGCCTGACCGGCAAGGTCTCGCGTTTCACAATCTCTCTTTCTCTCTCTGCCAATAGGCAAACACCGCTCGGGCGACCCACCCGAGCGGTTGTTTTTTTGCCGCTCTTCTTCGCTTCGATCTGATCTCGCAGATCCCACTTCATCACCCCCCCGATCCGCCCGATAGATCCTGCCACACGCATCCACGGGAGATCAGCCATGAACGAGCAGGCCACCGACTTCACCTTTGACAGCAACGCCTACTGGCGCCTCTCCACGATCGTCGTGGGGTTCGGGTTCATGATCTCAATGGCCGCACACTTCGGCGGCCCAAGCTCCGCAAACGCCACACCCGCCCAGCCCTCCTTCCACGACCAGCTCGTGTTCGCACAGCTCGCAGACCAGCCGCTCACGGTCGGTGGGTTCGACACCCTCAACGACCAGCCCGTCTTCGTGATTCTCAACGAACACGGCCAACGCGTCGGGGTCCTGCCAATGAACACCCAGCCCGACACCGCCCCAAAACTCCAAGACTGATACCCCAAGACTGGAGTCTATCCACATTTGAGCGTCGCCCACGATTCTTCGCTTGACTTGGACGCGGGGATATGCGATATGATTCGCTGTGCACCGGGTATCGCTTCTGAAGATCCGAACCCACGCACCGCCCCGGCAGCGCACGCCGACGACGAGGTTGGCAATCCGCCTTCCCATGAAGAGAAGCAGACTGCAGAGCGATCGCGACGACGATCGCCCTAAACCCGAGCGGCTTACGGCCGCTCAACCCCAGGCATCCATGCTCAAGACACGCTCAGCGATCACAATCGATGATGAGCCCCTATTCCGTCGCGCCTTGGCATCGCTCCACGAACCCATCTCAGACTCAACCTTCGCGATCTGCCTGGGCTGGGCCGAGGCGCTCGATCTGAGCTACGCGATCATCCGCGACCACCTCTGCCTCTTCAGCGCCGCCGACGGCGACCTGACCATGATGCTCCCGCCCCTCGCGATCAACCCGCAATCTGACACCCAACTCGCGGCATGCATCGACGAGTGCTTCCAGATCATGGACGAGGTCAACGGCACCGACGGCTACGACAACGCGCGTCTCGAATATGTCCCCGACGAGATGATCCTCAAGATCCAGAACGCCCTCCCCATGGAGCTCTCAACAACGCCCATGCCCGGCGATTACATCTACCCACGCCAGGCGATGGTCGAACTCGCCGGCGGAGACCTCAAGGGCAAGCGCAAAATGCGCAACCGCTTCGAGCGTGAAAACCCGAATATCATCGTCGCACCCATCACCGATGCCGACATCGAGGAATGCAAGGGCCTGCTCAAACGCTGGCGAAACGCCGCAGACGAGCGACACGAGGGCGAAGCAAACGAGCGGCTGATCGGTACCGATGTGCTCCGCAAACGCGATGAGCTTTTCACCATCAAGCTGCTCGACCACATCCGTTTGCTCAACCTCGACTCCATGCTGGTCCGCAGCGAGGGACGAGTGGTCGCATTCACGCTCGGTGAACGCCTCACCCCCGATCAGGCCGTCATCTATGTCGAGAAGACCGACCCCGAAGCCGACGGCGCACCCCAGTTCATCTTCTCCAAGTTCTGCGAGATCAACTTCCCCGATGTCACCGAGATCAATGTCGGCGATGACTGGGGCATCGAGTCGCTCCGCTATACCAAAACCAGCTACCGCCCATCACGCATGATCCCAAAGGCCATGCTCTCCCGCGCATCGGTCCCCGTTGTGCAAGGTGTCGAGCATAACATCCTGCGATCACTGCGAACCGTTCACTTCGACCCCAACGCCCCGATGCTCACACCCGCCTCAGGCATCACGATCCGTCCAGCCCTGCGCTCAGACGCAGAGGAGATCGTCGAGATCGAAGCAAGCGCCTTCATCGAAGAGGATCGTTTCAGCGTCCGCCAGGTCAAGCGGATGATCGATAACCCCCGCGCCATCGTCATCGTCGCCCAAGAACTCCGCGATGGGAAACCACGAATCCTCGGCTGGGCCGTCGCTCTGATCCGCAACCACCGCCGCTGGCAATCGGGCCGGATCTACGGCGTCGCCGTCGCACACCCCGCCAAGGGCCGCGGCATCGGACGCACGCTCGTGCAAACACTCATCGAACGCCTCGCCGACGCCAGCATCAACCGCGTCTACCTCGAAGTCCGCGCCGACAACCAGCCAGCCATGACCCTCTACGAGACGCTGGGCTTCGAGCCCATCGCCATCCTGGGCGACTACTACGGCGACAGCATCCACGGCATCCGCATGCGCAGGCTACCCAAACAGCCACACCAATCCCCGTCTGTGCCGCAAAGCGAGCCAGCCGGCTAACGCGGGATATTCATCCGAGTTTTCTCCAGATCCATGTCCCCCGCGTGTTCCATCCACGCTTTGTGATATGACGGGTGCATACCGCTCCCGCAACTGGAGAAGAGACATGAACATCAGAACCGCACAAGTGCTGGCCTCAGCGCTGTTCGCATCAACACCCGCCCTGGGGGCGATCAGTTCGCTCGATCCGGGCGCGACGGTCGGGCTGGTCGGGATTTCCTCCGCCGAGGATCCGACGCTCCAGGCGTCTGTGGTCCATGACTTTGGGCAGGATTTCGAGATCATCGACCCGGCCGGCGAGCCGCTGATGGGGAGACTCGTTTCCAGGGCGTCCGTGCGGATCGACACCGGGCAGATCGACTTCAACTGGCGGATCATTGTGCTTGACGGCAAGACGGGTCAGATCGAATCAATCGCGGTCACCGGCTATGAGGGGTGGTCGGTGGGCGTTGAGTACCGGACTGACAGTGTCGGACTGCTCGGCCCGAGCGAGGCGTCGAGGAGCATCGATGCGGATACGGTGGGGTATGTCTTCGACCCGACGCTTACGGGGTTCTTCGGCACCCATGAATCGCACTACTTCTTCGCCCGCACCGACGCCTTCGAGTTTGCCATGACCGGCACGGCGACGATCACGATGACCAACGGCGAATCGGTGACGCTGGCGACCTGGGCTCCGGCGGTGCCCACACCCAGCGGCTTGGCCCTGCTGGGGTTGGGCGGCATGATCGCAAACCGTCGTCGGCGCGAGTCATAACAACATGCAGACGCACTCAGCAAACAGCCGGGATCGCTCCCGGCTGCTTTGTTGTGCTCTGGTTGTCATGCGAACTCACCCCTTGAGCCACCGCTCCAGGTAATGAATATCCACCCCACCCCGCTTGAAGTCCGCGTTGTTCATCAGCTCCGCGTGCAGCGGGATGGTTGTCTTGATCGGGCCGACCTTGAACTCGTGCAGGGCCCGTGACGCACGCTTGATCGCCGCTTCTCGGGTCTCGCCCCACACGATCATCTTGCCGATCATCGAGTCGTAGTTCGGCGGCACCCGATACCCGGCGCACACATGCGTGTCCATCCGCACGCCAAGCCCGCCCGGTGCGCGGTAGGTCTCGATCAGCCCCGCGCTGGGCATGAAGTCCTTGGTGTGGTCCTCCGCGCAGATGCGGCACTCGATCGCGTGCCCGTGCACCTTGATCTCTTTCTGCTTGTACGGGATCTTCTCGCCCGCAGCGACCATGATCGACATCTTGACGATGTCCACGCCGGTGATCATCTCCGTCACCGGGTGCTCCACCTGCACGCGCGTGTTCACCTCAAGCATATAGAAGTTCTGCTTCTCGTCCATCAGGAACTCGACGGTCGCAGCGCCGCTGTATTGCGCGCTCTTGACGAGCTTGGCCGCCGACTCGCAGATCTTCTCGATCTTCTTTCGATCGATGCCCGGCCCGGGCGCTTCTTCGATGACCTTCTGGTGCCGACGCTGCATCGAGCAATCCCGCTCCCACAGATGGATCGCGTTGCCGTGCTTGTCACCGATGGTCTGCACCTCGATATGGCGTGCATGCTCGAGGAACTTCTCGATAAACACAGACCCATTGCCGAACGCCGCCAGCGCCTCCTGCTGCGCCTTGCTCACATTGGCCCGCAGCGTCGCCTCGTTACGGCAGATCCGCATCCCGCGCCCGCCGCCGCCCGCCGCGGCCTTGATGATCACCGGATAGCCGATCTCATTGGCCACATCGACGGCCTCGTCAAGCTCCTCGATCGCACCCTCGGAGCCGGGGAAAACTGGCACGCCCGCGGCCTTGGCATACCGCTTGGCCTCGACCTTGTCGCCCAGCTTTTTCATCGCCTCGGGGCTCGGGCCGATGAACTCGATCTTGCAATCCCGGCAGATCTCCGAAAACTCCGCCCGCTCACTCAGGAACCCATACCCAGGGTGGATCGCGTCCGCGTTGGTCACCTCCGCGGCGCTGATGATCCGGGAAATATTCAGATACGAGTCCTTCGAAGGCCCCGGCCCAATACAGATCGCCTCGTCCGCGTCCGCAAGATACGGTGCGTCCTTATCTGCGGTCGAATACACACACACCGTCTCGATATCGAGTTCGCGGCAGGCCCGCATGATCCGCTGGGCAATCTCGCCTCGGTTTGCAATCAGCACGCGTTTGAACATGGTTCAGGTCTCTCAGTTCGCGGCGCACGATTCAGGACAGGCGCTCAACAAAGCCCCTGCCGCGCCGGGATGGGTTCTCATTCTCACTTGAGCACGATCAGCGGCTGACCAAACTCCACGGCATCGCCATCGGTCACCAGGATCCGCTCCACCACGCCCGATTGCTCGGCCTTGATCTCGTTGAACACCTTCATCGCCTCCACAAGGCACACAACCGTGTCAGGCCCCACGCTATCACCAACCGACACAAACGCCTTGGCGTCAGGCGTGGGCTTGGTATAGAAGGTTCCGACCATCGGCGACTCGATCGATTTCTGATAGGTTTCCGCCGCCGGCTCGCTCGCTGGCCCCGCGGGAGCCGCGGCTGCCGGCGCCTGAGCCTGTGCGCCGCCGCTATAGATGATGGGCTGCTGCATCATGCCACCCTGCTCCGCGCCGCGTTTGATCGTGACCGTCTCCTGCTGGTCGTGCAGGTCGATCTCGGTCAGCTCGTTTTCAACCATCAGCCGAACCAGCTCTTTGAGTTTTCGAATGTCAATCATGGTGTGTGTTTCGTGGATGAGGAAAGGTCAGTTGTCGCCGTGCTGCCCACCAGACGAGTGGGCCTTCTCAACCGCACCAGCGTGAGCCTGTATCATACCCCGTATACGCTTTCAACGCGAATGCGCACGATCGAGACGCGATCTGCCACGAATTCACAGCCCGCCACCACAGCGAGCCCATTCAGCCAGCTCCAATATCATCCCCGAACAGGTTCCGCGCAAACACACTCAGCACATCGTTCAAGCGCAGCCCACCTCCGCCCACACATCGCGCGCACCGCTCATGCTCCACATCCAAACCATCCCATTCACGACAAACCAACAGCAACTGAACACGACCCCATCGGTATCCCGTATGATCCTGTTTCCTGATCGATAAAGTATGATCCGACACCGCATCGCCCATCCCGTGCCAAACACACAGCAACCGATGCCGTGCAAGACCGCCGCGTGGGCCGATTCCCACCGATTCCCCCTCCAGCCCGCCAAAGCCCTCGCCCAACCCGCACCAACCCGCACAGCGCCCAGCACACAGCCCAGCATACAGCGAGGGCCGAACCCATGAGCGTGCCGACACTCGCCCAGCTCGTCCTGGGCCCCATCGAGTTTCAGCGCGAGGTCTACCTCTTCCTGATCCCAATCCTCGCCGTGCTCACCGTCCTCATGGCCCGACGCTCAATCTCGGGCCTGGGCAAGGGCTCGCGCCTCGCAGCACTCATTGTCCGCCTGCTCGCCATCGCCCTCATCGTCGGCGCGCTCGCCGAGCCATCGCTCCGCGACCAAGCCGAGGATGTCGGCGTCACCGTCATCGTCGACGCCTCCCGATCGATCCCCGTGGGCGCTCAAGAACAGATCGACGCGTATATCGCGCAGGCCCAGGACGGTTCACGCCAGATCAACGATCAGCTCGGTGTCATCTCCGTCGCAGAGAACGCGTTCTCACAGTCCAGCGTCTCACGCACCACAACACGCATCGATCGCCAGTTCATCGGCGAAACCGACGGCACAAACCTCATGTCCGGCGTCTCGCTCGCCATCGCATCCGCTCCAAAGTCACTCGCAAACAGAATCGTCCTCATCACTGACGGCAACGAGACCGACGGCTCGCTGCTCCGCGCCGCCCAAGCCGCCAAGGCCCAGGGCATCCCCATCGACATCCTCCCCGTCGAGTTCGCCTACAACGACGAGGTCATCGTCGAAACCGTGCAGGTTCCCGCCAACAGCCGCGTAGGCGAAACCATCACCCTTAAGGTCGTGCTCAACGCCACCACGCCATCGGCCGGGCGACTGCTCATCTCGCAAGACGGCACCCTCATCGACATCAACCCCGCCGACGACACCGAGCTGGGCAAGATCGTCGAACTCACCCCAGGACGCAATGTCCTGAGTCTCTCCATTGGTGTCACACGCCCCGGAGCCCTGACATACGAGGCCGTCTTTGAACCACTCACCGGCCTCACCGCCGACGGAAACCCCACCGGACGACGCGGCGACTCCATCACCGAGAACAACCGAGGCAGCGCCATCACATTTGTCGGCTCAGAGGGAACCGTCCTCATCGTCGCAGAAGACCCAAACGAGGCAATCCTCTTCGAGGATGTCCTCACGCAAGCCAAGGTCAAAGCACTCCGGATCCCCGCCTCCCAGTTCCCAACCTCGCTGCCCCAACTCGCCGCATACGAGGGCATCGTCCTGCTCAACCAGTCCGCATATTCCTACTCCCAAGCACAGCAGGAACTCATGCGACAGTATGTCAAGGACACCGGCGGCGGGCTCGTCATGGTCGGCGGCCCAGACACATTCGGTGCCGGCGGCTGGATCGGATCACCACTCGCAGACGCACTGCCCATCCGCCTCGACCCACCCCAAAGGCGACAGATGCCCCGCGGCGCGCTCGCCATCGTCCTCGACTCCTCAGGATCAATGGGCTCGCCAATCTCGGGAACCGCATTCACACAGCTCCAGGCCGCCAGAGAGGCATCAATCGCCGCGATCGAAGCGCTCTCTCGTCTCGACCTCGTCTCAGTCGTCACCTTCTCGGGCAACGCGCAGGTTGTCGTCAACCTCATGCCAGCAGCAGACAAGGGGCACATCACACGCCTCATCCGCTCAATCCAGCCCGGCGGCGGCACAAACATGTACCCCGGAATCGCCGAGGGATTCAGCCAGATCAAAGACGCAAACGCCGGAATCAAGCACATCATCGTCCTCTCAGACGGACAGACATCGGGCACCCCAGATCAGGGACAACGGCTCGCAAGAGAAATCGCAAGCAGCGGCACAACCATCTCCACAGTCGCAGTCGGCGACGGCGCAGACCACCGACTCCTCCGCACCATCGCCATCACAGGCAAAGGACGCTTCTACCAGGTCTCATCGAGCGCCACGCTCCCAATGCTCCCCCAAATCTTTGTCAAAGAAGCACAGACCATCAGAAGAGCACTCATCTGGGAGGGCAGCCCATTCGCACCCGCGCGAACAGGCGTCCCAACCGAAACAATGCGAGGCATCAACGCTGTCCCCCCGATCAACGGCTATGTCGTCGCCGCAGAACGCGACGGCCTCTCCCTTGTCACCCTCCGTGGCCAAGAAGAAGACCCCATCGCCGCACAGTGGCAATACGGGCTCGGACGCGTCGTCACCTTCACCTCAGACGCATCCACACGCTGGGCATCGAGCTGGGTCGCTTGGCCCGGCTTCTCCCAGTTCTGGGAGCAGCACATCCGCTGGACCATGCGACCAACCGGCGACGCAACCATGCGCGTGAGCACCGAAAACTTCGGCGAAAAAACCAGAGTCATCATCGAAGCATTCGATCCCGACGGCGAAAGACTCAACTTCGCAAACTTCCAGGCCCGCGCCTCAACACCCAGCGGCGATGGCATCAACATCGAAGTCCAGCAGGTCGGCCCGGGCCGCTACGAGGGCGAACTGAGCACCGCACAAGCCGGTGCCTATGTCCTCAACATGCAGTATCGCGCCCCCGGCGCCGACGGCGACATCATCAAGGGCAGCGCCCAAGCCGCTGTCACCAGACCATTCGCCGACGAGTTCAAAGCACTCGAAACAAACCTCCCCCTGCTCAAACAAGTCGCCTCCATCACCGGCGGACGCGAGCTCCCAACAGACCCAACCCTCGCCAACCTCTGGACACGCGACGGCCTCGAAATGCCCGTCGCACTCACACCCGCCTGGCTGCTCTTCGCCATCGTCGGCATCGCCATCTTCCTCATCGATGTCGCCGTCCGACGCGTCCGCATCGACCCCGCCATGATCGCCGCATTCGTCCGCCGCGGGGCCACCAAAGAAACCAGCAAAAGCGAAGCGAGCACCGAGGCCATGCGCATGGCCCGCACCCGCACCCAGTCCCGCACCGGCGACGACCGCAAGCAAACAACCGCCCGCAAATACGAAGCATCCCCCGAGCAGACCAAGTCCAGCGAACCCATCGCCCTCACCGGCGAAGAGGAACAGGACAAGCCCACCATCGGCAAGCCCAAACGAACCGTCGAAAAACCAACCGACGAACCCATCGATTCACTCTCCGCACTCCGCGCCGCAAAGAAACGCGCCCGCGACGACATGAACAACCCCAACGACTGATTTCCCGCGCACCACGCGCATCGCACAGATAGGAGCCCACCATGGCCGCCAACCAGGAACACTTCGAAACACCCGCCGAGGTCAAAGCACAATGCGACGCATTCCGCAAGACCTTCTCCGAACTGCGAACCGAGATCGGCAAGGTCATGGTCGGCCAGCAGCAGGTTGTTGACGCCGTCCTCGTCTGCCTCTTCGCCCGGGGCAATGTCCTCCTCGAAGGCGTACCCGGGCTGGGCAAAACCCTGCTCGTGCGCACGCTCGCGACGACCCTGCACCTGCCCTTCAACCGCATCCAGTTCACCCCCGACCTGATGCCCGCCGATGTCATCGGCACCAACATCGTCTCCGAAGACCACGACACCGGACGCCGATCATTCGAGTTCCAGCGCGGCCCCATCTTCGCCCAGGTCCTCCTCGCCGACGAAATCAACCGCGCCACACCCAAGACCCAGTCCGCGCTCCTCGAAGCCATGCAGGAACACTCCGTCACCGTCGGCGGCACAACCTACACCCTCGACGAACCCTTCCTCGTCCTCGCCACCCAGAACCCCATCGAGCAGGAAGGCACCTACCCCCTCCCCGAAGCCCAGCTCGACCGCTTCCTCCTCAAGATCGATGTCGGCTACGCCGGCCTGCAAGACCTCATGGAAATCATCGACCGCACCACCGGCGCTGAGAACCCCAAAGCCAGCGCCATCGTCGATGGCCCACGCATCCTCGAGATGCAGGAACTCGTGAGATCAGTCGTCGTCGCTCCCCATGTCAAGCAATACGCCGCGAGACTGGTCCTCGCCACCCACCCCGAAACCGACACCGCCGCCGGCGGCCCCAACGGCCCAACCAACCGCTATGTCCGCTGCGGCGTCTCCCCCCGCGGCGCCCAGGCCCTCATCCTCGCCGGCAAAGTCCGCGCCCTCGTCGACGGCCGCTTCCATGTCAGCTACGAAGACATCAAAGATGTCGCCCCCAGCTGCCTCCGCCACCGAATCCTCCTCAACTTCGAAGCCGAAGCCGACCGCGTCGATTCAGACACCCTCGTCACCGAAATCCTCAAACTCACCCCAACCCAACCAACCGCAATGGTGGGGGCGTAGGAGAGTTCGGAGTTGAACGCGAAGAGCACGAAGAAAGGAAAGAGTTGAGTACGAGTTTCCGTAAACACGACTTACCAGACCACATCGAGCGGATCGCTCATAATGTGATCGGTGCCGCGATCGAGGTCCACCGAGAACTCGGCCCGGGCCTGCTGGAATCCGTATACGAGCAAGCCCTCCTACACGAACTCAACATCAGAAACATCCAAGCACTGACGCAGGTCGAGATCGCGGTGATCTACAAAGACACGATCATCAAGGGACAACGCATCGACCTGCTCGTCGAGAACACCATCATCGTCGAACTCAAATCCATTGCTCAACTCACCGACATCCACAAAGCCCAGCTCCTCTCCTATCTCCGCGCCGGTCGATTCCCACTGGGGCTCCTCATCAACTTCAATACCAAACTCCTCCGCGACGCCACACACCGTGTCCTCAACGAACGAGCAATCCCCGCATCGACAGACACCGCTTCGAGCCCTTCGCGAGCTTCGCGTTCAAACCAAGACACAACATGCTGAGATCAGAAAACCCAACCCGCCCCGCCACCATCGACGAGCTCCTCTCCTCAGATCTCATCGCCAAGGTCTCCCAGCTCGATGTCACCTCGCGCAAGATCTTCGCCGGCAAGCTCAAGGGCGAACGACGCTCCAAAAAGCGCGGCGAGTCCGTCGAGTTCGCCGACCACCGCCCATACACCACCGGCGATGACCTCCGCCACATCGACTGGAACATCTACGGCCGCCTCGACCGCTTCTTCATGAAGCTCTTCATGGAAGAAGAAGACCTCTCACTCCACATCGTCATCGACGCCAGCGCATCGAGCGACTGCGGCGAGCCCAACAAGTTCTACTACATGCAGCAGGTCGCGATGGCCCTGGGCTACATCGGCCTCATCAACCTCAACCGTGTCGCCGTGACGGCAGTCGGCCTGCGTGACGAGCTCGTCATCCCCGGCGGCGAAAAATCAATCGCCGGCACCGTCCGCGACCTCCGCGGCCGCCGCCGAACCCACGACCTCGCCCGCTTCCTCTGCTCCATGTCCCCCGAAGGCGGCACCGATTTCTCCCAGGCCTGCAAACGCATCGCCATGACCCGCCGCGGCAAAGGCGTCATGATCGTCCTCTCCGACTTCCTCATGAAAGAGGGCTACGAAACCGGTCTGCGGCTGCTGGTCGGCCGCGGGTACGATGTCTTCGCCATCCAGACGCTGTCACCACAGGAGGTCAACCCCGACATCGCCGGCGATCTGCAACTGCGTGACATCGAAGACGGCGACATGGCCGAGGTCACCATCTCCGCCCCCCTGCTCAAGAAGTACAAAGAAAACCTGTCGGCCTACTGCCAACAGTACCGCGACTTCTGCGCAAGAAGAGAGATCACCGCCCTCACCATCCAGACCGACACTCCCATCGACACCCTCCTCCTCGACTACATGAGAAAGCGGGGGCTGCTGCGGTGAAGTCCTATCGAGCATGGACACGGCTTTTCAAAGCCCTCACAGGTGTGCTCTGGGTCCTGCTCGGCGCAGCGTTTGTTGTCGGCGTGATCTGGTTTGTCCGGATGCTTTGGGAGGTGAACCAGGTCCGGGAAGAGTCCGATCAGACTCAAGCTCCAGAGAATGTGGAACACGAGGTGATCCAATGAACTTCGACGCCCCCTACCCCAACAGAAACACGCGCCCACTCGCCTCCCCCGCGCCTGCGGGGGAGGTGTCACGCGCCAGCGTGACGGAGGGGGTCTTCATCTCCCCCTCCGGGTGCCACGGGTTGCTCCGAAGGACAACCCGTGCGCCGAGTAGTCCATTGGCAACCCACTACACGAACACCCAAGTCACACCAGTCCCCGGGTGCCACCACTCGCCGCAAAGCGGCGCAGTGGTGCTCTTGAAACCACCCAAAGACACCACTGCGCGTCTGCGACGCGACTGGTGCCACCCAGATACAACCGCCACCCTCCCCTCCCCAAGAGGGGTTGCAGGGGAAACCTCCCCTGCACTTGCAGTCACATTTATTCAACGCAAATGGCAAGGCGTAATCGAAGGCGAGGACTGATGCGATGAAAAGAAAGCATCGAGATCAGGTTTCCACGCGCGGCTTCGCTGTTCTGCCATTTCTTCCAAAGGCAGGATTGTGCGTGCTACTCATGATTGTCAACGGATGGTTCGCGTTTCAAGCCATTCGCCATTGGATAGCAGGTACGCTCGAGCAGATTCAAGCGGATGATAGGATCGGCTTCGGACTTGGATTGTTCGGCGGTGCTTTCATCTGCTTTGCAGGAGTATTCACAGCTTCCATGGTCATAGCTGAAATGAAAGAACGACCGAGCGGTCGGCCTCTACGAGGCATTTTTGTTCCCAAAGCGTGCATTGGTCTTTGCATAGTCTCATACCTCACGACACTTTCGGTGTATGTGTACAACTGGTTCTTCCTGAGAGGAGCCACACTATGACCTTCGCCGCCCCCCTCCTCGCCGGGATCGTCGCCGCCATCGCCATCCCCGCGCTCATCATCCTCTACTTCCTCAAGCTCCGCCGCATCCCACGCGAGGTCTCCTCCACACTCCTCTGGAAGAAGACCATCCAGGACCTGCAGGCCAACGCGCCCTTCCAGCGCCTCCGCAAGAACCTCCTCCTCTTCCTCCAACTCATCATCCTCGCCCTCATCATCCTCGCCCTCGCCCAGCCACGCTCCGACTCCACCAGCGATCAGGGACGCAAGTACCTCATCCTCATCGACCGCTCCGCATCCATGGCCGCCGTCGACGGCGGCGAAACACTCGGCAACACAACCCGCCTGCAACGCGCCAAACAAGACGCAATCACCCTCGTCGAGTCGATGCGCGCCCCCAGCGTCTTCGCACAAGGCGGCAAAGCCGACGAAGCCATGGTCATCGCCTTCGATGCCAACGCCGAGATCATCACCCAGTTCACCTCCGATCAGACCGCCCTCAAAGCGGCCATCAACTCCATCGCCCAGACCGACGGCCCATCTTCCATCGAAGAGGCCTACCGCCTCGCCCAGGCCCAGCGACCCAACCAACAGATCAACGAAACCAACGAAGCCGGTGAGATCACCAACGCACTCGAAAACCAAGAGCAAAAAACCGGCGAACCCTACTTCTTCCACCTCTACTCCGACGGCCGCATCACCGATCTCGACAGCATCCGCGCCCAGGAGGTCGACACACAGACCGCGTTCGAGTATCACGCCGTCGGTTTGCCCGACTCCAATAACATCGGCCTCGTCGCCCTGCGATCCGAACGCGACTACGACGACCCGACCAAGCTCTCCATCTTCGTCGGCGTGCAATCCACCGACACCATCGAGCGCTCCATCGACGCCGAACTCATGATCGACGGCGTCACCCGCTCCGTCCGCCAGATCGACCTGCCCGCCGCCACCATCGACGACACCACCGGCACCAAGACCCCCGCATCCGGCGGCGTGGTCTTCGAACTCGTCGAACCCAACGCCGTGCTCGCCCGCATCCGTCTCGATACCAACGCCGACGAAAACCCCGAGGCCGACATCCTCACCACCGACAACCAGGGCACCCTCATCATCCCCCCAGCCAAGCAGGCCGCCGTAGCCCTTGTCTCCACCGGCAACCTCTTCGTTCAATCCGCAATCTCCGGCTTCCCCCTCTCCAAGTTCGAGGTCATGAACCCCAGCGAGTACGAAAGCCGGCGCGACAACGGCGACATGGCCGTCTTCGATGTCATCGTCTTCGATGCCTATCTCCCCGAGCCAAACGAGCAGGGCACCATCCTCGACCCCGGTCGCTATCTCGTCCTCGGCAAAGCCCTCACCGGCCCGCTCGGTGTCATCGACAACGGCAATGGATCCTACGGCCCGATCATCGACTGGCGCCGCACACACCCCGTGCTGCGCGATCTCACCCTCGACGGGCTCCGCATGAACAGCATGCCCATGCTCGAAATCCCCAAGGGCACCGGCATCGTCTCGCTCGCAGAAACTGCGCAAGGCCCCGCGATCTTTGAAACCTCGGATGCCGATGTGCGTGCGATCGTCGTTGGATTCGATGTCACCCAGAGCACCTGGCCCTTCAATGTCAGTTTCATCGTCTTCCTCGCAAGCGCCGTCGACTATCTCGGCACCGGCTCCATCGTCGCCATCGATGAGAACGAACGCCAGCTCGTCCCCGGGCGGGTGCTTGCTGATCGCATCCCCGCCGACGCCGCAGGCGTGCGGGTCCAACTCCCCGACGGCTCTCGCTCATCCGAGATCATCCCCAGCGCCGACGGACGCATCGTCTATGGCCCAATCAACCAGACCGGCCTCTACACCCTCCGCTGGAGCGGCACACCCGGTCCAAGCGACACCGTTCGAGAGAACGAGATCCAGCGCCTCTTCGCGGCCAACATGCTCGACCCCGCCGAGAGCGATGTCTCCACCGCATCCACAATCGCCCTCGCCAATACGCTCATCAGCGCCGACTCAGCCACCGAGCGCAAACGCATCAAAGACTGGTGGCCGTGGCTCCTCATGGCCGCACTCGCCATCCTCATGCTCGAGTGGTGGGTCTACAACAAGAAGATGTACTTGTGATACTTACACGCTGCGTGAGCGGAGGACGAGGTCTCGGAAGGCGTTGATGTCTTGGACATCGATTTCGCCGTCATTGTTGACATCGGCGGCGGGGTTGCGGCGGTCGTAGTCGGTGAGGAAGGCGTCGTAGTCGGCTGAGCCCATGGTGCGGTCGCCGTCGCGGTCGTATTCGCTGATGAAGGCGTCGATGGTTTGGTATTCGACCCATGCGTCCCAGGCGTCGCGTGATTCTTCGATGTTGAGTTCGCCGTCGCCGTCGCGGTCGAAGCCGGTTTCGGCGGCTTGCATCTGGTTCTGCCAGAACTCGCGTTCTTGCTGTCGTGCTGCCCGGCGTTCAGTCTCGGAGACCTCGCCGTCGCCGTTGGTGTCCATGCGGGTGCGTTCTTCGGCTCGGCGTTGCTGTTCTTGTTGTTGCAGGTGCGCATCGAGTGCGGCTTGTTCTTCTTCGTTGAGCACGCCGTCGCCGTCGAGGTCGAACTGCTGCATCTGCGCTTGTCCCTCGGGGGTTTGCTCGAACATGGAGCGTTGCAGGGCGCGCCACTCAGCGCCGGACATGTCGCCGTCGCCGTCGAGGTCGTACTTGTCGATGAACTCGTTGCGGAGTCTGTAGCCCATGGCCATGCGTTCGAGGTCATCGAGCATGCCGTCACCGTTGGCGTCGAACTCGTTCATGCGATCGATCAGGCCGGCCATCATGTCGATCCAGCCGCGGACTTCGCGCTGGGCACGGGGGGGCATGGGCTGGCCGTCCGCGGTGTCGAAGAACACCTTGGCCGGGCTTGGTGTGGCGGGGATCGAGAAGAGGTCGGCCTGCGCTCCCATGGTGTCGGGGCGGGGTGGTGCGTTGTTTGGGTTTGAACCGGGCGCGTTGTTGGATGGGCTCAGGTACCACGCGGCGGCGAAGATGCCAGTGCCGATTGCGAGTGTGAGGATGCCGGCGGCTGCTTTGTTGTTCATTTCGGGGACCCCCTTGGTCGTCGTGCAGTTGATGGTACCGGGCTGGATGTGTGCGGGTTGCGGTTGGGTCGGATCCGTTGTGGATGGGGAGGGGGATGCGGTGGGTTGGAAGGAATCAGCCATGGGGCAGTGAGCATCAGGAGGGACCCCTGCGTCGCGGGGGCGCGGACATATCCCTCGGATTCGCGGAAGAGGATGCTGGATGGGGTGCGGTGGCATAGGGCGTAAGAGAGGGAGTGGGATTTGCTCAAGCTGCGTGAGCAGGACACCCGACGCAGAAAAAACTTGCTCAAGCTGTGAGTGGGCAGGGCACCTGGCTGCGCGTGCGTCGGGCACTTGGGGCTTGCGGGGTTCTGTCATGGGCGTAGCGGATGGTGGGGTGATCGGGTAATATCGGGGATATGGGCTGTTCGTTGGCCTTGGATGAAACATTTTGGCAGAGGGCATGCATGATGACGAGTGAGAACGATGCGGTGCATAACACAGCGAACGGCGCGGCTGGAGAGGACGGGCACGCCGCAGCGAAGCCGGCGGAGAAGGTGGGGATTCTGAAGAGCTGGTATCGGGATCCGATGCTGGTGGCGGCGTTGATTACGGTCATCGCGAATGTGGTGATTGCGATTGGGGCGGTGGCTGTGGTTTTGGTGCAGGGGTCGCAACTGTCGGGGAAGCACGACGAGCAGCTGGCGGGGATTCAGGACATGCTCCGCAGCTCGAACTCGATGCGGGATGCGCTGAAGCGGCCGATGGAGGGGTGGTATGAGTATCATGTGCCGTATGAGATCTTCCACAACCTGTCGCGGGACGAGAGCGACCCGCTGATGCGTTTCGACGGGCGCGGCGTGGCGGTGCTGGAGTACAACGAGGGCGGCGGGTATTACGAGGTACTGGTGTCGTACTACATCACGAACGGATACGACTTCGCGACGGTGGGCGCGACGACTTCGGGGTACACGACAAAGGGGATCGTGCTGCAGCCGGGCGACACGCTGAACATGGGGTACGAGAAGCGATTGGGGCTGCCGGCGTCGGAGATCCCGCTGCCGGAGACGGTGACTGAGGATCAGCGTGCGCGCTTCACGGTGCCGGTGGCGAAGGAATCGAAGTTCGAGTGGGTGATCGAGTCGGTGGAGAAGGTCGGGCCCAACGGGATGGTGGACTCGTTCACGGCGAGTTATAACGGCACGGCATCGACTGGGACGGTGGTGTTTAAGCGGCGGTCGATGTAGGGGGACTTAGGCCGGAGAGAAGAACCTGCTCAGGCAGTGCGTGGATAGGCAACTGGCTTGCGGGTGGGTGTGTATTGTGTGGGGGATTGGCATCGGGTAGGATGCGGTTTGGGTATGGGTTGTCGGGCACTTCTGGGGCTTCAAAATGGAGATAGGCATGTTAAAGCAAAAGCTTGGTCTGGTTGGCTTGTGCATCGGTGCGGTGCTTTGTGGTGGTTGGATGGCGGCTGAGCGGGGTGGGGACGCGGACAAGAGCCGGGTGATCACGACGGCGGCCGGTCAGATGGTGCTGGTGCAGTCGTACACGGTGGATGCGCCGATTGGCGAGGTGTGGGCGGCGTATACCACGAGCGAGGGTTGGATGGCGTGGGCGGCGCCCAAGGCCGAGGTTGATCTGCGTGTTGGTGGGACGATCCGGACGGCGTATGCGGGCGAGATCGGCGGGGAGCAAACGAACACGCTGCGGATCGTGAACTATGTGCCCGAGCGGTTGCTGACGCTGCGTGCGGACCTGAGCAAGAACTGGCCGGAGATTATGCAGAAGGACGCGGAGAACCTCTCGAATGTGATCCTGTTCGAGGACGACGGCGAGGGTGGGACGCGTGTGGAGTCGTATGGGATTGGGTACACCGATGCGCCGGAGTATGAGCGGCTGATGGGGTTCTTCATCGATGCGAACGAGAAGCTGCACGGGGTGCTGGTGAAGTATCTGGAGACGGGGGAGCGGGCCGAGTGGCCGGGTTGATTCTCAGTTCGTCCGAAGCAGATTGAACTTATTTATTCGGTATGGCTGCGCCACTGGAGGGGGTGCGGGAGGGGATGCTGCGCGAACTCGATGTGGACGACGCGGCGGTGGGCGGGTTGGGTGGATTTGGAGGAGGCGTGGAGGGTGAGGGGGTTCATGAGGACGATGTCGCCGGCGGCCGCTTCGAGGGTGATGGGTTCGCGGTTCTGGTGGGCGGGGTCTTGTCCGGGGTCTTGGTCGGGCCAGTGGTCGGCGATGTCGTGGTGCGAGGCGGGGATGCAGCGGAGGGCGCCGTTGGTTGCGGGGGCAGGGTCGAGGTGGAGGCGGGCGGTGAGCATGTCGCGGAGGACCGATGGGGGCGGCTGGACATGGTGGACGCCGTCCTTGATGGACCAGGGGCCGAAGCCGGGGGTTGGGTGTTTGTCGCGGACGGCGATGGTGGTGTCGCGGTGCCAGGGGACGGCCCAGTTGTGGTCGGGTGATTTGTCGAAGACGATGGCGCGGACGGGGCGGTAGTCGCCCAGCGTTGCGATGGCGTCGGCGAAGGGGGCGTGGGCGAGGATGCGCTGGATCAGCGGGGCGCTGGTCGGGATGCGGGCGCCGGCGCGGGCGGCTGGGTCGCTGAGGGCGTCGTCGGCGAGGGGGATGAGGGGGTCGAGCTGGGCGGGGGTGAAGATGGTGGGGAGGAGGGCGCAGCCGTGGGATTGGAGGGTGGGGCGTGGGGGCATGGGGGAGTGTATGGCTGAGTTGTTTGCAGGGTGCCACTACTCGCCGCGCAGGGGCGCAGTAGTGTCTTCCGTAGTTCGGAGAGCACTACTGCGCGTCTTTGACGCGAGTAGTGGCACCCTGCTATTGGAGTTTTGTATACTGCTTGAATGGTTGAGCGGCGGAAAGAGATGAAGCGGTATGAGGAGCCGAATCATCTTCGGTTTCTGACATTCTCGTGTTATCAGCAGTTGCCACTTTTTCACGATGATTGGGCAAAGGGTGTCTTCGTTGATGGGCTGAAGGCGCAGCGGGAGCGGTGCGGATTTCATCTTGTTGCGTGGGTGCTGATGCCGGAGCATGTGCATCTGCTGCTGTGGCCAAAGCTGCCAGAGTTTCCGGTTTCAAAGGTGCTGTGGGGGCTGAAGCGTGATGTTGCTCGGCGTGTAGTCTCAGGCCTTCGTGTGCAAGGATCGGCGTTGCTCGAGCAGATGCAGAATCCGCTTGGGCAACATCAGTTCTGGCAGCGGGGTGGTGGGCATGACCGGAATCTCTTCAGCGAGGAAGAGATTCGGGAGAAGATTGATTACATCAATCTCAACCCGGTCCGGCGAGGACTTGTTGACCGGGCATCGGATTGGGTATGGTCTTCGGCAAGGTGGTACGCAGGGGATCGGAATGGCGGGGTGCCGATTGATTCGATACGCAGGCCGGAGTGAATGTAGAGGGTGCCACTACTCGCTCTCTTCGACGCAGTAGTGTCTTCCGTTGTTCGGGGCGCACTACTGCGCGTCTTCGACGCGAGTAGTGGCACCCTGGTTACAGAGAAGATTTGAGCTCTTCGTGCTCACGGCTCGGGAATGGCATCATAATCGTATCGCCATTCCACATTTCTGCGTATCCATCGGTGCCGTATGTGATCAGAATGTCGTTGAGCATTTTGTCGAAGGCGTGGAAGAACAAATCTGCAGGGATCAATGCTGTGAGTCTCTTGTCGCCGAGATCACCATTGTGTGACCGGCGTGGGCCAATCCATTTCTCTTGGAAATACAGGCCGAAAAGGACATGAGAGCGATTCCCATTGTTCGCTTCATGGTATTCCATCGTCCAGCGGAACTGACCTGGCTCTTCGGCAAAGATCGCATCTGGCGTATGGCCGGTCTTCTTTAGAAGCAGAACAGCAGTGATCAGATCGCCGAGAGCATCGCTGATATAGGAAGCCGTTGCGGTCACAGATTGGTCGTTCACCATGATGTGACACGCAGCCCAGCCTTGACCGGTCAGCTCATACTTGAGTTGAAATGATGATGCTTCGAGCACTGGTGTCATGGGGATGGAAGATTGCTGGAGGGCACTACTGCGCCGCTGCGCGGCGAGTAGTGGCACCCTGCTAACGAAATCAGATCAGACGATCATCGCTCGCGATGCCATGCGCTGGGGCGGTATTCAGCGTCACAAACACCTCCGCCTGCACCTTCTTCGCCTCGTCCGGATCGACATAATCGCTGTGGCAGGCGGCCTTTTCGCCTTCTTCGGCTCCGACGACCTTCTTGGTCTTGGAGGCGAGTTTGTGGATCTCTTCGGGGGAGAGGTAGCCGCGGGTTTCGAGGATTCGCTTTTGTTCCTCGGTGAGGGCGTCGGATTTGATGGGCGCGCCGCGTTCAAATCCTTCGGCTTTGCCGGATTGGAACTCTTGGATCTCTTTGGAGATGCGGACGGAGCACCAGTCGTGGCCGCACATGGCGCAGAAGTCGGTGTCGACATCGAGGTCTTCGTCGTGGTAGGCGCGGGCGGTGTCCTCGTCGAAGGCGAGCTCGAAGTGCTTGTTCCAGTTGAGTGCGGCGCGGGCCTTGGTGAGCTCGTCGTCCCAGTCGCGGGTGCCGGGGATGCCGAGGGCGACATCGGCGGCGTGGGCGGCGATCTTGTAGGCGATGCAGCCTTCTTTGACATCGCCCTTCTTGGGCAGGCCGAGGTGTTCCTTGGGGGTGACATAGCAGAGCATGGAGGCGCCGTGGTAGGCGATGGAGGTGGCGCCGATGCAGGAGGTGATGTGGTCGTAGCCGGGGAAGACATCGGTGACGAGCGGGCCCAGGACATAGAAGGGGGCGCCGTGGCAGATGGTGCGCTGGAGCTTGGCGTTGTACTCGATCTGGTCGAATGGGACATGGCCGGGGCCTTCGACCATGACCTGCACGCCGCGTCGCCAGGCGCGTTCGGTGAGTTCGCCGATGACCTGGAGCTCGCCGAGCTGTGCGAGGTCGGTGGCGTCGGCGAGGCCGCCGGGGCGGAGGCCGTCGCCAATGGAGAAGGAGACATCGTGCTCGCGCATGAGGTCGCAGATGTCGTCCCAGAGGGTGTACATGATGTTGTCCTGGTTGTGGACGAGCATCCATTTGGCGAGGAGCGAGCCGCCTCGGGAGACGATGCCGATGGCGCGCTTCTTGACATACTTGAGGTGGGCCATGCGGACGCCGGCGTGGATGGTGAAGTAGTCGACGCCCTGCTTGGCCTGGTGGTCGAGGGTGGCCATGATGAGGTCGCGATCGAGGTCTTCGATCTTCTTGCCGATGATCATGGAGTAGATGGGGACGGTGCCGATGGGGACGGTGGCGTTATCGAGGATGGCCTGGCGGGTGGCGTCGAGGTCGCCGCCGGTTGAGAGGTCCATGACGGTGTCGGCGCCCCAGCGCTCGGCCCATTGGAGTTTTTCGACTTCGAGGTCGGTGCCTGAGGCGACGGGTGAGGCGCCCATGTTGGCGTTGACCTTGGTTTTGGAGGCGCGCCCGATGGCCATGGGGTCGAGGTTCTTGGCGAGGTGGGCGCGGTTGGCGGGGATGATGAGTCGTCCGGCGGCGATCTCGTCGCGGACCTGTTGTGCGGTGAGGTGGGGCTCGCGCTCGGCGACGCGGTGCATCTCGGGGGTGATGATGCCGAGGCGTGCGGATTCGAGTTGGGTGATGGGGTGGAAGGCGCTGGGGTAGGTGACGGTGCGGTGTTGGCCGCGGGCGTCTTCGAAGGTGATGGTTGTGTGGGTGTCGGAAGAGGCCCCCTCCGCCTGCGAAGACGCAGGCACCTCCCCCGCAGGGGCGGGGGAGGCAGCGAGCGTGGTTGACCATCCGTCGGGGAGGAAGTCCCAGGCGGTTTTGTCGCTGGGCTTGGGCATCCCGGGCGTGTCGGGGGAGGAGAACATGTAGGGGCCGCCGATGTCGGGCTTGTGGGCGAATGAGCCGGGGGTTGGGACTTCGGGGTCGGAGCCGGGGTTGTAGGCGCCGTGGACGGGGAGGGCGTACTGGCCGTCGGGTGTGGCGGGGCCGCCTTGGACGGTGCGGAAGCTGTTGCGCATGTCGTCGGCGGATTGGTAGCGGGTGGTGAGGGCGACGGCCTTGCCCGCGGGCGAGGTGATGGCGAGGTGGTCGGGGGTGGTCTTGGGGTAGGTGGTTTGGTTGGTCATGCGCTATGTCCTCAGTGTTGATGCACCGTGGGTCATGCGCGGCAGTCTGAAAGGCCCGACTGTCTGCATTCCCTCCGCCGGTGCGAGCCGGATCAGGTTCAACGGGTGCTTCTCAGCGGCGTGTACCGCGCCCCGTGCAGTTGGGGGATTATAGCAGATGGGAGGGTAAGGGGCGGTGTCGTTGCGTTCAGTCCTGTTGTGGTTTGAGGCGTTCGAGAAGGGGTTCGTCGGTGAATGTGTCATTCTCTGCTGCGTACTGATAGGCGGTTCGCCCGTCTTGATCCTTTTGTTCGATGGTTGCACCGTGATCGAGGAGGGTTGTGAGGATGAGCGGGTTCGTTGTGAACTCGCATGCCAGCATGAGTGGGGTAGAGCCGGAGGTGGTCGTCGTGTTTACGGGCGCACCCTGATCGATGAGCAACTTAATCACGGCGGGGTCTGCGCCGTTTGCGGCTGCGTAGTGCAGGACTGTATAGCCATCGATGTCCGTCGCCTTGATATCAGATCCTGATTGGATCAGTGAGAGGATGATGTTTGTGTCTTTGGTCTCCGCGACGGCATACATCAGTGCGTTTGCATTCTGGTTGTCTCGCGCATCAACTTCGACACCTGCTTTGATCAGCGGGGTAATGGATGTTGGATTCCAAATACTCGCATAGATGAGCGCGGAGCCACCGATGCTGCTTCGCCACCCCAGCTTGGCTCCTGCGCGGATTAAAACATCGATCACTTCGGGATCGGGGTTACTGCTTGATGCTATCACAAGCAAGGGCACGCCAAAGTCGTTGGTGAGGTTCGCGTCCCCTCCTTGATCAATCAACTCTTTGATGACGCCGGAATCAGCCTCTTCGATATTGAGCAGGAGCAGCGTGTTCGGGTGTGCGTAGTAGGATTGGATCGCGTTCTGCATCTCTTGAGCACTGGGGAGTGTGGTGTTGCCCGATTCGATGTGGTTCGCGAGGTAGTCCTTTCCCGGGCGGAGGACACTGAAGTGGTCTTCGCCGGATACGATTGCAGCGCGGAAGTCTGTACCGGCTTCGTTCGCGATGCGTTGCATGCGGTACGCATCCTCGACATAGAAGGATTCGGAGCCTTCTACGTAGAGGACCGGAACCCGGAGGTCCTTGGTGAACTCGATGGGGGAACGCAGTCGTACTTCCTTTGCGTCTGCGAGCTCGTAGGGTTCTTTGCCATATCCCTTGCCATCGGCGGCGATCGAGTGCATGTCCGGGGCGCCGCCGAAGGAGACGACTCCTGCGGGGATTTCGGTGAGGAATGCGGACAACAGGGCGTTTGTTCCGCCCGTGCTGTGTCCCATGACGAAGATCCGTTCCGGGTCGACATCAGGGCGTTGAGCGACGTGTTCGATCGCGGCAACGAGGTCGTTGACCTCGCCGTAGAAGCACTCGAAAACGCCCGGGTTCTGGTGCTCGCCTCGGAATGTGGGGAGGTACACGACGATCTCGCGATCGAGAAAACTCGCGACACTCTGGTCGTTCCAGAGATCGGTATAGAGATCGAAGTCTGAGAAGATGCCTCCGAAACCGCCGGTCACCCAGATCACGGCTGGTCGCTTTGTTTCAGTCTCCGTGACGTGGGTCGCGATCGCGCCGTACTCTCCGAGTGGGCCTTGATAGCTTGTGTACTCAAGACTTGGATGCTTGATCTCGGGCAGCGGCTCGGAGGGGAAGTGCTCTGAGATGAGCAGGTGCGTTTCGTGCGCTTGGCGTTCGGTTTCGAATGTCGAGTCGGGTGCAATGGCGCATGTGCTTACGATCAGGACGAGCGACGGTATGATGGAAAGCATTACAAACTCCTTAGCAATCATTTCTGTTACCAGAAACAGTCTAGGGAGTCTGTTGATTAAGAGAAATCGGGTGCGAGCGATCTAAAACTCGAAATCGTCCGATTGGTCGGGTTGGTATTCGAGTGCGTCGATGCGCACTCAGTGACGGATGGCTGTCTGCATTCCCTGCGCCGGTGCGAGCCGGATCAGGTTCAACGGGTGCTTCTCAGCGGCGTGGCCGCGCCCCGTGCAGTTGGGTGATTGTAGCAGAATTCCGGACTCGGAATCACGGGGCGCTGAGAGCTTACGGCGGCGTTATGAGCGGTGGTTCAGTCTTTCAGGCGATCGGGTGGTTGAAAGATGGGGAGTGGGATCCTGAATACGGGTTTTGAGGTTGCATTCAGTTGAACAGTTTGGGTATGGTGACCGGGGAGGATGGATATGGGCAGCAAGTTGATCAGCTTATTTATCGGCATGGTTGTTGTGGGTTTGATGTTTGGTCGCGCCGCTGTTGCGAACGAGATCGAGGATCTGGACCGGTATCTTGGTCAGTTCACACGGCTTGAGCGGATCGCCTTTGATGCCAGGGGGCAAGTCGTGATGATTCCCGGCGACAAGGGAAAAACGGGGCGTGGCGAGGCGAGCGGGGCGTATCACTATGCGTTTGATGATGGCAGGTTTGTTGTCGAATCGCAGATCACAAGTGCTCGGGCGGAGTACTCGATCCTCGACCGTGTGGGGGTGTACGCGTTCACGGGTGAGAAATATCTTGTTTATCTGGCGAAATTGGATGTGCACGAGGCGTTCAATGAGCCGCAGAAGGCGGCGTCGATTCTGTTGCCTAATCCGCTGGTGATGCCGCTGTCGGTTCTGCGGAGCGATGTTGATTCGGGGATCGCGCTGGGGCTTGAACACTTTGATGACGCCGGCGATCTGCGGACGATCCGGCGGAACATCGCGTCGGAGTCGATCCGCGAAGACGACATTAATCGACGGTATGTCGAGATTGTGTTGGACCCGGATCGGAATGTTCGTCAGCACGGCAGGGCGGGGGTGCATTACCGGGTGTATATGCACGAGGACGATCGCTTTGGTGCTGGTTTCGGATTACCCGAGCGGATCGAGATGCGCGTGGATGGCGAGAGACAGGCGACGATCTATGTGTCGGAGTATCTAGCGGTGGAGACCGAAAGGGGCGTGGTCTATCTGCCGGGGGATGTGCGTATTGATCTACGGCTGTTCGCAGAGGCGATTGCGGACCCCGCACGGCTGAAGATGCATATGGATGTTGGGACCTACCGAACGGACGAGCTGCCCGAGAGTGCATTCCGCCCGGATCTTCCCGGGACGGAGATCTCGGTGACGGAGGACGGTGAGATTCTGTGGGATGGGAAGCCGTCGGGTTGTGGTGAGGTGGGTGGCTAGGCGATCGTTCTCGGCGCCGGTTGCTCGGGCGCGGGGGTATCAAGAACGGCCGCTTCCCTTTGGGTCGCGGCTTGATGGGTGCGGGCGTTCGAGGGATCAGCGGTCGAAGTCGCCGGTGGCTTCGGGCTGGTATTCGATGGCGGAGATGCGGTAGTTGATGGGGAGTGAGCGCTGGGTGATGGTGAAGGCCTCGCCGAGTCTTCTGCCGAGGAGTTCGCTGCCGCGTTCGGTCTGGATCTCGATGGGCTCGACGCCGGCGGGCAGGGTCTGTGGTTCGTCGCCGGGGTAGACGAGGGCGACGCGCTGCTGGGCGAGGGTGGCCTGGTCCTCGGGAGGCATGATCTCGGGATCGCCGGCGGGAGGTCGATAAGGTGATGGTATCAAAGGATTGATGCTGATCATCCTGAGTCGCTGATTGCATTTGGATCATGCTGGGGAGAACCGGAAGAGCGGCGGTGCGTAGAGTTGCGGCTGTGAATCCTCTGCGGCTGGTCATTCTGGTTGGCGCGGTGTCGGCGTGGCTCTTGGGCGCGTTGCCGGGGTCGTTTGTGCCGGTGATCGGGACTGGCGGCGATGCTCGGCGTGGGCCGGGTGCGCCTGAGCCGGTGTGGGTTGGGGTTGGCGAAGCGAAGCTTGTTGCTTGCGAAGATCGCGATCGCTCCCGCGACGGTGATGACGGCGCTGGTTGGGCTTGGGTGGTTGGCAGCGAGTGCGCTGCTGGATTGCGGGGCTCGGCGCTTGGCGATGGCCGGTCGGTTGGCGTGCGGCGGCATCTTGGGTGTGTGCTGGGTGCGCGTGGGCCGCCGGTGTGATGGTGTTCAACTGAGCTTGCGTGCCCCGGCTGGGTGTGGCGATGATGCCATGCCCGGCGGGGTGTGTGTGAACTGAGCACGAACGCCGCGTGATGACGCGGCGTGCATCACAAGAGATTCTCCATGAATCAGCAGCAAGAACGCGACGGGCAGAAGCCCGCGCATGGTGATCAAGCGCTTGAACAGCGATACGAGACGGGCAAGGGGTGTCTGATCCTGCTCGCATCGGTGGTTGGTTTTCTGGTCGTATCGGTCGCCCTGGTGTATCTGGCGGGATTGACGACGGGGGTGTAGCGCGGGCTATCGATCGAGGTGTCCGGCGCGTTCGGGTTGGTACTCGATGGCGTCGATGCGCAGGCGGGTTGTGTGCGTGCGGTGCGTGATGGTGATGGTGTCGCCGACGCGCCGGGCGAGCAGCTCGCTGCCGAGTTCCTCTTGGATCTCGACGGGCTCGGCGGCGTCTGGGATGTCGTGCGCGCACTCGGCGTCGTAGACGAGGGCAATGCTTTGGGTCTTGAGTGTGTCAAGATCCACGAGGCGGACGACCGAGTTCATGGTGACCATGTCGTCTGGGACCATCACTGGATTGATGGGGCGGGCCTGCTGCATGCGCTGCAGGAGGCGATTGATGTGCGCGGGGATGTCGCCGCAGGCGAGTGCGCGTGAGAGGTTGTGCATGCGTGGGTGTGATGCGTCCGCGAATGATTCGAGCACGCGTACACGGTCGAGTCTGTTGATGACGGGCGTATTGAGCATGGTGTATCTCCCATGTGCAGCGGCATGCTGCGACGGGGATACGGTACTGCAGATGCTGCGAGAATCCCAGTGTGAAGATTTCAGCAAGGTCTTTCGTGGGGTGAAAATCGTGTCGGCGCGGTGCTGTGGCCCACAGAAATGATGAGTTTTCGTTGGAAAGGCCCGTTCGTATCGCGATTTGACGCTGCGTTCAGTTGCCGAGCGAGTTGATCCACGCCCGGATCGCATCGATCTGCTCTGCGTTCAACGGCTTTCCCTCGTCCTCGGGTGGCATGAGATCCGGATCGCCAGCGGGCAGCTCAATCAGATACATGATCTCGCTTGCATCGGCATCGCCATGAACGAGGATGTCGAGATCGGGATCGAGGACATACTCGAGTGCATCGAGGCGGACATCATTTTCGGCCTTGTCTGCGCCGTGGCATTCGATGCAACTCGCGTTGAAGATGGGTTGGATGTTGCTCAGGTAGGTATCGAGCTGGGCCTGCGTCAGGTTGGTGTAGACCGGATCGAGCATGAGCGGCGAAACCGATTGAGCGGGGCTTGTACCGATTTGCGTCAACGGACGGGTGATGAAGCCCTTGCCATGGGTGAGCTCGCCGCCGAAGTGGGCGGTGAGGGCGACGGTCAGGGCGCTGAGGGAGAGGAGCGTGAGGTAGATTCGGGCCGCGCTGCCCGGCGCGGGCCGATGCGCCTTGAGTAGTGCGAAGGCGGCGAGGAGGACGAGGACGGCGGAGATGACGCCGAGGATTCTGTGGAGGTCGACCTTCTCGCCGTCGCTGAAGCCGAAGACGAGCCCGCTGAGCACGGTATAGGCGCACCCGACGAAGGCGAAGCCGAACATGGTGGTGCCGGCTGGGCCGGGGGTGTAGCGCGAGGCGGTGCGTTTGAGGTTGAGCGCGCGGAACAGCTCGACCATCGCGGCGACGATGAGCAGGGCGATGGGGAAGTGCAGCACGATCAGGTGGGTGCGTGCGAAGAACTCGATGAGATGATCAAGCATGAGTGGGCTTAGTGCTCTTCCTCGAACTCGTCGTGGCCTTCCTTGCGGACGGTGCGGAGGGAGTTGTAGAGATTTCTGACCTCTGCGTCGTTGCCCAGCAGGGTCTGGCGGGTGAGGGCGGTGGAGGCGGAGACGGCTTCGAGGAGCTTGATGCGGAGGTCTGTGGTGAAGGTCTCCTTGTCGTCGCCGTACTTTTCTTTCGAGCGTTCGGGGATGGGGGCCTGCTCGGCGACTTCGACGGCCTGGGCGAGGTTGATGGTGACCTGGTTGGCGAGGTAGGCGATCTCTTTGCGCATCACGGGGTTGTCGAGCAGGCGCATGAGGTCACGCATGGGCTTGAGGTTGTTGCCCGCGGCTTTCATGTAGTCCTCGAACTGCGAGTCCAAAGCGACCGAGTTGGGCATGAGTCCGCTGGTGCGGGCGAGGGCGACCGAGGGGATAGCGAAAGCGCTGGCGGCGATGAATGCTCTGCGTTTTATGGTCTTGTTGTTCATGTGTGTTCTCGATCGGCATTGCTGGCGTTGTGTGTTGACCCGATGATACCAGTTTTCGGGTATTGGGTTGCTCAACGCGGCAAGGTGAGTGGGATTGCTCGAGTACATTATGGAATCTTTGAATCGTGTGCTGGGGTGGCGGTCTGTACGAATCCCGTCCAGCTCGAAACCGCGAAATCGGAGCTCGAAGAAAGTGTGATCGACGGCGGCAGGTCCCGGTTTGTAGGCTCATAAATCGAAGCACATGCTGATGTTATGCTTAGTTTCAATTTGATTGACTCGCTTCCTTGGATCGTTTACCGTATTCCTTCGTTGATTGAGTCGGATTCGATCTGTCGAGAGGTGTTCCATGCGATACTTGATTCCTGCCGTGCTGGGCCAGTGCCCGGTGTTCGCCGCCCTGACAACGCTCACCCTCTGCGCGGGAATCGCGCCCGCGCAGCTGTGCTTTGGGCCGCAGACCAGCTTCCTCGCGGGAGATGGGCCGCAATGCGTGGCGATTGGTGATCTGGATGGGGACGGCGACCTTGATATAGCCGTTGCGAACCTGGCGAGCGACGATGTGAGCGTGCTGCTGGGCAACGGGGACGGGACATTCGCGTCCGAGACCCGCTACGGCGCGGGTGACCTGCTGCGGGGTGTGGCGGTGGGTGATCTGGACGGAGATGGCGATCTAGATATCGCCACGGCGAACTCGTTCAGCAACGATGTGAGCGTGCTGCTCAACAACGGTGACGGGACCTTCGGGCTCCAGACCACCTTTGGCGTGGGTAACAGGCCGTACAGCGTGGCGCTGGGCGACCTCGACGGCGATGGCGATACCGACATAGCCGTCGCCAATGAGCAGAGCGACAGTGTCAGTGTGCTGCTGAACAACGGCGATGGGACATTCGCGTCCCAGAATACCTTTGGCGTCGGAAACACTCCGCGCAGTGTGGCGTTGGGTGATCTGGACGGCGATGGCGACTTGGATGCGGTCACCGCGAACACCATCAACAGCGACGACGTGAGCGTGCTGCTCAACAACGGCGACGGTACCTATGCGCCCCAAACACGCTTCGAAGCGGGGGACGGCCCGGCGAGCGTGGCACTGGGCGACTTGGACGGAGACGGTGACCTCGATATAGCGGCCTCGAATGAGAGCAGCGCCGATGTGAGCGTGCTGCTCAACAACGGCGACGGGACTTTCGCGCCACAGCTCCGTTTCAGCGCGGGCGTTTCGGGCCGGGGCATCGCGGTCGGTGATCTGGACGGCGACGGGAACATCGATCTCGCCGTGGTCAATCAGACTGTGAATAACACGAGCGTGCTGCTGGGCAATGGCGATGGGACCTTTGGTCCCCAGATCAGTCTCGGAGGCTCCGGCTCGCCGTCGAGCGTGGCGTTGGGCGATCTTAATGGAGACGGCGGCCTAGATCTGGCTGTTTCAAACTTCACAAACGACAATGTCAGTGTGCTACTCAACCTGAGCGCACCGTGCAACGCTGCCGACTTCGCTTGCCCGAGCGGCGTCCTGGACTTCTTCGATGTCAGCGCGTTCCTCAGCGCGTTCAACGCGATGGATCCGAGCGCTGATTTCACGGGTGAAGGCGTTTTCGATTTCTTCGATGTCTCGGCGTTTCTGTCGGCATTCGGTTCCGGCTGCCCGTAAAGCAGTCTGCGGGGTCAGCATTGGTGATGCGTGTCGACTCGCTCTGACTGATGGTCGAGTCAGTTGCCCGCGAAGAGCATCCATTCCATGACGCTGCTCATGGGGAGCTGCTTGATGCCGAGCTGACGCAGCATGTTGAGGCACTGGGCGCGGTGGTGCATGGAGTGGGTGGTGACATGGGTCAGGATGCCGCCGACGGTGAAGGTGTATGTGTTGCCGGCGCGTTCGCGGGTGATGACGGTGTCGAAGGGGCGGCGTATCGCGGCCCGCTCAAAGTCGTCGGCGATCGGGTCGTGCAGCTTTCTGATCTCATCGAGGGTGTATCGCTTCTCCTCAAGCCGGGGCCTTGATTCAACCTCGTCGAGGACATCGGTCCAGCCCCGCATCGCGCCCAGGTTGTGAACGAGGTTGTTGTGCAGCGACCCGGTGCCCATCTCGAACGGCTGGTTGAACTGCTCGTCGCTCAGGGCTTCGCAGGCGTTGTACAACTGCTCATTGGACCAGCGATCATGGGCAAGCAGGACGGCGTGGGGATCGGATGGATTGGTCGGCATGGTTCGTGTTTCTGGGTGTGCTGGACGATGATGCGGTTGTGAACTTCAGGGAGTATACCGAATCTGTGCGTGCGGCTGTCCGGTATACTCTTTCAACAAACGGAGGTTTTTCATGCGTCGCACCCTGCTGCTGTTCATTCTGCTCGCGTTCTCAACCACTTCGCTCTGGGCGCAGGCCCGGTCAGTCAATCAGGCGGATATGCCGCGTCCGCAGACGCCGGCCGAGCCGTTTTCTTATCGCGTGTTGGATGTGACAATCCCTGTGCTCGACGAGAACTCGGGTGAGCAGTCGCACACGCTGGGTGCGACGCTGACGCTGCCCGATGAGCAGCTCTACGGCGCGGGGCCGTATGTCGGCGTGGTGCTGATCTCGGGCTCGGGGATGCAAGATCGGGACTCGACGATCTTTGGTCATAAGCCGTTTGCGGTGATCGCGGACTATCTGACGACGCGGGGGATCGCCGTGCTGCGTTTTGATGACCGGCTCACGGGAGCATCGACGGGCACGCCGAGCGAGGGAATAACGACCGAGTCGTTGGCGCATGATGCGCTGAGCGCGGCCGGGTTCATGATGAAGCAGGAGCATGTGGATCCTGAACGGGTCGGGCTGCTGGGGCATTCGGAGGGGGGTATGCATGCGCCGTATCTTGCGACCAAGGATGAATCGATCGCGTTTGTGATCTCGCTGGCTGGCGTCGGTGTGGCGGGCATGGATCTTCTTCTCGATCAGACCGAGCAGATGCTCAGGGCGGCGGGAAAGGGTGAGCAGCACATCAAGAGCTCGGTGGGGGCGCGGCGGGCGATCATGAACGCCGTCATCGACGGCGAGAGCGATGAGGAAATCGTCAAGCGGATCGTGGAACTCAACCGGCATGAGTTCGGGCTCAAGAAGGTCAACCCCAAACTCATCGAGCGGTCTCGCGCGTTGCTGCCGCAGTTCGCGGGCGACTGGACGCGCTCGTTCCTGAGCTTTGATTCGCGTTCGTACTGGAAGCGGATCAAGGTGCCGGCGCTGGTGCTCAATGGCAGCAAGGACCTGCAGGTCTCGGCGGAGAAGAACCTTTCGGGGATCCGCAGCGCGCTCGAAGAGAACGGCCAGGTCCGCTACACCATCGTCGAGATGGGTGGGCTCAACCACCTGTTCCAGCACGCGCAGACGGGCATGATCGGCGAGTACGCGCAGCTCAGCGAAACATTCGCACCCGAAGCGTTGGCGATCATTGAGGCATGGATCCGCAGCGAGATTGTCGATCGATAAAAGCTGATCGATAAAACATGAACCGCCCGGGCAACGCGCCCGAGCGGTTCGAGAGGAAACGGATGTCCGTTGTGGTTGTTTCAATGCGCTGACGGGGATCAAACCCGAGTAACCAACTGATTGTTCCGCAATATGTGCGGATTTCCAACTCAACAGTTAGAAAAAGCCCGAAAACAGCGTTTCCGGGCTCCAAGTGTGGATATATTGTGTGCGGATCAGCTGCGGATGGAGTCGAAGAGCGCCTTGATGGCGGACTTGGACTGCTCGGTGGGGACCGATGCGGTGGCGTAGCTGGTAAGCCCGGCCTTGGTGAACATGATCAGCCAGGCGGCCTGTTCGGCGGTGATGCCGCTGCGCAGTTCGCCCTTTGCGATCAGGCGTGTGAAGGTGCCGCAGAACGCGTCGTGGACGCGGCTGCGGGTGCTGTTGACCTGGTCGCAGGTGGACTGGTCAGAGCTGGGCATGGAGATCGCGGCCTTCTGGAGCATGCAACAGGGGGCGTCGGCGTGCTCGCGCTGGTAGTCGATCATGCCCATGAAGTGGTTTTCGAGATCGCTGAGCGTTTGGATGGACTGGATCCGTTCGAGTATTGGTTCGACGACCGCGCGTTCGTAGGACTCGAGGGCCTTGAGGTAGAGGGTGTGTTTGTCGCCGAAGGTGTCGTAGAGCGAGAAGCGGTTGATGCCCATGGCGGCGGTGAGGTCTGAGATGCTCGCGGCGTCGTAGCCCTTCTCCCAGAAGACACCCATCGCCTTGGTGAGGACGGTGTCGGGATCGAATGACTTTGGGCGCGGCATGGTGAACAGTTTCTTTGTGCTTGGATTAGACCGTGATCGGATCGGGTCCATGATGATATACCCAACCGATCCGTAAGTTATTCCACACAGGGGGTTTCGGGCTGAAATTGAGGGGTTTGCAGCATGCCGATCGGTGAAATCGGAGCTTATGGTATGAAAAACCGGGCTGTTGCCCGGTGTGGTGCGTGTCGTTGATGTGCAGGTCTTAGCCGCGGATGTCGAGCGAGCGGCCTGCGCCGAGGTTGGCGGCCAGATTCGAAGCCCGGTTGGTCGCGGCCTGGACGCGATCGGCGGCTTGGGGGTACATGGTGTAGGTGCCGGCGCTGGTGACGGTGGGCTTTGGGCCGCGCACCTGCGCAACATCGTTGCTCAGATTGATGGGCTGGACCTTGGCGCCCACGAGCTGGCCGATGGCCTGTGCGCGCTGGGCCATGGGCGAGGGCGCGATCTTGCCGACGGGATCGGTCTGGCGGGTTGAGGTTGGTGCGTTGGCTTGGAGCGGGTGGTCGGTGGGTGTGGATCGGCGGACGCCGGTGATGTTTGAAGCGAATGGCATGCCGCCCGCTTTGTTGATGCGGGGGTTCTTGCCGTAGGCGCTGAGCGCTTTGTTGATCGGGTATGAGGGCGGGCTGGTGCTGTTGATTGGGTCCATCGTTGCTGAAGCACTTTACACATCGGGGATCGTCGTGTGCTGCTGGCATCCGCCGGCGACGATCGGTGTGGGAGAGGGTCCATCCTTGGACACGGGCCCATGGTACCTGCTCAAGATCGGGAATGCACGGGGTTGGTGTGCAATAACAACGGGAGACCTTGAGAATTGGGGTTATGGGGTGGAGGTTTTTGCGCGGGGTGGGATGGAGCTTTGCGCTTGCTGAATGGGTAAGGTGCATGTAGGATGGTGTGGATGCCAGGCGTGATTTTCTTGATATAGGCGATGCTGTGCCGGTCGAGTTCTTCGATCGTGTCGTGGAATTTTTATGCGAGCAGATCTTCGTTCACTTTGTTGTGTCGCCCCGACGGCACTGTTCGGGTTGCTCGCGATGGGTGCGGGCGGGAACTGCGACCCGGCGGAGTTGTATGGGCCGAATCATCAACTCCCCACTGGTCGAGCTCCCAATGCTGTGGTGATCGGCGACTTGAATGGTGACGGCGTCCCCGACCTCGTGACCGCGAACGATTATGCCGACAGCGTCACTGTGCTTCTGGGCAGCGGCGACGGCATCTACCAGTCTGGTGTTGAGTATGCGAGTGGCATGGACTCAGTATCTGTCGCGATCGGCGACTTCAACGGCGACAGCATTGCTGACCTTGTGACCGCGAACGATGGACAGAACACGCTGAGTGTGCTGCTGGGCAACGGCGACGGTACTTTTCAGGAACCAGAGGGCTTCACCACGGGCTTCGTCCCTGTTTATGTCGCGGTCAGCGACCTTGATGGGGACGGTTCAGCAGACCTTGTCGCTGCGAACTCCCTGTCTGACACGCTCAGTGTGCTGCTGGGTAACGGCGACGGCACATTCCAGCCCCGTCAGGATTATCCGACCGGCAACCACCCCCGGTCTGTTGCGATTGGTGACTTCAATGGCGACGGGACCCCTGACCTGGTGAACACAAACCGGTACGCCCAGTCGATCAGCGTGTTCATCGGCAATGGTGACGGTACATTTCGAGATCACTTTGACTTCAGCACCCAGACTAATCCCTGGGGTGTTTCGATCGGGGATATCGATGGAGACGGCGTGCTCGACCTTGCCGTCACGAACTTTGGTTCCGACTCGGTCAGCGTGCTGCTCGGGGTTGGTTTCGGCATTTTTCAGTTGAGTCACCACTACGACACAGGGCTCAACCCGCGTTCGGTGGCGATCGGCGATCTCAACGGCGACGCCCTGCCCGACCTCGCTGTCGCGAACGATTTATCTGACACCGTCAGCGTGCTTCTGGGTCATGGCGACGGCTCATTCGAGCCCCGTCGCGACTTCGCCGAAGGCCTTGGCCCCCAGTTCGTCGCGATTGGCGATCTCGATGCTGATGACATACCCGATCTTGCTGTCGCGAACTTCCGTTCCGACTCGGTCAGTGTTCTGCCGGGCAACGGCGATGGTACTTTCCGCGCTCGACAGGATTTCGCCACGGCCACCAGTCCTCGTTCTGCGGCGGTCGGCGACTTCGACGGTGATGGCGTGCTCGACCTCGCGGTCGCGAACTGGGGATTCAATAAAGTCAGTGTTTTACAGGGTAACGGTGATGGCACTTTCCAGCTCCTTCGCAACTATGCGACAGGCCCTGGTCCCCTGTTCGTCACGATCGGTGACCTCGACAAAAACGGCATCCCTGATCTCGCTGTCGCGAACTGGAATGCCAGCACCGTGAGTGTGCTGCTGGGCAACGGCGACGGCACCTTCCAGTTCCACCAGGATTATCTCGCTGGTAATCGACCTCGGTCTGTCGAGATCGGTGACCTCAATGGCGACGGCACGCCCGACCTCGTCACGGCCAATGACGATTTCAGTACGCTGAGCGTGCTGCTGGGCAACGGCGACGGGACCTTCCAAGCGCGTCAGGACTTTGCTACCGGCGACCATCCTTCTTCCGTATCGATTGGAGACCTCAATGGTGATGGCGTGCCCGACCTTGTCGCCGCGAACTCGTATACGAACACGCTCAGCATGCTACTTGGCAACGGTGACGGCACCTTCCAAGATCGTCAGGACCTCACAACCGGCAACGGCCCGAAATCCGTGTTGATCGGGGACTTCGACGGCGACGGACTGCCCGACCTCGCCAGTGCGAACACAAACTCAAACACCGTCAGTATTCTGCTGGGTCATGGCGACGGGACCTTCCAAAGCCATCAAGACTTTACCACCGGTGATCACCCCTGGTCCCTCGCGGTCGGCGATCTCGACGGCGACGGTATCCCCGATCTCGCCGTTGCGAATGAGTACTCAAGCACTGTCAGCGTGCTGCAGGGTTTGGGTGATGGCACTTTCCAGACCAACAACGACTTCAGCACTGGCAGTACTCCCCGTTCCGTGGCGATCGGTGATCTCAACGGCGACGGCGCCCTCGACCTCGTCACGGCGAACCGGGATTCAAGCAGCGTCAGTGTGCTGCTGAATCACTGCGGAGCGTCTTGCTTGGTCGATCTCACCGGGGACGGTGAACTCAACTTCTTTGATGTCAGTGTTTTTCTGGTTGCCTATAGCACCGCCGATCCGCTTGCAGATTTCAATGGGGATGGATCGCTTGATTTCTTTGATGTGAGTGATTTCCTCGTCGCGTTTAACGCCGGTTGCCCGTAGTACTCTTGTCAATGTTGAACACAACCACGCTTTTGTGACCCGCCTTTGGTCGTGGACGCCCCCTCCGTCTCGCTGCGCGATCCACCTCCCCCGCAAGTGCGGGGGAGGAGCATGGGTGTGCTTTGCGTGTTTGTCGTTATTCGCCCTGATGCGGTATGGTGTGGGGCTACGAGGATACGAGAGCTGATTCAGGGGTCGGAGGTTCGGGGGTTGCTGCTGGCGGGGGTGGTGAATGGGTGTATGCGATCACCAAGATCAGATCGTAATCCCACGGCGTTATCAATGGATTGGGAGCGGCATGATGGAGTGGGGGCCTCTGCGCGGATGAGGCCGCCCTTGGTGTTCTCGTCAGCCCATGCCGAGCAGGCGGGCGATGAGGCTTGGGTTGGGGGCGAGGGTGATGCGGGGGAGTGGGCCGGCTTTGAGGGTGATGGTGAGTTGGGCGAAGCCGGGGATTGTGCGGAATGCTGTATCAATGGAGCGCAGGGCGCGTCTGCTCTGGCGCAGGCCTGTGATGCTGTTGAAGTGTAGTTGGACGCGATTATCGCGGGCGTCGCATGACCATGGCCGGGCGTTGAGTGTGCCCTCGATTCGCCCGACCAAGGTTAGTTTGGGCGGTCACCGCTGTCGTTTGTGGTGATCTTCATGCTGCCGTTGAGGACCCACTTTGCGTGCTCGGCGTTGGCACCGGTGCCGCTGGGGACCTGGATGCTCATGTTGTCGAACTGGTAGTTGATCACGGCGTTGCGTCCGGTGAGGCGGTCGTAGAGGCCGATGGCGAGGTCGGGCCAGGATTTTGTGTGCTGGTCGTTGGGTGAGTTGGTCATGGGTTTGGTCCTTTGATGTGGGGTGGGGATGATTGTCTACGGGTGATGTTCGCTGCTGGCGGGGTGCCCGATGCAGTTGTGATTGTGGGTCTGCAGTGGTGCCTTTCTGGGGAGGGGAGTGGCGAGAGGGGGAAGGGTGTGTGATGGGGCGTGGCGGGGTCTTGGGCCTACCGTTGTTTTATGCGTGAAACTGACATTGTCATTGTTGGGGCTGGGCCGATCGGGATTGAGCTGGGGGTGGCGCTCAAAGCGGCGGGCATGGCGTATCTGCATCTGGAAGCGGGGCAGGTCGGCAGCACCATGCAGTGGTGGGCACCGGGGACCAAGTATTTTTCGTCGCCTGAGCGGATCGGGATCGCGGGTGTGCCGCTGGTAGTGGAGCATGAGGAGAAGGCGACACGCGAGCACTATCTCAACTACCTGCGGACGGTGGTAGGGACTTTCAAGCTCGACATCGAGACCTACACCCGAGTGACACGCATTGAGCGTGATGGCGATGGGTTCGTTCTTCACACGGGCCGTTCGCTGCATGGTGTGGGTGGGCCTGAGGAGTTGGGGTATGACGGGTCAGGGCTTGGTGAGCTTGAGCCGATCCGTGCCCGGCGGCTGGTACTGGCGATCGGTGATATGCACTTGCCCCGCATGCTGGGGATCCCCGGCGAAGGGCTGGCCCATGTCAGCCATTATCTGGGTGATGTGCATCGGTATGCCAACCAGCCCGTGCTGATCGTCGGTGGGAAGAACTCGGCGGTGGAGGCTGCGATCCGGCTGTTTCGTGCTGGGGCGCAGGTGACGATGGTGCATCGCGGGGCGTGGTTCGATCCTGATCGGATCAAGTACTGGCTGTATCCTGAGATCGAGTACCTGATCAAGAAGGAGAAGATCCGCTATCTCGCCGGTGCCAATGTGTCCCGGATTACTCAGACCCACGCGACGCTCGACACGGGTGAAGCGATTGAGGCCCGGTTCGTGCTGCTGCTGACCGGGTATGTACAAAAGTCGGACCTGTTCGAGCAGCTGGGGATTGAGTTGGTTGGTGATGATCGAAAGCCCCGGCACGATCTCAAGACCATGCAGACCAATGTGCCGGGGGTGTATGTGGCGGGGACTGGTTCTGCTGGTTCTCAGCGGCGCACGAAGGTGTTTATTGAGACCAGTCATGTGCATGTCGATCGGATTGTGGCGTCGCTGCAGGGGGCTGTAAGTGAAGTGGTCGCAGAGGATTACACGCTTGAAGAATCGTGAGGCGTTGGCGGGGCTTTGTGAGGGTCCGAAAAAACTTGCCAATGCGTTGGCACGACGGATAAACGGTGTTCTATTGCAGTCGGTGGGTCAGGAATCGGTCCCGTCTCTGACGGACCGGCAACCCGTTGCGGCTTGACCAGTCGCACGACTCGTTGCATGACCAGTTGAAAACGCCCCGGTAGCGCTGGGGCGTTTTCTCTTTTTGGATCTGGATCATCGCCCGGCGGCTAGTTGGATCGCTCTTGCGTAGACCGATTCGAGCCGTTGCACCATCGTGTCGGTTGAGAACTGCTGGGTGCACATCATCCGTCCTCGCACACCCATCTCGTGGCGCTGCTGGGGGTGCTCGAACATCCAGACCACGGCGTCGCGTAGGCCGGCGGTGTCGCCGACTTTGAACAGTCTGCCTGTCGCGTTCTGGGCGTCGGCGGCTGGGTCGATGCAGGCCTCGGGTGTGCCGTCGCAGTCGCTGGCGACGACGGGTACGCCGCAGAGCAGTGCCTGGGGCACGGTGCGGGGGAGGCCCTCGCGGTAGCTCGGGTGGAGCAGGGTGTCGCAGGCCCGCATCATGGCGCCCACGCGGTGCTGGGGGACCAGGCCGGTGGTGATGAGCTGGTCAGAAAGGCCCATGTCCGCAACGCGTTTGAGCAATCGCTCGCTCCACCAGCCGTCGCCGACCCAGAGCAGCTTCCAGTTGGGATTGGCGCGGAGGTCGTCGCCCAGGGCGTCGAGGATATCGTCGTGGCCCTTGTGCTCGGCGAGCCGGGCGACGGTGCCGATGACGAAATCATCGTCGCTAAAGCTGAGTTGGGCGCGCATGGCGGCGCGTGTCTCGGTTGGGATCGGATTGAGAAAGTGCTCGGTCTCCATGCCCGAGCGGACGGTGATGAACTGCTCGTCGCGTCCTATTCCGGCGGCGCGGAACTGTCGGGTCATGGCGTCGGCGACGGAGACGATGAGGTGGCAGCGCTTGGCGGCATATTTCTCTGAGGCGATGTAGATCGCGTTCTTCCATTTGGGCAGGTAGGTGTGGAATGGTGGGCCGTGGATGGTGTGGACGATGCCCGGGCGTTGGTCGCTGCTGCTTTTGTATGCTTTCCACGCCGCGGCGCGGCCGATGACGCCGGCCTTGGACGAGTGGGTGTGGACGATGTCTGGTCGTAGGTCTTCGATGAGGCGGCGGAGTTCGCGCGCGGCTCGCCAGTCTGTTGCAGGTGCGATCTGGCGCACCATGTGGGGCACCTCGTGCATCGTGATCCGTTCGCCGTTGGGCCCGCGGTAGTCGTTGGCGCGATCGAAGTAGGAGCCCTCGGGGCCGAAGATGGGGCCATAGGCGAGGTGGACCTCGTGGCCCAGGGCGGCCTGTCCCTCGCACGAGAGAACGGTGTTCTCTTGTGAGCCGCCTTGGATCAGGCGTGTGGAGATGTGCAGGATGCTGAGGGGCATGGAGAGAGTGTACCCGTCGGGCGTGCGGGTTGGGTCCGATGTTGGCAGGTTCAAATAGCCAGATGGTATCGCAGCATCCGCAGGGGAGTTCGTTTGCGATGGGCTGCGCTCACCCACCTCGGAGAATCTTCTCTAACTTCTTGCCTTTGGCGAGTTCATCGACCAGCTTGTCGAGGTAGCGGACCTGTTTGGTGAGCGGCGTTTGGATCTCCTCGATCCGGTAGCCGCAGATTGTGCCGGTGATCTGGTCAGCGTTGGGGTTGATCTTCGCGGCCGCAAAGAACGCCTCGAAGGTTGATCCGTTGTTGATGTTTTTGTGGATCTCTTTGTCATCAAAGCCGGTGAGCCAGCGGATGACCTCGTGCAGTTCGTCCTTGGTCCGCCCTTTCTTCTCAACCTTGGTGACATAGTGCGGGTACACGGAACCGAAGGTCATATTCGCGATTCGTTTATCATGTTCGGGTGTGGTGGTTGGCATGGTTCCTCCGGGTGTGTTGGTTCGGTGGCTCAGCGCTATTCTATATTCAATAGTTGGTTGAACCCAGTGCGTTACGCAACATCAAGAACCGGTGTATCATGCGTCCATGAGCAACGAACACACACCGCCGATGCCATCTGACTCCCAGCCGCCGGCCTCTGAACCGTCATCCCCCGAGCCGCCTGTTGCAGCGCTCCCCGCGCCAGCACCCGAGCGCAAGGCCGAGGATGCGCCCCTTGCCCAGGTTGGCAGGCGCATCGTCGCGCACCCGGTCGGGAAGCTGACTGCTGTTGTCATTGGTGTGCTCTTCGGGCTTGCCATCGAGACGGGGGTCGGCGCTACGGGGATCCTGGGGCCGGGTGTTGACCAGCTTATCGCAGAGCAGTCGCAGGGGTTCCAGAATCTTGAGGCCAAGCTCGAGGCGTTGCGGAACTCTACGGATCCGGTGCAATCGGCCAAGCTCACGACCGAGCTTGAGACCCTGCTTACCCGTCAGCAGCAGCTTGGGCAGCGCACCGAGACCGAACTCAGGGCGGCTCGCGCGGAGATCGAGAAGCTGCGTGCGGAGGTTCTTGAGGCCAAGGGGGCCACAACAGGCGCCGACACCTGGCTGATGCCGGGCGAGTCGATCACGGTCGCGGGCAAGGCGGGCAATGTCTTTGGCTTCAACGGGCTGACATACGGTGGGAACACAAGCGACATCACGGTAAATATCTCGGGCAAGCGGGATCGGCTGAAGATTGGCGACGCCGCCGAGTTTCCCGCAGACAATGGCACCTGGAAAGTGATCTACAAGATTGCCGAGCTCCGGTCCGACGGGCGGCTTGGGTTCGACCTTGTCTTTGTTCCCAATCAGTGATCAATGTGCATACTCAGACGGCGTGCCCGCGGATGTGCCTTGTTTGGGATCAGTGTTGATGTGAACAGCGCAGCATTTGTGTGAGCGTTCATGCACAAGGCGCGTGCAAAGGCCCGGCCGCACACAACGGACCGGGCGCTCCGCTCCATCGCGGAGCGGGATGAGGTGTGTTTCGCGTGTGATTACCTACGACGACGCGCTGCGCAGAGCCCACCGAGACCGAGCAGGGCGATTGATGCCGGTGTGGGCACGGCTTCGCGGGTGATGCCGTCGATCTGGAAGTCTGAACCCGTCGAGGCCATGAGCGTTAGGGTCACGCGATCGATGTCGTTGAAATCGACCATTGAGAACCCGGCGTCGTCGAAGCCGAACGAGTAGACACCGGCGCTGTCAACCAGCATGCTGGCGCTGGAGCCGGAGCCGGCCGAGCTTTCGAAGCTCACGCTGAGCACGCCGTCGCCCACGACATCTGCGAAGCTGACTGAGACGAAGTTCCAGTCTGTGTCGAAGTCCGCGTTGAGCGCTCCGTTACCGCCCACGAAATCGCCGTAATCGAGCGTGAGGACACCGGCGGCGGTGTCGTCATTTGTGAAGTCGATGAAGTTGTTCCCGTCCATCAGGCTGGCATCGGATGCGCCATCGACGGTGTCGATGCCGACGAAGCGTGCGCCGCCGAGGATGTTCGCGGAATCACCTGAGACGACGGTTGAGCCGGGTCCGGAGATGTTGAAGAACCCGTCTGATATGAAGTCGACATGGTTTGCCGAAGCGCCGCCTGCGAGCATGGCGATTGCGATGGTGGATGAGATTGTTCTGAGTTGCATATGGATTTCCCTCCAGTTTGATGCGTGTTTGTTACCTACATGCCACACGATCCCATCGAAGAATGCGACGGGGTGGCCCTGTTGCCAGCGTGCGCTCGATCGAGCGGATCGCAACCGAATGTGTGAAATTGGAGGGGAACTCTCGCACTATGAAAACTGATTCATGCGAGTTCTCCCGCAACCTGGGGGGGTGTTCTGTTTGGAAGCGTTGATTGAGGGCGTTGATAGAGCAACACCCCCGCATCGCGTGACCGGGCATGTGTGCTCGAAGTTCGAGCGCCTACCCACCTTGCCGGTCACGCGACACGAGGGTGTCGCGTATTGAAACAGCGCTGTGACCCACCACAAGGCTTACCCGAATTGGTGCACCCCTGATCACATACACTGGAGATTGTCAAGTGTGCCTCCCGAAACACTCGCTCGGAAGGCACAAGCAGGAATGGTCTTTCGTTAATCGTCGTCGGGGTGGTCACCCTGGGTCACATGATCTTCGCCCTGTTCGTGCCCGACGGCATAGCCGGCTCCTGCGCCAACTCCGGCTGCTGCGGCGATGCATCCGCTGAGGGTGATTGAGGCGGCACTTGTCAGTATCAACGCTGCGATCAGGCCAATCCCCCGCTGGCCCCATACGCGGCGGGACTTGTGTAGGGGTCGTGTTTGTTGGGTGCTGTTGGTTCATGCTCAGGACTCCATCCTTTGCTCGCCGCTTGGTCCGTCTCGGACGCGGTTCGTTGGCCCGCGTCGATGTTGGACTATGGTGTCGCGGGATGAGCCCCTTCTAAAGTTCTGATGAAATGGAGTTCATTTTGCTGTATTTTGGTACATTGTCATTTGTTTGAGAGGCGGGGTGTCGCACCCGCAGGGGTGTTGTGAATCGGAGGCAAGGTTGTCTGCTCAATCCGTGTGGGGTTCCATTGGCATGTATCTCGTCGGGCACGGCGCATCAGGGAGCATTGCGCATGTACAATGAGTCGATCGAGATCAGGTCGTACCAAGCGAGTGATTCGCTCAGCGATCTCACGGCGATGCTGCACCGGGCGTACGCGCCGCTCGCCCGGCTGGGCATGCGTTACCTCGCCTCCCATCAGGATGAGGCAACCACGCGCCAGCGTCTGTCAGAAGCCGATGCTCAGGGGCTGGTTGCCGTGCTCAACGATCAGGTGGTGGGCACCATCACCCTTTGTCAGCCCCGTCATGATGCGGCCATCGGTTGGTACGCCCGGCCCGAGGTGCTCAGCTTTGAGCAGTTCGCGGTGGATCCCGAGTTTCAGGGTGCCGGAATCGGTTCGCGGCTGCTCGACGCCGTCGAAGCCCGAGCGAAGTCGCAGCGTGCGCTTGAGCTCGCGTGCGACACATCGGAGTTTGCTGCTGATCTGATCACGATGTACCAACGCCGCGGCTACCGGGTGGTTGACTCTGCGGACTGGGAGGTGACGAACTATCGCAGTGTAGTGCTGAGCCGCAGGCTGGTCTGAGGGCATGGCTGGCTCGCGGGGCGGTTGCCTTGTTCGTTCGATTTGTCCGTTCGGGGTTGCTCAATATCCGGTTCGATTGGCGGAAGGGTGGCTGGATGTGGTATCTTGTGCCGTATGAACATCATCGTCTCAGAAACCGTCAACGCCCCGATCGACCGCGTTTTCGCGATCACATCCGATATACCCAACTCGGCTGAGTTTATTGAGGCCATCGAATCCATCGAGACTCTCAGCGAAGCCCCGCCCGCCTCGGACAATCTCGGGCCCGTCGGCAAGGGCTACGCCTGGCGCGAGACGCGCATCATGTTTGGCAAGAAGGCCTCGGAAGACATGTCTATCACCGCGTGGTCCCCGCCCGATGCCTACACCGCCGAAGCCCGGTCCCACGGCTCGCACTATGTCAGTGTGCTCTCGTTTGAGGCCGTTGACCAGCACACGACCCGCATCACCATGACCTTTGACGCGACACCCGAGACGCTGACCGCAAAGATTATTCTCAAGGTCTTTGCTGCCATGAGCAAGAAGATCACTAAGTGTCTTGAGGACGACCTGCGCGACATCAAGGCCGCCGCCGAGACTGTGTGAAGGGCATTGGGTGGAGTTGCTCCACCCAAAGCGGGGCCCGCTTTGCATCGACCGTGGTTCGCGCCTCTACACTGTGTGTGTCCCGAACGCCGGTTGTCTCGGCGGAAGAAACCAGTTGCTCATGAGGTCTCCATATGCATACTCGCCCGCTCGGTCAGTCCGGAATCGAAGCTTCAGTCGTCGCCATTGGCACCTGGGTGATGGGGGGCTGGATGTGGGGCGGCGCCGATGAAAACGATTCGATCAAGGCGGTGCATGCCGCGATTGATGCGGGCATCACGCTGTTGGACACCGCGCCGATTTATGGGTTCGGGCACAGCGAGTCGGTGGTGGGCAAGGCGATCAGGGATCGGCGCGACAAGGTGGTGCTGGCGACCAAGTGCGCGATGGTGATCAATGCGCCGGGCGGGCGGAGCGTTGGGCGTTCGACGGCCGCGGGCCCCAGCGAGCACGGGCACCTTGAGATCAAGATCTACAACCATCCTGACTCGATCAAGCAGGAGGTTGAGCTGTCGCTCAAGCGCTTGCAGACGGATTATATCGATCTGTACCAGACGCACTGGCAGGAGGAGCAGACGCCGATCGAGGACACGATGGGGGCGCTGATGGAGCTGAAGGCGGCGGGCAAGATCCGGGCGATCGGGGTGTGCAACGCGACGCCGGAGATCATGGATCGGTATCGCAGCGTGGGGGCGCTCGACAGCGATCAGGAGCAGTACTCGATGCTGCACCGCAAGATGGAGGGCGGGTCGTTTCAGGGCGAGGATGGGTTGCCGGATCAGTTGGGGTATTGCAAGGCCAATGACATCGCGGTGCTGGCGTACTCGCCGCTGGTGCTGGGGCTGCTGACTGGCAAGGTTGGCCCTGAGCGCGAGTTTCCTGAGAGTGATCTGCGGAGCAAGCAGAAACGGTTCAGCAAGGGGAATCGTCAGAAGGTTGCTGATTTGCTTGAGCGGTTCAAGCCTGTTGCGGACAAGCATGGTTGCACGATGGCGCAGCTGGTCATCGCGTGGACGGTGAGCCAGCCGGGGCTGACGCATGCGCTGGTAGGGGCGCGGACGCCTGAGCAGGCGGTTGACAATGCGGGCGCGGGATCGATCGTGCTCGACGATGAGGATCTGGAGCTGATGAATGGGCTTGTGCGCAGCGATGCGAGCGAGCTGGACATGGCGTGATCCGGGGCGTGTCGCGGGTGTGCGTCAGGGGCAACCGGCCTGGTAGATGGCGAGGAACGCGGCGACATCGAAGTAGTTGAACTCGCCGTCGGGCTCGAGGTCGGCGAGCGGCTCCTGTGAATCGAACGCGACAAGGAAGTACGCGACATCGAAGAAGTCGACGGTGTCATCTGCGTTCAGGTCGGCGGGGCATGATCCGGCGCAGGCGTTGAGATTGAAAACGCGAAGCCCGGATTCGCCAGCCGAGGCATAGAGCAGGTTGTCGTCGAACTCGATGTCTCGGTAGCGCGTTGATGTGACTGTGGAATCGGGCGCATTCGAGGGAATGTGAGAGATCAGCACCGGATTGAAAGGATTGGCATTGTCGTAGACGGCAAGCCCGCCGGAACTCATTGTGACATAGAGCCGATCATTGCGGATCGCCAGATCAAAGACCCAGGGGGCGTACTCCTGGCCGTCGTGGCTTGTGACAACCGCATCGAACTGCGCGAGTTCGATGGGGTTGGCTGGATCAGCGAGGTTGAATATGCGGTAGCCGTTGTTTTCGTCGGCGGTGTAGAGCAACTGCTCATGGACGATGGCGGTGTGGATGTAGTTCTCCGTTCCCGGGAGTTCGTCGATGCTCGCAAGCAGGAATGGATTCGATTTGTCGGTGACATCGACGATGTTTAGTTTGGTGTTGCTGCTGATCAGGGCGAGATTTCCCTGTACTCGAACGCGCTGACTCGCCTGGCCGTACTGGAGGCTGGAGATTCTGGTGAGGAGTTGGGTGGGACCGATGCTGTAGATGCTCAGCCCGCCGGTTCGATCGGCGGTGTACGCGTATGGGCCCGAGACATAGACATCGCGCGTGTTGGGGTTGCCGGCCTGATCGCGGCTTGTGTCGTAGGTTGCTCGCAGGAGCGGGCGATCTGGGATGCTCAGGTCGAATGCGAGCAGGCCTTCTTCTTTGGCTGCCACAAAGAGCATCTCATTGCTGCTTGCGAGTCCATAGGGCTCGATGACGGGGAGGTCTGCCAGCCAAGCTGGGTTGAGTGGATCGCTGACATCGATCACGCTCGCCGCAGGCGAGGTCGAGGAGATGTTGCCAGAGGACAGCACGGCGACATTATCCAACAGCTCCAGGAACGAAGTGTGCGAGTTTGTGCGGACGGCGGCGACGGGGTTGGTGCGGATGTCGTAGATGGCGAGGGTGTTGCTGGTGATGATGAGGAAGTGATTGCCGAGGCGGCGGATGAATCGGGCATCGTTGAGGATGGGGTCGTCGGTGTAGGAGGCGATGAGCAGGGGTTCGGTCGCGAGGGTGTAGATGTGCAGGCCTTCGCTCAAGGCGAAGATCGTGTCGGCGCGGATGGTGAGGTCGTCGGCGATGAGGCCGGCGGGCTGGGTGGTCCTGAAGCCGTCGATGGCTGGTTGGTAGGTGTGAATGATTGGGGTGTCGGTGTTTCGGGGATCGACGATGAGATAGGGTGCTTCGTAGCGCCAGGAATCGATGAAGCCGGGTTCGTAGGGGTTATCGTCGATGAGTTGGGGGGCGAGGGGGTCGGTGATGTCGTAGCGGTCGAGGCCGAGGGTGACAACTTGGCCGTTGATGATCGCGGCGATGTCGTGGTCAAATCGGAAGTTGGGGTCGGTGAATGCATCGAGGCCGAATGTAAGCGGGCGGGTGACATTGAGCAGCACATTGGTGTTGGGACCGTACATGTAGCCGTTCGCGATCACGGGTTGGTTCTCGAATGCATACCGCACGAACCATGGGTCGGCCTTGTCTTCGATGTTGATGATCGATCCACCGATGTAGGCGGCGGACTGGTTGATCGCGATGCGTGTTTCGTTGTAGATTTCAATCGGGAGATCGTCGGCGTTTGCGAGCAAGGTGGGGAACTGTGGATCGCTGAGATCGACGATGAGGAATGAATCGTCGTTCTGGGCGATGTAGGCGTAGTCGCCGTCGATCGTGAGGGACAGCGGGTCGTTTAGGCCGGTGAGCAGGCCGATGAGTTCGGGCTCGGTGCAGGTGAAGCCGGCGGGTGTTGGTTCGCCGGCGGGGGCGAGCGCGGCGGACGAGAGCAGGACGGAAATGCATGCGGTTCGGATCATCATGGGGACATGGTACAAGAGGGTGCGCATACGAACAAGATGCAAATCTGCAGGTTTGGGCAGAACTTTTACGCTCGGGCGTGGGCGTGTGGGAAAGGATGGGAAGGTGGGGGCAGCGAATTAGGGGCAGCCGGCCTGAAACCGTATGAGGAAAGCGGAGACATCGAAGAAGTCGTAGCTGCCATCGTTGTTGATGTCCGCGAGCGGTTCCTGGTTTGAGAACGCGACGAGGAAGACAGAGACATCGAAGAAGTTGAGCTGGCCGTCGTTGTTGAGGTCGGCGAGGCAGGGGAGGGCGCAGTCGTTGAGGTCGTAGATGCGGATGCCTGCGTTCCCGGCGGCGGTGTAGAGCAAGTTGTCGCGGATTGCGAAATCTCGGTAGTAGGATTCCGAACCGAGCTGAGGCAGCACCGCAGGTGCGTGGCGTACAAGCACGGGAGCGAATGGTTGCGTGTTGTCGAAGATGGCCAGCCCCGCTGAGCTCATGGCGATGATCATGGTGTCGTCGATGAGTTGGATCTCGCGTGGTAGCCCAACAAAATTGCCATTGGGCGTGGTGAAGTTCGTATCAAAGTGCGCGAGTTGGACTGGGTCGGTGGGATCGGAGATATCGAAGATTCGATAGCCGTTGTCTGCTTCGGCGGTGTAGAGGAGTTCGCCTTGCCGAGTGGCATTGACGATACGGTAAGCGGTGTTGGGTGCGCGCTCGATCGAGCTGAGCGTGATCGGGTTGGCTGGGTCTTGGATATCGACGATAATCAGATTGTTGTTGCCCGAGATGAACGCGAGTTGATCCTGGATGTGAATGAAACGAAGGAACTCTGAGTGTTCGAGCTCGGCAGTCGGCGTGATGCTGTTTGGATCGCTGATATCAAGCACGACCAGCGACCCGTCGCTGTAGACTACATATGCGTGATCTTGGGAGATGGCAAAGTCGTAGGCGAGGTCGGTGGTTTTCGGGTCGTTGTCTGAATCGTATTGGTACTGTGAGAGGAGTGCTGGATTGATCGGATCGGTGATATCGATCAGATGCAGTCCCTGAGTGCGGCTGAGCGCGATGGCCATGCCGTCGACGATAAAGGCGTTCCTTGAATCGAACACCGGAAGCGTCGCGGTTCGAATCGGTCGGGTGGGATCGGTGATGTCATAGAGTGATGAGGAGTCTGGCATGGATCCGTTGACGGGATCATCCGAGGTCGCGATCAGGTAGTTTCCGGAGATATCGATCTGTTCGATGTTGGGATGTCCGAACTGGCTTCCGATCGGGTTGGTTCGAGGTGGCTCGTACACCGCGAGCGTTCCCTGCTGGTTGAGTGTGATCAGTCGTCCCTGAACTTGCTGAATCCTGACCAGGTTGTCGAGCCCGGGATTGCCCGCGAAATCGGCGATGAGCAGCGACGGCCTGCCATAGCTGAATGCCTGAAGTGACGCACCACCGGCGTACAGAATCGAGCCGCGGAGCGCGACGCCCCGGGGGCCGTCGATTCCTGTCTGTTGGAGAATGGCATGCATGCTGTCCTGCTGCTGCGGGTCGTAGATCGCGATGCCGTATTCTTCATGGGTCGCGATCAGCAGGCCGTCTTCTTCTAGCGGTTCGATTCGTATGTAGTCGGAATAGAACGAGTGCTGGTTGATTTGGATGGGGTCGAGGGGCTGGGTTACATCGTAGAGAAAAAAATCTGAGGTGAACAAGATATTGTCAAAGATACCGATGGGATCAGATTCGAAAACAAAGTCATCATTGAAAAAGCGGTCGGGCCCCGGTGCGAGTGGACGCTCAATATTGAGCGGTGTTTGGTTGTCTGCGTAGATGTGGGTGTCGCTGATAGCCAGGGTGTTTCCGGGTTCGAAGTATGGAACGGTGTAGTAGAAGCGCACAAACCACGGGTCGGCTTTATCCTCGATATTGATGATCGCCAGATGGTCATCAAAGAAACAATACGCTGCGGTCTCATGTATTGAAACCGAGTCGTATGGCCCTTGAGGTATGGTGATCCGGCTTCGCAGCACCGGGTCTGAAGGGTTGCTCAAATCCACGATGGCCAGGTCATTCTGATTCTCGATGATGTACGCATAGTTGCCGTCGATTGTCATCGCGGTGGGGTTGTTGAGGCCTTCGAGGATACCGATGAGTTGGGGTGGTTCGCAAGTAAATGAGCCGACCTGCGCGGAGGCGAGGCGGGGGCAGGTGGCGAGGAGGACGGCCGCGATGATGAGTGAGCGCAGGGGCATGCACCGATACTAACGGTCGTTCGAGCCACGAACAAGATACAAATCTATGAGTTATGTCAGGAAGTGTGATACGCATGAAAAAGGACGCCCGATTGCTCGGGCGTCCTGTGTGCTATCAGATAATGCGGCCGAGGCCGTCGATCAGATTACGGGCATCCTGCGTTGTAGGCGTTGATGAAGGCGGAGACATCGAAGAAGTCGTAGATGCCGTCGCCTGTGAAGTCTGCGGCTGGGTCCTGTGCGTTGTAGGCGTTGAGGAAGCCAGAGACATCGAAGAAGTCAAGCATGCCGTCGCCTGTGAGGTCTGCGGGGCAGACATCGCAGTTGATGACCTGGAGCGTGACCGCGTCAACACCTGCTTCGACGATCGAACCGCCGCCGATGTCCTCGGCGATGAAGCGGATGCGGAACTGGTTGTTGGGTGTGAACCCTGCGACATCACTGAGCGCGAACTGCTTGGCGAACCAGCCGCCGTTGCTTTCCGGGTCGTTGATGCCGACGGTTTCAAGGGCACTCCAGGAAGCACCGCCGTTGTCGGAGATCTGGACATAGAACCGGTCGTCGACGACGGTGTTGCCGGAGTTGTTGAACCAGCGTGCGTAGGAGATGACCGAAGCGCCGGTTGCATCCATGATGGGTGATGTGAGGATGGTCTCATCGACATCGACATCGGTGTTGGAGCCCGGGCCACCGTTGCCGGTGACATAGGCACGGCTTGAGCCGTCGAAGTCGCTCGGCGGATCGGCGCGGTCGCCGTTGCCTGTTGGGATGGCGCGTTCCCAGCGTCCGCTGCCGGCGTCGTTTGAGTCGCCCGACACGCTCCAGCCCTGGTTGCTTTCGAAGTTGTCGTCGAACGCGACGAGTGGTGCTTCGTAGGCGGAAATGGTGCTGAAGAACGCGGTCGGCGCGTTTGCGGGTGCGGTCTGTGGGAGTCCGGTGTTGGTTTCGGCTGCGAAGTAGTAGCGTACTTCTGAGCCGCAGTCGGCGCCGGGGATGTCGGCTTCGAAGGTGTTGCCGCCGGTCATGGTCATGGCGACGGGCTGGAAGCCCGAGCCGGTGTCAACCATGAGTGTTGGTGAGGATGGGTCAAGGGTGCCGGCGACATCGGTGAACTCCGCGGCGACGGTCGTGCCGCCGTTGGGGCTCACGAAGTCTGGTGCGCCAACGGGCTGGATGTCGACGAGGGTGAGCGGTGGCGCGGGCATGTTCTTGGAGCCGAAGCCGCCGTCGATCTCGAAGTAGTGGGGCGTGCCGTTGCCGATGTCGCTGTCGTCGTCATCGAGGGTGAGGTAGTCGATGGTCATCTGGGGCGAGATGGTGGTGCCCGAGTGGACGAGGATCGAGTTGACGGCCCAGTTCATCAGCAGCTGCTGGTAGTCATCGGGTTCGGTGACGACGAGCAGGTTGCGTGTGGCCCAGACGACGCCCGAGTAGAGCGGTGCACAGGCGTGGCCGTCGGTGGCGCAGGGGTATGAGAGCGAGTTGTTGGCTGAGCGGAGGGCGCTGCCGCAGGATCCGAAGAAGCCGATGCCTAGATCTGGGTTGTCGAGGATGATGACGGACATGACATCGCCGGTGCCCTCGCCGTACTGGCCCTGGCCTGAGCCGCCACGGTTGACGAGGTGGTGGCCGTACTCGTGGTGGACGACCGAGGTCCACGCGGTGTTTGGCGAGCTGCCGCCGCTGAGGCAGAAGTTGATGCTCTGTTCGCCCGGGTCATACCAGGCGTTGCCGGGGCAGAAGCCGTCGGTGCGGTTGACATAGACATCCATGTTTGTGAATCCGGCGACGCCGGGGTAGCTTGGATTGGCCTCGAGCACCAGATCGCGAATGCGGTTGGACTCGACATAGGCATTGATCTGTGAGCGGACCTGCTCGGAGTTGTTGAGCGAGTTGAAGAGGATGTTGATGGGGTTGTTTGGGTCGGCGTTGATCGATTCAACGGTTTCCGAGCCGAGCCAGTTATCGACATCGAACCACTGCCCGTCGAGGCCGGCGTTGAGGGTGACATTGCCCGAGCCGCCGTTGGCGATGGTGTAGTTGCCGTTGACATCGGTGATGGCCGAGCCGCCGCCTTGGAGCGAGACATTGAGGTAGGGCAGGGGCATGGCGATTTCGTCTTCGCAGAAGTCGGCGGCGGGGCCGTCGGATGCCATGCCGGAGATGTTGCCGGTGGCGTCAACATGGCAGATGATGGATTCGTTGCGGAGGACCTCGCCGGTGGCGGCGTTGGTGATCAGTTCGACCTTGTCGTAGCCGTCGATATCGAGGATGGTGATGTCGGCGACGACCGGTGCGTGGGGGTTGGCCTCATCGCCAGCGAAGATCATGCGGTCTGTAGACCAGATCTGGATGTCGCCCTTGTTGACCTGCTTGGCGATGTTGAGGATCGCGGGTCGGTTGGCGGCGGCGCGAGCGATGACCGGATCAGGGTTGAAGCTGCTCATGTCGAAGAGCTGCGAGGTTGCGAGCACGAGCGGGTTGCTCTCTTCGTTGCGTGTGAGCAGCACGAGGCGTGAGTTGTAGACCGGCAGGCCGTTGCGGACCTGGCTGTAGTAGGTTGCGGTGAACTTGTAGGTGTCGGTCTCGGGCTGATAGTAAACGGGGAGGGTGTTTCCGCCGTCGTCGGCTGCCGCGGCAGGGACGAGTTCTGCGGCGTTCACGCCCCAGATGTCGCTGTGCTGGGCGATGAAGGCGTTGACCGATTGTGCGGCGGTGTTGCCGTGGGAGAATGCACGCCCATAGACGCGGCCGATGCGTCCGTCCTGATGTGTGGCGAAGTGGCTGTTGATGTTGGCAGCCTGGAACTGCGACATGGCCTGAGCACGGGCTGGTGTTGCGGTGCCTGCGTTGTAGACGATGTCTGCGGCGCTGGCGCCAAAGGTCGCTGCCGCGAGCAGCGTCAGTGGTGCCAATCGGCTGAGGGTTCGTTTGGTGGACATGGGGGATGATCTCCTGGGTTCATGCACAATGCGATCACAGCGTAAGACGCACGCTGCGTGGTTGGGTCTGGCTTTGGCCGTTCTGGATGCCGGTCGCCACGAAGAACACGCGGCGAGTTGGTCGAACGAGAACCGGTCGACACACAGATGGGCACACGACTTGCCCAGCCCAAAGTACCGGCTTTTGTGGCATGACGCAAGGGCGAAGCGGTGAATGCTTCGTTGAATTTCACCTTGAAGATCGGGTTATGTTTGGATCTTTGGGATCTGATTCCTGCGTTCAAGTTCAATCGGTTCGGCGGACCATGCAGGCCAGGGCCGCTGCTGTGGCGCCGATGGTGTTGGCGACCAGGTCCCATGCGGTGTTCATGTAGCCGCCGACATTGGTTTCGGGCATGCTGAGCACGGCGATGAACTCGATGACCTCGTTGATCGCGCCCAGGCCAATGCCCATCAGGGCGGCGGCGGCGGCTGTGGGCAGGGTGTTGGGGGCGTGGAGCAGCGAGCGAAGGGCCTGGTAGCAGGCGATGGTGGCGCTGTAGAAGCCGAAGGCGTGGACGATCTGGTCGTATTTGGGCAGGTCGGGGTGGATGCGCATCGAATAGAGGACCGCTGAGGTGGGCCGGGATGCTTCATCGGTTGCGGCTCGGTAGGCATCGGTGAGGGCGGGGTCGATGGGCACGGTGCCGCCGGCCATATGAAGCAGGCCCCAGACGGCGAGCAGCCAGAGGGCAAGCGGTGAGAAGCGGATGGCGCGGTGCAGGAAGATGACGGTCACAATGAAGACCACCATGACCACGGCGTACATGAGGAACTCGGTGTTACCCTGTCGCAGGGCCAGGGCGGAGAACACGAGCATATAAAGGACGACGAAGGCGATCAGTGGGCGTGAGATGGCCGGTTTGTGTGCGTCTAGATCGGGTGTGGCGTGGTTCATATGTGCCAGTGTACCTGAACTGGCGGGAAGCGGGCGGGCTATGGTTGAACATGAACAAGCACCAAGAACCGGTTGTGATCGGGGAGTATCCCAGCGAGTTTGAGGCGATGATCGTCAAGAACCAGCTCGTCGAGGCGGGGGTCCCCGCGGAGGTCAGCGGGGGGACGATCGGCGGGTTCCGGGCCGAGGCGCCGGGGCTGGTGCAGGTGCTGGTCAGCGCGGCGAACGCCGAGCGGGCACGCGCGGTGCTGTCGGGGGACGGCGAGAACTGATTGTTGCCGGCTGAAAGCTGTTATCGGACGCATTGATGCGTTGCCCGGCTTACCCACGCGGTGGGATCGGGGCGGCTGGATGGGTTATGCCTCGGGTTGGCGGGGGATTGCTGGGCGTGGCGGGTGATCTGGGCGACACTCTGTAGATGCAAGCAGGTCTCTTTGAGCACAGAGTGGGAACCATCGCCCAGGCGGGGTGGGCCGATGTGGTGGACTCGCTCCAGGGGGCGATCGAGGATCGCAGCCATGTGGTGGTGCTCGGGGTGGTGTTGGCGGTGCTCGTGGTGATCTGGGCCAACTGGCGGATCGCCAAATGGCTGCTGTCGCAGTCGAACAAGCCATCTTCATAAGTTCACAATCGAGCCGAAGTCCGATCGCAACGGAACTGTTATTGGTTTCTTGCGGATCGTTCTCTAGATGACCGGGGCCTGTGGGTGCCGGCTGGTTGTCTCTGGGGACTATTTGATAGATGATCAGGGAGAATATAATGATGCGTCGAAGAGGTTTTTCGTTCGTTGAGTGCATGGTGCTTGTGGTCTTGCTTGGGTTGTTGGTGTCGATCGCAATGCCGATGATGGGTGCGGCGCGCCAGCGCATGCGTGGCCTGAGCAGTGCCCAGAAGCTGATGGTGATCGGGCATGGCGGCGCGATGTACGCCCAGGACAACGCGGGCCGTGTGTTTAACTATTCATGGCGAGGCGGGGAGACATACTTCATGCCCGACGGGCGAATACAAAATCCCAGAGATGATCAGGAAGCGGGCGCGTATCAGAATCAGGAGATTCTGCAACGATTGACCGGGCGCATCAATGGTGAGTTCAAATTTCAAAACTTCAGTGCCCGAGTGCCCCATCGGCGCTATGGGCATCTGGTGCTGCTCGACTATCTCGGGCAGGCGACAAATACCGAAGCGTACATCGATCCGAGTGATGGCAAGCAACTGGTTTGGACCAGCCGCCCGCTTGATTACGGGCCGGGCAGCAGCGTCCCGTATGCCAACGGGATGCCCGGAGCTGGGTATGACACCGATCCGAACTGGGCGACCAACACGGTGTTGCAACGCTGGGCGTTTGCATCGAGCTATCAGTCAGTGCCCAGCGCGTGGCAGCAGGATCACCCCGCGCCGCGCTATATCCCGGTAGAGAGTACGCCGCATCTGTTCCAAGGCGGTAGCGAGATCGACCTGCACACCGGCCGCCGGTTTACAGAGGTCCTGCACCCGTCGAACAAGGTGTGGATGCACGAAGAGTTCGATCGTGATCGCACTCAGCATCTCTATTTCGGCTACGACCAGGCCAAGACCGACAAGCTGATGTTCGATGGCTCGGTGAACAACTGGGCCAGCGGCATCGCCGCCCCGTCGGTGGTCCCAGAGCGGGGAATATATCACTGGCGGCAGACCTATGTGCCGCTCGATCGGTTCCCGCTGCCAGTCGGTGGGCTTGGCGACGACACGCTCATCAGCCAGCGGTTCCGCTGGACCTACGGCGGCTTGAGCGGTGTGGACTACGGCCCGTTCTCGTTTGATCGCTCGGCGCAGCCGCGGGATTGAGTAGTAGCGGGTCACTTTGGAATTGAATATGGATTGGAGAACATGATGCAGACACATCGAAGAGGAATGACGCTTTTAGAGCTGTGCACGGTGATCGCCGTGCTGGTGTTGTTGGGACTGGTGATTGTGCCGATGCTTGGGGCTGCTCGCTTGCAGATGCGCGGCACGAGCAGCGCGCAGAAGCTGATGATGATCGGTCAGGGCGGCATGATGTACGCGCAGGACAATGCGAACCGGTTGTTCAGCTATACCTGGCGCGCCGGGGAGTCGTATATGCTCCCTACCGGGCAGGTTCGAATTGCAAATGACGACCAGGGTGCGGCCGCGAACCAGAATCAGGAGATCCTGATGCGGCGCACCGGGCGGATCGATGGTGCGTTCAAGATTCAGAATGCTTCTGCTCGCCTCCCACAGCGTCGCTTCGCGCATCTGGTGCTGATGGATTATCTTGATGCGCCATTCCCGAGTGACATGTTTATCGACCCGAGCGATACGAACCAGCAGGTTTGGTCGGCGAATCCGTTGGAGTACGGCTCAGGCAGTGGCGTGCCGTATGCGGACGGATATCAGCCCGGATATGACGATGATCCGAACTGGGCATCAAACCCGGTGCGTCAGCGCTGGGCGTTCGGTTCGAGCTATCAGGTAGTCCCTGATGCGTGGCAGTCGGATCGGCCGGGGCAGCGCTATATCCCGGTTGCGGATACTCCACACCTCTTCTTCTTGTCGGGATTCCCGTTTGATGGGTTCCTCTCAAACGGCCGCAAAATCACTGATGTCCTGCACAACGCCAACAAGGTGTGGATGTACGAGGAGTTCGATCGCGATCGGGCGCAGCCGCTGTACTTCGGCTATGACGAAGCCCAGAGCGAGAAGCTGATGTTCGACGGCTCGGTCAACAACTGGGCCAGCGGCATCGCTGCGCCATCGGTGGTCCCCGAAGAGGGGATCTTCCACTGGCGGCAGACCTATGTGCCGCTGGACACCTTCCCCGTCCCGGTGGGCGGGCTGGGAGACTCGACACTCGTGAGCCAGCGGTATCGCTGGACCTATGGGGGGTTGGCAGGGATCAACTATGGTCCGTTCTCGTTCGATCGCTCGGCGCAGCCGCTGGATTGAGGGTGGAAACTTGTATGAGGATCGAAAAAGCCCGGCGTTTGCCGGGCTTTTTGATGTAGGATGGCTGCTCATGATTTGTTTGTCGATGATGCGTCGGAGGATGCAGTGATGGGGCGAGATAAATGTTTGCATTGTCGGCGTGGCATAACCCTGATGGAAACGGCGATCACGCTGGCGGTGGTGGTGCTGCTGTGTTTGGTGTTGATGCCGATGCTCGAGTCGACGCGGTCGCAGATGCGCGGGCAGTCGAGTGCGGCGAACCTGATGGCAATGGGTCAGGGCGGGGGGATGTACGCGCAGGACAATCAGGGGCGATTGTTTTCGTATTCCTGGCGAGCGGGGGAGACCTATGTCTTACCTGATGGTCGAACTTATACACCGGCTGACGATACAGAGGCCGCAATACGACAGAACATCGAAGTGTTGCAACGGATAACGGGACGAATCAACGGAGCCACAAAGATCTCGCGCAGCCCATTCATTCCGCATCGCCGCTTTCTGCACTTGATACTGATCGATTATCTGAATCAGCCGTTGGGTGATGTTCGTTACATCGACCCAGCCGACAAAAATCAGTTGTCTTGGGCAGATCACCCACTCGAATATGGGCCGGGAAGCGGTCTGCCGTATGCAGATGGTGTTCCTGGGGATGGGTATGACGATGATCAGGACTGGACCGATCGGGCCGTGCGTCAACGCTGGGCCTTCGCGTCAAGCTATCAGTCGGTGCCGTCCTCGTGGCAGTTTGAGACGGGGCAAGTTCGATATGTGCCGGTATCTGGTACGCCGCATCTGTTCTCTGTGATCAATGGGGATCGAGAGGGTTTGAATCTGCACACTGGTCGGCACATGAATGAAGTAAGGTTCCCCGGAAGCAAAGTCTGGTTTTTCGAGGAGTTCGATCGAGAGACGATCAACACGCCGTACTTCGCGTACAACCAAGCCCGCCCCGAGAAGCTGATTTTTGATGGGTCGGTCGATCGGCGGATGACGGGTGATGCGCTGCCGTCGTTGATTCCGGAGTTGCGTTACCCAGAGCCGTGGACGCAGACCTATGTGCCGCTCGATACCTTTCCGCTTCCGATCGGTGGGCTCGGGAGCAGCTTTGAGATGAATCAGCGCTATCGCTGGTCAACATTGGGGCTGTTCGGGGTGGACTATGGGCCTATGGACGCTCCTCGTGGACCGAGCGTGAAGCGGCTTGGGCCGTAATGAATCACTGATTTGGGTGTGGTATGCGTGCGGAGCCGGGTTGAAGCAAACCCGCTGGCTCGGCGTGCGTATTGGTCAGTGTTGCGCTACGATTGTGGCCTAGGAAGTGCTCGCGTGCGACGCGGGTGAACGATCTCAAGGAGTGAATCATGAAATCGATCGCAGTCGGTGTGTTGGCCCTGATGGCCTTGGTGATCGCGGCCTTCGCAGTCCAGCCCGAGCAGGGCGGCGCAGCGGCAGGCGGCGAGGCCCAGCCAGAACAGCAGGCCCAGCCCGCTGAGACCCAGAAGAACGAGGAGAAGTTTGTGTACATCCAGATGAATACCACCCAGGGCGACATCTTTATCGAGCTCAACAACGAGCTGGCGCCCATCAGCACGGCGAACTTCGTGAAGTACGCCGAGGACGAGTACTACAACGGCACGATCTTCCATCGCGTCATCGAGAACTTCATGATCCAGGGCGGTGGGTTCACCAAAGACATGAAGCAGAAACCCACCCGCGAGGGTATCGAAAACGAATGGAAGAACGGGCTGAGCAACACCCGCGGCACCATCGCCATGGCCCGCCTGGGCGGTCGCCCCAATAGCGCCACGGCCCAGTTCTTCATCAATGTGAGCGACAACGCATTTCTTGACAAGCCAAACCCCCGCACGCCGAACGATAACGCGGGGTATGCCGTCTTCGGCAAGGTCGTCAAGGGTATGGAGGTTGTGGACAAGATCCGCGCCGTGCCCACCACCACACGCAATGCGTACAGCGATGTGCCCGTCGAACCGGTCCTGATTGAGAAGGTCACGGTGCTCGATACGGCCAAGGCCAAAGAGCTTGGTCTGGTTGAAGCCGACGGCTAAAACGCGATCTCTTGAAATGTTTTTCAGCAAGGCCCGTTCTCATTGCGAGGACGGGCTTTTCTTGCGCGTCTGGGTGAACAAGCCGCAAGAAACCTCGGAGAATGCGCTGGGAAACCGCTGATGTTGTGACGGGTTGGGTCCGAGAACGGCTCTAGTGAAGTGGTGGGCGGACATAGCCGATGAAACTTGAGCGGCGTGATTCCGTATGACGATTGTGGGTCTACTGACACAAATACCGACACGATATGGACACGATGGGGACATGATGAACTCGACCTGCACACACACCAATCAACACACACTCGACGCGCAACCGATCGAGTCGTCAACCTTCGACGAGGTCACGGGCATTATCCCGTTTGCCGACGAAGCGCAGGCATCTGACGGGCAGCATGTTGATGCGCCTGAGCACGATAGCGCCGTTGAGGCGTTTGGCCCTGTGGCAACGCGTGAATCGGTGGCTGACCGTGAGTTGGGGATATCGCAGAACCCATCGAAGCGTCAGGGCAAGTATGCCTGCCCTTGTTGTGGGGGTGGTGCGAGCCGCGTGATGCGGGTGCGCATCATGTCGCAGCCCGGCTGGTCAGCCGTCTGCGCGGTGTGTGCCGCGACCCTGCTGGCGCGGGTTCCGGGGACGATCGTGGGGGGCATGGTGCGTCCCACGCGACGGCGGCGAAAGGCCGTCTCGGGCTCGGTCGCCCATGGCTTTCGTTGCCAAGCTCAGGGCGGTTATCGGCGCGCGGGGTGAAGAACCCAACAGTGTGCCCAAAGACTGAACTCTTCAATGGCCCGGCGTGATGTCGGGTTTTTTCGTGTCCGTTTGTGCGGGGCGCTATTCGAGCGAGCTTTGGAGCCAGTCGGGGAGCCGCGGGTCGCCGACTTTGCGGAGCAGGATCTCGGCAACATCGTCGGCGCCCTTGATGTGGTTGGTGCTGACAAGCTCAAAGCCGACCTGGGGTGCGAGGTTCTTGAGCGTGGTCAGCGAGAAGGGTTGCAGGAAGTAGCCGTCGCCGCGGACGGAATCTTTGTAGATGGGCAGGTGATTGCGGAGTGCCGTGGTTTCGTGGAGGTTGACAACATCGGCATCGAGGATATCAAAGTGCAGGAGTCCGCCGGGCCTGAGGATCCGGTTGAGCTCGATCAGACTAAAGAGCACATCGTAATACAGGAAGTGAATGAACACCGCGCTGGAGAAGACCTTGTCGATCGATCCGTCGGCGATGCTGGGGATCGAGGCGTAGCCGATGTGGTGAAACGAGGTGTTGTCAAGGTCGCCCAGCTCGTTGCGGGTGAACTCAAGGAACTCCGGGCTCAGGTCGAGACAGTGGACATGCTTGGCGCGTTCACACGCGGCTCGGGTGACGAAGCCGCAGCCGCTGCCGAAGTCGGCGACGGTGTCATGCTCGCTGATCTCGAGCACGCTGCATATCCGTTGCCCATAGCCGTATCGGCTGGCGCGGATCTCGTCGATGCGCTCCTCGGGTCGCTCGCCCCACTTGGGGCCGATGCAAGTGCTGAGCATGGTTCGCAGGGTATCGATCTCGTGCTGGTACCAGGTTCGGGTGGTGATGGCGGCCTCCTGGGCTGGTTTCGGCGGTACTGCACAAATCGTATTCGTTCGAGACGCGGGAGGCATGATAAAAAACCCGGCTGGTGGTGGGTCAGCCGGGTCGGGGGTGAACTGAGTTTGACTGGGGCCCCCCCGTCGGGGAGCGTGATCCTTGAGTGCTCTGCGTCCTTGCGGAGCATCGCCGTCCTTGGTGGGTCAAGGGGGCTGACTCACCCCTCACCAGTGTGGCTCAGTTCTGATTGTCTCGTCCGAAAGCTCGGGCGTGGTGGGCGTTCTCTTCGCGGCCTTGCGTTGAGAACAGGGAGAAACGGGAACACATGCTGGTTGCTGACCCCTGCGCTTCGCGTCCTGCGATAGCGGTGGGGCGGGATGATTCGATCAGGTCGTGGGCCTCCTGGCGGAGAGCGTTTTGGAGAGCTGGGCCATCTTGGCCAATCGGTCGTTGAACTCGCTCTGCCATGCGTCCCGGGCACGGATCTCGAGTCGGTCGCCCGCGCCCAGCACGATCACTTCCTTGGGCAGCTTGAGGGCCTCGACCTGCCAGGCGGGCAATCGGATGCGGTTGTTGCTGTCCACATCCACTTGTTCTGTCACCGAGTGCAAGATCACATCCAGCTCGGCCTGATCCTCGTCTGGGGTCAGACTCGGGTCTCGCCGGCCCGCGGTGAAGAGGTCGTTGTGCATCTTCTCGGTGTAGAGCCGAAGCGAGTTCGTCTCCGGCCATGGGACGCAGAACCAGGTCACCCCGTCGTGCTCCGGCGACCAGCGATTGCGGAACTTGGCAGGGATGGCCAGACGCTGCTTGGCGTCGATCGTCCCCTCTGCTTGTCCGGTGAATGGCACGGCTTGTGTCCCCAGTGTGGTTCATCTGTGGGATTATCGCCCACAATGACCCACAACGCAAGCCAGCTTGCCCCCTTTCACACAGATTGGGGAAGGGATGTGGACAACCGGGGTGCCTGTACACGAAGCAATGTGAGCTCATCGGCTCTGCAGTGCGTTATTCTGCAAGAACTTACGGCGTGTGAGCCACGCGCCGTGCACAGCAGCCGTTGATATGTGAAAATAGAGAAAGACTGCGGAGAATTCGCCCGATGAATGGGAACATCCGATTTTTCATCTGAGATTGGAGCATCATGCTTTCTTCGGATGCGAACGGTTGGGGGGGGCGCTCGGAGGGGAGCACATCGTGACCAAAGCCGATGAACACCAACAGATCATCGAATCAGCGCTGCGGGTGTTCCCGGTCGGCAAGTTTTTGATGACTTCTGGGTTTGAGGGTCAGCGCTGCGGGATGCTGGTGCACAGCGTGCAGCGATGTGGCAGCGATCCCGTGATGATCTGTGTGGCCGCCGACAAGGGGCACAAGATCGACCCGCTGATCCGAGACTCACGCAGCTTTGCGCTGGGGGTTCTGGGAGACGGCGATCGGTTGATCGAACGCCGCTTCCGCAAGAGCGACGCGGCGCCGTGCGAGCACGGCCCGATTGGTGATGACGACCCGTTCGATGCGATAGAGACCATGACGCTGGTGACGGGCTCCCCGATCATCCGTCGATGTAACCTGTGGTTCGATTGCGAGGTCATCCGGCGCGTTGATGTCGAGGCGGACATCGAGCTTTTTGTGGGACTGGTTGTAGGCATCCTGCACGACGGGCAGCGGGTGCTGATCGATCGGGCGGCTGAGGCGGACGCCTAAAGCGAGGCGGGCTCGATCAGTTCCCAGATGGTTTTTCGGAGTTGTAACCGGAACTGCGACGCATCGAATCGCAGCGCGTTTGTTCGGCACCCACCATGAGAGTCGGAGTCTGGCGGTGGGCATCGTTCGATGGCCTGTGCGAGCGATTCGGCTGTGGGGTCGCTGAAGAAGCACCCGGTGGAGCCCTCGATGATTGAATCGAGTGCGCCTCCCGCGTTCCGGGCGACGACGGGTGTGCCGCAGGCTTGGGCTTCCACGGCGGTGATCCCGAAATCTTCGATCTGGGGAAAAAGAAAGGCCCGAGCGCGTCGGTAGTGGTCTCGGAGCTGCTCGTCTAAGACCATGCCGACGAATGTGATGAGCGGGTTGTCTGCGGCGTAAGCACGCAGTGCCGACTCGTGCGAGCCCGTGCCGACGATGATGAGCTTCCGGTTGAGTATGTTCGCGGCGTCGATCGCGAGATCGACGCGTTTGTAGGGCTCTAGGGCGCTGACGAGGAGGAGGTGGTCCTCGCGGAGCGTGGCGGGGTCTGGCGTGAAGAAATCTGTGCGAACAGGCGGATGGATGACGACTGAATCCGCGCTGTAGCAATGTTCGATCTGGATCGCGGTGTGCGTTGAGTTGGCGATGAACTGGTCGACGGATGTGGTGCGTCGGTCCCACTCGCGCAGGCGGGGCGCGAAGAACGCGAGCCCCAGCGCGCGGAGCCGCCCTTTGAGATCGGGTGAGGTGTAGTCGCCTCTCTGAGACCAGAGGTAGCGGGCGGGGCTGTGGCAATAGCAGAGATGGGCCACGCCGGGCGGGGGCTGGATGGATTTGATTGCCGACGAGCTTGTCGAGATCAGCAGGTCGATGGGCTGGGCGGCATGGTCCCGGGCGAGGTGCTTGCTGAGCTGGCGTACGGCGTGGGGGTAGCGCGGGAGCAGCCAGCGACGGAGGGCATCGGGGTGTTTGTTGAGCGTGGAGACGGTGCGCGGGATGGCGTCGAGGGCAGAAGAGAGCGGGGAGCCGTTGTCGAACATCGTGTAGATGCGCGTGAGGGTGTGCTGATCGGATTGGAGGAGCGAGGCGATGGCGTCGAGGACCATCTCCCCGCCCCTGTAGCCCACGAGCCAGTCATGGGCCAAGGCGACACGCAGCGGGCGTGGGGGCGTGGGGCGCTGGCTGGGATTGGGGATGCCGGGGTCTATCATGATGGTGAGGACGCGGGAACGGTTGGGAGATCAGTTGTGAACAATCAGGCGAACTCTGGGGCTCGTGTCGGGGCGGGGATGACGGCCGCCAATCGGCTTGGACTCGATTACCGCGTTGAAGCGGGCAAGTTGGGCGATCCGGTGTGCTCGATTATTGATGCGCACGCGCATATCAATGGCGAGCGGGCCGCTCAAGTGTATATGCAAGTGTGCGATCTGTACGGGATCGAGCGGGTCTACTCGCAGACCCAGCTGGCGCAGGCGGACGCGGTGAAGGCGGTGATGGGGGATCGGATCTCCTTTGTCGCGATCCCTGAGTACATGCATGAGGATCGGCAGTGGGCGCATACGGTGGGGTTTCTTGAGAATCTCGATCAATGGCATGCGCGCGGTGCACGGATGGTGAAGTTCTGGGGCGCTCCGCGCCTGCGGGACTATGTCTCGACGATGGGGCTGGCACCGGAAGCGATTGTTCCGTTTGACAGCGAATGGAAGCTGCGGATCGCCGAGAAAGCAAAATCGTTGGACATGATGCTGATGGTGCATTGCGCGGACCCGGACACTTGGTTCCAGACGATGTATATGGATGCGGGGAAGTATGGCAGCAAGGCCTCGCAGTATGAATCGCTCGAGCGCCTGCTGGGCGTGACCGATATGCCGTGCATGGCGGCGCACATGGGCGGTTGGCCTGAGGATCTTGGGTTTCTGTCTGGGCTGCTCGATCGGAATCCCAAACTGATCCTCGATACCAGCGCGACCAAATGGATGATTCGCGAGCTGAGCCGGCTCGATTCGTCGGACTTTGCGGCGTTTCTGGAACGCTACCGCGGGCGGATCCTGTTTGGCTCCGACATTGTGACCAGCGATGAGCACCTGCAGCCGACCGATCCCGAGAACCCGGCGTTCGGCAATCAGCTCGCGAGCAGCGAGCACGAGGCGTTCGAGCTGTACGCGTCGCGCTATTGGGCGCTGCGGACGATGTACGAGACAGGTTATCGGGGTGAATCGAACATCGCCGACCCGGACCTCAAGATGGTCGATCCCGAGCAGTTTGACGATCTGAGCGCACCGGTCCTGCGTGGGCATGGGCTTGATGAGGCGTGTCTGCGCACCCTTTATCGGGGGGCGTGCGAGCAGACTTTGGATCGTTGGTATACCGGGCAGAGCCCCTGGTAATGGCTGATTTCCTGCGAAAAATCAGCAATATCATCGGTTGGGTGCTTGTGGGCGATCGGCCAATTCGGTAGTCTGATGTGGTGCCCTGGGGCGAGTTTTTTGCTGCCGGCGCGTCGTGAATCAACTCAGAGCGGTGTTCTGCCGCGGAAGCTCATCACGGTCGATGGGCAGAAAGAATACAGGAGCAAACGATGAAGCAAGGGTGTGCCTTCGGGCTTGCGCTGGTGTGTGTGTCAGGGTTGACTACGCCGGTGTTCGCACAATCCAGTCAGGTTTCCAACGATCAGATCATTGACGGGTTCGAGGAGCCCGAGCTGCGTGAGATCCCGTACTCGGCCGATTCGGGCATCGTGCGGATCGAGCAGCCGCAGGACGGCGCTCGTGATCTGCAGGTCCCGGTCTGGGAGCAGGTTGTTGAGATCAGCGATGCGTCGTGGGTCCGGCTGCGCTTCAGCGAGGTCGTGCTTGCCAAATCGACCGAGGAGGTTCGAGAGAGCTACTTGCGTATCACCTCGCTCGAGGACGGGCATGAGCAGTACCTCGATGCCAAGTCGTTGCAGGAGTGGGGCAACACCACGGCGTACTTCAACGGCGGTGCGGTCAAGATTGAGATCATGGCTTCACCCAACGCGACCAACCAGGTGAACCGGGTTGCTGTCCGCGGCGTGCAGGCATCGGCCCCGGTTGTGGGCGATCGCTCGATCTGCTTTAGCGTGGACGATCGCACGCTGAGCTTTGACAACCGCGATGCGCGCCTGATGCCGGTCGGCTGCACGGCGTGGCTGTTCAGCGATCATGGCAGCCGCATGCTCAGCGCGGCGCACTGTGGGCCTGGCGCTGGCGATGTGATTCAGTTCAATGTGCCTCTGTCGACGGCTGGCGGCAGCACCCGGAACCCGCCGCCGCAGGATCAGTATCCGATTGATAACACATCCGTGCAGCAGGCGGGGAGCATCTTCATCGGGAGCGACTGGGCATACTTCGGCGTGTTTGACAACGCGAACACCGGCATGAGCCCGGGCCAGTCATACGGTGTGTGGCATGACCTTGCCCAGAGCCCGATCACTGGCAACGGGCGTCCGATCCGGATCACCGGCTATGGCACGACAGGCGGGGGTGTTCCCGCGAGTTGGAACCAAGTGCAGAAGACGCATGTGGGCCCGCTGGCGAGCATCGCCGGCAACACGGTCCGCTATCAGACGGATACCACCGGCGGCAACTCGGGCTCGGCGGTTCTCGACGAGAACACCCAGCTGGCGATCGGGATCCACACCAACGCCGGCTGCGGCAGCGGCGGCGGCTCCAACCAGGGCACGAGTCTGTTCAACAACAGTCTGCAGAACGCGCTGGACAACCCGCGGGGAATCACCCAGCCGCGGGATATCCAGGCATCGCTCGTGTTTGAGCCCACCCACATCCAACCCGAGGGCGGCGACCAGGTCACGCTGATGATCGACAACCTGCAGGGGCACACGGTCGTCGGCACGCCGACGATGTTCATCCAGGCATCCGACGCCGCGGACATCTCACAGCCGATGGTCGACAACGGGGACGGCACTTACACCGGCACCTTCGCGTCGTACGACTGCGGGACTACCGTGCAGTACTCCTTCGAAATCGAAGACGAAGAGGGCACGATCGTGAGCATCCCTGAGAACGGGAGCTTCACGACCGTGGCGCTCGATGAACTGACCATCGCGCTCGCGGATAACTTTGAAACCGATATGGGCTGGTTGTCCTACACAACGGGTGGTTCGGGCTCGTTCATCCGAACGATCCCGGTCGGGCACGGCCTGGGTGACCCTGACGGTGATGCCGACGGCTCGAGCCGCTGCTATGTGACCTCGAACAACAACGGTGTCGATGTCGACAATGGTGGTGTCGTGCTTGCTTCGCCCATCACCGATCTGACCGGGATCGAAAACCCTGTGCTGCGGATGTCGGCATGGATGACGGGCACGGCGCCCGACTCGATGGTGATTGAGTTCACCGACAACCTCGGGATCAGCTACACGCTGGTGGACACCATCTTGAGCACCAACGGCTCATGGGAGCCGCTGTCATACAACATCGGGGACTATGTCAATCTGACGCAGTTCTTCCAGATGCGCATCACCGTGACCGACGCGGGCGTTGACACGACCGTCGAGGCGGGCATCGATGCGTTCTCGATCTCGAGTGAGCTTTGTGAATCGGGCTGCCCGGCAGATCTGACCGGCGACGGTGAGCTTGATTTCTTTGATGTTTCGCTCTTCCTCAATGCGTACAACAGCATGGACCCGGTGGCGGACTTCGACAACAACGGGGTCTATGACTTCTTTGATGTGAGTGCGTTCCTCAACTCGTACAACGCTGGCTGCCCGTAAGGCATCGTTGGCATCTGACATGTTTGAACATCTACAAAGCCCCGCGAGTCAGACTCGCGGGGCTTTTCGTTGCGCTATGGCTGAGGTTGCTGGTTGCTAGTTACTGGTTGCTGGCTCGCTGCTCATGGGACACGAACGGGCTTGGTGATCGCGGCGAGCGCGTCGATGCGTGCACGGAGTTCTGGTGATGCGAGTTCATCGAGTTTGGCATCGAAGCTCATATCGACGCGGGCGGGTGTGAGCGGGTCGCTGAAACCCTCGGTAGCTCGGGTGAGACGGACAGGCGCGGCGTTGAATGAGCCGCTGATTGTGTCTTTGCCGGGTCTTTGCCCAGGGAGCATGAACCCGGCACCGTCGTAGATGCCCACCTGGCCGGCGCTGATGATCACATAGCGGATGGAGGCGTTGGCGGCGGTTGGTTCGATGGGCGTTCTGCCGGGTTTGGGGTCCAGAAAGAGGTGTATCTGGACCATTGTGCCTGAAATCTGAGACCAATCGGCGTTATTTTGGAAGAACGATGTCAGCTGCGCGTCAGTGAGGTCGGTGAGGTAGATGTCGGCGGTGTTATCGTCGTGATAGGAATAGACGCGGGTGCGGAGGTTGGTCTGGTAGATCGAAGAGGTTGTATCCGAGACAACCTTCGAAGTTCCGCCTGATCCGCCGCCACCACGCAGGGCGTTGCAGGCGCCGGCGCTGAGGCTCAGCGCCACGCACATGGCGATCGCGCTGCACGCAGCGGCGCGTAAGTTTGGAACAGTGGGGGCGTCGCGTCGTGATCGAAGAATGCTCATGCCCCGAGCATAGCGTGATTTGGCCCGTTTGTGGGGCTCTGGGCGTGTGCGAGCGAACGAATCTGCGTGGGAACCTCGTACGATGCGGAACGGATAGTGAATACAGGCCCATCGCGTCGCGAGGGGTCAAGGCCGAGAGAGATGCGGTACAAAGGAAGGATTGATCATGGGACGCTCAAACGGGATGTTGATTTCAGGGACGCTGGGGGTGCTGATGCTGCTTGCTGGTTCGGCCTTTGGCGGAGCGGGCGTGATTGAATCGGCCAGCGCTGAAGAAGCGCCATCGAAGCAGAAGCAGAGTTCGCCGGCGAAAAAATCTGCGAGCAAGCCAGCCGCGAAACCTGCGGCTCGTCCGGCAAGCCGACCCGCGTCCAGGCAGGCCGCGCCGCGCAGGCGAGCGACCCCAACGCGTCAGGCCGCACCGAGCCGTCGCGCGAGCCCGAGCCGCAGCGCGACCCCGTCGCGGTCGGCGCAACCATCGCGCCGGGCGACTCCTTCGCGGGCGACACCTTCGCGCCGGGCGACTCCGAGCAGGACCGAGCCCGCTCGGACCCAGCCGGCGCGGACCAGCCCGGCGCAGACTCGGCCAGCGCGACCCGAGCCGGCCCGTGTTCAGCCGAGCCGAACCCAGCCGAGCCAGACCCAACCGAGCAAGACCCAGCCAACGAAAGTTCAACCTGCGCAGGTGCAGCCCAGCAAGGTCCAACCAAGCCGTGTGCAGCCATCTCGTGTGCAGCCGTCGCGCGTCCAGCCGAGCCGCGTGCAGCCGAGTCAGGTTCAGCCCAGGCCGTCACAACCGCGGCCAACACAACCCAGGCCGGCGCAGCCCGATCCAGTGCAGCCACGTCCGGGCCAACCCGGCGGGAGCCAAGCACAACCCGGCGAGCCCGGCGTGAATCCCCGTCCGGTCACGGGCGTGAGCGGTGCGCCGTCGCAAGGTGTTGTTCGAAAAGGGGTCGTGGCGGGACAGGTCACGCCGAGCAAAAAGGAGGCCGGCACGCCCGGCGACTTCGATATTGATCGCGCACGCACCAACTTTATCAAGCGTGCCCGCGGGGGTAGCAAGGCCGGTGTGGGCGGGCGGATGCAGGATCACCCCGGCGAATCGGGCGATCATCATGACGATGGCCACAATGATGGCCACAATGATGGCCACAATGATGGCCATGACGACGGCTATCACGATGGCTACGACGACGGGTACCACGATGGCTATCACGACGATCATTACGATGACGATTGGCATATCGATATCGACATCAACTTCTGGTCGCATCCAACCTATGCGCCCGGCGGCTGGTGGTATGTCTACGGCGACTACAACAACGACGGGTATACCGATTATGTCTGCACGAACGGATCGTACTCGGTGTACTGGTACGGCTGGAGCGGTGCGTATTGGGACTGCTCACCCTGGTATGGGTGGTACTCGAGCCGCTACAACTATCGCTGGTGGAACTATTCGATCCCCGATACCTATCGCGGCGTGGTGTACGGCGTGAATGATGAGCTTGTTGATCAGCCCGGTCCGCCGTCGCAGCAGGTCGCCCAAGAGGCATTACCCGAGGCGGTCCCCTTGTCTGCGGTCGAGGTCGCCCGTCTTGAGATGTCGCTCGGACAGCCGGATATCGCGATCCAGGCATACCGATCGCACCTGAGTGAATATCCCAGCGACTGGCTGGCGATGCGTGAGCTTGGGCTGGCGATGATTCGCAGCGGCCAACGCGGCGACGGTGTCGCGATGATCGGCTACGCCCATAGCCAGGACCCGCTGCTCGCCTATGACACGATCCCCGTCGAACTCTTCGGCGGCGATTCCCACGAGCTGCGCGATGCCGTGATCGATGTCGTCGGCTGGGGCCACCGCAACCCATCGGCAAGCGCGTGGTTGAGCGTGGCGGTGCTGATGCAGGGCGAGGGCCGCAACGACCCGGCGCTCAAGATGATCGAGCGAGCCGAGGGACTCGGGCTCGATCCGGCGGTCGCAGATCAGATGCGCGGGGCGCTTACGGTGCGTTGATGGGAGTTGCCAGCGGAACGCGCTCAGGGTTTGATTGGATTTCTTGCCCGGTGAGTTGCTCTCTGCGGCGCTTTGTAGCGATGAGATCGTCTTTGATTACCAGCGGGTACACCGTAACAAGTGTTGCAGCCATGAGCATGAATGAGGTGTTGGGCATGGCGTTGGCCAGGGTGTCGATGACGAAAAGCAGAACACCAAAGCCGATGGCCCACGCGGCACCGCTGGCACCCTGGAAGATCCTCCGACGGGACTTATGAAGCGTGAGCGGGATGAGCGGAGAAACGAAGGTGGCGTAAGTGCACAGGAGGCCGAAGACGCCAGTGGATCCGAGCAGAATGGCCCACCAACTGTCTGAGACGGTGATGTCGTTTCCATAGTCGTCTGTGACGCGCCAGCGTCCCCAGCCGCCCCAGCCAAAGACTGGTTTTTGCATGGCTTTGTCGGCGATCATCTGGTCGTTCTCGAGACGCATGCTGAGCGAGCCCGCGCGATCTTCGTTTATGAGCGCAGCCATACTGGTGAGTTGCTGCCCTTCCCAGCCGAAGGTTCGCAGGCCAATGTAGCCCATCGGGACAATAACCATCATCAGCAAGATCGGGCGGAGTCGTGTGATCTGGATGAACTCGACGGCACCGATCAGGCCGACCAACAGCAGGGCCGCGCCGGTGGAGCGGAGCATGAATGTGAGCACGAAGAGCCCGATGGCGATCCAGCTGATGGGGATGCCGTAGATGGCTCGGATGGACTGTGATCGCCAGAGAATCCAGGCGACGAGCGCAGCGGCGGCCATCCAGACGGCGAGCGCGAGGCCGTGCGACATGAACACCTGCGGGCGCCAGCCGCCCATGCGTTTGGTCATGATCCAGGCAGAAGATGAAGGGAAGAAACCATAGATCATTTTGCTGAGCTGAGGGCTCATCACGATTTCGTAGAGACATAGTGGCGCATAGGCCATGGCGCTGACGACCACGGCGACGCAGATATCGCGTAGGGCAGCCAGCTCAGTGAAGAGCGCCCGACCGAGCCAGTAGGCGACGCCCCATTCGAGAAAGCGGTTGACAAAGGTGGAAGTCGCATCGTACGGGCCAAGGCCATTGATGAGCGAGCTGATGGAGGGGGCAATCAGGAAGCCGACGAAGAAGAGGTCGAGGAGTTTGGGACGCCAGGAGAAGAGCTTTGGCGCGGCGAAGAAGAAGGCCGGGATAAGTGCTCCGAGCCCGGCGGCGAGGAGCTTGGTGTAGTTTGGGAAGCCGGGGAGTGCGATGCCGGTGGAGGGGAGGAAGAGGTTGCCGCCGATGATGGAGATGAGAATGACTTTGCGGACGGGGATAAACATGGCCGCTATGAGCATGAGCAGGGGCCAGGCGAAAAGGATGAAGAATGCAAAGTTATTCGGCATTATTCATCTATCGGGTATGAACGAGAGGAAGCCCGGATCTTCTTCGGGATTCGTTTCACGCTGCCCGAGCACCCATTTGTACAATTCGAGTACCTTGCGTGCTTTGGCATCCCATGTGAAATGCTCTTTGACACGTTCGATGCATGCTCTGCGCATGGGCTCGAGCATATCGGGATTTTCAAGGATTTCCCGGAGTACTTTTTGGTACGATTTGGTCAGTTCGTCAGGATTCCCGAGTGGGACTTTGAAGCCGGTAGAGTGATCAACAAGTTCGCTTGGGCCAGCATAATCAACGACAATAGGCACGACGCCTGACGCCATGGCCTCGAGTACTACCCCCCCTCCGAACTCACGGATGCTAGGAAAACCTAAAATATGATAACTAGATAATTTTTTAATGACTTCATCATGTTTTACCCAGCCCAATAGCTTTATACACGGTGAAGCATCAAGGTCCCGCACTTGTTTTTCGAGGGCATCTCGCTCTGGGCCATCGCCAATTATATCAAGTGTTATCGAATGGTTGGCGGAATGTGCAGCAACAGCTGAAATAAGCAAGCTGACCATTTTCAGTTTTACAAGTCGGCCAATAAAGACAACTCTGATAGGATCTGCTTCGAGGGCGGAAGGAGTTTGGGCACAAGTCGTCACAGCATTTTCAGCCAAGTAGACTGTTTTGTTTCTATACTTAGAAGGTGTGTCCGCGAATGCGTAGCTTGATCCTACAATTATCGCAGTTGAGTTGGCCAAAGTGCGGGCCCTATTTGGATTCAATAGTAAAGTGTTTCTGAATGAAGATAGGTAGTCTCCCTCTTGAAACTGCAATCGCTTGTAGCCTTGGGGCCATGGTACGCCGCCGTTGATAGGGCCCAAGATGAATGGGACATTAGCGGTATTGCAGAGGGAGCTTAAAGCGGGTGAAGATATAGCAGGGCTGAGGGGTGTTATTCTGTGTACAAGATCAAACTCATTATCAAGTAAGCGATCGCGAAACTTGTGCACGACTAGTTTTTCGAAATACTTGTAGCTAATTGCCGCCATGGCAGTTGTGGCTGTCCATCCGAGGCCGCATGATCGAAGTACTTTGTTGACGCGGTAGAGCGGGCGGGCCACCTTTTCAGAGTCGATGGCGGTGAAGTCTTTCCCTTCGATCATTCCATTGCTTAAAAAAGAATCTCGATTGCGAATTTGTGTGACAATGTGTGCATCGCAAGACTTTTGAATTGCTGTAGAAAGCGACCACCCTACCAAAGGGACGCTTACAAAGGTAGGGTTGGCTGCTTCTGCTATTAGGAGAGGGCGTGGATTCAAGTTAGCGCTCGATCTGTTGGTGATGCCACTGAATGATGTCCTGCCGTGGGGAAGTGTATTCGGAGTTTCTGGAGATTGATCGTTCCTTTTCGAGGAAGATTTCATTGTCCCAAGCCTGGCCCAGGTGTTGGAAGTAGCTTGAAAGTCCTAGGTTTTCACGAGGCACGCTGTTGTCAAGCCGTTGGCTTGTGGATTCAATATCGTTTTGCCAATACGAATAATCACGTAATGATCCATCAACACGAAAGAGTAACGAATCGTTTTCTTCAAAGTAATAAGAGTTTGCACTGAACTCGAGATCTGGTATACTCGGATCCCGAAGGTCAACAAGTCTGCCTCCAGGTTGATCACTTGCAGATAAGAAAGTATTTGAGACGATTAAAATATTTGACATTCCGCTGTGATTTTGCTCAGAGAGCACTAGTGGATTAGCCCAATATGCAAATATATTTGAGGCAACTGTGACATTGTGCACTCCGAAATATGTTGAATCGCTGTCAGTTATGTGTAGGCCGCGAGGCATATTGGCCAATTCACTATTAAAGATGAAGTTGTTTTCAATAGTCACGGGATTAGCGTTTTGGACATCGATTGCCCATCCCCGAGGAGCATCGCTACTCATATCTCTGCCGTCAAGTATCAGATTATCATTGATTGCTCCATGAATGGGGTTGTCTGGGTTGTATCCCCCGCCGAAGAGCACTGAAATGGGGTTTAGAAGGAAAATATTGCCGGAAACCTCTCCACCCGAGCGCATTTGAACGCCGTGCGAAGATCCATTTGCAATCGTGTTGTTGCGTAGAACGACTTCTTCGCAGCCAAGCTGGATATAAATATTGTGGTTAAATATAGTTGGGTCCGCACCCATGTCCACGTTCCAGCCATTGTGATCAAAGACACTATTCTCGATTATTAAGCCGTCAATCTTGTTCGCAAAGAGCCCTTGTGAGTGGCCGCTGTTGTTCCATGCGTCCACGATGACACATCCGTTGATCTGGAAGTTGCGAAGCGAAACGCCGTCGGCGTGGGGTTGAATTGTGATATTGTCTTTGAAGCCGCTTATGTAAAGGTCCTCGAAGAGAATATCTTCTGCGTCTCGGCCCCAGCCGATTCCGACACCACCTTGGTCGGGTTCTCTGTTGTGCGGCTCAAAGTGAAGGCCAACGAAGGCGACATGACTGATCGTATCGCCTCCCCCAGTGCCTACGCCTCTGCGATCGCCAGCCGGCCGAATCTGGGGGCGATCTCGCCCTTCCCCATATGCCCCGACAATCAGTTTTTCATCTTCGGCACGACCGCTTTTGTCCCAAGTCCAACGCAAACTCTCATACCACACATCCCCCCGCTTGAGCAGCATCCAGTCTGGGTAGCCGTCGCGGAGGAGGTCGTAGGCGTGGTCGAGGGATTTGACGGGGCGGTCGGGGGTGAGGCCGGAGTTGGTGTCGCTGCCTTCGGAGCTGGAGACGAAGATGAGGCGGGTGTCGGTGCTTGGGACGAACTGGGTCCAGAAGGAGTCCGAATCTTGGGCGAGGGCTTGGCTGGGGCTCAGGGAGACGGCGATCATGCCGCAGGCGAGCAGTGAGAGGGCTTGTCGCTTGAGCAGGCGTGGGGTCCAGGGGAGGGGTTGTTTGATCGGGGAAGTGATCGTTGACATGGTGTATCTCCTGGTGCAGTATCGGGCGATCGGGCCGCCTGATTGCCCTGAAAGTTGGCAGGTGGGCATGATTCGGGGGGGGATTGCGTGTACAAGATGGGAAAGAACGGCAGTGAAGGCAATGTGTTTTGGGCTTGCCGAAGTTCTGTCATCGTCACAGTCGACAAATGAAGCCCAATAACGGAAGGTGTCACGGAGCAAATGATTTGCTCTACCTACCTCTTGTACGAGTAGAGCTGCGGGGTGTTGCCGAGTTTATCGGGCTCGCGAGCGTTTGGGCTGGTTGATTGATTCGATCTTCTCCGAACTGCTGATTGGAGCAGGAATTGTGTGAATTTGGGGATGGACCAACTCGACCGTGGGTGGCGCGAGGCCTAGAGTCGTGGCCCTACTCACCGCGTGCGCTGTGGGTATGTCCGTCAACCGTATAACCACATTGAGTGCGTTTTCTGGCCGAAAACGCGATTTCCGGGGTTTCTCGGCTCAGTGTGGGAGGTGGAGAAATCATGGCCGACAAAGAAGTCACTCAAAGATTCAAGATCATGGCTCCCGGTGGCCAGGCGACGCCTGCACCGCCTCTGGGCCCAGTTCTGGGTGCCAAGGGTGTGAACCCCGGGCAGTTTATCCAGCAGTTCAACGCCGCGACCGGCGCACTCAACGGCAAGGTCGTTGGTTGCATCGTGACGGTGTACAACGATCGCTCGTTCGAGTTCGAGATCAAGTCCTCGCCCGCGAGCGTGCTGATCAAGGAAGCCGCCGGCATTCAGAAGGGCTCTGGCGAGCCCAACACGAAGAAGGTCGGAAAGATCACGATGTCGCAGTGTCGCAAGATCGCTGAAGAGAAGGGTGCGGACATCAACTCGCACGATCTCGATGCTGGCGCACTGATCATCGCAGGCACAGCCCGTTCCATGGGCGTTGATGTGGTGGAGGGCTGATCGATGGCACAGTCAAAGCGAGATAAAGAAAACGCGAAGATCGCGCCCAAGCAGGCTCTCGAAGCCAACGAGGCGTTCTCGACGCTCAAGAAGTTTGTCCCCACCAAGTTTGATCAGGCCGTCGAGGTCTGCATGCACCTTGGTGTGGATGTGAAGCACGCGGACCAGATGGTGCGTGGCTCGGTGTCGCTGCCCAAGGGCATCGGCAAGGCCAAGCGCGTCATCGCGTTCTGTGACTCGGCGCAGGTCGCTGACTGCAAGGCCGCTGGCGCGGTTGAGGCGGGCGGCGAGGATCTGATGCAGAAGGTTGACGGCGGCTGGTTCGACTTCGATGTCGCGATCGCTTCGCCCGACATGATGCGTGTGATCTCCAAGCTCGGTCGCGTGCTGGGTCCCAAGGGCCTGATGCCCTCACCCAAGAACGGCACCGTGACCCCCAAGGTCGCGGAAGCGGTGGGCGAGTTTGCTGCGGGCAAGGTTGAATATCGTGCGGACAAGGGCGGCAATGTGCACGCCGTGATCGGACGCATGAGCTTCAGCGAGGCGGACCTGATGGAAAACTACGAACACTTCTACAAGACAATCGAGAAGGCACGCCCTGCGACTGTCCGTGGTGAGTATGTCAAGCGTATCACCGTGAGCGGGACGATGACCCCCGGTGTGCAGATCAAGACCGCAGTAGCGGCGGAATAAGGAGGATTATCATGAGTAAGCCTGTCAAGGAAATGATGATCTCGGAGTACCGCGAGCTGCTGGGCGACAACGAGAACGCGCTGGCCATCGGGCTGCGTGGGATCGAGTCCAACGACACCAACGCGATCCGCTCGGGTCTTTCGAAAAAAGAGATCAAGGTCACCGTTGTACGCAACAAGCTCTTTGGGCAAGCGTTCGGCGAGACCAATCTTTCGCCGCTCAAGGAAGTGATGCAGGGCTCAACGGCTCTTGCATACGGCGCAGAGTCGGTGGTCGATGTCGCTCGCGAGATCGTTGCACTGCTCAAGAAGTTCCCCGATATCGAGCTCAAGGGTGCCGTCCTCGACGGCATGCTCTTTGAGGGCGAAGCGGGGGTCAAGGCGCTGAGCAAGTTCCCGACCCGCGACGAAGCGATCGCTCAGGATGTCGCGCTCATCCTCGGTCCTGGCCGCAAGCTCGTCGGTGCGATCAAGGGCCCCGGCTCTGGTCTGGCCGGCATCATCAAGGCGATCGAAGAGAAGCTCGAAAGCGGCGAAGCGATCGCCAAGGTCTGAGATCAAGTCTGAGAATCTCGATCGCTCCTTCATGGCGCGATCGTTCATGAAACCCGTTGTCACCCGACTGGCCCTATGAATCCTCGCGCGATATCGAGCGGGATGGGTTAAAGAATCGAACGGTTCGATCCCTCTTGGGTGAACGAGTCTGGCGTGCGAGTCACATCGCGTGCATTGAGAAACGAAGGAGTTGGACCATGTCCGACGAAGCAACCAAGACATTTGACGCAAAGATCAGCAAACTCGGCGATGAGCTTTCGGGCCTGACCCTCAAGGAAGCCGTCGATCTCGGCGACTACATGAAGGAAACCTACGGCATCGAAGCCGCAGCAGGTGGCGCGGTCATGATGGCCCCCGCTGGCGGTGGCGACGAGGGCGGCGCGAAGGCCGAGAAGACCTCGTTCGATGTCATCCTCAAGAGCCCCGGCGGCAACAAGATCCAGGTGATCAAGGCGATCCGCGAGATCACCGGCCTGGGCCTCAAGGAAGCCAAGACCATGGCAGAGGAAGCCAACGCCAAGGTCAAGGAAGGCGTGAGCAAGGACGAGGCAGAAGATGTGAAGTCCAAGCTTGAAGAAACCGGCGCTGAAGTCGAAATCGCCTGATATTGATATTGACCCCCTGATGTGGGGGTTTCAAGCAGATCAAACGCTCTGCAGAGATGCGGGGCGTTTGTTTGGCTCGGGAGCGGTGTGGTGCCTCCTCTCGAGGGGACATGTGAGCGTAAAAGTCCGCCCGTTTAAGTTTTCGGCAGTGCTCGGAAACTGTTCGGTCGGTGGTGAACGAATCAGTAGCGTAGTTGTTGGTTTCTGGTATCGAGGATCAATGAGGCAAAATCGCTTCTGCTGATCGCGTCTAAAGAAGCCCTGCAGGTCGATTAGCCCGCAAATGCGAGCAAATTGAGTGCCGGGTGGCTTTGTTGCGCTGGAAGGGCTAGAATATTTATCTGGTCTTCTTCAACGGCGTGCAGGCCAAGACGGTATGGGCATACCAGACAATTAACAGATATCCCGATCGGTGCACGACTTGCGCCGATTGTGATCAGAACCATCACGAGGTGCTTGGATGGCAGCGACCAAAGTGCGCGATATGGAGCGTACCCGCAGCGTTCGGAGTTTCGCAAAACGAGGCGACACGACGAAGATTCCCGATCTCTGGCAGGTTCAGGAAGCCGCGTACGAGCGCTTCTTGCAAAATGACAAAGACCCTGACAGCCGCAACGGCGAGCTTGGGCTCGAAGCGTTGCTGCGTGAGATCTTCCCGATTGAATCGTACGACGAGACCATGTCACTTGAATATGTGAGCTACTCGCTTGAGCAGCCTCGCTATACATCTGACGAGTGTCGTGAGCTGCGGCTGACCTACGGGTTCCCGTTCCGGCTCCGTCTGCGCCTCAAGCGTGAGACACACGGCGACCTTCCTGAAGAGGATATCTACCTGGGCGAGTTCCCGGTGATGATGGGCGGCGGCGAGTACATCGTCAATGGCGCCGAGCGCGTCATCGTCTCGCAGTTGCACCGCTCACCCGGTGTGGACTTCTCGATCGTGAGCAGCGAGGGCGACCGCCCGCTGCATAGCGCCCGCATCATCCCTGAGCGCGGCTCGTGGATCGAGCTTGAAGTGACCAAGAAAGATGTGCTCGCGATGCGCATCGATCAGAGCACCAAGCTCACCGCGACGACCTTCCTGCGTTGTCTCGACGAGTCGGTCGCGAGCACCGACGCGATCATCAGCCTCTTTTATGAGGTTGCCGAGATCAAGGCCAAGGATGTGCACCCCGAGGACTGGGCCGCGGCGTCGATCATCGACACCGAGACCGGCGAGGAGCTGGTGCATGTCGGTTGCCAGATTGGTGAAGAAGCCGCCGAAGCGATCAAGGCCTCGGCGCTCAAGACGATCAAGGTGGTTCAGAACCCCAGCGACTCGCTGATTCTGAACACGATCGCCGAAGAGAAGCTCGAGCAGTTCGACGATGTGCCCCATGTTGAGAGCGATTACGATCGCGCGATGCTCAAGGTGTACTCGCGACTTCGCCCGGGCAACCCGCCGCAGGTCGACAAGGCCAAGCAGCTCTTCCACGAGAAGTTCTTCGACGATAACCGCTACCGCCTGGGCAAGGTGGGGCGTTTCCGCATCAACCGCAAGTTTGATATCCAGGACATCCCCGAGGATCAGTTGTTCCTGCTGGGCATCGACTTCCTGAAGGTCGTGCAGTACATGCTCGACCTGCGGAGCAACCGCATCGACCCCGAGACGGGCCGTTCGGTCGCGTATGTCGATGACATCGATCACTTGGGCAACCGTCGTCTGCGCACGCTCGATGAGCTGGCGGTCGAAGAGGTGCGCAAGGGTCTGCTCAAGCTGCGCCGCACGGTGCAGGAACGCATGAGCGTGAAGGACCCCGAGGAGGTTGCCAAGATCGCGGATCTGGTGAACTCCAAGTCCATCAGCAGCGCGATCGACTTCTTCTTTGGTCGCAGCGAGCTTTCGCAGGTGGTTGACCAGACCAACCCGCTGTCCACGCTGGTGCACGAGCGTCGTCTTTCGGCGCTTGGCCCGGGCGGTCTGAACCGCAAGCGTGCCGGCTTTGAGGTTCGAGATGTGCACACCTCGCACTACGGTCGAGTGTGCCCCATCGAGACGCCCGAAGGCACGAATATCGGTCTGATCTGTTCGCTTGGTATCTATGCGACGGTCGACGAGTACGGCTTCCTGCGTACGCCGTACCGCGTGGTCGAGAACGGTCAAGTCACCAACAAGGTGGTTGATCTTCGCGCCGACGAGGAGATCCGTTCGGTGCTCGCACCGGCTGATGCGCTCGACGAGCAGGGCCAGTTCAAGAAGGGCCTTGTGCTCGCTCGCGCCGACAGCGAGATCGCCGAGCTCAAGCCCGACCAGATCGACTATGTCGATGTGTCTCCCAAGCAGCTCGTGGGCATCTCCGCGTCGCTGATCCCGTTCCTTGAGCACGACGACGCGAACCGGGCGTTGATGGGCAGCAACATGCAGCGTCAGGCCGTGCCGCTGATCAAGGTTGATCCGCCATGCGTTGCAACGGGTATGGAAACCGAGGTCGGCAAGTACTCGGGCATGTTGATCCGCGCCAAGCGCTCGGGCACCGTGACCTATGTCGACGCGCAACGCATCATCATCGACAACGCGGACGAGTATGTGTTCCGCAAGTTCGTGGGTCTCAACGAGCGCACCTGTCAGAACCAGAAGCCCATCGTCAAGAAGGGCCAGAAGGTGAAGGAGGGGCAGGTCATCGCCGACGGCGCTTCGACGCTCAACGGCCAGCTGGCGATCGGGCACAGCCCGCTCATCGCGTTCAACACCTTCGACGGGTACAACTTCGAGGACGCGATCGTGATCAGCGAGCGTCTGGTGAAGGACGACGCGTTCACGAGCATCCACATCGATGCGTTCGATGTGGAGGTCCGCGAGACCAAGCTCGGGCGCGAAGAGTTCACCCGCGATATCCCCAATGTGAGCGAGCGCATGCTGCGCAACCTCGACGAGAGCGGGATCATCCGTGTCGGTGCTCGCGTGGGCCCCGGCGATATTCTGGTCGGCAAGGTCTCGCCCAAGAGCAAGACCGAGTTGACGCCGGAAGAGAAGCTGCTGCACGCGATCTTCGGTCGTGCGGGCGAGGATGTGAAGAACGACTCGCTCGAGGTCAGCGCCGGCACCAACGGCATCGTCATCGGCACCAAGAAGTTCTCGCGCCGCGTTCACATGAACGAGTCGCAGAAGAAGACCCTCAAGGCAGAGATCACGGCGTACGAAGCCGAGCAGGATGCCGCGGCGATCAAGCTCTTCAAGGAGATGACTGTCGCGATCAATGAGGTCGTCGGGACCGAGATGGTCGACCCCATGACCCGTCAGAAGGTCGGTGCGTCGGACATCCCCGAGGTTATCATCGAGCAGATCAAGACCTTCAATGTGAAGTGGATCAAGGGCAGCAAAGACACCAAGGACGAGGCCGAGACGGTGTACCGTCAGTACTGGCCGCGTATCGAAGCCGTCGAGGCCGAGAAGCAGCGTAAGGTCGCGCACATGAAGCGCGGCGACGAGCTGCCCAACGGCGTGCTCGAGATGGTCAAGGTCTACATCGCCACCAAGCGGACATTGGCCGCGGGCGACAAGATGGCCGGCCGTCACGGCAACAAGGGCGTGATCGCCCGCGTGGTTCCCGAGGCCGACATGCCCTTCATGGACGACGGCACACCGATCGATGTGCTGCTCAACCCGCTGGGCGTGCCCTCACGCATGAATGTGGGTCAGATCCTTGAGACCCACCTCGGTTGGGCCGCGCAGGTGCTCGGCTTCCAGGCCGTCAGCCCGGTGTTCGACGGTGCCCGCGAAGAGGAGATCCACGCCGCCGTGCGGGAGGCGAACGAATATGTTCGCAACCGCTGGGCCGAGTGCGAGGAGAAGGGCACCTGGCCCCATCCACGCGAGCTGCTGGCCGAGATGCCCGCAGGCGGCAAGATCCAGCTGTACGACGGACGCACGGGCGAGCCGTTTAATCAGAAGACCACGGTGGGCTTCATGTACATGCTCAAGCTGCACCACCTCGTGGATGACAAGATCCACGCGCGTGCAACCGGGCCGTACTCGCTCATCACGCAGCAGCCGCTGGGTGGCAAGGCACGCACGGGCGGTCAGCGTTTCGGTGAGATGGAGGTCTGGGCGCTTGAAGCGTACGGGGCCGCCTATATCTTGCAGGAGCTGCTGACGGTGAAGTCCGACGATGTGGAAGGTCGTACCAAGATCTACGAGTCGATGGTCAAGGGCACCAACAAGCTCGAGGCGGGCATGCCCGTCGCGTTCGATGTGCTCTGCAACGAACTCAAGGGCCTGGGTATGAACCTGACACTCGAGAAGAAGCAGCTTGAGGGCGGGAGTCTGTTGTAAGAGATTTGGCTATGAATCGTGACGCCTACATCAAAAAGGTGATTCGGTTCTTAGAGAAACAGTTGGTGCGTAAGCGAGAACTACTCCCGAAAGAGTTTGAGGTTTCCAGAGTACATGGAGCACAATCAGACTGGAAGTTGTTCATCGAGTTACAAGCCAAAGAAGATACTCAGGATTGGTTTGATTGCGAGGGATTGTTCCAAGATTTGGCAAGTGCCGTGAATGAAGAGTTCGCGTCGAACAAGTGGTATTTCGGAATCGTCATTGAGATTCCCTTGAACTACTTGGGTGAACTCGGTGCAAAGGCGAAGCTGGCCAACATTCAACAGGAACGAGATAACTCGCTTTATCGAAGCGTTCGATTAGAGAAAGGCCGCAATAATGGCTGAGAGCGTATACGACCGCGTCAATGACTACTCGTCGGTGAAGATCACCCTGGCGTCGCCAAACGACATCCGGGCCTGGTCCTACGGCGAGGTGAAGAAACCCGAGACGATCAACTACAGAACCTACCGCCCCGAAAAGGACGGCCTGTTCTGTGAGCGGATCTTTGGCCCGGAGCGCGACTACGAGTGCTCCTGCGGCAAGTACCGCGGGACCAAGTACAAGGGCTACATCTGTGACCGTTGTGGTGTGAAGGTGACCCACTCGCGCGTGCGTCGCAAGCGCATGGGCCACATCAACCTGGCCGCGCCCGCCGTGCACATCTGGTTCTTCAAGTCGCTACCGAGCCGTCTGGGCACGCTGCTGGCCATGAAGACCAGCGATCTTGAGAAGATCATCTACTACCAGGATTATGTCGTCACCCGCCCGGGTGATACCGAGCTGACCTACAAGCAGGTCATGACCGAGGACGAGCACCGCGCCGCCCTCGAGCAGTACGGCAACGAGTTCACCGCCATGATGGGCGCCGAGGCCGTGCGTGAGCTGATCGACCAGCTCGATCTGGACGCGATCGCCGACGAGATCCGCGCCGGGCTTGCGGCGACCCGCAGCAAGCAGAAGACCAAGGACCTGGCCAAGCGGCTCAAGCTCGTCGAGCAGGTTCGCCTGAGCGAGAACGACCCGGCGTGGCTGGTGATGGATGTGATCCCGGTGATCCCGCCGGACCTGCGTCCGCTGGTGCTGCTCGAATCGGGCAACTTCGCGACCAGCGACCTCAACGATCTCTACCGTCGCATCATCAACCGCAACAACCGGCTCAAGAAGCTGATGGACCTCAACGCACCCGAGGTCATCATCCGCAACGAGAAGCGCATGCTTCAGCAGGCGGTCGACGCGCTGTTTGATAACAACCGCTGCCGCCGCCCTGTGCTCGGCTCTTCGTCGCGTGCCCTCAAGTCGCTCACCGACATGATCAAGGGCAAGCAGGGCCGCTTCCGCGAGAACCTGCTGGGCAAGCGTGTGGACTACTCGGGCCGCTCGGTCATCGTGGTCGGCCCCGAACTCAAGCTCAACCAGTGCGGTCTGCCCAAGAAGATCGCGCTCGAACTCTATCAGCCGTTCATCATCCGCAAGCTCAAGGAGCACGGGCTGGCCGACACGATCAAGAGCGCCAAGCGGATGCTCGAGCGTCGTGACTCGGAGGTCTGGGACATCCTCGAAGAGGTGATCTACCAGCACCCGGTGCTGCTCAACCGTGCACCGACGCTCCACCGCATGGGTATCCAGGCGTTCGAGCCGGTCTTGGTCGAAGGCAACGCGATCAAGCTGCACCCGCTTGTCTGTGGCGGCTTCAACGCTGACTTCGACGGCGACCAGATGGCCGTCCACCTGCCGCTGTCGATCGAGGCCCAGGCCGAGGCGCATGTGCTCATGCTCTCGACCAACAATGTGTTCTCGCCCGCCAACGGCTCGCCCATCATCAACGCGTCGCAGGACATCGTCATGGGTGTGTACTTCATCACCACGACGCTGCTCGACCCGATGGCCGTCGATGAGAAGGACATCCCACGCTTCAAGGATCGCCACGAGGCGATCATGGCGTTCGACAGCAAGAAGATCGGCATCCACGATCTGATCTCGGTGCGTCTGACCGGGTTCGACAAGGTCGTACGCAAAGAACGCGGCCCGATCGAGGCGATGCCCGAGAACGGACGCCTGATCACGACCGTTGGCCGCGTCATGTTCTCTGAGATCCTCGCCGAGGGCATGCCCTTCTACAACTGTGCGATCGGCAAGAAGGGCTGCGCACGCGTTATCGATGATACGTACGAGTTCTGCGATCGTGTCGCAACGATCAACCTGCTCGACGACCTCAAGAACATCGGTTTCAAGAACGCAACCCTCGCGGGCCTCTCGTTCGGCATCACCGACCTGCGCATCCCCGAGGAGAAGACCGCTCTTCTCGATGAGGCGCAGACAAAGGTGAACCGTGTCGAGAAGAACTTCGACCGAGGCATCATTACCGAACGCGAACGCTACAACCAGCTGCTCGACATCTGGTCGCATTGCCGCGAAGAACTCACGGTCGTGCTGATCGAGACGCTCAAGAACGACCGCCGCCACGAGGACGGCTCGTACGCGAGCATCACCGAGAAAGAGGGCAAGGCGTTCCTCAACCCGGTGTATCTCATGAGCGACTCGGGTGCTCGTGGTAATGTCAGCCAGATGCAGCAGCTCGCGGGTATGCGAGGCCTGATGGCCAAGCCCAGCGGCGAGATCATCGAAACCCCGATCCGCGCGAACTTCCGCGAGGGTCTGCACATTCTCGAGTACTTCTCGTCCACCCACGGTGCACGCAAGGGTCTTGCAGACACCGCGCTCAAGACGGCAGACTCGGGATACCTGACCCGCAAGCTGTGCGATGTCGCCCAGTCGATCATCGTCAGCGAGCACGACTGCGGCTCACGCCGCGGCATCCTGAAGCGCGCCATCTACAAGGGCGAGCAGATCGATGTCCCGCTGCGTGACCAGGTCTACGGGCGTGTCGCTGTCAACACGATCACCGACCCCAAATCGGGTGACAAGATCGTTGAAGCAAACGAGATGATCTCGGTCGAGGCCGCTATGCGCATCGAAGAGATCGGCATCGACGCTGTGCTCGTTCGCAGCCCGCTGACCAGCGAGTCGCCCACGGGCTGCTCGGTGCTCGACTACGGCATGGACATGTCAACGGGCAAGCTCGTTGAAGAGGGCATGGCCGTGGGCATCATCGGTGCCCAGTCGATCGGTGAGCCCGGCACCCAGCTGACGATGCGTACCTTCCACTCCGGTGGTATCGGCACGCGTGCGGTGGTCGACACCGAGTATCGTGCGCTCAATAACGGTACCGTGCTGATCCGCGACTGTAACGAGGTCGCGGTCAAGGACGAGGATGGCAACGATTGCCGCGTGTCGCTCAAGCGAAACGGCGAGCTTGCGATTCTTGACGATGACGGCAAGGAACTTGAGAAGACCAAGATCCCCTACGGCGGGTTCATCTACGCCAAGTCAGGCGACAGCATCAAACGCGGCTCGACCCTGGTCAAGTGGGACCCGCACCGTACGCCGATTCTCGCCGAGAAGCCCGGTCGCGTCGAGTTCGTCGATATCGAAATCGGCGAGACCGTGCGTGAAGAAGACGCCGGCCGCGGACAGAAGGCGCTGGTTGTCATCGAGCACAAGGGCGATCTGCACCCGCAGATCAACATTGTGGACGCGGACGGCAACATCCTCGACTTCCACTACCTGCCCGCCAAGGCGCGTCTGGAAGTGACCGACGGCCAGGCGATCGAAGCGGGCCACATGATCGCGCGTCAGCCGCGTTCGGCGGCTGGTTCGGCGGACATCGTCGGTGGTCTGCCCCGCGTGACCGAGATCTTCGAGGCACGCAAGCCCAAGGACCCCGCGTTCATGTCCGAGATCTCGGGTGTGATCGAGATCCTCAGCGATAAGCGCAAGGGCAAGATGACGATCCGCGTGGTGTCCGACTCGGGCATCGAGAAGGATCACCATGTGCCCAACGACAAGGCGCTGCTGGTCCACGCGGGCGACTTCGTGCAGGCGGGCGACCCGCTGACCGAAGGGCCGCTGGTTCCCCACGACATCCTCAAGATCCGTGGCGAAGAGGCCCTCTGGCAGTACATGCTCGACGAGGTGCAGAATGTGTATCGCGCACAGGGCGTGCCCATCAACGATAAGCACATCGAGATGGTGCTCTCGGCGATGCTCCGCAAGGTGCGTGTCGAGAACCCGGGCGACACCGAGCTGCTCCCGCACGAGATCGTCGACAAGTTCACCTTCCGCCAGACCAACAACAAGATCGCGAACATGGTTCGCGTGACCGATGCCGGCAGCACCCCGCTCCGTGTGGGCGATCTGCTGGAGAAGGATGTGGTCAAGGAAGCGAACGCCAAGGCCGAGGCCGAGGGCGGCGAGATCGCCAAGACCAAGCGTGCACGCCCCGCCGCGGGTCGCACCCTGCTCTTGGGCATCACCAAGGCCGCGCTCTCGAGCGATTCGTTCCTCTCGGGCGCATCGTTCCAGGAGAGCACCAAGGTGCTCACGGAAGCATCGCTGCGTGGTGCCGAGGACGAGCTGGTTGGCCTCAAGGAGAATGTGCTCCTGGGCCACCTGATCCCCGCTGGTACCGGCTTCCGCAAGTACCAGGACATTCGCGTCAAGACCCTCGTGTCGCCCGAAGAACTCGAAGAGGCCATGGCCGACGACGATTTCTACGACGATCTCGATGATCTCGACAACCTCGACGACATGGTTGAAGATTCGTTCGAAACCAAGCCGCAGGTTGAAGTCAAGGATGTCATGGTCGGCGAGGGCTCGCCCGAAGCCGCCGAGACCACCGAGGGCTGATCGGCAGACTGCGATTCAATCACAAGGGCGTCCCCACGCGGGACGCCCTTTTTTCGTGGACGCCCTTTTTCATGCTTGTATACAGGACTCAGCAGGGAGCGCCTATGCTGGTTTCATGCCTGACCCATCACTCTTTGAAGTCTTCCCGACCCCGTCGGATTCGCCCTTCGTGATCGAGCACATCGCCGAGGAATTCACCAGCGTGTGCCCAATGACGGGCCACCCGGATTTCGGCGTGATCACGCTCCGTTACATGCCCAAGCCCGCCAGCACCGGCGGCGTGTGCATCGAGCTCAAATCGCTCAAGCTCTACTACCACTCGTTCCGCAACGAGGGCATCTACTTCGAGGCCGTCACCAACACCATCCGCGACGATCTGGTGAAGGCGACCGACCCGGTGTGGCTGCAGATCGAGACCAACTGGAAGGGCCGAGGCGGCATCCGCTCGGTGATCCGGGCTGATTTCGGGGATGTGCCGGGGCATTTTCTGGGTCGGTGATGAGTTTTTACTTTCTTTCTGGCTCGAATCGTGACACTTGGTGTAAATGCATTTCATGTTTTATCTTTCAGGCTGTGTTCTGAAATCGCTATGCGCACCGCATCCAGATGCGTTGGAGTGCGTATCGGTATGAAATGGTCTGAATCCGATTTGCGGGCCTAAACAAGGGGGTAGTTCATGTCTCAATCAAAGGTGTTTATCCAAACGGCCGTTCTTGCAGCGGTGGGGTTGTGTGCATCGCCTGCTCTGTCGGATGGTGTGTTGTGTCAAGCGCGAGACTCTATCGGGCTGATTGATACGGTCAGTTCAACACTGGAAGTGGCCGTTGTTGGCTCTACGGCGTATGTCATCGATCAAGACAGCGGGCTTCAACTGTTCGATGTCAGCAACCCACAGTTGCCCATCTTCTTGGGATCTATCGAAACATCTGGGTTTACTTCAGGTGTCACCATAAACGGCACAACCGCGTATCTCGCGGATGGCTTTGAAGGGCTTCGGATCATCGATGTAAGCGACCCAAGCTCACCAAGAAATCTAGGGGTGTACGACACACCAGACTTTGCCCAGAATGTTGTAGTCGTTGGATCAATCGCCTACATTGCAGATCGTGGTGCAGGTCTTCAGGTAGTTGATGTGAGTCAAGCCTCGTCACCCGAGTTGATCGGTAGTTACAACACCCCAGGCTTGGCTCGGAGCATTCAGGTTGTCGGATCTGTCGCGTATGTTGCGGACTACGATTACGGGCTTCAGATTCTCGATGTGAGTAATCCTTCAAGCCCTACTCTGCTCAGTTCGTTGGATACAACCGGTGCCGCGAAGGATGTTGTTGTGCGTGATTCGGTCGCGTATGTCGCTGGTGAGAACGCAGGTCTACAAATTATCGATGTGAACAACCCCTTGGCACCCTCACTACTCAGTTTATTCAAAGAAGTAGCTGGAAGTGTGAATCATGTACGCGTTGCTGACTCCACTGCTTACCTGAGCGGATCGATCGGGCTTGTTGCTGTGGATGTGACACAGCCAGAGTCGCCCGTGTTGATGAGCGTGTACGATTCATGGGGGCAGATCGAGGGGCTGGCGGTTGATGGGGCCGCTGTGTACGCCGCGAATGGTGAGCACGGCCTGCGGATCGTTGATGTAAACCCACACCCTGAACCAGCGCTTCTGGGTTCGTTCCAGTTAGCAGGGGCGGCGAATACGCTCGTTGTAGATGAAACGATCATGTATGCTGGCGTAGGCGGCGACTTTCGTGTGATTGATATCACAGATCCAACAAGCCCGGGAATTTTAGGCGAATACGATCAGCTTTGGGGCGTAATGGATGTTGTTGCCCGTGAAAACATCGTCTATGTTGCGGGGTCGTACTCAGGGCTGCTCATTCTTGAGGTGAGCAATCCCGGACTCCCAACCTTGCTCGGTCAGTTTAGCTCTTCTGGGTATAACTTCACGAATATCTATGTCGATGATCAGACCCTGTTCGCCGGAACTCAGTACGGTTTTTTCATTTTCGATGCGAGTGATACCAGTGCGCCTCGGTTGCTTGGCGGACTGCCCACGATCGACTCAGTGAACGACATCGTCGTGGTCGGTGATGTCGCGTATGTAGCTGAAAGTGCATCCGGGCTCCGCATATACGATGTGAGCAATCCATTGATCCCTCAGGTACTGGGTACGCATGACACACCCGGAACCGCGTATGGCATTGAAGTCGTCGGGAGCACTGCATATGTCGCGGATGGGGTTTCTGGTCTTCAGATCATCGATATCAGCGATCCAACAGATCCGACCCAGATTGGGTCCTTTGACTCGCCAGGCGATGCGAGGCACATCACGATTGATGGTACGAAGGCATACATCGCAGATTCCTGGTCAGGCGTTCAGATCGTTGATATCACAGACCCATACAACCCGCAGCTGCAAGCCATGTACGACACATTGGGTCGAGCATGGGAGGTGAGCGTCGTCGATACGATGGCGTACATCTCCGATGGCTTGAATGGTGTGCAGATTGTGGACCTGAGCGATTGCCCGCGGTGTGTTGCCGACTTCAATGGTGACGGTAGCACCGATGCCTTCGATGTCCTCGCCTTTCTTTCAGCGTATAACGATGCTGATCCGGCCGCAGACCTCACCGGCGACGGCGTGTTCAACTTTTTGGATGTGAGCGCATTTCTCGAATCATTCGGTTCAGGCTGCTCAGGATAAGTCGAAGCGGATTTATGGATAATCCTGCCGCGTCGGCCTGATCACCAGATCGCACACATGTACGCCCGCCGGCTGGCAGACGATGAAGCCGATCGTTCGCGCCACATCCTCGGGCACCAGCACCGGCGCGTACTTGTCCATGAGCTGACCGAACGATTCCGGGTCATAGCCCGCCACGCTCTGGAACTCGCTCTTGACGATGCCCGGCTCGATGAGGGAGACCCGGATGCCCTTGGGGCCCAGCTCGCGTCGGGCACCTTCGGCCAACGCGTGCACGCCGAACTTGGTGGCGCCATACATCGACGAGAACGGCGAGATGTGACGACCCACGGTCGAGCCCAGCACCACGATATCGGTGGGGTGCTTGGACCAGTCGCGGGATTCGTTGAGTTTGAGGAGTTGCTCACCCGAGCGGCGGATGAGCTTGGCGACACCCAGCAGGTTGGTTTGGAGCAGTTCTTCCCACTTGGTGGTGTCGGAGGTCATGACCGAGCCGTTGAGCCCGCGCCCGGCGTTGGCGATGATCAGGTCCGCGGGTTTCCCGAAGTGCTCCTGTGCGGCGTCGAGCATGGCGTCGATGGTGGCGTCGTCGCTTGCGTCGCCCGGCACCCCGACGGCGCGTGGTTTGTTGTCGATCATGCCGTGCTGATCGGTGATGCGCTGGGCGAGCTCGTCGAGGCGGGACTCACGCCGCGCGTTGAGGACGACTGCGGCGCCGCGTGCGGCCAGATCCAGGGCGATGGCCTGCCCGATCCCCGCGCTGGCCCCGGTGACAAGTGCGACACGACCTTTGAGCGGCTGATTGTGCGTCATTGGGTAGCTCCTGAGGGTTCTGTGAGTGTATCACGCTGCGATTGCCGATAAGATCAGTCATGGACCAATTCATCGAACCCGATCACCAGTCGAACCCCGCGGGACACACGCCCGTACACAAACCCATGCACAGAACCCCACTCAATCGTCCCCTCGCCCGTTGTGTGCTCGTTTCCGCGATGCTGCTCAGTCCCGTGCTGCTGATGAGCACCGCCGGCGGCTGCCAGGCCATCCGTGAGCGCCGGGCCCAGCGGGCCGCCGAGCGTGAGCAGCGACAAGCCGACAATCAGGCCCAGAACCAACAGGCCCAGAACCAACAGGCCCAGAACCAACAGGCCCAGACCCAGCAAGCCCAGACGGGGCAGGAGCGCGAGCTTCCAAACGCGGACCGCCGTGTCGGCGAGTCGCAGAGTGAGTGGCTCGCCCGCCAGCGTCTGGCCCAGCGCCAGCCCGAGCAGCCGGCGAAGTCGGGCATCGACAAGCCGATGGTGATCGAGACCAATTCGGGCATGCGTATCGTCGATCAGCGGCGCAACCCGACGCAGACCCAAGAGCCGCAGGTCGAACTTACGATCGTCAGCGATCGGGCCTCCAAGCCCGATTCACGCGAGGAGGCGAGCTTCGCGCAGGCCGTGCAACTGCACGCCGCCGGTGATCTGCAAGCGGCCCTGCGCGAGCTGGAGAACGCGATCGCGTTCAACCCACAGTTCACCCCGGCGTATCTCGAGTCGGGCGATATCTTCATGGAGCTGGCACAGTACGAGCAGGCCGAACGCCAGTACGCGCTGGCGGTCCGTAATGAGCCGCGGAACTTCATGGCCCAGTTCAGGCACGCGCAGGTGCTGCACAAGCTGGGGGCGCTGGAAGAATCAAACCGTGCCTTCCTGCGTTCGCTGTCGATCCGCCCCGCGTCCTACGACGCGAATCTGGGCATCTCGATCGTGCTGCTGGAGATGGGCCGGGCTGAGCAGGCGCTTCCGTATGGCCAGCGGGCCGTGAAGAGCGAGCCGCCGAGCGGGCGGGCCCGTATGCATCTGGGCAATCTGTACGCCGCACTCGACCAGCACGAGGAAGCGGTGATCGAGTATCAACAAGCCGCCGAGCTGATGGACGCGCCCACCCCCGGGCTGCTGCTCAACATGTCCGAATCGCTCAACCAGCTTCAGCGATACGCCGAGATGGTGGGGGCGCTGGATCAGCTGGTGATCCTCGAACCCACGGCGATCGTCTACGAGCGCCTGGGCTCGGGCCTCTTCCGGCTCAAGCGATACGAAGACGCGCTCACCGCCTTCCGCAAAGGCACCGATCTCGACCCGACGCATTACCCCGCCTTCAACGGCGTGGCGGTGTGCGAACTCAACCAGTATCTCTGGTCTTCCAAAACCGACGGCGGCGCCCGCGAGCGAGCCGTGGACGCCATGCGCCAATCGCTGCGGATCGAGCGTTCGCAGCCGCGGATTGTCGAACTGCTGCGGCGCTACAAGGACCCGAGCGGGACAGAGCAGTAGTTCGCAGAACGAGTTTAATACACGAAAAAAGGGCATCCCATCGGGATGCCCTTTGTGATGATGTAGTGTGCGGTTTACGGGAAGATGCCGCGGACCTTGTAGACGCTGCCGATGTGGTCCAGTGCCGAGGCGAAGGCGGCTTCACGCAGCGAGCACTTGAGCTCGTTGCGTCGCTCCATCGTCCGCTGTGCGGCGACAACCATGTGGCGGTTGAGTTCGCGGTCCACCTGTTCGGCCGACCAAGTGACGGCGTTCTTGTTCTGAACCCATTCGAAGTACGAAACGGTCACGCCGCCCGCGTTGGCGAGGATGGCGGGGATGACCTCGATGCCCTTCTCCATGCACTTGCGATCGCCCGAAGGGTCACACGGTGCGTTGGCGGCCTCGGCCATGACCTTGCAGTCGAGCCACTCGGCCTGCTTGGCCTTGATCATCTGCTCGAGCGCACCGGGGATGAAGACATCGACCGATGTGCGGTAGAACTCTTCTTCGTTGATGGGATCGGCCTCGTTGAAGCCCGCCACGCCGCCGGTCTTCATGTTGTGTTCGAAGAGCTTGTGGCAGTCGATGCCGTTGTCGTTGCGGAGGAAGCCGGTGTGATCGCCCACGGCGATGATCTTGGCGCCCATGTCCTGAAGGATGCGTCCGCCCCAGCCGTTCACATTACCAAAGCCCAGCAGCGAGACGCGCATGCCTTGGAGCGGGATGCCGATGCCCGGGAGCATCTCGGCGAGGGTGTCGGCGACGCCCTGCCCGGTTGCCTTTTCACGACCGGCTGAGCCGCCAAACTCGACGGGCTTGCCGGTGACGACTCGGAGTGCGTCGTGGTGCTCGTGCTTGCTCGACATCATGTAGGTGTCGGCGAACCAGGCCATGATCTGCGCGTTGGTGCCAACATCGGGTGCGGGGATGTCAATATCCGGGCCGATCATGTCCATGATGGCGCTGCAGTAGCGGCGGGTGACGCGTTGCAGTTCGCCCTCGCTGAGTTCGCGGGTGTTGACCTTGACGCCGCCCTTGCCGCCGCCGAATGGGATGCGAACAACGGCACACTTCATGGTCATGAGGAACGCGAGCGACTTGACATCGTCCAGGTGGACATCGGTGTGGAACCGGAAGCCGCCCTTGTAGGGGCCGCAGGCGTTGTTGTGCTGGATCCGATAGCCCTTGAAGAGTTTGTGGTGCCCGTCGTCCATTTTGACGGGGAAGTGGACCATGTACTCGTTCTTGGGCTGAGCGAGGATGATTCGGGTGCGGTGCTTGAGGTTAATCAGCTCCGCGGCGTCAAGCATGGTGTTGACGGTTTGGAGATAAAGGTTATCGGGGTCGTTTGGGAACCCGAGTTCTTCGACGACCGAGCCGCGGGGCAGTTCGGTTGTGGTGGCTGTTGCAGTCATGCGTTTGCACCCGTATACGGCGGGCGGGGCCCGCTTGGTTGTTTGCAGCACACTTCTCGGGACGCGTTTTGATGCAAACACGGTCGCGAGCCACCCGTCCTGCTGCTCAGGGGCGGGTGATCGGCTTTCCACTAAAGCCGATCGCAGAGTGAATCCTACCCGAGAGAGAGTCTAAAGCCCAATCCCGCGGAGTTTGGAAAGCGGTTTCGATGAAAGCTTTCATCGGCTATTTTTCACTCCAAACCCGAAGAGAGCGCCCCTGATTCGTTCGGAGTGTGTAAATCCTTCGAGATCATGCTTTTCTGACGCGATGATCGGATCTATCCTTCTCTTCCCATGCACTTGCGTGGGACGGCCGATTCGGTCTTCGGGGATGGTCCCCAAAGCCGATCACCATTGACCCCAACCGCACCCCAAAGGGTGCAACCCAGATGATTCTCCCGCAAGGGTGCGCAGCTGGGTGTGAGGGCACACGCGAACGGTTTGGCCGGACCGATCGCGGGAGCGCTCTCGTGATACGCCTCAGGCGTATGGAAGGAAGAAACATTTATGATCGACGAGAACCTGATCGCGTCGCTGGGTATCGCTGACGACGAGACCATGCAGCTTCTGGACGAGGCCTTCGGAGCGAGCACCGCCGAAGACACCCGTATGGATTCGATCCTGTCTGATCAAGCGAGCGACCTCAAGCCCGGCAAGCTCATCAAGGGCAAGATCATCGGCTTCGCCGGCGACGATGTCGTTGTTGAGGTCGGGCTCAAGAGCGAGGGACTGATCCCGCGCGAAGAGTTCGCCGCCATGACCGATCTCAAGATCGGCGACGAGGTTGATGTGCTGCTCGAATCGCTCGAAGGCGACGACGGGCTCATCGAACTCTCCAAGCGCAAGGCCGATCGCCAGATCGCCTGGCAGCGCATTGTTGACACAACCAACGAAGAAGACATCGTCGAAGGCACCGTCATGCGGAAGATCAAGGGTGGTCTTCTGGTGGACATCGGCGTTCCCGTCTTCCTGCCCGCTTCGCAGGTCGATATCCGTCGCCCGCACAACCTCGACGAGTTCATCGGCCGCAAGGTCCGCGCCGAGATCCTCAAGATCGACACCGAGCGTCGCAACATCGTGATCTCGCGTCGCAAGCTCGTCGAGCGTGAGCGTTCGGCGGCCAAGCAGCACCTCATGTCCAACCTCAGCGAGGGCCAGGTCATCACCGGCACGGTCAAGAACATCGCCGACTTCGGCGCGTTTGTCGACCTGGGCGGCATCGACGGCCTGCTGCACATCACCGACATGTCGTGGGGCCGCATCAACCACCCAAGCGAGATCCTCAAGATCGACGACAAGGTCGAGGTCAAGGTTCTCAACATCGACCGCGACAAGGAGAAGATCGCGCTGGGCCTCAAGCAGACCGAGTCGTCGCCTTGGGAAGAGATCGAGGGCAAGTTCCCCGTGGGCGCTCGCGTCAAGGGCGAGGTGGTCAACATCATGTCCTACGGCGCGTTCATCCGCCTCGAGGACGGCATCGAGGGCCTCGTGCACATCTCCGAGATGTCCTGGACCCGTCGTGTCAACCACCCCAGCGAGATCGTCAACGCAGGCGACGAGATCGAAGTCGTGGTGCTTGAGATCGACAAGAACAAGCAGGAAATCTCGCTGGGCATGAAGCAGACCGAGGTCAACCCCTGGGAACTCGTCAGCGAGAAGTACCCCAACGGAACCATCGTCACCGGCACCATCCGCAACCTGGCCAACTACGGCGCGTTTGTGGAGATCGAGCCCGGCATCGACGGCCTGCTGCACATCAGCGACATGTCGTGGACAAAGAAGGTCACGCACCCCAACGAGCTCTACAAGAAGGGCGACGAGGTCCAGTGCGTGGTGCTCGATGTCGATCGCGACAAGCAGCGCATCTCGCTGGGTGTCAAGCAGCTCACCGAGGACCCCTGGGTCGATGCCATCCCCGGCGCCTACCAGCCCGGCATGGTCGTGCGTGGCAAGATCACCAAGATCACCAACTTCGGCGTCTTCGTCGAGCTTGAGGACGATCTCGAGGGTCTGCTGCACATCTCCGAGCTGGCCGACCACAAGGTCGAGAACCCGCAAGATGTCGTTTCGGTGGACGAAGAGGTCGATGTCAAGATCCTGCGTGTCGATATCGACGATCGCAAGATCGGCCTCTCGCTCAAGCGTGCCCAGTGGGGCGACGCGACCGGCGGCGACAGCGGCGGCTCAGGAGGAGGCGAATCGGGTGGTTCGGGCAGCTTCGGCGGCGGCATGGACCTGCCCAGCCGCGGCGGCATGGACGACCACGGCTCCATGGGCACCGACAAGATCGAGCTCTGAACCCGAGTATGACCGGTTCTGTCTTCGGGCAGCTTGATTGATTCCAAAACCGCAGACGCCCCGACCTACAAGAGGTCGGGGCGTCTTTCAATTCCCAGCGGACGCGGACGTAGCTCGGTTGACACACACGCAACAAGCAGGGACGCGGTGGAGCGTCAGCATCTCACGCTGGGACGGGGCTCGGGCACCCACACAACACACACACACACAGCGGTGCCCGCAGCCGTTGATTCATCGTTGAACCATCAGAGCTGGTCTATGCTCTTACTCGTGAAAGAAGACCGCTCTTGTTCAGCACATCGCAACGAAGCTCACCAGGGTCAGCATCAGGATGCGTCGACGAACGGTGGTCATCACGAAGATTTGTTGCATTGTGGCCATGTCTTGATCCTCCAGTTTTCAGTTGTCTGCAGGAAGAGATACAACCCGCGTGCCAAACCCCGATTGGGATGCCCAATATGGCCCCAGACCGGGTCAAATCCGTTTTTCAGGCAAGAAACACGCCTCGGGGTGTGGATCCCACGCAACATGTTGCCCGAATACCACACCAGGAGTCAACACGCATGTTCACATTCTACCGCGATTACACACCGAACCGTCTGATAACCAATCCTGCATGGCTCCGCAGACTGTTGCCCGTGCTGCTTGTGCTGCTGATGGGCCTGCCCGGGCGTGCCATCGCCCAGCCCCAGCTCGATGCCACCGTCGCCATCGCCCAGTTCGAGCGTGTGAACGACTGGGTGCGGGATTGGGATATGCCCCCCGCCGACAGCCCAGAGGCGAGGGCAGAGCCGCTCTGCGCTGCGGTTGTGACCCTGCGGCTCGACGGGCGTATTCTCGGACGCGGCTCAGCCGCTTCGCCCGATCCCGACCCCATGCTGCTCTGGAATGCCGCCAGCGAGGCGATCAACGGGGCGAACCGCAAGCTGACAAGCGAACGCGATGCGATGTGGGAAGCGTTCATCCGCGACATGACCCAGCGCATCACCATCACCATCGAGATCTCCAGCGAGCTGCTGCCCATCTCGCCCAGCGAGATCGCATTGCCCGGCTTCGGATACAGCCCCGGCTCGATCGGTCTGGCGGCGCGGCTCGGGCAGCAGAGCGACACGATCGGCCCAGAGTCATTGCTGGTGGGCCGGGGCGACCCGGCACAGTCTGCGGCGGCCCTGGCGACGACCCTGAGCGACGATCCAAACCTGGTGATGCAGTCACCCCAGAAACTCAGCGACCAGGGCTTCGTGTTTTATCGCTGGCGGCCGACCTGCCTGGCGCAGCCCGCGCCCGGTCTGGGGGCGGTCTTTATCGACCGAGGCGGACGCGTGGTCAAAGCCAGCGAGATCACCACCCGTTCGGTCTCGCTGCTGGCCGATCAGATCGCGCTGCACATGCAGAATCGGATCTGGCAGGGTGTGGAGGATTACGGCTTCACAGGCACGCTCGACCCCGTCGTGGGCAAGGCGGAATCACCCTTTGCCGGCCCGTTCGAGCAGGCGCTCGGTGCCTACGCGTTGCTCCGCTACGGCGCGGACGCAACCGATGCGACGCAGCGCGATGCCGTGGTTGCAGGCCGCGATGTGATGCGAGCGCTAGGACGCGTCGAATCAGGCGAGAAAGAACCGTGGGGCGACCCGGTGGGCGCGTGCATGGCAGTGATCGCACTCTCTGAGCTTCCGCTGGAGATGGTGATCGGTGACAAAGACCTGAGCGTGCTCCGCACGCGATGCATCGAGAAGCTCGACACCTTGTACAGCAGCTCAGGCGGGTTTGAAGAATCATTACCCGATCTCGCGCACGGGCTGGTGGCCCACGCGCTGGCCGTGAGTGCAAAGCTCGACCCGCGCGACCGCACCGAACGCGCGGCTTCGGCCATCGAGCAGGTCTTTCTTGAAACCGATCCCGCCCTGCTCGTGGGCCAGATGCCGTTCCTTGCATGGGCACAGCTCGAGCACACAGGCAACACCGGCGATATCCCGACTCGGGTCGCGCTGCGTCAGATGCGTGAGATGGTCTGGGAGCATCAGCTCCGCCGCGCTGATCTGGGGTGGGTCGACCGTGATCTATCGGGCGGCATCGTCTTTACCAGCGCCAAGGCGCCGCTGCCGAGCTGGTCCGGTCTGCGTCCGTTGGCGGCGATCGCGAGCATGCTCGGCGATGAACGACTGACCCCGGGCAGCGCGGCCCAGGGCGAGGTACCGATGGAGATCGGGCGATTGGTTGAATCCATCCGCTTCGTGCGTCAGCTGGCAGCCGAGGGCGAGGTGATGCATCTCTACGCCGAGATCGATGACGCGTTGTGGGGTGTCCGCATGGCACTCTGGGACCAGCGGATGCCGATCGAATCGAGCGCGATGGCGCTGCTGATGCTCACCGAAACACGCGACAGCTTTGAGGAACTCATGGCCCGCTGAAAATCGGCGTTTTTGGAACGGCAGCGGCGATTTTTGGCGATGAAAAGGGGCTCGAATTCGAGCAGAATTTTGCGGGTGCGCCTAGAATAAAGTTGAGCCGCTGAACCTGTTTCCCCTGTGAGGCAGAAGCATCAGCGGCGGGGCAACTGACCCCCGCGGAGACCCTGTATGAGTGATCAATTCGACGCCGACGGCACGCCCGACGAGGGGGGCTTGATACCTGAGGGTGTAGCACACGAGATGGGCATGCAAGCCGTCGATCTGCAAATCGAGCGCGAGCTTCAGGATTCCTACCTCACCTATGCGATGAGCACGATCATGGATCGTGCGCTGCCCGATGTGCGCGACGGCATGAAGCCCTCTCAGCGGCGCATCTTGGTGGCGATGAATGATCTCAACCTCCGCCCCAACCGCAAGCACCTCAAGTGTGCCAAGATCTGCGGCGACACCTCGGGCAACTACCATCCCCACGGCGAATCGGTCATCTACCCCACCATGGTGGGCATGGCCCAGAAATGGAAGATGAACACCCCCGTCGTGGACCCCCAGGGTAACTTCGGCTCAATCGACGGCGACCCGCCCGCGGCGATGCGATACACCGAGGCCCGCATGACCGCGGCTGCCGTCGACATGATGCAGGACATCAAGTCCGACACGGTCGATTTCGCACCCAACTATGACGACCGGCTCATGGAGCCGACCGTGCTGCCCGGCAAGTTTCCCTACCTGCTGATCAACGGCGGCATGGGCATCGCGGTGGGGATGGCGACGAGTTTGCCGCCGCATAATCCGACCGAGATATTCGACGCGATCGTGCGTGTGGTGAACAACCCCGAGATCGACCTGATCGAGCTGATGACCGATGAGCACGACGACGACGGCAATGTCGTTCGTCGCGGCGTGCAAGGGCCGGATTTCCCGACGGGCGGACGCATCCTGGGGCGCAAGGGCATCCTCGATGCCTACAGCAGCGGACGCGGCCGTGTCACCGTGCGCGGCAATGTGCATGTCGAAGAGTTCAAGAAAGACCGCCACCAGCTTGTGATCGACGAGATCCCGTATTCGTTGGTGCAGAACACGCTGGTCGAGAAGATCGTGGAGGCGGTCAAGGACGAGCGGATCAAGGACATCAGCGATGTGCGCAACGAATCGGGCCGCAACGCCCAGTCGCGCATCGTGATCGAACTCAAGAAGGGCGCCGATCCGGGCGTGGTGGAGAATCAGCTCTACCAGTGCACCCCGCTGCAGCAGACCTTCAGCATCATCAACATCGCGTTGGTGAACCGCCAGCCGCGGACGATGGGGCTCAAGCAGCTCATCGAGTGCTATGTGGAGCACCGCATCGAGGTCATCAAGCGTCGCACGATGCACCTGCTTCGTGAGGCCAAAAAGAAGGCCCATATTCTCGAGGGCATGATCTACGCGGTGATCGATATCGACGAGATCATCCAGCTCATCAAATCCTCGCAGACCCGCGAGGAGGCGATTGCCAAGCTGATGGAACGCCGCTACAGCATCCCCGCGGATCACCCGGCGGCCAAGGACATCCCCCAGCGACTCATGAAGGCCATGCGCGACAGCGACGATGTCGGCGGCGTGCTGCTTACGCGCGTGCAAGCCGAGACCATCGGTGGCATGCGCCTCATCCAGCTCGTTGGGCTCGAGATCGAGCGACTGGTCAAGGAATACACGGCCATCATCTTGGAGATCGAGGGCTACGAGGCGATCCTGGCAAATCATCGCATGGTGCTCGACATCATCGTCGAGGACACGGAGGAGATGAAGGCCCGCTTCGGGCGCGATCGCCTCACCACGATCGAGGATGCCGCAGGCGACATCGATATCGAAGCGCTGATCCAGGAGCAGGAGATGGCGGTCACCATCTCGCATCAGGGCTATGTCAAGCGCGTGCCGCTGGAGACCTACCAGTCTCAGGCGCGTGGCGGCAAGGGCATCAAGGCCAGTGACTCCAAGGACGACGACTTTATCGAGCACCTGTTCGCGGCTTCGACCCACGACCACCTGCTGTGCTTCACCGATACCGGGCGTGTGTTCAAGATCAAGGTCTACGAGCTGCCCGAGATGAGCCGCACGAGCAAGGGACGCCCGATCGTCAACTACATCGATCTCAAAGAGGGCGAGCGAACCTGCGCGTATCTGGCGATCAAGGACTTCGAGGCGGGGAGCAACTACCTGACCTTCGTGTCCAAGGGCGGCATTGTCAAACGCACGGCGCTCAAGGCGTACGCCAATGTCAACCGCTCGGGCCTGATCGCGGTCGGGCTCAAGGACGACGATGCACTGCTCGATGTGCGCATGACCACCGGCAGCGACGACCTCATGCTCGTCACCAGCGGCGGCATGGCCATCCGCTTCCCCGAGCAGGATGTGCGTGAGATGGGCCGGTCGGCGGCTGGTGTCAAGGGCATCGAGCTGCGTGCCGGTGCCTCGGTCATCGGGGTCATGCGGATCCCCATGGTTTTGGACGAGCACGATCCAGAAATCACACACACCGATCCTGAATACATCGAACGCGATCTGTGCGTGCTCACGATCACCGAGCACGGCTACGGCAAGCGGACCAGCGTGGATGAGTACCGTGTGAACCCGGAAAACGGGCCGATGCGGAGCCAGTCGCGCGGCGGCAAGGGACGCACCGATATCAAGTCCACCACCCGAAACGGGGCGTCCGTCGCCGCGATCGGGGTGTGTGAAGATGAGGATATTGTGGTCATCAGCCGCAAGGGGCAGCTGGTGCGTATGGCGGCGGGCTCGATTTCCAGTTATGGTCGTGGGACCCAGGGCGTCCGCGTCGTGGGGCTCAAAGATGGTGACGCGGTCGTTTCGGCGGCTCGCATCGATGAGAAAGAAGATGACGCCGACGCGACCATCACAAGCAACGACGAACCTTCAGCACCGAGCGGCACGGACGCTGAATAAGGAACCTGAGCATGGCGGTTGATTGGTCAGACAACATCGTGATCGCGAATCTCGCGGATGAACCGGCGCTGAGCGATGAGCTTTCGATCATCTGCGAGCGCGTCGAGGAAGCGGGTGAGAACGACCCGACGCCGCACGCCGTGCTCGATTTTCACGAGGTGAGCTATGTCAACTCGTCCAACATCGCCCAGCTCCTGCGTCTGCGCAAGAACCTCGACGCTCGCGATCGGCAGCTGATTCTGTCGGGTGTAGCGGACGAGGTGATGAGCGTGCTGGTCGTCACCGGGCTCAACAAGGTGTTCGAGTTCGCGCCCGATCTGATGACGGCGATCGCGTCGATCCAGATCGGCGAGCCCGGCAACGGCTGATCAGACCGCGGGTTCGAGCGCCGCGGCGCACGACATGAACAAGGCCGTGATATCGTCGGGCTGGTGCAGCGAGCCCGATTGGCAGTCCAGATGCGACTCGAGTGTCGCGACCGCCTCATCGAGCGAACCCAGGCCCGAACCCGCTTCGGTGAGCTCTTTGATGTAGGTCAGCGTGGGCCGCTTGCGCTCGTCGCCCACCGCGTCGTGCTTGGGGAACGCGACCTCAAACCCGTCAGAGTAGATGATGAACACATCGCCCGGCTGGAGCTGGTGCTCGGTCTGCTCAAACTCGACATTTGGGAAGACGCCCAGCAGCGGCCCCTGAGACTCGACCTGCTCGACCTCGCCTGTTGCCGCGCGGATCAACAGCGCGGGGGGGTGGCCCGCGCCGGCGACGGTGATCGTGTTAGTGCGTTTGTCATGAATCGCGTACGCCGCGGTCGCGAACCGTGCCTGATCGCCCGAGTGCTTGGTCATCGTGTTATTGAGCCGGCGGAGCGCCTCGGCGGGCTCGACGATCCGCAGATTCTCACCCTTGCCCTCGGTTTTATGCAGGCCCTGTGTGATGACCATGGTCATCAGCGCCGCGGGCACGCCATGCCCGACGGCATCGGCCAGAAAGAAACCGGTGTGATGCTCGTCGAGCTCAATGATGTCGTAGATATCGCCAGACACATACGAGGCCGGGCGGTACACGATGCTCATGTCAATCCCCTCGATCGTGGGGAGCTTGCGTGGAAGATAATCGCGTTGGATCGATGCGGCGCTGGCCAGCTCCTCGTGCAGCTTGGTCATCTCGTTGTTGACCGAGCTGATGGATTTCTCGGTGAGCAGCAGCTCGGTCGCCAGCTGCTGGATCGCCGGCTGGCGCTGGGCAAGGGTCCAGAGGATGATCGCGGCGAACGCCGGGTCGATGTCGTCGGTCTCGCACATCAGCCCGGAGGAGCGAAGGAGCATGCATGAGTGCGTGTGCTCACGCGGGAGCAGCACCAGCGCGGGGCAGAGGTGCTCGCTCAGTGCGTCGGCGATGCGGTTGATCGTTGAGTCGCTGTCGGTTTCATTGACAAAGATCAGCACGGGCGACTGGTTGCCGCGATGCTTGGGGGTTGCGCCCATGAGCGTCTGAATTTCGATCTGTTCGACACCCAGACCACGCGGGATCAGATGCTCCCTGATGCGGCGGATCACCGAATCGATGCGCGGATCAGGCCGTTCGGGCTGGGTGCGCGCGAGCAGCACACAGGGCCCTTGATGCGATGTCGATGCGATGCGTAGTGCCACCGGGGCCTCCTTGAGGGCGTTCGATGACCCCAGATTCGGCCCGGATTGTGCTGTGGTTGAGCGCGAAGCTCAATCGCATGGCTCCGGCGGGTTATGGGCGAGTGAACCCGCACGACCACCTGACCCAGCCCGCGTGATCGTGCAGGTCGCGCATCACTATCAGACCTTGAATCGGGCGATTACTCGGTGATCGACTGCAAATATTCGGTGTCGAGTTCGATGCGGTCGCCCTCTTTGATAGCTAGCTTTTCGAGCTGGCCGCCCTGGATCTCGATGACATACTGCGCGTTGTATCGCGATGAATACTTCTTGAGGCGCATCTCGTACTCATAAATCGACTCATCCTCGCCCTGCGGCGCTTCGACGGGCATGTGGTGCATCGCCACGATCCGCCCGGCGCTGTCGAGATAGATGATATCGATATCGAACAAGCAATCGCGCATCACAAAGTTCCGCAGACGGGCTTCTGGGAATGAGAACAGCATTCCTTCGTCCGCGGGGAGCGATTCCCGCTTGCCAAGGCCCAGTGTTCGTGATTCCTGATCGGCGACGATCTCGCACATGTAGGTGGTGCCGGCGATCTCGACGGGCATCTTGCCGTCCACGACGGCGGGGGCGTTGCTGCACCCGCCGATCAGGCAGAGCAGCACAGCCATGAGGCCCATCAACACCGAGTTCCGTGGCAAGCGCGTTATGATCTGAGCCATTGGGCGTCCTTTTCGTCAAAAACAAGATCTTCCACTGGAAGTGTATCGGGGTTGAACCCGTCGAGAAACGCAGAAATCGGCATGGGCTCGGGTTGCTGGATGATCCCGCACCACGCGGCGATCAGCCCGATCACCCGCTCGGGGCCGCTGTGCTCGCTATACGACGCGATATGCGTGTCCTGATCGCGCTTGGCGAGCCGGCGGCCATCGGGGCCCAATACCAGCGGCAGGTGGGTGTATTCTGGTTCGGGGGTGAGCCCCAGCGCGCGATACAGCAGCAGCTGCCGAGCCGCGGAATCGAGCAGGTCACGCCCGCGGACCACCTGGGTCACGCCCGAGGCGGCGTCATCGACAACCACAGCGAGCTGATAGCTGGGCGCGGCCCGCTTGGTCCAGACAATGAAGTCGCCATCGAGCTCGCTCGCCTCGAATGACTGCGGGCCCATGCATGCATCGTCGAATCGCACGGCCTGCGGATCCACGACGAAGCGCCAGCTTGTGTGCGTGTCTGAGAAGTGTTTGGGCGTCTCATCTGGCCGGATGGGTGCATGCAGCGGTGCCTTGGGGTCGTCGCGGTGCGGGGCGCTGAGGGCCTGCTCGATCTCCCGTCGGCTCAGCTCGCACGGGTAGACGCACCGACGCTCGGCGAGCATCTGCATGGCCTGGGTGTAGCGATCGAGCCGCTGAGATTGGATGCTGGGCTCGCCGTCCCAATCGAGCCCGAGCCATCGCAGCGTTTCGACGGCTTGATCGCTCATGCCCGGGTGGACGCGTGAGACATCCAGATCCTCGATCCGCAGGAGCACGCGCCAGCCGCGGGTGCGTGCCAGAGCCCAGTTGACGACGAACGCGAAGGCATTTCCAAGATGAAGGGTCCCGGTGGGTGATGGCGCAAGTCGTGTCACATGAGCAGCTTGCGGAAAATTTACGCGGTTTGAAGGGTGAAGAAGTTGATGAGTTTGGTCGTGCACGCGAGATTGTGGGTACACTGATGGCTGTCGGCAAGCGGGCCGCGTCGTTTTCTGTGTCTCGCTTGTGTGTGAAACGCCCGGCAGCAGGAGGAGTCATGACCGAGCAAGCCATCGAGAAGTTGAGCGAAGAACAAGTCGCAGCGGGGCTCAAAGCCCACCCGGCGTGGGTCGAGCTCAATGGCGAGATTCAGCGGACCTTCGAGTTTGAGGATTTTCTGGGTGCGATGAAGTTCGTCAACAGCGTCGCCAAATACGCCGAAGACGCCCAGCACCACCCCGATATCCTGATCCGCTACAACAAAGTCACCCTGAGCGTCTCGACCCACGACGCGGGCGGGATCACGCAGAAGGACTTTGATCTGGCGGAGGCGAGCGACGAGTTGGTCGCAGGATAACACGCGGCTCCCATCGAAATAGAGTCCTGTTCGTTGGTGCGCTGCCCTGATGCCGAGCCGGGGAGCACAGTATGAACAAAAAGACCGTTGCTGTGTTCGCTATGCTTTTGGCAGCTTGCCTCATCGCTTTGGTGGCATCACGAACGGTGCTGCGCCCTCCACCCGCGGAATGGAAAGTGAAGCTTGGCACGCCAGTGGTGATGGTGCACAATGAAAACGGGCCTTTTTCAGCTCGGTATATCCGAGATTACAACTTGCTCCGGAACGAACTCCTCTTCGCGGACATGTGGGGTGAACATGAAGCCGCTGAGCTCGTCGCCTTCATTGAAGTTCCACAGATTTCCGAGCCTGAAATAACAGACACCAGCGATTTCGATATAAACGCACTGGAAATGTGGCTTGGCCGGGGCGATGCGCTCGCAGTGATCGCACAGCGGCTCGCTGCCGGAGCACCGATCGAACCGGCCCAGAGACCCGCGCTGATCGATGCACTCATGCAAGGTCTTGAGCAGCGGGAAAGCTACCGGTATTTCAGTGCCTCGGTGACCCGTCTCATCGATTCAGGGCTGGTGGACGAGCCGGGGCCATATCGCAACAAGATCATGGAGATATACGATTCGGGTGCAATGTTGTTTGGGGGTATGGGCGAGAGCGATGCGGCGAATATTGAGCGGCAGCTCAAGGCACGCGGAGCCTGGTAATGCATGGTGACAGAGTCTTCATTGCAGGCCAAGCTGCGCAGCGCATGAGAACTCGCCGTGGGTTTACGCTGATCGAGTTGTTGGTCGTCATCGGAATCATCGCACTCCTCATCGCGATCGTGCTGCCTGTCATCGCGAGCGCTATGGGAGCCGCCCGTTCGGTGCGATGTCAGGCCAACCTGCGGACGCAGATCACCGCGATGCAGATGTACCGCGAGGATCACCGGGGCGATCTGCCCTGGGTGACCACGATACCGTCGACGGTCGAGCAGCCCGAGCCCTACCGAGCGCTGCTGCCATACATGGACGCAACGCTCCCGCAGCGTCACTCCAGCGGCGTCATAGAACGCGTGGAACCATTTGTTTGTCCTGCCGATACTGAAATCGCCCAAGTCAGAGGATTCAGCTATAGCTATCCCCCCTCGAGCTTTATGCAGGTCTTGGGGGACAATCACATGCACGCAAATACGCGAACCATTCTTGACATATTCGAGGGCGATGATCCGGGGGTGGTCTTTTTAGATTCGGGCCGGTTTCATCTCGGTAGGAGTCGCGCATCACAACATCATGCCCCGGATATGACCGGGTTGAACTTGGCGTTTCTTGATGGTTCGGTTCGCAAAGGGGATTGAGCCGCTCAGCGCAGTTCAACCGACCAGTACGCATCGTCGAGGAAGGCCTTCCATGACGCGTACTTGTCGCTGTTGAGCTTGATGGAGATCAGCGGGTTGCGCTTGGGCTGCACCGGCTTGCGGATCAGTGTCATACGGGCCTGCTCGGGTGTGCGCCCGCCCTTGCGGCTGTTGCATTTGACGCAGGCGCAGACGAGATTCTGCCAGGTGTCTGGCCCGTTCTGCGAGCGCGGCAGCACATGGTCGATCGAAAGCTCGTTGGTGGGGAAGCGGTTGCCGCAGTATTGGCACTGGTTGTGGTCGCGGGCGAAGAGATTGCGTCGGTTGAGTTTGACGCGCTGTGAGGGCAGCTTGTCGCAGGTCACCAGGCGGATGATTCGTGGCACGGCGATATCGAAGCGCACGGTCCGCACCCAGTCGTGCATGTCGGGCTCGAACTGCTTGCGCAGCTCGCTGAGCTCGGCCCAGGTCGCGAAGTCGTAGTTGGCGTACGACCCGTCGTCGGCGTGGATCACCTCGGCGGCTTCGCGCGCAAGCAGGATGAACGCACGCTTGGCGCTGATGACCCGGGTGGCCATGTAGTAGCGGTTGAGCACCAACACCTTGGCACCGAGCCCGTCGTTGATGGGGTTGAGGATCACCTGTGCGTCGGTACCGCTGCTGGCCGTGGCACCGACGCCGGGTATGGCACCGGTGCCGGACTCGTCCCCGGCGTGGGTATCACCTACACGCGCGCCGCTTCGGAGCGTTCGGGCAGGGGTGCGGTTTCGGGATGGACGCTGCTTGCGGGACATGATCTCACTTGTTGATACTCTATATCTACCAGTTTTTACACCAAACTTCAACCTGATACGCCCCAGAGATCGTAAAGGATCAGCAAAGACAGGGGTTTGGGCGCAAGGCGTGCAGAAACGCCCGATAGCGCTGCAAGACGCTCAGGCGAGTTTATTTCTCTAAAAATGGTGAATCAATGCCGGAAGTGACGGATCCCCGTGGTCATGCAGCTCACGCCCAACTCGTTGCACAGGGCGTAGGTGTCCTCGTCGCGTTTGGACCCGCCCGGGTGCACGATCATCTTCACGCCAGCATCGGTCAGCACCTTGGGGCCGTCGTCGAAGGGGAAGAACGCATCTGAGAACGCGATGGCGCCCCGGGCCAGTTCGCCCGCCTTAAGCACGGCGCCGCGGCACGATGCGACCCTGTCCATCTGTCCCGCGCCTGCCCCGAACAGACGCACGGCGTTTGAGTCTGACTCAGGATCGATGCCGCCGATGAGCACGGCGTTGCTGCTCAACGCCCGGCAGATATTCTCGAGCATCGCCGCGGCCGCAAGTTGGGCCGGCTCGGGCAATGGGCCCGCGGCGTGGGTCCATGTGTCACAGTCGGGGACAACAAGATCGCGTTCCTGAACCAGCGCCCCGCCGGGGATGAACTTGAGCTCGCGACCAATGGCCGGTAGCTCACTCGCGTCTTGTGTCTGGCACTGCATGATTCGCAGGTTTTGCCAGCGTTCACGCAGCATATCGAGTGCCTCGGGTTCGTATCCGGGCGCGATGACAATCTCGAAGAATGTCCCCTCGGCGGTGATGCGTTGCGCACCCGCCAGATCGATCGTGTTTGCGGAGGCGAGGATGCCACCAAAGGCGGCCATCGGGTCGCCGGCGATGGCACGGTCGATGGCTTCGTGGCAACTGCTCGCGCTGGCCGCGCCGCACGGGTTGGTGTGCTTGACGACGCAGGTATTGAACGCATCGGGTGCGGTCCGGGCCATCGCGCGGACAAGTTCGAGCGCGGCCGATGCATCGTTGATGTTGTTGAAGCTCAGCGGCTTGCCGTGGAGTTGCTTGGCATCGAGCAGCGTCCCGGCGGGCGCGCCGATCTGCTTGTAGACCGCGGCGTGCTGGTGCGGGTTCTCGCCGTAACGCAGCTCGGAGCACTGACGCAACGCGATTGGCATCGTGCATGGAAGCTGCGTGTCGTTTCGCAGCATCCACTGCGAGATCATCGCGTCGTAGGCGCCGGTCTGGGAAAACGCCTCGGCGGCCAGTTGCTTGCGGAGCGTGATGCTGGTCGCGCCGTCGTTGCGGTCCAGCTCCTGGATGAATGACTCGTACTGCGACGGGGCGGTGACAATCGCGACCGAAGCGTGGTTCTTTGCAGCAGAACGCACCATCGAAGGCCCGCCGATGTCGATTTGCTCGATCACATCCGCTTCGCTCACGCCCTGGGTGGCGATTGTTGCCTCGAACGGATAGAGGTTGACCACGACGAGGTCGATGGGCTTGATATCGTGATCGAGCATCGACTGCAGGTGCGTCTGCAGATCGCGTCGGGCGAGCAGCCCACCGTGCACCTTGGGGTGCAGGGTTTTGAGCCGGCCGTCCATCATCTCGGGGAAGCCGGTCAGGGTCTCGATAGGCACGACAGGGATGCCCTGATCGAGAATCACCTGGGCTGTGCCGCCGGTAGAGACGATCTCGATCCCGTGCGCGTGCAGGGCGCGGGCGAGGTCGATGATGCCGGTCTTATCGGAAACAGAGATCAGCGCCCGCGTGAGCTTGACGAGTTGGTTCGTCGAGTCGGTGGGGGCGCTGGCCGCAGCGTGTGCTGTGGGGTTCATGTGTTGCTCTTGGTTGTTGGTTGCGATCAGATCGCGGGTGCATTGGATCAGCGACGCCCGAACTTGGCGACGCCGCCTTGGGGAGTAATGACATAGATGTTGCCGTTGGTCATTGAATCGGAGCGAACGCCGATGATGTTCTGCAGCGGTGTTCGTTCGATGATGTCGCCGCGGTCCTTGTCGATCGCGAGCATCTCGAAGCCCGACCAGACGATGAGTTCGCTGTCATCGACCACGGTGATGGTCCAGCCGCCGATTTCGGGGTTGTTCCAGATGATGTCGCCGGTGGCGCTGTCGATGGCCATGAGCCCCTTGTCGCGGGTGCTCGCGTAGATGATGCCCTCGTGCATGGTGTGCTGCACGGTGACGGGATCGCTCGAGCGGATACGCCAGAAGCGGAACCCGTCGACGATATCGAATGCATAGATCGACTGGTCGAGCGAGGCGACATAGACGCCCACGCCGTCGGTGAGAAGGGTTGCGTCAGAACCGCCGGCGATCTTGACGCTCATGCCCGAGTGGGCGTTGATTGCTTCGAGCGTGCGCAGCTGCCCCTTCTGTGACAGTGCGGCGATGTACTGATCGCTGACCTGAATCGCGGGCTGCTCGATCGGGCCGTCGAACTTGTATGACCAGAGCTTGAAGTCGTTCTCCATCTGGAAGGCAAACAGCTCGCCCGAAAGGGTGCCGAAGATCGCGAGATTATCGACAATCAGCGGCGAAGTGTTGATCAGCGAGCCCATCGAATCGCGGTCGATCGTGTTGCCGTTGCGCAGATTCAGCTCCCACAGCTCGGTGTCGCTGGCGGCGAAGAGGGTCTCATCGCGGCGGACGGGCTCGACGAACCGGGTGGTTGAGCGGTCGAGCTGCCGCGACCAGCGGACCTTGCCCGTGTTTGATTCCAGAACCGACACGGTCGAATCAGAAGCAACGAAGGTCAGCAGGTCGTCGTACGCCGTGGCGTGTTCGATGCTTGCCCCGGGCTGCATGGGCGGGTAGCCGGTCCACTGCCACTGGTAGCCCAGCGCGGCCCAGCCGTCGTGATCGATCTCCCAGCCCGATTTGGTGCCCGCTGATTGCTGCTGCTCGGCGTCCATCTCGAGCATCTCCCCCGCTTCGCGGTCGCTGCTGGAGGTGCTGGTGCACGCGGGGAGTGCCGTGAGAAGCCCGCAGAGCAGGGTCAGGGCGAGGGTGCGACGATTGACGATGGAGGGGGTCGATTGCTCGATCATCGAGACGGCTCCGCTGTGTGGGTCGGTTGGGGCGTGGGTGCCCATGAAAACGGGCGGGAATGCCCGGGATTGGGGTCTGAGATCATACGCGATCGGGGTGAGTATGGGGGCGTTGTGGGCTGATTTCTCTGCCTCGGATGTGTTTGCGTGGGACTGTTCGCACCCGATCGCGTAGGGTTCGGGCATGTTTACGGGCATTATTCAGCATGTTGGGGTGGTGGGATCGATCGAGCCGCGTGAATCGGGCATTCGTCTACTTATTGATCCTCAGGGCTGGTCGCATGTGCCCAAGCCGGGTGAGTCGATCGCCAATAACGGCTGCTGCCTCACGCTGGTGGAGTCGGTCGAGATTCACGGTGGGCTTTTGAGTTTCGATGCCATCCCCGAGACGCTCAAGAAGACGAGCATGGGCAGCTGGGCGGTCGGGGATCAGATCAATCTCGAACGGGCGCTGCGGATGGGCGACACGCTCGACGGGCACCAGGTGCAGGGTCATGTGGATGGCGCCGGCGAGGTGCTGGGCGTGTTCACAGACGACGGCTGGCGTGTGCGGATCGGAATGGGGAGCGATCTGATGAAATACATGATTCCCAAGGGCTCGATCACGATCGACGGCGTATCGCTGACACTGGCGGCGATCGATGTCGATGCGGGCTGGATCGAGGTGGCCCTGATCCCCGAGACGCTTGAGCGGACGAACCTGCGCGACCGTGAAGCGGGGGACCGGGTGAACATCGAATGTGATGTGCTGGTGAAGACGATCGTGCACACGATGGCGCGGATGAACAACTTGCAGACGGATCAGTTACACTGAAACCATGCGTGTGCTCGGCTTCGATCCCGGTCTTTCTATTACAGGCTATGGCTGCGTGAGCGGTGACATCATCCGACCGGCGATTGTCGAGGCGGGGATTTTCCGGCTGACCAAGCGGGGCGGGCCGGTGGAGTCGATCGGGGACCGGCTGGTGGAACTCGAACAGGATGTGCAGTCGCTGATCGAGCGGGTCACGCCGGATCTGATTGCGATCGAGGGGATGTTTGCGCACAAGGACCACCCGGGCACGGTTGTCAAGATGGCCCATGCGCGGGGGGTGATCCTGCTCGTCGCCCGGCGCAACGGGGTCGAGGTGTGCGAGCTCAAGCCCGCGGAGGTCAAAAAGGCCGCGACCGGGTCTGGGCGGGCGACCAAGGGGCAGATGCAGGAGAGTGTGCAGGCCATGTTCGGGCTGCCCGAGCTGCCCACGCCGGCGGATCTGGCCGATGCGCTGGCGATCGCGGCGTGTGCGCTGCGCCGGCACCAGATCGAGTCGATGACGCGGTAACGGGGTTCCGGGTGCCACTACTCGCCGTCTTCGGCGCAGTAGTGCTCTTGCGTGGTCAAGGAGACACTACTGCGCGGCAAGCCGCGAGTCGTGGCACCCTGCAAAGCGGGCATACAATCATCCGATGAGCGATCCCAAGCCAACCGAACAAGTCGTCGCCCAGGTCCTGATCGTGGAAGACGAGCCCGAGCACGCGGATGTGATGGCCGAGGCCCTGCGCCGGCCCGGGCACATCTGCACGATCGTGCACGGGATCGAGGACGCGGCCAAGGAGCTGCGCCACGGGTCGTTCGATGTCATCGTCACGGACCTGCGGATGCCCGAGAGCGCGGGCAAGGAAGGCGTCAACCACGACGGGGGCAACGCGGGGATGCGGGTGCTGGAACTGGCGGGCGAGCTGCAGCCCGATGCCGAGACGATCATGGTCACAGCCCACGGCGATGTGCCCACGGCCCGCGACGCGTTCAAGCACGGGGCGTTCGACTTTGTGCAGAAGCCGCTGGATCTGGTGGTGTTTCGCTCGGTGGTGAACCGGGCCGCGGATCAGGCGGTTCTGCGCAGCGAGTCGGGCGAGCTGCGGGAGCTGGTGCAGCACGACGGGTTTGAGGGCATCGTGGCGGGCAGCGAGGCGATGCGCAAGATCCTCAAGACGGTCAAGACGGTGGCGAACTCGAAGCTGCCGGTGCTGATCACCGGCGAGAGCGGGACGGGCAAGGAGCTGATCGCCCAAGCGGTGCACAACAACTCGCCGCGCAGTGGTAAGCGGTTTGTGACCATGAACTGCGCCGGCCAGGCGGAGAGTCTGCTCGAGGATCAGCTGTTTGGACACCGCAAGGGTGCCTTCACGGGGGCGGAAAAGGACCGCGAGGGCGTGTTTGAGTACGCGGACCACGGGACGGTGTTTCTCGACGAGATCGGGGACATGCCGCTTGCGATGCAGGCCAAGCTGCTTCGGGTGCTCGAGAGCGGCGAGGTCGTGCGGCTGGGCGCCAATGAGGCGCAGCATGTCGATGTGCGATTCGTGAGCGCGACGAACAAGGAACTGAGCGCTATGACCGGCGACGGCTCGTTCCGCCAGGACCTGTTCTTCCGGATCAACGGGGCGCATATTCATCTGCCGCCGCTGCGTGAGCGGCGCGAGGATATCCCGCGGATTGTGCGACACGCGATCGCCAAGTTCGCCGCCGAGTTGCTCGCGGGCCAGCCCACGCCGGAGATCAGCGACGCGGCGCTGATGCGGCTGACGGGGTTCGCGTGGCCGGGCAATGTGCGTCAGCTGATCAATGTTGTCGAGAACATGGTCGTGATGGCCATCGGGGACCACGGCGACGAGCAGCACGCGGTGAAGATCGATGCTCGGCATATTCCTGCTGAGATCGCGAGTGCCGATTCTGACCCCACAACCGGGGAGTCGTCCGCACAAACCGGGTCGCTCGCGGGGACCAGTCTCGAGCAGCTCGAGAAACAGGCCATTCGTGAGACGCTCAAGCTCACCGGCGGCAACCGAGAGCAGACCGCCAAGCTGCTTGGTATCGGTGAGCGCACGCTGTATCGAAAGCTCAAAGAGTATGGGCTCCGATAACCATTGAGACCGGGCAGTTACTGCGCGTTTTTCGCTCGCCGGGCCTTGCGTATTCAAACCTACAAATTCGACCTCGCTTCGACGCATTGAGATCAACCGCTCGCTACCTTCACCCGATTCAAGGGGTGAAAACCAGCAGTGGGATGAGAAAATGCGCCTGTGTGTATTGGTCTTGTGAGGAGCGTTGATGTCGCAGTTCAGTCTCGATGAGATTATGGTTTGCCCGAGGTTGCCGTCATTGCCCGCTGTTGCTGTGCGGCTGCTGGAGCTCACGAGCGACCCTGATGTCGCGATCAGTGATATCGCCAAGCTGGTGCAGCAGGATCAGGCGCTGGCGGCCAAGGTGCTCAAGACGGTCAACTCGAGCTTTTATGGGTTGTCCTCGCCGTGCGGCTCAATCGACCGTGCGATGGGGTATCTGGGTCTGAACACGGTAAAGTCGCTCGTGCTTGGCTTCAGTTTGGTGGAAGCGACCTCGGCTGCGGATGAGGGCGTGTTCGATATGGACGCGCACTGGAGGCGAGCGATCATCGGTTCGACGGGTGCGCGTGTGCTTGCCAAGGCGGTGGGCGGGGTCGATCCTGAGGATGCGTTCACGGCCTCGCTGTTTCAGGACATGGGCATGCTCGCGTGCTATGTCTCGATGAAGGGGCATTACATATCCGCGATCGAGGCCGTGCCGCATCGCAGCCTGTGCAAGCAGGAGCGCGAGGCTTTGGGTTTCGATCACACACAGGTTGGCGCGGCGCTGGCGAGCCGCTGGAAGCTGCCCAAAGAAATCTCCGAGGCGATCCGCTGTCACCACGACCCGGATGGATGCACCAGCGAGCATCGCGACCTTGCGCGGTTGGTCTCGGTGGGCGCGTTGATTTGTGCGTGCATGGACCACGACGCGCCCCCGTCATCGGTGTCCAAGCTCGAGCGTGTGATGGGTGAGTACTACGGGACTCGGGCCCCGGGCGCAAAGGCGGTTCTCGAAGAGGCCGGCGAGACGGCCACGACCCTCGCCAAGATGTTTGAGCAGGACATCGGCAGCATCCCCAACGCCGGGCAGTTGATCGCGGCGGCACAAGAGAAGGGCGTCGAGCACCAGCTGAGCATGCAACGCCAAGCCGATGCGCTCGCGCGGGAAGCGATGGTCGACGGCTTGACTCAGATCGCGAACCGCAAGCGGTTCGATGCGGAACTCGAACGCGCCTATGACGCGTTTGTATCGCAGTCCACCCCATTTGGCGTGCTGTTCTTTGACGCCGACAAGTTTAAGAGTGTGAATGATACATACGGGCACGCCGCGGGCGATGTGGTGCTCATCGAACTGGCGAGAAGGGTGACCGAGATCGTCGGCGATGATGGGATCGTGGCTCGCTATGGTGGCGAAGAGTTCGCGGTGATCGTCGAGGGACATGACATCGACTGGTGCGCCGATCTCGCAGAGCGAATCCGCGTCTCACTGTGTTCAAGGCCGTTTGATCTGCGGTCGGTCGAGGGTGTGCCCGACGAACTGGCGGTTACGGCGAGCATCGGGGTTTCGAGCACGGATGCGGGGAGCCCGAATCGGCTTTCCAGCGGCGAGCAGGTCGTGCACGAGGCGGACGAGTGTGTGTACGCCGCGAAAGCAGGCGGACGGAACAATGTGAAGGTCTTTGGCCGTTTCAGCCAGGTGACGATCCCGAGCACCAGCGAGGATAAAGCACCGCTGGGCATGATGCCCAAGGTCGCAGGGGTCAAGCGTGGAAGGCTGGAGCGGATCCTGCTCGTTGAAGACGATGCGCTGGCAGCAACGCTGGTCATCTCACTGCTCAAAAGGCGCGGCAATGTCGAGGTTGAGTGGATCAAGTCCGGCACCAAGGCATGCTCGCTGATCGAGCACGGCAGTCTTGATGGGGATAACGCACCCAAGTTGATCCTGTGCGACTTCAGTCTGCCGGGTTGCAACGGGTACGAGGTGCTGCGGGTTGCGCAGGATAAGGCCAGCGTGCGCGATGTCCCGTTTGTGATGCTCACGGGCAACAACGACGAGCACATGCGTGAGGAGAGCCTGCGTCGTGGTGCGACCCAGTTCATTCATAAGGATGAGTTCTGCGCGGATGTGAACCGTTGGCTTGGCGAGCTGCTTCGTGTTCACGCAAAGACTGCGGCTTGAGATGCTACCAATCGAGCGGGGCACGCCACGCCTGTGTGAGTTGTTCGACACTCGCGTCGAGCTCGCTCCAGACAAACCGGCCTGAATCGTTGAGCGTGCCCAACGCGCGCATCGGTGCATCGCCGAGTTTGTGTCGCACGGCCTCGATGTCATCGACCTCAAGGACATAGCACGAGGGGGATTCGTCGTAGGCGATGGCCCAATCGAGGTCTGCATTGGCCTTGAAGCCGATTGGGGCGTCGTTGCTGCTGCCAGCGATTAGCATCTCGGCGATGGCGCAGACCACGCCGCCGTCGGAGACATCGTGCGCGCTGCGGACGAGCCCGGCTTTGATCAGGCCCGCGATCGTGCGTGCGAGCTTCGGCCCTTGGACGAGATCGACACTGGGCATGCTGTTGGCTGGGGCGAACCCGAGCTGCTGGGCGTGCGAGCCGGCGAGTTTGCCCTGCGGGTTGCCCACGAGCACGAGGGTGTTGCCCGGTGCCTTGGCATCGGAGGTGACGCAGGTATTGAGATCGTGGACGATGCCCATGCCGGTGATCAGCAGGGTGGGGGGGATCTCGATGGTGACGCCTTCTTCGCCGTTTTCACCTGGAATGGTGAACTGGTTGTTGAGCGAGTCCTTGCCGGAGACGAATGGGGTCTTGTAGGCCTTGGCCCCGTCATAGCAGGCGTGGGCGGCGCGGACGAGCGAGCCGAGGTTCTCGGGCTTCTTGCAGCTGGGCCAGCAGAAGTTGTCGAGGATGGCGATGCGGTCGGGGTCGGTGCCGGTGCACACGAGGTTGCGGACGCACTCGTCGATCGCCGCCAAGGTCATGGTGTAGGGGTCGTCGCTGAGCCCGGTGGCCAGCCCGCAGGCGACGGCCAGGCCCTGGCCGGTGCCGGGCACGGGCTCGATGACCGAGGCATCGGATGGGCCGATACCACGCGGGCCGTTGAGGGGTTTGATGACCGTGTTGCCCTGCACCTGATGATCGTACTGGCGGACGATCCAGTGCTTGGATGCGATGTTGGGGTGGGCGAGCAGGGCGAGGAGCTGATCGTTCGCGGATGTTGTTGTGTTTGTCGTTGTCGTGGTTTGTGCGGCCTTGGGCTGCCAGACGGCGGTGCGGGTGGACATGGGGATGCCGTCGTGCATGAAGTGCATCGGCAGGCGTCCGACCTCGTGGGTGTTGTAGTTGAGGATGAGCTGGGCGCCGTCGGTGCCGAAGTAGCCCAGGTTGGCGAGTTCGACATGCTCTTCGTCGCAGATCTGCTGAAGTGCGGGCAGATTCTCTTCAGGAACAGCGATGACGATGCGTTCCTGGGCCTCGGAGATCCAGATCTCGGTGTAGCTGAGCCCGGCGTACTTGAGCGGGGCCTTGTCGAGTTCGACGAAAGCGCCGATCTTCTCGCCCATCTCGCCCACGGCACTGCTGAACCCGCCGGCGCCGCAGTCGGTGATGGCGCTGAAGAGCGGTCCACCCTCGGCGTCTCTTGCGCGAAGGATCGCATCGAGTGTCCGTTTTTCCTCGATCGCGTTGCCGATCTGCACGGCGTGTGAAAACTCGTCGGCGTGGGTGTCGGTGAGTTCGGCGCTGGAGAAGGTTGCGCCGTGGATGCCGTCGCGTCCGGTGCGTCCGCCCAAGGCGATGATCCGGTCGCCGGGCTTGGCGTCGCCCGAGATCAGGTGGCTGGGCATGATGCCGATGCAGCCGCAGTAGACGAGCGGGTTGCCGATGTAGCGGTTGTCAAAGGAGACGGCCCCGTTGATGGTGGGGATGCCCATGCGGTTGCCGTAGTCACGCACGCCGGCGACGACCTGGGTGAGCACCTGGCGCGGGGGAAGGCAGCCGGCGGGGACTTTCTCAGTGCCCGGGTGGGCGACGCAGAAGACATCGGTGGAGGCGATGGGCTTGGCGGCCAGCCCGGTGCCGATGATGTCGCGGATGCAGCCGCCGATGCCGGTGGCGGCGCCGCCGTAGGGCTCGAGGGCCGACGGGTGGTTGTGGGTCTCGACTTTGATGCAGACGGAGTGCTTGTCGTCGAACTTGATGATGCCGGCGTTGTCCACGAACACGGATTGTGTCCAGTCGATGCCCTCGTCTATGAGCTCGAAGGTGGCGGCGGCGACGGTGGCCTTGAGCAGGTTGTTGATGGTGACGCTGCCGTCGGCGTTGACGCTGTGGTGGGGGAGGGACGACCAGTCGATACCACCTATAGCGGGGCCTGTGTAGTTGATGTTGGCCTTGAGGGTTTTGTGGACGCAGTGCTCGGACCAGGTCTGGGCGAGGGTTTCGAGCTCGATGTCGGTGGGTTCGCGGTTGAGTGCTTTGTATTCGTGCTGGATGGCCTGCATCTCTTCGAGGGAAAGGAACAGGTGTCCCTCGCGTGAGAGTTTCTCGAGCCCGGCGTCGTCAAGATCGCGGATGTTCACATGTGTGAGCTTGAACTCGTGGCTGTGGCCTTTGGGGAGCTGCTCGGGATGGAAGGGCACGGCGTGGACGCCGGCGACGACCGCGTTGGCGAGCAGGCGGTTGGCGATGGTCTGGGCCTTGGCATCGCTGACGCCGATCAGGTCGTAGCGGTAGCCGGTGGAGACCGTGGCCCGGATGCCGGTGAGCGATTCGATGGCGTCGGCGACGGATTGGGCTGGCGGGTCCATGACGCCGGGCAGCGGGTGGATCTCGACGATCGAGCCGCGTGGTTCGGTGGAGCCCAGCTCGGCACGCTCGACGACGGGGTTGCACAGCAGGTTGGTGACGATGTCGTCGAGCTGGGCGTCGCTGAGTGTTGCTTCGATCAGGTAGACCCTTGCCGAATGGGCGGCGTCGAGCCCATATCCCAGCTCGTTGGCGCGGTGCAGCAACGAGTCGGCACGCGGGTCGCCGGCATGGGCCTTGGGGTGGATCTCGATGCGATGGACGAGCTGTCCTTCAGCTTCTGAAGCGTGCGAACGGGCGTCTGCGGCGGGTGCGGGCGTGCTCATGGACGATCGTAGACCCACTCGCACAATGGGTCGCTCGCGGGCGGTGTATGATGCCCGATGATGAGCCGCAAGGATGCGAATTCGAACGATGAGAACGCCCCGACCCCGGGCGTTGAGCTTTTCACCGATGGCGCGTGCTCGGGCAACCCGGGCCCCGGGGGCTGGGCGTTTCTGCTTCGCCACCCCAAATCCGGCAAAGCCGTCGAGCGCAGCGGGGGTGAGTACGACACCACCAACAACCGGATGGAACTGACCGCGGTTATTGAGGGTTTGACGGCGCTGACCCGGCCGAGCGTGGTGGAGTTGTATTCGGACTCGCAGTATGTGCTCAAGGGGCTCAACGAGTGGATGGCTGGCTGGAAGCGCAAGGGCTGGAAGACGGCGAGCAAGCAGCCGGTGAAGAATGTGGACCTTTGGAAGCAGCTCGATGAGCTGCGCGAGGGGCACACGATCCATTTTCACTGGGTGAAGGGCCACGCGGGGCACCCCGAGAACGAGCGAGTCGATGAGCTGGCGGTGATCGAGCGTGACCGCCACGCCAAGCGATAACCCATGGCCATCAGAATTGGGGTTTGGTCTGTACGGGTTATCTGATCTGGGCGGGCGGGTTGTGTGTAATGCTCATTGATGCAGCCCGCACAGGCGGTACCCGTTTCGCATAGTCCCGGGGCTCGGGGATCAATCGGACACCTCGAACCACCGATGAACAGGATGGATGCGGGCGTTTGTTCGCTCGCGTCTCGCTTGATGCTCACCCGGGAGACAGCCGTGGAACTTGATGCCATTCTTCGTCACGCACACGAGTCAGACGCTTCAGACATTCACATCATTTCGGGTGAGCTCGCTTCGATGCGCATTCACCAGGTGATGACACCGATGAGTGATGTGCCCATGGCCCCAGAGATCGTGGCCAATATGTTCGAGAAGATGTCGACTCCCGAGACGCGTGAAATGTTCAAGACGCAGAAAGACGCGGACTTCTCGTACGAGGTTCCCGGTCTTGCCCGCTACCGTGTGAACGCCCACATGCAGAAGGGTGTGATCGGTCTGGCGATGCGTGCGATCAAGACCAAGGTCCCGCCGCTGAGCGCACTGGCGCTGCCAGAGGTGATCGCGCGATTGACCTACCTGCCGCGTGGGCTTGTGCTTGTTACGGGCGACACGGGTTCGGGCAAGTCAACGACGCTGGCGGCGATGATCCAGGCGATGAACCAGCGCTACGCCAAGCACATCATTACCCTCGAAGACCCGGTTGAATACATGTTCGATTCGGACCACTGCCTGATCGAGCAGCGCGAGCTTGGCCGCGACATGATCAGCTTTACCTCCGGCCTCAAGCACGCGCTGCGTCAGGACCCCGACATTATCCTGGTGGGCGAAATGCGTGACCTCGAGACCACCTCGCTGGCGATCAGCGCGGGTGAGACGGGTCACTTGGTGCTCTCCACGCTGCACACCGTGAACGCGTCGCAGACCGTCTCTCGTATTATCGACATGTATCCCTCGGGCCAGCAGAGCCAGATCCGTTCGATGCTCTCGACCACGCTGCAGGCGGTCGTGTCGCAGACCCTGTTCACCCGCAGCGATCGCCCGGGCATGGTGCCCGCGGTGGAGACGCTGCTGTGCACCCCGGCGGTGCGCAACCTGATCCGTGAGAACAAGATCTTCGAGATACCCAATGTGATCGAGACAAGCCGCGCGATCGGCATGTGCTCACTTGACGCATCGATCGCGGAGCTGTATTTCAACGGGACGATCTCCAAGGAAGACGCGATCGCCAAGGCGGTGTTCCCCGACAAGCTCGAACGCCAGCTCGTTGCCTGATCCTGTACTTTGCCCGACCACTCTGAGGAGCTGACATGCCCAACTATCGATTCCAGGTCAAAGCACAGGATGGAAAGATCCAGTCGGGGTCGATCGCCGCGGACAGCGCGACCGCCGCCGCCGCGATCCTGCGCAATCAGGGCGTGCATGTGCTCGCGGTGGACCAGGACAAGGGCGGTAAGAGCACGGGCAGTAAGATCGCCGACACCTTCGCGGCGATGAACAACAAGAAGCCGACCCAGAAGCAGGTCCTCGATTTTACAACCCAGCTCTCGGTGATGATCCGCGCGGGCATCAACCTCCGCGCGGCACTTGACGGCATCGCCGATCAAACCGAGCATCGCGCCTTCAAGAAGGTCATCAACGAGCTCAAGGCGGATGTGGAGAGCGGCAAGCAGTTCTCAGAGGCGCTGACGCGTCATCCGAAGCTCTTTGGGCCGTTGTACATCAACATGGTCCGTGCTTCAGAGATGTCGGGCTCGTTCTCCCAGATGCTCGACCGGATCGCGGGCTACATCAGCCAGCAGATCGAGACCAAGAAGATGGTCATCGGCGCATCGATCTACCCGGCGATCATCGGCGCTATGGCGGTCACGGTGACGGTGTTCCTGCTGACCTTCGTGCTCCCGAAGTTCTACACGGTGTTCGAGGGCAAGGAGGATGTGCTTCCCTGGGCAACCAACTTCCTGATGCTGCTCTCGCAGACGCTGATTGCGCAGTGGCCGTTCATTCTGGGCGGGCTCGCGGTGATCAGTGGGGCGGGCTACGCGTTCGCCAAGACCGAGGTGGGGGCGTTCTGGATCGACAAGATGAAGCTCTCGATCCCGGTGCTCCGCTCGATGTTCCGCTCGCTGTACATCACCCGCTCGCTGCAGACCATGGGCCAGCTGATCAACGCGGGCGTGCCGATGCTCGATACGCTGACCATCACCAGCGAGATCTCGGGCAACAAGCTGTTCGAGGGGATCTGGCGGAAGGTGCACGGCTCGGTGAAGCAAGGCCGCAAGATCGCAGACCCGTTGAGTGGGAACAACATCCTGCCCAAGTCCGTGGTACAGATGATCGCGGCGGGGGAGGAGTCCGGTAAGCTCGGCGAGGTGCTCGACGAGATCTCGATCTTCTACGCCAAGCAGCTCAAGGACCACATCAAAGCGGTTACCGGAATGATCGAACCCATCATGATCATCATAATGGGTTCAATCGTCGGCTTTATCGCCATGGCGATCATCCTTCCCATCTTCAAGATGAGCCAGATCGTCTCGTAATGGATGCTGTAGGATGATGAAACGCTTCAAACCACAACTCGCCCGCCGTTCACTCGCCCACCCGGGCAGCGCGCAGGGGTTCACCCTGATCGAAACCTCGATGGCGACCGTGATCATCGGGGTCGGGGTTCTGGCGATGGTCGATGCGCAGTCATCGTTCATCGTGTCGAATCAGTGGTCCTCGCACGCGGCCAGCGCCACATTCCTGGCCAACGAGATCCGTGAGCTGACCCGCAACATGCCCAAGCATGACCCGGTCAACGGCATCTCGCTCATCGACGATGGCGGGGGTAACACGGTTGTGAGCGGCTGGGGTGTTGATGCCGGCGAGGTGGTCGCAACCGACTTCGACGACATCGACGATTTTGACGGCGTGACATTCTCCTACATCGGAACCGCCGGGCTCGATGACAACGATCTGCCCGGACCCATCAACTCGTTTGGTGAGGTGATTCCCGATTTGAGCAACGACGGCACCGAGCTCGGCGACACAACCAACGGGCTCTTCGCGGGCGAAGCCATGTTCGGGTGGTTCCAGACCATCTTGGTCGAAAAGGTGCACCCGTTCGATACCTCGCTGGTGCTTGACAACGGGCACTTTGAGGTTGCGAGCGGCAGCTTTCCGGGGCGCGAGATCGATGAATACCCATTGCGTGTGAGCGTGCAGGTGTTCTATCAGGGGGTCAACGACATATCAGCGGATCTGGTGACCACGGTCACCTGGATCGTTCCCTGATCGGGGCGAGTGAATATGACTTGCCCGTGAACTTGGAACAGAGAGGTTGACGCCATGATCTACCCGATGAACGCACAACACAAGCCCACCAACAGCCGAAAGCCGCGCCGCGTCCGCGTGCCGATCTCTCGGCGTGGCATCGCCTCGGTGCTCGCGATGATGTTCCTGATCATCTTCGGCTCGCTGGTTGCGGCCATGGCGGTTGCATCGACGGGCAATATCCGCACCGCGAACATGCACCTGCATGTGATGCGTGCGATGAGCGCCGCCGAGACGGGGCTTGCGGTCGCAGAGCATCGTCTCAACGAGGCCTCTTCGAGATTCATCGTTGCCGAGAGCAACATCGATGCGGACATCACTTGGGCGCTTTGGACGGGAGATAGCGGGCTGATCGGAACCTATCAGGTCGCCCCGCCTCGGGACGGATACAGCGAGGGTGTGCTCCCTTCGGGCATCGCTGAGGCGCTGGTCAACGCGCACACGGCGGACGCGAACATCCTGACCGGGTTTGATTATCTCGATGAACCCGCGATCGAAACCGCACCGGCCGATATCACCGCGGGCGTCTACGCCGGCAGCTACTGGGTCAACACGCCGGCGGTTCTGATGACCGAGTGGGAGAACCCCGAAACCGACAACCCGCCACCGGCTTTTCAGATCCGCTACGCCCCGCTCGCGGGCGGCGACACGATCCGCGTGATCGTCGAAGGTGTGGTCTACGACTTCCAGCGCAATAACAAGCCCATCCGCCGCATCATCACCCGTGACTACAAGATCAAGAAGAGCGTGAATCAGGCGATCATCTCGCATTCCAAGATCCTCATCGGTAAAAATGTCCAGATCGATGGTGAGATTGGTGCCCGCTTTGATGAGGTCGATTTTGATAACGGCGACCCCATCGTGATGCGATCGGACTTCCTCGGGCTTGACCCGGTACTCGACACCAAAATCATCGAGTTCTTCATCGGGCTGAGCACCAACGATGTCGATGGCGACAATCTCCTCCGCGTCGGTCACCCGATCGAGGGCGCAGGAATCCCGGCGGATGACGATTTCGACGGCGACGGCGACCTCGACGGAGCGTTCGTTGATGCGACCCAGGACGGGTACCTGGGCGAGATCGACATCTTCATCCGTCATTACGACACCAACGGCGACAACCGCGTCACGCTGTCTGCAGCGCTGATCGAGGGAACCCGAGCCGGCCTCGACGGGAGCAGCCCGGAGTTCGTGGGCTCCGGCGGCGAAGCCATCGACGAGGACCTGGCCCTGCTGATCGACGGCGGGCGACCAGACCGCAATGAGAACGGTGTCTACGGCTTCCTCGATCTGAACAACGACCGGATCTACCAGCCGGTCGATGAAGACCCGATCGATTACGACCCGTTCCATAGCGCGTATTCCGATCAGGAACTCGGCTGGCGCGACGGGTACATCGATGCGATGGACCGCTACGCCAAGGTTCATGGACGCCTGGTATTCAAGGTCACCGCGAGCGACTGGGAGAACGGCCAAGGGCCGATCTACGAGCGTCTCAACGGCTCGATCATCCCTGATGATGACGATGAGTCAGCACTTGAGTTCGGTGCCGATGATCTCACCCTCCCCGACATCAACGCCGACAGCTTTACCGACACGGAGAACGCGCTGATCGCGGCTGCCGACGGCGACGAGTTCTGGCAGCAGGTGGCCGACAACCTCTCAACAGACATCAGCAACCTGGCGACATGGGAGCTGCCCATGAACCCCGCGGCCGATGATGCCCCGCACCTGTTCCCGGTCTGGGACGACGCAGACTACGACGGTCTGCCTGATAACCACGCGTGGGCCTACTATGAGAATGCGCCGTTCAACTCGCCGAGCTTTTCAGATGTCTACTGGCGACCGGTCTTCGAGAACATGGTGTTCCGCAATGTGAAGATCCCCATGGGGCTCAACGGACTGTTTGTCAACTGCACCTTCGTGGGCTCGACGCATGTGCGAACCTACTCGCAGAATCTCCACCCGCTGTGGTCCGAGTACGGCACAAACATCCTCGATGCAGGCGGACAGCCCACGCCCAAGTTCCCACGCTTTGTCTACGGCGATGACGCGGGCGAGGACGCGGACAACGCACCGCCCATGCTCCCGAGCACGGCCGTGCCGCCCGAGCAGATGATACTGATGACCAATCTATCAATCTCGCCGCTGGACACGGGCGATGTTGCTCTGAGCGAGATCCCCAGCTTCGGCACCAGCTATAACCTGCTTCCCGAGCCGATCGTGATCAACGGTAAGCGTGTGACCGATACCAAAAAGTACTCCAACAACATCCGGTACCACGACTGCTTGTTCGTCGGATCGATCGTCTCAGATACGCCCATCGAGTACACCCAGGTGCGCAACAAGCTCCAGTTCACCGGCGCGACGCGTTTCACGACCGTCCACCCAGACGAACCCGGGAACCCGAATCTCAACCCCGACGAGAATGACCTCGACGATATCTTGACCAGCTCGATGATGCTGCCGAACTACTCGGTCGATCTGGGCTCGTTCAACTCGCCGCCGGATCAGAACATCACGCTGCAGGGTGCGATCATCGCAGGCGTGCTGGACGCACGAGGCAACACAACCATCGACGGTGCGCTGCTGCTCACCTTTGACCCAGAGCACGGCCAGGGCCCGCTGCTCGATGTCTTCGGCAATCCCATCGGTAACCCCGCGGGGTTCAACGCGTCGCTGGGCTACTTCGGCTCCGAAGACGGTGACTTTGAGTCCATCGACCCCAACGATCTGCCCATCATCAACGGCGTCAGGATTGTCGGCTATGACACCAACGGCGACGGCCTGGCCGATGCGCCCTACGACGAGCCCCAGCCGCCAGGCTCGACGCCAGTGCCCTTCAACGGGTTCGGCAAGATCCGTGTCCGTCATGACCCGAACATGCGTCTGCCCTCAGGGCTGATGCTGCCGCTCGCGATGCCTCCGGTTTCGGGCACCTACCAAGAGGGATCATACTAATGCGACGCTCCAAAGCACCCAGGACAAACGCACGGCGCGGCTTTAGCATGGTCGAAGTGCTGATCTCGCTGACCATCTCGGCGACCCTGCTCACGGCGACGATGAGCGCACTCAACGCATCGTTCAAGGGCTATCAGGTCACCAGCGAGGGCGCGTCAACTAATGTCATCGCGCGCATCGTCATGCAGCGCCTGACGGCGATGATCCGTACGGGAGATTCGTTCGGACCCTACCCCGTGAACCCGATCACGACTCCCGAGATCGAATCGAACTACATTGAGTTCGTGTCGTACCGTGATCCCTCAACCGGCACCGAGCGGGTCACACGCCTCGAGCGTCGCGACGGAACCGCAGAAACCGGTCCCTATGAGCTGTGGTACATCCTGACGACCTATGTCGACGGCACCTACCAGGACGAGGACGAAGCGCCGCTGCTGACCAACCTCAACGATGTGAAGTTCAGCCTGGAATACGATGTGGGCCCCAAGCTCAAGCGTGCCACGGTGGACCTGATCATCCAGCCCGACGACATGCAGGACATGGCGGTGGGCTCAACGCTCGAAGCGCCGACCATCCGGCTCGTCGCGAGCGCCGCGCCGCGGATGAATGATTGAGCGGCGTCAGCTTGGGGTCGCAGGCGGGGATTTTGGGCCCAGCGCGATCCGTCGGCTCAATGTCGTCGAGATGGGCGGGTAATGCATCTCGAATCGTGAGCCGCTGAACTTCTCGAACGGAATCTCGATCTTCTCGGTGACAAGCTCGAGAAGCTTTGGGTACCAGGTGAGGTGGGGGGTGAAGGCGCCGCGCATACCGCCCTGGAGCGCACGGTGGGTTTCGTCGATGGACATCGATTGTGAATCAAAGTCCGATTCGCGGTTCTGGTGCGGGTAGGTGAGGCGATCGAGCAGGTGCGTGATGGGCTCGCCGCGGACATCAATATCCTCGTGCACGTAGTAGTCGAAGATCACATGCTCGACGGGAGTCTGCAGCAGGACCATGAAGCCCGCGGTGGTGAATGACACGGACGCAGCATCGCTGTAGCGTGGGTAGATCTCGTGGAGATGGCTCCCGAAGACGCAGGTGGTCAGGCCCTTGTTGCCGACGGGTCCGGCGGCGAGGTTGAAGCACTTGTAATCGCCTTGGGTGACCACATCGATCTCGGGTTCGCGTGGCTCACAGAAGTCGGGCATCAGCTGGAGCTGGCCTTCCTCGTAGCCGTTGGGATCGAGCGGTTCTTTACGCATCTTGTACGCTTTGCCCTGCGCATCGTGTACGGCTTCGTAGCTCAGCGGCCAAGGGCGCTCACCCAGGCGACGGAAGCCCACATAGCCGGTGATGTGCGCGGCGGACAGCATGTCGGGGTTGTCGGGTGAGGGGAAGAGGAACACCGTCACGAACCGGGTCTGCGCCTGAACGCCCCAGACCGAGCATGCGCCCTCGAAGAGTGTGCGTCGAGCCCGCTCGCGGTCTTGGGAGGAGGTATCCTCGCCACGGTTGGCCAGGAGCATCGCGAGGGTTTTTTTGCTGCCCGAGCAGGCGGTGACGGAGGCCTCATAGTGGTCGGCGGAGGTGAGCAGTTGATCGATGAGTGATTGGTCGGCACCGAGTTCGAGGCAGCGATCGGCGAATCGCCTGAGACTGGCCTTGCCTGGGACATCGTGGGCAACACTGGAGCTGTCTTCAGCGCGGGCGATGCGTGAGAGGCGCCACGCGAGCCCGCGGTTCACGCCGAGGTCGCGGGCGAGTTCTCTTGTTTTGGACGGATCGAGTTCGCTGGCTTCGAAGAGATCGAGCACGCAGGTGCGCAGGTTGTGAAACGAGTCGAGCACCTCACCCACGCTTGCGGCTTGCGAGCCTTTGCGTATGGACTTTGTTCGGTCTATGGATAGGGACGTGTTGCTCATGCTGACTAAAGAGTATCGCAGTTGGTGGTTTGTGACAATGTGAAATGGCACAAAAAATGTCAAATTTGACACTTGACATGTGTTGTTGCACGAAGTATTTTTCTGGTGTCGCGGGCCGAGTGGTTCTCGGCGTATAGCGACAGGTCCCCTGTCAGATCACACATCCGCAAACAAGGAGAGATTCAGATGAAGTACACCACCGCACTGACCATGGCCATCACCGGCTCGATGCTCGCAGCACCCGCACTCGCAGACGTGACCGTCAGCGTGGGTGCCAGCGCCCCGACCTACGGCACCACCCTGAACTTCGATGAGCCCGCTGGCCCCACCGGCGAGTTCCTCCCGAGTGACTCGTGGTTGGATCTCGGCATCAGCTCTTTTGGCGCTGGCGATGGGAACAACAACGTTGGCAACTTCAGCGCGGTTCCCGGCTTCGGCTGGCTTCCCGACAACAACGTGTTCGCCGGCAACTTCGGTGTCTTCATCGAGTTCGACACTGATGTGACCGAGTTCTCGGCCCAGGTCTGGGACAACGGCGGCCCCGCCGACTTCATCTCGGGCGGCATGATTGCTATTGCAGAGAAGGACGGCGTTAAGGTCGGGTCTTTCTTCTGGGAGACCCCGGTGTTTGGCACGGGCGGCGACAACTGGTTCAACTTCACTACCACCGGTGGTGACTCCTTCGATCGCATTGCCTTTGTTGGCTTCGCGTTCGTGAGCCCCCTCACCATCATTGACAACATCTCCTTCAACACGGTGCCCGCACCCGGTGCAAGCCTGGTGCTCGGCTTTGGCCTGCTTGGTGCAGCCCGCCGTCGCCGCTAAATGGAATGCTCTTGAGCGTTTCGCACACTCTACAACTACCTGTCATCTCTAGCGGGATGACAGGCGATTACCCCAACCGGAGACCACATCATGTGTAAGAGAACAGTCCAGCTCCTTGGCGTGCTCGCAGTCAGCTCAACCGGCTTGATGGCACAGTCCATCGAGTATCTCCCGCTGAACTACTTCGCAAGTGACCTGTCATACGACGGCTCAGTCGCGACCGGGAACCTGATCGGTCCTTATGAACCGTTTCGTTGGACGCTCGACGGCGGGGTTGAGTTGCTCGGCGGGGCAACGGTGCCAACCATCGGGGTCGGGGCGGGAACGCCCGACATCTCGAACGATGGGACGCGTATCTCGGCGACAGTGCTCGACGAGACAGAGATGTTTGCGACCATGGGGATTTGGACGATGGGCCAGGGCTGGGATTCGGTCATCGAGGCTGACAACCCAGGCGTGGTGAATATCGATTCGAATCTCTCTTCTGCGTGGGGGCTTTCGGGCGATGGCACGACGATCTGTGGCTACTACTACAGGTCCACAGCGGGTTCGTTTGGTCGCGCACAACCATGCACTTGGTCAGAAGCAACCGGACTGGTCGACCTGGAAGTCGATGAGGGCAGGAACTCTCGGGTGAACGCCCTGAACTTTGATGGCACCATCGGAGCCGGGTGGGAAGAACGCCCTGACGGTGCCTGGCAGCCCACGGTTTGGCGGAATGGTGTGAAGATGCGACTCTCACCCAACGAGGCCTTCACGACATGCGAAGCGATCAACGCAAGCGGTGACATCGCCGTCGGTAGTGGGTTCAAGTACCTGACGCAGAACCGTGTCGCTTCGATCTGGCGTTGGGACGGCACGGAATATGTCGAGCAGCAGCTTGATCTGCTCCCCGGTACTCCCGCGTTTCAGGGCTGGGCGGTCGCCAACGGCGTCAGCGATGACGGCTCGGTTGTCGTGGGCACGAACCTGTACAGCCAGAGTCCCGGGGGCCCGGCCGACGGGATCATCTGGACCGAGCAGACCGGGCTGGTCAAGGCTCTGGACTACTTCGAGTCGATCGGATTTGTGTTCGACGACACGATCGACATCATCGGCATGGCGGCAGTCTCACCTGACGCGTCCACATTCATCGCAGAGTATTTCGATGCACGCACGAATCGGGTTGGGAGCATGATTCTCAGCCTTCCCAGCGCGTGTGCCGCAGATCTCAACGGCGACGGGGAGCTGGACTTCTTCGATGTCAGCCTGTTCCTCTCGGGTTACAGCAGCAGCGATCTAAACGTTGACTTCGACAATAACGGCACGCTGGACTTCTTCGATGTCTCCGCATTCCTGAGTCAGTACAGCCAAGGATGCCCTCTCTGATTCCTGTCCTCTCAACCACTGAAAGCATAGATCATGATGAACATTAAACTCAGCACGATACTGGTCGGCGCACTCGGCTCGGCCGCTTGGGCCCAATCGGTCACGATCCTTCCCAACTCGTACTACGTCTCGGACTTCTCGTACGACGGCACCGCCGCGGTAGGAAACCTTGCCGGGCCGTTCGAGACCTTCCGCTGGAGCGCCGACACCGGTCCGGTGCTGCTGGGTCGTGCAACGCTCCCCGCGCTTGGTGTGGCAGCGGGTTCGCCTGACATCAGCCACGACGGGACTCGGATCTCGGCCTCAGTAACCGACGCAAACATTGAGTTCATGACCCAGGGTATCTGGGACATCAACGATGGCTGGACCACGCTTGAGCAACCGATCGCACCCGACGCGATGTCTCAGGATGGCAGCTATGCCAGCGCATGGGGGCTTTCGGGCGATGGCTCGACGGTGAGCGGGTTCTATTGGAACACCCTCGGCCGGGCTCAGCCCTCGTTTTGGAGCACGGCCACGGGTGTTACGTCTTTGGACGTAGTCACCGGACGCAGCGCGCGTGTGAACGCGGTCAACTTCGACGGCACGATCGGTGTGGGTTGGGAGGCTTCCGCGACCGGTCCGTGGCAGCCGATGGTTTGGCGTGACGGGATGAAGATTCAACTCTCCGATAGTCCTGGTGGTTCAACGGCAGAAGATGTTTCATCGTTCGGCGATTACATCGTTGGGAACGCGCTTCAGGTGAGCACACAGAACCGTGCGCCCACGATCTGGCGTTGGGACGGGCAGATGTATGTTGAGGATTTGCTCGGGTTGCTGCCCGGCACGCCCGCGTTCAATGGCTGGGGTATCGCTCGGGGGCTCAGCGACGACGGCACGATCGTGGTGGGAACAAACTTCTACTCGATCAACCCGGGCGGCAGCGCGGATGGCTTTGTCTGGACCGAGTCGGGCGGGCTTATGAATGCGATGGACTACTTCGCGCTCATCGGCTTCGAACTCGACGGGGTCATCGATATCCGCTCAGTGGACGCGATCTCACCGGATGGGACAACATTTGCAGCGACCGGATTCGAAGACAAGACGGGCGATCTTCGTACAGTGATCATCCGCACAAACCCCGTGTGTGAGGTTGATTTTAATGGTGATGGTGTGCTCAACTTCTTTGATGTCAGCGAGTTCATCGGTGCTTTATCCGTTCAGGACCCATCAGCGGACCTGAACAATGACGGCCTGTTCAACTTCTTTGATGTATCGAGTTTCCTGAGCCTCTTCGCACAGGGTTGCCCATAATCTGATATTGGATCATGGTGCCGTGCATCCCCGCTCTCGCACGGCGCTGCACGCAAGGCGGCACCACTCGTTTGGTGCCGCCTTGTTATTTGCGGTGATTATAGGCTGTTTTCTTCGTTGTAGCCGTTTGGGTTGGCCTTGAACCATGACCATGCGGTTCCGACGACCTCGTCGATATCGGTGATCTTGGCATCCCAACCTAGGCGGGCCTTGATCTTGGTTGGGTTGTTGTAAAGCGCGATCGCGTCGCCGGCGCGTTGCTCGGCTTCATGCACCGTAAAGTCCACGCCCGAGACACGCTTGACGCTGTCGATGATCTCGCGCACCGAATATCCCTTGCCGATGCCGACATTGAACGCTTCGGTCTCGCCCAGTTCGATGGTGTTCATCGCGCGGACATGAGCATCGATCAGGTCCTCGACATGAACATAGTCGCGGATATTGGTGCCGTCGGGTGTGGGGTAGTCGGTACCGAATATCGACATGGACTCGCGTTTGCCCAGCGCCGTGTTGATCGCGACGGGGATCAGGTGGGTCTCGGGCGTGTGGTCTTCGCCCAGCACCCCGGTGCGATCACTGCCCGCGACATTGAAGTAGCGGAGCATGGTCAGGGCGATGGGGTTGTCCTCACGCTGGCGCTTGGTCGCGTATTCCTTGAGGATGTGCTCGAAATGAAGCTTGGTGGAGCCGTACGGCGAGGTGGGGGACTGCGGGCAGTGCTCGGGGACGGGTATCATGCCCTGTGGTGGGTCGCCGTAGGTCGCGCAGGATGAGGAGAAGATGAATCTCGAGATGCCCTTGCCGTCGTGGGCGGCGTCGCAGGCGTCGAGCAGCCCGATGCCGCTGGCGATGTTGTTGCGGTAATACCAGAGCGGGTTCTCGACCGATTCGCCCACATAGGCCAGTGCGCCAAAGTGCATGACCGTATCGAGCTGGTGCTCGTTGAGTGCCTGCAGGACGGTGGGGGTCTGTCCCAGGTCCGACTCGATAAAGGTGAAGCGATCGGGATGCTGCTGTGAGAGGGTGTTCATGGGGGTGATGTGCCCCCGGAAGAGGTTATCGAGACCGACGACCCGGTGCCCGTCATGGAGCAATCGTTGGCAGGCGTGTGAACCGATATAGCCGGCGGCACCGGTGACCAGAATCTGCATCGTGTTCGACTCGCTTTCTGATTCGAGAGAATCGTTCGGATATGCTGAGCTTCTACAGTTCAGGGCTCTGGCTGGTTCGGGAATATAGACGATGATCTGAACGCGGAGGCCGTGTTTCCGTACAATACATCTTTGGGTGTCGAAGGGGGGAAGGAGCCGCATGGCCGAATCGTTCAGATCAGACTTTAAGCGCTTCTTCACGCGTGGTTTAGCGATCCTGCTCCCGACTGCGGTCACCCTCTGGCTGCTCTGGCAGGCGTTCGGCTTTGTCTACAACACGGTCGCACAGCCCATCAACAAAGCGACGCGGATAACAGTCATCTGGGTCGTGCCCAAGGTCATGGACGAGCAGACGCTCCCCGAATGGTTCCAGGTCACCGGAGCGGAGATCGCCGAGGCGCGTGCGAATCGACCCGAGATCCGAGAGAATGTGACGGACGAGTCTGTCCGGCTGACGCTGCGACGAGAGTACCTCCGCAAGTTCTGGAGTGAACACCCGTATCTCAACCTTACGGGTTTGTTCATCGCCATCATGCTGATCTACCTCGCGGGTGTGCTCTTGGGCAACATTGTCGGCAAGTCGCTCTACGCACGGGTCGAGCGCCTGATCACCCGCATCCCGGGCTTCAAGCAGGTCTACCCGCATGTCAAGCAGGTCGTTGACATGATCATGGGCGATAAGAAGATGGCCTTCTCAAAGGTCGTCATTGTCGAATACCCAAGGCCGGGCATCTGGACCGTTGGTTTCCTGACCGGCAACTCGATCCGGGAGATCGATGAGATCGCGGGCGACACCGTCGTCTCGGTTTTCATCCCCACCAGCCCGACACCCTTTACCGGCTTCACCATCAACCTGCCCAAGGACAAGGTGTTCGAGCTTTCCATGAGCATCGAAGAGGCACTGCGGTTCGTGATCACGGCGGGTGTGCTGGCACCGGGCGATATGCCCCAGGCCTCGGACCCGGCCCTCGAAGAGATCGCGCGCCATGCACAGAAGCGGAACCCAAACGACCGCGACGAGCTCTAATCAGCCCTGATCGCCGTAGCGTTTACCCCGCAGCGCGGCGATGAGTTCAGGCTTGTCCATGTCGGATCGCCCTTCCAGATCGAGCTCGCTCGCACGCTCGTAGAGCTGCTCCATGGTCCAGTCTTCATAGGAGTTGGGTCGATCCGTGGGCTGAGCGCTCGAATCGGAGTTTGCGATCCGAGCCGCGGTTTCCTTGTTGTACCCCTTGTCGCGGAGTGCCTCGTATTGCTTCTCGTTCTTGATCTGGGGGATGTTGTTCTTGGCCATGACATGCTTCTCCTGTGGGGAATTGGAAGGGTGCGAATCAACCCGGTTCGCCGGTCACCGGCAGCACAATCCCGGTGATGTAGCTCGAGTCCGCATTGGATGCGAGAAACACATAGGCGGGGGCAAGCTCCTCGGGTTGTGCCGGACGCTGCATCTGGTTGCCTCCGAGTTCCTTGCCAAACTCGGCGATCTGTTCTTCATCAACCCCCGTTCAGCCGGGTTCAATGGCGTCCAGACTGGCCCCGGGGCGACGCAGTTGACACGGATGCCTTTCTCATGAAGTTCAAGCGCGAGCGACCGGGTGATGGCATGGATCGCCCCTTTGGTCGCGCCGTAATCGCTCAGACGCGGCGAACCGGAAAGCCCGACAACCGACCCGGTCGCGATGATGCTCGACCCCTTTCGCATGTGCGGTACGGCCCCGCGCGCCAGGCGGAGGTATGCGTAAACATTGACCTTCAGTGTCGTGTCGAGTTCGTGCTCGCTGAGATCCTCAATATCTTTCCGGTTCTGCCAGGCGACATTCTGCACAAGCGTATCGATATGTCCGTACTCTTGGATTGTCTCGTCGATCAACCGATCGCAGACATCCGCCTCGGCCAGATCGCCAGTGACAATCAGGCATCTGCGGCCAAGGCCGTGGATTGCATCCTGAACCGTCTTTGCATCCTCAAGTTCTTCTGGGAGGCACGCAATCGTGACATCGGCACCTTCGCGGGCAAAGTGATACGCGACGGAGCGACCGATGCCCGAGTCTCCCCCTGTGATCAGGGCGGTATGGTCGCGGAGTTTGTCCGCCGGCCGATATCGTTCGCCTTTCCACTGCGGGAGAGGATCGAGTTCTGATTCAAGCCCCGGTGGACTTTGGCGTTGGCCTTTGAATGGTGGTTTGGGCTCGGAGAGCGGCTTTGTGGTCTTCATGGTGTTCTCGCTATCGCTGTGTCGCTGGGGCGACTATGGCTGACGGCGCGTGGAGGGGCCACCTTGGGCGGGGTTGTGATCGACATGATGCCCGGGGTTGCGTTTGGGCACGGGCTTGGTGGTCGCGCCGGGGACGGTCGGCTCGCCGCGCCGCACTTCGTCCGGATTATGGTTATGGACCCGACTGCAGTGGCAGCTGGCGTGGTCGCATCCGCTGCCTTCCGCGCAGCCCTGTGAGCAGAACCAGTTGTCGCCTTTCTCGATGCCGCCGAACTGATCGCTTCGGCAATCACACTGGTTGTGTGCGCAGGTTTGATTGGCGTTCGAGGCTTCTTTGTAAGTGGACATGGTGATGCTCCTTTTCCAGATATCTCATTCGGACATTCTTTGGGTTCATTCAGATCATCAGTGATGGGAGTGGAGGCATCGTGAACTGGGTATGAATCAGCATTCATCTCTGGTGGATGGCGAAATCTCCGCCCCAGTTCACGATGAATTCGCCCAAAGCAGCCACGAATCCGTGAAATGGGGGTGCTGCACCCGGCTGTGATGCGATACAGTTCAAACTGGATATCAATCGAGTTCAGCTTTGGGCCGATTCTTGTGCATGGAGCCGTTCCGCGTGATTTCACCGACCTCGTCAGTCTCGGCCTTGCTCTGCGCCGCGATGGCATCGAGCGCCGCTGCCCAAGGTATCAAGCTGCGTCATGTAGCCGATGCTGCGGTGGAACGGGGCGTTGAGATCGTCATACATGAAGCGGATCGCTCGCGCATCCACGCGATCGGCGCCTCGGGCTACATGGTGTTCGATCTCGAATCATCAGGCAACGCCACGCTGCTGCATACAAGCGTGTTCTCCAATACCCAGCAGTGGGAACCGACCTCCATCGCGATCGACCCAAGCGGACGCGGTTTCGCGGTAATCAGCTGGATCCCGGACCCCGCCGATTCGGTGCCCGGCGTCGCTCAGGTGATCGATCTGGAGACCGGCCTGCCCGTGTGGCAGTTCAACATCGGCTATCACCCAGACTGCCTGATGTTCACCCCCGACGGCAGCGCGCTGCTCGTGGCCAACGAGTGCGAGCCGCGAGAGACCAATCGCGCCGGCGCGATCACGGTCGTGGACCTGCACGGCATCGGCTCGCCCGCCGACTTCGTGGGATACAACAACGCGCTGACCTATGAGCTGACCGACGCGAATCTGGGCGAGGGTGTTGATCTCACATCACTTCGCATCGCGCCTGAGTATCAAGACGCCCCGGGCATCGATATCGAGCCCGAGTACATAGCCGCAGACAACGCGGGCGCATGGGTCACGCTGCAAGAGAACAACGGCCTCGCCTACTTCGATCTCGATCAACGCAAATGGACACGGGTTCTCCCGTTGGGCACACACTCATTCGCATTCGATGGCAGCGAGACCGACGGCATCAACATGATCCCCGGCGACGGCTTCGGGCTGCTCGCGCTGCCAGACACGATCGTGCGCACCGAGATCGACGGCCGGGCATATCTTGTGGTTGCCAACGAGGGCGAAAAATCAGACGCCCACTCGATGCGTCTCTCCAAGGCCATCGAGCAGGGGCTCATCGATCCGCGTGCGATCGACAGGGTCGTGGCGCAGACGGGCGACCTTGAACGCAGCGGCTACGGGCGGCTGTTCATCAGCACGATCGACGGCGACCTCGACGGCGACGGCGACATCGATCTGCTGTGCCCGCTGGGCGGACGCAGTGTTTCAATCATCGATGCGCAAAACGGAATCACGGTCTGGAACTCTGGCCCTCAGCTCGAGCTGGTCACGGCAGACATGTTTCCCGAACGCTACAACGCCGGGGACTCGCGGAGCGATCGGGCCGGCCCCGAGCCCGAGGGCATCGCGATAACACAGATCAACGGCCGCACCCTGATGTCGGTGGGGCTTGAGCGGGTCGACGCGGTCATGCTCTACGACATCAGCGACCCGTTCGCACCAACACTGCTCGATGTGCGGCCGCTTATCGGTGGCTGCCAGAGCCCCGAAGGCATGCAGTTTTACACGCTCGATGGTCGCGAATATCTGGCCGTGGGCGCGGAGATCGGCGGGTGCCTCACGGTGTTTGAGGTCGTTTCAGACGCGCACGAAAAACCCGACTCACAAGAGCCGGGTTCTGCGAGATAAGCATGAATGATCAGGTCTGAGCCGATCCGACCGGATCAGCGGCGACGGCGTGCGCCCATCAGCCCACCTGCTGCAAGCAGCGCCAGAGCGCCGGGTGCAGGGACCAAGCCGGGTGAACCGATCAGGATCGCCTGATCACCGGGCAGACCCAGGTTGTCGTTGAAGAACGCGTTGGATTCGTACGCGCCATTGACACCGAATGCCGAGAGCATCGGCCCGTTGACGAAGTCGATGGTCGAGAGGCCGCCGGAGATTGCGCCGGGGGTGCCCGCCATGGTGACCAGGCTGCTATCTGATGCGAGGAACAGGTTGATCGCATCCCCGCCTTGGCCGAGTCCGCCACCGCCGTTGGTCAGGCCGATCTGGCCGTTGTAGTTCCAGATGGACTGAAACTCGGCGATTGCGGTTGCGAAGGTCATGTCGTCGACCGCGCCATTGTCATCAGAAATCAGGAAGATCATCGACTGGCCCGCGCCGAGCATGATCGAATCAAGCAGGCCGCCGTCAAGCGGGTCGGCGCTGTCGTCGTCGTAGATCAGGCTGCCGGTATCGATGGCGCTATTGGTGTAGTTGGTGATCTCGAACCAGTCCTGGGTTCCGTCCTCACCCGACAGGCCGACGAAGGCCTCGGTGATCTGGATGCCCGAGGGGCCTGCCTGGGCGATGGCGCCGACGCCGGCGATTGCTGCGATTGCGAGTGTCTTGTTCATGTGTGTCTCTCCTTTGTGGTTTGGGATCTCTCCAGAACTGCACGATATGTTGCGGTTCATGGGCGAAGAGTAGGGCGGGGTCTATCGCGCAAGGTTTGCGGTTGCATTACGATTTCATGATCGTTTTGTTAAGACACATCTTTGCACAATGTTTATATTTCGATCTCGATTCGGATCGCCGGGTGTGTGTACTGTCCGCGCATGCGGAATCGTCAAGATCACCAAGTCATTCCTGTTGGCCGTGCGTTTACCCTGATCGAGCTGCTCGTTGTGATTGCGATCATCGCGCTGCTCATCGGGATTCTTCTACCGTCGCTGGGCAAAGCACGCGATAGCGCCAAGAAGGTGCAGTGCATGTCCAACCTGCGCCAGCTGGGCATCTCGTTCAGCACCTATTCCGCGAGCAATCAGGGCTATCTCAGCTCCGGCCCGTTCGACAACCGCATCCGCAAGCACGCGAATGGTTACCGGCTCGAAGCCAAGTGGGATCTGGACCCCGGCGATACCCGCAGCACCGTTGAGCGGCTCGGATGGCTTCGCGATGTCGTGGAGATCGGCGGGATTCGTGCGAGCGATTTCCTCTGTCCGACCGCACCGGCCCAGTACAACCAGAATCTCAATGTTTCACGCATGAACGACGGCGGCTACGGCACCCCGTTCACACACGACACACGCGATCAGCTCATCGCGCGTGGATATAACACCAACTACACCCAGTCGTGGTACATGGCGTACACCCAGTGGAAGGACCCCCGCGTCGGCAGGACCGGTCAGCCGGCGGATTCGGCCAACGGCGTCTACGGGCCCCTGCGTGAACACGCGATGCAGGTTGTTTCCTCCTCGGTGGTGCCGATGCTCGCCGATGCACGGATCGACGGCGATTCAAACGATCTCAACGACACCATCACCATCGGTGGTGAGTACCTGCCCGCCACCAAAGCGCTGACCGACGGTCCATCATGGCGCATGGGATTCAAACTCACATCGCATAGCTTCGCGGACTTCGGTCCGGCGCACGGCGGAAGCCGCTCGTTCTTCAATCGTGGCCACGATCGCACCGAGGGCAACATGCTTTTCGCCGACGGGCATGTGGCGAGCCTCACGGACGCGAACGGCGACAAGTTCTTCAGCTACGAAGAGGATGCCTCAAGCCCCACACTCCGCGAGAACGGCCTTCCCGCCTATCCCGACTTCAGCACGAACGAGATATTCACAGGAGAACTGCTCAGCGGACGGTACCGCTGAGCAGCACGCGAGACGCCCGCACTGGGCGATGGAGAGAATCATGAAGATGAACACACTGATCGCCCTGGCCGGGCTCGGAATCAGCACCCTCGGTCTGCAAGCGCAGGTCGTGATCAACGAAATCTATGAGAACCCGCCCGGAGACGCGCAGGGAAACGACAATGTGCTCGAGTTCATCGAGCTCTTCGGCACCCCGGGCATGGACCTCACGGGGTACGCGATCGGCTTGTTCAAGGGCGGCAGCGATGGCGAGTTTAACCCACCCAACGATGTCCCCGATGTCTACGCAGAAATCGATGAGGCGTTCACACTCGATGGCCTCTCCATCGGGGCCAATGGCTTCCTGGTCATCTACAACGGGACAAGCGCCCAGTCGCTCATCCCGCTGTTCACGCCCGCGGCAACCACCGCGGTCTCATTCTTCGATGCACACATCCAGAATCCAAACGACATCAACGGCAACCTGCAGAACGATTACTCCTCAACCTATCTGCTCATCCGCAAGCGCCCCAACCATCGCATCGAGAACGGCGTGAGTGTTTACGAGCCCGGGTACGCGATCTGGAAGGACGAGAACCCCGATGTCGATTTTGACGGCAAGACAGACTTCGGCATCGAAGTCCCGCTGAACCGCGATCTGGGGATTCCCGCCGCCCCGGCTCCATCGCAGATTGACCCTATGCAGATCATCGATGAGATCGCCTGGTCCAACGCCGGCGGCAAAGAGTATGTCCGCACCTCCGAGCATGAGATCTCAGAGACCGATGGCTTCAACCCCGATGCCGCGACCCGCCTGCGTTACTTCGGGGCCAACCCGATGCTCGGCCTGCGGATCAACAGCGATGGTCAGACCGTCCCGACACGCACCGCCGACGAATCCTGGATCTACGGCGAGGTCACCGGCGCTTCGATCGATTTCACCTACGATCCCTCGCTCGTCGGCGCTCCTACCGATCAGGGCGGCGATGGATTCATGGATATCTCTATCGAGAGCAACGGCGATACATTCAAGATCACCCCCGGTGATTTCAACGACCACGGCGCGACCGGAATCACCCAGTTCCGCTTCGTCACCGGCGACCTCAACTTCGATCAGGTTGTTGATCTGGCCGACCTGACGCTCTTCGATGCTCAACTGCTGGGTGCCGATTTCGATGCCACCGAGGACTACATCGACCCCGACACTGGCATGCCCATCGAAGACCCAAGCAACCCCGGGACGAACTTCCAGTCCTATGTGTTCCAAGGGCGTTTGGCCAACGCGCTGCTCGCCGCCCGTGACCTCGACCTGTCCGACGCGAGCGAGTCGCCCACGATGGCCGACCGCGATGTTCTCGCGGGCCTGGTGGGCAATGTCCCCTGCAACGACGCGGACTTTGCTGAACCCTTCGGCGAGTTGAGCTTCTTCGATGTCTCCACCTTCCTGATGGCCTTCAACAGCTCCGACCCAGCGGCAGACCTCAATAGCGATGGCAACTTCGACTTCTTCGATGTCTCGCTCTTCCTCAGCTCCTACACCGCCGGCTGCCCATAAGCCACATCTCGGCACGAAACGCATCAGTTTTACCCTCGAAACATCCCGGCGACCGCCGGGTTTTTTTATCCCAATGCGAACAGCACAAACCCCGTGGCCAGGCCCGGCCATGCGCAGGGTTGAACAAAAAAGCACCCGGCCTTGATGAGGCCGGGCACATGGAGTTGGGATCATGCTGGGGACGCATGATACACAAGTGAAGTCGATCATCTGTCCGCAACCTTGCGCCAACGCTGGCTCAAAGGATGGGATCGTTCCGAAGGATTCCAAGAGGGGCTCCCGAAAGATGCGGCAGCCATTTCAAAGCGTGTGTCATCTCTTTCGATGGGCCTCCTTGGGTTGCGATCTTGTACGGACGAGAAAAAAACACAAATGCCGCCGCGTGGGTCAGGTCACGATGGTGCGACGACATCGAACAGAGTGCAATCCTGATGCCAACTTCGCGTGCCGCAGGAATCGCTTAAAACGCAGATCGGTGTTTCAGTGCTGGCCAGAGTGTCACAAACTGGCCGCTCGGGTGGCGACATCTGGCCAGCATGACCAACAAGAACAGAAAAACACCCGTGGGTTTGGCCACCGGGTGTTCATGGTGTTCACAAAGATAAATCATGCAAGCCGCATGATTCTGTAGCAGGGCTTATGGGCAGCCAGCTGAGAAGGCAGCCAGATACGCGGAGGCATCGAAGAAATCGATCTGGCCGTCGAGATTGAAGTCCACGGACGGGTCATTGGCCGCGAAAGCACTGAGGAACGCCGACACATCAAAGAAGTCCAGCGTGCCAAATGGTTCCGCGATATCGGCGGCGTTGCAAGCCCCGATTGCTCCGTTGGCATTCAGAAAGATTGACACATCGTTGCCATCACGGTTTGAAACGGCCATGTCCAAGCCGCCGTTGCCATCGATATCGCCAAAGGCGATATTGCCGGGGCGGACGCCGGTAGGTGCCACCACCCCGGCGGCGAACGCGCCGGCGCCGGTGTTCTCAAGGGTGCTCATGGTGTTCGAGTCCTGGTGCGATGTTGCGAGGTCGAGATCGCCATCGCCGTCGAGGTCCGCGGCGGCAATCCCGCTGACATTGGCCCCGCCCGATGTGTAATCGGTGCGGACGCCCATGCCCGCGCCGCTGTTGAGCCAGACCGACGCGACATTGAGGAAGTCATCGCTTGCGGCGGCGGCCAGGTCCAAGAGCCCGTCGCCGTTGAGGTCGGCCGCGACCACGCCGTCCGGTCGTGCGACCGGGTTCACGGGCAGACTCTGAACAACAGCGAAGCCGGCTGCACCCGAATGGATGTTGACCACACGGTTGTCGTGATCGCTCACGGCGATATCCGCGATACCGTCGCCGGTGAAATCGCCGATTGCGGTGGAGCGCGGCTCGGCCCCACCGGCAAACGATGCAGCGGACAGGACGCCTGCGTTGTTGGTCAGCACGGTAAACGAGCCGTCATCGCGGTTGGCGGTCGTGAAATCGTCGTCGCCATCACCATCGAGATCGCCGACCGAGAGATCGACGGGCTCGGCGCCAACCGCAACGCTCACGCCCGCAGTGAACAGCCCCGCGGAGTTGGTATAGACCCGCACGGAGCTGATGTTCTTGAGGATAACAACCAGATCGGTGTCGCCGTCGCCATCGATGTCTGACGAAATCAAGTCATCGGCCCCGGTTGCCGGGCCAGTAAGGTATGTTGCTGACAGAGCGAGCGATCCCGCGGTATTGCTGTAAATTTCGATCTTGTCAGGGTTGTCGCTGGTGACCGCGAGATCGGTGTCGCCATCGCCGTCGAAGTCGCCAAACGCAACGCCCGATGGGCGCTGGCCGGTCGCCAATGGCGATGCTGGGGCAAAGCTTGGTGCAGCAATGGCGGCTGAGCCCGCCAAGGCGATCAGCAGCAGTGGTGCCTTGAGGTTGGTGTGCATTGTTCGGTTTCCTTTTTCTTGTGTGAGGTTGCTCGAGTCGAACGATTGGCTGTCGCCGCGTGGGTCAGGTCAGGTGCGACGACATGGGTACCTATTACAACCGGTGTGCCAAACGCCCAAGGAGCACGAAAACGCTCATTCCACCCATTCGAGTCCACTATGAGCAAGCGCAATGCCCATAAAATGGCGAATAGAGGCCTGTATCGACCTCAGGGCTGGCCATTTTGACACCGGCTCAAGAACGAATGCCATGATCCAGCTTCCACTATCAACCACAGATTTCGACGTATCTGGGCGGAGTTTTGCCACGCATCTGATACGATGAGATGTATGCAGCGATTAGGGGACACCCGAACACGCACTCCCACTCAACGAGCGTTCACGCTCGTTGAGATGCTGGTCGCGCTCGCGATTGTGGCACTGCTGATTGGCATCGTGGTGCCCATGCTCTCGGGCGCGATGTCGCGTGCACGGGCCTTTAAATGCCAGATGGCACAACGATCGGTTGCCTTCGACTTCCAGATCTTCGCGGACCCCCAACTCCACGGCGATCGGGGAGATGATGGCGATCGCGACAGCTTCGGGATCGAAACCTTTCAAGAAAGCCAATACGGCATCGATGAGTTCTGGCGATGGGGAGACGCAGGAGCCGTGGATATGCCCGATGTGCAGGGCAACGATCCGATGCGTTGCCCTGATGTCCGCGCGCCGCTCACGCTCCGCGACAACCTCGCGTGCAGCAGCGGGGCCGTCGGGCCGCCTGCCAGCATCTCGTTCGGTTTCAACGCCAGACTCAACCGAGCAGAGATCCTCGATCGGCGTGGCCGCCCGCGTGCGGTCCAGGTCTCCCTGCGTCCCGATATCCTCATGCACTCCGCCGTCCCCCTGCTGATGGATGTCGACGGGGAGCGGGCGAGCGCGATGGGTGTGAACCCTGTGTTCATCGCACCCGCGCTGGACTCGCTGGGGCCCTACGCCAACAACCGGGTCTGGTTCCCGGGGCTCCGCCACGCGGGCAAAGCGAACATCGCCTTTGTCGACGGGCATGTCGAAGCGAGCGATCGGCCCGATACGGAAGCCGGTTACGACTGGGCCTACCAGCCCATGCGTTGATCCGCGTATCATCTCTCTATGTCGCTGCGTGCAAAGTTCTCTGTGGTGCTGGCCCTCTTCGGGCTCACCCTCGCGTTCAATGTCGCGTTGAGTGTGTGGAGCATCCGTTTTCTCGAGCGCGAACTCGCTTGGCCGCTGCGATCTGCCCAACCCGTGCTCTCGGGGATGCATTCGATCAAGCGTCTGGGCGAGCAGGAAGTGAGCTTGCTGGGGCTTGACCGATTTACGATTGGGCAAAACGCAGGCGGCGAGATACTCGTGCCCGATTCCGCGGCCATTGGCCCGCAAATCATCGCCATCGAAGAGCAGGTGCTCACGCAGTTGCAACGCATGGCCGAGCTCGACGCGTTCAGGCTGCGATCCGGTGTATCCACCACCGAGAATCTCCGCGATCGATCACGCGAAATCATGCTCCAGGCGCAGCAGTGGTCCGCATCGCCCAGCATCGCCCACTACGAGCAGCTCATCACCCAGATCGGCATGCGTCATGAGCTGATCGAACGCATCGAGGGCCGCATCATCGATGATGCCCAGCTTGAGAACGACCACGGGCGCCGCCTGCGCGTCGTGATCTACGCGATCATCGGGATCACCTTCATCGGGGCCATCTTCATCGGCGTCTACTCCATGATGCTCTTGCGTCGCTGGGTGCTCAAGCCCGTTGAACACCTCAAGCAGGGTGCAAAGCGCTTCGGGCAGGGCGACTTCGATCACGCCATCGCCATCCAGACCCACGACGAGCTGGGACAGCTGGGCGAGGAGTTCAACCACATGGCATCGCTGATCGTTTCCATGCAGGACGGACGCGTCGAGCGCGAGCGGCTGGCCGCGATGGGCGAGATGGCCCAGCGCACCGTGCACAATCTGAGGACCCCGCTCGCGGGGATCCGCGCCCTGGCGGAAACCACGCAGAGCGAGCTGCATGGGAATGACGAGCTGCGCGATCTTCAGGCCCGCATCATCGGGACCGTGGATCGTTTCGAGGCGTGGCTGCAGGGCATGCTCAGGGTCTCTTCGCCCCTGGATCTCCACCATCGGGACTTTGATCCCGTGGTGCTTTGCCGCGGGGTCATCGAATCGCACCGCGGCGCTGCCGCGGCCCGATCGATCGGGCTTGAGCTGCGCATTCTTGACGCGCCCGGGCGGTGCACCGGCGATCCACATCATCTGGAACACGCCCTGACCGCCCTGCTGAGCAACGCGATCGATTACGCCCCATCAGGGTCCACGGTCGAACTCGCGGTGGGTGTCGAGTCGGCTTATTGGACCCTGCGGGTGACTGATCTGGGTGAAGGAATCCCAAGCGAGTTGCACGACACGGTCTTTCGACCATACTTCACCACCCGCAAAGAAGGGACTGGCATCGGACTTGCACTTGTAAAACGGATCATCGAACAGCACCACGGCTCGATCACCATCGAATCCCCTTTAATGGGGGGTTCGGAGCCAGGAACAGCATTTTTTATCCGTTTGCCTTGTGATGTGGCTCCGGATGGTTCAGAATAGATATGGCCAAGATTGGCCAGCGAGGTGCGACTTGGCCAATATTCTCCTCATTGAAGACGACGAGACGCTGCGTTTCACCATCAGCCGGGCGCTCACCCGCTCGGGTCATCAAGTCGCCGAGGTGGCAAGTCTGGCTAACGCCCGGGCATCGTTCAGCGCGAGCACCTTTGATCTGATCATCACCGATGTGAACCTCGGGCAAGAGTCAGGGATCGATTTCGTTGAAGAGATCCGCCAGCAGGGCTATCAGGGTGCGATCGTGGTGATGACGGCCTATGCCACGGTGGACGACGCGGTTCGGGCGATGAAGCTGGGAGCCGACGATTACCTCGCCAAGCCCGTGCGGCTTGAAGAGCTGCTGATCATTACCGAGCGCCTGCTCGCGCAACAGCGTGACTCACGCCACCTGCGCCTCTTCCAACGCCTGCGTCAGGTCGATGAGGCCAAGGATCGCCCGGTTGGGCAGTCACCCGCATGGGTCAAGACGCTCGAACTCGCCGAGCGCCTCGCCAAGATCCCGGTGATCAATCGCACCGAAGACCTGGGCAGCGCCAGCGGCGGCGCGATCACCACCGTGCTCATCACCGGCGAGACCGGCACGGGCAAGGGCGTGCTTGCCAAGCACCTGCACCGGTGCAGCGATGACCCCAAGCAGCCGTTCGTGCATGTAAACTGCACCGCGTTGCCCGCCACCCTGATCGAAGCGGAACTCTTCGGGCATGTAAAGGGCGCGTTCACCGATGCCAAAGAAGCCCGCGAGGGCTTGTTCGAGATGGCCGACGGCGGCACGATTTTCCTCGACGAGATCGGCGACCTGCCGCTCGAACTGCAAGCCAAACTATTGACCGTGCTCGAAGAGGGCAAAATGCGCCGGGTGGGTTCGGCAAAGGAGAGAACGATCCGGGTCAGGGTGCTTGCCGCGACCAATCGTGATCTGGAGAAGTGTGTCGCGGACGGGACTTTCCGCGAAGACCTGTTGTATCGTATCAACGCGTTCACCATCCGGCTCCCGAGTCTTCGGGACCGCGCCGATGACGCGGTGCTGATCGCACAGAACCTGTGCGATCGCCTACGAGGCGAGTACGGCATGGCACCGATCCGGGTGAGTCAGAGCGCTCGGCGCATGATCGCGTCGCACAACTGGCCGGGCAATGTGCGCGAGCTGTTCAATGTGATTCAGCGCGCCGCGATGCTCTGCGAGGGAGACGAGATCGTGCCGGGTGATCTGGCGATCCGCGCAACGGACCAGTCAACGCAAGACAACGCCGGTTCGATGCAGATGCTGCCGGGCGAGCTGAACTTCGACTTCCAGGACGGCCCCCACACCGCCGAGGAAGTTGAGCGCCTGCTCATGCTCCAGGCGCTGGAGCACACACGAGGCAATGTCTCGCGAGCGGCCCGATTAATCGGGATGCAGCGATCGAGTTTTCGCTATCGCATCGAGCGGTACGGGATCGAGGAGCAGATCCGGGAGATCGTGAATCAATGAGGCGGTCGCTGCTCCATGCTGCCGCGGTTGTGTTGCTCGTGTGCCCAGTGTCGCGCGCGACCGACGGGAACGGCATACATGCCGACCGCGCAGGCGATGCCCAGATCCGGCGTACCGATTCCGGCAATGACGCGGCGCTCCCTCCGGGGTTCAAACCGATTGATCTGCTCGAGGTGCGCGTTCAGGGCTGGGAGCCAGACTATCCGCAGGCCGACCCGTATACCGGGGAACCTTCGGGCGGCGACGAAGATCTGATGCGGTTACAGATCGTCCTGGACGGGCTTGTCGCGCCCCCGGGGCCGATCGGGCTCGACGCATCGCTCTACAACCCGTACATGTTCGGTGCCCGCCCGCTCTTTGGATACATCGAGCTCGATCTCGACGATAACAAGGACACCGGCGGCGAGTTCATGCCGCTCGCCAAGAACCGCTATCTTGCGAATGTTGGGCGGTTCGGGATGAGCCCCCGCGGCTCAATATCTGATCGGATGGTGCGGAACGCGGCCGGAGACATCGACAACAGCATCGGAACCTCGCCGCAGTTTGAGCGATCGGGTGGCGAGTTTACCCTCGCGTTGTGCGGGTGCTTCACTCCGAGCATCGTCTCGCAGAACGGTAACATGGATTCGAACTTCGACAAGGGCGAGACCTGGATCGTCTCGGGCCGGTTCTTCGAACGCTTTGTCGCGTTCCAGCCCGAGAGCGGCCTGTTCGGAGGCAGCGATTTCGGGCTGTTTGATCCTGTCGTCCAGCTCCGCTTTGAGCATGATCAACCGCTGGACCAAACCACGGTCACGCTCGTGTTCCCGATCACCAATAAAGGCGCAGCCATGCTCTCTGGCGGTTCGGTAGAACCGATTGACTCGAACCTGTTCAACCAGACCTCGATCGCCGAGGCGCTCGATGATCTGATCTTTGGTGCAGGTTTCACGACCGGCGACCTCCATGAGCTTGCCGGCGACTGGGACGACAGGCACATCGATGATTACTACCGCCCCCGGGATTGGGGCGTGTCCGCATTGATCGGGACCGCGTCCACGGTGCAGGACCCCGCGGCCCTCTTCGTCTGGACTGATACTGGTTTCGATGAAACCTTTGGCGACCTTGACCATGACGACCTGTGCACCGTGCTCGATTCACAGATCATCCTCGAAACCATCGAGACGCTCGATGGGTCCGGAGCCGATGCCGACGGGATTGTGAACGGCGAGGTCGCGATCTTCAACTATGGACCAAACTTCGATCTACGCGACCTCAACGGCGACGGCATCATCGGGACAGGCGACATCGTCCACCCCCTTTGTCCCGCAGATCTCAATGGCGACGGCCTGCTCGACTTCTTCGATGTCAGCATCTTCCTCGTCGCGTTCTCCAGTCAGCAACCCCCGGCGGACTTCAACAACGATGGCGTGTTCGATTTCTTCGATCTCAGCGATTTTCTGGTCGCGTTCGCCGCGGGCTGCCCGTGATGCGCTGAGCAGGTGTTTTCTCGCTCGCCTACCCTTTGAGCATGAAAAAACGCAACTTGTTCTGGTTCGTTCTGTCGTTGATCCCAACACTGCTGCTCCCCGGCTGCCAGTCAGCGATGAGCGGCAACCCCGTCTTTGACGGCTGGTACGCCGACCCCGAGGTCGCGTATTTCGACGATCGCGTCTGGATCTACCCGACCTACTCGGCGCCCTACGACCAGCAGCTGCATTTCGATGCGTTCAGTTCAACGGACCTGGTGCACTGGACCAAGCATGAAAGCGTGCTCACCAAAGCAGATGTTTCGTGGGCCAACCGGGCCATGTGGGCACCGTCGGTCGTGGAGCATGACGGGCGATACTGGTTCTTCTTCGGTGCCAACGACATCCAGAGCAATGAGCAGCTTGGGGGCATCGGGGTCGCGGTGAGCGACGATCCTGCGGGGCCATTTATTGATGCGCTGGGCAAGCCGCTGATCGATCGGTTCCATCACGGTGCCCAGCCCATCGACCAGTTCGTCTTCAAGGACCCCAGCGGTCAGCACTATCTGATCTACGGCGGCTGGCGCCACTGCAACATCGCCAAACTCAACAACGACTACTCGGGCTTCGTGCCGTTCAGCGATGGCGAGGTCTTCAAGGAGATCACGCCCGAGGGCTATGTCGAGGGCCCGTTCATGTTCATGCGCGGCGGGCGGTACTACTTTATGTGGTCCGAGGGCGGCTGGACCGGCCCAAACTACTCCGTCGCGTACGCGATCGCGGACTCGCCCATGGGCCCGTTCAAACGCATCGGCAAGATCCTCAAGCAGGATCCGAATGTCGCGACGGGCGCAGGGCATCACAGCGTGCTGCATATTCCTGGTGATGATCGCTGGTACATCGTGTACCACCGCCGACCATTGGGCGAGACGGATGGCAACCATCGTGTTGTGTGTATCGACCGGATGGAGTTCGATGAGAACGGTCACATCAAGCCCGTGACCATCACCTTCGACGGGGTCGAGGCGATCGTGCTGGGCGGGGAAGACAGGCCAGTTGGAGACTGAACACGATCGTGAGCCGCCGCCCAAACACAGGGTGATTACAAGGCCAACAACAGAACAGGGACCGGGCTGTTGCCGGTCCCTGCATCTGGTTTCGATTGCTCGCAAAAGCGATGAATGGGCCCGGACAGACTCGAACTGTCGACCTCACCGTTATCAGCGGTGCGCTCTACCAACTGAGCTACGGGCCCTCGGGTCACGAGTATAGACCCAATTTTCGCACTCGTCGCCACCCCTGCCAACCCAAAATCCACAACTTTTCGGGTCACAGCAGGCCCAGAAACAGGTTGCGGGAGGGTCGAGGCTGGTATGCAACGACCGAGAATATACAATACATATGTCATGCAGCCCGAATCTCGGGCGCGTCAGCGACAGGAGGTCACTCGCCATGCGTGCAGACATCAAATACAACAACATCATCGACGGCGACGAGTTCGCGCGGGCACAGAAGGCCGCCGACGATTCCGCCGGGCTCGATCACACCCAGATCGACACCGAAACCTTCTATGTCACACAGCAGTACGAGAAGTACTCGCAAGAAAACCATGATGTCTGGAAGACACTCTGGTACAAGCGGTGGGATGTGCTCGAGAAGCAGGCGAGCGAGACCTATCTCGCCGGGCTCAACGCGATCAACCTGAACCCCGATCGCGTGCCCCTGCTCTTCGGCGAGGTCCCCGACCCCTACGAGCCGGGCAAGACCATCACCGGTATCAACGAATACCTCCGTCCGCTGACCGGCTGGCAGTCGCGAGGCGTGCCCGGCTACCTGCCCGCCAAGGCGTTCTTCAGTTGCCTCAGCCGCCGCGAGTTCCCATCGACCATCGTGGTGCGCCCAAAGGAGCAGATGGACTACCTCCCCGAGCCAGACATCTTCCACGATGTTTTCGGGCATGTCCCGCTGCACGCCGACCCGGTCTTTGCGGACTTCCTGCAGACCTACGGCAAAGCCGCCCTGCTCGCAGGCCCAGAGCACGAGGAGGCGCTGGCCCGGCTGTTCTGGTTCACTGTGGAGTTCGGGCTCATCAGCGAGAACGGGAAGCTCAAGGTCTACGGCTCGGGCACCATCTCGTCGCACTCAGAGAGTGCCTACGCCCTGAGTGCTCCCGAGGGCAAGGGCGGTCGCGATGTCGGAGAGATCGAACGCCGCCCGTTCAACCTCGATCGGGTGATCAATACCCCTTTCGAGATCGACCACTTCCAGGACATCGTGTATGTGCTCGACAGCTTCGAGCAGCTGCGTGATGCGATGGACAGCTACGCCAACCGGGTGATCGAAGAATCCAACACTCCTGCGGGTGCGTGACAGAGTTCGTAGGCAGGGTGCCACTACTCGCCGTCATCGGCGCAGTAGTGTCTTGAAATGCTTCCCAAGAGCACTACTGCGCGGCAAGCCGCGAGTAGTGGCACCCAGATCACTGATCTGAATACAGAGACTCTGATAGGAGACAGTCATGAAACCAAATGAAAACGGCGTCGATCGTGCCCTGCGTCTCGTGCTCGGTGTCGTCCTGCTCGTGGCCAGCTACATGTGGTTCGGTGTCGCCGATGGCGCGATCACCGGCATCATCGCTGCCGTGATTGGTGCGGTGCTGGTCATCACCGGGCTCGTCGGCTTCTGCCCCGCGTACCGGCTGGTGGGGATGAGCACCTGCAAGGTGAGATGAAGCGTCTGGCCAGACTGTCACCAAAAGTAATCTAATGAGTTGGCTTGTCAGACTCGACTGGTTCAGATCTTGATACCTTCGTGACGAAATCCTGACGAAAATCGTCTGGGGTAATCGGTTTGCCGCACTCAGGACAGAGTGCAGACTTGGTTCGGAAAAGCTCATATTTGCACTTCGGGCATGTGAGTTTGTAATCACATAAGTATTTTGCAACAATGCTATCCCATCCGCCTGCGTCGTTATTTCGCTGCTCAAGTTCATCAATGAACGATTTATATGGCGACATTTTGTATTCGAACGCTCGCATGGGGATGATGAGGTATCGGCTATCAATAAGTTCGAATACCGCGCATGTCGCACAGCGTTCGATGCGGTAAAAACACGGCCAGCGGTACTCTGCCTGGATGTGTTGATCACCCAGTTTGAGTATTTCGTCTTCGATTTCGACATAGCTCTCGCCATCAACGCCAGGTCCACACCGAGTTCGCGCCATATGTGTGTATAGTTCTTCAAGGCGCTGAGAGATCCCGCTCAGTGCGAAGTTGCGATATCCCCACATGAATCCCCAGATCAACACCGTTGCCAGAATGGCGCCGTACAGAGGTGATGCCAGTGGGATGTTCAGCATCGTGAGCACCCATGCAGAACCTAGTATCAAGAGACATATAAAACTGGCTCCGACAATCACAGTTTTTTTACGAAACTGTCTGACCATATCGTTAACTGAGTCACGATCATTTATGACCTGTAAGGCTTGATGACGGTCGTCAATGTCGGTCTCGAATGTGATCCGTTTCGTTGCTGAGTCCATGGCCGTATGATATCGAATCAATATGAACGAGTCCCAACTCCACAACCACATCTACGCCCGCTCCAGCTCGCTCCAACTCGGCGCGGGCACCCTCCTCGTCGGCCCCGGCGACGACTGCGCGGTCATCCGATCACCAGCCGGCGACACGCAACTCCTCACCGTCGACCAGCTCGTCGCGGGGCGTCACTTCGAGCCGGATACCGACCTCGACCTTATCGCCCGCAAAGCCGTCGCCCGTAGCGTGTCCGACATCGCCGCAATGGGCGGCATCCCCGCGTGGGCGCTGGGAACCGGCCTGCTCCCCAAGGAATATGCCCATGCCGACGCACTCTTCGACGCCATGCACAAGTGGGCCAACCACTGGCACTGCCCGTTGATCGGCGGCGACATCGCCAGCCACGGCTCGCCCGACCACCCGCTCACCCTCACTGTCACGGTGGGGGGCATCGTGCCCGAAGGGGCACAGCCCGTGCTCCGCTCGGGTGCCATGCCCGGCGATTTGCTCTATGTCACCGGCCAGATCGGGGGGAGTTTCGAATCCGGCTGGCACCTGCGATTCGAGCCGCGCGTCGAAGTGGGGCAGTGGGCATCCCGAGCCAACGCCCACGCCATGATCGACCTGAGCGATGGGCTCGGTCGCGATGCGAACCGTATTGCGATGGCCTCGGGCGTGCGTATCAATCTCGACGCAACCAAGCTCCCCATCAGCCACCGCTGCGACGGCTGGCAGCAGGCCGTTTCCGAAGGCGAGGATTATGAGCTGCTCATCGCCCTGAGCCCAGATCACGACATTGATGATTGCCCAATGCAACTGCTCGGCCCGATCGGGCGCGTCATCGCCTGCGAATCGGGCCAGTCGCCCGGCGCATCAATTACCGACGCCTACGGCACCGCCCACGATGCTTCGTCGATGGGCTGGGACCACTAAGCGCCTCCCCCGCAAGCGAGGCAGAGGAGAGAAAACTACTTCTTCTTGCCTCCGCCCTTCTTCTTCCCGCCCGGTCCGGCCTTGCCCGATGCGTCGCGTCGGTAATCCGTCTTGCCCCGATCACGGGACTTGGACTTGCGGCTGCGGCGCTGCTCGCCCGGTGGCTTCTTAAAGCCCGCGCCCTCGGTCTCGCCCAGCCCGCCCATGTCGCCGCCGCCGAGCTGGAGCTTGGCCGCGGGTCCCTTGAGCTTGCCCGCGGCACGTGAAGCGCCGTCGGTGATGACCAAGTCCATCTGGCGAAGGGCCAGATCGACATTGGCGATGTTGACCTTGACCCGATCGCCGATCGAGTAGCTGCGTCCGCTGTGCTGATCAACCATCGCACCGGTGCGGTCGTCGAGCCGCCATGTTGGGGGGCGCTTTGAGCGGGTGGTATCGCCCACGAGGTCCTTCTTGGCGACCATGCCGTCGGCGAGGTACTTCTCGATCTGGACATACACGCCCTTGGGCGAGACGCCGGTGATGAAGCCCTCGAACTCCTCGCCGATGTGCTGTTCCATGAGCTGGAGCACCAGGAACTGGCGCAGCTCGCGCTCCGCGCCCGCGGCGTTGACCTCAGTGCCCGAGCAATGAGCGCCGATCTCGGCCAGCTCGTTGCGATCCGGGCAGTATTCGTCGTCGCGCAGATCGCGCCCCAGACTCTTCCATGCCTCGTCGGACTGCGGGCGGTTCTCGCCGTTGTTGGTGCGTTTGAGATACGCGAACATCGCCCGGTGCAGCGTGAGGTCGGGATAGCGTCGGATGGGGCTGGTGAAGTGGGCGTAGGCGTGCGAGGCCAGGGCGTAATGCCCGATGAGCGCGGGCGAGTAGACCGCCTTGGTCATGGTGCGCAGCACGGCCATGTGTACCGCGCGTGCCGCGGTTGTTCCTGCGGTCGCGTCCAGCAGCGTCTGCAACTCCTCGCGTGTGGGCGACTGGGGGATCTTGAACCCCGCGACTGTCGCGGTCTTGCGCAGGTCATCAACATCGCCCGGCGTGGGCTCGGGGTGCGTCCGCCGCAGCACCGGAACTTCAAGCTTCTCGAACAGCGAAGCCAGCGCCTCGTTGGCCTCGACCATGAACATCTCGATGAGCGTGTGCGTGAAGGCGTCGTCTTCCTTGTGGGCATCGACGACCATGCCATCCTCATTGAACTCCAGCTCCACCTCGGGCAGATCGAGATGGATCATCCCGGCCTTGTGGCGCCGGGCCTGGATCAGCTTGGACAGCTCGTTCATATCGCGCACGCTCTGGATCAGCTCCTCGGTGTGCGGCGTGTCGGTCTTGGCGTGCTTCTTGGCCTCTTCGAGGTCGCCGTCGATGAGTGCCTGCGCTTCGAGATAGGTCATCCGCTTGCTCGACTTGATCACCGACTGGCACACGCCGCGGGATTGCACATTGCCCATGCGGTCATAGCGGATCAGGCATGATTTGGCGTATCGCAGCACGCCCTCCTGCAATGAACAGATGCCGTTGGAGAGCACCTCGGGCAGCATGGGGATCACCAGACGCGGCAGATAGACGGAGTTGCCGCGTTCTTTGGCCTCGATATCGAGCGCCGATCCCGGCTCGATGTAGTGCGCCACATCGGCGATGTGGATACCCAGCTCCCAGCCGCCGTTCTCGAGCCGCTTGAGCGAGATCGCGTCGTCATAGTCCTTGGCGTCTGGCGGGTCGATGGTGGTGATGAAGTCGCCGGTGAGATCGCGGCGCATGTCCAGGGCATCGATCCCCTTGGATTCAAAGAGATCCATCTCCTCCTCGAAGCGGGCGGTGGCCTCGCGGGCCTGCTGCACGCAGGCTTCGGGGAAATCATTGCTCGGCAGCGAGTACGCGGCGATCACCGCCTGCGTCTCAACATCGGGCTCACCGGCAGCACCCAGCACTTTGGTCACCACCCCGACCGCGAGCCGCCCGTTCTCGGGGTACTCGATGATCTCGATGACGACCTTGTCGCCGCTTTTTACATTCTTGGATTCCGCATCACGGATCATGACCGGGTCGGTCAGCTCGCGTCCGTCGGGGTAGACGATCCACTTGCCGTCGCGTTTCTCGATCTCGCCGGCAAAGTTTGCCCGCTTGCGCGCGATGATGTCGATGACCTCGCCCGCGTATTGACGCTCGAGGGTGCCCAGCTTGTGCTCGCGGCGTTGGTCACGCTCGAAGTAGACTTTGACGGTATCACCGCTCAGCGCCCCGTTGGTGTACTGGGGCGGGATGAAGATATCCGAGCCGTGCTTGGACTGGGCAGGGATCACAAAGCCCACGCCCGACTGGGTGCCTCGGAACTGCCCGATCAGCTCGCCTTCGTCGGGGCGAAAGGGGAGCTGGATCTTGCCCGACTCATCGAGATCGATCACACCCTCCTCGGCGAGATCGCGGACCTCATAGCCGAACTCTTTGACATCCTCGATATTGAGCTCTTTGGCAACAAGCGGGATGGGTTTGGGCACATAGCCCTCGTGCGAAATGTGGGAGACCAATCGGTCCCGGTGTCGGCCTGACATATCTATCCAATCGGTTGTTCAGTTCTTGCTTCTCAACATCTCATCTTAGAGCCGCGGGGCGTAGGTGCGCAGCGCGGGCTCGAACTCCGCGGGCGTAAACCCGAAATCGGCGATCACGCCCGCGTTGTCGCTGAGCGAATCCTGACCGCCCATGATCGCCATGCCCTCATCAAAGGGCAGCAGCCCGCCCAGTCCCAGCATCTTGGCGATGCGGGCCTGCCAGGCCGCGATGAACCAGGGCAGCCCGATCGCGGGCCGATCCCTGGGTTTGGGGGTGAGGTTTCGTGCGTAGATCTTGAGCATCTCGGGGAAAAGCACCGATTCGCTCCCCGTCAGCTCATAGGTCTTGCGCACGCTTGCATCGAGAGCCAGTGCATCGACAAAGACCCTGGCGACATCATCAACATGCACGGGTGCGACCTTGGGGGCCTCGAATCCGAAGCCGTCCGACTTCCAGCGAGAGAAGTACGGCAAGAACAGGTACGGCGGCGCTTTGCCCCGCACCCAATCAACCGCCATCTGCGTGAACTCCCCGTCATGCCCGTGGATCAACCCCGGGCGAACGATCGTCCAAGACAACCCAGAACCCTTGACAATTCGCTCTGCCTGATGCTTGGTGTCGCGATAGCCCGCACGCTTGTCGGGGCCGATGCCCAGCGCCGACATGTGTACATACCGCATGCCCGGCTTGTAGCGTCGGCACGCCTCCACGATCCCGCGGCTGCCATCGACATGGACCTGCTGGAAGGTCTGCCCCTTGGCTTCGCGGATGATGCCAACCAGGTGGATGCAGGCGTTGCAACCCTCGATCAGGTGCCGCAACGAATCCGGATCCCCTAATGTACCCGCGCAGATCGTGATACGCCCGTTTTCGAGCGCCTCGGCGGGGAGGACTCGTCTGGCCTTGTCGGGTGTTCTGGCGAGTGCTCGGATCGAATATCCTTCAGCGACGAGCCGCTGCACGATGTGACGACCGACAAAGCCGGTTGCCCCGGTCACGGCGATGACGCCCTGTTTCTGACTCATAGGTTGGGGTTGCATACCTCTATAGCGTACGCCGTCGGCGTCGGTCATGCCGGTGTAGGATGTGGTGTGGCGCTGATTGCTCAAGACATCTCGTTTCACTACCCCCGCGCTCCGCGTGTGCTTGGGGGGGTGTCATGCGCTATCGATCCCGGCTCGGTGACCGCGATCGTCGGGCCCAACGGCGCGGGCAAGAGCACCCTGGTGCGCCTGCTCGCCGGGCTGCGCTCCCCCAATTCGGGCCAGATCGAGATCGACGGCAAGCCGCTCACTTCGCTCAACCAGCGCCGGCGGGCGCAACGGATCGCCTTTCTCGAACAGCGCCCCACGCTCGCGTTCGAGTTCAGTGTGCGTCGTGTCGTGTCGTTTGGCGCGTTCGTCTGCGACCGTGACTGCGCACTGATCACCGAATCGCTTGAACGCTTTGAACTCGACACGCTCGCTGAGAAATCATTCGGCGAGCTGAGCGTGGGCCAGCAGCAACGCGTCGCGTTCGCACGCGGATGGGTGCAGATCACGGGGCGCACAAACGCATACCTGCTCGCTGATGAACCCTGCTCGGCGATGGACCCACGCCACACCATCGCGACCATGCACGCGATGCGCGAGCTGGCGGTGTCGGGCATCGGGGTGGGGGTGGTGCTGCACGATCTCAACATCGCCGCCCAGCACGCTGACCGTGCGATCGTGCTTGATTCTGGGGGTCAGGTCGCCGCGTCGGGCAAGCTGCCCCAAGCCCTAGACCCGGGCGTGCTTTCGGGCGTATTCGAAGTCCCGATCGCGCGTCATACCCTCCAAGAGGCAGGATCGGTGCTGACGATCGGCGATCAGCAGGGTTTTCGCATCCGCTGAGACAACAAGCCGATATACTGTCTGTAGGTCGATCCATGTTCCAGTTTCTGCTTTCCAACTCGTGGCTGCTCATTCCGATCATCATCGGGCTTTTCAATGTCGGTGTGCGCGTGCAGCAGAAAGCCAAAGAACAGCAGGCCCGCCGGGCGGCTCAGACCGAACTCGCCCGCCGCAAAGCCGAAGCACTGCGGACAGGCCGAACGAGCGACGAATCGCTGATCGTCTACGATGAGCCGAACCAGTCGCAAGCCGCCAAATCTCCGGCCCAAGAGCGTCAAGAGCGGATCGAGGCGTTGCGGAAGCAGCGCATGGAGCAACTGCGGGCAATGCGTGAGAAGCGTGCCTCCATCGGCACCAGCGCGGCACCAACACGCAAACCGGCTCAGATGCCCCGCCCAACGCCCAGCCGAACAGCGGGCCAATCAGCGGGCCAATCAGCGGGCCAATCACGGGGCCAGTCAGCGGGCCAGCGAGCGGGCAGCCCTGCCGCACCCACCCCCCGCGCCAATCAGTACGGCCCAACACAGCAGGGGCGTCCCAAGATTCTCGCCGGGAGCCGACAAAAACCATCGCCACATCGCCCCAACCCCGGCCTCACGCAGGCGATTCAGGTTCCACGAACCCAGATCGCACCTCCAAGCACCAGGCCCGTCTCGGCGGATGCCGCGGCAACAATGCGCGAGCTGCGTGATGATCGGCCCAACAGCGGGGCGATGCCTGCAAAGAAGGCGGCAACCGACTCGCTCGTGAGCATCCGCGACCAGCTGCATGATCGCAAACGCACCCGCCAAGCCATCCTGCTGCGTGAGGTGCTCAACGCACCCGTCGCGTTGCGCGACCCGACCACCGGTCCCGGCAATATCGGTTCCTGAGCATCGCCCGGCGGCCCCGTCCGTGTGTGACCCGGTGTGTGACCCGGTGTGATGGGTTTCTGCCGAGATGTTCGATATACTTGCATATGCAGAACCAACGACTCATCTGTGATGCCAGATCCCGTGCGCCGCGCACGATCCTGGGCATGGCCTTGATCGCGTCATCGATGCTCAGTCTGGCTTTGTTCAACACGGGCTGCGGCACATTCGACGGCGTCCCGCGCGGGACCAACTCGCTGCTCGAGGTGCTCAACCCACAGACATCGCCCATCGAAGCCACCGAGATGGCCACTGATCCATATAGCGCCGAGAAACGGTACAAGGGCATCACCCTGCTCTCGAGCGCTGACTTCGGCGGCCAGCCGGTCTATATCGATCTCTATATCGACGGGATCAGCGACGAAGACGCCAGCGTTCGCGGCGCATCGGTGCGAGCCCTGGGACGCCACGGCGACCCCGAGCACGCGTCCATGCTCATCGAGGCGCTGCAGGATAGCGATGATTTCGTGCGTCTCGAGGCCGCCCGGGGCCTGCAGCGCATCCACAGCAACGATGCGATCGATCCGCTTTTGGCGCTGATCGACGAGGAGCGCGAAAAGAACATCGACATCCGTGCCACAGCCGCCGACGCGCTGGGGCAGTATAAGCAAACCCGCGTGGTGCTGGGCCTGATCAGCGCGTTGGGCGACTCGCGGCTGGGCGTGAACAATCGCGTGCAGCACTCGCTGATGATCCTGACTGGGCAGAACTTTGCGCTCGATCGCGGCGCTTGGCTCGATTGGTACAACCGGACAGAGAACATCTTCGCCGGCGCTCAGCCCTATACCTACCCGGTGTTCAATCGCAAGAAGCGGCTCGTTGAGTATCTGCCGATGATCCCGCAGCCGCCCAACGAGACCGCGGGGACCCCCGTGGGGATGGACCCTGTGCTCGACAACTGAGCGGCGGATTCATAACTGGCGCAGACCACCGCGCAGCGTCCGAGAACGCCGCTGGGTTGTGTATTGGATGCATGCATCCCCGTGCTTGCGTCGATAGCGTTGCTGGGCACACGCCCACCCGGAGAGACTTCGTGCGCGCAGTGACCCGACATCAGAATGAGCTGTACATCGATGCCAAGGCACCGGAACCCACTGCGGGCCCGGGCCAGGCGTTGATCCGCACCACGCGGGTGCTGATCGGGCCGTCCGATGTCGCCGTCGCGAGTGGGCGTGTGGATCACAGTGGAGTGCTTGGCCACCAGTTTGTGGGAGTTGTCGATCAGGCCGACGACGCGGCCTGGGTCGGCAAGCGCGTAGTTGGGAATATTCACATCAGCGATTCTGGCTCAGACCTCGCCCGACGCGGCCTGGGCCACCACGACCCCGATCGGCTGATCTTGGGCTTGCGTGGGCGTGATGGGTGTCTCGCAGAACGATTCGTTCTTGAAACACGGAATCTGTCTGTGGTTCCCGACAGTGTCGAGGACGAGCACGCGTGCTTCGCGTTTGTGCTGGCAAGGGCGATCCATGCAGGCCAGATCGCGACGATCGAAGGCCGCCCGTTCGTGAGCGTGCTGGGCGAGCAGCTCACCGGGCTGCTGTGTGCGCAGGTGATGACCAAGAACAACGCGTCGGTGCGGCTGCTGTGCAGCAAGGCAGACCGGCTCGAACTCTGCGCCAAGTGGGGCATCAAGCATCGGCACCTCGACGAGGTCGGGCGTCGCCACGATCAGGATGTCATCATCGAAACAACGGGCGAGCCCGACGGGCTGGCCAACGCATTGCGAATGATCCGGCCTATGGGCACGATCGTGCTCACCGGGCCGCCTGTGCCGGCCGTAACCACGCCCATGCCCGTCGATCACACCCTGATCGCGGACAAGGAGATCCGCGTTGTGGGCGCGCGCTGCGGGTCGGTCAGCGAGGGGATCCGCGCCATGACCAGCGGCAAGATCGACCTCTCCGGGCTCGTCACCAAACGCTATAAGTTCGACGATGCGATCACCGCCCTGCGCAGCGCTCAGGAAGAAGCGAATATCGGGGTGATCGTCAGCTTCGAGTGATCGCCCCCTCAGGAGGCAACGGTCAGGGTGCCGTTGATCGCTGATTGGGCCTCGGGCCACATCGAAGCCAGGATGCCCGCCGTGATAAGGGCGAAGATGACGCCGTCGATGAAGCATGTCACGATGAAGCGCGTGGGTGTGCCCATGAAGAACGCGCCGGCGAGTGCGCCCATGCAGTGCCCGAGGATGCCGGCGGTAGCGACGACGCGGAAGACTTCGGCATAATCGGTGCCCGGGGCGAGTGCGATGCCGGCGATGTAGGCGACCATGGTGGTGATGACGCCATAGGCGATAAAGGTCTTGAGCAGGTTCATGGGGAAGTTTGGATGCGCGCCCATGATATTGATGGTGCCCCATGGCCCGCGTTGCCAGCGGGCCTTGAACGCATCGCTTTTCATATCCTTGGCGTTCTGACAGTTGGGATACATATAGAACCCGGGTGCGATCATGGGGGTGTTCCTTGTGTGCGAGGAGTGGATTGCTGGCCAGTATACCAGATATGGGCGCATCAAAGAGCCCGCAGATGTGTGCGGGCTCTAGGGGGGTGATCGGGTTGAGGCAGGAGCGTTACTCGTCGTGCACGGGCATGGATTCGAGGACGGAGTCGATCAGTCCGTACTCGACCATTTCCTTGTCATCGAGCCAGAGGTTTCGGTCGCAGTCGCGGTGGATCTTTTCCTTATCCTGACCGGTCGCATCCGCGTAGATCTGGTAGAGGCGGTCGCGCAGACGGAGCATCTCCTTGGCCTCGATCTCCAGGTCGGTCGCCTGGCCTTCCATGACGCCCGAGAGCAGCGGCTGGTGCATGAGGTTGCGGGCGTTCTTGAGGGCGTAGCGTTTGCCCTTGGCACCATTGCTGGCGATGACAGATCCCATGGAGGCGGCCTGCCCGATGATGTAGGTGCAGACATCGGGCTTGATGAAGTTCATGGTGTCCACGATGCCCAGACCCGCGGTGACACTGCCGCCGGGTGAGTTGACATACAGGTGGATGTCGGCGTTGGCATCCTCATTGGCCAAGAAGAGCAGCTGGGCGACGATGAGGTTGGCCATCTCGTCCATCACGCCGCCGGTGACGAAGACGATGCGGTCCTTGAGCAGACGCGAGAAGATGTCGTACGAGCGTTCGCCGCGACCGGATTGCTCGATCACGATTGGAACGAGGTAGGAGCTTGGGGTGGTCATATCGGATTCACCTTTATCGGTGTGGTGTTCGTGTGGTGGTACGCAGATACGGGTTCCGGGTGCTTAGGTCCCGGAGCCGGTCTTGAGATTCTCGGGCGGCTCGGTCAGCACCTCGTCGACGAGCCCGTAGTCCTTGGCTTCCTGTGCGTCGAAGTACATATCGCGTTCTGAGTCCTCGCGAACGCGCTCGGGGGTCTGCCCGGAGTGCTTGGCGAGGATGTTGATCAGGATCTGCTTGCTCTTGATGATCTGCTCGGCCTGCAGGCGGATGTCCTCTGCCTGCCCGGTGATCCCGCCGTAGGGCTGATGGATCATCACCTTGGCATGCGGGAGGATGAAGCGGCGTCCTTTGGTGCCCGCGGTGAGCAGCACCGAGCCGCCCGAATAGGCACGCCCGATGCAGTAGGTCGCGATGGGCGAGCTGAGAAAGCGCATGGTGTCGTAGAGTGCGAGGGTGTCGTCCACGACACCGCCGGGGGAGTTGATATAGAAGTTGATCTCTTGGTTTCGACGCTGATTCTCAAGATAGAGCATCTGCATCATCACCCGCGAGGCGCTGGCGTGATTGATTTCCCCTACGAGGAAGACGATCCGATTTTCGAGCAAAAGCTCGTCGATCGTCATCTCGCGGGTCCGTTGATAGCTGACTGAGGCTGCGGGCATAAGTCTTTCCCTGACATGCGTCTACGCGTTTTGGGCCCTGCTGGGGCGGGTTTGACGATCCCCGTTCCCTGCCCGTTCGTCTTGATTCATCGGCCAGATCGGCCTGGTTCATCATATGCGCCATTCAATGCGGACAGAGAAATCGGTCATGCACGGAAACCAAGAAGTGATTGCACAGCGCTCATATTGCTCCTATCCTTCTCTCCTGCCCCAGAACCCGAGCAGATCGTTTCGGGACGCAAACCCTTGATTCAGAGAGACATCCGTCGTGCCCACAGCCGTTATCAGCGATATTCATGGGAACGCTACCGCATTGCGTCGGGTGCTCGAAGACATCAAAGCGCGTGGTATCGAGAAAATCGTGTGTTTGGGCGACATCGTGGGCTATGGCCCCGAACCGCTTGAGTGCATCGATCTCGTCCAAGCGAATTGTGCGTGGGCCCTGATGGGCAACCACGACTTCGGGGTGCTCTACGAACCGACCAACTTTAATGCGACGGCCGAGGCCGCCGCGTTCTGGACCCGCGAGCAGTTTGATGCCGAGCCCGACGAAGCGGCCCGCGAACGGCGCTACGCCTATCTGAGTTCGCTCAAGGTCCGCGCGGTTGAGGATCTGTGCGAGGACGGGACCCCGATTCTGGCGGTGCATGCCTCGCCGCGTCGTCCGATCAATGAGTACATCTTTCCTGACGATGTGAGCGATTCACCCGACAAGATGGAAGCGATCTTTGACCGGGTGGACCGCGTCGCGTTGGTCGGGCATACGCATGTGCCGGGCGTGTTCAGCAACGAGCCCGATTTCTACCCGCCCAACGAGATCGGCGACGAGCCGATCTTTAAGTTTATCGCCGACGAGAAGGCGGTGATCAATGTTGGTTCGGTCGGGCAGCCGCGGGATTATGATCCCCGCGCGAGCTATGTGATCCTGTCGCCCGGGCAGGTTGAGTTCGTACGCGTCGAGTACGACATCAAAGAGACCGCAGACAAAATCAAAGCCATCCCGCAGTTGCACGACTGGCTTGGTGACCGCCTTTTCGAGGGGCGATGACCGGCCGGTCGGTTCCCAGAAGCTGAGCCCAAACGAATGCACGCCATGATCCAGACTATTGTCCGCACGCCGATGCTCCTTCTGCTCGTCGCGCTGGTTGTTTTCCCGGGCCTCGCTTTGGCGACCCAGGACGAACAGCCCGCGTCGACCGAGACCTCACTGAGCACGCCCGCCTATGTTGCGCGGCCGGCCGCGCCCGATCCGGAGGGCTTCACGCCGCTGGGTGATCTGGACGACATCACGCAGAAGACCTACCTCGAGTTCACACCCTTTGGGGCTGGCATTTCGTCGATCAAGCTTCCCGACGAGTTTGAAACGGTGGAGTTCAAGGAACACATCACCCTCCAGGAGATGGCCGTCAACGCCTCGGGTCTGCGTGCCGTGCCTTTCGCGGCGATCTCGGTGGTCATCAACGGGGAGATGCTTGAGATCTTCGGCAGCGACACCAACCCGCTTTGGCGAGAGCTCTCGCCAGGTGTGTTTGAGCTGTTTGTTGATGATGCCCAAGGCAACCCGGTGCTGCGATTCGAGCGGCGCTTTGAGCTCAAGCCCGAGGGCCGGCACGGGTTTATCCTCACCGAGACCGTTCAGAACCTGGGCGAGGACACGCTTCGTCTGGTGCTCAACACCACCGCGATGCTCGATATGCCTGAGGCCGAATCGACCTACGGCGGCGATCGGCGCCGGGTCCGCTACGGCTATCTCAAGGCCCCCGAGCAGCAGGGCCCCTCGCTGCAGGTCAGTGTCGATGACGAACTGTTCAGCAGAAACAAGCTGCTGGGCAAACGCACCGCGACGCAGTATGGCAAGGCCTATAGCCAGATGCTGCAGGTCTGGCCCAATCCCACGCTGCTGCCAAACTCGCAGCGGCTGAGCTGGATCGGATATGCCGATCGCTACTTCACCGTGCTGATCCACCCGGTCTACGACCCCACCTCTGTTACCAGTGCAGATCAGAAGCTGCTCAGCGGGATCACCAGCATCGATCGGTACCTGCTCGATCCGTACGCGGATTCGCTCGACACCATCCAGGTCATTGGGCTGCAAGGCCAGCAGATCGAGCTGGCACCGGGCGAGGAGCACAGCCGCGTGCTGGGCGTGTATTCGGGCATGCGCAACAAGCCGATCATGATCGCCGAGCCGATCATCGCGTCCCTGAACATGCCCGAGATGGTCGTATCGAATCTGGGCGGGTTCTGCGCCCCGTGCACCTTCCAGTGGCTGGCGCACATACTGATCGATGTGCTCCGCACCTTCCACATGATTGTGGGTGACTGGGCGATCGCGATCGTGCTGCTCGTGTTCTTGGTGCGGGCCTGCCTGCACCCGGTGACACGCTGGTCGCAGATCCGCGTGCAGCGGTTCAGCGTGCAGATGCAGTCGATGGCCCCCAAGCAGAAGGCGATCAAGGAAAAATACAAGGACGACTCGAAGCGTCAACAGCAGGAAATGGCCAAGCTCTGGAAGGAAGAGGGCATCAACCCCGCGGGCATGCTTGGCTGTCTGCCGATGTTCCTGCAGTCACCGGTCTGGATCGCGCTGTATGCGACCTTGTTCTTTGCCACCGAGCTGCGACACGAGCCGGCGTTCTACGGGATCTTCCAGCAGATGGGTGGCTGGGGCTTCATGAGCGACCTGGCCGCGCCCGACGGAGCGATCCCGCTGCCCGCGTCGATGCACTTCAGCTTCCCGCTCTGGGGAACGGTGAACTCGATCAATGTGCTCCCGCTGCTGCTGGGTGTGGTGTTCTTCCTGCATCAGAAATACCTGACGCCCCCGACGCAGGCGACGCTGACCCCCGAGCAGGAGTCGCAGCAGAAACTGATGAAGATCATGATGGTGGTGATGTTCCCGCTGATGATGTACGCCGCCCCATCGGGCCTGGCGCTGTATTTCATCACCAACTCGGCCGTGGGTATTCTTGAGAACAAGTGGATCCGGGCACACATGAAGAAGCACGGGATGCTCGAGATCGAGAACATCAAGGCCGAAAAGAGCAAGAAGGGTCCGGGCCTGATGGCGCGGATGATGGAAGCCGCGGACGCGCAGAAGCAGATCCGTGAGAAGGGCCCCGCCCCGATCAACCCCGCATCCAAGCACAATCGTCGCCCGAAGTGACTGCCCCAAGAGATCGGGCCAAGCTGTGAGGGCAACGCGTGCCCACCGGGACCACCATCGCCGCAACCAGCACCGCGCCGGGGAGCGCTGCGCGCGCCCTGATCCGGATCTGCGGCCCAGACACACGGGTCGTGGGGCGTGACTTGCTCTCGACCAGCTTCGAGCATCGAGGGGCGCAGCTGGCCCGCTTGTCGATGGGCACGGGCTCGCTGCCCGTGCTTGCGATGTTCTTCCCAGGCCCGGGCAGCTACAGCGGAGAGGACACGCTCGAGCTGCTGCTCGCCGGCGGCGCTGGGATCGTGTCGAGGGTGCTCGATCAGATTCTTGAACACGATTCCGTCCTGCTCGCGCAGCCGGGCGAGTTCAGCGCCCGCGCCTACATGAACGGTCATCTGAGTCTGAGCGAGGCCGAGGGGATCGCGCTGCGGATCGGGGCGCTGCATGCTGATGCGCTGCGAGCCGCCGATTCACTGCTCGATGGTCGATATGGCACGCAGTGCAGCGCGTGGGTCGACGAGATCGCCACGATGCTGGCGCTGGTTGAGGCGGGCGTGGACTTCTCAGACCAAGAGGATGTGGTGCCGATCTCGCCGGCACAACTGCTCGCAAGGCTGCAGGCCGTGCACGCCCAGATCATCGAGCAGGTCGGATCCCAGGCGGGCACGCAGGTCGCTCGCACCCTGCCCAGAGTGGTGCTGGTTGGTCGGCCAAACGCGGGCAAGAGCGCGCTGTTCAACGCGCTGCTCGGCCGCCAGCGGGCCGTAGTGAGCGAGCGAGCCGGCACGACTCGCGATGTGCTCTGCGAGGAGCTGTCGCTGTCGGCGGAGATCCCCGGTGCCGGTTCGATCGAGCTTGTGGATCTCGCCGGGCTCGATGAGATGGCCATCGATGCGATCGATCACGACGCCCAGCAGCAGGCACGCGCCGTGGTCGCCCGAGCGGACACGCTGATCTGGTGTGACCCCAACGGGTGGTTCGATCAGGGGCACTTTGATGTTCCCTCGGGCGTTGCCGTGCTGCGGGTGCGCACCAAGTCCGACCTGCCCACGCCGGGACAGCCCGAGCCGGGTGCGATCGAGGTCTGCGCGTTCGACCCGACCACGCTGAGTGTGCTTCGGCGTGCGATCGCTGATGCGACCACACAGGGCGGGGGCAGCGGGGTGGGGCTGTTCGTCCCTCGGCATCGGCGGGCGCTGCGCGAGGCATCGACCGCGCTGCAGCAGACCATGCAGATGCTCGACCCCGGGGCCGACGCGCTGCATGACCCGGAACTCATCGCGCTGGGGCTGCGTGAAGCACTCGATGCGCTGGGCGAGCTGGTGGGCGAGGTCTCGCCCGATGATGTGATCGGACGCGTCTTTGCGACATTCTGCGTGGGCAAATAGCGACCGATAGTGCGCAGCGTTTGGGGTCTGTGATCGTGCCAGCCGAGTGTAGGGATTATCTGTTGAATGACAACGATCGGGGTGTGCTGTGCTGTCTGAGCCGCGCAGCTGGGGTGGGCCGGTGAGAAACTCGGGGTTGATCCCATTCCCGCTCGACCCTGCAGTGGTTGTTACCGATCTCATGGGCACAAGTGTTCCCCGGCTGAGTGAGTCGGGATGCGGGAGCGATCCATGAGTATCCGACTCGGTGAGTTATTGGTCCAGTTGGGCGCGATCACGGTGCAACAGCAGGAAGAGATTCTTGAGATCCAGCGTGCATCGCCTCGCCCATTTGGCGTGATCGCGGAGGAGCGATTCGGGATCGACCCGTGCGTCATCGAGCAGGCCTGGGCTGCGCAGTATGCCATGATCGCGCAGCGGGTCGATCCTGCGGAGTTCGAGATCGCCGATCAGGTGCTCGAGTTGATCAGCAAGCGTCAGGCCTGGCAGTTCGGGTTCATCCCCATCGAGCAGGCCGAGGGCGAGATCCGTCTCGTCGCGGCGCGCGAGACCCTGGCCAGAGCGCTGCGTTTCGTCGGCTGGCGTATCCCGGAGCTGTGCACCTTTGCGATCTGTGACCTGGCCACGCTTCGGCGAGGGCTTGAGATGCATTACCCGCTGCCCGGTGCAGATGTCGAGCTTGTTGATCGCTTCGCCAAGAAGCGTCCCGCGGCCTGACGGCTCAGATTCGCCCGTTGTGACAATGAAAAACGGAGCCGATCTGACGATCGGCTCCGGGCGTTTGGAGGGGTTTGTATCGAGCGGGCCAACGATTCACCCGTCTCGCAGGTCCATTTTATCGCTTGGTTGCGCGACGACGGGTTGCCTTCTTGGCAGTCTTCTTCGCGGTTGTCTTGCGAGTGGCCTTCTTCTTGGTGGTCTTTTTGGCGGCCTTTTTCTTGGTCGCTTTTTTCTTGGTGGCCTTCTTCTTGGCGGCCTTCTTCTTTGTTGCCTTCTTCTTGGTCACCTTCTTGGCGGCCTTTTTCTTGGTCGCTTTTTTCTTGGTGGCCTTTTTCTTGGTCGCTTTCTTTGCGGCCTTCTTCTTTGTTGCCTTCTTCTTGGTCACCTTCTTGGCAGCCTTTTTCTTGGTTGCTTTTTTCTTGGTAGCTTTCTTCTTTGTTGCCTTTTTGGCAACCTTCTTGCGGGTGGCTTTCTTTGCCATGTCGAGTCTCCTCGTTGGTCCAAGTGTGCTTCGAGTGAAGCCGATTGTTCACGCTGAATATCGACTCCCAACAAACGCTTGTCAAACAAACTAGAAAAGAGATCGGAGCATTCCGATATTTTTCTACAAGATCGGCGCGTTCATTGCGCCGTCTCATGCATCAGACTACCAAGACGACACGATGTGTGCGCTCCAAGTCGCCGCTCGCACCGGTGGCGTTCGCGGCGACAAGCGGCGCATCGCTCGCCCGCATGCTCGACTCGTGGTTGTCGCAGCGGGCTGCTGATGGTGGCTTGAGCATTGTTGCGTCGCGCATGCTCGGCGACGCAAAGCGATGGGTTATGCGTGATCGGAGTCGTGTCGGCACGGAGTGATTCAGTGTTCACGGTTCCGGTTTCAACGCGAGGGTGTTCTCGCTCGAACATCGCGTGATGCGCGATGTTTCGATGCAGTTCGTTGCGTGATCGCTGCATGATCGCCGCATTTTTTTCATCCTGCAGCGCACATTTCTCGGCTCGGATACCGAGTCATCATCAACTGACGGACAATGATTGAGCGTCGGTCGGCGCGTCCCGCGCTCGAAGAGTTCTCAAGGAGTCACGATGAACAAGCAACAGATCAACGCGAGATTGCACACCTTTGACAACGGGCTGACCCTGGTCAGCGAACAAGTCAGCGGCGTGCAGTCGGTGTCGTTGCGATGCCTGATCCCTGCCGGCGCGGTCTTTGAAGATATCCACAATTTGGGCGCATCGAGTGTGTGTGCCGAGATGCTCATGCGCGGCGCGGGCGACCTCGATTCGCGCCAGCAGGCCGACGCGTTCGATCGTGCGGGCGCACTACGCGACATCGACAACTCGATCAGGTACATGCAGTTCACCATCACCACGCTCGGACATCGGCTCAACGACGCAGTCCCCTTGCTCATGGACATGGTGCTCCGCCCGAGTATGGCCCCCGGCTCGTTTGGCCCAGCGCAGGAGCTTGCGCTCCAAGCGGTCGCGTCGTTGGCCGACGATCCGCAGCAACGCGCAGCGCTCGCGGCGCGCGAGCGACATCTGCCCGCCCCCTACAACAGGGGCACGCTGGGCACCAAAGATGGCATCACATCTCTGACGCACGCGAAGCTCAAAGACTGGTGGGACGCCCAGGCATTGCCCGCGGGCTCGCTGATCGCAGCGGCGGGGGACTTCGAGCACGACAAGCTCGTCGAGCTGCTCACGCCCGCAGTCGCAGCGTGGTCGGGAGCGGTAGACATGCCAAAGGCCCAGCACGAATCGCAACGCGGATACGCGCATCTCGAGGATGATTCAAGCCAGGTGCAGATCATGGTTGTCCACGATGCGCCCCAAGAGGGCCACGCGGATGCCGTGCTCGAGAAGCTTGCGATCGCGGTGCTTTCCGGCGGCATGTCGGGGCGGCTCTTCTCCGAAGTGCGTGAAAAGCGCGGGCTGTGCTACGCCGTGTCAAGCGGCTATCGCGCCGACAAGGACCGCGGCGTCGTGACCAACTATGTCGGGACAACACCTGAGCGTGCTCAGGAATCGCTCGATGTGCTCCACGACCAGATCATGCTGATCAACACGGGTAATGTCACCCAAGAAGAGCTCACCCGCTCGCTCACTGGGCTCAAGAGCCGACTGATCTTCGCGGGCGAGTCGACACGGGCTCGCGCGGCATCGATCGCCGCCGATCAGATCAATCTCGGGCGGGTGCGGACGCTCGAGGAGATCGTCGACAAGCTCTCCGCCGTCACGCTCGATCAGCTCAATGACTATCTGCGGCGACGCGAGCTGGGGCGAACAACGGTGCAGACCCTCGGTCCAAGTGCGCTCAACCCACCTTCTGGGCTGTGACCTTTGGCGTGATCGGGCATGATTGGGCACCGATCTGGGCGGCATTGCGATCTGCGTGGGTGTTTGTGGTGTATCGGGCACGGTTTTGACGATATGCTCGCATGGTGAAAACGCCCGAAACATCGAACTTCTCGCGCGACAAGCGTGCCCAGACCCTCGCACAGGCATTGGGCTGCGATCGCCCATTCATGATCGGCATCGGAGGGTGCGGCATGTCCGCGCTGGCGCGCATGATGCACGACGCCGGGCTCCAGATCCGCGGCTGCGATTCCACTCCCTCTTCGGTCACTGAATCGCTCCAAGACAGCGGGATGCAGGTCGGATTCGATGAGCACGCCCAGCAGCTTCCTGCGGATGCTCGCGTCATCATCGCGTCGGCGGCGGTCAAGCACGATCACCCCATGATGATCGAGGCCGCCGCGCGTGGGCTGCGTGTGATGACCTACCCTGAAGCGCTGGGCGCATGCATGCTGGGGCACACGGGCATCGCGATTGCTGGCACGCACGGCAAATCAACCACCACCGCCATGCTCGGCTGTGCGCTCACCGATGCCAAAATCGACCCATCGGTGATCGTGGGCGCGACCTGTGTGCAGCTCTCGCACGGCGCGATGCAGCCGGGCGATGCCCCGGTTGGCTATCGGGTCGGCAGCGACGCGATCCCGCGTGGACCCCGTGAGGGGATGCCGGGCGTGCTGCTTGCCGAGGCATGCGAGTTCAATCGTTCGTTCCACCACCTTCGCCCAACCATCGCCTCGATCGGCTCGATCGAAGCCGACCATCTGGATATCTACGGCTCGTTGGATGCCGTGGTCGAGGCCTTCGCAGAGTTCGCCCGGTTGATCGCCCCGGCCCAGAACGGCGGCAAGCTCATCATCGCCCACGACGGTGCGCACCGGCGCGTTGTGACTGCGGGCCTTGAATGCGAGGTCGAGACAATCGGGTTCAACCCGGCCGCGGACTGGGTGGTGACGCATGAACCGACCACCGGGCTGGTGAGCGTGCGCGAGCCCGGCGGGCACGAATCGAGCTGGGAACTCACCATGCCCGGCGAGCACAACGCGTTCAACTCGGCCATGGCGTATGCGCTGGGACGCTCGGCCGGGGCCGAAGCCGAGCTGCTCGCTCAGTCGCTCGGGGCGTTCATGGGGCTCGATCGACGCTTGCAGCTGCTGGGCACCCGCGACGGCGTGCGGGTCTACGACGATTATGGTCACCACCCGACCGAGGTCGATGCGACGCTGCGGGCGTTGGCCCAGCGCGAGCAGCCCCATAAGAATGGCGGGCGATTGATCTGTGTCTTCCAACCCCACCAGCACTCACGCACACGCTTTTTCCTCGAAGAGTTCGCGACCAGCTTCGAGCACGCCGACATTGTGATCGTGCCGCATATCTACTTTGTGCGTGACTCAGAGATCGAGAAACACCGGGTGAGCAGCGCCGACCTTGTTGATCGCCTGCGATCCAAGGGCGTGCGGGCGATGCATCTGTACCCGTTCGAGGCGATCATCGAGCAGCTCGAAAACCTGTGCCGACCGGGTGACCTGCTGGTGGTGATGGGGGCCGGGCCGGTCTGGCAGATCGGGCGCGGCTATCTGCAAGGGGCCCGTGCATGAGCACCGCCTCGGATCAACTCCATATCGAACACAACGCACCGATCTCGACCTGGTTCCATGTCGGCGGCCGCGCCAAGCAGCTGGCCCGCCCACAAACGCTCGAAGACCTGCTCGCGTGCCTAGAGCTCGACGATCAGCTGCGGGTGCTGGGCGAAGGGGCGAACCTGCTCGTCGATGACGCGGGCGTGGACGAGCTGGTGCTTTCCTTGCAGCAGGGCATATATGGCGAGTCAGAGATCGACCAGACGACCGGGATCGTGTGCGCCGGCGCCGGCGTCGCGCTGCCCGCGCTGATCAACAGGTGCGTGCGGAACGCTCTGGGCGGGCTTGAGAAACTCGCTGGGATCCCCGCGACGCTCGGCGGGGCGGTCATCATGAACGCCGGCGGGGCTTTCGGTGATATCGCCCAGTTTGTCGTGCAGGTGTCCGCAATCGACCGGGCGGGGCGGATCCACAGCTTCGATCGCTCTCAAATAGATTTCGCGTACCGCCAGTCACACCTCAATCACCTGATCGTGACGGGCGTGGTGTTGCAGCTTGAGCCAGGCGATGTGTCAGAGATCACCCAATCCCGCGCCCAGTGCATGGCATACAAGGCCAAAACGCAGCCGCTGGGCGACAAATCAGCGGGCTGTGTCTTCAAAAACCCGACGCTGATCGAGCCCATCGAAGGCATTGGGAGCGCGCGCGAGCGTGTTAGCGCGGGCATGCTGATCGACCGCGCGGGCTGCAAGGGGATGAGCGTGCGCGGGGCGAGCGTCTCGCAGATGCACGCAAACTTCATCACAACCACACCCGATGCCCAAGCGCACGATGTGATCGAACTCATCGAAGAGGTTCGGACGCGCGTGTTTGATGTCTACGGCGTTGCGCTGCACAATGAGCTGGTCATCTGGTCGGGCCGCGGGGATGGTGATTCATGACAAAGGTACTGATTCTGGGCGGCGGCCCCGATGCAGAGCGAGAGATCTCGATATCGAGCGCCAAGGGTGTCTTGCAGGGCTGCCTGGACGCCGGGATCGATGCCCGGCTTGAGATCGTTGACCGGCCTACGCCGCGTGAAGTTGAGGCATGGGCGTGTGATGTGGTCTTCCCCGTGCTCCATGGGGCGTTCGGCGAGGGCGGCGTGTTGCAGACCATGCTCGAACAAGCCGGCGTGACCTTTGTCGGCTCGGGTTTCGCGGCTTCGCGACTGGCGATGGATAAGATGGCCACCAAGCTGATCGCTGCGCGTTTGGGCATCGCTTCGCCCGCGGCGTGCATCTTTGACCCGTGCCAGCACCATGCGGGCCAGCCGCCCATCGAGCTGGCTCGATGCCCCTTCGAGTTGCCCGTGGTGATCAAGCCGGTTGCTGAGGGTTCGAGCGTGGGGCTGCATATCTGCCAGAATCGGACGCAATGGCTCGCCGCGATCGATGCCGTCGATCAGGATATTCGTGCGAATCCGCACCGTGTATACATGATCGAGCGCTTCGCGGCGGGCCGTGAGCTGACGGCTTCGGTGATCAGCGATCCGAAGCATCGGTCCGATCTCATCGCGTTGCCGCTGATTGAGATCGCCCCCAAGGACGGGGTCTACGACTTTGACGCCAAGTACAAACGCAACGACACCCGGTATATCGTGAACCCAGAGCTTCCTGAACGCATCGCCTTGGGCATCCAGGAGCATGCACTCATGCTGTGCAGAAATCTTGGCGTCCGGCATCTGGCGCGTGTGGACTTCCTGCTCAGTGACGATGGGCATTGGACCATGCTCGAAGTCAACACGATGCCGGGATTCACACCGACTTCGCTGCTGCCCCGAGCGGCAGCGGCGAGCGGGCTCGACATGCCCGCGTTCTGCAAGCACCTGATCGAATCCGCAACCCACGACCACCGCAGCCACCGCAGAGCAAGCGATCAAGCCGTTACGCAAGGATAATGAGAGCCATGGCCAAGAAAAGCACCAAACGCAAGAGCAGCAAACGCGATCCCGAGCGGCTCGAGCGCAACAAACGCATCGCGATCGTGACTTCGATCGTGGTGTTGGGCGGGGTGGTCTTCGTCGGCGGTGCGATGGGCATCGGTGAGCTCGACCGAGCCGCGGCGCGCACGATCGTTCCCGCAAGCCCCGAAGTGGTCATCAGTTGGGACACACTCAGCGACGGCAGCATCTGGATGCCCCGGCAGGAGCAAGAACGCCTGGCGCTGGGTGTCGCCCGAGCCGTGCGCGGCGGGCGTGCCCTGTCATCTGAGCCGCTCAAGGAAGCCGTGCTCACCATGCAGGGCAGCGGCTGGGTGCGAGGCACGCCAGAGGCACGCTGGACCAGCGACGGGCAGATCATCATCGACGCTTCGTGGCGCATCCCCGCGGCTGCCGTGCGGGTGGGCAACCGCGAGTTCATCGTCGACTGGGATCGCTATGTGCTCCCGCTCGACTACGCGTTCGATGAGAGCAACCAGCTTTACTTTGTGAATGCTGATGCACCGCTGCCCCAGGTCGGCCAGCAGTGGGAGGGAACGGATCTCCAGGATGGTATCGCCCTGCTCCGTGAGCTTCGGACGAACAACCTGCTTGAGCAGGTCGAGGGGTTTGACCTCGGACGCGGGGCCGAATCGGGCACCATCTCCATCATCACCCATCGCGGCACCAGAATCGTCTGGGGCGCTGGGCCAGGGCGCGAGCGGCCGGGCGAAAAAACCACGAGCGTGAAACTCGAGCGACTGCGAGTGCTGTACGAGCGGGCCGGGCTGATCGACGGCGGTGCGCCATTTATCGATATCCGCGGCGATGATATCATGGTCGATCGCAACCCGTGATGCTCTTCACGCGGTCTGGGAACGGACGCTGAAATGCATGAAGATCCAGAAACAACCCATGCGGCGCATGAGCGCGACGATGATGGGCACTTCATGCACCCGGATCGAGGATCGTCTGCGCCGGCGTTCAGTCAGGACCGGGACCTCTTCGGCAAACCGCCCAAGCATCACCGGGACTGGTCGCATCGACGCGGCGAGCCGCGGACAATGGCGCTGTTCTGGATGATCTATCTGATGGGGGCCACGGTGATCATGTTCTCGAGCATGAGCCGGGCGCACGCGATCAGTCACGAGATCACCCGCCCCGCGGCTCGGCTCATGATCGTCATCGTGATGGTGGGCGTGTGCGTGCTCTGGCCCATGCTCCGCCTGTCGCAGCGCCACCCCGCTGGTGGGCATGTGTGGTTCTATCTGCGCGATGTGATCGTTCTTTTCTTGCCGCTGCAAGCGGTGCTCTGGCCGCATGTTTCGACCGTGCTCGCCCATTGGCCCGTCGCGGTGATCGCGACCCTCACGCTGCTGTTCGCGGCCTGGCTGCTGCTCCTCGCGGGGGTTCTGGCGATGGCGTCATCCTCGATCAGCCGCGCAGAGCACGGGGCCATGCCGCGGGCGATCTGGATGCTGGTCATCCTGCTGATTGTGTTCGCGGCCCCGATCTATGCCATAATCTCGGGCACCGGGTCCCCCGCGGGTCTGGATCAGCCGCGGTTGGGCTGGATATTGAGCCCGGTTCCCGGCGTACTCGAGCTGCTGCGGGACCGCGATGCAACCGGGGTCCCCGCACGGGTGTATCCCCAACAGCTGCGATTACTGATCGCGATCGTTTGTGTGGGGCTGGCGCTGTTGCTCATCGCTCGGGCGATTGAGGTGGCACGCGCACGCATTCGTGCTTAGAATATGGATCTGCGCCCGGCCGAGCCGCCAAGTGCGCTCGCAAGGAATTCGACGGGAGTCAGTCATGGATGTCATCACCGCCACCGAGAAAGAAAAGCTCAAGGAGCGTCTCAACGCGCTGATCGCGAACCGATCGGTGATCAGCGAGCGAATCGCGGACGCCAGGGCGCTGGGCGATCTCAAAGAGAACGCTGAGTACCACGCTGCACGCGAGCAGCAAGGCATGGAAGAAGCTGAGATCAAGCGTCTCGAAGATCGGCTCGCCAAAGCGCAGGTGGTCGATGAGACAAAGACCGCAGACGGGGTGGTGTTCATCGGCTCCACGGTCAAGCTCCGCGAGGAGGGCGACGAAGAGATCGAGGTCTACCGACTGGTGGGCGAATCGTCGGGCAGCGACGACCCCGCCATCATTGAAGTGACCGCGACAAGCCCGATGGGCGAAGCACTCATGAAAGCACGGGTGGGCGAGACCATCCGTGTCAACGCCCCGCGCGGCGTGAAACGATTCGAGATCCTCGAAATCATCTGAATCCGGCCAATCAACCGAAAACCGACTCAGGCGTGTCCCAATCAGTGTCAGGGCACGCCTGCTTTGCTGGTATCATGCGCCCGTATTCCAGCTTCACGCCAAATGAGAGGATCACCATGCTCACCGCACCCAAAGCCCATAACCGTAGACAGAGCCACAGACAGAGCCACAGACAGAACCTGACACGCACCAACCCCTCACCTTCGCTCAAACCGTGCGCTCAAACCATCTTCGCCTCGCTCGTGATCAGCTCGATGCTCGCGCTCAGCGGCTGCGGCGCATCATCGTGGGGCAAACGGCATCAAGAAACACGCAGCATGATCGTTCCCCATGTGGCAGGAACGGCCCTGAGCATCGAGAACGCGAACGGGGCGATCGAGGCGATCTCACGCGACCGGGCAGATGTCAGCATCGAGGTGACGCTCTTCGGCAACGATATCGAACGCCTGCAGTTCGCCAATGTGCACGCCGATCGTGCCGGCGACAGCAGCCTGCGCGTCTGGGTCGAATGGCCCGGCGGAAAGCGAGAAAAGGGCGAGGGCTCTGCGATTTCTATCAACATTCCCGATGCCCAAGGTGTTCACGCCCGCAGCTCCAACGGGCGCATCACCCTCGCAGGGCTCAGCGGGCACGCGGACCTGCAGACCTCAAACGGCGATCTCGTGGTTGATACCCACGACGGGAGCGTGCACGGCGTGACATCCAACGGCTCGGTTCAGGCAGAGCACATCAGCGGCAATCTCGAACTCTTCACCAGCAACGGTCGGATCACCATCACTGACGCGTTCGGGCCCATCCGCGCCGAGAGCTCGAATGCAAACGCGTACATATCGACCACGCCGGGCAACACCGGGCCGATCCGCATCCGCACCTCCAACGGGAGTGTGAATCTCGATCTGGGTGAGGGTTTCGAAGGGGTGCTCAAGTGCGACACGAGCAACGGCAAGGTGATGGTCAGCAACCTGACCAGCGCCCGGCTCATCGAGTCCTCAAGCCGCAGCGTCGAGCTGCGGATCGGGGCCAGCGATGAGGTCTCGGCGGTGCGAACAAGCAACGGCTCGGTCCGCGTCCAAGGGCGCTGACCGAGCCGTCGTGATCGAGTTTCAGAGTGTCTGCGGGCGGCTGGGGTCAGTCGTCCTTCTGCTTGGCCTTGACCAGCGCCTTGATCGCGGCGGGCAGCTCGAACACGCTCGCGTCGATCTCGTCGTATGAGACCTCGTTGATCTTGACAGAGAACTCCTGAGGCCCCATACGCTGCACCATGGTGGTGGGCTGGATCACGCCGCCCATATCCTTATAGTCACGGAGCATCGAGGTGGTCTGGACCTGGCCCATGGGCGTGGGCACCTTGGCCTCGGTGCCGATCATAAAGTGCTTCTCGATGTCGTAATACTCGATGCTCTCCATGCCGTCGGTGTCCACCAGGCGGATCTTGTGGGCCTTCTTGCCGTCGAACTCGGTCTCGCCCTGATACTCGATGACGGGGTTGTCATCCTTGTAGTTGAGTCGCTTGGTGGGGTCGGCTTCTTCCCGGAGTGCTTTGGTCTCGTCTTCGGGCATGATGCGTGGGCCGCCCATCGGGTCGCTCGACCAGGCGATGTCGCCGTTGAGGCCTTGCTTCTGCTCCCCGATCATGGGGATGTTGGTGTGGACAAGCATCATGTCAGGTGCTTTGACATATGTACTGATAGAACCCTCGATCCCCGCTGCGGGAATCGAGAGCGTGCCCTTCATGGTGACGAACTTGGCTTGCTTGAGCAGGTCGCGTCCGCCAACAGCTTCAAACGATTGTTCGATGATCTTGATGGCCTTTTCGTCGTGCTTCACATCGTCGATGACCATCACGCTGGTTTCAGCGGCACCGAGCATGGGCGCCGCACCAGCGAGGGCGAAGAGTGAGAGCCCGATCAGGGCGGCTTTGGTCGTATTGTTGCGTTTCATGGTGAGATCCTTTGTGTTTGTTGATACACGTGTTGCGTGCAGCGGGTTCATGCGATTTGTGAAGTGGTGGTTGCCTTGTGCTCGCTTCAGCGGGCCCAGGGTTGGTCGGCGATCCAGTCGATCGCCGCTTGTTCGGTCGTGTCGATTCCCATGAGCAGGTCAGCGCGGGTCAGCTCGACCTCGAAATCGGGGATGACGCCCCCGTGCTCCATGCGAGCGCCCGTTGAGGTGACAAAGTCAGCGATCGCGTGCAGCAGCACATCGCCCGAGGGCAGCTTGTCCATGTTGGCGGGCAGGGCCATGCCAGCGCTGCGGGTGCCGAAGACCTTCACGCGGCCCAGCGATTGCAGCCCGCCCGCGAACACCTCGCTGGTGCTCGCACTCCCCGCGTCTTGCAGGATGGCAATGGGCCCGCTGAATGGCTCGATCTCTTCACCCCAAGTCGTTACGATCACCGGCTCGATGTTGAAGCTCATCTCGGCACCCCGCATGGTCATGGTGCCAAGCGATGCCTTTTCGTCCATGATGAATCGACTCAGCGACGAGGACAACGCCCCGACCCCGCCTGGGTTGCCACGCAGGTCGATGATGATGCCGTCGGTATCTTGCAGCTCATACATAGCGCGTTCGAATCGTGGCGCGATGGGGATCATCCAGATATTGAATCGGATAACTCCGATCTCGACCTGTTCCCCCTCGTTGTTCACCTGCGAGACGCGTTCCCATTCGAGGTGCGTGCTCATGGGCGGGAGATTGCCGAACTTGACATACTCGCCGGGGGCGGGCTCACGACCGACCTGCACAACGACCTCGCGATCCGATCCGTCGAGGAAGGTCAGCTCGATGCTGCTGCCCTCGCGCCCCTGCAGGCGGTTGTTGATCATGGACATCGCGTGAATCCGCATGTCATCTTCGCCGATCGCGTCGCGGAGTTGATCGAGCATGGCATCCACATCGCGTCCGCGAACCTGCGAGAGGATCCAGCCGGTTTCGATGCCCGCCTGATCTGCCGGGCTGTTTGCACGAACGGCGCTCACGACCGCGTGGCCATCAAGCACACGCAGGGTGATCCCCGTGTCCGCATCGCCATCGCCATCGCCGGTGTTGGTGGGCACGACGACATCGATCTCGCTGTAGCCCGCCTCGTTCATCACATGATCCTTATCATCGCTGGTTGGGATCGCGGCATGGTCGGTATTGGCGGCGAGGCGTTCGGGCTCGGGCTCAGCCGCAGTCGACGGGATGATCCCGAAGTGCGATTGGCCGAGCCGGTTGAGCATGTCCTGCATGATCATGCGGATCTCGTCGCGGGTGCTCGCCTGGGCGGCTTTGGGGCGCAGCTCATCACGAAGGCCGTTCCAGTCGACCCCGTTGAATGTTGTGTCAAAGTGTGTTTCATAGACCAGCTCCCAGACGCGATCAAAGTCGGCGAGCGCTTCGGCCTCGCTGATCTGACGGCTGGCTTCGGTCGCGACCATCGTTTGTTCGCGTTCGGTGCTGCTGGTCCCCGAGCACCCCAGAGGGAACGCGGACGCCAGAAGCAGCGCACCAACACGCACGAAACGGGTCATCGTTTTCTTTGATTCAGTATGCACGCATGCTCCTCCATGGATGGCCCATCGGCGGGCTCGTTCATGAAGTATATATTGCCCGAGGCCATGCGGGTTTCATCGCAGCCGGCGGGGACCCACAATACACACAGAAACCGGCCATTAAGCGGTTTTCATGGTCTGGTAGACACGCACGCACCAGTCGGGGCTCTGCTTGTGGATCCGCTTGACAACGCGTGCTTTGCAGCTGTAGTAGATCGCGGTCGAGCCTTGCACGAACAACGCAATGACGATGATCCCCGCGTACATCAGCGATTTCGCGAGTTTTTCGAGATTCGCCATGTCGTCGAGCATGCCCGCCAGCTCAGGCGTGCTCTGCAGCATCGGGTCCGATTCGATCGCAGATTGCATCATCGAGCTGGCGGGGGCCATGAAGAGCATGTAGATCGCGTAGACGGTCAACGCGAGTCCGAGCACGAGCTGATTGAACGCGAGTTTGCGCGGGGCTGCGCAATCCAGCAGCAGCAATCGCCGCCGCAGCGTCAGCTCCCGTGTTCCGATCCCCGCCAAGGCCACGCAGAAGATCACCATGGGCACGCTGCCCAGCGCGAACGGCAGCGAGCACGCACCCGCCAGCAGGGTCGTCCAGCCCGAGAACTTCGCATAGCCAGCCGCGCGTTCGATCGGGCGTGCCCGGTAGCTCATCAGCCGGAGCTGCTCGTAGTGTGCCTCGTTGATCGGTGCCCGTGTCCCCGGGTGGACCAGCGCAGCACGCGCATCGGCAGACTCGTCGTCTGCGGCGTGTGTGTAACTAAGCGAGTTGGTCGGGGGAGCCGGCGGATTCGGAAGCGCACTCATACACCCATTATCGAGCATCGCAACACACAGATTCGATGCTGATCAGACATGATCAACAGGTTTCAGATGCATACCAGTTCCAGCCCTTGCCCATCAAGAAGAACCGTTCGCGATGGTCCGAGAATCGAGGTTCGATCAGCACCCGCGCAGGCGCATGAAGGCACGCATAAAAAAGCCATCCCGCTTGGGGATGGCTTGTGAAAAAACAATTTGGCGAATGCAATCCGCGTTCAATCAGCGGCGACGACGCGCGAAGCACAGTCCGCCAGCACCGAGCAGCGCGAGCGAGCCGGGTGCGGGGATGGGTGCAGTGATATCAAGCGAGACCGATTCACCCGAGCTGAGATAAATCGTGGCCTGTGGGTTGTTGGCGTCGAAGTCATACTCGGCGACATCGAGCATCGCAAAGAAGAACTTCGATGATTCGCTCGAGCCGAGTCCGTTGGCGAACCCGAAACTGAGCATGTTCCCATCGTTGCTGCGGAGCGCAGAGTCAGGCCCGATCATGGTCGGCCCGGTGACTTCATTGCGGTACTCAACGCGGGTCACCAGACCATCAAAGCCGGAGATTTCGATATGCGAGACCTCGCCCGAGAAGGCGTTGTTGGCATCGAGGATCTGGAAGTTCATCGTCAGCAGCCCGGTCTGATTCGAGCGTACGACGCGTGTGAGCATCGTGGCCGAGTACAGGGTGTTGGATCCACCCTCAGTCCCGCTGTTGATGGCGAAGTCCTGGTAGCTGTCAAACTGGATCAAACCGATCAGTTCGGACATCTGTGAGTTGGTGATGCCGGTGAGGCTATCGGTGATCTCACCCGGGTCCAGCTGGACCACAGGCCCAGCGAGCGTCATGCTGCTGCATGCCGCAAGGATGAGTCCCGCTGTGGGCAGGTATGTGTTCATGGTAGTTCTCCTCTGGTGTTGTGCTGACTGAGTCGTCAAGTCTTGGAAAACTACAACAGTCTCAGGGGGATGCCACCCATCTCGGACCTTTTTCTTCTCGGACGCCCAATCGCTACGCCCCGAGTCCTGTTTTCATGAAAAAACCGCCTGTTCAGGCGGTGTGATGAGCGGGATTCATGCCAGACTCAGCGGCGGCGACGGCTCGCCAGCAGGCCTGCACCACCCAGAAGCGCCAGGCTGCCCGGTGCGGGGATGCCGCGTGTGACGCTGTCGACCACAAGGCTGACCGATTCGCCAGATTCGAGGAAGATTGTGGCCAGGGCCGAATCTTCGTAGTAGGTATCGGTGTTGACCATCGCAAAGAAGTAGTGCGATTCGTCCGCCGTGTTCAGGCCACCCTCGAATGCGAAGTTGATGATATCGCCTCCAAAGCTACGCCCGGCCATAGTCGGGCCCTCATCGCCGGTTGAGACCGCGTCATCGCGGTACTCAACCCGGGTCTGGAACATCCCGAAGCCGCCAACCTCAACATGATCGACCCGGCCGAGCAGCTCGGAGTTCGCATCCATGATGCGATAGTTCATGTGCAGGAGCCCGGTCTGGAATGAGCGGACGACGCGGGTCATGAGTGTGCCCTGGTAGAGGAGCCCCTCGTTGCCGTCGTGGATACTGAAATCGATGTACTTGTCTGAAAGCGTCGACCCCCGGATCTCGATGAACTCGGAGTTATCGATGCCGCTCATCGAATCGGTGGACTGGCTCGGAGCAAGGTTGATGACCGGGCCAGCGAAGACGGTTGAAGCCACGGCGAGCGCGGCGGTGATTGAAATAGTACGAAGGATGCACATACAGTCTCTCCTCTTTAGTTTTATGCCGTAAACACTTTGGCAACAGCAACATACAGCCATTTCGCAGCCCGGCAACCGAAGGACGGGTTAGGTTGTTCAAAAGCGCAAATTTAGACAAAAAAGACTCGTAAATCGCTGTAATACAACAGATTATCGATCCATGATTCGTCCGAAATTCCGGTTGAACCCACCGACAGTGCCACGGTGTAGCACTCTGTTCACCACGCTGGATCGTCGCAGACAACCCGCCGATAGGGTCTACACTGGCATAGAGCACGCCCAGAACCGGGCGTGGGGAGGGTTATCGGATGAAGGGTATGATTCTGGCGGGCGGTCTCGGCACGCGGCTCCGCCCCATGACATTGGTCACAAACAAACACCTATTGCCGGTCTATCACCAGCCGATGGTGTACTACCCGATCCAGTGCTTGGTCAACGCGGGCATCACTGAGGTCATGATCGTCACCGGCGAAGAGAACGCGGGCGACTTTATCAAGCTGCTCCGCAACGGCAAGGACCTCGGGCTCACACGCATCGAATACGCCTTCCAGGTCGGCGAGGGCGGCATCGCCGATGCCCTCAAGCTGGGCAAGCACTTTGTGGGCGATGACAAGGTCTGCGTGATTCTGGGTGACAACATCATTGAGCACAACATCAAGGATGCCGTCGCAGACTTCCGCGATCAGCCCGACGGGGCCAAGATCCTGCTCAAAGAGGTCCACGACCCGCATCGATTCGGTGTCGTGGCGTTCGACGAGGCCGGCGCGATCTCGCAGATCATCGAGAAGCCCAAAGACCCGCCGAGCAGTATGGCCGTCACCGGGCTCTATATGTATGACAGCGATGTGTTCAATATCTGCGACACGCTCAAGCCCAGCGCTCGCGGCGAGCTTGAAATCACCGATGTCAACAACGAGTACCTCCGCCGGGGCAACCTGACCTGGGCTCAGCTCGACGGCTGGTGGACCGACGCGGGTACGATCGAATCGCTGCACCGCGCCGCGACCCTCGTCGCCGAAACCGGGGCGAACAAAGTCAACGGCAAGACGCCGACCCTCGCCTGAGAAGAGAACCAGATCATGGGACAGACCATCCTCGTCACCGGCGGCGCCGGGTTCATCGGCTCGAACCTCATCCGATTCATCATGGCCAGCCGCCCCGATGATCGCGTGATCAACCTCGACGCCTTGACATACGCGGGCAACCTCGAATCGCTCGCCGAGTTCACCGACAACCCGCGCTACGAGTTCGTCCACGCCGATATCAACGACAGCGAGAAGCTCGACGAGGTCATGCCCCGGGTGGACTGCGTGCTGCACTTGGCGGCTGAGTCGCATGTCGATCGCTCTATCCATGACCCGTCGCTCTTCCTGCGGACCAACATCATCGGCACCCAGATCCTGCTCGATTCTTTCAAGAAGCACAAGGGCAAGGACGCACGCTTCGTGTATGTCTCGACCGACGAGGTCTACGGCGAGCTGCCTCTCGACGACAAGTCCCAGCTCTTTACCGAGCAGACGCCACTGAAGCCCAACTCGCCCTACGCCGTCTCCAAAACCGGCGGCGATATGCTCGCCCGGGCCTACTGGCACACCTACGGGCTCGATGTCTGCATCACCCGCTGCTCGAACAACTTCGGGCCGTACCAGTTCCCCGAGAAGGTCATCCCGCTCTTCGTCAACAACCTCATCGAGGGCAAGAGCGTCCCACTGTACGGCGACGGCTCCAACATCCGCGACTGGCTGCATGTGCTCGACCACTGCGAGGCCATTTGCCGCGTGCTCGACGATGGCAAGCCCGGCGAGGCGTACAACATCGGGGGCAACAACGAACGCTCAAACCTCGAGCTGACCAAGATGCTCATCGAGCTGTGCGGGCGAGACGAATCGGCCATCGAACGCGTCCCTGACCGTCTCGGGCACGATAAGCGCTATGCGATCGACGCGAGCAAGATCCGGTACGAGCTGGGTTGGGAGCCCACCCGCTCGGCATGGCCCGAGGCCCTTGAAGCCACGGTCCAGTGGTACAAGGATAATCGCACCTGGTGCGATCATGTCCGCAGCGGCGAGTACAAACGCTTCTACGAACAGAACTACGCGACACGATCCTGAAGACATCCGGTCAGATGGTGCGCCAGCGACTCGCCCAAACGCGAGCGGTGGTCTGTTGCGCCTCCGCTTTGTGAGAATGGGTAGACTTTCTGTCTAAAGCGGATAAAAAAATCCCTTAATCATTGATCCTTGTGGATGAAACGATAAGATTTCTCTTGTCTTACCGTACTAATTCTTTATAGACAAGAATTGGTGCGGTTGAACAGGCATCGGTATCTGATTGTGATACCTTGACGCGGGGCCGGTACGCAATCGGCGCACGCATACGAGTCAGCCAGAAGATAAAGGGTTCACGCCGTGACACACACCGCAGATTCGAAGGCAGATCATGCCACCACGGCCCCGGGGGGCCGCGATGGGCTCGAGGCATTTGTGTACGACGACAAGATCGTGCGCATGTTCTCTTGGGCGACCGTGATCTGGGGCATCGTCGCGTTCCTGGTCGGTGTGATCATCGCCATCCAACTCGCCTACCCGCAGGCCGGGTTCGGCATCTCGTTTCTGAGCTTTGGGCGACTGCGTCCGCTGCACACCAACGCGGCGATCTTCGCCTTCGCGGGCAACGGCATCTTTGCTGCGATCTACTACAGCACGCAGCGTCTGTGCAAGGCCCGGATGTATTCTGACCTGCTCAGCAAGCTGCACTTCTGGGGGTGGCAGCTGATCATCCTCTCGGCCGCCCTGACCCTGCCCTTTGGTATCACCCAGGGCAAGGAATACGCCGAGCTTGAGTGGCCCATCGATATCGCCATCGCGGTCGTCTGGGTGGGCTTTTTCGGTGTCAACTTCCTGATGACCCTCGTCAAGCGTCGCGAGCGCCACATCTATGTCGCTCTGTGGTTCTACATCGCCACCATCGTCACCGTCGCGATGCTCCATGTTTTCAACAACCTCTGGCTCCCCGCCGGGCTGGTCTACCTGTTTCAGCACGGCGAGATGCCCTCGGCCGAGCTCGCGCTCAAGTCATACCCGGTCTACGCGGGCGTGCAGGATGCGCTGATGCAGTGGTGGTACGGGCACAACGCCGTGGCGTTCTTCCTCACCACGCCGTTCCTGGGGTTGATGTACTACTTCTTGCCCAAGGCCGCCGAGCGACCAGTGTTCAGCTACAAGCTGTCGATCATCCACTTCTGGTCGCTCGTGTTTATCTATATCTGGGCCGGCCCGCACCACCTGCACTACACAGCCCTGCCCGAGTGGGCCTCGACGCTGGGCATGGTGTTCTCGGTCATGCTCTGGATGCCCAGCTGGGGCGGCATGATCAACGGGCTCTTGACGCTGCGTGGCGCATGGGATCGTGTCGCGTCTGACCCGATCCTCAAGTTCTTTGTCGTCGGCATTACCTTTTACGGCATGTCGACCTTCGAGGGCCCGCTGCTCTCGCTCAAATCCGTCAACTCGCTGAGTCACTACACCGACTGGACCATCGCCCATGTGCACTCAGGCACGCTGGGCTGGAACGGCTTCATGACCTTCGGTATGCTCTACTGGATGATGCCGCGTCTGTTCCAGACCAAGCTGTGGAGCAAGAAGCTCTGCGCCGCCCATTTCTGGTTCGGCACAGCGGGAATCGTGCTCTATGTGCTGGCGATCTACAGCGCCGGCATCACGCAGGGACTCATGTGGCGAGCCTTCGATGAATCAGGTCGCCTGAGCTACCCGGCGTTCATCGAGACGGTCACAGTCCTCATCCCCATGTATTGGATCCGCGTGGTTGGTGGCCTGCTCTATATGGCCGGCGCGATCATTGGCCTGTACAACCTCTACCGCACCTGGAAAACACGCCCCGCGAAGTACGAAGAAGTCGTGCACTATGCACCCGCGCTGAGCAAGGGTCCGATCGTTGACCCCAAGGGCAAGAACCGCCTCCACGCCAACACAGCGCTGGGCGTCGCGGGCGACAAGGTGCTCCAGGGTAGCTGGCACCGCGCGATGGAGCGCAAGCCGGTCAAGTTCACGATCTGGGTGCTGGTGGCGGTCGCCATCGGTTCGCTGGTCGAGGCCGTGCCGATGTTCCTGGTTTCAAGCAATGTCCCGACCATTACCACTGTTGAGCCCTACACGCCGCTGGAGCTGGCGGGGCGTGATATCTATGTCGCTGAGGGCTGCTACAACTGTCACTCGCAGATGATCCGCCCGTTCTATTGGGAGACGATGCGCTACGGCGAATACTCCAAGCCCGGCGAGTTTGTCTATGACCGCCCGTTCCAGTGGGGCTCGCGCCGCATCGGCCCGGACCTTGCGCGCGAGGGCGGGCTGCGCGATCACAACTGGCACTACCGACATTTCAGGAACCCGCGGGATGTGAGCGAGAAATCGATCATGCCGCGATACCCCTGGCTGCTCGAGCAGACGATCAACTTTGAGGAGATCCAGCCGCGCGTCGATTCGATGGCGATGCTGGGTGTGCCCTATGGCGACATGCTGATCGATGACAACGCGGTCGCTCATGCACGCCAGCAGGCGCTGGAGATTGCGGTCGAGCTCGAATCGCTCGGCGGCCCGTCATACACCGAGACCAACGACAGGAAGGTGATCGCGCTGATCGCCTACATGCAGCGTCTGGGCACGGACATCAAGAAGACCGAAACAAAGCCCGCGGCGATGGGAGGCGAGTGATGAGTATGAGCGAGATTGTTTCGTTCCTGGACCTGTCCGTGTATCCGAGCGTCGCGTTGGTGTTCTTCCTGGCCGCGTTCATCGCGATTATCTGGTGGGCCATGACCCGCTCGAAGCAGGAAATCGATGATGCCGCAAGCATCGTGCTCAACGATGACAAGATCATCACGCCACGCCATTCGATCAAGACCGAAAAAGAGCCCAATGACAAGGGGGTAGACCATGTCTGAACAGGAAAAATCACCATTGGGTCCGCTCGAGGAGCATACCGACGAGCTGCTCGACCATAACTACGACGGGATCCAGGAATACGACAACCCGATCCCCGGCTGGTGGCACCTGATCTTTCTGGGGTCGATCGTCTTTTCGGTCTGCTATGTGGTCGTGATGCACCTGACCCCGATCGTCCCAACGCGCGAGGTGCGCTGGCAGAACGCGGTCGCCGCAGCGGAAGAAGCGCAGTTCGGCCCGCTCAAAGACATGCCGCTGGGTCAGGACAAGATCGTCGCGGTGATGGGCAATGACAAATGGTTGTCCGCGGGTGAATCGATCTTCAAGGGCACCTGCGCTGTCTGCCACGGGGCGCAGGCCGAGGGCATTGATGGGCTGGGGCTCAACCTGACCGACGAGAAGTATCTCAATATCGATTCGCTGATGGGGATCTACGACATCGTCAAGAACGGATCGCCCAGCAAGAAGATGCCGCCGCAGACCCAGTTCGGAGAAAACGAGATCGTCATGGTGGCGGGCTATGTCGCGTCGCTGCGCGGCAAGAACATCCCCGGCCCTGAGAGCCAGATGATCGGCGAAGAGATCCCACCATTCCCCCAGCCGGCATCGACCGACGACGACGGATGATGGTGGCTCGCGGGTGATCCATCAGTGCACGCAGGCAACGGGGTGGATCAGCAGAAAGCAGTATGATGTCAGGCAACGAGTCACTTCTAACCCCGAACGAGCGTGTGCTCTCCACGCTGAACCCCGATGGTTCACGCCGCTGGCTTCGGCCTCGCCCCTCTCCGGGTACATTCAGAGCCGCACGACGGATCGTCGCGTATGGGCTGATTGTGCTCTTCTCGGTCCTTCCGTGGCTGACGATCAACGGCAAGCCCGCGGTGCTGCTCGATGTGGTGCATCGCAGGTTCACGCTCTTTGGAAAAACATTCCTGCCGACCGACACGCTGCTGCTGGCGCTGCTGCTGATCATTCTGTTTATCTTGATCTTCTTTGTAACAGCGCTGTTCGGCCGGGTCTGGTGCGGGTGGGCATGTCCGCAAACGGTCTATCTCGAGTTTCTCTACCGCCCGATCGAGTTCCTGCTTGAGGGAACGCCCGGAAAGAAGAAACCCAAGAAGTTCATCGCGCTGCGCAAGGTGCTGCGGTTCGTGATCTACTTCGTGATTTCGCTGCACCTTTCGCAGACTTTTATCTCGTACTTCGTCGGTGCGCACAACCTCGCGGATTGGATCTGGGGCAACCCCACCGAGCACCCCGCGGCGTTTACCATCGTCGCTGTCACCACCGGGCTCATGCTCTTCGACTTCACCTACTTCCGCGAGCAGGTCTGCTGCGTGGTTTGCCCGTATGCACGCATGCAGAGCGCCTTGCTCGACAAAGATTCGTTGATCGTGACTTATGACAAGAACCGCGGCGAGCCGCGGGGCAAGAAGCGCAGGCAGGCGGACGATGTTTCGTTGCCCGTGCTCGGCGACTGCATCGATTGCACCATGTGCGTCCAGACCTGCCCGACGGGGATCGACATCCGAGAAGGGCTCCAGCTCGAATGCATCGGCTGCGCCCAGTGCATCGACGCGTGCAACACGGTGATGGACAAGATCGGCAGAGCGCCGAACCTGATCAAGTACTCGTCGGAGCGGGTGATCGAGGGCGGTAAAGCCCATCTGCTCCGCCCGCGCATCGTTATTTATCCATTGATTCTGGTGGTCTTGATCTCTGCGTTCATCTTCTTGCTGCGGACCAAGCCCATCGCCGATGTGCTGTTTATCCGCGGCCAGGGCAGCCCGTTCACGAGCGTAATCGAGAATCAAGAGATCTCCAACACGGTGCGAATGCGGGTCACGAACCGGACAGACACGCCCATGGTGTACAATGCAGAAGTGATCGAGCCCCAGGGCGCTCGCATCATGGGGCTCGAATCACTCGGGCTCGATGCGAGCCAGACGGGGTCGCGGAACTTCCTGATCATCGCTCCGTTCGAGGCCTTCTCGGCTGGAGAAGCCCAAGCCCTGATCCGTGTCTATGACGAGTCGGGCTCGTTCGAGTTTCGCAAGACATTCAAGCTGCTCGGCCCCATGAGCATGCCCAAATCCCAAGAGGCCCAACCATGACACACGGCAACGCTCGCAAGAAGGGGTTCTTCAACTTGGGCAGGCACTGGCCCTATGTCATCGTGCTCATGCTGCTGGTGCATGCATCGCTGATGATCGGCACCATCATCTATGTCGGCGGCAAGCACGACACTTATGTTGACCCCGAGTACTACGCGAAATCGGTCGATTGGGACGCGCAACGGGCCATGAAAGAAGCGGCCATGGACCAGGGCTGGAGCGTGCAGCTCACGGCCAAACCCATCGGGCAAGACCCCACACAACGCAGCGTCGAGCTTAAACTGCTCGATGCGCAGGGCGAGCCCATCGCCGATGCGCTCGTCGAAATTGCCTGCTTCCACCCCGCCGAACTCTCGGACCGATACGACGCCGTGATGCTCTACGAGGACGGCGTCTACGCCCGCACACTCCCGATCGAGCGCGAAGGCATCTGGGTGGCAGAACTCTCGATCCAGCGACAAGGCGTGCGTGCGCTGCTGACCAAAGACCTTGATATCGTTTCGATCCCACGGGCGGTGATCCCATGATGCTGCTGGCCCAGAGCGATGTCTCCACAATGTTCCCGCTGATGATCGCGGTGCTCAGCGCGTCGCTGCTCGGCTCGCTGCACTGCGCAGGAATGTGCGGCGGGCTGATGTTCTTCGCGCTCGGTGCCGACAAAGACACAACCGGGCCCGCGCGCACAAAGCTGCAGTTCGCCTACCACGGCGGACGCATGATCACCTATACCATTTTAGGGGTCTGCGCCGGCGCGATCGGCCAGATGATTGATTTCGGCGGGTCCTATCTGGGCCTGCAACGCGCCGCCGCCGTCGTGGCGGGCGTCATGATGATCGGGTTCGGCATCATCACCCTCGCACGGCTCCGCGGCGTGAGCATCGCCCATGTCAAGGTTCCAGCGCCGCTCCGCCGGGGTGTCGAACGCGCGCAGCGGGCCGCGTTCTCGCTCACGCCGTTCAAGCGGGCACTGAGCATCGGGCTGCTCACCACCCTGCTCCCGTGCGGCTGGCTCTACGCCTATGCCTTCATCGCCGCGGGCACCGCATCGCCTGTCTGGGGCGGGCTGACCATGATCATTTTCTGGGCGGGCACGCTCCCGGTGATGGTCTCGCTGGGGGCCGGGCTCCAGTTCCTGACCGGCAGACTGAACCGAAAACTCCCATATATCACCGCCGGTGCGGTGGTTGTGGTTGGGCTGATGACCGCGACCGGGCGCATCCAAGCGCCCGAGATGTCGCGTGCGAATCTGGGGCTCAGTCAAGATATGACCCAAGCGCCATCCATCAATGACATCCATTGTCCGCTCTGCGAAACCGGCGACCAAAGCACAGGGCAGGGGGGCTGAGCATGGGGTCTGCGATCTCGATCAACCCCGGCGATGTGGCCTCGCAAGGTGCCGGTGCGCATGCAGTGATCAGCTGTGCGCATTGTGACCTGCCGGTCCCCAAGGGACTCATCAACACGGATGCCGAGCATCAGTTCTGTTGCGGCGGGTGCGAGAGCGTGTTCAATGTGCTGCACGGCGCTGGACTCGACGGATACTACGGCATCCGCGATGCTGTCAAGCCCGATGCCCAGCCCGCCTCGATCAGCAACGCGAGCTACGAAGAACTCGACGACCCCGCCTTCCAGAGCGCGTGCGTGACCAATCTCCCCGGCGGCCAGTGCGAGACCGAGCTGCTGCTTGAGGGGATGCACTGCGCCGCGTGTGTCTGGCTGATCGAGCGGCTGCCGCGTGTGTGCCCGGGCGTGCTTGAGTCCCGCGCCAACATCCGAACCCGCAGCGCGGTCGTCCGCTACGCACCCGATCGCGTGGCGCTGTCCTCGGTCGCCCGAGCGCTCAGCAAGCTCGGGTACGCCGCCCACCCGGCACGCGGCGCGGGGGCACGCGAGGCCCGCAAGAGCGAGGATCGAAAGTTCCTGATCCGTGTCGGGGTGGCCGGTGCCATCGCCGGCAATGTCATGCTGCTGGCGATCGCGCTCTACGGCGGGGCCCTCTCGGGCATCGACCCATTCTGGGAACACACGCTCCGCTACTACTCGATGGCGCTGGGCATGCTGGCGCTCGTCTGGCCGGGCCGGACCTTCTTTGTTGGCGCACTGGCCGCGTTGCGGACCCGCACGGCGCACCTGGATATCCCCGTCGCATTGGCGTTGGCGGTGGGGGGGATCTGGGGCACCTACAACACACTCACCCGAACCGGCGAGATCTACTTCGATTCGCTCGCGGTGCTGGTGTTTCTGCTGCTGGTCGGGCGATGGGTGCAGCATCGCCAGCAGCGCAGCGCTGCAGATCAGGTCGAGCTGATGCTCACGCTCACGCCCACCAGCGCCGTTCGTGAGCTCGAAGACGGCGCCACCAAGCGCGTCCCGATAGAGGCGATCGAGGTTGGCATGCTCGTGCGGGTCGAGGCCGGCGGCTCGATCCCCGCCGACGGTGTGATCGTCACGGGCACAACCCAGATCGACAACGCACTGCTCACCGGCGAATCCCGTCCGGTTACAAGATCCAACGGCGATGATGTCATCGCGGGCGCAACCAACATCGCATCGCCCATTGTCTTGCGCGTCAGCGCGGTGGGCGCCTCCACCCGAGCCGCCAAGCTCATGGAGATGGTCGCATCCGCCACCGCGCACAAAGCGCCCATCGTGCTGTTCGCCGACCGGATCGCTTCGCGGTTCGTGGTGATCGTCATCACGCTGGCCGCCATCACTTTCACCATGTGGGCCCTGCGCAGCGATGTGCGCACCGGAATCGAATACGCGACCGCGCTGCTGATCGTGACATGCCCGTGTGCGCTGGGGCTCTCGACCCCCATGGCGATGTCGATCGCGCTGGGGCGAGCCGCCAAGCGGGGCGTGTTGCTCAAGTCGGCATCCGCGGTTGAAGCCATGAGCGACCCGCGTGGGTACAGCGGCGCGATGGTCCTTGATAAAACCGGCACGCTGACTCAGGGGCGGACCCGAATCGTTGAGCAGCACTGCGAGTACGACCTGCTGCGGTGTGCTGCTGCGATTGAATCGGGCTCCAACCACCCGCTCGCCCGCGCGATCGTCGAACAGTTAGGCGAAACACCGATCCCGCACGCCCAGGACATCACCCAGACCCCCGGCGCAGGAATCGCGGGTTTGGTCGATGGCCGCCGCGTGTGGGTCGGCTCGCCCGGCTTTGTTGGGGCGCAGGTCGAGCTGGGCCAAACGAGCTTCGATTCCGTGCAGACCATGCTCGACCGATCGCTCACGCCGGTGGTGATCGCCGACGATTCCGGGTGCTGCGGCGTGCTGGGCATCGGTGACCCGCTCCGCGACGACACCTGCGCCGCGATCGCAGCGCTCCAAAGCCGCGGCTGGTTGCTCTATCTCTGCTCAGGGGATCATCCGCAAATCGCATCGCACATCGCCGCCCAAGTCGGCATCGAGCATGCGATCGGCGGCGCTTCGCCCGAGCGAAAGGCCGAGCTGGTGCAGACGCTGCGAGATCAGGGCCACCGACGCATTGTCATGGTCGGCGATGGCATCAACGACGCGGCCGCGATGGCGCTGAGCGATGTCGGCATCGCCGTGCACGGCGGAGCCGAAGCAGCGATGCAGGCCGCCGATGTCTACCTGACCGCGCCCGGGCTCATGCCCATCGAAACACTGTGTGACCTGAGCAAGCACACCATGAAGACCATCCGCATCGGTCTGGGCGTCTCGTTGTGCTACAACACCGTTGCCGCGTCTTTGGCGATGCTCGGGCTCATCAGCGCCCTGATCGCCGCCATCATCATGCCGCTGAGTTCACTCAGCGTGATTGCGCTGGCAACGAGGCCGTGGAAACAGCGAGGTTCAACGCCATGTCCGTGATTCTGATCATGATCCCAGGAGCGATGATCCTCGCGGGCCTCGGCGTCTGGGCCTTTGTCGTCGCGGCAAAGCGCGGGCAGTTCGACGATCTCGACACCCCTGCGATCCGGGCAGTTTTCGATGATGACGAAACGCGGCCACCATCACACGAATGACCTACAGAGATCTGGCGCCTTGTCCGGCTGTAGCCTGCAAAGCTCACTAAGCGACTGCTGAACCGATCTCAACGAGCTTCGCTGCCAGTTCCATCGCATCCACGGGCCACATCAACCGTGGCCTTGGGCGCAGCACTCCCTCGCGTCCCTGCTCGGGTCTGCAGTTCACGATCGCCTTTCGCCAGCGATCAGGAACCGCGCCCGATCCGTGGACCGCGCCCAGAAGCGCCCCGCAGATCGCCGCGTTCGTGTCGGTATCCCCGCCGCACATCACGGTGCCGATCACCGCTTGCTCAAGCGAGTCCTCGTGAAGCAGCCTGTATAACGCGTTGCCCAGCGCGATCAGCACCCATCCCTGCAAGGTCAGGTAGTCAGCCGGGGGCTTGTTGTACGAATGCTCGATCGATTCCCTCACCGAGACATCCGCCTCCATCTCGATCGACCAGCGATGGATCCGTTCATGGAGTTGGGATGCAGAAATCTCGGTTGACACTGCGGTCGCGATGGCCATGCAGAAAAGCGAGTTGGCCTGCAGGCACACCTCGTTGGGATGCGTGATTCTCGCGTCGAGCCGTGCCCACCGATCGACCTCTTCTAATGGGAAATGACTGCCCAGTATCCCGATCGGGCACGCCCGCATGAGCGCTCCGTTCGCCTGACTCTTGTGATTTGGCCGCCCACGGAGTCCCGCCTCAATCGTCACGCCGCAATCGAACGGGCCCGATTCGAGCCAGGCATCGTACATCTCACGGGCAGAGTCCTGGTCGTACCCACCCGCACCCACAATGGATCGGGCAAGCAGTAGCGCCATCTCCGAATCGTCCGTGGGCTGTCCGGCCAGCGTGTCCCATATCCCGCCGTCAACCAGATCCCGCACACCCGCGGGGTGCGCCGACCGGATCTCCTCGGGGCCCTGAAACTCGACCAGGCTTCCGAGCGAATCGCCCGCGAGCTGACCGAGCAGACACCCCTGAGCCTTGCTGACTAAGCGGCTGGTCATCGAGAGGAGTGTATCAGAAAATAGTGAAGTGGAGCGAAGGAGATTCGAACTCCTGGCCTCATCATTGCGAACGATGCGCTCTACCAACTGAGCTACCGCCCCTTCAGGCAAGATTCTAGGCCCGAATCGCGTTTGGGTTCCAACCCGTGAGCGTGCATGCTTGAAAATTGATGACCCCGGATTGATTGATGAGAATGAGTTCTCAATAATCGTCCGTGACCAAAACCAGCCCACACACCGATGTGCCCGCTGTCGAGATCGACGCCCTCAGCTACACCTACCCAGCATCCGGCGTAGGTGAATCGGGTGTCGAAGCGCTCCGTGGCATCACCATGCTCGTCGCCCAGAACACGCGGCTCGGAGTTCTTGGGCCAAACGGCGGCGGCAAATCAACACTCATCCAGCTCATGCTCGGCGTGCTGACACCCAGCTCAGGCCGCGTGCGCGTCTTTGGACAATCCCCGACAGAAGCCCGCCGCGCCGGGCTGATCGGCTATCTGCCCCAGCGGATCGCTGCCGATCTGGACTGGCCCCTGAGCGTCGAGCAGGTGATCGCGCTCCCGCTGCGAACACGATGCAAGCCGTGGCAGTCGCTGACGCAATCGCATCGTGCATCGATCGAGCGTTCGATCGAGCTGCTTGAAATCAGCCACCTGCGCGATCGACGCATCGGGGCGCTTTCGGGCGGTCAGCTCCAGCGGGTCATGATCGCCCGCGCCATCTGCACCGGCCCCAAGCTGCTCGTGCTCGACGAGCCCACCCTGGGCGTGGACATCAGCGGACAGCAGCGCTTCGCATCACTGATCGACACCATCAGCACCGAACTGGGGCTCACAACCATCGTAGTCACACATGACATGCGGGCACTGGTCGCCGTCGCCGATCGCGTTGCGTGCCTGTCACGCACGCTGCATTTCCACGACACGCCCGACGGGCTGACCCCCGCGGTGCTGGCGCAGGTGTTTGCGCATGACATCGAACCGATCCTTGGCCAGGTGCACATCAACGCCCACACCGCCAAAGACTGCGATGACCCGACCCACACCCATTCCCACTCCCACGATCAGGACCACCACGCAGGGGAGCAAGCACCGTGAACATGTTCGCACCAGAGATGATGCCTGCCCTCGCCGCGGCGTTGGTCGTTGCGACGATCGGCGCGCCCCTGAGCGTCTTTGTGGTCCTCAAACGGCTCGCGTTCATCGGCCAGGGTGTCTCCCATGCCGCGTTCGGTGGCGTCGGCGTGGCCCTCGTGCTCGGGGTTGCCGGGGCGACCGCCGCGAGCGGTCTGGCCCAACTGGCCATCGTCCTGGCGTTCAGCATCGGCGCCGCGCTGCTGATCTCGGCGCTGGGCCGCACACAGCGTGGCCGTCTCGATACGGCTATTGGCATTGTGCTCAGCGCCTCGATGGCCCTGGGCTTCGTGCTCTTCACGATCGCTGAATCGCGCCACGACCACGATGAGCACGGCCACGCCCACGGGGCACACGCAGACGAACACCATGTGATCGAAGAGATCCTGTTCGGCAATATTCTCAACGCCAGCTGGAACGCAGTCTGGGCAACCATCGCTGGCGCACTGCTCATCCTCACGCTGCTGTGGTGGGCGCGTCACAAGATCATTTTCTGGTGTTTCGATGAGCCGGTCTGCAGCGCTTACGGCGTGCGCAGCGTCCGCGCCGGCAACCTGCTGCTCGTGCTGCTCTCGATCGCCGTGGTTCTCTCGATGCAGGTGGTGGGGGTCATCCTCGCCGGCGCCGTGCTCGTGCTCCCGGGCGCCGCGGCGTTGCATCTGAGCAGCAAGCTGCGATCCGTCATGGCATGGTCAATCGGGATCGGCATCGTCGGCACGCTCATCGGCTTCGCGATCGGTGTGCAGACTCAGTGGCCCATCGGTCCCAGCATCGTGCTGGCCTACGCGGGCGCATACCTCGTCGCCCTGGGAACGAACACGGCAACGGCACGGCTACGATCTGTATATACAACGCAGGCATCAGCCCAGGAGGCACCATGAAAGCCGAGACGCTCCTCGCCGAGTTCAATCAGATCCGCAAGGACATCCCCGAAGACAAGTCAGACCTTGAGTGGCTCACGCTGCACCACGCGTTCTGCTTCATCTCCTACAAGATGGGTGACTTTCAGAAATACCTCGACGAGGTTGCGCAGAAAGGTGCCTTCGACGAGTTCGAAGACTGAGCCGGCTCACAGAAACATCACCCGCATCAGATCCAGCATGCGAGCACGAAGCTCGCCCCTGCTGATCGGCTCGCCGCTGCCGTGGGCGATCCGCGCGTCTGAGAGCACCGCCGCGTGCTTCCAGTACCCCAGAAGCATGTCCCACGCCCAGCTGATCGAGCGATCGGGGTCGTAGAGATTCGTCGGCTCGCTGGTCAGCCCGTTGAGTTCAACGATGCCCATACCCTCGCCCCGCCTGAGCGCCTCGAGCGAGGCGCAACGGATATCGAAGCGGCCGATATCAAACCCAAGCCCACGCTCGTCGCGAAACTCTCGGGCGATGCGATCGATCCGCTCGCTCAGCTCGGGCGAGTTGAGGTGCGCACCATCGCTGAACATCGCGCCCTGCGCGTGGTTGCCAGCGAAGCCCATCGAGACCCGCTCGCCGTCTGCGGGGATCAGCCGCTGCTGTTCACCCAGCCGCTGCAAGAACATCGCCGCCTGCGCCCGATGGCGGGGATGACGCAAGATGAGCTGACGCAGCGTGTGCACGCCGTCGCCCACGACCTCGGGGAAGTCCTTGATGTTGATCGCATAGATGAACCCTGCGGGGGTCGCCGGCTGCTCGATGGTGGCCACATGACGCACCCAGACCAGCCCGATCTCGACCGGGCCGGGGTGATACCGCTGGAGCACGAATGGCTCTGGGTGGTCGTGGCAGTAGCGTTTGAGTTCGTTGGGGGCTTTGATCAGCCGCACGCCGCGTCCCCGCTCGCCCTGATCGGGCTTGGCGATCACCGGCAGCCCGCCGAGCTGCTCCACCTGCTCGAGCCGCTCGATGGCTTCGCGCGTGCGGGCGTTGGTGTCGCGGTTGGACCCGATCAACTCGCAGTGCAGGATCGCCGGTTCGTTGCCCATCCGCTCGTTGAGCTCGCTCTTGCGTTCCTGTCGAACGCCCCCGTCAAAGCTGTACCCCGGGTTGACGGCCGTGAGCGAACTCAGCCCCTTACCAGTAAGCACACGCATCAACCCCCACCAGAGCACCGGGAGATAGATCACCCCCGAGGGCCAGTACTCGTGGTTGAGCAGACGGCGTTTCCAGCCGCTGATCCGCAGCCGCCCCTCACGCGTCACAACCAGCCGCAGCGTGATCATGGCCAGCCAGGTCAGCCAGACACCAGCGATGATCCCAATCCATCCCAGCTGGTCCGCCAGCGTGAGTATCCAGCCGCCACCAAGTGCACCGATCACAAACGCCGGGAACACAAACAGCAGCCCCCGCACCCACCGGATCAGCATCCACGGCCGATCGATCTCCGTCGCCCCCCGCACCAGCCACCAGCTCCGCCCCACAATCATCGCCAGCAGCGCCACCCCAAAGTCGATCCGCATCATCGCGACAAACAACATCACAATCACGATCCCAAGATGCGGCCGCACCCGAATCAGCAGCGCAGATGCAATCAGCACCACCCACCACGGCAACGACCAGATCCACGCCCCTGCCCGATGCAGTAACGCGTCCCCACCGGTCCGCTCGGGCACCGGTGCCAGATCAACATAGTCCGTCTCCGGCGCAACGCCCGGTGTGTCGTGCCGGTCAAAGAAAGCCAGCAAGGCATCTCGTGTGATTTCGACCTGCAGGAACGGAAGAAAGTGCGATGCATCGAGCATGAACAGCTTGGAACTGGGCATCATCTCATGGTGCCGTTCCGCGGCCCAGTCGGCAACCAGCGGATCATGCCGTCCATGCAAAATTAGCGTCGGCGTCTCGATCGCTCCCATGAAATCGGAGATCCGCCGCTGATCCGAATCCCAGAACGCCCACAGCCATCCGGTCCTGCCGGCCCGATCGCCGAGCAGGCCAAAGTGGGGGATGAACTCCGGCAGCCAGCCCAGCACCACCAACCCAGTGCCATACTTCACATGCTCAAAGAAGTACGACCCGCTGCCCTCGGTCTCCTGCGCCCCGATCGACGCGAGCAGTGTCAGCGATGCGACACGATCCGGGTGCAGCTGCGCCATCTCCAGCCCAACACCGCCACCCGAAGACCAGCCCACGACATGCACCCGCTCGATCCCCAACTCGTCGAGCATCGCCAGCATGTACCGTGCATTTGTCTCGTGCGACATGCTCGGCGTCATAGGCGAGTACCCGTAGCCCGGTAGGTCCGGCGCGATCACACGCCGCCCGTCGGTCGCCAGCTCAGGCCCGAGCAGCTCAAAGTTGCTCCCGCTCCCCGGCGAGCCGTGGATCAGCAGCACCGGGACGCGGGCTTCAGCGCCGGGTTCTGGGTTCCACTGCTCGAAGTAGAGGGTTGTGGTTTTCCCCTCAATCTCTGTCCCGTCGGCATCAAGCGTCTTCAGTTCAACCTGTGGGGGATCATCACTGATAAACTGAATGCGACGAGCAGTCGCCCCGAGAGATGTCATCCAATGGGATGCGACGAGCAGCACGATATAGAACACAACGCTAGTAACGAAGGTCTCTCGTCGTCCTGAGCGTCGTGGTTCAGTCATTGGCAGTCTGATTGGTCGTCAACGGCACCAGTTTTCGCTTGCGGATCTCCGCCGTCCCCAACTGACCGCACGCCGCCATCGTATCACGACCCTTGGTCCGCCGCCGGTTCACGAACACGCCGTGCGACATCAATCGCAAAACAAACGCATCAACCTGCTCCTGCGTCGGTGCCGGCCACGGCGAGTTCCGCCGCGGGTTGTACGGGATCACATTGAGCAGCCCGCCGTGCCCCTTGTGCGTCGCACGCGCATCATCACGGATAAACGGCCTCATCCATTCGGCCAGCTGGTCCGCGTGCTCAAGCTCGGCGTTCACGCCAGGGATCAGCACATACTCGATCATGATCTTGCGCCCGCCGCGCACCTCACGCAGATCGATCAGCACCCGCTGCAACTCGGCCATGTCCCATTTTTTGTTGATGGGCATCAGCTCCGAGCGGATCTCATCATTGGGTGCATTCAGTGAGAGTGCCAACCCCAGCTTGCCCCAGCCCGGCTCTTGCACCTGCTGCTCGATCCGGCGCAGGCCATCGACGCGTCCGACGGTGCTGATGGTGATCGCGCTCATCGGGATGCTGGCACCGTGGCGATCGGTGAGGCACGCAACCGCTTTGAGCACCTCGTCGAGGTTGTCCAGCGGCTCACCCATGCCCATGAACACGATGTTGTCGATCTCGAATCCCTCGATGAACTTCGCCGCCCACCACTGCATCACGATCTCGTCGGCCCGCAGCGAACGCATCAGCCCCATCTGCGCTGTCTCGCAGAAGTCGCACCCCATCGCACACCCGACCTGCGAGCTGACACACAAGGTGTGCGTCGTTCGCCCCGAGCGGCCCTTCATGGGGATAATCACCGATTCGATATCATCAAAGTCGATGCCCTGGGCCGCCAGGCGGTGGTTGGGGTTGGGCAAGCGCTGGACGAACTTGATCGTCACGCCCTCGTCGACCACCTCTTCGTGGCGATTGACGATCTCGGGGACTGTAATCGCAGCCGGTGCTGATCCGATCTCGCCGCCACGAAAGACGCCGTGAAACGCCATTTTCGCCCGTCCCGGCCCAACCCCGAGCTGCGCACAGACAGCGGTGAACTGCTCAAGCGTCAGTCCGAGGGGCGAAATCGGGTCAATTTCGGTTGCACGGGCCATAAAGGGGCAACGATAGCACCGCGAGCGGACAATCTTTTGCTTTGGGGGCTGATCATGATCACGGGGTTGCATGAAGCGGCGGTTTTCTGTACGATGTAACTGTTACGCTCTCCGGCCAATCAGCCGGGTGCCGACTAAAGGAAACTGCACCATGAAAAGCGTGAAGCACAAACAAGTTATCGGGCGTCATCTCAACCAAGCGATTCGCACCCGCAACGGTTTCACGCTGATCGAGCTGCTGGTGGTCATCGCCATCATCGCTCTGCTCATCGGGATCCTGCTGCCGGCCCTGAGCGCTGCACGCGAAACCGCAAAGACCACCATGTGCGCCGTCCAGCTGCGATCCATCGGCCAGGCGACCGCCATGTACGCCGACGATCACAAAGACCGCATCTGGCCCCGGCGTGACTGGGTCAAGATCGAGATTGGCAACGACGAATGGAAGCCCGGACCCATCTTCGACTATGTCGACAACGCCGACGAGGTGCTCGCGTGCCCCAAGAACAATCGACAGGGGTCATCAGCACAAGGCGGCTCTGAAAACTATTCTGACCTGTTCGGCAACTACAAAGATGTTGCCGTCGACTTTGACTACACCCTGATCAGAGGCGTGCAAGGCGCAAAGACCTATCTCGATTACACGAACAAGCTCGGCTATCTCGACCGAAAATCGGGATACGGCGCCGGTGCCAGCCCGCAGTACTTCGAGGAAGACAGTTTCACAGCCAACGCGGGCTATTTCGAGAAGCTCCCCATCTTCGTCGAGGAGCACACGCTGTTCTTTAATGCCCACGAGGAGTACAACGACGGCGACTGGGCATTCGATGACCAGATTTCTGAGCGTCACTCCCAGCAAGGCCACATTCTCTACATCGATGGCGTCGCTCGTCTGTTCAATGCAAGCGCGGGTAAAGATGATGCAGGAAATCCTGAGCCGGCCGATTTCTCGGCAAGCGATATCTACTACAGCGTCCGCGAGGGCGGCACCAAATACTGGTTGCAAATGAACTTTGACCCCAAAGCCGGCGACTGGGGTTTCATGGACGACAAACGCTAATCTCGCCCATCAGCGCCTCTTGAAGCCGACGAAAGCCAACCCACGATCTAGTATCCACCCCGCTCGGACACACCGATCGGGGTGGTTTTTCAGGAGTTTCTCGATGTCGTGGTTCAAAATCAAAGACGCACTCACCGGAGCCCCCGGCACCAAGGTCACCGTCAAGGGCTGGGTCCGCACCAAGCGTGACTCCAAAGCCGACGGCGGGCTTTCTTTCATCGCCGTCCACGACGGCACCTGCTTCGACCCCATCCAGGCCGTCGCCCGCCATGATCTGCCCAACTACGACCAGATCGCCAAAATCGGCACCGGCTGCTCCGTCGAGATCACCGGCCAGCTCGTCGAGTCGCAGGGCAAGGGCCAGTCCGTCGAGATCCAGGCCGATTCGGTCACCATCGTTGGCTGGGTCGAGGACCCCGACACCTACCCCACCAGCAACAAACGCCACTCCTTCGAGTACCTCCGCGAGGTCGCCCACCTGCGGACACGCACCAACACCTTCGGCGCCGTCGCCCGCGTCCGCCACGCGCTGGCCCAGTCCGTACATCAATACATGGACGAGCTCGATTACTACTGGGTCCACACGCCCATCATCACCGGCTCGGACTGCGAGGGCGCAGGCGAGATGTTCCGCGTCTCCACCCTCGACTTCTGCAACATCCCCAAAACCGACGACGGGCAGGTCGATTTCTCCAAGGATTTCTTTGGTAAGGAATCGCACCTCACCGTGTCGGGCCAGCTCAATGTCGAGACCTACGCCTGCTCGCTCAGCCGCGTGTACACCTTCGGGCCAACCTTCCGCGCCGAAAACTCCAACACCTCACGCCATCTCGCCGAGTTTTGGATGATCGAGCCCGAGACCGCCTTCGCGGATCTGCACGACAACATCGAACTGGCTTCGGGCATGCTCCGCCGCTGCGCTGCGGACCTGCTGGTCCGGCGTGAGGACGACCTCAAGTTCTTTGACGAACGCATCGAAAAAGGCATCATCGATCGCCTGCGCATGATCGCCGACGCCCCCGTCAAGACCATCACCTACACCGAGGCCATCAAAATCGTGCAGGACTCGGGCGAGAAGTTTGACTACGAAGTGAAGTGGGGCAGCGACATGCAGTCCGAGCACGAACGCTACCTCACCGAGAAACACTTCAAGCAGCCCGTCGCGGTGATCAACTACCCCAAGGACATCAAGGCCTTCTACATGCGTCTCAACGACGAGGGCACCGACGGCGCACCCGGTCGCACCGTCGCCGCCGTGGACATCCTTGTCCCCGGCGTGGGCGAACTCGTCGGCGGCTCGCAGCGCGAAGAGCGCCTCGATGTGCTCGACAGCCGCATCGACGAGATGGGACTCATCAAGGACGATTACTGGTGGTACCGCGATCTTCGCAAGTATGGCACCGTGCCCCACGCCGGCTACGGGCTGGGCTTCGAACGCCTCATCCAGTTCTGCACCGGCATGCAGAACATCCGCGATGTGATCCCCTTCCCCCGCGCACCACGCCAGGCCGAGTTCTGATGCGTGCCCTCGCCCCCATCGTGGTGCTGGTGGCGGCATGCGTCGCCAGGGCCAGCGCACCGCTGCCCAGCCATGCCATCGAATCCGTGCGGGTGCAGCAGGTGATCGACACCATGCAATCCTCTATTGAGCGGCTCGATTCGGGCGGCTACATGGCACAGCTCAACCCCAGCGACCCGGTCCTCATGACCGAGCACCGCGCCTGGTTCGCCGAGCTTTCGCACAGCCCGGTTGAGGCGCTGCAACTCGCCCTCAATCAGGACGAGCCGATCATCCTCGAAGTCGATGGCACCGTTGTCGCGCCGCTCACCCTCACATGGCAAGTCACCAGCGAGGACAGCCCGCGACGCTATGACATGCCCGCCCGCTTCACACCCATCGCCAGCCGCGACGGCCAATGGCACTTCGCCGGACGCGCCTGGGAGATCGCCCTCACCGACACCCCCGGCGTGCGCATCTACTGCGACGAAATCCACAACGACATCGCCCAGCTTACCCTGCAGCGCGTCCCCGAAATCCGTGATCGCATCGCCCAGGACATGGGCATCGACCCCGCCAAGGGCGGTCTCCACGAGGTTGTCGTCAAGATCTACCCCAAGATGAGCGAACTGCAGGCCTCGATCTACCCCTCATACACCGCCGGGATCTCGGGCTGGAACGAGCCCGGCGAGTCTATCAAGATCCTCGGACGCGATCGGATGGGCCAAGACCGACTCGACCCGCTGCTGGCCCACGAGGTCGGCCATGCCGTGAGCTTTGAGTACGGCCCAGAAATCAACCTCGCCCCGTGGTGGTCGCTCGAGGGCGTCGCGGAGGTCGCCGCGGGCTTGTTCCGTGATTCACGCGAGCGCAAGCTCGACCGCATCGCCCGGCTCGCAAAGAAGAACGACCTGCGCGATTGGGACCTGCTCGCTGATTTTAAGGGTGAAGCCGTCAACCACGCCATGCATGTCTACCTGCAGGGCTGGTCGATGATTGATTACATCGACCACGCCTTCGGCAAAGACACCCGCAACGCGTGGTTCACCCGCCTGGGCCACGGCGCCACCCTCGATCAGGCCACCAGCGAAGAAATGAGCATCAGCTTTGAGCAGCTCAGCGACCGCTGGAAGCAATCGCTTCTCGATCACAACCCGCCGCAAGATGATTAGGGCGACTCGGGTAGTGGATCGACACGACCGCCCGCGTCTTGAGCATCCAGCATTCGCGAAGGTGCCTGCGTCGGTGTCGGCGTGGGGCTTGTCCGGATGAACGCGAGATAGACCCACAGAATCACCGCCAGCAGCAGTGTCCATAGCGCGAGGTAGCCGATCGAATCACGCAGCTGCGCGGGACGCTCTTTGATGGGCTTGTTGATCGCAAGCACCGCCCGCGCCCCCAGCGGACCGGCGTGGGTGCGTGCGAGCTGCAGCGCGTGCTGGGTTCGCGGGACAATCACACGCCGTGCGGTCTGCCAGATCGATTCGACCTCCGCATCGGGTTCGAGCATCAGCGGCACCGGTTCGAGCGCCTTGGGGCGCAGCGACGGCTGCTGTCCCGCCGGTGTTGGTTCACCGGCTGCTGGGTGCTGCTGAGTCGGCACCCCGGTTTGCGTGGCCGGAACGGTTCCCGCCTGATCGAGTGATGCCTTGGCATCGAAGGTCGTTTCTTGGTCTGCCTGCTCGGGCGGCGGGGTTTCAAAGTCGAGCGTGTCGAGGCCGAGCTGTTCAAGCAGTGCGGTTGCGTCGTGCACGTCTTGGAGTGACTCAGAGCTGATCAGATCGCCATCGGGTGTCTCAAAGTCGCCCATTAAGAGTGCATCGCCGCTCGCGAGCGATTGATCCAGATCCGCGAGTGTCGAGAGGATGTCCTGCTCGCTCTGGTTGTCGGCCTCCGCAGCGCTGGTTTGCTCGCTTGGCTCGGGTTGGGCCGCAACCGGATCGCCGGCTTCTTGGCTGGCTTCTCGGCTGGCTTCTGGGTTGGGTTCGCGGTTGGTTCCCTCGTCGTTACTCTCGTCGGTCGTCTCCGCGGTCGTCTCGTCGGTCGGCATGTCGGTGATTTGCTCGGCTGTCTCATCGCTCTGGGATTGTGCGGCGGTCGGATCCTCAGCGGCCGTTTCGGATTGTGTCTTGGAGGAGCGCTCGGCGGCATCCGGGGCCCCGGGTGATTCGGCGGCGTTGGTGAGATCATCGGCGATTGCGTTGAGCAGATCATCGGAGTCCGCAAGCGGTTCTGGTTCTGTCTCTGATGCTTGTTCTGCAGCCGCAGACTCTGCCGGCGCGGCCTCTTGTGCGTCAGTCTGTGAGTCAGTCTGTGTGTCAGTTTGTGTGTCTGCGGGCTGTTCGGGCTGAGTTGCTTCTGGCCCATCGAGTGCGTCGAGCTGCGCATCGATATCAGCTTCATCGGTCACTGGTTCTTCAGCTGGCACATCAGTTGAAGTTTCAGATGCAGCCGATTCGTCCTGCGGCGAGTCAGGCGATGAATCTGTGTCCGTTTGGGTCTGTGTTTCGCTGAGCAGCTGATCGATCGAGTCTTCGATCAGCGATTGCGTCATGTCTTGGACCTGGTCGAGTGCGTCCAGCGCGTCGCGCTGCTGATCTTCAGCCGAGGCGTGCTCGGGTTGCGCATCCTCAGGTTCTTCGTTTTCATCTGCTTGCGGGGCTTCGGGTTCTTGCGACCCCTCTGGTGTGGCAGCGTCCTGTGAAGCCCGAGCTTCGGTTGTCCCTTGAAGTGGGGGCAACGCGCCGGGGATCGCCTTGGCCGCCCTCGGGTTCTCAACCTCGGTGCAGGTGGTATCGACCTGCGCGAGCAGGGCATCGATCGCATCTTCCAGGTTGAGTTCCTGGGGCTCAGGTTTGTTTTCTTTGCGGCTCAAGACAGTGCGATCATCGGGAAGTTTGGGCTCGTTCTCAAGACATATCGGCCGTTTTATCAAACGCGGTCATGATACATCCGCGGCCAAGTTCGCATACGCTTGCTCTATGCCGACCGATGACCCGATCGCCCATTGCGTGTTGTTCTCGGACCTTTCGCGGGTCAAGATCGGTGATCCGATCGAGGTCGCGGGTCAGGAAGCCCATCACGCGGCTCGCGTGAAACGCGTTCGGCCCGGCGAGCGGATCGGCCTGCTCGACGGCGAGGGGCACCACGCATCAGGAACGCTCCAAAGCGTAGGGGGGTCACGCTCAAACCCGGTGCTGGACATCAGGGTTGATCACTGGGAGCAAACCGCGCCGATCAGCCCGGTCGTTGAGGTTGCTGCGGCACTACCCAAGGGTGACCGGCTTGATCGGATGATTGACCTGCTCGCCCAAATTGGCGTAACTCGTTATTGTCCACTGATTTGCGATCGTTCGCAGCGCCGGGCTGAGACGGTGCGCCCAGACAAACTCATGCGGATCAGTGACGAGGCGATGAAGCAGTGCCGACGCCCGTGGCGAATGGAGATCGGAGAACCGATCGCATTTGAGTCGGCGATCCAAGATCCGGCTGCCGTGGTTGCCGATGCTTCGGGGCCTGTTTGGTGTGGGGCAGCCGATTTTTCGTCACGAACACTGATTTTGGTGGGTCCTGAGGGCGGATGGAGCAATGCCGAACGGCAGGTGTTCGTTGATACCCAGGCACGGGTTCGCCGGTTTGGTCTGTTCGTGCTCCGGATCGAAGCCGCCGCGGCTGCCGCGTCAGCGATGGTGATCTGCTCGAATCCAGAATCTGGCTCCTAGGCATAGATACACTTGGAGATGAAGAAGATGTACAAAGCCGTTCTTTGCGTATTGACCCTCGCCCTGCTGTCCCCGCTCTGCGTTGCGCAGGGCTCGAACATCAGCGCCGAGCACAAGCGCCGCGCTGAGGTGATCGCCTCGCGAGCCATGGAATACCTGATCAGCCGTCAGCACATGGAGACGATGGGCTTCGACGACGACCCTGAAACCCAGACGCTGCCCGCGATCACTGGTCTGGTGATCACCGGGTTCATGCTCGACCCCGGTGTTGACGAGCGCCACCCCTTGGTCACCACAGCGACACGCTACATGCTCAAGCATGTCCAGCCCGACGGGGGCATCTATAAAGACATCCTCCCCAGCTATAACACCGCGATCTGCATCTCGGCGCTCTCGATGGTGAACAGGCCCGAGGCGCTCGATGCCATGCTCAACGCGACTGGGTTTCTCCGTACCCTGCAGTACAGCGACACCAACAGCGACAACCCCAACGACCCCGGCTTCGAGGAGCCCATCACGATCGACCACCCGTATTACGGCGGCGTGGGCTATGGCAAGCACGGGCGTCCTGACCTCTCCAATCTGAGCTTCTTCATCCAGGCGCTGCACGACGCGGGCGTCTCGACCAACGATGTCGCGTTCCAGCGAGCCCAGGTCTTTCTGGCGCGTGTGCAGATGAGCGACCAGGTCAACTCGATGCCGTACGCTGAAGGCTCGGACCAGGGCGGCTTTATCTATGCGACCGTGCCCAACATAGAATCAGTGGACGGCATCGTGGGGCAATCGATGGCCGGAACCACCACCGAAACCACCGAGGGCGGCGCGGAGATCGTCCGTCTGCGTGCATACGGCTCCATGACGTACGCGGGCTTCAAGTCGCTGCTCTTCTCCAACCTCGACTCCGACGACCAGCGGATGATTGACGCTTGGAAGTGGATCGAAAACAACTACACGCTCGAGGAGAACCCGGGCCTGGGGATGCAGGGGTATTACTACTACCTTTGCACCATGGCGCGGGCGCTCGATGCATCGGGTGTGGACGAAATCAACGGGCGGAACTGGCGCGAGGAGATGATCGACAAGATCTATGAGCTGCAGTTCAACAACGGCGCTTTCAGAACGCTTGAGTCCCGCTGGATGGAGAACAACGACATCCTGATCGCCGCCTACGCCCTCATCGCTGTGCAGCACGCCCGGAACTGAGCCGCTGATCGGCGTCAGAACAAGCCGCTAAAGAATCGGAGCACACGGTCAGCAAACCCGGTTTCCTGGTACAACCCCGTGCCGCAACGCCCCATCATCCCCTGCGTTTGGAACGAGAAACCCGGCATTGTCTGACCAATACGATTCTCCACCAAGCCTTGTGAGACCTTGAGCGGCTGACCAACCCGCCTGTCGAGCAGGTAAAGGTGCTCGTATCGCAACACCCAGGATCCTTGTACGAATTCGAGTGAGCGCGGGCAACGCCAGGCTTGTGGTGGTCCGTAAGCCATGCCTGCGGGCAGCTGCTCATCCCGCGGATAGGCCCACAGCATGTTTTTGTGCACAAACTGATTTGGTTGCACCGTGACAGGCGGACCCACACGAAACCGCTCATCGGGGATGATGCCCTCAACCCGCTCACCATCGATGATCGTGACGAGCTCGATCTCCTCATTGGGCGCGCGAAGTATCAGCAAAGGGAGGTCGGCAACATCAACCGTAAACGTGTCTGCCTGCTGGTCATACACGATCGCGTCGACCCACGTCGGCGGGTACTGGCGTCGCCATCCCAGCCAGAGCACGCTCGAAACCAGCAACGTGAAAATCACGCCCACAAACGCCCACTGCTTGGGAGTCCGCTTGGAAATGCCGCTCAGAAACTTGGAGCTGTTTTCGGTCATGCGATACGCCAGTTTACACCGTGCTCGTCTGCGAAAAGATATCAGCTTTGTAACAGCAGCACCACGCAGTGCACCTCGACGGCTTCGTTGCGCCCCAACGCATCGACCCCTTCGTGGGTTTTGCCCTTGATGTTCACCTGATCGACTTCAACACCCAGTCCCGCGGCGAGATTGGCGCGCATCAAGTCCTTGTATAGGCTGAGTTTGGGGCGTTCGAGCACGATCGTTGCGTCGAGATTTCCGATCCTGTACCCCACAGCGTGCACCCGCTCCACGGCGGCCTTAAGGAAGATACGGGAGTCCTGCGCTTCGTTTCGTGGGTCGTCGTTGGGGAAAAGTTGTCCGATGTCGGGCTCGCAGATCGCCCCGAGCAGGGCATCGGTGACGGCGTGGAGCAGGGCATCGCCGTCGGAATGGGCGATCGGGCCTCGATCGTGGTCGATCTCGACCCCGCCGAGCTTGAGCGGGCGTCCGGGCTGATCGTCGCCGTTGGGTTCGAGCCGGTGCAGGTCGTAGCCGTGCCCAATCCGCATGGTGTTGGGTTTGCTTGGGGTGTTGGGGGTGCTGGGCATGAGTTGCTCAATGGTTTCGGGGTGGGGTGAACCGAGTTTATGGCGAGTCCGTACCCCATTGTACCGATAGAAACCACAGACCGGTTCAATCGCCAGCAGGCACAGACCGGGCACGCCACGCTATACTGAACGCAGGGCACGACGCCCCGACGGAGAGATTACGAATGTCGAGCATCGCCGATCGTCGCCTTTTCATCCCGCTGGTCCTGCTTGGGGCCATGATTTCCCTGCTCTCGGCGGGTGGCTGTATCTCGCAGCTGCTCTCGAACAGCCCCGGCGGGGGGCTGCGTTCGACCGACTCGTTCACCTACATCTCGACCCCGTTCGAGCCGCTGACGGTGACGCTTTATGACAATCGCGACAGTGAGCCGCTGTGGACCGTTGAGGTTCCGGTTGGACAGAAGGTCACGGTGCGGTTCTTGGAGAACCGGGCCGAGGACGGGACTAATCGTCGCCCCGATGTCATGCAGTGGGAAATCTACGACCAGGACAAGCGTCGCTCAGATCTGACCAACACCATGGCTGTCCCATCGGCCGGCTCACGGCTGCTCAAGGTTGCGATCCGCGACGGCGTTGAGTACCCCGCCGAAGACCCGCCAGCCGTCGAGTTCGAAAACCCCAACCGCGAGTGGGTCCCCGTCGAACCACGCCGCTACCGCGGCGTCCCGCTCGATCAGAACGCACGCCAGGGCAGCTACATGTCCGACGGCTGATCCCAAACACGAATCCAACGTACCATCAATCCATCGAACCACGCACGCCCGATCGAGACCGATCGGGCGTGTTTCGTAGACCGATCACACCGGCCCCGATCGGCTACGATCTGTATTCCAATCATGCAGGAGCCCGACATGCCCACATCCACCACCAGTCTCGACCTCTCCCGCCGCGTCAGCGAGCTCAAGCCCTCGATCACCGTCGCGCTCAACAACAAGGCCAAGGCCATGAAGGCCAGCGGCGTCGATGTCCTCGGCTTCGCCGCCGGCGAGCCGGACTTCGATACCCCACAGCCCATCAAGGACGCGGCGATCAAGGCCATGCTCGCGGGCGAGACCAAGTACACACCCACGCTGGGCGACATGAAGACCCGCCAGTGCATCGCCGACAAGCTCACCAACGAGAACAACATCCCCGGGCTCACCGGCGAGCATGTCGCCATCGGCGTCGGCGGCAAGCATGTCCTTTACAACGCCATCCAGTGCCTGTTTGACTTCCCCGCCCTTGGCGAGGACGCCTGGGAGATGATCCTCCCGACCCCCGCGTGGGTGTCGTACCGCCCGATCTGCGAGCTTTCGGGCGGCGTGGTGCGAGAGATCGTCGCCGGGCCTGAATCTGACTTCCGCATCACACCCGCCCAGCTCCAAGACGCCATCACCCCCCGCTCGCGCCTGCTCATTCTCAACTCCCCCTCCAACCCCTGCGGCACCATGTACTCCGAGCAGGACCTGCGCGACCTGGCCAAGGTTATCGCCGAGGGCGTGGAACGGGCACCGCAACTCGTGGTGCTGACCGACGAGATCTACGAAAAGATCGTCTACGGCCCAGACGCCCACTTTTCCATTGGTTCGATCCCCGAGATCGCCGAGCGGGTCATCACCCTCAACGGCATGTCCAAGGCCTACGCCATGACCGGCTGGCGCATCGGCTACGCCGCCATGCCCGGCGACTTCGGCAAGTCGCTCATCAAGGGCATGGGCAACCTCCAGGGCCAGATGACCACCAACATCACCAGCTTCAACTACCCCGCCATCCGCGAAGCTCTGACCAACCCTGCCGTGGCTGATGAGGTCGAAACCATGCGACAGGCCTTCGCCAAACGCGCCGACCTCATTATGAGCCGTCTAAGCGACATCCCCGGCGTCAACTGCCCAACCCCCACCGGCGCCTTCTATGTCTTCCCCGATGTCTCCGCCCTCTTCGGCAAAACCAGCGCCAAGGGCACCAAGATCACCAGCGCGACGACCCTGTGCGAAGCCATGCTCGAAGAAGCCCACATCGCCTTCGTCCCCGGCGAAGACTTCGGCGGCATCGCCGCCAACCACCTGCGGATCAGCTTCGCCTGCAGCGAAGACCAGATCAACGCGGGGATGGATCGGTTTAAAGCGTTTGTCGGAGGCCTGAGCTGACCGACACTTTGAGTCACTCTTGGGTGCCACTACTCGCCGCAAAGCGGCGCAGTAGTGCTCTGTTTTACGCCGGGCACCCAGCTATGACCCGTCAGGGCATAGCAAATTCATCAAACCACTCGTGCCGACTTCATCTCTGCATTCAACAACTCACGGGCACCCCGACTGATACGAGTTCACAAATGCACTCACATCAAAGAAGTCGAACACCCCGTCGCCATTGAAGTCGACCATGAAGTTGATGAAGTAGGACACATCGAAGAAATCGACAGTGCCGTCCTCATTGAGATCTGCGGCACATCGCGGGAAGATCCGATATGCGGCTCCCGGTTTCGGGTCAACATTGGGGGCGCCGACCAGCGCCTCGGCCCCATCGATCGAGATCACATCTCCAAATCGGTCTCCGCCGTTGGTTTCGGGCGGAATCACGATGTCGATCAGATCAAGATTCGGGCCGGCGAACACATACACAGAGCCCCGAGCGCCCATATCACCCGGTGCGCCGACCATCAGCGCGTTGTTGCTCACGGCCACTGAAGTCCCGAAGTTATCAAACGGCGTGAGCTGCGGCGGGGTGAGCTTCAAGAGCTGGTTCCCAGTGACCGCGTCAAAAAGATAGACCGCCCCCGCCCGCGTGCCCTCATCAGCGTCTCGGCTCGCGCCAACAACAACCAGATTCCCAACAATCGCGACCGACTGCCCAAAGCTCGGACTCTCGGGCGATGGATCAGGTACAAGGCGATGCAGCCGTGCCCCGGTATTGATATCGAATATGTAGACCGCGCCATGGTTCGTGCTATTGCTTACCCCAACAACGGCGTACGCATCGTTGAGCGCCACGCTGTGTCCGAAACGATCATCGCCCATGAAGAAGTCCGGGCGTAAACGAATAATCTCGTTGTCAGTGGGGAAGCTCAGTGAATAGACATAGACCCCGCCGGTTGTGCCGTCGAGATTGGGCGAGCCGACCGATCCCACAAGCACAATGTCGTCGTAAATCGCACAAGAGATACCGAAGTTCGCGGCTGCGGCACCATCGGAGGGTTCAAGCGTGCGAAGCCAAGCACCGCTTGCCGCGTCAAAGAGATAGGCCTTGCCCTTGATGCGTGAGCCTGCGACAACTGTGTTGCCCTCGATCCCGACGCTCGAACCAAAGAGGTCGGAGGGGAAATGAGAAGGCGGGGTGAGTTTGCGGATGAATGCACCGGTGGCCCGGCTGTGCACCGAAACTCCGCCAGATTGCTGCCCCGCATCGTCGGAGAACTCCGAGCCGATGATCATGTAACTCGAACCCATCGCGACGCTGCTGCCAAAGTCCTCACCGAGCACCGGCGTCCCGGGGCTGATCAGATCGCTGCCAAACACAATCTGAGCCCAAGAGACTTGAGCAGCAGAAGCCAATGCAACCATCACCACCGTGGCCATCGATCGGATAGATGGACCAAAATCCATTCGTACGCGCATACAGATCCCCCCTCAAGAAGCGAGCCCAACCGTCGGCGAAGCAGGATCAGCCGCACGCTCAGACACTCGAAACCAGTATACCTCCGAACGAATCTCCCACGCAATCAGCGATTTCAAAGTCTGATGCCTCATATTGAAGTGCAGTGAGTCAGGCAAGCAGGTTCTACCAGACCTCCACTTCCCGGCTCATCTCTGTCTGCAACTGATCCTCGAGCCCTACGCGATCAATCACTCACGGGCATCCCATCTGATAGTCACTCAGAAATGCACTCACATCAAAGAAGTCGAAGACGCCGTCGCCGTTGTAGTCAGGCTCATCGCTGAGCAGGTCGGAGACATCGAAGAAGTCGAGCGTGCCGTCGTCATTGAGGTCTGCATCGCAGATCGCGTCGACAAAGTATGCCACACCCGTTTCAAGGCCATTATCGAACTGGTTGTAGTTCGAAGTCAGGATATCGCCCTCGCCTGCGGCAACCGCCGATCCGAACCGATCGCTCGTGCCCGCGAAAACAGGGATGTCGATCTTGTCGATCATGCTCAAGGTGTTGATGTCATACATATACACCGAACCCCTGCCAGCGCTCGTGGTGTCATTGTAAGTGGCGCCGATGACCAGGACATCGTCATCCATCGCCACCGAATGGCCAAACCAGTCGAAGTCATCCGTGTCGTCGGCGATGATCTTGGCGACCTGATTCCCAGTGATCGCATCGAAGAGATAGACGGAGCCAGAGTTTGGCCCGCGGTCATTGGTAAACGGAGCACCGATCGCGATGAGATTCCCTTGGATCGCGATCGAACTACCAAACTGTGTGCCGGCTTGTGGGTCATTTGGTATCAGCTTGTGGAGCAGATTCCCCGAGGCGTAGTCGTAGACATACGCCGAGCCAGACTCTCCGATCCCGACTCCGATATCGTTCCTTGAGGAACCAACAACAACATAGTCCCCAGTGATTTCTGTATGTGTTCCAAAGAACCCCTGTGATGTCCCATCGCTGGGCACGAGTGAAGTGAGGTATGTGAACGATGAAGAAAGGTACGCGTGCGAGACGCCTGATTGCACGCCTCCAACCAGTGTTGAGGGTGCACCAACCATGACGAGCCCGTTGCTCGCGCTGACATGCCAGCCATAGTTGTCAAATCGAGTGAGAACGGGTGCATTGAGTCGTCTATGAAAAAAACCATTACTAAAGAGATCAAAGACAAACACACTCCCAGCGTCGATCACGCCATCGACATCGTCATTCGGAGCGGTCGCGTAGAGGAACCCGTTATCAATAGCCACCGAGTAACCCAGCAGATCGCCCGGCCCGACATCGGCCGCGAATGGCGCATACAGGAAGTTTCGGCCCGTGCGGTTGTAGACATACACCGCCCCCGAGTCTTGGCCATCAATGTCGTCAAAGCGTGCACCGATCGCGATGTACCCACCATCGATTGCAAGGCTGTAGCCGAAGTCGTCGTCCGGGCCGGGGAATCCTGAGTAAAGCGGCTCAAGCTCATACTCAACCGGCCCCAAGGCAAACCCCGAAGTGGTGCTCAGCCCGATGGCACTCAGAGCACTGGACAACAACGCGCGGCGAAGACACAGTTTCGACATAGGGGCCCCTCTCAGATAAAGCGCCGCGAGTTCATCACAGCACATGGTTCCAGCAGCAATGTAGCGGATACCGGTGGCCGTTGCAATGGTGATTTGGGCAGGCACACACAATCCAGTCCAAACGAGCGGCGAAATGGGCACCCAGAATCTCCTTTCCTGAACTGCATCTTCTGCGAGACCGTCGCGCCCTCTCTTCGGTCCGCCCTCTTTAAGCCCTTGGGATCTGTCGCGTTGAACATACCCAAGCGTTGGTTTCTGCGTTGGCCGTAGTCGAGTACAATCACCCTCTGTGGACATCAGCATCCTCATCCCGACGCATGCCAGGCCAACAGTCATCGACCAGTGCCTGCGCTGCGTCGCCGCGCAAACGGTGTTCGCACGAACTGATCTTCAAGTCGAGATCCTCATCGGACTCGACGGCGACGAGCACACCACGCCCGTGCCCGCCGTGCCCGATCGCATCAAGCCCATCACCACGCTCCGCCGCTTCAACTTCAAGGCGGCGGTCGCCGTGCGCAGTGCGCTGCATGAACTGGCCACCGGCAACCTCATCATCTGGCTCAACGACGATTCCTACGCGCAGCCCGATCTGATCGAAGCCCACCTGAGTGTGCAGCAAGAGTTCGGTCCCTGCTTTGTCGCCGGTGCCGCCGATTTCAAACCCATCGAACGCGAGGATACTCCCAACCTATTCGATCTCGTGCTTCACGAGTCAGACATCATGTTCTTCCATGAGCCCAGCACGCAGCGAGCCCCTGCCGGCTACCGCGACTGCTACGGCCTCAACATGTCGCTGCCGCGTGCAATCGCCCAGCAGGTCGGCGGCCTCGCCCCGCTCAACAACATCTACGGCTATGAAGACATCGAACTCGCCTACCGCGTGCAAGCTGCGGGCGTCCCGATCATCTTCGCGCCCGATGCCCGTGTGATCCACGATCATCGCTATACCCCGCTCGATGTCCACCGCCGCGAATACCTCCTCGGCCAGTCCGCCTGGCACTACGCCAACCACAACCCGCCCTTCGCCCTCGACCTGTTCAAACGCGATTTGACAGACCCGCAGGTGTTGAACTACTACGAGCAAGCACTCCACAATGAGCGCCCTGATGCGATGCGGATCGAGGAAACATTCCTGAGATTTGCCAACAAACCCCAGCGCGCCTTATTGGGTGATCCAGACCTCAAGCGAGAGATGCTGGTCATTCTCGCCATGCATTGGATCCCGCTCAAACGCTACCTCTGGCGGCAGGGCGTGCTGGATGCCTCCTGCGGACGCAGCGAGGGCTGGTCGACGCTGAACCGCGACACAGCCGCGGTCGATGGGAAGGACTGAGCAGTTTTTTATCGGCCTGCATTGGCTCAAAACCGCCCTTCACCGGACAAATTTCAACTTTGCTGGTCTTCAGTGGCGTAACTGTTACATTCGATGTGGACGAGTCCTTCACCTGACAGTTCATGTGATCTCGCCGCTCATCTGTAGACATGGAGAATTGAAAATGCACACCAATACCCGCAACGCACTCGCAACACTCGCACTCGTCAGCCTCGCAGGCGTCGCTCAAGCCAGCGTCGTCAACGGCGGCTTCGAGACCGGCGATTTCACCGGCTGGGAAACCCTTGGCACCGGTGATTCGGTCTTCGAGATTTCCGACGACAGCAACTCAGGCACCTGGGCCGCGTATGTCCGCAACGATGCCGACGCATCGGGCGCCCTGCTCAAGCAGACCGGTATCGGTGCCGGCTCGATCAACGCCGGTGACATGGTCACCGTGACCTTCAGCGCCAAGGGTGCTGCGGGTATCGGCGGCGTGTTCTTTGCTGAGCTCTTCTCGGTCGACGCCGCTGGCGGCGTGACCTCGGGCGAGATCCTCGGCGGCGCCCCCATCTTCTTCAGCGACACCTACCAGACCTACAGCTTCGAGACCATGGCTGGTGCCAACGTCGACGGCGGTCTGACGATTCAGTTCGGTGCGATCACCGGTGCTGAGCCCGACAGCTTCTCGGAGTTCACAATCGACGACATCTCGATCACCTTCGTGCCCGCTCCAGGCGCGATGGCGCTGCTCGGCATGGGCGGCTTGATCACGGCTCGCCGTCGCCGCTGATCAGTTGACTGAGTGAAACCCTTTCTATCCAGAATCACCCCGTCATGGCGATTACGCCCTGACGGGGTGTTTTTTGTTGGATCCGGGCATGGATCGTGCCGATAACCCGTATATGGACACGCACGCGACCACCCTGCGCCTTGTCGGCGACATCGAACTCAAGACCTGCCCGCAGTGTCTCGGGCGGGGCTTTGTCCCGTGCCCCCAAACAGTTGCGGTGCGGACAATGGGGTTCAACGCGGTGCCAGCGCTGCAACCAAGCACCGGCCACCCGATTCCCTGCCCGTGCTGCCGTGGGAAGAAGCTCGTGCCGAACGCCTGATCCGTCCTTGCGTGCATACCCTTGCCTATGCCCACACGCACGCGAACGGAGCCCTTCGAGGTGGCGATTTCCGATTCACATCAAGACGCTGACGAGCAGCGATTCATCTCCCGAGTCTTCGAGCATGAGGCGCGGGCGATTGATGAGCTAGCCCGTAGCGTTGATGCTCGCTACGCTGCCGCGGTCGATCTGATCGTCAAGACCGCTGACGCGGGCGGGACGGTGATCGTGTCGGGGCTGGGCAAGAGCGGGCACATCGGGGCGAAGATCTCGGCCACCATGGCTTCGCTGGGCATCACCAGCCACGCGGTCCACCCCACAGAAGCAGCCCACGGCGACCTCGGTCGATTCCGCAAGAACGATCTGGTAATCTGCCTGAGCCACTCGGGTGAGACTGATGAGCTTGTCGCGCTCGCGTCGATCCTCCGCCAGGACAAGCTCCCGATCATCGCCATCACCCGCGGCCCGATCCCGGATGACAACGGGGCCGGCAAGCCCAGCTCGCTGCAGCGGCTCGCGGATGTAACCCTCGAGGTGGGCGTGCGTGATGAAGCAGGCGACGGCGAGTTTCTCGCGCCCACAACCTCGACCACCGCGGCGCTGGCCATCGGCGATGCCCTCGCACTGGCTGTGGCCAGGCGTCGTTCGTTCAGCAACGAGGATTTCCATGCCCGACACCCGGGTGGTACGCTGGGCTCGCTGCTCAAGCCCGTGAGCGAGCTGGTGCGGTTCATCGCCGGAAAAAACCTGCCCATCGCGCACGAATCTGACAGCGTCGCTGACGCACTGGCCGATGCGGCCAAGGTCGTCCGCCGCCCCGGTGCGCTGTTGGTGACCGACAAACAGGGCAAGCTCACCGGGATCTTCACCGACTCGGACCTGCGCCGGTTGATCCTGCGCAATACCGACGAGCTGCAGCAGCCGATTTCCAGCGTGATGACACGCGGCCCCAAGTGCTTGAGCCACACCGCATTGACCCGCGATGCGGTCGCGATGTTCCGTGAGTACCGAGCCGACGAAATTCCGATCGTCGATCATGACCACAAGCCTATCGGCATGCTCGATGTGCAGGATCTGATCGCGATGAAGTTGGTGGAGGACGACGCGTGAGCGAGTCAAAGCCCACGGCTCGCGTGTTCAGCGACCCCAGCGCCGTAACGCTGCTGGTGCTCGATGTCGACGGCGTGATGACCGATGGGTCGATTAACATCGACGATCACGGTCACGAGACCAAGCGGTTCCATGTGCGTGACGGCTACGCCATGAAGCTCTGGATGCGCAAGGGCTACCAGCTCGCGATCATCACCGGGCGTTCGGGTTCGGCGTTGCAGCACCGGCTCGAATCGCTGGGCGTGCCCGAGTCCATGATCATCCAGGGCAGCATGAACAAGTCCGAAGCGCTCGATGTCATCCTGCGTGAGGCGGGGTGCGATGAGTCGCGGGTTGCCTACATGGGCGACGACTGGCCCGACCTGCCCGCCATTGAGCGGGCAGGGTTCCCGATGTGCCCAGCGGACGCCGAGGCCGAGGTCTCGGCGCGATGTGCGTTGATCACTACGCGCAACGGCGGGCACGCGGCGGTACGCGAGGCGATCGCATTCCTGCTGGGTGCCAAGGGCGAATACGCCCCCCTGTAGTACAATGCTGGGCAGCGGTTGGGCCTGGATCGATTGGGCCGGTTGTGCGGGTTGGGTTTCAAAACGGATCAATACGACCGTTTGCATTGGGCTCGATCATTTCGCATGATCTGCTTGTGAGTTCAACACTCACAAGACCCAACACCATGGAGCCCATCATGCAACGCAATGCCATCCCTATCACCTGCTTTGTCATCGCATCCGCAACGGCATGGTCGCACGCGGATATCGTGCGTGTCGGTGAGTTTCAGTCACTTCAGTTCGAGGGGTTCGAGTCCACGAGCGCCTATCTGGAATATGGAGCGGTCGATGTGTTCGATGGCTTGGGCAGTGTGTTCAACACAGGTGACTCCTGGGTTCATACCGCCGATTCGGATCTCTATATCATGACCCATGCTCCCTATGAGGGCATCAAGCAGTTCGGTGCCATGGACGGCGGAATCGCGTATGTATTCTCGACCGGCCAGCGGTCCTTCGGCGGCTACTTCTCATCGGTGAGCAATACCGCAGACGGCGAGGTGTCGATGTATGACGGCGAGACGCTCGTCGGTCGCGATACCCTGAGCGCTGCGGCCAGCGGCGCTTGGACATGGAACGGATGGTCAAGCAATGTCGAGTTCGACCGTGTCGAAGTACGCTCAAACTATGGCACCGGCGGGTATCTGCTGCACGACGCCGTGCGGGTGCTCACGGTAGAGATCCCGGCACCGGGTGGGGGCGCGCTGCTGATGGGCGGTATGCTGCTGCTCGCCCGGCGCAGACGATAAAAGCACACGAGTCCCATGTGTTGCGACAGGTCAGCCCGCTTCGTGCGGGCTGACCTGATTTTGTTGGTTGCTCACGCCTTGCGTATGCCCAAAGGCGAGCGCTTGGGCTCGCCGTCGCGTCTCGGGTAGTCGCGCGGGGTTTTGCGGAGCTTCTCAAGAATCACAACCTTGCCCGTTGGCGTGTCGATGGTTCCGGCGTGGGCCGCGTGCAGCAGGTGCAATGCGGCCTTGGCTTCGGCCAGCTCGTCCTCGGCGCGTTGGCCCTTGGTCATGAGCACCAGGCCGCCGATTTTGACCAGCGGGACGGTGAGTTCGGCGAGCATGGGGATCTGGCCGACGCCCCGGGCCATGGCGATGTCGTAATGATCGCGGTGGGCATCGACGCGTCCGGTGGCGATGCGTTCGCCGCGGTCTTGGCCGAGCGATTCGGCGCGGGCGCAGATGACGCGGGCATTCTTCAGCCCGAGCGCACGGATCGCCTGATCGAGGTAGTCGCACTTCTTTTTGGTTGCGTCGATGAGCGTGAATCGGTGCTGGGGCATGACGATCGCCAGCGGGATGCCGGGCAGGCCGCCTCCGGTCCCGATGTCGATGATCTTGGCGTTGTCCGGAAGCTCACTGAGCATGGGCAGCAGGGTGAGCGAATCAAAGATGTGCCGGTCCCAAGCTTCCTGCTCGTCGCGCACTGCAGTAAGGTTCATGCGGGTGTTGGCGTGCATGAGCATGGCCATGAATCGCCCGAGGGTTGTGGGCTCATCGTTGTCGAACACGATCCCGTTGTCCGCGCAGTGCTGGAGCCAGCCGTCGGGGGGTGTGAGGCCTGCGATCTGGTCGAGGCCGAGATCGAGCGTCCCTCGCTCAGCGGGTGAACGCCCGCCCGCTGAAGCCGATGGATTTGCCGTAGGGTCTGCTGGGTTTGAGGAGGTCTGGTCGGTCATCATCATCAGCGTATTCAAAGGAACTGCGGTAGGGGGGCTTTGGGCGATGAAATGCGACATTCATGACGAATCCTGTCATGAGCCAGCAGGTAATAAGCGATGAACCGCCGGCGCTGAGGAAGGGGAGCGTGATGCCGATGATGGGCAGCACCCCGATGTTCATGCCAACATTGATCACCACCTGGGTCGCGATAAATGCCGGGAGGCCCACAGCGATCAGGCGGCCGATCGGTTCTCGGCAGCTTGCCGCGACGATCAGGGCTCCGATGACCCACAGCGCATAAAGCATGAGCATCGCAGCCCCGCCCAGAAGCCCGAAGCGAGCGACGACCACGGCGAAGATCATGTCGTTCTCGCGCTCGGGCAGGGCGTTGAAGCGGACCATGGCGCGGGCGGTGGGCTCGGGCATGCCGGTGACCTGACCGGCGGAGATGAGCATCTGGGCGCGCGATGATTGGAAGTTGATGTCAAAGTTGGTCGATTCATCGCCCTGGAACTGCTTGACGATCGCCTCGATGCGGGCCTTCTGGTGCGGACGCATGAACGGGTAGGCGAGCGGGGCGCTCATGGCGGCACAGAGCACGATCAGCGTGAGGTGGCGCAGGCGGGCACCGGCGGCGATGAGCATCGCGAACAGCGCCGGAGCGAACAGCGATGCCGTGCCCAGGTCGGGCTGGACGGTGATGAGTGCGACAGGCACAGCGGCGATGATGCCCGGGACGATGAGCCCGCGGAACCTGCGGTGCTGGGTGCGGAATCGCAGGTAGTGGGCGACCCCGAGCACAAAGGCGATCTTGGTGATCTCACTGGGCTGAAAATCGGTGAAGCCCAGGTTGATCCACGATCGTGCACCGTTGCGGGGTGTGACGATGCTCGAAGGGATGCCGGGGATCAGCAGGAAAATCAGCAGCGCGATGCAGATCGCAAAGAACAGCCACGACAACGCGGTCAGCAGCTTGTAATGCGGGAGCATGATGACCAGACATGCGACAATGCCCATGATCATGAAGACGAACTGCTTGGACGCGGTGGTCGAAAGCTCAGCGATGCTCGGGTCGAGGTTCTCGTTGAGCCCCATGTCGATCGCATAGATCCCCAGCAGCGAGAGCAGCAGCGAGGCGATCACCGTCACCCAGCCCCAGTTGACCGGGCGGAGCACGCGTGAGATGGGTTCGGGGTTGCGCCCGCCGCCCTTGATCAGACGCACGATCGGGTTGACCTCGCCGGCTCGGCTCATGCGTCAGGGCCTCGCTTGGATGCACGCATGTCGGGCAGATAGCCCTCTTCGACGAGGGCGTGGATGATCTGGTTGTTGATGGGGCCAGAGACCCTTCCGCCCGAACCGGCGTATTCGACGATGACGGCGATGGCGTACTTTGGGGCTTCGCCGTCGGGTGCGACGAGGGTGACGAACCACGAATGATCGCCCCTGCGCACGATCTGGGGCTGCTGCGGCCCGTTGGTCTCGTCGGTTTGGTCAGGGTCGAACAAAAGAGCGGGTGCGGTGGCCGTTCCGGTTTTGCCCCAGACCTTGATTCCCGGTGCGTTGAAGATCGGCACGCGCTCTGGGCCCATGCTCTCATAGGCGATCGCTCGACCGGTGCCGAACTGGACATTGGTCACAACCTGATGCAACCCCTCGAGTGCATCACGCACGGCCCACGAGGGGAGCCCGATGTCATGCACCTGCGGGGCGCGCCCGTCGCGCACGATGCGTGGCGTGAACTGCACCCCGGCGCGGGCGAGGGTCGCCATGGCATCGGCGGCATGCAGCGGGGTCCAAGTGATGGGGCCTTGTCCGATGCCCATCAGTGTCGCTTCGTCGAGGTTGATGTCGGAGCCGTCGTTTGGGCCGTCGAACGCGCCGATGGAGCCGGGCCACTCGGTGCCAACACCCAGGTCGTAGGGCTTGCCCACATGGTAATCTCGGTACGCGTTGGCGATGCCCTCAGGCCCGAGGCGTCGGCCGAGCGTAAAGAAGAACACATTGCTCGAGACCATCAGCGCATCGACCCCGTCGAGGTCTCGCCCGAGCTGGTCGGAATGCCCGCCGTAGGCCCCGTCGTATTGCTTGTAGATCCAGGAGCGGAACTTGTTGGGCTGGTTGTCGAGCAGATAGCCGCGGTCGTGGATGCGTTCGCCGGAGCCATATGCCCCGCGTTTGGCGGCTTCGGCCAGGATGAGCGACTTGGCGACCGAGCCGGGCGGGTAGGGCTTGGCGATGGCCTTGTTGACCCAAGGGGCATGGATTGTGTTGTAGAGGCGTCGGTCCAGATCAGTCTGGATGCCGAGTCCCGCCCAGTCTGCTTCTTCCGGTGGCAGCGGGGTTGAGACGAGTGCCAAGATCTCGCCCGTGGCCACCTCCAGCACCACCACGCCCGCATCAAGCTCGGTCCCGACGGGGGTATAGAGCGGCTCTTCGTTCTGGTGCCAGGGCTGCACACGGGTGAGCCCGACCGCCGGATCGAGCAGGGCTCGAATCCGTGCCTGGAGCATGATGTCGATGCTCAGGTGCACATCCTGGCCCGGCTGGGGCGGGAGTTCTTCGACGGCCCCGGTCTGGAGGTTCTCGGTGCGCACGCCTCGCAAACCACGCAGCTGGTGTTCGAAGGCAAACTCAATCCCGGTTCGCCCCACGCGGTCGCCCGGGAAGTAGCGTCCGCGGTCGCGTCCCGACTCGGTCTGCGCGCGGTCGCGCAGCTCGGGATCAGTGGCGAACGCCTCGCTGCGTCGGTTGACATCCTCGGCATACAGCCCGTCATCGACACGCCCGAGCAGGATCCGAGCAACGCCTCGGGTGGTGATGGTGGTTGGGTCTGGTGATTGCAGCGGCGGGGGAAAGCTGGTTCGGTCGATGCTGATCGGGAGCTGGTCGTAGGGGGTCATGCGGGCCGTGGCGTCGCTCACACGCAGGCCGGGGTAGACCGGGACGCGCAACGCGTTCTGCAGTGACGGGCTGATGCCCTCGCTGACGATGGGCTCGGCGCGTGCGACCTGGCGCAGCACGGCGAAGCCCAGCTCGTCGGACACATCAGGGATGATGGTGTGGATCGTTTCTTCTTCGGCGATGGGTTGATTGGCGATGCGCCGGAAGCGATTGAGATCATCAGGGGTTGGAACGCGCCCGTCTCGTTCAAAGTTCTCGACTTCGCGTGCATACGCGCGCTGTGCGATCTGCTCTTTCATGGCGCTGACGCGCTGGATGATCTCGTTCTTGCGCTGGTCGAACTCGTCGCGCGTGATGCCCGCGATGCTGATCAGGTCGCGCTCCATGCGGGCCACCCGTGCACGCAGCGCGGTCTCGAACTGATCGATCAGCTCGGTCTGTCTGCGCTCGTCGAGGGTGTCCCAGATCTGGGGGTTGGCCCGGCGGGCCAATCGTGTCGCGTAGGTGCGCATGTCGGTCCAGCGCCGGCGGCCGCTGTTGTCCTCGTAGACCCAGTGCCCGTCGAGAATGCGATAGTCGATCGCGATGTCGTACGAGGCGCGATCGCCCGCGAGGACGCGTTTCTTTCGGTCAAAGACGCTGCCCCGGGTGGTTGGCAGCCAGGTCTCGGTGACCAGACGCTGCTCGGCCTGTGCGCGTGCCTCGGCGCCTTGGGCGATGGTCATATAGCTCAGACGGGCACTGAGCAGCAGCATGGCGATCATGCTCAGCGTGCCCAGCAGGAGCACACGCCGGTGAAACATGCTCGGGATGTAGGCTCTGATCAGGCGCATCGGTTCATGGATTCATCGGATTCATGGTGTTTTGGGCGCATGGCATCGCGGCCCATGCACAGGGTACGAACTTCATATCGACTTTGTGCGCTGTTGGTGAACAGAATGCGTGCATGAGCTGCCGGATTGAAAAACGCCCGCGTCGGCGGGCGTTTGGGGTCTTGATTTCGTTGTCTCAGCGCTCGTTGATGGGGGTGTAGGGCGCGTTGTGGGGGCCGACATAATCGGTTGTGGGGCGGAAGAGGCGGTTGTCGCCGAGCTGCTCGATCACATGCCCGCTCCATCCGGCGATGCGTGAGAGCGCGAACATGGGGGTGAAGAGGTCGAGCTTGAGCCCGATACAGTGGTAGGTGGTGGCGGAGTAGAAGTCGACATTGGGGTAGATCCCCTTGGCGGCGTACTCACGCTCCATGATCTGCTCGATCTTGTGCGATTTCTCGTAGAGATCGCTGTTGCCCGTGTCGTCGGCGAGCTGCTTGGCGAGGGTCATGAGCTCGGCGGCGCGGGGATCCTTGGCCTTATAGACGCGGTGGCCGAAGCCCATGATGCGTTCTTTGTTGGCGATTTTGTTCATGATGTAGGACTCAACATCGTCCACGCTGGGGATCTCGTTGAGCATCTTCATGACGCCCTCGTTGGCACCGCCGTGCAGCGGGCCACGCAGCGAGCCGATCGCGCCGGTGATGGCCGAGTACATGTCGCTCAGGGTCGAGATGATGACACGGGCGGTGAAGGTCGAGTTGTTGAGCCCGTGGTCGGCATGGGTGATCATGCAGATGTCGAAGGCGCGGGTCATGGCTTCGGTGGGCTTCTCGGCGTTGAGCATGTAGAGGAAGTTGGCCGAGAAGCTCAGGGATGGGTCGGGCTCGACTATGTCCAGGCCTCGGCGATGGCGGTCATATGCGGCGACGACCGCGGGGGTCTTGGCCATGATCCGCATCGCTTTGCTGCGGGCGGCCTCGACGCTGTTCTCGTTGGGGTTGGCATCGTCCATGGCCATGGAGCTGACCAGGGTGCGGAGCACATGCATGGGCTCGGCACTGGTCGGGCACCCGGTGATGCGCTGTTTCATGGCATCACAGACGCTGTAGTTGCTGCGAAGGTCCTTATTGAACGCTTCGAGCTCGCTCTTTGTGGGCAGACGCTTGTTCCAGAGCAGGAAAACGGTCTCCTCGAAGGTGCTGTGCTTGGCGAGGTCGCCGATGGCGATCCCGACATACTCAAGAATACCCTCGGTGCCGTTGATGAACGACATCTCGGTCTGAGCGGCGATCACGCCCTCAAGTCCCTTGGAGAAGGTCTTTTCAGCAGTGCTCATGGTGCGTCCCTTTTCGGAAATGATCGCCCGAGCCCGTCTCGGGGAGGGCGGTGAGTGGATTCGTTCCCTGCTCTTGCGAACCGTCAGATCGCCCTGCAATGGGCAGAAATGACCGGGACACGATGATAGGCACAGATCTATTGATCGGCGTACCATCGCTCTGTGTTGATCCCACTGGGCACAGATCGCCCCAATGAACGCAAACCGGTCGTTACGCACGGCATCATTGCCCTCAATCTGGGTGTATTTGTTCTGATGGCCGTTCTGCATAACGCCAATCCAGACTTTGCCGAGAAGCTGGGACAGTGGGGGGCGGTCTGGAAGCTCGATTTTCATGTGCACCAGCTGGTCACATCCGCCTTTTTGCACGCCGGGTTCATGCACATCTTTGGGAACATGATCTTCCTGCTGGTCTTCGGCCCGCCGGTTGAGGACCGTTTCGGGCGGATCGGGTTCGCGCTGTTCTACTTGGCGGGGGGTGCGGGTTCCGGGCTGGCACACATCGCGCTCGAAGCGGCTCCGGCGATCGGGGCATCGGGTGCCGTGGCGGCGGTCTCGGGGGCGTTCCTGGTGCTCTTCCCGCGCACGCGGATCAAATGCTTTGTGTTGTTCATCTTCATCGGGATATTCATGATCCCGTCGTGGTGGCTGATCGGGCTGTTCGTGGTGCTTGATCTGTTCGCGCATGTGATCACGCCTGCCAACGGGATCGCGAATATTGCGCATCTGGGGGGCTATGGCTTCGGCATCTTGACAGGATTCGTGCTGTTGGGTACGGGCATCCTCCGGCGTGAGCCCTACGACCTGTTCTCGATTCTCAAGCACCGTCAGCGACGCAAGGCGTTCTCCAGCGCAAGCCGTATCCATGAGCAGAGCATGGGCCGGGTGATGCGTGATAGCCGCAAGTCCGCGCCTGATCCGAAGGTGCAGCACATCGCGACCGCCCGATCTGAGATCGGGGCGCTGCTCAGCGAGGGCAAAGCCGACGAGGCCGCGGACGCGTATCTGCGCCTGATTGACGAGTTCGGCCACGATTCAACAGCGCCGCTGACCCTGCATCGTGATGCGCAGTATCAGGTCGCCAATGCACTGTACCAGCGAGGTGATCGTGAGCACGCGGCAGACGCGTTCACCCGCCTGCTCAGCAGCTATCCGGCGGACCCCGAGCGGCACATTATTCATGTGCTGATCGCACGCACACGGGCGGAGGACCAAGCCGATGTGCCCGGCGCGATCGTGATGCTCGAAGAAATCAATGAGCAGTCGCTCGACAGCGACACCAGAGCCATCGTGGAGGCCGAACTCGAGCGGGTTCGCAGCATGACCACCCCAGCAAACAAGACCACACCGGGCATCATCCCACCCCAAACCACTCAGCCCCAAACCACCCCACCCAAAGAGGATCCATCCACATGAACACGCATCGCACACGCATCAAGGTCTGCGGCATCACCACCCCGCAAGCCGCCCTTGCTGCGATCGACTCGGGGGCTGACGCGATCGGGTTTATCTTTGTCGAGGACTCCCCCCGATACATCGATCCCGAAGCCGCGGCGGGAATTATGTTCAATCTGCCGCCGTTTGTGAGCACGGTGGGGGTGGTGCGTGATCTCGATGTTGATCAGTTCTGCGAGCTTGAGTACAAGTGCCCGGCGCACACCATGCAGCTGCATGGCAAAGAGCCGGTGGATGTTGTGCAGCAGTGCGGCCCGGGGGTGATCAAGGCGTTTAAGTATGAGGACGCGACGATCGAGTCGCAGATCAAGCGATGGGGCAAGGTCGAGGAGATCGACGCGATCCTGATCGATGGTTCCGACGGCGGCGAGGGCATGGCGTTCGATTGGTCAAAGCTCAAGGGGTATCTTGAGGGCTTCGAGAAGCCGGTGATCATCGCGGGCGGGGTCGATGAGTCGAATGTGGCGGAGCTGATCCGCACGCTGCGTCCGTACGCGGTGGATGTTTCGTCGGGCGTGGAGGATGCGCCGGGTGTAAAGAGCGCGGAGAAGATTGCACGGTTCTGCGCGGCGGTGCGGGCGGCGGATGCGGCATCTTGATCATTTGCGACAATAAAAAACGGCGGGAGCATGCTCCCGCCGTGTGATGTATTGTCGAATGAGGCGGGTTACGAGCAGCCGAAGCTGTAGAGTTTCAGGAACTCGCTTACATCGTTGAAGTCGTAGCTGTTGTCACCATTCAGGTCCGCTCCGGGGTCTTGGTTCGTGTACAGTTGAAGAAACAGTGAGATATCGAAGAAGTTCACGCGATCGTCGCCGGTCAAATCAGCAGCACAGACCATGCCGCAGTCTTCGATATTCACGATTTCCAGCCCGGCGTTTGTGATCGCGTACACTACATTGCCTCTGAGCAGTGTCATCTGCACGACATTCGATAAGGAGCTGAAACGATAGATTTGATAGGGATTCGCGGGATCGGCGACATTGAAGTATTTGTCTTCGTACATGGCAAACTGCCCATCTACCGAGACACCCATATCAGGGCCTGCCCCATTCACCTCAGAGATGATTGCTGGGTCGATAGGGTCGCTTATGTCCGCGATCACAAGCCCGGGCGAATCGATATACAGGTAGTCGTCCTGCAGTACAAACGATTCAACCGTAGTGGCAACAAAACCGACCCGAGTGATATCCATAGGGTCTGAGATGTCCCAGACACCGATGCCGCCTGTGAAATCACCCGTATTCCCGATGTCGTACGCGCCATTGATGTATGCGTACGAACCCTGGACCTGAATGTTTTGCCAACTGTTCACTTCATTTGCTGGTGCGACGAAGTCCGTTACCGAAACAGGATTGGATGGATCGCTGACATCAACGATCACCATTTCGTTCGTGAACAATGTTGATGTGACATAGACAAGGTCATCCTGAACCGCCATGCCGTCGGTTAGCGGCAAAAGGCCCGTAATAGGAACCTCAAAGTCGCTGAGCAAGGTCATGCTTTGAGGATCGCTGATGTCCACCGTGTAAAGGCGAGCATTGACGGACAGGCAGTAGGCGATATCCCCGTCGATTAGCAAACGAGTGGTTGATGAACCCAGCGCTACCGTATCAAGCGGAATCGGGTTCGAGATATCGCTGATATCAAAGCTCATGAGCCCGAAAGAGTTTGTGAGCACGAATGCGGTTGAAGCTGACACCGCGACCTCTCTGGGCTGGTCGATCTGCACGACCGATCTCACTGGCGCTGTGCAGTTGTCACCCGGTCCTCCCTCGTTTGAATCCGCCACATTCGCCATGGCTGCCGCTGCGATCCCGAAGGAGGCGATGATTGTGCCACACATCGAACTATTCATGATCAATCTCCTGCATGCTGATGAATCGAAGGCTGGCAATCCAGCCAAACTCTACCTTACAAACAAACCAAGATTTCAAAAGAGCGAATTGCCAGAATCCTCGCTCGCCTTCTCATTCGTATCTAAATCAGCGATTCTTCTGCAATCCCTTGCGGGTTTTCAGAAGCCGGTGATCATCGCTGGCGCGGTGGATGTGTCTTCGGGCGTGGAGGATGCGCCGGGTGTGAAGAGCGCGGAGAAGATTGCACGGTTCTGCGTGGCGGTGCGGGCGGCGGATGCGGCATGTTGATTTTGTCAGAGTCCGAGTGACTGCAGGATCGATTCGAGCATCGATCTCGACCGGCTCTCGGTGGCTGGGTCGATGTTGATGGTCATGATGACCCCGCCGCCGTCGTATATGGTGCTGATCCGGACTCGCTTGTAGGGCATCTGCCCCGACCCGAGCGCGATGATGCGCCCGTCGGAGGGCGTGAAGGAGGCCTCCTCGATGATGTGCCCCTGTCGATAGAGCACGGCTCTGGCGACGGCATTGACTGTTTCGAGCGAGGTCCCAGGCGGGAGTTCGGTTTTGAGCTCTCCAAAGCGGTAGGTGGCGTATATCGGGGTGCTGCCGTGCCAGGCCTTGCTCTCACGCAGGGCGGGCACGGATTCGCAGCCGATCTGAGCGGGGAGTAGAAACAGCCCGATCATGGCGAGCAGGGGGAGTTTGGGATCGATTCTCATGGCGAGGTTATCGGTCGCTGAGGGGGTTGAGAACCAGATCTTGAGGTGTCATATGGGAAGTTTGATGCTTTGCTTGACCTTGAGATGAGGAGCGCCTTGAATCGCAACCCGATCCGCAGAGTGCGGACGGTCAGAATGTCCTGTATACCACGACCTTGTAGACGCTCAGGGTAGACGCTCAAGGCAAACGCTCAAGAAGGAGCCCCCATGGCGATTCGGATCAAATCTCGCGGAAACGAGAGTGCGGAGCAGCTGATGCGCCGCTTCAAGAAACTCTGCGAGAAGGAAGGTCTGACCAAGGACATTCGCAAGAAGGAATACTACGAGAAGCCCAGCGAGCGCCGCAACCGTGCGAAGCGCAAGGCCGCTCCTCGCCGCCCATAAACGCGGTATATTGATTGACTCAACGACCCACCAGACCGGTGGGTTTTCTTTTTCACATACGGACTGGTCAAACAGGAAAGAAAGAGGTTTCATTCTTGTTTCATCGGATTCTGTCCAGAATACCGATCTATAGTTGCAGCCCATTTCGGGGACCAGTTCACTGTTCGCGCACCATCCCGATGCCCCGGGTGCGACAGAAGTTAAATCCACTGCACACACGCAGGGGCGGGTAGAAAGCCGATCGGTCGTGGGGCTGATCATCGGCGGCGATTGAAACCCGTTCAGTTCGCTCAACTGAAGCACAGCAAAGAGGTTGAACACGATGAGTACACAACTCATGCCAACACTGGCGTCGATGGCCGAGATTACGCCGGCGTATTACCTGGCGCCAGTCGGCGGCATTCTCGCCCTGATCATGGCCAAGCTGTTCCACGGCTCGGTGATGAAACGGTCCGAGGGTGATGAGAACATGATCGAGATCGCCCAGGCGGTCCGAGACGGGGCGATGGCCTATCTCACCCGTCAGTACAAGGTCGTCGCGGGCGTCTTTGTGCTCCTGATCATCTTCCTGGGCATCATGTATGCGCTGAAGCTCCAGTCGGCGTTCACGCTCATCGGCGTGCCGGTCGCGGGTCTCTTCTCGGGTCTCTGCGGCTGGTTCGGCATGAAAATGGCCACCAACGCTTCGGCTCGGACCACCTGGGCCGCAAAGCAGTCGCTCAATGAAGGGCTGACTGTTGCGTTCCGCTCGGGTGCGGTCATGGGTCTGGTCGTCGTGGGCTTCGCGCTGCTCGACATCTCGATCTGGTTCGCGATCTTCAACACCATGGGCCTTGTCGATGGCGGCATCACCGAAATCACAACAATCATGCTCAGCTTCGGCATGGGTGCATCGACGCAGGCGCTGTTCGCGCGTGTGGGCGGCGGCATCTACACAAAGGCGGCCGATGTTGGTGCCGACCTTGTGGGCAAGGTCGAGGCCGGAATCCCCGAAGACGACGCACGCAACCCCGCGACCATCGCCGACAATGTCGGTGACAATGTGGGCGATGTGGCGGGCATGGGTGCAGACCTCTACGAGTCGTACTACGGCTCGATCCTGGCGACCATGGCGCTTGGCGCTGCGGCGGCGATGACGCTGACCAGCGGCGATGCGGCTGGTGCGCTGGGCATCAAGCTCGCCGTCACCCCGATGGCGCTGGCCGGTCTGGGCATCTTCTGCTCGATCATCGGCGTCTACACGGTGAAGGCCAAGGAGAACGCGACATTTGCGCAGCTGCTCAAGGGCCTGCACAAGGGTGTCTATGTCGCTTCGGCGCTGATCATCCTCGGCTCGTTCGCTCTGCTCTGGTACATCCTAAAGAACACCCCCGAGCTTGAAGGCATCACCACCTGGTGGGGCCTGGGGCTCTCGATCGTTTCGGGTCTGGTTTCGGGCCTCGTGATCGCGCACGCGACCGAGTACTACACCAGCTATGAGCACCGTCCGACACAGCGGATCGCTGAGCAGGCCCTGACGGGCCCGGCGACCGTGATCATCGCGGGTATTGCTGAGGGCATGAAGTCGACCTGGGCCTCGCTGCTCACGGTTGTGGTTGCGATCATCGCCGCGTTCAGCTTTGCTGGCGGTGGTGATAGCTTCCTGATGGGTCTCTATGGCGTGGGTATCGCGGCCGTCGGTATGCTCTCGACGCTGGGCATCACGCTGGCGACAGACGCGTATGGCCCGATCGCGGACAACGCGGGCGGCAACGCCGAGATGTCCGGGCAGCCCCCGATCGTGCGTGAACGCACAGACATGCTCGATTCGCTGGGCAACACCACCGCGGCGACCGGCAAGGGCTTCGCGATCGGTTCGGCGGCGTTGACGGCCATGGCGCTGTTCGCGGCGTATATCCAGATCGTGCAGACGCAGATCGGAACGCAGGCGGTAAACTTTTACGGCGACGGGTCGTCATTCGTGGAGCCCGCCGGCTCGGAAGTCGGCTACGCGGTGCATCAGGGATATGGCCGGTTCGCGGTGATCACGCCTTCGGGCGAGGGCCAGACGGTTGACGGAGGCATGCTGCTCGATGTGGTCAAGGCCAACGGCCAGCACGCGAGCCGCCTGGACAATGTTGAAAAGGGTGACAGTTTCCGACTGGTGGCAAGTCACGACTCGCGCTACGAGATTGCAGACATCGACGGCGCTTGGACGGCCACGCTGGCATCCTCGACGCGCGGTTCGGTCAAGGATGTCCTGGCTTATTACGATGTGACGCTCGCCAACCCAAAGCTGCTCGGCGGCCTGTTCATCGGCGTGCTTCTGGCGTTCCTCTTCTGTGCATTGACCATGAACGCGGTGGGCCGCGCGGCCTACGCGATGATGGGCGAGTGCCGGCGTCAGTTCGGTTTCATCCGTGAGGCGCTGCGTCGTGAGGGCATGAGCGAGGAAGACCTCGCCAACCCGGACAACTGGCCGATGAAGGGTGTTGATCTTGATGGTCACCACTACCCCGACTACGCCAACTGCGTGGCGATCTCGACCGCGGGTGCCCAAAAGGAAATGGTCATCCCCTCGGTCTTGGCGATCGTGATCCCGATCCTCGTGGGGCTGACGCTGTCGGTCCCCGGCGTGATGGGTCTGCTTGCGGGCGGTCTGACCTCGGGCTTCGCCGTGGCGGTCTTCATGGCCAACGCGGGTGGTGCTTGGGATAATGCCAAGAAGCTGCTCGAGTCGTACGGCAAGACGACGGCTCAGGAAATGGTCGACGGCACGGGTAACTCGGCCAAGGTGCCCCCGAATGTGCGTGACGCGATCCTGCTGCGTGCCAAGGAAGCGGTCGCCGCGGGCCATGGTGATCTGATCATCTATGGCAAGGGCAGCGATGACCACAAGGCGACCGTGGTGGGCGACACCGTGGGTGACCCGTTCAAGGACACCTCTGGCCCGGCGCTCAACATCCTCATCAAGCTGATCTCGATCGTCTCGGTCGTGTTCGCGGGTCTCATCGTCGCCTATGGCGATGTGCTCGGCGGGATCATCGGGATCTAATCTTCGCTTGTGTTTCTGAATCTCAACCGGCCTCGGATCATCCGAGGTCGGTTTTTTTGGGCGCTGGCCGAGTTGCGTGCAACCGGTGTACAACCCGCCCGGATCGGGTTAGGATCACCTCTCGCACCGAATGTGATCGGAGAATCGATTTATGCGTATCTCAATGCCGCCGCTTCTGATCGTCCTGTTCTTTGCAATGTGCACTCCAGCTGCTGATGCCCAGCGCGACGATTTTGTCACTCAGGTTGATACGCGTGTGACCGAGATTCTCACGATCGGCTCAAACGCGGATCGCAAGGCGCTTGAGTCTGGGTATCAGCGACTCGCTGATCTGGCGAACTATGCCGCTGCCCACGCCGGGGTGCGGCAGACCGGTGCGATGGTTCGCTGCGAGGGGGCGTTGGGGATCTTCGGGCTCGTGCTCGCCAGCAGGTCCGCGGGCGCTGGGGAGGTTCTGTCGCGCTTCGCTGAACACCCGAACTTTACAAATGAGCTGGGTCTGCTGGTGAAGCCCGCGGACAAGGCGGCCAATGTGCTTGTGCTCGCGGATCTGTTGATGCGGGAACGCTCGGCACAGATCGAACGCTACCCGGCGCTGGCGGCGACATTGTGTGTGGTTCATGACGATCAGGGTGGTGATGCGCTCGAACGGCGTATTAATGAGAACACCCCCCAAGCGAGCGACCCGCTGGCGATCTTTGATTTTTTCGTGAACAACGCTTCGAGGATGTCGATCCCGCCTGATCGCTTGCCCGCCTTGGCGATGATCTATGTGGTTGATGTCACCGAGACCCCGCAGCAGCTTCAGTGGGCGCTCGATCGCTATCGCACGAATCCGATGATCGGTGACCGCTTCTTTGAGATCGAATATGACTTCATGCACTTTCAGCAGAACAAGCCCAAGCGGGTGACATCTGAGCCGGGCGAGTACAACCTCGAGAAGATCAAGCGGCTCGGCGGGGTCTGCGCGGATCAGACCTACTTTGCGATGAGCGTTGCCAAGGCGTGCGGCATCCCCTCGGCATATGTCCGGGCCCGTGGCGCGGATGTCTCGCACGCATGGGTCGGGTTTGTCGAGATGCGTGGACGCCGCGCCGAATGGAACTTCGATGCGGGACGGTACGAGCAGTATCAGAACCTGCGTGGATCGCTGATCGACCCACAGACCCTCGAATCGATCAGCGATGGGCGGGCGGGCGTGCTCGGCGGCGCGATGTCCGCGAGCAACGAGCAGGTGCTTGATACGCTCGCGTCTGCCAAGATCGTTGAGCGGATGAGAGCGGGTGCGTGGTCTGTTCCGGAATCGATGGAGCTTGAAACGCGTGGGAATATCCGCGCTGCTCGCACCGATTCGATCGAGGACCAGCTGGCGTTGTTGCGTTCCACCCTGAGCAAGTGTGCGGGCGTACCACGCGCCTGGGATCAGATCGTTGAACTCGCGGAGGCGGACAAGCTCGATGAGAAGCAGATGGATGTCTGGGCGCGGGCGGTGATGCAGTTGGCGGGTCGCCAGCATCAGGACTTTGCATATGACTTTCTAATGCAGTTGATTGTGACGATCGATGAGCCATCGCGTCAGCACGAGCTGCTCGAATGGGCATTCAGCCAGTTCAGGGCCCGCCCGGATCTGGCGGCGGGCGTGCGTTTCGAGCAGGGGCATCTCTGGTCGATGAATGACAATCTTGAATACGCGTGGCTGGCGTACCAGGATGTGGTGGACAAGTTCATCAACGACGGCCCGATGGCGGTGACGGCACTGAGCGTCATGGAATCGATGCTCAAGGCGAGCGGCAAGGAAAACCAGATCATTCCGGTTCTGGAACAGGCGATCCGGCGGACGAACCGTCCGGAGCAGATGAGCGAGCAGTTTGCATCGCAATCCAACTTCTATCGCATCAATATGCAGCTCGCGAAAGCATATGAGCGTGCTGGCCGCATCCAGGATGCACAGCGCATCAAGACGATGCTGGGTATGTAAGAGGGGCTAGGGCTCGGTGCATGAAAAAAGCTGCCTCCAGAGTTTGGAGGCAGCCGTAGGATGCAGATGCATCGGTTTCGTATTGCGAGTTGCGCCAACGGCAACACCGTCGAGCCGCCGCTCTTACGGGCGCAACCCCTTCATACAGTCATACTTAGTCACTGAATCACCTCCTTCAAGAACATGCCATCCCAGCCGTCGCGGTGTATTGCCGCCGCCGGGGTTCTATTCCCCTCGCCGTCGCTCGGGGCTCAGCGCCCGGTTGCCCTGTCGGGCTTCCGGTCGTCGCGCTGCGTGTCGGCATCTTGGTGGGTGGTTCTCACCCCGTCGGTGCCGGTCGCGTTTTCGCGATGTTTCCATGATCGACATTTTCGGCTGCGGTGCAACAGCGGATGCGTGATATCGCCCGGAACGGACAGAAATCGACTGAATTATCCACAAGCCCGGGTCAAGGAGGGCTCAAGGTTGGAGCCGCGTGCTGGACCACGGGCCGGGGGTGTAGGCACCGGGGCCGCGGTCGATTGAGTCGTCGCGGATGAGTTCGCGGGTCCAGCGGGCGCGGTCGTGGATCCGTCCGACGCCTCCGGCCCAGAGTTCGGTCTGGTGGGCATGGATGCGGAAGCCGCCCCAGTGGGGGGGGCGGGGGATGGTGACTTCCTGATCGCCCATCAGTGCGCGAGCATCGAGCCCGAGCTGATCCATGACTTCGGCAACGCGCTCGAGCAGGGCCTCGCGGGATTCGATGGGCTGGGATTGATTGCTGACCCAGGCCCCCAAGCGTGACTCGAGGCGACGGGACGCGAAGTAGGCATCGGATTCGGCCTCGGTCGCGTTGGTGATGGGGCCGCGGATGCGAACCTGGCGTTCGTCGTGGTCCCAGTGGAAGACCACGCTGGCGAACGGGTTGGCGGCGAGCTGGAGGCCCTTGGCGCCGTTGTAGTTGGTGTAAAAGACGATATTGCCCGGCTCGGGCTCGATGGCTTTGCACAGGACGATGCGGGCATCGGGGTAGCCGTCGGGGTGCAGGGTGGAGAGGGTCATGGCGTTGGTGTTGGGCGTGCGTCGCTCGTTCCAAGCCTGGTCGAACCACGATTTGAAGATAGGGAAAGGAGAATCGGGGAGGGTCTCGGGGAGGCCTTCGCCGGTGTCGTAGAACTGCATACCGATTTCTTCTGTGGACATGCTCAAGGGTATCCTCCACAATTTGATTGGGTAGAACGCGATGGGTGCGTATTCGCTGGGATCATCCTGTCGGTTGCGCCACATGGCCCGGATTCACAATGGAATTGGCGTACAATCGACGCTGTGAACGACCAGAAGATGTTTGAATCCAAATCCGGCGGGCGACGCGGCAACCCGCGCAACGAGATCCCTGATCTCGGGCGGCTGTTTGATCGCACGCCGCCGCACCATATCGATGCCGAGCGATCGCTGATCGGGTCGATTCTGCTCGACCCCTCGTCGCTCAATGATGTGGTAGAGCTGATCCCCAATGGGGAGATGTTCTATCAGGAATCCAACGGGGTGATCTACCAGACGCTGGTCGAGACCTATGAGGCGCACCAGACGGGCGATCTTGTGCAGCTGACTGAGTCGCTGCGTGCCAAGGGGCTGTTTGATCAGGTAGGCGGCGCCGAGTATCTGATGGAGTTGGCCGAGGCGGTGCCCAGCGCGGCTAACGCGGTCTATTACGCCAAGCGGATCGCTGATAGTGCGCGGCTGCGCAAGTTGATTGATGCGGCGGGGCAGATTTTGTATGACGCCTACAACCAGGGCGGAGGCGGGATCGACGCGGCCAAGAGCGTCATCGATCTGGCGGAGAAGCGGATCTTTGATATCGCGTCTGAGGATGTGAACGCCGAGCCCGAGACGCTGCGTGAGCTGCTGCTTGCCGAGATGGAGCGGATCGAGCAGGCCGACGGCAAGTCGGTCTCGGGGACATCGACCGGGTTCACGGATCTCGATGAGATGCTCTCGGGTTTGCAGCCCGAGGAGATGGTGATTTTGGCGGCCCGTCCCTCGATGGGCAAGACGGCGATCGCGCTGAACATCGCCGAGCAGATCGCGTTCGGCGGCGCGACGCCGTGGTCGCCCAAGCAGATCAACAACCCGGTGGCGGTGGGGGTGTTCTCGCTGGAAATGGCGCGGGGATCGCTGGTGCAGCGTTTGCTCTCGGCCCGGTCTGGGGTGGACAGCAACCAGCTTCGCACGGGGCGTGTGAACGACAACGAGTGGGACAAGCTGCACCGGGCGAGCGCGGAGCTTGCCGATGCCCCGATTTATATTGATGACACGCCGGGCATGACGGTTTTGACGCTGCGTGCCAAAGCGCGGCGGATGAAGCAGCGGCACAATATCGGTTGCATCGTGATTGACTATCTTCAGTTGCTCTCATCGCCCAGCAGCGCTCGCGAATCGCGCCAGGCGGAGGTGGGCGAGATCTCGCGTTCGGTCAAGTCGTTGGCGCGAGAGCTCAAGGTGCCGGTGATTTGTTTAGCGCAGCTCAACCGCGGCGCGGAGCAGCGTGAGGGTAACCGGCCCAAGATGTCGGACCTGCGTGAGTCGGGCTCGATCGAGCAGGATGCGGATGTGGTGATGCTGCTGCACCGCGAGTCGTACTACCACCGCGGCGAGCCGGCGTGGGATCCGACGAACCCGGAGTTCGACGAGGACAACCGCGAGAAGCTCAACCTGACCGAGCTGATCATCGCCAAGCAGCGAAACGGGCCGACGGGCACGGTGAAGCTGACCTGGGACGAGCGGACGGTGCGGTTCAAGACGCACGACGGGATGCACGCGGGCGGGAGCTACGGGTTCAGCCGCGAGATGCAGGGCGGGAGTTACGGCTTCGATGGCCCGGACTTTGACCCCGCGCCAGCCGCGGATGGGCCGGGTTTCTCAGACCAAGCGCCGGTCCAGAAGCACACCTTCGCGCCCGGGAACAAGAGCGGGCCCGAGGCGGACTTTCGGGATGGATCTGGGAACGATGTGAGCTTTGATGATGAAGAGCTGCCGCCGTTTTAAGAATGGCATGAATTCCATGTTCTTCTACAACCGAACCGTGTGATGCACCGTATCGGGCTGTGATGATTCCAGCTGGTAGCGGTGCTGACACGCTTTGTGTTAGGGCTTGTGTGCCGGCGATGGCGTGGGGACACACATGATCAGCAGTAATCGAATGTTGGCGGCGGTATCGGCTTTGAACCCAGGCGTCCTGCTCGTGCTTGGTCTATTCACGGCGCATTCGGCGGCCCAGACACAGCCGGGCGGGATTCTGTGCAGCGTGCGCGGGTATGTCGGTCAATACATGCATTTACCCCAGAGTGATTCATACTCGATTCAGCTTGAAGGTCGCGTAGGTTATTTTTTGAGTTTTGATGATGCTCAGCTTGATACGCAGCTCGTCGTTGTGGATTTCACGGTGCCGCTTGCGCCCGTCGTGCTGGGGACCTACCCAGTTGGCAACGCCGTGTACGAGATCTCGCTCGTTGATGGTGTGGTGTATGCATCGACTGATGATGCGGGGGTGGGGATCTTCGATGTCTCGGATCCGAGCAACATCGTGCAGGCGGGGTTGGTTGAGCTTGCAGCGTTCAATCCGAGATATGCGGTCGTGGGTGATCGCATGTTTGTCGCCGACGATTCGGACATCTTGCGAGTTGTTGACATCGCCGACCCGGCCAGCCCGGTGGTGATGAGTGAGCGGCCTCTCTCCGGGAGGACCCGCGCGATTGTTGCTGAGGGCGCGCGTGTGTATGTGGCGATCGATACCGATGAGCTGCTCGTGTTTGATGTTTCAGACCCCACGGATCCGGTGCTGCTTGAGACCTTTCCTTACAATCAGTTCTTCTTCCCGCACCTCACTTTGGATTCGGGGCTCCTCGTCATTGGAGATGGTTCGCAGTTTCAGGTGATCGAGACGAATCATGGTGGAGACGAGCTTGATGTTCGTAGTGAGACCGCGATCTACGAGCTCGGTGAGGGGCTTGCGCTCCATCGGATCAGTTCCCTTGAGCTCGACGGAACCGATTTGTATATCGGAACCGAAGACAGCGCGAGCGTGCTGAAGATCTCGCTCCAAGATCCGTCAATGCCAGTGTTCGAGGGGCTGACAGGGATCGTTGGGTACGACGGGTACGACTTTGCGGTTGGAACCGAGGGGCTTGTGGTTGTGTCAGCGTATGACATGGGCATGAGTATTCTCGATATGAGCCGCGCGGATCGCACGGTTCCATTCAGCGAGGGGTGGCTTGCGTTCGACGATGTTCAGAACTTCGATTCTTTCTATATGCAGGCGAGTGCGATCGAGGATGGGGTGCTGTACGCGTCGTACCAGACCTATGACTTCATCAAAGAACAGCGGCAGAACGGCGTGCTCGTGCTGGATGTGCAGGACCCGGCGAATCCGGGCATCATCGGGTCATATCTGAATAATCTGGATGTCGTCGATTTTCTTGAAGTCAAAGATCAGATCGTGTACATGAGTCGGTATGGGAACGGGTTGGAGATCGTTGATTTTTCTGCGCCAGCCGAACCGGTCCAGCTGCTCCATTACCAGGCGTTCCCGGAAATCGTGGACCTCGGGCTGGACGGCAATACGCTCTGGATGCAGGTGGAGCGCAACGAGCACGCGCTGCTCGATGTCGCGGATCCACTGAACATCTCATTCAAGGCATTTTATAAGCTGCATTCGAATGACTACGCCGATGCGTTGTTCAGCGACGGGCTGCTCTACCTCAGCCATGCGATCGAACAGGGCGATGACGAGGTGCCGTTGGTCTCGGTGGTGGACCTTGCCAACCCGTTCAGCCCGGCGCGGATTGATTACCCTGCCCCCACACTCTTTGAAGTGATCCAGACCAGCAATCTCAACTTCTATGGTGTGAACTCGGATGAGGGGAAGCTGTACAGCGCAGATGCGAGTACTTTCAGCCAGTTCGATACCGCGCCGTTGTTGGGCGAGGGAAGCGAGCTTGTGGTGGCCGGCGAGTTTGCCTACTGGAATGCATGGTACGAACGGGTCTTGGTGTATGACCTGCGGGGAAGCGGTGGGGCACGGCTCATCGGGGCGCAGACACCCGCGAGCAATGAGTTCTCGATCGTCAGCGATGGCGAGCAGATGATGCTGGTCTCGTATACCGGGACCGTCGGTGTGTCGCTGGACCCGTCGTGTGTGCCATGCCCGGCGGACCTCAACCTTGACGGCATGCTGAGCTACTTTGATGTCGCGGCGTTCATCGGTGCATACCTGAATGAGGATCCGAGCATCGATTTTAATCAAGACGAGATGTACAACTTTATCGATGTGTCACTGTTCCTGCAGTTATACCAGCAGGGTTGCCCCTGAGCGATCGGGCTCAGTTGCCCATTTCATGGCGATGCATTGTTTGCGTGTGTTGGAGGGATGTGCGGGACGAGGTTCGCTTTGAAGATGAACAGATGCCGCCGATTTCAGATTTCATCTTTCCGCATCGCGGGTGAGGTGGTAGAGTCGTATTCGGCCGCTTTCGGCCTTAGAGGGATTATCATATGATTCAGGTCTTTACAGTGCTTGTTCTGAGCGCGTTCGCAACCAGCACAGTCGTTGCGCAAGCTACTCCGTCGTACTCCAGCGTCACGAGCAGGACGCTTCTGTCGCTCAGCGGCGGCAACGGAGAGGACAGTGTCATCGTGGTGGACGATCAAGGGGCTGAGTTGGCACCCTTGTCCGCGGTTGCTGATGCTGGGTTTTCAAACTCAAATGGCTCCTTCGCCGGGCAGACCGACGGGGAGTTGTTCGAGTTCGATGGGGATGGCGGAGCGTTCTTTGCGTCTTCGTCGTTCTCTGGCATGGACTCGGGCAGCCCGGGCGCGATGGGCTCGTATGCCCACACGCTCTCGAGCGAACTCGAGTATCAGTTCATTGTTGATGGCGAGGGGGTGATCACGGTCAATGGCCTGCTCGAAAATAGCGAGACTGCGTTCGAATCCTTCGTGCGTCTGAGCATGAGCAGCGAAACGGTTGTTGGTGGTGGCTTTGTTGGCTTCTACTACGATGAGAGCATTCCCGATACCGGGAACACCGGCTCGGTGTTCTTCTCACGAACGATTCCCCTTGAGGCCCCATCTGGGAGTTATCGATTGCGGATACTCCTGTCGCACAGCGGTATCGGCCAGCGCGAGCAGGACGAGGTCACGGCGTCACTCATGTCGAACTTCGGGATCACCGTCATCGATCCCTGCCCGGTGGATCTGAACGATGACGGCATGGTCAACTTCTTTGATGTCAGCGTGTTCTTAACCGCCTACAGCTCGAACGATCCGGTCGCGGATTTTAACCATGACGGCATGGTCAACTTCTTTGATGTCAGCGCGTTCCTGGCCGCGTACAACGCTGGCTGTCCCTGAGTGAATCGGGCTCAGTAGCCCATATCCCGCGACACGCGTTGGTTGACGCGTTCGTGGCGTATGCGTTCTTCGTATTCGGCGCGCTCGGTCATGCCAGGGATCAGGAACAGATCGACAATCTGGCCGATCAGCAGCAGCCCGCCGGTGAACACCCAGATGAGCCCGGTGATCCACTTGCCGTTGTAGAAGCGGTGGATGCCGAAAAGCCCGACGAAGCAGCAGCACCAGAGCAGGTATGAAGTTCCGGTTGATTTCATGGTGAGACCTCCGGGGACTTATTGGGATTTCTGGTCGGGCTCTTGCGTGCTCAGTCGCCAAAGCAGGTATACACGCTGCGAGCCGCGGCGATGAGCGGGTGGTCCTTGGGGACCAGGCGCTGCTTGTTGGCGGCGGATTGGATGTCGACATCGCCCAGCACGCCGCCCTGCATGACGACGAGGCGGTTTTCTTTGCCCATTTTGAGCAGCTGCATGGCGTGGTGGCCGAACTGGGTGGCCAGCACGCGGTCGCCGGCGACGGGGGTGCCGCCGCGTTGGGTGTGTCCGAGCACGACATAGCGTGATTCGATCTCGGTGCACTTCTCGATCTCGTCGCTGAGCCACTTGGCCACGCCGCCCAGGCGGATGGCCTCGGGTGAGTTCTCGACGACGCGGTCGACGATCTGCTCGCCGCCCTTGGGCTTTGCGCCTTCTGAGACGGCGATGATGGTGAAGCGTTTGCCGCGGCTGGAGCGTTTGAGGCAGTAATCGCAGACCTTATCGAGGTCGAACTCGATCTCGGGGATGAGGATGACATCGGCGCCGCTGGCGATGCCCGCGTGCAGGGTGATCCAGCCGGCATTGCGCCCCATGCATTCGACGGCCATTACGCGGTGGTGGCTGGCGGCGGTTGAATGAACGCGGTCGAGGGCCTCGGTGGCGACATGGACGGCGGATTGAAAGCCAAAGGTGATGTCGGTGCCGTGGAGGTCGTTGTCGATGGTTTTGGGGACGCCGATGCAGTTGATGCCTTGTTTGGAGAAGGGCTCGGCGACGGACATGGTTCCGTCGCCGCCGATGACGACGAGGGCCTCGATCTTGCGGATCTTGAGGTGGGTGACGCAGACATCGGTGAGGTCTTTCCAGATGGTCTCGCCGTTCTCGTCCTTGCCCATGGGGTATCGCTGGGGGTTGGAGCGGTTGTTGGAGCCCAGGATGGTGCCGCCCATGGTGAGGATGTTGGAGACATCATCGAGATGCAGCGGTCGGATGCGGTCCTCGATAAGGCCTAGGAAGCCGTCTTCGATGCCGAAGACTTCCATGCCGCAGTTAAGGGCGTCCTTGACGACGGCGCGGATGACGGCGTTGAGGCCGGGGCAGTCGCCGCCGCCTGTGAGGACGGCGATGCGTTTGATGTTGGAGACGGGGACGCGATCGTTGATGGTGGCCATATGAGGAGAACTATCGGCGAAAATGTGACCCACGGCCCAATGTCTGGGGCTTCTGGGGGTCGAAAACCCAGATTCCCTTGATGGCGGAGCTGGTGGCAGGGGATCGCTATGATTCGAGATTCCATCCCTTATTCTTTTTTCAGGAGTCAGTTATGTTCAGATTTATGACGACACTCGGCTTGGCTTTGGTTCAGGGGTCGGTGGTCTCCGCGGCGGTTGTGGAGCCCGAGACGAAGCCCGAAGTGAAGCTCGAGTACACCTATCAGATCGGTGAGCCGGTTCGGTACGAGTTTGAGGCGTTCCAGTACATGATTCAGGTTGCGATGGGTCAGGTCGCGACCACGAGCGAGACAACCAACTCGGTGATCCGGCGGGAGCTGCTTGATGTGCGTGAAGACGGCACGCTGGTCGTTTCTGAGCGTACAGAGCAGTATCAGTATCAGCAGAAGGTGAACGACGAGGTCTACGATTTTGACTCGCAGAACCCTGAGCATGAAGCAGGCCGCGATGACCCACGGGTGCGTGCCCAGACCGAAACGATGGGCTGGTCCGCGGACTTGATTATGACCCCGCTCGGTGAGATCGTGGGCGTTGCCAACGAGGATCAGATCGCTCAGAAGATCGACGCGGTCGAAGATGGAGCGCTGCAGGAGGAGATCCGTGCCGAGTACAGCACGCCAATCCTCATCCGCGAGGCGAATCCCTTCAGCAAGCTGCTCAGCGAGAACCCGGTTGGGGTTGGTGATTCGTGGTCGGTGAGCTATGCGATCGATGAGGAGCCGATGACCTTTACGATCAATCAGCGGATGACTGTTGTCAGTATTCTTGATTGGAAAGAGGGCAAGCAGGTTCGGGTTGAGTTCAAGGGCGATATCGATATCAAGATCCCTGCTGACTTTCCAGCATTCATGAATATCGAAGAGAACTCGATCGAGGGCAGCTTCGTGTTTAACACGCACATCGGCACGGTGACGAAGTATCGGTCCAGGATGTCGATCGGCTTTGGCGGCAGCCCGGGCGAGGATATCCCCGCGGTGAGCATCTCGTCGACACTGCGGACCGAGTTCGACATGATCGAGGATTGAACTTCGCCGACAGGTTCTGATGGGCACCCGGGCCAGGCCCGCGTGCCCATTTTTGCGCGCAAGATCACCGGAACAGGGTTTGCGATCCGGCGAAATGAACGAATGGCTCGTCCGGGGCGTTGTGATTGTGAATTCTCCACCGAAAGCGTCGAGAACTTGTCTTCGCGGGCAGCCATAGTCTCCGGATTCGGTACCATAGAAGGTGTTCATGGATGAGCAAGCCGCCCAACCCGTATCTGCCCAGCCCGCCGTGGGTTCTGAGCGATTTGACCCGCACCTATACCTGCACCCGCAGACGCTGGCCCGGCTCTCTTCGATGGAGCTTCGCGCGAAGCTGATTGTTGAAGGGGTCATGGCCGGGCAGCACCGATCGCCCTACACGGGGGTCTCGGTGGAGTTTGCCCAGCACCGTGCGTATGTTGCCGGCGACGACATCCGCCATCTGGACTGGAAGGTCTATGCCCGCACCGACAAGCTGCAGGTCAAGCAGTACCAGCAGGAGACCACGCTGGACCTGATCCTGCTGGTGGACTCGTCTGGATCGATGCGGTTCGGGTCGCGGCTGTTTTCGGATGCGTCGGGCTCGGCGCGGGAGACGGCGCCCGACGGGCGGCCGAACTGGTCCAAGTTTGATCATGCGACCGCGACCGCCGCGGCGTTGGCATACATCACGATCAGCCAGGGCGACCGGGTGGGCATGGCGGTCTATGCGGACGAGCTCCGCGCGATCGTCGATCGCTCGGCACGCAAATCGAGCTGGAAGCAGATCGTCGATGCGCTGGCGATCCACCCGGTCGATCGTCACACCGATATCGCGCGGGTCATGGACCAGACCCTGGGCAAGGTCAGCAACCGGTGCATGATCGTGATCATCAGTGATTTCTTCGATGACCCGGACAACATCCGCTCGGCATTCGCAAAGGCCAAGCATCGTGGGCACGATCTGATCGCGTTGCAGGTGCTTGACAAGGCGGAGCTGACCTTCGAGTTTGACGACCCGGCGGCCTTCGAGGGGCTCGAGTCTGAGCCGACGCTGCGGCTCGATCCTCGCGCGCTGCGTAAGGAATATCTCCAGGCGATCAACAGCCACATCGATCTGATCTCCAAGCACGCCCGCTCGTTCGGATTTGATCATCAGGTGATCTCGACGCACAACTGGCTGGGTCCAACGCTGGCCAAGTTCGTCGCGCGGCGCAACGCGGCGTCGTCGCTGAGGGGGGGGTGATCCGTGCCTGTGTCGTTGCTGCATCCCGGGCTGTTCGCGATCGGGCTTGCTTGCTTGAGCATCCCGATCCTGATTCACCTGCTCAAACGCCGCCGGCGTGTGGTCAGCTGGGGCGCGATGCGTTTTCTCGAAGAGGCATATCGCAAGCGCCGGCGCATCATCACGCTCGAGCAGTTGATCTTGCTCACCCTCCGGTGTTTGCTGATTGTGTTCATTGCGCTGGGAGTCGGCTCGCTGATGCTGGGTTCGGGCAGCAGCGGGAGCGAGCCGACCACCATGGTGATCGTGCTCGATGACAGCATCGGCTCGGCGATCGTGAGCGATGGCCGTTCTGCGTTCGAGCGCAATCAGCAGCAGGCGATCGATTCCATCGAGGCGCTCGACCCGTCCCGGGGTGATCAGGTTGCACTGATCAGCGCGTCATCGCCGGCACGCGCCGTGGTTTTTCCGCCCAGCGACGATCTGGGGGCGGTTATGGCGCTGGTCCGTGAAACCGGCCCGAGCGATGCGGGCATGGACATGGCGGGCGTCATCCGTCTGCTGGGCGACATCGAGGGAGACGACGAGCGGCCCGTACGGCGCGTGCTGATGTTCGCCAGCGATGGGCGTACGCTCGCTCACGCTTCGAGCGAGGTTCAAGATCGGCCCGCGCCGGCGCTGTTCGACGAGATGCTGCTCGCTGACCCTGATCAAGCAGCATTGGTCAATATCGGGGTGCACAGCGCCCGGCCCACGCGCTCGCTTGTGCTGCGAGAGGGCCTTGCACTGCCCGAGGCGGTGCGTGTTGAAATGCTGCGTTCGGGCGATGTGCTCGCGGAGCAATCGAGCACGGTTCGCGTGCTTGATGAACAATCCAAGGAGCGTGGGCAGGCGCAGGTTGAGTGGGAAGCCGGGCAACGAGAGGCATCACTCACAATCGCGATTGATACCAGTGGGCTCCGCAGCCATACCGGTTCAAGCTCGGTGCTGCATGTATCGATCGATGAAGACTCGAATACCCGCGACAACACGCTGCTCTTCACGATTTCGATGCGGAACACCCTGCGTGTGGGTGTGATCGACCGCCCAGACCCACGGGGCATATCCGGCGCGGCGGGGATTGCGCCCGGCCGCTGGGCGCGTGCGGCGCTCGCGCCGGGCGAGGGAGTCGGCGTCGAGGTGGTCGGGATTGATGCGTCACAAGCGCAGTCGCGGCTGGTGCCCAACCTCGACGCGGTTCTGGTGCTCGCGCCCGCCGCCCTCGCTGCGGATGCCTGGGAACGCATCGCGCGGCTCCAAGAACAAGGCGTTATGGTCATCGTGACCCCCGATGCGCAGAGCGACTCGCTCGCGTGGTTCGAGCATGTCCGCGAGATGACACCCGAGACATTTGCACTTGGCGAGCACACGACCAAGCACAGCCCGAGCCTGGGCGTCGCGGATCGAACCGAGCCGGCGAGCCTGCTCGCGGGCATCGAGGGCGAGCTGCCGATGCTCGCCGGTGCTGTTGAGGTGTTCCGCTCGCTTGCGATCCCGCAGGGCGCGACGCCCATCGCGACACTCAGCGATGGTTCAGCACTCGGCGTTCAGATCATGGCGGGGGACGGCGCTGGCCCGATCGTGCTGCTCGCGGTGCCCTTTGATCTCAACTGGAGCAACCTGCCCGCTCGCCCGCTGTTTGTCGCGATGCTCCAAGAGCTTGTGCGTCAGGGTGTTGGTCAGGGCGGGGCCGCCGGGTTGCTTGTCGCGGGTGAGCCGCTGGTGCAGCCCGCGTGGGTGCAGAGCACGCTGGCGGTTGAGACTTTGAGCCACCCGGCACGGTCGGATCGGCCGCACGCACTCAATCAATATGCTTCTTTGCTGGCGATGCGTGATGCACAAGGCACAGTGCGTACGCTGAGCGTGGTTCAGCCCGACAGCGCCGCGGCGATCGCCGACACAATCACTCGTCCGCAAGTGCTTGAGCAGTTCCAAGGGCTGGTCGATTCGCAGTCCACGCGCTGGGCGGGCGACGAAAGTGCCCAAGGAGCCGCGGGGCGAGCGGAGGTGAGCAGCACCGATGCACGATCGCTCGCGTTGACCATGCTCTGGATCGCGATCGCGATTGCTGTGGTTGAGTTCGTGCTCGCCCGGCTCTTCACGGCACGGCTCATCGCGAGCGAGCAGGCGATGGGGGCCGCGAGCGGCACGGGGGGGCGTTCATGAACGACTTTCTCAATGCGATCTTTGGGCTTGGCGGGCAGGGCCCCGATGGACAACCGCTGGGATTCGGTACCCCCGACGCGCAACCCGGTTTTACGCACGCTTGGCCTGCATGGGCGATCGTGCTGGTGGTGCTGTGCATTGTTGTGGTTGTGTGGTGGTCGTACCGTGCGATCCCCGGCTCGCGCACGCTGCGCGGTTTGCTCGCGGCATGCCGCACGCTGCTGCTCGTTGCGCTGTTTGTGCTCGCGCTGGGTCCAAAAATCGAGCAGACGATCATCGAAACCGAGCCCGACTGGGTGATGGTGCTGCTCGACCGGTCCGCATCCATGAACACGCCCGACGCCGGCAAGTCGCAGATCGCCCGCGAGCAGCAGCTGATGCAGATGCTGGGCGCAGCCGGCGATGACTGGGACGGGCTACAAGACGAGAAGCGTGTGGTCTGGCTTGGGTTCGACGAGCGGGTGCGTGTGCTCGGCGAGGGCGGCGTGCCCGATGCGCAAGCGATGGGCGACGCGATGGGGCTGGGCACCGATCTCGATGCCGCCCTGCGAGGCGCGCTGCAGCAGTCGGCTGCACGCCCGATCTCTGCGATCGTGCTTGCCAGCGACGGGCGGAGCACCCGCGCGATCGATCCCGAACTGATCGATTCGCTCAGCGAGCGACAGATCCCCGTGGTCAGTGTGCCCCTTGGCAGCGCCGAGCCAGTGCGGGATCTGGCGATTGCGCGTGTCGAGCATCCCGACGCGGTCTTTGCCGACGATCTCGTGCCGGTGCGCGTGCAGCTGGGTGCCAACGGGATTGTGGCCGACGATCTGCAGCGCCGCCCGGTGTATGTCGAGCTTGTGGATCATGAATCGGGTCGCGTGCTCGATCGCATGCGGGTCAGCACCGAACATCTGCCCGACGATAACACGACCGGTGAAGCGATCACGCTGATGCACACGCCCGAGCGCGACGCCAGCGAGCGCGGCGGGCGAGAAGACCGTCGGCTTGGTATCCGCATCGTCAGCGATGCGCAATCAAACGATCTCAACCAAGAAAACGACACGAGCAGCATCGAGCTTCGCATCGTGCAGCGCCCCATGCGTGTGCTTTATATTGATGGCTACCCACGCTGGGAGCAGCGGTATCTCAAGAACCTGCTTTTGCGTGAACGCTCGATCGTCAGCTCGACGCTGCTTCTCTCGGCGTCACGCAGATACATCCAGGAGGGTGATGAGCTGATCGCGAGCATCCCCGCGACGCTCGAAGAGTGGGAACCGTTCGATGTGGTCATTCTGGGCGATGTGCGTGCCGAGCTTTTTTCGCAGCAGCAGCTCGAATCACTTCGCGAACATATCCGCGAGCGCGGGGCGGGCATCATGTGGGTCGCGGGCCCAAGCAGCGTCCCCGACGGCTATCTGGGCACGCCGCTTGATTCGTTGCTTCCGATGCGTGCCGATGCCGGCGGCTCGCAGTCAACAACCCGCGTCTGGGATGATGAGGTCACGGTGTCGGGCAGCATCGAGGCCACGCGCTTGGGTGTGTTGCGTCTGAGTGATGACCGGACACGATGGCTCGAGCGGCTCAGCGACCCCAGCACCGGCTGGTCCAAGCTGCGCTGGGCGCTGCAGCTCGATGAGACAGGGTTCAAGCCGGGCGTGAGCGTGCTGGCCCATGCGACAAGCGTTGAGACCCAGCAGACTGCGCCGCTCGTCACCATGATGCGATACGGAGCCGGCAGCTCCATATTCGTCGGCACCGATGAGATCTGGCGCTGGCGATATGGCCGCGGCGAGGACCTCCCGGAGCGTTTCTGGCTGCCCATGATCCGATCGCTTGGCCGTGGCACCGTCGCCCGCCGCGCGGCACCTGCACAGCTCGTCATGAGCCCGCAGAACCCGCTGATTAACCAAGCCACGCAGATCACCCTCCGCGTGTTCGATCAGCAGCGGATCGACGCGCTCCCCGAGCGTGTCCGTGTGCGGGTGGCCTCGCTCGCCGATCGAGGCGAACCAGCGGAAGTTGAGCTGGTGGGGACCGGTGACACCCGCAGCGGGACCTGGATTCCAGCTCGGGCAGGGAGCTTCGAGCTCAGCCCGCTTGGCTTGGATGCGCAGATGTCCCAGATTGCCCAGCGGGCCCAGGTCTTCGATCGTGCAGACGAACGCCGCCAGCTCGATACAGACTTTGCAACCCTTTCCACACTCGCGCAAGCGACCGGGGGCTGGGTTTCGATGCCAGCCGAGTTCGCCCAGATCCCATCGCAGTTGCCCAACCGGGCCCGCACCATCTCCTCGCCACCCCGGCGCGCATCGCTGTGGGACCGCCCGATCGTGCTGATCGTGCTGATCGTGCTGGTGAGCATCGAGTGGATCGGGCGTCGCATCGCTCGTTTGGCATAGCACTTCTCGCACAGAGCACCATAGAAAAAGGCATCAGAGACCAGCATGACCCAGCAGCAGCCCAAACCAACCCCACCCGGCTCCGACCCCGCCGCCGCGATCGCGCGCTTGCGGGGTCGCTTGGATGCGATCGCGCGTCGCCTACGCATGGTGCTGGTTCTGCGCGCCGTGCTGGTTTGCTTGGGCGCTCTGGTACTCGGTGCACTGGCGATCGGCGGCCTTGATCTGCTGCTCCGTCTCCCTGCCTCGGTCCGCATCGTGCTGCTCGCGGGGTTGCTTGCGCTGGTGATCCGGCTTGTGCTGCGCAGAGTACTCCCTGCGATCTCCACGCGACTGCGGCCGACCGATGTCGCCCTGCTGATCGAGCGGCGTCACCCGTCGGCGCGCGGGCTGCTCGCCAGCGCGGTGGATCTTGAGCATGGCGATGTACAGGACGCCGATGATGTGGATGATGAGCCGGATGTGGACGCGATCGATCGCGATGCCCTGCGTCTGGCCGCGCTGCGGTCGGCGAGCCGGCGATTTGAGAGCTTTGATACATCAAGTCTGCTGCGGCTGGGTGTGCTCGCTCGTCCCGCCGGCGCAGTTGCGGTGCTGGCGGCGATCGTGACCCTCATCGGGGTGCTCAATCCGACGACCTTGCGCGTGGGGGCGCATCGGGTGCTCACGCCGTGGGATGCCACCCGCTGGCCCGTGCGGTACGCGATTGATGACATCACCCCCAGTGACGCGCGGGCCGTCGACGCGCCGGTGCCCATCCGGGCGCTGATCGGCAACCCGCAGACCCAGCTCGACGACACGACGCGAACGCTGGTCACCTGGCGGCTGCTGGACGAAAACGGCAACGAACTGGGTGACTGGTCACGCACCCTGCTCATGCCGCAACGCAAGCGAGACACGATCAAGGGTGTCCCGGTGTATGAGCAACTGATCGATGTGCGCGACCGTGCCGCCCGTGTCCCCGAGCAGCAGCGACTGACGCTGGAGTATCGGATCACCACACGCGACGACGCGACGCGCACCAACCGGCTCGTGCTCGCCCGTCCGCCGCAACTCCAAGAGACGATCGTCGATCTCAGCCCGCCGCAGTACGCTTCAGCACTCGCCCAGCGCGGGTCGATTCGAGCGGGGCAGATCGAGAGCGACAAGAGCGATCTGCTGGTTCGCCCCGTGCTCGCAGGCACGCGCGTGGCATTGGTCTGGAAGTTCAGTAAGCCCGTCGCGTGGGACGAGCAGCAGCCGCAGTGGGTGCAGCGGGTAGCATCATCCGCGGGCCTGGTCGCGTTCGATCAGCCCGATGAGCGGAGCATCCGGCTGGAGCTGATCGCCAACGAATCGATCGTTATTGAGCCCGCGGTCCGCGATCGTGCGGGCATCCCGGTGCGGACACCAATTATCGCGTCGCTGGAAGTGCTCGAGGATCTCAGCCCCAGCGCCCGCATCATCGAACCGACGCGCGACGAGCAGGTGACCGCGCAGGCCCGAGTGGAGATCGGCGCCGAACTCAGCGATGACTTTGGACTCACCCGTGCCACGATCCGGGCGCGTCGTGCGTCGCCGCCCGAGGGTTCGAGCGGTGCTCCGCCCGAGCCGATCGGTGAGCCCATCGAGATCGCGGAGACAACGATCGACATCGAGCCGAGCGCCACGCTCACGCACACACTCGACCTCTCAACGCTTGTGCTTGAGCCGGGCGACGAGCTCCGCGTCTGGGCGACGGCCTGGGATCTGCGGGCCAACGAATCGGACCCGGCGATGGGGAGCGGCGAGTCGAGCGTGCGGGTGCTGCGGATCGTCGAACAGCGTGAACTCATCGAGCAGGTCCGGCGTGCGCTCGACCCGATGCGTGGCAATCTGCGCCAGCTCGATGAACGCCAGGCCGAGCTCCAGCGGATGCTGCGTGACCGTTCGCCGCGCACGGCCGATGAGCAGCGGTCACTCAGCGAGCGGCTGCGTGCCAATCAACGCGCGATCGAGCAGCTCTCCCAAACCGTGCGACGCAACAACCTCGACGATGAAGCGCTGCGCGCGACACTCAATGATGCGTCCGGTGTGCTCGAGCAAGCCACGCAGCAGAGCGAACGCGCCCAAGAGCAGATCAGCAGGGGCAGCAACGAACCGGCGTCTCAGAGCCAGCGCCGTGTGCGCGATCAGATCGGTGAGCTGCTCGCGATGCTCGACCAGGGGCAAGATGCTTGGCTGGCGCTTCGCAATGTGCAGCAGCTCCGCAGCGACCTCGAAACGCTCCGGGAAGACACGCAGGAGCTATCCCAGCGCACCGCGGGCCAGACTCTTGATGAGCTGAGTGCGGACGATCGCAGCGCGCTCCAGCAGATTCTTGATCGCCAGCTGCAGAATGCCGAGGATGCACGCCAGGCGATCAACACGCTCGATCAGCGTGCCCAAGAACTCCAAGAGAATGATCCGACCCAGGCCCAGGCATTGCGCCGGGCCGCGCAGCAGGCGCGAGCCGCGCAGCTCGAACAGAAACTGCGCGAGGCGGGAGCACAGATCCAGCAGAATCAGACCGGGAACGCGACCCAATCGCAGGACGAGGTACTCGAAGAGCTTGAAGAGTTGCTCGAAGAGCTCGAGAACACGATCCAGAACCGCGACAACGCGCTGCGCCGCGAGCTGGCGTCGATCATTGACTCGATCAAGGGGCTCATCGATGCCCAAGAGCGTGAGCTGATCCGGCTCGATCGTGCCAAGCTGAGCAATGACTTCACAGACCTCGATGCCCGGATCATCGCGCTTGTCGGCAACACCCTGAGTGTCCGAGACGAGGCGCTCGGCGCTTTCCCTGAAACACGCATCATCGCGGATCACATCGGACGGGCCGGCGCTGCACAAAACACCGCGATCAGCGCGTTGCGTGCGAACCCCCCCGAGGCAGATCGCTCCGAGCAGGCCCAGCGCGGCGCGCTGCAGCACCTCTTCAACGCACTCGAGGAAGCCCAGCGGCTCGATGAGCAGGCCGCGCAGCGTCAGGCCCAGCGTGCTCGCGAAGAGCTTAAAGCGAAATACGAGCAGGCGCTGGACACGCAATCGCGTATCCACGACGAGACCCTCGCGCTCGGGCAGGACCCGCTCGCAAGGCGAGAACGCTCCCAGGCGCGTGCGATCGGACAACAGCAAATTGAACTCACGGATGAACTCACGCAGATGCCCCAAGAGACCGAGGGGCTCAGCGAAGCCCCGGTCTTCACGCTCGCCCACGCCCAGCTCGATCGGCTCATGGCCCAGAGCAGCCAAGGGCTTGGTGAGCGGCAGATCACGACGCGCACGACCCAAAGCCAACGCCAATCCATGATGATTTTATCATCGCTCATCGAAGTACTCGGCGAGCAGCAGCAGGATCAAGCCGAAGACTTCGATGACGGTGGATCCCAAGGCGGTGGCCAGGGCGGTGGTCAGGGTAGTGGAGATGAACCGTTGATCCCACCGGTTGCCGAACTGCGTCTGCTGCGGAGCATGCAGCAGCTTGTCGCCGATCAGACCCGGTCGATGAGCGAGATGGGCTCAGCGCCGGATCAAGCCGAGGTGCGGGCCGTGGGCGAGTTACAGAAGCAGCTCTTTGAGCAGGGCGCCGATCTGATCGAACGAATAAACCCCACCCGCCAACCATCCCCGCAACCGCAGCCCCAGCCGAGCGAATCTGAGGATGATGCCCAACAACCGAACCCCGACCCCCGCGAACCGGTAGAGAATGATGGAGGAGATGACCAATGAGATTTGACCACATCATCTCGATCAGCATGCTGCTCATGCTGAGCAGTTCGATTGCCTCTTCGCAGCCGGAACCGAGCAAGCCCGCCATTGAGCCGCTGCCGAGTCTCGACGAGCTGTTGGGGCTCGAAGAAGCAGAGCAGCCGGTGGTCGATCCAAACCAGGAAGCGCTCAAGCAGATTCTGAGCCCCAAAGAAGCGGGCGAAGCGCTCGGGCAAGCCGTGAATCTGATGAACCAGGTCGCGACCCGCATCGAATCTGGCAGCGATCTCTCGGTTGCGACCCAGCGGTTGCAAGAAGACATACTTCGCAAGCTCGATCAGGTGATCGAGTCCGCCAAGAACAATCAGCAGGGCGGGGGCAGCAGTTCCTCGGGCGCGCAATCATCGTCGAGCAGCAACCAGCAGCAGCCCAATCAGCAACAGCAGCAGGGCCAAGGCCAGCAAGGCCCGCCGGGAAATGAATCGGGCGAGCCGAGCATGCCCGGTGGGACTTCGACAGCCAGCCCGGGTGATGCAATCGCGCCCGACGGCGTCGCCTGGGGGGCGCTGCCCCAGCGAATCCGCGATGCCCTCTCCCAAGGCATCAGCGACCGCTACTCAGAGCTGTACCGGTCGATCACCGAAGAGTACTATCGCGCGCTTGCCGAGGACGAAGATCAATGAAATACGCCCGGACACTCATCCCGCTTGCATGCGGCTCTTCGTTGCTGTTCGCCCAGCCGACCACCGGCCCGGCTGAGGGCGGTGCGCAGAACCAACCGCTCGATCAGGAAATTATCCCCGAACTCGACGCGAGCATCAAGCTCGGCATCGAGTATCTCGCACGCACCCAAGAGCCCGATGGGTCGTGGGAATCAGGCCGATACGGCAAAAATGTTGCGATCACCTCGCTCGCCTGCCTCGCGCTCATGAGCGACGGTCACATCCCGGGGCGCGGCGAGCTGGGCGATGTCGTCGATCGCGGCGTCGAGTTCATTCTCAACTCATCCGCAGACAGCGGCCTGATCACTTCCGAAGCCAACAACGGCCCGATGTACGGGCACGGGTTCGCGACATTGTTCCTCGGCGAGGTCTACGGCATGACGCCCGGTGGCGACAGCACACGCACCAACCGGATCCACGAAGCGCTGGTCAAGGCGGTTCGGCTCATCGAACAAACCCAAAACGACGAGGGCGGCTGGCGATACAACCCGGTGCCGTACGACGCCGATGTCTCGGTCACCATCTGCCTGATCATGGGTCTCCGCAGCGCCCGCAACGTCGGTGTAGAGGTAAACGCGCAGGTGATCGATCGAGCGGTCGAGTATGTTCGAAAGTGCCAGAACGCCGACGGCGGGTTCAAGTACCAGCTCGGCTCGGGCAACAGCGCGTGGCCCAGGACCGCCGCGGGTGTCGCGTCGCTCTACTACGCGGGGATCTACGAGGACGATGCGATCGACAAAGGGCTCGAGTATCTCGAAAGCAACGCGATGCCCGGGCGCGCCAGCGCGACACGCTCGCATTATTTCTATGGACAGTATTACGCCGTACAATCGATGTACCTCGCTGGCGATGAACACTGGGCGACATGGTGGCCAGCGATCCGCACCGAACTGCTCGGCATGCAGAACGATGAGGGTTCTTGGGACGACCGCTCGGTCGGCAAGCCCTATGGCACCGCGATGGCCCTGATTGTGCTGCAGATGCCCAAGCGCTATCTCCCGATTTTCCAGAAATGAAATATTACCCACTCATCCCGGCCCTCTTCCCAGCCCTCATCACGGGCCTGCTCAGCGCCCAGGCGACCGCGCAGGGGCTGCCCGATGGCTGGATCGTCTGCATGCGCGATCTCGAACTCAGAGAAACCCTCATCGACCATGCCGACGAGCGTGAGTTGGTGCTCCGCAGCGCCTACGGCATCCGCAGCCGTGTGTCGATGAACGATGTGCTCTTTATGGTCCGTACACAGGATGCTCAAGAAGCCGAGGAAGATCTGGTCGGTGCCCCCACGCCCCAGCAAAGCCCGGTGCGGCTCATTTCGCTCATCGATGGCCAGGTCATCCGGGGCAGCATCATCGAGCCCGACATGCCCGAGCAGATCGCCTTCACACTGATCGCCGGGCGTGATGTGCACGGGCGGGCCCGGGTCCCGATCGAACAGGTGCTGCGCATCGCAGACGAATCGGCGCAGCCGCAGGTTCAAACGGCCGACCCGCTCATCGATGATACGGTGCAGACACGGACCGGCGACGAGATCATCGGGTTCATCGAATCGGTCGGGCCCCTGACCCGCATCGCGATGAGCGACGGCAGCGAGCTGGACATCGAGACGAGCCGAATCGAGTCAATCCAGTTCGCAAACGAGCCGGCGGTTATGCCTGGGATCTACCTCTCATTCACCCAGCAGGAGGTGCTGCGAGCCGGAATGTTCAAGTATGACAACCAGCAGCCGATCATGATCGATGTCGACACGATCTCGCTGGGTCTCGATGACACTGGAAACAGCACATGGATCTTTGACACCGATACGCTGCGATCGCTGCAGGTGATCGATCCGGGGCTGCGCGTCGTTGCGCTAAGCGAGTTGGTGCCCGATCGGGTCGACGCGACCGGTGATCGTGATTGGACACCCGCCCCTCGGGTTCTGGACCGCGGCGCATCGCATTCAACACTCCGGAGCATCGATTTTCCCAGCCCGATGCGGGCCCACTACCCGATCCCGATCGGCGCGGCTCGCTTCGCGTGCAGCATCGAAGCACCCATCGAACGCTGGACAGATTGTGTCATCCGCATCGTTGCGCAATCGTCCCGCGGCGGCTCCACGGTGCTTGAGCAGCGGCTCAATGCCCAGCAACCGGCCGCTGAGATCAATGTCCCGCTCCCCGCCGGCACCACCCATCTAGTCATTGAGATCGATCCCGGCGAGAACGGACCGATCCAAGATCGTGTGCTGCTCCGCCGCCCGCGCCTCCTGGTCGAGGACTGAACTCGCTCACACAGATCAAGAGCACATCAGCGCCGGGTCTGATCAAAGCCGGTCTGATCAAAGCCGGTCTGATCAAAGTATGTCTGATCAAAGTATGTCTGATCAAAGAATGTCGTACGCCTCGAGATGCTTGCGCATCTGCTTCGCGGTGTCGCCCTTGTGGTCGACCAGCTCAGCGCACCACCCGAACGCACGGGCGGCATCCACATGCGCCTGGGTGTCCTCGAAGAACAGGATCTGATTCCCCGCGGCGCCCACCCGGCGCTCAAAGGCGGCGAAGGCCTTTTCATCGGGCTTGGCAAGGCCGAAGAGGTGGCTCGCGTGGCGATGCTCGATGAGCATCGCGGCCGGGAAGTCCTCTTCCATACGCGCCCAGTGCGAGGCGTTCGTGTTCGAGAACAACGCCGTAGACAGATCAGCGAAATCGTTGAGCTCATCAATCAGCTCATCGACCCCCTTGTATTCCTCAAGCAGCCAGGCGTGGTGCACCGCGGCGATGTCGTCGATGCTGTGGAACTCTTCCGATTCCTTGGCGATCGCACGAAAGAACGCTTTATCGCTCATCTGCCCCGTCTGAAAGCGCTTGGCGATCGATTCCTGCTTGGCAAGGCATCTCGCGGCAATCTTCTTGGATGGCGATTTGATACCCGCGGCCTTGCAGCCCTCTTCCCAAGTCCGACAAATTTTCAGGATCACCCCGCCCCAGTCGAAGCAGACGAGCCGAATGTCATGATCCATCACCGTTCTCCACACCCTGCTGCGACGGGATCTTCATGATCTCGTCCATCACTGTTGTCGCGAACGAGCCACGCGGGAGTTCGAACGCACACCGAATGTATGCCCCATGCTCGTCCAATCCGCCCTCGACCTCGGGGTCGATCAGCGGGATTCGCAGCGGGCGACGATCTCCCCCAATCATGGGAAAGCCATCTCGCTGCTCGCTCAGCTCTATATCTTTCGGTGTCACCCCCGCCTGGGCAAGGGCAGCCAGCTCGCGTTCGCTCACTTGTCCCCCGGCAAGGGGCATGCTGGTGCCCCACATCGGCCCCGACGGGCTCAGCTCAAACGATTCCATCCGCGATTGCAGGCTGTCGCGGTCTTCCTCAAGCTCTCGCTGAGTCACCGCAAAGCTCGCCCGGCTCTTGAGCACGAACGCAAGGTCGCCAGCTTCAAGCTGATCGAGCGTGCCCGATCGGACCCGGTCGTTGAGCACGGCGTTGAAGACCGCCGACTGAAACGACGAGATGAAGAACCCCGCCGCGGTCTGGTCGATCGCCCTGATCGCACGATCTGCGGGCTCGCCCTTGCTCAGCGAGCGCAGCGCGTTGCGTTCGAGCTTGAAGACCTTGGGCATCAGCTCATACGCCGTCTCGAACTCACCCCGCGCGTACGCGGCTCTGGAACCAACGCTCCCCTTTGGAGCACCCTGTTTCGGGCTCAGGATCAGATCCAGCGCGTGCTGGTGATCACCAAGGATCAGTGCCCGGCCCACAAGATGGTTATTCATCAGGTAACCGAATCGCTGCTCACCGAACCTGTTGGGGATGCCGACATGCGCGAGCAGATCGAGCGAGGCCTTGGCGTGTCGTACGCTCAATGGATCCACGCCGCGGACTTTGATCGAGAATCGGTTGCCGCTCAAATGTCCGCGCTGCAGCTTGTTCTCGTGCAGATCAACCCACAGCACGCGGGCGCGGTCGTGCTCGAAGCTCGGAAAGTCTTCCGGGTTCTTGCCCGGCGTGTGCACCGAGATCACCTGGCGTGTGACCGCATGCTTGTCCTTGAGCCCGGCGTGGCCGACCGCTCGGCGATCGACCTTAAAATGGTGCGCAATGGCATCACGCAGTTGCAGCGTGGTCAGTCCCCGTTTTTCGATGAACAGATAGACATGCTCACCCGTTCCAGATGGGCGATAGAGTGGGATCTCCTCGACCAGGAAGTCCTCGGGGTGATCCTTGATCGTCCCGCCGATGCCCTTGACCTCATGCGAGAGATAGAGCGGCGTGGACACGCCCGTCTCAAAGGATGCCAGCTCCTCGATCGGGTCGGATTTGCTGCGGGTCGTGTCCATCACTCGAACCCGTCCAGCGGCGGCATGATCGCGTCCTCGATCACCTCGTCGCTCACATAGATCGGGACATCGCCCGCAACCCCAAGCGCGATCGCATCACTCGGGCGGGCATCGACCTCGACGCGGTGCCCATCGCGGTCAGTGATGTTCAGATGGGCAAAGAATGTCCCGTCAACGATGCTCGTGATCGCGATGGACTCGAGGGTGCCGCCCAGCGATTCGATCGTGTTCGCAAGCAAGTCATGGGTCATGGGGCGACCGACCTCAAAGCCCGACAGGCGGCGATCGATCGCAATGGCTTCGCTGATCCCGATCACGATGGGAATCGAGCGGGGCTCGCCATGCAGCGGGTGCATCTCGCGCAGCTCGATCAGCTGTGCGCTTGTGTGCTCACGAATCAGTATTCGGGCAAGATGCATCTCGATGAGCATGGGGAGGTCCGGGTGGCTGCGAACGCCAGTATGGGTGTTCAATGGATCATTATAGCGCGATGAGAATCGGGGGTTTCTGGATCGGCGCGCCCCAATAGCTCGAATGCAACCGGCCAACAGCACTTGGGAGGCGAAATCCGCATGTCAAACGATCAGAAACAGGCCATCATCATCGGAGCAGCCGGAGGTATCGGTAGCGAACTCACCAGATCACTCGCAAAATCGGGCTGGTCGCTCGTTCTGGCGGGTCGGGATCGAATCAAGCTCGACGAGCACGCCAGATCACTGGGCCAGTGCGTCGAAGGCGTGCACGCCCTGGATGCCGCAGATTTCCAAGCCGTGGATTCGCTGCTCGCTGAGCACCCGGACTCGACCGCGTTGGTGAATCTCGCGGGCTCGATCCTGCTCAAGCCGGCCCACTCGACAAGCGACGAGGAGTTTCAAGAGACGCTTCGCCAAAGCCTCACAACCGCGTTTTCGTGTGTCCGGGCCGCGGGCAAGCACATGCGCAAGCAGGGCGGGAGCGTGGTGCTCATGTCAAGCTGCGCCGCGCAGGTCGGGCTGAGCAACCACGAAGCCATCAGCGCAGCCAAAGCCGGGGTCGAGGGCTTGGTGCGATCCGCCGCGGCCAGCTACGCGGGCAATAACATCCGATTCAACGCGGTTGCGCCCGGACTCGTCGAGACACCGCTCGCCGCGGGGATCCTCTCGAGCGAGCCATCGCGAAAAGCAAGCGAGGCGATGCACCCGCTCAAACGCATCGGCCAGCCCCAAGACATCGCCCGCGTCATCCAGATGATCATCGAGCCCCAGGGCTCATGGATCACCGGCCAGGTGTTCGGGATCGATGGCGGCCTGGCCCACGCGCGGGCAAAGTAAGCCTGCTGATGCTTTCAGCCAGTTAAACTAAAGCATCAATCACGGTGCTTGGCCACGATCGGTGTGCCTAGCTCACGCAGCAGCTCGATCGGCACCCCGATCGGTACCACAGACACACTCCCCAGATAGTCATGGGCTTCCACCCGGGCCATGCACGGCTTGAGCGCCGCCATCGTAACCGTCACATCCGCCCGCACCGCACGCCCGCCCAATGCCTCGCCCGTATCCGCATCGAGCCCGCTGGGCAGATCCACGCTCAGCACCCGTGTGCCGTGCTTCTGTCGCATGGTGTTGATCCAGTCCACCACACCTGCGGCGGCCCCTTCGATGGGCCTGCTCAGCCCGGTACCCAGCAGCGCGTCCACGATGAGCAGCCCCGCCTGAGACCGCGCGGCATCTGGCAAGCCATCAGCCAGCGAAATAGAGATTCCCATCCGCTTGACCGTTTCAAGATTCGTCGCCGCATCGCCCGTGTACTGATCGGTTGGGTGGGTGCAGATGACCCGCACCTCGACCCCTTCGTTGTGCAGGTGCCGTGCGAGCGCGAAGCCGTCGCCACCGTTGTTTCCCGGTCCGCAGCAGATGAGCACGCTCGGTGTGTTGATCCCACTGAGCAACTTCATGGCGTGTATGCGCAGTCCGATGCAGGCGTTTTCCATCAGGACGATGGATGGGATGCCGTAGCGTTCAACCGCGAGTCGATCCAGCTGGCGTGACTGCTCGCTGCTCAACTCGAACAAGGGCACGCGCAGCGACCTTCGCGGCGGTGCGCTGGGCCCTTGGACGCGGAAATGGTCGGGTTCACGCTCACGCATTGATCAGAAATAGTAGCGTGATTGGCTTGGTGCTGCGTCGCGCTAGTTTATAGGTAAATACGACCAGAAAGCGCGAGATGTCCGTTGTGGGACGGAGCATCATCCGATAACATTGGCTCTCCATGCTCGTAAGGGGCGAGTACATCAAGCAAAAATGAGAGGTACACATCATGAACTCTGCGAAGTTGAAGGCGCGGCACTGGTCGCTGCTGGCGGGCATATGTCTTTCTACAGGAACAGCGATGGCCCAGTTCGCGGGCTTTGGTCCCCGGACGGACATTCCGTTGGATGAGAATCGCCCGACCGATTCGGCATCGGGCGACTTCGATGGCGACGGCGATATTGATATCGCAATCTGTTTCCAGACCGCTTCATCAGATAATCTCGGTCGTGTCGCGGTGCTGCTCAACAACGGCGACGGCACTTTCCAAACGCCGGTCTTCTATGGTGTCGGCGAGAACCCGGGTGCGATCCGGGCCGCGGATGTCAACCTTGATGGCGACCTCGATCTCATTACTGCAAACACCGGGACCAACGATGTCTCGGTGCTGCGAGGCAGCACCGGGGGGGCGTTTCTCCCTGAGGTCTTCTTTGTTGTCGGGAGCGGTCCCGAAAGCATCGCAGTCGCCGATGTCAACGCCGACGGGCAGCCCGATATCGTCAGTGCCAACATGTCAGCTGATACTGTGAGCGTCGTTGCCGGCGACGGATCTGGAACGTCATGGACAACGATCGGCACCTATACAACCAACGCGGGGGGGACGGGCGGGAATGGCCCATCAGCGATTGCGCTGCAGGATCTCAACGCCGACGGTCTCCCCGATATCGTCACCGCCAACGCATTCAGCGCCTCATGCACCGTGATGTACAACATCTCCGGCAGCCCGGGGTCCTATTTCTCGGGCGACTTCGCCTTCTACATCCCTGTGGGCAACAACCCGCAAGATGTGCAGCTGGTTGATATCGATCGCGACGGGGATATCGATATCGTCACGGCAAATCGCGATAGCGCGACCGTATCGACGCGTCTGAGCAATCGGGTGCAGACCGGCGCGACATTCCCGACTTTTACTGGAGGAGTCAATGTCGCGGTCCCCTCGGGGCCGATCGCGATCACGGTTGCCGACATCGACGGTGGCCCAAGCTCGCTCGACGGCGATCCCGATCTGATTGTCGCCAGCGAGACCGGCGATCGGCTCTCGGTGCTCATCAACAACGGCTCGGGAGGGCTCACGCTCGATAGTACATATGTCACCCAGATCAGCCCACAGAGAGCCGCGGTAGTGGACCTCGACGGCGACGGCGATCTTGATGCTGCATCACCGAATCTGAACAGCAGCTCGCTCTCAATCTATCTCAACCAATCGACCGTCATTGGTGGTCCCCCGCCCTTCGTTGACCTGATCAACCCAAGCGATGGGAGCTGTATTTGTGCGGGGATCAACACCATCACCGGCACCGTGAACCCCGCGCCGGGCACCCTGCTCGGCGGCTATATTCTTGAGTACCGTCGTCTGGGGACTCCCAGTTACACAACGATCGCCACGGGTTCAAACACGGTGATCAACAACACGCTGGCCAGTTGGAACACCAGCGGGCTCCCCGAGGGGCAGTACCTGCTGCGTCTGACCGGGACCAACACAGGCGGGATCTCCGCAAGCGACGAAGCGGTTGTCTACCTCGGCAGTGACTTTGATACGGTTATTGCCCGCTTCGGCGCGGGCATCGATGGCTCGGCGGTTTCGATCGTCGGCCGCACGGTGTGCATCTTCGGCTCGATCGGCGACGCCGGCTGCGGTACCACGCAATACACCGTTGAGTATCGACCAATGGCCGGCGGTGCCTTCCTGCCAGTCGATCCTTCGAGTCCAACCTACAGCGGAGGACGAACCAACACCACGCTCGCGGAATGGGACACCGTGGGTCTCGGCGTGCCCGATGGGGCATACGAGATCCGTGTCGTGGCCACCAATGTGTGCGGCGATTCACGCACAGTCACCTTCACGGGTGAAGTTGACAATACCGCGCCGATCGCACTCATCGACACACCCATCGCCTGCGAGTACCGCAGCCCCGGCGAGATCATCGAGATCAAGGGCACGGCCTCTGACACAAACCTCGGTGGGTGGAGTGTGCAGTACACCGGCGGGAGCAACAGCGGGTGGGTCACCATCGCCACGGGCAATACCCCTGTGACAAGTGATGTGCTCGCGAACTGGGACACGAGCGGACTCGAGCCCTGCGCCTACACCGTTCGCCTCAATGTGGGCGATCAATCAGTACTCAACTGCGACAACCCCGGCAACTCGGCCGGGTATCTGGTTTCGTTCGACCTGCGTTGCCCCGCGGACCTTAACGGCGATGGAATCCTCGACTTCTTTGATGTCAGCGTCTTCCTAGCGGCATTCAGCGCGGGTTGCCCCTGATCCAGTGGCTGCTTTGCGTTGAGGACTCAAGCTTCTGCGTGTGCCCGCTGAAACAGGCGGGCACACGATTTTCCCGCTGAGACATCCGGCATGCTCGTGGTCTCAGGACCCCTAACATCAAGCAATGCTTCCCGATGTTGTCATTATGGTTCTGATGCTCTGCGCGGTGATGTGCATGACCTACTGGCTGGCCGTGGGGGTGCAGGTCTGGCGGACGCAAAGACTGCTGCCCACTGCCCGCTCTGGCATCGCGATCGCTGAACGCCGACCGCCCACGCAACGCGTCTGCGTGATCGTTCCGTGCCACAACGAGGCGGGCAACATCGCCACGCTCATCGCGTCACTCCGCGAGCAGGATTATGACCGCATGCGTGTCGTGCTCGCGCTCGACCGCTGCACCGACGACACCAGCGGGGTGGCCCGCAAGGCGATCGGCGACGATGACCGATTCGAGATCATCGAGATCAACCAGTGCCCCGACGATTGGGCGGGCAAGGTACACGCCGCTCACTGCGCATTCGAACACAGCGAGCACGCCCGCAACACCGAGGTGCTGATTTTCACCGATGCGGACACCCAGATGGACGCCGCATGTGTGCGTGCGTGCATCGCCCTGATGCGTGATCGACAGCTCGATTTCTTCAGTTTGCTCTCCACCCTCAACAGCGAGTCATGGTTCGAGCGTGTGGTCCAGCCGATCACCGCCTTCGAGCTTGCTCGCCAGTACCCGCTGCTGCGTGTGAACCGTGCCGATGAATATCAACGGGCATTTGCCAACGGGCAGTTCATGATGTTCAACGCGGAGGTCTACAAAGCAATCGGCGGGCACGAATCGGTACGCGACGCGATCCTCGAGGACATCGCGTTCGCGCGTCGAATCATGTATCAGAACTATCGCGGCGGCCTGCTCATGGCAGACAGGATGCTCCGATGCCGCATGTACGACACCTGGCCCGAGTACACCCGCGGCTGGAAGCGCATCTACACAGAATCGGCGAACCGGGAGGTCAAACGGCTGCGTCGCTACGCCCTTCGCATTCCGATCTTGACCACCGTGCTCCCCGCGCTGTGTGTTGTGCTCGTGGCGCTCTCATTGCTCGATGGCATCGACGCCATCGCCCTTTCGCTGGGGCTGCTGGGGATCATCAGCTGGCTTGTCGGGCTGGGCATGATCTACCGCATGAGCCACGCGCCGATGCGTGATGTCCCGCTCGTCTTCATCGGTGGGCTCTTCACAGGCCGCATCTTCTGGGATGCTGCCAACGATCTGGCCCGGGGCACGCCCACAAAGTGGGGCGGGCGCAGCTATGTCCGAAAGGCGGAGGGATGAGCATGTCAAGCCACGGCAGACTCAACCGGCGCGTCCGGCGACTGGGCGATGACGCACGCGTCGAGCTTACACCCATGATCGATGTGGTCTTCCTGCTGCTGACCTTCTTCGTGTTCTCGATCGTGCTGATGGTGCGGGCCGATGTGCTCGATGTGCGCCTGCCCGAGCTGACCGCGGGCCAACCCGCCGAGCGGGTGACGCCGATCACCATCTCCGTCAACGAGGCAGGGGAAGTCGTGATCAATCGCGAGCCCACTCCCCTCGATCAGGTGGTTGAACGGGTGCTGGCGATGCGAGAAACGCAGCCCGATGCGCCACTACTGCTGGCTGTAGATGTTCGAACCGAAGTTGGAATCGTGTTCGAGCTAATGGATGCCCTTGTAGCCGCTGATTTGAGAGATTTCTCGTTCATCGGACGGGAAGCAGAGCCCGAATCTGAACCTTTGGTCCCTGATCAGCCGTAGAGATTGATATGTCAGTGTCGACACCCATCCAGCGATCAATGTCGCCCCGGGTCACCGGCTCAGTGATGCTGCTGTGCATTGTGCTCAGCGTGTGTGTTCATCTTGTGACAGCCGTGGGCGCTGGGGTCTATCTCGCGGAACGCACCCAGCCCTCGCGGGGCGCGTCGGATGGGATCACGATCCCCAAGCTCCCCGATCCGATCCTCCCGGCGGATCCTCCGCTCAGACTCGGGCGCGCAGAGTCATCGACCGCATCCATCTCTTGGCTGGGCGTGACACGTGATCCGGTGCAGGGCGAGGGCAAGGAATCGACGGTCGAGCAGGCCGAACTCGCCATCGTGCAAGGAAGCGAGTCACAGGCAATGCCATCAGCACCGAGCCCAATCCAAACCCCCAACCAAGAACCATCGACCGCGGCGCAGCCAGCCCAACCAATCGAACAACCAAACGAACATCCAATCGAGCAACCCGTCGAAGAGCCAGTCGAACAATCGGCTGAGCAAGCACTTGAGCCAACTCCCCAACCAGAGGCAGTGCCTACCGAGCCAGAGCCAGAGCCAGAGCCAGAGCCAGAACCAGAGCCAGAACTCGAGCCCGAGCCCAAAACCACGCCCGAGCCCGCTGAACCAGTCGCAGAACCAACTCCAGAGCCCCAAAGCCCAGATCCGGTGCGTATCGAGGAGACTCCACGCGATCAAGAACCGCAGATTCCGATCGCAATCGAGACCCAGTCCCAAGAGGCCGATCCGCCCACTCAAACCGAATCACCTGAGTTGACCGAAACAGCCGAAACTGCTGAGCCGACACCAACCACGCAAGCGATCCAAGGGCCGCCCGTTCCTCAGCAGGCCCAACCGCAGACCCAGCAGCAAACCCAGCAGCAGACCCAACAGCAAACTGAGCAACAGGCCCAGCCCAAGCCGCCCAGCGACGCGACGCAGGCCGGCAAGCCCGGGCAGGAAGATGATCGAGAATCGATCGCCACGATCATCCGCAAGGCCCAAGAGGTCCGCGCAACTTCGCTCAACCAACCGCTTGCGGGCGAGGGGCTCGAGATCAAGCCCGTCGAGCCCAAGTTCCCCGCCTCGGTGCGCTTCACCCAGCTCCCCCGCAACCCGATCGTCCTGATCCGATTCAATGCCCAGGGCCGTGTGCGCAGCGCCAAGTTCTTGTACGACCAAGACAAAAAGTACACCTACGACACCGGGAGCAAGGGCGTGGACGAGCCGCTGATCAACGCGATCTATCAATGGCGTGCATCCGGCAAGCAACTCGAAGCACTCGATCCCGCTGATCCTGAATCAACGATCGAGATCTCGATGAAGATCATCTTCCGAGAAGAGTGAATCAACGCGAGGCGGGTGTCATCCCCCGTTCCGGTGCGTGTCTGCATGAAGTTCAATTTATCTCAAGCCCAAAGTTCTGCTTTGGTGGATGATGCCGCGCAATGACTCCACATTATCGATGCGTGCAGCGCGATCAGAGGGAACGCCTGCCAAGTTCATTTCTCGAGAGGAGCCATTCAATGCTCAATAAAATCAATCTTTCCGTAGCCGCCGCCTCGCTCGCCTTGTGCACCGGTGCGCAGGCCGAAACATTCGTCTTCAGCGCCGATATCAGCGGCGATCAGGAAGTTCCATCCGCCGATACACCTGCGCTGGGTTTCTTGGCAGGCGTCTACGACAGCGATGACCAGTCTTTCTCGTTCCAGTGGCTCATCACCGACAATCTGGTCGGGAATCCCGCTGCACCCGGAGCGCACATCCACAACGCGCCCGCCGGTTCGAACGGTCCGATTGTCTTCGGCTTTGCCACCGATACATGGGATCTGAGCGGCTCGGCCGTCTGGGAGAACATGTCTCAGGGCGATATCGACGAGCTGTTCGCAGGGAACATGTATGTCAACTTCCACACCGACGCCTTCCCCGGCGGCGAGGTGCGCGGCCAGATCACCCAGGTCCTCCCCGCACCCGGTGTGCTCGGGCTCGCTGGCATGGGACTGATGGTTGGTGCACGCCGCCGACGCGGTTGATCGCACACACCAATCTCATATAACCCCAGACCGCCCGGCGATGTCCGGGCGGTCTTTCTTATCCAGTAGGTGACGACATAGACGACGACAGCACGAACTAGTCTGTCCAGGCAAACACAATCAGCGCCGCTAACGCGAGCAGTGCGAAGGTCCACGTCGCGAGCGCCTTGATGCTCGCTTTTTTTGCCTTGTCCTTCTCGATCCAGGCGCTGCTGCTTGGGCGGACGCCCTGGATGAAGAACACGCCGGTAGCGCTGAGGTTGATGCAGACGATGTTGGTCGCCGCGAGCGTCGCGGCCTCACCCGATCGATACCACCCGCCGGCCCCCGCGAGCATCCCGCACGCGCTGGTGGGCGGAAGCAGTGCAACCGCGACCATCACGCCCACGATCGTCGCGGGCGCGCCCGAGGTGAACGCGATTGCGCCCGCGGCTCCCGACGCGAGCGCGAGCAGCACATCGCCAAGATCAACCACCGTGCGGGCAGTCAACTCATCGCCCATCGAATCAATATTCACGAACCAGCCAAACAGCGCAGAGACCGCTAGCGCCAGCCCAAGCCCGATCAGGTTCGAGCGGATCGCGGTCCGGATCATCTTCAGGTCGCCAAGCGTGGTGCCCAGCGCCAGCGCCATGTTGGGTCCGAGCAGCGGGGCGATCACCATCGCACCGATGATGATTGCCGGCGAATCCTTAATCAGGCCGACACTGGCCACGATCGAGGCGAGCGCGACCATGATCAGGAAGACCGGAGTGGTCTTTGACGAACCTTCGATGTCTTCAATGAGTTCTTCACGCGATACCCGTCCGAATCGTGGCGACCAGGATTTCTCCTCTTGGAGATCCGGGTCGTCTTCCTTTTCGGGCTCGGGCAGCTTTGGGTGTGTCGCTTCGACTGGCAGCAGCACGATCCGAAAGCAATCGCAACCCTCAAACGCCTCCTGAACAGCATCGCTTATGGGTTCCACCAACTCCATGCGCGTCAGCACCGAGGTGAGCATGCGTTCCTGGTCGATCTCCGCGGACCAACTCGACGGCGGGTTCGCCTCATCGAGCAGCTTGAGCAACTCGTCATGGCGATCAGCCGGGGTCACAATCTGGAGCAGGCGTATGGACACGGATGCGAGTATATCGCCTGTTCCTATGCGCGTTTATCATTCGGACGCAGTCAGACTCAGTTGTCGCTTTGGCCGATTGTCACTGACACAGTCGACGCCTTCTCCGTCTCGCTCTCGATGTGCAAGCGCTTGGTGCGGTGCTGCGACCAGTCCGTTACCCGCAAATCCGGCGATTCCGGCCCGGTGTGGGTCTTGATGACATCGTAAACCGTGTCACGCTGGGCGGGGATGAACCCCGCATTACGGATCAGGCGGCACAAAACCGCCTCGTCGAGGCAATAGGTCGTGCCCGCCGACGAAACGACATTCTCTTCCATCATCACCGAGCCCATGTCGTTGGCACCGAACCGAAGCGCCACCTGCCCGATGTGCGGCCCCATCGTCACCCAGCTCGAACCGATCGAATAGATGTTGTCCATCATCAACCGGCTGACCGCCTGGGTACGCAGGTACTCCGTTGAGCCGGCCAGACGCAGGCGACGACCGAAGCGATTGTCCATGTCTTTGGTGCCGCTGCCGTCGAGCTGGGCGACGACATCGCCGGGGAACGGCAGGGTCTCGCCCGTCTCGAGGTCGATGTCGTCGGCCGTGGGCCACTGGGGCACCCGCCCCAGCGAGGTGTTGTCGGGCTGGAAGGGCCAGGAGATAAAGCCGAGGTAGTGCCCGCCGGTCTCGGGGTTCTTGACGGTCGGGTCGCTGGCGACCTGCGTGGGCACCTGCCCGGTGCCGAAGTCCCTGATCGCCTTGTCCTGCCAGTGGCGCACGGAGCGCATGTGGTGGATGCGGTCGGCGTAGCCCTCGATGTGGCCGTACATCATCGAAGCGCTGGTGAACATGCCCAGCGAATGGGCGGCGTACATCACCTGCAGCCACGCGTCCATGTCGCACTTGCCCATGCCGATCTTGGTCCGCACTGCGTGGGCAAAGATCTCACCACCGCCGCCCGGCAGCGAGCCCATGCCCGCTTCTTTGAGCCGGATCAGCACCCACTGGACTTTCTCGACCAGCGACTTTCCAGGCGGGTTGAAGAAGTGCACGAACTCGATGAGCTCTGGAGGCGAGAACGCATGTATCTTCACATGCGGGAAGCGCTCACGGATGCCGTTGAGCAGCTCGAGGTACCAATCCAATGAGAGATTGGGGTTCATCCCGCCCTGCATGAGGATCTGCGTGCCGCCGATGTCGCTGAGTTCCTGGACCTTCTGATACAGTTCCTCGTGCTCAAGCGTATAGGCGTCGTGCTCGTCGCCCTTGCGTTTGAACGCACAGAAGATGCACTTGGCGGTGCAGATGTTGGTGTAGTTGATGTTGCGGTCGATGATAAAGGTGCGCACATGGTTGCCGTGGATCGTGCGGCAGCGGGCATCCGCGTATCGCCCGAGTGTGTGCAGCGGCGCGTGAGTGAGCAGTTCCAGCCCCTGCTCGGGGGTCAGGCGGGCTTGGCCCTCGGAGACGGCTCGCAGCAGCCCCGGGTCCTGAGCGCTGTGGGCGGGAAACTCGGGCAATGGTTGATAGATGGTGGTCATCGGCGTCTCGTCGGATGGCGTATTTTCAGGAAACACTGAAAGTATAGCGGCCCGGTCGCGGGTTCTCAATCCTACGCCCTGATTCGTGACCAGCCCGTTTATCAGGTCTACGCTGGGCCTTGAGGAGGGCCCCATGAAGATCGCCTATGTGAGCTGCGTCAACCTGCCAGAGCCGGATTTCGACGAGCAGCCGCTGATTTCGGCGCTGGTCGAGCTTGGCCACAAGACACAGATCGCAGGGTGGGACGACCCCTCGGTGGACTGGTCGTCGTTCGATGTCGCCCTGATCCGCGCCCCTTGGAACTACGCCTGGCACCTCGACGCGTTCCGCGACTGGATCACCCACGCCAGCGCCCAAACCCGCTTCATCAACCCGCCCGAGACGCTGACCTGGAATCTGCACAAGGGCTATCTCTCCCAGCTCCGCGCTTCGGGCATCGCGATCGTGCCCACGGTCTTCTTCGATCGCGGGACCACGGCATCGGTCGCCAGCGTGTGCGAGCACCACGGATGGTCGCGGATCGTCATCAAGCCCACGATCTCCGCCGGCTCCTTCGGCACCCGCGCCTTCACGATCGGCACCCTCGACGAGGCCCAGTCCTTCTTCGACGAGATGATCGCTCAGCGCGAGATGATGATCCAGCGCTACATCCCCAGCGTGGACACGGTCGGCGAGACCGCGATCGTCGTGATCGACGGCATCATCACCCACGCCGTCGAGAAGCGCCCGCGTTTCCACGATCAGGCCGAGCAGGTGTTCCTCCGCGATTCGATCAGTGAAGAGATGCACGACATCGCGGGTCGGGTGATGGCCGCCGCCGGCAAGGACCATCTGTATGCGCGGGTCGATGTGATCCCCGACGACGACGGCTCGCTGCTGCTCGCGGAGCTTGAGATGCTCGAACCCTCGCTCTTCTTCCCGCACTTTCCTGAGGCGGTGGGGGTGTTCGTGCGGGGGTTGGAGAAGCGGCTCGCCGCGACTTACTCCTGACCAGTTTTGGCGAAGCGCATGTCATCCTCGATGCCGATCAGTTGTGCCTGCCCCTTCTTATCGAGCAGCGACACCACGATCGCCACGATGAACCCGATCAGGATGCTCGGCAGCAACACTTCGAGCTTTTCGAGGTGATCGGTGTACTCCTCCATGCCGACCGCGTTGAAGATCGCGGGCGCGACGAACTTGAAGAAGGGCACGCTCAGGAAGCCGGCGATCATCGCGCACTTGGCACCAAGCGAGGTCAGCTTGCTCCAGAACAACGACAGGATCATCGTCGGGCAGAAGGTCGCGGCGATGCCCGACCAGCCGAAGATGATCGTCCAGAAGATCCCCTGTTCCTTATCATAAAGCAGGATGCCCATGCCCAGCCCAAACGCGATCAGGGCCAGGATCACCGTCAGCTTGCGGCTGGTAGAGACCAACCGCTCGTCGTCCATGTCCGGGTGGCGGGTCTTCTGCCAGTAGTCACGCACCGCGGCCGACGATGCGACGACCAGCAGCGAGTCGATCGTGGACATGATCGCAGAAAGCACCATCGCGATGAACAGCCCCGTGAAGAACGCGGGCATGAGCACCTCGGCCATGTACGGCAGGATGCCGTCCTGTGCACCCTCAACTGTGGCCGAGCCGGGCGCGATTTCTGATGGGAGAAACAGTGCTCGGCCCACGATCCCGATGAGCACCGCGCCGCTCAGCGCCAGCGTCGTCCAGCTGATCGCCACCAGCGTGCCCTTGTTGATCTCCTTCTCCGATTTAATCGAGATGAAGCGTACAAACACCTGCGGCGAGCCGAGGAACCCGATGCCGATCGCCAAGAACCCCAGCGTTGCAAAGATGCTGTTGGCGTTCCACGCGCCCTCGCCGGGGATCTGATCGCCGCCCTCGGTGAAGGGACCGGGCCCGTGCAGGGCCAGCAGGTCCGGGTTGATCGAGCGGATGGTATCGAGCGTGTTGGTCACGCCGCCGATCTCAAGCAGCGCCACGATGGGCAGCGCCACGAGCCCGAGCAGCATCAGCGTACCCTGGAAAACATCGGACCAGACGACGGCTGTGAACCCACCCTGCGTGATGTAGAGCAGCACGATCGCGAAGCCGAATGCTGCGCCGAGGTAATGGTTCCAGCCGAGGAAGTCAGAGAACGCCCCGCCCGCCGCGTGGACCTGCGCTGCGGCATAGATGGGCACAAAGATCACCAGCGCCCCGGCGGCGATCAGACGCAGCCAGTGCCCGTTGTCGCGGAAGCGTGATTCAAGATAGTCGGGCACGGTGATCGAGTCGTAGCGATCGGTCATCCGCTTGAACCGCTTGGCCATAAAGAGCCACGCCCCGCCCACGCCGATGATTTCGCCCACAACGATCCAGAACGCCTGCACGCCCACCGCAAAGCCCATCCCCGTGAGCCCCAGCAGCAGCCACGCGCTCTCGCCCGTTGCGCGGCTGGAGAACGCGACATTGATGAAACCCAGCTTTTTGCCACCAGCGAAGTAGTCACGGATGTCGTGCATCTTTTTGGACGCGAGATACCCGATCACCAGCAAAGTCCCGGTGTAGAGCACGATGGCAATGAGCTTCATGATGGCTTCGGTATCGATAGGGCACCTCCGGTTGGTCAGTGTCCACCATACACGCTGCGACCCGCGGGCACAAGCGGCTCAGCCCCTCGGATGCATCGTGCGGACCGTGTGGTGCAGCTTGGTGCGGTCCACATGGGTGTAGATCTGCGTTGTCGTGATGTCGCTATGCCCCAGCAGCTCCTGCACGATCCGCAGATCGGCCCCGCCCGCGAGCAGGTGGGTCGCGAAGCTGTGGCGAAGCATGTGCGGGTAGGCCTTGGGCAGCCCGGCCTGCTTGGCCCAGTGCTTCACGATCTGCCACACACGCACCCGTTCGATCGGGCGGCCGGTGCGGGAGAGAAACAGCTTGCCCTTGTCACGATTCTCCGCCGCTCGCTCGGCCGTGATCAGCAGCGGGCGGCATTCTTGCAGATACTGCGCCATCGCCCGCTGCGCAGGGCTGCCCATCGGCACAAGCCGCTGCTTGTCGCCCTTGCCCAGCACACGCACCACGCCGACCTTCTCAATGACATCGATCAGCCCGACCTGCCCGACCTCGCTGGCCCGGAGCCCCGAGGCGTACATCAGCTCCAGGATCGCCCGGTCACGCAACCACAGCGGCGGGGCACCCTTCGCTGGTTTCTCAGGGGGCTTTGGCGCGGTGAGCAACTTGCGCACCTGCGAGGGCGTAAGCACGCCGGGCAGACGCTTCCATTTCATCGGCTGGTCAAGATGGTCTGCTGGGTTGTTCTCGATCCGCCCCGTCGCGAGCATCCAGCGAAAGAACACTTTCATCGTCGCGATATGACGAGCCACCGTGCTCCCGTTGTAGCCCCGCTCGCTCGACATGCTGCGCACATGCCCGATCAGCGCCTCCGGGAGTGTGCCGGTCGGATCATCGATCCCGCGCTGCTGCAGATCGAGCATCAGGTGCTCGAGATCGCGGGTATAGGCCACGATCGTCGCAGGCAGCAGCCCGCACTCGATGCGGATGAAGTTGATGAACCCCCGGCGCGCCAGCTGCATGGGTTCGCTGAGTTGCTGCACGCGTTGGTCTGAGGCGTTGGACACCCCTTTGACATCGACAATCAGCCGCTGTGCGCAACACAAACGCCCCGGGTCATGGGTGACCCGGGGCGTGGAGTGTCAGCTCAGAAAGAGTTTCAGCGAGGTCTTAGCCGAGTAGCGAAAGAACCTGCTGGGGCTGCGAGTTCGCCAGCGAGAGGATGTTCGTCGAGGCCTGAACCAGAATCTGGTTGCGGGTCAGCGAAGCGGTCTCGCTTGCGAAGTCTGCGTCACGGATGACCGACTCTGCAGCGGTGGTGTTCTCGAGGGCGATGCCCAGCGAACGGATGGTTGCACCGACGGTGTTCTTCTGGAATGCACCCAGACGACCACGGGTCGAGGAAACCTGATCGATGGCCTCTGCAACGATCTTCTGAGCGTTGTCGAGGTTGTTGCCGTCGACCACATTGAACGACTTGCCCGAAGCGAGGTCATCAAGGAAGCCCAGGCCGGTGGTGCCCAGCTTGCGGGTCGAGATGTCCTTGATACCGATCGAGGTCTTGCCGCCGATGTCGATGTTCGATGCGAGCTGGAAGTCGGCACCACCACCGGTGATGCTGAACGCGGCCAGACCGCCGAGGGTCTGCGAAGCGCTAGTGCTTGCGGTGAACTCAAGGTCGAGGAAGTCCGAGGCGACCGAGAGGGTCTTGCCGGTACCGACACCGAGCAGACCGTTGATGGTACCTGCGATGTCCTGGCCGTCGTCACGGATGCCGTTGGCAGCCGGGGTCGAGGCGAAGGTGTCTGCTGCGGTCAGGTCTGAGGTGTCCGCGAAGTCGCCAGCGTAGCCGGCGATGTTGGCACCGGCAACCGCTGTGTTGAGCGAGGCGGCGTCGATCACATCGACCGAGACGAACTCGTCTGAGCCGAAGTCAACCGATTCGAGTGCAACGGTGTTTGCTGATGCCGAAGCGGTGACGCCGGTCACATCTGACACCGAGTTGATCGCCGCGGCGATCTGGGTGACAGTGTTGCCCGAAGCGAACTGCAGCTCGCGGTTGCCGACCGAGCCAGCGATTTCGATGGTGAAGCTGCCATTGGTGCCGTTGAGGTTCAACTCGGTAGCACCGAACGAGAGCAGCAGGCCGCCCTGCTGGGCCGACTGGGTGATAATGGCTTCGACGGCCTGGCTGGCGCCGTCAAACTTGGCACCGCGGACATTGATGTCGCTGACACCGGCGTTGACGCTGGTGACCTGGTAATCAAAGTTGCCGTTCAGGAGCTTGGTGCCCTGGAACGAGGTAGCGCCTGCAACGCGGTCGATGGTCTGAAGGATCGAGTCGATCTGGAGCTGGTTTGCTTCCTTCTCTGACGCGCTCAGGCCGGCGGTGTTTGCCGAGGTGGTGAGCAGGCCCTGAAGCTCGGTCAGAAGGTTCGAGACCTCCTGGAGACCACCTTCAGCGATGTTCACGACCTGGTCGGCACGCTCGGAGTTCTTGAGGGCGGCGTTGATACCGGCCTTCTCCGAACGCAGGTTCTCACTGGCAATCAGACCCGCGGGGTCATCCTTACCACGGTTGATGCGAAGACCCGTCGACAGGCGAGCAAGCGACTGGCCGAGCGAGGCGTTGTTCTGACCAAGCACGCGCTGTGCGGTCAATGACGATACGTTTGTGTTGATGCGACTCATTTGCTGACAACCTCCGTGTTTCACCGGAGACTGGGTCTCCGATCAATGGGCAAAGGACACTTGCCTTTGCTCCTGCCTCGCTGCTCCGTCGCACAAGGCTTGATCCATGCGAAAAGTCATGGACGCTCAGGAGATCGTCGAGTCCGAGAGGGCAATGAAGTTACAGCACTGTTTTTGGATCTCTTTTTTGCGGTCGCATTATCCGGACCCACGCGTCGATCCCAAACCCATTCTCTTTTCCGCGCATCAAAAAACCCCCTCGAAAGGGGGCTTTGAGAAGAGTTTCAGGATGTCGAACTCAGTTTTAGCCCAGCAGCTGCAAGACCTGCTGCGACTGCTGATTCGCCAAGGAGAGCACACTCGTGCCCGCACTCTGCAGAATCTGGGCCCGGGTCAGGGCGCTCGTTTCTTTCGCGAAATCGGCATCGCGGATGATCGAGCGGCTCGCCGTCAGGTTCTCGTACGCCGATTGCAGCGAACGGTTATTGGTATCGAGCACATTTCGCTCGAACGCACCCAATCGGCCACGCAGGATCGAGACCTCGTCGATCGCCGAATCCACGATGCTCTCAAGACCCGAGAAGTCGTTGCGCGAGGCCGCGGAATCCAGCGAGTTCACCTGGCCCTTGGTCAGCGAGGAGAGGAACTGCAGATCGCCGCCAACCAGCGTCCCGCCCAGACTCTCCGACGAGGTGGACTGGATACCGATGTTGGTCTGCTGCAACGCGGTGATATCTGGGCCAAGCTGGAAGAGCGAGCCGCCACCGGTGATATCAAAGGTAGACGATGTCGCGCTGGGATCGGTCGCGAACGCCTCGTTGAGCAGCAGCTCCATGCCCAGCGAGGGTGAGTTGATGGACACACTGAGCCCATCGCCCGTCGCCAGGATGCCGTTGATCAGGGCGGACACATCAGCGCCCGCGTCGCGGGTGCCCGCCACGAGGTTCGGATCGCCCCAGGGCACGCCGTTGGCGGGGATCCCGGCATTGGAATCGAGCTTGAACAGATTGAAGTTGTCGTCAGCCGCGACTGTGGGCTTGTCGATACGCTCCACGCTGACAAACGCGTCGGTGCCATACTCGGTCGATCGGAAGACGATGCCCGAGTTGGCGTTGCCGTTGATCAAAGCCGCCTCGACGCCGGTGAGCTCGCTGAGTGAGTTGACGGAGTTGACGACCGAGGCGAATGTCTGCCCCGATGTCAGCACCAGCTCGCGTACCCCCTCGGGGCCGCGGATCTGGATGGTGGTTTGTGAGAGGATCTCGCCGTTGGTGCCGCCCGGCACGCCGCTGTTGTCGCCGGTGAGATAGAGATTGCCCCTCTGGGCCGACGAGATCACATCGACATCAACATTGATGTTGGTCGAGCCCACAAAGCTCGCGGCGGTGATGCGTGCCTGCGAGATCTCCGAGCTGGTGATGCCCGAGGTGATGTAATCGAGCGACCCGTCGAGCAGCTTGAGCCCGCCGAAGGTGGCGGTGTTGCTGATGCGGGTGATCGATTGGATCGCCGAGTCGATCTGCAGCTGGTTTGCCGCGCGTTCCTCTTCCGAGAGAGCGCCGGTGTTGGCCGCCTCGACGGCCAGGGCCTTGATCGAGTTGAGCAGGTCGGTGATCTCGGTGAGCTCGCCCTCGGTGGTCGAGATGACGGCGCTAGCGCGCTCTCCATTCTTAATGGCCTGTTCGATGTTCGAGATATCGGTGCCCAACCGCTCTGAGATGATCAGGCCAGCGGGGTCGTCCTTGCCTCGGTTAATGCGCAGACCGGTCGAGAGCCGCTCGAGCCGGACCTGAAGGTCCGCTCCAGATCGGTTCAAGCGCTGCTGCGCGATGACGCTCGGGATGTTTGTGTTGATGCGTGTCATGGCAATCCTCCGTGATTGCGGTGTTCGTGCCTGTGTGGAACGATCGGGTTAAGCGGTGTCTTTGTCCTGGGTGGCCGTTGGTGCGATGTTGACGCTGGGTGTGACCCGTGTCGCGCCGAGCATGCCGGCCGGCCCGCTCTGACCTTGGTCTTGCTCACGCACGACGCGACGCGCCGGCCCGGGCTTGATTGTTTGTGCCAGCGAATCGAGGTCGCTCGCACCCAGTCTGGCCGCCTGGGTGTTCTCCCGTTTGATCGCGTCGTACACCTCTTTGCGGTGCACTGCGATCCGGGTCGGGGCGTTGATCCCGAGACGAACCTTGTCGCCTCGGATATCGACGACAGAGATCTCGATCTCGTCCCCGATCATGATGGTTTCGTCACGCTGCCTTGAGAGCACAAGCATGCGTTCACTCCTTGCTCTCGGCCGCTTGCGTGTGTGCTCACGCGACGCGGGTTGGTTCGGTTCGCCGGTCCACTGGCTCGTTCAGCCCAGTCGACTTCATCAGGACACACAGACCACGCTGCGCCGCAAGGGCGCGTACACACGAACGATTCGCGAGGTCGGTCCTTCTCGTGTTCTCAGCAGATGCTCAGGCCGAAACGGTCTGGGTCGCCCCGCTCGCCACCCGCATCAGCGGGTGCCGGGTCGTCCAGCGCTTCTCGGCCATCACGATCTGCTGACCGACCTTGGTCAGCGTGTTGATCAGCAGCGGGCCCTGGAAGTTGCCCGTGAGCTGATCGCCGATCTTGTTGACGATGACGAACACCTGCGCGTCATCAAGCTTCTGGATACTCAGCTCCTGCATCTGCTCGGGCCTGATCGGCACCGAGTAGTCCTGCTCGAAGAATGTCGGGTCCGTGACCACGAAGGCCAGGTCCGCATCATCGACGCATTGGAGCCAGAAGAAGCATGCATCGTCACCCGGCTGCAACAGACAGAACTGTTTCCTGTCCGCAAAGCCAAGCAACCCGTCGGGGAAGGTGATCACGCGGTCCTCCGCGATATCGATCACACCAAATCTCGTAGTCCGCACTTCCATGTGTGCGCTCCGATCATTTCGGCCGGTCCTGTTCAGATCGACGCCGGCGTACCACGCCGGGCGACATCCTGTCTTGACCATCCCGCTTGGCCGATCAGCGGGCAGTCTCGATCCAATCCGCCGCGGCGGGGTTCTCACCCGCCGGGCCGTCATCAGGGGCTTAGCCCAAGAAATCCAAGAGCGTGCGTGACTGCGATTGCCCGATCACGCTCATCGTCGCCTGTGCCTGGAGCTGAAGTTGCGCGAAGCGTGACGATGCTTGCGCGTAGTCCAGATCCCGTAGCTGAGATCGCATCGCCAGATCGAGCACGCTCTTGTCCTCCTGACGCACAACCTCCTCATCAACCCGTCTGGCGTACCCCCCGACCATCGCTTGCGATTGGATCAGGTCGTCGAGCGACGCCTTCATGTTCTCTGACGCAATCTGGATGCCAATCGTGTCGTTCGATCGCAACGCCTCGGACAGATCCATAAGGTGCGTGAACAGGTTGTTCACCCGCACCCCTGCCCGATCGGTCGAGGTCAGCGTGTTGCCCCCGCCGCTCAGCGACCCATCGAGCAGGCCAAGCTGCTCGGCCGCCGCAGATTGCTGTGGCGCGATCGAAATCGGCCCAGAAGCCCCAACGGCCGCCGATTGCGTGAACTCGATCCCGTTGGTCGTGGCCGAAAGCTGGGCCTCAAAGTCCGTCGTCGGTCGACCCGCTGCTGTCAACTGCGCATCCGCCTGGGCATTGACCGCCGCGATCAGCGTCCCCACCGTCGCGATATCGCTCGAACTCAGGTCGATCGTGATCTCGAACCCGTCGCCGAGCTTGATGCTGAAATCCTCGTTCTTCGACGCCGTGGGGTTGCCCTCGGCGATATCGATCCCGCGACCATCATTAAACACGCTCAAGGGCGTATCTGCGGCATAAGACCGGATGCCCAGCAGGGTCGCTGTGTCGTTGCCGCCCGCAACCTCGCTGATCGACAGGGCCAGATTGCTCGTGCCCGCCGTCTCGGTGATGATGTTCAGGGCCGTACCATCCTCACTGATCTGAACCCGCACGCCCTCGCTCGCGGCTTCGATCGCGCTCTTCACATCCCCCAGCGTCGTCGCGCTTGAAAGATCAATGGTGAAGCTCTGACCATTATTATTGAGCTGGATCTCGCCAAGCGCCGCGCCCCCCAGCCCCTGCAACGCCGTGATGGGGGTGGTCCAGTCCAGCCGAGGATCGAGCCCCAGCCCAGTGTTGGCTACGGTTGTGAACGGCACCGCCGGGTTCTGCACGAGCCCGAGATCAGCCCCGACATACGAGCCCTGCTGATCGGTGAAATCGAGGTTCCCCCCGCCAGCGATGTCAAAGCTCAGCGATCCGCCGCTGATCCCGACCCCGCCGGGGCCCAGGATCGTCACGCCGTTGTCGGTTTCATACTGAATCAGTGCCGCTTCGATGGTGTCAGCCACATCGCCGATCGTGTCCGACCCGGCCAGATTAATCTGGGCCGTGGGTCCGCCGCCATAGCTGAAGTTGATCGTCCCGGTGCTCACACCCAGATCGCGTGCCCCGCTGAGCCGGTCGAGCCGGGTTCCCAGGGTCAGATCGGGGTTGAGATCGACCGTGCCCTGGATGCGGTTGCTCAGCGCCCCGATCGCGTTGTCTGCGCCCAGCGTCACCGGCACATCCGAGATCGCCCCCAGCGCCGCGGTCAGCCCGCCCCGCTCGCCGCTGAACCGATACCCGCCGTTCTCAAAGCGAACCGGTGCCGACGAGGGGTTGGTGCCCCCGAACACATAGCCCACCAGCGACTCGGTGTTGGAGATGTTAAAGAGCGAGTTGAGCAGCGAATCAATGATGACCGCCTGGCTCTGGCGTGATTCCGGGTCTGAAGGGCTCGAAAGCTGCTCAGAAGCGATGGCGTATGCCTCGTCGATGAGCGACTTGGCATCGCCCAGCGCGTTATCGATCACACCCAGCGAGTTGCCCGCGAACTCCAGGTTCTTGAGAATCTGATTGGTATATTCGAGTCGGTTATCCAGGATTGAAACGGTCGCGCTGCGGATCGGATCATCGCTGGGGCGCAAGATACTCAGCCCGGTCGCGAGCTGCTCATTGAGCCGCGAAAGCGAGTAGTTCGTGCGTCCCAGCGCGTTCATCGACTGCTGCGAAAAGATGAGCGTCGGGGCCCGGGAGAAGCTGGTTGGGAAGCTTGTCATGCGAATGCCTCCTCGATCAGACGAGCGACAGCAGTGTGTCGAACATCTGTTGCGCTGTGGTGATGACCTGGGCCGCGCCCTGGTACTGACGCTGATAGCTCAGCAGGTTGATCGATTCCTCGTCGATGCTCACGCCCGAGACGCTGGCACGCTGGGCGTCGAGCGATTCACGGATCAGCGTGTCCGCATTGGCCTTGTTGCGAGCGCTCGAGGTCTTGGACGCGATCTCCTGTGTCTGCTGCGCCCAGAACTTGTTGACCGAGATCCCGCCCAGCCCATCGACGGCTTCGTTCGCCACATCGCCGATCAACTTGGCGGTCCCATTGGCGATGAACTGCCCGGTCTCATCCAGACGCCCCAGCATCACCTCAAGGTCCTCGCGTACCCCGATATCCGACGCGTTGTCACCCGTGAAGAAGCTGTTCACGCCCATCACCGCGAGCACGCCCGAGGTGTCCTCGCTGAAACTCATCGAAAACCCCGGCTCGGCCTCGATCTGCAAACGCCCCGACGAATCGAAGCTCGCCGTGACGCCATCGATCGCATCGATCGCCGCGCGGATATCTTCCGCGTTCGTGTCGTCCGCAAAGCCCGGCAGGCCCGCGTTGTCCAGCCCGTCAAGGTCGATATCGATTCGGGTCGTCGAGCTTGAACCGTTCGCGTTGCGCACATTGACGGTGAACCCGCCGTTGACCGCCGCGAAGGGCAGATCGCCGAAACTATTGTTGTTCGGGTCGTTGAGCGCCAGCGCTTGATCCGTGCCCGAGACCTGCAGGGTGGAGCTTGTGCTGGTCAGCCAGTTCTCGTTAATGCCCGTTGAGTGCAGCTTGTTGACCTCAAAGATCAGCTGGCTCGCGAGCGTGTCGAGTTTCTCGAGCGTGGCATCGATCGCCCCATCGCGGGAGGCCAGCAAACCCCCGATCGAGCCGCCGCTGACCGGCAGCGGTGTGGAATCCGCACGCAGCTCGACGCGCACACTCAGCTCGCCGTTGTCGTCGGTGATACGCTGGATCTCGATCCCACGATTGCGAGCGCCCTGCACGATCGGTGTCGATCCCGAATAGATGTCGTAGGTGCCCTGGTTGGTCTCAAAGACATCGACATCGATCAGCTGGCTCAACTCGGTCACCAGCGCATCACGCTGATCGCGCAACCCGCTCGCCTCGGTCGGGCCGATCTCGCTCTCGGTGATCGTGCGGTTGATCGAGGCGATCTCGTCGAGAATATCATCTGCCCGCAGCACCTGCGCATCGATCTGGTCCTCGATCTGCCGGCGCTGGGTCGTCAGGTCGCTGCGCATGTTGCGGATAAACGACGCGATCGATTCACCCTGGTTCTTGATGGTTGCCTGCGAATCAAGCAGGGTCGTCGCTTCGGTCCATGTGTTGAAGAACGACGAGAGCTGGGTCGACATGTCAAACTCGGTGCCCTCGTTGAGAATCGTCTCGAGCTGTGAGAGCACACCAAACTGCTGGGCGCTGCTGAACTCGGCCGAGTTGCCCGACCAGAGCCGGCGCTGCAGCGCCTCGTCGATCTGACGGCGCACCTCGGTCACCGCGACGCCTTGCCCGATCTGGTAGGGCTCGCTCACCCGCCCGCGGATCGCTTCGAGCATCGCGATCTGGCGTGTGTAGTTGGGGTTGGCGGCGTTCGCCATGTTCATCGACGACACCTGCAGCCCCAGCTGCGAGCTGGTCAGGGCCGAACGGGCGATGTAGATGCTTGAGGTCAGACTCATGTGCTGCTCCTTGCTCCCGTGGTGCTCATCGGACCGTGTCCAGGCCGCTTACGACCTGGGTGCGACCAACATCAACCGACCCGCCGCGCGAGTAGGTCCCCGTGTGTGAAAGCGACGCCCCAACCTGCTTCATTAATCCGCGCATGTGATTCGCGAGGTTCTCCGAAGCCAGCTTCACCGCCATCTGTTCATCGCGCACCTTTTCGATCAACGCGCGAAGCCGTGCCCGGCGTTCACCGATTCGCACCCGATCATGCTCGCCAAAGCGTTCGAGCAGCTGATCAAGCGTGTCCAGCGGCTCGCCCTGGCGCGCGATCAGCGCCTGGCGCTGCTGTTCGATCCGGGCCACCCGCATCAGCGACTCGCTCGTGCGCATCGTGATCTTCTTGAGCTCATCGACCGAAGCATGCGCGATAGCAGCCCGGTGCTCCTGCGCCAGCCCGAGCAGCAGCTGGTGCTCGTCTTCGAGCTGGCCCAGCAGCGCGTCGAGCCGATCGGCATCGATCGGTCCCTGTGGCGCGGGGGCGGGTCGTTTCATGGTCACTGATGGCTGCATGTCATTGGCTCCTGCGTGCGATCAGGCGCTGAGGTCGATCTGCTTGGATTGGTCAGTGGATTCAAGGTGACCCGTGAAACGCTGCACCATGCGATCGACGATCGGGAACTGCGCCGAGTGAACGATCTCGTCGGCCAGCCGGTTGTCGAGCAGCGATTGGAACTGCTTCTCCGCCTGCGTTGGCCCAAACGGCGGGGGGGCACTGTTGCTCTCGCGGGCCTGGGTCAGGATGGGTTTGATGAAACTCGTCGCGACCAATCCCTCGGCCGCCCTCCGCGCTTCAGCGATCTTCTCCCGCTTCACCGCCTCCGCGTCGAGATCTTTGTCAATCGTGACTGCGGGCAGCCGCTTGGGCGCGCTGAGGACCTCAAGAGCCGTGTTGTAGCGTGTGCTGATGGTGCTCATGTCTGCTCCTTTACTCTCGCCCGTCGATGATCAGTTTCGCGTGAAGCTTGCCCGAATCGTGCAGCATCTTGAGGATGTTGATCTGCTCGATGGGCGGGATGTCGAGCTGGTCGAACGCCATGATCAGGTCCTGGAGCCGCGAGGTGTCCACCTCGTCGTCGCCAGCGTAGATCGAAGCGAAGTCGTTGGTCAGTTCCTGCGGATCGTCGGGCAACGGCGGCGGAATCGTCGTCGAGATCCGCAGGTCCTTATGCGTGATGACCGCCGGCGAGACCTGCACATCGCCCGTGATGACAATGATCCCCGTGCTGGTGTCGCAGCGGACCTGCGCCCCCAGCTTGCGAAGGGCGCTGGCGATGTCGGTCTGCATGATGTCCCCAAAGAACGCCGCGGGGCGGTCCCGCTCCGTGATCGGGACGATGACCCGAATCGTGCGCGCGTCGACCGCGGTCGCGACCGTGTTGTCGATGCTCGTCGCGGTCAGCAGGTACTGCTGGTTGATCTCAGACGCGATCGAAGCCGCCGCACCCCAGCCCGAAAAACTCTGATCGATGATCAGATCAAACGACCCGCTGATGCTCGGCGTGGTGTTGATATCGCGCACCATCTGCGCACCCTGCACAACCCGCGCACTGGTGGTGATCTCCTCGTCAGGGATCGTCAGCTTGCCCTGGGCGAATGCATAGACCACCGGCTCGCGCCGCGGCCCGATCAGTGGGGTGATCAGCAGCGTACCGCCGCTGAGGTCCTTGGCCGAGTTGAGCACCGAAACCGTGACATCGTACACATCGTCGGACTTGGCACCCTCTCGCGGGATGCGGCAGCTCACCATCACCAACGCGACCGATTTGCCCGATCCCAGGTCAGACACCGGCACCGGATTGCCCAGGTTCTTGAGGGTTTCGGCCAGCGGGCGGGCCATAACCAGCTCCGAAGCCGAGTCGCCCGTGCCGTCAAGACCGACAACAAGGCCCAGCCCTTGCACAACCGAGGCACCCTGACCCTTGACGCGAGCAATCTCGCGCAAGGTCTTGCCTGCGTGCGCTTCATGTGCGAGCAGGCCCAGCGCCAGAGTGATGATGAAAATGACGATCCTTCGTCTCATGTGTGGATTCCTTCCGATGGGCTGATACGCGAACGGCGTGCCAAACGAAACAGGCGGTGCGCATCAAAAAGCACGCGTGCGATCTGGTGAGGATGCACGCGTGCCGGTGGTGGGTAAGTTGGTTTGCTGGAAGGGCTTTAGAACGCGAAGACCGAATCGAGCACGCGGGTGATCAACCCCTTCTCCGAAGCTTCCTTGATGTCGCCCTCGTTCTGCAGATCGATCTTGAGATCCGCGAGCTGGCTCGACAGGATCGTGTTCTGCTGGGTGATGTCCTCTTCGCGTGCGTAGCCGGAGAGCACCAGCATTGAAACCTCGCTGTCTCGGGCGATGCTCTTGCGTGCTTCGAGCACGAGCGTGCCGTTGGGTTTGACTTCGAGCACCTTGGCGCTGATGCGGGCGGTGAACTTATCCTTGCGTTCGTAATCGCCCTCGCCTTTGAAATCTCGGGCCGTGTTCAGATCGATCAGCTGGGTATTCTGCAGGTCGCCCTGTTCAAGTCGTAACTCCAGCAGCTGCATCCAGTTGACGAGCGCGTTGATGTTCGCCGATGAGCCCGAGTCTTTCTTCGTATCGAGCGACTGGGAACTGGTCGTGCTGCTGTTCTCATCGATGATGATCGTGATGATGTCGTGCTGCTTGATGACACGCACATCGGGTTCCTCGATGTAATGCAGCGACACATCGCCCAGCAGAATGGAGGGCTGCGTGGGCTCGCTGCTCGCGTTGTTCGCCGAAGCAAGGAACAGACTCTGTGCCTGCGTGTGGCTTGTCATGCAAAGCATGACCAGCAAGGGGCTTAGCGATTTAAGCGTCGTGTTCCATATCGTGTTCTGCATCATGGGCTCCCATACATAGCGCTACTGGCACTGGGTTGTGAATCTGTCGCGTCGTGCATGATCACCACTCGACCCGGCCCAGCGACGCGGGCGTTGAACTTCTGCGTGCGATCGCGCGACTCAAGCTCGATGATCTCGCCCAGCCGCCCCGACTGGCGTGCGCGGGCTTTGATCGAGACACTCACGCTCCCGGCGAGCGAGCGAGCGCTGACGATCTGGCCGCGATCGACCAGAATCGGCGCCTCGATCATCGATGAAATCAGCACGCTCCCGGGATCGATCGTGCTCACGGTGACCTGGCCGATCGAGTTGGCCGGGTCAGCGATCGGCTCGGTGGTGGGCAGCCAGCGCGTTTCCAGCCGCGTTGTATCGCTCGTAATCGGGGTGTCCCGCTTGATCTGGGTGGTGGTGACAAGCACCGGCCGCTCGATGAGCGCCTCAAACCGGATCGTCCGTTCCAGCACGATACGTTCGTGCTCATAGACCACGATCCCCAGCGACATGAGGTCTGAGCGCCCCAGCTCTCGGATCTCGACGACCCGGCCAGCGGTGGGGGTGCTCAGCAACGAGTGATCGCGTTCATTGAATGTGATGCGGGTTTCTTGAGGCGTAACTTTGAGCCGAGCGTACACCCAGCGTTCGATGTATTCGCGGAGCAGCGTGTTGCTGGTTGGAGCGGGTTGCTCATCAACCGTTTGTGTGTGGGGCTGGGGCTTGCTGCGATCGGCCACGCGGGTGATCTGGATGTCGCTCCCATGCATCATGATCGCACCAAAGTTGATTCCAGGCGCGGCTTTGAGCTGCTCACGCACGGTCGCCAGCTGCAGTGTTGACCATTGCCCCGTTTGGATAGGGTCAACGATGGTGATCACAAGTGCTTGGAGTTGAGCGGCTTGCGGCCCATCGAGCTTCGCGAGGTCTCCAAGCGTGATATCCGTCTCAGTGATCTTCAGCCGAACCGTCGAATGCACCCGCACCTCGGTGATCCGATTGGGAGCATCGTCACCCCGCGCCGCAGTTGGCGTGAGCATGAAGATCGCGAGCAGGATGGTGATCAGGTGTTTCATTCCGTGTCGTTTCAGTTTAAGTGTCTTGTATCCAGAGGCTTAGGATTATCGACGGAGCTGGGCGACTGCCTGCAGCGTTTCATCCGCGGCTCGGATCGCCTGCGAGTTCATCTCGAATGCCCGCTGCGTGCGGATCAGCTCGATCAGCTCGCGCGACGGGTCCACATTGGAACCCTCAAGTGCTGAGTTGCGGAGCTTGCCGAAGTTCTCCGTGCTGGGCTCGCCCTCGATCGGTGGCCCCGAAGCCGCCGATTCGACCCACAGATTTGCGCCCACCGAGCTGAGCCCGGTGGGGTTGGTGAAGATCGATATGGTGATCTGCCCTGCTTCCGCGGGCTCGGTTTCGCCCGGGACCTGATACAGCACACGCCCGTCGGGGTTCACGCTGATCGCGCTCGCGTTCTCGGGGATGTTGATGTTGGGGATCAGCCGGCGCCCGTCGGAGTTGGCGAGCACAAGGTCGCCATCGCTGTTGCGCAGGAAGTTCCCGTTGCGGGTGTAGGCCTCGCCGCCATTGCCCAGTGAGTCCTCGACCTGCACCTTAAAGAACCCCCGCCCCTCGATCATCAGGTCGGTCGGGGAGGTGGTCGAGATCGGGGTGCCGGTTGTGAAGTCCTGCTGGGTGCCGCTGACATTGACGCCCAGACCGACATACAGGCCGGTCGGTCGTTCATCACCAATCGAGTTCTCAACCCCCGGCTGCGCCCGCTCGATATAAAGAAGGTCCTCGAAGTTCGCCCGCGCGGACTTGAACCCCTCGGTATTGACATTCGCCAGGTTGTTGGCAATGACATCCAGACGGGTGTCGAGCGCTCGGAGTCCGGAAGCCGCGGATTGCATCGCGATAATGGCCATGTTCGTAATTCCTTATCAATAATCTGTTTAGGCGATTCGGCCAAAGGTGTTGATGGCTCGGCTGATCAGCCGGTTCTGCAGGTCGATCATCCCGATGTTGCTCTGTGCTTTGCGTGAGGCGCTCTGGATCTTCATCAGCGAATCGATCTCGTTGGCGCCTGAGCCCTCAAGCATGTTCTGGCGTACCAGACCTGTCGCCTCGGTCAGTGTCAGCGGCATGCCGCCGCGACCGGCATACATGCCCCCGCCGATCGGTGCCAGAATCGAGCGATCGATGACATCGTTGATCCCCAGCTGGGTCACTTCGAGCCCGTTCTGGCTGATGACGCCATCGGACGAGATCTGAATCGGGCCCTGCTCTCGCTCGATAAAGATGGGGTTTTGCGCATCATCGAGAAGCGGTGTGCCAGTGGCGCTCATGACGAGCTGTCCGTTGCTGTTGAGCGCGAGCCGCCCATCGCGGGTGAGCGCGGGGTTGCCCGGGTCGCCGACGGTGAAGAAGCCCTCGCCCTGGATCGCGATATCGAACTCAGAGGATGACTGCTCCAGCGGCCCCTGCGCAAAGTTGACCATGCCGGGCGCAGAAAGCACGCCCGAGCCGAGCCGTTCGAGCAACGAGTTCGAGCTCAGGTGCGGCAGGTTGTCCTCGATCCGGGCGGCTTCGCGGAACATCGTCCCGGTCATCAATGGCTTGAACCCGGTGGTGTTGATATTCGCAAGGTTGTTGGTCAGCACATCTTGCGCGTGGAGACTGGTGAGCGCTCCCGATGCTGAGATTTGTAAGCCGTAGTCCATGCCCTGGCCCCTGATTTCGCGGCCTGACCCTGTTCATCCGTGAACAGCAGCCCGCCGACAGGGGTTGATACACAAACGGCGTGCCAAAGGGGAGGGGATTTGGAATCAGGGATTAGGTAGTATGTGATGGATGGCTTCGCGGAGGACTCGGATGATGGTTGTAGTGCGGTGGTAGTCGGTTTGGTGCTGACGGGGTGTACGGGTGTGCGCGAGCCCGCGGTGCGGACGCAGATGTCCCAGGCGTTCGCGGATTCTGGTGGGGCGGAGCCCGCCATCTTCTCGCACACGATGATCGACGAGGCCGGTATCACTGGCGACACGAATGAGGGACGGGCCTTCCTGCGGGAGCGGGTCTGGCAAAGGGCCTCGATTCACGCATTGGTCGAGTTGCTCCGCGGCGAACTCACCGCGAGAACCATCGGCGGCGATGCGGACGGCTCTGACTGGGACGAGGCATTGAAACAGACTCCCGTGCTCGCCGCTGAGGCATGGCTGGCCGTGGAGCAACGCTATGAGCTTTGGAACACCGAGCCGTGGCCCGAGTCGCTGCACGCATCGACGGAGGATTATCACCTGGTCGTCATCGCGGCCGCGCTCGGGACTGACACGCATCTCGCATCGCACATCGCCGAGTTGTGGAACCATGTCGAGGCGATCGAGCCGGTGAATATCACGCCACCGGAAGGGCTTCCGTTCCGCACGGCGCCTGAGGTGGTCCGTGATCCCGAGAAACGAGCCGAGTATGCGGCCCGCTTAGAGAAGGAGCGCCAGAGTAAGGAACTGGTGGCCCGATTTCGTGAGGCGGTCAATGTGCAGGCCTTCTATCGCAGGGCGATGGAGTACAACATCGCCGCACTGATCACTCGCCTCGAACCAGCCGCCCGGGAGAAGTTGATTACCGGGATTCATGCGAAATCTGAGGGTGTTTCGCCGCTGTGGGAACTGGCGCAAGATCGGCTCAAGAGCGAGCTTGAAGGAGCAAACTCGCCGTGAGTGTGCCTTCGGTCTACATCCCGAAGGAGCCGAAGACAGCTCCGTCGGGCCACCCGTCATGGTTCAGATTGCGTACGGCGTCTCCCCCAGCGTGTCATTCACCTTGCCCAGCCAATCGCTGTACCCCTCACGCCCCATGAGCCCGAAGGTTGCCTTCTTGCCGGTTTCGACGGCCGGCTGGTCGTAGGCGTCGATCCCCAGCATCAGCCCGGCGTAGCTCGTCGCGATCTGCCAGAGGGCGATGAACTCGCCGATGTGGTGGGCGTCAATCTTGGGGACGCGGATGGTGTAGTTGGGGCGCTGCGATTCGACGAGCGCGTACTCGGTGGCCCGTTTCTCGGCGTTGAGCAGGTCGACCATCCGCTTGCCCTCAAGGTACTCGATCGCCTCCACGCCCATGCCGGTGGGGATGGTCATGGATTGGTCATCGCCGAAATCGTCGACCTGCATGAAGCCGACGACCTTGTCGTTGGGGCCCTCGCGGTAGAGCTGGACCTGCGAGTGCTGGTCGGTGGTGCCCAGGGCGCTGATGGGGGTGTAGCCGGCGAAGACCTCGTTGCCTCCGGTGTCGTGCTTCTTGCCCAGCGATTCGGCCCAGAGCTGGGCGTACCAATCGCCCATGAGCTTGAGGGCGTTGGCGTAGGGCATCAGGACATGGTTGGGCTTGGCCTGACGCGCGGCGGTGCCGTTGCCCAGTTGCACCAGCAGGTGGGCGAGCACTGCGGCGGGGTTCTTCGATGCGTCCTCGTTGGAACAGCGATCGTCCATCGCTTTGGCGCCGTCGAGGAGGGCCTCGATGTCGATGCCGGCCACGGCCGCCGAGAAGAGGCCGACGGGGCTGAGTGCGCTGAATCGCCCGCCCACGCCGTCGGGCACGGGGAGGGTGGTGATGCCCGCCTTGTCGCAGATGGTCCGCATGGTGCCCCGCTCGGGGTCGGTGATGGCGACGACATGGTCGGCCCAGCGGCTGCCGACGCTGTCCTGGAGCAACTGGCGGATGATCATGAACTGAGCGGCGGTCTCGGCGGTCTCGCCGGACTTGGAAACGACATTGAACAGCGTCTCTTTCGGGTCGCACACCCGCAGCACGCTCGCGAGATTCGCCGGGTCCACATTGTCCACCACAAACACCCTCGGCCCGGGGCGGTCGGCGTGGGGGAGCAGGTTGTAGGTGGGCTCGTTGAGGGCGGACTGGATGGCAATGTTGCCCAAGGCCGAGCCGCCGATCCCGAGGACGACGATGTTCTCGAACCGGCCTTCGCACTCATTGGCCACGGCCCGCACGCGGGTGAGGTGGTCGGTGCGCATGGGCTCGTGCCAGAGCTGACGCCAGCGTTCCCAGCCGGTGCCCCGGGTCTGGTTGAGTGAGCGGGTCAGCCCGGCGAGCTGATCGCTGTGGCTCGCGACGATGTCGTCTGGGAGCCCGTGGGGACCGACGCGTGAGGTGAGGCAGTTGGCGTAATCAAGTGTGAGCATGAGCAGAGCATATGCCCGTTGGTCCGATACGATGATTTGCGATCCCAGAAGAACAATCGAATGTCAAGAGTGTTCAACCCGCTGGAGATCGGTCGGTGCGGGTCTACTCTTGATGCATGATGCACCCCTGGCACGATGTTCGACCCGGTCTCAAAGAACGGCCCCTCCCGAGCCATTTCCGCGCGATTATCGAGATCCCCAAAAGCTCAAGTAACAAGTACGAGCTTGACAAGCAGACCGGTATGCTGCGTCTGGACCGGGTGCTGAGCAGCGCGGTCTATTACCCGGCCAACTATGGGTTCATCCCCCAGACGCTGGCCGAGGACAACGACCCGCTGGATGTGCTGGTGTTCTGCACCGAGAAGGTGCCGACGCTGTGCATCTGCGAGGCTCGCGCGATCGGCGTGATGACCATGATCGACGACGGTGCCCCCGACCACAAGATCATCTCGGTGCTGATCAACGACCACGATTTCGAGGACTACCAGACGATCCAAGATTTTCCCCGCCACACCTTCAAGATGCTCAAGCGGTTCTTTGAGGACTACAAGCAGCTCGAGGGCAAAACCGTCGAAGTCGACGAGATCCAACCCGCGGCCCTGGCCCACGAGATCATCGATGCATCGCTGGTGCGGTATTCCGAGGCGAGGCAATCGGGCGAGTTGTGAGCCGATACGGATGCTTTGAGATGTAAAAAAGCCCCGCAATGTGCGGGGCTTTGTAAATGCTGTCTCAAACTGATTTACGGACAGCCCGCGTTGTAGGCGGTCAGGAATGCTGAGACATCGAAGAAGTCCCAGTTGCCGTCGTCGGTAAAGTCGGCGGCGGGGTCCTGCGTGTTGTACGCCATGAGGAACGCGGAGACATCGAAGAAGTCGAGGTATCCGTCGCCGGTGAGGTCGGCGGGGCAGGCGGCGGCGCAGTCGGTAGAGGCGTCGAAGACCCCAACGAGGTAGGCGCTCGTTCCATAGATCTTGGAATCCACGAGTGTGGCGTACGATCCGGCGATTGGCGAGCGGGCGCCGGAGGTGCCTTGGTAGATCAGGTTCGAAGGATCAGAAATGTCGTAATACGACAGGCCTTTATAACCCTGCCCGGTCGTGTACGCGGTGTCGCCGTCGATCATAATCTGACCCACGCCGCCCCCATCGCTGAAGCTGTTGAGCAGGGGTTCAAAGATGATCTGGTCGAGCAGCTCGAGATCGTCCGCGAGATCGAGCGAGATCATTCCACCCACAAAGCGGTTAAAGGTGTTGTTCGAATTGCCGACGGAGATGTAGACGGTGTTGCCATCGATCGCAACGCCGCCTCGGAAGTCGCTCGGAAGAATCGTACCGTTCCCGGGGGGCAAGACCGGCTGCGTGGGATCGGAGATGTCAAAGACATGGATGAACGAGTAGTCGATCCCGGGGCCATCCGACTGCGAGAAACTGATCAATCTCGTATCAGAGACCACAACGCCATCATTCTGTTGGAACATGTCAGTATTCGTTGTATGCACAGGTACAGGGTTCGTTGGGTCATGGACATCAAAGATGGTCAGGGGTCCGTAGTTGGGGTTGACATACAGATATCCGTTGGCCGCATCCAAGGAAGCGGTTGAGCCATTGGTCCCCAGGTTGGGGTCCCACCCGTCGAATGTGGTCAGGAGCGTCGGGTTCATCGGATCGCTCACATCGATGGCCTGAATCCCGAGCGAGTCGTTGCAGAGATAAATTGTCTGGTCGTCATACGCGATAGGGCGAGCAATGAAAGGGAAAGATGTCCAGAACGCATCGACATCGAGTGTTGAGAGCACCGCAGGGTTGTTTGGATTGCTCAGGTCAAGGACATGGAGTTTGTTGTTCAAAGTGTCGGCCGTGAATCCCAGCTGACCATCAACAAACATGCCTTTGAGGATGGCGTCAGTGGCGATTCCGGTGGGTGTGTCGTTGTAGATCACCGAAGTGATTGGGCCGGGCTGGTCGAGTGAATAGATGGACAGCCCGCCGACGGAAATCATGGCGAGATCGGAGCCCAGCGCGGTCAAGCGCTGATGCCCGAGCACGTCGGGGCCCTCGATCGAGCGGTAATGCTGCACCGAGTCGGGGTTGGATACATCGTAGATATCAACACCGGAGTAGACGTCCTTTGATGCCGCGAGATAGTCGCCAACGAACTCGGCCTCGGCGAGCCCGAGGATCTCATCGCCCGTGTTGATGATCTCGGTCGGGTCTGTGGGATCGCTGATGTCGACAAGGAACGCCTGATTGCCGGTCTGCATGAGCACGAGCAGGGCGTCGTTGGCGATAGCGCCAGGTCGCAGGTTGGTGATCGCGAGGGACCCAACCTGAGCGATATTGCCCGGGTCGCTGATGTCAAAGAGTGTTAGCCCGACGCCCTGCTCGGTGACACAGAGCGTGGTGCCGCTGATCGCGATGGAGTAGGGATCGAACGCGAGCGGGAGCGAGCCTGTCTGCATCGGGTTGGCGGGGTCGCTCACGTCGTAGATCTCGAACCCAGAGCCGGTGTAGGAGATCAGCCGGGTGCCGTTGAGCCAGATCTCGTCGAACCCGGATGTCGGGATCGACGACGCGATGGCTGGGTTGGCGGGGTCGCTGATGTCGATGATTCGGATCTCGTTGAAGCGCACCGTCGCCGCGATCGCGGAGCTCATGACGAAGCTCGGCCCGAACGCGTCGTTCGTGATCAGGCCGGGCGTTTCAGAGATCAGGGCCGGGTTGGCGGGGGCCGATGCGTCATAGAGGCGCAGGGTGTCCGTGCCCGCGGTGTACGCGAGCAGCGTACCCGCGGACGCTATGGGTCCCTGAGCGCCGTTTGTATCCTGTTGCTGGTACTGTATCTGTTCTGCAACACACTGGACACCAGTCGTTTGCGCGGCACAGAGTGACGCTGCCCCAAGTGTCAAGAACGCCGCGAGTTGATGTGAGTTCATGGTATTTCCTTGCGTAATAAATGGTTCACCCGGAGTTGTTTGTGTACTAATTAGCATACCCCATATGGGTCTTGTTGCAAGAAAGGATTGGGGATTCGTGTCTGGGCGGTCGTCGGTGTTTCGATTTCCGCACACGCCTATCCTTATGCATGTTCCCCGAGATCGAACGCATCCTGGTCACACGCGAGCAAATCGCCCAACGCGTTAGAGAAATGGCGGCAGAGATCGTGCGCGATCTCAAGGCCGATCTGGCTCGGGATGGGCAGACAGAACTCGATGAGGACCGGGTGATCATTATCCCGATCATGACCGGGGCGATGATCTTTGTGGCCGATCTAGTGCGCGAGCTGCCCATGAAGCTCTCGCTGGGGCTGGTGGCGGTTTCGAGCTATCCGGGCGAATCGGTGACAAGCAAGGGGGCGCATCTGGCGAGCGAGCTGCCGGCGGATCTGGAGGGCAAGCACATCATCGTGCTCGATGACATCCTCGATTCGGGGCAGACACTGGCGACGGTCAGGGCGCTGATCGAAGAACAGAACCCCGCATCATTGCGGATGGGTGTCATGCTCGACAAGAAGACCAAACGCACCATCGAGGTCCCGGTGGATTATGTGGGCTTCGAGATCCCCGATGAGTTCGTGGTGGGCTATGGGTTGGATTTCAACGGCTACTACCGCAACTACCCCGAGATCGCGGTGCTCAAGCCCGAGCTGATCCCGTCGCGATGATCCAGCTGAGATCCAGCTGAGTCCGCAGCATCACTGCTCGCGAGGCTCCAATGTGGTCGATACTGTTGTTATGAGCGAGTCTGTGCGCCACACCGATGCCGAGCGGGTCTTGATCGATGATCGCCCGCATATCGCGTTCGTGTTCACACAGATGTGGCCGACCATCTTGATCGGTCTGCTCGCGTGGGGCGCGGCTCGATGGGTGGGGATGCTCACGGGCAATCCGATCTTCGTGGTCGTGAGTTGGGTGCCGCTGGGGATCATCGGCTTGCGATTCGTGCTCGGGCTGATCGATTGGCTCAGCCGTCGGCATGTGCTTACCGAGACCCGCATCATCGCCCAGCGTGGGGTGCTGCGTCGGGTGCGGGTCGAGATGCCGCTGCGTCGGGTGCAGCACACGATCTTGGTGCTCCCGATCGGTGAGCGGGCGATGGGGCTGGGCTCGATCGGGGTCACCAGCGCTGGGACAGGCGGGGTGGATCTTGTCTGGCGCGGCGTCGAGCATGCCCAGCGGGTGCTTGATACCATTCGGTCGCAGGTCGAACGCATGTCAACACACGGCTCAGGCAAACAGGTCACCCCCGTTATCGGGATCGTCGGCGGGATCGGTTCGGGCAAATCGACCGTCGCGCGGGTCTTTGAGTCGCTGGGTTGTGTGGTATCAGATTCGGACGCGAGTGTGCGTGAGATCCTGACTCAGCCGGGTGTGCAGCGGGTGCTCGCGGGCTGGTGGGGGGAGGCGATCTTCGCCGCCGATGGGTCGATCGATCGCTCGCGGGTGGCCCAGATCGTGTTTGAATCGCCCATTGAGCGTCGAAAACTCGAGGGCCTTATCCATCCGTTGGTGCATGAACGACGGCGCGAACAGGTGCTCGAAGCGCGATCGCAGGGGGCGGGTGGGGTGATTATTGATGCGCCGCTGCTGTTCGAGGCCGGGGTGGACAGCGAGTGCGACGCGATCGTTTTCGTCGATGTGCCGCGTGAAATTCGGCTCGAACGGGTCAGATCGACCCGCGGCTGGGACGCCCAGGAGCTTGATCGGCGAGAAAAAGCGCAGCTGGGACTTGAACACAAGCGAGAACGCTCCGATTATGTGATAAGCAATACCGGCTTGCCCGACGAACTTCAGGGGCGGGTCGCCCGGGTGCTCGCTTCGATCCAGAAAGATCTGAGAGAGCGTCAGCCGGGTGATTGAGCCGAATCGATACCCTTTGATACTCGAGATTCACGCGGCTGTGGTGCACGATGTCTGCACCGGCGTGGGTCAGAAACTGTGCGGCGCTCTGACCGCTGCGAACGCAGTTCGCTTTGATTCACCGAGTTTCTCGCTCGATCAATCGCCCTGCGTGGGACTCAAGACCAACTCAGCGTTCGTCTCAGAACGCATCACCCGATCCAAATCACATCAAGCGTTCTACGCAGCGACAGCACGCACACGCGGCCGTGACCGCCGCAGTGTTGCAGAGTAAAGGAAAAAGAGCATGGCCAAGTCGTCTGAGGTTGTTGATCAAGATTCAAAGACAACCAAGAAGAAGCGTACGACCAAGAAAGCCGCCACCAAAAAGGCGAGCGCGGAGTCGAGCGTTGAGACCAAGCCGGGATCGGGTGATTCGGGCAGCGAGAAGGCCGCGCCCAAGTCCAAGCCCAAGGGTGACTCATCGGGCGTCAGCTCGGCAGCGAAGAGTGCTGACAAACAGAGCGAAAAACAGAGCGAAAAATCCAACAGCTCGGGCGGGTCTGGCAATGCCCAGGGGTCTGGCTCAAACAGCGGCCAGAGCGGCCAAAGCAGCAGCCAGAACAACAATCAGGGTAACAGCCAGGGCAGTAATCAGGGCGGCAATCAGGGCAACTACAACAACGAGGACGGCGGCCGCAGACGCAAGCGAAAGAAGCGTCGCAGCAGTGGCGGCAGTGGAAGCGGGAGTGGTGGCAGCGGCGGCGGTGGTGGTGGTGGCGGACGCCCCAAGAGCACCTCAAGCGCCTATCCCTCGCATATCCTGCCCAGCGATGAGCAGCTCGAACGCGAAGCCGAGGAACTCGAACGCATCGTCGCCGCGTCCGGTGGCAAGATGGTGGACGACGGGCTGACCATCGCCGACTTCCAGCGGATGGACCACAAAGAGATCCTGGCCATCGCGGACAAAGAGGGGCTCGAGGAGTTCCATCAGCTGCCCAAGCAGGACCTGATCTTCAAGATCCTCAAGGCCCGGGCCGCCAAGCAGGGCATCATGTTCGGCGAGGGCACGCTGCAGATCATGTCCGATGGGTTTGGATTCCTGCGCAGCCCCGAGCTGAGCTACCTGCCAGGGCCAGACGACATCTATGTCTCGCCCAGCCAGATTCGGCGGTTTGGTTTGCGGCGTGGCATGACCGTCCGCGGCGCGATCCGCCCACCCAAGGAGAGCGAACGCTATTTCGCGCTGCTCAAGGTCGAAAAGATCAACGGCAAAGACCCCCGCGTGGTGCACGACCTGGTCAACTTTGAGGATCTGGTGCCCATGCACCCCGAGAAGCGACTACTGCTCGAGACCGTGCCCGAATCCATCGAGATGCGGATCATGGACCTGGTCTCACCCATCGGCATGGGCCAGCGGGCCCTGATCGTCGCCCCGCCCCGCACGGGCAAGACCGTGCTAATGCAGAAGATGACCAAGGCGATTAATGAGAACTACCCCGAGGTCAAGGTCATCGTGCTGCTGGTCGACGAGCGGCCCGAAGAAGTCACGGACTTCAAGCGCAATGTCGGCAAGGATGTCGAGGTCGTCGCCAGCACCTTCGATGAGCAATCCGGGCGGCATGTCGCCGTGGCCGAGATGGTTATCGAGAAGGCCCGGCGCATGGTCGAGTTCGGCGAGGATGTCGTCATCCTGCTCGATTCGATCACCCGACTCGCCCGCGCCTACAACAGCGAGATCCCGCACTCTGGCAAGATCATGTCCGGCGGACTGGATTCCAACGCCCTGCAGCGACCCAAGAAGTTCTTTGGCGCGGCCCGCGCGATCGAGGGCGGCGGCTCGCTGACCATCATTGGCACCGCGTTGGTCGACACCGGCTCCAAAATGGACGAGGTCATCTTCGAGGAGTTCAAGGGCACCGGCAACTCCGAGCTGCACCTGGACCGGCGGCTGGTCGAGAAGCGGATCTACCCCGCGATCGATGTCGCCGCCTCGGGCACCCGCCGCGAGGAACTGCTGATGGACCCCAAGGAACTCGAACTGGTCTACCGGCTCCGCAAGGTGCTCGCCGACATGAATGTCGTGGAGGCGATGGAGCTGCTCAAGAGCCGCTTGGGCAAGCACAAGACCAACGCCGAGTTCCTGATCTCGATGGCGATGGGGTAACCCGATGGCACGCCGCTGGCTGAGTCTGTCACTGCTGACGCTCTGTGCCGGGGTCTGGTGTGTCACGATCGGGGTGCTCGGGCTGTGGCTCATGGGCCATGACCACGCGCATGGCCTGCTCTCTCGCCCTTTGATTTCATTCAGTGCCGGGTTGGCCTGTGTCTGCGCTGCCCAGCTCGTATTCCTCGATTCGGTCGCGGATCAGCTCTTTCCGCGTGCTCACCGTGGTGTGCGTATCTGGCTTCGCGGTGCGAACGCGCTGACCCTCAGCGGCTCTGTCAGCGTACTTCTGCTGGCGCTGCTCTTGATCGGCGTATAATGGTCATATTCGGGTATAGTCGAGTATGACCCTATCTCACGCAGGAAGAAGCCGACGACTTATGACCAAGCCACGCAGCCGTTCAATGCCGATCTTGATCACCTCCGGGGTACTGCTCTTCTCCGCGGGCGTGCTTGGCGGGATCTCATCAATGCAGCCCGCGGGTGATTCTGCGCCCGCTGCAGAACAGTCCGACCTGCCGCTGATTCGGCTCGATCAGGAGCTTCCCTGGCTCCTGAACCGCGGTGCGATTCTGGACCTTCGTCTGCACGAATCTCCGCTGCCTGTTGATTATGAGCTGACCGCGCACCTGCTCTCGATGGCGTCGGAGCTTGAGCCCGGCAACGCGGAGTACGCCCGGGATATGGCCCAAGCCGCGTGGCTCGCGGGCAAGAACGAGCTGATGCTCGAGGCGACCCGGCGGATCATCCGGATTGACCCCAAGGATAGCGTGGCCCAGCTGCGTCTGATCAGCGCCAATATCAACACCAAGCAAACGGTCGAAGAACGCAAAGCGCTCTACGACCGCTTCCTGAGCGATGCCGGAAAATCGCTTGATCCAGCGGTGCGTTCGCGACTCGCGCTCGACGCGGCCCTGCTCGAACGCGAATCTGGGAATACCACGGGTTTCCTCGAGCGTCTGCACCAGGCGACACGCTTAGACATCACGAACAAGGCGGCCGCGTCGCTCGCGGCGCAATACTTCTCAAGCGTTCGACAAGACGAGGTCACCAACCTTGAATACCAGCTGCGCGTGCTTAACGCGGACCCGCTGGATCCGAATGTGCACCTATCGATCTTTCGGATGCTCGCCCGCCAGGGAGCGCTGAAAACTTCGCAGCGATTCCTCAATAACGCGATCGAGCTGTACAAGCTCGAATCGGGTCAATCGCCAGAGAGCATCGAGGAGCTGCGGATCGCGATCCAGTGGCAGGTCGATGGCCCGCAGGAGGTGATGCGAGAGCTGTATATATCGCTCAACGACAAACGCGAGTACGCCAGAGCACGGATCGAGTCGCGCATCGAGAACCAGCTGCCCACCGACGACCTACTCCAGCCCAGCGATCTCCGCTACCGCCAGAGCATCGACAAGATGCGTCTGCTCGCGGCCCACAGCCAGGACGAGCAAGCGCAGGTCCGCGAGGTGCTCGGCGACATCCAGCTGAGTGTGCGCGATGAGCTCAATAAGCTTGCTCAGGCCATGAATGTCCGCGGCGCGAACCTGAACCAGCTGCTGACGCAGGTGGTCTTTCAAATCGTAGAGTTTCAGGCCATGCGTGCCGTGGTCGGGGTGGATGCCGAACTGATCCGCAAGGAGATTCTTGATGTGGTCGAGGCGCAGCCCGTGATGGCCGAGCGGCTCAAGAGCCTCGAACCCATGGCGCTGTTTGCAGAGGGGAAGTATCAAGAAGCATACGACATGGCCGCGCCGTTTGAGGGCTCTCCGGTGATCGCGATGATCCGTGCGCAGTCTCTGGAGAAACTCGACCGGACGGACGACGCCATCGAGCTCTACCTGAGATTGGCCCGCAGCAATGCCACCAACGCGTACGGGGCGTTCGCCTACACGCGACTGGTCAAGCTCGGTGCCAAGGACCGGGTGCTGACCGATGCGGGCCGCCAGATGATCCAGATCGCCGATGGCGTGCCCGCCTGGTACGACCGGATGATCCAGAGCCCCGCATCATTTTTCTATCTGAGCGCCACGCAAGACAAGGCGTTGTATCAGGAAGGCGAGACCCCGTACATCACGCTTCATCTCAAGAACACCGCGACGATCCCGCTGGCGCTTGGACCGAGTTCGCCGATCGATTCGCGCGTGCTGATCGAGTCGGTGGGCGTGCAAACCATGCACAATGGCTTCGCGGGCGACCCGCGAGCCAAGGTCGTGCAGCTCGATCACCGCCTGCGTCTTGAGCCGCGTGAGGAGCTTGTGGTCAGGGTGGCCGCCGATTCGGCGTCGACCGATTGGCTCATCGATCAGCAGCCCGGGATCTCGATGCGTCAGCGTTGGCGGGTGATTCAGAGCTTCCGCTCGCGTGTCTCTGACGCGGCTGCACGGGCAAACAACGCCGATCCCAACATGCGAGTGTACGGCATCACCAACTCCAAGCTCGGGCTCACCGCGGAGACCCCGGTCGTGCAGCGTATCGGGCTCAGCAGCGCCCGTGATGACGCGCCAACCCTGCTGCGGCTGATCGGCTCAAACGAGGCGTCCGCACGCCGACGCGGCATCCTTGCGGCGGCCTCACGCATGATGAGCCCTCGAGAATCACAGTTTGCGTTCAACGCCGAGCAGCTCGAGCAGATCGTGCAGGCACTCAAAACGACCTACAGCAAGGTCAACCGCGAAGAGAAGGCCTCCATGATGCTCGTGCTGCCCCAGCGCCACCAGGTGCCCGCGATGATGGCGTTTGATGATCATGTCGCCGCCTCGCTGCTCAGCGATGCGCTGATTGATTCAACGGCCGATCCGCTCATCACCGCGTGCGCGCTGCTCACCCGCACCGACGATCCGGAAGCGCCCATCTTTGAAGCACTCATTCATGTGGATGATCAACGCGTTCAACGCATCGCACAGATTGTGCAGGCGCGGCTGCGAGACCGCATCCCGCTGCTGGGGACCGTGGGGCCGGGGATCAACGCGATGACTCCAACTTTCGATGGGGTCGAGTTCTAACCGCCCGCAAGGAGCCGCATGGACACCATTGCGGGGATCAATGAGCCACCACGCCGGACCGGTCTTCGCCGGTTCGGCTTTGTCACTGGGCTGGTGCTGCTGTGCGCCGCCGCGGTCTATGTGCTTGCTGACCCATCGCAGATCGGCGCGTTCGCCCAGCAGGTCCGCCACGCCCCGCTGTGGGCCGCGGCGTTGGTCATCTTGGGGCCGATCCTCAATCTCGTGTTTGTCTCGCAGTGCCTGTGGGCGCTGAACCGACGCCATGGCGAGATCGCACGGACCGAGATGCTCGCGCTTGTCGGTAGCGCCTGGCTGCTCAACCACCTGCCGATGCGTCCCGGGCTCGTGGGGCGGATCGGGTATCACGCCAAGGTCAACAAGATCCGCGTGCGTGACAGTGTCGAGGCGAGCATCTGGTCAGTCGTGCACGCAGCGATCGCCAATGCCGTCGCGCTGGGGCTGGCCGTGTTGCTCGACCCGGAGATCGGGATCGGGCAGCTGACGCTGGTCATGCTGATCCCCGTGGGCGTGCTGATCCTGCTCTGTGTGCTTGCCGAGACCAAGAGCGATCAACTCGGGCTGATGATGCGGGGCTTGATGTGGCGATACGCGGATCTGCTGGTCTGGATGCTGCGATACGCCGCCGCATTCGCGATTTTGGGGGTCGAGATTACACCCATACAGATCGCACTGATCACAGCTGTCTCGCAGATCGCGCAGATCATTCCCATCACTGGCGGCGGGCTGGGTTTCCGCGAGTGGGGGGTCGGGCTGACTGCCACACTCACCAAGGGCACGCAAGAGATCGCGATGCGCACTGCGGTGGGCGCCGATGTCATCAACCGGATCGCGGAGACCATCATCGTGATCCCGGTCGGGCTGATCTGCACGGGCATCGTGGCACGCCGGTTCAAAGCAGCAACCGGCGAGCAGCAGCCCTCAGCCGAAGATCAATCGGTAGGCCATGCTCAGCAGCAGGATGAAGCCGGGCAAGCCCGCGAGCAGGACCCAGCGGATCACTGAATATTGCTTGGCATTCAGCGGCTTGATGGTCGCGATCGGTCGTGCGTTGGTGCCCGGACCGATCAGATCGTCCATCCCCGCGAGCCACGCGATGGACGCGTCGAAGAGTACGCTGTTCCCCGGCCAACGCGCGGTCACACGCCCGTCGATCACCTGATCGGTGTTCGCGAGAATCGCATCGCCAACCCAGCCATTGGATCCGATGACCACAACACGCTGGTCGGTGCCCGCGAATGTGCGCTTGGCGGCTGCACCGATGGTCCATGAGTCCTTCCTGATATCGTCGGCGGGGGTGTAGGTTGGCTGGTTGGGCATCACCTGACGCGATTGCGCGGAGCGACGCCAGAGACTGAGCCAACCGCTCTCGCCCCAAGTTTCATCATCGCCGTCGATGCTGAGAACTGGCGATGATTCTGCGCCTTCAACACTTTGCAACTCGATAGGAACTGCCCAGGTGAGGACTGTGCTCAGGCCGCGAATCGCGTTGGCGATCGGATGACCCGACTCGCTGGGAACAAAGGCCGTCACAGGATCGGCCACGCGTCCCATGGGGCCCATGCGCTCGTGGAGAATCGGGAGGCCCGTATCGGCGCGGATACCGAACGGTGCGAGGGCGCGGTTGAGCGGATCGATGCTGCCAGAGGATGAAAAGATTGATGGGTTGAGCGATACGATGAGATTCTGGCCCTCATTAAGCAGCCGCTGTATGACCTGACCCAGAGCCTCTGCACGCTTGGCACCGCTGAGCCCGCTTTCCGTTGTCTGTTCGGTCGAATCGACCGCGATGGTCAGATAGACGCGTGGGCGATTGCCCAGCGGGTCGACCATATCCATGGCGGGGTGTGTGGGCTGCTCGATCGCGGCCCATTCGATGCTGTCGATGCCACGCTGCTCGAGTTGCTGCACGGTCTGTGTGAAGAACTTGTTGGCGCTGAGCAGCTCGCCCGGCTGCCCGGCATGCACAAAGATCAGCACGGGCTGGGTCGGTGCGACCAGCCGCGCCATGGCGCTGGCGATCAGGTCTTGAGCGCGAGGGCCGATCACGCCGGCCGCCGAGATCCCTGCCCGCTCGTACATCTCGCTGGGGGCCAGCAGCGTGTCAAGCTCGATCGCGGCGACCCCTTGCGACGGTGGACCGATGACCAGCATCGTCTCGCCCGTTTCCAGTGCTCGGGCCACGCGCAACGCATCGACACGCTGCAGACGGGTCATGCGATCCAGCGCCTGGGCGATCCGATCACGCAGCGATTCAATCTGCCTCACCAGCGGCTTGGCGATCGCCCGGGGCTCGGGCTCAAGCTCTGGCGCATTGGCAAACGCATCGACCTGCGTGCCCAGGTCGTCGAGCTGATTGAGCAGCTGGGCGAGCGAACGCTCAACCGGCTGGGCAAAGGTATCGAACGGGAACAGATCACCGCTGTCACTCTCGCCGTTGGTAAAGGGCGCGAGCTGGGTTCTGATCGAATCGCTCTGGGCCTCAAGATTTCGCGCGGCGATGCGAATCAGCGCCGCACGCTGCTCAAAGACCGCCCTGTTGTTTGCGTTGGTCGATGAGGTCGCGGGGATCGAATCGCGGATCGAGCCGAGCCCCTCAGCAAGAGACTGAAGGTGAGCCACCGATTGCTGCATCGTCGTAGCGGCTTGGGTGATCGCCTCAAGGTTCGTGTCGATGATGGCCCGGTCACGCTCGATCAGTTCTCGCAACAGGTCCTTGGTGTCATTGATCCCGTCTGGGGAGTCGAGGTCGATCCGGCGCACGCTGATCAGCTCGTTCGATTCGTCATACGCATCGAGCACATCAGAGACCAGATCGAGCGAGCGGGGGTCGCTGTTGGATGCCGATACCGCGAGCACGATGCGTGTGGGGTCGGTCAGTCGCTCGACGATACGATTGGCACGCGGCGAAAGCTCGTGCTCGCCCGTCGCCGTCACATCCACACGCAGGTGCTTGATGCTCGTCAGATACCCCGCGAACCCAACGGCTGCACCGGTGGTCGCCACAAAGAGGGTTGCCGTCAGCAGGGTGTAGCTCTTGGATCGGCCAAGCCGACGGATCTCCAGCGAGCCCGTGCCCAAGACGAGCATCCAGAGACTGCCGAGCACAAAGAACGCGATGGTCGCGGTGTCGATCACACCCTTGGCCAGCTCGCTCACGCGGTTGGTGATCGAGAGCGAACGCAGCATGCCGCCCCAACGCACGCCGACCTGATCGGCGATCACGCTGGTTAGGACCATGAGCAGAATCAGCGACATGACCGTGCCCAGGAATGCGAGTGTCTGGGATGAGGTCAGCGACGAGGCGAGCATGCCGATCGCGAGGTAGAGCATCCCCACGAGCAGCAGCATGATGTACCCCGCCGCGATCGGGCCCAGATCGGGCGCGGGTTCGCTGACCATAAACAGCACCACCGGGTAGACGAGCGTTGGGATCAGCATCAGCAGCAGGAACCCGACCGAGCCCAGATATTTGCCCAGGGTGACCGCCCAGTCGCCCGCCGGGGCGGTGCGGAGCGATTCGATGCTCCCCGAGCGGTACTCCTCGCTCATCAGACGCATCGAGATCGCGGGCGCAATGGGGATCAGCAGCCAGCCCGCATAGAGGAAGAAATACCGCAGGGTGCCGGGCTGACCGGGCACGAGGGTCTGATTGACGAACAGCACCGCCGTGAGAAACGCGAAGAGCGCGATGACGATCCAGCCCGCGGGGACACGGAACATTGAGCTCAGCTCCCGCTGGGCGATTGTCGCGGTGCGCCTCATGCCTCACCCCCGTTCGCCGGTGTTTCGGGGCCAGCCGCGTTGATGGGCTCGGGCGTATGGGCTGCGGTATCCACAAGCTGTATAAACAGCGATTCGAGGGTTGGCACCAGCGTGCGCAGCTCGCGGATAAACAGCCCGTGGTCCTCGGCGGCCGCCGCGATCGCTTCGCGCAAATCTTGCTCGCCGTGCGCGGCCTCCACCTCGATGATCGACCAGCCCTTGTGCGCATCGAGCGGCTGCTGTGGCGCGGGCTTGGAGACCGCCACGCCGGGCACCGCCGCGAGCACACGCAGGGCGTGCTCGATGCCCGCGCTGGGGTTGGTCCGCACCTCGATGATGTAGCGAGTGCTGCGTTGGCCGCTGCGGATCAGTTCGCTCGGCGTTCCGTCCGCCCGGATCTCGCCGCCGGCCATGATGATCACGCGATCGCAGGTGCGCTCGACTTCGGGGAGGATGTGTGAGCACAAAAGCGTCGTCCGATGCTCGGAAAGCTCCCGGATCAGCGAGCGGGCCTCACGGATCTGGGTCGGATCGAGCCCGTTGGTGGGCTCGTCGAGGATCAGCACCTTGGGGTCATGCACCAACGCGGCGGCAAGCCCAACCCGCTGGCGATAGCCCTTGGACAGATGCCCCACACGCCGCTTGGCGACATCGGTGATGCGGGTCTGGCCCATCGCGTGGTCGATATTCTGGTTGATGTGGCGCCCGGGCACCCCGTAGAGCTTGGCCCGGTGCTTGAGATAGCCTCGCACGCTCATCTCGGGGTAGATGGGCGCGGATTCGGGGAGATAGCCGATCTGGGCTTTCGCAGCGGAGGGATGCGAGCGGATATCGTGCCCTGCGATGCCGATTGATCCGCGATCGGGTGTTAAGAACCCGGTAATCATGCGGATGGTGGTGCTCTTGCCGGCGCCGTTTGGTCCCAATAACCCTGCGATCTGCCCGCTTGGGAGCTCGAATGAGACATCCTTGACCGCCTGGAGCGAGCCGAACGCCTTCGAGATGCCCTTGACCAGAATCATGTGTGTTTCGCAGCCTTTACTGGGACTTGGCCGATAGGAGGTCGATACTGCAAACAGGTCGAGGGTTTCTGTTGTTTGTTTCCCTGTGGCAAGTAGGATAATACAGAGCCGAACCACCCGGCGGTTCGGTGCGAAGAGTATATAGGGTATACGCAGGAACCCTCTGGTGCTGATCCAAGCACCCGATTTGATCTGAAGCTGCCAAGTCATGGTAGAAACACAACCAAAGCTCGTCATCGTCGGCGGCGGACCGCAAGAAGCCCAAGAGCTCGCCAAGCTCGTCGGCGATCGCTACGAAATCGTCCATCAGCCCGATGAGCAGAGCGTGCAGTCGGTCCTCCGCGCATTGGGCGAGGGGATCTGCATTGTCGATCCGCAAGGGCGGATGACCTGGAGCAACGAGTATTTCTGCAGTCTCGAGAATGAGGTCCGGCGCGAGGTGCGTTCGCTGTGTGTTCAAGCCGCCGATTCGGTCACCTCGTTGCATCATGACGCACGCGGGGCGCTGGTCACCAAGCACGAGATCCAGAACACCGACGGCTCACGCATCTTCGATGTCTACATCACGGGGATCGCCGAGCGCGATGAAGAGGGACTGCACGCGGGTCGCGTCGCCGCGATCATCCGAGATGTGACGATCAGCAAGCTCGCCCAGCGAAAAATGAACGCGCTCGATCGGGCGGGCTTCGAACTCGTCCGACTGGATGTGCAAGAGATCCGAGAGATGAACGCGATTCAGCGGCTCCAGCTTCTGGAGAAACGAATCGTCCGCTACGCCAGCGAGCTGCTCAACTTTGATCACTTCGCGATTTTCCTGATCGATCAGAACAACAACCGGCTGAGATTGGTCATGCAGTCCGGGCTCCCCGAAGAGATCCAGGACCTCAACCTCTATCTTGAGAACGAGGGCTCGGGCATCTCGGGCCATGTCGCGAGCACCGGCCAGAGCTACCTCTGCAACGATGTGACCCAGGACGATCGATTCCTGCCCGGACTCAGCGGTGCCCGATCGAGCCTCACGGTGCCCCTGCGCGTCAGCGATCGTGTCATCGGCATTATGGACATCGAATCCGTGTCCGCCGGTGCATTCAATGAGCAAGACCGCATGTACGCCGAGATCTTCGGTCGCTACATCGCCATGGCCCTGCACATGCTCCAGCTGCTCGTCTCTGAGCGTACCGAAACCAACATGATCGCGTGTGACCGCGTCACGGGCGAGATCAATGAGCCGCTCGACGACATCGAGCTGGAGATCGGGTGGCTCAATGAGCACGGGAAGAACGCCGACCCCGAGACACGCGACCACATCAAACGCATCATGAAGGATGTCGAGTCGATCCGAAACCGTGTTCGTTCGGTCGCCAGCGGCCCCCAGTCATTGCTGGGCGTCGATCAGGCCATGCTCGAACGCGAGAAGGATCCGCTGCTGATCGGCAAGCGGGTGCTCATCGCCGACGACAACGCCAAAATCCGCAAAATCATCGGCGAGGTCCTCGACCACCGCGGCTGCGAGACCATCGTCGTCAGCGACGGTGCCGAGGCGATCGCCAAGCTCGAAGCCATCGCACGCGGCGAGGAGTGCCCCTTCGATCTGGTCGTCTCTGATATACAGATGCCCGACCGCAACGGCTACGAGGTCTTCAGCAGCGCACGCAAGCACTGCCCCGGCGTGCCGGTGATCCTGATGACCGGCTTCGGCTACGACCCGCACCACTCGATCGTCCGCGCTTCGCAGGACGGGCTCCAGAGCGTGCTCTTCAAGCCCTTCGAGATCCAACTGCTCTTGACGCAGGTGCGCGAGGCAGTGGGTGTGGACAAAAAGAGTTAACCACAGAGCACACAGAGACCAAGTTTCTTTGCTGGCCCAGGCGTCTCCTGTGTATTTTCTTGGGGCGGACTATCCGCGCGTCGCGATGAGCACGCGATCCAGCCCGTCGCTGTCTTTCGCAATCCGTTCGTTCGTCAACTCTGCATGGGCATTGGCCAGTTCGAGGCAGTGCTCCGCGTTGCACGCCGCAATCTCGATCAGCAGCAGCCCGCCTTTGCGCAGCAGCTTGGGCCCACGCTCGATCAGGGGCTTGACGAACTGCATCCCGTCGTCGCTGGCCCGCAGCGCCATCGTCGGCTCGTGGTCTTTGACATTGGGCTCCACCGCGTCCCACTCATGATCCGGGATGTACGGCGGGTTGGAGCACAGATAGTGCAGCGCCCCGTTCTGGCCCGCGACCGGGTGGGCGAAGATCGGTTCGAGCAGATCGCCCTGCACCAGCTCAACCCGCTCGTCCAGATCGTGCTTCGTGATGTTCATCTGCGCCACTTCGAGCGCATCTTCTGAAAGATCGCTCGCAATGACCCGGCAGCCCGGCAGGTTCTTGGCCAGCGCCGCGGCGATGCAGCCGCTTCCGGTGCACACATCGGCGATCATCATCCCGACCCCCGCGTCCGAGTCGCGCAGGGTGCGGTCGTCGGGGTTCTTGCGTGCATGATTGAGCACCTCGTCGATCAGCGTCTGCGTCGATGGGCGCGGGATCAGCACCCGCTTGTCGACATGCAGGTGCATGCCAAAGAACGATTCCTCGCCCACAAGGTACTGGATCGGCTCGTGATTCATCGCCCGGCGCACCAGATCCCGCAGCGTGTCCCGCTCAAGCGGGGTCGCGGGTCGGTCGGTGTCCATGTACAGGCGCAGGCGATCGCAGCCGATGATGTGGGCGAGCAGCATCTCGGCCATCCGCCGCGGCGAGTCGAGGTCCTTGGACTCGAAGGCCTTGGTCATCCAACCGAGCAGATCGCGGGTGGTCCAGGTTTGGGGGGCGGTGGGGGGCATAGCGTAATTCTATCAGAAGTGATTGAGAATGGGAGTGTTGTTGTTGAGCCAAGTCGCTGCGGCACGCTGCAAATCGGTCATGGCTTGCTGTTTCGTCCGTTCATACTCCTCGCCGATCCTCCACTCGGAGTCGCCTGCCCACCACTGATAAAAGGTCGTCATGTACTCATTGATTCTGTAACGATCGTCCCGGAAGAAATCATCAAAATGTGTGCGAAGCCTTTGGCCGAGTTCGATTGATCGCTCAGGATGGGTTGCCGCGGTACGCATTAGATGCTCAATGAGAAACCCATTGATTTGACTTGGAGTGGGCAGGCCGACCTGAAAGTCGCTTTGCAAGGTCTTCGCTATGTGTTCTTTGGTGAACGCATCCTGGGGGTCATACAAGGCGACACGAAACAACTCAAGAAATACTCCTTTGGACAGTTGACCATCCGCAAACTCACGAAACTCGTCAAGCCATCCGCCCCATCCAGTGTGCGCGATGGAATAGAACCGGCATAGATCTGAATGAAGCTGTGCGCGATTCAAATTCATTTCCCATCGTACCAGTTGCTCGACACATGCGAGTCCACCTTCAGCGGCACCTTCAGGTCCATCGCCGCCTCCATGCGTTCCACGATGACATCGCGGGCACGGGCGGCGTGTTCGTAGGGCACCTCGAAGACCAGTTCGTCGTGGATCTGCAGGATCATCTTGGCCCCTTCGAGGGGCTCATCCGGGGCGGCGTCCTTGATCCGCCGGTGCAGATCGATCATCGCCAGCTTGATCAGGTCCGCGGCTGACCCCTGCACCACCGAGTTGATGGCCATGCGCTCGGCGAGGGCTTTGCGTTGTGGGTTGCGGTCGTCGATGTCGCGGATCGGGCGTCGGCGACCGAGCATGGTTTGCACATAGCCGTGCGACCGGGCGAAGCGGACGCACTCATCGAGGAAGCTGGTGATGTTGGCGAAACGGGCCTTGTAGTTGTCGATGATCTCGGCGGCCTCGGTGTTGCCGATGTTCAGGCGGCGTGCCAACCCCCACGGGGTGACGCCGTAGACGATACCGAAGTTGACCATCTTCGCGCCCGAGCGCTGCTCGCTGGTGACCTCAGCCAATGGCACCCCGTTGATCTGGGCGGCAACGGCTTGGTGGATGTCCTCGCCCGCATGGAAGGCCTCGATCAGTGCCGGGTCATCAGAAAGATGGGCCAGGATCCGCAGCTCGATCTGCGAGTAGTCGGCGCTGATGAGCTGCGCCCCCTCCGGGGCGACGAACGCCCGCCGGATCTCCCGCCCGATGTCGGTGCGGATGGGGATGTTCTGCAGGTTCGGGTCCGACGAGCTCAGCCGCCCGGTGGCCGCGACGGTCTGGTTGAAGCTCGCGTGGATGCGCCCCGTCTGCGGGTGGATGTCCTCGGCCAGCGACTTGAGGTAGGTCGAGACGAGCTTGGTGAGCTGGCGGTATTCGAGAATCAGCGACGGGATCGGCGTCTCGATCTCGGGGTCTTGGGCGAGTTTCTCGAGCACTTCGGCGTTGGTGGAGAAGCCGGTCTTGGTCTTCTTGAGCGGCTTGATCCCCAACCCCTCGACCTCATCGTCGGGCGCGTTGAACAGCGCCTCTGAGAGTTGCTTGGGGCTGTTGAGATCGAAGGTCCGCGCGATCGACTTCTTGGCTTCGGCGTTGATCTCTTCGATCAGCTCGTCGATGCGCTTCTGGAGTCGTTTTTCCTGGTTGTTGAGCTCGGCCTTGTCGACGACCACGCCGTTGATTTCCAGCGCGGCCAGCACCTCGACCAGCGGCATCTCCACTTCGCGGTAGAGTTTTTCCAGCTCGGGCTCTTTATGGATCATCGGCAGCAGCTTCTGGTCGAGCTGCAGCGTGATGTCCGCGTCCTCGGCCGCGTACGGGCCGGCGAGTGACAGCGGCACCTCGTCGAACCGCTTCTGGCTCTTGCCCGTGCCGATCAGGTCCTTGATGGAGATCGGGTTGCGCTCGAGGAAGGCGAGCGAGAGCGCATCCATCCCGTGGCTGGAGCGAGACGCATCGAGCACATACGACGCGATCATGGTGTCGCCAGCAAAGCTGGCATTCGAGTCGGGCAGATATCCCATGAGGCGAATGCCATGCTGCGACAACACAATCAGATCATATTTAAGATTTTGACCAACCTTTGGGATTGTTGGGTCTTCCAATATCGACCTCAATGTGTTGAGCACCTCATCCGTACTCAAGTGCATATCGTTCTCGGGTGCAAGTGTTGGGATGTACCAGCCTGTACCAGACTCCCATGACAATGAGATGCCTGCTAGCTCGGCGAACATCGGGCGGATATGTGTGGTTTCGGTATCAATAGCGAGTACGCGGAAGCCCGGTGATTTTTTGAAGAGTTTAAATTGTTCTCTAAAAAGCTCGACCAAATCATCAAGTACAGCCTGTGAACGAACCGTGACATACGCACCCTCCACGCCTTCGACAGTGGCCACAGCATCGCTGGGCTGGTCGAAGAGCCCGAAGCCCCCCATTGAAGCAAGGTCGTTGTTGACCTTGGGCTTGGTTGTCTTGGGTGCGTCCTCGCTTGTCTCACCCGCGATCATCTTCTTGAGCTCGTCCTGATAGCGGTTGAAGCCGAACTCTTTGCAGTACTCAATCAGCTTGTGCAGGTCGATCTTGGCGATGCTCGCGTTCTCGACATCGAGTTTCACCGGCACATCGTGGCGCAGCGTGACCAGCTCCTTGCTCAGCGGCAGCCATTCTTTCGCTTCAAGGATGTTCTCGCGGCGCTTGCCCTTGATCGCTCCGTCTTCGGCGGCCTGGATGATCGCGTCAAGGTTCCCGTGCTCAACGAGCAGCTTGGCGGCCGTCTTGATCCCGATGCCGTTGACGCCCGGGATGTTGTCTGAGGTGTCGCCCATGAGCGTGAGCAGATCGATCACCTGATCGGGGCGGATGCCCAGCTCCTCCATCAGATCGTCCTCGGTGATGAGGATGTCGGTGTGCACATCGTACATCTGCGTCGCCGGCGTCCCCAGCCCCAGCAGCTGCTTGAGGTCCTTGTCCTTGCTGATGATCCGCACCCGCAGGTCCGGGTGCGCTTCGGAATAGCTCGTTGCAAGCGTCGCCAGCACATCGTCGGCCTCGAAGCCCTCACACCCGATCACCGGCACACCGATCGCCCCGAGCATCTCGATCGCCCGCTGCACCTGCGGCATCAGGTCCTCGGGCGGCGCATCGCGGTTGGCCTTGTACTCGGGGAACAGCTGGCTGCGGAATGTTCCGTGGTCGCCACCCACATCGAGGGCCACGGCCACATGCGTCACCCGCCCCTGGTCGTCCTTGAGGTGCGACCCGTCGTTCTTCAGGAGCTTGATGAGCATGCCCACGAAGCCGTAGGTCATGTTCGTCGGCTCACCCGTAACCGGCGAGGTCATGGGCGTGCGGATTGCGTGGTATGCCCGGAAGAACTGGGCGAAGCCGTCGATGAGGTAGAGGGTTTTCATCACCCAAAGGATAGGGCGGGTTCGGGTATGATTCGGGGATGGATGAGCGATCACATGACGATCTTCAACTGCTTCTCGACAAGAAGTGGGACCCCGTTCGTGGTGTGGGAAAAACGCTCGGGAAGGTCCGGGCGTTCTTCATGACCCTGTTCATGATCTCGATCTTTGTTTCGTGCCTCGTGCCTTACCTTGCGGGGCTGTATTACATTGTGGCAATACCGCTGATAGCATGCGCCATCCAACCCGCGATCACAGCCAAAAGGACGCGATCGCGGGCAAGCCGCAACGAGTGGTTTCTGTGCCCTTGGTGTCGATACACGCTCACAGGGCTCGACGACGAGGGCACCTGCCCCGAGTGCGGGAATCCCTACGAGAAGCAGGCGTGCGCGACGCTCTACGAAAGCGCGTATCGTGCCTATTCGCCTGATCCAAAGGTGCTCAAATCACGCGAGTCTTTGGCTTGGCGTCGTATGATCGAGTTACGCGATGGGATCACTCACTCTTCCCCGCCAGATGACTCACATCCTTCCCCGGCCAGCTGAACGCCTCCTGCCCGGTCACCGTCTCGTGCAGCACCGTCAGTCTTCGTGAGTATCCCTGCGACTGCTTGATCCCGCGCCGCCCCATCACGGTCAGCGAGACTTCGACGAACTTGCCAAGCCGGTAGTGCTTCACGCCCGCGTCGGTGTGCCACGAGAACGGTTCGGTGGTGCCGGCCATCGCCGTGCTCGCGGCGAACATCGTCCCGGTGCCGACGATCGCGCCGGTCATGATGCGGGTCCCGATCGCGGTCTTGGCGTGGTCGCCCATCGTGACGCCCAGGAAGGTCTCGCCGGTCTTTTCCATGCTGCCGCCAGCAACCGGCCGGGCGGTGATCTCGCCGTAGGTGTTAAGCAGGTTGGAGTTGGTGGTGTCGGCCCCGAGGTTCGCCCACTCGCCCACCCAGCTGTCGCCCAGATGCCCGGCGTGGCCCTTATTCGCGTAGCCCTGGAACACGCTGCCGCCGACTTCGCCGGCAACCTTGCAGACCGGGCCGATCGCGGTGTTGGGCTTGATGTTCGCCTGCTCTAAGACCGTCGTGCCCGGGCCGATGTACGCCGGACCGGTGATGATCGCGCCGGGGCGGATGGTGGCGTTCTCTTCGATGACGATCGGGCCCGCCAGCGCGTTGAGGATCACGCCGGGCATGACGATGGCCTCGCGTGAGATCGCCACCCCCTCGGTGCCGATGATCGTCACCCCCACGGGCGGCGCTTCGACCTTGACCATCCGCTGACCGATGACCTGCAGGTCAAACTCCAGCGATGCATCGCGGAAGGGCCGCCAGTCCCACGGCCGGGCCAGCAGGTGCTTGCCAGGGACGGCGATTGGGGTCATCTCGGGCTGGTTGCCGCTGAGCAGCTCGCGCACGCCGGTCTGGGTCAACCGCACGGCGATCATGTCCAGCGTGCCCTCTTCGATGAGCACCTGACCCAGCGTGATCTCGCCGATCGCCCGAACCGGGAGCGCACAGCGGGCGTTGATGAGCAGGATTTCTTCATCCCCCTCTTCCGGTGGCTCATTGACGGGCAGGTTGGTCAGCTCGCGGGTCAGCTCGACCATGTTTTGCGGCACCACCACCCCGACGGGCTCGAGATCGAACGCCTCGGTCAGGCGCTCGGAGATGGTCATCGCGCCGGTGCGGATCGCATAGGTCGGGCGCAGGTCATTGAGCGGCGACAAGATGCCCTTGCCGTCGTCGAACAGGATCGATTTGATGGATTGAGCCATAGCGAAAAGTGTAGCCGAGTCGGCTGCTCAGATATGACGCGCGAACCGGGTGGCGACCGTCGTGTTGAACCCAAACACCGGCCCCAACGCGAAAAACACGAACGAGAGCAGCAGGGCGCTGAGCCCGGTATACAGCGATGAGAAGAAACGCTGACGCAGCTGCACGCCCGAGTCCCAGATCAACGAATCGTTGCCCAAGGCGCGAGCAGAGAATATCGATACATAGACGATCTGGGCGATCACCATCACCAGGATCGACATGACAATCATCGTCAGCGGGTTTCGTCGGATCAGCATCCCCCGCACCGCGATCACAAAGTGCGCCCCCAGCAGGTATCCCAGCGCGTGCGGCCCGACGATCGTGATCGTCCCGCCGTTGACCGCGGGGATCGGCGAGAGCAGGTCCATCACCACACCCAGCCCGATCGCGGCCCACATCGTCGGCTTCCGCGGCGCGTTGATCGCCACAAACACAAGCAGCGGCACCACAACACTCGCCTGCACCCCGCGAGAGCCGGCATCAAACACAGGCCCCAGCGCCAGCTCAAGCCCAAAGCACACCCACGCGATCAGGATAAAGACGAGCCAGTTCATGGGCGTCCCCCCGTGCTCGCATCGTCGGTGATGGGGATCCGCAGGATGACCTCGGGTATCCGCCGAAGGTCTTCGATCTGCGGGCGAACAATAATCCGAGGGCGCAGTGGCTGCTCGGGGTTGTTCTCGACGCGCTCGATCAGTCCGACCAGGAGCATCTGGGCGCTGGTGGGCCACTGGCTGTCCTGCAGCCGAACTTCTTGGCCGACCCGGATGCTCAGCTCCTCATTGAGCGCCGGGCGTGCGACCTCGCCGCGCAGGGTGCCGTCGCCGGTGGGTCTCAAGAAGCAGCGTGCCTGCTGCTTCCCGTCCTCGCTCAGCAGCACCGCACCCATGATCGGCTGCGCACCGGGCGCGGTGATTGGCAGCACGATCGAGGTCTTCCCGTCCACACGGCTCACCCGTCCGATCAGCTGCACCGCGTCCGCAACCACGACCGTTCCCTGCGCCACTTCCGCGGTGCCGGTGCGAATCAGCAGCAGATCGCCCGCAAGGTTGCCCACCCGCGGGCGGGTCACCTGCTTGACATTGAGCTCGGGTGTGATCGCCGCCCCGCGGGAGTACTGCTCGATCAGCTGGCCCAGCCGGGCGTTCTCTTGGCGTGTCTGGAGCAGCTCAAGACGCATGCGCTCAAGCTCGCTGCCGATCATCCGTTCGCGTTCGCTCGCCTCAGGGTCGGAGATCCGCGTGGGGACAATCGCATCGATCGTGATGGTCAGCGGGTGGGTAATGGGCACGATCGCCACGCGCACCTGCGCCGCGAACCAATCGGTCCAGCCCAGCCACCGTGCGGGCATAAACGAGAGCACAAACAAAACCACGATCGTGATCGGCATCGCCCATCGAACAATCAGTGGTTGATGTTGCATACCGCGCCCTCGCCTTCGGCCCGAATCGCACTGTCGTTGCTCAGTCTATCGCAAACGGGTATCCGTCGCGATGCCGAATCAGGAGCAGTGGGGGTCAGATGTCCGAGTTGTTCTCGAGTGTTTCTTTCCACTCTTCGATGTTCTCGAGGTAGATGGCCGTGCCGCGTGCCACGCAGGTCAGCGGGTCCTCGGCGAGCGTGACCTCAAGCCCGGTCGCCTTGTTGATCTCGATCGAGAGCCCACGCAGCAGTGCGCCGCCGCCGGCGAGCATGATCCCGTTGTCCACAAGATCCGCCGCAAGCTCGGGCTCTGCCCGCTCAAGCGTGCGGGTGACTGCTTCGATGATGTTGTACACCGGCTCGTGCAGTGCCTCGCGGATCTCTTCGCTGGTAACCTCGGTCTTGCGCGGCAGGCCCGAGACCATGTCGCGCCCACGCACTTCCATCTTGGTCTCGTCGCCGATGCGCGCCGCCGAACCGATCTGGATCTTGATCCGCTCGGCCGTCTGCTCACCGATCATCAGCGAATAGTTGCGCTTCATGTGGGCGATGATCGCCTCGTCCATGTCGTCGCCCGCGACGCGCACCGATTCGCAGTTGGCGATGTCCGCCAGGGTCATGATCGCCACTTCGGTCGTCCCGCCCCCGATATCCACGATCATCGACGCGGTCGGCTCGGCGAACGGCAGCCCCGCACCGATCGCTGCAGCGATGGGTTCTTCGAGCAGGTAGGTCTTGCGTGCCCCGGCGTGCTCGGCAGAATCAAACACCGCCCGCTTCTCCACCGCCGTGATGCCCGATGGTATTGAGATCACCACACGCGGGCCCAGCATCCGCACTCGCCCGGTGACCTTGGTGATGAAGTAGTTGAGCATCGCCTCGGTGATCTCGAAGTCCGAAATCACGCCGTCCTTGAGCGGGCGGATGGCGGTAATCGAGCCGGGGGTCTTGCCCAGCATCTCCTTGGCCACCCAGCCGACGGCTTGGCCGTTCTTGAGCACCTGGTTGGTGCCCTTGCGGACAGCGACCACGGAGGGCTCATTGAGGACAATGCCCTGCCCACGGACCGCAACCAAGGTGTTGCAGGTCCCCAGGTCGATGCCCATGTCGACGCCGAACGGTCCTAGAAGGCGCTCATACCACACTTGTGCTTGATCTCCCCGGGGCTTGCCCGCAAGATGATGGGGGTCGCCCCATCGCTGTGAATATAGGATAGCCGTCAGAGTACCCCAAAAGATGATTCCTCGCTCACGGCGGATGCTGATTTCTCAGCCCGATCATCAGTTGGCGCAAAACCCGCAGCCCGTCAGTGCCCCGCGTGTCAGTCTCGCCGGGAAAGATTCTCGCGTGAGATCATCAACTCGAGGGTCTGCGCGACCAGATCCACATCCCGGCTGCTCATCCCCGCGAAGAATGGCAGCGCCACTGTCCGCTGGCTCACGCTCTCGGCGATCGGGAAGCTGCCCTCGGTGAAACCCATCGCACGCCGGTAGATCGGCTGCAGGTGGATGCACGGGAAGTAGTCGCCCGCGCCGATCTCGTGCATCCGCAATCCCGCGATCACCCGGTCCCGCTCCTCGCGCGTGTACCCCGCCGCCAGACGAACCACAAAGACAAACCAGCTCATCACGCTGCAATCCGGGTCAACCGTGGGAAGGATCAGGTCCGGGACATCCAGCAGCCGTTCGACATAGCGATTCGCGGTATCGTTGCGCGTCTCGATCATCTCATCGAGGCGCTGCATCTGCGCGACACCCAGCGCGGCGTTGATCTCAGACATCCGGTAGTTGAAGCCCAGCCGCTCGTGATGCAGCCAGCTGCCGCCCGCCGAACCGGCCTGAATCGACCCGCGACCCGCCACCGCACGCCCCTGGTTCCGCAGCGATCGGCACGCATCCGCCAGATGGTCGTCGTTGGTGACAATCATGCCCCCCTCGCCCGTGGTGATCTGCTTGTTGGGGTAGAACCCAAAGACCCCGGCACGCCCGAAGCTGCCCGCCTTGTGCCCCTGATACACCGTTCCTAACGCTTCGCAAGAGTCCTCGATGAGCGGGATCTCGTGCTTCGCGGAAATCTTGGCGTACTCATCGAAGTATTTGGGGTTCCCGAACGCCTCAACCGCCAAAATTGCCTTGGTGCGCGGGGTGATGGCCTGCTCGATCAGCTCGGGGTTCGCGTTGAGACTCGTCGGGCAGATGTCCACAAACACCGGCTTGGCCCCGACATACAGGATCGCGTTCGACGAAGCGATGAAGCTGAACGGGGTCGTGATCACCTCGTCGCCCGGCCCGATCCCCAACGCCAGCAGGATCATGTGCAGCCCCGCCGTGCCCGACGAGCACGCGATCGCGTGGGTTGAGCCGCAGCGCTGGGCGACCAGACGCTCGAACTCTTCTTGCATGGGGCCGATCGAAAGCCGCCCAGACCGCAGCACCTCCAGGACGAGCGATTCTTCGAGTTCGGTGATGTCGGGCTTGCTCAGCGGGATCTCATGGTGGGGCATACGCGCATTGTCGGCTCAATATCCCCGATCAGGCAAGCCCTGCACCCAGATTCTGCGCGGGATTCTTCCCAGAATGCCAAGTTTGTCGATCTTCCCGTCATCCGCGTTGAATGCTCAGCATCAGCCGCTGGGCCAGTTCACTCGCCGGGAGACCGTCAAACGGGCAATCAACCCGCAACGGCTCAGACCCGACCAAACGATCGCGGAACCGCTTGGCCGCGGTGATCACGGTTGAGTGGTTGCTCCGCCCAAGCTCATGAGCGATTTCGGGGAAGCTCTTGCTTGTGAGCTGGCGGGCGATATGCACGATCAGCTCGCGGGCGAGCACCACCTTCTTCTGGCGGCCCTTGCCCCGAAGGTCACCCCTGCACACGCTCAGCTCTGTGCAAACAGCACAGATGATCGAGTCGATCGAGATGGGCGAAGTGCTCATCCGCCCTTCATCGCCGCTCCGCAGCGCCAGCGCTTGGCGGAGATGCCCGGCCGTGGGGGTCACAAGCCCACGCCCGCCCTGGTCCCGATCCATCAGGCGGCACACCGCGTGCACCTGCAGCACCGCGCCCTCGAGATCGCGCACGCTTGCCCCCCGACCGATCCCCACCCGCTCGCACAGCACGCGCACCCCAGCATCATCAAGCGTCACGCCCCGCTTGGCGGCGATGTGGTTCACCAGCCGCCGCCCAAGCTCGGGGTCTGGCTCATCGATGCGAACCACAAGGCCAGCGCTGAATCGGGAGGTCAACGCCTGATCCAGCCGAGCAATCAGCCGCGGGTGCGCATCCGAGGCGAGAATCACCCGAGCGCCACCCAACGACAGGGTGTTGAGTATCTGCAGCAGCTCATGCTGGGTCGCCTGCTTGCCGGCCATCAGATGGATGTCATCGATGCACAGCAGGTCCAGCCCGCGATACTTCTTCTGAAACGCCTCAACGCTGCGGGACCGGATCGCCGTGACGAACGCGTTGGTGAATGCCTCGCCCGTTGTGTAACGCACCTTGCACCCCGGGCGCAGGTTGCGTGCGAGCATGGTCGCGCCGCGCAGCAGGTGGGTCTTGCCCACGCCGCACGAGCCGTGCACGAACACCGGCGCACCCGGGCTGGAGCTCTCGATCGACTGCTTGACCGACTCGAATGCCAGCCGGTTGGATGTGCCGACGAGGAACTCTTCAAGGCGCGGGCAACGCGGTGCCTGTGCGCGTCCCGATCTGGGGGTTGTGTTTGCGATCTGAACACGCTGGCCAAGCGGGTGCGTCTTACTTTGATCAATCTCTGCGGACTGAGTGCTTTGCTGTGCCTGCTGCGGCTGAAGCGCCTCATCAACACGAAACACGAGCTGCGGATCGGTGGTGCCCATCGCGAACTGGGCCGCGATGCGGAGCGCTTCGCCCAGGCGACGCTGGATCATGTCGAGCGTAAAGCCATCGCCCGCGCAGACCTCGATCGATCCATCACTCATCGCCTGCACGCGGGTACGCTCGTTGAGATATCGCCGCACCCGATTCGCACCCAGCGAACGCACCAGGTGGTCACGAACCACCACCCCCGCGTCCGCGGCAGGTGCTGGGCGAGTGTCCTTCGTGGGAACCCGCGAGAGGTGCTCATCGCCGCGGGCCGCGATGCTTGGAAGCGTTTGTGTGGCGCCGTGACGGCCGGGAACACTCGCGGGATTCAATCGATAAGAAGCCGGGGCGTCGCCCTGTCGTTCGGGACGGTCGGGAGTTGTGTCTTGGAGTCGATAATGCACTACAGCGCCTCTTGGTCATCCTGGACCGCCCAATATGGGGGTGCCTGCGCGATCCGATCGCGCACCTTGCACCCTGTCTGGGCGAGCAATGCGAGTGGAGAAACTGAGTCCATTCAACAATCGATAGCGATCGCGCACCGGGCGAACATCATGGTGCCCGGGTCTTCTTTCATCCCGGCGGCTGCGAGCCGCGTGCTGGATTTTTGCTGTCCCCACGGGAAGATCCCGCGATCGTATTCGGGCCGGTCGATCCTAACCGGCGAGGGGTAGTGTAGTGACTCGTCCGCTCATTCGCAACTCGACACAAACCCGCGCATGCAGCGTGCACATCGCAGTGTGCTTCATTTCAGTCACTTGAGTGATGCAAGTTTTTTTCGTCCACTGCGAACCCGGGTTATGCACAAATCTTGTCAGGCGATGTGCACAAATCTTGACTGAATCCGAACCTGATCTGAACGCGGCGTTTACGCTCGCTCGATCTCACTCGACGCTGAGAGGCAATGATGAAACATACCCATGACGAGAATCGAAGCGTGAAAAACCAAGCGACTCGTACACACGGATCGCGGGAGCGTTGCGCGTATCCACGGCGCAGGTGACCTCCTTGGCGGCCACAGCGTGCATGCGAGCGATGCCATACTCAAGCACACGCCGCCCCAAGCCCAGCCCGCGCGCTGCGGGCGCCAGACCCAGATACACCAGCTCGATGCTGCTGCTGTTGGGGCACGGCGAGAGCAGGCAGCACCCCGCCGGCTGATCGTCTTTGAAGATCAACAGCCAGTGCATTGGCTCAAACACACCGGTCGCTTTGTGCGAATCGAGCACATCGGGCATCGGGCGCAGCCCGCAGAGTTCGGGGCAGTCCAGTGTCTGCACATAACTACCCACGAGGGCTTCGGTCAGCAACGCATCGGCCGAGCCCGGCATTCGTGATTCGCACGATTCCAGCGATTCAACCCGCACCCCGTCGCCCCAGTCGGGCTCAGCGGGCACCGATGGTCGAGCCGCGCTCAGCGGCTTGCGCATATACGCAAGCTCACCAACGCTGATCATGCCCGCACCCATGCACACCGCGCCCGCCCAGGTGTGCTTGGGCTCGATGAGGCACTGGGCCAGCCCCGCCCTCTTGGGCATCGTGCTCAGCCCACGCAAGCACGCTCGGATCGATGCACCGATCTCTTGCTGCTGGGTTTCACGCGACCCAAACTGACGCGGGGAATCCGGGCTCGAGTGAAACAGCATCGCCGTGCGCCCGGCACCAAGCACCGCCAGGCAGACCTGGCGGACTCTGGGTGATGATTTGGACTCATCCGTGCTCAGCACGCCCCACATCAGATCAAGATCGATGCCATGCGCCCCGGCAGAAGAAATGAGACTGCGGGCCGCCTGACGCCGATTCACACCCGTAACCAGGCGTTCGCACGCCCACAATCGCAGATCATGGGTGATCTGAACCGCGTTCGGTGCGTCCCGGGGATCGCTGAAATCGGGTTGTGGTTGGGACATTGCACCCATCATGGCCACTCATTGGAACAGAAAACGGTCTCCGGTCGTACAGATTTGACGCCCAAGGGCGACACAGTACACTATCATTTCAAACCCGGCAGTGCCTCGCGTTCGTTTCTGAGCGAAGCACCTTTGGGGAACGAGCACCGCGAGAGACACGCGGCGTGCCTCACGAACCAGAACGACGCATTCGAGACCCAACGGAGCCTGTGCCCATGATCGCATCGCGAGCCAAACGATCCAGAACCTTCGCACGACGCGCACCGCTCGCCCTGCTGGGCAGCGCTCTGGGAGCCTTGGCACTGCTCAGTGCCATGCCAACCACCCTGCAAGCAGCTCCAGAGCCCTCGCCGGTCGCAACCGAATGGGAGTTCACCTTCGAGCCCGGCCCGCTGCGGCTCGCGTGGGTCGATGTCAATGGACAACCCAAACCCTATTACTACCTTACCTACCGGGTCACGAACCACTGGGGCGGCGTCAAGCTCTTCGCACCCGATGTCTCCCTGATGACCGACAACGCCAATGTGCTCCGCTCGGGGCGTGATGTCTCGCTGGCCGTCACCCAAGAGATCATGAATCGGCTCGATAACCCGCTGCTCGAATCCCAGATCGATATCGTCTCCGATGTGCTCGAAGGCGTCGAGCACGCCCGTGACGGCATCGTGATCTGGCCCGCCGATGACCTGCTCGCCGACGAGCTGACCGTGTTCTTCGCCGGGCTCAGCGGCGAGTTCCAGTCCTATGTCGTCGGCCGAGACGGCAACAACCCCCAGCGCTACACCCTCCGCAAGACCATGATGCTCCGCTATTCAACCCCCGGCGAGCTCGCACAGCAGGGTGATCAGCCCTTCCAGCTGGTCGAAAAACGCTGGGTGATGCGTTAATTCTGTACGATCAACCCGCCCGGACCCGCCACCCGCTGTTCCGGTGCAAATTGAGCCCATGAGCAGCCCCCAACCCACTGGACAGCAACCAATTGCAGGGCTACGCTTGCCCCCGCGACGCGTGCACGCCGCACACGACGCAGAATGATCTAAACCGGGTTTCAAACCCCGATTGCTGACGGAGAACCGCGTTATGGCACATAAAAAAGGCCAAGGCTCAACCAAGAACGGTCGCGACTCAAACCCCCAGTACCGCGGGGTCAAGCTCTTCGGCGGCGAATACGCCAAGCCCGGCGCGATCATCATCCGTCAGTGCGGCACCAAGTTCACCCCCGGCTTCAATGTCCGCAAGGGCAAGGATGACACCCTGTTCGCGGTCGCGACCGGCAAGGTCGTCTTCCAGCAGAACGGCCGCGTTCATGTTGACCCCGTCGAGGCCGAAGTCGCCCGCCCCCAGTGGCTCCGCGACTACCGCGCCGCCCACGCCAACTGATCACGACAAGACATCAGGAATATCAACGAGCCGCGACCGTCAGGGAGCGGTTTTTTCATGGCCCAAACGGACCGCTTTGCTCGTGCGTGCCGATTCGATCGCCGCATCAAGGATCTCCGCGACAATCAGGTTGTTCTCGATGCTCGACAGTTCATCGATCTCACATTCGCCCCGAACCAGCGCCCGCAGGTAGGTCCATTCGTCTTGCAGGTGTGCCGGCTTGGGGCGAGGCTCAACCTCGACGCGCGGTTGGTCGGGGAGCCGCGTGCACATCGAATCCCATTTGGCGGCATGGATCGACATCCCCGTCGCGTGCACATCCATCTCTTTGTTGTCGTGCGTCCACGCCCACGAGGCCTGGATCACCGCGGTGGCGGTGGGGTAGGTGAGCACGATCGTTGCGTCGTCGTCGCAGTTGGGGTAGAGGTCTGGCTTGAGTGTTTGCGCGATCGCATGGACACTCGTCGGGCGCTGGTTGCCCATGAGCCAGGTCATGATGTTGGCGCCGTAACACCCGAAGTCCACGATTGCGCCGCCGCCGTTGAACGCCGGGTCGGTCAGCCATCGGACGAACTCGTCGTTGCACCCGATCTCGATCGGCCCCTTGTGCCCGTGACGGAAGACGACTCGCGTGGGCGTGCCGGTCTCGCCCGATTCGATCATCCGCTGGGCCTCGCGGACGGAGGCGTACCAACTGGTCTCGAAGTTGGTGAGCACATGCACGCCGTGCTGTTTGCCCAGCGCCGCCATAGTGCGGGCGTCGTCGAGGTCATATGCGAGTGGCTTCTCCAGAAGCATGTGCACACCGCGCGGGGCGCAGGCGCGGACCGCGTCGAGGTGGCGTGAGATGGGCGTCATCACGCTCGCCGCCTGCGGCTTGGTCTCGTCGAGCATGCGGTCCAAATCCGCATAGAACAGGTCCGGGTCGAGGTTGTACTTATCGCGGTACTTCTCGAAGAGCGCGTAGTTGGGGTCGTAGATCCCCACGATGTTCAGATCTGCCCGCGTACTTGCATTGAACAGCACGCCCTCGACATGCCCGTGATTGAGTCCGATCACGGCCAGGCGCAGCGGTTCGACCTCAGCCGCCGAAACCGAGGGCGTGATGAACAGTGTGACGGCCAGCAATCGCTTGAGGAAAGTCAGTTGAACCATGGATCAAGCATACCAGCGCCGGGCGTTGGGCGGTTGGACACCACGCCGTCGCTCGGACTCCAACTCATGTGGTTGTCTGTGTGGGTGCTCAGCGCCGGTTGTACTGGGTGACAAGATGGTGGAGCGTCATGGCGAAGATGGCAAAGCCGACCAGCCCGGTTGCGATTCCGCCCGGGAGTGACCATATCGCATCGAGAAGTTTCCCCAGCAGACGCACCGATCCCTCGGATGGTTGATGATCGCGAGCGCCGGGGGCGAGAATCATCCAGAGCCCGAATACACACAGGATCGAACCACCGATGAGCCCGCCAGCGAAATCTGTGATCTTCCAGCGATCCGGATCGGTGCTCACAGCTCGACCTCCGACCCGCAGAAAGCACAGAACTTGTCATCGCTGTCCACCGATGCCTGGCAGACTCGGCAGGTGCCGCCGGTCAGTTGGATCCCACACGACGAGCAGAACTTGCTCGCTGGTTCAACGGGGGATGAGCAACTCGGGCAAGGCACATCATCATCGGTCCACGCCGAACGCACGGCCGTCGTTGTGGTTCGCACCGCCGGCGAGGTCTCCTTCGCGGCGTACTGCGATACCTCGCGGAGGTAGCCGGCCTTGGTCATGAACAGACCGATACCCAGCATCAGCATGCCCGGAAACGCGAGAATGAAAGCCTTGGGTATCCCCGCTCCCGGTGGGCGGTTGCCAATCGATGTCGCGGCACCAAATAATGCGATAAAGCCGATCAAGACCAGAATCCCACCCAGCACTGCAAGGACCGGGCCGAGCACCCGCATGGTTGAGCGGGCGTTGGAGTAGCCGTCAGATGGTTTTCTCGGTGACATGCTGCTGATTGTAACGGATTGAGATCAATGTTGGAAGCGGGATGCCGTACAAGTGAAGTTGCAGCAATCACATGAGCGAATCATCCTCGTGCCATCGTTCTTCAAACTCCTTGACGAATGTCGTCAGGAATCTAGCCATCGACATATGCTGTTTGACATATGCAGAGCCTTGATCAATTAGGATGATCCACTGCCCCGAAAAAGACCATTGCTCCACCTTGCCCGGAGGTTGACCCATCCGGAAGCTGGATATCTGTGATTTATCGGTGACGAACCAACGGGCCACCTCGCGTATCACTGAGGAAATTAGATCTGGATTCTCAGAAGCAAAGATCCGTTGTTTGTCAAAGCCAGATTCACCAAGCCCTTCTTGTTTCGAGAACCGATCCTTGAAGGTCCGTCGACGGATACGCGTGCGAGGAAGTACGAATGGGACCCACACGGCGCAGCCAGTGAAGGTATGTGTGTGGTTGTCAATATCTGTGAAAAGTTCGAGTAGCACGACTTCCCGATCTTGAACAACCCCGTTGGATGCGAACCGAATCGTCTCTATCGGAAATGTATGGGGTTCCATCGACTCAAGTGCCTCAAGCAGATCCACTTCGAGCTCGTCGCTCTGGCACTCGATAAACCCTAATGCTGAGAACTGATCGAGCATACCCCGTATGCGTGCCTTGCGGTCCAAGTGCACACCAAGCCAAACGGGGGTCATCAGCGCGAATGAAAGCAACACGCTTAGATGTGTAGGCAATGCTGTGTATATGCCAAGTTGAATGAGCACACCGGCGGTGATGACTACGAGTGCTGCCATCAGCCATGTGTAACGCCCAGCCCAGTGGATCGATTTGAGTCGAGCACGCGGCGGGATAGCACTCATGTGATGGCCTTGTACACCTTCGCCGCGCTCGTGATGATCTGCTCGAACAACTCAAACCCCACCTGCGTCGCCCCGTCCGACCACGCTTCCTTCGGGTTCGGGTGGCACTCGACAAACAGCGCATGCACACCGATCGCAGTCGCGGCCTTGGCGAGCTGCAGCGCCCGATCCGGGCGTCCGCCCGTCTGCTCGCCGCTGCCGGGGAGCTGGGTGGAGTGGGTGACATCGAAGCAGACAGGTGGTGAGTGGGGTGGCGAGCCCGCATCGGAGAACTTGGAGCAATCGAGCTCCATCATGTCGGCGATGCCGATGAAGTCGTTGACGAGGCGGTGGTAGCCGAAGAAGGTGCCGCGCTCGGTGAGCATCAGGTTCTCGCATCCCGCTTCGGTGGCCTTGCGGACGGGGCCGGCCATCTCGCCGGGCGACAGGAACTGGCCTTTTTTGATGTTCACGCCCCGGCTCCGGGCCTGGGCGGCCTCGGCGGACGCGACGACCAGGTCCGTCTGTCGGCACAAAAACGCCGGGATCTGGATCAGATCCACGGCTTCGGCGATCGCCTCGGCCTGATCGGGCAGGTGGATGTCGGTGGTGGTGGGGACGCCCAGTTCCTGCTTAATGGCCTGAAAGTGCTCGAGCCCCTGCTCGATCCCGATGCCCCGCTTGGAGTTGATCGATGAGCGATTAGCCTTGTCGAAGCTGGCCTTAAAGATGTAGGGCAATCCCAGCGATTCGCACACGGCTTTGCAGTGCTTTCCGACCTGCAATCCCAGCTCGAGCGACTCGAGTGTGCATGGGCCGGCGATGATGGCCAAAGGTTGAGAAGCGCCGATTTTAATCGGGCCGACGGTGCACAGGCGGGGCGTTGCGATGCTCATGGGCAAGGGTAGGCCGATGCGATCAACGCGGGTCAGGCGGTTCCTCATCAGCGACTGCCCGATCGCCGCCGCTGAGTTTGGCTAGTTTCGTACGAAAGTACCCAGCAAGCAGGACCACCCTGCTCCAAAAGTGGGGTTCTTTTCATGAGCAGCGGTCTGGTTTGTGCACTCAATGCGCCGGGGAACACGGGCTCACAAGGCCGAAATGCACCTGATTTTGGGCAAATTGTGTCGTATTGGGATAGAGGTTTCGCCTTAATGTGAACTTTTTGTGTAATTTAGCACAAAAAGGTCGCCAAAATGCCATGTGTGTCGAGACAGATGCGGGTATCTTTCCACATCACTTGCCCTCTCCGAGATCGTAAGAGCGAAGGGCAGCGAGATTCGTTCGCGACATCTTGAGGCCCCGCCGCTCGTCCCGCCAAGCTCCCTCCTTGGCGGGACGATCTCTTTTTGGGGTCGGGTATTTCCGTTTTGTTTGTATCTGTCTATGCTCCGATCAAGCCGGGCGAGTAGCTCAGTTGGCTAGAGCGTTCGCCTTACACGCGAAATGTCGTGGGTTCGAGTCCCTCCTCGCCTATTTCCCGGTGCTCCGCAACACATTGAACCGAGTGGATGCTCACTTGGTCGATTCTGCTGCGCGCTTGATCCCGTTGAGCATGCCGGCGAAGACGATGTGGTGGAAGGGGAGCACGCTGTACCAGTAGAGAAGCCCCAGTATGCCTTTGGGGCGGAAGCGTGCGGTCATGGTGAGCATGGTCCGCCCGTCGCGGGGTTCGAGGTTGAAATGGAGGCTGGCGATCCCGGGGAGCTTCATTTCGGCGAGCAGCGAGAGCGATCGGTCTTGTTCGATGCCGATGACGCGCCAGAAATCGAGCGATTCGCCGAACTCGATCTGATCGGCGTCCCGTCGCCCGCGCCGCAGTCCCGGGCCACCGATGGCGGTGTCCATCCAGCCGCGGATGCGCCAGAGCATGTCGGCGGCGTACCAGCCGTGCCCGCCACCGATTTTGCATACCGCGCGGAACACGCGTTGGGGCTGGGCGTCGATCTCGATGGTTCGCTCATCGGTGAACACCTTGCCGCCGGCCCAATCGGGGTCGCCGGGGACAGGCCCTGCGACCGACCAGCGTGTGCTCACGGCGTTGCTCTTGACGCGCTGCAGTGCGCGCCGGATCGCCTCGCGAGCGTCGAGGGGCTTGTGGGGCATGAGTTCTTGAACACGGTTGTCGGTGACGACCACCCGATTTTTGAGCCCTTCGGCGAGCGGGCGGGCGATGCTGTAGGACACGGGTGTGACCAGCGAGATCCAGCCGGAACTCAGGCGTGGGGTCAGCACGGGCAGGGGGATGATGATGCGGCGCATAAGGCCGAGTTCTTCGGCCATGATCCGCATCAGCTCGTTGTATGGCAGCGCGTCGCGACCACCGATCTCGAGGGTCTGGCCGCGGGTTTCGGGGACCTTGAGGCAACGCACCAGCCAGTGGAGGACATCGGCGATCCCGATGGGTTGCGATTCGGTCTTGACCCATGCGGGCGTGATCATGATGGGCAGGCGCTCGACCAGATATCGGAGGATCTCGAACGACGCGGAGCCCGAGCCGATGATCATCGCGGCTCGGAACGCGGTGAGGGGGATGGTGCCCGATGCCAGGACATCCTCGACCTCGCGGCGTGACGAGAGATGCTCGCTGAGCCCCTCGCCCATTTCGCCCAAGCCGCCGAGATAGATGATGCGATCGATCTGCGCCTCGTGTGCGGCCTGAGTGAATCGTTGTGCGAGTTCTCGATCGCGCTGGGCATATTGCTTGCCACTAACCTGCATCGAATGGATGAGGTAGTACGCCGCGTGACAACCCTTCAGGTGCTCTTGGAGCCCGTCGTCTTTGGAGAGATCGCTCGCCGCGATCGAGACGCGTGGGTCTTGCGACCAGGGCCGCTGCTCAAGCTTGCGGGGTTCGCGCACGATGCACCGAACACGGTATCCCTCGTCGAGCAGGGCCTGGACCAGGCGGCCCCCGACATACCCGGTGGCCCCGGTGACGGCAATCATGGGTTGCTCGTTGGAGTCGGGGGAGTTGAGATCGGGTTCTGTGGTGTGTTGTGAGATGGACTATCCTATGTGCTTGTGAATCTGCTCGATCTGCTCTACATCCCGATTGGAATCGTCACAGCCCCGTTGTGGATGCGAAAAAAGCGCGACGGCTGGGATGAACGCTTCGGTCATGTGTCACACATGCTCGGCGATGATCATTCGTCATCTTCGCATTCTTCGCGGCCTCGCGTGTTGCTGCATGCGGTCTCCGTGGGTGAAGTGAACGCTTTGCGCGCGATCGTTCCGATGCTCAGCGAGCAGGCAAGTGTGATCATATCAACCACGACCGATACCGGGCTCACCCGCGCGCAATCGCTCTTTGGCGAGCACGACCATGTGAGCGTGGTGCGGTACCCGCTGGATTGCTCTTGGATGGTTCGGCGCTTTCTGGACTCGACCTACCCCGATGTGGTGGGGCTGGTCGAGCTTGAGGTCTGGCCCAACTTCATCCGTGCGTGCTCCAAGCGGGGCATCCCGATCGGGATCATCAACGGGCGTCTGTCGGCTCGCTCGTTCAAGGGATACAAGAAGATCCGCTGGCTGCTGGGGCCGACCTTCAGGCGGCTGCGGTTCGCGTGTGTGCAGGATCAGGATTACGCGGATCGGATCGCGTATATGGGTGTGCCTCGCGAACGCATCGAGATCACGGGGTCAATGAAATGGGACTCGATCAGGGTGGATCGCCAGCAAACACCGAGCGAGCGAGCGATCAATATCGCGGGTGCTTTGGGGCTTGATCTTTCCAAACCGGTCGTGGTCGCTGGCTCGACCGGGCCGACCGAGGAAGTGATGCTGCACGCGGCGATCCCCATTGATGTGCAGCTGGTGATCGCGCCGCGGAAGACGGATCGGTTCGATGAGGCCGCTGCGGCGGTGCCGGGTGCGGTGCGTCGATCCAGCGGATCACGCGGGGAGGGGGCAACCCGCTTTGTGCTTGACACCATCGGCGAGCTTTCGGCGCTGTATGAGGTTGCGGATGTGGTGGTCATGGGGCGGTCATTCAACGATCAGTTTGGTTCAGACCCGACCGAGGCGGCGGCGTTGGGTCGGCCGGTGCTGATCGGGCCGCGGCACAGTGACTTTGAGCAGGCGGTGGGGGTGCTGCAAGTCGCTGGCGGGCTTGAGGTTGTGCAACGCGATGGGCTGGGGGCTGCTGTGGGCCGGTTGCTCAATAATCCTGAAACCAGAGCCCAGATGGGCGAGTGTGCGCAACGCTGTGTTTTGGATCAGCAGGGAGCATCGGAGCGGCATCGGAAAGTCCTGCTTGGTTTCGTCGATCACACGGCATGAAATCGAGCGTTCGGGCACGATCTGAGCGTGATTTCAAGTCAATTCGTGCGTACACTGTCTCTCTGGCAAGCCCTTGATGGCACCGGAGCCCAAGTTGACTGAGGAGTTTGGTCATCATGGGGGAGTAGCTCAATGGTAGAGCAACGGCCTTTTAAGCCGCAGGTTCAGGGTTCGAGTCCCTGCTCCCCTATTCCCCACTGTCGCCCAGTCGAAATCTTCGGCTTTGCCGGATGCGTTGATCGGAGCAAATCACGCATAGCCCGGGTTGCGACGGTGTATGACCCAGACGGGAGCCGCATCAGTGATCGAAACGCCGGTGAACGCCTTAGACCATTCGATGCTGGTGATCCATGCGAACTGGAGCGAGGGGTTGTTGCACCTCTGGTGCGAGCAGCCGCACGCCGCCGATCCCGATGAGTTGCCGATGGGGTCTGAGCTTCCGCGTCACCCGAGTGCGGTGCGTCCGGTGGGGCTGCCCGAGTGGGTCAGCGGTGAGCCCGGTGACTTGGCGTTGCGGTTGCCCTCGATGCTGGGAAAGCCGCTGCCGAGCCCGATGATGTCCCGCCTGACCGGTCGCGATCAGGACGAGGATCACGCGGCGGTGCTCAGCGAGTATTCGATCCCGACGCTGGGGATTCGGGCGATCGATGCGAGCGATGTGCTTGAATGGCTGATGGAGCACGGCGACGCGGATGACGAGCAGCACGCGCGGCACTTTGGCGGGCTGGGCGCAGGGATCGAGTTCTTTGTTGCTGCTTCGCGGCTTGCTTCGCATCTTCTGGCTGGGCATCGCGTGGTTCCGATGATCATGCAGGATGCCCAGGGCGAGTTGAGCGCGGGCTGGTGGCCGTGGCTGAGCGATCCGATGACCGCGGCGCGTGTGCAGAAGCTGGTGAACTCGATGCCCGGTGTTGCGCGGGCCGCGACTGACGAGCACGCGCATGATGCGTGGTCTTTGACGACCGATTTCCTCGCCGCGGTGACCGATGCACGCTGCAGAGCGACTATGGTCAGCGAGGACATGTACGACACGGTCGAGGACGCGGACCCGGACAGCGACCCGCAGGTCGCGTGGCTGCACGGGCTGCTCGATCAGACGCAGGAAGTGCCCAGCGTGCAGGGACAGCGCGCAGATATTGTGCGCAAGGTCCGGCACTGGATCTCGGAGCTTGAAGACCGTGGCGAGTCGAGCGACTGGCGATTCGGGCTGCGTATTGCCGAGCCCATCGCCGACGGGCTTGCGGCGGATATCAGCAAGCCCGACGCGACGGTTAAGTGGTCGCTGAGCTTCTTCCTGCAGAGCGTGGATGACGAGGAGCTTGTGATTCGCGCTTCTGATATCTGGCTGATTCAACGCGATCGGATCGTGATCTCTGGGCTGACGCTCGAGAACCCGCAAGAGCTGCTGATGGCCGAGCTTGGTCGTGCGAGCCGGCACTACAAAAAACTTGAAGAGGCGCTGGACGCGAGCGAGCCGATTGAGATCCTGGTGGACTCGCAGGAGGCGTACGCGTTCCTGCGCGAGATCAAGCCGATCCTCGAGGAGCAGGGCTTTGCGGTGCAGAGCCCGCCGTGGTGGGAATCGCCTACCGGGCGCTTGGGTGCTCGGCTTAAGATCGAGTCGGACCCGGTTGACGGGATGTTCGACGAGAACGGTGACCCTGATGGCGCTGGTCCGCAGCTCGGGCTCAACTCGCTGGTGGGGTATCACTGGGAGATCGCCATCGGCGACACCACGCTCACGCTGCACGAGTTCGAGCAGCTTGCGCAGCAGAATGTTCCGCTGGTACGGATCGGTGGCAAATGGGTCGAGATCCGGCCCGAGGATGTGCAGAACGCGATCAAGTTTATCGGCGAGAACCCCGGCGGGGAGATGGAGCTGGGCGAGGCGATGCAGCTGGCGCTCGCGTCGGATTCCGCGCAGACCGGGCTGCCGGTCACCGGGCTCGAAGCGACTGGCTGGGTCGCTTCGCTGTTGGGCGGCGAGGGCGGCGCGTCGATCTCGCTTCCGGATCTGCAGACCCCCGACGATTTCAACGGCACCCTGCGTCCGTATCAGGCCCGCGGCATGAGCTGGATGGCGTTCATGGAGCAGTTCGGCTTTGGCGCGTGTCTGGCCGACGACATGGGTCTGGGCAAGACGATCCAGATGCTCGCGCTGTTGGTACATGAACGAACGGTGGCACCCGATGGCAAGGTCGATCCCACGCTGCTTGTGGTCCCCATGTCGGTCATCGGCAACTGGATGAAGGAAGCGCAGAAGTTTGCACCCCAGCTGCGGGTCATGGTGCACCACGGTGTCGATCGCCACACCGACAGCGTGTTCAGCGAAAAGGCGAGCACCTCTGATCTGATACTCACGACCTATGCGCTGGCGCATCGCGATCGTGAGGTGATCGATACGGTCAAGTGGGGGCGGATCGTGCTCGACGAGGCGCAGTTCATCAAGAACCCAGCGGCAAAGCAGTCGCAGGCCGTGCGCGGGATCATGGCGCCACGGCGTGTAGCGCTCACGGGTACGCCTGTCGAGAACCGGCTCAGCGAGTTGTGGTCCATCATGGACTTCTTGAACCCAGGGTATCTGGGCACATCCGGGACATTCAGAAAGCGCTTCTCGCTGCCGATCGAGCGTCACCGCGATCAGAACAAAATGGTCAAGCTGCGCTCGATGGTCTCGCCGTTTATTTTGCGTCGTGTCAAGACCGACCCGACGGTCGTATCTGATCTGCCCAGCAAGATCGAGAGCAAGGAGTGGTGCGCCCTGACGCCCGAGCAGGCCAAGCTCTATGAGAGCTGCGTGCAGCGCATGCTCAGCGATGTGGATCAGAGCGAGGGCATCCATCGGCGTGGCCTCGTGCTGGCGGCGCTGATCAAGCTCAAGCAGATCTGCAACCATCCGGCGCAGATGCTCAAGGAGAGCGATCCGCAGTTTGGCAAGGTCATCGATCCGATGCGCAGCGGCAAGTGCGTGCGGCTGCTTGAGCAGACCTCCGAGCTGATCAGCGAGGGCGATCAGGCGCTGATCTTCACGCAGTTCCGGCAGATGGGGCACATCCTGAGCAACATGCTTCGTCACGAGCTGGGCAAGGATGTGCTGTTCCTTCACGGCGGCACGCCCCAGGGCAAGCGCCAGAAGATGATCGACGAGTTCCAGGAGGCGACCGGCAAGACCCCGATCCTGATCCTCTCGCTCAAGGCCGGCGGTGTGGGTCTGAACCTGACGGCGGCGACGCATGTGTTCCACTTCGACCGTTGGTGGAACCCGGCTGTCGAGAATCAGGCGACCGACCGGGCCTACCGCATCGGGCAGACGCGCACGGTGCAGGTGCACAAGTACATCGTGCGCGGCACGCTCGAGGAACGCATCGATGAGATGATCGAGAGCAAGATGGAGCTGGCAGAGAACATCATCGGTCACGGCGAGCGTTGGCTCACCGAGCTGGGCACCGACAAGCTGCGCGAGCTGCTCACGCTGCGTGCGGACACGATCGCGGACGACATGTAACCCGAGGACGAAGCGATGGCGAAGAAGAAGACATCCAAATCGTCTGACAAGGACACCAAGAAGCTCGAAGCGCCCAGCGACGATCGCATTATGAATGTGGCCTCCAAGGCCACGCTCAGCGCCCATGTGCCCACGGCCCCCAAGAAGATCAAGCCGCAGTATGCATCGTTTCGGTCATCACGCAAATCGTTGGTGAACCCGCGCCGGGTGCGGGGCGGGGTGAAGTTCAAGCTCAAGGCGGGCGAATCGCCCCGCAGCTGGGTGACCCAGCGGCTGCTGCGCGTCGCCGAGCAGGGCGCGCCGGTGGATGTATACAAAGATGGGCTCGAGTACGCGCGTCTGGGCCAGACCAAGCGGCTGACGATCGAAGACACGCTGTGCGAGGGCATCATCCAAGGGCGCAGCGACCGGCCGTACACAACGCTGCTGGCGCTCGATGCGTTCGACGCGGAGTCGCAGGAGCGCGTCGTGGCCGCGATGGCCGATCAGGTGCGCTACACTGCCAAGCTGCTCGCCGGCGAGCTGCCGAGCAACATCGAGGATGTCTTTGCGCCGCTGGGGCTCAAGCTCTTCCCGGCGGAGCCCGAGGACATCAAGCCCACCTGCTCGTGCCCCGATTGGTCCGAGGAGTCGCCCTGGTGCAAGCACACCGTCTGTCTGAGCGCGCTGCTCGCCGAGCGTCTGGGCGAGGACCCGATGATCATCTTTGGTCTGCGTGGCATGCCAGCGCAGGAACTGATCGACGGCTTGCGTCAGAAGCGGGCCGTGGGTGTGCAGGGCTACGGGCCGGCCCCGGTGCTGCTGCAGCATGTTCCCGGTGTTTCTGATGTTCCCTCCGCGCCGCTCGACGACGCGCTGGAATCATTCTGGGAAGTCGGGCGGGAGCTACGCGAACTCGACACCCCGATCGAGCCGCCGCCGGTCAACTGTGTGCTGCTGCGTCGGCTCGGTCCGAGCCCGTTCCCCGAGGGGCGATTCCCACTGATCGGTCTCATGGCGACCTGCTACCAGCTGATCGGGGAAGCCGCAGTTCGTGACGACGAGGCGACGCAGCACGAAGACGAATAAATCCGGGATTCATCGATGCACGAAAAAGCCCCGCCATCTGGCGGGGCTTGTCACTTGCTGTGGAACGGGTCTTACGGGCAGCCCTCGTTGAACTGCTGGATGTAGAGCGAGATATCGAAGAAGTTCCAGACGCCGTCGTTGTTCAGGTCCGCACTGTCGAGCTGCGAGTTGAACGACCCGATGTAAAGCGAGATGTCGAAGAAGTCGAGGGTGCCGTTGAGATCAAGGTCTGCCGGGCATGGTGCGTTGATGGTGAACCGATCGATCCATGTCTGCCAGCCGAAGCTCTTGCGGTACATGCCGACGATCCAGAAGGTCTTGTCGTCATCAGGATCCATCGCGATGTCGAGGTAGTCGCCCCAGCGGCCGTCGGCTGTGCGATCACCAATAGCAAGCTCGATCGGAGTGCTCATGGTGCCCGGGGCATCGGTCGGGAATCGACCCGAGACCTGCACGCTCGCGTACTGCGAGGGGCTTGAGCGTGACATGATCATGCCAACATTGTCATCGCGATCAGAGTAGATGGCTGGGAAGTAGTAGTGCTGTCCGTTCTCGCCGGTGACCTCGCCTTGCTGGACCAGCGAGGGCGAGCTGCCCGAGCTGGGCCAGCCGTTCATGTCGATGTGGTACCAGCGTGCCACGGTGATGCCGGGAGGCCCATCGATGCCGTGCGCGGCGTAGAGATTCCCGTCGCGGTACTGCACATTCATGATGCGCCCGTCGAGCGTCGAGATCAGCCCGCCGCCGGGATTTGGTGCGTCCTGTGAAGGTCCGTTGGCGTTGCTCAGTTGGCTGACCGTGGCGCGTTGCCAGGTTGGGTTGGTGATTGGGTTGTTGATGGTCCAAACACGCAAGGCGCTGGAGTTCTGGCGTGAGACAAAGTAGCACTGGGGGGCATCGCCGAACATCTGGGCGACCTGCAGCGAAGCGCCGTTGTCTGGTGCGAGATCGCTGAATGTGACGGGGTTGCCGTTGAGCATGGGTGTCTTGTCGAAAATCCGGAAGAGCTGGTTGGCAAACCCGCCGTGACCGAGCCCGAAGAGGTTTCCGGTGACATACCAGGCGTTGTCATCGAACCCGAAGCCCGGATAGTCGACCCAGTAGTTGAGGCCATCGACGCTGATAACCGAGGGGGTGCGGTACTTGTACCAGATGCCGTTGGGATCGCTGTCGTCTGAGACCGCGATATCGATCCATGAATCGTTGGTGTTGTGCTCAAGGGCGACGACGACGAAGCGCTCTGCCTTGTGGTCGTAGAAGCACTTTGGATCGAAGACGAAGTTGGAGTCTGCGCCCACCGGCTCGAAGAATCCGGGCGAGCCGGGTGTGCCCAGGTGGGTCGAGAAGATCTGCGTGCCGGTGTCCTTGTTGAAGAACGCGATCGCCGCGTTTACGACCTGAACGATGTGGTCGGGCCCGACCGCGATCGCAGGGTCCGGCGGTGACCATTCGGTCTGCGCGATGCCCAAGAAGCCCGTCGAACCGGCGTGGTTCACACGATCAACATCGACCGCTTGGCCGATCGGGAGCGTGCGCTCGTTGTCGGGGATATCAACGAGCGTTTTATCACGCGAGTGGGCCGGAAGCTCGTGCTTGATCATTTTGATCGGCCCGTCGAAGGGTTCGACCATCTGTCGCTGGGGGGTCACGGTGCGGGTGTCATACACAACCGCCTCGATGGTCGTGCGGACAACGCTGTTGCGATCGGTGATCACGATGGGCTTGGCGGCGAGATCGGAGGGGGTGGGGGCGGTTGAGCCCTGGGGCTGGTAGGCCGCGGGCTGATTGATCGGGTCGGTCGGGGTGCTGTGCGTGGCGCAGCCGGCCAGGAGCGAGCCGAGAACCGCGGCGAGCGACACAACTGGGGGAATACCGATCGGGTGACTTCGCATTCGCATATTTGAGACCTTTCCATATCGAAATGGCGCAACATTGACCAATGCCGTTGAACCGGCAGGCCTTGGTAACATCGGTTGGGGAACATGGTGAACCTGACAGGTCCACCTTTGAATGGCCGGAATCGACCAGTTTTGAGCATTCCGTTCGCGAGGATGCCCCTGCGCGGGTGGAATCGCTGTTCTATACGGGAACTTCCCCATGCGGTTGTGCAATAGGGAGAAAAACTGATCTGGCCGCTCGGATTGACCCGCCCGGCGCAGGGTCTACGATTCCGGCTCTGCGGAGCCCGGAACGACGGAAGCTAGGGGTATGTCGAAAGACTGATCCCAGCCGAGGCGTCCCGATAGGTTCACGCTCACGGTCTCGGGCGATGTTTGCCCGAGTCATGCAGCCGCGTGAATCTCGCTCCAAGTCTCTTGTGCTCCGGCACTTGAGGCGACTGTGCTGCGGCGAAGCGACTCGACACCTGTCGGGTGTGTCCAAGCCGTACGAATGACGGTTTGTGATACCCGCGAGGTTTGCCCCTCGCCCTGACAGGAGTTGAAGCGACACGACGCAGACAACCGATGCAAGGCAATGCGATCATGCCGGGCTGACGCCCCGATCGCTGACAATCTTTGCCCCATGGTGTAATGGTAGCACAGCTGGTTTTGATCCAGTCGGTCCAAGTTCAAATCTTGGTGGGGTAACTTTCTTTGCCTGCTGCACTTACAAGTCTGCGTCCTCGCTGAATCCAGCGATGACCGACACACCCAAGAATCTGGAAGCGATCATTCTTGCCGCTGGCAAGGGCACACGCATGGAGTCGGACCTTCCCAAGGTCTGCCATGAGGTGGGCGGCCGGCCCATGGTCTGCGCTGTTGTTGATGCGTGCATCGACGCGGGGTGTGATCGCGTTGTTGTGGTGGTTGGCTACAAGCAGGAACTGGTCCGTGCGGCGCTCGAATCATACGGCGACAAGGTTGAGTTTGCGGTTCAGCACGAGCAGCTGGGCACCGGTCACGCCGTGGTCAGCGCTGTTGACGCGTTCCCACTCGCTGATCGGGTGAACACCGATGTCTTCGTGCTCTGCGGCGACGGCCCGCTGATTCATACCTCAACCCTGCGCAAGATGCTCGATCTGCATCACAAGCACGACGCATCGGCGACACTGGCGACGAGCATCATCGAAAACCCGGCGGGCTACGGGCGGATCGTGCGTGACAGCGACGGCGGCTTTGAGCGCATCGTCGAGCAGAAGAACGCGACAGAGCAAGAGCTGGCCATCAACGAGGTCAACCCGAGCTACTACTGCATGAACGCGAACGATCTGTTCGAGGCGCTCAAGCAGGTGAATCGCAACGAGCTGACGGGCGAGTACTACATCACCGATGTGTTCGAGTTGCTGCTGCAAGCGGGCAAACGGGTTGATGTGATCGATGCCGTGCCACCCGAAGACATTCTGAGCATCAACACGCTCGAGGACCTTGCAAAGGTCGACGCGATCTATCGCGAGCGGCAGGCACAAACGGCCAACTAAACCGACACCCCGTCACGAGATCGACACGCACCCAGCCGCACACACAGCCCGACACCCAGAAGGAATCAGCATGGCCGAGCTCAAAGTCTTTGCAGGACGCAACTCCAAAAACCTCGCGCTGCGCGTCTGCGCTGAGATCGGGATCGAGCTTGGGCGTGCGCGTACGAGTGTGTTTCCCGACGGCGAGGTCTTCGTCAAGCTCGATGACGATGTGCGCGGGCGCGACTGCTATGTCGTGATCTCGACCTGTGAGCCGGTCAACGACAACCTGATGGAGTTGCTGGTGTTCTGCGACTGTCTGCGTCGGGCCAGTGCCAAGCGTGTGACAATGGTCATGCCGTACTACGGCTACGGGCGACAGGACCGCAAGGACGAGGGGCGTGTGCCGATCACGGCCAAGCTGGTCGCGAACCTGATTACGGCCGCGCGTGCCGATCGGGTGCTGGCGATGGACCTGCACGCGGCCCAGATCCAGGGGTTCTTCGATATCCCTGTGGATCATCTCTCCGCGACCCCTGTGTTCTTCGACTACTTCATGTCGAGCCGGGCGGAGCTTGGGGACCTGTGCCTTGTCTCGCCGGATGTCGGCAATGTCAAAGTTGCCGAATCGATGGCGAACCTGCTCGATGCGGATCTGGCGATCATCAACAAACGCCGTTTGACGGGCGATTCGGTGAAGGTCGGCAACCTGATCGGCGATGTGAAGAACAAGACGGTCCTGATGTTCGACGACATGATCTCGACCGGCGGCACCGTGGTCGAGGCGGCCAAGCTTGTCATGGACGAGGGGGCGCGCGATGTCATCTGCGCCGCGACTCACGCCGTGCTCGCCGGCCCCGCGATGCAGAAGCTGGCGGATTCGCCCATCTCCAAGGTGGTGGTGACCGACACCATCCCTGAGCATGGGCGGTGTGAGTTGATCAAAGACAAGCTCGTGATCCTGTCGATCGGGGAAATCCTGGGACAGGCAATCACGAGAATCCATAACGACGAATCGATCAGCGCGCTGTTCGAACGCACCGCGGGTGCGAAACGGTAAGAGCGTGCTGATGGGCCTCAAGCTGATGGCCTCAAGTAGAAACCAAGAGTTGATTGTTTAAAAGGAGAATACACATGAGTGACACAACGACTCAGCTGAGCGCAGAGAAGCGCGAACGCACAGGCAGCCGGTACGCACAGCGTGTGCGCAATGCCGGCGGCCTCCCCGCCGTCGTCTACGGGCATAAGGAAGAGCCCGTCTCGATTACCCTCAACGCGCACGAGGCGATCGGTCATATCCAGAAGGGCGAGAAGCTCTTCGAACTGGAGATGGGCGGCACCAAGCAGCATGTGCTGCTCAAGGACCTCGGGTACGACTACCTGGGCACGAACATCATCCACGCCGACTTCTCCCGCGTTGATCTCAACGAGCGTGTGGACACCCGCGCGCACCTGCGCTTTGTTGGCGAGGCCAAGGGGCTCAAGATCGCGGGCGCGATCATGATGCACCCCCACACCGAGATCGAGCTCAATGTGCTCATCTCCAACCTCCCCGACCACATCGATGTCGATGTCTCTGAGATGGAAGTCGGCGATGTGATCCACGCCAGCGATGTCAAGCTCCCGCTCGACACGATGAAGCTGGTTTCAGACGAAGACTCCATCGTGGCGCAGATCGTCATGAAGGCCGTCCAGGAAGAAGAGGGCGAAGCCGATGAGGTCGATGCCGATGGCATCGAGCCCGAGCTCATCAACGAGAAGAAAGAAGACGCTGAAGAATGAAACTGATCGTCGGACTCGGCAACCCGGGACTGCAATACGACAAGACGCGGCACAACGCCGGGTTCATGGTCGCCGATGCGCTGGCTGCACGCCACGCCAACGGGCAGGTCCCCAAGAGCCGGTTCCACTCGGTCACGCTCGATGCGATCATCGGGACGCAGAAGACGCTGCTGATGAAGCCCACGACCTATATGAACCTCTCGGGGAAGGCCGTGGGCGAAGCCATTCGCTTCTTCAAGCTCGATCCCATTGATGACCTCATCGTGCTCGTCGATGACATCGCGCTCCCGGTCGGGCACATCCGTGTCCGCAAGCGCGGCGGCAGCGGCGGGCACAACGGCCTTAGCGATATCGACCGGATGCTCGGCGGGGACGACTATGTCCGCGTTCGCATCGGGGTGGGCGAAGTGCCCAAGATGATGAGTCAGGTCGATTGGGTTCTCAGTCGCTTCATGAGCGAGGAGAGCGCCGAGCTCAACTCCGCAATCACCAAAGCGGCTGATGCCGTCGAGTGTATCTTGGATCAGGGTGTGGCGGCGGCGATGAACAGCTTCAACGAGAAGCTGAACAAACCCGAAGCCAAACCGGAAGGCAAGCCAGACCCACGGCGTGACCAGTCCGTTTCAAACGACAGCAACAACACAAACCAGAACCAATCAGCCCAGCAGGGTTGAGCACAACGATTTGGAGACCATACCTATGGCAACACAGACAGAAACACGCACCGGCGTGTACGAGGCGATGTTCGTCGCCAACCAAGCCGCGGCGGCATCATTCGGCGATCTGATCGCCCACATCAATCACCTCTTCGATCGCGCGAACGCTGAAGTGGTCGCGATGAAGAAGTGGGACGAGCGCCGGCTTGCCTACGAAATGGAAAAGCAGAAGCGCGGCGTGTACATCCTCGCCTACTTCACCTGCCCGACCGACATGGTCGCACATCTGGAGCGAGATGTCCAGATTTCCGATCAGCTCCTTCGTGTCCTGGTGACCAGCGCTGATCACCTCACCGAAGAGGAAATCAAGGCCCATGACGATCGCAAGGGCCTCGATACCGAGGCCAAGCTGCGGGCCGAGCAGGGCGACAGCACCGAGGGCGAGGGCAGCAGCAAGGTCCGCTTCGGGGCCCCCGAGCAGCCCAAGAAGGAAGAAGCCCCGGCTCCCGAGTCGAGCGTTGAAGACGAGGGCGGCAATGACGACGAGGGCGAGGGAGACGACGAGAACTGATCTCATCGACGCCGCAAGACCCTGTCATCCGTGACCAGAACCGATCCGGTGCCGGTGATTTCGCAATCGCCCGCACCGGATTCTCTTTGATCTGCTACACTTACCGAACAACGAACACCCGCACAGATATTGGGAGATACAGATGGCCGGCAGCTTCAATAAAGTCCTTCTCATGGGCAACCTGACGCGTGATGTGGAGATCCGCCACACATCGGGAAACACCGCGGTGGGAAACTTCGGGCTTGCCGTCAACCGTCGCTTTAAGACCCAATCCGGTGAGCAACGCGAAGAGGTCACTTTCGTGGATTGCGAGGCGTGGGGACGCACAGCGGAGGTCATGTCCCAATATCTGGGCAAGGGCCGCTCGGTCTTCATCGAGGGGCGTCTCAAGCTCGACCAGTGGGAAGACAAAAACGGCGGCGGCAAGCGATCCAAGCTCAGCGTGGTGGTCGAGAACTTCCAGTTCGTGGACTCCAATCAGGGCGGCGGTCAGGGCCAGAGCGGCGGTGGCGGGGGCGGCGGGTATGCCCGATCAAACGCCGGTGGCGGGAGCAGCGGTGGGGGCGGATATGACGGCGGCGGCGGGTCGCAGATCGACCACGACGACATCCCGTTCTAATCCCGGGACCAACTCTGCATGCCCAAGCCGCCCGTACGGGCGGTTTTTGTATGTCCAAGGGGTTAATTCAGTCGCTCAGGATGGATTGAGACTCAGATATGGGCCTACGATCCTCTCCCGATCTGGGGACTGCTCCGGATCACTCCTTTGTTGGGGCGTCGCGAAGTGCGATGCTCCTCAACTCGCTCAACCCACGGGTTGGGCCAGGACAGCGAAAGGACCATTTCAATGGCACGCAATGTAAAACTCCTGCTCACCGAGAATGTCGACTCCCTCGGGATCGTCGGCGACATCGTTAATGTCCGCGTGGGCTACGCACGCAACTACCTGCTCCCCTTCGGCTATGCCACCCAGCCCAGCGATGAGCTGGTCTCGCAGCTCGCCGAGAAGCGGGCGCAGGCCGAGAAGCAGCTCGCTGAGCGTCGCAAGCAGCGCGAGGAGATGATCAGCAAGCTCGCCGGCCAGCAGCTCACCCTCGTGCGTGCATGCAACGACCAGGGTCAGCTCTACGGCTCAGTCACCCAGCAGGACATCGCCTCTGCACTCAAAGAGGTCGGCTTCACCGTCGCACCCCGCGAGGTCCGTTTGCCGACCACGATCAAGCGCGTCGATAGCTTTGATATCCACATCAAGGTCGATTCGGACCTCGAAGCAGACATCAAGCTTCTGGTGCTCGCCGACCGCGAGCTTGACAGCGAAGAGCAGAGCGAGATGGAGTTCGACAACGAGGGCGAACTGATCATCAAGGACAAGAAGAAGTCAGCCAAGGCCAGAGCCGCTGAAGCCGCCGCCGCCGAACAGGGCGCAGAGGGCTGAGTTTCTTCCAGAGTGATTTTCCAGAACCGGTCCATCGGACCGGTTTTTTCATGGCGTGTGCGCGCATATAAAACACATAAAAAACACCCGCAAGTTGCGGGTGTTTGGCTGGAGTGCATGATGCTGGGGCTCATTCGTCGATCGGCGGGTTGAAACGAGCGACGACGGTATCGCCGATCACGAACTTGGTAATCTTGACCCCATCGGTGATGATGAAGGTGATCCGAAGCTCCTGATCGTCACGCGTGGTGCTCAGGGTCGGGGTGTCTTCGACGCCGTTGAGGGTTGAGCCGCGTGTGAACCGTAGCGTCATCAGCTCGCGGTCCTTGTATTCGTAGCCGATCGCGTCGTATACATTGCCACGGTCGTCGATGAGCTTGAGCGGCTGATCGAGCGGCGCGGTGCGGGCGGCATCGCTGAGCAGCCCGAAGGGCATGCCCGAGCTGACATCCAGACGGACCATCGCCTGGCCTGCGCCGACCGCGTACTGCTCGACGCGCAGCTTCTTGCTGTTGGGGGTGTTGTTGCGTCCAACCTCTTCTGCGACGCTGAAGCTGCCCTGGCCGCCGACGATCTCGTTGTCTTCGTTGACCGTGAAGCTTCTTTTGGCTGCGACGCTGCCGACGATTTCCATGAGTCGCAGCGAGGTGATGATGGCGGGGTTCTCGCCGCTGGCATCGATCGTGATCGCGTTTGCTTCGTCATAGACGATCTCGTCGCCCTTGCCATCGAGGATCGAGCCGGTCTGGATGACCAGATCGCGCCGAGCAACGGTGGGGTAGTTGACCGGGTCGGGGAAGCTCTCGGTCGAGACCCGGACATTTTTGACCAGCAGGCTCACCGGGGTGTGGCCCTGCTCGACGACGAACTCAAAGCCCATGGGGACCTTGGATTGCCCGCCGGTTGAGGTGATGAACACGCCGTCGGCATCGAAGCGCCAGCGGCCAAACTTTCCGGGCTGGTTTGATTCCGAGATCACTGCTGCTGGGAAGACGGTCTTGGTGTTGCCATCAGCGTCTTGCACGAGCAGGCGAACCTGACCGTTCGAGATCACGAGCTGGCCAGCGCCCTTCTCGCCGCGCTCTTTAGCGCCGGGCTCAAACTCGATGATATAGCCAAAGAGGTTGCCAGTGGCGACCGGCTCATCATTGATGTCGACATAGCGTTGGCTCGCCCCGGAATCGATCTTGAGCAGGTCTTTGATCTGCTCTCCGCTCTCTGCGCCGACGGTGTAGGTGCTCAGCACGCGAAAATCATCGGGCCGGATCGCGTTGCGACCCATGCCGTCACCGGGGGTGACGCGTGAAGCGAAGCCCGTGAGTTCAAGCTCTGGGTACCAGTAGCTCAGCGGCTGGGGGCTGCTCATCGAACCCGTCGAGAGGTGCCCATAGAGCCCCGAGACGATCGAATCGACCGGGATCCAGAGCGTGTCGCTCTTGACGAGCGAACCGGCCCCTGCCTGACGATCGGTCGAGTACCACAGCGGCTGGTAGCCGAGGAAGTTGGTTTCGACACGCATGTTCCCGACGCCGATGACGAGGATGCCCATCGAGATCACGCCCGTCCCCAGCCCAAATACGGCACCGCCGGCGTAGTCAATCGCGGTGTTGTTCTTGATATTGTTGGGCACGACTTTGTCGCTGACCATCCGAAGCAGCAGGAACGACACGGCGAAGGGGACCACGAGCGATACGCCCCAGGCGATGCTCTCGAGGAACGAGAAGAAGCCACGCTGCGGGCTCGCGTTGACGAGCATGAGCGAGAGTGGCTCCCAGACCGCGAATGCGATCACGCCGGCGATCAGCGCACAGATCATGTGCAGCATGGCGCTGAAGATGCCGCGCACCATCCACGCATACGCGATGATGAGCACGAAGGCGAGAACGAGAATGTTCATAATCATGGTTCAGTCTCCCGCGAGCCACATGCTCGCAGTAGGGGAAGGTGTCGATGAAATCAGGCGGTGGGCTGGGGCTTGGGTGCCGCGGGCTTGCTCCCGCCCGATGATCCACCGCTCTTCTTGCTGCCGGGTGTTGTGGAGATCCGTGAGACCTCCTCGATGCTGGTGATGCCCTCGACGGCCTTGCGCAGGGCGGCCTGCTGCACGGTGGGCAACGAGCGCTTCCTCATCGCTGTGCGGAGCCCGGTCCAGTTTTCGCTCGCGATCATCTTCTTCTCTTCATCTTCGATTGGGAAGACGCCGAAGCAAGCTGTCTGGCCCTGATACCCGATGCCGTTGCACATGGGGCAGACCTCGGGCTTATTGCGGATGAGCACCTGCCCGCCCTTCTTGAAGAGCTGCTTGACCTTGTCGGTCGGCAGACCCAGCTTTTTGAGCATGTCCGGTGAGGGCTGGTACGCGACCTTGCAGTTGGGGCACAGCACACGCAGCAGCTTCTGGGCAACCACGCCCTGCAACCCCTTGGCCGCGAGCTTCGGGTCGCCCACGCCCCGCACATAGAGCTGGACCGCCGAGATTGCGCTGTCGCCCTTGAGTGAGACATAGATGCGCGTGCGCTCAAGATCGGCGACCGCGATGTTTTTGGCGGTTTCCATGTCGGGCAGATCGCACACCGCAACGACATCAGGGTCGCGACGCAGCGACGACCGCACCGTCGTCGCGAAATCCACATCTTCTTTGCTCTGATCGAACTTGATCTGTTTCACGCCCTCCAGCGCGTCCTCAAACTCATACTCGATAGTCTGGATGTTTGAGGTGTACGCATCGTGGAGCTTGAGAAGCGAGTACATCGTTGTGGTGCGACCGTTGTCGCTCGGCGCGGCAAGCAGCACAATGTTCTGGGTCTCCACGGCCCAGCTCTTGACCAACTCGAGCTGGGTGTTGGTGAAGCCCAGGTCCTCGGGCTTGCGACGCACGGCTTGATCCGGGTTGTAGATCAGGCTCAGCACCATGCCGTTCTTGGAGCCGCTGGTGACGCATTTGAGTGTCTGGTTGCTCATGCTCTCGCTCGAGACCGAGACGCTCCCGGTCTGTTTGCGACGGCGATCGCTGACATCAAGACCAGCCGCTTTCTTCCAGAAATCAATAACCAGAACCGCATCGCTCTGGGCCAGCTGCTCGCCGGGTTGGCGGACGCCGTCAACGAGCATCGAAACGCCATAGGTCTCGGCGGTGACCGGGTGGATATCGATCTGCGATGCGTGGGCCGAGTAGCCGTTGAGCGCGATTTCCTCGGCGGCCAGGCGAACCGCATACGCCGACGATTCTTTGTCGGGCGGCATGATCTTCATTTTGTTGGCACCAACGACGACGAGCTCCGAGCTGCCCATCTTCTTGGCCTGCTTCTTCTCGTCGCGCTTCTCGGCCATCTCAGAGAAGTTGAGCGTGAGCTTTGCATGCTCTGGGATGCGTTCATCCTTGTTGGCGATACTCGCAAAGATGATGATGTCGATCGCCAGAATCGCGATCACGCCGAAGAACGAAGCCGCGAACCCCGCGAGCCCGCCGAGCGGGAGCAGGATGATCAGCGCGAGGGCTCCAGCGCCAAAGAGCATATGGATCAGGTTCCATTTCTCTTGGCCCAGAAAGAACCGCTGCGCATGCTTGTCGAGAATGTTCGAGAGCATCCAAGCCCAGCCCAGGAATGGAGCCATGAGCAAGATTGCTTTCCACCACGAGATCAGCACGAATGCGTCCGCGGCGGCGAGTGTGATCGGGCTGGCTCCCAATGAGAGCGAGCCCAACGAGTCTGAAATAGGCATCATGATCTGATCGAGCACCGTGTGTCCTCTGCTGCCGTGTCGTCTGTGTGCTTCGGGGAACGCCTCTGGGCGCAACCCGTATGAACCCAGATTGTAGTGACCCGAGCCCCAACGCACCACGCCCGATCCAGAGAGATCGGGCCCCGTGCGGGGTGACGCGGATCGTGTATCAAGCGAACTTCTTGAGCTTCATCTGCAACTCGTCCACATTGGGCGAGGATTCGATCGCTGTGCGCATGTGAATGTATTCATCTTCCACGAGCTTCACGAGCGAGTCGTTGAAGTCGATCATGCCGATCTGCTGGGCTTCGACCGAGTTGAGCACATCACGCAGGTCACCCTCGCGTTCCTCGAGAATGTACTTGCGAACCACGCCGTTGTTGATCAGGATCTCCAGTGCCGGGATTCGGAAGATCTTCTCGTGCAGCGTCGGCAGCAGCTTCTGATACACGAACGCACGCATCTGATAGGCCAGGATCTTGCGGACCTGATCGACCTCTTCCTGCGGGAAAAGGCCATAGATACGCGAGAAGGTCTGCGTCGTGCTCGAGGAGTGGATGGTCCCGAACACAAGGTGACCGGTTTCTGCCGCGTGCAGCGCGGCCTCGAAGGTCTCCTGGTCACGCATCTCACCGATCAGGACCACATCGGGGTTTTCACGCACCAACGCACGCAGCCCGGTCTTGAAGTCGAGGCAGTCGAGCCCGATTTCGCGCTGATTGATGGTTGCTTTCTTGTCCTCGAAGATGTATTCGATCGGATCTTCGAGCGTGAGGATGTGCACGCTCTTGCGGGCGTTGACATAGTCGAGCATGGATGCGATCGTCGTTGACTTGCCCGAGCCAGTCACGCCGCAGAGCAGCACGATGCCCTGGGGCTGCATCGCGATCTCGGACATGACCTCGGGGAGGTAGAGCCCCTCGAAGGGCAGAATCTCGCTGGTGATGTTTCTTGCCGCGACCGAGATCGTCCCGCGCGCCTGGAAGAGGTTCACACGGAACCGATGCTTGGCGTCATAGTTGTAAGCGAAGTCCACAGAGCCGAACTTGTGCAGATCCTTCATCTGCTCATCGGTGAGGATGGCTCTAGCAATCTTGAAGAACTCCTCAGCGCTGACCGGCTCGACATCCATCGCCTTGAGCGTGCCACGCATGCGGATCTTGGGTTTCTGGTTCGATTTCATGATCAGGTCGGAAGCACCAAACTTGATCGTGGCCTTGAGAAAGTCGCCCCAGCGGGTTGCGTGCGGGTCCTTCTTGGCAATCGTCGGGTCCAGTTCGACATGACCCGCGGTCGCACTGCTGGACGGGGTTTCGGTCAAGCTCATAGTCTCTGTATCCTTACTTCTGCTGCACACCAGAACAGTGTGGGAGTTGGGTCAGCTTCGATTCTGCCCGTGTGATCCCCGGTTCGGAACCGGCACACGAGAATCAGTGGGGCATTATTCTAGTCTTCAGCCGGTCGCAGCCCGGAGAACCCGGTGCGAGAATCATTGACGCGGCACGCATTCGATCAACAAGCCCAACCAACAAACCAAACCAACATGCCGATTCAACAAGCCAAAATGCACCAACCGCCCGCACCGTCCGTCGAGCGACTCTTCGCATCCTGCGGGTCAGCGGTTCCGTTGTTTGTATTCACTTGACTCGTTACCCGGCGGCTGTACCCGCTGGCTGCAAGCAGGAACCGATGAAAAAACGGGGCCCATTTGGGCCCCGTTGGGTTCAATTTCGTCGTGTGTCAGCGGCCGGGATCAAGTCGCCCCGACGGCTTCGTTCTCGCGGGCTTCGCGTTCGGCGGTGCCCAGGAAGTTTGCCTCCAGCTCGACGCGGATTTTTTCCATCGCCTTGTTCTGGATCTGACGCACGCGTTCCTTTGTCACGCCGATGATCTGCCCGACTTGCTCGAGGGTCATCGGTTTCTCAAGACCGCCGCTTTCAAGCCCGAAACGGTGCTCAAGCACGGTTTTCTCGACATCGGTCAGGTCCGCACGGTTCGCGACCACGATCTCACGCACCTCGCTGGCGGTGTCCTTCTCGAAATCGGCCCGCTTGGTCTCGAGGAAGTTGGACTTCTCAAGCTTGGGGTCGAAATCGGTGGGGAAGCGCTGGCGATACTTGCTCAGCTTCATGCCCTGACGGCTGAACGCCTTGAGGATCGCACGGCAGGCGTAGGTCGAGAACTTGAACCCGCGGCCAGCGTCGAACTTGTCGACGGCTCGCAGCAGGGCCATGTTGCCCTCGCTCACCAGGTCCGCGAAGTCCACCTCGCTCATGCGGGTCCGTTTTGCCATCGCCAGCACCAGCGCGAGGTTGGTTTCCGCGATCTGCTCGCGGATCCGCTCGGCCTTGCGGTGCCAATGCAGCAGATGATCTGCCTGCTCGGCGGTCGGCTTCTTGTCGGGGCGGGCCCAAACATCCTGCTGGAGCTTGAACACGCGGTAACGCGAATAGTTGAACTGGTGGAAGAGCACCCGCTCCTCGGCACCCGTCAGGATGACCTGCTGCGATGACTTGACGGTCCGGGTCCGCGAGATCGACGAGATGTCGTCCATCACGGGGTGGTACCAGCTCGTGTCGGGCAAGGCGATATCGGGCGCATCTTCATAGATGTTCTGCTCGGCGTCGTCCTCATAGAAGACCTCCGAGTCGATGAAATCTTGCTCTTTGGCAAGGATCTGGTTCAATAGCCGCTCGTCCTCATGCGAGAGCTGACGCGAGGTCTTGCCCGCACGGGTCGAGGTTCGTGAAACCCCAACGCGGTGCCGACGGCGCATCTGCTCGAGCGGGCTGGGGGTGTTGGTTGCTGCTTGCATCATGCTGTCTCCGCCGCCACGGTCCTGTGGCGGATGTGTCTTTTCGTTGACGATTCAGAGCCCTGAATCGTGTGTCGTGAGCCGATACTGGCCCGTTCTTGGCTGATTTGGGAGTTCGCTCCGCGTCAACCAACCGCCGACAACTTGCTCTGCTGACTGAATGGATCGCCCTGACAAGGGCTCGAATCGGGATAGTCCCTTACGCACGCCCGGTTGGGGGGATGCAATGGGGATCAAAATCCACTCAGAAAACAATCGAGTTGTCACTGATCGGACCGCTGCGTTGTGGTCCGATCGGTTCCCATTCCTGCTTGATGTGCCACACACATCCGGTGTGCGTGGGAACGACGGTTGCCGATGGTGCCCCTGTTGGTGTTGGCCGGGCATCTGGTCGCTCGGTGGCGTGGATGCGATTCGGCGCGGGGTGGGGGACCGGGCATGATGTCAGGGTGACGGGGTGTCACCCGAAGAAAGTCTGTTTGGGCTCGATCAGTTCTCTATTTCAGATCTGATTCCAGCTTCTGCTGTCTCTGAGCCACACTAAAGAAATACGAATCGCGATGAGCTGAGTTTCGATTTGAAACCCTAACGGCGTCAAATTATGAGAATATCAACCGGAAAAAGGCGCTCCGGCCCGACCAGATCGCAGATTCGTAAGGGGTTCGCCCCTCGCGAGTTGCGAGATGATCTTGGCCTGCCCTGGCCTGTGCTGACGGAGAGCCGTCAGATCGGCGGATGCATCCTGCATGCCGCGGCTGAAATCGGTACGGGATCAACGATTTGACTCGCCTCTTGCACCCGGCTTTGGAGCCGGCTTGGAGGAGAGATCATCTCGCTGGTGTTGACGGCCGATAATCTCGGCCCTACTGTCTCCCGTTGAGCGTGCACAATCGTGTAGCTTGACCCAGCTGCGCGATCGTGGTGCCCGTGTACCGGGTCGCCAGTATACACAAGATGCAAAACAGAAACAACCAGTACATCTCTTTTCATCAGGGTCAGTCGCATATTGACCAAAAAAGAGGGGTTTGTACCCAGCACTTGTATTTGCACCCACCACTCGTCCACAATTTCAGTGCCGGCGCATCTCTTCGATCACCGGGTCGTTTTCGCTGATTTACACCTGATTTATACACAAAAAGGAGAATATATGTCCTTTTCGCTCCCCAAACTCCCGTATGCCTATGACGCTCTTGAGCCGCATTTCGATGCGCGCACGATGGAGATCCATCACACCAAGCATCACCAGGGCTATGTCGATAAGGGCAACAAGGCGCTTGAGGGCACCGAGTTCGCCGATATGGCACCCGAAGAGGTGCTCGGGCACATCGGCAGCATCCCAGCGGACATCCGCACAGCCGTGCAGAACAATGTCGGCGGGCACGCCAACCACTCGCTTTTCTGGACCATCCTCTCGCCCAAGGGCGGCGGCAAACCCAGCGGCGAGCTGGCCAAGGCCATCGATGATGCTTTCGGATCGTTCGACAAGTTCAAGGAAGAGTTCGCCAACGCCGCCGCGACCCGCTTTGGGTCGGGCTGGGCCTGGCTGGGCTTTGACAACGGCGGCAAGCTGCATGTGGGCTCCACCGCCAATCAGGACTCGCCGGTCATGTCGGGCCACAAGCCCATCATGGGGCTCGATGTCTGGGAGCACGCGTACTACCTCAACTACCAGAACCGCCGCCCTGACTACATCAGCGCCTTCTGGAATGTGGTGAACTGGGACCAAGTCGCAAAGAACTACGCCGACGCCAAGAGCTGATCGGCAGGGAAAAAAGTCAGACTCATGAAGCACAGGCGCTTGGCCTGTGCTTTTTTCTTTGATCATCGAGAAACGCACAGGCGAGACGCCTGTGCCACCGGGTTCATCTATGATCGGGTGTGAGCCGTAAAAACATCATGCTGACGCTCTGGTTCATCGCCCCGCTGGCGGTGTTTGCCGGGCTGTACGCCTTGATTTTCATCACCCTCGACAAAGAAAAGCTGATGGCTGATTCCCCGGCCATTGGCGCGGGCGCGGGCGACACGGGCGACGCGAACGCGATCGGGCAGTGGCTCGCGGGGCGCGACCCCGACGCTGTGTCGCTTGCGAACAAGGCCAAACGCGAGGGGCTGCTCATCGACCCGCGCGATTGGCCGGGCGGGATCGAGCTGGTCATCCCTGCCTCGATGATGCTCAGCGATGAGGCCGTCATCGAACTGCGGCGTGATGGGAAGGTCGAATCGGTCGCGATCGAACCCGGTGTGCCGTTGGGATTTAAGCAATCGCAAGTCAGCGGCGTCTCGATCTGGTTGGTGCAACCCGACGCCGACGATGTGCGGATCTTCACCGAACTGCGCATCCCGCCACCGGAGCTGGCGACGAGCGATGCGATGGTGGTGGAGGCCCAGCGGTGAAATCGCTTACCGGTTTAGCACTCGCAGGTGATTGAACCGCCCGTCGAGCACATCCTCGCTTTTGGTGCTGAGCCACGAATCGAGCACCTCGGCATAGACCGATCTGAAGTCAGCCGTGTACTTGAGATCGCCGCTGTCCAGGCTCGTCAGCGACGGGTGCCTCGAGTGGAACCCGCCCTTGACCTTGGGGCCGAACATGAACATGGGCGCGGCGGTGCCGTGGTCGGTGCCGTTGGACGCGTTCTGGCCCACACGCCGCCCGAACTCGCTGAAGGCCATTGTCACGACGCGCCCGTCGTTGCCCTGGGCTGTCAGGTCTTTCTGGAACGCACGCACCGCATCTGAGAACTGGCCCAGCAATCGAGCGTGACCGCCGACCTGATTGGCATGGGTGTCGAAGCTGCCGATCGAAGCGTAGTAGACGCGGGTTTTGAGCCCGGCGCGGATCATCGCGCCGATCATGCTCATCTGCTGGGCCAGCGGGCTCGAGGGATACTGCACCAGCGGCTTCTCGCTCACGGCCTTGCGGATGGTGTCCGAGGACACCCGCGCATCGAGGGCCGTGCGGAGCAGGAAGGCGTTGTTGCTGTCCTTCTCGTGATCGATCCGATCGTTGATCATGTCGGTGAGCTTGCGGTGCTCTTCGACGATGTTCTCGTTGTATTTCTTGCCCGCCCAAGCGAAGAGGTCTGCAGACTCGAATGACACGGGCATCATGGAGCGCCCGCTGAGCATCAGCGGCGCTTCGTTGCCGATCGCGATTGGCGGCTCGGCACGGTTGGTCTCATCCCGCGAGCCGTCGGGCCGCCCACTCTCGCCCTTGCCGTAGCCGCAGCACTGGGCGTCGATGTAGCGCCCGACCCAGCCGTCGCCGGTGCCGCTGAGTTCGCCAGTGTGCCAGATGTCCATGGAGGTGAAATGCGAACGGTTGGGGTTGGGATAGCCCACGCCCTGCACGATGGCGCACTGGCCCTGGTCGTAGAGTTCACGGATACCGGTCATGGCCTGGTTGAGCCCGAGATCGACCGCGCCGTCGCGTCCGTTCTTGCTGAGGATGTGCAGTCCATCGGGTTTGATCCCGATGTTGGGTCGCAAGCGGTAGTAGGCATCGTCGCGATAGGGGACGACGGTGTTGAGCCCGTCGTTGCCGCCGCTGAGCTGGATGATGACGAGGATGTTGTCCTCGTTGACACCCGCGATCGAGCTGAGCCCGGCCTCGGCGGTCGGCAGGGCGAAGGCCGACGACTGGATGAACGAGGGCACCGTGAGCGCGGCGGAGGCGAGCATGGTCGAGTGCTGCAGGAACGCACGCCGGGTGTACGCCTTGGCCTGGGTTGGATCGTTGTGCAGGTTCATCGTGAATCCCTCTCGCTCAGCAGAGCTGGTACTCGGGCATCGAGGTGGTGAGCAGGAGCATGGTGCGGATGCCTTCGCTTGACGCGGGCCGCTCGACCTTGTGAGCCGCGGAGATCAGCTGGTCCGCCGCGCCGTATGGGCGACGCCCGAGCACGAGGTCAAGCAGCTCATTGGCGACCGTTTCGTCGGGCGGGCTGCCCTCGATGCGTGGGTCGTTCATGCATGAGACCAGCATCCGTGGGTCGTATGGGGTGCGATCGACAAAGCGCCGGTTGGTCTGGGCCATCTCGCCGGTGAGCATGTAGACGAGCGTGTTCTGGCGGGTGAACAGCGTCGATGTGTTGATCCATGATCGTCCCCCGTCCCAGCCCTTGACACTGGGCGGCATGAACACGCACTGCCCCATCGTGTCGATCGCGTTGGCGATGATCGTGAGGTTGCGCACCGGGGTGTTGAGCGAGCGTACGGCGCCGACGATGAGCTCGATGGGGCTCTTGATTTTGTTGCCCATCACGCTCGGGTCATAAAAATGCCGGCTCAGCAGCAGCTTGCGAACGACGGGCTTGATCTCGTAGTGTGATTGCTGCAGCGTCTGGCTCATCGCCTGCACCACGCTGCGCTGCGGGCCCTGAAGCTGGCTCACATCGGTGGGGATGTCGGCGGCAAAGAACTTGTAGAGCTTGGCACAGATGAACGGCGCGCAGTGGGGCGAGCGGAGCAGGGTGTTCATGAAACCATCGCCGTCGAGATTGCCCTGCACGCCCAGGATGCGCTTGGAGCCCTCGTCGTGCTGGTTTTTGTTGTAGCTGAATGCATCGTCTTGGTAGGTGTAGCCGGTGAGGGCGCGAGCGCCCTCTTTGATGTCGCGCTCGGTGTAGTTGCCCTCACCGAGCGTGAACAGTTCCATGATCTCGCGGGCGAGGTTCTCGTTGGGGCTCTGCTTGCGGTTCTGGTTGTTGTTGAGGTAGCGCAGCATCGCGGGGTCGCGGATGATGGCGCGGAGCAGATCGCCAAAGTTGCCCGTGGCCAGCCCGCGGAACAGGCGGTTCTGCTGGTACATGTGGTATGAATCTTCGATCGAGCGATAGCTGGTCGCGAAGTGCCCATGCCAGAAGAGGGTCATCTTTTCTTCAAAGGGACGCGGCGACTGGATCATGCGTGTGAGCCACCATTGCCGGATCTCACGCATCTGGCCGCGGTCCTCACGCTGGGCTCGCTGGCGCATCTCGCGGAACTTGGAGAGCGTGTTCTCATCGCCTGATTGCTGGGCGCGCCGGTATGACAGCTGCTCTTCGCGCGAGCGGGGACGCATGATGTCATGATTGAACGCGGTGGGCGGGTCGTTCTCGAAGGGGATGTCGTGGTAGTCGATCAAAAAGTCGACGGCTTTCGCTGGTCCCCACTCGGCGAGCGTTCTGATCTGCTCGTCGTTGCCCCCAAAGCCGGCGCGCCAGAGCAGGTGCCGGGCTTGGCGATAGCCGAACTCCTCATCACGGATGGGGAGCATCGAGGTTTCGACGCGGTGCTCGGGTTGTTGGGTTGCGGCTCCCGTGGTGCCCATCTGCAATCTCCATGCGTGTCAAAGCCCGAACGCATGGGTTTGATCGGTATTGCACCCCGTGCGTATTGGTCCCAGGCCCGAGATTAACGCATCTTGGGCTTGCGAGCCAGATGAATCGCCCAGGCGAAGGCACACGCGACGATCCCAAGCAGAAAAGCGCCGCTCAGGTGATGCAGGGTCGCAACAAGCGCGGGGATCGGTTCGATCGGGGCTGCCTGGGGCAGGTTCTCAGCGGTTGGCAGCTCGGGCGAGCTGTCGCTCCAGACCAGGCCCAGCACCGCAAAGCCCAGCGCGAACTGCCACACAACCAAGCCGTGCATGATGATGCCTAGCGGCTTGATGGGCCTGCCCGATGCGTCCTGCTTGCCAACCCTGATGCACAACGCACCCGCGACAAGCACCAGCGCCACGACAATGAACGCAAAGCCCAGGTGCGACATCATCGCGTGCGACGAGTGCAGGTGGCGGGTGAGCGCGCCGAAGACGAGCTGGATCAGGAGCCCGGCGAAGGCGAGCCCGGTCAGCGTGCGTGCTTTTCGCGCAAGGGGCATCACCTCGTCGCTGGGGACGGTGCTGGTCCATTTGGGTGAGAGCATCATGGCCAAGACCAGCGTGAGTGCGAGTACGAGCTGGGCGAACACGCCGTGGATGATCGCAAACGCGGTGCTTTCTTCTGCGACACGGATGATGCCCAGGTAGCCCTGGAGACTGACGCTCAGAAACAGCAGAACAGCCAGAATTTTAGGGATTTTTCGGTCTTGAGCGAACAGCACGCGCACCATGAGCACGATGGTGGTGAGCCCCGCCAGCGTGCCGAACAGGCGGTGGGAGTGCTCAAAGAAGATGCGGGGCTCGGCCATGAGCTTGAGCGGGAAGAGGACCGAGATTGCGCCGTAGCTTGTCACGGCGTCGGGGACCGCGAGCCCAGAATCGGTGCTCGTCACCACGCCTCCGACCGCGATCAACGGGAGATAGGTCATGGCGGTGACCCACGCGAAGCGGCTGAGCCATCGCTGCCGGTCGAGGGTCTGGCTTTGCTTGGCTTTGGTGAGCAGCCCGGCGATGAGCGTGATGATGATCGAGACGGCGATGGAGCCAATGACGACGACCAGCGCGTTGGGCGCGAGGGTGTTGGCCTTCTGGCCCATCTCGGCGGTGCTCTCGGGTTGCTGTGTAATAAAGGATCCGAGGATGAGCAGGTTGATGAGGCCTGCGAAGAGGCCGCTGAGCGCTGCGGCTTTGAGTCTTGATGTCTGTTCCACGCCGGGCAGCCAGATCAAGGCCAAGACCAGCAATGGGAGCAGGAGCAGCGGGATCGCGAAGGCGTTCGGTAGGGATACGCCGGGCATGTGGAGCACCCAGGCGACGATCCACATGAGCACGGAGGCACCGAAGCCGATGGTGATGGCGGGTGCGATGATGGCGGCGTATACAGGACTTGAAGATCCGTTATCCGGAAGTGCTTGATTGCTCATCGGTTGGGAATCTTTCTTGTGTAGTTGAAACTCGGTCGCAACGGATTATTGCTGTTCAGTCGTGATGGTGTGCGATATTGTACACGAAAACCGTCAGAATTTCGGCTGGGCAGCACAGCGTGCGCACCTACACGATGCTACTCTTAACAGCAAACCCCGCCCGACCGGTTTCGGGCGGTGGCTCCCTCTGGACTCTGTCTATTTTAACACCGATGGAGATTCGATTTGAAACCCATCTTCCCGAAATGGATGAACGCACTCCCGACGCTGCTGTTTTTTGTAGTGAACGGTGGGGTTGTGCTCGTCATTGCCGGTTTCTGGTACTACGCGACCCCGAAGTTCTGGGAAGTCGGGTACATGCCCATTCAGCCCGGGTCTGGTTTTAACCATCAGATCCATGCGGGCAAGCTGGGCATGGACTGCCGCTACTGCCACACCAATGTCGAGAAATCATGGCACGCGAATGTACCGGCCGTGGAAAGCTGCATGAACTGCCATGTCGAGAACCGGCTCAACACCGATGTTGCCACGGCGAGCGATGAGAAGGTGCAGTTCATCCGGGATGCGTACGCCAAGGATGAGCCCATCGAATGGCGCAATATCCATGTGGTGCCCGATTACGCCAACTTCCCCCACGATGCGCATGTGAACGCCGGGGTCAGCTGCTACTCGTGCCACGGCCAGATCCAATCCATGCCGATCGTTGTGCAGGCCGAATCGCTCTCGATGGGCTGGTGCCTTGACTGCCATCGCAACCCAGACGAGAAGCTCGTGCCGAAGGACAAGGTCACTGATCTGTTCTGGGTCGAGAATCACTGGATGGACAAGACTCTGGATGAACGCGTGCACAACGGGCTCAATCCGCAGGATCTCGTTGACACGCTCAAGCGCAACCCGCCGCTGCACTGTGCGGCTTGTCACTACTGAGCCGTGGATACGGACTCGCACTCTCGCATCAGCAAGACACACACCCGTCCAGTCGGGTGATCAAGAGACACAATCATGAGCAAGCTTGATCAATGCCCATCAACGAAGGGAACGCAAGAGATCCCGACCAAGGCGCCCGAGCTGGGCACCGTGAGCGGTCGCACCTATTGGCGTTCGCTCGACGAATACAGCGGGACCTCTGAGTTCAAGGAGTTTGTTGAGCGTGAGTTCCCCTCGGGCGCTTCGATGCTCGGTGAGCCGTCGCGACGCAACTTCGTCAAGATCATGGGCGCGGGCTTCGCGCTTGCCGGCGCGGCGACAATCCCGGGCTGTCGACGCCCGGATCGCAAGATTTTGCCCTACTCGCAGAACCCGCCCGAAGAGGTGATCCCCGGCAAGCCCCTGTACTTCACGACCGCCATGCCCCTGCCCGGTGGGGGCTGCGAGGGCCTGCTCATCGAAACGCATACCGGTCGACCCACCAAGGTCGAGGGCAACCCCCTGCACCCGGGCAACCAGGGCAAGACCAGTTCGCTGGCGCAGGCGAGTGTGCTGGGTCTCTATGACCCTGATCGGCTGATGTACCCCGTCTATCACAACCCGACGCGCGGCAAGCTCGACGCGACATGGGACGATTTCGGTGCGTGGCAGAAGGATCACTTTGGGCAGCTGCAGGCAAATCAGGGCCAGGGCTTGGCGTTCATCGTGGACAAGCAGTCGAGCCCGACGCGTCAGCGTCTCATCAATCAGGTGCGTAATCGTTTCCCGCGTGCGCGATTCGTGTTCTGGAACCCTGCAGAGTCTCGCGCCGCGATCGAGGGCTCCAAGCTCGCGTTCGGTTCGGCCCAGTTCGTGAGCTATGACTTTGAGAACGCGCAGCGCGTCGTCTCGGTCGGCTCGGACTTCATGGCCAGCGGTGCCGGCTCGGTCCGTAACGCACGCACCTTCGCGACCACACGCAAGGTGATGAAGGGCGGCGACCCCATGTCGCGTCTCTACGCGATCGAGGCCAAGCCCACCGCGGCCGGTTCGCTTGCCGATCACCGCTTCCGCGTCGCGCCCTCGCAGATGCATAACTTCAGCATCGCGCTGGCCAAGGCCGTCTTCGCGCTCACCGGCACCAGCGCATCGGGCCTGCCCGACGCGAGCGTCGTGGGCGTGACACAAAGTGAGATCGACGAGATCGCCAAGGACCTCGTCGAGCATCGTAACCACAGCGTCATTGTCCCCGGCGATCAGATCGGCACCGAGGCGTGGGCGATGTGCATGGCCATCAACAACGCACTCGGTTCGATGGGTCGTCATGTCTTTACCACCGCGATGAGCGAGGATCTGGCCAGCGACGGCGCTGCCGAACTCGCGTCGCTGACGACCGCGATCAATAGCGGCTCGATCGATACGCTCGTGGTTCTGGGTTGCAACCCGGTCTACGACGCGCCAGCCGGGATCGCGTTTGCGGAGGCCTTTGCGAAGGTCGCCAGCACCATCACCCACGACATCGCCATCTCTGAAACAGCGCACGCATCGACCTGGTCGCTCAACGGCACGCACTATCTTGAGCAGTGGGGCGATGTCGAGGATATCGACGGCACCTACAGCGTCGTGCAGCCGATGATCGCGCCGCTCTATGACCCCGCCCATTCGGACATCGAGCTGCTGAGCATGTTCGCCGGCGATGAAGGCAAGCACGGGCATGAGCTGGTGCAGGCGACATGGTCGCAGATGGGCAACGGCTCGGGCGGCAAGGCATGGGATCGGTTGCTGCACAACGGCTTCGCCGACGCCAGCCGCGCCAGCGCGGTTTCAGTTCGAACATCCAACGCGTTGACGGCTGCATCGCAGCGCGGCGTGATGCCCGCACCCGGTAACGAGTCCATGGATGTGGTGTTCTACACCACCAACTTCAACCATGGGCAGCTCGCCAACAACGGCTGGCTCCAAGAGCTGCCCGAGTTCGGCCCATCGGTCGTCTGGGACAACCCGGTGCTGGTGAGCCCGTTGACCGCCAAGAAGATGGGTGTGCTCCCTGAGCACGCCTGGCAGGACGAGTACAACCCCTACACCAAGCAGCAGATGCCCCAGGCGCAGCTGGTAACGCTGACCCTCGACGGCCGCGAGATGCAGGTCGCCTTGTGGATTCTGCCCGGCATGGCCGACGACACCGTGGCGATCAAGCTGGGCTACGGCCGCAAGATCGTCGGCCGGGTCGGCTTCAAGGTCGGTCACAACACCTATGCCGTCAAGCCCGCTATGGGCACGCTGGCGACCCGCGGCGCAAAACTCAAGAAGGTTGGCGGGACCTACACCATCGCCTCTACCCAGAACCACTGGTCGCTCGAAGGGCGCACCTCGCTGGTTCGTGCGATGGACAAGCAGTGGTGGGAGAAGTACCACGATCTGCACAAGGTCGCGACCGACGAGATCTACGGGCGTGAGAGCGAGTTGCTCAACATCGCTGAGAAGATCGGCGAGCTGAGCCACACCCCGCCCAACATCAGCATCTACGAGAACCCCCAGAATCGCTCGCATCGCGACCCCGATGTCGATGAGCTCAAGATGAACGATGCGCTCAATCGCATGGTCCCGCCGAGTTTCGCGCAGGGCCCGCAGTGGGGCATGTCGATCGACCTCAACGCGTGCATGGGCTGCAATGCTTGCACCGTCGCGTGCCAGAGCGAGAACAACATCCCGATCGTGGGCAAGAGCGAGGTCGCCAAGGGCCGCGAGATGCAGTGGATCCGCATGGACCGGTACTTCGTCGGCGACGATCTCAACAACCCCGACGAGATGATCGTGCAGCCCGTCGCATGTGTGCATTGCGAGAACGCCCCCTGTGAAACAGTGTGCCCGGTCAACGCCACCGTCCATGGCGACGAAGGCACCAACGACATGGCCTACAACCGGTGCATCGGGACACGCTACTGCGCCAACAACTGCCCCTACAAGGTGCGCCGGTTCAACTTCTTCGACTATGCCCCCGTCAAGTTCAACGGCGGCCTGAACCCGACCTACACCTCCAAAGAGATCGCACGCGAGTTCGAGGAGACCGTCGGTCAGGATCGGACCTTCAATCAGAACTTCATCCCGCCGCGCCTTCGTAAGAAGCTCGAAGAGATCAGCAAGATGCACATGAATCCCGATGTCACGGTCCGCAGCCGTGGCGTGATGGAGAAGTGCACCTACTGCATCCAGCGCGTGCACCAGGCCCGCCAGGAAGTAAAGATCACCGGCATCTGGGAAGACCGCGATCAGGTCGGACCGATCCCCGACGGGTTCTTCAACACGGCGTGCCAGCAGGTGTGTCCCAGCGACGCGATCAGCTTCGGCGACATTCTCGATCCGGCATCGCGGGTGTCCAAAGAGAAGGCGTCGGGCCGCAGCTACCTGCTGCTGGGCTACCTCAACACCCGCCCGCGCACGACCTACATGATGCGGGTGCGCAACCCCAACCCCGCCATCCATGTATACGACGAGCACGACCCGCTCGACCACGGTGGCCATGGCGACGACCACGGCGGTGGGTACGAGAGCGACAGCCATGGTGCGGACTCCCACGGCGAGCAGCACTCGTCGTCGTACATCGACCGCACCAAAAAGTTCATCGATCAGGGTTACTCCATGAGCCTCAAAGTGCTCACCGGGATCAACGCGTAACGCAATGGAGCAGACGAAGTCATGACCGATATGCATCCAGACCAAGCCATCGCGTACCAGGCCAGCGGGGCCGTGACCGCCCAGCCGGTGGCGCGACCCACACGCGTGATCCCCGGGACACGCGACGACAGCACGCTCACCGAAGACCCGTCCAAGCGCGCCCCGCTTGTGCTGGGCGATCGCTCGTTCAACGATGTCACCAACATCGTATGCGGCTATGCCGAAGCACCCATCCCCAAACTCTGGCTCGCCTTCTTCACCCTGACCTCGACGATCGCCGGTCTTGGCACCTGCATGATCCTCTACCTGATCATCACGGGTGTGGGGGTCTGGGGTCTCAACAACCAGGTGGACTGGGCGTGGGACATCACCAACTTCGTGTTCTGGATCGGTATCGGCCACGCCGGAACGCTGATCTCTGCGATTCTTTGTCTGCTCAAGCAGAACTGGCGAACCGCGGTGAACCGTGCTGCTGAAGCCATGACCATCTTTGCGGTGGTCTGCGCGGGCATCTTCCCGGGCATCCATGTGGGCCGCGTGTGGTTCGCGTGGTTCCTGGCGCCGGTGCCCAACTCCAACGGCATCTGGCCCAACTTCCGCTCGCCCCTGCTCTGGGATGTGTTCGCGGTCTCGACCTACGCGACCGTGTCGCTGCTCTTCTGGTACATGGGCATGATCCCCGATCTGGCAACCCTGCGTGACCGCGCCGCGAGCCGCCTGCACAAGGGCGTTTCGCGTGGCTTCGCGATCCCCATGCCCATCGGCAACGGGCTGCCTGTGCCATTCGCGCCCCGCCCCGACTCGATCCGTGTGTTTCTGTATGGGCTCTTCTCGCTGGGCTGGCGTTTCTCAAGCCGCCACTGGCACCGCTACGAGAAGGCCTACCTGATGCTCGCGGGTATCTCGACCCCGCTGGTGCTCTCGGTGCACTCGATCGTTTCGTTCGACTTCGCGACCTCGGTCATCCCCGGCTGGCATACCACCATCTTCCCGCCCTACTTCGTGGCCGGTGCGGTGTTCGGCGGCTTCGCGATGGTGCTCTTCCTGCTGATCCCCCTGCGGGTGGTGCTGCCCAACTTCAGTGACCTGCTGACCCTGCGCCACCTCGAGAACATGGCCAAGATCCTGCTGCTCACGGGCACCATGGTCGGCTTCGCCTACTCGATGGAGTTTTTCATCGCCTGGTACGGGGCCAACGAGTTCGAGTTTGCGGCCTTCGCCAACAACCGCGTGAACCCAGCGAAGGCACCATACTGGTGGGCCTACTGGACCATGATCACCTGCAATGTGCTGTTCCCGCAGCTGTTCTGGGTGCGTCGTTTCCGCCAGAGCCCGCTGGTGATCTGGATCGTCGCCCTGGCGGTGACCATCGGCATGTGGTTCGAGCGATTCGTGATCATTGTGACCTCGATCCACCGCGCGTTCCTGCCCGGTGAGTGGCACATGTTCTACCCGACCTGGGTGGACATCCTGACCTTCGTCGGCTCGTGCGGGATCTTCATGACCCTGTTCCTGCTGTTCCTCAAGTTCCTCCCGGTGTTCGCGCTCTCTGAGTTGAAGATCGTGATGCCCCAGTCGCACACGGACGACCACCACTAAGAAAGGAACGCCGAAGATGAACATGTTCAAAGACATCATGAACAACGCGGCGGACTACTTCCCGATGCTGCTGCGCAAGGGCGCGCCCCGGTTCGTGACCGAATCAGGCAAGCCGGTGTACGGCATCATCGCGGAGTTCGATGAGACACCCAAGGTGTTCAAGGCCGCCCAGCAGGTCCGAGACGCGGGCTATAGCAAATGGGATGTGCACTCACCCTTCCCGATCCATGACATGGAAGAGGCGATGGGCATCAAATCCACCAAGCTCCCGCTCATGGCCGGCGGCGCTGCGATCACCGGCTTCACCATCGCGGTGCTGCTGCAGTGGGGAACCACCGCGTACCTCTACCCGACGGTGGTGCAGGGCAAGCCATTCGAGGCATGGCAGCCGTTCGTACCCATCATGTTCGAGCTCAGCGTGCTGCTCACCGCGTTCATGTGCATCTTCGGCATGCTCGCACTCAACGGGCTGCCTCGCTGGCACCACCCGCTGTTCAGCCACGATCGCTTCGCACGCGTGGGCAACGACCGATTCTTCATTGTCATCGAAGCCGCCGACCCGGACTTTGAACCAACCAAGGTCAAGCGATTGCTCGAGCAGGCCGGCGGGCAGCACATCACCCTGGTGACCGACGCGGATTGAACCCAAGCGAGCGATACACGCGAGCACACGATATCACACACGATCGACGATCGTGAGAAGACAAGACGACAGGAATCAGCATGATCCCAGCAGTCAACACAACCAAGTCCATCACACGGGGCGCACTCACCGGCGTGCTTCTGGTGACCGCGCTGGCCACGCTACCGCTCAGCGGCTGCCGCGGCGATCGCACCGATAAGCCGCCACGCCAGTTCTTCCCAGACATGGACTACCAGCCCAAGCTCAAAGCGCAGAGTGAGACCGAGTTCTTCGCCGACGGCAAATCGCAGCGCGATCTGGTCGACGGCGTCGTGCCTTTCTCGAACCACAGCGTGCTCGCCCCCGAGGGCAGCGACGCCCAATGGGCCAAGATGCGTGAGCAGTATCGAGACAACATGCTGCGGGCAGACGACACCTACTACTTCGGGCTCGTCGAGGGCAGCGACCCTGAGACGCCCAAGTATGTCGATCGCATGCCCGTCGAGCTGACACAGGAGATGATCGAGCGGGGCGCCGAGCGATACAACATCTACTGTGCCATGTGCCACGGCTACGACGCGGTCGGGATCGATTCGGGCACCGTCGGGCGTCTGATGAATGTCAAGCCCGTCAACCTGCTCGACGAGAAGTACCGCGACCGCAACGGCGAGTTTGGCACCGACGGCTACCTCTTTCATGTCATCCGTGAGGGGCTCTGGTCGCCCGACGGCTCCAACCGCATGCCCGCATACGGCTACGCCGTCGACGAGCACGACGCGTGGGCGATCGTCGCGTACATCCGGGTGCTCCAGGCGGCCTTCGACGCCCAAGGAAACTCAACTGTTGACGCACCCGCAGGCAACACCACCAGCACCAATGGGGGTGAAGGATGAGCCATATCGTCACCAAGAACGCAAACTACCCCGCTCCCGAATCAACCGCGCTGAGCGAGCAGGAATGGCAATCGCGTCTGCAGAAGATCGCCTCCGATCCGCGCATGCACGAGGACAACACCACCATCTCCTCGGCCAGTGTCAAGAAGTTCGCGCTCCCTCTGCTCTTCATCGGGCTTGTGGGCCTGGTCGTGACCATCATCGGCTGGTTCTCGGTGGGCAAGATCCACGCGCTGGCCGCGTTTGAGGTCGGGCTCTTCACCGCCCTGGCGATCTCGCTGGGCTCGATGTTCTGGGTCATGGTGTTCCACTCGCTCAACGCGAGCTGGTCGATCACCCTCCGTCGCCAGTTCGAGAACCTCGCCTCGATCATCTGGCTCCCCGCGATCATGATGGTTGCTGTTGCCCTGATCGAGGTCCTCAGCGGCGGGATCCTGCTGCAATGGATCGACAATGGCGGCGAGTACAACTACCTGCTCAAGAAAAAAGCCCCGTACCTCAACTCCAACTTCTTCCTCATCCGTGTCGCGATCTACGCGATCGCCTGGATCTGGATCTCGCACACGCTGCTCAAGTGGTCCAAGCGCAGCGACGAAACCGGCGACCGCAACCTCGGTCGCAAGGCCCGATTCCTCTCGGGCTTCGCGATCCCGGTGTTCGCCCTGACCTGCGCGTTCGCCGCCTTCGATTTCCTGATGTCCCTCGACTACCGCTTCTTCTCCACTATGTGGGGCGTCTACTACTTCGCTTCGTGCGGCCTGAGTTCACTCTCGGCCATCGCCATCATCGCGATGCTGCTGCGTCGCGCCGGCAAGCTTGAGGGCCTGGTCACCAGCGAGCACTCGCACGATCTGGGCAAGCTCGTCTTCGCCTTCACCGTGTTCTGGACCTACATCACCTTCTCGCAGTACTTCCTGATCTGGTATTCGAACATACCCGAAGAAACCGCCTGGTATTACAACCGCCAGGCCCATGGCTACCAGTGGCTCTTCATCGTCATGGTCGTCGGTCACTTTATCTTCCCGTTCCTGCTGCTCATCTGGCGCGGCATGAAGCGGAACATGACCCTGCTGGCCGTGATGAGTCTGTACATGATCCTGATGGTCGTGATGGACATGGTCTGGATCATCCGTCCCATGGTGACCTTCGCCGCAGAGGCGGGGGCCAACGAGGGAGCCGGGATATTCGGCCTGCTTATCGACATCGCGGGCGTGGTGGGGGTGCTTGGCATCTTTGCCGGCGTCGCGGCACTCAAAATCGCCAAGAGCCCGCTGCTGCCCCTCAAGGACCCCATGCTCCATGAATCCATGAAGCACAAGAACTATGTGTAACGCAATCGTGCCTGTCCGACCGGATCGGGCACGATCGGCTCAACGAAGACATGAGGTGGGCGACCAAGCCCACCGCAACAACCGATTTCAGGAGGCACTCACATGAGCGCTGACGGACACGACAACTGGCACCAGCATTCAGCCACAGAAGGTGCACCCCAAGCAGAGCACGGCTCACAGGCGAGCGCCAAGGCGCTCGGCCTGACCTTCATCGCCATGACACTGGGTGTGCTGCTGGTGATCATCGTGCTCAAGGTCTACTTCGACAGCTACATGTCGTCGTACAAGGCCAAGGTTGAGGAGAACACCACCGCCGCGGCTGAGACCTGGCAGTGGAAGCAGGACATGCTCTCGGAAATGGCTCCCTCGGTCGGCGTCGCCGCTGAGCAGGTCATCGCAGAATACGCATCGCAGAACTAACCGATCGCTCAGGCGACCAACGCATCAGGCCCAAATGACCATCACCCGCTCCAACCCGCTCGTCGCACTGCTCGCCATCGCGTGCCTGTGCTGGCTTGCGCCGATCGCGCAGGCCCAGCGGCTGCTCGATCGCAGCGAGGTCAAGGAACTCAACGGGCTTGAGGTCGCTGAGCAGCTCGGCAGCGCGATCCCCCTCGAAGCGGTGTTTACCAACCACAACGGCGAATTGGTCATCTTCGGCGAGTACTTCGACGGCGAAACCCCCGTCATCCTCGTGATGGTCTACTACGAGTGCCCCGTGGTCTGTCCCGTGGTGCTCTCGCAGCTCACCGCCTCGCTCAACGATCTCGATTACATCGCCGGCGACGATTACAAGGTCCTCGTTGTGAGCTTCGACCACGAGGAAACGACCACACTCGCGCTGGGCGAACGGACCAAGTTCCTCGACATGTACAAGCGGAGCGATGATACAGCCGCTCGCGAGGGGATCGCCTTCCACACCGGCGATGTCCCCAACATCCGCAACCTCGTCAACTCGATCGGCTTCAGCTTCAACCCCACGACCAAGGGTGACTACTCGCACCCCATCTCGCTGATGATCCTCTCGCCCGAGGGGCAGGTCAGCCGCTATATGTACGGGTTCGACTACCCGCCCAAGGAACTCAAGCTCTCGCTGCTCGACGCATCAGAAGGCAAAATCGCCAAGAGCTTCGGTGATCGGCTGCTGCACTTCTGCTACCAGCTCGACCCGCTCGCGGGCAAGTACTCATTGCAAGCGTTTCGCGTGATGCAGATCGGCGCGATTCTCACCGTCATCCTGATCGTCATCGGGCTGACCATCCTGTTCATGGGCGATCGGGCTCGCCGACGCAAATACAACGAACAGAACAAAGCACAATCGGAAACAAGTTCTCACAACCCATCCGGCACCCTCGCCGGAGCAAAGACAGGGCATGTGTCATGATGATGCCAAGCCTCGCAACCATGGCCAAGCCAGGCCCACTCGAGCAGATATTCTTCGGCGACAAACTCCCGGCCTCCGAGCCCGCGGCGTGGTCCGACGGTCTGTTCATGATGATTACCTGGTTCTCGATCATCAGCTTCGTCATTCTGATGGGCTTCATGGTCGCATTCACGATCAAGTACCGGCGTCGCCCCGGCGTGCCCACCGAGCCCAGCCCGCACCACCACACGCTGCTCGAAGTCTTCTGGACCGTGGTCCCGTCGTCCTCGCTGCTGGTGATGTTCGTGCTCGGCTTCCAGGGCTACGCCGCAAAGGTCGTCTCGCCCGACAACGCCATGGAGCTGCGCATCCAGGGCTTCAAGTGGGCCTGGATCGCGACCTATCCCAATGGCGCGACCTCGCCTGAGAGCCAGCCGCTCTCGTACAACAAGCAGACCGTCGACGGTGTCGAGATCGTGACCAAGGGCAAGAACTACCCGATCTTCTATCTCCCCGAAGACACCGATGTGAAGCTGCGCATGCAGTCCACCGATGTCATCCACTCTTTCTGGATCCCCGAGTTCCGCACCAAGCGCGATGTCATCCCCAATCGCTACACCGGCTATGGCATCAAGACGCCCAAGCTCACCAAGTACGACACCTACATCCACCAGGAAACCGGCCAAGAGATGCTCGGGCGTGACATGTGGGTCTTCTGCGCCGAATACTGCGGCGACGAGCACTCACGCATGGCCGCCACCATCCGCATCGTCCCACAAGAAATCTTTGACCAGAAGATGGCGGAGTGGGGCGTGCAGCTTTCACCGGTCGAACTCGGCGAGAAGATCTACGGCCAGATCTGTGTCAGCTGCCACGCGATCGACGGCACCAAGCTCGTCGGCCCGCCGTGGAACTCAAGCAGCGATGCCAACGGCCAGTACGGCTACGGCTATCCCGCATCACTTGAGAGCGGCGGTACCGTCGAGCGTGATGCGAACTACATCCGCGAATCGATCCTCGATCCCAACGCCAAAATCGTCAAGGGCTACGCCCCCGCGATGGCCAGCTATCAGGGCCAGCTCTCCGACGAGCAGATCGACGGCCTGATCGCCTACATGCAGACGCTCTCAGACCGAGGCCCAGCGCCCGCCGAGGGTGAAGAATCAGAATCCGAAGCAGGAACCGACCAGGCGGAAGAAGCCGCCGGGAGTGAGTCATGAGTACGCTCGATGCACAAACCGGACACCACGACGAGGGCTCGTACCTCAGCGGGCCTCCCGGGATCATGGCCAGAGTTTGGCAGTGGATGACCACCGTCGATCACAAGAAGATCGGCGTCATGTATCTCTTCGCTGTTCTCTTCATGTTCTTCATCGGCGGCGTCTCCGCGCTCTTGGTGCGCATCGAGTTGCTCGATCCGATCCGTGAGCAGATCGTCCAGACTGTCGATGCCAACGGCGACCTCGTCACCCAGACCAAAGTTACCGGCGAGAGTCTCAAGGAGATCTTCGACGGGCTCGGCGTGACCAACGATCTCACCGGCACCCAGGTCTACAACCGAACCTTCACGCTCCACGGCGCGGTCATGGTCTTCATGTTCATCGTGCCCTCCATCCCCGCCTCGCTGGGCAACTTCTTCTTGCCGATCATGGTCGGCGCCAAAGATGTGGCCTTCCCACGGCTCAATCTTCTGAGCTGGTATATCTATGTCTTCGGCAGTCTCTTCGGCATCCTCTCGATCCTGATGGGTGGTGTCGATACCGGCTGGACCTTCTATACGCCCTATTCAACAACAACCGACGCCGACCACTGGCGCGTGGTGCTCATGGTCAGCGCCGCGTTCATCCTCGGGTTCAGTTCGATCCTCACCGGGCTCAACTTCGTCGTGACCGTGCATAAGCTGCGGGCGCCGGGCATGGGCTGGTTCGATATGCCCCTGTTCATCTGGGCGGTCTACGCGACCTCGATCATCCAGGTCCTCGCGACCCCGGTCATCGGCATCACCCTGCTCCTGCTCCTCTTCGAACGCCTCATGAACATCGGCATCTTCGACCCCGCGATGGGCGGCGATCCGGTGCTCTACCAGCACTTCTTCTGGTTCTACTCCCACCCCGTGGTCTATGTGATGATCCTGCCCGCGCTGGGCATCATCTCAGAGCTGCTCGCGGTCCACTCACGCAAGCACATCTTTGGCTACCGGGCCATCGCGTTCTCCTCGCTGGGCATCGCCGGGGTGTCGTTCCTCGTCTGGGGACACCACATCTTCACCGCGATGGGCGAGCTGGCCGCGGTCCTCTTCTCGGGCCTGACCTTCCTTGTCGCTATCCCGACCGCCATCAAGGTGTTCAACTGGATCGCAACCCTCTACAAGGGTTCGATCGTGCTCAACACCCCCATGTGCTATGCGCTCATGTTCCTCTTCACCTTCACCATCGGCGGCCTCACCGGCCTGCCCCTGGCCACACTCGCCACCGACCTGCACCTGCACGACTCGTACTATGTGGTCGCCCACTTCCACTATGTCATGATGGGCGGCACCGTCATCGCCTTCATGGGCGGCATCCACCACTGGTGGCCAAAGATGTTCGGCAAGATGTACAACGAGCCCGGCGCCCTGTTGGGCATGGTGCTGGTCTTCATCGGCTTCAATGTCACCTTCTTTACCCAGTTCTTCCTGGGCACGCAGGGCATGCCACGCCGCTATGCCAACTATGTCGATGAGTTCCAGACCCTGCACCAGATCTCGACCTACGGCTCGTGGATCCTCGGGCTGGGCTTCCTGGTCCACCTCGCGGTCTTCATCCACTCGTTCTTCGCGGGCGAAAAGGCAACCGCCAACCCCTGGGGTGGCCTGACCCTCGAATGGGAGTGCGAGTCGCCACCCATCGAGCACAACTTCCACCACGAGCCCATCGTCAAGCACGGCCCGTACGACTTTGAAACGACCGTGCCCCCGCATTGGGACCCCGCGGATTACCCGATCCACCCCGAAGCGGGCAAGCATCACTGAACTGTTGAACTCAACCGGCCGGCTCCTCGCAAGCGTGAGAGTCCAAGCAAGGGCTGAACAATGAGCACCATGACGCAACCAAACCCCACCGATGTTCCCCAGAGCATCCTCAACAGCCCCAAGCACTGGCGCAACCGCGTCGCAGGGCATCACTGGCGCACAGGTGATGAAGAGTTCGATGCCGCAAAGCTGGGCATGTGGCTCTTCCTCACCACCGAAGTCCTGCTGTTCGCGGGCATCTTCTGTGGCTACGCCGTCTTCCGCATGATGTACCCCGAGGCCTGGGCCAACGGATCGCACTACCTCGATTGGCGCTTCGGCGCGGCCAACACCGCCGTGCTGCTGTTGTCCTCCTGGACCGCCGCCAACGCCGTGCGGTGCGCCCAGCTCGACAAGCAGTTCTGGCTGCGGATCAACATCATCATCACAATCGTGTGCGCAGCCCTCTTCCTCTTCATCAAGCTCAAGTTCGAGTACCTCCCCAAGCTCAGCGAGGGCAAAGCGCCTGGTACCTTCTTCTCCTACCCCTACGCCCACGACCCCTACGAGCCCCTCTGGTGGTCGCTCTACTATGTCGGCACCGGCATCCACGCGCTCCATGTCGTCATCGGCGCGGCCCTCTTCGGCATTGTCCTCTACTACGCCAAACGCCACCAGGCCTACGGCCCAACCCAATACACCCTTGTCGAGAACGCCGCACTCTACTGGCATTTGGTCGACCTGGTCTGGATCTTCCTGTTCCCATTGCTGTACCTGATCCACTGATCAACGATCCGACGCATTCCTGACTCAATGATCGATTCATGATCCGGCTCACACCCACAAGAGATACACATGAGCATCACAGAACATACCGCCGCTGAGAACAAGGCAGAGCTGGGCTGGGACCCCCAAGATCCCCACGGCATCAACCCGCACCACGGCGAGCACCATCACTTCATCGCCGATTGGCGCATGCAGGTCTCGATCCTCGCCATCCTCCTGTTCTTCACCTTCCTCACCGTGGCGTTCTTCCGCGTTGAAACATGGGCCGAGGGTGCCTTCGGGATTCATCTGCCCAACTGGGTCAATATCGCCGGCGCGATGACGATCGCGACAATCAAGGGCATCCTCGTTGCCGCGTTCTTCATGCAGCTCAAGTACGACAAGGTCCTCAACACCTTCGTGCTGCTCTACTGTCTCCTCTGCGTCGGGCTTTTCCTCGGTTTCTCCATGATCGACCTGGGCTCGCGTGACCTGGTGAACAAGGACACCGCCGGCGAAATCTCACTCGGCGGCACGGGCTACCAGCTCAACGCAGCCCCCGCGGACCCCGATTTCTCCGTCAAGCTCGGCCCAAAGGTCAACACAGGCGGCATCGGTCTGGTCTACGCCGCGCGGAGTAAAGGCATCGAGAAGTACCTCGAACAGGGAAAGACCGAAGCCGATTTCTGGGCATACTTCTACTCCCATGGTGCCGAGCACCGTGACCCGATGGACGAGAGCGATTACTACACCCAACTCGGCTACGCCAACCACCACGAAACCTCCACCCCGCAGATGTCACGCGGCCGCTACGGCCTGACCCCGGGCCTCTTTGCCGATGTTGACCCCGCCGCGTATTCGGGCGACGGGCACGGAGCCAGCGAAACCAAAGATAATGGTCACTGACCAAACCACATCCCGCGTTCCCAGCCGCAAGCAAAGCCGCAAACAAGGCCGCAAGCAAGGGCGAAGCATATGGTGGGGCCTTGTCGTCCTTTCGCTCATCGCAATCGCGATCGCCGGTGTTTCACTGACCAAACGCATCGGCGCGTACTACAAAGAAGTCGATCACGCCCTCTTCGCCTATATACAGGTCGCCAGTTCAAGCTTCACCTTCGCCGACCGCGATCTCACACTCGAAGAAACGCTCGACGAGAACGGCGAACCCATCATCGCAATCGAGTATGGCGACCAGCGGCTCACCGTCGATGTCGTCTACCCGCCCAGGCACGATCTGCCCACGCTCTTCGACCGCCAACGCGAATGGCTCGGCATGTTCTTCTTCGCCGATCGCTCCGGCATGACCCTCGATCAGTTCCTCAAAGGGCTCGAGACCGACACCATCCGCCCACGCCTCGCCATCGTCACCCGGACACCCTTCGGCCTCGACCCGCTCAAGGATAATCGATTCGACTCCATCGCCCGCGAGCAGAACATGAGCACCGGCGAGGTCCAACGCAACCAGTTCCGCTACGACTTCTACGAGTTCAAACGCGACGGCACCATTGCCCACGAAACCAAACGCTTCCCCGAATCCGGCAAAAGCTTCCTCCGCAGGCGCGTCAACGCCGAGCTCCAGGGCAACCCCGAGCCCCAGCGCGCCGACGACGAAATCGAGGAATACACCTGGCAATATGGAGCCGCCCTCAAGGTGACCAACCGCCCGCCGGGCATCACGCTCGAAAAGCAAGCCCTGCTCAACGCCGGCTGGACCCTCCCCGTCGCCGCCGCTGGGTTCCTGATGCTCGTCGTCGCATTCTTCTTCGCCATCGCCCCAGCGCGCACGCAAGAATGAGCAGCTGCTCGTTCAACAGCTCCAACACATCCCATAAAAAAACCGCGTGCAGTGCACGCGGTTTTGTCGGTGGATCTATCGGATTCCTATTACTTAGTCGGGTCGATCTTGGGGCGGGTATCGACATTCGCGGCAGGCGTGTTGCGACCGTCCATGCCGCCGGCCTGATCTAAGTTCCCACCCTCAGAAATGCTTCCGCGGGTCGAAGGCGTCAGGTAGATCTCGACGCGTCTGTTCTGCGGGGTGCCCTTACCGGGGTTGTTGGCGACCAGCGGGCGATACTCGCCCCATCCGGTGACACTCATGCGGTTCCAATCAATGCCGGCCTGCCCGAGCGCGCTGCGGACCGAGATCGCGCGATGTGCAGACAGGTGAATGTTGGTCGGGTGATTGCGCCGCGTGTTGGCACCGGGTGTTTCATTGTCGGTGTGACCGACAATTCGCAGGTCATACTTGGTTGCAGCACCGCTCTTGAGCACCGACGCGAGCGTCTTGAGCGATTCGGCGGCCGAGGCCTGCACCTGGTCGCTGCCACTCGCGAAGGTGAGGTCCGACACGAACCGAAGCATGCCGTTCTCGCCGTCATAAATGATCATGTCGGGGTACTGAGAGGCCAGGTCGCTCAGCGCCCGGTCAGTCGCTGGATCGAGCGTCACGATCGAGAGCGAGTTCATGCGATCTTCGAGCGAAGCAAAGGCCGACTGTGAAGACGCGAGCTGGTCGCGCAGCGAGCTGTTCTCACCCCGCAGACGCCCGATGACGCTCTGGGCATCGCCGGCTGAGCCCTGAAGCTGCGAGTTGGTCGACTCGATCGTTCCCAGCCGGTTCTGCAGCTCTTGGTTCTGGCTCCGCAGCGACTGGTTGGTCTCATAGAGACGGTCATACTCCTGCTGGCTCACACAGCCGGTCCCAAGACCAGCGGCAGCAATGAGTAGTGTGGTCAGGGCGACACGACGCCCGCGGGTGATGTATTGGGTGATCTGCATGATCTGCTCCTCTGGTCAGTCGGACTGGCGTCGCACCAACACGAACCCCGCGCGTTGCGATCGCTTCTGATGCATGGTATGGGGCCTGCGTGCCTTTAGGGAGCTTGCATGCTCAGAAAGACACACAGCGCAGCTTCTCACAAATCGGCACATACCATCGCCTGTCATGAATGACACCCCAAACCATCCTGCCCACGGCGAACACCAGCCGTACGCGATCGATGCACCCCTCAACGCATGGATTGCCGCCGCGCACCAACGACCAAGCACCTCGCCATTCATCCGGATCGATGCGATGGGAATCGCCGACGCCCAGCTGGGATTCATCCCCAATGCCACGCTGATTGTGCGCCACGATTCGGGACAGATCCAGATTCAATACGCCGGTGCGACCGATACACTCCCTGCGCAGTTCGATTCTCCCGACATGCCCCTGCTCACGCTGCACGATCGCATCATTCTGCCCGCACTGGTCAACGCCCATACCCATCTCGATCTGACCCATATCGGCCCCCAGCCCCATGAGCCCAACGACGGGTTCGTGCGTTGGGTCGAGATGATCCGTTCCAATCGGGCGACCCAAGATGAGGACATCGAGCGCCATGTGCGTTTGGGGATCGAAAAATCACTCGCAGGCGGGGTCATCGCGGTGGGGGACATCGCCGGAGCACCGGCCGGGCGTTTGTGTGATGTGCCAGCACTGACACTCGCTCAATCCCCCTTGATTGGGGTGTCATATCTTGAGTTCTTCGGCATCGGATCATCTGCTGCAGCGACCACCCAGCGACTCAACCGCTATCTTGAGCAGCACGCGCCAAACATCATCCGCCAACTGCAATCCAGCGGCGTGCAGCTCGGGCTCCAGCCGCACGCGCCCAACACGGTCGATCTCGGGGTCTACCGATGGGTCTCAGCCGCCGCACAAGCACGCGGCATGCCGATCTGCACCCACCTCGCCGAAACACGCGAAGAACACCAGTTCATCAGCGAAGGCACCGGCCCCCATCGCGCCATGCTCGAGCGTTTCGGGGTGTGGGACGATTCGGTGCTCGATTGTATTGCCAAGGGAAAACACCCCATCGAACACCTGCGACCCGCGCTCGAATTCACGCCCTATCTGGTCGCCCATGTGAACGATGCCGACGATGCAGGCATCGAACTGCTCGCCCAAACCAAGACCAGCGTCGTGTACTGCCCCCGCGCTTCATGCTATTTCGGGGCCTCAGATGAGTTCGGCCCGCACCGATACCGCGACATGCTCGAAGCGGGCGTCAATGTCTGCCTGGGCACCGATTCCATTGTCAACCTCGACATGCCCGATCGCATGAGCACGCTCGACGAGATCCGATTGCTGGCAGCCAACGATGCGTCCGCTGCCCATGACACCCAGCTGCTCATGGCCCTGTGCACAACCAATGGTGCGATCGCGCTTCAACTCGACCCTGATCGGTTCCGACTCCGGGCCGGTACGGCACCAATGGGGCTCATTTCGGTGCGGATCGAGCACGCCCAGCCCGCCGAACACCCTGATATCTGGGCCCAAGCGATGCGTCAAACCAACGCTCCCGAGTGGCTGTTTTTAGAACAATTCTGAGAAGGATTCCTGTTCGATGCGTACTATTCTCGTTAAATCAGAAAGCCAACGCGAGTTCTTCACATGAGCAAAAAATGGCAGCAGAATAAAGCATGGGAAGACGCCAACCTGGTGGGGCTTTGGACACCGGTTCGGCTCGTCCTTCGCATCTTCAGCTCGATTCCCACAGCGATCGTCCTCCTGCTCTTCGTGTCGGTGTATGCCACACTCGCATCGATCCCCGTGGGCATGATCGCCCGTATTCCCACGCTGCTGATCGAGACGGCCATGTATCTGGTCCTGCTCGGCGTACCGATTCTCCCAGCGCTCTATTTCATCCGAAAAGCGATGATCGAGAAACCAGCAGCCCTGCGGTTCGTCGTCATGTTCATGATCACCGTGGTGCTCGGGGTCGCCATGACCATCGTCTGGCGCTTCGGGATCTGGCCCTCGCTCAAATACCACACATCCGACGGCTCGGGCTTCATGCTCTTCAGCGACTTCGTGGAGAAGTACAAGTCCACGACCATCCGTCGTATGCCCATGCTCGAGATGACCGAGACCCAGTTCTACGCATGGTGGCCCATGCGGCTGGCCCTGGTGCTCTTTGTCATCAACATGATCACCGCGACCATCCGGCGCATCGAGTTCAACTTTAAAAATCTGGGTGTGCTCACTGTGCACACCGGCATTGTCATTATCGCGTTGGGATCAATCTTCTATCAGCAGTTCAAGCTCGAAGGTGACACCCTGCTCCCCGCCGGCACCCAGTCCCTGCCCGGGCCGGCCCAGCGTGCGTTCTACGACCGGGAAGATGTCGCGCTTTATGTCGCGCAGGCCCGCTCACCCAACGCCCAGCCCCAGTTCGAGCAGCGCCCGCTCAGCAAGCTCCCCCTCTACAATGCCTACGGACTCGAAGCGGGGATCCCCAGCGACGCAACGACACTCTCCCAGATCCTGCAGCGTGAGGTTCTCGACACCGACGAGGGCCGCACGCTCGATCAGCCCGTGCCGACCGGTGCCGGGACACTCGTTGACCCCGATGTCCAGTTCAGGGTTGTGGGTTTCGCGCCCTACGCGGAACTCGACGACGAGTGGTACCAAGCCCCCAAACCCCAAAGTGGGGATGCGAATCCCTACCGCAAGATTGATCTGTATTTCACCCGCAGCGCCGAGCCGGGCAAAGCGACCGATGGCGACCCGATCTTCATGTTCCCGTTCTTTCTGGGCGAGCCCGCCAATCGGATCCGGTTCAACGATCTGATGGCCATCGAGTACACCCAGGGCATGGACGAGCAGCGCTGGGCCGATCTGCAAACTGATTTACGCACCACATTCACCCATGGGCTGGTCATCGAGGTGCCCGAGACGGGCGACCGTGTCGCGATCCCGGTGAATACGGGAACGCGCCTGCCGCTGGGCAGCTCGGGCTGGACCATCGAGGTCGAGCAGCTCGCTGCAGAGCCGCCGTTTCCCATCATCACCCCCGGCTATGAGAACGCGACAAGCTCGGTTGCGGTCGTGAATCTAAGAAAACCAGCGACCGCGACCCAACCAGCAAAGAACTTCAGCCGCTGGGTGTTTCATCGCTTTCCGGAACTCAACCAGGACCTCACGCCCGACCCATCCGGTCGCCCGGTGCGGAGCGATCCGGACCCGAGCATCCGCATCGCGTACATCGATGCTTCCAAGCTCCAGATCTACCTCGACGAGCAGGCCGGCGATTCGGGCCCAGATTCGGGCCAGAACACCATCCGCGCGATCATCCGTCAGCCCACCGGACAAGTCCGCACCGTGGATGCGCTTGACGAGGGCTGGCTCCTGGACCTGATCCCCAACGCCCAGCGCGACCGGCTCGATCTCCGCCTCACACAAAGCTGGGAGCACGCCCAGCGGTTCAGCCGTCCGGTGCCGGTGCCGTTCAAGGACCGGGACAAATCGCTCGTCGGCTCATACAACAAGGCCCTCGTCGGTATCGAGGTCTCACTGCCACAGAGCTCGACCCGCGGGGCATGGTCGCAGGTCTATTGGATCCCGTTCGCACAGTACGCCATCATCCAGACCGATCAGCGAACCAAGGTCACACTGCCCGACGGGCGCAACCTGATGCTCGCGTTCGGCCGCTACCAGCGCCAGCTGCCGGGCTTCGAGCTTGCGCTGATCGATTTCGAGATGATTGCGTATGACCACCGCGGCGCGCCGCGAGACTATCAATCGGTCGTGCGGGTCATGCCCAACATGTTCTACCCCGGGCCGATGCCCGAGTTCGAGTCGTTCGAGCATGTGGTCAAGCTCAACAATCCCCTTCGTGCGCCCTACCACTGGGACCCCGACAAGTCGTGGCTTGCCAACTCGATCACCCGCCTGCGCGCCGGCATGGACCCCAACCAGTTCAAGCTCTCACAATCGGGCTGGGACCGCTCGGGCTGGATGCAGTCGCAGCAGCTGGTCGATCAGGGGCAGCTCGATGAGCCCCGCGCCAACTTCACGATCCTGGGTGTCGGCAACAATCCCGGCATCCATATCATCGCCCTCGGGTCGATCTTCATGTCGATCGGCATCCCCTGGGCGTTCTACTTCAAGCCATATCTGGTGAAACGAGAGAAGAATCGACTCGCGGCACTGCACGCGAGCGGGAAGCCCAAGGAGGCCGCCGCATGATCTCACGAACAAGACTCACCATGCTCACGATGCTCGCCACGCGCTGCATGCTCGTGTTCATCGCTCTGCCCGCGTTCGCGCAGCAAGCGCCCGACGGCAACGCCCACCCCGAAACCCAATCGGTTTCGATGAGCGCCGACCAGGTCGTCAACCCCTTCGGCGAGCCGGTCGTGACCCAGATGACCACCGAGCAGAAGGCCACGTTCGCCGACGCCGTCGATCTCTCCCCGCTCTCGGGCACGACCGTGTTCCACAACGGACGCGTCAAGATCCTCTCGACGCTCGCACGCGAGACCGTCGGCAAGATCACCGGCAGAACCAAGCACTTCGACCTGCTCATCGAGCAGAACCCCGACGGCAGCACCAAGTCAGCCGACAAGGTGCACTACGACCCGATGTTCACCCTGATGGACATCATGATCGATCCGATCTACTACCTCGACAAGCCGCTGATCGGGATCAACTACCTGCCGCTTCGCAGCGCGATTCTCGATCAGTTCGAGCAGGACCCCGCCAATCAGGGCATCGCGTTCAATCGTGAGGGCTGGCTCAAGACCGGGATGGTTTCGCCCCGCATGGCCAATCGCTACGCCACGCCCGCGTTCAACAAGTACAGCGATTCTGAGCCATTCAGAGCCGCGGTCGGCAAGCTTGACCAGGCCACCCGTTTATTCACCAACTCGGTGGGCAATCTTGAACTCGTAGCCCCCGCCGATCAGAACGCGCCGTGGATACACCTCGGTGCGCTCCCAAATGATGCACCGGCACGAGTCGCAGCCACGCAGCTCGCGCAGGCATGGCGAGCCGCGGACGCATCGGGTGTCAACGCCGCCGCGGCCGCGCTGGCCGAGGCGCTGGCCCAGATCAACCCGCAGACCCAGCAGGCCGCAAGCCCGGGGCTCGAGGCGCTCTATAACAAGGTCAACGCCTTCGAGTGGGGCTACTGGATCTACCTGCTCTCACTCGTCGCCCTGATCCTCGCCTTCGGCACCGGACGCAAGACGCTGGCCATCACCGGTGTGGCCTTGCTCTTTGTCGCCTTGGCACTGCACGGCTTCGGCTTCGCGCTGCGATCCATCATCGCCGAGCGATTCGCCATCCAGAACCAGTTCGAGTCCATGACCGGGCTCTCGTTCTTCGCGGCAGTCGTCGGCACCGGGCTGATGCTGTGGAAGAAGCAGTGGCTCTTCGGCGCCGCAGCAGCGGGCACGGGGTTTCTGGTGCTGATCACCGCGACGACGACCGGCATCCCCGGCGAGCACATCGAACGCGAGGCCGCCATCCTCAACACCTCAGTCCTGCTCAAGTACCATGTGACGACCGTGCTCACCAGCTATGGCCTGATCACGCTGGGATTCATTGTCAGTCTCTTTTATCTGGGGACGCACTACGGCGCCAAGTTCTTCAGCGCCCAACCCGCCGCCGAGGGGGCAACCGTGTTCGCTTCAGGTGCGCTCAGCCGCATCGACGAATCCGACGACGCGCCCAAGAAGGCGGGTCTGCAGCGGACACTCAAGGACCTCGACATCGCGACCATGACCATCCTGCAACTCGCGTTCTGGACGCTGGGCGTGGGGATCCTGCTGGGCGCGTGGTGGGCGGACCACTCGTGGGGCCGCTGGTGGGCGTTCGACCCCAAGGAGACCTGGGCGCTGGTCACCTGGATCGTCTACCTCATCGTGATCCATGTCCGCATGACGGGCCTCAAGAACCGCGGGCTGACCACGGCGTGGCTGAGCGTCGCGGGCTTCATCGTGATGCTGTGGACCTACTTCGGGGTGAACCTGTTGCTGCCGGGGCTGCACGCGTATGCGTGATCAGTTCAGCGATCCGGCAAGCATGCTGATCTTCTCTTCAGTGAAGTCGCCTTCAATGGTCGTGACCACCTCGCCCGCTTCATCCAGCAGCACCGCATAGATCGTGTCCGTATCCTCGATCATCAGCGCCTGATTAAACAGACTCACATCGGTATACAGCGTGATCGTGCGGGCGCGGGCATCGGGGTCGGGGATACCCGAACGCATGCCGCCGTCGATGAAGCCGGCCATCCAGCCCCATCTGCCGCTGGAGATGGTGGGGGTCTCGATGATCTGCACGCCGGGGATGGCGGTCTGGATCTCGTCCATGCGGTCGAGCCAGGTGTTGACATTGGTCTGCTGCTGCTGCTTGTAGGCCACCAGGATCAAGGCCGGGTTGCCCGCCAGATCAGTCGGGAGCGTGATTTCTTCCTTGTTGAGGTTCTCGGCGGTGATGGTGGGGAAATAGGGCGTCCGCACCCGCTCGGCTTGCGTGCGCAGCCCGAGTGACTGGTGCCGGCACGAGGCGAGCATGAGCGAGCCGATCCCGAGGGCTGCGAGCAGCGCGAATGTGGTCAGGCCTTGGATGGTCATGTCGTGTTCCTCTCTGTGTAGTGTTGCCCCAGTGTATTCGCTGGCTTTGAATATCCCGATGCAAACACACCAAAGCCCCCTCGATCGCGCGTTTTTCGCCCGCACAGCCCAAGCGGTCGCCCGCGATCTGCTCGGGTGCTGGCTCGTCCGCACGCTCGACGATGGCACGGTGCTTTCGGGATTCATCACTGAGACCGAGGCCTACACCGGCCCCGAGGACCGCGCCTCGCACGCCTTCGGCGGGCGGCGTACCGAGCGCAACGCGTCGATGTGGGCGAAGCCGGGCACGGCGTATGTCTACTTCACCTACGGCATGCACCATTGCTTCAACATCTCATGCTTTGAGCAAGATCACCCAGCCGCGGTGCTCGTGCGGGCGGTCATCCCCTGCCAAGGGCTCAAAGCGATGCGTGCACACCGCACCATCAAACCCCGCAAGCACCCGCTGCGAGACCGGGATCTGTGCAATGGGCCGGGGAAACTGTGCCAGGCATTCGCGATCGATCGTGGCGTTGACGGCATCGATCTTCTCCATTCTCCCCAGCTTGCCATCGCGCGGGGCGAGGAAATCCCCGATATCCATGTCCAACGCACCCCACGAATCGGGATCGGGTCCGCGGGAGATTGGGTTCAGAAACCACTCAGATGGGTGTCGAGGATGCATCCGGACGCGACGGGGTGCGAAAAGATGCAAGGAGAAGGAAGTGTTTCCCGATAGACAAGTAGACGCATAGAATCATGCAGAGCACCGTGTGTGCTCAGAAGGTGTGCCATGAGCAGTCACGAAGTACAGATTGATCTCAAAGACATTATGGACCGGGCCGGTGGCTATGCGCCGCTGTGTTTCCCGTTCATCCGTGATGGGCTCGCCTACACCGTGGAGATGGTGCACGGCAACCACGACGACGAGAGCATGCTCGAACTGGGCCTCGCCGACGAATCACGCCATGTCTCAGGCCACGAGCTGTGCGTCGGGCTCAAGGACTACGCCATCGACCGCTACGGCATGATGGCCAGGTCTGTGCTCAACAAGTGGGGCATCTACCACACACTCGATTTCGGCAAAATCATCTTCGCGATGGTTGAAGCCGGGCTGATGCGCACCACCGACGAGGATCAACTCGAGGATTTCGACGGCGTCTACGAGTTCGACGATGTCTTCCCCGACCCGACCCGCGGCTCACGCCCGACCCGCGTTCCCAGCTGAGCATCACCGCCGCACCCCCCCGGTTCCCTGCGTGAATTCTCGATCTGGGCTATGCTATGCCCATGCCAGACGACTCCCCGCAGACACACACAACCAAAGCCGAGATTCGCAAGCCCCTCTGGGCCACGCTGCACCTCTGGCAGATGCAGCCAGTCCGCGATATCTTGCTCGGTCTGGGCCTGCTCGCGTTGATCATCATCGGCCAGAAGACCTCTGTGGTGACGGTGCCGCTCCTGCTGGCGATCCTGCTGGCCTATCTGTTCGAGCCGGTGATTGTGTGGATGATGAAGCGTTTCGGCTCGTCGCGCCGGGTGTCGGTGATTGCCATCATGGTTGCGGTCATTTTCTTTGTAATCATCCCGATCCTCGGCGGCGGGGTCTACGCGGTGGGCCAGCTGGTCAACTTCACCACGAACACCATCAACGACATCGACCGAGTCAGCGTGGCCCTTGAAGCGCCCGACCCGCAGCTTGCACGCCGGAAACTCACGGGCCAGTTCGATCCGAGCGAACCCGATGAAGAGCTCGAGGAGATCTCGTCGCCGTGGCTCTGGGTATACGACACGATCCAGAGCTCGCGGACCGCTGACCCAGTCGCTACGGACGGTGCGGACAGCGATTCAGACGACTTCGTGGCCATAGACGAGGACGCCGTGGAAGAACTTGGCAGCGCGCTCGATGCCGTGATCCAATGGATCAGCGACAACCGCGAGCAGGTGGCGAGCACCACCGCCAGCGCGGGCGTGGATCTGGTCAATCGGATACTGAACCTGCTCGGGGCCGCCTTCGGCATCTCGTTCATGGTGTTCGTCACGGTATTCTTCTTCTTCTTCACCGCGACCGAATGGGTCCAGCTCAAGGGCTTTGGCACCAAGCTGCTGCCCGACAAGAACCGCGACCGCATCATCGACCTGCTTGCGAAGTTCGATGCCGTGATCTCGGGATTCATCCGCGGACGCATCACCATCGCCTTCATCCAGGGGATCGTGTTCTCCATCGGCTACTTCATCATCGGCGTGCCCGGGGCATTCATCCTCGGGCCGGTGGTGGCCATTCTCTCGGTCGTGCCCTATCTGGCGCTCATCGGCCTGCCGATCTCCGTCTCGCTGCTGGCCCTGCAGGGGCACGCCGGTATGCGCGGCGAATGGTGGTGGATCCTCGGAGCACCCGCCGCGATCTACTTCATCGGCCAGGCCCTCGACGACTATGTCTGGACCCCGCTGATCCAGGGCAAGAGCACCGGCATGGACACCCCGACGATCCTGTTCGCCTCACTCGCCGGCGGCGCACTCTTCGGCATCTTCGGACTGCTGATCGCGATCCCCATCGCCGCATGCGTCAAGATCCTGATCCAGGAGATCTTCTGGCCCCGCTTCAAGGAATGGGCCGAAGGGCGGGCAGATGATCCGCTGCCGATTGAATGATCCCAATACTTTGAGAGGTATGCACCATGTCTGATGAACACGAAACCGCGAACACCCATGAGCCACGCCCGCAGTACACGCACCCGCCAGCCAACCGCCCGCTCAACGGCGTACGCATCCCGATGCTCATCTCGGGCATCTTTCATTGCCTGACCGCGATCAGCTGGTTCTCGACCTGCTTTCTGTTTTTCCTCGGCATCCCGCTGCTGGTGCTCGGGGTGTTCGAGCTCATCACCTTTGGAAAGCTCAACACAACCCGCGAGCAGCAGAACGCCTTACGAGGCAAATGCAAGACCTACGCCATCCTCGATATCTGCAGCATCGTGCTCTTCAATCTGCCCAGCATGGTCTGCGGCATCATCTCGCTGACGAATCAGAATCAGTTCGACAAGGATTGAATCACGATTCCAGAATCTGATCCAAGTGGTACCGCAGGTGCGCGAAGTAATCCTCGATGATGTACCCCAGTGTTGAGGGCTGATCTTTGGGAACAGGGCGGTACGCCATCACATCAAAGCAATGCTCGCGGTGCTGCTTTTCGAGCACTTCAGCGGGGATCCGCTCGATGACGGTGCAGATGTGCATGTTGAGCGCACTCCACAGCGTGACCAGTTCCTCCCAGTCCTGCTCCTGATAGCCCTGCAGCTCGACCCACGGCTGATGGGCGTAGCCCTCGAACACGATCGAGTCCTTGATCTGGGCCTCGATGAACCGCTGGTGGTTCACGCTCGCGCTATCGATCAGATGCCCCAAAATCTGCTTGCGCGACCACGCCCCCTCTTTGCGCGGTTTGCTCACGAACGAGTCCTTGAGATCGAACAGATCTTCCGAGATCTCCGCAATCCGATCCGCATCAAAGCCCAATGTCGATAAAGGCATGCATTCGCTTCTTTCCCTGATGGCTAGTGGCTAGTGGCTAGTGGCTAGTGGCTGATCCCTGTCTTCACTTCCTCTTCTTCCGCTTCTTGATGCTCTTACTCTTCGTTGATTTCTTCATCGAGAATCCCGGGATGCCCGCTCCGCCCATGCCCGGCATGCCCCCGCCGCCGCCCAGCGCGCCGCTCATGGCCTTGGCCGCGGCCATCTTGCCGCCCGCGCCCATGCCGCCCATCTGCTTCATCACCTTGCTGAGCATCCCGAACTGCTTGGCCAGCTGCCCGACCTGATTGGGATCGGTGCCCGAGCCGCTGGATATGCGGGCCTTGCGCGAGTGCTTGATGATGTCGGGGCGTTTGCGTTCTGCCCGCGTCATGGACTGGATCATCGCCTCGGTGCGGTCGAGCTGCTTCTCATCGATGTCCATGCCCTTGAGCGCCGAGCCAACGCCCGGCAGCATCCCCAGCAGCGACTTCATCGAGCCCATGCGCCGCATCATCTTCATCTGCTTGAGGAAGTCGTCCATGTCCAGCTCGCCCTTGGCCATCTTGGCCTCCAGCGCCGCGGCATCCTCCTCGCTGACTTCCTGCTGTGCCTTCTCCACCAGCGATACCACATCGCCCATGCCCAGAATCCGCCCCGCCATACGCTCAGGGTGGAACGGCTCGATCGCGTCGAGCTTCTCGCCCACGCCGATGTACCGGATCGGTGCCCCGGTGACCTGCTTGACCGAGAGCGCCGCCCCGCCGCGGGTGTCGCTGTCAAACTTGGTCAGGATCACCCCGTCCACGGCCAACTGCTCATGGAACGCCTTGGCGCTGTTCACCGCGTCCTGCCCTGTCATGGCATCCACGACCAGGAAGATGTGGTGCGGGCTGAGCATCGAGCGCACGCCCTTGAGTTCGTGCATCAGCTCGTCGTTGACATGCAGTCGACCCGCCGTGTCCAGAATCAGCACATCCACGCCCTTGGCCTTGGCCTCCTTGAGCGCGTGCTGACAGACCTTGATCGCCACGCCCACGGCCTTGCCGTACTCCGCCGTTTTGTCGTGCTCGCCGTAGAAGTGCACCTGCGACCCACCGGGCAGGTCTTCGTTGGCCTGCTGTGCAACGGTTTCGAGCTGATCGATCGCTGCCGGACGTTGCAAATCTGCCGCCGCCAGCATCACCGAGCGCCCTTGTTTTTTGAGCATCCCCGCGAGCTTGCCACAGGTCGTGGTCTTGCCCGAGCCCTGCAGGCCGCACATCATGATGACGGTGGGGCCGGGCGACATCTTGAGGATGCCGGGAGGCGATGGTTGTTCCTTTGCGTCCGGGTCGCCGCCGAACAGCTCGATCAGACGCCGGTGCACGATGCCGATCATCTCCTGCCCGGGCTTGAGCGATTTGGTGACTTGCCCACCCTTCGCGTCTTCGAGCACCTTAGCGCAGAACGCCTCGGCGACTTCATAGTGCACATCCGCCTCAAGCAGCGCGTTCCGCACCTCGTCCATCGCCTCGCGGACATTGGATTCCGAGATGGTTGAGTTGCCGCTGAGTTTTTTGAAGACGCCGTTGAAACTGTCTGAGACTCGATCGAACATGCAAAGCTCCTACCACCGGTGGCACAGGCGTCCCGCCTGTGTGTCCCGTTGAAAACTCGATGTTCAGGGCCGTGACCGCAGCCGAGAGATCGTAGCTTACTCCTGCATCGATTTCAGTTGGTCTACAAGCGAGTCGCGCTCATCGAGGAATCTGCGAAGTTTACGGAGCAAAGTATGCGTGACAGAGATCCCCAAAATATCTGAAACACCGGTCTCGTCATCCATGGTCTGATCTTGAATCGCCTTGATCAAGTTCAAGTCTGGGGTATCAGAGTGCAGCTCACGAAGCATGTCTTCCAAAAGTGGGAGGGAGGCTTCATACTGGTCTCGGATCATCTCAATACTGATCTCCTCAAGCTCCGCAACAATCACATCGATCATTTGCTGTTCGGTCATTTCAGGTTCTGGATCAGGAAGCCCTATGTCGGCATTGCTGACAGCGTTACGGAATAACTCTCCAACGAACGCATTGGCACTCAGGTAGCGAGCGATGAAGGTCCACAACTCAAGCGTCCCCTCGGGCTTTACGAGTTGGGTCTCGAGCCATTTGTGGTATGAGCAAATCATGATTCTTCTTGCGCCTATGGCGTTGAGCGGGTCAGGACCATCTAGTAGCTGAAGACTCTGAAGCATGCGCTCCCGATCTTCTGCGGACGGGTTCCCACGCTCGATCATCAATGAAATCCGTCTTAACCCAACTCCTGCAATCGCCATTGACATGATGGAGTCCATGGTCTGATATGTAGGAGCATGCTGCATCTGCAGAGAGACGCTGAAGACCGTGTCTATACGCTCTAATGCCTTGGCTCGATCGCCATTGATCCAATTTCGTTGCGCGTCGTCGCCGAGAGAGATCGATATCGTACGAAGAGTTCTGTAGAGATCCCGGCGCGGGTCGGCCTTGTCACGTGTGCCTTCATAGAACGCTGGTTCATAGCCATAGTCTTGAAAGCGTGTAAGCTCGCTTGCTTTTGCAATGTATTGAAAGAGTTCTTGTCTATCCTCCAGATACGCGACATACACCGCAGTGTCTTCAACATCATCCTCAAAGCGAACAGCGATAAATCGATCCCATCGGTCATGAACAACATCATGAGAGTTCGGTGAGTTGTCGCCCAAAAACGACTCACGAATAGCGAGATATCGTATCGCCGCATCCAAGGAATTCAGCGAGATGTCTTCTGTCAGCGCAGGCTCTCGCTCAAGGACATACACAGGCAGCACTTGACCGCACTGGTTTTGGACCGCGGAGCAACCACCAAGCATGATCGAGAGTATTGGAATCAATAAGGCATATCTCATGCCCTAATCCTACCGCAACACCCCGCTCACCGCTTCGCCTTGAGCCACTGATGCAGCTTGTCCTTGCCCCAGGTATTGATGCACCGCTCCGGCGTCAGCCAACCGCGTTGCCCCGTCATCACACCGAAGCGCAGGTTGTCATAGTCGCCCGGGTGGTGCACATCGCAGTCGATCGCAATCTTGCATCCCGCCTCGACCGCCGCACGCACATGCGTGTCACGCAGGTCAAGACGCATCCAGTGACAGTTGATCTCCAGCGCCACATCGTGCTCGATCGCCGCGGCGAAGATCTCGTTCAAATCCGGCTCCAGCCCCGGTCGCCGCTCGATGAGCCGCCCGGTCGGGTGCCCGATGATGTGCACCAGCGGGTGCTCGATGGCCTTGAGCAGACGCTTGGTCGCCTGCTTGGGCTTGGCCCGAAGCCCCGCGTGGGGTGACGCGACCACGACATCCAGCGCGGCCATCAAATCATCGTCGTAGTCCAGCGTGCCATCGACGAGGATGTCCACCTCGCTGCCAGCCAGAATTGAGATCCCCTTGGTCTTCTCGTCCGCTTCCCTGATTGCCTCGATGTGCTTGCGGAGCCGCTCGGGCGAAAGCCCGCCCGCGACAGCCGACGATTGCGAATGATCGGTGATCGCCAGCGTGTGGAAACCACGGTCTTTGGCAATCTTCGCCGACTCCTCGATCGACATCTTGCCGTCCGAGGCCGTGGTGTGCGAGTGCAGTTCGGCCTTGATATCGTTAACCTCGATAAGCTTGGGCGTGTCCTCGATCTCCAACTCGCCCCGATCCTCGCGCATGGTGGGGGGGACGAACGGCACGCCGAGCGTGCTGTAGATCGACTCTTCGCTCTTGCACGCCACGGGCTTCTCGCCGCGTTGCTGCGGCGGGGTGCTGTCCTTGCCGTCGTCCTTGAACAGCCCGTACTCGTTGAGCGTCATGCCCTGCTTGATCGCCCGCTCACGCAGGCGCACATTGTGCTCCTTGGAGCCCGTGAAGTACATCAGGGCCGCGCCCCAGCACGACTCGTCCACGATCCGCAGATCGACCTGCACCGCCGTGTTGTCCTCGGCCCCCCAGCGGCTCGATTCGTCCTCGATCGCTACGCGGATCGATGATTTCTTCTCGCCGCTGGCCAGCACCTTCATCACACCCTTCGCGTTGGTGAACGCCTCGCGTGCGGCCTCGGGGTCGCTGGTGGCGATGAGGATGTCCACATCACCGATGGTCTCCTTGCCACGCCGCAGCGAACCCGCATAGGCGCACTGCTTCACGCCCTTGACCTTGCCCATCATTTCCACAAACCGGTCCGCGACCCCCTGCGCGATGCCGATATGCAGGCGCCCGCCCTGCTGGGCCATGAACTCGATCGATTCCTTGATGTTGTCGACCGTCTTCTGCCCCATCCGAGGCAGCTCCAGGATGCTCCCGTCCTCAATAATCCGCTGCAGATCGTCGATCGACTCGACCCCCTTCTCGTCCCACATCAGCTTGACCGTCTTGGGCCCGAGCCCCTGAATTTCGAGCACCTCCATGAGCCCCTTGGGGATCTGGTCGCGGAGTTCGTCGTACTCGCTCATGTTTCCGTGCTGGGCCAACTCGATGAGCTTGCTCGCCGTGCTCTTACCGATGCCCTCCAGCTCGGTTAGGGCTTTGGCATCGCCAGCGCCCGCCAGCGATTCGATGTCGGCGGTGCTGTCCTTGAGCACCCGCGCGGCCTTGGCGTGGGCGTTCACACGGAAGCGATCGCCGCCGAGCAGCTCGATCATCTGGGACATCTCATTGAACATCGAGGAGGCAATTTTAGTGAAACTCATGCCCAATCGTAGGGGCACAAGCGCAAGAACTCAGCCGACATCGCCCAGCCCGAGCCACTGACCGTGGGCTTTGAGCAAGCGCCGCCGGGCGAGCGCATCTTCAGGCCGCTCAAGCGTGGGTGATTGCGCGATCCACTCGGCCGCGTCGCGGCGCGCCATCTGCAGCAGCTCCATATCACGCATCGGATCGGCCACCTTAAACGGCGACATCCCGCTCTGGCGCGTCCCGAACACATCGCCCGCGCCGCGGATCTCCAGGTCCTTTTCCGCAAGCACAAAGCCCGAGGTTGTCTCGACCATCGCGTTGAGCCGCGCGATGCCGTCCTCGGTGGTCGGGTTCCCGATGAGCACGCACACCCCCGGCTTGGTGCCGCGCCCCACACGCCCACGCAGCTGGTGCAACTGTGCTAGCCCGAACCGGTCCGCATCTTCGATGATCATCATCGTCGCGTTGGGCACATCCACGCCCACCTCGATCACCGTCGTGGCGATCAGGGCGTCGATCTTGCCCGCACGGAATCGGTGCATGACATGCTCGCGTGTCGTGCGTTTGAGCCGACCGTGCAGCGCCGCCAAGTGGACATCATGCAACTCGCCGCCCTCAAGCTCCTTCTGCAGTGTCCGCAGATTGGTGACCTTGCCCTCGCCCTTGCCCCCCGGCTCGATCGCTGGCACCACAATAAACGCCTGATCGCCCTGCTTGAGTTTCTCGTTGACCCAGCGATATACCGTTTTTCGCTGGTCACGGGTGACCTTCTTAGTGATCACCGCCGATCGGCCCGGCGGCAGCTCATCGATCGTCGAGATATCAAGGTCGCCAAAGATTGTCAGCCCGATCGTCCGTGGGATCGGCGTCGCCGTCATCACGATCACATGCGGCGTTTCGCCCTCTTGGTCGCTTTTCACCGATTGGCCGCCCTTGACCCGCAGCTTCGCCCGCTGCTCGACCCCAAATCGGTGCTGCTCATCGATCACCGCCAGCGCCAGCGAGTGAAACGCGACCGAGTCAGACACCAGCGCGTGCGTCCCGATGACCAGATCGACATCGCCAGACGCGATGCGAGACACCGCCGCCGATCGATCGGCGGCGGGCATCGAACCGGTCAACAACTCCACCCGCACATTCGAACCCTTGAGCATCTCGGTGATAGACAGATAGTGCTGCTCGGCGAGAATCTCGGTCGGGGCCATCAGCGCCGCTTGGTGCCCGTGGGCGATCGCCAGCAGCATCGCATCGAGCGCTACTGCAGTCTTGCCCGAGCCCACATCGCCCTGCACCAAGCGGTTGGTAGGGGTCGTGAGGGCGACATCTTTGGATATCTCGTCCACCACCCGCTGCTGGGCTTTGGTCAATGCAAAGGGCATGCGGGCGAGGATCCGCTCGTTGATCTCCGGCGTGCGGGGCAGTGCCGGGGCCGTAAGCGTGCGGCGCAGGTGGGCCCGCTTCATATGCACGCCCAGCTGGAGCATGAGCAGCTCGTCGTAAGCCAATCGGCGACGGGCCGATTTCACCTCGTCCTCACTCTGAGGCGTATGCATCATGCGGTACGCCTCTTGCAAGCTGGGCAGGGCGTGGGCCGCCCGGTATTCGTCGCTCAGATGATCCTCGAGCAACACGATCGCCGGCTCAAGCACCGATTTCACAATCGCCCAGATCTGCTCGCTCAGCAGCCCGTCGGTCGCGGGGTAGACCGGGCGGTACGCGTCGTCGTCGACCGCCTCAATCGCAGAATCATCAAACGGGATAATCGTGAACTGCGGGTTGGCCATCTGCAAGCCCGGCCCAAACTTCGTCGGCTTGCCTTGCACCCGAAGCCGTGTCCCGACGGTCAGCTGCTTGGAAAGGAACGCCTGATTGAAGAACACCAGGTCCAATCGCCCCTCGCCGTCATGCAGCACCGCCTGCAGGCGGGCCTTGCGCCCGAAACCCGATATCTTGGTCGCCGTGATCTCGCCCACCGCCGAGCAGATCACGCCCGGCTCCAGATCCGCGATCCCCGCCTGTGCCCGCAGCCATTCGTGGCGGTGGGGGAGGTGGGTCAGCAGCTGCCCGACATTGCGCACGCCGAGGATTTCGAGCTTCTGCGCCTGGATTTCCGGCACACCGGGCAGGGCGTAGATCGAGGTCGTCAACGACAGCGACACCCCGCTCACCCCAGACCCAGCGGGTTGTTGTGTGCCGGTGCATCATCGGACTTCACCCGTCCATCCGGGTTCACCGCCGGATCGATCTCGCGCAGATAGTCCCAGGTATAGATCCCTGTCGCGTGCCCGTCGGAGAAGCTGATTTTGATCGCGTAGTTGCCCACAAGCTCGGCGTTGAGGGCGGTCACCGACCCCGTCCCCCCGCCCGAGGGCAGAATTGTCAGCGGGTTCTTGACCATCTGCTTCCGCAACTCTCGCATATCGGCGCTCGGTGAGAGCCGGCGCAGCACGGCGATGGGGTACACCGATTCACGCCCGTCGTCCCAGGTGATGGTCAGGGCGGTGTCCTTTTTGAGATCAAGATGGGTTGGTGAATGCGTCTGTTTCATCGCGTCTAAAGTGTAGTGCACGAGATACAGGGAGACCCAAATGACCACACCCGCTTCACAACCACCCGTGATCACCGCGGTCCACCAGATCGACACGCTCGTTGATGCAATCAGCCGTGATGCAACCCCGGCCTGCATCGGGATCGACCCGGTCTTTGACCGCATCCCGCGTACCCTCAGGCTCAGCGGTGAGATCGAATCCGTCGAGGAGTTCTCTCTGGGCGTGCTCGATGCCATCGCAGGAATCGTTCCAGCCGTCAAGCCCCAGAGCGCCTGCTTCGAACGCTATGGAAGCAAGGGCTATGCCATCCTCGAAAAGGTCGTCCGCAAGGCCCGCGACCTTGGCTTTGTGGTCATTCTCGATGCCAAACGAGGCGATATCGACTCCTCGGCCCAGCATTACGCCAAAGGGGCCGCTGACATGGGGGCGCACTTTGTCACAGTCTCGCCCTATATGGGCCCTTCGACCATCGAGCCGTTTATCGACGCCGGGCTCGGAGTCTTTGCCCTCGCCCGGACAAGCAACCCCGATTCGGATGTCATCCAGGCACGCAAGATGGTCGGCGGCAAGCAGATGGTCCACCTCGTGAGCGCCATGATCGCTGCAATGGGCAATGAGCGTATGGGTGAGCGCGGGCTCAGCGCGTTGGGCGCCGTCGTGGGGGCGACCAAGTCCGCCGAGGAAATGGCGATGCTTCGAGAGATCATGCCCAATCAGATGTTTCTGGTGCCCGGCGTGGGTGCCCAGGGCGGGACGGTCGACGATGTTCGTCCCCTGTGCCGCAAGCAGGCCCAAAGCGCAGGGAATCTGGGCGTGATTGTGAATGCATCGCGTTCGGTGCTCTATCCAGAACACGCTCAGGGCTCATGGATCAACGGGGTTCATGTCGCGGCGACCAGCTTCGCCAACGAGCTGCGTGCGCTGGTCCCCTGACGAATCCCTTCGAGATGGATTTGGAATCGATCGACAAAAAAGGAAAGAGGCCGCCGGTTGTTGCACCCACCGAGCGGCCTCTCTCTGAATCGTCCACACACAACGAGTTGGGTGTGTTCAAGTTGTGGGTCACGCAGGTCCGGCGGGTGCAATCGATTGTGTAAGTGTGTCCCTGATGAGCGGTACGGGCACCCCGACTTGGGGGGTGCTTGTCATTCGGAGTGGAGTATGGACCCAATCAGGCCGAAAACCACCATAATCAGGGAATTAATGGGCGTCCCATAAGATGCAGTCTCACCAGCCCCGGCACCCGAGAAATGATCAAAATAGTCCAAGTAATCTTTAAAATGGCTGGGTATCGCGCAGATCTGGTGCAGGTTGTACTGCGAGAAACCTCTCGAATCACACGAACTCTGTTGAGGAGAGTATATATGAAGATCACACTGATTACACTTGGAATGGCGTCGTTCGCCATGACCGCGTCTGCGGGCAGCTTTTTTAGCGAAGTTGAAGACAACAACACACTCGCCTTGGCGAACGATCTGGGCACCTTCGTTGCACCCGGTGGCTCAGCCGCGATCGACGGCATGATCAGCCAAGGGGATGTTGACTGGTTCAGCTTCAACCTGGCTGACACCGCATCGCTCTCGTTCTTCGCCGCATTCAGCGCAGGCGACGGCGACGGCATCATGCAGATCGTCAGCGCCGGTGGCGATGTCATCGCATTCGATGACGACTCTGGCGTAGGCCTGATGCCCGCGATCCAGATCAATGACCTTGCAGCCGGGACCTACTACCTCGGCTTCTCGGGCTTTGGCGATGTCGATGGCGCTTCGGTCGACTCCGACGAGCTCGCGGACGGCCTTGGCCACTCCGAGAACTTCGGCTACAAGATCAATGTCGGCTTCTCGATCATCCCCGCACCCGGTGCCATGGCACTGCTGGGCATGGGTGGCGTGGTGATGACCAGGCGTCGTCGCTAAGAAGCGTATTGAATCGAATCAAAGCGACTTCTTGCTGGGTACACAGTGCCCGGCTTTGTCGCATTCTGTTCCGCCTGAACCAGCCCTCAATCGTCTCAGCAGACCGCTGTTCTCGTTCAAAACCACCCAGACAGGGGTGTTATTGAACGGTTTGATGACACTGTGGCTGACAAATTAGAGAAACCCGACAGAATTGAGGATGAAACCCCTGTCCATTCGAGTATCCTGATCCGAACCGATTCAGGTATGAATGTCCCCCTCATCGGTGCCACTGTGGCTCATCGAAGCGGACGAGGAGGTAGAGAGAATGAAAAATATTGCATTTGCAACTGTATTGCTCGTGGGCGGGTCGGCCTTCGGTGGTGTGGTTTCAGAAGTCGAGGACAATAACACCCTCGGCACTGCCAACGGGCTCGGGGTCTTTTCCCAACCCGGCGGCAGCGTTTTAATCGATGGTGTCATCGATGACAACGATGTTGACTGGTTCAGCTTCAACCTGGCTGACACCGCATCGCTCTCGTTCTTCGCCGCATTCAGCGCAGGCGACGGCGACGGCATCATGCAGATCGTCAGCGCCGGTGGCGATGTCATCGCATTCGATGACGACTCTGGCGTAGGCCTGATGCCCGCGATCCAGATCAATGACCTTGCAGCCGGGACCTACTACCTCGGCTTCTCGGGCTTTGGCGATGTCGATGGCGCTTCGGTCGACTCCGACGAGCTCGCGGACGGCCTTGGCCACTCCGAGAACTTCGGCTACAAGATCAATGTCGGCTTCTCGATCATCCCCGCACCCGGTGCCATGGCACTGCTGGGCATGGGTGGCGTGGTGATGACCAGGCGTCGTCGCTAAGAAGCACACATTTCTAGTTTCTTCAAATGAAACAGCCCGGGTGACCCCTCGGGCTGTTTTCTTATGGTGCTGGTGATTGTCGTAAGCACCCACCCGCATCCGGGCGATCGTCAGGCAATCAACCGGCGAGCAACTGATGGAACTCACATGCTTGGATCACATGCCTGGCTCACATGGGCTTCTGATCGATGGTGATGTCGTAGACATGCAGCAGCTTGTTCTTGTCGTACACCATCTCTTGGCGGGTTTTGCCAACTATATCGTACAGCGGGGTCAGCTCGATTGCATCGACAGGGCAGGCCTCTTCGCACATCCCGCAGAAGATACAACGCAGCTCGTCGATCTCGAACTTGGCGGGGTACTTCTCGCGATCATCCCAGGGCGATTCCGCGGCTTCGATATGGATGCAGTTCGCCGGGCAGATCGTCGGGCACATCATGCACGCGACGCACTTCACTCTGCCCGCCGCATCCCGGTTCAGGCGATGCACGCCGCGGAAGTTGGAGGGCTCGAGCCCGCCCTGCTCGGGCGAGTAGTGCTCGCGTCGTTGCTCGGGGTATTGCAGCGTCCGGCTGGTGTGACCCTGCCCGAACGAGGTGAAAAAATGTCGCAGGGTGGTGCCAAAGCCCTTGATGATGCTGGGGAAGTAGACCGCCTCAGCAGTGGTCATCGGGGCCGGGGTGATCGTGATGATGTCTTCGTCCTTGATGGGCATATCGCGCGGAGTATAGCGTCTTTCGGGCAGTCAAGTGCACCCGATGCTGTACTTCGGGCGCGTTTTGAGGCGTATGATGTTGCATGACCGATCGTCGCTCAGGACCGCCGCTCTTTGATCTCATGCGTGATCGTGGTGAGCGCGCGCAGAATCCCGATACAAAGTCCGCAAGCAAGCCCACGCAGCCCAGCAACCCGGCCTCACAGCCCGCACCGCGGCCTGCGCCGGCTGCTGGCGAGCAAAAGCAGACTGCAGCGGCTGCCAGCAGCGGCGCTCGCCAGACCGCGTGGGATTCAACCGGCGGCGTATCAAGAGCCGAGCGATCCGCTGCGGCGATGCTCGACGAGCCCGTCTCGACCGATTCCGGTGTGACCCTCTCGGTCCCCAAGTTCTACACGCTCATCGCCGTCGCCCTAGTGCTGATCGTTGGGGCGTGGGCCGGCGGCTACCAGATCGGTCAACGCGATGGCAAGGACGAGATGTCCCGATTCATGACCGATCAGCCCGTCGTGAGCCCGAGCGGTGCGGATGGACGAGCCAATGAACTGACCAATGAGCCGCAGACCCAGCCGCGGGCCCAAGGCAACGCAGCAGGCACCACCAGCCCGCAGCAGCAAACTGGCACCACCGGCCCTGCCGCAACCCAGCAGCCCCGCAGCCAGCCCGCAACCGGTGCCACCCGCTCAGCCGGTGCGATCATGACCCCCAGCGGGTATCTCACCCAAGACCCACGCACTGCGGGAATGAACTATCTGGTGCTCGCGACCCTGCCTACCGAACAGGCATCTGACGCGATCGGGTTCATGGAGACCAACGGGCTGACGATCATTGGGGTTCCCCAACTGGACTCTGGGGGCACAAGCGCCAACAATCCCTCCCGCTATACACTGTATTCGCTTGGGCTTGCGATCCCGGGCAATCAGTGGAGCGCCATGAGCAGCCAGCGCCGCGACCATCAGCAGATGATCGCCGATCTCGGTGCGAAGTGGCAGCGGGAACGACGGGGCGGCTCAGATTTCTCCCAGACCAACTGGGAAAAATACGAGCCCTGAGTAACGCGGTCGGCGCATGCCAGCCAACAGACAAACGAACGCAAGCAAACACACGCAACCACGCGTGAACAGAACGAAGCGGAGCACGCCATGAGCATTGATTCATCACTCAAGACCGAAGGTAACCTGACCACAATCCGTAATGTGATGACCCGCGCTGAACGCATCGCGGCACTCAAGGAAGCTGGCAAGTTCAACCCCAAGAAAAACACCGCCCTTGGTCTGCCCAAGACCAAGGTCAAAGAGTAAGCCGGCGAATCACCCAGCCGAGACATCAGCCCATGGCTGCGTGATCAATCATCACGCGGCTTTTCTTTTTGCCATAATCCCATCCACATCAACACACACCGGGAGAGAAGCGAATGACACAGATCGATGGCTTAGACCTGAACACGCTGATCTCTGACCGATCAGCGGCGATCGACGCGTCGGGTATCCGACGCATCTTCGCGCTCGCGGCGACCCTCAAAGACCCGATCAATCTTTCGATCGGCCAGCCCGACTTCCCGGTCCCTGATGCGATAAAGCACGCAGCGATCCATGCCATCGAGAACAATCTCAACGGCTACACCCTCACCCAGGGCCTGCCCACTCTGCTGAGCAAGGTCAACAACTGGCTCAAGGTCGATCTGGGATGGGACACGCAAACCGTCAACACGCCGGGGCATGACGGCCCGGTCTCGTTCATCACCTCGGGCACCTCGGGCGCACTACTGCTGGCGTTCATGGCCCTGCTCGACCCCGGCGACGAGTGCATCATCCCCGACCCATACTTTGTCGCGTATCCGCACATGGCCACGCTCTGCGGCGCCAGAGCGATCCCCGTCGATACCTACCCCGATTTCAAGCTCACCGCCCAGCGCGTCGCCGAGAAGATCACCGACAAGACCAAGTTCGTGCTCTTCAACACCCCCAGCAACCCGGCGGGTGTTGTTCCCGACAAGGATGAGTGCGCCGCGTTGCGGGCGCTCTGCCGATCACGCGGCGTCCTGCTCATCAGCGATGAGATCTACGACGAGTTCGCGTTCAGCGATGCGACAACTGACCACGCCGTTGGCAACCCCTCGCTCGCACGCTGCCCCAGCCCGGCCCGCATGCCCGGTGCGGATCAAGACACGCTGCTGATACGCGGGTTCGGCAAGACCTACGGCTGCACCGGCTGGCGATTGGGTTACGCCGCTGGCCCAAGCGCGATCATCGAGCAGATGGCCAAGCTGCAGCAGTACACATTTGTGTGTGCACCATCGGTGCTGCAGGCGGGCGTCGAAGCATGCTTTGAGACGAGCATGAGCGAACATGTCAAAGAGTATGAATCGCGCCGGGACCTGGTGCTGAGCAAACTCGGCGGGCTCAGCGAGATCGCGACACCCGGCGGCGCGTTCTACGCGTTTATCAAGGTCCCCGAGCACCTAGGGCTCACCGGGGCACAGTTCGCCGAGAAAGCCATCGAGCGCGAAGTGCTCGTGATCCCCGGCAGCGCCTTCTCACAACGCGATACACACCTGCGAATCAGCTTCGCGACCCGACGGGACAAGCTCGCCGCGGGGCTCGACATCCTCGCAGAACTCATGCAGCCGACATGATTCAGAAGTTGATCTGCAACCGGGCAAACAAGCCCTCTTGCGTCAGCTCGGTGCTCACTGTTCCGACATCGAATGTCGAGCGAATGATGCGGTATCCGGCGACAAAGTCGATGTTGCGGGTGATCCGCAGGTTTGTCGCGGCATTGAAATCGACGAGCGCGTCGCCCGATTGCATGGGCTGGGTGAGCGCAGAGCCGCGGATCGAGAAGTCTTCGTTGATCTGCCAGCTCACGCCCGAGCCGACCATGGGCAGGGCTGTCACGCGATGCTCGGTATCGAAGCTGGTGTTGCCCGATGCGTCCTTGACACGCATCGCGATGTTGGCCTCGATTGCTTTCACGCCGGACATCAGCGAGAGTTGCACAGGGCCCGCGTCGATCGCGTCCCACTGCAGCGACAGGTCGTAGAGGTCGTACTCGCCCTCGCTTTGTGCGATGCTCGAGATGTGATCGTCGCTGCCACTGCCACTGCCACTGCCGCCAAAGCCACCGGCGCTGCCCGCGATGTTGCCATCGATCAGATCGGTGGTCCGTCCTACCTTGAACCGCAATGAATCATTCAGCGCAAGACCGACTTTGTCGGAGTGGTGATTCGCCCAAGACTCGGTATAGAGCGGATGGCTGCCCTGGGTGAACCGGCGCAGGGACGGATCGAAGCGAGGGATCGCAAAGCTCGATTCGATCCACGACGGATCAACACCAAGCGCGCGGAGCGAGGAGAGCTCCTCGGGTGAGATCGCGGTGAATAAGGAGCCGTGCTTGGGCTCGATCTCGAACGCCTTGAGCTCAAGCGATTCCATCGGAAACACACGATCGTGCTCGCCGCTCAAATCCACGGCTTGCTGCGCCATCACGGTTGCATTGCTGCACACCAGTGTGGTCAGGATCGAGATGATGTATGCACTGTGCATCCGAATGAATTGTCTCCTGGTCATGCCGCAGAGTCAACCGTCCGGCTGATTCGCGTACTGACCGATAAATCGGACGATTTCAGCAGTCGCCTTGAGTAAGGGTACCGATCTAGGGTCATCTAAGTTTGCTGGGTTGGGCATATTGAGCACATGATTCGAGCTTTGTAGCACAATCAGGGGCATATTAAGTTTGTAAGCGATAGCTTCCCCTGCGCATATTTCGACCGCATCATCAGCATCCCCGTGCATCACACAGACAGGGACTCCTGATTTGGACGCCTGCAGCAGCACATCGTGCGCTTCGGGCTTGTCGAGTTGTTCCTGCAACCAGCTCGCCTCGATGCGAAGCGTTTGGCCGGTCCGGGCGCTCTGTGTCAGGGTGTAGCCGCGTTCGAGCATCGCGTGCTTATCTTGCTGAGTCATGGTGCAGCAGCGATCGACCGCGCTGATGGTGACGATCCCGCTGAGGCCGAGTTGCTCCCGATGTCGCCCGCCTGCGAGCAGGGCAGTCGTGCCGCCGCGCGAATGACCAATCAGAATTCGAGCAAGCCCGTCACCCCCAAGCCCGCCCCGCCCGATCGCGCCAACGACGGCGCGGACATCGTCGATCTGGCGTGTCCAGGTATCGAACGCAAAGAGATCGGGCCGGGCGAAGGTATCGACGGCATCGGTCATCCCCGAGGTGCTCAGGTTGAACCGGTGCACCAGCACGCCCTGCGCGCACAGATCGTGCGCAAGCACGGGGATGAACCCGTAGTCCTTGTAGCCCTTGAACCCGTGCACGAGCATGGCGCACGCCGTCGGCTCGCCTTGGGGGACATGTGTGTTGCCGATGATCTCGAGCCCATGTTCATTGATAATCGTGAACGGTTCGCTCATGCTTGCTCCTTTGGTAGACAATAGCGCCCAGCGCGGTTCGCCTAGACTTCTTCTCCATGGATGAAGAACTCAAGCAAACCGAGTCGACCCGCGAGCAATCAAGCCAAGAGCAGAAGCAGTGGGGCAAGCAGCCGCCAAAGGGCTCCGAGCACCACCTGCTCAAAGGGCCACGCCTGCGACGCCAAGAGCTCTATACCACCATACGCATCTTCATCGAGTTCATCCGCGGCTTCCGCCGTCTGCACTTTATTGGCCCATGCGTGACGGTCTTTGGCTCCGCGCGTTTTAATGAGGACCACGAGTACTATCGGCTCGCACAAGAGGTGGGCGAGAAGCTCGCCAAGGCCGGGTTTGCCGTCATGACCGGCGGCGGCCCGGGCATCATGGAGGCCGCCAACCGCGGCGCTCGCGAAGGCGGGGGCCTGAGTCTTGGCTGCAACATCGAGCTGCCCATGGAGCAGTTCCCCAACCCTTACCTCGATCGATACATCGACTTCAACTACTTCTTCGTCCGCAAGGTGATGCTGGTGAAGTACAGCGACGCCTTCATCGTCATGCCCGGCGGCTTTGGTACCCTCGACGAAATCTTCGAGACCGTCGTGCTCATCCAGACCGGCAAGATCGAGAAGTTCCCTATCATCATCATGGGCCGCAAGTTCTGGGAACCCATGAACGAGTTCATCGAAAAGTCCCTCATCGCCGGCGGGACCATCTCGCCCGAGGACATGGAGCTGATCCATGTGACAGACGACCCAGACGAAGCCATCGCGATCATCGCCGAGGCGCAGGCGAAGCGAGACGGGAAGTGACTAGCACACCTCCACACCCTCGACCCTCGTCAGCTCAATAAACAGCTCACTGAGCCGCTTGGTCACCGGCCCCATTGTGCCGTCCCCGATCACCCGCCCGTCGATCTTGCCGACCCACGCCAACTCGCCCATCGTCCCGGTCGTGAAGCACTCGTCGGCGTTGTACACATGCGTCATCGAGATGTCTCGCTCCACACACTCGATGTCGTTCTCGAAGCACAGGTCCATGATGACCTGGCGGGTGATCCCCTCCGGGCACGCCGCGGTGGTGGGGGTCTGCACCACCGGCGTATCGTCGCCCGCGTGCGCCGGGTAGGGCGACACAATGAACACATGCGTCGCGTTGGCCTCCGCGAGGAACCCACGCCGGTCGAGCATCAGCGCATCGTCGGCCCCATTGGCGTTCGCCTCGACCTTGGCCATGATCGATTGGATCAGGTTGTTGTGATGGATGTTGGGGTCCATGCAGTCGGGCGGGAAGCGCCGGATGCTGCTGGTGCATAGGTTCAACCCATGCGAACCCTCGGCATCGCGGTACACCGGCGGCTTGTGCTCAGCGAGCACAATCAGCGTCGGTCCCGATTGGTTCAGCCGCGGGTCCATCCCCGAGGTGATCTTGGTGCCCCGCGAGAGCGTGATGCGGATATGCACCCCGTCGCGCATGTCGTTGGCGGCCAGCGTCTTCTTGATCTGCTCAACCAACTCATCACGCGAGGGGATCTGCGTGAACGCCAGCGCCTTGGCGCTGCGCCGCAGGCGTTCGAGGTGCTCATCGAGCTTGAAGATGGTGCCGTCATAGACCCGCAGCCCCTCCCACACCCCGTCGCCGCCTTGCACAAGCGAATCAAAGGGCGAGATGCCCGCTTGGTCGCGATGGATCAGCTCGCCGTTGATGTTGATCTTGAGGTCTTTGTTCTTCTCGTTGAACTTCTGTTGCATCGTCACGACTCCAGATTGATTTTGTGCGCTGCGAGCTGCTCGCACAGCGCGTTGCATTCATCGAGCACCCCCAGCAACCGCTGAGGAACGCGTTCGTTCTTCGCTTCATAGGGCGCAAAGCCCGTAGACCGATACACACTCGAATACCAGTGGGGGGCCCACACGCCGTCCTCTTCCCGGGTGCCAGCGTTCCACGAAAGCATTGCTTCATCGAATTCGATGCCGATGCGATTACACAGCGCCCCAAGCGTACCCCGTGGATCCAAGAGCACATCGCGTGAATCGATCACCACCGGCGTATTGCCCGTCTGACCACGCAGCCACTGGAACAGTTCCACCTGCTGAGGCAACCCAAGGTCCGCCGGCGTCGGGTTGTCGATCACCTTGATAAAGCTCGTGATCATTGCCGCCGGGTCACGGATCAGGAAGCAGTTGGTGAGCTTGGCGATCCAGTCCCAGTCCATCCCCGCCGTCAGGTGATGGGCCATGTGCTTCTGATACCAAACCGATTTCCCGTTGGGAGTCGGTCCAGTGAGATCCGCGGCTACCTCGCGCCAGTCGGTGGGCTGCGAGCGCATCACCTCGTCATACGCCGGGTGCTCACGCCGCTTCGTTTCGTCGATCACGCTCAGATAGTGCGCATACAGCGGTTCATCGCTCACGAAGCAATCGCTCCGCGCCCCCCAGCTCCGCATCAGGGCCGTCGAGATGTTGCGCGGCCCGGACCACATCGCGATCCGCACCGGCTGGGGGTTGTTCAGATCATCAGTCATGGGTGCATTCTACAGACCACGCCATCTTCGCGCTCACTTGGCCGCCGAATCGGTATCGTCGATCGACGAGATCACCGGGCGATCGAACCCGCCGAACTGCGGGCGCACGCTCATGGTCCGGAAGATCAGCGGTCGGATCTTGGTAATCTCGGGCATGTGCACCCGTGCCAGCAGGATGATGGTTCCCAGCCGCAGCGCAGCGCTGAGGAGGAACAGCGTGTGGTACGCCCCCGCCCCCTCGCCCATCAGGCCAAACAGCACCGCTCCGATGCTCGCGCCCAAGACCATCATCGCGGCGTTGAGCGCGTTCTGCGTGGTCAGCACGCTGGTCCGCTCGTTGGCCGGGATCGTTTCGAGCAGCAGCAGCATCGTCGCCATCTCGTAGCATGCCCACATCACCCCCGACGCGAGCTGCACCCAGATCAAAAACCACGGCGAAGGCGAGATCACCCACACCGCGCTCATCGGGATCACGCCCAATCCGCCAACCCACAGCAGCGCCGACGCGCCGTGCTTCTTGGCAAACCGACCGATCATGGGCATCGCGATCACACGACCCATGAACGAGCAGCACATCAGCCCCGCGAAGATCAGATAATCGAACCCAAGCTCCTTGAGCATGTAGGGCGCAAAGAACGGCCCCGACACCTGCGCACACATCGTCAGGCACAGCATGTACAGCAGCAGGCGGCCCCCCGAGACCGCATTGGGCCCACGCATGAATGCCGAGATCGGCACCTTCCGCTGGCCCACGGGCATCGGCACCGGCTCGCTGATCCGTGTGTGGCACCAGGTCGAACCCAGCCGAGCGAGCCCCGCGATGGTGAACAGGCCCGCGTACACCTTGATGTACGCATCGTTCTGCCCCTCGCCGCCATACAACTTCTTGCCGAAATACAGCAGCACGCCTGCGCCGATCAGCGAGAGCATCAGCATGAACTGCGCCTTGCGCGACCGGACCGCGAAGAACTTGGCTCGCACCGGACCGGGCACCACCGTGCCGATCCAGGTGTTCCATGCGGGCCCGCCGCCCAGGTTCAGCGCCCAGTAGATCCCCACGCTCACGAACATCAGCCACGCCGGCATCCGACCCATCAAGGCCGCGATGATCATCGGCAAGAAGCTCAGCGCCTGCAGCCCAGCCGTCAGCACCACCCAGCGTTTGTGCGAGCCCAGCCGCTGCACCGCCCACGGGCCGATCAACTGCAGCAACGCCCCCGCCAGCAGCGGCACCGAACCCAGCAGCCCCGCCAGCGCCTCGCCCATCCCCATCGCCAGGGCAAAGGCAACAAAGTACGCCTCGCCGCACCCGACCATCACAGAAAAAAGCATCGCATCCTGCGTGCTCAGCTTCAGATCGCGTCGGATCAGGTCTGGGTTTCGAGTCTCGGCGCGTACCACCCGTCCACCTTCTGCATACTCAACAACTCACGCGTGATCGCGTCAAAACGAAAGCACTTGCGACATCGTCGACTCATGGTATACCCTACCACCATGACCACCACACCATTCATCGGCTTCATTCTCATGATCATCACCGCTTTGACCGGCTGCGCATCCACCCCGAACACCTCCCCAGACCAAACAAAGCTCCCCGCGCTCCAAATCTACGACATGCCTGTCGAGGTCAACGGCCAGCAGTACGCCTGCAAGATTATGGTCAATGAGCACGCCACGCTCGGCGGCCCGGCATTGCTCTTCCTGCACGGCGCAGGAGAGTGCGGCACCGACGGCGTCCGCCAGACCCATGTCGGGCTCCCACGCTACGCCATGCAGAACCCCGAAATGTGGCCCTTTGTGCTCATCATCCCCCAGAAGCCGAGCGTGAACAGTGAATGGGAAGACCACGATCAGGCACTCACTCAGATACTTGAGCAGGCCGCCCAGAAGGGTTTCTATGACCCCGACCGTCTTGCCATCACTGGGCTCAGCCAGGGCGGGCACGGCACCATCGCCGTTGCGTCGATGCACCCGGAACGCTTCAAGGCCGCCGCACCCGTCTGCGCGTATGTGAGCACCATCTTCGACAGCGATCGCAAACGCATCGAGCGGCAGCCCGCAACGCCCGAAACCCCTGCTGTGATCCAAGCCGCCCAATCGCTCGCAGCCATGCCCACTTGGATCCACCACGGCGACAGCGATGTCGTCGTCCCAGTCGCCGAGTCACGCTCGCTCTACGCCGCCCTCCAGAAGCTCGACGCCGATACCCGCTACAGCGAGTACCCGGGAGTGAATCACAACTCATGGGACAACGCGTACACCGATCAGCAACTCAGCGACTGGTTCGCCGAGCACCTGAGCGAGTGATCGAACTCAGGCCTTGACTGCCTCGAAACGCTCTTTCACCGTGCTGCGACCCTTCGTGCGGTACTCTTCGCCGATGGCGTTGATGAACTCATCGAGCGGCATCGAGCCAAGGTCCTTCTCGGTCCCGAACGCACGCACCGACACGGCCCGGTTCTCTGCGTCGCGAGGCCCGACGACGACTAGGTACGGGATCTTCATCTCGCTGCCGTTCTTGATCTTCGCTTGCACCCGCTGGTCGTGATCGTCGAGCGTTGCACGGATCCCGATCGCGTGCAGGGCGCTCATCACCTCGTGCGCGTAGTCGTTGCTCTTCTCGCTGATCGGCAGCACCCGCACCTGCTCGGGCGCCAGCCACACCGGGAACGCACCGGCGAAGTGCTCGATCAGCACGCCGATGAACCGCTCCATCGACCCGAACGGGGCGCGGTGGATCATCACCGGGCGGTGCTTCTCGTTGTCCGCGCCGACATAGCTCAGGTCGAACCGCTCGGGCAGGTTGTAGTCCACCTGCACCGTGCCCAGCTGCCACTCGCGACCGATGACATCCTTGACCACGAAGTCGATCTTGGGCCCATAGAACGCGGCCTCGCCGGGCTCCTCGGTGAACGGCACGCCAAGCGTCTGCGCCGCCTCGCGGCACGCCTGCTCGGCCTTGTCCCAGTTGGCCGGGTCGCCGGTGTACTTGCCGCTGTCCGGGTCACGCAGGCCCACCCGCACGCGGTAGTCGTCCATCCCCAGCACATTGAAGATGATCTTGACCAGTGACAAGCATCCCTGCAGCTCATGGGCCACTTGGTCGGGCGTGCAGAACAGGTGCGCATCGTCCTGCGTGAACCCGCGGACGCGCGTCATGCCGTTGAGCTCGCCCGACTGCTCCCAGCGGTACACCGTCCCGAACTCCGCCAGACGCACCGGCAGATCCTTGTACGAGTGCGGCTGCGAATCGAACACCTTGATATGGTGCGGGCAGTTCATCGGCTTGAGCATGAACCCCTCGATCTCGCCCGTCGTCATGTGATTCGAGAGCTGCGCACAGCTGCAGCCCTCCTCGCTCAGCTGCACAAGGTGCTCCCGCTCAATCAGCGGCGGGAACTGGCTCTCCGCGTAATACGGGAAGTGTCCCGAAGTGCGGTACAGATCCAGCTTGCCGATATGCGGCGTGAACACCTCGTGGTACCCCTGCTTGGTCAGCTCAGCAGAGATGAAGTTCTGCAGCTCCTTCCGCACCACCGACCCGTTGGGCGTCCACAGGATCAGCCCCTGCCCGACCGTCTCGTCGATGTGGAACAACTTGAGCTTCTTGCCCAGCACACGATGGTCACGCTTTTTGGCTTCTTCGAGACGATCGAGGTACTCGGCCAAATCCTTCTTGCTGAAAAACGAAGTCCCGTACACACGCGTCAGGCGATCGCTGTTCTCGTCGCCATGCCAGTACGACGAAGCAAGACTCATGATCTTGAACGCGCCGATCCGACCCGTGCTCGGTACATGCGGCCCGCGGCACAGATCCTCCCAGTCCTTGCCCGGCTCGCCCGTCGCGTAGAAGCTCAGCTCCAGCGACCCCGCCTCATGCGCCCGGTGCGCGTTGTCGAGCTTGTACTTCGATCCCTCACTCTTGACCTTGTTAATACCCTCCGAGTACTCCAGCTCATAACGCGTGAATGGGCGGTCCTCGGCGACGATCTTGGCCATCTCCGCCTCGATCGCCTCGAAGTCACCCTCCTTGAGCGGGCGGTCCTCCGGGAAGGCGATGTCGTAATAGAACCCCGTCTCCAGCGGCGGCCCGTACACCAGCATCGCGCCGGGGATGATCCGCTGGATCGCCTCGGCCATCACATGGGCCGTCGAATGGCGAAGCAGGTACAACGCGTTGGGGTCGTCCTGCTTGTCGCGGGTCTTTTCAGTGACCAGCGCCAGCGTGCAGTCCTTGTCGATCACGGTGCTCAGGTCGGACAGCTCCTCATCGATGAGCGCCCCGACGCAGGCTTTGGCCAGGCGTTCGCCGATCGACATCGCGATGTCGTGGGCGCTGATGGGGTTGTCGAATGATTTGATCGTGCCGTCGGGAAGGGTGATCTGAGGCATGGGTCCTGCTCGCTCTCGTATGAACGCGTGGTGTGAAATCGTTCGTGTGTGGATCGTAGATGAAAAAACGCCCGGCAGCGGCCGGGCGTCGTGTGCGTTTTTCGTGCAACAACAACCAGCCGCCGTCAGTAGGGCGAAGTCGTGGTGGTGGTCGCGGTAGTGGTGTTCTGGTTCATGGACTCAACTCTAGGCCAACTTCTCCTCCCCCGTCCTGACGGGGGAGGTGTCACGCGCAGCGTGACGGAGGGGGGCTTTCAAGGTCTGAGTGCTTCAGTTCCTCAGCAGCACCCATCCCCACAACACGCCCCATCGGGCTTGCGGGCGCTGATATCCAGACTGGTAATGAAATCCGCCGCCGTTTTCCCCGTCGGCAGCTCGGCCGCCACCTTCTGATACAGGGGGTCGTTCGCCTCGACCAGGGCCTTCACATACTCGGGCTTGGGTGTCAGCGAGACCTCCGCGAGCCCCGCCGTGAGCATCTGGTGGCGCAGGTCCTCGACCAGCGCCGCACCCGCGATGCACCCCGCCCACGACTCCACGATCCCCTTGACCGACTCGGGCAGCGGCTCATACAGCGCGATATCGCTGATCGCCACCCGCCCACCGGGCTTGAGCACCCGGGCGATCTCGTCCCACACGCCCTGCTTGTCCAGCGCCAGGTTGATCACGCAGTTGCTCATCACCACATCAACCGAGTTGTCTGCCACCGGCAGGTGCTCGATCTCGCCCAGCCGGAACTCGACATTGTCCAGCCCCGTCGTCGTGCGGTAATGCTCCAGATTGGTGCGGGCCTTGGCGATCATCTCCGCGGTCATGTCCACGCCGATGGCCTTACCCGTCTTGCCAACCTTGGGCCCCGCGAGAAACAGGTCAAACCCGCCGCCAGACCCTAGGTCCAGCACCGTCTCGCCGGCCTTGAGGTTCGCAATCACATTGGGATTCCCGCACGAAAGCCCCATATTCGCGTCCGCGGGCAGGGCCTCCAGTTCGGCCCGCGAATACCCGATCTGCTCGGCCAGCACATCCGGATCGATCGACTCGGTCACGCCGCACGCCCCGGCGCAGCAACTGCTCCCCGTCCCCGCGGCCTTGTTGCTCGTCACAGCAATACTCGAATAGTCACTTCGGATCTGGTCACGGATCGCTTCATTGGTCTTCATATCGAATCTCCTTGCCCCAAAGCGGTGGGGGCGGTGGTGTGTGCTTGGTTTGGTGGACAACAGGTCAGATCAGGGCAACACCCCTCGCGCTGCATGCGCGCCAGTTCGTTGGGATCGATCGCATCGATGTTCGTCAGTGTCGCCCGGTCCCGCTCGATCAGTTCGTCGCCCAACGCATGGGCACGCACCATCTCGATCGCCTGCGCCACGATCGGATCGGGCGCTTCGGGCAGTCGGTAGTGCACCCAGCGACCATCCCGCCGCGATTGCAGCAGCCCCGCATCGCGCAGCTGCCCGAGGTGCTTGGAGATCGAGGCGTTGGACAAATCGATCAGCGCCACCAGTTGGCAGACGCAGCGTTCCTGATCAAGGCACGCCGCGAGCAGGCGCACGCGGTTGGGGTCCGCCAAGGCCGCGGAAACGCGGGTGAGGGCGTCGATCGGGTTGGTTGCTTGGTTTCTCATTTTCCTAAACAAGAAAATAGCATCCTGCGACCCCGTTTGCAAGCCTCCAGTCACGATCAGCAGGAAAGATGGTCAAATATTTGGATATATCGAAACTCGATATATACTTTCATGGTATATCTAGCCGAAGGATTCCACATGCTCACACTCAAGCAAGACCATTCCACACTCGTCGTCCTCTCGGTCCTCGCCGACGGCCCGTCCTACGGCTACGCCATCTCCAAAGCCATCGCCGCCAAATCCGAAGGCCACTTCAAGCTCACCGCCTCGGGCATGTACCCGCTGCTCACCAAACTCGAAAAGCAGGGCCTCGTCACCACCAGCTGGGAAGAGGTTAAGGCCGAGGGCGCCGACCCCGACGCCACCGGGCGCCGACGCAAGTGGTACACCCTGAGCCCCAAGGGCCACAAACAGCGCGTTAAGTCCATCGAAGCCCATAGGCAGATGCAGTCACTCATCGACGCCTTCGTTTCACCCGCTAACCAGGCCCACCCCGCATGAGTCTGACCAAACGCACAACCAACACCACGCCGGCGGTGAACCCCTCATCGCGCGACGCCATCGAGTCCTGGCTCGATGTGCTCACCGCCATGCTCAGCCTGCCGCCGGGACAGAAGGCCATGGTCCGCGACGAACTCGAGGACCATCTCCGAAGCCGCGTCGATGATCTGCTCATCACCGGCACACCCGAACCAGAAGCCATCCGCACCGCCGTCGCCGAACTCGGCGAGACGGCCCAGCTCGCCAAACTTATTGCATCCGCACACACATTTTCCAGTCCAAGGAGGACCATCATGAACACCGCACTTATCTCCGTCGCAGCAGCAGGCATCGCCCTGGGCTCATTCACGCTGTTCAACGCCAGTTCCAGCCTCACCGCGCTGCCCACCGAGACCGCGCTGCCCACCGAGGTCGCGACATCCCAAGCTGTTCCTGCGAACCAGAACGCCAAGCAACCCACCCGAGATTTCGAAATCCTCCACGAGCCCATGCTCGTCGCCTTCCAACAGTTGGCCATGGAGTTCGATCTGAGCATCGATATCCAGTCACTCGACCAGGTCCAGGTCCGCCAGCTCCAGGGACGAGAGGTCTCCATCGCGGGCACCTTCTCGCTCCGCAGTGCCATGCAGGCGTTGTTGGTACAGTCCCTGACCCACGCCGCCGACCTGACCTATGAGGTCGAAGGCGACACCATCGAACTGCTCACCCACGACGAGCTGGCCCGGCGCACTGTGAAGACCCAGGTACTCACCCTCGATGATGCGAACGCGTTGCAGTACATCAACGCGGCACGCACATTCGAACATCTGCTCGCAGCCCACAGCACGTCACCATGGCTTTCGATCGAGCCGCTCACCAACGGCATCGCCGTCGCCGCTCCCGCGGCCATGAACGACACAATCGATCAAACATGGTCACTCATCCAACGCCAGCACACAGACGCAATCCGCAGTCAGGAAAAACTCGCCGCCGAACGCGAAGCCCAGCGCCGCCAGAGCATCGATCGCATCAAGGCCGAGTACCAGAGCATTCGCCAACGCTATGTGGCCAAAGGGCTCGAGCGCGGCTTGGCCGATCAACGCCTCAGCACCCTTGAGGGTGAAATCTTCACGAAGGAAATGACTCCGGAACGACGCGAAGAGCTCAAAGCGCAACGTGTCGAGCTCGAAATGACCATCCAGGAACTCATGCTCGATCTCACCGACCTCGAGGCACGCCACAGCCGACTCCAAAGCCTCCTGATCGACTCCGAGTACGAGAGCTTGCTCCGCACACTCGACTGAGAAGCCATCACCAAATGGCCACCATCCATCCGGGTGATGCACGCCAAACGCGTGTATCGCCTTTTTCACAGCGTTGAAGTCACCCCGCACGCTCGTGCAACCCCATATCTTGTGGTATGATCCCCGTAACCCACCGGGAACCCACCGCATGATCTGCCCATACTGTGCCCATAACCTCGATAAGGTCATCGACTCCCGCTCAACCGAAGGCGGCGCGGTCATCCGCCGACGTCGCCACTGCCTCAAGTGCGAGAAGCGATTCACCACCTACGAACGCGTCGAACCCGCCGGGCGACTCATGGTCGTCAAACGCGACGGCTCCCGTGTCCCCTTCAGCACCGAGAACATCATGCGCGGCGTGGCCAACGCCTGCGGCAAGCGCCCCATCTCCGAGGACCTCAAGCAGCAGATCGCCACCGCCGTGGAAGAAGAACTCCACGCCGAGTTCGAACGCGAGGTCCCCACCCAGCTCGTCGGCGAGCGGGTCATGGCCAAGCTCCGCAATGTGGACAAGATCGCCTACATCCGTTTCGCCACCGAGCACCTCCAGCTCTCGACCCTCGAGGACATCCAACGCGAGCTCGACGATCTCTCCACCAGGCCAACCACCGGCCCCGACCAGCAGGGCCTCTTCGGCGTCAAGGCCCCCAAATAGCCACCAGTTATCTGTGCTCCGGCTGCCACTACTCGCCGTCTTCGGCGCAGTAGTGTCTTCTGGACGACCCAAGAGCACGACTGCGCGGCAAGCCGCGAGTAGTGGCACCCGGAGAAACACTGGCACACACCGCTCATCCGCATACAATCACCAACACGCCGAACCACACGACGAAAGGTGATCCCATGGCCTCCAAAGTCCGAAACACACCCGCCGAATGCTTCCAAGGGCTCGCAGAGAAGGGCATCCTCCGCGACGGCATGATGTGCATGGTGGGGGGCTTCGGGCTTTGCGGCATCCCCGAGCAGCTCATCATCGCCCTGCGCGACACCGGCACCAAGGGCCTCACCTGCGTCTCCAACAACGCCGGGGTCGACGACTGGGGCCTGGGCTTGCTCTTGCAGACCAAGCAGATCAAGAAGATGATTTCGAGCTATGTGGGCGAGAACGAAGAGTTCGCCCGCCAGTTCCTCGCCGACGAGCTCGAGGTCGAGTTCAACCCCCAGGGCACCTTGGCCGAGCGCGTCCGCGCCGGCGGTGCCGGCATCCCGGCCTTCTACACCGCCACCGGTTATGGCACCATGGTCGCCGACGGCAAGGAAACCCGATCCTTCGCCGCCCCCAACGGCGGGCAGGAGCGCCCCTATGTCATGGAAACCGGGCTCTTCGGCGACTTGGCGATGGTCAAAGCCGCCAAGGCCGACGAGTTCGGCAACCTCGTCTTCCATGTCACCGCCCGCAACTTCAACCCCGACATGGCGACGGCAGCAAAGTTCACCATCGCCGAGGTCGACGAGATCGTACCCACTGGCTCGCTGCACCCCGACGAGATCCATCTGCCGGGCAACTATGTCGACCGCGTGGTGAAGACTGTGAGCGAGAAGCGCATCGAGCAACGAACGGTGAGTGCACAATGAATGATTCAACCATCAAGCCCACGCCCCCTGAGCCCAAGAGCAAGCCCTTCTACACCCGCCCCAAGTTCATCATGGGGGCCATCGCGGGCATCATCTTCCTCATCCTCATCATCCAGAACTCCCAATCGATCGTGATCGACATCTTCTTCTGGGAAGCCACCGCACCCGCCGCCTTGCTCTACCTCATCTTCTCGCTCGTCGGCTTCGGTGTGGGCTGGCTCCTCAATCGCTCTCGCGCCGCCGCCAGAGCCGGGAAGTAAGTCGCTGCGCATATAAAAACACGAAGCCGGGGCGAGTGGCGCTTCCGGCTTCGTGTCTTCAAGAGAATGATGTGATCTGCCAGGCACACTGTCCCCGCGGCATGCCAAGGCGGTCCTCACACCCTCCCCTCTTGTGTGTGGAGCGTGATGCCAGTGCCTCCTTTACGGGCAGCCGGTGTTGTACGCGTTGAGGAACGCGCTCACATCGAAGAAGTCCCACACGCCGTTGTCGTCAAAGTCGGCGACCGGGTCTTGATCGTTGAACGCATTCAGGAAGGCACTGACATCGAAGAAGTCGAGTGTTCCATCAGCGTTGAGATCCGCAACGCAATCTGACGGGGGCGCAAAGCCCTCGATCAGGAACGCACCAACCGACCCATCAAGCAGGCGGCCCCAGCCCACGATGTCGCCGTTGTTGTTGATGCCCGTCGCACGCGAGAGCATCTCAAACTCCGATTGATCGTCCAGCAGGTCGTTGAGGTCGTACATCGTCCCGTCAACCCAGACCCACGCCCGTGGGTCCAAACCGCTGAATGTCCCATCCCACGCATAGCCCACGGCCATCCCCTGATCGTTCACATCAGCACCCTCCGAGGTGTCGTAGCCCGGGAGTGAGCCCAGCGAAATCACCGGATCGCGATCATCACCCGTGAAGACACAGGCGTTCCAGCCCGTGGTCGTGCTGTTGTACCCCGAGTGTCCGATGATCATGCCGTTGTTGCTGATCGCCCGTGCTTGCGAGAAGTAGAAGCCGAACGGGTTGATCAGCGGGTACTCGTACCCGCCGCGATCATCAGGCACCGCGAGCAGCGCATCGTCAGGATCACCAAAGAAGAACCCCGCGCCAACGATCAAACCATCGTTGTTGATGCCGTAGTTCGCCCCGCCTGGGTACAGATCGCTCCCCGCCTGCTGAGCCGGCTCGACCTGATCCCAGACAAACCCGCGTGGGAAGATGCCCGCAGAGATCTTCGCCTGACCGACGATCATGCCATTGTCATTGATGTCCCAGGGGACAGAGGTCCCCATGGAACCGATGGTTGTGTGGATATCAACGACGCCGCCCCGCCCGTCCCAGAGCGTCGCGTAGCCCATGCCGTCGCTGTCTTCGCTGACACCGACGATCTCGCCGTTGTTGTTGATCGCCGTCGTGTAACCGAGCACGCCGTTGGTCAGCAGGCCCAGGTCCGTCACCGCGCCCGCGCTGTCCCATCGCACAGGACGCATGGAGAAGCCCGCCAGCATCGACTGCCCAACGATCTCGCCGTTGTCATTGATGTCCTCGGCGAAGCTATCGCCGCTTGTCAGTGGAGCCAGACGCTGAACCTGCTGCGCCTGGGCCAGCCCGGCCAGCAAGGCCAGTGTTGTGATTGTGGTGATGCGTGTGCATGTGTTGTTCATTGTCATTTCCTTTTTCAGACCCGAGTGTGTATTTCAAGAGAGCTGCCGAGGCCAGTGCTGTCGTGCTTTACGCAATATATTGAAATCAGACTTGAAATCAACTCTCAAATCTGATATTTTCCATAAATCTTTCCTGTTGTCCATGGAATGACCCACAGAACGCCCCCGATGAGGTGATTGAATGCCCCTGTATGATTTGGGAAAACAAAGTCTGATTTCAGGCCACACACCCATCGCCCCGGACGGTATGGTGCGTGTCATGCCCGCCGCTGCCATCAATACCCGTATGAAAACACCCCCCAAGCCACTCTCCGCCGACGAGCGGGCCATGTGCGATCGCGTCGCCACACGCCTGCACGCCCATCTGGGCACGCTTGTCATGCAGCTTCCAGAAGCCGCCCAAAGCGGCTCGGGCATGGCAAAGCATCTCGACATTGTCCGCAACACCACCCAGCGCGTGATGCACGCCCTGCGGGACCAGTCGCCGAATGCACTAACACTCATCAAGCTCCCCGGCACCAAGGGCCTCGAGCAGATGCTCGAAGCCATGCAAGCCGTCGGGCTCCAAACCGAGTCCATCGAACTCGCCCAGGTCGCCGTCGCCCAGTTCGACCAACTCATCGACAAGCTCGCGGGCTCACACACCAAGCTCGTCGCCCGCATCGAAGCCGCCGGCTCAGCCGACGCCGAGCACGGGCTCGGTTCCATCGGATCCCGCCAGGCCCTCTTCAATGCCGCCATGGGTGTCACCGGGCGCAGCGCAGAGGCCGGCATCAGCCTGTACGCCTTCCGCAGATCACCCGAGAACCCCGAGGTCCTCCAGCGCGCCATCGCCTCTGGGCTGATCCAGACCACCATCATGCCCGGGGGCATGCCCATCGTCATCCGCGCCGGCGACACACTCAAATGGGACGATCCAACCAACCGCTCCTTCGACCTGCTCGATGACACCCAGCCCAAGGGCAACACCCCACAAGCCCTGCTCAAAGAGTTCACCACCCATCCGCTGCCCACGGTCTCCTCGCAGGGCAGCGCCGACAACCTTGTGCAGGTCATCGACCCCGCCCAACTCGACGGCCCGCAAACCCTCGATGTCATCACCGCCGCCCGATCCAACCACCCCTTCACCGACCCCCAAACCGGCAAGATGACCCTCGATGAGGTCTGGTCGCTGGTCAACTGCCCGACCGCACAGCTCATCTTCGATGTCTACCTCCATCGCGACATCGAACGCATGGTCCGACCCGCAATCGACTCGCAGCTCTGGTACCCCAATCTCAGTTCGCCCGGCGGGCAACGCTGGATCACCCGCTACCCCTCGCCACCACGCCTCGAACTGCTCGGCGAAGGCATCGGACGCGCCCAAACCAAGACCCACGCACGCCACAGCGAACTCACCGCACACTTCTTCGATCGCCTCGGATGGGACCCCACCGCATTCGTCGGCTTCCGCTGCGAGGTCCTCTACCCCGTCTGGCGTGCTGGCTACTGCATGAGCTTCCAGCCCGCCCAATCCCCCGACGCCTGAGCCCACCGCGAAAAGAGACACAGCCGCCCAGATTCTCTGCTCGTGTTGTTGCGAATCGGTCTCAATGAGAATATCATCCCATGGCGTGATACCGGATATCCGCCAATTACGAGGGGGTGAGCACGATGCAGACCAGCACAACACACCAGCAGACAGCATCGGAGATCACGCCCAAGCCGGCTTCGATCCCCCTCACACAGCTCCCCCGTGGCCAGCGTGCCACCGTCAATGCTTCAGATCTCGACGAGCAGGACGCCAAGATGCTGCGTGCCATGGGCCTGCGCCCTGATGCCTCGATCCAGATGTGCCGACTCGGTGAGCCGTGCATCGTGGCCCTCAGCGGCGCGTGTGGCGGCGGCTGCCGCATCGGGCTCGCCAAAGACATCGCTTCCCGCGTCATGGTCACCCCGCAGCACTGATCGGTTGCCCCCGCGATGTCCAGCATTGACTCCGCCCCAGCCATTGAGCACCGCCATCGCACTATCGCCGTGCTGGGCAACCCCAATGTCGGCAAGACAACCCTCTTCAACCGTATCGCAGGCATCCGCGCCAAGACCGCCAACTTCCCCGGCACGACCCAGGAAGCACGCGTGGCGCACATCACGCGGGATGACACCGAATCCGTCCTGATCGATCTGCCGGGCATCTACTCGCTCAACCTTGATCTGAGCGAGTCGCGTGTCTGTGCCCAGTGTCTCGACGGCACCGCCGCACCCAGCGGTGAACAAGCCCACAAACCCGATGCCTTGCTGGTCGTTGTTGACGCTACGAACCTGATGCGCAACCTCACCATCGTCGCTGAGTCGATCGACAAGCGACTCCCGACCGTGGTGGCCGTCAACATGATCGACGCCGCCCGCAGGCGCGGCATCGGCATCGACGCTAATCGGCTCAGCGAGATGCTCGGCTGCGCCGTGGTTGTCTGTTCCGCGCGGACGGGAGAGGGGATCGAAGAAATCATGCAGGCGCTCCGCGACGCGCGTGTGCCCGATCGCTCAGCGCCAACAGATCAAGCCGACATCGAACGCTGGTCACAGGATGTCTACCTCAACGCCTGCGCCCCCCTCGACACCCTCGATGATGATCGGGTCACCGATCGCCTCGATCGCGCCTTCACCCACCCGATTCTGGGCATCTTCTCCTTCGCGCTCGTCATGACCGGGCTCTTCTATGTCATCTTCAAGCTCGCCGCGTATCCCATGGAGTGGATCGACGCGTGGTTCGGCTCGATGGGTGCCTGGGTCGGCTCGATGCTCCCTCAGGGCGCGATTCGCGATCTGCTCACCGACGGCGTGATCGCCGGCATCGGTGGCACCGTCATCTTCCTCCCTCAGATCTGCCTGCTCTTCTTCCTGCTTGCGCTGCTCGAGGGCACCGGCTACCTCGCGCGGGCCGCGTTCGTGATCGATCGCCTGCTCCGCCCATTTGGGCTCTCGGGTCATGCCTTTGTGCCGCTCTTGTCATCGCACGCCTGCGCCATCCCCGGCATCATGGCCACCCGCGCCATCCCTGACCGACGCGACCGTCTGGCCGCGATCCTCATCGCGCCGTTCATGAGCTGCACCGCCCGCATCCCCGTGTATGTCCTGCTCATCGGCATCCTCTTCCCGGACCAGCCGAGCATGCAGGCGATCGCGTTCACGGGGTGTTATGTGTTGGGCGCCGCCGGCGGTTTGCTCACCTCGCTGCTCGCGCGCCGGACCATTCTGCGCGGCAAGTCACGCCCTATGGCCCTCGAACTGCCCAGCTACCGCATCCCCGATCTCAAATCTGCCCTGCTGCTCACCGTCGATCGCGGCACGGTGTTTCTCAAAAAAGCCGGCACCCTGATTGTCGCGATCTCGATCGTGCTCTGGTGGTTGAATGCGTACCCCGTGCAGCCGAAATCTCACATGAGCTACTCTCCATTCTTTTCTGCAACAGCGACACCTGAGCAAGTTGCTGCGGCGTACGAAAGCGCGCGTGTTCGTGAGGAGAAGTACACAGAACAATACAATGCCATGAAACAAGCGAGGAACTCATATCTGGGGCGCATCGGCTCCACCGTCCAGCCCGTCTTCGCGCCCCTCGGCTACAACGACCAACTCACCGTCGGCGTGCTCGCCTCCTTCGCCGCCCGCGAGGTCTTTGTGGCCACTATGGCTGTGCAGGTTGCGGGCAATGAAGATTTCGAGGATGCAACCGTGCTTGAGTCCATCGAGAACGCAACCCGTGACGATGGCACGCCGCTCTTCAACGCTCCGACCTCGTGGTCGCTGCTGGTGTTCTATGTCTTCGCGTCGCTGTGCCTGCCGACGACGGTCGTGACCGCCAAAGAATCCGGCGGCTGGAAGTGGGCATTCCTGCAGCTTGGTTGGATGTCTTTCGTAGCTTACGCCGGGGCGCTGGCCGCGTACAACATCGCGCTGATGGTGGGGGGGTAAGTCATGCCGATCGGAGACTGGCAGTTCTGGGTTGTCACGATCATCGCGTTTGTCGCGTTGGTTGTCCTGTTTCGCCTGTTCGTGCCCCGCAAAAAGGGAAAACGCACGAACCTGACGGTGTCCGCGAATAAACAACATCAGAAAAGCAAATCGGAATCTGAATCAGATTCGTCATTCTGATCGTCGAGCAAGGGTTCTTTGAAGCCGCGGAGCGCGAACCACATCGCGGGCAAGCCGATCACGAAGAACCCGACCAGCGGCGTTCTCCCCCCGACAACCGCCTGTCGCGACGCGACCTGCGCGATGAGAAAATCGATCATCGAGACCGTCATCAGCACACCCAGCACACCCGCCGCGAGACGCAGCAACCGTTCGGTGGAGCGTGTGGGTTTCCAGATCCAGAGTGACGCCCCGCCAAACATGATCCACAATGCCACATACACGCCAGTCGCAGCCGGTGTCCAAGCGGGCATCAAGAAACCGAGACTCACCAGCGAGAGTACAACAAAGATCAGCAGGAAAAGGCCCATCATATACCTCAACAGGTAGACATCAGATCATACCCCGAACCAGCCTGACGGTATCCGCCAAGAAGCCACGACAGGACCGGGACTGCAACTGTTCCTGATTCCGACCCGCTCGCCGCCAGTGGGCCGTGCAGATGTAGTGTAATTCATACTGGATTCATGCACGCTGTTGGTCTGATTCGCATGATGGGGGAAAGGCAACGAAAACTGAAAGGAGCATGCCATGAATACCATCGCTGCAAACGAACTCCAGAAGTTCATCGCCGGTGAAACGAGGGGCCCGGTCATCAATGTGTTGGGTCACGATCAGTACGAATCCAAGCACATCCCCGGGTCTATCAACATCCCGCTTGAATCCGCGGACTTTGTGACCAAGGTCACCAGTACCGTGGAGAACAGGGACAAACCCGTGGTGGTCTACTGCGCCAGCAGCGACTGCGATGCGTCTGAGAAGGCGGCGGCCCGGTTGGAGGAGGCGGGCTTCACCGATGTCCGCGATTATGAGCCTGGCGTGAAGGGCTGGAAAGTTCAGGGCTATCAGCTTGAGGGCAGCGAGGCCTGAAGCTTATTGAGCCAAATCAAGTGGAACTGAATCAAGACTCTTCTCCAGGCGGCCGATCTCGGCCGCCTTTTTCGGTTCTCATGCCGAACAGCCGCGGCGTGACCTCGTATGAGGAGCATGCAGGAATGGCAATCTCCCCTCGGTGTGTTCGCGATCCTGCTCTGGGCGATTATCCTGCTCTCGGGTGCAATCGGTTGTGGCTTCACCCGTGAGGTCACGCTGCCCAACGGCTACATCTGCTATGTCGATGACTTCATCTGGGTCGCCCATCCCGATCAGCTAGAAACTACCGTTGATGATGTGGAGAAACTCGATGTACAGGGCGACATCGTCTTCGGCAGAAGATACGACTCGTGGAGTGACGAGTTTATTGGCTATTTCATCCTCGACACCAAGCTCCAGGTTGTCTGGCTCACCCAAGATTACAATGCATGGTCCGAGCAGCTTGCCGAACTTGGAATCGAGAAACGAAACCTCCGATGGCCGGGCGTGAACTTCAACGGCTTTCCGTTTTGGAGTACCGTCTTTTCAACTCTGGTCGTTCTCGCGTTGCTTTGGGCATTCATCCGACGGATCCTCAAGCAGAGACGCTAGATTCTGCAAGACCCCTTCGATCGTCTATAATCCCCACATGCCACTCACACGCGATGAAATCACCAAACGAGCCGCCAAGGAACTCCAGGACGGCTTTGTCGTCAACCTCGGGATCGGGATGCCCACCCTTGTTGCCAACCACATCCCCGAGGGGATGCAGGTCTGGTTGCAATCTGAAAATGGTTTGCTGGGCATCGGTCCATTCCCCAGCGAGGACAAGGTCGATGCCGATCTCATCAACGCCGGCAAGCAGACCATCACCGCCGTCCCCGGCGCGTCCTCCTTCGCCTCGTCTCAGTCCTTCGCCATGATCCGAGGAGGCCACATCGACATGTGCATCCTCGGCGCCATGCAGATCTCACAAGAGGGCGACATCGCCAACTGGATGATCCCCGGCAAGATGATCAAGGGCATGGGCGGCGCCATGGACCTCGTCGCCGGCGTCAAGAAGGTCGTCGTCACCATGGATCACTGCGCCAAGGACGGCTCGCCCAAAATCCTCCGCGACTGCACCCTGCCCCTCACCGGCAAGAACTGCATCGACATGATCATCACCGACCTGTGCGTGCTGCAGTTCGACGAGGACGCGAAGCGATTCCGGCTCACCGAGCTCGCCCCGGGCGTGACGGTCGGGGAAGTTATCGAGAAGACCGAGGCCGAGATCATCACCAGCGATGAGCCGGCGGTGGTGCGCGTGTGAAACGCTTCCTGACCAAGCCAATCACGATTGGAGTGGTCGTGATCCTGCTCGTAGCAGGGTACTTCCTGGTTAAGGAAGCTCGTTTCCAACTCAAACGATCCGCGATGGTCGAGCGATGGAAACAGGAAATCATCGCGGACCTGACGAGTTCAGATCAGTATGAAGACATTCAGCCTCTGATTACCCGTTGGGGGACCATGCTCGGCACAACTGAGAGCAACTGGATCGCGATCGAGTATCGTGATACACACAATATTCAGATCGACAACATCGCGATCGCGCGCATGCGCGATGGTCGGTTGTTTGAATCAAAGCGACATCATTGCGGCTCATTCGCTGGGTATATGAATGCTATAGAAGAGATGGAGATGGCTCAATCGATCATGCCTGAGTACGAGGGGATGAGTCTTCGTGAGTACTGGATCGCCACGGATCGGGATAACTATCTTTTCTATCTTGATATCGCCGAGTCGACAGATCCAGAAGAACAAGTCGTGCTGCTCTCGCAGATGGGATTCAAGCCAATCGACTGAGTTCGTATTGCAGTCGTAGCTGTCATGGATCTAGCACTCATTCATTGCGTATCCATATCTTGTGAATGCTGAACAATCGAGCGCGAATCATGTCTTCGCGACATTGGTGAGTATTGTTCTCACACTCGCCTTCTCTTGGCTCTACATGCAGTGGACCCACGAGCTCGGCCACATCCTCGCCGGGCTCGCATCGGGCGCGAAGATCGATCGTGTGATCCTCGACCCACGCACCTTCTCCATGACCGAGTTCCACTCGACACCCCACCCGCTCATCGCGGCCTGGGGCGGACCCGTCCTCGGATCGATCATCGGCGCGGGCATCCCGCTGCTGCTCATGCGCTGGGTACGCGGCTTTCAGTTCTCGCTTCACATCGTCGCGGCCTTCGTGCTCTTTGCCAACGGGCTCTACATCGGGCTCGGTGCGGTCTATCCCGTTGGGGACGCCCAAAGCCTCATCATGTTCGGCTCGCCCAGATGGCTGTTGATCGGGTTTGGTGTTGTTTGTTTGATCCTTGGCCGAATCCTGATCCAGCCGGTACTTTGCCGCACACTCCCCTGGATGACGCGAGCCCAGACTGTGATGCTGCTCACGATGTCCGGTGTCATGGTGGTGCTGGGCCTCACTGTGTATGCGGCTCCTGAGTAAGACGCTCCCTGCGTTATCGGCCCTTGAAAACGCTCACACGATGGGCATTTTTATGTCCCAGATCAGGGGGGTGGGGCTACGATTCATCTACCCCCGGGCATGTCGTCCGTGGGGCATATGCATTTTTCATTGTTCCCTAGAGGAGAAACAACATGAAACTAGTACGCATCGGTATCGCGTGCGCGGTCGGGCTGGCATGCTCGGCACAAGCAGACCTCATCGTCAACGGCTCGTTCGAAGAGTCAAGCCTCAATCCGGGCTCCGCATGGATCCCGATGGGCGGCGGCAATACCGCCATCACCGGATGGACCACCATCGGCGCGGGCGTCGACTACATGGGCACGGTCCTTGCCGCATCCGACGGCAGCCGCAGCATCGATCTCAACAATGTCAGCAGCGGTGGAGGGATCGCGCAGACATTCAGCACGATCAGCGGCTGGCTCTACACCGTCGAGTTCGACCTCTCAGCAAACATGTTCGGCGGCCCCACGCCAAAGATCATGCAAGTCTCGGCGGCTGGCGCAAGCGCTGAGTTCGAGTTCGATTATGTCGCCGCCGGCGCGACCGCGGCCAATCCCGCTTGGGAACGCATCACCTGGACCTTCGTGGGCAACGGCTCATCAGCCACACTCGCCTTTGAAGGAATCTCAGGCGGCGTGTACGGTGCCGACATCGACAATGTCGTCGTCACCGGCGTCGCCCCGACCCCCGGCACGCTCGCCGGCTTCGCAGCGATCGGTCTGCTCGGCGCACGCCGTCGTCGTGGATAACTCCTGATTTTATAGTGGCTTCCACCTAGGTGGCCGTTTCAAACTCCCGAAAGCACACCCTCAACAGGGTGTGCTTTTTGTCTTTCCTGCGCAAACAGCGAAAACCTGTGGTAGCGTGCAAAGACGACATGGAGGTCCCTATGCCCTTTTATGAAGCCATCGGCCGTGACGCACGCAACGCCCAGCAACGCATGATCCAGATCAGCGCCCGTGACGATCGCGAAGCGATCCAGACCGCGAGCGTGAACGGGATCACCGAGATCAAGCTGCGTCCATACAATGAACGCGAGCTGCTCATGATGGATCTCAAGTGCTTTCTCAACGCGGGCCAGGCCGAACCGATCCGCATCAGGCCAAATCAAACAACGACACAGATGCACACCGCGGCTGCGTCGTTGTTGTTCGATCACCCCTTGCTGACGATCACCGCGGCGGTGCTCATAGCGCTCTCGCTCGACCGATTGATCGATCTGATCATCGCCGCACTCTAAGCGGCTCGGGCTTTATGGCTCATCGTCGGTATTGGGTTCATCCGCCGGTGTGTCTGCCTGCGGCACGGGCAACGCCGCCGGTTCTTGGGGCACATACCCCGGCACCCATTCCTGCGGATCCTCATTGAGTGCCTGAGCAATGGCGATCCCCAGCGTATCCGAGAGATCCACCTCCGCTGGGTTGGCTTCAACGCCCGCCTGGTCCGCGTTGGCTTGGGCCGCAGCGATCATCGTCTGAAGATCTTCCGTGCTGACCTCATCGGCAGAGCGCAGCGCATATGTGCTTGCTCCATTGCCGCCGAACGAATGCTGTATGACAATGTCGTTCTCGTCGGGGTTGTCGGTAGTGACGGAAGCGAGCACACTCTCGAGCGTGTCTGGATCGATCGTTTCATCGAACAGTCCGTTCGCGTAGCGGCGAAGCTGCACCCGAGCCGCGGCTTTCTCTTCATCGCTCAGTTCCGATTGAGTGAAATACAGCCGGTCGATCCCGCCCAGCAAGCTCGCAGCAACCAGTGGCGACTCGACCAGCTTCTCGAAGACCATCGCAAGCTGGCCGTTGCTGATCTCCTTGCTGGTGTACTTGGCCATCAGGGTCTGCACATGCACGCTGATCTCGGATTGTTCATCATCGTCGATCTTCATCTCGACCATCGCAGCATTGACAGTCTTCTCGATTCCCGTCGCCACCCATCCGCGATACGAGCGAACCACAAAGACGGTCGCGATGATGGCCAGGACAATGACGACCGCGAGGACCGAGAGACAGCCAACGAGAAGATTGCCGCGTTGAGTCCTTCTGAAGTTGAGTCTTAAGTTCGTGTGCATGCCTATCCCTCTGGGTGAGTGCGTGTTCAATGGCTATCGTATCTCATCCACTCATTGGGATTCCCGGCATCATCTTTTTAGCCCCATACTGTCTTGAGCCCTGCAACAAGGAGCCCGCCCATGCACTGGTTCGACGCCCACCTCGATCTCGCCTACCTCGCGGAGAACGGGCGTGACATGCACGCCGAGCTTCGCGACTGCCGCGGACGCTTCCAGCCCGCTGCCGTCACCCTGCCCACGCTCCGCGCGGGCAAGGTCACCCGCTGCCTGGGCACGGTCTTCACCGAAGCCATCGATCCGAGCAAGCCCGAGTCCGAAACCGGCGCGTTTACCTACCCGTTCGAGGACGCCGACGCCGCACACCGCGCCGGAATGCGCCAGCTTCTGCTCTACCGCGCCTGGCGCGATGCGGGCCTGATCTCGCGCATGCCCCTGCGCGGTCAGCGAGAAGAACCATCCGACGCCCCCCTGCGTCTGGGCGTGCTCGTCGAGTGCGCCGACCCCATCACCACCCCCGACGAACTCGACCAATGGGTCGAGATGGGCGTGGTCGCCATCGGCCTCGCATGGTGGCACCAGTCCCGCTACGCCGGCGGCAACGGCACCGACCACACCCAGCCCAACAAGCAGCCGGGCAACGGGCTCACCGACCTCGGGCGCGAACTCGCCAAGCGCATGGATGAGTTGGGCGTGGTCCACGACCTCTCCCATCTGTCCCAGCGGGCCGTCGATGATCTGCTCGAAGCCACCGACGCAACCGTTATGGCCTCGCACTCGAACTGCCGCGCACTCATGGGCGACGCCAACTCCAAGCCCAACCAGCGCCACCTCAGTGATGCCACCATCAAAGAGATCGCCCGCCGTGGGGGGGTGATCGGCCTCAACCTGCTCGGCGACTTCGTCACACCCGACATGAAAAAAGGTGAACGCGCCAAGATCAGCGACTGCGTGCGCCACATCGAACACATTTGCACCCTCACCGGCTCCACCAACCATATCGGGCTCGGCTCCGACATGGATGGCGGCTTCGGCGCAGACGGGCTGCCCGAGGGCATCAACACCCCAAGCGACCTCATCATCATCAGTGACGCGCTTGCACAAGCCGGTTGGAACGATCAGGACATCAATGCCTTCGCCCACGCCAACTGGGAACGCTTCTGGGCAGCAGGGCAGTAAGCAATCAGTTCGACGCGGCCACCCGGCAATGCCCGCACCACAATGATGGGTTGTCCAGCAGCGATGTTGGTTGCGTACTGGGCGCCGGTGGGAGCTGGCGCAGCGGGCTGAGCATCTTCTGCTCATATTCCTCGGCATCGATTACATACGCCGAGCGTTGCCCGGCCTGGGGGTACTGCTCACGCAGGATCCGCTCGATGCGTTCGATGCGCGTCTGCGGTGCCGGGTGCGTCGCGAGCCATTCGGGCGTGCCGCCGCCGCCGCCCGAGGCCTGCTCAAGCACCTGCATCACGCGCAGCTGCCCGCTGGGGTCATAGCCCGCACGCGCCATGTACCGCATGCCCAGCATGTCCGCCTCGCTCTCCTCGTCCCGCCCATACTTGAGCAGCACCAGGTTCCCCCCGATCGCCAGCCCCGGCACCGCCACTTGGCCGTAGCGACCCACCGCAGAGTCGTCGTCGGCCACACCCACGGCCACCGCCGTCCCGACCAGCAGCGCGTTGAACCCGATCTGCTTGCTGATCCGCTGGTTGCCGTGGCGAGCCGTGACATGCCCGATCTCGTGCCCGAGCACGCCGGCCATCTCCGCCTCGTCGCTGAGCTTGGCCGCCAGCCCGCGCGTAAAGAATACCTTGCCTCCGGGCAGGGCGAACGCGTTGATGACATCGGTGTTGAGCAGCGTGAACTCCCAATCCAAGTCGGGCACGCCTTCCTCGATCCCGGTCACCAGCTTCATGCCCACCGTGCGGACATAGTCGCTCGGGAGGGTCGCTTCGACCTCACCGCCGAACTGCTCGGCGAGCCCCGCGGCGGCCTCAGCACCCATCTGCTTCTCATCCTCCCACGAATACAGCGTGAAGGACTGCTTGCCCGTCGCCGGGTTGGTCGTACACCCGCCCGCGAGCAGCAGGCCGATGCCCAGCACGGCCAACGCAAAGATCTGAGCCATCGGTCGATTGATCATCTTGAGCATCCTTCTTCCCTTTCGCATCGTTCATTGACGGGGCCTCGAATCCGGTGTTCATCTGCCCCGTTTTTCACACAGCGTGCTAGGATCATTGTTCCATGCCCGAGCCCACACTGCAAACCCAATCCTCAGACTCCTCATCGCCCGCCTGGGTCGATCAGGAACTCGACACCCTGCATGAGAACAGCCAGAAGCACGACAAGGTCCGAGCGATGTTCAACGCCATCGCTCGATCATATGACCTCAACAACAGGGTTCACTCACTCTGGCGCGACGAGGCATGGCGAAAACGAGCCGTACTCGAAGCCGGCGTGCAGCCCGGCGATCGCGTGCTCGACTGTGCCTGCGGCACCGGGGATCTCACCCAGGCATTCGCCAAGTTCTCCAAAGCCGCCCAAATCGTCGGCTCAGACTACACGCCCAATATGCTCGAAGTTGCGCGTCACAAACGCGAAAACCTGCATGACCAGCTCCAATCGCGGATTGAATACCAACAAGCCGACGCACAAGAGCTTCCGTTCGAAAACGAGTCATTTCATGTCGTCTCCATCGCCTTTGGCATCCGCAATGTCCAGGATGCCGCCAAGGCGATGGCCGAGTTTGCCCGCGTGCTCAAACCCGGCGGACGACTCATGATTCTCGAGTTTGGCCAGCCCGGCTTCCCCCCCATGCGCTGGTTCAATACCTTCTATTGCGGCACTATTATGCCCAGAACCGCCACCTGGATCGCCAGAGACCGGTCCGGGGCGTACAAGTACCTGCCCCGCTCGGTCAAATCCTTCAAGACTCGTGCCGAGATGGAACAGTCGTATAAGGAAGCAGGGTTTGAGCAGGTCTGGTCCAAGCCGCTGACCTTCGGGATCTGCAATCTCTACCGGGGCATCAAGCCCGATCAGCCGGCGGACTAGGGTCTTTCGCCTGCGAACAGCGAGCAAACACGCACGCGGACCGTCGCGCGTTCTCGGACGCGTGGCGTGCACATGAAGACCTTCGTCCGAGAATAACCTCAAAGCCCAGCTCAGAATCGCGTCAACCCCACTGACGCGCATTTGTGTGTGAACCGCTCGTGAACTCATCTTCATGCGCTCGATAGCCATCATCACAGCCGCAGCATGTACGCGGCCCATCCACAACGCACCCCCGCAACCTCGTGTGGGGAACACACACACCGGAGTCAGAATCATGAGCGTAGAGATCCTCACAGAGCGGCTGTTCGAATCCCTCATCTCGGGCGACAGAGCAACCGCCCGTTCGATTGTCCAAGAACAGCTCAACGCCGGCGTCACCCAGGAGATCCTGCTGACCGATCTGTTCTGGCCGACCTATGAACTCGTAGAGAAGCTCTACCGTGAGGATCAGGTCACCGTGCTTGCGTACAACATGGCCGCACGCCTGCTGCGAGTGCTCGTCGACCAATGCTCGCGTGAACTCATCGCGACTTCCGACGCACCATCCGTTGGCCGGCGCGTCTTCGCGTGCTGCGGCCCATCAGAAAGCTCAGAGCTGGGCGGACAGATGGCCGTTGATCTGCTCGAAGCCGCCGGCTTCGATGTCCAGTTCGCCGGCGGCGGCCTGCCCATCGACGAGATCCGCGCCACGGTCCAACAATCCAAGCCCCATGCACTGCTCATGTTCTGCTCAGAACCCAGCGACCTGCCAGACATCCGGGTCCTCATCGACTCGCTCCACGAGATCGGTGCCTGCCCCAATACCCAGATCATCGTCGGCGGCGGCGTCTTCAACCGCGCCGAGGGCCTCGCCGAAGAAATCGGCGCTGACCTCTGGGCCAGCCACCCGATTGAGCTGGTCGACCGCATGATCGACGAGGCCACCGTCCGCGCCACCGAAGACCAGCGGACCGTCGGCCGCACCCGCAAGATCACGCCCAAGAAGTCCAGCCGCGTCGAGTCCAAGCCCGTGGCCAAGGCGGCCTGATCGTTTACAAGAAGCATCATCTCCTCCGCCCCGGTGTCCCAATCAGATGCCGGGGCGTTTTCATGCCTTCTCTGCGGCAAGAGGGCTTGGACGCGTGTCCGACCCAAACTTCACCCAAATCTCCAAATTCCCACGCAACCAACGCCCCAAGTTCCGGTATAGTCAAAGGACGGATCCCCCGCCTGAGGCCGCGCCATGGAACGACACGAAGAACGAGCACTGATCGAGCGAGCGATCGCCGGCGAGAAACAAGCCGCGGGCGATCTCATCCGTGCGCATCAACGCTCGGTCTACGGCTACATCCTCCGCATGTCCGGGCGGCCCGATGTCGCCGAGGACATCGTCCAAGAAGCGTTTGTCCGCGTGCTGGGCAACCTGCACCGCTTTGACTTCCGCTTCCGCTTCTCGACATGGCTCTTCACCATCGCCCGCCGCCTCTACATGAACGCAATGGCCAAGAACCGTCCCGCGTACGACACCGACTTTGTCGGGTCCATGGGCAACACCAAGGGCGTGAGTGAGCAATCGATCTATAGCGATGAACGCCAGAGCGTGCAGCACGACGCGATCCAATCGGCACTGCTCTCGCTCAGTGAAGAACAACGCGAGATCATCATCCTCTTCCACCAGCTCGACTGGCCGATCTCGCTCATTGCCGCGCATCTCGACATGCCCGAGGGCACCATCAAGAGCCATCTGCACCGCGGCCGCAAGCGTCTGCGGGTGCTCTTCAAGGATCAATCCGCGCTCGCGCAGCAGCTCGCGGGGGTGACCCCATGAGCCGTCCGCCCCGTCCGCCGCGTCCGACCCATTCGGGCCGTCGCCCTCACGATGGGGACCACCCCGATATGCGTGACAACGCGCCGGGCCGAATCCCCGAATCCCTGATCGACGCCGCGATCGACGGCGAGCTCGATCCGCAGATCCAGCGTGAGATCGGCAAAGCCCTCGAGTACGACCCCGAACGCCGCCAGCAGTTCCACGACACCCGCGATGCGATCAACGCCCTGCGCATCCCCCTGAACATGCCCGACCTGAGCGATCGCGTGCTCGCCCGCGCCAGCCGGCATCGCAAGTTCATCCCGGCCAGACTGCGAGCACAAGTCCGCGCTGGACGCATCGGGATGGCCGCGCTGCTGCTTGCAGGGTTGCTGGGCGTGGCAAGTCTCCAGCGCATGTACCCGCGTCTGACAACCATCGCCTCGCAGCAGACCCCCGTGCACGACATCCAATCCGCTGTCCAGAACGACAGCTCGCAGATCGCCCAGGCCCTCAGCCAAGAGTTCAACGCGATCTGCTCAAGCGTTGCACCCGTCGCCAGTATCTTCGATCGCCCCGCGGCATTGCCCGGCAACACCAACCAACGCTTCGATGTTTCCATCCAGACCGCATCGCTCGCCGCCACAAGCAGCGATCATTACCGGGGCTTCTCGCACACACACCTGAGCCAGCCGGGCTTTGCCCTGCTCTCCATGATGCAGGCCAACGAGCGAGCACGCATCGATGCCCTTCAGAGTGCACGCCAGAACGCCCGATACGGCCTGCTCCCCGCAGAGGGCGCCCGCATCGTCTCCGCGGCTTGGTCACTCCCGATGAGCAGCGCGTCACTCACCCCAGACGACGCATCATCACGCGGCTACGAAGTGCCCGAACTCCCCTGATCGTGCCCGCGATCCCAACACCATCACTCGATATCCGCTGACTATGTTTGCTCCGACCGAGATCATCCAGATCCCACTGCGATCAGCCCGAAGTCTGATCTCGCGCTGCCGAGCACCGCGATGCGTGCCCGCCGCGTGCCTGCTGGTGCTGATGAGTTGCCAAACCCCGGTCGCCCACGCACAAGACCTGGGCCCGTTTGAAGCGCTCGATTCGATCCCAAGCAGCGTCGATGCCGCCGCCGTCTTCCAGAACCCCGCGGAAACGCTGCTGCTCAGCCCGGCCGGGCGTTCCATCCGCACACTGATGACGATGGGCAGCGTCTTCACCCAGACCGAGCGCGCATGGCAAGCACTTGGCGAGGCCTTCAACGCACCGGTCGATGACACCATCAGAGCGCTCTTGAGCAAACGCGTGGTCGTCGTATGGGACGGTCTCGAGCGAGCTGCGCCCGACCCGATGGGGTTCACCAAGTCGATGGACACCCGCTGGGCATTGATCTGCGAAGTCGATCCCAAGTATCTCGATGAGATCCGCAGCGCCATGCGCCCCGTCAAACGAGACATCGTGCACGGGCGAGCCGTCTACGCCATCGAGCAGGGGCGATACCGCGTCGTGATGATCCAGAACACTGAACCAAACACCAAAGCGCTTGTGCTCCTCGCCCCCAGCAGCGGCACCGAACTGCTCCACAGCGTGCTCGCCCAGCTCGTGCAGCCCGGCAAGCCCAAAGTGGCGACCGGCTCATTCATCTCGGCTCACCGTGACATGCTCGCGAGCTTCGTCGAGGAGCATGCAAACGCGGGCAGTGAGCAACCGACATTCGCGTTCATGGCACGCACCGGCATAGTGCTCGACACCCTGCCGGATCAGATCACGCCCCGCACGCCAAAGCAGGCCGAGCAAGACCCGATCCTCGCTGCGATGGTCGGCTTCAATCAGGATGGCATGCGTTGCATGTTCGCCAGCGATGTGCCCGTGCGCCAGGACATCCCCGATGCACCGATCGCGCTGTACGAGGCAACAAGCCAGAACGCCGTGATCGCAATCGCATCCGCCCAATCAGGACGACTGAACCTGACCGCAAACAGCGCCAGCATCACGATAGGGCTGGCCAGCGATGCCGCCCCAGACGCCGAGGTACAGCAATCACCCACCCAGGATGAGGATATCTTCAACGCCCCAATGCTCATCACCGTGGCGGCGATGAACGCCGCGCCCGATCAACCCGCCGGTGCAGAACGCATGGGCATGTGTCTCACGCTCCTCAACCCCAAACGCGCCCAAGGCCAGAGCGCGTTTCTGGCCGACCAAGCCGTCCGCGGATACATCGAGTCCTACGACCCGACGCAAGCACCGAGCTTCCAAGGCCGCTTCCCCGCTGTCCCCCGAAGCATCGCGTTGCAGACCCAAGCGACTCAAAACGCTGTCCATGACGATCCCGGCGGTCCCTCAAGCCAAAGCGAAACCCCCTGGCTCACACAATCCCCCCAAATCGCGTGGCTCACGACCCCGAGCATCAGCCACGACTACATCACCGCCAGCATCAGCCCCCAGCACACCCTGCCCGTCCCGGGCGTGATCGAGGTTCAGCAAGCGGTGCTCAGTCTCGACGCTCTGGGCGCTGATGATCACGCATCGGGCGTGCTCCTGCGTGCACGCATGCAGCCCGCCAGAGCAATCGAACTGCTCAACGATTCATCGATGATCGACCTCGCACTCGCCAAGCTCATCAACGAGGTGCGGCTCGATATTCGCCGGGGCATCAAGTCGGGACTCCGAGGCACACTCGAAATCGACTTCGCGAACCCATACGCAAAGCCCACACTCGGCGGCAACTAATCGCCCCCAGCACTACTCAACCGTCGCCAGATCTCGCACCGCAACCTCCAGCGCATCAACCACACCCGACATGCGATCAAAGTCGAGCGTCTCGATCGTGTCGCTCGGCTGGTGGAAGTGGGGGGTGCGATACTCGCTGGTGTCGGTGACCATCACCGCGTCGTAGCCCGCGAGCCAGAAGTTGCCGTGGTCGCTCCGCCAGATCGCCCGCACCATCGCCGGCAGCGCCGCCTCAACAACATTGGCCCGCCCGCTGGCGCGCATCGCGCCGCTGATCTGCGACACCAGGTCCCGATCCTCCAAACGCCCGACCACACCGATGAAATTCCCCGTATCCGGCAACTCCATCCCCAGCCGCGCCGCCATGGCCTGATCGAACGGGTACCGCTGCGAGCCCGGCGCTTCGTCGTAGTAGCCGAGCATCTCCAGCGACATCATCGCCACGATCGACTCGTTGCGGTTCCTCGCCTCGCGTGCATGCACGAAGCTGCCCATCACCCCGCCCGCGCTGTTGCTGTTCTCCTCGTTGGTGAACCCAACCCACCGGATCGTGCGGTCGGTTTGCGTTCCCGCGAACCGGCGCGCCAGCTCCAGCATCGCCGCTACACCCGACGCATTGTCATCCGCACCGGGCGTGCCCACCTCCGCGTCATAATGCGCTCCGATCACGATGATCTCATCTGGGCGGCTTGTGCCGCGAAGCTCCGCGACGACATTGAACCCCCGTTGCGGATCGGACTCGCTGACCTGCTCAAGATCGACGGCGTACCCCATCGACCCAAGGCGCTCCCCGACCCACATACCGGCGTCGTTGAGCTCTCCACGGTTCTCTGCGTTGCGATCCGCGTATTCCTCGCTCAGCACCCGCACATCGTCGTACAACCGATCCTCGGTCGAGCGCGTCGCCTGCGTCTGCTCCCCAACCCGTGAGCCGGCGGCGCAGCCCGCCAGCAGCACCGCCACGGTCGTCAATAGTGTCCAGCTTTGCACTTTGCGCCCTTTCAGTTACAAATACCCTCAACCGCGACGGCAATCCGAGCGTATCGGAGCCCGCCACGGTTCTTGATTGACCATCATACACCAGCATCAGGGGGCCATATGATTGATCAGAAGCACTTGAACGCCCTCACGCTTGCCGTGACTTCATTTTTCGTATGCGTGCCGGCAATCGCCCAGCCCGACACCATCTGCCTGCTCGCCCAGCGGTTCTCACGCGTAGATCTCTACCCGGTCGGGCAGCACCCGGGCCAGGTCGAACTCGTCGACCTTGATCAGGACGGCGACCTCGACGCGGTCGTCCTCAATCGCACTGCTGGCTCATTCACGGTGCTGCTCGGCGATTCCAGTGGGACCTTCACCCACCATTCCCAGATCCCGACCGGTCAGCTCCCGATCGCGCAGGAGTTCGACGACATCGATCACGACGGCGATACCGACCTGCTCATTGTCGACGCCGAAACCGACGACATCGCGATCTTCCTCAACGATGGCAACGCGGGCTTCGTGGAGCACAGCCGAATAGGAGTGGGGGAGCGGTCACGCTCGATCAAGATCGCGGACTTCAACAACGACGGGTACACAGACATCGCGTGCACGCATCACCAGTACCAGATCGACGATCCGACCGTCGAGATTCTGCTCGGCGGGCCGAACATCACATTCGCCGAGCCATTCGGGCTCTTCGACGATATGAACACGCAAGATGTCTCGATCGCTGATTTCAACAACGACGGGAACGCCGATATCGCCGCTCTTGAAGGGATCTACCCTGGCGGCAACCGCGGGCGCATCTACCTCGGGAGCGGAGACGGGAAGTTCAACGATCCGATCCAGTTCAACTCGAGGCGTTCGACCATCACCACGACGGTCCAAGACATGAACAACGATGGCCACCTCGACATCGTCTCCGTAAGCAGGATCGAGTTCAGCGTCATCATCCACTACGGGGATGGAACCGGCATGTTCGATGACTACCGGCAGATCCAGTTGTTTGAGGAGGCCGCCAATGTCACAACAGCGTACCTGAACGATGACGATCTGCTCGACATTATTGTTTCGTACGACGGGACATTGATCGGGGACGGAGGCGGCATCTCCTTGCTCGAGAGCAGACCGAATGGATCGTTCAGACTCAATTATGTGCCAAACACCGGGCTCAGCTCATGGGTTGCCGTCGCGGATCTGAATGATGACGGCCAAATGGACTTCGTCGCGCCCGCACGCGGCAGCGATGTCCTCGAAGTCATCCTCGACCAGTGCGGGGTCTGCCCCGCCGATCTCAATGGTGACAGAGCGCTGGACTTTCTCGATGTGAATGTCTTGATCAATCCTTCGCCCGGCTCAAATCAGAGATTGGATTACAACCTCGACGGGCAGCAGAACTTCTTCGACATCAGCGCATTCCTCACAGACTTTCAGAACGGCTGCAACTGATTACGCGTTCGCCTTCGCCGACTTCTCCTGCCGCGCCGAACGCTTACGCATGGCCTCGCTCAGCTCAACCTTGCGGATGCGGATCGACTTGGGGGTCAGCTCCACCAGCTCATCGTCCTCGATGTACTCGAGCGCCTGCTCGAGCGACAGGTCCTTGGGCTGCTTGAGCGTCACCGTGGCGTCCTTGTTGGCGCTGCGCATGTTGTCGAGACGCTTGACCTTCGCCGCGTTCACCTCGATGTCGGAGCCGCGGTTGTGCTCGCCAACGACCTGACCGGCGTAGATCTTGTCGCCCGGGCGAACCATCATCACACCCCGCTCATGCAGGTTCTCCACCGCGTAGCCCGTCACCGCCCCGGCTTCCGTCGAGATCATCACGCCCGCGTGGCGCGTCGGCCGCTCACCAGTCACAGGCACAAACTCAAGGAAGGTGTGGTGCATGATCGCCTCGCCCTGCGTCGCCGTCAGCACACGCCCACGCATCCCGATCAACGCCCGCGAGGTGATCTTGAACACGCAGTGCGTCATGCCGTCGCCCCGCTGATCGATCTTGACGATCTCGCCCTTGCGCTCGCCCACGATCTGCATCACCCCGCCGACCGCCGCGTCGGGCGCATCGATCACCAGCTCTTCGAGCGGCTCACACTTCACGCCGTCGATCATGCGCTCGATCACGATCGGACGACCCACGGCCAGCTCGAACCCCTCGCGCCGCATCGTCTCGAGCAGAATGCCCAAATGCAGCAGGCCACGACCTGAAACAATGAACTCGTCCATCGTCCGTCCGGGCTCGACCCGCAGCGCGACGTTGTGCTCCAGCTCACGCTCAAGGCGCGACTTGATCTGACGCGAGGTCACATACTCGCCCTCGTTGCCCGCGAACGGCGAATCGTTCACACGGAACGCCATCGAGATCGTCGGCTCGTCGATCACGACCTCGTCCATCGCCTCGGGGTGATCCGGGTCGCAGATCGTGTCGCCGATGTCCAGATCGCCCAGGCCAGAGATCGCGCACAGATCGCCCGCGCCGATGTACTCGCGGGCAACCTTGCCCAAGCCCTCGAAGCCCTCAAGCGTTCCGATCTTGGCGCGCACTTCCTTGGTTTTCCCGTTCTCCAGATGCTTGACGATCACCACCGGCTGGCCCGCGTGCACCGTGCCTTGATAAATTCGTCCCACACCGATGCGACCCACATAGTCGCTGAACCCCAGCGTCGTGATCTGCATCCGCAGCGGCTTCTCAATATACACATCTGGGTGCGGCACATGCTTCACGATCGCCTCAAAGACCGGGCGAAGGTCGCTGCCCTTGGTCTCGCCGGTCCACTCATCGAGCGCCCAACCATCGCGCGCAGAGGCATACACGATCGGGAAATCCAGCGCGTCGTCGCCCGCACCCAGCGCCACCAGCAGATCGAAGACCTCGCCGATCACCCGGTCAGGGTCGCCGTCGGGCCGATCGCACTTGTTGATCACCACCAGCGGCTTGAGCTTGTTCTCCAGCGCCTTGCCCAGCACGAACCGGGTCTGAGGCATCGGCCCCTCATACGCATCGACCACGAGAATACAGCCGTCGGCCATCTGCAGCACGCGCTCGACCTCGCCGCCGAAGTCCGCGTGGCCGGGTGTGTCGATGATGTTGATCCGGTAATCCGTGTCGTCCGCAGCGTGATAGTTCACCGCGCAGTTCTTGGACAGAATCGTGATCCCGCGCTCCCGCTCCAGATCATTGCTGTCCAGGATCAGCCCGTGCTGACCGCCCTCGAGCTTTTCAAGCTCCCCAGCGCGAAAGTTCCCCGATTGCTTGAGCAGGTTGTCCACAAGTGTGGTTTTGCCGTGGTCAACATGCGCGATGATCGCAACATTGCGCAGCGACGCGATGTCGCTGCTTGATACATGACGAGTGACTGCCATCGGTGCTCCAAGCCCTTACAGGACGGGCGGTTCTGTTCATTTGTCTGCCGCAAACACGCGGCGCGGGATGAATCGTATACACGCCAGTTATCGGGGCCACTTTTTCCTGCTGCTGTTGCCCATCTTCTCTGACCGGCACGCCCAGCCCCCACGCTGGGGGCATTCGCCCAAACCGCTCGCAGCCACCCCAAACCCGGTGCATGCTTGGGTCAGGATCACCAGGTCCAACATATCTAGAGAGGAATCCGTATGAAAACCCAGCTCACAACCCTCGCCCTCCTCGCAGGCATCGCAGCCACATCAGTCGCGACCGCCGCACCCATCTACAGCAACGACTTTGAACATGCAGGAATCGACCCCGCCGCAGACTGGACCAGCACCCTGCGTCGCGACCTCGGTGGGGCATACTCCACCTTCCTGGGTCGATTCAGTTCCACCACAGTCGGGTTCACACTGCGAGCCACAGAATCAAACACCGCCGGCCTCGCCGATCTGGGCTACGGTGATACCGGCGGGGACAACGGCAACCGACCATTCAACATCACCCGCAGAGAGATCAGGTTCGATCGGATCCCTATCCCCGTGCCCGATAGCGGCGGTGGTGGCGGCGGGAACCCAAGCAACGGCAACCTGCCGCCCGCCAATCCAACACACAAGATCAACCTCGGCGACTCTGTCTTCGGCGGCAACTCCCAGCCACCATCCACCGACCCACTCTTCACCACCGGCCAATACGCCCTCGTGTTCGACCTCATGATCTTCGATTCATGGGACGCCAACTACACAAACAACGGCCCGGACAGCTTCAGCGTCGCGATCAACGGCACAAAGCTCTTCGATGAGTACTTCGACGCACACAACCTCAGCAGCAACTTCAAAGCACCCGAACTGCCCGCAGAGAACGCCTACAACCCCAACTGGCACGACCAGATCTACCGCGATGTCACCATCCTCTTCGATGTGACCGAGGCAACCAGCCGCTTCGATATCGAGTTCATCGGCTCGCTCTCCCAATCGATCCAAGACGAATCGTGGGGCCTCGACAATGTCCGCATCGAATCGATGAACCAGCTCCGGGGCGCTTCGGTCCCGATGGTCCCCGCACCCGGCGCCATCTCGCTCTTCGCCGCCGGCCTCGGGCTCGCAGCACGCCGCAAGCGGTGAAGATCATATTGCGCAACTCATCCATACCTTCCCCGCCCCGCCGCTGAGGCGTCACGAGCCAGCATCGCAGGGGGGTTATTCGTCCGGCTCTCTCCCCAGCATTGGCGGTAGTGCTGGGATGAAACGACCAAGCAGCCCGAGCATGCGGGGCGCGATCATGCACCCAACAATGTAACTCAGCAAGCCAACTGCAAAGGTCATCCAAGCGATGGGCAAACCTGCCGTTTTCATCGCAAGCCCGTGAGGATGCGGGTAGATTTGGAAGGAATATGTGAACATCACCGCCAAGTAGATGCCCCACGCTGCGATCGCGGTCGAGCAAAGTGCGATCACGACTACGACCACGAGATGAGATTGCGAAAAGACAATACGAAAAAAGACGGCAAAGATGGGCGCGATCAAGAGGAACCACAGCCAATCGGTCAGAACAAGGACATCAATATCGCCAAAGACAGACCGATTTGTGGTGAACTGCTCTTTGCCGACATCATTCCACCAACTCAACGGAACCTCATACCGTGCCTGATATGAACCCCCATCCCATGTCCGTTCAGTCAGATACACCGGATCACTGAGCTGGTACGCCTGGCTGATGCGCTTCGCAACAGGCAGCGTTGAAGCGTACGCCGTCGACTGCGACATGCCTACAAGCCCCCCGACACCGCCCCCCAAGGCCACGCAGGCCATCAGAAGCCACCACAAACGCAATCCTACCGACTTCAGTCGCCGATACCGCCACGGCTGGGCGATCACACCCGCCGGTTGCTGTCGCCCGCATTCGGGACATCGCACCGCCATCAAGTGATACTCAGCAATGTAGTAGGGGTGCTGTCCAGACAGATCGAACCGACAGAACGCACAATGAGTCACGCGCTTGCGGGGGATCGCACATACTGGTTCCAATGAATCATTCACACCGCGACAGCCGCCTTGATCGCAGGATGCGGGTCATATCCCACCAGCTCAAAGTCATCGAACTTGAAATCGAACACCGATTTCACACCCGGGTTTAGCCGCATGATCGGCAGCGCCCGGTGCTCACGAGAGAGCTGCTCATCAACCTGCGGCAGATGATTCAGATAAATATGCGCATCGCCCAGCGTGTGAATGAACGCCCCGGGCCGATATCCCGTCGTCTGTGCCAGCATCATGGTTAGCAGCGCGTACGACGCGACATTGAACGGCACACCCAGAAACAGGTCCGCCGAACGCTGATACAGCTGGCAGTTGAGCCAGTCCGCGCCGCCGTCGGTCGATCGCTGCACATTGAACTGGAACAGGCAATGGCAGGGCGGCAACGCCATATCATCCACCTGCCCCGGGTTCCAGGCGCTGACGATGTGCCGCCTCGAACACGGGTTTGATCTCAGCGCACGCTCCAGATTCGCGATCTGATCCACCGTACCCCCATCCGGAGCCGCCCACGAGCGCCACTGTGCGCCGTACACCGGGCCGAGTTCGCCTTGTTCGTCTGCCCATTCATCCCAGATCGAGACCCCGTTCTCCTTGAGATAGGCGATGTTCGTCTCGCCCCGCAGGAACCACAGCAACTCATGGATGATCGAACGCAGATGCAGCTTCTTGGTCGTCACCGCGGGGAAGCCCGACTGGATCCCCCGTTCAATAAACGCCTCACGCGCCCCGGGCGTATCGGGGCTCAGGTAGTAGCGGGTCTGATGCCCGAACACCGAGATTGTCCCGACACCGGTTCGGTCATCACAGGGCGTGCCCTCGGACAGCACGCGACGCAGAATATCGTGATATTGAATCATGGCACTCCAGTGTACACAGTGAAGTTCCGTTCTGCCTGCCCCTCGAACCCGCCCAAACGGGGATGAATCACCGATAGACAACCCGCCCGGGGTGATGCCGGGCGGGTTTGTATTGGATGGTTTTGTCGTTCAGCGTCGACGACGGATACAAAGTGCCCCAGCGAACCCGAACAGTGCAATGCCACTGGGCGTTGGAATCGTTGCACCAATAAGACTGTCGCCAGCACCGGTGATCACCCCCACAAACTCGCTCAGACCGGTGTCTGCATCGAAGCTGTAGAAATCGCCTTGCTTGGTCATCGTATAGATCTGCCCGGAGAGTTCGATGAACGAGACGACCCCGTAGCCCACTTCATAGACCTCCAGCGTTTCACCGGTCACTGAGCTCTGTCGCCAGATTCGTTGATCGCTGAAATCGGCGCTGATGATGTCGCCGTTGCTCAGTTCATGACTGTCAAAGTACAGCCCGGCAATCTGGTCGACCGGGTTGAGTTCTTCGTATGAACCGTCGAAGGGATCGAGCGAGCCCGAAACAACTCGGGTGCTGTCCATAAGTAGGCTTTGGATCGTGAAATACACATTGCCCTGATCACGAAGGGCCAGACCCATCGTGTAGTTGATCGAGGTGTCCGTGTAATAGTCGCTTGCACGGAAGATGATCTGCTCGGCACCGGTCGCAAGATTATGGCTCACGATGAGTCCTGTCCGATTTGCCAGGATGGTGTTGTTTCCGATGTATTCGATCTCATTGACACTGCCCGGTGAGGTCATCTCCCTCAGGAAGGTAGTCTCCAGGGTGTCACCGTTCACCATGTAGAGCATGTCGTTTGCGTCAGTGATCAAAAAATCCTGAAGCCCAAGTCCGGCATGGACAGGCGCAGCAATACCCGCCGCAATCGCTGCGGCCACAATCATCGTGTAGTGCATGTTCTCCCTTTCTCAATCTCTCACTCGCCCGACCCATGGGCGATATCTCTTATGGATCTATACAAAGACGCACGGGAACGGTTCCCGTGCGTCTTTGATTTCATGCCACATCGACCGAGATTATTCCGGCAGCTTATCAAGCTCCGCCTGCACCCGCTCGACCAGGCGACCCACCGTGGCGTCTCCAAAGTCAAACGGCAGACCCGCCGCTCCAAACAACTGCGGCAGCGGCTTGGACCCGCCCAGCGACAGCGACTTGCGGTACGCCTTCAGCGCCGCCTCCTCGCCCTGCTCAAGGCTGATCAGCCAGATCCCCAGCGCCCCCAGCTGGGCAATGCCGTACTCAATGTAGTAGAACGGCACCCCAAACAGGTGGCTCTGGCGCTGCCAGATGAACTTGCGCTCTTCTTCAAGCCCGTCCCAGTTCACGATGTGCCCCTGGTGCCCGAAGCGAGATTCAAGGTCAAGCCAAGCCTGCGCCCGCGCCTCACGCGAATGTGTCGGGTTCGCGTACACCCAGTGCTGGAACGCATCGATCGTTGCGATCCACGGCAGCAGCCCGATGCTCCCCTCAAGCTGCTTACGCCGAGCACGGTTCGCGTCCTCCTCGCTCGGGTAGTACGCATCCCAATACGGCATCGTCAGCAGCTCCATGCTCATCGATGCCACCTCGGCATACTCCAGCGGCGAGCTGCGATACCACACATACGGCTCATCATTGCAGTACATCGCGTGGAACGCGTGCCCTGCCTCGTGCACCATTGTCTCCACATCGCGGTGCTGGCCCGCCGCATTCATAAAGATGAACGGCAGCTTCGAGCGATCCCGGAAATACAGATATCCACCCGGGGCCTTGCCCTTGCGTGAGTCCAGATCAAGCATCGCCCCGTTCGCCGTCCCGCTCGTGTTCGATCCATCGCCCATGCTCGCAAAGAACGCGCTCAGCTCAGGGCTCAGCTTGTCAAAGACCTTCTGCGTCTTGCCCACCAGGTCCTTGCCACCCTCAAATGGTTCGAGCGCCGAGCGGTTCTTGGGATCGACGGCCAGATCCCACGGGCGAAGCTGCTCGAGCCCGAGCTGCTCTTTGCGGGTCGCATCGAGCTTGGCCGTGAAGGGCATCACATGCTTCTGCACCGCATCATGGAACTCCATACACATCTGCGGCGAGTAATCAAACCGGTGCTTGCTCTTAAACGCGTACCCCACAAAGTTCTCAAACCCTGCGTTCTGCGCAACCGTGTGCCGCTTGTGCACCATCGTGTCATAGATCGAACTCAGCTTCTCGGCATCCTCCAATCGACGCTTGGCAACCTTCCGCCAGGCTTCCTCACGCACCGATCGGTCCGACGATTCAAAGAACTTGCCCATCATCGGCATCGTCTTCTCTTCGCCCTTCCAATCCACCGTCATCGCGCCGCAGATCTTGTCATACTCCTGATCCAGCTGCGCCAGCTCGGTCTCGATCGACACATTCTCGGGGCGGAACAGGTCAACATCCGCTGCGGTGTCGCGGAACAGCACCTCGTAGCGTTCGCTCGTCAGCCCGTATTCTTCGCACAGCGACTTCATCTTCTTGTCCAGCTCAAAGCCCACCGGCTTGACCTTGGGCACCACCGTCGTGATGAACGAGGTGTACGCCGCCTGCTTGCCCTCATCGCCGGTGTCGCAGGTCATATCGATGTAGGTATTGGCCCCGGACTCACCGATCGCCGCTTCAAGCTCGCTGCGGTCGAGGATCCATTTTTCCAGTTCCTCGCGGCTGCTGACTTCACGCTCAAGCAGCGCATTCATCAGCGGCTCAATATTCTCCCACTTGGTCGCATCAAGCACCGTGGGAACAAAGTCAGTCGTTTGCATTGAAGTCATTCGGGTCTCCAGAGATCGCCTGCGAGCATGTTCAAGCCATGCATCAAGTCGTGTATGCATTCATCTTATGCAGGGTTTGTGCCCAGTTCACGAGCCATCCCCAATGCCGCTTCTTTGTCGCTCACGCGGCCCTCAAGCTGCGCATCATACACCCGCTCCAAAATCGTCTTGAACCCAGGCCCGGGCTCAAAGCCAAGCCCGATCAGATCGCTGCCCACCAGCAGCGGCGTTGGGCAGAGCCCCTCCTCAGAGGCAGACCACGCGTTCAGCTCAGAAACAACCCCATCCGCCCGTCCGCAATCGTGCACGGCGCACCACGCGCAGTACAGCGCCAACGCATCCCCCACGTACTCACTGCCCCCGAGCCGACGCTTGGCCGCAACACCCATCTGATCCCAACGCGTGTGCATGATGTGCGCGATCCCAAGTACCCCGGCCATCGCATCACGATCACTGTTCGAAAGATCAAGGCGCGACCGATACCGGGCGCACACATCGTTCGCGTCATCATCCAGCCCATGCCCACGACCGATCGCCAGCGCACCCAGCGCCAAGCCATATGACACATTCGCACCCAGACCATCCATCACCCGCCCATCAAAGGAACAAGAATCGCCCAGAATCGCATCGTCAAGCCCAAGCGAATCAATCAACTCGCACGCGATCACCCGCGACGGGTGCACCAGCATCCGCCGCATCTCCTCGCCAATGCGTTCGATCGAAACCCCGCGCAGCTCCAGCGCGTGCCGGGCAATCGCCTCGCGCGTCCCCGCCTCGATCGTTAGCCCATACCGAGCCGCAAACCGCACGGCCCGCAGCGCCCGCAGATGATCCTCCTGCAGCCGCTGGTCCGGCTCGCCCACCGCGCGCAGCAGCCTCGCTTCAACATCGGCCCGCCCACCAACAAAGTCGATTACCTCATCCGTGATCGGGTCTAGGAACAGCGCGTTGATCGTGAAATCGCGGCGCTGGGCATCCATCTCCGGCGTCGAAAACGCGATGCTGTCGGGCCGGCGCGCATCGCTGTACGCCCCATCGCTGCGGAAACTCGCCACCTCGATCGTCGCGCCAAAGTCGCGCACCAGCACCACCCCAAACGCCGCGCCAACCTCCGCCGTCTTGCGAAAATACGCCGAGACCTGCTCAGGGCGAGCATCCGTCGCCACATCGTAATCCTTGGGCTCAAAGCCAAGCAGCAGATCACGCACACAGCCGCCCGCGAGATACGCGATATGGTCGCGCTCGCGAAGCACCTCAATCACTCGAACCGCCGCGTCGCGTTCGCTCACCCCACACGCTCCTCGCGCAGCTCGCGGCTCATCAGCATCGTGATCGCATCCACCGGGTCCAGATGCTCAAACAACACCGCGTACACCGCGTCGGTGATCGGCATATCCACTTTGTACTTTTTCGCCAGATCCACCACCGACTGCGTCGTTGCCACACCCTCGACAACGCACATTGCTTCGCGCAGATACGCATCGAGCTTCACGCCCTTGCCCAGCGCCTCGCCGCACGACCGGTTGCGCCCCTCGGGGCTAAAGCAGGTCGTCGCCAGATCACCTACGCCCGCAACACCAAAGAAGGTCTGCGTCTGGGCACCCATCGCAACCCCCAGCCGGCCGATCTCCGCCAAACCCCGCGCCAGCAGCGCACTCTTGGCATTGAACCCAGCGCCGAGCCCGTCGATGATCCCCGCCGCGATCGCAATCACATTCTTCGTCGCCCCCGCAAGCTCCACGCCCACCATGTCCGGGTTGGTATAGATCCGCAGCCAACTCGTCGAGAAAAGCTGCTGGATCTGCTCAGCAAACCCCGGATGATCAGACGCCGCCGCCATCGTCGCAGGCAGGCACTGCGCCAGCTCGCTGGCAATCGCCGGCCCAGACATGCACCCCAGCGCCCGCGGCTTGCCGTCCGGATCATCACCCAACACATCCGCAATAATCTGCGTCGGACGCAGCAGCGTCTCGTTCTCGATCCCCTTGGCCACGCTGATCACGCTGGCAGTGGGGGGAACATGATCCTTGATCCGCGCCCAAGTCGATCGCATGAACTGCACCGGAATCGCGCACACGATGTACTCCGCATCGCGCAGCGCATCAGCATCATTGAGCCCGATACGCACGCTCCCCGGCAGCACGAAACCAGCCAAGCGATCGCTCCGACGCGTCTGCGCCACCGATCCGTTCTCGTCCTCATCATGGCCCCACATGGTCACCCGCGCCCGCGCACCAGGGTTCCCGCCCTGCGGATCGGCCGCCGCCAGCACGCCCGCGCACACCAGCCCCATCTGCCCGATCCCCAGAATCGTCACCCGGGGCGATTCACTCACTTCATGCTTGTGCGTCTGGGCTGCTGCCATCGTTGCTCCAATCCTTCTGACCGGTCTCCACCACGCCAACAGCCGAACCGGACCCCCAACGCGTGCGTAGAACCAAACAAGACCCACCCCAGCCGGCCCGCAACACTATAGACGCAACCCACTCCCAGCCGCCCCAGACGCCCACAGTGCCCCTATACTTCGACCCGAACCAGCCCACCCGGCGGATCACCCGAACGCCTTGCCCCACAAAGAGACCCGTTCCATGAGTGACACAGCCACCCACACCCACGATCACCAGCACGACCAGTCCCACACCCACGCCGGGCTCGACTGCTGCTCACACCACTCTATGAGCAACGATCGCTGGATCTTCCTCTACCTCGTCGGCGGCATCCTCGCTGTCGTCTCATGGATCGCCCACCTCTTCGGGGCCACCAATGAACTCGTTGCCACCCTCCCAGCGGTCCTCGCCGCCATCCTCCTGGGCTCAAAGCTCTTCTACGCCGCCGCCCTCGAAGTCCTCAACCGGCGCGTCTCCTCCTCCTCGCTCGCCGCACTCGCCATCCTCGCCTCAATGTCCGTAGGCAAATACGGCACCGCCGCCTTCCTCGCCTTCATCCTTCTCGTCGCAGACCTCATCGTCTCGCGGACCGCTGACGGAGCCAAGCGTGCCATCGAGCAGCTCGTCTCCCTCACCCCCGACATCGCCCGCGTCGTGCTCGAAGGCATCGAAAAAATCATCCCCGTCGGCCAGGTCACCGTCGGCCAGACCGTCCGCATCAGACCCGGCGAAAACCTCCCGGTCGACGGCCGTGTCATCTCCGGCGAATCCACCATCAACCAGGCCTCCCTCACCGGCGAAGCCATGCCCGTCGAAGTCCAGAAGGGCTCCGATGTCTACGCAGGCACCTCAAACCTGACCGGCGCCATCGATATCGAGGTCACACAGGTCGGCGAAGCCACAACCATCGGCAAGGTCTCCAACCTCATCCGTGAGGCCGAATCCACCAAAACCCAGCGACAGCTGCTCATCGAGCAGGTCGCCCGCTTCTATGTCCCCGTCGCCCTCTCCGTCGCCCTCGTCGTCTTCTTCCTGACCTCCCAGAGCGATGTCACCGCCGTCAAAGAGTCCGCCGCACTCCGCGCCGTCACCGTCCTCGTCGTGACCTGCCCAACCGCGCTGCTGCTCTCCTCGCCCTCGGCCATGGTCGCCGCATTCGCCGCCGCCGCACGCCTGGGCGTCATGATCAAACGAACCGAATACCTCGAGTCTTCCGCCAATATCGATGCCGTCGTCATGGACAAGACCGGCACCCTCACCACCGGCCGCTTCGAGGTCGCACGCCTCGCCCCCGCCGACGGCGTCCAAGGTGCCGATCTCCTCAAGGCCGCCGCATTCGCCGAAGCATCCAGCAACCACCCGCTCGGTCTCTCTATCCTCCGAACCGCCCAGCAAGCACGCATCGTCGTCGATACCGAGGGCAAGTTCGAGGAAGTCCACGGCGCAGGCGTCAACGCAACCACCTCCATCGGCACCATCTCCGCCGGTCGAGGCACATGGATCAAGCAGCTCGCACCCAGCGTCAGCGAGCAGGTCGCCAAGGTCGAAGAGCGAATCGAAGGCATGTCCGGCGTCCATGTCATCAAGGACGGCGTCTACCTCGGCGCTGTCGGCCTTGAAGACAAGGTCCGTCCCAACGCCAAGGCCGTCGTCGACCGCCTCCACGAACTCGGTGTTCGCCTCGCCGCCATCTTCACCGGCGACCGCCTCAGCGTCGGCAAGCGTGTCGGCGCCATCACCGGCGTCGACGCCGTCGAAGCCGAGTGCCTCCCAGAAGAGAAGCACCAGCTCATCAAACAGCTCACCGAAGACGGCTACCGCGTCATGATGGTCGGCGACGGGATCAACGACGGCCCCGCACTCGCCGAGGCCGATGTCGGTGTCGCCATGGGCCTCTCGGGCTCAGACATCGCCGCCAACTCCGCAGGCGTCGCACTCATGACCGACGAACTCAACCGCCTGCCCTTCCTCATGGAACTGGCACGGCGCACACGCATGATCGTCACACAGAACATCATCGTGTCGATCCTCATGGCCATCGGCGGCCTCATCCTCGCCGCAACCGGCAGCTTCCAAGCCATCGGCGGTGCCTCCATCGGCGTCGGCTTCGCCGCCTTCTTCCACTTCATCCCCGATGTCTTCGTCATCGGTAACTCATTCCGCCTCTTCCGCTTCGGCGAAGACTTCCTCGAAGCCGAAACCGTCGCCAAGGCCCAGGCCGAAGCAGCCAACAAACGCATCCGCCGAGAAGCCAGCGTGAGAAACCTCACCGCCGAACCCGCGTGATCAACGAAACTTTGGGGTCAATATGCCAAGCATGTACAAAGCCGCACGGCAGATTTACAGAACGCTCGTGCCAGAGTCGCTCAAAGGGGTGGTCTACGGCAAGCACAATCCCCTCAGGGGCCTGGTCCTCAAGACCAAAGAAAACCTGGAAAAGACCGCCGACCACGACGAACTCTACGACGCAGCGTACTACAAACGCCAGCAGCGGCTCATGGCAGAATCAGGCCGGAAAATCGCGGCCTGGATCAAGGAGCACTACAGCCCAAGCTCCGTGCTCGATGTCGGCTGCGGCAGCGGCGCCATCATGGACGGTTTCCGTGAACTTGATATCCCCGTCTGCGGCCTTGAGTACAGCAAGGTCGCGATCGAGATGTGCACCAGCCGCGGCCTCGAAGTCCACAAGTTCGACCTCGAATCAGACGCCATGCCCACCGAGATCCAACCATCAGACCTGGTCCTGAGCACGGAAGTCGCCGAGCACCTGCCCGAACACTGCGCTGATCAATACCTCGACCTCTGCTGCAAGTTCTCCAAAGGCGTAGTGCTCATCACCGCCGCCGTCCCCGGACAGGGCGGCACCGATCATGTGAACGAACAGCCCAACGAATACTGGATCAATAAGTTCGATCAACGCGGCTGGAACTACGAGCGCGACATGACCCAGAAATGCCGCACCGACTGGCAAAGCGCCAATGTCGACAACGACCGCGCCCGCAATGTGTTGATCTTCTCAAAGTCCTGATCACAGTCCTTCGCTCAAGAACGAAACCACGAAAAAGCCCCGCGTATCCCGCGGGGCTTTTCATTGATTCAGTCTTCAGAGCAGTGGGGCGTTCAGCCCTTGATCCCGCTCACCTTCACCGCCGTGTAGCGCTGACGGTGACCCGTCTTGCGCTGGTAGGTGTTCTTGGGGCGGAACTTGTAGATGTAGAGCTTGTCGCCCATCACCACCGGTTCGGTGATCTCGAGCGTCACGCTCGCGCCGCTGACATATGGGGCACCGATCTTGGCATCGCCACCGGCGCTGCCGACCACGAGCACCTTGTCCACCGTGATGGTGTCGCCGGCCTTCGCCTCGCCACCGTTGTACAGGTCAATCAGGATTGTCTCGTCAGAAGCAACCTTGCGTTGCCCGCCGGACTCCTCGATAATCGCGTAAGTGTCTGCCATGATTCATGCTCCGATCAGCTGCCGCATGCGTTCCGGGGCGTGACCATTCGCGGCCCACGCTTGAACCCGACGCATTTCGGGGTCGAAATGATAGGGAGCGACTCTTGCCAAGTCATCCATATCGAGGGTTTCAGCGCGTTCTTCATGTCCAATCCGACGCAGAACGAACAGTTCTGACCTTTTCAACATGCCTGGATCGGTTCATTCATGCAGTGACGATAACCAGAAATCGGTACGGGCAAAACAAAAAATGTAAAACAAACTTGACATAGAGTAAACTAAAGCGAACAGTATGTGCGACCAAGATGACACGAACACCCAGGATAAAGGCGAGCACAATGAGCAAAGAAGAACGAGCGAGCATCATTGCCATCATCATCAACCTCCTGCTCAATACCTACATCATCGTCCGACTCGTTCAACTTTTCAGTACCGGGGCGCTCGCTGGCGAGGATGGGACGATGGTTTGGGCACGCGCCGTCGTCTGGGCCATTCCGGCAGCGATCGTCCTGACCATCGCATTCAACATCCTGCTCATGCTTATGGATAAGCAAAGATCGCTCAACAAAGTCGTCGATGAGCGTGATCGAATATTCCAACTCCGGGGTATGGGTGTCACGCTGGTCACTGCAGCTCTTGGGTACATCGGAATGTTGGTCACACTCTCTGTCGGTTGGCCCGCGGTTGCAGGGCTTACCCTGCTGTACATCTCCTTCGCAGCTGGTGATCTCTTGGGCAACATCGTTCGCTTGGCCAGCTACAGGATCGGATGCTGACATGGCAAGACTCCGCATCACCAACACAATCCGTCGCCTTCGGTTCGAGAACGATGAGATGACACAACAGACACTCGCAGAAAAAGTTGGCTGCACACGCCAGACCATCGCCGCGATCGAGAAGGCGAAATACTCGCCCAGTCTCGAGCTCGCGATCATGATCGCAAGAGCGCTCGGTAAACCACTCGACGAAGTCTTCATGGTTGAAGATGGCTCGGATCCGGAGGATCGGACCAGCGACTTGACACCAGAAGCGAAGCAATGAAACAAAAAATCGCGTATGTTGCGTTATTCCTCACCTGTGTAATACCACTATTCTCGGTGTTCTACTCAGGTCTACCTCTCATCCTCGAATGGGACTGGGGCCTCGCGCTTCTCCCAGACCAGGTTGATAACCTCCCGCTCATGATTCATGTTGTTGGCGCTTCTGTTTTCTATACACTCGCCGCCATTCAGATGCTTCCTGTCGTCCGCAGAAATCATCTTCATTGGCATCGTCAGGCCGGGCGCGTCGCAGTATTCGCTGGGATCGCGAGCGCGGTGTCTTGCACCTGGATTACATTCATCCACATGGATGTCCAAGGGCCCATCCTCTACTTCGGCCGCGTTGTCTTCGGCCCATTGTGGGCCTTGTTCCTGGTCAAAGGACTACTGGCAGCGCGTCGAAGAGATTTCTCAGCACACCGGGACTGGATGATTCGCGCATTCGCTGTCGCCATGCCCGCGGGCACGCTGGTCTTCATCATCATCCCGTTCATCATCGTAATGGGCGAGCTCTCTGAAACGCTCGAAGATTCCATCCAATCTGGTGCATGGGTTGTGCACCTCTCGATAGCCGAATGCTTGATCCGAACAACTCGGAACAGGAAATCCCATTGCCCAAAAAGGAGTTATTGAAAATGAGAACTGAACTTATATGGTCTGGATTGATCACGACCAGCTTGGCGATGACTGGCTGCGCTTCTCAGAACTACGACTTTACATCCACGAGCAGCGAAAGATCACGCATTACGCAAATGGTGGATGAGCTCGAACAGTTCGTACAGTGCCCAACGACTGATGAAAAAGAGCTCTATGAGATCCGCATCGTACCGCTCATGCACTCCCAGCTGCATGTCTTCGCTAAATCCGGCGAGGGAGACGGACCAGCCGAGTATCTCGAAGCGGAGATAGAGTCCTATCTGCCTCTCTTTGGATTCTTCAACGGGAAGTTCACGCAGTACGATGAGCGTCAACAGCTAATCGTTCGTCATGAGATCGAATCGAACTTATGGGGTGCCTTCCGCGACGAGACTGAAATCGTCGTAACACCCTCCGGGAATCGTGAACGAACGCGCCATACTTTCCTGTGGCTTTTCAGCTGGTGGGGAGATGAACGCTGGCTCACAACCGAAAACATGGCGCATAAACAGGGGCCAGAGACAGAGGAGGCAGGCATTCCATCACGAGTTCAGCATAGTTCAAAATGAGATTCCTGTGGCTGTGGATAACTGTTGAGAGGGTCATGCCAATGGCATCACCCTAAGCGAGCTCAAGCCATTTCTATACGCCAGCGTCCTTTGATGAATCGAGGACGCTGGCGGTCGTTTGGTACCAGACACCAGTACTCAGAGTCCTAACCAACCTGCGTACACTGGGCCCCAGTCAATCTACCATCTCCAAAGTACTGGGGGAGCGGGTCATCAGCCCCCAATCCGCCGTATCATCACCCATGATGCTCGCAATGCTCCAGGACGCCGCCACCACCGCTACACCCGCCCAACAGGTCAAGGATCAGGCCAATCAGGCCCAAGGTGGGGCAGGAACGGACTTCGATCTCGAACTCAGCGGCTTCCCGGAATGGGATCCAAATGTTGGCTTCTTCGACAACCTCTGGGACTTCACCGTCCATTTCTGGGACATGAAGCTCTTCAACATCGGCGAAACCGAGGTCTTCGTCAATCAGCTCATTATCGCACTCTTCGCATTCGTCGCCGGCGTCATCCTCTCCAAACTCATCGCCCGGCGCGTCGGCAAAAAAGTCCTCCCACGCCTCAAGGTCGACCCCGGCCCCGCAAGCGCTATCCAGACCATCCTCTACTACATACTCCTCATCATCACCGCCATCATCGCCCTGCAGATCGCGCAGGTCCCGCTCACCATCTTCACAATCTTCGGCGGCGCGCTCGCGCTGGGCATCGGCTTCGGTTCCCAGAACATCATGAACAACTTCATCTCGGGCCTGATCCTCATGCTCGAGCGACCAATCCAGGTCAACGACATCGTCACAATCAACGGCGAGACAGGCAAGGTCCTCAAAATCGGCGCCCGAGCAACACACATCCAGCGCTACGACGGCGTAACAACCATCGTTCCAAACTCACAACTCCTCGAAAACGCCGTCGCCAACTGGGCACTGCCAGACCCACGCATGCGCTCCATGCTCTCCGTCGGCGTCGCATACGGCTCAGACACCTCGCTCGTGAAGCAAACGCTCGAGAAGCTCCTCGAAGACCATGTCCGCGTCCTCGAATCATCAGACAACCGCGTCCTCTTCACCGGCTTCGGCGACTCATCCCTCGATTTCGAGGTCCACTTCTGGATCTCACCCCGCTCAAGCCTCGACAAACGCCAGATCGAATCCGACCTGCGTTTCAAGATCGATGCCCTCTTCCGCGAACACAACATCACCATTCCATTCCCACAGCGCGATGTCCACTTCTTCAACGAGTCCAGACACTCCCTCCCCGTCGATCTCAACAAGCAGACGACGCCCCAAGATTCACAAAGGGATGCCGACAAAGAGTCATAAAAAAGCGGGACCGGCTCACCGGTCCCGCCCGTGCTGTGCGACTGAAATATCAAAGCCGATTATCGTGAACTCATCTCCTGCGGCTGGTCGTGGCTCTGCGCGTTCCACATGACCTCATCGTTCACCGTCAGTCGAGTGACATCGAGCATCGTGCGTCCATCGTGCGTCTTGCGCTGGCCAGACAGCGTCACACGATCGCCCTTCTCGACCATCCGCTTATCTGCCTTCTTGCCAAGGTCCGCAACGACCCTGTCGCCGTCCTCGAAGGTGATGCGGACAACGCGATGGTCCTGCATCTTCGAGCTCAGCTTCGAATCCTTCAGATGCTCGACCCTGGTCACCGTGCCACGCTTACGCGTACTGTCACGGTTCTTCGCGTCCTTCGAGGCCTGACGGGAACTCATATCGTCCGTGCCCGCTTCGGCAGAACGATCGCCACGCTCGCGTTCATCATCGCCGTTGCGTTCTCGGGATGCACGCTCACGCTGTTCATCCACCGGGGCGGTGTAGATGTAATAGGTCCAGTCGGCATCGTACCCACGGGTCTGGTCGTAATACCCGTCGTAGTAGCCAGACGAATACCCGGAGCTGTACCCGTTCGGGCGGCTGCTAAGCGCGGCATTCTGGTAGTCATACCCGAATGTATCGTCGTAGTACCCGTCAAGGTACCCGTCGTAATACCCATCGTTGTACAACTCGGTGTTCGACTCGTCCCACCAGCTGACCATGTACGGCTCGCCGTCGTACACGGCGTACGGCTCGTCGTAATCCCAGTCGTCGTCTTCCCAGTCGTAATCGGTGTCCCAGTCGTCGTACTCATAGTCAACGGTCGGGCCGCGACGACCATCAAAGTCGTCATCCCACCAATCGGTCGGGTCGTACCACTCCTCCTCATGGAGGCCTTCGCCAGGCTCATATTCCATATCCTCGTCCGGCTCAGCCCAGCCGCTCTGGGCGAACCCTGTCGAGCTGCTCATGGCCAACCCGCTGGCCGCGACCAGACACATCATCATGCTTGCTTTCTTCGACTTATTCTGAATATCTGAAAGTTTCATTGTAACTTCCTTTCAATTTTGTTGATCACACGCGAAATGCGTGCGGCTATATGTGTGCCCGTCGAAGCTTGCCTTCAAGCCTCTCGCGAACCGCAGGGTGGTGCCCCCAGCGATCACTCAGAGATTCGTCCCCCGGGCCACACTTAGAACATAGAGGCGAAAAAGATCATGTCCAGTGAAACATATCTAAAGATATATTCATCTTTACTCACCCCCGTCTATCTCTTCGCAGCTCCAGATTTCAACTGCCAGTAAGCGACGAGAAACTCCGTCGAAGCACAACGCGCATATCCGCGGCACACCAGAACTAGGGGGCTTGGTAGCGACCCCCCAATACAGATACGATCCGGGTGCCACGGGTTGCTCCGCGAAGCGGAGCAACCCGTGCCCTCCGCACAACATGGGCATTCATTTTTCAGAAGTCAGCGGGTGGCCCGACGGTGCCGAACTCACCTCCGGGATCGCATGCCGAGCCGGGTACCCTGCTTTGATCAGCCCAAGGCGGACATAACCGGGTGCCATGCAGGCGACGCAGCCTCCTGCATGTACTTGTCGTCCATGGCGGGAGAGGCAGACTGCTTGTGCCACGCATTCCACAAACCCACCTGCACGCCTCCCTCACATCTCCAACGCCCAATCCCCATCCAGCCGCGCCCCCGCACGCCACCGAGTCAGATCCGAGCCCAATCCCCCGCGTCCCCCATCCAGCGCATCAAACATCGGGTCATCAATACTGATCACCGCCCCGTCGCGCCACCCATCCATAGTCGGCGTTGATGCACTCGGCCGCGCCAACATCACACCAACCACAGCCACCAGCAGCACGCACAGCATGCCGCCACCAACCCGCGCCCGATGCACCATCCGACGCCGCTGCACCCGCGCCCTCAGCGCATCGGGCATCGCCCCCGCATCACCAAACTCCATCGCCTTCAGCTCATCCATCACGCACCTCACCCAAATCAATACCCGCTTCAACCCCCAACGACTCCCGCAGCTTCTCCATGCCCAGCCGCCCCCGGCTTGCCACCGTCCCCCGTTTCACCCCCAGCGCGGCGCTCACCTGATCCACCGTCAACCCCCCGATATATCGCAGCAAGATCACCTCACGCTGCTCATACACCAGCCCCTCGATCGCATCGAGCATCCGGCGTACATCCTCGCGCTCCAGCGTCTCCGATGATTCCATCTCCGACGCCCGCCGCCGCGCCTGCTCCCGCAGCTCCCCGCGCCCCGCGTTGATCGCCTCGTTTCGTGTGATCCGGAACAGCAGCGCCGTCCCGTCCTCCACCCGCCGAAGCTGCCCCCGCCGCATCCGCAGCACCTTCACAAACACCCCCTGCACAACATCCTCCGCCGCGTGCCGATGCCCGCTCGGCAGCAGCACCCGCGCATACGCCGTCAAACGCGCGGCGAAAAGAGCCCACAGCGCCTCCGCCGCAAGCTCCTCGCCGCGGTGCATCCGCAGCATCAACGACCTGACATCGGGCCTGTCCATCAGTCCGCGATCCCTTCCAGCCGCCCGATCAACGCCTCGAAATCTCTCTTTGATTGCTGATTCGAATCAAACGCCCGAGTCAGACTCGCCGCCATCACCAGCGTCAGCGTCCCATACTCCCCATCCTTGAGTCGCTCGACAACCAGATCCATCCGCGCCCGATCCGCCGCATCCCACGCCCCCAGCATGTCGCTATAGAACGCCGACCACCCCCCGAGCTCACGCATCAGAGCATCCTTGTCCATCGCCGCGATCCGCTTCGACTCGGCGTCATCAGCCTCCATCCCCATGGTCTCCAGCAGCCACCGCCCCGCACCCTCCTCTGGTGCGTTCATCAGCAGATACTCCGCGATCATCCGCCACTCCCCAACCACCGCATCGCGCAGCCCGTACCGATCATCCGTCCTCAGCTCCTTCATCGCTTGCAGCACCACCTTGGATTCCGGCTCACCCAGCTTCCCGTCCTCCAGCATCTCATTCGTCAGCTGGATCGCAAGGTTGGACATCGCCATGCTCACCATCGAGCTGATCAGCACCCGATCGTTCGATGTATCTTCACACATACGGAAGATCCCAGCCAAACGCTCCGCGGCCCCGACAGAGTCACCGTCCGCCGCACACCGGATCGCGTCCGCTGCCAGCGTTTTCGAACTCCCGCGCAGGCGTCCCAAGTGGGGGAGCAATGCCAGCGGTCCGTCCTCATACTCGATCCTCCAGTCCGCTACCCCGCTCTGCGATGCGCTCAAAAGCATCCGGATCGTGTCCTGGCCGCCCCTGAGCTTCTCGGCGCCGTCCTCCGTGAGTTCCATCCGCTCGCCTCCGGTGATCAGCGTCAGCTGCAGCGTGTCATCCATGACCGACCACGCCCGGTAGTACTCCAGCGCCGCATTCCCCCCAGCCATCGCCAAGCTCCCCGCCATCCCAACAACCGCCGCCATCAGTCCAATCCGCATCACAAATCCTCCAATCGCACCATCGCGATACCCACAAGACACCGCCAAAGCCGCCCCATATCACCACAATCCCAAAATATCCCAAATCTAACCCCGCCTACAATCCCCCTCAACCAAGCACACACCCGAAACGGGCATCAAAACCGATACGGAGATCCCAAGATGACCACCACATCCGCCGCACCAATCACCATGACCAAAGATGGCCTCCAGGTCCCCAACCACCCCATCATCCCCTTCATCATCGGCGACGGCACCGGCCCAGACATCTGGAACGCCTCCGTACGCGTATTCGACGCAGCAATCCAAAAGGCCTACGGCGAAGAACGCAAAATCCAATGGCACGAAACACTCGCCGGCCAAAAGGCCTTCGATGAAACCGGCGAATGGCTCCCCGAGAAAACACTCGAAGACTTCCGCACCTACCTCGTCGGCATCAAAGGCCCACTCACCACCCCAGTCGGCGGCGGCATCCGCTCACTCAATGTCGCCCTCCGCCAGATCCTCGACCTCTACACCTGCCTCCGCCCCGTCCGCTACTTCACCGGCGTCCCCTCCCCAGTCAAAGCCCCCGAGCTCACCAACATGACCATCTTCCGCGAAAACTCGGAAGACATCTACGCCGGCATCGAGTTCGAAGAAGGCTCAACAGACTGCCGCAAGTTCCGCCACCTCCTGCGTGACACCTTCCCCGACCGCTACAAGAAGATCCGCTTCCCCAAATCCACCGGCTTCGGCATCAAGCCTATCTCCCAGAAGGGCACCGCACGCCTCGTCAAAGCCGCAATCCAATACGCAATCGATAACGACGAATCATCCGTCACCCTCGTCCACAAGGGCAACATCATGAAGTACACCGAAGGTGCCTTCATGGAATGGGGCTACGAAGTCGCACGCGAACACTTCGGCGCCACCCCCCTCGACGGCGGCCCCTGGCACGAGTTCAAAAACCCCAAGACCGGCAAGCAGATCATCATCAAAGATGTCATCGCCGACGCCTTCCTCCAGCAGATACTCACCCGACCCGCAGAATACTCCGTCGTCGCCACCATGAACCTCAACGGCGACTACATCTCAGACGCACTCGCCGCATGCGTCGGCGGCATCGGAATCGCACCCGGAGCCAACATCAACTACGACTCAGGCCACGCCATCTTCGAAGCAACCCACGGCACAGCCCCCAAATACGCCGACCAGGACAAGGTCAACCCCGGCTCCGTCATCCTCTCCGGCGAAATGATGCTCCGCTTCATGGGCTGGACCGAGGCCGCCGACCTCATCATCAAAGGCATGAACGGCGCAATCTCCGCCAAGACAGTCACTTACGACTTCGAACGCCAGATGGAAGGCGCCACCCTCCGCAAGTGCTCGGAGTTTGGGGATGATGTGATCTCGCACATGGGCTAAATCCATGAGCGATCATCCAGACCTGCCAAACGACGCCGACGGCGATTCGATCAGAAGGATACTCGAGCACGGTTCAACGCTCGATCGCCCCATGCTCATCGACTTCGCTGTCGCTGCGCCAAATAAGAAGGCCGCCCGCCAGATCGCCAAAGCGGCGAGCAAGCTCGGGTACAACGCTTCATGCTCGGCCGACGGCGACGTATCGACCTGGACAACGACCTGCTCAACACGCATGATGCTCAGCCATCATGCCGTGTTGGCAATGCAGGCAGAACTTGATACACTGGCAAAACCACTCGGCGGCCATTCCGACGGGTGGGGGACGTTCGGGAACGCGTAGTTCCGAACGCCTCATGGAAGGCGCCACCCTCCGCAAGTGCTCGGAATTTGGGGATGATGTGATCAGCCATATGTAATCCATTGACTACTATTGCTTGTAGTCTAGTGAAATTATACATTGGATCAACGGCATGCAAAGCCATCTCGAACGAGCTAAGAAGGCAAAGCGCGAATCGAAGTACATTGACTTCAAAAGGTCATTCAGTCCACAAAGCCAAGCTGATTGGTGCGAGATACTCAAAGACATTGTCGCTATGTCGAACTCCGGCGGTGGGTGCATAGTTTTTGGGATCAACAATGACTTGACACCGTATGATGATTGTGATGTGCCCACAATCAGAGCGATCGATCCAGCTGTGCTAGTCGATAAAATCAATAAATACACTGGAGTAGTTTTTGATGGCGTCACGATCGAGACAGTGATGCGAGGCAATCAAGAATTTGTGACGTTTCTTGTAGAACAGTCTGAATTTCCCATAATATTTTCTAAAGTAGGTACTTATTCTTTAGGAGATGGTAAGCAAAAAAATGCTTTTAGTCAAGGCACTCTCTATGTAAGGCACGGTGCGAAAAGTGAGCCTGCAGTTACTGATGATGTGCGGTGTATATTTGAGCGTAAATTAGAAGAGACCAGAAAAGCATGGGCGGAGGGAGTCCGTCAAGTAACAGAAGCTCCGATCGGAAGCCAGATTGATGTTGTGTATTCAGAGTACGAAGACGCGAATTCAAGCGTTCCAACAACGATAAGGCTGGTGAATGATCCAAGTGCACCAGCATTTCGGCAGGTCTCAATTGACGACACTCACCCCTTCAGGCAAACAGAGTTGATTAAACGAGTCAACGCATTATTGAAGAGTATAAAAATCAATTCATACGATATACAATCCATTCGTCATGCGTACAATATTGATGACATACAAGAGTTTAAGGCGCAGCCTCGATATGGATCTGCTCAATATAGCGATGATTTTGCTCACTGGATTGTTGATCAGTACAAAAATAACCCAAAGTTCTTTAATGAATGCCGTACACAATTATATCAATCTAAATTTGTTTAGTAATTGAGCCGGGTGCCCTCCTTCCCCGTCTTCTGTGCCTTCCTTCAACCCAGCCGGTGAACGAGGACGAAGTGCTGTCACTCCCGTAGGACGACCCCCTAGAGATATCGAATCCACTCGAGCCAGTACCCCTTTGCGCTGTATCGCGTATTCAGGTTGGCCTCTACTTCACGTCCGGTAGTATAATAACTGACTTAGTTCTACAGCTAGTGCAGCGAACCCGCAGCAGCAAGGAGTACCATGACTCAGAATAAATGGCCACGCAATCTCCATTGTGGTGTAGGCGGAGGTATGCACACAGGAGTTGGCGGCGGCATGCACGCTGGTGTTGGCGGTGGTGCGTATGGTGGTGTAGGGGGTGGTCTCTACGGTGGCGTTGGCGGAGGGATGTATGGAGGCCCAGGTGGCGGTCTCTATGGCGGACCAGGTGGAGGTCTATATGGAGGCCCTGGTGGCGGGTTATATGCTGGCCCTAGTGGCGGTCTTTACTGTGGTGCCGGCGGTGGTTTGTACAGTGGTCCAGGAGGTGGTATGTTTATGGGGGCGGATGCTAATCCATACATGAGTAACATCCCGCCATGGCCGTATTTTCTTCGTGAGTTGGAGCAACGAGGCTATGAATCCGAATCGGAATTAATCCGTAGTAAACTTCCCGATATATATTGGCCAGAAAATTTCTTTGCAGATTAACGCCGGGTGCCCCGATGAGGCCGTCCCCGCTTCCTTCGGCCGGGTGCCCTGCTTACGCGCAGCTGAAGCAGGTCTTCAAAGCCCTCCTCCCCCAATCACCCCCTCCGTGCGCACAAATCCCACCCTGCCGCGCCCCATCTCCCAAACACACAACAATTTTCTCTACCCCCTTTCCCCCAACGACTTACCCCCAAGCAAGCACCCGCTCACCGACCATCCCCGTGCGCACAATCGCGTCCCACGCCCCCATATACGGGGCCGCTTCCTGCGCGCCCCCGGGCACGAAGGGACCACAGTCATGCGCATCAACACTATCAACGAACAGCCGCCATCCTCCCCCTCTTGTCCCTCCCTGCGCCCCGCGGGGAGGTGGTCCGCCGCAGGCGGAACGGAGGGGGTCTTCCCTCCCGCTCCCCCCCAGCCCCTCCCCGCGCAGCTCCTCACCGACCTCCTCGACCAAACCCTCACCCCCCTCCTCATCTGCGAGTTCCACAACATCACCCTCCAGCAGCTCGCCGACATCATGGATTCCGACGCCTACCGCCAAGCCGCGGCAGCCATCAAACGCATCGCCCACCAACGCAGCGACCTCATCGCCGACCACACCCACCTCCAAACCCAGTCCCTCCAACGCACCATCGCCCAAGAAGCCCTCCAATCCGCCACCGACCTCGACCAGGCCGCCACCTCCCGTAACCCCAAACACGCCGCCATCAAAGCCAGATTCCTCGAATCCGCCCGCAAAGCCAACGCCCCATGCTCCTCCCCCGCCCCAGCGGGGGAGGTGGTCCGCCGCAGGCGGAACGGAGGGGGCTCTTGCTCCTCCCCCGCCCCAGCGACGCAGGCGACCTCCCCAAACACCCTCCACCCCCCAACCCCCCGCCCCAAACACCCCATGCCCGATAAAACCACCCCGCCCCCATCCGCTCCCAATCCCAAAAACCCCCACATTTCGGCACAAAACCAGCAAACAGTTGCCTCCGTCTCATACTGTCATACGAACAGCCAACCGCAGCGGGCGTGGTCGCCCGCCGCTGTTGACATGAATAAGACAGGAGAGAGAGATGAAAACCACGATTACCGCACTCACCCTCGCCGCGACCGCGACCATCGCAACCGCCGGCATCGCCAATACATTCGACGAAGCCGTCTTGGGCGACTTCTCAGACGATCGCTTCGCACCAACCTTCTTCGACTTCTCGCTCGGCAGCAACATCGTCACCAACAGCGTCGTTGACTCAGGCGTCCCCGGCATCGGCGACCGCGACTACTACACCTTCTCACTCGCAGCCGGCGAATCCATCGAAACCATCACCCTGCTCTCCGCAACCAACCCCGCCGGCGGCAACGACGCCACCGCATTCGTCGGCCTCGCCTTCGACTCATTCTTCGACTTTGACCCAGACATGTTCACCGGCCCCGGCCTCGCCGGCTTCGTCCTCACCGCCCCCGACCTCCCCGGCACCAACATCCTCGGTGAGCTCTCCGGCGGCCTCACCTCACTGGGCGAAGGCGACTACACCCTCTGGATCCAGCAGACCGGCTCGGACCTCACCGAGCTCTCCATAGACTTCAATGTCATCCCCGCGCCCGCCACCAGCGCCATCCTCGGCTCAATGGCCCTCATCGCCACCCGCCGCCGCCGCTGATCCCCTCCATCAAACCAGACCCCATCACCGACGCCCAGCGGATCCATCCCCGCTGGGCGTCTGCTTTGCATTCCACTACAATACTCCCCAATGAGCCCTCCACACATCATCATCGCAACCCACCACAAGTCCGGCACGGTCTGGATGATGACCACCTTCATCCGCATCGCCCAAGCCAACGGCTGGCTCTTCGACCACCTCAACGCCGACGAAGACGCCTGGTACATCGCCCCCAACCGCCAGCAACGCTTCGAAGCCCGCCTCGCCGCGCATCGCGCCGACAACCCCGAGCAACGCGTTGTCTTCTTTGACTATCACGGCGTGATCCCCGACCTGACCGGCTGCAAGCAGACCCCGGGCGTCCGCGGCTTGCACATCATCCGAGACCCACGCGACATGCTCCTCTCGGCCGTCCGCTTCCATCTCAAGGGCAATGAGCCGTGGCTCGATGTTCCAGATCCCAAGTGGGGCGGCCAGAGCTTCCGCCAGAAACTCAGCGGCTACGCCTCCCTTGAGGATCAGCTCGCCTTTGAGATGGATACCCATATGGGCTGGAGCATCGAGCAGATGGCCAACCTCGAGCGCCAGGGCGTCATCCTCGATATCAAGTATGAGGAGCTCATCGAGGACCATGACATGCGGCGCTTCCACGCGGCGCTGGTCCATCTGGGCGTGTTTGGGCACGACCTCATCAACGCCTTGGACGCATACTGGAGATCCTCGCTGTTCGGCGAGCGGTCTGAGGCAGACATCCGGGCCACATCGGGCCATATATTCGAGAGCTCGGCGATGCAGTGGCGGTCCGCGCTGGACGATCAGTGCATCCGCAGGGTTGAGGAGCGGTTTGGCTGGGCCATCGAGAAACTGGGTTATCCGCTCGTGGGCTGAGTCTTGAGCGATTCGAGTTGGTTCGCTGGTTGTGAAGTTGCGGAGGGTGGTCGTTGTTGCTCGCGGTGGGCGTATGGGTCGCGTGCGAGCACATCTCTTGTGATACGAGGCGGGACGAGATTTGTTTTCCTGATCACGCGGGCGATGGCGATGACCCGTTCGTGAACTTGATCGTGGTCGATGGGATCGGTATATGCCGCGGGGCTTGTGTTGTGGAAGATTTGGCGCCCATCGAAATAGCGGTCATAGAGGGGGCGGAGGTTGGGCTCGTAGTGGTCGATTATTTTTTGGCGGAGCGTGGGGGATACGAAGCGTTGCACGGAGCGATCTGAGGAGACGCCGAGCTGGGCGATGATCTTGTCGAAGAGCGTGCGTGCGAGCTCTTTGCGTTGTGGGGGGGTCAGGCCCGGGCAGGCGCGGGTGACGCGTGCAACGAGGCGGAGCTGGTCGGCATCGATCGACGGGTTGGCGCGGGTCTGCGGCCACGATGAGCCGTCGGTATCGGTGAGGCCGATCATGGCGAGGAAGTCGCTGACGCTCTGGTTGCCGATGAGTTCGTCGGGGTGGTAGTGGCGCACGGTCAGGTTTTCGCGTCCGAAGTTGGCGGCGAAACTCTCGAGGGCCCAGTAATAGTCAAAGCATGGGATCAGGGTCTTGGCGTAGAAGCGGACGGCTCGGGGGAGATTGTGCGCGGGCAGTGCTCCGTAGCGGATCAGGGTGGCGAAGTGTGAGATGGCGGCATCGGCCGGGTTGCGGACATAGGCGATGATCCGGGTGTCGTAGGGGGCGAGCATCTCGCGGATGACGGTGGCGTCGTCGAGGTGCAGTGTCTCGTGCGAGAAAATGACCGTTGGGCAGGGGGATTCATCGACAATCGTTCGTACTCGGTCGATCAATGTTCGGATGCGTTGCGGGTTCTTCGTTGCCAGCTCGGTATGGATGAATACATGCTGTGAGGTGTCGTTGACGCTGGGGTAGTCGATGTCGTGGCGATGGAGCCACTTGGTGTTGCGGCCGCAGAAGTTCTGGATGGCGGTGGTGCCTGTCTTTTCCCACCCGATGTGCAGAATGACCCGCTTGCGGTCATGGCTGGGTGAGGATTGGGGGAGTTGTTCCTGCATTGCCTGGAATTCTATGCGGGAACGATCTGGTATGATGGTTCCAGTTCAGGATTGGAGGCCGAGTATGCGGAATGTCATGGTGTTGGCGGTTTGTGGCTTGATTGTGTTGAGCGGGCTGGGTGGGTGTTCGTCGACGGGGATTGCGCTGCGGGAGACGCTGGGGACACCCAAGCGGGAGCAGCTGGTGGACCGGGTGGATGAGACACGCGAGGCGCAGGTGTCGGCCAAGGAGCAGTTCGCCAGCACGCTCGATGAGCTCAAGTCGCTGTCGGGGTATGACGGGGGCGAGTTGGAGTCGGCGTACAAGCGGCTGAGCAGCCAGCTGGGGCGGGCCGAGGACCGGGCGGAGCGGGTGAGCGACAAGATCCGGTCGGTTGATCGGGTGGCCAACGCGCTGTTCAACGAGTGGGAAGACGAGCTGGATGAGTACGCGACGGAGTCGCTGCGGAACGCTTCGGCGCGGCAGCTCGATGACACGCGGGAGCGGTTCGGGGATGTGCTGTACTCGATGCGCAAGGCCGAGGGGAAGATGGGGCCGGTGCTGGCGGCGTTCAACGATCAGGTGTTGTTTTTGAAGCACAATCTCAATGCGCGGGCGATTGCGAGTTTGGATTCGACGCTGGGTGAGCTGGAGGGGGAGATCGCGTCGTTGATCGCGGATATGGAGGCGTCGATCGATGAGGCGAATGCGTTTATTGATGAGATGGGTGGGGGGGCGTAGGCGTTGGGTTTGCGGGTTGAACGCAGAGGGCGCAGAGGTCACGCAGAGGACGCGGAGAAGAGGGGTGGGGTTGAACGCGAAGGGCGCGAAGGGCTCGAAGGGGAGTTGGGTTGGGTGGCCCGCCCAGGCGGATCTGCGACATGCAGGTGACGGAGTCTCCTGCATAAGTTTGGCCTAGGCATGTCCGAGCCGGGGTCGTTGCTATGGCGTGATTCGGAATGCAATGACAGGTAGCGCGAAAGGGTGATCGCATGTTTTTCAAGAAGAAATCGACAAATACAAGGCCTACTTTAAATACAAATGGTTGCCATGTATTGTCTAAAAGTCTTTTGTGGTCAAGTGTGTACAAGATAAACAATGAGTCGGTTTGCAATGGATTGGGAGATCGTTTTCGGAATAGAGATGTGGATGTGCGACTTCGTGCAGTGGTTGAGTTGCGAATTTTTGCATTGGCGACGCATATGATACTGTTAAGGCAAAAGAAATACTGTATCGAGTCGATTTCAGCCGACATGGTCGAAAAACTAATGTTCGACGAAGTCGGAGATGTGGGGCTGGTCACAAGCGGTGATAGAATGGAATTTAATGATAGCGACGAAAATTTGCAAGCGAGTTTGTCTAGGTACTCTGATTGGGCGATAGTTCGCAAGCATATTGCAACGCGTTATTGGGAGTATTCAGAGCTACTTGCAGAGCCATTGGCCAAGAACCAGTCTGACGTAATGGGTTTGGTAATACAGCAATCTTGCAAACACTGTGGTGAGCAAGTGTTTTTAGATATTCCCGGTCTTGATTTCATCCTCTACGCAAGCGGTATGTTTGTCGAGTTTATAGGTCAGTTCGAGCATTCACTAGTGGATTCAATCACATTCCAGAAGCCCTTATAGGCTGTGGCATGTTCTGAGGGGTTTCAAGGACATGCAGGAGCCGGGGACGGCAGCTGCATGGCACCCGGCGGATATCAAGGGTGTATGATGGCATTGTGGTAAGTAGACATACAGTTCGAATGCACCTCCAGATTGCCCCTCTCCGAGGTGGAAGCGTACTGGGGCAACGCTTTCGGTGACGCACACGAGATCGTTCCTGGGTTCTTTATGTATGGGGCCGAGGATGGTTCGCGACTTGATCTCTTCCCGCCAAAGGGTGAGCGTGAGAATACCAGTGTGACCGCACGGATCGATTGTCGTGATCCGAACTCGATGGAGTTCTGTGAAGAGTTGGTCTCGTTTGCGACCAAGTTCGATCTGGAGTGCAAGTTGGTTGACGATGGGCACGGCGTGCCTGTGGCTCGCGATGCGGATCAGATACGGCGTATGGCGATGAAGATCTTCAAGAAGAGATTGCGGAAGATACCCGGTTTGTAGTTGAGTTAAAGGTCATCAAACACAGGTGGCATGCAGGTGACAGGGTCTCCTGCATGTTCTGAATGTAACCAAGGACATGCAGGAGCCGGGGACGGCACCTGCATGGCACCCTTCGTGCGGTTGTTTTGATCAGGCCTGGTCGGTGTGTTTGGCGGTGATGCCGAGTTGGGCGGCGTCGTCGATGAGGTGGAGGGCGTGGTCTTCGGAGAGGCAGTGAATGGTGGGCTGGTGGCCGTCGGTGAAGTCGTCGGCGAGGTCTTTTGATTCTTTGAGGCCCAGGGCGGTGGCTTGGCGGATGGCTTTGATGAGGGCGATTGGGGGGAGGGATTAGGGACTAGCCACTCGCCATTAGCCACTAGGGGAAGAGGGGAGCCCCCTCCGTCCGCTGCGCGGACACCTCCCCCGTCAGGACGGGGGAGGAGAGAAGACGTTCCGCCTGCGGCGGACCACCTCACCCGCAGGAGCGGGGGAGGAGAGTGGGTGTGGATGGGGGTTGGGTGCACTGCGCTGGGGACGGCGGGTACGGGTACTCGGATGTTTATGGTGCTGGGTAGAGGGTTGGTGAGCCGGGGCCGACGGGGAGGCCGAAGAGGAAGACCCAGATGTAGAAGAGGGCGGTCCAGCAGATGATGAAGGCGATGGAGTATGGGAGCATGGTGGCAATCATGGTGCCGATGCCCAGGTCGCGTTTGTAGCGGGTGGCGACGGCGAGGATGAGGCCGAAGTAGGACATCATAGGGGTGATGATGTTGGTGGTGGAGTCGCCGATGCGGTAGGCGGCTTGGATGACTTCGGGGCTGTAGCCGACGGTCATGAGCATGGGGACGAAGATGGGCGCGGTGACGGCCCATTGGGCGGATGCCGAGCCGAGCATGAGGTTGACGAAGCAGCACATGAGGATGAAGGGGACGAAGACGAGGGGGTTGTCGAGCTTCATGGCGACGAGTGCGTCTGCGCCCATGACGGCGAGGACCTGGCCGAGGCCTGAGTAGTTGAAGAACTCGACGAACTGTGCGGCGAAGAAGACGAGGACGATGTAGAGGCCCATGGAGCGCATGGCGTGGTCCATGGCGTCGATGATGTCGCGGTCGTTCTTCATGGTGCCGACGACTTTGCCGTAGACGAAGCCGGGGATGACGAATCCGATGAGGATGAAGGTGACGACGGAGCGGAGCATGGGGCGGAAGGACTCGGGACCGGTGGCGCTCAGGTCCGGGTTTCGCAGGACGCCCCAGCCGGGGATTGCGTTTGCCCAGTCGAGGAATGCGTAGCGGGGGCCTGCGAGGATGATGAGCGCGGTGGTGAGGAGGAGGACGGATGCGCCGGCGAGCTTGATGCCTTTCTTTTCGAGGGGCGTGAGCTTGTCCATGCTGGTGGCGGGTTCGAGGGTTTCGTCGCCCATGCTGTCGTCGTATTTGCCGAGTCGGGGCTCGACGATTTTGGCGGTGATGAGCCAGCCGATGATGGTGACGAGGAAGGTGGAGACGGCCATGAAATAGTAGTTGGCGATTGGCGAGACTTCGTAGGCGGGGTCGATGAGGCGTGCGGCTTCTTCGGTGATGCCGGCGAGGAGGGGATCGACGGTGCCGACGAGGATGTTTGCGGAGTAGCCGGCGGATACGCCGGCGAAGGCGGCGGCCATGCCGGCGAGGGGGTGGCGGCCGAGTGCGTGGAAGACGGCCATGGCGAGGGGGATGATGACGACATAGCCCATCTCGGAGGCGGTGTTGGAGACGACGCCTGCGAAGACGACGACGAGGGTGACAAGTTGGGGCGGGGCGGCGAGGATGAGGCCTCGGATGACGGCGGTGAGGAGGCCGGATTTTTCGGCGACGCCGACGCCGAGCAGGGCGACGAGGACGGTTCCGAGGGGGACGAAGCCGGCGAAGTTGGAGACGATGTTCTGGAACATCCAGCGGATGCCGTCGGGGGCGAGGAGGGATTGGGTGGTGATCATGACGCCGGCTTGGCCAGGGCGGGGGTCTTCGACGGTGAGGCCGGCGGCGGTGGTGATGGCGCTGATGATGACGATGGCGAGTGCGAAGAGCGCGAAGAGGGTGACTGGGTGTGGGAGGAGGTTGCCGAGCCACTCGACGATGGTGAGGAAGCGGGCGATGAAGGAGCCCTTGGTCGGCCGGGGTGGGTTTGGCGTGTCCGATGGGCGGTCGGGCTGTTCGTGTGGGTTTGGCATGGGGAGAGGGTATCGGATTGTGCTTGCGGGGGCCAGTGAGGGGAGGTGGGCATCAGCCACTGACTATTCGTGGAGCGGGAACGCAGTGAGCGCAAGTGGAGTAGGTTGAACGCGAGGGGTGCGAATTACTTCAAGAGAAGCGCGGGGAACGGGGCGGTGAGGATGCTGTAATTTGGGAGTATCTGGGATACAGGGGATGTGGAGGACTGAAGAGGCTGCGAGATGAAGTGTTGACTCTGTATCGCGTTACGGTTAGGTTGAGGGTATAGGTTTGCGCTCGCGGGAGCGCTGCTGTTTGTTTCTGGAAGGTTGGATCAATGTCATTTCGGATGTATTGTCGTGCATCGCTCGTTGGGGCGATGGTTTTACTCCCGTTCATTGCGCCTCAAGTGTCGCGCGCGAGTGTTCTGGATGGGTTCACCTATCAGGGCGTGCTCGATGATGGCGGATCTCCCTTTACAGGACAGATCGGGATGCGTTTCGCGCTCTACAGCACGCCCGAGAGTGCATCTCCGATCGCTGGGCCCACGGCGGCGCAGCTGGTCGAGGTCGATAACGGGCTCTTCCGCGCGTTGATCGACTTCCCTGATTCTGCGTTCTCGAACGGGGTGCGGTATCTGGAGATCACGATCGATCCGGGCGGGCCGCGGGAAACGGTGTTGAGCCCCAGGACGCCGATCACGCCGACGCCGTTGGCGACACAGGCTGCTGGTGCATCGGTTGATGGGACGGGTGCGGTGCGCTTTCAGAGCGCGACTGCTGATGTCGAACTCAGCAGCGCGACGGAGGTCACTGATGAGCCCGCGTTCACTGGCAGTGTCTGGCAGTCGTTCCGGGCGAGCGAAGCATCGCTCTTCGCTGGCGGAGCGTTCGAGGCGAACATCAACGCATTCGGCGGCTTTCCGTTCTGGAATCTGCGACTGGGCGAGGGGCTCGGCGGACCGATCATCGAATCGGGTCAGTTTACGAATGCGCCGATCGAGGACTTTTCGTTCAGTGCGAGTGGCGAGACTGTTCTCGACGCGAACCAGTTCTACACGGTTGAGTTCAACACCAACGGGACAGAGCTTGAGTTCGGCCTTGGCGGCAATCAGCAGGTCGGGAGATCGAACTTCGGCGAGTTCACGGATGTTGTGCACTCGTTCGCGGGGTTGGTGAACGATCCGGATGTGGCGCGGGTCGATCCCGGCGGCGTGTTCACCGCGCCAATGGGCGGGGGCTTTGATCTTTCGGGCATGGTCGAGTGGGCTTTTTATCCCTCGCTCGGTGATGCGCGGCTTACAGCGCCCGGATTGTCATCGCCGATTCTCTCGGCGGATTCGATCTCGGGCCATGTCGCGATCGGTCGGCCGCTGGGCTTGGCGCCATTGCACTTGTCCGGCGGGCCGAGCCTGATCACGGACCTGGGGCTGGTCAACGGGATCTCTTCGCAGGCCGGTGTGGCGGCGACGGCGATCATCCAGAATGAGCGGCCGCTGCTGACCTTCTCGTACGCGCCGGCGGCGCCGAACGGCCCGCCGGTGATCGCGGGTGTGCAGTTTTACGATGGGAGTTCCGCGAACAACTTGATCGTCGGGCCTGATGATTCGGGAGACCTTGCGGTCACCAACGACAACGCTCCGGGGGATCGACCGCTGGCGCGACTGCTCCAGCAGGGCGGGCTTGTGCTCGAAGGGCCGAGCGCAGCGTTGACGGTTCTGAACGACCTGGCTTCGGGTAACGCGGATCTTCGATTGAACGATCCAAACCCCACGATCCGCATCGAGAACACCGGGAACCGCGTCGCATCGCCGAGGTTGGAACTCATTGATGACGATGGCGTCGAGCGCCGTTACCTGGTCAACATGAGTGATGGGGCCCTCAACTTCACGCCGGATGACTTTACGGGATCCGGCGTGCCGCTGGTCTCAATGACCGATCAGAGCAGCGTGCTTGTCAACACCTCGGGTCTCGACCCTGTCGAACTCGGGACTCTTATCGTGAGGCAGAAGACTGATTCATTTGATGACCGACAGAACGGCATCTCGCTCGTGAGTGAGGACTTCTTCGGCGGGCTGAAAGCTATGCGGTTCTACATCGAGAACGAAACGGATGCGCACATCGACGCGGGGAACGGCGGCTTGGACATCCTGCAGCTCAATGAGGCCGGGGGGCCTGTTTATGTTGGGGGCTCTTTGGTTCAGACATCGAGCCGCGCTTTGAAGCAGGACATCGAGCCGCTGATGGACTCGATCGAGACCATCCTTTCGATGCGCGGTGTCAGCTATCGCTGGAGCGACGAGCGCGGCGGCAAACCGGACATCGGCTTCATCGCCGAGGAGATGGCTGAGGTGCTGCCCGAGATCGTGAGCTTTGATGATGATGGCGAGCCGGTCGGCATTGACTACGGGCGGGTGACCGCAATGCTGGTCGAGGCGGTCAAGGCGCAGCAGACGCAGATGCGGTCGATGGAGCAGCGGCTCGAACGGGTCGAAAGGGCATTGCTCGAGCTCAGTGCTGGGAGCTGAGCCGCGTAGCGAGGAGTGATTGTGATGAAGTTGCGGTCGCGATGGGCTTGACCCTTCTGGTGGTATGGCTCTGGTGGTATGGCGTTGAACCCGGACTGGTGCATCAATCACCTTCGTCTCTATTTTTCTGACGCTCACCACCTTCATACGACGAGTGTCGCTGAGTCATCGCGGCGCTCATGTAAAGCTGCAGTGCGCGGAGTGTGGAGGACTTGCTGTACTGGTCATTGGGGCGGTTGGGTTTGAAAGGGCATGCCGGAACCGGAGAGAGTGCCTGCATGGCAGCGATCTCTGCGCAAGAAAAACGGCCCGCATTTGGGCCGAGGGTGATTGGGTTGGGATGGTGTTTAGCGTTTACGGCGTGTTGCGGTGAGGCCGGCGAGGGCGAGGAGTGCGGCGGTTGAAGGGGTTGGGATGCCGGTTTCTACCTGGAAGAACAGATCACCTGTTCGCACACTGAATGCTGAGCCGTTTTGAGAGAAGTAGTTCGCGCCTTGGAGGTAGCCCTCGCTGTTGCCGTAGAGGCGGTAGTTGGCGTTCGCGGTATCGGATGAGAAGACGAGCGCGTATTGCGTGTCGGCTTCGAGCATGATTGCTGATGCGCTGAAATCGATGGCGTGCGAGAACTCGTCATACGAGGCGATGCTGTCCTCGAATGTGCTGAGTGACACGAGCCGGGATGCGAGGGTGGTCCCGGGTTGGCCGGATGCGAATGTTGTGAGGCTCACTCGAAGATCCGCGGTGGTTGGACTGAAACTCGACTTTGCCGCGATGAAGCTGATCGTGGAGAGGGTGCCGCTGGCGTTGGTGATGAACGACTGGGCTTGGCGGTTATCGTAGATAATTCCGTCGTCTTCGGCCATGCCTGCGCCGGAGTTGAATGTGCCGGAGAATGGGCTTGTTTGTGTGTGCGAAGCGACAACATCGGCGTGGCCCACGCTCGTTACGAGCGATAGTGCGGGGATACAGGGAAGTGCGATCAGGAAACGTGTGCGCATAATGACTGCTTCTCCGGTGTGTGGTGTTTCTTGAACATACAACGCGACCGGGACGGGGCAACTTGTTTTTCAATCAAAGTGACGTGCTTGCAGGTGAATGGATCCTCGTGGAAAGCTTTGGGGAGTGTTGTGTGTCGTGGGGGCGGGCATTGGGCGACGCGGATGGTGCCGGGGGGCACGGCGTGCGGTCAACGAAAAACGGCCCGCTTGGGGCCGCTGTGGAGCATTGGTTGAGGGGGCTTTTATCGCCTGCGTCGTGATGCGGTGAGGCCGGCGAGGGCGAGCATGGCGGTGCTCGGCGGTGTGGGGGTGACGGCGATGGTGTCGGCGACGAGTTCGAAGTTTGTCCCGTTGACATCTAGATCGGTTCCGACGATGCCCGGTGTAAATCCGTCTCCAAATGTGAGGCCCAGCGGAGGAAGCTCTCGGGAATCAAGGGTGAGGGCAGAAAAATCAAGTGCGTAAAATCCGCCTGCGTCGAGACCGATGCCGAAAACTTCAATAGCGAGCGCATCGAAGTCGAGGCCATTTGGGTCATTCGGTGTGCCATTGGACACTTGCAATCTTGAACTGACTGAGACTTCTGCCCTGTTGCCGAGCGTGTATGTTGCTTCGCCTGTATAGAAACGGGTGTCGTCAAATTGATCTGTAGTTATGGTATTTTGAGTATCGATGTCGATTGAAGCTATCCAACGGTCACCGCCCATGAGATAGTTGTTTGGGTCATCGATATCCTGGAAGAAGCCGCTGATGCTTACGGTGATGACGTCTGCGTTCGCGATGCTCGCGCAGCAGAGGGCTGCGGTGCCGGCTGTTATCCAGATGTGTGCCAGTTTCATAATCGTCTCTCCTGTTCAAGTATGATGCTGTGCGCATTTCCACCCTATCGCCATCAGGGATAAATGCAACGAAATACTGATGTAATTATGGGTTGGTGTACATCTTCGCGAAGTGCTGGAAGTAGTTGGGGTAGGTTTTGGCGACGCACTTGGGGTCGTTGATGGTGATGTTGGGTCGGCGGAGGGCGAGGAGGGACAGGGACATGGCCATGCGGTGGTCGTCGTAGGTGTCGAAGGACACGGGCGGGGCGGTATCGGAGCAGTCGATGCCTTCGGGCGGGGGTGTGATGGAGAGGGTGTCTTCGTCGCCGTTGAGGTTGTCGGTGATGGTTACGCCGAGCTTGGCGAGCTGGGTTTTCATCGCGTCGATGCGGTCGCACTCTTTGACGCGGAGGGTTTTGACGCCCTTGACGATGGTGGTGCCGGGGGCGAACGCGGCGACGGCGGCGAGGGACATGACGGCGTCGGGCATGTCGCGCATGTCGCAGATGATGGGATTGAGATCGCGAGTGCCTTTGACGGCGAGCGTGTTGTCGCGTGATTGGAGGGTGCAGCCCATCTGCTCGAGGAGAAGCGGGAACTGGGCGTCGCCCTGGAGGGATTTGGTTTTGAGGTCGAAGCCCTGCACGCGGATGGTGGCGTCGGGGAGCAGGGCGCCGGCGGCCCACCAGTAGGTGGCGCCGGAGGCGTCGGGCTCGATGTCCAGTTGGAATGGGTTGAGGCCGGGCTTGATCTGGATGACGCTGAGGTCGGACGCGGCGCGGGTGTTGGCGCCGAGGTGGTCGAGCAGGTCGAGGGTCATCTGGACATAGGACTGGGAGGTGATGCCGCGGGGGAAGGTGAGGGTGAGGCCTTGGGGGAGGAAGACGGCGGTGAGCATGAGGGCGGAGACGAACTGGGATGATTGGGTGGGGGCGATGGGGAGGGTGGGTGGGTTGGGTGTGGACGAAGACCCCCTCCGTCCGCCTTCGGCGGCCACCTCCCCCGTCAGGACGGGGGAGGAGAGGGGACCGCCTCCGCCTCGGGGACTCGGCACCTCCCCCGGAAGCCCGGGGGAGGAGAGTGGTGGGGTGATCGTGAGTGGGGGGCAGCCCTCGGCAGCGAGGTAGGTGATGGTGCAGCCGAGTTGCTCTAGGAGGGTGGCGAGCTCGGCGATGGGGCGTTGTTGCATTCTCGCGTTGCCGGTGATGGTGAGGGGGGCGTCGGCGAGGAGGGCGGCGGCGGTGAGGAAGCGGGTGGCGGTGCCGGCGTTGTTGAGGTCGAGTGTGGCGTTGTTGGGATCGACGCGCCAGTGGCCTCCGACGCCTTCGATGGAGAGCTGGTTTGGATCGGATGCGTCAACGCGTGCGCCGAGCTGTTGGATGGCGGCGAGCATGCGCTGGGCGTCGTCGGCTTCGGTGAGCGGGTGGTGGAGTGTGGAGGTGCCCGGCGCGAGGGCGGCGAGGAGGAGGGCGCGGTTGGTGATGGATTTGGAGCCCGGGGGGCGGAGGGTGATGTCGAGGGGGGCCTGGCCGGGGGCGCGGGACCAGCGGGGGAGCGGGAGGTGCTCGGGGAGGTTGGGGAGGGCGAGGGTGGCGGGGTCGAGGCGGGGCATGCGGGAAGGGTAGGGGGGGAGGAGCCATCAGCCACTAGCCATCGGCCATCAGGGAAGACGAAGAGGGTACGCAGAGGTGGCAGAGGGCGCGGAGGGCGCAGAGAAGAGCATGCAGGAGACTTCGTCACCTGCATGGCACCCTTTGTCGGTGATGTTCGGTGTTGGCTTACGCCTTTTTGACAAACTCGGACTTGAGGCCCATCGATCCGATGCCGGGGATGGTGCAGTCGATGTCGTGGTCGGCGTCGACGAGGCGGATGTTTTTGACTTTGGTGCCGCCTTTGACGACGAGGGATGAGCCCTTGACCTTGAGGTCCTTGATGACGGTGACGGTGTCGCCGTCGGCGAGGGGGTTGCCGTTGGCGTCGCGGACGGTGGAGGCCTCGGCTGCGGCTTGGGCGTCGGCTTGGGTCCATTCGTGGGCGCAGGCGGGGCAGACGAAGAGGGTGCCGTCGTGGTAGGTGTCGGGGGATTGGCAGGTTGGGCAGGGGGGGAAGGTGGTCATGGTCTATCCAGTTGGTGTTTGGGGGACCCCCTCCGTCACGCTTCGTGTGCCACCTCCCCCGGAGGCCCGGGGGAGGAGAGGAAGACCCCTCCGCCGACTTCGTCGGCACCTCCCCCGTCAGGACGGGGGAGGAGATCAGGTGTCTTTGCGGAAGACGGCGACGATGTCTTCGACGGGGATGACGAAGAGGCGGTTGTCGCCTTCGAAGTCGACGGGGATGGCGTGCTTGGGGTTGAAGAGGATGCGGTCGTAGTTGCGGATGGGGTAGTCGGGGTCGGACTCGACCTGGGCGGAGATGGCGACGACGCGGCCGGTGATTGTGGGGATTTCTATTTTGTCTGGGAGGTGGATGCCGGACTTGGTCTGCTTCTTGTCCTCGTCTTTGCGGATGAGGACGCGGGCGCCGATGGGTTCGACGGTTTCGAGTTCTGGCTTGGCTTTGTTCTGGGGCATGGGGGATGGTAGGGGCGTTTGTGTTCCTTTTTGAACGCAGAGGGCGCAAAGGTCACGCAGAGGTTGGTGAGGCGTGTTTGGTGGTTGGGGGCGGTTGGGTTCAGCGGATCAGAATGGGTTTGGGTTCGAGAAGATTGCGTCGTACACGCTCATGCGTTCAAGTGTCGGACTCGCGAGCGAATCGGTGATGTTGAGTCGGATAGCGTCTGCGGCAGGGACTGAATCGAGTTCAATGATGCGGAGATTGCCAATCGTGGTGCCTGCAGCGATTTGTTTCCATTCCCCGAACACATGAGCTTCGAGGTTCCAGGCGCGGATGCGTTGCCCCAGTTCGATGTGCTCTTGCAGGATGACATGCGTGATGAGTGAGCCGAGTTTGATATCAACGGTGAGAGTTGCGGCCTTGACACCATCGGGTGCGGCCCAGTATGTCTTGTCGTTCGTGTCTGTAATGTTTGATGCGGCATACTCGTCTGATCGGGTTGCGCTGGAAACTGCGGGCTGATATGCAATCACATCGTTGAAGAATGTCTTCCCCAGTATCTTGCTCATACATCTGATTGCTTGCTCTTCGTCAGGGTGGATCTGGCCATGTTGATCGACAGCAAAGTTCAGCAGCAGATTGGTGTTGCGCCCGACGGATTCGTAATAGATCTTGAGGAGTTCATCAACAGACTTGACCGTGTCGTCGGTGTTTTTCGACCAGTACCAGCCCTGGCGGATGGAGACATCGGTTTCTGCGGGGAACCAGGTGGGGGCGCCTTCGATGCCGGTGTTGAGGGTGGCGGGGTCTTCTTCGACGCCTTGGGGGTGGGTGGCCCATTGGGTGGGGTTGGCGTGGCCGGATTCGTTGCCGACCCAGCGGATGCCGCCGGGGACATTGGCGTAGGGCGGGGCGAAGATGACGGCGTCCGGCTGGAGGGTGTTGACGGTGTTGATGAAGCGGGGCCAGTCGTAGTCCTGGTGTTTTTCGGGGTTGTTGCGGTCGCCGTTGGCGCCGTCCCACCAGACCTTGGCGATGGGGCCGTAGTTGGTGAGGAGCTCGGTGAGCTGGTTGTTGAAGAAGTCGTTGTAGGCGTCGTCGTTGCGGCCGTAGTCGGGGTGGTTCTGGTCCCAGGGGGAGATGTAGACGCCGAGCCAGAGGCCGTATTTCTTGCAGGATTCTGCGAGTTCGCGGATGACATCGCCGTTGCCGTTGCGCCATGAGGAGGCGGCGACATCGTGGTCGGTGTAGTCGGATGGCCAGAGGCAGAACCCGTCGTGGTGTTTGGCGGTGATGATGACGCCGGTGAGGCCGGATTCGCTGAAGATGCGGCACCACTGGTCGGTGTCGAGGTCGGTTGGGTTGAAGGTGTCGGGGTGCTCGCGGCCGTCGCCCCATTCGACGGCGGTGAAGGTGTTCATGTTGAAGTGGACGAAGGCGTAGAAGCGGTGGTCGTGCCAGGCGAGCTGCTGGGGGGGGGGATGGCACCGAAGGGGGCGGGTGGTGCGGCGGGGTTGTTCTTTGCTTGGGGCGTGGTGGCGCAGGCCGTGAGGAGGAGGGGGAGGAGGGCGAGGATGATGTGGGGGATGCGCATGGGCTCAGTATAGAGGAATGCGGGGGTGGGTTGTTTGGAGACTGAACGCAGAGGGCGCATAGTTCACGCAGAGGTTTTGAGGGTCAATTGGACTCGATATAGCTCTTGTCTTTATCTGCGTCACTGAGTTGTTCTGAGATCGTGTCTTTCGAGTTCAATCGTCGCCATCGCTTGGCTGCCCGCTTGAGCTCATCGTTGAACATGTGTTGATCCATGTTTGAGTGGCCGCGTTTTCCGCCAGAGCCGCCTTCGGGATTGATTTTGTGTATGCCCATTTGTTATTCGATGGCCCGTAGGGTCATTTCGAGTTCGAGGGTTTCGTTGGCTCGGGTGACGGTGAGGGTGATGGTGTCGCCGGGTTTGTGGGTGGCGAGCAGGGGCATCCAGGTTTCGACGGAGTCGATTTGCGTGCCGTTCCATGCGGTGATGCGGTCGCCGGGGCGGAGGCCGGCTTGGGAGGCGGAGGTGTCTTCGAAGACGCGTTCGATGTGCATGCCGCCTTTGGTTGAGTTGGAGGGGATGATGCCGATGCGGACCGTTGGGGCGCCGGTGCTGGTGTCGGCTTGTTTCTGGGAGGGGTGGGGGATGTCTTGGGGTTTGGTGGCGGCGTCGTAGGCCAGATCGCTGACGAGTGCGGCGATGCGGACGGCGCCTTCCATGTCGAGCAGTTCGGGGTCTGGGACATCTTCGGGTGCGTGGTAGCGGTCGTGGAGGCCGGTGAAGAAGAAGAGGGCTGGGACGCCGGCGTTGTCGAAGGAGGCGTGGTCTGAGCGGCCCGAGCCGACGGAGACATCTTCGGAGTAGGTGATTCCGGATGCTTTGAGCGCGGGTGTTGCGAGTTGTTCGAAGCCCTCGCCGGAGTCGAAGCCGCCTATTTCGAGGATGCCGTCCTCGAGGGTGCCGATCATGTCCATGTTGAGCATGAGGTGGTGCTGGGTGAGTGGGGCGATGGGGTTATCGACATAGTGCTTTGAGCCGTTGAGTCCGGATTCTTCTGCGGTGAACCAGAGGAAGAGGACTGAGCGTGCGGGCTGGTCTTCGGCGAGGAGCTGGTAGCGTTGTTTGAGGAGCTGGGCGGTGATGATGTTGGCCGAGGAGCCGGATGCGTTGTCGTCTGCGCCGGGGTGGAGCTTGCCTCGGTCGGTTGCGCGTCGTGTTCCGAACTTGCCGAAGCCGACATGGTCGTAGTGTGCGCCGATGACGATGTATTCGTCGGCGAGTGCGCCTTGGCCTGGGAGTATGGCGCCGATGTTGTCGGTCATGCGCGGGGTTCGCTGGAGCTCGACGGCGAGTGTGAGCTGTTTGGCTTGCTCGGGGTCGCCCAGAGGCTTGATGATGCCTGCTTGGTTGGCTTGCTCGGTGAGGGCTGCGAGGTCGGCATCGCTGCCGAGATAGGCGAGGATTGATTCGGCGACGGTGGGGGTGGTGTGGACAACGGGGATGTCGTATTGCGGGCCGGAGCGATCGCCGACACGGTTGCTGGGTGATGCAGTGGACTCGACGGATTCGAGCACCTGGGCGCGGTCGTCGATGGCTTTGGGTGGGTTGACGATGATGACGCCTGCGGCTCCGCGGCGTTGGAGTGCGGTGACTTTGTAGGTGAGTCGGCTGTTGTGCGACCAGCCCTCTTCGCGCCATTGTGAGGTTCCGTCTTCGTTGATGGGCTCGTAGTTGAGGATGAGTGCGATTTTGTCTTTGAGAGATTCTTTGGATTCAAAGCCGAGGTAGTTGTTGGGGCCTGAGACGATGGCGTAGCCGGCGAAGACGACGGGGGCGGTGACAGTGGCGCTGCCCGAATAGGCGAGGGGCGAGACCTGGTCGAAGCTGGTGTAGGCGGTGTCGGCAAAGCTGAGGTTGACGGATGTGGCGGTGGTGTGTGTGCCCATCTGCATTGGCTGGCGGAATGTCTTGGTGTCGTCTTGATCGGTGAAGGCGGGCTGTAGACCGAGGTCGATGAGGTGGTCTTGGATGTAGGTGGCGGCTTTTTCGATGCCTTGGGAGCCGGGGACGCGGCCTTCCATTTCTGGAGAGGCGATGGTCTGGAGCATTTGGGTGTACTCGGCGACGAGTTGCGGGTCCATTGGGGGGAGCTGGACGGGAGTGCTGTCTTGGGCGAGACGCTCTTGGGCTCGTTGGTTTTCTTCGAGTTGGCGCTGGGCGCGTTTGCGGCGGATGTCGTCGGCGGTGTCGGGCTGGGTGAGGGCGTGCAGGGTGGGTGAGAAGAGGATGAGCGTGGCGAGGGCAATGTTGATGGTGTGTCGGGGTGTGGCGGGCATGTGAGATCCTTCGCAAACTTGAACAGAGTTGTCTCTTGTATGGTATCAGATTGGGTGTGGGGAGGTTGCGGGGGGGAAGGGACTCGCCACTAGCCACTGGGGGGAAGAGGACTTTGCTCTTTGGTTGTTGCAGACAGTGACGATCGCAGTTGATCAAAGAGGAGATCCGCGAGTTCGGTCATTGTCGGTGTATCGTCGGGGCCGAGGATTTGGGCGATGGAGGTGACTGGGCGGTTGGCGAGGCCGCAGGGGACGATGAGGTTGAAGTGGTCCATGTTTGGGTTGAGGTTGATGGCGAGGCCGTGGAGTGTGATCCAGCGGCGAACACGGACGCCGATGGCGGCGATCTTGGCGGGTTGATCGGATTTGAAGTGGTGCTGTGGGTTGATCCAGACGCCGGTTGCGTGGGGGTCGGTGTGGGCTTGGATGTCGAAATGGGCGAGGGTGTTGATGATTGCGGTTTCGAGGGTGCGGATGTATTCGTGAATCCGCAGGCCGGCGGCGTTGAGGTCGATGATGGGGTAGGCGACGAGCTGGCCTGGGCCGTGATAGGTGACATCTCCGCCGCGGTCTGTCTTGTGGAGTTGGACGCCCTGTGAGGCGAGGAGTTGTTCGCTGGCGAGGATGTGTGATTGGGCGTTTGGGCGTCGGGTGACGGTGATGATGGGGTCGTGCTCGATCATGAGGACGCGGCCGAGCTGGGGTGTGTCGGTGTCGCGTGCGTTGAGCACCTGGGTGTGATGGTGCTGCTGGAGCGCGTAGGCGTCTTGGTAGCCGAGGTGCTGGAGCGGGATGTGGGTGAGGGGGAGCACTGGGTTGTTGGGGAGAGGCAATGGTGGGGAGGGGGATTAGGTCTTTGCGGTCTGGGGGATGTGGGCGAAGGCGGCTTTGAGGTCTGCGATGAGGTCTTTGGGGTCTTCGATGCCGACGGAGTAGCGGACGAGCGATTCGGGGATGCCTGCGTCTGCGCGTTCTTGGGTGCTGAGTTCGACATGGCTGGTCATGGCGGGTGGGCCGGCGAGTGTGCCGACGGAGCCGAGACTGGCGGCGCGGTGGGCGAGCTTGAGCGCGGGGACGACTGCGCGGAGGGCATCCATCCCCCCGGCGAGTGTGAAGGAGAGGACGCCGCCGAATCCTGACATCTGGGCTTTGGCGACTGCGTGGTTGGGGTGGTCCGGCAGGCCGGGGTAGTAGACGGCTTCGATCTCGGGTTGGGAATCGAGCCATTGGGCGATGGTTTGGGCGGACTGGTTCTGGCGTTCGACGCGCAAGGCGAGTGTGCGGAGGCCTCGGGTGAGTAGGTAGGCGGACATTGGGTCGAGCGATGCGCCGTTGATCTCGCGGAAGTGGTAGAGGGCGCGGATGCGTTCTGTGTCGCCGCTGACGATGCCTCCCATCGCGTCTGAGTGGCCGCCGAGGAACTTGGTGGCACTGTGGAGCACGAGGTTTGCGCCCAGTTCGAGTGGGCGCTGGTTGATGGGGGTGGCGAAGGTGTTGTCGACGACGACGGTCGCACCTGCCTTGCGACCGGCCTGCGCGAGGCGAGCGATGTCGAGGACCTTGAGTGTCGGGTTGGTGGGTGTTTCAAGGTAGAGCACATCGCAGCCCTTGGCGACTTCGCGTTCGATCTGCTCGTGGTCGTGTGTTTCGCAGAGGGTGACCTCGACGCCGAAACGGGGGAGGAACTCGACGAAGAGCTTGTTTGTCCCGCCGTAGGTGTCCTTGATGCTGACGACGCGCGAGCCGGGTGAAAGGAAGGTGAAGAGGGTGTTGCTGATCGCGGCCATGCCGGTTGCGAAGCTGGTCGAGGCCTCCGCGCCGTCGAGGTCGCGCATGGTTTGCTCGAAGGTTTCGACGGTTGGATTGGTGTTGCGTGAGTAGATGTGCCCGGTGCGTTCGCCGGTGCCGACCGCGCTCCACTCGTCGAGGTCGTCGTAGCCGAAGGTGACGGCGTGGTAGACGGGTTGGACGGTTGATCCGTGGGCGTCGGGTGCGGTCTGGCCGCCCCAGACGCATCGCGTGGCGGGGCTGAGCGGTGATTGGTCGGTCATATTCTGTGCCTCTTGATCTCTTTGAACGCTTCGTGGGCTCGATGGGGTGCTTTGGAAGCGGATTATAGCAAAAAAGCATCGAGATTTGGTGTGGGGCTTGGATTGGGTTGTGTGCGTGGTGCGGGTTGGGTAGACGGGCTGAGGCGGTGTGGTCGTGTGTGGGAATGGAGTAGGCGATCGTGGCGTGTTGACCTATACTGGCGGCATGGCGAAAGTGCACCAAACGGCGATTGTTGATGATCAGGTTGAACTGGGCGCGGGGGTCGAGATCGGGCCTTACTGTGTCGTGCGTGGTGCGGTGAAGCTGGGCGACGGCGTGCGTCTGCTGTCGAATGTTTCGATGCAGGGGCCGGTCGAGGTTGGAAGCAACACGATTTTTTATCCCGGTGCTGCGGTCGGGTTTGAGCCGCAGGATTACAAGTTCAAGCCGGGCATGGCGACGGCTGGTGTGGTGATCGGGGAGAACTCGATCTTGCGTGAGCATGCGTCGGTGCATGCTGCGAGCAACAATGAGAAACCGACACGAGTTGGTAGCCGCACGATGATGATGGTGGGGAGTCATGCGGGACACGATGTGACGGTGGGCGATGATGTGGTGATGGTGAACGGTTCGATGCTTGGTGGCCATTCGGTGGTGCAGGACCGTGTGACGCTGTCTGGGAGTGTGATGGTGCACCAGTTCTGCCGGGTTGGTCGGCAGGCGATGTGTGGTGGTGGATCGGTGCTGACCGGTGATATGCCGCCATACTGCATGAGCGCGGGTCGCAACATGGTGGTGGGTTTGAATATGGTGGGGATGCGTCGGTCGGGTATGGAGAAGAATGAGATTGAGGCGGTGCGTGATGCCTACAAGAAGGTGTTGCGTCATAACCCGCCGCTGGGTGAGATGAGGGAGATGCTTGACGAGCTTGCTGCGCACTCGGTTGCGGTGAAGCAGATCGCAGATTTTATCCGTGATGCCAAGCGACCGATTGTTCCCGTTGGTGGGAGGCGGTCGCAGGGTCGTGATTGATGGGCGCGGAGACCAACCCGGGTTTGAGGGTGGCGCGGCGGGTTCGCTGTGTGTGCTCGCTTCGGGTTCTCGGGGAAACTGCTCGGTGCTGGTTGTGCCTGCGACGCGCGAGACGGCGCGGCGTGTGATTTTGTTCGATGCCGGGCTGAGCCCGAGCCGCACGCGGCTGATGCTGCATCAGCGGGGCATCCGGCCCGATGAGGTCGATGAGATCGTGTTCACGCATCTGGATTCGGACCATTGTCATCCGGGCTGGATCAACGCGCTGCGTCCGGGCTCGGTGACGGGTGCTTGGCGGGCGACGCTGCGTGTGCACCGGATGCACATGGGTCGTGCGCAGCGGATGGGGCTGCTGTATGCGCGGACAGAGCCGTTTGAGGACGAGTTTGAATCGGCTCCGGGTGTGCTGCTGCGGACGCTGATGCTGGCGCACGATGATCTTGGGGTGGCGGTGTTTCGGTGCACGATCGGTCTGCCTGATCGCGAGCCGGCGTCGCTGGGGTTCGCGACGGATCTCGGGCATGTGAACGCGGGGTTGATCGAGCATCTGCGCGGGGTTGATACGCTGGCGATCGAGTCGAACTACTGCCCGGTGATGCAGGCGAGCTCGGGGCGGCCGGTGTATTTGCAGCGTCGGATCATGGGTGGGGCGGGGCATCTGAGCAACGAGCAGAGCGCGATGGCGGTGTCGCGGATCGGGCCTCGGCAGAATCTGGTGCTGTTGCATTTGTCTCAGGAGTGCAATGAGCCGGCGATCGCGATGGGGCATCATCGGCGGTTTGTGGCTGATGGCCGGGCGTGTGTTGTGTCGTCGCAGCACGAGCCGACGGGGTGGGTTGATGTGGTGGGTGATGGCCGGGTTGCGAGCGTGCGGGTCATCGAACGGCACACGCAGCCGGGGCTGTTTGCGGGGCGGGCTTCTGGTGCGGGGCGGGCTGGACAGGGCGGCGAGGGATTGTGATGGATCCCGAGCATGAGATTGAGATCAAGGAGGGCGGGCGGCCGCTGTCTTGGGGTGAGCGGGAATCGCGTCGGCGTGCGCGCCAGCGTGCGCATCGGACGGTTGGGGCGGAGCGGGTCTGGTCGCGGGTCTTTCGGTGGGTGCGACGGTGGAGCCGCCGGCTTGGGCTTTCACGCCGTCGGATCGATGTTGGGGGGGTTGTGTATCGCGAGCGGACGGGCGTGTCACTGCGGCGTGCGTTGTCTGAGCTTGGCGAGGGGGTGAAGGAATACGAGGTGCGTTTCGCGCAGCCCGGGCGCGCGATGGCGAGCATGCAGTATCCGCATCGTGAGGAGATGCGTATCAGGTTCACGCGTTTGCGTCAGTATGCGGACCTGGGGCACGACCCGCGTGTGCGGTTTGTGCGTTCGCTGCGCGATGCGATTCGGCCCGGTCAGCGTGTGCTCGAGCTTGGTTGCGGTACGGGCGCGTCGAGCGCATTTCTGGCGAGTGGCGTCGGTCCTTCTGGGGCGGTGGTTGCGGTGAACCGGGATGGTGAGTCGATCCGGTTTGCACGCCAGCGGTACCGCTGGGACCATCTGGCGTTTGAGCTGGGTTGGCTGGAGACGCTCGCTGGGGAACTGGATCATTCGTTTGATGTGGTGGTGTGTGTTGATCTGTACCGCGATGCCCCTGACGACCCGAGCCGGGCGCGGGCGATCGCGGAGCTTTGGCGTGTGGTCGCTGAGGGGGGGAGCTTGCTTCTGGTCGGGAGCGATCCCAAGCAGGCGGATGGGATGATTGATCGCTTGCAGGGGCTTGGGGCGGAGGGTTTGGAGGCGGTCAGCCCGGACCCGGTTCTTGGCTGGGTTGGGCTGCGTGCCCGCAAGCCGGGGCGGGATGACTGATCTGCGTTGTGGGTGCTGCTTTGAGGCGTTCTGGGCGGACTGGTGCGCTAGGATGAGGCGATGAGTGAACACCAGCAGCAAGATCGTGATGAGACCCGTAATGGGACCCCTGATGAGACCAGTGAGCATACTGGGGGCGTGACGCCTCAGACCGTTGGAGCGACGGCATCGTCGGGTGCGCGTATTTTAGAGCCCGAGGCGGCGCGTGCGTTCGCGATCCAGGCGGCGCAGTCGTTGCAGGACGACAAGTGCACGGAGGTTGTGGTGATCGATGTGTCGGGGGTTTCTCCGATCACGGGTTTCATCGTGATCGGCTCGGGCACCTCGGCGCGGCAGATGCGCAGTGCGCTTGAGAATATTGATGAGGTCGCCCAAGAGCTGGGCACGCGTGCGTACGCGATCTCTGCGGATGAGCGGGCGCTGTGGCTGCTCGCGGACTTTGTCGATGTTGTGGTGCATCTGTTCGAGCCCAATGCTCGTGCGCATTACGATCTTGAAGCGTTGTGGTCCAAGGGCAAGCGGGTGCAGGTGCCCGAGTCTGACCGCAAGCGCCCTGGGCAATCGGGATGAGTGTGCGGTCGGTGCAGGTTGCGCTGCCCGGTCGGGCGTATGAGGTCCACATCGGGCGTAATGCGTTGTCGCGCGTGCCCGGTGAGGCGCGGGCGCTGCTCGGCGACAAGGCGCGGCGTGTGCTTCTTGTTCGTGATACCGGGGTGCCAGACTCGTTCGAGTCCGGGTTGGTCTCGGGTTTGCGGGCGGAGGGGTTTGAGACTTGGGTGTGCGCGATCACGCCCAGCGAGTCGATCAAGAATATTGAGACGATCGAAAGGCTGCTTGTTGAGGCGGCCCGGTTTGGCATGACGCGGGTAGATGCGGTGGTTGCGCTGGGCGGCGGGGTTGTTGGTGATATCGCGGGGTTCGTAGCGGCGAGCTATCAGCGCGGTGTGCCGGTGATACAGTGCCCGAGCACGCTGCTTTCGATGGTTGATGCTTCTGTCGGTGGCAAAACGGGAGTCAACCTTTGCGTGGATGGTGAGCTGTACAAGAACATGGTGGGGGCGTTTCACCAGCCGACGATGGTTGTTGCGGATACGGCATTGCTCGATTCGCTCGAAGCGCGCCAGCGTCGTTGCGGGCTGGCCGAGTGCGTGAAGCACGCGATGATCTGCGGGGGTGTTACCGGTGGGCATGAGGGGCTGCTGGGTTGGATGCGTGAGCGCCTCGACGCGATTGTGGGGTTTGATCACGACACGATCGACATGCTGGTCGAGCGGCATGTGTCGCTCAAGGCGAGCGTGGTGGTGGGGGACGAGCACGAATCGCCGGATGCAAAGTCTGGCGGACGGATGCTGCTCAACTTTGGGCATACCTTCGGGCACGCGATCGAGACGCTCGAGCGGCTGAGCCCGACGGATGAAACGGCGGATGCGCCGCTGCATCATGGCGAGGCGGTGGCGCTGGGGATGGTGTGCGCGTGCGCGGCGGGAGAAGCCGCGGGATTGTGTGGCCCTGATGTCGGCGAGACGCTGGGGTCGATGTTGGTGTCGGTCGGGCTGCCTGTGGGGGTGTCTGGTCTGCCGAGTAATGATGTGGTGGTTGAGCGGATGGGGCATGACAAGAAGGCTGCGGGTGGTTCGCTGCGGGTGATCTTGCCTGCGGGGCTTGGAAACTGCGTGATTGTGGCCGATCCCGAGGATCGTGTATTACACGCCGGGGTCGATGCGATCCGTATTTAGAAGGATCCAAGGCGGGTAAATGTCCCCAAATCACGCTTTTGTGAAGCTGGGGTAGTTGAACATTATAGTTTTTCTGCTTTTAGCTCCGATAAGAACGGCAGTTCTTAATCACCTCTCCTCAGGTGGTTCTATAAAACGGAGTTCAGGCCCTTGCGCACCTTTACGGTTATCAACCAAAAGGGTGGTTGTGGTAAGACCACGACCGCGATCAACACAGCTGCGGCATTCGCCCGGGCTGGTTGTCGAACCCTGCTGGTCGATCTTGACCCCCAGTCGCATTGTGCGGCGGGTCTTGGGATCCCTGAGGAGCGTCTTGATCTGGATGTGTCCGATGCGTTGCGAGCACCGCTGGACGCGGTGCTGAACCGGGATCGCTACATCTGGCATGTGAGCCGACGCCTGGATCTTTTGCCATCGCGTATGAAGCTGGCGGGGATCGAAGCCGCGGGCGGCGGGCTGGCGGATCAGCCGGACAAAGAGAAGCGACTGCGGAGTGTGCTCGCTCGTTTGACGCGCGATGAGTCGAAGCCCGAGGTCGCGGTTGATGATGGTGAGGATTCGGTTTTTTCGCGCTCGATGTATGATGTGTGTGTGATTGATTGCCCGCCTTCGATTGGGCTTTTGTCGTATAACGCGATCGCCGCGGGTCGTGAGGTGCTGATCCCGGTTGAGACGAGCTTCTTTTCGCTCAAGGGTGCGGCCAAGCAGGTGCAGACGACGCGGTCGATTGCTCGGCGCGTGGGGATGCGGATCCATCCGCGTCTGCTGGCGACGATGCATGATGTTTCGCAGCCGTTAGCGCGTGATCTGCTTGATGATCTTCGAGACCGGTTTGGGAGCGGGATTATTCCTGTGGTGATCCGGTATGACCATGCACTCAAAGAGGCGGCGTCGTTTGGGCAGCCGATCGATGAGTATGACCCCGAGTCGATGGGTGCCGAGGATTATCGTTCGCTGTGTGAATGGTTGATAGAGCATGTGAGCATCGAACGGCCTGAGCCGGGCGAGATCGCGCAGGATATGACGCGTGCTCCTCGGGCACCGACGCTTGCGGACGCCTCGGTTCGGATGCAGATCGCTGCGGCGAACATGGGCATCGAGAATGAGGGTGCTGGCGGTGCGCTCTCGCGTGCTCAGGAGCTGGCGCTGCGTGCGCGCACGATGCAAGTGCATGAAGCCAAGGCGATAAGTTCCTCGACCATCACGCTGCCCGAGCACATCGAGAGCAAGCCCGAGCCGCTGCGTCGGTCGATGATGCCGCATAAGCCGGTGGCGATCGAAATCCGCGATGATCGGGTGATCGACCCGGTGACCAAGCGGGGCGTGGAGATGACGCGGGTGCGCCATCTCTTTGGGGTGCGTCGGAGCTCGACTGGGATTCTGTTTGTGCAGCCGGGCTCGCTGGGGCAGCGGGTTGAGATTGCTTCGGAGTTCAATGGTTGGGAGCCGAGCGCGTCAGGGATGAAGTTTAACGAGGCGTTGGGGGTGTTTGAGCTGCACATGAAGTTGGCCCGCGGGTCGTATATGTACAAGCTGGTTGTGGATGGGCAGTGGGTATTGGACACTTTTAACCCGGATCTTGTGGACAACGGGATGGGTGGGAGAAACAACCGGGTGATCGTCGAATAAGCGGGTGGAGGGCGGCGGGGAGCGCTCTATACTGAACGCAGTCTGAACACATGTTCTGATCTCGGTGAGAGGGCGCGAGGATGGATCTTCGCGGTAGATCGGATGCGGAGCTTGGCATGGACGATACTGGCGACACATCGAAACAGGGCCGTGAGGCAGAACGCTTGGGCGGATCGGGGCACCCCTCGATGCGTCTTGTTGCGATCGACCACGACGAGTATGACGCGCTGGCGGATCTGTTTTTGGGCGATGGTGAGCTTGCGCCTGCGCCGATGGGCAACGCCGACAAGGCGGGCGATGCGGGCATGGCTGGCGATGCGGATGGCAAGCCCAGTCACGAGACGCACACGCCGGTGTTGCACCTTGCGGGTCGCGATGAGCTTGCGGATGCGGCCGAAGATCTGGCGGGGATTGGTGTGATCGAATCGCTTGAGGCGACGGGGCTGCATGCGAGCTCGCTGCTGGCTGAGTTGATGGGTTCTGCGCAGCACGATGATCTGGACCAAGGCGATCTGGAGATGGTACGGTTGCCCTCGCCCAACGTCGAGGTGGTGGTGCTCGGGCATCTGCCAGTGCGGGCAACTTTGTGGGCGCGGCAGTATGCGTGCGCCAGCGCGAAGGAACGCGGCGAGGTGGTTGCTTTGGTCCGCGCGGCGGCGGGCACGACCGCGATTGATCTGATTACCGGCGATGAGGCCCTGGGCGTGCGGGGAAGCTCGACGCTTGATGCGGCCCTTGAGATACTCCATGAGCGTGCGGATCGTTTGATTCTGCGTGTCGATGAGCGGCACGAGGGCGATCTGCTTGATCGGGCGGATATCGAGACAATCACGGTGCTGACCGGTGCCGACGAGACGGCGATCGTTGCGTCGTATCGGTTGGTGAAGACGATTGATGCAGCATTGCGTGAGCGGTATGCGCATGATGAGGATGGGCCTCGGATTCGGGTCGCGGTGATGGGTGCGCCCGAGTCTCAAGCGGCGGACGCGAAGGCGAAGCTTGAGTCCGCGGTGGATTCGTTTATCTCCCGGCCTGTAGAGGTTGTTGTTGGTTCGGGTCGTATTGATGCGACCGGGACGACGAATATCTTCCGCGATGCGCGTGCGTATTCTGCGGGTCGCTTGATCGACCAGCTTGTCGAGTTGGCGCATGCCAAGGATGCACAGCCCGCGGGTGAACCGGTCGCGATTGCGGAGATTGAAACACTCAGCGGCGTGAACGCGGGCGATGTTCGCGGGCGTCGGGTTGGGCATAAGGATGCGACTGGTAGTGGCGATTGGGCGGCAGTAGAGCCCAAGGCGAAGCCCGGATCGCCTGGATCACCTGGATCACTTGGCTCGCCCGGATCACCCGGGTTGCGTGATGGTTTGTGCGCCCTGATTGCAGGACTGCGGCCGATCGAGACGCGGTGTCCCAAAGCGCCGGGTGTGGAGATGGGTATTGATGATGCTGGGCGGTTGAACCTGCTGGTGTGCGACGCGGATTGCGATACGGCGCTTGAGCGTTTGTATGCTGCTCAGAGCTGGTCGCGCGATCATCTGGCGTTGCTGCTTCGCGCTGAACCGGACCTGCGTTTCCCAAGTTCGAAGCAGCAGCAGGAGAGCGATGCGATCATGCATCTGATCTCGCAGGAGCCGTCGGTGCTGCGCAATATCTATGACACTCCGGTGCGGATGTATGCGTTGGCGCGGGTTCGTGTCGGTGGTGTGATCGCGCAGGTCGCGACGGCGCTGAACTGATCCGATTATTCACTGTGGATTGAAAAAGCCCTCGTGTTTGCGAGGGCTTTGCTTTGTCTGTTTGGTTCGACAGATTCTTGGCGGTGGGTCAGGCGGATTCGGCCTTGGCCATCTTGAGCTCTTTGAGGGGGGCCTTGCTTTCAATGGAGGCACGGTCGACGACATACTCGACGCCGTCGTTGTTGAGCTCGGGCAGATCGAACATGTGGTCCATCATGACCTCTTCGATGACGGCTCGCAGTGCGCGAGCGCCGGTTGCCCGCTTGGCGGCGCGTTCGGCGAGCAGTTCGAGGGCATCTTTTGTGAACGAGAGCTTGGCGCCCTCGATCGAGAAGAGATGCTGGTATTGCCGGATGAGCGCGTTCTTGGGCTCGGTGAGGATCTGGATGAGCGCGTCGTTGCTCAGCGGCATGAGGGGGGTGATGACGGGGAGGCGGCCAACGAGTTCGGGGATGAGCCCGTACTCGACGACATCCTCGTTGTTGATCTGACCCTGGAGCCACTCGCGTTCGGCGCGGGCGTCGATGAAGTGGCGGCGTTGGCTCTCGTTGTTTTCGGTGCCGCTGCCTTTGGCGCTGGTGTTTGTGCCGAAGCCGATCTTGGTCTGGCCGAGTCGGCGGCGGACGATCTCTTCGAGGCCGACGAAGGTGCCGCCGACGATGAAGAGGACATTGGAGGTGTCGAACTGGATGTACTGCTGCTCGGGGTGCTTGCGTCCGCCCTGGGGGGGGACATTGGCGATGGTGCCCTCGATCATTTTGAGCAGAGACTGCTGGACGCCTTCGCCCGAGACATCGCGGGTGATGGAGACATTGCCGGATGACTTGCCGACCTTGTCGAGTTCGTCGATGTAGATGATGCCCCGCTGGGCGGCCTCGACATCGAAGTCGGCGGCCTGGAGGAGCTTGAGGAGGAGGTTCTCGACATCCTCACCGACATAGCCGGCCTCGGTGAGGGTGGTGGCGTCGCCGATGGCGAAGGGGACCTTGAGCATGCGTGCCATGGTCTTGGCCAGCAGGGTCTTGCCCGAGCCGGTGGGGCCGATGAGGAGGATGTTGGACTTGTCGAGTTCGATCTCGTTGGCCTGGTCGGACTCGGCGTGCATCAGGCGCTTGTAGTGGTTGTGCACGGCGACGGCGAGGGATCGCTTGGCGAGTTCCTGGCCGATGACATACTGGGACATGAACTCGACGATCTCGCGGGGTGCGGGGATCTCGGAGAGGGCCGCGGACACGCTTGAGACGCGTCGGCGCTCTTGGCGGAAGATGTTCTGGCAGAGCTCAACGCAGTTTGAGCAGACATAGACCTCGCCTGGGCCTTCGACCATGGGGCCGACCTCGCGGGAGGTCTTGCCGCAGAACGAGCAGGTGGTGACCTTGCGTCCCTTGAAGCCGCCGGTGCCTGATCCCGAGCCGGAGCCGTCGCTGGATCCGCCGTCTGAGCCGGAACCCGAGCCGCCTGAGCCGGTGGCGTTCACAGGGGTGTTCTTGTTGTGTTGAGCTTTATCTTTGTTCACGAAAGGACCTCTCTGTCGGACCGGTCAGGTTGCTCGCCCATTGTTTGGGCAAAAACACAGTGTGTCAGGGTGCTATCGGCGATGCGATGCCCTCGTCTCAACAGGGAATCACGGGCACGATGCATATTCGTAGCGCGAGTTTTGCGCTGTGCATGGAACACCTGTGTGACACTAGCACTGTGATCATACGGCCGAGCGAGATTGTGGGTTCAAGTTTTACTTCGAGGGCCCTTTGATCGCGCCAAACGCTCCAAACCAACCCGAAATGGGTGGTATCAGAAGGGGTCCGGGTCGTCGTCCTTGTGGAGCATGGCGCGGGTTTTTTCGATGATGGTGCGCCGGGTCTGCTCATACTCGGCTTGGGAGATTTCGCCGGAGCGGCGCATCCGTTCGAGTGATTCCATGAGGGTTGCTCCAGAATCATCCTGGTCGCGGCGGTCGTCGAAGATCCGTCGTTTGACGGCGAAGATGACCATGCCGCCGATGACGGCGAGGATGATCAGGAGGAGTATGTAGATGAATGCGCGGGCGTCGAGGGATTGCTGGGCGAGGTGGGCGATCGGCATGGGGAAGGATATGCGCAGGGGCATGGATGGTCTGTGTCAGGGGCAGCCTGCGTTGTACTCATTGAGGAAGATGCTGACATCAAAGAAATCGAAGAGTCCGTCTTGGTTGATATCGGCGATTGGATCTGCAGCGTTAAATGCACTCAAAAAGCTTGATACATCGAAGAAGTCCAGCATGCCGTCGTTGTTGATGTCTGCAGCGCACTCTCCGGGCAGTAAGAACTGATAGGCGGCACCAGCTTCATGAGCAGTTTCTCGATCACGGTACGCGCCTGCGATCAACTGGCCTGATGAAAGATCGACGGAGAATCCGAGCGAGGCGTTGACGGTCGGGTCGCTTGCAATGAACTGAGCGATTTCCTGACCAGAATCGGTCTCGAAGAGGTGAACGGTGCCGCCTTGGAAAATCGCTTGGTTGCTCGCCCATGCGCCGACCGCGGCATAGCCATTCTTGATTGATACGGCAACACCGAATCGGTCATCAACGGCGATGTTCGTCGGAATAAGCTCGTGAACTAGATTGCCCGTAGCGGCGCTGTAGATATATGCGCCTCGTGTGTCAGGGCGGTTGATATTGGGATCCGTAGCTCCGATGAGGACTAAGTCGTTTTCGATATCGACCGCATGGCCGAATCTTGCGTTTGCTGTCGGGTTTGGTGGTAGCAGCTTATCGAGTTGTGTCGCGGTTGCGGCATCATAGAGGTAGACCGCACCGGCGTTGTTTGCGGCGGCGTCGCTGTACGGCGAACCGATCGCGATAACACCGTTACTCATTGCTACAGAATACCCGAAGATATCGTTGTCGATCAAATCACCTGGGCTGAAGTGATGAAGTTGTTTGCCTGAAGGAGCGTTGAAGAGATAGACGCTCCCGGCATTTGGTCCGAACTGATTCGATTCGCGAGGGACACCGACGACGACGGTGTCGCCTTCGATCGCGACAGAGTCACCAAATGAAAGTGTAAAAAAACCGGACTCCTGTATGAGTTTGTGAAGCTGGACGCCCGTAGTTGCGTCGAAGATATACACAGCGCCGCAGTCCATATTGGTGTTATCGCAGTGGTCATCGGGTGCGCCTACGACGATATAGTCGTCATTCATCGCGACCGATTTACCAAAGCTTGCTCTTGGCTGGGGATCGAGTGCGGTGAGCTTAAATACCAGATCGTTGGTAAGCTGATCGAATACATAGACGAAACCCGGCGATACAGGAATGACATCCGTTGGGTCAACGAAAAAACCGGGAGCGCCGACAGCAATAAGGCCGTTATTGATGCTGACGGATTGGCCGAAGTTGCTGCCTTCGGTGATGTCAGTGGCGATGATTTTATCGAACTCGTTGAGAATGGGTTGAGCGAGGGTAGGGCTCGTGCAGAGCGAAAAGAACAAAAGGTAGAGCGGGCTTGAGAAGAATGTGGTGTTCATCATTTTCAACCTCTATGAATCGATGGTTCTGAAATTAATTCATTGTATAGCTCTGGTCATCGTACACGATGGTCGCAGATTCTTGAGCATGAATTTCAGTATTGTGGGCTGAAATATGGCTGTGAGTTGTGAACTTGAGTAGAAATGAGTGTGGCCCGATGCTGCCTTGATCATTGTGTGCAATCAGAATGAGCTGGAGGCGATTTCTTCGCGGAGGGGCATGAGGAGGTTGGGGAGGGCGTACTCGTCGACGAGGTTTTGGCCGCGTTCGATGAGGTCGTTGAGCTGGGTGGTGAGGGCGGTGAGATCGGTGACGGGGTCGAAGCGGCGGAGGGTGATGTAGACGCTGATGGGGTCTGGGTTGGGTTCGTGGGGCTTCTTGCCTTTGGAGCGTGTTTTGACCTCGAAGTGGACTTCCAGGCCGTCTTCGTCTGCCAGCTTCATGCCTAGGGTTGGCTGGCATTCGAGGATGTTGATCCCGGCGGCGTCAACGAGGGCGGCCATGGGTGAGCCGGCGAGGAGCGCGTTGGCGGCGATGGCGTCGTGGTTGCCCGATGCGTTGAGGTCGAAGCCGTAAAGGAGCTCGATGTACTCGATATCGAGGGGGGAGATGGAGAGGAAGTAGGGTGATGTTTCCATCGTGTCGCGGTGGATGGAGTACATGTCGTCGGCGTTGGTGGGGTTTACGACGCCGGCGCGGACCGATGCGTTGCGGATGGCGACCCAGCGGTGGGGGCTTGCGTTGGGTGCTGATTCGAGCGCCAGCTCGTCTTTGTATCGACGGAAGGCGTTCATGGCGGGGTAGGCGCGGCGGGTGCGCTCGAAGAGTTCAAGCACAGGCTCGCGATTGGTGGGGAGCTCCATGCGGACATTGAGTTTGGAGTTGATGTAGAAATCGGAGCACAGTGCGCGGTAACTGCTGGGCATTGCTCGGGCCTCCTTGCCTTTGCGGGTTGGGAATGCGTGATCTCTGTGCAGAGTGTAGCGGATTGTGCCAGCGGCGTTGCACCCCTGAGTGTGGTTGATTAGCGAATGGGTACAAGCCGTCTATAGGTGAGGCATCGCCAGAGCCATTCGAAGGGGCCCATCTTAAATGCGCGTAACCAGAGCAGTGAGAAGATGATATTGACGGCCCAGACGCTGAAGACGACGAGCCAGAGCTGTGGATATTCGATTTGCGCAAAGTATCCCAGGCCGTAGCCGTAGAAAAAGGTTGTGCACAGCAGGGTGTGGGTGAAGTAGTTGGTGAGGGCCATGCGTCCGACGGCGGCGAGGGGGATGGTGATGAGTTTGGCCCAGGCGCATTTGCTCAGGGCGATGATGAGGGCGGCGTAGCCAAGGGCGAGGGGTACGCCGAGGGGTTGGGCGAGGGCCTGCCAAGCAAATCCGGGTAGGATTTCAATTTTGTTGTGGACGAGGGTGTAGGCGATGATGGTGATGGCGGCGCCGATGGGGATGAGGGTGGCTGCGAGAATGGCGTAGAAGCGTGTGGAGCGTTCACCGGTGAGGAAGCCGTGGCGTGTGAGTCCCATGCCGGTGATCATGATGCCCCAGATTGCGGGGACATAGAAGATGATAAAGACGAGTTGGAGTGGGAGGGTTGTGAAGAAGCGTATGCGCAGTGCGTCGACGAAGGTGCCGGTGTAGGCGGCGATTTCGGCGGCTGGATCTCCAGAGAGCTCATCGTGGCCGATCTCGCCGCGACTGAAGGCCCAAATACCCAGCGCCGAGATGCCGATCATGAGCAATGAGCCGACGAAGTAGAGCCCGAGCCCACCCCAGAGCTGGAGTTTGGGGTTGAGGCGGCGGACCCACCAGAGCAAGGTGAGCCCGGCGACGGCGTAGAAGGTGAGGATATCGCCGTACCAGAAGAGGTAGGCGTGGATGAGCCCGAACGCGAGGAGGACCGCGCAGCGGATGTACCACAGTGACCAGCCGTTGTGGAGTTTGGTGTGGTATTTTCCGTTGGCGTCGGCGGTGTCGAACTTTCGTCCGTACATGACGACACCGCTACCGAAGAGCAGGGCAAAGAGGAACATGAACTTGCCGAGGAAGACGGTGGAGGTGATGGAGTGCGCGAGGTTATTCGCGGGTGTGTCGCCGATGACGGTGGGATCTGTCATGGCGGCCATGGGACCTGAGAAGGCCCAGATGTTGGGCACGAGTATGCCCAGCAGCGCGAAGCCGCGGAGGGTGTCGATTGAGGAATAGCGGAGTTTGGTGGGCGCGGGTTGATCGGGGATACTCACCGGTGCGCTGGGGCGGTCATGATCCATTCGAGCAGATCCTGTGTGTGTGTGAGATCGTCAACAACGAGGTGTGCGCCTGCGTCCTGCAGTTCCTGGCGCGTGGCGTGCCCGGTGGCGACTGCGAGGGCGCGGCAGTTATTGTCAAGTGCGCAGGTGACATCGTGGATGGTGTCGCCGATGACGATCACCTGATCGGGTTCGATTTGGCGCTGGTTGGCTGCAGCGAACGCGGCGATGGCGACTGGGGGCAGGTGTGAGCGGTGGGGCTTTTGATGGGTTGAGGCGTCTCCCCACGCGTTGATGGTGAAGTGCTCTGGGTTGAAGCCGGCGCTGGTGAGTTTGATCGCGCCGGTTTCAGGGTAGTTTCCGGTGAGCACGCCGATGGCTTGGATCTGGTCGTGCTCTCGGGTCGCGTTGACCAGATCGTGTGCGCCGGGCAGGGCGCGGGCGATGGGGCGTTGGGCGGCGAGTTCGCTGAGGCCACGGTGATAGTTGATGCGCAGGGCGTTGATGTTTTCGGGTGTGACCTGCTGCTTGTTGTTGGTGAGCATGTCGCAGATGATGTTTGGGTCGAGCCCGCCGCCGAAGATGATGCCATCGGCGGTGAAGCTGGTCTTAAAAACCTCGCGGCCGGCGGCTTCGAGCAGGGTGATGCCGATGTGATCGGTTTCCACCAGGGTCATGTCGATGTCGAAGAGGATCAGCATGGGGTGTCGTATCCCTTGTTTGGGGTGGTGTGTTGCGTGGGGGGGTAGAAGGGTTCAGTGCCTGTGGATCTCGAAGCCGTGCTCGCTTGGTTCGGTTCGTACATTCGCTTGGATCTCGCGCTCGACGAGGCCAGAGGTTTGTTTGCGGAGATCGGTGAGGAAGTGTTTGAGGTCGTCTTCGGAGCCTTGGGCTTCGAGCATGACGGTGCCGTCGGGTTCGTTTCGGACCCAGCCTGTGATAGGAAGTCGTTTGGCGCAGGAGCAAGCCCGCATTCTGAAGCCGACGCCCTGGACTCGGCCTTGGAAGATGACGCGCTGGCGGGTGATCATGGTGTTGATTGTAGTGGATGATCGGACGCGTGTTGGTCCGAGAGGCGTGCATGTTTGGTTGCGGGGTGCTGATTGCTTGGGCTGGGATGTCAATAGGTGGTTTTTGGTGTTTCCGCGTGTCATGCTGTCTGTTCGGGCTGGTTGGGCCACGCACGCGGGGTGCGCCCATATACTCCCTGTCGCGTGTGCCCGGCGTTGATTTGGGTGCCACGGCGGCGATGGATGCCTGGCGGAATGGAGCGCAGAGTTGAGCGGGATGTTCCCAGAGAACGACGATCGGCAGCGGGTGCTGGATGCGTCCGACATTGTCTCTGTGGTCGGGGAGCACCTGTCGCTCAAGCCAAAGGGACGCGAGTATGTGGGGCTGTGCCCGTTCCATGACGACCGCAACCCCTCGATGTGCGTGATCCCGGCCAAGCAGATTTTTCACTGCTTTGTGTGCGGCTCGGGTGGTGATGTGTTCACATTCGTGATGAAGTATCACTCGATGGGGTTCCGCGAGGCGCTGGAGTATCTTGCGGAGCGTGGGCATGTTGAGCTGACGCCGATGAAGGCGCGGGGCGGGGCGTCGGAAGCCGGCGATGCGGGTGGCGTGGGCAATAAGGAAGTGCTGGCGGCCAACGACATGGCGGCGGGGTTCTTCCGTGCGATTCTGCGTCACCCGGATCATGGGCTGGCGGCTCGTGCGATCATCGAGGGGCGCGGGATAAGTGAGGCGATGGTGGAGCGGTTTCTGATCGGGGCGAGCCCGGATCGCTGGGATGGGCTGCTGATGACGGCGGAGAAGAAGGGCGTGCGCACAGAGGCGATGCTTGCTGCGGGGCTGATCAAGCAGCGCGAGCGGGGCGACGGTGAGTACGACGCGTTGCGGAATCGGCTGATCTTTCCGATCTGTGACCAGATCGGGCGCGTGATCGCTTTTGGTGGGCGCAAGATCAATGAGGAGGATGAGCCCAAGTATCTCAACTCGCCCGAGACTTCGGTGTTCCGCAAATCGACAACGCTATTCGGGATCAACCACGCGGCTCGCGCGATCAAGCGTGAACGGACCGCGGTGATCGTGGAGGGGTACACGGATGTGATCGCGTGTCACCAGGCGGGTGTGGAGCATGTTGTCGGGACGCTGGGCACGGCCCTGACGAGCGGGCATGCGACGGTGCTGCGGCGGTTGTGCGACACGGTGGTGCTGTTGTTTGATGGTGATGCCGCGGGGATCAAGGCGGCGGATCGTGCCATCGAGGTGCTGCTCAGCGAGACGATCGACATCCGCATCGCGGCGCTGGCTGGTTTCACGGACGCCAAGGACCCCGACGAGCTGCTTCAGCGTGAGGGCGGGGCGGCGGTGTTCGCGAAGGTGATCGAGGGTTCTGTTGATCTGATCAAGTGGAAGTTTGATCGGCTGCGTGATGAGCTTGCTGATGCGGGGCCGGCTCGAGTGACGCAGCGGATCGAGGAGGAGTTGAATCGGTTGAGCGAGCTTGGCCTTGGTCAGCTTGAACCGGTCCGGCGTCGGCTGATGATCCGCCAGGTGGCGCAGGCGGCGCGTGTCGACGAATCGGTGGTGATGGCGTCGATCAAGACGGGGCGCGGCCAGAGGCGGGCGTTTGCGGCGCAGGTCGAACCCAAGCCCGCTCGGCCATGGAGCCCGGACCCTCGCGAGCAGCTGCTCGGATCACTGCTGTATGATGCGCAGCTGTGGTCACTGATGAACAGCGATCAGCGTGAGCTGACCAGCACGACACGGTTTGTTGATGGCGTGACCCAGCAGGTGGCCGACGCGATGCACAGCAGCATTGAGCATGGCGCGGGCGCCGGGCTGCACGCGGTGCTCGACGAGCTTTCGCGGATCGGTGAAGATACCGGCGTGGTGATGATTGAAGCGCAGCAGCGCGCGACTGCGTTGGCGCAGTTTGTCTCGCGTGAGTGCGAGGAATCTGCTGAGCGGGTGCGACGATTGTTTCACGAATGCGTTGGGACGGTTTCGATGCGTGATGCCCGCAGCAGCGGTGTGGCGGGCGAGGTTGATGATTCGGGTGAGAGCGAAGCGGTCCGGGTTGCCCGGTTTTTGGATCGGCAGCGCAAGATGCGCGAGCAGACCGGTCGCGGCGGACGAAACCGACTGAGCGGTCAGTAAGGTTGGGTGCGCGTCGTGTGATCGGCGTGCATATATTGATGAGTTCAAAACGGAGATGATCGCATGATTGGAATCCTGCACCCAGCGGTAACGCACCTGATCGAGGCCGGGCAAGAGCGCGGCTGGCTCAGCTACGAAGAACTCAACAACATCATTCCTGATGAGTTTGTTGAGGTTGTGCCGCTGCATGCGCTGGTGACCAAACTCGACGAGATGGGGATCGAACTTGTCGATGAGATGGAGTTCCGCGGACGGCTGTTCAGAGCGCAACGGAGCGGGCAGCTGCACGCGGGCGAGTCGATCGGGCTGCTGACCGACCAGTTCCGGGCGATGTCGGTGGCTGGTGGCGAGCACCTGGGTGATGCGGAGAAGGTTCGCATCAAGGTCAACTCGACGCACTATGCCAACGGCACGGGGATGATGGACGCCAAGCAGATTGCCGAGGCGGAGAAGGATGTTGCCGAGGCACGCTCGATGGATGAGCAGACTGTGCAACGCGAGCTTGACGAGGCGGTTGCGAGCGACGCGGGCGTCAAGCGGATGGATGACCCGGTGCGGATGTATCTGACCCAGATGGGCTCGATCCCGCTGCTGACGCGCAACGAGGAGGTGCGTCTGGCCAAGAAGATCGAGACGACGCGGATGATCTTCCGGCGACGCTGCCTCGAGAGCGATTACATCGTGGGACAGGCGGTCGAGACGCTCAAGATGGTGCGTGACGGGGTGCTGCCGTTCGATCGCACGATGCGGGTGAGCACGCTTGATGACCAGGCCAAGGAGAAGCTGTCGCAGCGGATCCCATCGAACCTGCCGACGATCGAGAAGCTGCTCGAGCAGAACCGCAACGACTGGGAGGCGCTCGACGCGTTGCGTCGCGATGACGGGACGATCCGCGAGACGAAGAAAGCGCGTGATATCCGTTCGAGCATCGCGGCCCGGCGGCGGCGGATGGCGGCGCTGGTCGAGGAGCTGTGCCTGCGGACTGGGCGGATTGTGCCGCTGATGAAGAAGCTCAAGTCGATTAGCGAGAAGATGGAGGCGCTGGAGGCGGAGATGCTCCAAGCGGCCCGATTCCCCAAGAAGTACGATCCCGAGGATCTTGAGGTCCTGCGTGAGGAGCTTGATGGGCTGCGGAGCCTGGCGTGCGAGGAGCCCGAGCAGCTGCGGGCGCACATCAATCAGATCACGACGGTGTTCTGGGAGTATGAACAGGCCAAGCGGGATCTTTCGGGCGGCAACCTGCGGCTGGTGGTTTCCATCGCCAAGAAGTATCGTAACCGTGGGCTGAGCTTCCTGGATGTGATCCAGGAGGGCAACACGGGTTTGATGCGCGCGGTGGACAAGTTTGAGTATAAGCGGGGCTACAAGTTCAGCACCTACGCGACCTGGTGGATCCGACAGGCGATCACACGGGCGATCGCGGACCACTCACGCACGATCCGCATCCCGGTGCACATGATCGAGACCATGACGAAACTGCGCAATATCGCCAAGCAGATCACCCAAGAGACGGGCAGCGAGGCGACGGCCGAAGAGATCGCGGATCGCGCGAACATGAGCGCGATGGAGGTCCGCCGCGTGATGAGCATCTCCAAGCACCCGGTGAGTCTCGATCGCCCGGTGGGCGAGAGCGAGGATTCGAACTTTGGTGACTTCATCGAGGATACAAACCAGGATGCGCCAGCGGTTGCGGCCGCACGCGACATGCTCAAGGGGCGCATCGAGATGGTGCTCAAGACGCTGACCTACCGTGAACGGGAGATCATCAAGCTTCGGTATGGCATCGGCGACGGGTATACCTATACGCTTGAAGAGGTTGGCCGGATCTTTAAGGTCACTCGCGAGCGGGTGCGCCAAGTGGAGGCCAAGGCGATCCGTAAGCTGCAGCACCCGGTGCGCAGCCGCAAGCTTGAGGGATTCGTGGACAGCTGAAACCGCCTGTTTTGGGGCGAAATTTGGTGTTTCGGGCTCATGCGTTTGCATGAGTCTTTTTTTATGCATGTAACTCCAAGTTGTTTGGTACACTGGGCTTGGCAACACAGCATGGGAGTGCACACGATGAACGAGCAGATCAAGGCGTTGCAGATCGAGGTGATGAACGCGAAACAGCGGCTGCGTGAGGCGATCGAGGGGCTTGAGCCCGAGCCGGTCGAAGACTGGGAACTGCGCGGGCTTAACGGCTGCGTGGTGAATCTGTCACGGCTGTTCGGCGACAAGAGCGAGCTGCTGGTGGTGCACAACATGGGGCGTGGGTGCAACTATTGCTCGCTGTGGGGTGATGCGCTGATGGGTGTAGCGCCGCACTTGATGCAGCGGTGTGGGTTTGTGCTGTGCAGCAACGATGCACCCGATGTGATCAAGGCCTTCCGCGAGGTGCGCGGGTGGGACTTCCCGTGCGTGTCGGGTCGCGACACCGGGTTCGCGCAGGCGATGGGGTACGGCGACGACGAGGGGAACACGCACCCCGGCGTGTCCGCGTTCCACAAGCAGCCCGACGGCTCGATCGTGCGGACGGGTCACATGCCGTTTGGTCCGGGCGATGATTTCTGCGCGGTGTGGCCGCTGCTTGATCTGATCAAGGGCGGCAAGGGCGACTGGGAGCCGGCGCACGGCGCGGTTGATGAGCATGCCCCTGTGGGTGCTTCGAGTTGTCAGTGCATCTGAGTCGGCTTGTCGAGATCAATACGCGATGATGTAGTAAAAGCGGTCTGCTGCCAGCTGCTGAAACAGCCCGTCTTCGAGATCGCCGTCATCGAACATTTCGTCGATCTGTTGCATGTAGTCGGGCACGGCGACCCCCTGGAAATGTACGCCCACGGCGGCGGTGACGCCGGAGTCGTTGAACTCGGTATCCCAGACGCCACCAAGGGGTGTGGGTGATTCGAACTCGGCCTGGTCGACATAGCCGGCGAACTCGGGGGGCATGGTGCCCGAACTGCTGTCTGGCGGGAAGGCACCTTGCTTGGCGTTGAAGTACTCGCAGGCGTCGGCGTAAGTTTTGAGACTTGAAACGAACGCGCCCATGCGTGCCTCGTCCGTCGCGCCGGCGAAGCGGGGCACGACGATGGCGGCGAGGATGCCGAGGATCACGACGACGATGAGGATCTCGACGAGGGTGAAGGCGGAGCGGGCCTGGCGGGTGAGGGCTTGCATGGGCTATGTATGCGAATGAATAACGCACACGGCCAGAGGAATACGCGTGACGATGAGGTTATCGGTCGGAAGGAGTGTCAAAGCTCCGGTGCAAACCCACGCCGCATCGTGTTCTCGCACGAGGCCCGCGGGTCGACGAACTGCATGAGGTAGTCGGGGCCGCCGGCTTTGGAGCCCACGCCCGACATGCCGAAGCCGCCGAATGGTTGGCGGCCGACGAGGGCGCCGGTGCAGCCTCGGTTGATGTAGAGGTTGCCGACGCGGAAGTCGCGTTTGGTGCGTTCGATGTTGGCGGGTTTGCGGGTGAATACGCCGCCGGTGAGCTTGTAGGCGTGGCCGTTGGCCAGGCGGAGGGCTTCGTTGAAGTCCTTGGCGTGGATGACTGCGAGGACGGGGCCGAAGATCTCTTTCTGATAGATCGTGCTGGCTTCGGTGACGCCGGTGAAGATGTGCGGGGCGATCAGGTCGTCGATGGGCTTGCCATCGGCCTTGGAGATGCTGAAGTCCTTTTCGCCGACGAGTTCGGTGAGTCCCTCGGCTCGCGCGCTCTCGATGTATTTGCGGATGTTGCCCGCGGCTTCGGCGTCGATGACGGGCGAGACATCGGTATTGGGGTCGTCTGGGGCACCGAGCACGAGGGTCTTTGTCGATTCGCCCAGACGCTCAAGGAAGAGCTTCATGTTCGGGCCGTCTGGGCCCTGGGGGTCGACGACGATGCAGCGTGAGCACGCGGAGCACTTCTGGCCCTGGAAGCCGAAGGCGGAGTAGCGGACGCCGAGAACGGCTTCGTCGAGGTCGGCGGAGGCATCGACGATGATGGCGTTTTTGCCGCCCATCTCGCAGATGACGCGTTTGACCATGGCCTGCTCTTCGGTGGTCTGCCCCGCGGCGGCGATGATGTCGAGCCCGACGGCCTTGGAGCCGGTGAAGGCGATGAGGGCGATGCGTGGATCACGGACCATGGTGGCGCCGGTGGTCTCGCCGGGCGCGGGGCACAAGTGCAGGACACCGTCGGGCGCGTTCACAGCGCGGAGGGCATCGGTGAGCATGTCGAACATGATCTTGGCGATGCCCGGGGTCTGCTCGGCGGGCTTGATCACGACGGTGTTGCCGGTGACGAGTGCGGCGACGGTCATGCCGGTGCAGATGGCGAGTGGGAAGTTCCAGGGTGAGATGACCAGCGCCACGCCCTTGGGCTGGTACCAGAGCTCATCGAGCTCGCCGATGAACTTGCCCAGGCGGTTGCGGTTGAAGAGCGGGAGCGCGTTGCGTGCGTAGTACTCGCAGAAGTCGATGGCCTCGCAGACATCGGCGTCGGCTTCGTGCCAAGTCTTGCGTGCTTCTTTGCATACGACGGATGCGAGGTAATCGCGCTGTTCGCGCATGATATGGGCGAGCCCGGTGAGCACGGCGCTGCGTTTGATGGGGTCAAAGTCGCGCCATGCCGGGAACGCCGCGTGCGCCTTGGCGATCATGGCTTGCCCCTGCTCGGGAGAGCGATCGTTGGCAACCGTCGGCACGCGCGCGTCGACCATGACCTTGGCGAACGCTTCACGCTGGTCTTTCTCGGCGAAGTCGCGCATGGGCTCGGTGTAGAACGGGCGGCCGTCGCCGACCTCGGGCATGCTGGGTGAGAGGTCGTGGCGGTGGGGGGCGATCTCGCAGAGGTCGACGCGGCTCTGGCCGGTCTGCTTGCTGACGGGGTCCGCGAGCAGGACACTGAGGTCGGCGTTGTCGAGGAAGCCGGCTTTGAGCCACGATTCATTGGAGGTGTTTTCGAGCAGGCGGCGTACGAGGTAGGCCATGCCGGGGATCATCTCGCCGACGGGGACATATTCACGGACGCGCAGGCCCATCTCCTCGGCGGCGTGCTTGAGCTGGTCGGCCATGCCGTGGAGCATCTGCAGCTCGATGGCGTTGATCGGCAACTCGCGTCGTTCGAGGCCCGCGAGCGCTGCGGCGATCGAGCGGACATTGTGTGAGCCCAGTGCCAGCTTAATGCCGCCCTCGCCGGGCTTGCGTGGGCAGGCATCGAGGAAGACCTCGACCATTTTCTCAAAGCACAGGTCGGTCTGCCATTTCTCATTCCAGACCGGGCAGGGCCAGCCCTCCTGCTCGGCGTGGATTGTTTCGTAGTCCCAGTACGCGCCCTTGACGAGGCGGACGGTGACGACCTTGCCGGTGCGTTTGGCCCAGTCGGCGATGCGCCTCGCGTCCTCGACGCCCGATTTGAGATAAGCCTGCATCGCGATGCCGGGCTCAAAGTCGATGGTCTCGCACGCGTGCATGAAGGTTTCGAGGGTGAGGTCCTTGAGCTTGTGCTGCTCCATGTCAAAGTTGATGAGCACGCCGTTGCGCTTTGCGGCCTCAAGCACCGGGGTAGCGCGGGACATGAAGTCGTTGATCGCGGCGCGCGGAGCGATGGGGTTGAAGTTGGCGCACAGACTGGTGACCTTGATGGAGACATTGACGCGCGGCACGACACCGAGGTGGTCTTGTTCGAGGCGTTCGTTGTCTTTCCAGGTCGAGGCCTCGCCGACGAGGTTCTCGACGAGGTCGAGGTATTTGGTTTGGTAGGCGTCGGCCTCGCTGTTGGAGACGCAGGCCTCGCCGAGCAGATCGACGCTGAAGGCGATGCCGTCCTTCCAGAGCCGTGCGAGCATGGGCAACGCGTCGGAGGCGTCGGTGCCTGCGATGAAGTTGCCCGCCATGTTTTTGATCTGCGAACTGATGGTCTTGGCCATCATGCCCTTGGCCACGCCGCCGGCCTTGAGCCCCAGGTCCATAAACGGCGGGGCTTTGACTCCGGGCTGGGTGAGGTAGTCCACGAGGTGGTCGTGGACCATCTCGGGGGTGGTGAGTGTTGGGAAGGCATCGACGAAGCGGAAGAGCTGGACCTTGAAGTGGTGGTCCTTCATGGACCAGTCCATGAGCTTGTCCTGATAGAACTTGGCCGAGAGCATGCCGGTCTTGTGGCCTTTGGCGATCTCGAGCATCTGCGCGCCGATGCGCATGATGTTTTCTTCGCGCTGGGGTGACGAATCGCTCACAACTGGAGGCCTCGTCGCGGGGGCGGCCGAGGCGACGCTGCTGGTCGCTTGGGCCTTTGCGGACGAGGGCTTCGATTTGCGTGCGAATAACGCCATGCGGATGCTCCAGTAGTCGGGAGAAATCGCCCGTGATTCGGGCGGTTGAACAACCCGCAAGTCTAGGTACGGACAGGGGCTACTGCCAGACGAGGGAGCGATTGAAACGGCGGGCTACACTTGGCTGTGACCACTCAAACACACGCACATCTCGCGGGTTCTGTCGCCCTGTCCATCGGCAACTTCGACGGCGTACACCTCGGGCATCGGGCGTTGATCGAGCGATGCCGGGCACGCGTGGGAACGCAGGGGAAAGTGATTGCGTTGGCATTCCATCCCCACGCGATGATGACGCTCAACCCGGCGCACGCGCCCGAGCCGGTCGAGCCCTTCGTGGTCCGCAAGGGTCGCTTGCTGGGGGCGGGCGCGGACGAGGTGGTAGAACTGGAGCCGACGCCCGAGTTGCTTTCGATGTCGCCGCAGGGCTTTGTTGATGATCTGGTCGATCGCTATCAGCCGGGGCTGATTGTTGAGGGGCACGATTTTCACTTCGGCAAGCGCCGTGCGGGCACGCCGACGGTATTGCGGGAGCTCGCGGGGCTGCGCGGGGTCGAGGTCGAGATCGTGCAGCCCGTCGAGGTGGCGCTGACGGATCAATCGATTGTGATCGCGTCGTCGACGATCACCCGCTGGCTGCTCGAGCGCGGGAGGGTGCGTGACGCGGCGTTCGTGTTGGGCCGACCGCACGAGCTGGTTGGTGAAGTGGTCCGCGGCGATCAGCTCGGGCGCTCAATCGGGTTCCGCACGGCGAATGTGGCGACGGAGTCGATGCTGCCGCGTGATGGGGTATACGCGGCGGTGGCGACGCTGCCCGATGGTGCCCGTGTGGGCGGTGCGGTGAATGTGGGGGCTCGCCCCACAGTGCAGGGCACGCACCGACGCGCGGAGGTGCACCTGATTGATCGTGGTGGTGGGCCACTGGTGCTTGGCGGTGATCTGCCCGAGTATGGCTGGGACATCACGGTGGAGCTGGTCGGATGGGTACGCGATCAGGTGAAGTTCGATTCGGTTGAGATCCTGGCGGGGCAGCTGGGGCGGGATGTGAAGCGGGTAGCGGGGATGATTGAGCCGATGCTTGATGGTGAAGTCGGCAGCGAATCGGCGGGCGTAAGCGTCTAGAATCGCATGCTTTGCACAACACAGAGAATCATTCTGAGACGCCCCCCAAGGGGACCAAGGTGCTCGTCGCGATGTCCGGCGGGGTCGATTCGTCGGCTGCGGCGGCGCTGCTGCTGGAACGCGGATACGAGGTCGTCGGGTGCTTCATGCGACTGGGCTCGCCGGGCGAGACGATCGATGAGCTGGTGCCGTTCGACACGGCCGGCGTGTCGTGCGACCCGAGCAAGGTCAAGATCGGGCATCAGGGGTGCTGCAGCGTGGGCGATGCGGCCGACGCGCGCCAGGTGGCGGCGAAGCTGGGCATCCCGCTGTATGTCTGCAACTTCAAGAAGGATTTCGGGCGGATCATTGATTACTTCGTGGATGCGTATGCAAACGGTCGGACCCCGAACCCGTGCGTGCGGTGCAACGATTGGCTCAAGTTCGGCAAGCTCCACGAGTACGCTCAGCAGATCGGGGCGCAGTTCGTGGCCAGCGGGCACTACGCACGGATCGATCGGAGCAACGGCTCGCCCAAGCTCCTGCGTGGGCTCGATGAGAAGAAGGATCAGAGCTATGTGCTCTTTGGGGCGCCGCGTGAACGATTGGCGGAGATGATGCTGCCAATCGGTGAGTACGCGACCAAGGCCGAGGTGCGGGCGATCGCGGAGAAGTACGACCTGCCGGTGTTCGATAAGCCTGATTCGCAGGAGATCTGCTTCGTGCCCGACAACGACTACGCGGGGCTGGTCGAGCGCCGGCGCCCGGAGCTGCGGGTGAAGGGCCAGATCGTCGATCTGCACGGCGAGCAGCTGGGCGAGCACGACGGGCAGCACAAGTTCACGATCGGGCAGCGCCGCGGTCTGGGCGTGGCCGCGGGCGAGCCGATCTATGTCGTCGATAAGAATCCCGAGACCAACACGATCACGGTTGGCAGCAATACCGATCTGATGGGCCAGTCGTGCGTGGCGCACGAGGCGAACTGGCTTGTTGATGAGGACACACTGCGCGACTGGACGCCGGTGTTGGCCCAGCACCGGTACAACTCCGTGCCCGTGCCGGCTCGGGTGCGGGTGATTGATCGCGAGGATCCGAGCACCCCGTCGGGGCGCGTGGGGTGCTTCGAGTGTGTGTTCGATGAGGCGCAGCGGGCGGTGACGCCCGGCCAGGCATTGGCGATTTATGATCTGGCGCAGCCCGAGGTTGTGATGGGCGGGGGCTGGATCGAATCGGTGTCCTGATCCGCGTCTTGATCCAAGAAACGGCTTGGGATCGTGCGATTTTGCCCCTAGACTGTATACAGATGCAGAATGAAGACCTCCCAACGAATCACCTGGCCGCGTACTTGTCCGGGCTCAACGCCTCAACCATCGATCGTGAGGACGATCCGGCCGTCGATGACGACGGGCATGTGGTCACCGGCACGATCATTCGGCGACTCGAAGACCAGGGCACGCTCGCCCCGGTGCGGGTGCGCATCGGGCACGGCGTTGCACCACAGACGGCTGCGTCGATGCTCCGCAAGATGGCGGACATGCTCGAAAACTCGCCTGATTTTCTCAGCCAGCGTGCAGGGGCGGCTGTTCGCCGCATGCCCGACGGCACGACCCAGCGCAAGCAGCTGACGGTCAAGGGGATGCTTGCGGCCGCCGACGAGATGTCGCCCGAGGAGCGTGCGAAGCTGCACGCGATGCTCGATCAGATCCGCATCCAGATCGACGACCCGGACAAGGGCGACGAGGGCTGGTCTGGCGGGTCGATCAGCGGGCCGGGGCTGGATTAGTGTCAGGCGTGAGCCACTCGCCATCAGTCAAGAGTGGAGCGCGAGCATCTTCCCCTGATGGCTAGTCCCTAGTGGCTGATGGCTTCTTCATGATGAACATGTAGTTGAACCCACGCAGGAAGAAGTTCTGTTCTTCGGCGGCTTTGTGCCAGTTGCCGCGCTGGAGCTTCTGGTTGTGACGGACCACGCTAATGATGTCGATTGGCTCGAAGTACTCGCGCATGATAGCGAAGAGTTCGAAGCCGATGGGCATGAAGGTGCCGCTCTTTTTACCCTTGTGTTTCTTGAACGAGTCGCTGACATACAGGCCCATATGCTTGCCGGGCTTGAGGATGCGGTCGATCTCGGCGATGACCTGGTCCATGGATTCGTAGTAGGCGTGGCCCATCATGACATCGTCTTCTTCCATGGGGGCGCTGGCATCGAGCTTGCCGATGCAGCGTTCGTCGTCGGAGTAGTCGATGTGCGTCGAGTAAGGCGGGTCGATGAAGACGAAGTCGGCGACTTCGTCGGGCATGGGGAGTTCGCGGGCGTCGGCGTGGGTGATCTCGGGGCGCTGGGGGCTGAGGTCAAACCCGATGCCCTTACGCCCCAGGTCCTTGCAGACATCGAGGGTGGTGCCTGAGCCGCACATGGGGTCGACAACGGTGTCGCCGGTGCGGGTGTAGCGCTGGAGCAACTGCCAGATCGCCCATGATGGCGAGGCCCCGGCGTAGTCCTTGGAGCCCTGCGACTTGCGGCCCAGATGATCGTCATAGTGCTGGGAGGGATACTCCCAGAGCGTGGTGGTCATGATGCCCATGGGCGGGCGTTTGCCGGGCTGGGTGTGCGCCGAGTCAGTGGGGCGGGACTTGCCGCGCGGGGGTTTGCCCGACAGGGAGCCGGGGTTGCGCAGCTCCTGGGCGATCTTGGCGCGGATGTCGTCGCGTTTGGGGTTGTTGGAGGGTGGGGGCATGCTCGATCGTACGCCTACGGCAGCGCTTCGATGAGCTTGAGCGCCGCTTCTTCCAGCGGCAGGCGGATCTTGCACCCGGCTGCTCTGGCGTGGCCGCCGCCGCCGAGGGTGTTGCAGACCTGATTGACATCGACGGGGGGCTTGCCTTCCCATTCGTCGGGCTTGGATCGCAGGGAGACCTTGGTGAACACGCCGTCGGCGTCCTTCTGCTCAGTGAGAATCGCGACGACGCGGATGGAGGCGACGGACTGGGGGAGGTCGACGAAGCCGCCGGACTCGCCGGGGGCGGCGTTGGTGTCCTTGAAGTCCTGCAGCGAGAGGGTCATGATCGCGGCGTGCTTGTCGTGGAGGAGCTGCATGGACTCGAGGGCGCGGGCCATGAGCTTGAAGCGGGTGGCCCGGTCGCGCTGGTAGAGCATGGCGAACATACTCGTGTGGTTCACGCCCGCATCGAGCAGCTGCCCGGCCAAGCGCATGACGCGCCCGTCCACATTGGAGTGCTTGAACCAGCCGGTGTCGGTTGCGAGGCCGACATACAACGGTGTTGCGATATCGGTGGGGAGTTTGCTCGGGTCATCGAGCCCCAGCAGGTGGCAGCAGATCTCGGCGATGGGCTGCACGACGGCCGCGGCCTGGGTATCCAAGAGCCGGCGGGTGGCGATCTCGCCATCGCCCTGTAGATGGTGGTCGATGATCGTGGTGCGGTCGAGGCGTGGCTTGAGGAACTCGGCAAACGGTGCGAGCTGGGACCACGACCCGGTATCGGTGATGATGATGCCCTCGGGATCGAACGCGCCGGGGACCGGCTGGTTGTCCTCGATGGTGCGGGCCTTGGTGTTGCCGATGATGGTCTTGGACCACTCGGGCATGGGGGCGGCGTACCAGCATTCGGCGGCCGATGCGGCCCCCGAGCTGCTCCGGACCATGTTGATTGTGCGGGCGAGAGCGATAGTCGAGCCGAGCGCGTCGCCGTCGGGCTTGGCGTGCGTGAGCAGCAGCAAAGTCGATCGCGCATTGATCCAGTCGGCAACGCCACGGGCATCGATGGTTGAGGTCCAGTCTGATTGCACGGCGTGGTCCTCGGTCGTCGGGCTTTGCAGCGGGCGGGGTATTCGCATCAACCGAGTATATCAGGACGGGGCGGTCGTGTTTGATCGCCGGCAGTTGATCGAGCAGTTCACGCCAACGAGATTGGTTCGATGCCATCGATATCGCGTGAGTCTTGCTTCTCGGATGAGTCTTTGTGCTTCTGTGAGTCTTCGCCGTCGCTCTGATCAGCGGTCTGATCATCGGTTTGGTCGTCATCACCCATCGAGAGCGGGATATCACCGTCGTCGGGGACCTCGGTCGCAGGCACATAGGGAACGCCGCCGGCCTTGGGCTTGCCGCCGGCATCGAGCTGATCATTAAAATAGACGCCCTTGTTCTCGCCCAGCTCGACCTCAAGATCGCTGTTGTCGTGATAGCTGGGTGTGAGCGCCGGATCGCGGACGCTCTGGCCGGTGCGGGCGGAGAACGAGGTGCCGCACTCCGGGCACTTGCCGCCCTGCTCGAGCCCGATGAGGTTGTAGCCGCACTCGTCGCAGTAGGTGTCGTCGACGATGCGTCCGCGGTACTGCTCCTCGCGTTTGCGTCGTTCCTGCATGCGCTCGAATGATCCGGCGGCGAGGTGCTGATGCTTGATGACCTCGTGCATGACGCTGGTCATCTGAATGAAGGTGAAGTTGTACACGACGATGGTCAGGAAGATCAGGATCGAGGGGAAGACGGCGACAAAGAGCAGGGCGGAACTGTTCAGCAGCAACCCAAACCCGGTGAGCACGGCGGTGATACTGCCAACCACGGCAAGGATCCATGCGGCGCCGCGCATCCGCTGGGCGAGGTGGTTGTTGGAGGACCAGTAGGCGAGCTCGGCGAGATAAATGCTCGTCGGGATCATGCCCAGCCAGGCGATGATGCCGATGACGGATCGGAGCACGGTGAGTGTGCCAACAATGAATGGCGGGCCGCCGCTGGTTGAGCTTTGGAACGCGGCGAGAATGGCGCTGACGAGCGCGGCCGCGGGCCACGCGAGGTTGAGCAGTCGGACCGCTTGGCGCATGCGGTTGTTGTCGAGCACCTTGTCGGGGCGGATGGTTCCCTTGCCCGGGCGCGGCTGGGTGATGAAATAGATGCCAGCGATCCAGAGAAGCATCGCCAGGAAGTTCACGAAGGCACCCGGAGTGCCCATGAAGATCGTGATCACACTGAGCACGATGCCGAAGCTTGCGAGTAAAAAACCGAATCGCAGGACTCTGACAAAGCGGGTCGGGGCCTCATCGGTCATGGTGCCCGAGGTGCGGGTGGACTTGCGTCGCATGGGTGTGCCGCATTCGGGGCATTTGCTGCCCATGGGCAGGCCCTTGAGGTTGTACCCGCAGTGATCGCATTCACGATCGGTTGCCACATTGGTTTCAAAGCTGCTCATCTCTACTCAAATGTACCCGAGACGAGCGGTGGGGGTTGCCCGGGAACGAAAAAACAGCCGGCTGGATGGGCCGACTGTCGAGAGAGGAGCGTTGTGGTATCGCTCAATATGTGACTTCAAGCAACCTGTATTGACAGGTTTATGGCTTGGTGCTGGGCTTAATCTTGATCTCTTGTCGCCCCTTGACCTTGCGGATCTGCTGGAGACGCGCGGGCCAGAAGTCGTAGCCGGCGATCTGGCGGTGGATGTAGTCGGGGGCGGTAATGATGAATGATCGGTTGTAGAAGGTGATCGCGCCGCCATCGCCACCCAGCGCGGCCCATTGATCGGGCTCCACGGTGGTGGTGATCAGGTCTTCGAGCGCTTGGGCACGGTCGGCAAGGTTGACAGGTTCGACATCCTGACTGCCGCCGCTAAAGGGGCTTTGGCCGCCGCCACCGCCGCCGCCACCCGCGGCCTGGACGGCACTCTGGAGGTCAAAGTCGGGTGCGTTGTCGAAGTCGGGGACGAGGTAGAGCAGATCGGAGACATCGTAGAGTTCAACGCGTTGGTTGCGGTTGAGCTCGCTCTTGGGGCCGCACTCAATGGTGTCGTACTCACTGAACTGCCACGTGTATTCCTGCCCGGTGCCCTCGCTGCGTTGGGCACGCTGGAGGAGCCGCTCAAGGACGACCAGCGCGGGGATCTCGGTGACCTTGATGGTGACTTCGGTGTCCGGGTCGATGCCGTCGACCGAGAGATCGTCGTTGATATAGAACGGTTCGATCTCGGCACCGGTGACATCGCTGAGGAACTTGAAGAGGTCAACGATGGGCTGATCTTCGACATCGAGTGTGATGGGCTTGGAGAGCTTGATGAGCAGTTCTCGCTTTGCCTTGCGTGACTCGGCATCGTCGGAGCTGGTTGAACTCTGGGCGAGCGTCACGCCGCTGCTGATCGCGGCGGTGCCCATCGCAATGGTCGGCAGCCCGGTGCTGGCGAGCACCGTGCATGCGAGCGCTGAAACTGAACGGGTGTGCTTGGCGAGTGTATTGGCGAGAGTCATGCGGGTGTCTCCGGTGTGCTTTGCAGCGTGCTTGGGTGCGGCTCGATGGTGCGAGCGGTGGGTCCGGCGGGGGTTGATGTGGTCTTGGCATCTGTGGCCTTGGCATCAACGGTGGACCTCGGGAGGGGGATACCGGCTTGGGTGTCCCACGGGTCGGTACTGGGCAGGCCCAGTGTACCAGACAATCGGAGATACGCACAGGCCCCAGCTCCGGTTGCAAGATGGATGGTGGCATCGCTTTGTATGAGCATGAAACCGGATCGACTCAAAAAGCACCCACGGCTAGGCCGAGGGTGCTTTGGGAGCCATTGGGCTCAGATCTGGTGGTATTTGGCTGGTCAGGGGCAGCCAGCGGTGTAGAGCCCGAGGAAGGTGCTCACATCAAAGAAATCGTAGTTTCCGTCATTGGTGAAGTCGGCGGCGGGGTCCATGGCCGTATACAGCCCCAGAAAGGCACTGACATCGAAGAAATCGAGGTTGCCGTCGTTTGTGAAGTCCGCGGGGCACGCGGCGGGTGCTTCGATCACAATCTTGCCGGTCATATCAGCGTGCGAGAGCACCAGACATGTGTAGAAATAGTCGCCCGCATCATCAACACCCGGCGTCCAGGTGATGGCATCGACGGTTGGCAGTGGATCGGCGGTAAAGTCTGCGATGGGCTGAAGGGATGCGTTATTGATCACATTGATGTCAGAGGTTTCGCGTGTGAAGTCACCATCCGAGCCAGAGACGGGGAGCGAATCGTCTGTGATGCGGAAGGGGTGGCTGAATGTGTTGTTCTCGAAGATGTAGGTCTCCCCGCTTGTGAGTGTGATCGTCGGGTCAATGATGTTGGAGAATGTGCCGCTGTCATCGCTCCAGCTCAGCAGGAAATGGCTCGAGCCCTGACTGAGCATCGTGAAGGTCACGCCCTCGTCGATAGTGTAGTTGCTGGGCCCGTTCTGGGTCGTGTCCGCGCTGGCCATTGCGCTGAGCAGTGCGATGGCGATGATTGGTTCTTTGCGTCTCATGTATGTGCTCCTGTTTGGTACATGGTTTGAGAGGATTTGCTGAGTGCCGTGCATCGGTTACCTCGGTGTTTTCGATGCCCGTTGAGTAGACTCCCCAGTATTGCAGGAAGTCATGATGCACACAACAGTCATTTGGTATTCGAACAATCTCCGTACAGATGATCAGCCGGCCCTCAACGCCGCCGCCATGCGGGGTCGGGTGGTTCCGGTGTATGTGTACGACCCTGAATATAACGGCCCATCGGCGATGGGGGGGGCCACCAAATGGTGGGTCCACCACAGCGTGCGGTCACTGGCCGAGCGGCTCGAGCGTCTGGGTTCGCCGCTGGTGATCCGCATGGGCGACCCCAAGGCCGAACTGCGCAAGGTTGCCAACGCGGTCGGGGCGGACTGTGTGATGGCATGCGAGTCCATCGAGCCCGACCTGCAGATGCGCGACGAGGAGGTCGAGCACGCCCTGTCCAAGCACGATATCGGGTTCCAGCGATACCCGATGCACCTGCTCTGGCCGGTGGGCTCGGTGATGACCAAGGACGGCAACCCATATCAAGTATTCACGCCGTTCTGGAAGATGGCCCTCTCAACGGGCATGCCCCCCGAGCCGGTCGATGCACCCAAGAAACTGGTGCCCCCGGACAAGCACACGGCTTCGCTCGATCTCGATGAACTCGGGCTCCTGCCAGACATTGAGTGGTTTGGGCAGATGCAGCGGCGCTGGACTCCGGGTGAGCAGGGCGGCAGCGACCGGTTCAACTCGTTTATTGAGGAGCGGATCGGTGACTATGCCGAGGATCGCAACCGCCTGGATATCCCGGGCTGGAGCGCGATGTCGCCGCATATCCATTTCGGCGAGATTTCGGTGCGTCGCATGTGGCACACGGTGGCGCAGGATGAACGCTGGCAGCAGGTCAAGAGCAAAGAGCACTACCTGCGCGAGATCGGGTGGCGTGAGTTTGCCCAACACCTCATCATTCACTTCCCGCGAACAATCGACGAGCCGCTTCGTGAGCAGTTCAAGGACTTCCCGTGGGTAAAGAACTCGGCGCAGTTCGACAAGTGGAAGCGGGGCAACACCGGCTACCCGGTCGTCGATGCCGCGATGCGAAACCTGTGGGCCGAGGGCTGGATGCCCAACCGTGCACGCATGATCGTTGCATCGTTCCTGTGCAAGGACCTGCGGATCTCATGGGAAGAAGGCATGGCATGGTTCTGGGATACGCTGGTGGACGCGGACTTGGGGAGCAACACGCTGGGCTGGCAATGGACGGCTGGCTGCGGCGCGGACGCCGCGCCGTACTTCCGTGTTTTCAACCCGATGACGCAGGGCGAGAAGTTCGATCCCGACGGCGACTATGTCCGGCGCTGGTGCCCCGAGCTGGCCAAGCTCGACAAGGGTTCGATCCATGCCCCCTGGGATGCCAAACCAATGGAGCTTGCCGGCGCGGGGCTGACGCTGGGCGAGGACTACCCAGAGCCGATGGTTGATCACAAGCAGGCACGCGACGCAGCGCTTGAAGCGTTTGAAAAGATCAAGGGGTAAAACCGGATCGCCCGGCATGTACAAAAATGGCCAGCGGCGTTCACAATGAACGCCGCTGGCACTGGCAACTCCCCACACACAGGGGTCTGGTGGCGTGATCAGCCCTGGGGCAGGATCACACTGTCGATCACATGGATGACGCCGTTGCTGGCTTCGAGGTCCGGGGTGACGACCTTGGCGTCGTTCACCTTGACATCGCCCCAGCTCTTCTTGATCTTGACCTGTCCGCCCTGCAGGGTCGCGGCCTCACCTGCATCGATGGCCTGGTCGGCGTAGACGCGGCCCTCGACGACATGGTAAAGAAGAATCGAGCGGAGCTGCTCCTTGTTCTCAGGACGCAGCAGGGTTTCGAGCGTGCCCTCGGGGAGCGCTGCGAATGCCTCGTCGGTGGGGGCAAAGACCGTGAACGGGCCCTTGCCTTTCAACGCGTCAACAAGATCAGCGGCCTTGAGCGCGGCGGCAAGGGTGTTGAACGAGCCAGCCGACGATGCGATGTCGAGAATCGAATCGCTGGTCGGGAGGATCACCTCGTCGATGACATGAATGATGCCGTTGCTGCACTCGATGTCGGTCTTGACGATGCTGACGCCGTCGATCGAGGCGTCCTTCTTGCTGATGTCCACACGCTGCCCGTTAAGGGTGGTGAGCGTCTTGCTGCCGAGCACCTCGCCCGCATCAAGCTCGCCGGGGACGACATGGTAAGTCAGGATAGCGATGAGCTTTTCGCGGTTCTCGGGCTTGAGCAGCGATTCAACGGTGCCCTTGGGCAGCTTGGCGAACGCCTCGTCGGTGGGTGCGAAGACGGTGAAGGGGCCCTTGCCCTTGAGTGCACCAACCAGACCCGCCTCGGTGAGTGCCTTGGCGAGGGTGTTGAAGCTGCCCGCGGCGACCGCGGTGTCGACGATGTCGGCCTCAGCGGTGTAGCTGACCTTCATCATCTCGGTGGTCTGCTGGTGGTTCTTTTGCTGATTCGTGGCTGTGTTGCTGTCGCCGCCGCAGCTGGGGCCGGCGATCGAGGCGGTCATCGCGGTGCCCAGGACGGCGCCGGTGGCGATAATAAGTGCTTTGGTGTTCATGGTTGAATCTCCTTGTGAGCTTTGGGTGATTGTGTTGGTGTGGTTCCGGTCAAAGAGTCAGCACGCTTGGATTGCAACATCGAGCATCAGGCTCGGTGTGGTCCGGACATCCCAGCAGGGCTGCAGTTGGCTTCGGCGCGTGCCAAGAGCCCGATGCAACGAGGTGCAAAAATTTGTCAAGCTGCGCAAGCTGCCATGATGATGCGGGGGAAACCTATATTTCTGCGACCGCCCGCATCTCACCCCCCTGAGAAGACGAAAGCGTGTCTATGGCGTTCACACACTCATCGCGTATCTCTGGCTGGCGGGCTTGCTCGCGGGCAGGGTGGCATGCACGCCTGTTGCAAGGGGCACGGCTATGATTGCATATGCCCCAACCCAACGCCTCGTACGCCCCCATGCACGCAGGAACAGACTCAGAATGACCATCAGCAGTCCACAAGCACCCCTGCTCGATCGCGTCGCAGATGGCGATCAGGATGCAATGCGGTCGCTGATCCGACGCTACTCAGGGCTCGTGTGGTCGCTGGTGCGTCGCAAGATCAGGTCGCAGAGCGATGCGGAAGATCTGGTGCAAGAGATATTCGCCGACATCTGGAAGAGCGCTCACCGCTACGACTCGGCCGTCGGCTCCGAGGACACCTTTGTTGCGATGATTACGCGGCGTCGCATCATCGATCAGATCCGACGCATCGGGCGTGCACCGACACAGGTCTCAATCGACGCTCCCAACGCATACAAGGCATGCAGCGAAGAGAGCAATCACGAATCGCTCGATACGACCCCCAACGCCAATCGCGTCATGCGAGTTCTGCGAACACTCCGGCCCGAGCGCCGGCAAACAATCGAACTCGCGATCGTGCACGGCTTGTCGCACTCGCAGATCGCAGAATCGACTGGCATGCCACTTGGCACAGTCAAGGCACACCTTCGCCGAGGGCTCGATGAGGTCCGAACGCTGCTCTCACCGCAACTCCCCGCTGAATCGACAAAGGAGGTGACACGATGAGTGAGCACCGACCAGATCTCAGCGAACGCTTGATCGACCTTTGTTGCGATTTCGCAATGGGAGATCAGACTTCGAACGATCTCAACGAACTCAATACACACGATCAGGACAATCGCGCACGCGAGGCGTTCGAGTCCGTCGCGGCCCAGATCGATGCGGCATATGCCCAGCTCGACCCGATCGAGGTGCCCGCGGGTCTGCAAGACCGGCTCTTTGCCGCCATCGAGCAATCGGATCACGCTCCAGCGCCGCTCAAGCTGAACCCAGATGAGCCCGTCGCTGCGGCCCAGCCCATGCAGCCCAAATCCGGCGCGTGGTTCCCATGGCTTGTCGCTGCGGCCTCGATCGTTGTGGCGGGCATCGTGCTCGTGCGGCCCGAGCCCGTAACCCCGCTGCTGAGCATCGAGCAGCAGCGTGATCAGCTCATCGCGTCCGCCGCCCCCGATTCCTTGCTCCGATACAGTTGGACCGCAACCGACGACCCTGCCGTCGTTGGCCAAGTCACCGGCGAGCTGGTCTGGGACGAGGCGACCGATCAGGGCTACATGACCATCTCAGGGCTTGAGGTCAACGATCCCTCCGAGTTCCAGTATCAGCTCTGGATCTTCGATGCCACCCGCCCACAGGGCGAGCTGCCCCAGTTCGCCGGCCCGTTCGATGGCTTGCTCACCCAGCGTCCGATCGACGGCGGCGTCTTTGACATCACCTCTACCGGTCAGGTCGTGATCCCCATCGATCCCAAGCTGCTCGTGAAGCAGGGCGTGGCCTTTGCGGTTACGGTCGAACCACCGGGCGGCGTGGTCGTCTCCGACCGCTCGCGGGTGCCGCTGCTTGCGATTCCGCAGGGCTGAATCAGAGCACGCAAACCCAGACCGATCCATAAAAAAACACCCGGGCGTCTGCCGGGTGTTTTTTCGTTCAGGTTCAAGGTGTGTGGTTATCGACGCCTGCGCGTCGCGACCAGCCCGGCGCCAGCGAGCATGAGCAGCCCAGAAGGCGCGGGCACATTGGCGTACTCATAGGTGACGGTGATGGTCCCGCTGTGATCGACGCGGGTTGTATCGACAAAGATGCCGTGGTAGGGGTCGATGAACGGTCCGTCGAATGGCCCATCTGGCGGGTTGTTCGGGTCAACGACCCAGTTTGGATCGTTCACCCACTGGAAGAACAACTCGGAAAAGCCGCCGATGAATGTTTCGAGCGTCCCGCCGCCGTTGAATGTGTCGAGCATGCGGACACCGAACTCGGTGTTCATGTCGTAGGCCGCATTGAACACGAAGCTCTCGTTGATCGACGCGTAGTAGGTGTCCGGGCCGGTGCCGTTGTAGCCGTCGGACGGTCCCAGGTCTGCGCTAAAAAGCCCGAATGCTGCACCGGGCCCGATGAAGGGGAAGTCCTCCCCGTCATCGCCACCGACCACACCGAACTGGTGCAGAGAGAGGTAACCAGCATCAAGCAGCCAGTCGCCATCGTTCACCGCGGTGTAGCCGTTGCTCTCGATGGTCATGTCCACCTGGATGTTCTGGTCATATGAGAGCGACATGCCGGTGAGCTGGCGTGTGCCTCCCATGTCATCGAAGCGTTCGAAGTTGATGTACCCGCCGTCGAAGGCGCTGTAGTTAAAATCAACCTGCTGGGTGACGCTGCCCGCGTGGGCGGCGCCAGTCGCGACCGCCAAGAGCAATGCATTGCGAATCAGATCCATGATGTTCTCCTTACATATGTCATGGTGAAGCTGTGGGTGGGCCGCTCGTGGGTTCGGCCCTGATTCCCGAAGATATCGCGAAGAGGACGCGAAGTACAGTTTTCTCTAGAGAAATATTCAAAGAATTTGCCATTCGCCCCAGTTTTCCCCCTCAGATCACGCTGATGTGGTTTAGAATGGGGGTGATGGTGCATTCTGCGACACAAAGTGAACGCTCAAACTTCTCCAACGAAGCCGTGATCTGTGTGCGCCAGGCCCAAGCCGCGGTATCCGATCTGCTTTCAGGCGCTGGATTGGGCGGGGCGCGCCCGACAGAGGTAGGGCGGATCCTGGGTGTTGATAAAACACTCGCGTGGAAGATGTCCCGATTCTCTGAATCGACGGACCTGATCAAGGCGGTCAAGCACATCCCCGGCCCCGGTGGTGTCGAGATCGTGCTCAAAGCCGCGCTGGACGCGGGTGTGGGTCCAGACCGGGTCGATGCCGTGCGCCGGGCAGACCGGGCATTCCGTGAGTTCGTGCGTCAGCGCGCCGGCGATCGACGCTCCTTTGAAGCGATGCTCGCCGCGGGCGGGCACGACGAGCGGATCGAGCTCGAAGAACGCAAGGCGTATTACCAATCCGGATCAGCGATCTGGGGCGTACGCGCCAAAATGCAGATGCTCACGCTGTGCCTGCGACCATCCGAGACGATGCCCGACCGAATCGATGTCCTTCAGCTCGGTGGGTTTCTGAACTTCGAGCGGCTTCGTGCCGATGTTCCCTGGATCATCCGCCGCCTGTGGACATCGGACACCGAGTCCAAGGGCGACACGGATTTTCAACGCTCGCCCCTGTGCCCGGAAGCAGCGACGGGCAATGCGTTGCCATTGGTGCCCGCGTTTTGCACGCAGCCCCTGCCGGACATCAACCAGTACAAGGGCGAGAACGGCGTGATCTACGACGAGATCGCGCCGGGCCCTGTCGGCAAGCACGGCAGCGTGACCTGCATCACCGGCGAGCTGTACACGGGTGCCTTGCCGCTGCATCGCACCCCCGACAATACCTTCGGGCGATACGAGCTGGTGCTCCGCACGCCCGTCGAATCGGTGATGTTTGATATCTACCTGCACAAGGATCTGGGCCACTTCAGTGACTTCGATTACACGGTCTTCGGATTGCTCGAAGATCGCCCCGGTGTCGGTGTGGGCAAGTCACACGACCAGCCGATCGAGCCCGCGCAACGCGCATCGCGTCTGGGCGAACCGCCGATCATCCAGTCCAACCGGTTCGGCGAACATCGCGCGCTCGTCGAGTACGCGCTCGATCGGGCCGGCTGGGAACCGATCGAATCGTTCCGCGGCTACCGCAGCGAGCTTGACTACCCGGCCACGCCGTGGTGCCTGACGATGCAGTGCGATATCAGCGAGGTTTGAGCATCGGGGCCGCTTGAGCGCATGGGAAAGCCACCTGCGAGACTTGAACTCGCGACCTAAGCTTTACGAAAGCTTCGCTCTACCAACTGAGCTAAGGTGGCACGCACGCCGCCAAGGCGGGGCATGGGCAAAGAGTATACGCCCATCCGCCCCGATCAACCACACTCATCAAGCCACTGACCCGCGAAGGCGGGGCCACGGCGCAGAAAAACGGCCCCCGGGACGATGCCCGAGAGCCGTGACGGATGGCGTCGTTGGGGACTGGGCTTATGGGCAGCCGAGGTTGTACAGGGCCAAGAACAGCGTGACATCAAAGAAGTCAAATGAGCCGCTGAGATCAAAGTCCGCGGCGGGCTCTTCGTTCAGGTACGCGTCAAGGAAGCTCGAGATATCAAAGAAATCAAGCGTGCCATAGGGCTCTGCAAAGTCCGAATCGCTGCAGCCCGTCGGGCCGGCGATGGTGTACAGATCGGGGCGGTAGTTGATCAATGAGCAGCGCATGCGGTTGGCCTGCTCGGGCGTGAACTTGTTCATGCACCGATCGTCGGCGTAATCCATGTAGTTGTCGAATGGTGCGGGCAGCCCGCAGGAGTTGCGTGAGCCTGGGCAGCCGTAGGTCGGGCTGCTCTCGGGGTTGGTGTCGACGATCAGATCGCCGCTGGTGTAGGAGTTGCTGCACCCGCCCGAGAAGGTGTGCGCAAGACCAAGGTAGTGCCCGACTTCGTGGGTACCGGTGCGACCAAGGTTGAACGGTGAGAAGGGGGCGTTGCGCCCAAAGGTCGAGTGCAGGATTACGACGCGGTCGTTGTTCGAACCGGCGATCCCGCCTTGAGGCAGGCTGGGCACATAGCCCAGCGCCCCTCCGGCGCTATTGGTATAGATGTTGAGGTAGCGGTTGGTGTCCCACGCGAGCGAGTTCCAGTAGCTGCCGCCGTCGTTGTACCAGGTGGTGTTGGTGCTGCGGGTGATGCCGGTCGTGGGGTTGCCGTTGGGATCCTCGGTTGCGAGATAGAACTCGATCTGGACATCGGTGCCCGGTTCGCCGTTGGAGCCGGGCAGGGCGAGGAAGTCCTCGTTGAGGATCTCGATCTGCGAGAACACCCGCGAGTCGGGCATCGAGCCCGTGCCGTTGGATGATTGGATGATGTGGACGACCACGGGGATGCGGTACTTCTCAACCAGTGGTTCGTACTGTGAACGGATGGTTGTGCGGTTGAAGCTGCAGTCGCCGCCCCCGCGTGCGACACCGTCATCTGCGCCAACAAAGTCCCGAGTCCCGCATCGGGTGTGTTCGAGCTGGTAGTAGCCCGAGTCGGCAACGGCTTGCCACGAGGTGTAGGTCACGCCGTCGATGATGATCTCGGTGTCCGAGATGATCTGGAACGAGGTGGTGTTGCCGGGCTGGCCCTCGGGCACTGGGTTGTCGAGTTGTGTGGGGCCAAGGGTGGCGATGCCGGTGAGGGCGACGACGGCTGCGATGCTGGTGAACATGCGATGAGACCTTCTTGAGTCGGGTTATCTGAGCAAGCCCCCTCAGGAGCTGGTCCTGATCTGGAACTTGGTCTTGTGTGTTGTCTTCGATCTGGTTCGGTCACATTGACCGGGGGAACAAACGAAATCACCCGAACGGGCTGGTTCAATATACGGACAGGGCGAGTTCTGCTGTTGCATAAAACTCAAAAACTCGACGCGGCATGCAAAAACAACCCCCTCTACGCGAGGCAGAGGGGGTTGAGAGCTTTAGTAGCAGATGATGTTAGTCAGTACTTGTCGGGACTTCGGCAAACGCCGAACTCGGGTCATACAGCGACGCCTCGTAGGCGATGTGGATCGCTTCGACAAACTGCTCGTGCGGACCCATGCCCATCAATGCCCGTCGGTCGTTGAGGTTCGCCGGGTCTTCGATCGGCACCGTCGGGGTCGGAACCATCACGCCCATGTCGTTTCGCGCCATGGTCATCTGCGTACCAAACACCTGCGGCTGGTCCTGGAACACGCGGATGCGATCGGTCAGCAGCGCCAGGTACGACGCGGGCAGCTCGCCCTCTTGCACCAGATCGACCATCAGCGCGAGACAGCGGTTCTGGAACGCCACATCGTGGCCCGCGTGCTGGATCACCATGTACGCGGCTTGCGTCGCCTTGAGCCCGACCAGGTCACGCGTGGGCCAGCCGATGTGGTCCACGATCTCCTTGAGCCGATCGCTGTGTGCCCGGTCGATCGCCTGGATGGTGGTGATCGTGTTTGCGTCGGGCTGATCGCCATACGCGGCTTGCACCAGCTCGCGGTCCTCCTCGAACATCGCTTCAAGCTCGATGCGGATCTGATCGAGCGTGTAGCGGCTCACCGGCTCGCGGTACTGCGGGATCTCGTCGGCATCAAACGATTCGCCCAACACGAACTCGCCGCGGTCAGCGGGCTTGGCCACGACGCTTGGTTGCACCGAGGATCGTGCATTATTTTCGTATGCTTGGTTCTCGATCGGGGCCTTGGTATCGCTCGCAGCGTGCTGACGCGAGGCGCTGCTCGCGCAGCCTGCGAACACGATGAGGATCGCGGGGCAGAGCATCAGGACGGTCGATCGGGCAGTGGCGGTTCTGTTCATGAACCCATCATCGAAAATCCACAATGCCCGGCACACCCAAGAATCAGCCCAAAAGCCGAATCGGGCTTGCCCAATCGACACAGATGACACAGCCGCCCGAGCCAACACCCGCTTTGGGGTCAGTCGCCTTCAGCAAGTGTTATCGCACCTGCCGATGTTCGATTCGAGCTCGATCGGGTGCTCAGTGGCGTTCGGAATCATCCTTAGGGCTCAGCGGCCACGGCTCGCTTGGCTGCCCGTTGATGCTCGTGCCGTTCTGAATGGCCGGGGCGATCTTGTCGAGGAAGTTGTGGGGGAAGTGCTTGTCGTAGGTGCACTTTGATTCGAGCCGCGCCCGCTGTTCGCCGCTGAGCGTGAACTCCAACGCCCCCAGATTGTCCTCAAGCTGCGAGAGGCGCTTGGCACCGATGATCGTGGAGGTGACAGCGGGGTTGCCCTGCACCCAGTTGAGCGCGACCTGCGCCGGGGTTGCCCCGCCGTCGCGATCGACCTCCTTGCCCACCGCGACAAGCTCATCGACCAACGCATAAGTCCGCTCGTTGAGGTGCGGCGAGTCCTCGGCCGCTCGGCTATCTGTTGTCGACGGCCGACCCTCGCGGGTGTACTTGCCGCTGAGCACCCCGCCCCGCAGCGGTGACCACGGCGTGACACCCAGCCCCTGATACTCGGCCATGGGCAGCAGGGCATCCTCGGGCGTGCGCTGGAGCAGCGAGTACTCGATCTGCAGCCCGATCGGCAGTTCCCAGTGATTCTGCTTGGCGATGTTGATCGCCTCGGTGCACACCCACGCCGGGTGATCGGAGAAACCGATGTAGCGCACCTTGCCACAGCGCACCAGATCGTTGAGCGTGCTCATCGTCTCGATCAGCGGCGTGTGGCGATCCCAGAAATGCACCCACAGCATGTCGATGTAATCGGTCTGCAAACGCCGGAGCGAGTCATCAACCTGATGCATGATGGCCTTGCGTCCCGAGCCACCGCCGTTGGGATCGCCCGGGTACATGTTGCCGCAGAACTTGGTGGCGATGACGGTGCGATCTCTTTTTTCGGGGTGCTCGCTGAAGTAGTCGCCGATGATCTTCTCGCTGTGGCCCTTGGTGTAGATGTTGGCCGTGTCGAGGAAGTTGCCGCCCCGGTCGAGGTAGCAGGCGAGCACATCGAGCGATTCTTCGATCGTGGTGCCCACGACGCCCCAGTCGTCGCCGAAGGTCATGGTTCCCAGGCAGAACGGCGAAACCCGGAGCCCGGATCGGCCCAGCGTGCGGTACTCTGTAAGCGACATAGGATGCTCCTGTATGGTTTCCTCTAGAGGGATGGTAGTCGTGAAGTTCGCATGGCAGAAACTGGTGGATGCACGGGGGCGCAGGTGGTCGCCGTGCGATGTACGCGATGCAATCGCCGCGTCCGGGCTTTCTCGTGAGCAACTTGTCTTGCCAGGCCAGACGACGCCATTTTATCAAGGGTTGCTGCTTGGTGGCACGCTGATCGTCTTCTTGTGGTGGCTTGTCGCAAAGTTGTTCTTTCCCATGTTGCTGGATATCCCGTTGTGGTCGATTCCGGGGTTCTTGCTTTACGGCTTCCTGTTCATTTTCCCTGGTACGATCTTCGGTATTGAAATGGCCCGCAATGGTTGGCGCAGCTCGAGATTCGCGATCGAGGCGATGAACTATGCAGGGTTATGCGCTTCCTGTGGATACCGAATCAACAGCTTGCAGCCTGAGTCCGACGGTTGCACCGTCTGCCCCGAGTGCGGGGCGGCGTGGAGGTTGGGCCATGAAGATTGAGGATGATCGCGGGCGAAAGCATGATGTGTCTCGGGTTGGTGCAACTCAATTCGAGTTGTATGCCGGCGGGAAGAGCATGCATGAAATCGCGCGACAGATCAAACTCAAGTCTTCCAAGAGTGTCATCTGGACAGAAACTCTCGGCATGCTTCTGCTCTCGTTCCCATTTCTCACGGGAGTATATGGATTGTTCGTGGCCATCAATGACTCTCAGCCATTGGGTTTCGTTTTGCTTTTATTCGTAATCGCCTCATTAGGCATACTGCTTTTGCTCGCAGCCATCACACGCCCGAAGACACTACGGCGTGAAGTTGATCGGTTGATGGCTGAGTTCAAGATGTTGAGGGCGACTTCGCAGGAATGTCATATCTGTGAATATAACCTCAAAGGATTGGCTCCTGAACCCGACGGCTGCACCGTCTGCCCCGAATGTGGGGCGGCGTGGAACCTTCAGCCCTCGGAATCCGTGACTTCGCCCTGAAGCGCCCGCAGCGCATCAAACGCCTGCATCGGCGACATCGAATCCAGCTTCAGTTCCCGCAGTGAATCCACCACCGGGTGCGTCACAAACTCGGTGAAGAGCCCGAGCTGCGCGCTGGCCGCGGCTTTGTTGGCGGCCTGCACCTTCTGCGTATCCACCCGCCCCGCGTGCTCCACGCTCAGCGAGCGTAGCACCTCGTTGGCCCGCGTCGTCACGCTCCGCGGCACGCCCGCCAGCTGGGCCACATGGATTCCGTATGACTGGTCGGCCCGCCCGGCGCGGATGCTGTGCAGGAACGCGATCTCCTGATTGCCGTCCTCGGTCGTCCACTCGCGCACGGCCACATGCAGGTTCTTGACCCGCCCATCGAGCTTGGACTCAAGCTCGGTGATTTCATGATAATGGGTCGCAAAGAGCGTCCGGGGCTGGTGCTCGGCCAGCCACTCGCTGATGGCCCACGCCAGCGACAAGCCGTCGAGCGTGGAGGTGCCGCGCCCGATCTCGTCGAGGATCACCAATGAGCGGTCGTCAGCGTGATTCAGAATATTCGCCGTCTCGATCATCTCAACCATGAAGGTCGACTGCCCGCGGTGCAGCGCATCGTCGGCCCCCACGCGGGTGAAGATGCGGCTGGCAATCCCGATCGTCGCGCCCGCCGCGGGCACGAAGCTGCCCGCCTGCGCCAGCACCACCAGCAGCGCGTTCTGACGGATGTAGGTGCTCTTGCCCGCCATGTTGGGCCCGGTGATCAGGGCCAGCGTCGCGGGGGAATGGTCTTGCGCCAGCGTGCAGTCGTTAGGCACGAACCCGTGCCCCAGCGTCTCGTCGAGCACCGGGTGCCGCCCATCGATGATCTCCAGCGTCGGCTCGCGGACGATCTTGGGACGCACCCACCCACGGGCGGAGGCCTTGATCGCAAAGCCAAGCAGGCAGTCGAGCGTCGCGACGATGTCGCTGAACTCGGCCAGCGCATCGAGATGCGATCGCGCCTGTTCACACAGTCGCTCAAAGATCACCCGCTCGCGCTCGTTGGCCCGCTCGCCCGCGGTGAGCACCTTCTCTTCGTATTCCTTGAGTTCGGGCGTGATGTAGCGTTCGGCGTTCTTGAGCGTCTGCTTGCGGGTAAAGACCGCCGGTGCCCGCTTGGCCTGGGCCGCGGGCAGCTCGATGTAGAACCCGAAGACCTTGTTGTAGCCGACCTTGAGCGACGGCAGCTCGTGCTCGCTGATGAGACGCTGCTGGTACGCACTGAGCCATGTGCCCGCGTCGCGTTGCAGACCCCGTGCCTCGTCGAGCTGCTCGTCGATGCCGTCGTTGATCAGCCCGCCCTCGCGCAGGTGCGCAGGCGCATCCTCGTCGCAGCAGCGGGTGATCTCTTCACCCAGCGGGAGCACGCCGTCTTTGATCGAGGTCAGTGACTGGTGCTGGGCCTGCAGCGCATCGCAGCGCGCGACGCACCCCATCAACGCATCGATCTGCACGCTCGCTCCGCCTAGCGCCACCAGATCCCGCGGCGTCGCCCGACCCAGCGCGATCCGCCCGCTGATGCGGGCCAGGTCGCAGATGTCGCCGAGCACCTCGCCCAGCTCTTCGCGCAGCGTGCCGCTGAGCGTGAGCGATTCGACGCTGTCGAGCCGCGCATTGATCGCGTCGGGGTCGATCAGCGGCGAAGAGAGCCACTGACGCACCAGCCGCTTGCCCATGGGCGTATGCATCACGCACTTGGTCCCCACCGGGCTCGCAAGAAACACACCCGCCAGCGAGCCGGCGAGCGATTGCTCGCGGATGGTCTGCTCGATCTCCAGCGAGCGCAGCGACACGCGGTCGATCAGGCAGTGCTGCTCGCGGCGCATCGTGGTGGGGGGGCGAAGATGCGCAAGCGTGGCGTGCTGCTGCTGTGGGCCGCGCGTGGTCTGGGTGTCGTCGATGGCCTGGGTTTCACTCAGATACCGGATGATCGCGCCCGCGGCATGCACGCTGGGCGATCGGGCTTCGAGCCCGAGCCCCTCGAGCGTGCCCAGGCGGTATTGCAGCTCGATCGCCTCGATCGCCTCGCTCTGGCCGAACTGCCAGCCCGGGCGAGGCGTGGGCGAGGCGTTGATGGTCTGGGCGAGCTGGGTGACGCGTTTGGGTGGGTCGCCGCTGATAGGGGAGGCGAAGATCAGCTCGCGGACACCGGCGCGAGCGAGTTCATCGCTGCACTGCTCCACATCGCCATCCAAGAGCGTGAACGCGCCGGTGGAGAGCTCGGCGATCGCAATGCCCGCGTGCTGCTCGTCATGAATTACCACCGCGCCCAGCGTGACGGTCTGCTCGTCGCGCAGCAGCGATTCATCCACCAGCGTGCCCGGCGTGACCAGCTGGGTCACCCCGCGATCGACGACGCCCTTGGCGTCCTTGGGGTCCTGGAGCTGGTCAACCACCGCGACGCGGTAGCCGTGCTCGATGGCCCGCTGCAAGTAGGTTGATTTCTGGTGGTGCGGGACCCCGGCCATGGGGATCGCGTTGCCCCGGGTCGTCAGGGTGAGCCCCAGATCACGCGAGAGGTTTTCAGCATCCTCGCCAAACAGCTCATAGAAATCGCCCATCCGAAAAAACAGCACGCAGTCCGGGTGGCGATGCTTGATGGCGCGCCACTGGCGCATGCCGGGCGTGTCCCAGGGGTCCTTGGCGGGTTTGGTGCTGGGTTTGACGGCTTTCGTACTCATCGCAGGGTGCGATTGTATCGAGCTTGGCGCATGAAAAAACCCGCTCTCGCGGGCTATTTTTCGATCTTTGTGCGGGTGCGTGCTCAGCTCCCCAGCGCGTCCGCGTACTCGTCGTACTGGCGCAAGCCGACGAGTTGATTGGTGGGCTGGCCTTTCTGGAACACGATGACGGTGGGGATCGACGCGACGCCGAACTTGGCCGCAAGCTGTGGGTGATCGTCGATGTTGAGCTTGCCGACATTGGCCTTGCCCTCAAAGTCGCCCGCGAGCTTTTCGATCGTGGGCGCCAGTGCTCGGCATGGGCCACACCACGGGGCCCAGAAGTCGACGAGCGTGGGTGAATCGCTGTCGATCAGGTCTTGGAAGTTCTGATCGGTGATTTCGATGACTGTTTCTGTCGCCATGGTTGCCTCCTAATCGGGTGTCTGATTCGATTGTAGCGGCTCGAATCGACCGCTGTGTAGAAACACATGGAACGATCAGTCTATTCCCGGTGGGTGAAATAGACTCCAAGAAAGATTGCTGGTTCAGGCCAGCAGGCCCGGTCTGGCCAAACCCCTCCCGGGTCTGGCGCAGGCGCGTTCGAGCAGAATTTCGGCGATCTCGCGTGCCTGGTCTGCAGGCTTGCGGGTTCGCACTTGACGGGCGGTGCAGTTTGCACCGCTGGCGAGCATCGCGAGCATGCTCGCGAGGTCATCGGGCCGGTCGAGTTCGGCGCGGATGCACATGTCTTTGAAGAGTGATGTCAGACGCAGGAGGTGATCGCGTGCGGCGAGGGCGGGCTCGGATGCGGGGTCTGGGAACTCGGCCACCGCGGCTTGGAACATGCACCCGCAGAAGTTGTCCGAGCTGTGCCATGCGGCCAGTGCATCGAAAATGCCGAGTATTTGCTCGTAGGGGTCGGTGAGATGGGCGACGGCTTGTTGCAACTGCCCGAGCATGTCATTGCTCGCGTCGCGCAGAACAGCGACGATCAGCATGTCTTTGGACCCGAAGTTGTTGTAGAGGGTCATTTTGGCGACACCCGCCTGATCAAGGATGCGTTCGATGCCGGTGGTGTGAAACCCCTCGGTTTCGAACAGGCGGCGGGCACAGGCGAGCAAGCGGGTTTTTTTGGGTGAGGCCATCGTTGTTGCGCAGTTTCGGGTTGAAGGGAAAGAATGGATCAATTTTAAGTGCGGCACAGAATAAACAGACCGGTTGGTCTATTCTATATGAAGCACATGGATTGTACAAGCCCAAACAACACAAATAGTCACCCCATTCTTATGCGCCATCGCGAAAGGGCAGACTGAAAGGACACACACATGGCACGCATCGAACCCACAACCATCGATAACGCCCCCGAATCAACCAAGGAAACACTCGCGGGAATCAAGAGCAAGCTGGGCATGGTTCCCAACTTGTTGGCCACGCTGGGCAAATCGCCTGCGGCATTGCACAGCTACACCAAGGGCAAAGAAGCACTTGCGTCAGGCACGCTGGGCGATAAGGTCGGCGAGTCGCTCGCGTTGGCGATTGCTAACTTTTCGCAGTGCGGCTACTGCGTCTCAGCCCATGACGCGATCGGCAAGAATGTCGGCCTAAGCGATGAAGAGCGCGAACTGAACCGAAACGGACAGTCGGGAGATCCCAAAGTGCAGGCAGCGATCGACCTCGCACGCAGTGTCGTGGCGAATCGCGGGTTTATCAGCGATGAAGATTTCAAGGCCGCCAGCGGGAAACTCAACGAGGCGGAGATTCTCGAAGTGATTGCGATTACGAGTTTTAACCTGTTTACCAACTACATAAACCACGCGATCGAGACCAAGATTGATTTCCCAGAAGTCCAACTTGTTGAATCGGTTGCGGTCTGACTGACGAAACCAGCGCTGACAAGCACATGCTTGTTGGCCCGAACGGAATACGCATCGCCTCGACTCCCTCTCCGAGGTGATGCCGGCCGGGCCCCGGGTCCGGAGCCCGGCCACAATCGAACGCCCGATCTGCGATGCAGATCAGGCACCAGGATCACCCCATTTCCTGCGCCGCGCCGCCCGAGTGTTTCGGGCGGTGCGGTTTTTGGTTGATCCATCCCCAGCAGGCGAGGCTAGAGTCCGCACATGACAGAGCCTGAGCCGCATTCAGAGTACCGATCTGAGCACCGATCTGAGCAGGAGTCTGAGCCGATCGAGGGTGTGCTGGTGATCGACAAGCCGCTGGGGCTTTCGTCGATGCATGTGTGCAGCATCGTGCGCGGCAAGCTCAAGGCGGGCGGGGCGCCCAAGCGAATCAAGGTCGGGCATGGGGGCACGCTTGACCCGCTGGCCAGCGGCGTGCTGGTCGTGCTGATCGGCAAAGCGACAAAGCGATGCGATCAGGTGATGGTGGGCGAGAAGGTGTACGAGACGACGATCGATCTTTCGCGGCTTTCGAGCACCGATGATCTCGAAGGTGAGATGACCTCGGTGCAGGTTGCGCGGGAGCCGACGCGTGAAGAAGTGCGTGTTGCGTGTGATGCGTGGACGGGCGATGTCATGCAGACGCCCCCGATCTACTCGGCGATCAAGGTCGGCGGTCAGCGGGCATACGCCATGGCACGACGCGGGGAGCAGGTCAAGCTCGAATCGCGCCCGGTGCGGGTTGAGTCGATCGAGATTCGCCGCTATGAATGGCCGATGCTTACGCTGAGCATCACCTGCGGCAAAGGGACTTACATCCGCTCGCTGGGGCGAGATATCGGGGCCGAAATGGGCGTGGGTGGGGTGCTCACGGCCCTGCGCCGAACGCGCGTGGGCCGGTTCGATATTGCCGATTCGGTCACGCTTGAGTCCCTGCCAGACCCGATGGATCCGGGCAGTTTGTACTTTGACGCGTTGCTGTTTGGATGAATGAGATCGCCACTGAGCATGCCTTTATTCTGGGTGCAGCGGTTCCCAGATCTCGGTGAGTCCTTGGCCGTCGCAGATTCGTCGGATCGCGAGGTAGACGATGGTGGCGCTGGTGAAGAAGAGCGAGATGATGTAACCGGCGATGAGCAGGTTGACGATGTTGCGCCAGAAGTTGATGATCTGGTGTGCGAGGTTCTTGGTTGCGCCCAGATCGCCTTGGCCCGAGAGTGCGCGATCGGTGGCGTCGTTGGCCAGGAAGCCCGCGGCCCAATCGGTCATGTCGATGCTCACGCGGGCGATCATCGCGAAGAGCACCGCCGCGAAGACACCCAGCACGGTCAGGATGAGCACATAGGTGAGGTATCGCAATGGTCGCCCTACGACATAGGCGTAGCAGCGCTGTATGGCATCGAAGGCATCGGTGCCCTCGACGCTCAGGGCGGGGACGATCATTGGAGCTGCGACGACATGCAGCACGAGCACGAGGGTCGCGATGATGCCCATGCACATGCCGAAGATATAGAGGAGGGCCCCGAGGACATCGACCACGGGGATGCTCAGCAGCAGCCCGCCAAGGGCGATGATCAGGAAGAGCGCCGCGGAGAAGAGAATCGGGCCAGCGATGGCGAGGATGAACTGTCGTGCGCGCCGCAGGGTGAAGTTGACCGTCTCGTCGCGTGATGCGAACCGGCCTTGTGCGAACTCGAAGGCGGCTGATCGTGAGATTGAGCCGCCTACAAGGGTGAGCACGGCGATGATCGGGAGCCCTAAAAGGATTGCCACGAGCGGGTTATGCATGATCCCGTTTCGGATCAGGATGGCCGTGTCGACCGAGGCGTTGCTGAGCGCTAGCGGATCGAGTTCGAGCAGTGCGCTGATGAAGCGGTCGCCGAGCATGGCGATCGATTTGGGCATGAGCGATGGGTCTTCACTTTGGGTCGGGTCTTGAGCACCGCTGCTGAGCAGGTTGTAGAAGCGGATAATGAGAATGAGCAGGAAGGCCCCGACGCAGCCGCTGAGGAGGCGGTTGGGAGAGAGGGCGAGGGCTGGTGCGCGAAGCACGCGGGGCCAGATCAGCTCATCGGTGAGATCGGCAAGCATGATTGTTGGCTCACGCACACCGGTGCTTGGGGCGTGCTTTGAATGGATTTGTGTGCTGCTCAGCGGCTTCATGTGCTGATGGTACACGAATCTGCTTGCCCTGGCGCGGTGTTGGGTCGATGATAGTGTCATGATGCACACCATTCGACAGTGGATCAGCCGCGCTTTGGCGCTGGCTGTGATTGGACCAATCGCCGCGGGTATTGGGCAGGCCGCGGTCGCGTCCGATGGTTCTGGCGCGCACACGCTGCTCACAGTGACCTCGCTGGGGGCGGGGGTGGTTGGGTTGGCGTTGATCGGCCTGCTTTTGCTTGTGAGCGGATTGATCGGGACGCTGATGGCGGGCCGGCGCGAGGCGCTGCTGGCGATGAGCTTCGTGCTTGGGTGGGTCGCGTGGAGCAGCGGGCGCTTGGGGCATGTGTACCTGCTCTCGCCGACAGCCGGGACGAGTGTGATGCTCGCGGTGGAGGGGTTGCTGCTGGGTGTGCTGGTGTTTGCAGTTGCGATGCTCCTGAGCAAAGATCAGGGGCAGGACCCGACCTCGAGTTTTTCGAGCGTGCATCTGAAAAAATGGATCAAAGACCCAGCGCTGCTCGCGTCGCTCGGCGCGTCGCTGGCTGCGGCTGGGATTGTTGCCTGGCTCTTTGCTCGCAGCGATCTGGCGGGGCAGAGCGTTGGTGTCGGGCTGCTGGCGGGGATCGCGGGCGGCGTTGCGGGTGCCATGGTCGCGTCATCGGTGCACGGCAAGGACACGCACAGCGGAACGCCCTATGCGCCGATCATGGCGGGGGTGATGCTGTGCGGGGTGATGATGCCGCTGCTTGGTATCGTGGTCCCCGGCGTGGGCAAGCTCGCTGGGCTCGCACTGGCGGGCGACCTGCCTGGATACCTTGCGCTCTCGCCCGCGGCATGGGTGATGGGCGCGCTGATTGGTGTGCCGGTGGGGCATGGCTGGGTGGAGCAGTCGCACAATCAGGTCGCTTCGCAGCCGGCATCTGCTGCGGGCTGAGTGCGTGTGCTTAGCCGCCGGATGTGGTTCCGGGTGTGGTGCGGATGGGTGACGGGGCGTTGAACTCGATCTGGTCGCGAGCCAGATCCCAGAGGATGCTTCGCGCCGAGACGGGCGCGGGGTTGGCATCGTCATAGAGCGTGACCCGGGCGTTGCCCAGTGAGTTGGCGAAGAGCGAATCCGCAATCGCGTCGTAGTGGGCGGTGTCGCTGAGCAGCTCGCGACCCTCATACATGAATCGGACATTGCCCTGGGCGGTTGCGCTTTGCAGCGCATTGCCGGGGGCGTTGATGGGGTCGGCCACGGGGGTGCTCTGGGCTGACTCGTCGTTGGTGGCAAAGCGGGCGACGAGGAGATCGGTGCTCAGCGTGGCCACTTTGTTGTTGTTGAGGGATTTGTGATCGACCACGACGCCGCCGGTGAAGGTGCCTCTGCCGATTGCTCGTTCGAGCAGCAGGCGCGAGTTCCAGGTGAATCTTGTGAGCCCTGAGCCGTCGAGTGAGCGGTCGGTGGGTTGTGTGCCTTGTGGCTGGTTCTGGTCCGGACGATCGAGGATGAGCAGGGTGCCAGCGCCGGGGACTTCGAGGGTCTGTTTCTGGTTGTCGGCGCTGATCTGCGCGCCTTGGAGATAGAGCACGCCGGTCGCTCGTTCGGGTTCCGCGGCGGAGTAGGTCCGTGATTCGACGCTCGCGGGCTCGGGTGCTTTTCCGGGTTCTGCGCGGCCCGATGCTCTGGCGCTGAGCAGCTGGCGCTCTGGGGCTCGGCTGCCGCCCACAGGGTCGGCGCTGGGCATGGGGGTGAGGTTGATGGTCATGCGATCTGCGGTCAGGGTGTCGCGGGTCAGTGCGTCGGGTGTCGAGATGACCCTGACATTGCCGGTGCAGTTGATGGTGCCCAGTGTGTCATCGAATCGCATGGATTGCGACCAAGCAGCACGGATGTTGCCCTTCTGGCCCGGCTGGGCGTTGGGGTCGTCGAGAAGCGCGATGTCGTGCTCGAAGGTGCCCGGCCCGACGACTTCGACCCCTCGGCGCTTGGCGCGGAGAATGATTTGGTTGCCGGCGATGCTCGAGCCCGCTTGGGTGACCTGGGTGCCATCGCCGGTGAGTGTGATGATCTCGTTGAGCCCGTCGGCGCTGAGCTGCTGGGCTTGGGCGGTGGTGCGTTTGCTGTCGCGATAGTTGACTTGGCCGCTGGCGTTTGCAGATTTGATGCGGGTTTGCCCGGAATCGTCCTGGATGAGATCGGCGGTCATCTCATCGGCGCGGAGCATCGCGTCTGGGGTGCGTCCGAGCGCGGATCCGCTGGAGACCACGCGTGTTGGGTGAGGCGTGGAATCGGGGTCCGCGGAGGGCTCGAAATCGATGGTCACGCGGCGACCTGAGAGCATGCTCTTTTGAGCGCTGGAGATCACGCCCTCTGTAAGTTGGAGTTCTTTGAGCGCTGAGACGGGTTGCAGATCCGGGTCGAGGGTGGCCTGGATGACACGGGCACCGATCGAGTTGCCGTTCTGACGCGCGATCGCGGCCCCCTCGAAGCGTGCGGATGCGAGGCGCTGGCTGATGGCCCCGTCTGCATCAAGCGCGAACTGGATCTGTGCGCTGTTCTTCCAGATCACGCTCGCGGTCTGGGTTGGGTCTGCGGGCAGTGTGGTGATCGATCCGCGCTGTTGGAGATCGATCAGCCCCGATGCGAGATCGATGCGCATGGTGTTGGCGATCAGCGTGCCGGTTTCATCGACCTGCATGCGGATGATGCCCGATTCGGTTTCTTCGCCGCTGAACTGTGCGACGGCGCGGGTCGCGGCATAGGTGACGCTCTTGGCTTGTCCGGTGAAGCCGCGGTCCGGGGCCTGCATGGTGACGCCGCGTCCCTCGGTGCCGCTGAGGCGGAGGGCGAGCTGGTCATCCTTGAGCTGGTCAGGGATATCGCCGTCGATCGGGCGGACCCGCATGGGACCGGCCCAGGTGATGATCAGGTCGCCCGATTGATCCGCGGCGATGCTGGGCTGGGTGGGGACAGGTTGCGTCGGGTTGGATTGGGCCGGGTCCGATTGGGTCGGGCTGGAGTCCGTGTTGGGGGTTGACTGCTGCGCCGCGAGGGCGATGGGCCGGATGGCGTCGGCGGGGAGCTTGCCATCGATGAAGGCGGCCCAGAGTTCGAGTGTGTCGGCTTGGATGCTCCCTGTGCCTGCGATCGTGGCTTGGACCTGCTGATCGAGGGCCACGATATACCGCTGTACCTCCGATTGTGGTGGTTGCTGGGGCTGGGGCTGGGTGGACTGATCGGCCTGCGATTCGATGGTGCTTTGGGTGGTTTCGGATGCGTCTGCGACTGGCGTGCCCTGATCTGGTGAAGTTTGTTGTGTTGTCGGTGTGGCTAGATTGTCCTTGGTTGTGCCAGTGTGGATCACCAAGCGGTCGCCCTGGCCCACATCAATGAGTTCGATGCGATTGCGGAGGTTGTTGAGAATGACGGTGAGGTCGGTGCCGGAGAAATCGACCTGATCTGATTCGATCTCGAAGCGTCCCGGGCTGTTCATGCGCAGGTATCGGCGTTCAAACTCAACGGGCTGATCGAAGCGTGCGATGAGGGTCGGTTCTTGTGATTCGGGCGCGGGCTGGCCTTGGGCCGGGGTGGAGTCGTAGCTTCGCAGGATGATGTTGCCCTCGAGCGTGCCCGATTCGGGTGCCTGGTTGGGGTCGGGCATCATCATGGTGGCGAAGTCAGCGTTAACGCGAATCGCTCGACCGTCCTTGAGGTAGATCCACGATTCGGGCTGGTCCAGGCGCCGTCGGCCCTCGCCGATGGGTTCGAACCGCTCGGCCCGCAGGGTTGATGAGATTCTGGTGGGGTCGTTCTGATCCACGATGGTGACGAGCATCTTGCCACCCTGTTGGGTGTCTTCGATGTCGATAATTTCGCTGGGATCGGTCGGGAAGACATTGGGACCGGCGGGGGCTGCGGGTTTGGAGAAGACGATCGCCGCGGTGATCAAGGCCGCGAAAATGATCGCGAGCGTTCCTGCGGCGATGAGCCCGATGGTGCGAATTGAGATGCCGCTGGGTGATGCCATGCCTGATTCTAGGGCGGTGCGTGCGAGAGCCGGTATCGGGTGCCTACAGTCACTCGCATGATGTATTCGCTGAATGTGAACTCGATCCGATCGTTGCTCAAGAAGCGGGGCAAGGCCGCCTTGGGCGTGTTGGATCTCCCCCGCTATACGCACGAGCACCTGGGGCTGCGGGCGCTGAATCTCTCTACCGATCTGCTCAAGGGCATGGGTCGCAGCGAGATCGAGCGGATCCGCGATCAGGGCGACAAAGTGGGGTGCACCTGCCTGATGCTCAGCGAACCCGAGGCGTTCGATCTTGGTGCATCAAAGGACAGCGTCGGGGATGCTGCGGTCGATCGCATGTCGCGGGTGATCCTCGCGGGCAGCGTGCTCGGGTGCAACGCGGTGTCGCTCTCGATCTCAACAAAGAACAGCGATGACGCGTTTGAGATGGCTGCCGAGCGGATGAAGCGTGTGCTTGAGCACGCCGATCGGGTGGATATCAATGTGCTGATCGCGCCCACGACCGAGGGGCTGACCGAGGACCCTGATCGCACGACCGAGCTGGTGAAGGCGATCGGTGGTTTCCGGATCGGTACGCTGCCTGATTTTCAGACCGCGCATGCGTGGGGTGATGCATCGCATTATCTCCGACGTCTGACGCCTTACGCGACTGTCGTGAACGCCTCGACGCTCGAGTTTGTTGAGGGTGAGCCCGATGAGGAGGCGATGGTGGCGGCTGAGGGGCTCACGGGGCTTGATGCCTTGGCCGCGGAGCTTGAAGCGATGGACGATTCTGCCCCCCCAGTGCATGTTGGGTACGATCTTGAGCCCATGGTGGGGGCGATCAAGGCGGTCGGCTTCAATGGGAACATTGCCCTTGACTACAGGGGGGATGGTGATGGTACACTGGGTGTGTTGCAGACCAAGGACGCGATCGAAGCGGCGCTGGTGTCGCTTGCGGAGTCCTGAGCTTGTAATACACGCGCCAGGATGGTGCAGGAAGGGTCTGCCGTGCCCGGAACCAAAGCCACGCCAGCAAGGATAGAGACGGGGTTCAGGGTGCCAAGCACCAAAGAGATCATCATCACGATTGATGGGCCAGCGGGGACGGGCAAGTCCACGGTGGCCCGCACGCTTGCGCAGCGGCTGGGGCTCGATTTTCTCGACACCGGCGCGATGTATCGGGCGGCGGCGGCGATCCTGATCGATCGGCAGATTGACGAAGAAGAAGTTGGTGAGCTGGTTTCGACGGTCATCGGAGCAGATCTGCACTTTGACTGGTCGCAAGACCCGCCCACGATTCTTGCCTGGGACACCCCGATCGATCATCGGATCCGCAACGACGATGTGACGCGAAAGGTTTCGTTTGTGGCGACGCTGCCCGAGCTTCGCAGCCACATGGTGCGTAAGCAGCGGATTATCTTCGCGCAGCACCCGCGGCTGGTGACCGAGGGCCGCGATCAGGGCTCGGTGGCCTTCCCCGACGCGCCGGTGAAGTTCTATCTGGACGCAGATCCCACGGTGCGGGCCGTACGCCGCATCGAGCAGCTCGGGCTCGATGATTCGGTGGGCGTTGAGGAGATGTGCGAGCGTATTCTTGAGCGTGATCGGATCGATTCGACGCGCAGCGATGGGCCGCTTGTGTGCCCCGATGATGCGATCGTGATCGATACCTCGGGAATGAGCATCGACGAGGTCATCGATGAGATGGAGCGCGTTGTGCGTGATCGATTGGATGATCTGTGAGCGAGCGGTTGCTCGCCACCAGCATCGCTGGAGTTGAACTGCGCAGCCCGGTGCTGCTCGCGGCGGGGACCGCGGGCGTGCTGGGAGAGATGCGTGATGTGCTCGATGTCGCGCAGCTGGGCGCGATCGTGACCAAGTCGATCACACGCGATGAACGCCCCGGCAACGCGTTCCCACGCATCACCTTCGCGCGGGCGGGGATGATGAACGCGATCGGGCTGGCGAACCCGGGTATCGAGGCGTTTGTGCGCGATCAGGGGCCCAGGGTTCGAACGATGGGATGCCCGGTGATCGGTTCGGTCGCGGGCGATCGCATCGAGGACTATCTGCAGGTTGCAAAACGCTTGGCGAGCATCGAGGGGATGTCGGCGATCGAGGCGAATGTGTCGTGCCCCAATGTGCACTCGGGGCTCGAGTTTGGCAGCGATCCGGCGGCGCTGGGCGGGCTGATCTCGGCGATGGTTGATGCGGTGGGGGATCTGCCGCTGTTTGTGAAGCTGTCGCCGGTGACGGTGGGCACGCCGCACACGATCGTGGATCTGGCGCGGGTGGCGATTGAAGCCGGTGCTCGGGGGCTGACGCTGACCAACACGGTTCCGGCCATGGGAATCGATGTAAAGACCCGCAAACCGATCTTGGCCAATGTGACGGGGGGGCTCAGTGGCCCGGCGATCCATCCGATCGTGGTGCGATTGGTGCATCTGGTGTATCGGGGAGTTGCCAGAGACGCTGGCGTGCCGATTGTGGCCGCGGGCGGGGTGACACGCTGGCAGGACGCGGCCGAGTTTGTGCTCGCGGGGGCCAGCGCGGTGCAGATCGGGGCGGGGAGCTTCGCATCGCCGCGTGCTTCGGTGAAGATGCGTGCGGGGCTGGCCAAGTGGGTGCGCTCGCAGGGGGCCGACTCGATCGGCAAACTGGTCGGGCAGGTCGATCTGGGTTCGTGATCAGGCGGGGAGCTGGGCCGCGGCTTGGTGAATATCCCAGTAGTGCTCGAACGAGGCCGCAAAGGTGTGCTGCTTCATCAGCTCGATGCCGTTTTTTCCCAGTGTATCTCTGAGTGCATCGTCGCATGCGAGGTTGACGATGGTGTCAATCCACAGTTGCTCTTTGTCGTGGGTGAGCACAAAGGCGGTCGGGCTCTGGGTGTGCTGGTCGTGCACGATTTCCTTTGGGCCGCCCTGATCGGTGACGATCACGGGCAAGCCCGAAGCCTGTGCTTCCATGACGACCTGGCCGAGGGTGTCGGTGGTGGAGGGGAAGACGAAGAAATCGCATGAGGCATAGAGGGCGGCGAGTTCCTCGCCGTGCTTGAATCCGAGGAAGTGTGCGCCTTGGTCCCCAAGGCGCTGCTGCATCTGGGTGCGGTACGGACCGTCGCCGATGATGATGAGTTCGATCTCGCGGCCTTGGGCCTGCACGCGGTCGCGAATCGTGGGCCACATCTTGACCAGCTTGGGCAGGTTCTTTTCGGTGCTGACGCGTCCGCAGAAGACGGCTTTGATTGAATCGGGCTTGACCCCGTGCTGGGACCAGATGCCCGGGTCTCGCAGCGTGTGATCGAAGCGGGTGTTATCGAAACCTGCGCGGAGGCGTACGAGCTTGCGATCGCTCACGCCCAGCGTGACCAGGCGCTGGGCGTAGTCGGCGCTGCGGGAGAAGACATATTTGAAGCGCCGGTAGAAGAACCGCATGTGTGCGCGGCAGACAGTAGAGCACAGGGTGTTGTCGAAGAGTTCATCGATGTACGCGGGGAAGTCTGTGTGGTAGACGCCGACGATGGGGACACGCATCAATCTTGCGGCCAGAAAGCCGACGGTTCCGACCGGGCCGGGGGTGGAGATGTGGATGACATCGGGGCGGTAGTCTTCAGTGGCCCTCAGCATCTCGATCATGGGCGGGATGGCGAGTTCGAGGGTGTCATAGCCGGGCATGGCGCGGGCGTAGATGGGGGTGAAGTTCTGCACGCCGTCGACCTGTGGCATGGTCAGGCGGGTGGAAGTGAAGACGCGCAGATCGCGTCCGGTGTCGTGGGCGGTCTGGGCGGTGTTCTGGATGAATCTGCAGACGCCGTTGATGTCGGCAAGGGTGTCTGTGAACTTGAGTACGCGGATGGGCGACGATGTTGGTGTGGGGGTCATCTGTATGATGATTGTTGCGGAGTGGTTGCGAGATTGTTTAGCACGCGCAAAGAAAAGCCCCGCGCCGGGGGTATGGACGCGGGGCCTGTGCAGGGGATGTTCGCGGTGGCCGACGAGCTCGGGGAATGTCGGCGCCCGTTGTGAACATCCACACCCGCTGGGACTGGTTGGATTGTGCATAAAGAGCGCACAAAAAACCCCTCGTGTGAGGGGTAAGTTGTTGTTTGAGGTGGGTTTGTGCGGGCAGGACTGAGTGGATCAGGCCCTGATGTCGAGCAGCTGCAGCACGGCCTGTGCTGACGATCGCGAGGCCAGTTCAGCCATAATCGATGCTTGGCCCAGGATCTGGTTCCGCACCAGATTGGAGCTTTCGCGGGCGTAATCCGCGTCGCGGATGGTCGAGTTGGCTTGGGCCACATTGATCTGCTCTTCCTCCAGGACCCGCCGCTCGGCCTCGGCGGCGCGCTGATCGGCGCCCACCTGGGCCCGCTCCTGCAGCACCGCGTCGCGGGCGCCGTCGACCAGCCGCTGTGCCGCCTCGGGGTCCTGCTCGATCACGCGGGACAGATCGCTCAACGAAACCTCTTCATAGATCGGGTCGCCGGTGCCCTCATCGGTGCCGACCTGCATCTGGGTGGTGACATCGCGCATGATGTCGATCCCGGTCGAGGGCAGGACACGCTCGATGCCGTTGAGCACCCCGCTGACCTGGGTGGAGATCGCACCGATCTCACTGCCGGTCAAACCTGCGGTGTTGGCGGCTCCGATGACCAAGCCGTCCAGATCGCTGATGTTATCCAGCTGTGCACCCAACGCACCGTCTCGAATGTTCATCACCGCCTCGTTGCGTTCGACGGCTTTGATCTCGGCGCGGTTGGCGCTGAGGCGGGCAATGAAGCTCTCGCTGGCGATCAGCGCCGCGGGCCCGTCGCTGCCTCGGTTGATCGCTTTGCCGGTGGACAGACGCTCGAATGTGCGTGATGTCTGCTGCTGGTTGGTTGCGATGCTGCGCAACTGCGGGCCTGCCCCGATGGTGTTGATCCTGCTCATGGTTCAAGCGTGCATAGCGCGGGCTATGGATGCAAGCAATGCGGGCCATTTGGGGTGGGCGGATCGGGTGAGTGAAAGTGGGAGGGGCGATAACCGCTGATTCAGGCGGATTTGGGTGCTTTTCGACGCCATCCGCATTCTGGGCAGCCGGAAGTGTAGTTGAACTGCAGGTCGTAGGCGCAATAGGGGCAGGCGCCACGGTGCAGGCGGCGGTCGTGCTTGATGCTTCGCACAATGTAGACCGCGATCCAGAGCAACACGGTATAGATGAGGGTGTTGATGATCAGCCCCGACCAGATTGGGCGGTACGGGAACCAGATGTAGGTCGCGTGGGGCCATACGGGTGCGTTGCTGCTGGGCACGCCGTGGGTCATTGCGAGGGGGATCGCGTTTTCATCCAGAACGGCGCCGTGGGCGATCGCGATTGGTTTGTTTGTGGAGCCGGTGATCGGGTCGGTAACGAGCGTCTGGCAGCGCAGCGAGAAGGCCGGGAAGCCGTAGCGGATTTGGGAAACCACAGCTTCGTCTGGGCTTGCGGGCTTGAGGCGGTCGAATAGTTCGTTGCCTGCTTCAAGGATGCCGGGCTCGGGAGTGAACGGCGACCAGGCCCACCAGAAGCTGATGGGGTGGTGGGTTGGCTGGGCGCGGCTGCGGAGCCGGGTGTAATACTGCTGCTCGAGCACCCCGAACCACTGCTGCTCGATGAAGAAGAATGAGGTCTGCGTGCCCTCGAAGCTCGGGTTGCGCAGCTGGACCGAGCGTTGGTTGCCCGGTGCATTCAAGTGCGGGCCCAGCGAGAGGCCCCACGCGACCAAAAGGTTGGCCCCAAAGCCCATCGCCAGCAGCAGCGCGAGGGTGCGCGCTCGTCGGCGTGTGCTGTGTCGGGGGGCTGGCATGCCCGATCATACCACGCGAGGCATAGACTCTGCCCATGTTCGGACGATATCGCATGCGTCATCCCGGCTCATCGCTCGCGCAGCTGATCTTCTTTGATTGCTGCCGCGAGACGGTGCTGTGGTATTTTCGGCTTGTGCATCGGCATCGCCGGATCGGTGTGTTGAACATCCCACGCGAGGGGCCGGTGCTGCTGATCGCGAATCATCAGTCGTTCTACGACCCACCTGCAATCGGTGGTGGGGTTCGGCATCGGCATTCGGATTTTCTCGCTCGCTCGTCGCTGTTCACATTTAAGCCCTTCGGATGGTTGATCCGGCGGCTCAACTCCACACCCATCAGGCAAGGCGCGGGCGATGCGGGGGCGATGAAGGCGACGATCGAGAAAATGAAAAACGGGCGCATGATGCTGGTGTTCCCCGAGGGATCGCGCACGCTCGATGGCGAGATCCATGCGTTCCAGCGCGGGGTCGCGGTGCTGCTCAAGCGGTCGCATTGCCAGGTTGTGCCCGTGGGGATCGCCGGCGCGTACGAGGCATGGCCACGGAAACAACTCCTGCCCATCCCATTTCGGGACAAGATCGTGGTGAGCTATGGCGAGCCGATCAGCTCCGATGAGCTGATGGCGCTGGGCGTCGATGCTGCCATGGACTTGCTCCGCGAGAAGGTCGTCGCGTTGCATCAGCAGGCCCAAGCGGCACGCTGAGCGTGGGGCTATTCCTCGCGATTCTGGTTCCGGTTCTCATTCCGGGGCTCGTTGGCGGGTGATGTTGGCGTATCGACGGCATCGCTGCGGACGATGGGCACGAGCAGGGTGCGGCGTTCGCGGCGCACGGCTTCGTTCTGCCCCATGACTGGGCTCGAAGGATCATCGATCGGGACGAGAATTTCATCCGACGACGAGGTCTCGGCTCGGATCGCGACATCCTCGCGCCGTGCCGAGCCGACCAACTCGGCGTAGAGGCGGTCCTCCTCGGTCGTGAACGCGGCGTTGACGCCCTTGTCGCGAGAGATCTGATACAGCGCCCCGACGACCTGGGCGTACGAGAAGCTCAGGCCCGGGCGGGGGTCCTCTGGCGAGGGTTCGTGCGCGAACATCTGAATCAGCGAGGGCAGCATCTCGGGGACCTCGTTGAGCGTGAGTGTCGTTCGTTTGATCTCATCGCGATAGTACAGACGCACCGGGGCGTTGTAATCATCGGCGATCAGCATCAGCCGATCGGACCACGCGGAGGCGAGCAGCGGCTTGGTGAGGGCGAGATCGGAGCCGAACAGGACGATGCGGGGCTCGTTCTGCTGGGTGATATAGATGAGCGGATCCCCGAAGGGCACGATGTCGAGGAAGAACTTGTCATCGATGAGTGTGCGTCCGACGCCGCGTATGGGGTCCGTGGGTACATAGACGCGAGAGAGCGCTTCGATCTGCGAGCTTGTCGTGTTGACCCCGTTTTCGTCGCTGCGCATCATCTGGGCGAGGCGGATGCGCCGGGCACGCAGGGCGCGGTCCATGAGGTTTTCGTAGGCCTCGACTCGCACGCTCAGCTCGGGCTCATCGAGCAGGCCCTTGAGCGTGTTATCGACCAGGATCGATTGATCGATCTGGCTCATCAGTGAGATGGCATCTGTGCGGTAGTTTGAGTTCAGGTCCAGCGCGATCGATCGCAACGGTTGCACCACGCGTGGGTCGCCCAACGCGGCGCCGGCTCGCAACGCGGCCAGGCGCGGGGCGGCTTCGGGGTGGTCGTACAGGTCGCTGATGAACGGGAGCGATCGCTCGCCCATCGCTTCGAGACATAGCGACATATCGCCCGCGAGGTAGGGCTGATTCACGAGGGTCTGGGCGTAGCGACGCGCGTAGACCTCGGGGTAGGACTGGTCGATCGTGATGTGCGAGAGCAGATCCAGGAAGTGGGCCCGATCGTCGGCGTACTTGGAGGGGACTTGCACAAGAATCAGTGATTCGTCCTTGCCTCGGGCGGTCGGTTCGCGTTCGCCGGCTGGGAGCGGGAAGGCGGTGTTGATCGCGCTGACGATCTGGCGTGCGCGTTGGTGGGAGGGGTTGTTGAGGAAGATCTCGACTTTGGTGGGGAAGGTGACCTGTCCGCCGTCGAGAACGCGCCCGACATCACGGGTGACGCCGTCATACTGCCCGCCGGGCTCGGCGAAGGGGTTGAGGAAGATGGGTCCCTTGGCCTTGGCGATGATGCGTGCCTGGGGATCACCGAAAGCGCTGGGCGGGCCGATACGCAGGTCGGTGCTCCAGAGCTTGCCGCCCTCGAGACTGGTCGCGTTGATGGCGCGGACATAGACATCGAATGATTCGCCCTCACGAACCCCCGGGGGCACGGCGGCCTGGATGATCACCGCGGCGGTGTTGGGGTCACGCAGCAACTGCGAGGGTGTTTTGCCCGCGACGGCCGAGTTGCGCTGATCGTTGGCGATGCCCACGCCGTTGAGCCCCATCTCGCGTTCGAGGTGGGCGGCGTACTGCTCGGGAATGGTCAGCCCGCCGGTGCCGTTGAGCCCGACGACAAAGCCGATTCCCGAGACCAGTGTGCGTTCGGTGCCGGTGATGGAAGTTTCGGCGCCGATGGTGCCGCGGAGGGGCGCGGGGATGTCCCTGCTGATGGTTGGCGCTGCGATGGTGGGCTTGGGGACGGGCTTGTTTCGGTTGCGCCAGCGTTGACAGCCGGGCATGAGCATGACGCTCATGAGCAGCGAGCAGAGCAGCAGGGTGCGCGTTGCGAGCGGGATTGATAGGGCAAACTTGCGATTGTTCATCGGCGCGGGACCTCGTTGGTGTTGGTCATCGGGCGGGCTTCATGTGTTCACGCGGCGTGGGCGGTGTTGTGCGTGCCGAGCGTGTGGTTGCGGGGGTGTTTGCGCAACGAAGCATCGTAGAGCGATACGCAGGCCGGAGCGCTTTGTATGCACGATTGTGGATGTTGTTGCGCGCTTCGCGCTGCACTTTGGGAGTTGACGGGGTTGGAGCGCGGAAAATGTGGAAAACCATGCGGGCGAAGGGGGCTTTTTCGTTTGGATTATGTTTGCTTCTTGATTGTTGAGGCATTCTACTGAACTGTTCGCTTGCTCGAAGCGCAAGTTCCTGCAAACTGAAGCGCTGGGCGCTGCGACAGCGGGAACTGTTCATATTCAACCGAGTCTTATGTTCGTAAAGTTTGGTGCGATGGGCGAAAAAATGTCCAAAAATTCGGAGCATTGGCGTACCCAACAGATTGTGTGGTGATATGCTCTAGGCCCGACCGATGAACCAGATATGGTGGTCATGGGGAAGAAAATGCACACTTGTTGATCAGGAGAAGTCATTGTCTACAAGGGGTTTGGAAGCAACCGACAGGTTGTTCACATTCGCCGAAGCTCATGGCATGAAACCAGGACTTGTGGGTCCGGTAACTTCAAGGTCACACCCGTGTGAAAACAACCTGGACAGCAAGCGTTGTTCGGTGTATGTTTGATTCTGGTTTTCCGTGCCGCATTTAGGCACGATCGGCTGACCGGGCCATGCGTGCTCGGCGGCAGGGTGAAATGGTGTCCGGAATCAGTCGTGACCCATTCGGTAGGGTCTGAAGGATACCGGAGCAGGACACCTGCACAGACGCAATCTCGGCGCTGCGTTCACCCGCCGAGCAACCAAACGACTTGCAGCGCCAAGCGCTGGTGGCGAGCACTCACCACCCGGGCGATCGCTGTGCACTTTGTACGCCTGACCAATCCCGCGTGGGCGCGGGGCGGCAGGATGAACGAGACCACGCGGGGCAAGGGAAGCCCCGATCAAATCAGGCGGCCCGCATGCGAAGATGCGTTGCGCGTGCCGCAGGGATGGAGCGAACCGTGTCAGTACTTTGCGATACTCAGATCGAGCAACTCGTCGACATCAAGCCCTTTGAGAAGGCCATCAAGCGCGATGGGATCATTTCCTACGGCGTGTCCTCCTACGGGTACGATGTCCGCGTCGGGACCGTCTTCAAGATCTTCACCCCTACGCCCAAGTCCGGCGGCATCGCGGTGGTCGACCCAAAGCACTTCACCGACGATCTCATGGTGACCGTCGATACCGCCGAGCAGGGCACGAACCATGTGATCATCCCGCCTAACTCGTTCGCGCTCTGTGAAACCGTTGAGTGGTTCGATATCCCGCGTGACATTCTGGTGCTGTGCGTTGGCAAGAGCACCTACGCCCGCTGCGGACTGATCGTGAATGTGACGCCGCTCGAGCCCGAGTGGCGCGGCAAGGTGACGCTGGAAATCAGCAACACGACCCCGCTGCCCGCCAAGGTCTACGCCAACGAGGGGCTGGCCCAGTTCATCTTCCTCAAGGGCGATCAGGTCTGTGCGCAGAGCTACGCGGACAAGGCCGGGAAATACCAGGACCAGGGCGGGCTGACACTACCCCGTGTGGACTAACCTGAGGAAGTATCAGTACGCATGAACGACTTCTATTTGTCATTCAGTGTGATTCTCATGGGCGGCGGACTCTGTTATTTGACAGTAAAAGTTGTTCGCCCAATATTACGGAAGATCGCAACCCTAAACATAGATGTAGTACAACGCATGCAGATTGAATACGAGTTCGTTCGTCTGGCATGGCAGTTGGAGAAGAGGCTTGGCCAACTTAGTTCTGAGCATTACGGCTTGATCGAGAGTTGGCCGGAGAGCAGGATGAGGGAAGCGATTAAGGTAGAGAAGGAAAACTATACACTGAATCGCAGGTCGCTGATCAGTGAGTACGAGAACAAGTTCCAGTTGTTGGTCACCGGATTGAGTTCCAGTCATGACGACCTATTGGATTACTTGCTCGATATGCATTCTGAAGAGTTTCCTTCCTTGGGGCTCATTAACCTAGTTTCTTGAAAGTGGCTGTCATGAAGATCACCCGCAAGTTCACCACGGAAGGTACTGACCCGTTCGCATCCACCCAGTGGACCACGCGTTCGAGTCGAATCACGAACCCCGACGGCTCGGTCGTCTTTGAGATGCCCGATGCCGAGGTCCCGGTTGGGTTCTCGCAGCTGGCGACGGACATCATGGTGTCCAAGTACTTCCGCAAGGCGGGGGTGCCGCAGCTGACTGAGAAGTTCGCGCTGCCCGGCTCGTCCAAGCGGCTCAAGAACGAGGACGGCTCGGTCAAAACCGGCCCGGAGCGCTCGGCGCGTCAGGTGTTTCATCGCCTGGCCGGGTGTTGGCGTCACTGGGGCGAGGAGCATGGCTACTTTGACACCGCCGAGGACGCGCAGGCGTTCTATGACGAGGTGGTGTACATGCTGGTGCACCAGATCTGCGCGCCCAACTCGCCGCAGTGGTTCAACACGGGTCTGAACTGGGCCTACGGCATCAGCGGCCCGGCGCAGGGGCACTGGATCGTCGATCCGGCCAAGGGCGTGCCCGAGCTGGCCGACGATGCCTACTCGCACCCCCAGCCGCACGCGTGCTTCATCCAGTCGGTCGATGACTCGCTGGTGAACGAGGGCGGGATCATGGACCTGTGGCTGCGCGAGGCGCGTCTGTTTAAGTATGGCTCGGGCACGGGCACGAACTTCTCCAATCTCCGCTCGGAAAACGAGCAGCTCTCGGGCGGCGGCAAGTCGTCGGGGCTTATGTCGTGGCTCAAGATCGGCGATCGGGCCGCGGGCGCGATCAAGTCCGGCGGCACGACCCGGCGGGCGGCCAAGATGGTGTGCCTTGATATGGACCACCCCGATATCCACAACTTCGTGAACTGGAAGGTCCGCGAGGAGATCAAGGTCGCGGCGTTGGTCGAGGGCATGAAGGCCATCGCCGGCGAGAAGACCTCGCCGCTGGATACCGAGACCGTGGGCGAGACCGCCGCGCGTCTGGGGCTCAAGCTCGATTACGACTTCAACGGCGAGGCATACAGCACCGTCGCGGGCCAGAACTCGAACAACTCGGTGCGTATCCCCGATGCGTTCTTTGATGCCGTGGACGCCGGGGGCGAATGGCAGACGACCTACCGGACGACGGGCGAGGTGGCGAACACCTTTGACGCGGGGCGTCTGTGGGATGACATCGCGTACGCCGCGTGGCGGTGTGCCGACCCGGGCGTGCAGTACGACAGCACAATTAACGCGTGGCACACCTGCCCCGGCGCTGGCCGCATCAACGCGAGTAACCCGTGCAGCGAGTACATGTTCCTGGATAACACGGCGTGCAACCTCGCGTCGTTCAATGTGCTCAAGTTTTATGACAGCGAGACCCGCGCGTTCGACTACGAGAAGTACGAGCACGGCATCGATCTGTGGACGATGGTGCTGGAGATCAGCGTGCTGATGGCGGCGTTCCCCAGTAAGGAGATCGCGGAGCTCAGCTACAAGTACCGCACGCTGGGTCTGGGCTACGCCAACCTGGGCGCGATGCTGATGCAGGCGGGGATCCCGTATGACTCGGAGCAGGCGACGGCGGTGTGCGGGTGCCTGACGGCGATTCTGACGGGGCGCAGCTACCGCATGAGCGCCCTGATGGCCAAGGAGCACGGCGCGTTCCCGGGGTATGAACCTGAGAAGGAGAACATGCTCCGTGTGATGCGCAACCACCGTCGCGCCGCGATGGGCGTGTCGCGTGACAGCGGCGAGTACGAGGACCTGCGGATCTCTCCGGTCCCGATCGATCACGGCCTGATCCGCGATCACCAGGTCCCGCTTGAAAACGGCATGGAGCTGCTCCATCGCGCCACCAAGGCGTGGGACGAGGCGCTGGAGCTGGGCGAGAAGCACGGCTACCGCAACGCCCAGACGACCGTGATCGCGCCCACCGGCACGATCGGTCTGCTGATGGACTGCGACACGACGGGCGTGGAGCCGGACTTTGCGTTGGTGAAGTTCAAGAAGCTCGCCGGCGGCGGCTACTTCAAGATTGTGAATGCCTCGGTCGAGCCCGCGCTGCACGCGATGGGCTACGACGAGGACGAGCGACGCGAGATCGTGCAGCACATCCTGGGCACGCTGAACCTGCATGTGCCGATGCCCGAGGGCGTGCTCAATGCCGAGGGCCTGTCATTGTCGGGCTGGCTCGAAGAGCACGGCATGAGCAGCGACGATCTCCAGAAGATCACCCGCGGCCTGCCCAGCGTGTTCGAGTTGGGCTTCGCGTTCAGCTCGTGGGGCCTGGGTGACGATACGCTCGAGCGCATCGGGGTGGATCCGGCGGAGGCCAAGGCCGATCCGGGCTTCAACGCCCTCAAGCACCTGGGGCTGACAAGCGCCCAGATCGAAGAACTCAACCAGCTCGTCTGCGGCACGCAGACCATCGAGGGTGCCCCGCACCTCAAGGACGAGCACTTGGCGGTGTTCGATTGTGCCAACACCTGCGGCAAGTCCGGGACCCGGTTTATCGAAGCGGGCGGGCATATCCGCATGATGGCCGCGGCCCAGCCGTTCATCTCGGGTGCGATCTCCAAGACGATCAACCTGCCGCATGATGCGACGATGGACGATATCAAGGACAGCTACCGATTGAGCTGGGAGCTTGGTCTCAAGGCCAACGCCCTGTACCGCGATGGGTGCAAGCTCAGCCAGCCGCTGAACTCCAAGAGCGACACCAAGGAGGACGAGGTGCTCGACGACGCGGGGGAGCCCAGCGACGAGCTGGAAACCTCGGCGATGATCGAGGAGGTTTCTTCGGATGTGGCCCAGCTGGCGCATGCGGTTGGTGATGAGAATGTCCGCATCGTGATCAAGAAAGAGATCGAGATCGTGCACCGCCCGATGCGGCGCCGCCTGGCGGACACCCGCCGCTCGATCACCCACAAGTTCAATGTTGCCGGGCACGAGGGCTACCTCACCTGCGGCATCTACGACGACGGCATGCCCGGCGAGCTGTTCATCACCATGGCCAAGGAGGGCTCGACGATTGGCGGGCTCATGGACTCGCTGGGCACCTCGACCTCGGTGGCGTTGCAGTACGGCGTGCCGCTCGAGAGCCTGGTCAAGAAGTTCACCCACCAGCGCTTCGAGCCATCGGGCATGACCACCAACCGGGATATCCCCTTCGCCAAGTCGCTGGTGGACTACATCTTCCGCTGGCTGGGCATGGAGTTCATCGAGGGCTACCGCGAGGCCAACGCGCCCAAGCGGGCCGAGACGAGTGACAAGCCCAGCACCGCCAATGTTGTGACCCGGCGCATCTCCGGCGGCGACATGGAAGCAAAGCCCGAGGGAAAGTCTGAACGACTCACGATCCGTGACGAGCGGCACAGCGAGGAGCACATCTCCGAAACCGCGATCGAGACGGGCAAGAACACCCGTGTCACGGTGACCGAGACGCACACGCAGACCTCGGCCAGCGCGACCCTGAGCAAGGCGCTCGAATCGTCGGGCGATGCTCCGCCGTGTGATGTTTGCGGCACCATCACGGTCCGCAGCGGGACCTGCTACAAGTGCCTCAACTGCGGCAACTCGCTGGGTTGCAGCTGATTCATGCAGATGTTCGAACGGTTTGTTCACAAGGAGGATTGCACGCACATCAGACATTCACGCGGCACGCAGCGGTCGACTCGGCGCGTGCAGAAATGGTTTCGAACGGTCTTGGGCTGACGGATGGCCCATAGGCGGATCGGGGTTACGGAATGATCCCGCCGTTCACCGGCTTCGTCCTGCTCATCCAAGGCGCTCTGTGCCGCCAAGGAGTGATGAGTCGTGAAGCATCGAAACCCACTCGGCAACCGGCCCAATCGGGCGCTGTTCGCCGCGTGACGATGTGCGGACAACACGCGGGTCTTCGGATCCCACCCAGCGGAGATCGAGGGGCTTCATCCCGGCCACCCAACCTCGGTCTCGCGCCTCCCACCCCCGGGCACGCCCACCACGGCCCGGGGGATTTTTATGCGCTGTGAAATCGGGAGTATCCGATTCAGAAACAAGCGGTATCTTGGAGGGGTCATGGACAACGCACAGATGAATCATGAGGATAACTCGGTCAGGTGGGGGATTGTCTCCCTGATTGCGATGATCGCGTTGGTGGGCATACTCGGCCCCAAGCTGCTCTGGATGAACAGCGGGTACGCCGCGATGGTCAAATCCTGGCCGCTCGATGCCCAGTTCATGATCCACCCGACCATGCGGATGCTGCTGGTGGTTGTCGGGTGGTCTTTGTTGATGCGGATGAAACTCGGTAGTGCACGGCCCACGATGGGATTGCTGATTGGCTGGCAGCGTGCACTCAAAGGAATCGTGATCGGGCTGCTGTGCACAGTCCCGATGCTGCTGCTGGGACTGATTAGCTCTTCCTACACACCCAACCGCTACGAGATCATGCACACGGCGATCGCACCGGGGTTAACCGAGGAAGTTTTCTATCGAGCGTTCATGTTCGGGCTGCTGGTGCAGGTGGCACGCTGCCCGATGTGGTGGACGGCAGGCATCACCGGCGTGGTCTTCGGGCTGGCGCATGTGGATATCACGCCCGCCGTGGGTGAGTCGATCATCGGACAGCTCGGACCCTGGATCGCGATGATCGCACTCGGCGGGTTCATGTATGCGTGGCTCTTCTGGGAGTCACGCTGGAATCTGTGGCTCGTCATCGCCCTGCATGCTGGCATGAACCTGTGGTGGGACATGTTCGATCTCACCCAAACCCCGCTGGGCGGTGGGGGGGCGACGGGCGCACGCATCGTGTCGGTCGGGCTGGTCGTCGTGCTCGTGGTGTGGCTGCGGGTCTTTGGCGAGCGTCCCCGCGCTACGATCTCGGCATGAGCACATCATCACCGAGCCATGACACAACCACCTGGGCTTCGCTGCTCGCGGGATGGGTGCACTACGCCCAGAGCGCCGTTGCGCTTCCCGACACCGCCGAGGGTCAACGCTGGAAGGAATCGGTCGCGCCGACCATCGCCCTGCACGCGCACGCGATGGCGCTGGGCGAGATCGAGAAGGTCGAGATCGATGAGCGCTCGCTGGCGATGGATAAATCCGAGCTGAGCATCAAGGAGCACGCGTCGGCGCTCAACCAGATCTGGCGCGGCGAGCCGATGCCCGAATCGATCAGCGAGCTGATCCAGGATGCCAAAGACGCATGGGAAGCAGCCCTATTTGAGGGCGTGGTCTGGGTCGTCAAATCGGAGCGATTCAAGAGCTTCCACCCTGCCGAACTGATGGAGATGCTGCTCGATGCTGGGTTCATTGGCGAGGTGCTGGTCTCGACACCCGGAGTGGAGATGTTCCGCGGGGCCCCGGTCGCCACCTGCCGCGAGAACTTCGGCGGCGAGCCCGGGCCAGACATCGTACAGATGATCGATGCCTATCTGCACGCGTGTGACGGCGAGGTGGAGCACCCGCAGATCATCCGTCCGGTGTGCCAGGTGTACCGCCAGTTCAACTTCCTAGCTGGCGGTGCCCAGAAAGACCTCGTCGCGTCTGTGACAGGGGACTTGCAATCTGGCCAGCCGCTGCTGATCCCGGTGGTGAGCGGCGGGGCGAGCTGTTCGGTGCCGCTGCCTCAACGCGCAAGCAAGCCGCTGGATCCGGTCGAGGTGGAATGGTTGGGCGACGGCAACAAAGAAAGCCCGCTTGATTGAGCGGAAGACCCCCATTCCAGATCGTGATTTGTGTTTGCGTTGACTAGGATACAAGCCCTCCCGCCGGGGAAGTGCCGGCGGATTGTTCCGAGGAATTCACCCGACCACCCCGCAAGGGAAAGGACGAAGAACCATGCCAAAGCGTGCCAAAATCTCGATCATCGGAGCCGGCAATGTCGGCGCCACCTGTGCCCATTGGGCGGCTCAGAAGGAACTGGGCGACATCGTGCTGCTCGACATCCCCCGCGCAGACGCCCCCGATCAGCACATGCCCAAGGGCAAGATGATCGATCTGGGCTGCTGCGCCCCGATCGAGGGCTTCGATTCAACGATGACTGGCACCTTCGACTACGAGGATATCGCGGGCAGCGATGTGGTCATCGTGACGGCGGGGATCCCGCGCAAGCCGGGCATGAGCCGCGATGACCTGATCGAGACCAATGTCAAGATCGTCAAGTCGGTCAGCGAGAACATCAAGAAGCATGCGCCCGATTCGATCGTCATTCTCGTCTCCAACCCGCTCGACGCGATGGTGTACACCGCCTGGAAGGCGACCGGCTTCCCCACAAACCGCATCATGGGTCAGGCCGGAGCGCTCGACTGTGCCCGCTACCGCGCGTTCATCGCGTGGGAGCTGGGCGTGAGTGTTGAGGATGTTCAGGCGATGCTCCTGGGCGGGCACGGCGACGACATGGTCCCCTTCCCACGCCTCACCAGCGTGCACGGCATCCCGGTCACCGACATGCTCTCACAAGAGAAGATTGATGCCTGCGTGCAGCGTGCCAAGGTCGGCGGCGGCGAGATCGTCAAGCTCATGGGCACCAGCGCCTACTACGCTCCGGCGCTGGGCACGATCCAGATGGCCGAGGCGATTATCAAGGACAAGAAGCGCATCATTCCCAGTGCCGCGTACCTCGACGGGCACTTCGGCCACAAGGGCCTGTTCGTCGGCGTCCCCGCCCTGCTGGGCAAGGATGGCGTCGAGAAGATCGTCGAGTTCAAGCTCACCGACGAAGAGCAGAAGCTCTTTGACGAGTCGGCCGCGCATGTCGAAGATTTGGTGAAGGTTGTCAAGGAACGCTTCCCCGAACTCGCATGATCGAGTGACCGATCCAGACATGAAAACACCCACCGGTCGGTGGGTGTTTTTTTACATGAATCAATTTCAGCGGCGTTTTCGTTTCTTCTTTTTGGGCGGTGCCGTGTTCACCGCATAAAGATCGCCCACTTTCTCAACATACTTCCGGCGTTGTTTCTCTTCACGCTCAACGAGAATGTTCTCGGCGTCCTCGCCCAGTGAGCTCATGAGCCGGTAGAAATAAGGAGCCGAGCCCAGCCAGCGTTGCCAGCGGATACGCATGTACCAGAACGCGATCGGGGCGAATACCGCCGCGGGGATGATGTACATTTTGATCGGGTTGGTGATCGCCATGATCACCAGTCCCAGCGCGATGAACATCATGAGTACGCCCATCACGAACTGACCGCCGGCGCTGAGCATCTGCTTGTGGATCAGGTTCCGACGATCCGCAACGCTCGAAAACTTCGCTTCCGGGTCGTTCCCCAGCACCCAGACCGCGTCTGGATCATCAGGGTCAAACTCGGCTTCGGGCTCAAGCTCGGCCTCTTGCGGGCGAGCGATCGCCTGCTCAACCCATGACGGGTCGATGCCAGGAAGCAGTTCTTTACGCTTTGGTCGTTCGTCTTTCCCCATCCAGCCCCCAGATCGTCTGCATCATATTCCTGTGCATCCCCCGATGTGTATCTATATTCACAGATCGGGCAGGTCTCAGTCGATTCTTCGTAAAAATCAAATATGCGTTTCATCACACCGCCGCGTCGCAGCCATGCTCTATAACAAGTGGAACGCGTGGAGTTGAAGCTGATTGCTCGAAAGCGGCGATCATCAACGAGCAGATTTTTTCCACAGCAGCCGGTATTGAAGCAGATTTCGGGCATCCTCGCCCAGCGTGGTCAGCAGGCGGTAGTAGTAGGGCGACGAATCGAGCCAGCAGAGCCAACGCCAGACACAGATCGGCAGCAGCATCGGGGTCGCGATGCCTGCGATCAGCAGCAGATGCGGCGAATCGGTGCTGAACGCGAGCCCCAGCGTTCCGCCAAGCGCTGCGACCACAAGCAGAACATACACGATCTGGGCACCGGGGCTCGCCAGACGCCCCATCGCACTGACGCGTTGCACTCGGATCTTGCGGTACCGGACGCGCTCAGGCGATGCTCCGTCGGAGGTTTCCTCGTACTCTTCGATGAGGATCGAGTCGTCGGTCTGATCAGAGTACTCGGGGATCTCGGCGCCGTGGAGAATCGCACGAGCGGCTTGGGCGGCTTGGGAATCCCGATAGGCCTGCTGCTGTGCGATGATCGAACGCAGCGAGCGCCGGTCGTAGGTCTCAAACAGCGTTTCCTCGGGCGAACTATCGGGCTGCGCACGCTCACCGAGAAACGGCTCGGTGTTCAGATGTGCCGTATCCTCGCTCGGATTGGGGCTGGGATCGGGGCGGTGATCGGGCTCTTTGGATGTGTGATCGGTCATCTGGCCCCCTGCAATGATTGGCACGAACTGCTCGCACTTGCAATAGTTTACGGCACTTTGCGTTCTGCTGATCCAAGAACTCGCCGAGAACTCGGAATGAATCGGATGATCCCGAGCCGAAATCGAAGAAAAATGACCTTTCTCGCACGGGTTCGGCCCGAGAATGCCCAATCTGTTGCTGGAGGGCCACGCGAGCGGGTCTAGAATGACAGGAATCTTCAGATCTGACATTACCACGAGGAGATCACAGCATGCTCAAAGTTTGTTTACTCAGTACCGCGATGTGCGCAGGAATGCTTTCCGGTATTGCATCCGCGCAGAACCAAGCCGCGCAGCCCGAGATGCCCGCATTCGACGCCCCGGCCAAGTACACGCCCAGCTGGTCCGATGAAGGCATCGCCAAGGTCGCTGACCAGCTCAGCGGTACATGGGCCTCGACGGACACCGTTGGTGGCAGCAAGGTCATGATGACCGTTGCCCCGGTTCCGGTCGATGGCATGAGCGATACACTGTTTGTCGAAAGCGTGCGGGCCGAGACCCCGTGGGCACCATACCGGCGGGCGATGTTCCAGCTTTACCGTTACAAAGGCGAGATTCGTCTGCGGACCTACGAGTTCGCCGTCGGATCGGCATCGACCGGTCTCTTTGATGGCATGTGGGCCGCGACCGAATACTTCCCCACAATCTCGAGCGACGATCTCATCGCCACGCTCGATGTTGAGCTGGAAATGACCCCAAATGGCTTTGCCGGTTCCACGCCCTACCCCTATCCAACCGGTGTGGGCGGGGCGGTCGAGATGACCAGCAGCATGACACTCGACGGCGACTCATTGAGCGTTGCTGATCGCGGCTACGGTGCCGACGGCAGCGTGGTCTGGGGTGCCGACGCGAACAGTGCGGTTGAGTTTCAGCGTGCACAGCCCTACGCACAGGTCGACCGTCGCCCCGACGGCATGATCATCGTGAGCTACGGCCCAGAAGGCGGCAACACCCCCAGCGAGGGTGACGAGTTGCATGTCCACTATGACGGCTACCTGCTCGACGGCACACGCTTTGACTCGAGCTACGCACGCGATCTGCCCTTCGTGTTTCAGTACCCGCCGGGCACACGGGCGATCACCGGCTGGGGCCTGGGCATGGAAGGCTTTGCCGCCGATAGCCATCGCAAGCTCATCATCCCCGGCTATCTGGGCTACGGCGAGCGGGGCAACCCTCGTGCCAACATCCCCGGCGATGCGACACTCGTCTTCAATGTCTGGATGGCGCACATCAACGAATCTCCGGTGGGCGCATCGAACCCCGCACAGCCCCAGACCCACACCCATGAGGATGGCTCGGTCCATGAGGGTCCCGATCACGACTGATCGACAGCTGATAGCACAATCATTCAACGCGGGCCGCACTCTGGTGCGGCCCGTTTTCTATGATTCGTCGGGCAGCCCAATCGCGAACATGCGAAGAGCCGGTTGATAGAGGAGTGACGCTGCATGAGCGTACAAGATTACTACAACACCCTGGGCATTGGCCGAGACGCGGACGCTGACGCGATCAAGCAAGCGTTTCGGGCCAAAGCACGCAAGCTACACCCCGATGTGTCTGACGATCCCGAGGCAGGCAGAAAGTTCTCAGAACTCAACGCGGCCTATGAGGTGCTATCCGATTCTGACAAGCGAGCAAAGTATGACCGGCTCGGGCACGATCGCTATGTCTCGGGCATGCCCGAGCAGCAGGCCAGAGCGCAGGATGTCGATTTCGGCGATCTCGGCTCGATCATCGACGCGATGTTCGGCGGCGTTCGCGGTGGGGGGGCTGGCTACGGTCAGGGCTTCGGAGGTTTCCGATCTCAGCCCGGGACAAGCTCGCAGCATCGCCGCCCGGCACCCAAGGGCAAGGACCTGCATCTGGGGCTTCGTGTCTCGTTGCACGATGTGTTCATCGGTGCGACCAAAACGCTCAGCGTGCCCAGCGGCGATGGGTACAAATCGATCGAAGTCAAAGTGCCCAAAGCGATCAAAGCGGGCGCCACCCTCCGGCTCAAGAGTCAGGGGCTCGCCAGCCCGATGCAGGGCGGGCGGGCCGGTGATTTGCTCGTACGGATCCAGATCGACCGGGATCCTCGTTTCTCGCGCGTCGATGACACCCTTGACCTGGTCACGGATCTGCCCCTGAGCATCGCCGAGGCGACGCTGGGCGCCAAGGTTGATGTCCCCACGATCGAGGGAAAGGTGGTGACGCTGACCATCCCGGGTTCCACGCCCTCAGAATCGCGTTTCCGAATCAGCGGTCACGGGCTGGCCGACGCACAGGGCGTACGCGGCAATCTCTACGCCAAGGTTCGCATTGTGCCCCCGTCGGGGGCGCAGATCAGCGAATCCCTGCGCGACGAACTCAAGCGAATGTTGGGGAGTACGGAATCCGTGAAGCGAGAGGAATGATGCCCGGGGGGTATATCCGCTGTGGGATGCGTGGTACACTCCAAGCGTCTCGCGTGGTGAGGGAAGCGTGCTCAAGCAGAAACACAATCTTTTTGTAGCGATCTTCGCGATGCTCGATGTCGGGGCGATCGCCGCGGCTTCGTTCGGTTCGTGGGCGCTGCGTGTCGATCGGTTCGGCCAAACATGGCCGGCCAAGTGGGAGCTGTATTTCAAGGATTCACTGGTCCTGTATGCGATCCCGATCGTGCTGCTCAATCTTCTGTTGTTCAAGCTCTACAAGCCGCGTCGCGATCGTGCGTTGGTGGGTGAGCTTGGTCAGGTCATCAAGGTCGCGTTTGTCTCGTCGATGCTGATCATCGTGGCGCTCTGGGCCGTGGGATCGAGCAGGTTGAGCCCGGTCGGGCCGCCCGTGCAGCAGTTCCCCGGGTGGCGGCTTGCGACGGATCCGCTCCGGTTCCAACTCGCGATCTTTACCGCGATGCTCCCCCTCTTTGTGGGTGGTCAACGCATCGTTGCGCGGCTGATCCTGCGTTTTATGCGTCGGCGCGGCTGGAACATGCGCCATGTCGCGGTGATCGGGGTGGGGCGGCTGGGACAGATTACCGCCAGAACCCTGGCCCGCAACTCCTGGACCGGGATCCGTGTGGAATACTTTGTTTCACACCACCAGCAGACATCGCGGAGCACCTGCCTGAACCTGCCGGTCCGCGGCGGTGTCCGCGAACTCGAATCGATTCTTGATCAATACAAGGTTGATGCGATCTATCTCGCGATCCCCAGCGCGATGACGCCTCAGTTGCCTCAGGTTCTCAAGCGGCTCGAACGATTCGCGGTCGATGTGCGGATCGTTCCCGATGTACATCCGCGTTATTTGCCTCAAAATATGGTGGTATCTGAGCTTGAGGGCATGCCGATCCTGAGCTATCGCGAGAGCCCGATGGCCGGGATGGGCGGCGTGCTCAAGCGGGCGGTGGATCTGATCGGGTCTGTGGTGGGGATTCTGATTTTCCTGCCGCTGATGGCCTTGATCGCACTGCTCATCAAGCTCGATGGCCCCGGGCCGGTGCTGTTTAAGCAGCGCCGCGTGAGTCTCGGGGGCGATACCTTCTGGATCCGCAAGTTCCGAACGATGCGCGGCCAAGACGATTCGGCCGCGGATTCAGATTCGACGAGATGGACTTCACGCAATGACCCACGCGTGACCCGGATCGGCGCGTTCTTGCGACGCACCAGCCTTGACGAACTCCCGCAGTTGTTCAATGTGCTCTGCGGCGACATGGCGTTGGTGGGGCCGCGGCCCGAGCGTCCGGAGCTAATCGATCGGTTTCGAGAAGACTGGCGCGGCTACATGCTGCGCCAGCAGGTGAAGGCAGGGATGACGGGCTGGGCGCAGGTCAACGGGCTTCGCGGCGACTCAAGCCTGCGCAAACGCCTGCAATATGACCTGTTCTACATCCGCAACTGGTCAATCTGGTTCGATTTTCGGATTCTGATGCTGACGATTGTGCGTGGGTTTGTGCATCCGAACGCGATGTAGCCAATCAAAGCACGAACAGACAGATTCTGTCACAAATCGGTCCATAATTTCGAGCCGTAGTGCGTGTCAGGGGTTGCGATTTCTGTGAGAAAGTCGTATAAAGTATAAGCAAGAATAAATCAGCGTCGCCGTGTGGCTGCGTCTGCGTGGTGCGACGGCAGAAAAATGGCCTCCGCACCACCGATCATTCAATAGACGAACAAATAGACGAACAACAGTTTGGAACCCTCGCGCCAATGTGTGCGAATAGGACCAAGGACAACCTCAGAACCACACACCCTTCGGGGTTTTGCTGAGGTCACCAATCATGAACACAAGTCACAGTGCTCATGGACTCATTCTCGCTCGGATAGCGACACTGGGTTTCTGAGCACGCTGACGGATGGAGGTCGTCGTGGAAAGACGAAAAAACGCATTTACGCTCATTGAGCTGCTCGTGGTGATCGCGATCATCGCATTGCTCATCGGGATTCTGCTCCCCGCTCTTGGGCAGGCACAAAAATCCGCGAAGAATGTGCTGTCGCAGTCTAACCTGCGTTCACTCAACACCGGTGCGGCCAACTATGCCTCAGATAACTCTGACAGCATCTTCAGCTACTCTTGGCGTGCAGGCGGGACCTATGTTCTGCCCACCGGCCAGGTCAAAATGCCGACCGATGACCAAGAGGCAGCAGCATTCCAGAATCAGGAGATTCTGCAACGCGTGACCGGTCGCATCAAGGGCACCAAGAAGATCCAGAACTTCTCTGCTCGCCTTCCGCACCGTCGCTACTCGCACCTCGTGCTTTTGGACTTCCTCACCGACAACCAGCCAGAACCGATCGCGGCCAGTCCGTTTGACCGCAATCTGATCCAGTGGCAGGAAAACCCGCTGGAATACGGCCCCGGCTCAGGCGTGCCCTACGCTGACGGCGCTGAACCCGGATACGATGACGACCCAGAGTGGCCCAGCAACCCTGTTCGTCAACGCTGGCCATTCGCTGCGACCTACCAGATGGTGCCCGCCGCGTGGAACACCGACGGTATCGCCGGTTCACCGACTTACATCCCTGTTGCTGATACCCCGCACCTGATGCAGGGTGGTCAGGGTATCCCCCTTGGTCGACGCAAGTTCACCCAGGTGGCGCATCCCTCGGGCAAGGTGATGATGTTTGAAGAGTTTGACCGCTTCAGCGACATGGCGGGTCTCTACTTCGCCTATCCCGAGGCCAAGTGCAACCTCGCGTTCTTCGACGGCTCGGTCCGCAACGAAGGGACCGCGGACGCCAACGCTGGCTGGAACCCGGATCAACCTGACTCCGAGTGGGCTCAGATCTACAAGCCACTGGACACCTTCCCGCTGCCCAAGGGCGGCCTGAATGACCCTGCCCGGTACTGCCAGCGATACCGCTGGACCCGCCACGGGCTTCAGGGCATCGATTACGGCGGTCGTGATATCGGCCGCGTCGGTAACGGGCTCCCAGCAGAGCCGTTGACCTGCGTTGACCCGTAAGCAATCTCATTCTTGAACTTTCAAAGCCCGTGCCAGTCACGGGCTTTTTTCTGCGCTCAAGGAAACGGGCTGCAACTCTGGGCTGCAGGTTGGGCTGCTGGTTGGGGTCTTGCGGTCCTAAGGAGTGCTGTGGAACGGCGCCGTATCTGTCGCGATCGCATGACATCGAATGGTGCGCAACTCGGAAGGGCCAGACGAAAACTGCCCGCATCCCGACACGGCCTGACTGATGACAGTGCCGTCGGGATGCGGGCAGTTTGGTTGAACGGGAAGCCGCTTGAGCGCTTAAACGATCAGGGACCGCGGCGCCAGCGACGCAGGTCGGCCATGCGGTCTTCGATGAAGTTCTCGTAGTAGGTCACATCGATGGCCTGCTCGAAACTGTCGAGGATCGACGGCATGTGCATCTCTTCTGCATCGTTCATCAGTCGCTTGTAGTAGCCCAGGTTCTTGCGCATGCCCTGGAGGGCAGATCCAACGCCTGTGAAGGTGTTGCGATCGGACGCGATGGTCAGGTCGGTGTAGAACGCAGCGATGGTTGTCTCGAGGCGATCCTGCAGGCGTTTGCACTGCTCGACATTCTTCTCGACCGTCTCGTGGCCGTAGTCGCCCGCATTGTCCCATTTCTCGATACCCTGCACCCGGCAGAACTCTTCGAGGGTGGTGCCTTCCTCCATGGCGTCCACGATGCCATACTTGATGGCCTCCTTGGCCGTCAGGGTCAGCACGGTGTCGGGGCCGTCGATCGTCTCGTAGCCCTTGGGCAGCCCTTCGGGGCTGTCTGCGTAGACCCATTCACCGTCTTCATCCTGATACGCATAGATTGCGGCCTCAGAGAGGATCATCGCCCGCACGAGGTAGCCCGAGTGCCCGTTGGCATCAGCCGTGGACTCGAGCTTGGCGGACATGATCGAGTTCATTTTGAGGTCAACCTCAGCCGAGCCCGTCGCGTTCATGGTGTAGCCAACGGCCCCGCCGAAGTCTGATCCGGGGGTCATGGTGATGGTGTGGCACATGAATGAGGGCCAGATCGAGGCGCTGATGGCGGATTCGATGAGCATGTGCATCCGCATATCGTTGCGATACTCCTTCATGATCTCGACCATGTCATTGGCGCACCAGAGTGCCCCGCCGCCCGAGTTGATGCGGAAGACGACATCGGTCACACCAACCTCTTTGGCCCATTTGAGCGAGTTGGCGATGCCCAGTGGGTAGATATCCTTACCAAAGGTGCCCTCAAGGGGCACTTCGAGGATCAGGTTGTATCCGTCGCGCTTGAGGACCTTGTTCTCGTCCTCTTGCATTTGATTGATGCTCGGGAGCGTCGGGATGCTCTGTGTCGAGTCCATCGTCGCGGGCGTGGCGAGTTCATCGTCGCTGATGACAATCGACTTCACCTTGCGGCGGTCGACTTCAAGACGAGTGCTGATGCCGTGCACTTCGGTGTCGATAGTCACGGTTCTTCGATTTCTCGAGACGACTTTTCCTGTGTGCACGGTGCCATCGCGCATGACGACCTCATCGGCCTGGCTCAGCGAGCCGGCAACAAAGATCGAGCCGGCAATGGCTATCAGTGACAGTGTGCTACAGCGTACGCGTCGGCTAAGCATGGGTGTGGTCCTCATATGTCGCGGTCGGGAAATGAACAATTTGTCAGGACAGGGTACCAGAGAATTCGATTCCTGCCAAGATACGAACGAAAGAAGAACGCTTGATTTTCTCAAATAATGCGTAAAATCAGAGATGCAAATGCGTTACGAGGTCATTGTGGTTGGCGGCGGGCATGCGGGTATTGAAGCCGCGTGGGCGGCCGCCAACTTGCTGGGGGGCGAGCGGCGCGTTGCGCTCATATCGATCGATCGGTCCAAAATCGGGGTGATGAGCTGCAACCCTGCGATCGGAGGGCTTGCCAAGGGCCAGCTGGTGCGTGAGATCGACGCGATGGGCGGGGTTATGGCGCTGATCGCCGACGCGACGGGCATCCAGTTCAAGGTGCTCAATACATCCAAAGGGGCGGCGGTCCACGGGCCGCGCTGTCAATCCGATAAGCACGCCTATGCACGCGTCGCCCAGGCGCTGGTCGGGGCACGCCCCGAGATCGATGTGATCGAGGGAACTGTCGAAGAGATCCTGACGGCAGGAGATGGTCCCAGACATGCCACAGGGGTGCGGATCGCCCTTGCTGATGGCGAGGTGGAACTCGGATGCGAAGCGCTGGTGGTCACGACCGGCACCTTCATGCGCGGGCTGATGCACACCGGCGAAGAGCAAGCGCCCGGCGGACGCCGCGGCGAGCAGGCCGCCAACGGGATCTCGAAATCGCTCAACGAGCTTGGCTTCGAGCTGGGGCGTTTGCGAACAGGGACACCACCGCGGTTGCGAAAAGATACGATCCGACTCGGCGAGCTCGCGCTTGAGTATGGGGACAGCGATCCGTTCGCGTTCTCAGAACTGACCCCGGGTGGCTGGGCGCTGGGAGAGACCGTGTGCGATCGCTTCCCGCTCATCGAGCAGCTACCGTGCTGGCAGACGCACACTTCTCACGCATCGCACGAGCTGATTCGCGCGAACCTGCACAGAGCACCGATGTACTCGGGCAATCTCGCCCAGGGCCCGCGTTATTGCCCGAGCATCGAAGACAAGGTCGTTCGCTTTGCCGAGCGTGATTCGCACGGGATCTACCTCGAGCCCGAGTCGCACGAGAGCGATTGGATCTACTGCAACGGCATCGCCACGAGCCTGCCAGCGGACATCCAGGACGAGGTGGTCAAGGGCATGCCCGGCTGTGAGGATGCCGAGATTCTGCAGTATGGCTATGCCGTCGAGTACGACATGGTGCGCCCGCATCAGATCCTGACAACCGGCCAGACCCGTTCGGTGGATCGTCTGTTCCTCGCTGGCCAGATCAACGGCACCAGCGGCTATGAAGAAGCCGCGGCTCAGGGGCTGATCGCGGGCATTAACGCGGCGCTGCGTGCACGCGATGGTGACGGGTACGAGCCGTTCACGCTCGGGCGTGAGCAGGCGTATATCGGCGTGCTGATGGATGATCTGGTGACCAAAACCCCGCGTGAGCCGTATCGCATGTTTACCAGCCGTGCTGAACACCGCTTGCTGCTGCGGGCCGACAATGCTCCGGATCGGCTGACACCGACAGCACAGCGGCTGGGATTGCTTGACCACAGTGATCTGGGCAGAGTCCGATGGTCGCATTTCCAGGCCCGGACCGAGGTGCTCGGGCGTGGTCGTTCGCTCATGGAATCGCTCAATGACGGCGAGAAAACGGTCGCGATGCGTACGCTTGAGCCCGAGTATCGGGTTGATGATCTGCGAGCCGCGCTCGAACCCGAGCTTGGAGAGCAGCCCCGAGGGATCTGGCTGACACTACATTCGCACGCGCGATACGCGCCCTATGTCGAGCGGCAGCAGCGGGAGATCGCGCGCAGCGCTGATCTTGAGCACCGGCCGTTGCCCGATTGGATGGACTACGCCGGGCTGGGTTCGATGCGGACCGAGGCCAAGCGCGCTCTGGATAAGTTCCGACCGACCACATTCGGGCAGGCCTCGCGTCTCGAGGGGATCACCCCGGCGGATATCACGCTGCTGAGTGTGCTCGTCAAGCGTGCTCGTGCCGAGCGTACGGCTGGCGTGGAGTGAGCGGGCTGCTCACGCGTTGGGAGTGCCGCCGGTGTCGCCGCCGAGCATGCGGATCTCATCGCGCAGAATCGCGGCGAGTTCAAAGTTCTCTGACGCGATGGCCGCGTCGAGGCGCTGGCGGAGTTCGGCCTTCTGGCTGACCGGCAGCTTGGGCACCAGCGCGTCACGCATATCGCGGAGCATCTGGGCTTCGCCCGACTCCTCGAACAGCTCGGGGCGCTCAATGGTGTCGTAATAGGTGCGGAGCGAATCGAGCCCTTCGTCGATCGCGAAAATAGCGGCCTTGTTCTCCTCGACCTTCATCGCCTGGCTCGCGAGCGAACGGGCACGCATCATCATGATGTACGGGCGGTGCGTCTCCATGGCGACACGGTCCTCATCATCGATCGCGTAATCACGGAACAGATCGAGCACACGCAGATTGCGTGAGGTGTCACGCACCACGGCTTCGTAGTCCTCAAGCACCAGCAGGGCGATGTATCGGTGGTAGTACTGCTGGGCCTCTTCCCGAAGTAGCTTGCATTCTTCGTTGGTCAGAAACCTGGGGGGGCGGAACTCCTCGTTCTCGTCGTCCTCGCCCTCAATGAAGCCCTCGGGCTCTGGTTCGGGCTCCTCATCGCTGATCTCGTCCATCTGCATCTGGTCGATCTGGGACTCGTGATACTCGAGCAGCGAATCGAACCCCTGGGGGCGTTTGCCGTCCGGGCGGCCCGCGACATACATCTGCAGCAGCCCCAGATCGAGGCGCACTTGGATCCGGGGCTCCGCGTCTTTGCCTTCAATCACCCGAACAGAGATCTTTCCGGGCTCGAATGGCCATTCTTCAAGGATATCTGTGAGATCGCGGTCCATAGTTCTCCGTTTCGGACGGTTGGGGCGGCAGCATGCGCCGATTTTCGACAGTTACCAATAAAGTTTTCAATGGACCGATCATATTCTCAAAATTCATGCTCGATCGCCCTAACCCGTGCAATCGGGCAGGTTTGTGCCAATGAATTTCACAAGAAAATGCCCAAGGTTCAGGGCTTTTCCACTTGGACCGATGGAACAGATCGGTTACACTGACGAACGGAGTAGGGGAGGGATCTTTGTCCCCCCAACCATCTGTTATTTTCCGGCAGCACTCGCTGCGGAAAGGGTAGGGTAGGAAATTGAGTACATCTATTAGTTCGTCCGTATCTCGTGCAAGCGGGTCTTCAAGCGTGAAGTCTTCACTGCAGACTTATCTGCAAGAGATCAACCGCTATCCATTGCTGACCGCAGAAGAAGAGCGAGAGCTCGGTTGGAAGATCATCAATGAGCAGTGCCCCGCGGCACGCGACCGGATGATCATGAGCAACCTGCGTCTTGTGGTCGCGATCGCCAAGAAATACACCAACCGAGGGCTCCCGATCACCGACCTGATCGAAGAGGGCAACATCGGGCTGATGCGAGCCGTCGAGGGGTTCGATCCGGCGCAGGGCGCCCGCTTCAGCACCTACGGCAGCTGGTGGATCAAGCAGGGCATCAAGCGTGCTCTGATGAACGCCAATCAGCCGATCCACATCCCCGCATATATGGTCGAACTGATCGCGAAGTGGAAGATGCATTCGCGGCTGCTTCAGGCCAACCTCGGGCACGAGCCGAGCATTGAACAACTCGCACAGAGCATGGACCTGCCCGTCAAGAAGGTGCAGATCATCAAGCGCGCGGTCAAGGCGTTCAACGCGCCCAACCAGGCACCGCGCGACATGGACGGCGAGGCCGTGGGGCTCGACGGGATCATCGCCGACTACCGCGTGAAGACGCCAGACGATCAGTCACTGCGTGCAGAAGAGCTGGGCATCCTGCGTCGTCTGATGGAGACCATCGACGATCGTGAGGCCGAGATCCTGCGTTTGCGATTTGGTCTTGATGGGTCTGAGCCGCTGACGCTCAAGGAGATCGCCGGCGAGGTCGGCATCTCGCGTGAGCGGGTGCGCCAGATCATCGAAGAATCGCTCGAGCGCCTCAACGAGCGCCTGAATGATTCCAAGCCCAGCCGGTTCTTCCGTCGCAGCGACAGCGCCTTCGAACAGGTCGCGGGCGAGCATCAGAGCCCGCCGAGCATGCGACAAGATCCTCTTCAGGGACAACGCGGCTCCAAGGCCGGTTGATCGCGACGAGGCCGCGGACTCGGTCTGCACACCACCCTGATGAGCACTTTGTTGAGCACTTTTTCTCGACCGAACGCACCAGCACCCTGAGGCGTTCGGTTTTTTCTGCATGCTCTCTGCGCTACGATTACGCCGATCATCCGCGGGGAATATCTCTTCGCCGGTGTGGGTTGGTTCTGAACCGTGCCCCGGCTTGCGTGGGGACAGCGTCGGGTGGTCTGACGGGATCATCGAAGATACAGGAGCAAACGATTGTCAGAAACGCAGAATAATGTGCACAAGGTCGTGATCATCGGCTCAGGCCCCTCGGGCTGGACCGCCGCGATCTATGCCGCGCGTGCGAATCTCAATCCCGTCGTCTATGTCGGTGTCGCCAAGCAGGACCCGGGGCCGATTCTTCCCGGCGGGCAGCTCATGCTCACGACCGATGTCGAGAACTATCCCGGCTTTCCCGACGGTGTTGCCGGCCCTGAGATGATGATGAAGTTCGAGCAGCAGGCGCGGCGTTTCGGCACCACGGTCGTCGGCGAAGACATTGTGCGCTGCGAGTTCAGCAGCGACGGCTCGCCTCATACGCTGCACACCTCGGGTGGCGATACGATCCGGGCGCACGCCGTGATCATCTCGACCGGGGCCACGGCCAACTGGCTCGGGCTTGAGAGCGAGATGAAGCTCGCGACCACCGGCGGCGGCGTCAGCGCTTGCGCGGTGTGCGACGGAGCGCTCCCGATCTTCCGCGATCAGCCGCTCGCGGTCATCGGCGGCGGCGACACCGCGATGGAAGAAGCAACCTACCTGACAAACTTTGCGTCAAAGGTCTATGTCATTCATCGTCGTGATACCCTGCGTGCCTCAAAGGTGATGCAGGAACGATTTATCAGCAAGCCCAACGCCCAGATGCTCTGGAACAAGATCGTGCTTGATTGCCTCAGCGAGCCCGATGCCATGGGCAACGAGAAACTTACGGCTCTCAAACTCAAGGACACCGTGACCGGTGAAGAATCGGTGCTCGAGGTCAAAGGCATGTTCGTTGCGATCGGGCACACGCCTGCGACCAAGTTCCTGCGTGAGTCGGGGCTTGAGTTCGACGAGGCCGGTTACATCGATCTCAAGACACGGGCCAGCAACACCAACTTTGAAGGCGTCTTTGCGGCGGGTGATGTCGCGGACGCCAAGTATCGCCAGGCGGTCACTGCGGCGGGCATGGGCTGCCAGGCCGCGATCGACGCCGAGCACTGGCTCGGCGCACGCGGCTTGCACTGAGCACGCACACTTCACGAAAAAACACCCCGCGATGGCGGGGTGTTTTTATTGTGCAATGATCAACTTCCGGGGTCAGTCGTTTTCGACAGCGGCCTCGTACTTGGCCAGCGAAGCTTCGAAATCGGGCTTGGCCTGGGCGTACTGCTCGGGGAGCAGTTCGATGGCTTTTTTCTGCCACTTCACGGCCTCTTCGTTCTTGCCCATTGTGTGGGCGGCCCGAGCGTAGGTGTCGAGAACCATTGGGTCCTTCCACTCGGTCTTTTCGCTGGCCAGCTTGGCCGCGTTGTACGCGAGCTTGTGCTCCTGCTTACCGATGTGCTCGCTTGGGGACGAGAGGATGACCCAGGCGACGGCATTGAGTCCGCTGGGTTCGTCCTGGAAATGATCGTCAACAAGAATCTGAGCGATGGCCAGTGCATCTTCTAGGTCCTGCCCGCTCTGCATTGATTCAGCGAACTTCTGGTAGCCCGCCATCATCAGGCTCTGCTGCTTGAAATCCTCGATGGCTTGCTTCTGGTCATGCTCACCCGTGACGACTGCTTCGAGTGTTTCATCAAGCCCCATCGGGTGACCGATCCAGGCGATATCTCCGTTGCCGTCGACGATGAACGCGGCGGGGATGCCGTTCTGGCCCGCGGGCTTCATCCAGGTGTCGGCCATCGCGCTGCCGTTCTCGACCGCCACGGTGTAGCCCATCCGCTCGCCCTGATCTGCGACGAAGGTCTCGATCTTTTCCATCCGCTCGGCCTGGTCGTCGATGCCTTCCCAGACATTCACGCCGATGAACTGGACCTTGTCGCCGTACTCGGCTTGCTTCTCGGTGAGGTGCGGGAACGCGGCGATGCACGGGCCACACCAGGTTGCCCAGAACTCGACAACATAGACCTTGCCTTGCTCGAACTGCTGGACCGAGTCGCCCTTGACAAACTTGGCGATCTGCAGCTCGGGTGCCTTGGAGCCGATGAACAGCTCAGGGAGTTTGACATCGCCGACATAGTCAGCCAGCGTTGCGTTGGGAGCGGCTTTGGAGGTCGCGTCTTCGCCTTGCTTGTGCTCTTTGTGTTCTGGTCCTGCCAGTGCGGGCGATGCGAGCAGGGTGAGCCCGGCGCAGAGGCCGGCGATTGTGGGGATGGTGCGTTTCATGGGTAGGGTTCCTTGGGTGCGGTCGTTTTCTGTCTATCTGATCAATACCGGTCGAAACGGTATCAGGTTGTCAACAGATCGAATAATAAAACGAAGAACGGGTCAGATTACCCGTTTGGGGTCTGTCACTAGTGCAGATCACACTCGCCGAGCATCTTGAACCCCTTGCGGGAGAGGATCTGCCCTGCCAGGGTCGGGTCATCGACGGCAATCGCGATGCTTGGATAATCGGTGTTGCGGTGCATCAGCGGATAGGCGAACGCGATGTTGATTTCGGCACCGAGCAAGAACAGGCAAAGCTTGGAGATTGAGTGCCCCTCGCTGAGTTCGACCAGCAGCACCTCACGCTCTGAGAACGGGAACCGATGCTCGCAGAGCATCTTACGGGTCATCGAAGCGTTGTCGGTGATGATCCGGACGACGGCGTGATCTGACGCCTCGTGCACCGAGATGGCGCACAGCTCGATAATGGCCTCGTCGAGGTGCTCGGTCAGGTCGAGCATTTTGCCCACTTTGTTCGAAAGGAACACGCTGAACTGCACTGCGGTGGGGGGGCAATAGCCCTGGGTTGTGTCGAGGGGCACGGGTGTTTCGGTCATCGTGTGGAGTTTCCCTATGGCTGTCGCGGGCGAGCGGAGCGTCCTGCTCAGGGGGCGAGCGCGTCGCGAGCGTCTATTCAACCGTATTCGCAACGATTCTGCAACCCCGAAACGCAAAATCGCCCCGTTTGGCACGGGGCGATTGCAGGTATTGCGGGAGAAGCGGTTTAGACGGCGAAACTCGAGCCGCAGCCGCAGCTGCTGGTCGCGTTGGGGTTGCTGAACACGAACCCACGCCCCATGATCTCGTCCTTGAAGTCGACGGTGACGCCGCCGAGGTAGAGCATGGATTTGGGGTCGATGATGATCTTCACGCCGTGCTGCTCGAAGACCTCGTCGGTCTCCTTCTGGGTCTCGGTGAGGTCGAGCAGGTAGCTGAATCCTGAGCAGCCCCCGCCCTTGACGCCGACACGCAGACGCACCTTCTCGGCATCGAGCTCTTGCGATTGGATGATGGTCTTGATCTCACGAGCCGCTGTCTCGGAGAGGATGACAACTTGTTCTTGGGTTGCTTCGGTGCTCATGGGTCACTCCTAACTGTCACTCACTGCTGTAACGCACTGTCGATGATGCACCCACCCCCCAAACGGGATGGATGGGTCAATATTCTATACGCCTCGGGTCCAGACCAGGTTCTCAGTTCCCGTTCTTGACCTTGTAATCGGCGATTGCGGCTTTGATGGCATCCTCGGCGAGCACCGAGCAGTGGATCTTGACCGGGGGCAGAGCGAGTTCTTCGACGATCTCGGTGTTCTTGATCGACATCCCCTCATCGAGGGTCTTGCCCTTGAGCCATTCGGTCGCGAGCGACGAGCTTGCGATCGCCGAGCCGCACCCGAAGCACTTGAACTTTGCATCTTCGATCTTGCCGCTCTGGTCGACCTTGATCTGAAGCTGCATCACATCGCCACACTCGGGGGCTCCGACAAGGCCGACACCGATGTCACGGCGCTCCTTGATCTCTTTTTGTGTGCCGAAGGTCCCGACATTGCGGGGCTTCTCGTAGTGTTGGATGACTTTCTCTGAATAGGCCATGATTCACCTCGTTTGGTGGTTGTGTATGTATTGAATCGGGCGGCGATCGTCGAGATCCGACGGATCAGTGAGCCGCCCATTCGATCTTGCTGATGTCAATGCCCTCGTTGTGCATGTCAAACAGCGGCGAGAGCTCACGCAGCTTGGTCACCGCCTGGGTGATCTTGTCGGCGGCGTAGTCGATCTGCTCCTCGGTGGTCCAGCGCCCCATGCTGATCCGCAGCGATGAGTGCGCTAGGTCGTCCCCGACGCCCAGTGCTTTGAGGACATAGCTGGGTTCGAGCGAGGCGCTGGTGCAGGCCGAGCCCGAACTCATCGCGATCTCCTTGAGCGCCATCATCAGGCTCTCGCCCTCGACAAAGCCGAACGAGATGTTGGTGATGTGGGCGAGGCGTTTGTCCTTGTGCCCGTTGATCTGGACGACATCCATCGCGGATTGCAGCTTCTCTTCGAGCCGGGTACGCAGGGCGAGCAGTCGCTCGCGTTCGCTGTCCATGGTCTCGGCGCACAGCTCGCAGGCCTTGCCCAGCCCGACGATGCCGGTGACATTGAGCGTGCCCGAGCGGAAGCCGCGTTCCTGTCCGCCGCCCTCTTGCAGCGGGGTCAGGCGCACACGCGGGCGCCGGCGGCGCACGAACAGTGCGCCGACACCCTTGGGTCCGCAGATCTTGTGACCGGACAACGAGAGCAGGTCGACATTGTCGGTTGCGACATTGGTCGGCATCTTGCCGACCCACTGCGTGGCGTCGGTGTGCAGGATCGCGCCACGATCGTGGCACAGCTCGCCGATCTGCGGGATCTCGTTGATGGTGCCGATCTCGTTGTTCGCCCACATGATCGTGACCAGGATGGTGTCTTCACGCATCGCGTCTTCGATCATCTTGCGGGTGATGATGCCATCGGCGCCGGGCTCGAGCCAGGTGACATCGAAGCCCTCCTTCTCGAGGCGCTTGCACGGGTCGAGCACGGCTTTGTGCTCGTGAATCGCGGTGATGATGTGACCACGGTTCTTCTCGCCGGCGGGCTTCTTGGCGTACATATTGGCCGCACCCTTGATGGCGATGTTGTTGGATTCGGTCGAGCCCGAGGTGAAGATGATCTCCTTGGGGTCCGCACCGATGAGCGAGGCGACCTGCTGGCGCGCGGTGTCAACCGCGTTCTCGGCGTCCCAGCCGAATGAGTGGTTGCGCGAGCCCGGGTTGCCGAACATGTCGGTGAAGTAGGGCATCATCGCTTCCACCACACGCGGGTCGCACGGTGAGGTCGCGGCGTAATCGAGATAAAACGGGAGTTGAACGCTCATGATGAGTTCCTCATAGCGTGAGAGTGCATGGGCGATGATTCCGGACAGGAAAGTCCTGAAACTTAGAATCATTCCAAAACATTGTAGTTGTTCGGGGTCGCCGAAGCAACAACCCCGTGCGATCAATCGCGCCCCCAGCGCCGGGAAAGTGGAAAAAAGCCGCTTGAGCGGGTTATGGGCTGGGCATCAGGTATCGCATTTTGACGCGATTGCCCTTGCTGTTGAAGACGACCTCGCTCATGTAGGCCTTCATCAGCATCACCCCACGCCCCGAGGGCTTGGAAAGGTTCTCGAGCAGGGTGGGGTCGGGGAGCTGTTCGGGCACGAAGCCGGGGCCCTGATCCTGGATCGCGACATCGATACTCTGGTTGGTCACCCGGTATTCGACACGCACCGTGAGCTCGCGGCTGAGCCCCTCGTGCCCGTGTTCGAAGGCGTTGGTGATGGCTTCTTCGATCGCGAGCCGGACCGCGAAGATGGCGCTGTTGCCGTACCCGGCCTGCTCGGCTTCATCGAGGATCTGCTCAACGACATCACCGATCGCACCGCGCTCATGAGCAAGGTCAATGACATGAGCGCCCTCGATATGGGTGTTGATATCGGTCATGGTGCGATCAATCTGTCAGTTCGATCAGTCAGCTGGAGAACGCGGCGTGGGCTTCATCGGTCGTGTCGTGGATATTGAAGAGCTTGTTGAGGCGGGTAATCACGAAGACCTCATAGATCTGCGGATCGATGTTGGCCAGGTGCAGTTCGCCGGCTTTTTCCTTGATCTTGTTGTTGATCGTGATCAATGCGCCCAAGGCGGCTGAAGACAGGTGATCAACATTCGAGAAGCTGATCAGGAGCTTGGGCGAATCGGTTTTCTCGATCTCGCCGGTGATCTCTTCGTTGATCGCCTGGATATTGGCCTCATCGAGGATATTGCGATCGACAAACTCGATCAGCGTCACCCCGTTGTTGTCACTCACTCGCAGTCTTGATTCACTCATCGCTTCGAGTCCTCGCTTGCTATCGGGTCGGCATCGACGCCGGGGAGGGACTATAGATCGTCCTCCATGCCGGGGCGCGTGGCATGTCCCGAAAGCGGGCCCGCGGTGTTGTAAAAAAAACAGACGCGCCGTGCGGCGCGTCTGTGTGAATGACTTGTGTCCGATCTGAATCAGCGGCCGAGCTGATCGAGCAGGCCCGGGAAGTTGAGTTCTTCTTCCTCGTTCTGGATCAGGATGGTCGGCTTGAGCAGGATCAGCAGCGTCTTGTCGGTCTTGGCATCGACACGGTTGGAGAAGAAGCGGCTCAGGATGGGGATCTTGCTGAGCACGGGCACGCCCGTTTCCACTTCGACCTCTTCGACCACGCGCTGGCCACCGAGCAGGACGGTGCCCTGATCGGGGATGGTGACTGTGGTACGCAGTTCGGTCGCGTCCACAATCGGGACCTGGATCGTCCCTGCGAAGCCCCCCGCGTCGCCGCCCACAACGCCGCCACCGCCCGCGGCACCGGTGACTTCACGGTCCTGGGCGAACGAGAGCCGCGACTGGGTGGTCTGGACGGTGAGGGTGACATAGCGACGATCAGCCGACGCCACGCCTTGCACATCGATGACCACACCGGTGGGGATCGTGCCGATCACCGGGTCGAACGCACCGGCGCTGGAGCCGACGACCGGGGTCAGGTCAGAAACAAAGGTGGTGGTGGTCGAGACGGCGATGTATGAACGCTGCCCGTTGGTGAATGTCAGTCGCGGCGCGGTGAGGACCACGCTCCGCTGGTCGGCCTGAGTCGCTTCGACCAGGAAGTCCACCTGGATATCGTCGAGGAAGCGGCCGGTGATCCCCAATGCGGGGTTGAGGCCCAAGATCTGACCCGCGAACGAGTTGATGTTGGCCAGTTCGTTGGTCAGGCCGAACGAGTCTTGTGCACCACGGATGACCGAGAACTGGTCGTCGCCGTACTGCTGACCATTGAAGAAGCCGCCGTTGAAGCCAGGGCCAAGCACCGGCTGTGAGATCGGCGCGAAGCCGTCGGCGATACCGTCGCCGTCAGTGTCTACGTTGAAGAGGCCGCCGCCGCTGACATTGTCAAGCAGCTGCCCGTCTGCCCCGAAGTAGTCGCTGGGGAGCAGCGAGGGGTCGATCGTGCGTGCGATCTGGTACTCGGTATTGTTCGCGTTGAAGTACACATCGAGGTCGAAACCGATCTGCTCGAAGAAGTTCTGGTCCACCGAGAGGAACCGGGTCTCGACATTGATCTGCACGGCACGCTGCTGACGCAGCTTGTTGAGCAGGCCGATGATGGCGCGATGGTTCTTGGGGGTGGTGGTGATGATGAAGTTGCCGTTGAGTTCGGTCACCGAGCTGGTGTCACCGCCGATGGCGGTCCAGCCGTCGGGATCGACATTGGCCTGGATCAGATCGATGATGGCCGTGACCCGGTCCTCACGGGTGGGCAGGTTCTGGACATCCTGGCTGCCGCCCGAGAACGGGCTCTGGCCGCCGCCGCCGCCGCCGCCACCCGCCGCCTGCACCGCGCTCTGGAGGTCAAAATCAGGTGCGTTGTCGAAGTCGGGGACCACGAAGATCAGGTCACGGATATCGTAGGTCTCAAGCACGGTATTCAGACGCAGGACCTCATCGGAGGCGATGGTCAGGATACCGTCCTGGACCGACCAGCCCGCGGGGAGGGTCGGGTCAGAGACCTTGCCCAGCACGCGATCGAGCAGCACATCGATCTGGACATTGTTGAGGGTCAGATCGACCGGGGTGTCGGGGTCGACCCCGATGTCCGCGAGCGATTCCCAATCGATATCGATGTCGATGCCGGTGGTGGTGCCGATGAATGCGAGCACATCTTCGAACGCGTTGTCGTTGAACTCGACGGGCATGCGGGTTTCACGCATGGTGCCGAGCACTGCGCGGTTTGCTTCAGACTCTGCGAACTCAAGGATGTCGCCGCGTCGGAAGCTGATCGCGGGCCAGTCGTCGGGATAGGCAATAACCGACTCGGGTGCGATCATCGCTTCCTGATTGTTGAGCGACTGGCGGGCGTAGCTGATGCCCTTTTCGCGTTGGTAGCCCAGGTTTTCGCGGTAGATCAGCGTGTCTTGGATGATGTCTCGCAGCAGCAGGCCCGCGGGGTTGATCGGGTCGAGGAAGAGGATCGATTCGACGACCTCGAGTGCCTCTTCGTACTTGAGTTCCTGTTGCAGGGCGTGCACACGCTCGAGGTTGGCGATGATCTTTTCATCACGCTCTTGAGCACGGCTCTGGGCGAGTTCCGCCGTCTGCTGCGCGAGGCGCTGACGCTCGGCCTCGGACTGAGCGATCTGCTGCTGGCGTTCGGTGGTGTTGATCTGGGTGATCAGGTTCGCCACGCGGTCGCGGTAGTTCTCGAACGCCGATTCAGGCATCGAGTTGCGTGCGCGGTTGATGGTCAGGTCGGCCTGAGCCGCGAGGTTGCGGGCGGTGTTGGTGTCGCCCTCGGTCAGCGCTTGCTGCGCTTGCTGCAGGTAGTTCTCGAACGCGGCTTGGGCACGCTGAAGAACCAGGCCCTCGTCGCTCAGGGTATCGGCGAGGATGTTGTCCTGCGGGCCGCCCTGCACACCGAGCTGGATCTGTGCCTCAGCGCGCCGATCGCGAGCGAGCTGCAGATCTTCGGCTGAGACATAGCCGCTGAAGTTGGTGATCACATTGCTGTACAGCGAGAGGGCTTCATTGAAGCGGCGCTCTTCGAACGCGAGGTTCGCCTGTCCCAGCAGACTCTGTGCTTCAAAGCGCCGGGCGGCGTCGAGCAGGTCGACCTGGGGTTCAACTTCAACCAGTTCGACCTCGATCGGCTCGGCCGGGGTTTCTTGGGGCTGGGTCTCTTCGGGCTGGTTGCCCAGGTATGAGCCAGTGCGGGCGTTGTCCTGGGTGCTGCCGGTAAGCCAATCGCTGGTCATGCCGCTCTCGGGCGCGAGCATGCCCATCGCGGGGTCATATGCACCGAAGCTTGTGCCTTGGGCTTGCTCGATCGAGACGAGCTTGTCACGATATGAGCCAAGCGTGTTCTGCTGGGTGGTGTTGAGTTCAAGCCCGAGCTGACCCAGCCGGGTGAGCAGCAGCTTGGCCTGCGCGTAGTCGCCGGTGCTGAAGGCAGCGCTGATGCGATCGATGACCGAATCAACCTTGGGCATCGCGTTCTGCTGGCGGGCGGAGCACAGGTCGAGCACGGCACGGGCCGCATCGATCTGCTCGCCGCTTGAGCGTGCGCCATCGATCACCATCTGGGCCTGACGCTGGGCTTCGACCAGGTTGTCGGCGCTGACGGCGAACTGGGCCTTCTGGAGACTGATGTCCAGTCTGTCGCTTCGCTGGATCTGTCGCCCGGCCTTGGAGAGCAGCACCCAGAGTCGCTGGCTCTGCTCATCACTGAGCGAGGCACCCGCGGGCGAGTCTTGCAACGCGAGCAGCATCGCCTGGGCACGGATCAGCTGACCCTCCACAAGCAAGTCTGAAGCGCGATCGAAGACCTCATCGGAGGCGTCGCGAACCACGGCGTGCTCAAGCTCAACACTGGCAAACAGCGTCGAACTGGGCAGCCCTGAAAAGGCGACCGCGGCGAGAAGGAGGGAACGAACTGATCGGTAAGGTGCGGGTGACATCCGGATCACTCCAATTTGGCTCTTGGCTCGCGAGCTGGGGTTGGCCAGCTCTAGGCTGAGTTTTGCGGGTGTGCACCGTTGCACCATATGGCCCGCGTACGAAAGTTGTATGTCTGCGATCGCTCGCAGAAACGGGATGCCGTGCTTGAGTCACGACAACTCTGCCTGTGATCAATCACAGACAGCGATCCCTGCGCTTCGCCATCAATGGCGAGGAGACAGGGAGGGGGGACGATACCGGGGTTTGACGAAGATCGCAAATCCCAATGGCATGCAGTGTATCCTGATGAATCGAAAGCGTGTCGTTTTGCGATCCGGTTTTCGTGATCGCGTCTGTTCGGCGTGCAACCGATTCGCATGACGCGGAAGCGGGGCCGCGTCTGCTCGTCCCTGTGTGCCGACCTATTCGAGTGTCGCGCCTCAGAGGTTCCCATCACAGAACAGAACGCACAGAAAGTTGTACAACACAGCCCAACTGTTCACACGCTGCCAAGACCAACCGATGAGTTAGCTATCGAGATCGTCAGCGAGAATCTCGAACGCGAGCAGGCACTCTTGCTGTAAGGCCTGCTTTGTCAATGGTTTAGATTTTGGCGTATTCTTGATCACTTCATCGGCTCGTTCTTTGCTCATGCGATTGGCGCTGATGACCACCACATCAAACCAATCACCGTCTGGGTTTGATTTCTTGATGACGGTGTCCTGGGTCAGGTCCTCAGCGCGGCGCAGGCAGTCCGCGGTCAGGATCAGCTGTGCATATTGATCGTGCGGGCTTTGGTCGGTGGTGAATCGTGCCAGGCACCGCCAAGGGGTGATTCCTAGTTCTTCACCCTCGTCGTCCACATTCGTGTCGGGGTCGACATTCAAGACCAGCCGCCATGCATCGCGCATGCGCTCGAGGATCTCGTCGCCGTTGATCAGATCGGGGCGGTCGGGGGTGGTGACCAGGATCGATCGGTGCTCATGAGCGGCGGCATCGGCGCCCGCCGGCTCGTCGATCTCGGGGATCTCAAACGCCTCGAGCAGCCGCTCGATCCGCTTGCGAAACTCGGGCTCAACCCGCACGGTCACGATTTTGTGCTCGTCTACGAATATATAGAAGAAGGGGTCCTCGCTGACGGCGCCAAACCCGACCATCCCGTCTTCAAAGAAGAACGGGCGATACTGACGCAGGGCGTTGATCACCTTCTCCTTTCCGATCGGCTCATACGCCATAAACGGATCGATCTCGCGATACGCGTCGTGACCGATGTAATCGATGATTGGGAAGACCCGCCCGGGCATCATCGCGAAGAGCTGCTGCCACAGCGCCTCGACACGGTCCGCGGGGAGCACGATGTCGTACACAAACTGGTCGGGCCATGCCTCCCAATCGCCCATGTCGTCCGCGTTGTCCTCGGGCTCAAACTCGGAGGTATAGCCGATCGCGGGGCTCATGGGCTCAACGGGATAGACCCCAAGCGGGAACTGGAAACCAGCGATTGATTTGCGTTCGATGCTTGGATCGATCAGGCAGGTCGGCATGGGTCATCCTTGTCCCCGCCCGAGGATGCTCGGGCGCTCGCGATAAGACTTCCCTCTAGAATAGCAATCTCGCGGGCAGATGCTCACCGACCGCCCGCGAACTGCTCGTAACAACACCACTTGGCGCATATCATCGTGCCCATGAGCAACCAGCACAACGAGTACAACGGGCAGGTTTCGGGCGATGTGCCCAGCATGACCCGCCCCATGATCGCCATCGCCGTCGGCAATACCCGCACACGCGTCGGCATTTTGTCCGGCCGCGAGTGCCTCAAGGCCCAGTCGGTCCACAGCGAGCAGGTCAAAGAAATCGTGGATCTGGTCTCGAGTCTCTGGTCAGAGTACGGCGATTCCACCCCCGACCCGGTCATCGTGCTCTCGCATGTCAGTGCCGATCGGGCCGACGCGATCCAGAAAGCGCTGCGATCCGAGCACGGGTCAACCGTCTACCGGTTCGGCAAAGAACTCGCGATCCCCGTCCGCCACGCGCTCACGGCCTCGGGTGAGAAAACAGTCGGGCAGGACCGCCTGCTCTGCGCCATCGGTGCCTTTGGGGTGCTCAAACAGGCATGCATCGTGATTGATATGGGCACCGCGATCACGGTCGACTTTGTCGATGGCGAGGGTGTGTTCCACGGCGGGGCGATCATGCCGGGGATCGCCATGATGTTCAACGCGTTGCACGAAAAGACGGCACACCTGCCCCAGCTCAAATACGAAAAGCCCGACCCAGACGACCTGAGCCCCGCCAAGCAAACCGACCAAGCGATGCAGCTGGGCGTGAACGCGTGCGTTCGCGGCGCGATCCGCTGGCTCTCGGAGCGATACGCCGAGTTCTATGAGGGCTACCCCCAGATCATCGCGACCGGCGGCGACATGGGGGTGCTCGAAGACGACGAGTTGATCGAGGCATTCGTGCCCGATCTGCAGCTTCATGGCATCCAGACCGCCTGCACGATGCTTGCAGAGGCCGACGATGGCTTCGATGAAGACACGCTGTGAGTGCACCCTGGCACACGATCCTGACCCCAACGCAGCGGGCCGGCGCCATCGCGGTCATCATGATTCATCACGCGGACCCAGCACGCATCGGTCTGGCGCAACCAAATGAGCATCAGATAAAACTGGTCGATTTCCAGGGGATCGATCAAGGGATCGTGCTCGGGCTCCAAGAAGACTCGGTGTTGTTTATGCCGCACGGCGGGATCGCCGTGGTTCGGGCGATCAGCGAACGATTGACCGAGCTTGGCGTGCCCGTGCGTCCGCGGCTTGATCCGATCGAGCTGTATCCCGAAGCGAGCAGCCCGATCGAGGCGTGGTGCCTGCATGCGCTGAGCACCGCGGCGAGTACCAACGCGGTCGATGTGCTGCTCGAGCATACGCGGCGCTGGCACGCGCTCGGTGTCCGCTCGGTTGAGGAGTCGGCTTCAGTTGATGCGATTGAGGACGCGACACCGCTGAGGCATCTGATCCATCCGGCGACGGTCGCCGCGGTGGGGCGGGCGAATGTCGGCAAGTCCTCGCTGATCAACACACTTGTTGGCCAGCAGGTCGCACTGGTCGCTGATGTCGCTGGCACCACGCGCGACCATGTCGGGGTCCCGGTTGATTTTGGCGGGCTGGTGGTTCGGTGGGTCGATACGCCGGGTGTCGATGAGCGGATCGCCGACACAGACGAGGTGACAATCGCGTGCCGTGTGCTTGAGCATGCCGATCTGGTCGTGCATTGCATTGATTCGATCGTTGATGATGGTCGGCTCGACGAACGGCTCAGAGCAGCAATCCCAGCGGGCACGCCCTGCCTGCGGGTGGGCACACGCGCCGACCGGGGCGAGCACGGGTGCGAGTGCGATCTGAGGGTCAGTGTGGGGGCGCAAACACAGGGTATCGCGGAGCTGGTCAGCCGGATCGGCGCGTTGCTGATCCCCCAAACGGCCATGGAGGACTCCCGCCCGTGGCGATTCTGGTCATGCCTACGCGAATCTGAGATGATCTGAGTGGGTCGTGACGCTAGGATGATGGCCCGTATGTGACTCGACGGGCGTGCCCAAGACGCGTGGGCTCAACACGATAAGAATCTTGCGCCCAACCGACCGGGCAAGCAGAGGTAGACATGGACGACCGGCAAACTGACATCCGCGCAGGCGCGGGGCTCGAGAACTCTCGCATCAATCAGGAGTTTGTTGATTTCCTGAACAAGTGGAGTTCGCCCGTGCTCATCACGCTGGCGGTCGCCGCGGGTGTCTGGTGGCTCTTGCAGTACATGGAGCGCAGAGAAAACGCCCGCATCGATCAGGCCTTCAGCGAGCTGCAGGCCGCGACCGCAGGCGGCAACCCATCGCCGTCTTCGCTGACCACCATCGCCAACGACTATTCGGGCGTGCGGAGTGTGCCCGAACTCGCCAAGCTAACCGCCACGGACATCTACCTGCGTGCGTTCACGATCGGGACCGAGCCCGGGGCTCAGTTTGATCCGATGACCCGCCGTGTTCTCAACCCCGATGATGTGCTGACACCCGAGCGCCGCTCGCAGTACCTGGCCCTCGCGGAGGCAACCGCCAACGAGGTGCTCAGCGACAGCAAGGACAAGCCAAGCAAGGCGCTATTCGCGATGCAAGCCCTGACCCGTCTCGCGGCGGTGCAGGAAGGCAAGCGAGACTTCGAAGCCGCCAAGGGCTACTACGAGCAGCTCAAAGCACTCAGCGCTAAAGAGCAGTACCCGTCCATCGTCAGCTTCGCCGAATCACGCATCGCGAATCTCGACTCAATTAAGCAGGTCGACGCGCTGCCCAGCGCCGAAAATGTCCCTGCCTTGCCTTTGGGCGATGGATCGGTGCCGACGCAGGATCAGATCGATGCGTTGCTCGAGCAGGCACGCCAGCAGATGTCCGAGCAGCCGGCCCAAACACCAGCAGACGGACCAGGAGACGGACCAGCTGATGAACCAACAGACGCACCGGCAGCTGATTCTGCAACAGATCCGGCCCAAGAACCCACGAGCAACGACAACCCGTGAGCAAGCGTGTGCCCAACCCGGGCACCGACGCCGCGCAGGACGCAACCCGATCGGCCGATGATTCACAGGCCGGTTCGTTTCTCATGCCCGGCGGAAAAGTCGACGCCGAAGCAGTCCGCATGGCTTATGTCAATGCACGCGAAGACGGCGACGACGAGTTTGTCGTGCGCGTCCGCTTCACGCTCGCGCGGGATATCAAGGATCGGCTCGACAAATACCTTACCACCCGTATCCAGTTCATGAGCCGAAACAAGCTTCAGGAGCTGATCGATCAGGGCGGTGCAACCGTGAACGGGACGACCGCCAAGTCATCGACCAGGTTGCGGGTGAACGACACCATCGAGCTGGTGCTGCCCCCCCCGCCCAGCGGGGAGCTGGAGCCCGACAACATCCCGCTCGATGTGCTCTACGAAGATCAGCATATCCTCGTGATCAACAAGCAACCCGACATCATTGTGCACCCGGCCCGGATGGAGAACCGGGGGACTATGCTCAACGCGCTGATCCACTACTTCGACCGCTCTCGATCAGGCGAGCTGTCGCGCGTTGGCGAGGAGTTCGCCCGCCCGGGGGTCGTGCACCGGCTCGACCGGAACACCTCGGGCTGCATTGTGTTCGCCAAGTCGGACTTGGCGCACTGGAAGATGGGCACCAAGTTCGAGCAGCGCCAAGTCGACAAGCGCTATCTCGCGCTCGTTCAGGGATGGGTCGACAAAGACAAGCAGCTGATCGATCTGCCGCTCGGCCCGCACCAGTCGCGCGTGCGTGGTTCGCGTGAGAAGCGGGTGGTTCGATTCGATGATCTGGGCAAGCCCAGCCAGACGATCTGCCGGGTGCGGGAGCGCTACGAGCTGCCGCCAGCGGTCAACTCAAAGAGCAGCCCGCAGCGGTACACGCTGGTGGAACTGGAACTGCTCACCGGACGGACCCACCAGATCCGGGTGCACCTGGCGCATCTCGGGCACCCGATCGTCGGCGACGACATGTACACCGGCAAACCCCTGCTCGATCTGCAGGGCCAGACCCTGATCGATCGCCAGGCCCTGCACGCGGCCCTGCTCGCCTTCGATCATCCCATCAGCGAGGAGCCGATGGCGTTCGTGGCCCCCGTCCGCGACGAGGTGCTCGCGGGCATCGAGTTTCTGCGCCGGTGCGGCTCGCCCAGCACGGTGTTCGTCGAGGGCACCGTGCCGATGGAGCGGCTGGGGCTGGCTTAGGTCATTGTACAAATGAATCAGCCGGCAAAGAGCCCTGCGCCGCTGTGCACCTGCTCGTGATCAAGCAGCCAGCGTTTGCGTTCGAGCCCGCCGCCATAGCCGTGCAGTGTGCCGTCGGATGCGATGACGCGGTGACATGGGATGACGATCGAGACCCGGTTCTTGCCATTGGCCAGCCCGACAGCCCGTGATCCGCCCGGGTTGCCCAGCCGGGCCGCCAGCTCGCCGTAGCTCGTCGTTTCGCCATATGGGATCTTGACCAGCTGGGCCCAGACCTGCTGCTGCCACTCAGTGCCCGGCGTGTCCAGCGGGACGCTGAACTGCTGCAGATCGCCGTTGAAATACGCGGTCAACTCGCCCGCGAGCTGGTCGAGCAGCGGGTGGTGGCCGCTGCTCATCGTGCACTTGTACGCGGCTTCAAGCTCGCTTGTCTCGCGTGTTTGACGCGCAGCAGAGCCCATTTCCATCAGACAGATGCCCGAATCAGTCGTCGCGGCCCGCATGGGGCACAGCGGGGTGTCGATGGTGGTGGCTATGAGCATATAAGCAGTCTACCAGAGATCAGCCGATGCGGGTTTGGCCATTCATATACGGCACTAGCGCCTCGGGGATCGTGATCGAGCCGTCCGCGTTCTGATACATCTCCAAGATCGGTATCAGAATCCGCGGCGACGCGGCCACGGTGTTGTTGAGCGAGTGACAGAAGGCCGTCGACCCCTTGCCGTTCTCCCCGCCGGGGCGGTAGCGCATGTTCAGGCGTCGGCACTGGTAGTCATAGAGGCGGCTGGCGCTGTGGGTCTCGCCGAACTCGCCCGTGGGGGTGCCTTCGCTGTCTTCCTCACCGCGTCCGGGCATCCAGCACTCGACATCCACCATGTCCGCGTTTTTGACGCCCAGATCACCCGTGCAGCACTGCAGCAAGCGGTGGGGCAGACCGAGCGATTTGAGCAGGTCCTCGACGAAACCGATCATGTTGGTATGGTGCGCCCGCGAGGTGTCCTCATCGGCCACATCGATGATCACCTGCTCGACCTTGTCGAACTGGTGGATGCGGTAGAGCCCCGCCGTGTCCTTGCCCGCGGCCCCGGCCTCGCGCCGGAAGCAGGTGGACACGGTGACATATTTGAGCGGGAAATGTGCCTCGTCGAGGATCTCGTCCTGATGGATGCCCATCAGCCCGACCTCGCCGGTGCCGGTGAGGAACATGTCGTAGCCGCCGCCGCGCTCGGACTCGTTGATGTGGTAGGCCTGATCGCGACCGCCCGGGAAGAACCCGGTGCCAACCATGGCCTCCTCACGCACCAGCACGGGCACGCTCATGGGTGTGAAGCCGTTCTTGTTGGTCATGGTGTCGATGGCGTATCGCAGGATCGCCTGGTGCAGACGCATGCCGTCGCCGGTGAGGACATAGGAGCGCGAACCGGCGATTTTGACGCCGCGCGGGAAATCCACGAGGTTGTGCATGTCGCACAGCTCGATGTGGGTGCGCGGCTTAAAACCCTTGTTGCCCTCAAAGCTCTTGTCCCAGTCCCAGCCATCTGGTGCCCATTTGCAGATCTCAACATTGTCCTCGCTGCCCTTGCCCACGGGGACATCGTCATCGGGCGGGAGCGGGATCGAGAGCAGGATCTGGTTGAGTTGGGGTTCGATCTGGGCGATCTGGGCATCGAGCGCCGTGATCTGCTCTTTCATCTTTGCCGGTGCTTGCTTGATCGCGTCGACCTCGGCTTGGATCGACGCTTTCTCGTCGTCGCTGGCGTTTTTGAGCTTCCCCATAAGCTGCCCGATCTTGGGGCCGGTCTCCTTGCTCAGCCGGTTCTGCTCGGCGCGCAGGGTCTCCTGCTCGCTCATCAGGGATCGGCGCTGCTCGTCGAGCTTGAGCAGCGTGTCGATATCGACGCTGTAGTTTTTCTTGGCCGCACCGTCAATAAATCGCTGCGGGTTTTCACGCAATGCCTTGAGATCGATCATGGTCGCAGAGTGTAGGTTCGCACGCATCGGTCGTGCGGGATCGCCCTTGCCGGTTTCGTGCTGTACCATACAGCAATGAACACCGGCCCGATCGCCCCAACCTGGTTCGTGCTGCCGCTGGCGATGATCGCGCTGGTCCTGCAGGCGGGCTACCTGATCGCGATCAAAGAGCTGGGCCCCGATCGCATGCCCCCGAGCCGCAAAAGGATCAGGGTCGCCACGGGCTGGCTGATCATGTTCGCGATCCCGCTCTCGGCCTACGGCTTCGGGATCGCCCACCCGGGCAACGCCGGGACTTTCACTATTGTGTGGATGCTCGTCATCGGGCTCGTCAGCGCGATCGTCATGCTCGCGGTGCTCGATGCGGTCAATACCATGCGGCTGCATCGCAATGAGGGGCAGAAGATACACAAAGACCTGCGCGAGAACCTCAAGCGTGATCTCAAAGAGATCCGTGAGCAGCGCGATCGGGGCGGGCCGTGAGTGGTACCGATGCGCGGGTGCCACCACCGACGAGGCTGCCGGGGCTGATCACCACGCCCATGTCCTGGCTGTATCGGATCGGGATCAACCATCGGAATCGAGCCTTCGATGCGGGCAAGGGGGTTCAGACGCTCGATCGCCCGGTGATCTCAGTGGGCAACTTGAGCACGGGCGGCACGGGCAAGACACCCGTCGTGCATCAGCTTATACGCATGCTCCAAGCCAGCGGTCACCGCCCGGTCATCGCGATGCGGGGCTATGGGGCCAAGCCCGGCCAGAAGGGTGACGAACAACGCGAGCACGAGCTTGCCCTGCCCGGTGTGCCCGTCGTCGCCCAGCCCGATCGGCTCGCGGGTTTGCAGGCCCTGTTCGCAACCGATGCCGGTCATGCGGTGGGGCGTGCGATCGATTGTGTGGTGCTCGATGACGGGTTTCAGCACCGCCAGATCGCGCGGGATCTGGACATCGTGCTGGTGGATGCATCCCGCCTGCCTCATCATGATGCGTTGCTCCCCAAGGGACACCTCAGAGAACCGATCGCCTCGCTCGATCGTGCAGGGCTGATCGTGCTCACGCACGCAGAGCGTCTGGATCCGGCTTCGATTGATGCACTCCGATCGCGCCTGCTCGCAGTTTCAGGCACCGCATCGGTGCTCATCGCGCGGCACATCTGGACCGGCGGACTTGTCCACCATCGCACGCAGGAGGGCTGGCAATCCACAAGGATCGAAACCGAAGCATTCAAAGACCAGTCGGTCCACCTGATCTGCGGCATCGGAAACGCGGAAGCGTTTGAAGCCATGGCGCGATCCTCCGGCGTTGCGGTCCACCGGTTCACCAAGCTGCGAGATCACGAGGCCGTTTCGAAATCCCGTTTGAACGGGCTCTTTCGTGGGTCAGATGTGTCTGCCAACGGCTCGGTCATGATGACCCAAAAAGATTGGGTCAAAGCGAGTCGGATCGACGGCTGGCCAGACGGGGCCAGCGTGATCGTGCCCCAGCTCTCGATCGAGTTTGATGATTCTGCACAACTCAAATCCGCCATCGGGTCCGTCTTTCGACCATTCGAGAGTCAATCACTGCCGCCCTCAGCGCCCGAAAACATTGCCCGGAGTGATTGAGTCCGATAGAATCATGTGCTCGTGGACCCTTCACTGTGGGGGGTTGCACAGAATAGAGCACGGACAGAATATGACTGTGCCTGCTGATGAGGGGTCCGAATGGACAACGGGGACACGCGGGTCCGGTCGAGAATCTTTGTTCCGCATGGTTGCGGGGCAGGAAGAAAAGATCTCATCTGAGACTTGGAGAAACAATGACAATTTCAATGCACACCATCACCACCAAACTTGGCGCTGCGATGCTCCTTGGTGCGTTGCTGACGGGTTGTACCCAGACGCAGCCCGCCTCCAACGAGGACTTCAGGGTCGTCGTTGACGACTCGGAAAACATGGAGTTCTACACGCCACGGCTGGGTGCGAACGAATCGGCCGCGCGGATGGCATTCCCAACCGGCGATGTCGGAACCAGCGCCCTGCTCGTGCACCAGGTCATGCCCAACGAGGTCGCTCGTGGTCAGGACTTCGGCTTCTCGTACCATGTGACCAACCTGACCGATTCTGAGCTTCAGAATGTCATGGTCATGATGGACAGCAGCAGCAACCTGGAGATCGCTTCTTCCGATCCCAAGGGCAACACCAGCGGCGACGGCCTGACCTGGGCGCTGGGCGCGATGAACCCCGGCGAAACCAAGGTCATCAACCTCACCGGCTCGGCCGAACGCGTCGGGACCGCAAGCGATTGCATCACCGTTTCGTACAACAACTTCCTGTGTGCCAATGTCAAGGTTGTCGAGCCAGCGCTCGCACTGACCAAGACCGCGACCGCCGAGGCGCTCGCGTGTGACGAGATCGTCCTCCGCTACATGGTCGAGAACACCGGCAGCGGTGCCGCAAACAATGTCGTGATCAAGGACACCCTCCCAGAGGGCCTGGCCATGACCAACGACTCACGCTCGGTCAACATCCCCGTGGGCACGCTGGCCGCGGGTGAGAGCAAGGCCTACGAGGTCCGCGTGCGTGCATCGAGCACCGGCGAGTTCTCGAGCCCCGCGATGGCGACCGCAGACGGCGGTCTTGAGTCCGAAGCGGACGCGACCAACACGGTCGTCTCGCAGCCCGAACTTGCCGTCGCTATCGAGTGCAACGAGCGCCAGTTCCTCGGACGCAACATCACCTTCAACTACAGCCTTGAAAACACCGGTGACGGCGTGGCCAACAACGCGACCGCATCGGCAAGCATTCCCCAGGGCACAACCGTCGTTCGCATGAGCGAGGGCGGCAGTGTCGTCGGTGGCAATGTGGTCTGGAACTTCGCCAACTTGGGCGAAGGTGCTTCCAAGAACTTCTCGATGACGGTGGCGGCTTCCAGCAAGGGGAGCTACACCTCCGCAATCACCGGCAACGCCGAGTGTGCTGATTCGGTCAGCGACTCGTGCACCACCGTGGTCGAGGGTATCCCCGCGATCTTGCTCGAAGTGGTCGATGTCACTGACCCCGTCGAGGTTGGTCAGCAGACAACCTATGTCATCACCGTGACCAACCAGGGCTCGGCTGACGACACCAATGTCCAGATCGTTGCCAAGCTCCCCGCAGAGCAGTCGTTTATCTCGGCTTCGGGTGCAACCAACGGCTCGGCCACCGGCAAGACCGTGACATTCGCCAAGCTCGGCTCGCTCGCACCCGGTGCGGCGGCCTCGTGGCGCGTCACCGTGCGTGCCGATTCGGCCGCAGACTCACGCTTCAGCATCGAGATGACCTCAGATAATCTGACCAGCCCGGTGAACGAAACCGAAGCAACCAACCTGTATGAGTGATCGCTTCTGGGCGATCACGCTCGATCAGCATCCCGCTGATTGAACCTCATTCGACCCTCAGGGCACCCCAACGCGGGGTGCCCTTTTTCTTTTGCCCAGTTTGCAGCCCGAAGGCGTCTGAAAACGATGAATCCTATACGAATCCAGTTTTCACCCCGAACCCCATCATCGGGTACGCTGGTATACAAGGTGCACGATGAACCCGACGCTTCCCCAGATCGATGACTCAGAGATGCTCCCCTTTGTGGTGCTGGCGAGCTCTTCGCCGCGCCGGCGATCGATGTTCGTGCAGATCGGGGTGGCCCATGCCGTGCTTCCGGCGAGCGTGGACGACGGGGAACTGATCCCCGGCGAGGTTGATCCGGGCCAGTGGGTCGCGGCGTTGGCATATCTCAAGGCCGCGTCATCAGCCAAGCTCTTCGCCCAGCAGCCCGCCATGGTCGAGCACAAACTCAATACCGTCGTGATCGGGGCCGACACGGTCTGCGTGCAGGAAGGGAAGATCATCGGTCAGCCCACTGATCGCGAGCATGCACGCGCCATGATCATCTCGATGAGCGACGCCGAGCACGAGGTGCTCACCGGCATCGCGATCATCGACCCGCTGTCCGGGCGAAGAGAGCTATTCATCGACCGCTCGATGGTGCGGGTCGGCAAGATCCCCGAGCACGAGATCACAGAGTATCTTGATTCGAATCAATGGGTCGGCAAAGCCGGGGGCTACAACATCACCGATCGACTTGCGGCCGGTTGGCCGATCTCGTTTGAGGGCGACGAAAGCTCGATTGTCGGGATGCCGATGACCCGGACACTCGAGCGCGTAGCTCGGTTCTTTGTGGATTGAGTGGATTCCGCGATCAAGCGGCTTGGGCGCGATGCTGGGCATCGCTGAGCACCAGCCACCCCACCGTGCTCGGAGCGAGCAGCGATTTGGGAACGGCCGATTCATCCTGAATCATGCGGACCTTGTCGAGCGTGATGAAGGTTGCGCATCGTGCATCGCGGTTGGCATCCCAGAACGACTCATCGCCCATTACCCGATCGTTGTAGATATTCTGCAGGTGATCGATGTCTTGCGGGCCCAGGTGCTCGTACTGATCAACACGATGCACAATCGCCTTGCCGATGGTGCTCTGCCCGGCTGGCTTGATGAAGACCGTATCGCCCGCCTGCACCCTATTGAAGGGGGCTCCATACTCGGCGCTCAACCGGGCCTCGACAAGCTTCTGGCCCGTCAGAATCAGCGACGCGGAGCGAGGGGTGACGATCATCAGGTGTGTTTCAGCCATGTGGCATCTATCGGACGATCGAGCGGCATTCTTTTGTATGGCGCCCGTTGGCAGCCAAAAACACGCATCGTGGGCGGCATCGGTCAGGATTGACGCATTTTTTCAATTGTTCGGGTCGTTGAGAGCCCGTCGATCAGGTCGAGCAGCACGACTTTGCCGCCGTGGGCTTCGACGATGTCGGCCCCGACGACGGTTTCGGGGGTGTAATCACCCCCCTTGACGAGCACATCGGGCTTGATCGCTTCAATAAGCTTGATCGGGGTGTCCTCGTTGAAGAGCACCACTGAATCGACACACTGAAGGGCGCTGAGCAGATAGGCCCGGTGGTTCTGGTTGTTAACCGGGCGGCCGTCGCCCTTGAGGGCGTGCACGCTGTGGTCGTCGTTGAGGCCCACCACGAGCATGTCACCCAGCGCGGCGCAGCGCTGGAGCAGCGAGACATGGCCGGCGTGGAGGACATCGAAGCAGCCGTTGGTGAAGACGATTTTCTGTCCCGAATGTCGGGCGGCGCGCACCTGAACGAGCACCTCGTCGAGGGTGCGGGGTCGTCCGAGCTGGGCGGTGTGCTGGCTGAGCAGGTCGTCGTGGATCTTCTCGACGGGGATGGGGGCGACCCCGAAGATCTCGACTTCCAGTCCGGCCGCGGCGTTGGCAAAGCGGACCGAGTTGACCCAATCAAGCCCGTTGGCCCGGGCGGCGGCCAATGCGGCGAGCATCATGTCCCCCGCGCCGGTGACATCGTACACCTCACGGGCGGTGGTGGGGACATGCACAACCTGCGGGTCATCGCGGTGGGCAAGCAGTGCACCCTGCTTGTCGAGGGTGAGCACGATCGTATCGAGGTCGAACGATTCGATGAGCGTACGGGCGAGGTGTTCGCGGTGGGCTTCGCGGGCGTCCTCGGGAGCGCTGATGCCGGTCGCGAGTTCGGCCTCGGTGCGGTTGGGCGTGACGGCGGTCGCGCCGCGGTATTTGGTATAGTCCTTGATCGGGGCGGGGTCGACGAGCACGGGCACGCCGGCGGCTTTGGCACGCTCGATGATCGCCTGGCACAGCCCGGGGGTGCATACGCCCTTGTTGTAATCTTCGATGCACACGATGTCCGCCCCGGTGAGGGCCCGGTCGAACGCTTCGAGGAGTCGTTGCTCGACATTGCTGCTGATGGGCTCGTCTGATTCGAAATCGACGCGGAACATCTTCTGGGCGTGGCGGCCCTGTGCCAGCCCGATCAGGTTGCGTTTGACGGTCGTGGGGCGTGTGTCGTCGCGCACAAGGCCGGTGCTGTCGATGCCCGCCTGAGTGAGCGCGTCGCGGAGCAGATCGGCTTCCGGGTCATTGCCGGTCACGCCCAGCGCCGTCACCTTAGCGTGCAGGGCGATGAGGTCGAGCGCCAGGTTTGCCGCCCCGCCCGGCTGGCTCTGCTGCTCGCTGACCCGCAGCACCGGGACGGGCGCATCGGGCGAGAGGCGGGTGGCCGACCCTTTGAGCAGCTGGTCGAGCATGAAATCGCCAATGACGATCGCTTTGAAGGGCTTCCAGTCGGCGAGTGTGCTCAGCAGCTGATCCATGCGGCAATCCTAGGTTCGATGGCGAGAAGACTGCATGAAAAAACCCGCTCGACTGAGCGGGTCAGGATAGCGTCGTTGCGCGAGATCAGGCCTGGCACTTGGCGCAGACCTTGCCATCGGCGCAGCCGGTGCATGCCTGGGCGGATTCCTTGGAGGCACAGTCCGGGCACATCTCGGCCATTTTCTTGGCACAGTTTGCGCAGCAGGGCTTGCCGGGCTCGCAGTTGGGGCAGGTGAAGGTGCTGTTGGCGTGGTCGCATGCTTCCATGCAGCAGGCGTCTTTGCATTCGGCACCGCATGTGCCGCCGTCGCGACACTGTGTGCTCGAGCAACCGACCATGAGTGCTGAAACTGCGGCAATGCCGATAAGTGCGATCTTCTTCATTTGTTTCTGCTCCGTATCCAGAAAGGTGTGTGCTGAGGGTCAACCATGCCCGCAAAGCGGACCGTTGGGGAGATTATTGCCTCCCCAAGTCAGGAAATCGTATCAGAATCGCGAGTTTGGAGCAAATCGGGGCGTCGCTCGCGTGTGCGCTTGAGTCGCTGCTCAAGGCGCCATTTGGCGACCGCGTCGTGGTCGCCGCTGAGCAGGACCTCAGGGATGGGCATGCCTTCCCATTCACGCGGGCGGGTGTAATGGGGACAATCGAGCAGGCGCGCGCCGTCGGGGATGTTGAGCGATTTGAGTATTTTCTTGGCGATGGGCAAGCCCTCGCTGTTGGTGGTCTGGGCGTGCGAGAACGAATCCTCGGCGGCCGAGTCGTCGTGGCCCAGCGCCCCGGGCTGGAGGCGGGCGATCGCATCGATGAGCACCAGCGCGCCCAGTTCGCCGCCCGAGAGGACATAGTCACCGATCGAGATTTCCAGCGGGTCGAGCTTCTCGATGACGCGTTCGTCGATGCCCTCGTAATGGCCGGCGATCATGAGCAGGCGGGACTCGCTGGCGAGCTGGGCGACGAGCTGCTGGGTGAGGGGCACGCCCTGGGGTGTGAGCAGGATTCGGCGGGCGGGCGTTGGGGCTTGCGCTTCAGCGGCTTGGACGGCATCCCAGACGGGCTGGCAGGTCATGACCATGCCGGGGCCGCCGCCGAAGGGGCGATCGTCGGTCTTGAGGTGCTTGTTGGTGGTGTGCGAGCGGATATCGGTGGCGTGCACCTCGATGAGCCCGGCATCGATGACCCGTTTGGGGATCGAGACCCCGAGCACCCCGGGCGATTGGGTCGTGAAGAGCTCGGGGAATGTGGTGAGGACATCAATCCGCATGAGCGATGATAGTGGTTCTTGGGTCGAAATCAGCAGTTTGGGCGCGTGGAGAGTGGAATCGGGCTGGGTTGCGGTAAATCATGTAGACCCGGCGAACGCAGACAGGCCCAATGGTTGGACCAGTCGAGGGAGAAACCGAGCGAGTTGTAAAGCTTCGGTCGCGTCGGGTTGGACATTCCCGCATTTGAGCGGGCAGGACACGAAGGAGTCTTTTTATGGTTCGTATTCGTATGCAGCGCTTCGGCCGCACCCACCGCCCGTTCTACCGGATCAACGCGATCGACCAGCGCACGCGTCGCAACGGTCGCGTGCTTGAGAACCTCGGGTTCTACAACCCGATGGAGAAGGACGCCGACAAGCAGCTCGTGCTCAAGATCGAAGAGATCAAGGCCTGGCTCCAAAAGGGTGCCCAGCCCAGCGACACGGTCCGCGACATGCTCGGCAACGCCGGCCTGCTCGACGAGAAGATGAAGGCCGAGTGGGAAAAGCAGCGCGGGATCAACAACAACCGCGGCGAGTGCAAGAAAGCCGTCAAGGCGATCGAGGGCATCGTTGCTGAGCTGGACAAGATGGCAGGCGACAGCGAAGCTGATCTGACCGCGTTCGTCAACTCCGCCAAGAAGAACCTCAACATGGCCAAGGGCACGGTTGCCAACGCCAAGAGCGACGAGGCCGCCAAGTACCTCAAGGCCGCCGAAGACGCAAAGGCCAAGGCCGCTGCGGCCCAGCCAGCGCCTGAGCCCGAGCCCGCCGCTGAAGAAGCGAGCGAAGAAGCCGCGGCTGAGTAAGCTGATTTGAATCAAACACATGAAAACACCCTGCGTTTGCAGGGTGTTTTTTTATTGCTGGTGGGGGAGTCTCATCGCCAGTCGATGACAATCTTCCCGAACTGCTCGCCGGCCTCGAGCCGCTCGTAGGCCTGGGTGCATTGCTCGGGGGTGAAGACCTTGTCGATGACGGGTTTGAGTGCGCCGGCGTTGAAGAGGGCGACGACTTCTTTGAACTCGTCGTTGCTGCCCATGGTGGAGCCGAGGATTCGCAGCTGGTTCCAGAAAATGCGGGCGAGGTCGGTCGTGGCGTCGGGGCCGGTGGTGCAGCCGGGGGTGACATAGGCGCCGCCGCGGGCCAGTGATTTGATGCAGCTCAGGTGGGTGGCTTTGCCGACGGAATCGACCGCCATGTCCACCCCACGCTTGTTGGTCCAGTTTCGGACATCACGCGACCAGTCCTGGCCTTCATCGAGGATGGTATGGTCGGCACCGAGTTCGATGGCCTTGTCGAGTTTCCACTGGTGGCGTGAGGTGACGCAGACGCTGCATCCGAGGTGCTTGGCGATGGCCAGGGCGCTGGTGGCGACACCGCCGCCGATGCCGGTGATGAGGACGGATTGTCCGGGGCGCAGGTCGCCCTTGGTCACCATCATGGAGTAGGCGGTCAGTGCGCAGAGGCCGAACGCGGCGGCCTGGATCGGGTCGGCGTCATCGGAAACCGCGGCCAGGTTGTTGGCGGGGCAGGCAAACATCTCGGCGTGGGCACCGTTGTAGTGCTCGCCGATGAGTTCGTAGTTGGGGCACATGGTGCTCGCGGGCGGGTCGGTGGGGCGAGGGCGATCCTGCACCACGACCGCGGCGTTGTAGATCACACGCTTGCCGATCCAGTCTTTGCTGACACCGTCGCCCACGGCCAGGACCTCGCCGCAGCCGTCGCAGCCCGAGACGCGGGGGTAGTCAAGATCGAGCCCGGGGACACCCTTGCCGACCCAGAGGTCCATATGATTGAACGCCGAGCAGAGGGCTTTGATGATCACCTCGCCCGGTCTGGCCATGAGCGGGTCTGGCCAGCTCGATTGGAGGGCGATGTTCGGGGCGACGGGTTGTCCTTGTTTTGTCACGACGATTGCTCTCATGGGCAGAGTGTAGTCCCGGCGTATGATCTCAGAAGCGTGATATTCCACGCTTTGTGATCCTCGACAAGCTGCTGAGGCGAGCCTATCGTTGCCGTCCCGGCGCGGGGATCGCGTACGGGCCAACCGAAGGATGAGTGCCATGGGCAACCAGCAGATAATCGAATCGATCAACGCCGATCAGCTCAAGACTGATGTTCCTCGCTTTGACATCGGTGACACAGTGAATGTGCACCTTCGCATTGTTGAGGGCGAGAAAGAGCGTATTCAGGTGTACCAGGGCATCCTGATCTCGCGCAAGGGCCGCGGCATCGACGAGAACATCACCGTGCGTCGCATGGTGGGTGATGTCGGTGTCGAGAAGACCTGGCCGATCAACTCGCCGCTGATCTCGAAGTTCGAGGTTGTGCGTCGTGGTGACACCCGCCGTGCGAAGCTCTACTTCCTGCGTGATCGCGTCGGCAAGTCACGCCGTCTGCGTGATCGCCGCCGCGGCATGAAGCATGTCGAGGGTCAGGACACTGTGCAGAAGTAAGCTGCATGAATCTGTGCATTTCAAACCCTCGCATTGCGAGGGTTTTTCTTTGCGCTTGGTTGATTGCATGTTCAGATCAGCTTGATGTCGCGAAGGGCTGGGAATGTGGTGCGCCAATCACGGGCCACACCCGGATCGATCTCGACGCTGAGCACGGCCTCGTTGTCGCCCAGCTCGCCGATGATCTCGCCCTTGGGGTCGATGACGATGCTCCCGCCCGAGTAGGGCAGGTGTGGGTCGTTGCCGCAGCGGTTGACGGCGATGACAAAAGCCTGATTCTCGATGGCGCGTGCGATGCTCAGCGTTCGCCAATGGCTTTGGCGTGGGCTTGGCCAGTTGGCGCCGTAGACAAAGACCTCGGCACCCTGCTTGGAGCCCAGGCGGAAGAGCTCGGGGAATCGCAGGTCATAGCAGATCACGGGGCAGACATGCATGGCGTTCCAGTCGTATTTGCCAAGTGTGCTGCCGCCGGTGTATGACTCGCTCTCTCGTCCGAACGAGAACGGGTGGATTTTTTGATACTCGCAGACTGGCTCGGCGTTGCCCGGCTGGCAGATGGTGGCGCAGTTGTAGGCGAGCCGCTGATCGCTGGGGAGCAGGGCGCGTGCGCCGTGCACGGTACATGCGGTTTCGTCCGCGAGCGATTGCAGAAAGGCGAGGGTGGTGCCGTCGTCGTGTGCGATGCTGGTATTGAGGGTGAATCCAACATCGAACAGCTCTGGGAGCACGATGAGATCGCCCACAGCGAGATCGGTTTGCTCGATCAGTTGTTTGACTCGATTGCGATTCGCGGCTTTGTCTTCCCACACGATATCAAGCTGGACCAGGTGTGCTTTCATGTGTGATGGTAGTGCCGCCGGTCGGGCTTTCGTGTGATCAGGGGGATTGTGCGGCGAAGAGGTCGATCGGTTGGATGTCGTCTTGCTTGACGCTCAGCACCGGGATGCCCGCGATGCTGCCCAGCGTGCCCCGCAGACGGACGCGGCACGCGACGAGTTGGATCGTTTCTTCGTTGAGCGAGGTTGATCCGTCGACCACGAACAGGGGATAGATGACCGAGCCGAGATCGGATTCCGCGACGAACATGGGCGGGAGCCCGCCGCGGATGCACAGGGCGGCGCAGGATCGGTGCCCGAATCCATCGCCCGGCTTCATCGCGCCGAGATAGCACTTGCCGTCGGTGATCTCGCCGACGAGTTCGATGAACCCGCTGGCGGCTGGTACAACCTTGGGGATCTCCTGCTCGCCCAGCGGCCGGGCGATGGCGATCGCGCCGGGCTCGGGAGCGAGCTCGATGATCCTGCGTCCCTCGCGGGTGAGTTCAAAGCCCCGAAGCGTGACCCGATGATTGAACGCATCGGCGAGTTGGGTGTGGGCACCGAGCTTGCCCATGGCGACCACGAGCAGCGGGGTGGTGTTGTCGCTGTCATCTGGGATGAGCATGGGGTAGGGCTTTGGGATGAGTCGCCCGGTCCATGTCTGCTCATTGCTGTTGTCCCAGACCGCTGTGCCCGGCGAACGCTGGGTCAGCACGAGCACGCCCGAGAGCGAGACAAACCAGACCACCAGAAAGGCGATGAGCAATGTGGTGAACCTGCGGTAGGGCTCTGGGGCGGGCAGGTAGCCGACATAAAAATGGTCGGGCTTGGGGCTTGTGCTTTGGCCTGAGCTTGAGTCTGAGCCTGATTGGGTTGAGTGCGTCTCAGTCATTTTGGTCGTCATCCCAGGGCGTGAAGGCGGCGGGCTCGACATGGGTGCCCGGCTCGTTGGGGGACGGGTTGACCAAGATCCGTCGCCCCTCCACGCGGATGTCGTATGTGCGGATTTTCTCGGTGTACGGCGGTGGGGACTGGCCACACTCGGGCTTGTACTGATATCCGTGCCAAGGGCAGGTCACGCAACCGTCGATGATTTTGCCCTCCCCGAGCGGGCCGCCCTGGTGGGCGCATACATTGGAGATGGCCGAGACGGTGTGGTCCTGTCGGAACACGGCGATGCGCTCCTGCGCATCGATCTGAACGATCATGGCCCGGTCGGGCTTGATGTCATCGACACTGCCAACATCGACCCAGTCGCTGTGTTGTTCATCGTGTACCGTGATGCCGCGACTCTGGTGGTCTCTGAGGACCTCGCGTAAACCGGCAACAAGATGGAGCGAGACGATGGATATCGCTCCGAGCGTGAGTAGCAGCAGCGGGATGAGGTTGTGCTCGCTGCGGAACACGCCGAAGACGACATGGGCGACGATGAGTGCATACGCGAGGTAGACACTCATGTGCAAGAGCTTCCAGAAGGTGTGCCCGAGGTTGGCAAGCCAGAAGTCGTGGCTGGTCGCGGCCAGAACAAAGAAGATCATGAGCCCGAGAAACCCGAAGAGCTCGAAGGGGACCGCGACGGTGGCGTCGATCCCCAAGAGGACCGCGCTGATCGGGTTCTGGTTGCCGAAGCCGCCGTAGTAGCCAAAGACGAGCAAGGCGTGCATCGAGGCAACGAGAAAAAACGAGACACCGAGATGGCGCCTGTTGTAGAGCAACGGATTCGCGAAAGGTGTGAGCCGGGCGAGCGGGCCGATCATGAGAATTAGATGCAGCAGAATGATCGCACAGACACCCAGCGACCGAAGCAGCAGGATGGGTATTGCAATATCTTCGGGTGGCGGGAAGAACACCCGCCCGAGCACCACGAAGCTCACAACGAACAGCAGCACCAAGGCGGTGATGGTGAGGTCATACACACGCTTCTGGTGATTCCATTGAACTGCTCGGTACGCGTTGGTCATGCCTGCCTCCCGCTGATAAGCCAGGCGGTCGTCATCACGGCCATGAGGCCCAGCGTGAGCAGCACGGAAAGCAGCAGGTGCGTGGCGCGGACTGAGCGCTTCATGCCCGGCTCCATTTCAACAACATGACGGGCCAGAGTGCGATGCAGCCGGGAACAGCGATGCAGCGGAACCAGAAGGTTGATTCTTTCACGGTGGGATCGATGCGGGATATACCCCAGATCGCGAGCGGGATGGCGCAGATCACCCCGATCAGCACATAGAGACTGAAAGCGATGATCGTGAATTCGATCATGTGGTCGATCCCCTCAAATCCATTCGCACATGTTCCCCTTCGTCACCAAGAGTATAAAAAATTACACCTGCTTCACAAAGGAGATGAGTCGGTCAAGTTTGTATTTTATTTCACACTGCGATGGAATTCGGCGCACACAAGGCTGGTTGTTTCTGGTTTGCATGGTCCCAGAATGTTGGCGTCCGTCCGGATTTCGGTCTTCTTTGGGGTTGAGTTCGCTGGAGGGTGTTTGCGCCTAAGTTTCTGTGGTATATGGGTATAGATGAAAAAAAGAGAGCGAGACATCATCGATCATGCGCGCACGCTCAGCGGCGACGAGCGCGATTCGTATGTCACTCGCTTGAGTGACGGCGACGAGCATCGTGAACGATTGATGCGTGCCCTGCAAGAATCGGGATCCACGCCTGCGGCGAAGTTGCCCACAATTGATTGGTCTCAGATCACGCAGATCGATGGCTTTGAGATTTTGGGTGAACTCGGACGCGGTGCGATGGGGGTGGTGCTGCTGGGGATGCAGTCTTCTCCGAGGCGGCAGGTGGCGATCAAGCTCTTGCGCCCCGAGGTCATCAACCCGATCCGGGAAAGGCGTTTCGAGATCGAGGCCGAGTCGCTGGCCATGCTCAAGCACCCGGGGATCGCGCCGGTTTTCGCTTCGGGTCGCGTGGATATCGAGGGCCGCTCGTTCCCGTACTTCGCGATGGAGCTTGTGCAGGGCGAGCAGCTCGATCGGTATGCGCGGGGGCTCGACCATCGCTTGCTTCTGGGCAAGATGATCTCGATCTGCGAGGCGGTTGACCATGCTCACCGGCGCGGCATTGTACACCGGGATCTTAAGCCGGCGAATATCTTGGTTGATGATGCCGGGAGGGCCCGCATCCTGGACTTCGGTGTTGCCAAACTTGCTGATACTGAAACGGATATGCCCAACCAGGTCGGGACGATGGGGTATATGAGCCCCGAGCAGCTCCGGGGCGATCATGAGATTGATGGGCGGAGCGATGTGTATGCGCTGGGTGTGCTGCTGCACGAGCTGCTCACGGGGCAGATGCCCTATCAGCTCAGCGGCCTGACGATCGATGATGCGTTGCGGGTGATTGATCTCTCGCCGTGGGAGGCATCGGTCGGCCCGATGAAACTCGGACGCGAGCTTGACGCGATCGTTGCCAAGGCCATCGCCAAAGATCCTGAGCATCGCTACGAGAGCGCGATCGCGCTGGCGCAGGACATCCGGCGATATCTCAACACCGAGCCGGTGGAGGCGATGGGCGCGGGGCGGGTGTATCGGAGCAGCAAGTTCGTCCGTCGCAACCGGGGCTTGGTCGCGATCTCGGCGCTCGCCGGGGTTGCGATTGTGATCGGGGTGGTGGGGGTGAGCTGGCAGGCGGCGCGTGCGACGCGGGGGTGGAACACGGCTCGGATCGAGCAGCAGCGGGCAGAGGATGCGCTGGTCGCCGCGGATGCCCAGCGGCGAAGAGCGGTCGCGATTAATCTGTACATGATCAACATGCTGACGAGCGCGGACCCCGAGCAGTCGCTGGGCAGCGATCTGACCGTGCGTGAGGTGCTCGACACCTCGAGCGTGACGCTCGATCAGGAGTTTGAAGACCAGCCGGACATCAACGCGACGCTCCGGATGGCGATGAGCAATACCTATCTGAATCTTGGCGAGATCGAGCGTGCCCGTGAGCAGGCCCAGCGGATGCTCGATCTGTGTCTCGATTCTTTCGGGCACGATGACCCGCTGACGAGCGATGCGAAGCGCACGCTGGCGTTGGTGCTCATGGAGCTTGGTGAGTACGCCCAGGCAGAGCGGCTGATTGATGAGGCCTCGGTGGTCGTGGCGACGCTGGGCAACCCGATCGAGGATGCCAAGGTGCTCTCGGAGCGAGCGCGCATCGCGTTGGTTGCCGGAAGGCAGGCCCAGGCGATCGATCTCTGGGAGCAGAGCGAAGCGATTATGGCCGAAGTGCACGGTGCTGATCACCCTGAGACGCTCACGGTGATGAACAATCTGGGCAAGGCGCTCAAGGACATCGGGCGGCTCGCGGAGAGCGAGACGCTGATGCGCCGGGTCTATGAAACGCGTTCGCGGGTGCTCGGTGCTGATCACCCGTTGACACTGGTGGCGATGAATAACCTCGCGGGGAGTGTGCAGAAACTCGGGCGGGAGGCAGAGGCGATCGCCATGATGCGCGAGGTGCTCGAACGACGCACGCGAGTGCTGGGCGAGGAGCATTTCTCGACCGTGCTCTCGATGGGGAATCTGGGGGCGGCGTTGATAGCCCAGGGCGAGCTTGCGGAAGCCGAGCCGCTGACTCGCGCCGCGTTGGGCGGGTACCGCGAGCGCTTCGGCGACACGCACAGCAACACGCTGGTGCTCAAGGGGAACCTCGCGTACTTGCTCGAAGACCTGGGTCATATCGATGAAGCCGCGGCGCTGTATGAGGAGACGATCAATGCGCGGCGTGACGCGCAGGGCGGGCTGTTGCCCGAAACCTGGGCACCGCTGAATAATCTCGCCATGCTGCTGGTCAACAACGGGCGTGCGGCTGAGGCCCAGCCGATGTTTGCCGAGCTGCTGGGCATGTGCGAGGCGTTGCTCCCCGCGGATCATTACTACACGGCGATCTTCAGGAATAACTTTGCCCAGTGTCTCATCGAGCTTGGCGAGCTTGATGCGGCTGAGGATGCGATCCGACGGAGTCAGCCGGTGCTTGAGGCGGTGTTCGGGGCCGATCATGAACGGGTGGGGCGCAGCAAAGCACGCATGGAGCAGATCGAGTCGCTGCGCCGCTGAGCGGCAATGCTGGTATATTGCTCATATGAGCGAAGCACACACCCGTCGTCAGTTTCTCAAATCAACTTCGATCACAGGTATCGGTGCCGTTGGCGTGCTCGCGGGCAGCGTTGGTGCCCGTGAGGAATCACAGACCGTATCGAAGGTCTGGGGCGCGCCCAACCATGCGGTGAGCATCTCGTCGGGCAATGGGCTGCGAGCCGTGGAACGGGCGGTGGAGCGGATCGGTGCCGGTGCAGACCCGGTGCTGGGCGTGGTCGATGGCGTGGGGATCGTGGAAGCGGACCCCGATGACATGACGGTGGGGTATGGCGGGCTTCCCAACGAACGCGGGGTGGTCCAGCTCGACGCCTCGGTGATGCACGGGCCGACGCATAAGGCGGGCTCGGTTGGGTGCATCGAGAACATCATGCACCCCGCGGCGGTGGCGCTCAAAGTCCTGCAGACGACGGATCATGTGATGCTTGTTGGAAAGGGGGCGTACGAGTTCGCGCGGGCGCACGGGTTCGAGCATGAGCAGCTGCTCACGGAGAAGGCACGCCTGGCGTGGCTGCGTTGGAAGCAGACGAGTTCACCCAACGATGACTGGCTCGACCCAGACCAGATGGACTGGGATGCCCAAGGGCAGCGGATCGGCGTGGGGGCGCAGGACGGAGCGGTCCCGTTTACCTATGGCACGATTCACTGCGCCGCGGTGAACACGGGCGGCGATGTGTCGGCGTGCACGACGACCAGCGGGCTGAGCTACAAAATCCCCGGGCGCGTGGGCGACTCGCCGATCATCGGAGCGGGGATGTATGTGGACAACGAGGTCGGGTCCGCGGGCGCGACCGGGCGGGGCGAGGCGGTGATCCAATCGTGCGGATCATTCGCGATCGTGCAAGCGATGCAGTCGGGGATGGACCCGACCCGCGCGTGCCTGCATGTGCTCGGGAAGATTGTGTCCAACTCCAAACGCCAGAAGCGTCTCATGCGTGACGCACAGCGGCCCAGCTTCAATGTCGTGTTGTATGCGCTGAGAAAAGACGGCGCATATGGGTCCGCGGCGATGTTCCCCGGAGCACGCTTCGCCGTTGCGGACGGGAACGGGGCAAGATTGGAACCGTGCGCGGCGTTATTTGAATGAAAGCCCATTCGCATTATTGATCGTGATACGTGTGCAGAATCGGTCGATAGCAGGCGTTGTTCACCGGTTATTGTGGTGTAGGAGCAAGGCATGGCATCCGATCCGATTCAATCACTCTCGGGTGTACAGCACGAGTTTGGCGAGCTCGGCGGCGTGAATATGTCGATCGAGGCATCGACCAGCTACACCGTGATGGTGCGGGAATCATGCCCGGTCTAGTGTGTGTGAGTCTTGGGCATTTGGGCATCTGAAACCCAGTGTTGTCACACTGTGTACGGCTGGATTCCATATTCTAAAACTGAAATCATGCTGGGGTCATCTGCGTTTCAAGCCAGAAGCGGATGCTCAGGCATGAAACCTACGAATTTCAGTGAACAGATAGTTGTTTGGGGGCTGTGCATACTCTCGTGGGTCGGCTTGGCTGGTTGCAGCACACCGGTTGCAGTGCATCCGGACTCGGACAATCACTTTTCCCGGCATCTTGGCGAGTTTTATGATATGCCACGCTCAAGGACGGGTTCATTACCGTTCCCCGGGCCGTTCACACTGTATGAAGAGGCTGACCCTTCGCAGCTTGGCCGTCACTCTTACTCAGGGCAGACGCCCGATGGGGCGCAGAAAGAGTGCGATCGAGGCATCGTGTATACGCGAGCTGCCGGGTTCTTGGATATCTGTCATGTTCGCAATGCCGCAGACATGACGGCGTATATCCATGCGCGAGTGAAACTGGCGTTGCAGCGTGGCTGGAAGCAGGCAGAGTTTCGGGCGCATGAGCCAAGCATGTACACGATCACGCTGCAATATCCGCGCGACTGGGCGACGATGCCCGCGGGTGAACGCGAGGCACTTATCGCGGAGTTGTCCGTCGTCATCGCCCAGCGTGTGGCATTTGATGTGATGACATGGCACGAGTTGCTGACATGGTACGGGTACAAGAGCACTGTTCTCATTTCAGAAAAAGGCTCTGCGTTCACGCACGAAGACATCGCGAGTCACGCGTTGGGTGTGCAACTCGCCGCTGATGCGATACGCCAAGGCGGAGACTACGATGCGAGAATCACCAATGGGCTCAACGAATCGATGCATGAGCTGCGCGTGGTGGGGAAAGCTGAACTTGACGAGGCCCAGGAACTCGTGCGCGACAAATGGTGGTCGAAGATCGGTGGGGCCAAGCAGCGCATGTTGGACATCGGGCTGGCCGATGGTCGCATCGAGCCGTGGGCGATCGACCAACTGCGAGAAGGTTGCGAGCTCAAGGTATTCACGCTGCCATCTTTGGAGCGGATCGCGGGGCGTGATTGCTCTGGTATGTACCTGCTTGAGATCGATCCCAAGGTGCTTGAGGGCTTCGCGATCCGAAATGTGCTAGAGGGCGATCCTGATCGGATTATTCCTGAGCGTCACTTCGCGGTTCTGCTCGGTGAAATCGCGGAGGATACGGATCAGCCGCTCGATGCCATGGGCGAACCGCTGCCGCCGCAACTCGCTGCACGAAGACGGTGAGAATCTGCTCTGGGTCTGATCGAAAAATCGGAGGTCAGCGGTGCTTGCCATGCGCTTGCTTGGCCATGATGCGAGCGTGCGATGGGACGCGGATATCTCGTGCGAGGCCGACCTTGCCCATCGCGAGGATGATCAGATAGCTGATATCGATCTGCCACCACTTGAGTCCGTGGCGGGCGCTGGTCGGGAAGGCGTGGTGGTTGTTGTGCCAGCCCTCGCCGAGACCTAAGACACCGAAGATCGGGTTGTTGCGGCTCTCGTCATGGCTGTTGAACGGTCGTGAACCCCAGATATGGCACACCGAGTTGATGCTCCAGGTGACATGGTGCACCAGGAAGATGCGGACCAGCCCGCCCCAGATGAAACCGAGCAGCACGCCCATCCAGCTCATGGTGAGCAGCCCACCCAGCGCCGAGGGGATCAGCAGGCCCAGAACGACCCAGAGGGGGAACAGGGCGCTCATGGTCGTGATGAGCCGATCCTTCTTGAGGTCTTTGACATACTTCTGCATCGAGACGCTTTTCGAGCGGAAGAGCCAGCCCATGTGGGCGTACCACATTCCTTTGATGGCGTTGAAGACACCTTCGCCGTGGGTGTGAGGGGAGTGGGGGTCGTGCTCGGCGTCGCTGTGCTGGTGGTGGCTGCGGTGGACGGCGGCCCATTGGAGCACGGAACCCTCAAGGGCCATGGAGCCGAAGATCGCGAACAATGCCTGCATGAATCGTGGAGTTTCGAAGCTTTTGTGTGTGAAATAGCGGTGGTACCCGATCGTGATTCCCAAGCCGCTGATGAGATACATCCCGACAAGGATGGCCAGATAGACCCAGCTGAAGGCGACGCCCCAGAGCATCACAATCGCAACAATCAGGCCGATGAAGGGGATGCTGACGGCCAGAAGATTGATGATCCGAACGCTAATGGGGATGTGTTGTGTTTCGGCGCTTGCAGTGTTGATTGGTGTGCTGTTGATTGTTTGGCTCATGGGTTTCATGCTTCTGGAAGCCACGAACTGATCGTGGCTGCTGTGAGTTGATTCAGACCAGTGCGTGGTCAGTACGGATGGTACACTGTGTAGTACATCGTTTTGTGTGTGCGTGGTCGTGGTCGGGGATGATATTTGCAACAATGCGTGAAAAACAGTCCTGCGTGTCTGCAATCGTGTCCCGCGGTGCATCAATCTTGCGCGGCGAATCCGTATTGGGAGCATGCGCTGAGGCAGGCCACGATGGACCAAGCAACGATGGTCGAGGTAACCTTTTAGGCTACCTGATGGCTGTTGTGCACAATCGCGTGAAGGTGATGCCTTGAACCGGGGCAGGGCGTATAGGGAATACTTCTCATTCGTGCCCGCTGAGTCCCCCGAGCAGGCCGGATAGAGGATCCCATGTGGATTGGTTGCACGCACCATCCGATTGGTTCTCACCACGGGTTGAGGTGAAGCATGAATCAATCGAAAACACTTTCCGTCATCATCCTGCTGATGCTCTGCGGGTCAATCGCCTGTGCGCAGCCCTTCGCGGAGGGGGCTGAGGAAGCGGGCGGCGACTTTGTTGGGCCACAGGGGGTCAAAGGACGCGAGACACGCACGGCCAAGACACCAGAACGGGCGGGTTTGGAGCAAGAATCGGCCAGCGAGCCAGCGGATGGTGATGCGGAGTCCTCCCAAGAGGGCTGGCTGCACTGGGAGCGGCTCACCGGCGACTGGGGCGGCCATCGCCGCGGCCTTGAATCATCTGGCATCACAATCGAATCGTCATTGATCGGTGAGTGGTCCGGGGTGGTTGATGGAGGTGTGCGGTCGCATTCGAGCAGCCGCGTGCTGTATGACCTGAATCTCACGCTTGATCTTGAGACCATGTTTGGGGTCGATGGCGCGAGCGTGTTCGCGGATCTGTACTGGATCGACGGGGACAGTCTGAGTGCGGATGCGGGGGATATTCAGGGTGCGTCGAATATCGAATCGGAGGACCGGTTGCAGCTCGCCGAGCTTTGGTACGAGCAGATGCTGTTCGATGACTCGATCCGTATCAAAATGGGCAAGATCGAGGGTAACTCGGAGTTCGGTTTCCTGGATGCTGCGGCAGACTTTGTCAACTCATCCGCTGGGCTCTCGCCCACGCTGCTGTCGCTGCCGACTTATCCCGACCCTTCGACGGGTGTGGTGATTTCGTGGATGCCCAACGACCGGTTCTCGCTTACGGGTGGGTTCATGGACGGTTCGGCGACGGTGGATGGCTTGCGGACGGGGCTGCTCGGCCCCAGTTCGTTCTTTGACGATGACCGCTCGGATGACTCTGTGTGGCTCGGCGAGGCGAACTTTTTCTGGGATTCGGGCCGCGCGGGCCTGGGTATCTGGCATCACACGGGTGATTTCACGCGGTTCCTCGGCGGAACATCCAGCGGCACCTCGGGGGTCTACGCCCTCGCAGAACATCGTGTGTGGTCGCCGGGCGAGGAGCGGGGGATCGATCTCTTCGCGCAGTTCGGCTGGGCAGATGAGGAAGTGAGCGATATACAGATGCATCTGGGAGGCGGCGTGAACTGGGCCGGCCCGATGGCATCACGGGGTGATGACGCGATGGGGCTGTATGTCTCATTCGTTGATCTGAGTTCGGACGCGGGGTACTCGGAGGATGAAACCGTGTTTGAGTTGTTCTACAAAGCACAGCTGACCCCGTTCTTCTCTGTAAAGCCGGATGTGCAGTACATCATCAACCCCTCGGGTGATCCCGCCATCGACAACGCGATTGTCATCGGCGTGCGCCTTGAGACCGTTTTTTAAGGACTGAAGACGATACAAATCTCGACCAAAATCGATGATGCCTTTGGGAGCGTGTTCCTGATCCTTGCGAGGAGCAGTTCAGTCAACGCGTACGACTTCGTCAAGGGCCAACCAAAACGGGCCTGAGCGACTCTCACTCAATCGGGGCATGATCCACCGTCTTCGTAGGTCGATAGAGTGTCCCGGGGTCATGGGCAGCCGGCGTTGTACGCGTTGAGGAAGGCGCTGACATCGAAGAAGTTGAACGCCCCATCTCCCGTGAAGTCCGCGGCCGGGTTCATGGCGTTGTATGCCGAGAGGAACGCGGACACATCGAAGAAGTTCAGCAACCCGTCGCCGGTCAGGTCGGCGGGGCAAACCCCCTCGGCCTCGAACGCGCCCATGTCGGGCGCGGCCAATAGATCACCGTCGCCATCGGCCAGTCGGATGTACCCGAGCTGATCGAACGCGGGGAACTCGTCCGTGGCCGCGGCGTCGATGATTGGGCTGCCGGGCAACGGCGCGAACGCATAGGTAGCCCCGAGCGGGATTGCGATGTCTTGAATCGTCGGGTTGTCATTGACCATGACGCCAACGAGTGATCCGAACGATGCCCCGTCGAGCGTCGAGAAGAGCGAGTTCGCGCCGAGGGAGAAGGCACCCATGACATCGGCGGGCTCACCGTCGAAGGAGTTGAATGAGAACACCGAGGACTTGATCAGCGGCTGCGCACTGGATCCGTTCGCATCGATTGCACCAGAGGATGGCTCGTTCGGGAAGATCCCCGCTTCATTCTCAAGGAAGGTGCAGTGCAGGAAGTTTGCAGGCTGATTCGTCGTCAGACGCACGCCAGCACCCTCCCAGAAGCTCAGGTTGAGATAGAAGGTCGTATTGATGCAGTCGAGCTGTGCGTTATTCGCGAAGATCGCCCCCCCGGAGAGGGCCTCATTCTCGAACAACGAGCACCTGTTGAGCGTGACCTGCCCGCCATTGGCGTAGATCGCCCCACCGTTGTCTGTGGCAGTGTTCCCAGTGAAGTGGGACTTGTACGCGTAGACGGTCGAAGTCGTGTAGATCCCCGCCCCTTGGTCAGCCGAGAATCCACTGCGGATCACAACACCCTCGATGGCGAGTGGGCCGTCGGCATAGATACAGCCACCCGGACCGCCATTTGCCCGACCGTCGTCGATCGTCAGATCGCGCAGCCTGAGCGAGCCATCGCTGAGCACGGTGAACACACGGCTGGCGTTCGATCCAGTGATGATCGTCGAGTCCGCTCCTGCACCAACGATCGTGATGTCGCTGAACTCGATGTCGATTTCAGGCAACGAATCGACGGCGTAGGTCCCGGCTGGGAGCACGATCGTGTGCGCTCCGCCCTGCGCGTTGGCCTCCTCGATCGCCGATCGCAGGCTGGTCTGGAACGACGCGTTGCCCGGGTACCCATCGCCCGGGTTCGGGTCGTGAAAATCGCTGGTCGTATCGACTGTAAACACCTGGGCTCGTCGCTGCACGATGCTGATGCTCAGGGGGTTCTCGAACACATCGCCGCCCGTCGCGAGCAATGTCTGTGCCCCGGTCTGCGTATCGATCGCGACGATCTTGCCGGCCGCGGTCGTTGAATCGACGACATAGATCGTGCCATCGAGTGACACGACCATGTCGTCGATTGCCTGGAGCTCACCCCCTCTGGTGAGCTCCGAGACTGAGCCGTTGTTTTCAATGCGATAGATCACCGGCTGAGGTTCTCCGCTCCCGCGCGTTACCCCGTCGGTGCCCCAGACGAATGCGTGCCCAGGGATCACCGGGTCCACATGCATGCCATCGATACTGAATGAACCATCAAAGATCCCACCGACCGCGAGTGGATACAGTTCGAGCGATCGTGATTCGATCGATGCGCGATCCAGCGGTGCGAGGTAGAGACCCGAACCGCTCCGCCCACCCTCGATGAAGACCGCGAACCCGGCGTAGTGGGTATGGGCTTCGCCGTCAACGCCATCAAAGGCCTGGACCTCATCGGGATCGATAAACCACGCTCGCGGGTACGCGAGGCCCGCGGCGACCGTGCCGCCGCTGATGGCCAGCTCGTACTCCTCGTTGAGCCCGGGATAGCTGACCACAGCCGAGTTCGCGGTGAATCCCAATAATGGGTCTTCAAATCCCAGTAGCGGATCCTCGAATCCAAACAACGGATCTACGAAGCCCAGCAGCGGGTCCTCAAAGAAGTCTGGCATGTTCGCGCGCATCGGGTGCTGCAGCCCGATCATCCCCGGCGTAAACGCGACGATCGGATTGTCGAAGGCCACGATTGGGTTGTCGAAGGCCACGATCGGGTTGTCGAATGAGTCGAATCCAAGCTCACGATCGATCAGCGAGTTGTAGATCGGACCGCCCTCGTTGGCACCATCGTCGAAGTAGGTATGGCGAAGCATGCCCGAGCCGTTGTCCAGCACAGTGAACACAAGCCCGCCGCTGGTGATCGGCGTCACGGGAGAGAGCTCGACGGTGCTCGCGTATTCATTGGGCATCAGACCGTTCTCGACTACGAGCCCGGCGGGGGTGATGGCGAAGACATCGGGCAGGCCGGTCTGGGCGTCGATCGCGGAGATCAGCAGGTCGCCGGGGTTCGGGATGTCCTGGGCGATCGACTGGCCGGTGATCAGCATCAGGCTGCTCATCAGTGCTGCGGTATTGCGTTGGGTATTCATGGTGCTCTCCAGTGCATTTCTCTTGAGTGGCTACCCCGTATGGCCTCGCCAGCAATGGTTTTGACACGAAGTCAGAGAAAATCTGTATCACCTGCCCGAATCACACCCCGTGCATTGCTGTAATCCCCTCAAACAAGTAGACTGTGGGTTGTGCAGTGGGAAACGACGACCATCTTGCTTGAGCAGCTTCAGGGATCGCATGATGATGCCTGGCAGCGGTTTACGAACCGATTCCGTCAGCCCATGCATCGCTTCGCACGGCGCTGCGGCTTATCGGACGCCCAGGCGGAGGACGCCGTGCAGGAAACGCTGGTAAAGTTCATCGAGGCATACCGGCTCGGGCAGTACGACCGGACTCGGGGGCGATTGGGTGCGTGGCTCTTCGCGCTGATGTATCAATCGATCCGCTCGCAACGCCGCGATGATGCCCGGGCACCTAGGCAGGCACCCGTTGTGATCGATCGCACGACCTTCTTCTCCGCGCTCCCGGATGAAGACCAGGCCCACCGGGCGTGGGAGCAGGATTGGGAGCAGCACACCATCGAATCCTGTATCGCCCAGCTCAAAGGCGAGATCAGCCCCTCACACTTCAGGGCCTTTGAGCTGACCACAGTCCGCAGCGTTCCCGCGGCCGAGGTTGCCGCCCAGCTCGGGCTATCGCGTGATGCCGTGTATCAGGCCCGCTACCGAGCACTCAAGCGGCTTGAGGAACTGCGATCACAGTTCCAAGGGATCGAGGAGCTCGCCTCATGAGCGAACACGCGCGGATCAGCGAGCTCGAACGCCTGCGGGCCAACGAAGCGGGCGATCCGACAGGTGGAGAGCGTGATCTCGAGGAGATTCGCCGTCATGTCGAGTCCTGCTCGCAATGCCAGGCACAGCTCGGTGAGCTCACCAAGCTCGACGAGTTCGCTAGCCATGTGCGTGAGATCGCATCGCCCGCTCGACCGATCGGCGACGGAACACTCCAGATCCCCGGCTACGAGATCAGCCATGAGATTCATCGCGGGGGGCAGGGCATCGTCTACGCGGCCACCCAGCGATCGACAGGGCGGCAGGTCGCCATCAAGGTGCTCCTGCACGGCTCGTTGGCGTCGCAGAAGCAACGCCTGCGTTTCGAGCGGGAGATCGACCTCGCTTCACGCATCAACCACCCCAGCGTCGTGTCCATCATCGACCGCGGCCAGACGCCGGACGATCGCGGTTATCTGGTCATGGAACTCGTCGACGGCCCAACACTCGACGGCTATATCGCCGATCACAACATCACCACCGAGCAACGATTGAGATTGTTCCTAGAGATCGCTCACGCCGTGCAGGCAGCCCACCAACGGGGCGTGCTGCACCGAGACCTCAAGCCGGGCAACATCATCGTCAATCAGTCGGGTCAGCCACGGGTGTTGGATTTCGGACTCGCCAAGGATGATCTCGAAGAATCGGTGACCATGGTGAGAACAATGGCCGGCGAGTTTATGGGCACGCTGGCCTACGCATCGCCCGAGCAACTCAAGGGTGATCCGGACGCCATCGATGCCCGCACGGACATCTACTCGCTGGGCGTGTTGCTTTATGAGCTGCTGACAGGGCAGCTGCCCCACGACATGAGCGGCTCGATCGAGCGTGTGATCCGACGCGTTCTGGAGCAGACCCCGAAACGCCCTAGTTCGATCAACAAGCGACTGGATCCCGATTTAGATGTGGTGCTCCTGCAAGCGATTGAGCATGACCCCTCCCGCAGATACCAGACCGCGGACGCATTCGCCGAGGATGTGCTCGCGGTGATTGAGCACCGCCCGATCAACGCACGGCGTGCGAGCATGGTCTATCAGGTGCGCAAGTTTGCTCGTCGCCACCGCCCGGCGGTCGCGCTCGCGTGCGTGGTCCTGCTGGGCCTGGTCGGGACCACCAGCGCGCTGAGCGTGGGGATCGTGCAAACCAATGCCGCCAACAAACGCGCGGACCAGCGCCGGATTGCGGCCGAGCTTGAGCTGGACAAGCAGTCCAAGATCAGCTCGTTCTTTAATGACCTGCTCGCCCAGGTCGACCCGGGGCAGAGCGGCCCGGATATGCGCGTGCTTGAACTGCTCGATGTCGCATCTGGCGAAATCGGCGAGCGTTTCGATACCTACCCTGACCTCCGTGGGCAGCTCCAGCACACCGTCGGCGAGACATACACGCGTCTGGGCAGCTACCAGCCCGCCGAGAAACAACTGCTGGCCGCAATCGACGCGATGGAGTCGCAGGACCCGCTCCCGAAGGGATCGCTTGCCTCGGCGTTGGGTGTGCTCGCACAGGTCCAGACCGCCACCACGCGATTGGATGAGGCCGACATCACACTCGATCGCGCAATGAAACTCGCCAAACTCCTCGATGAATCTGACGATCAACGCACACTGCTCGCCCAGCTGCTGCATCAGTCCGGTGCCCAGCTCTACGAACGCGGGGCGTTCGAGGAATCGATCGCTGTCTACCAGCAATCGCTCGACACCATCAACGGGCTTCATGACGACACTGAAGAGCGTATTCGTGCCCAGGCACTCATCGGCATGGGGGTCTCGTTCAAGCGCCTCGAGCGGTTCGATGAGGCACTCAACACCTATGACAGTGCTCTGGAGATTCTCACGCGTGTTCGCGCCGAAAATCATCCCGATACCCTCGCCTGCCTGAGCAATCGAGCTGAGGTGCTCAACAATCTCGGCCGCTTTGAAGAAGCTGAGGCGCAGCTCTTTGATCTGCTTGAAAGGCGCCGTGTAGTCTTCGGCCCAACGCACGAACGGGTTGGGCTCACACTCAACAACCTGGCCGACTCGCTCCGTGCCCGGGCAGAATATGGACGGGCCGCGGAGCTCTTCGATGAGGCGATCAACATCTTCCGCGAAAATCCTGGCGACCCAAGCCTGCGCCTTGCGATCACCATTCACAACGCCGGTGTGATGCACCTTGAGCAATCGAACTTGCCTGAAGCGAATGGCATGCTGGAGGAAGCAGCTGTCATGAGCAAGGGGCTATTGCCACAGGGGCACTGGATCGCTGCACAGTTCAGCGTGAAATGGGCCGAGTGCCTGATGCTTCTGGGAGATACAAAGGACGCTCGGGCCATTCTCGAGCCCGCACGAACCGCACTTGTGGCTTCACTCGGTGAGGATCATCGCAGGGTCTTGCATGCCACTCAGCTGCTGGAACAACTCAGCACTCAGAATGAGTGATGAGCGTCAATCTGTACCCGACGAGTCAACTAAGGGATGCTGGGAAAGAGTCTCTATCAGACCCAAAAATTAGGTGGGGATAGGAACGCGGGAACGGGAATCATGGGGGATGGCACGCAGAATGCGGCGCAGCAGTGGTCGGCAACGAGCAACAGAGAAGCGCGTGAATCCCCAAAAACAGAAGAGAGACCAGGAATTTGCCGGTCCCTGCATCTGATCTTGACTTGCTGCTTGAAGCAGCCAATGGGCCTGGCGGGACTCGAACCCGCATGGGTTTTACCCCGGCGGATTTTAAGTCCGCTGCGTATACCAGTTCCGCCACAGGCCCGTCTGGATATTCATCATATCGTGATTGGGACGAGCGGTTTTATCGACCGGATCATTCTTGATCGCTGCATCGAACAACGAGCAGGGTACGAAATAGGATGTGGCCGCCTCGCTGGTGTTTGAGGCTGTGATTGGTGTGGTGGGTTTCTCACCTTGGTTCACTCCGCTCAAGTGCTGACTTACCACGCGCCAGTCACCCGACTCAGGACCCGTCATACCCCGCGGGTCCTGATTTTTTTTCAAGCACCTGTGTTCCAAGTACCTGTTTTCCAGGTACCTGTGTTCGATCATTTGGGCTCATCCCATTGCGTGATCGCACTGCTTGCAGACGCCGAATAGGGTGATCTCGTGGCTTCGGAGGGTGAAGCCCTCCGGGAGCATGCGCGAGAGGTTGCCCGGGCATTTGTTGACATCGAAGGCCCGTCCGCATTCATCGCATTTGAAGTGATGGTGGTGATCTTTGCCTGCCAGTTCGTATCGAGCGGGCTCGCCGGGCAGCTCAACGGGGATGATTTCTCCGAGTTCTTCGAGACTGCGGATCGTGCGGTAAACCGTTGCAATACCGATCTTTGGGATGATTTTTGACGCGAGGATCTGGATTTCCTGAGGTGACAGCGGGTCGCCCTCTTTGGTGAACAGCGACCGGATCGCTTCGCGTTGTGGAGTCTGGCGTTCCATGACGGATCATAGGGTGAAATCGGGGGTATTTTACGGGAATCCGGGTTGAACGATTTGCAATTGGAGCCGAAGCCGCAAGAATCGAATAGGAAAACAGCCCATTTTCACAATGGGAAAGAACTTTCCCTAACCCTTCGGGAGGAAACATGAACTCGGTTGATCCACACGGTGAAGCAGTCGCAGCGTCCATGAAATGGCAAGCCTCGAGCGCGGGTGTGCGAGCGGTCTCGCGCAATATCGATGAGATCTACGCCGTTGATGTGTTCGATCAGCGCAAGATGCACGAACGCCTCCCCAAGCACATCTACAAGAATGTGCTCAACACAATCGACAGCAAGGGTCGTCTCTCGATGGACGACGCCGAGGTTATCGCGACGGCGATGAAGGACTGGGCGATCGAGCGTGGCGCAACCCACTACACGCACTGGTTCCAGCCGATGACAGGGCTCACCGCCGAGAAGCACGATGCGCTCATCAGCCCCGACGGGCAGGGCGGCGTTGTGTATCGGCTCTCGGGCAGCATGCTCGTTCAGGGCGAGCCCGATGCGTCGAGTTTCCCATCGGGCGGCCTGCGTGCCACCTTTGAGGCCCGTGGCTACACGGCATGGGACCCGACCTCGCCCGCGTTCATTGTTCGTGGCAACAACTATGCCACGCTCTGCATCCCGACCGCCTTTGTGAGCTGGAACGGCGAGGCGCTCGATAAGAAGACGCCGCTGCTTCGTTCGATCGATGCGCTGGACAAGCAGGCGATGCGGATTCTGAAGATCTTCGGCACCGATCAGGGAGTTCGATCCGTCGGCTCGACCCTTGGCTCGGAACAGGAGTACTTCCTTGTCGATCGTAATCTCTTCGCCGCACGCCCGGATTTGGTGAGTTGTGGTCGCACGCTGTTTGGCAACACGCCCCCCAAGCATCAGCAGCTCGACGACCATTATTTCGGTTCTATTCCTCCACGCGTCAACGCGTTCATGGCTGACTTCGAGGAAGAGCTGTTCCGGCTGGGTGTGCCCGTGCAGACCCGTCACAATGAGGTCGCGCCCGGGCAGTACGAGATCGCGCCGCTGTTTGAATCCACGAATATCGCATGTGATCATCAGGCGATTCTGATGGACACGCTCAAGCGTGTTGCGGGTCGCTTTGGGTTCGCCGCATTGCTGCACGAGAAGCCCTTCGCGGGTGTGAATGGCTCGGGCAAGCATAACAACTGGTCGATGTCGACCGACACGGGGGTCAACCTGCTCGATCCGCAGGACGAGACGCACACCAATACCCAGTTTATGACTTATCTGTGTGCCGTGATCCGCGCGGTGCATCTGCACGGCGATCTGATCCGCGCAGCGATCGCTGGGGCGAGCAATGATCATCGTCTCGGTGCGAACGAAGCGCCGCCCGCGATCATCTCGATTTTCTTGGGTGACATGCTCACCGATCTTGTTGAGCAGATCGAGAAGGGGAGCACAAGCCGCACGATCAAGGGCGGGAAGCTCGACCTGGGCGCACGCACACTCCCGTCGATCGTGCGTGACTCGGGTGACCGCAACCGAACTAGCCCGTTCGCGTTCACGGGCAATAAGTTCGAGCTTCGGGCCGTGGGCTCGACCGCGTCGGTCGCATGGCCCAACACCATTATTAACACGATCGTTGCGGACAGTCTCGACTTCATCGCGGGCGAGATCGAGTCCAAGCTGGGTAAGAATCCGACCGATGCAAAGCGTGATCAGGTTGTCTTCAAGGTGCTTCAAGACATCGTCAAGGAGCACAAGGCGATCATCTTCAACGGCGACAACTACACCCAGGAGTGGCAGGACGAGGCGGCCAAGCGTGGCCTGCCGAACTTCCGATCGACGGCAGAGGCACTGCCCGCGCTGGAGACGAGTGTCGCCAAGAAGCTGTTCAAGAAGCACAAGGTGCTCTCGAACAGCGAACTCGATTCGCGTGTGGAGATCTTTGCTGAGAAGTACATCACCGAGGTGTACATTGAGGCCCGTGAGATGATCAACATGTCTCGCACCATGATCTATCCCGCCGCGATCTCGCACCAGTCCCGTTTGGCGCAGGCGGTTGTCAGCAGCGAGCAGGCCGGCCACGACTGTGCCCAGCTTCGCGATATCCTCGCTGCGTTTGCCGGGTTGACAGATGATTTCTATGAGCAGATCGAACGGGTCGAGCATGCGCTCGATCTGCCGGAAGCCAAGCCGCTGAAAAAGTGCGTGCATTGCCGTGAGGTGGTGCTGAGTGCGATGGACCGTCTACGCGAGCTTGGCGATGCGCTCGAGCGGCAGGTTGCTGCAGAGCTCTGGCCGATGCCCACCTATCAGGATCTGCTGACGCTCCGGTAGTTATCACGGCTGATCAATGCGTTCTCACTTGCCCGGCTTTCGCCGGGCATTTCTTTGTATTTACACATTTTGTGGGAGATTGGGTATTGTCAGAAGCCATATTTGGGTGGGCTGTTACAAAATTTATCGATTTTTTGATACGATTCAGGACTGGCAGGTCTGAGTTGAGCGGCGCGCGTGCGATAACGCGATACCTTCGGTTTGTTGGGCGATCATTTGATACAGGACTGAAAGATCTCCAATTCCTCGGTGATCTATGAACTTCAGTCTGCTCGATTGACCCACCCGTTTGGGTGTGCGCGGGGGAGTTCACGGCCTGATGTTTCGATCGGTTCTCTCCGATTATGTGCCTAGCAACTTCAACACAGGCTGACACTCGGCCACTCTCAGGGGAATCGTCATGACAATTCGTGGAAAACTAGTATCAGGGTTTGGTATCACCATCTGCATGCTCGCAGTGCTGATCTTTGTGATTCAGCTTCGAGTCAGCGATTCGACGCACGCGACCAACGAGGTGGTAGATAAAGCGTCGCCAGCGGTTGAGATGAGTTTGAAGCTTGAGCGTGAAATCCATCACGCCTTATCGATGCATCGTGGCTATATGATTTTGGGATTGGATGAAATGGATGAAGCCCGCCTCCAGGCTTGGGAGCGGATCGCGGGGTACACCTCAGAGCTCGACAAGCTTGCGGCCGAGTGGACCGATGCCAAGGTGCTGGCAGATTATGACGAGTTTAAGCGGTTGATGTCTGCGTTTCAGGTCGCGCAGCAGCGGATCATTGATATCGCACACACCGACGCCGATCAGCCCGCGAACACACAGTACTTTGGTGTGGCGGCGCCATTCGGTCGCGAGATGATCGAGAGTTTGCAGTCGATCCTGGATGAAGAGCTTGTGCTCGAGGCGAACGAGGAACGCAAGCTGCTAGTTCGGCGCATCGCTGAAGTTGAGGTTCATCTGCTCAAGAGTCAGAACGCGATCTCAACATTTCTGGTCACTGGAAGCGAGTCCGACCGGGAGGAGATCCAGGCATGCCTGGCCGCGTGTCAGGCATCGGTTGATCGGCTGATGACAATGAAATATCTGTTTACGGATTCGCAGCAATCGTTGTTTGATGGCTATATCGCCGCACACACACGGTTTCTGAAGGAGGCAACGATGGCGGTCGACATCCGCTCAGCGCCGGGATTCTGTGTCTCCGAGGATCTTTGCATGAACACGGTTACGCCGCTTGCGAATCAGGCGATCGAGCTGATGGGATCAATCGAGCACGCGGAGCAGATCATTCGTGACGAAGCCGTTGAACAAATCCATGCATCGTCAGCAACGATGGTGAGCACGGTCTGGGTAGTTGGCATTGCCACGCTGGTGTGCTCGGCGCTGATCGCATATTTCCTGTCCAACTCGATCACGCGGCGGTTGCGGCTGGTCATGGATTACGCCGGACGCATCGCGGGCAATGATCTGAGCATGCCCGACCTTGAACTCAAGTCCAAGGACGAGATCGGCAAGCTTGCCGAGACCGTGAGCAACATGAAGAATGCGCTCAAGCAGGTGATTCTTGAGGTCACTTCATCCACGGAAGCGGTTGCCAGTGCATCCGGCGAGGTCGCGGCTTCTGCCGAGGAGATGGCGGCGGGGCTTCAGGAACAGGAAAATCAGACCCAGCAGGTCGCCGCGGCGGTTGAGGAACTGAGCCAGTCGGTGAGCGAAGTCGCCAACAAGTCATCCGAGGCGACGAGCGCATCGGTCGAGAGTCAGCGTTTGGCCGAGGATGGGGGAGTGGTTGTTCGTTCAACGGTGAGCGAGATGGAGGGTATCGCGACCGATGTGAATGAGACTGCACGAACAGTCAACTCGCTGGGCACGCAGAGTCAGAAGATCGGCGACATCATCGCGGTGATCAATGACATCGCGGACCAGACCAACCTGTTGGCGCTCAACGCGGCCATTGAGGCCGCCAGAGCAGGCGAGCATGGGCGCGGGTTTGCGGTTGTTGCCGATGAGGTCCGCAAGCTCGCAGAACGCACGACCCAGGCGACTGAAGAGGTTTCGACAAGCATCCGCAGCATTCAGGGTGAAACCGGATCCGCGGTGGGCCAGATCGAATCGAGCTCGCAGCGGGTGGGTCGGGGCGTGGAACTGGCCAGCAAAGCGGGAGAGTCGCTTGAGATCATCGTGGGCAGCTCCAAGAGCGTCCAGCGGATGGTGCAGGACATCGCCGCGGCGGCGAATCAGCAGGCAACCGCTTCGGACGAGATCGCCAGAGCGATCGAGAGTATCTCGGGTGTGACCCGGCAGTCGAGCGCGGGTGCTGGGCAGGCCTCACAAGCCGCGGCGGATCTGGCGCATCAGTCCGAGCACCTGATGGCGCTGGTGGGTAAGTTCAAGACAGATTGATTGCCATCGCGTTCTCATGAGCCCGCCGCGTGGCGGGTTTTTTTATGGGCAGAATTATGGGTCCAGTTTGTGGAGGATCTTCGGTGGTCCGATGCCGTCGATGAGAAAGGGCTGTGCGGTCATACGAGCTGTATAAAAGGAAGGAGCGATTGCGAAGTGTGTTTTCGGACCCGCGTTCGCTTTCTGCGGGTTGGGGTGCGGGAAGTCTCCCCGATTGCCTCGTTTCACAGTGTTCCAGTTTCGACAATGTACGCATCACCTATCCCACCCGGAGATATCCGACTATGCAACGAAGCACCACATCGATTCGAACACTTCTCGGCGCACTCGCACTGAGCGCAGGACTTGCGGCCCCGATGGCATTGGGCGACGAGCCGGTTCCGGATCAGGACAAGCCGGTCACGGATCAGAGCGCTGCGGTCGAGGAGTCCAAAGCCGCTGAATCGAGAGATACACGCGAGAACGCGGACATGGTCGAGGTCCGGGTGAGTCTTCCCGACGGGCGGACGATTATTCGCCTCGAGCCCAAACAGTCTATGAGTGCTCGATACAACTTCCGAGGCGGGGCGACACCGAAGCTGTTGGCGAGCGGTGCAAGATCCAGCGGATCGGGTGTCAGCACTGCTGGCCGCGGGGCTAGCGGCGGGAGCAACGGTGCTTCTGTTGGTACTGGCGGTAGCTCGGGCGGCGGCGGTGGGGGCGCTGGCGCATCGTCGGGTGGCGGTGGTGGTAGCGGCGGGAGCGCATCGGGTGGGAAGGCTGCGGACCAGGCAACTTCGGTCGAGTCTTCCAAGGGTGGATTCTTTTATGGTGCCTCGGCGGGCGGAAGCTCAAACAGCGAAAGCTCGAGCCGAAATGATTCGGCCCAAACACCACGCCCAGTGCCGACCGTGGGCAATCCCACATATGACCGCGAAGGGAACGCGACCGGTGGACAGCGTGTCGAGTTTTATGAAGCCGGCATGAGCGCGGCTGTGGTGGGCAACCGGCTCTATTTTATTGGCGTTGAGTTGGTTTCAGCCAATGCCCCGTTCGAGATTATCACGGGCACACGGGTATCTGATGACTTGGTCATCATGGACAGTCAGCGGCTGAGCAGTTCGGGCAGTGATTCGCTCAGTTCATTCAACACAGCCAATAGCCAGATCAAGCTTGAGATGGAATCGGGGACCGTGGTGGACCTGGTGCTCTTCTCGCGATCGGCTGATGCGGACAGCCCCGAGCGTGTGCAGCGGACCTGGAGCGTTCGTATCCGGTGATTATTCGGGCTACTGGGCTGGGCGATCGTGCTGATACGCCCGTCCGACGCTTGTGCCCGAACTGATAAAGTTACTCGCACCCGCGCCCGCCCAGGCGCGGGTGCTTCTCATTTTGCAGACTATCTATTCGCGGGTTGGGTCGATGGGATGCTGCGATAGCGTGCTTCGGGATCTATCTGTGAGTTCTCTAGAACGCTGGTTTGGGCTTGAATCCGCGTTTCGGGCGGCTGGCGCGGTCTGAGAGAGGGGCCAAGGCGCCACGGATGGTTGAAGGAACCGGTCGGAATGCGAGATTTGGGGATGTGGGGGGCAAAAGTGGGAAGTCCGAGCGATCCTGGACGATCTGGGTTTCGTAGCTCGTGTTGGGGTTCTCGCCGGATTTGGTTCATGTGTGTAGATTGGGGACGATCAACCCGACGAGCTTTTGAAAAAGCGCATACTCTGCGCGATGGGTGATTTTGGTCATCCCTAGACTCTTGTGAGGGTGCCCCAAAGCGGGGTGAACGATCTGCCGATAGTTCAAACGCGTATTGAATCAGGCCCGGAGCTGTTGTCGCGCGGGATACGGGCCGCGTATATGAGGGAGCGGTATAGCCGCGTTCTATGACATTGACTCAGACCAAGCCGAGTTCGACCCGGGTGCTTGAATCGATTCGTTCGATGCTGGTGCTCTATGGCTCGGTCCGATCGACCCCGCTTGCACGGCGGATCGGGCGGAGTCTGCTCGATCTGCCGCTGGTTGACGGAACGATTTTGTCGCATCACCATGACAATGCTCAGTTTTGTGCCCGCCGGTTCGGTCTTCACGATCTTGAGATGCGTGTATTGGTTGATACTGAGAGCACGGCGCCGGAGGGGTTGAGCGATTCCGAGCGGGGCGGTGTGCGCTGCATCATCCAGCAGGATGCCTCGCCGATCCGGGGGGTTGCGGGCGTGCTTCATGATGCGACACGCGCGATGGACGATGATGACTACATCGTGGTGACCTCGGGTGCACAGGTCTATATGGAGCGACTTGACGATCTGGTTCACGCGATGGCGAAGAAATGCGCGGATGTGACGCTGGTCTCTTCCCGCGATGCGTCGCCGGTTGGGGTGTGGTTGATGCGTGTGGGTGTGCTGCGTTCGATCAAGCCCGTGGGGTATGTGGATCTCAAAGAGCAGGCGTTGGAAATGTGGAAACAGGAGCATGATGTCCGTGTGGTTGAGCGTCCGCGTGCGTATGTGCAGCCCGCTCGCACGATCAGCGAATATCTCGATGCGGTGCGAACGCACGCCTCAGGATATGGTGTTGGGGCGACGATCGATGAGGATCCTTATCGCGAAGACTGGGAGAGCTCATTTCGGATCGCCGAGCCGGGGGCGAGCATCGCTGAGGGCGCGATCATGCATGACTCGATCGCGCTGGGTGATGCGGTCGTGGGCAAGGGTGCTGTTGTGGTGCGTTCGGTGCTGTGCCCGGGCTCGAACATTGCGCCCGGGGCCCGGGTGACGGATCAGGTTGTCACCGGGACAGTGAAACGGGGGCGATCGCGATGATAGGTGCCTTTGACTCACGATACGGATGGAGCATGCGTCATGTTGTGCTCGCGATAGTGCTGCTGGCGGCCGCGGTGTATGCCGGCCTAGAGCAGTGGCAAGATATTCTGATGATCGCAAGCAAGGATGAGGAGTCGAGCCACATCTTCTTGGTGATCCCGATCGCGATTTGGTTGGTTTGGATCAGGCGTGTGCGGTTCCGGCGTTGTCCGCCTCGCACAAGCTGGGTCGGACTGATGGTGATTCTGGCAGGCTACCTGCTCGCTTCGTATAGCCACACTACCGCGTTCCAAGCGGGATGGCACGGTGGCGCGGTGCTGATGGCGGTTGGTGCGATTATCGCAGTGGTCGGCACGCAGGTCGCGGCAAACTTCATGCCTGCGGTTGCGTTGATGGTGCTGCTTGTTCCGATCCCCGGCAATATCCGGCTCGCGGTCGCGGCCCCGCTGCAGAATGCCACCGCTCGTGTGACGACCGGGATCCTCGAGATGATGGGGTTCTATGTCGAACGATCGGGGAACCTGGTGAACATCAACGACATGCCGGTCGCTGTTGCCGAGGCGTGCAACGGGATGCGGATGGTGTTTGCGCTGGTGCTGGTCTCGTATGCCTTCGCGTTCTCAGTCTCGCTGCGAAACTCGGTGCGCGTTCTGGTGCTGCTGCTGAGCCCGGTGGCTGCGATTGTGTGCAATGTGCTCCGACTCACGCCGACGGTTATTCTGTATGGGCGTGAGGATGTGCCCGTTGACTTCGCCGACAGTTTTCACGATATCGCGGGGTGGTTGATGCTGCCGCTGGCGTTTCTGATGCTGCTGGGAATCACCCGGGCGCTGCGATGGGCGATGATCCCGACTTACCGATTCACACTCGCGACCCAGATGAACTAAAAAGGAAGACCGTGCTCAAACGATTCATCATCCCGGTTTGTTTGATCTTCCTCGTTGGGGTCGGTTTTATGCGCGCGAACCCTGAGAACCAAGCGCAAGTTGATCAGTACCATCAGAAGGTCGCTGGGCTGATCGACTCGATCCCGATCGATGTGAACGGCTGGAGTGGGGCGCAGGTGCCGGTGCCTGCGAGTGCGACGAGTCTGCTCCGCCCCAACGCCCTTGTGGCGCGTCAGTATGTGCATGCAGAGCGCGGAGTTCAAGCAACGCTGATGATCGTCCAGTGCCGTGATGCGCGTGATATGGCCGGACACTATCCGCCGCAGTGTTACCCGGCGAACGGCTGGCTGCTGCTCGAAGACTCGGCGGAGGATACCGTCCGTGTTTCAGGGCACGAGATGCGCCGCTATGCGTTTCATCGTGTTGCTGGGCGTGTCGAACGCGATATCTTTGTGTACAACATCTTCGCCCTGCCCACGGGCGAGCTCACTGTGTCGATGAGTGATGTCCGCAAACAGAGCGCTGATTATCAGTACCGATCGCTGGGTGCGGCGCAGATCCAGGTGGTCATCGATGGCGGCGTTGATATGAGCGACCACGATTGGATCCTTGACGAGATGTACGCGATCATCGCACCGGCGATTGAGGGTGTACGCGACAGCGGATTCGGCGCAGGCCCGGATGAGGGGAGCACGACGAGATGAACGCAAACCAGGGTAACTGGGACATGGGCCAAGAGCATCAGCAGACCAATCCGCTGTTGATTCTCCATCGGCATCTGCGCGGTCGTTATGTGCTCGTGATCGTGCTTGGCCTGCTATTTGGTGTCTCGGGCGGCGTTGCTGGTTATCTGTCGCGAAGCCCGGAGTATCAGAGCACCGGGATTGTCCGCATCCAGCCGTCGATGCCCAAGGTGCTCTTTGAGAGCGAGCAGAGTGACGCGCCTCGCATGTTTACGAGCTTTGTCAACTCACAGGCACAGTTGATCAGCAACTTTGATGTGATCCGCTCCGCGGTCGAGAGCGACGACTGGCGCGGAGTGGTCAACCGCACGGGCGTCGTGCTGAGTGTTGACACTATCTCTGATCGGCTCGTCGTGCGTCCCGATCGCAGCGCTCAGGAGATCATCCGCGTTTCATACTCGCATACTGACCCGCTTGTTTCCGAAGGCATCGTGAACGCGGTGCTCGATGCGTATATCGAGAAGCATGGCAAAGAGGGAAGCATCAAGAAGCCCGAGATCGTTCGCGCGTTGACCTCGCGGAAGCTTGACCTTGAGAATGAGAAGGCCAAGATCGGCCGTGATATCCAGTCAATACTCAGCCCGTACCAGACCGACGATCTTGAGCCGCTCAAGCAAAAAACACTTACGCAGGTTCGGGACTTGGAGGAGCGACGCGCCGAAATCGAAGTGCTCATCGAACAGTACAAGCAGTTTGGTCTCCAACGAGATGAGATGGGGAACCTGCGTATCGAGACCGAGGAAGACGCTGCCGGTGTTGACCCGATGATCTCGGATCTGCTCTCGCAGCGTACGACTCTGGAGAACAACAGAACTGAGATGATGGCGTCCGAGGGACTGCGTGAAGACCATCGCGATGTTCGCCGAATCACCCTGATGATTCAGAATATCCAGCAGCGCATCGATCAGAGACTCAACGAACTGCGGAGTGGTGAGAGCGTTCCTTTGGTCGATGAGTTTGGGCGAGCGTTGCCATCCCAGGGCGCGCTGGAGTATCAGATCGCGCTGATTGATGAGCGGCTTGCGGTGGCAGAGAAGGCAGCGGCGGACCTGTTTAGCGCGGCGCTGCGGCTTGATTCGCTGAGGCAGGATCTGACAAACAAAGAGAGTTCGCTTGCTTTGGTTGAGAACCGACTCGACACGATCAATACCGAGGCCCTCGTTGAAGAAATGGATCAGGTCACCGGGAAGATCAGCGTACTGTCGCGGCCAATCCGAGCCAGTTCGCCGACATCAGATCCACGGATCAAGATGGCGGGTGCGGGGTTCATCGGGGCGGGATCGCTGCCGGTGATCGCGGTGCTGATGCTCAGTTACTTCAGCCATCGTGTGAAGTACTCCGATGACGAGGTGCTCGGGGGGGCAAACGCGGGGATCGTGGGCATGCTGCCCGATCTTGGCAGCTCGCTTGAGGATCAAGAGCTTGCTTCTGCTTCGGCCTTTGCGGTTCATCAGATCCGCTCGCAGCTGCAGATCAAGAATACGAGCAACCTGCCACGCATCTATGGTGTAACCAGCCCCGCTCCCGGTGACGGCAAGACGAGTCTGATCATCGCGATCGGGTTGTCGTTTGCTGAGAGCGGGAGCCGTACACTTCTGGTAGATCTTGATTTCATCGGCCGCGGACTGAGCGTGCACTTTGGGTATCCCAACGCGCCCAGTCTTGCAGACTCGTTGACGGATCGGGAACAGATCTCAGAGCTGATTCATGAAACCGAGTTCCCGGGGCTATCGATTCTGCCGGCAGGCTTCGGTGATGACATGCGTGTGAGCAGATTGTCTCCCAGCACTGTTGGTGCGTTGCTCGAAACGCTGCGTGAGCGCTACGACACCGTGCTCATTGACACCGGTCCGATTCTTGGCAGTGTTGAATCCGCGTTCGTTTCGCCACAGGCCGACGGCATGATGCTCGTGGTCGGGCGGGGGCAGTACAAGCCGCTGATTAAGAAGGCAATCGACCAGATCAAGGCCGTGGATGGAACGATCGCGGCGACGATTTTCAATCGTGCAACGGTGCATGAAGTGCGTCACGCTTCGAGCAGCATGTCGGTGCACTTCTCGCGTCAGTTCTCGCGTCAGCAGCAGGAACAAGAAGAGCGAAACGGGAGCCGGGTTGGCCCGGTGGGCGGGAGTTTGTTCCTTGATCGCGCCAAGAACGGTCATTCGTCACAGATGCGGAAAGTCGAACCATGATTGCGCCGCAGGTTCCGGAACAGCCAACTTCTATCTCGCAACCCGGGCACACGCTCTGGGGGTTGACGCCTGAACAGTTGCATGCTCGGTTCTGGAAATCGCGTGGCATACAGGTTGTGCCCAGCGGTTCGCCCGGGCTTGAGATCAACAAGCGTGCAGAGCTCTACCTTCTGGTGAGTCGTTCGCACATGGTGATCATGGAACTGCACACGGCGGTCGAACTGTTGAGCTGGCTCAACCCCGATCTGCTGATGCTCCGGCTGGGACAGCGTGAGCAGCGTGATTATCGCGAGGTGGTCGAGGCCCGTGCGGACGGGCACTTCCTGCGTTTTCGACGAGAATATGAGTCAACGCGCAGTCAGCGTCAGGCCCGCGTTGCGCTGACGACCAATCGTGACCTTGCGATGGACTGGGCGAGCATGGAGGACGACCCGCGAGCGTGGGCAACGCTGCGGCAGATTGTCCCCGTGGATCTTCGGGCCGCGATGCGGAGTGAAGGCCGGATCTATCGTGTTGATGCAGAGATTGAGCAGGCCCAGTTCGTGCGGGATCTTGCCAGCAGCTGGGCCCATCCGCAGGCGACCATCGGCCGTGTCCGTCGTCTTGGCAATGAGAGCTGGGCCGACTCTGATGCAGGCGAGACCAACCCCGAGGCGCTGACCGGGCCGATCTGGATCGGTGCCGGGCGATCGATCCCCAAGGGGAAGTCCGGCGTAGGCCCCGCGGTGCTCTGGGACGATCCGAACATGCGCCCCGAATCCGATGAGGTTGAATGGCGTGATATCGAATCGATCCAGACCCGCCCCGAGCGACGCATCAATGAGGCCGCCACATACACCTCTTCAGGGTTCAAGCGCCTCTTTGATATCTGCTTCGCGTTGGTTGCGCTGGTCTGCACGGTGCCGCTCTACCCGTTTATTCTCCTTGCGATCTGGATTGAAGACCGATCGCCGTTCTTCTTTGGCCACAATCGTGAATCGACCAACGGCAAGGAGTTCCGTTGCTGGAAGTTTCGCACGATGTACCGGAACGCTGAGGACATGAAATCGCAGCTTCAGGAACAGAACCAGGCCGATGGGCCACAGTTTTTCATGGAGAAGGACCCTCGCATCACCAAGGTTGGTTCCGTGCTTCGCAAGCTGCAGCTCGATGAGATCCCACAGTTCTGGAATGTACTTCTGGGGCACATGTCCGTGGTTGGGCCTCGACCGAGCCCGTTCTCGGAGAATCAGCTCTGCCCGGGCTGGCGTGAAGCGCGCCTGAGCGTGCGGCCCGGTGTGACCGGTCTGTGGCAGATTCGACGCACACGGGCGGACGGGGCCGATTTTCAAGAATGGATCCGCTATGACATCGAGTATGTCGAGAAGGCGACCTTCCTGCTTGATCTCTATATCATATGGAGAACCATCCTGCTGGTCAGTGCAGCGTTGACGAGACGATAATCAAACGAAGGGTGAACGACTCCGATGGCGATGAAACCAAGAACTTTTCGACGCATCGTGCTCCTGGGTTCGCTGGGCATCATCATGCTCGTGGTTGTGCTGGGATATTTTGTTGTGCGTCCGTGGCAGAACCAACGCCAGCTCGAAGCGATGCGAACCGACGGGCTTGAGGCATACGAGCAGGGTGACTATGTCGATGCGACCAGGTTTCTTGGGCGATACACGAACAACGCCGAGGAGATTGACCCCGAACTGCTGCTCAAGCTCGCTCGCGCACGGTATAAGGTGCAGGTTCCATACGGCGGGCATGTCGCTGTTGCGATCAATGTGTATCGCGAGTATCTGCTTCAAGTGCCCGATGATGTCGACGCTTCCAAAGAGCTGCTGCCGCTGATGAATGATCGTGGGATGTTCGTCGAGGCACGCTCGCTTGCAGAAGACTTGCTTGATGATCCGAGCGATAACGACATTCAAGTTCTTCGTGAGTTGCGATATGCGCTCCGGGGGCTTCAGTCATCGCCGAGCGTTCTTGAGCCGGTGTATCGCGATGCGTTCGAGCATCCCGAGAGCAGCTACAGAGATGCGCGGGCGTTTTTCGACTTTTTGGCTCAGAACGGTCGTGAGGACGAGATTGAGCCGCTGATTCAGTCCCGCTCGGAGCAGTTTCCTGATCGGGTGGATGAGCAGTTCATGAAGTTCAGATACCTGCTTGTTGTCAACATGAACGACACGGAACTCAACTACGAACTCGCATCGATCATCGGTCTTGATCCCAATACCGGTCAATGGGCGTCAGGTGCGCCGTTGCTCTCAAGCGGGGCAGCTGAGGCGGTCAGTGAAGTCTTTAACTTGCTCCGTGAGACCCGCAGTTCAATCGCTGTGTTGACTCGCTCGGCAGTGAATCACGAGGACGACTATTTCTCGCGGGTGTGGGCGCCCCGTCTGTTGTACTGGGCGAACGAGCATGAACAGCTCGCCGAGTTGGAACTCACGACCGAGAATGGCGAGCCCGATCCGGATCTGATTGGGTATCAGTACCTCTCGGCGATTCGCGGCCAAGACGACGAGCTTGCAACACAAGCCAAGACCAAGCTTGAATCGGTTGTGCTTGATGTGCGAGCTCAGGCATGGAAGCAGTTTATCACCGGCGAAGCCGCGCTGCGAAACGGAGACAGTGTTGCGGCCCGTGTTTCGGTTCAAAAAGCGCTCGATATCTATCAGACTGAGCCGACTTTCAATCTGGTGATGGGTGACATTCAGATTGCGCAGGGACGGTTCAACGAAGCCGTCGAGCTCTGGGAAACCAGCAGCGAACTGGCAAACGGCCCGATGGGAGCGGATTTTCTGATCCGGAACTCCGGCTGGACGACCCCGATGATCAGGATCGTGAACGCGTACAGCTCGCAGCGTCGGCTCCTTGAGGCAACGCAGTACATCCAAGAGCTTGAGCGTATCGGTCATCCAAACTCGCCGGCACCGCTCATCGTGCTTCGTTCAAAGGCCGAGCTTGCGCGGCGTGGACAACTCCCGATAGAAATGGGTAATGCATTTGTTGACCAATGGAATGAGCGGAAGGATGATCTCGATTCGGATGCACGAGCGATTGTCTCGCCGCTTGTGGCGACGATCCTCGCCACGATGCAACAGACCGAGCAAGCAAAGCAAGAGCTGCGGCTCGGTCTTGTCTATGCAGCGCAGAACCCGTCGTTGCTGGTCGACATAGTTGATGTGGATGCGCGGTACGGACTGGGTGTCGCCAGTGAAGCTGGGATAGATACGCAGCGTGTCGGCGCAGACACGATCGAGGGCGCGCTTCGGATTGCCACCCGGGTCTCTCAGGAGCAGCAAAGCACCGATGCTGGACTGCGCATCTTCGATGAATCGATGGCGCAAGCACCGCAAGAACAGCTGGAATCATGGCGCCGAGCGCGAGTTCAGTTTCTTGATGCACGCGCCGACAACCGGGCAAATGAAGCTTGGGAGCAGCTGCTTGAGGCGAATCCTCAGGATATCGAGCTGCACTTCGCGGCCGCCGAATCGAACGCGTTCAGCACCAATCTCGCGCGAGTTGATTCGCTCATTGCCAAGATCACGGAGCTGACTTCCACCGCAGGCAAGACAACTTCTTCTCGCTTGCGACTTGCCAGGGCGAACGCGATCGTGGGAACCGCCGCAAACCGAACCAATCGGGATCGCGCGCTGGAGATTGTGCGATCGGTTGTTGCAACAGAGCCAAGCAACACCAACGCGCGAAACATGCTCGGTCGATTGCTCTCGCTTGCGCCCAAGCCCGGTCTGCCTGAGAACGAACGGTACACGCCCGATATCCAGGGGGCGATCGATCAGTACATGACGCTCGCTCGCCAGATGAACCACCGCGCTTCGCAGATCTACATGCTCGAAGCATCAGACCTCGCGTTCCGCATGGGTGACCAAGATCAAGCGAGCAGCATTTTGCGGGAGTATGTGGTCCGATTTACGGATGATTGGATTGCATTGCCACTCGCCGCAGAGCGGTATGAAAACCTTGGCCAGCTGCAACAGGCGGCGGACATTTATCAGCGTGTGCTCAACAACAACGGCAATACCGACTCCGCGATCGCGTATGCCGATCTGCAGCTCAAGCTGGGAAACACAACCATCGGTATGCGCATGCTGCAACAGATCAGCGAACAAGAAACGCTGACACAAGCGCAAGTGCTCCAGCTGGCCAGCCTCTTCGCTCGATCCGGAAAGCAGCCCGAGGCCGAAGCAATCGCTCGCGACGCTCAGCGGTTCGGGCTCGAGCCAGCTGAAGCCAAGATGGTGCTTGCACAGTTCGCGCGGGGATATCTGAGCGAAGATGCTCAACTCAAGGCGCTGCGAGAGGCGACAGAGATTGATCCATCATATGAACTTGCTTGGCGACAGCTGATCCAACGCCTGATCGAGCTCGGTCGTCTCGAGCAAGCCCGTGCTGCCTACGAGCAGGCGATCGCGGTGATCCCAACAAATGACACGATCGAGCGGCTGGGCATGCTCTCGCTTGGAGAGCCAGAGTCCGCAGATGCGTTGCTCCAGATGCCGGGGATCAAGGACAACCCAATGATGCGCGAGGCGATCACGCAGGTCGGGGTGTACGAGAATCTCCGAGAGAACGCAGAAACGCAGCAGCGCGTGCAGCTGCTCACCTCGCTGATCGACGGCTATCCCTCGATCGAAGCGATCCAGTCCTACGCGGTCGCGGAGCTGAGCCGGCTTGAGATTGACCCGAGGTTGATCTCGAGTGTCGCGGAGCGGGCACTCAAGAACGCCACAGGCAACATACGAATCATGGGCATCGCCGGCGAATCTGCGTTGCTCTCCAACCAGCCCGAGAAGGCGATCAGCATCGTGGAGCTTTGGCGTGCCAACTCGCTTGAGTCATCACTGATTGCCGAAGTGATCACCGGACGTGCATTGCTGCAACTCGAAGAATATCAGCAGGCCGCGGATCTGCTCGCTGGATATGTCGATGCCGCGTATCAGGCGCCGTTTGTCCCGGAAAATCGTGAAGTGCTCGATGTGTACAGTTTCGCACGACTGAAGATCGGTGAAGACCCGTCGGTGACCGCCGCGCGATTGGAGCCGCTCATTTCGACAAACGATGCGATACGCAATGTGGTCTGGCTGGGCTTGGCTTCGAGCGTGATCGAGGATGCTTCGGTCGGCGCCGATTGGATCCGCAAAGCCGCGGAGCACGCGGATCTTGATTCTGATGATGACCGCTTGGCCTTGGCGAGAGCGTGGGTCCAGCTTGCTCAGCGGCACCAGCTCTGGGATCGCACCTACGCCGAGCGGGCGATTGAGTTGCTTATGCCGCTAGTTGAGCGTGAGAGCCCGAATGCGATGCCCCTGCGTGCGATGGCCACTGCGCATGTGATCCTGGCGCGTTCGAACCAAGATCAGGGCTTGGGCAGCGATGATTATGCCACTGCAATCGGTTATCTGCTCCAAGCCGCGGATCTTGATCCGGGGAATATCTCGCCGCTGCTCGAGGCAGCCCAGTACAGCCTTGAGAGCGAGATGCATGACCAGGCCATCGCGATCTATGACCGTCTACTCAGCTATCCGATTCCCGACGGCGAGTTTAAGGCCTCGCTATACAACAACTTAGCGATGGCACGCCTGCGTGTTGGCGCAGCCGAATCTGACCAGAGCGAGCTGATCCGACTGGTCGAGCAGGCAACCGGGATGTCGCCGAACACCGCGACATTCTGGGGCACACGCGGCTGGGTCGAGCTTGAGTTCGGGCAATGGTCTGCAGCCGAGCAATCATTCCGTTCGCTGCTGAGACTCGAGCCAGAGAGCGCTGAGGGCTCGACGGGCCTAGCGATCGTCCTGCACCAGACCGCGCCCGCGGATTCAGTCGAACTGCAGGCCACAATGGACAAGGTCCGCTCGCTGGGTGCTCAACAGGCGATTAGTTCTGAACTGATCGAGTATCTTAAACGATACGGGTTGCAGGACTTGGCAACTTCCGTATCACCGTAAGCCGATTCACCAGATGTGGACAGACCGATAACCCGACAACCTGCCTTGAGAGGCAGGTTTTTGTTTGGTCAAGCGGCTCATAACGCCCGGAATCCGGCACAATTTCATAAATTTCTTTCGTCCTCATCGATATCCGTGATATTATTCCTGTGTCTCATAGGGAGTCTCCACCATAGGAGCCCCTATTGAGGTGGAGACGCAGAATGTTCTGCTGAGAGTAATACGGCCACATCCGTTTGAGGCTGTATAGACGAATAATCCGTCCATCCGACGGAACAAAATGGATGAGGGAGATTCACAAATGAAGATCGCAATGACAGCAGCGGCCATCGCATTGGCCAGCGGGTCCGCACTCGCGGGCTTTGACGCCACTTACAATGGTTTCACAGGCGTGAACGGTGCCATCACTATCAACGGCACCAACTATGCCGGAGGCCACCTGAACTACACCTACGACGGTGCAGGCGACCGCGGCGTCGGTCAGTTCTCAGGTGGTAGCTTCAGCACCTTCTGCATCGAACTGCAGAATGTTGCTGGCTCGAGCCGCTCCTACGACATCATTTCGCTTGATGACGCACCCAACCCCAGCGGCGGTAATGGCATTGATGCATATGATGCCGCTGATGTGATGGAAGTTGCTCAAGTGCTCAACGCAGCAGTTGCAGCGGGTTGGATCAACGCCGACCTGTCCGCAGGCACCAATGTCAGCAACGAACGCCTCGCAGCTATCCAGGCTCACATCTGGAATGTGCTCCTGGATGGGGCCGCTGTCGTTACAAGCGGTGCAGTCCTGACTGAGTACAACGCGCTCAACGGCTCGATTGGTGCCAGCGCGACCACATTCTCTGGTCTCCGTGCCATGGTCAATGCTGACACACAAGACCAGCTCTATGTCGTCCCGCTTCCCCCGGCCGCATTCGCTGGCCTGCTGACTCTCGGTGGTCTCATGGGTGTGAAGCGTCTGCGTCGCAGCTGATTCAGCTGAGGTCGTTTCAGATACATATCCAATACAAAGGGCAGTCCTCGGGGCTGCCCTTTTTCTATGGCTGCCCAGCATTTGCCTGTTCGATTACTTTGCGAACGCGTTCTTGCCACGGCCCAATATCGCCCAAGGTGTCGCGTGTGGATTCGATATCGAGCGTGCTCAAGGCGGGTCGCTTGGCAGGCCGTGGGAACTCGTCACTTGCACAAGGTTCAACAACGCATTTTGCGTCGAGGATGCTCCGAATTTCAGTGGCCAGACCAAACCAGCTGCACTCCCCATCGTCGGTGAGGTGCCATGTGCCCGCGCAGCCCGCGCGATACAGGCCGAGTGATCCATTCGCGAGGTGCGTCGCGCTTGTCGGCCTGCCACACTGGTCGCTCACGACTTTGAGGTGGTCACGAGCTTGCATCAGGCCCATCATGGTGAGCACAAAGTTTTTTCCCCACGGCGCATAGACCCAGCTGGTTCGGATCAGCAGGTGCCGATCGGTGCTTGCTCGCAGCATTGCTTCGCCGAGTGCTTTCGATCGTCCATAAGCATTGATCGGGTCGACGCGGGCATCAATGGGGTATGGTGCTGCCGCATTGCCAGAGAATACATAATCAGTCGAGTAGGTGATCAGCACCGCTTCCATCGCCTCGCATCTCAATGCGATCTGTTCGACGGCATACGCGTTGGCCCGGTTGCAGCCAGCTTGATCGTTTTCAGCGCCGTCCACATCGGTCCACGCCGCGGCATTGACTACGAGGTCGTACTTGCCCTCCAGACAGCGGTCGATGCTCGCCTGGTCTGCGAGATCGAACAGCGGCCGATGCACCGCGGTATGCTCGATCTGCTTATGCGCAAGCAGATTGACCCAAGCTCGCCCGACCATGCCCGTGCTGCCCAGAACAAGCACGCGAGTGGGGTCGCGTCGGTTCGGACCGATGCGTTGCCAAGCGGTCGTGTTCATTTATGCTCAACATGCCATGGGAAGCCGGGGAATGCGTCGTGGTCAGTGCGCTCCTCGTCGGGTTGTTCGGGGTTGTAGCGGTGGGTGACATAGTAGAGCAGCCCGGCGGGGGTGTGGCCGACCGTCGCGGCCCCGTGCCAGAGTGGGGGAGGAATGATCACCGTGCCGGGAGCTTTTTCACCAATGATGATGGACCACGCGGTATTGTTCTCTTGGTCACAGACGCCCACCTTGAGGTGGCCAACCAGGCACATCCAAAGGTCGGTCTGCAGGGCATGGCGGTGCCAGGCCTTGATCACGCCCGGATACTGCATCGAAAAGTTGATCTGGCCTTGATCGCTCAATACCCCTTGCATCTGGTTCATGAGCGACCAGCCGCGATCGTCGGTGAAGTGTGCCGTGGGCACAAAGAGCGGCTGCCTCGATTCCTGGGCGATCCTGAAGGATTCGAGCAACGAGGCATTGCTGATGGGTACTCTGGTCGTTTTCATCGTACTCGTGTCTTCTGGGAGTAGGTCGGGCGGCCGGGTCGTGTGCCACGCAGCTCAAAGCCGTGATTCTGCATATCCATGTATCGGGTTTCAGATCTTATCGCCTCTGGTAATCGTAGCGAATACTGGCGATTTTACCTGAATGAGTGGTATCCGCAACGCCGATCAATGATGGAGGTGTTGCCAATCCCGTCCGCATCGCTTCATCCCAGAGCCAGCACTGGCGGGTGGTCGCACATGGCAGAGGAAAAACACTGTCCGGTCGCCTTGATGCAGGTGCCGGATGCGCTCAATTGCAGGTTTGAGGAGATAGAGTTATCGGCCACCGTGCTGCGGCTATCCGCAGATCGGTTTGAGAGGAACGGCCTTTGCACAAGCACAGCAGCCATGCGCATGCTCCAAGGGGTCAGGCAGGCTTGAACATGACGAGATTCACAGATCGACTCCCCGGCATGTTCGATGTCATGCGCGGCGACGGCCTGCGCGCACGGGCGATGCGTGGTTCGAGTTGGACGCTTGTAGGGTTCGGGGCTCAGCAGGTGCTCCGGCTTGCCTCGAACCTGATTCTGACTCGACTGCTTTTTCCGGAAGCGTTCGGGCTTATGGCGCTCGCGCAGGTTTTCCTTCAGGGCTTGAACATGCTTAGCGACATCGGGGTCGGGCCCTCGATCGTCCAGAACGAGCGAGGTGATGATCCAGACTTCCTCGCCACGGCTTGGACGATGCAGGTTATTCGCGGATTCACGCTATTTGGAGCCATGTGCCTGCTCGCGTATCCCGCTTCGCTCGTCTACGACGAGCCGCTACTCTTCCCCGTGCTCGTCCTTATAGGAACGACGGCAATTTTCTCAGGGTTTCAAAGTATCGGACTCGCCACCGCCAACAGGAAGATGCTCCTCGGGCGGCTCGCGGTCCTTGACCTTGTAACCCAGATGGTCGGCATCGCGACAATGGTGATTTGGGCATGGCTGCACCCCACCGTCTGGGCACTGGTTGGTGGCGGAGTTGCCTCTTCGCTGGTCCGGGTCCTGCTCGGCCACCGCGTTTTCCGGTCGGCGGGGAACCGGTTTCACTTTGAACGACTGGCTGCCCACAACATCTTTCAGTTTGGAAAATGGATTTTCTTTGCCACAGCGTTTACTTATTTAAGTGGAAAAGGCCTTGTTCTCGTGCAAGGTATGCTCGTACCAACCGATACTCTCGGAAAAATTGCCATCGCCGGCACGCTAGCACTTTTGGCGAGACAGTTGACGCAGAAGGTCGGTTCATCCGTGCTATTTCCTGCGTTCTCGGAAGTACACCGGAATCGTCCGCATAGGATTTTGGAACGACTCAAGGAGGTCAGGCTTAAGCTGTTTATAGGGACGCTTCCCATCTACCTGGTGCTCATACTGTTCGGCCGCGAAATCATCCAGTTTCTTTACGATCCTCGGTATGATGAAGCCGGGGTATTTCTTGTTGTGCTCGCTACTGCCGGCGCGATCACTACGCAACGCACACCCTTTGGTATGACGCTTTTGGCAGTCGGTGATTCCTACGGTCATGCCCTTATAAAGTTTGCAACAACTTTTGTTAACATTACCGCACTCATTGCTGGCTTTGCACTATACGGAGTGGTAGGAATGCTAGTAGGGGGCGTGGTTTCTCAGTTGATCGTCTATCCGATTGAGGCTTGGCGTCTGCGGAAGAATGGGCTGTGGCTGCCGATGATCGATTTGCTGGTTATTTCGATATATCTCGTAGTTGGTTCATTTTCGCTTTTCTCCCGTTAAGGGTTGATGTATTAGTTCCAGTGAGGTTCAATGTCCACGAGAAAGTTGCTCCGTCTTAACTGGATTGAAGGCCGCCCTGGTCTCAGTGGCGGCATCAAATCAAACAAACTGATTGCCGAGGCCATGCAGCGTCGGGGCCATATCGTGACGACTACATTTTTGCCGCCTTCGCGGCCGTGGCCGCCTCCTTGGAGATTGCGGAGTTTCTACAGAAGAATGCTGCGGGCTCTTGATCCTCAACCTTACTCGCACCATCTTCAGCAGAGCGCTGTGGCTCTCAATCAGATGCCGGGATGGAAACTGGATCCTCACCTCGTACCTGATGCGGATGTGACCTTCGCCAGTTGGTGGGATGTTTGGCGCCAAGTTCATGCTTGGCCGTCAAGCAAGGGGATGAAAGTACATTATGTGCGTCATTATGAGGTTCATGCCGCGCATGCGGATAATGAAGAGGTCAATGATGCCTATCGCTTGCCTGCTCCACGTGTCGTCATTTCAAACTGGCTTGGTCGCATAGTTGAGGAATTGGGAAACCAAGAGATTGCGCGCGTTCCCAATGGTGTTGATTGGACGCAGTTTAATTCCATGCCAAGGGACAAGCCAAGACGCCCAACGGTTGGACTTCTCATGCATCCAACCCCATTTAAAGACACACCAACTGGGCTCCGAGCCATCGTGCGGCTGCTGGATCGCTATCCTGACCTGCGAGTGATTGGTTTCGGCCCGCAACCTCTACCTCGGGACTGGACGATCCCAAGATGCGTAGAGTTTTATCAAAACCCGCTGCAATCTGTAATTCCAGAAATTTACCAACAAGCCTCATGCTGGATCATCTCGTCATCCGCCGAAGGCTTTGGCATGCCCGGGATCGAAGCAATGGCATCGCACTGTCCCATCGTCTCCACCCGCTGCGGCGGGCCGGAGGACTTTGTCCGCGAAGGGGTCAACGGCCACCTCGTCGATGTCGGCGACGACGAGGCTATGGCCGACCGTATCGCCCGGGTGCTGCACCTCGATGCCGGATCATGGAGCAAGATGAGCGAGGCCAGCTACAGCATCGCGCGCGAGTTCGACTGGGACCAGTCCGCGGAGATCCTCGAAGCCGCCCTCTACCGCTGGCTCGACAACCCCCGCCCGGAGTGGGGTCCGAGTCCGTCATGACCAGGCAGTCCGACAATCCACACCGCCCCCTCGACCTCGCCGTTATTGTGCTCAACTACCGCACGCCCGGCTTGGTGGTCGATTGCCTTGACTCGCTAGATGGGCAGATCACGCCGCCTGATCAGCGGGTGGTGGTGGTGGATAATAACTCGGGTGATGATTCCGCCGATCAGATTGAGGCCGCGATCTCGGAGCGTGGCTGGGGGGCGTGGGCCGAGGTGGTGCGATCGCCGATCAACGGCGGGTTTGCCGCGGGAAACAATGTCGGGATCCGTCATGTCGATGCCGATCGATATATGCTGCTGAACTCGGACACGATAGTGCGGGGCGGAGCGATTAGGACGCTCATGGACACGCTCGATCAGAATCCTGAGGTCAGTATGCTCGGTCCGCGGCTGGAATGGCCGGATGGCACGCATCAGATCTCGACCTTCCGCTACAGAACACCAATCACCGAACTGCTGTACGCGTCGGGGCTGGGGATCTTTGCCCGTATGTTTCCAAGGCATGTCGTGGCGAGGGAACTGCATGAATGGACCAGCGGGATCGACTGGGCGAGTTTCGCCAGTATGGTCATCGATCGGCATGTCTTTGATCGGGTCGGCATGCTCGACGAGGGCTACTTCATGTACTTTGAGGATATGGCGTTCTGCCGCAAGGCAACGCGGGCCGGTGTTCGGATCGCGTATCAGCCCGATGCACGGGTCGTCCATCTCCGTGGTGGATCTTCGCCGGTGAAGGAAGCCAGCAGACAACGCAAACGGCGCCCGATGTATTACTCGAACGCGCGATCACACTATTTTCGGAGCTTCTACGGCTTGCCTGGGCATGCGCTCGCCAATCTACTCTGGACGCTTGGCTGGTGCTTTGGATTGTTGCGAGGACGCTCCGGCACGGTTGCAAAGGAATGGCGCGATATCTGGGCCTCGCCCGAGCACGCGATGGGTGACCGTTCATGATGCCCGACTTTGTCATCATCGGTGCGATGAAGTGTGCCACAAGCACACTCCACGATCAGCTTGAGCGCGTTGCGGGTGTGTCGATGAGCGAACCCAAAGAGCCAAACTTTTTTTCTGATGAGATCAACTGGGATCGCGGATTGGGCTGGTATGCATCTTTGTTCAGCTCGATGCCCAGCGGAGATCTGAAAGGTGAATCGTCAACGCACTACTCAAAGCTGCCCACCTATCCCGAGTGCGCAGCACGACTCCATGCCCATCTGCCAGACGCGAAACTTATCTATATAATGCGTGATCCCATTGACCGGATCGTCTCCCAGTACATCCATGAGTGGTCGCAACGCGTGATTGATCAAGATTGCTTGATCGATGATGCAATCCGTGTGCACCCAGAGTTGGTGGCTTATTCACGCTATGCAATGCAGTTGTCGCCCTACATCGAGCTGTTCGGGCAGGAGCAGATTTTGCCGGTGTTCTTCGAGCGTGTGGCGGTTGAGCCGCAGGCGGAGTTCGAGCGAATCGGTCGGTTTTTGGGCATCCGTACGCCCATGGTCTGGGCGACGGGTGAAGTACAGAATGTGTCGGCTGATCGGCAGCGGCGTGGGCCGGTGCTCGATGCGCTGCTCGGTGTTCCCGGATTTGCGAAACTTCGCCGCGCCCTGCTTCCCGAGTCCGTGCGGTCCCGTATACGATCGAGATGGTCAATAAAGGATCGGCCGCATCTCTCGGATGCCTCGGTTCGTTGGTTGCGCGAGCAACTGGATGATGACATGCACAAGCTGGGCGCGATGGTTGGTCGTTCGCTCGATTGCGAGTCATTCAAGCCGACGGTGATGCGTGGCGAGTCGCCCGAATGGGCACGGATAGAAGTTGCATGAGTGAGTCGATGCTCCAGGTCGGTGTCGTCGCCATCGGGCGGAACGAGGGTGAGCGTCTCAAACGCTGCCTGCGTTCGTCGCTCGCCTGCACCGATCGCGTGGTGTATGTCGACTCGGGCAGCAGCGATGATTCTGTCTCCTTCGCGATGTCGATCGGAGTTGAGGTCGTGAACCTCGATACATCGATCCCTTTCACCGCGGCACGCGCGCGGAACGCGGGGATCGAGCGATTGCTGCAGCGGTGGGGCGACCTCGCCTATGTCCAAGTGCTCGACGGCGACTGCGAGCTTCGAGATGGGTGGGTTCTGGCTGCCTGTGAGTTCCTTGATTCCCACGAGCGTGCTGCGGTGGTTTGCGGGCGAAGACGCGAGCGTGAACCGTACGCCACAAAGTACAACCTGCTCTGCGATCTTGAGTGGGATACTCCCGTCGGCCAAAGCCGTTCCTGCGGTGGCGATGCGCTCTTTCGTTTGTCTGCATTCAATCAGGTCGGCGGCTACAACCCCAGTGTCATCGCAGGCGAGGAACCCGAGTTGTGCGTTCGTCTCCGACAAGCGGGATATGAGGTGCACCGGATCGATCATGAGATGACCTATCACGACGCGGCAATGTCCACGCTCGGACAGTTCATGAAGCGCGCCAAGCGGGCCGGGCACGCGTACGCCCAGGGGGCATTTATGCACGGCGCGCCACCCGAGCGGCACAATGTCAAGCAGACCCGGTCAGCGTTGGTCTGGGGGCTGCTGCTACCACTGCTGATGCTGCTGCTCATCCCATTTACCTATGGACTCTCGCTTCTCGCATACATCGCCCTCTATGCCCTACAGCTCACTCGCATCAAACGCTACGAGACTCGGATGGGCCGAACGAAAAGCGATGCATGGCTGCTTGCACGCTATATCATGCTCGCAAAGTTCGCCCAGGCACAGGGTGTGCTGCTCTTTCATTGGCGTCGGATCATCGGCAAGCAGGCCACGCTGATCGAGTACAAGGGTGCTTCCGCGCAGGGGGGCACCGATGCCTGACCAGGCCGCACGCGTGCTCTACATGTCCGGTTCGTTGCCCGTTCGCTCCGAGACCTTTGTCTACCGCGAGATTCTGGCGCTCCGTGCTTTAGGGATTGATGTACGGACTGCCTCGGTGCACGCGCCGGCCCGAGGCCTCGATGGGGGCGGCGTGCTCGACCAGATGGCCGATGAAACAATCGAGATCTATTCGAGGGGCAAAACGGCATCGATTCGCGATGCTTTCGCCGAACTGATATCGCATCCAATCCGCGGCTGTGGCACCATGACACGCTGTAAAATTGACGCATTCTTCTCGGCTGAAGTGTCGCTTGCCCGCAAGCCCAAGGTGATCTGGCAAGGCATCGCCGCGATGGCGCTCGCGCATCGCGTGCGCCGGTTGGGTATCACGCACATTCACGTGCACATGGCGCATGTCCCAACAACGATCGCGATGTACACGGCCCGCCAGCTCAAGATCCCGTTCAGCTTCACCGGGCATGCCAACGACATCTTTCCACAACGCACGCTGCTTGCAGAGAAGCTCAAACGCGCGCAGTTTGTCAACTGCATCAGCTACTGGCATCGCAGCTTCTATCAAACAGTACATCCGCGGCCCGACGACGAGTATCCCATCGTCCGATGCGGCGTCGATACCAGACTCTACGAACCAGCTCCTGCACCCGGCGAGCAACGCCTTGAAGTGCTCAGTGTTGGGCGTCTGGTCGAGAAAAAGGGTATGGATGTCCTCATCCGAAGCATCGGGGAGATCGCACAAGCCGGCGGCCCCAAGCTGCGATTGCGCATCGCCGGGGACGGGCCGCAGATGGATCAACTGCGTGCATTGGTCGATACATTGCCACCCCTCGCCGAGGTCGAACTGCTGGGCGACACCGATAATGATCGTGTGATGGAGCTGATGTGCGAAGCTGATGTGTTTGCGCTGCCCTGCCGCGTCGCTGATTCAGGGGATCGCGACGGGATCCCGGTTGTGCTCATGGAGGCGATGGCCCGTGGCCGCTGCGTGATCTCTGGGGATCTGGAGACTATCCGTGAACTCATAGAGCACGATCGGTCGGGCATCATGATCCAGCCCGGCGACCAGGCCGAACTGACCCAAGCCCTGATTCGGCTGGCCAACGATCGCGAACTTGTCGATAGATTAGGTCATGCCGCCCGCCTGCGGATCGAAGAGGAGTTCGATCTCACGATCAATGCCCAGCGGATATCGGACCAACTCAAACAGCGAGCAGCATCATGAGTGTTGAACTGAGCCAATCAACATCGACAGCAACACCACACGATGAAGCCACCCAGACGGGCCGACGCTATCTCGTGATTACCCCTTGCCGCAATGAGGCCGCGTATCTGCCCATCACCCTCAAGACGATGATCAATCAGACGGTTCCGCCCGCACTCTGGCTCATTGTTGACGACGGCTCGACCGACGCCACCCCCGATCTGGTTGAAGAGGCATCAAAGCAGCACCCCTGGATCAAGCTCTACAAACGGGCCGATCGGGGCAGCCGAGCCGTTGGCGCTGGTGTGATCGAGGCCTTTAACGAGGGGCTCGCGCAGGTTGATCTCAATGAGTACGACTACCTTTGTAAACTCGATGCCGATTTGGGCCTGCCCGATGTGTATTTCCAGCGGCTGATCGAGCGGATGGAGGCCGATCCGCTGCTCGGCAACTTCTCCGGCAAAACCTACATCAACCCGAGCGGCGATCGCTGGGTCTCTGAGCGCATGGGTGATGAGAACGCGATCGGGCCGACGAAGTTCTACCGCACCCAATGTTTCAAGGACATCGGCGGCTTTGTCAGCCAGGTCTGCTGGGATGGCATCGACGGGCACATGTGCCGCATGAAGGGCTGGAAGGCGCTGTCCTCAGATGACCAAGAGATACGCGTCAAGCACCATCGCCCGCACGGCAGCTCACAGCAGAGCATCTGGACGGGCCGCAAGCGGTGGGGGCGCGGCAAGTACTTCATGGGCTCATCGCCGATCTTCATGCTCGGGGTCGCAGGCTACCGAGCGATCGAGCGCCCGTTCATCATCGGGAGCCTCGGATTGATCACCGGGTATGTGCAGGCCTGGATCAGCGGTCACCAGCGGATGACCGATCGTGAATACCTGCGCCATCTGCGTCGCTACGAGCTGCGATCCTTATTCCTCGGCAAGCGCCGCACCATGCGTGCGTATCACCAGCGCATCGAGGAAACACATGCGGGCTGAGCTCATGCAGGAACCCACTTGCGATACACAGCCCGCGCCCGCTTTCCGATATGCCTCGCTCTTCGGGGTCGAGTTCGCATGCATCACGGAATCCCAAGCGGTCGATTGGCTCTGCGATCGGGCCGCAACTAAAGCCGGCGCGTTTATCGTGACCGCGAACCTCGATCACCTGCGGCGATGTTGTGTGGATGAATCGTATCGTCAACTCGTGGCGGGCTCGGACCTGGTCGTCGCCGACGGGATGCCGCTGATCTGGGCATCGCGTCTGCAGGGCGCGCCCCTGCTTCCCGAGCGGGTTGCCGGATCTTCCATGACGGTCGCGCTGTGCGAGCAGGCCGCAATGCGACAGCTGAGCGTGTACCTCTTGGGCGGAGACGAGGGTGTCGCCGCCCAAGCCGCCGACACGCTCGTCGAGCAGCACCCATCGATCCGCATCGCCGGTTTCCATTGCCCGCCCTTCGGATTCGAGCACCGAAGCGACGAGATGGACACAATCCAATCGAAGCTGCGCGATACAAACCCAGACATCGTGCTGGTCGCGCTGGGATCGCCCAAGCAGGAACGCCTGATCCAAACCATCCGCCAGACTTGCCCGTCTGCCTGCTGGGTCGGGGTTGGAATCAGCTTGAGTTTTATCACCGGCGATGTCGTGCGGGCACCGGCCTGGGTCCAGAAGGCCGGTCTCGAATGGTTGCATCGCCTGATCCAGGAACCCCGTCGATTGTTCAAGCGGTATGTCATTCAGGGGATCCCTTGGGGGCTGCGGCTCATGTTTCATGCGTTGCGAGCACGCTTCCAATGAGATTTGATCCTGACCGATGCGCAAAGCGCAGCCGCACAGCCAGGATCTGATACCATACCGGTCACAAAGCACCACGAGCAGCACCATGTCCAGCCATGCACACAACCTGAGCGAGTCGATCGCGCACAAATCCGTCAGGGTTGGTGTCATCGGTCTTGGCTATGTGGGCCTACCGCTTGCGGATGCCCTGCATGCCGGGGGCTTGCTGCTTCTGGGCTTCGACATCGATCCATCCAAGATCACGAAGCTCGCCAAAGGCGAGAACTACCTCAAGCATCTCGGCGTGGAGATGACGCAGCGTCTGAGCGCATCGGACTCGTTTGAAGCCACCAGCGATTTCTCTCGCCTCGATGAACCCGATGTCATCATCGTGTGTGTTCCAACACCCGTCGGAGCACACCTTGAGCCCGACCTCACCTATGTCATCAAGACCGCCCAAGCGATCGGGGCCAGACTCCGTCCCGGTCAGCTCGTCGTCCTCGAATCAACAACCTATCCCGGAACCACTACCGGCGACTTTGTGCCAGCGATGCTCCAGGCGGCGCGGGCGAGTAATCGGGGCGACTTTGAGATCGGCCAAAACATCTTCGTCGCCTTCTCGCCCGAACGCGAAGACCCCGGACGCAAGACGCACACAACAACCACCATCCCCAAGCTTGTGGGCGGCACCGATCCGGTATCCACCCAACTCGCGTGTGAGCTCTATCGGCATGGTGTAGATGAGGTGGTCGCCGTCAGCTCCTGCGAAGTCGCAGAAGCCGCGAAGATCCTCGAGAATGTCTTCCGTGCTGTCAACATCGCGCTCGTGAATGAGCTCAAAACCGTCTTTGATACCATGGGAATCGATATCTGGGAAGTCATCGCTGCGGCCTCCACCAAGCCCTTCGGTTTCATGCCTTTCTATCCCGGTCCCGGCTTGGGCGGGCACTGCATCCCAATTGACCCCTTCTATCTCACATGGAAAGCACGCGAGCACGGCTGCGTGACCCGGTTCATCGAACTCGCCGGCGAGATCAACCGGCGCATGCCCGAGTATGTCATCGAGAAGACCGCCGCGGCACTCAACGACGATCGAAAGTCAGTCAACGGCAGCACGATCCTCGTGGTCGGGCTCGCCTACAAGCCGGATATCGACGACACCCGCGAAACACCCGCCGCCGAGATCATCGAGCTGCTTGCCCAGCGTGGGGCACGCGTCTCCTACCACGACCCCCATGTCTCAACCTTTCCAAGCATGCGAAACTACAAGTTTGAGATGAACTCGGTCGCGCTCACCAAATCGGTGCTCGTCGAGACTGACTGCGTGGTCATTGTCACGAATCACCGGGCCATTGATTGGCAACTGATCGCCGATCACGCTCCGCTGGTCATCGATACCAGAAATGCGATGAGCCAAACAACACACCCCGCCGCACGCATCGTGAAGGCATAAGCGGCTTTGTTGGCCATCGACCAGCGGGATAGGCAAGGCCCCTCGCGAGCAGCAAATGCATTGCTCGTGTCGGGATCGACATAATTTACATGCGTGGATGACCCCCAGTGCCAAGGTGCGATCCCCTGCTGTGTCCACTGAAACACACGGCTGAATCATGAGCGTACCATCAGTCTCCTTAAGGAGCACTCATGGAACCGATCATCGACATGCGTTCAGACACCGTGACGCGCCCGACGCCGCAGATGCGTGAAGCGATGGCAACCGCGGAGGTTGGCGACGATGTCGCAGGCGACGACCCAACGGTCAACGAACTCGAACGCCGTGCCGCGAAGATGTTCGGCAAGCAAGCCGCGATGCTCACGCCCTCAGGCACCATGGCGAATCTGCTGGCGATCCTCGCGCAGACGCAATCGGGTGACGAGATTCTCACCAACGATCAGAGCCATATCTATTACTACGAGGCCGGTGGCTACGCCAGCGTCGCAGGGTGCAGCATCCGCTTTGTTCCCAGCGACGACGCCCCCACATCAGGGCTCATGACACCCGAAGCACTCACAAGGACGATGCGCGGCCGCGATATTCATTACCCAACCTCGAAACTCCTCACCCTGGAAAACACCCACAACCGCGCCGGGGGCATCATCTGGCCTCAGGGTCTTCTCAATGCGGTATGTGCCCAAGCCAAGGAGCGTGGGCTTCGGGTCCACACCGACGGCGCCAGAATCTGGAACGCTTCGATCGCATCCGGCGTGCCGCTCTACGAGTTGTGCGAGGGCAGCGACACCATCAGCGCCTGCCTGAGCAAGGGCTTGGGTTGTCCGGTTGGCTCGCTCCTGCTGGGTGATCAGGAAACAATCAATCGCGCGAGGCACAAGCGCAAAATGCTCGGAGGCGGCATGCGACAGGCAGGCATCATCGCCGCCGCCGCATTGCACGCATTCGATCATCACCACATCGATCGGCTCGCAGAGGACCACCGAAGAGCCAAACAACTCGCCCAAGCCCTCGCCGCCCTGCCGATCTTCGACCTTGACCCCGTTTCTGTCCAGACCAATCTGGTATACGCAAGACTCACCGGTCAGGCATTGCAGGCGCGGGGAGATGCGTTTGAATGGCAGAATCTGCTCGAAACAGTGGGCGTGCGTTGCTATGCCGAAAGCACCTCCACGCTTCGCTTCGTCACCCATCTCGATCTGGACGACGAACTCGTCGCGATGACACCAGAGCGACTCGAAGCGTTCTGCACATGAGTTCATGTTCTGGGCAGCGCATGAAAAAAGCGGGTGAACGGACTCGAACCGTCAACATTCAGCTTGGAAGGCTGACGCTCTACCATTGAGCTACACCCGCATACATCCAGTATAGGGTGTCTCATGCGGCGGACAACTCACAGCGTCCATTTGCTGATCTGCCTTGATTTTCACAGAACCATGCCTTATCCTGTATAGCGGGAAGGATTCCTGTAGGAGAAAAACATGAAAACCACAATCGCGATCGGACTCCTCATCATTCCACTTGCATTCTTTGCAGGTTGCGGCGGGGGGAGCGACGAGGCGAGCACGCCCGCCAGCCCCGCCCAGACAAACTCAGCGCAGATCGGCAACGACGCACTCGCACGAGCCAAGGGCAAAGCAATCTTCAAGAAAACCTGCGTCGCATGCCACGGCGAGAATGGCGAGGGTATCGAGAACCTCGGTAAAGACTGGACCGAGAGCGAGTTCATCGCAAACAGCAGCAACGAAGAACTCGTCGAGTTCTTGAAAGTCGGCCGCACGCTCGACGATCCCATGAGCGCGGGAAACGCAATCATGCCCCCCAAGGGCGGCGACCCAACCCTCAACGATGAAGATCTCCGCAATGTCGTCGCGTACATGCGCACGCTGCAAGGCTGAATCTTGATACAAAGAACACCCCGGCTCAATGAGCCGGGTGTGTAGTACGGTCTCTCTCTCCGCAAGCCGCTCGTTGATCACGCATCCACGAGCGGCTTTTCAAATCGCAGCGCCATGAACATCGGGATCTCCCTGCGTGCCCGGTTCTCCGCGTTGGCACGCGGCCCCGCCTCGCTCTGTCGATCCGAAACCCATTCCTCGCAGCGGCTGAGCACCAGCCCCGATTTTCCGGCGGCATTGATATAGGCGCTCATCGGCCGGTTATGGGTCACCGTCGTGATCGCCGGCTTGCCCTGGGCCACCTCGCCCGGGTTCATCACAATGTGCGAGTTGCTCGGGTTCATGTACTGATCAATCCGCCTGAACTGCGCAGGGCGAGCTGTCCGCTCATCGTGCGCCCAGCCCCAGGCGCTGCCGCCCATCACCCGAAACGCCGGGTGCGAGATTACACACACAAATCGCCCGCCCGGTCGGAGCTGGGCTTTGACCCCTTGCATCACCGCCTCGAGATTGTCGATATTCATCAGCGCCATCACACACACGCCTGCATCGAAAGGGGCAAGCTCGGTCTGGAGCGATTCAAGCTGCTCGGCATCATGCACCGCGTAGCTTGTTCGCTGCGTCGCTCGTTGATTCGCCGCTTCGATCAGCTTCTCAGAAACATCAATCCCGAGCACCGTTTCAACATCCGCTTCATGCACGATATGTTCACTCACAACGCCCTGCCCGCACGCGACATCGAGCACCTTCTCACCCGACTGAAGATCCAACAGACGCATGATGCCCGGCAGGATCACCCGCTGGTGGTGGTCCGACCCGCGATCAGCGATCAGGTTGTCGTACCAGCCCGCGACATGATCCCAGCCCTGCTCACGATTCTCGGCCTCGCTCAGATCAACACCCTGCGCATCGGGCGGGGGTTCTTTGCCCATCGCCAGCCAGAACGACGCCGGAGCTGGGGCCTTGTACCGCTGGGGCTTGTCATCTTCTGGGTGTGTGATGCGTATCTGGAGCGCATGAAGTCCCACGCGGCGAAGATCGTCGCGTGTGCTGCCATTGACCTGATCCCCGACGATCGGGTGCTTGATCAACGCGAGATGCTCGCGCACCTGTCCGGGAAGGTCAGGCCGCGCACGCACTTGAACAAGCGAGAGCCCGTTGCCCGAATCAACCACACGGATGTGCGAACTCGGGGTCGCCCCCAGACCCGATGAGCGTGCGACGGGCGATGAGACGGTCTCGCCGCTTTGGGCAGCCGCTTCGTCAAACACGCCTTCCACCAGCGCCAGATAGCTTGTCTCGGGGTGCGTCTGATCTCGGGGAGAATCTTCTGAATCGCGGGTTGCCACATAGAGCACTGCGCCAGAGCACTCATCATCGATCATGTGCGCTACGCGCATGCGCCTGCGACGAGCCCCGGTCAGGTCATCGACCATCTCACAGAGCGTCGGCGAAGCACCACGCAGCACAGGGATGCCTGCCGGCTTGTTGACAATCAGGATGTGATCATCCTTATGAACGATGTCTGGTTTGGGGAGTCTGATCGCCCTGGGCGCGTCACGACGATCCATGCCCATTTCTCGGGGCCCGCCCGGCCGGCCATCGGGCCGACCTCCGGGTCGGCCGCCGCCTTGGAACCCACCCGAGCGACCGCCACCAGCGAATCCCCCGCCGGGTCTACCCCCGGCCGGTCGACCGCCTCCGGGGAACCCGCCCCCGGGCCTTGAGCCGCCCGATGGTCGACCGCCGCCGGGCCGTCCGCCGCCCATGCCCGGGTTGCCGTAGCCCCCGCGCCCACCGGGAGGACCCGAGCGATCGCTGCGCTTCCCACCTCCGAAGTATCCGCCACCTTGTTCGCCACCATGATCGCTCGATGGTCGATGCCCTTGCTGATCAGCCATGTGTCGTGTTTCCTGACAGCTCGCCTCGTTGCTGCTGTGTAAGCGGTGTGAGTTGTTCTATCAGCCACTGTGCAAAGCTGATCTTGCTGATCGTCCCCGGGGTCTGAACTCGGATGTTGAACCCTCGTGAAGCATTCCCGATGAGCAACGCCTCGATCGAGTCCGCATCCATCGTGTCGAGCGGATTGGCAACGATCAGATCGATCGATTTCTTCTCAAGCTTACGCAGTGCCGATTCGATCATCCGTTCACGCGGCTCAAGCGCAAACCCAACCAAGAGCTGGTCTTGGCGTGACTTTGCGGCGCACCCCGCGAGCAGATCCGGGGTTGATTCCAGTTCGATACTCAGATTCCCACCCACGCGCCGTCGTTTTCCATGCAGATCGACTTCGGCGGGCACAGGCCGATAGTCAGCGACAGCCGCGGCCATGACCAGCGTGTCGCAGTGGGGCAGGTGCTCATGGAGCTTCGATTCGAGATCGGCGCATGATCCAAAACGGGTCACACGCACGCGTTGGTCCGACGGGAGCACCGCGTTGGGCCCCAGCAGCAAATGAACCGACCAGCCGGCACCGACGGCATGATCTGCGAGTGAACTGCCCAGCCGGCCTGAAGACCGGTTTCCGATGAATCGGACCGCATCGATCGGCTCATAGGTTGGGCCTGCTGTAATCAGGAGTCTTGGTGTCGCTTCGTCTGTAGGCACAAGAACCTCTTCATCAACTCAATCGGGCTGGAACAGTCGCGAGACTCTGATCGTAGAGTCTTCAACACGCGATCGCCGTGAAATTCAACATTCCAGGTGCGGGCATCGCCCTCTGCAGGCCAATACGCTCGGTTCGCGCCCCTATAGTGTAAGCCGAAATACCGAACGCTCCCCGTCTTTGAAGAGGATAGAGCTCACATATGGCAAGAAGTCGCAAGAAGCTGGGTCAGATTCTCGTCGCACAGGGTGCGATCAATGCTGAACAAGCAGACCAGGGAATCAAGCACGCCCAGGAAACCGGGAAACGAATCGGCGAGGCCCTCATCGACCTCGGAGTCGTTGACGAGATGCAAGTCATCAAAGCACTTGCGGCTCAATACGGCATGAAGTATGTCGATCTGAGCAACGACAAGATTCGCAAACTCATCGATGACAGCGCCCTCGATCGCTCTGTCATGAAAAAGAGTCTCGTGATCCCGCTGGGCAAGTCGGGCGGCAAGATGAGGATGGCCATCCACGATCCCATGGATCTGGAGATGCTCGACAATCTCCGTTTCAGACTCAACATGGACATCGAGCCAATGCTCGCGACCAAAACCCAGATCAAGGGCTACCTTGAGGGCGAAGCCGGCGGCGGCGGCATCGCCGCAGCGGGAAGCCTCACCGAACCCACCGGGGCACCCGACCAGCAGGCATCGCTGGTGACCGATTCGATTGACCGCTCGATCGACCGATCACTCGATCGTTCGATGGACCGCTCGATCGATGTCAGCAGCGAGGATTCGCCCGTCGTCAAGCTGGTCAACCGAATTCTCGATGAAGCGGTACGGAATCGGACGAGCGACATCCATATCGAGCCCATGGCCGATCGTGTCCGGCTCCGATATCGGATCGACGGCGTGTGCGCCGAGCGAGACAACCTGCCCAAACGCATGCAGAACGCCGTACTCTCGCGACTCAAGCTGATGGCTGGGATGAACATCGCGGAGAAGCGAGTGCCTCAGGACGGGCGAATCAAGATCTATGTCGACGAGGTTGGCATCGACTTCCGTGTCTCGGCCTGCCCGGCGTACCACGGCGAATCGGTCGTGCTCCGTATTCTTCGTCCTGATGCGGTTCGCATCGGTCTGGAGAATCTGGGCTTTGAATCCGAGAATCTCGAGGTCTTCAACAAGATCATCCGCCGCCCCAACGGCATCTTCCTGGTGACCGGTCCGACCGGTTCGGGCAAGACCACGACGCTGTATTCGGCGCTTGATGTGCTCAATCGGCCCGACAAAAAGATCATTACCGCGGAAGACCCGGTTGAATACAACTTCGAAGGCATCAACCAGTGCCAGGTGCGAGACAGCATCGGGCTGACCTTCCCCAAAATTCTTCGCTCGATGCTTCGCCAGGCACCCAATGTGATTCTGGTGGGTGAAATTCGAGACAAAGAGGTGGGCGAGATCGCGATCCAGGCGGCCCTGACGGGTCACTTGGTGTTCTCAACGCTCCACACCAACGATGCGCCCAGCGCAATGACCCGATTGATCGATATGGGGATCAAGCCGTTCCTTGTGGCTTCATCGATCCAGGCGGTCATGGCCCAGCGACTGATCCGTGTGCTCCACAAGAGCAAGCAGCTGGCGAGCGAAGAGGAACTCGATCACAAGTACCTGAATCTGATCCGGCTCAAGATGGAGGACGCGATCGGGAAGGTGTACAAAGCAGTCCCGTGCGATGAGGCACCCAGCGGGTATAAGGGCCGCAAAGCGGTCTTCGAGATGATGATCATGAACTCGGAGATCCGCGACCTCGCCTTCAAGCAGGCACCCTCGTCACGCATCCGCAAGGCGGCGATCGCAGCCGGTATGAAAGAGCTCGTCGAAGACGGGCGAACCAAGGTGCTCAATGGCACAACGACCCCAGAAGAGATCGCCCGCGTCAGCCAGGCGGACTGAAGTATGACACCATGACTCGGGCGGCAACCCTGCGCCCGCTCGACAGGAGCTTGAGATATGTCCACTGTTCAGATTGACCGATTGCTCGACACCGTGGTGAAGACCGGGGGTTCTGACCTTCACCTGACCACGGGGCGTCAGCCGACCATCCGCCTGCACGGCGGCCTCCGCAACCTGCAGACCAAGGTGCTTGATTCAGACGACATGGTGTCGCTCATGAAGTCGATCACCCCAGAACGCAACCAGCAGGAGCTTCAGGAGGAGGGCGGCACCGACTTCGGCTTCGCCTACGGCGACGCGGCCCGCTTCCGCGTGTCCGTTTTCCGGCAGCGAGGCGATATCGCGATCGTGCTTCGTCAGATCCCCAACAAACTGCTGACCTTCGACCAGATCGGTCTGCCGGACATGTGTAAGGACCTGATCCGTCGTCCCCGTGGGTTGTTCCTGGTGACCGGGCCAACCGGCTCAGGCAAGACCACCTCGATGGCGACGATGATCGACTACATCAACCAGCACATGGATCGCCACATCGTGACCATGGAAGACCCGATCGAATACTACCACACGCACAAGAAATCGATCGTGAACCAGCGTGAGGTTGGGAACGATGTGCCCAGCTTTGCTGAGGCCCTCCGCCGAGCCCTGCGTCAGGACCCCGATGTGATTCTCGTGGGTGAAATGCGAGACCTCGAGACGATCGAGGCGGCGGTGCGAGCCGCTGAAACGGGCCACTTGGTGTTCGGGACCCTCCACACGACCGGTGCAGCCAAGACCATTGACCGTATGGTGGACGCCTTCCCGGTGACCCAGCAGAACCAGATCCGCGTCCAGCTCTCTACCGCCCTGATCTGTGTGCTCTCGCAGGTGCTGCTGGGCCGTGTCGATACCAAGGGCATGGTGGCCGCGTATGAGTTCCTGGTCGTGACGCCTGCGATCGCGAACCTGATCCGCGACAACAAGAGTTATCGCATCGACTCGGCGATCCAGACAGGTAAGAAGTACGGCATGCAGCTGCTCGACGACCATCTCTGGTCGCTCTATTCCAAGGGGATGATCAGTGCCGAGGAGATGGTCGACAAGTGCAAGAATCAGTCCGATCTGCGCAACAAGGTGCATCAGGCAGGGGGCGTGATCGGGCGTCCCGAGCTTGACGATCCGGAAGCGTCGAAGGATGTTGAGTGAGCCAGCGGGGTGTTTGCGGCGGCGATCGTGTATCATATTCCATGTGTCGCAACGAATGAAACGCTCAAATTGGCTTTGTAAATCAGAACAGGTCGCGGTTTGTCTGCGAAGATAGAAGTGTGGCCCAATGGGTCATCGCGCGGCTGTGCCGCATGGAGTACATGAAATGGATCCATCTGAACTCAAAGGTCGCAAGCTGGGGCGTGTGCTCACCAAACTCAAGGTGGTCACGCGTGAGCAGGTGCATGAAGCGCTCGCGATTCAGAAGGGGCGGACCAACAAGGTCAAGATCGGTGAGATTCTCAAGGAGCTAGGGTATTGCACCCAGCTTGATATTGATCGTGCGCTTGCCGGGCAGGCGGGCATGGAATATGTCGATCTCGCCGGGATCGAACTCGACGCCGAGACGATCGGGGCGATTCCCGCGGAGAACGCGAAGGCCTATCAGTGCGTGCCGATTGAGTATGAGCCCAAGACCCGCCGTCTGAAGGTCGCGCTCAAAAGCCCGGAGAACTATCAGGCCGTGGATGACCTTCGGCTGCTGATGGGCGCGCAGGTCGAGGCGGTGGTTGCATCTCCCAAGTCGATTGATGCGTTGCTTGAGAAGCACTATGCCAAAGGCGAGTCCATGACTGATGTCATGAGTGCGTTGGCCGCCGATGAGAATCTATCTGAGCTGAGCAAGCACTCGGACCAGTCGATCGACCTTGACGCGGTGATTGACGCCGCGGGCGACAATCAGGTGATCAAGCTGCTGAACCTGGTGCTGCTGCAGGCGATCCGTGATCGTGCATCGGACATCCACTTTGAGCCCTTTGAGCATGAGTTCAAGATGCGCTATCGCATCGACGGCGTGCTGTACGAGATGGTCCCACCGCCCAAGCATCTGGGCACGGCGATCACCTCGCGTGTGAAGGTCATGGCGAACTTGGACATCGCAGAACGGCGTTTGCCGCAGGATGGTCGCATCGAGCTGACGGTGGGGGGCAACCCGGTCGACCTGCGTGTGGCGATCCTGCCGACGATCTATGGCGAGTCCTGCGTGATGCGTGTGCTCGACCGTGGCAATGTTGAGCTTTCGCTCGACCGTGTCGGTTTCCGCCCAGACGACCTTGAAAACTTCCGCGGTCTGATCGCCAAGCCCAACGGGATTGTGATTGTGACGGGCCCGACGGGTTCAGGCAAGACCACGACGCTGTATGCGGCGCTGGCAGAACTCAACGATATCGAGACCAAGATCCTGACCGCCGAGGATCCGGTCGAGTATGACATCGATGGCTTATGTCAGGTGCAGGTGAATACCGAGGTTGGCCTGACCTTCGCCAAGGCGTTGCGAAGCTTCTTGCGTCAGGATCCGGATGTGATCTTGGTGGGTGAAATTCGAGACCTTGAGACGGCCCAGATCGCGGTGCAGGCATCGCTGACGGGTCACTTGGTGCTCAGCACGCTGCATACCAATGATGCTCCGAGCTCGATCATTCGCTTGGTCGATCTTGGGATTGAGCCCTTCCTGCTCACGGCGACGATCGAGGGGATTGTGGCGCAGCGGCTGGTTCGTACGCTTGAACCAAAGACCAAAGAGGCGTTTGTACCCACCGAGCAGGAACTGATGGAGCTTTCGCTGAGGCCTGGTGATGTCAAGGGCCGCGAGTTCTATCGCCCCGGTGCTGCGGCTGGCGTGGGCGGTGGATACAAGGGGCGTATGGCGCTCTTTGAGATCATGACCATGGACGACGAGCTTCGCGAGCTGGTGATGAACGAGGCGAGCACCGCGGTGCTTCGCACCTCGGCTCGCAAGAAGGGCATGCGGAGCCTGCGTCAGAGTGGTTTGATGGCGATTTATGAGGGGCTGACAACCATTGATGAGGTTGTGCGCGAGACGATCGAAGAGGAATAAACGGCCACGGCTGCGTTGCTTGACTGCATCGGCACCCGGTAAGGAACAGAGATATGGCGACATACACCTATCAGGCACTCAATGCCTCGGGCAAAACACAAAAGGGCACTGTCGAAGCGGCAAGCTCTGAAGAGGCGATCCAACGCATCAAGTCGCAGGGCTATTACCCAACTTCTGTGCAAGCCCAGAAAGACAAGAAGGGTGCGAAGGACAAGGGTGCCAAGGCCGAGTCAACGACCAAGAAAAAGAAGAAGAAGGGCGGCGGATTCGCGATCGGCCGTGTGAAGCCCAAGCACCTGACGCTTTTCACGCGTCAGCTCTCGACATTGCAAGACGCGGGCCTGCCGCTGCTGCGATCGCTGCAGATTCTTGAGAGCCAGCAGAAGCCCGGGCTTATGAAGAATGTTCTGCTGGGTGTTTGCGAAGAGGTCGAGGGCGGTAGCTCGCTGAGCGAATCGATGAGCAAGTTCCCCAAGGCGTTCGATCACTTGTTTGTGAAGATGGTGAACGCCGGCGAAATCGGTGGTGTGCTCGATGTGATTCTGCAGCGACTCAGCGAGTTCATGGAGAAGAGCCAGAAGCTCAAGGCCAAGATCAAGGGTGCGATGGTGTACCCGATCGTGGTGGTCATTGTCGCGGTTGCGATCTTGACGGGCATCATGCTGCTGATCATTCCGAAGTTCGAAGAAATCTTCCTCGACTTCGAGATCGAGCTGCCCGGCCTGACACAGGGGCTGATCACGACCAGCCGCTGGGTTGGCGGGACCAATCCGGGGCAGGAAGTTGCTGGCTGGATCTACCTTGTATTCGGTCTGCCCTTCTTGATGATCTCGTTCAAGATCCTTCGGCGTACACCTCCGGGCAAGGCGGTGCTGGACCATCTGGTGCTCTGGACGCCCATTGTGGGCAACCTGGTCCGCAAGACTATCATTGCTCGATTTACTCGAACGATGGGAACGCTGATCAGTGCGGGTGTGCCCATTCTTGAAGCGGTCACGATTACCTCGCAGACCTCGGGCAACTATGTGTTCGAGAAGGCGTTGATGAATGTGCACGATTCGATCCGCGAGGGCGAGACCTTCGCGGTGCCCTTGCGGGAGAGCAAGACCTGCGACCCGATCGTGGTGAACATGATCGATGTGGGTGAAGAGACGGGCGAGATGGATGTGATGCTTCTGAAGATCGCAGACAACTACGACGAGGAGGTCGATGTCGCCGTTGCGGCGCTGGTCTCGCTGCTTGAGCCCATCATGGTTGTGGTGCTCGGTGTCATGGTCGGCACCATTGTGGTGGCGATGTTCTTGCCCATGATCAAGATGCTCGAATCGCTGAGCGGTTGAACCGCTGGTGTATGGGGCCGCCTGTGGGCCCTGGCTTGGGACGAATGAGGAAACGATGAAGATGGCGAACCGTCAGACACATCTCGCAGACACACGCACCCGGATGGGCGCGACGGGTCTGGGCTTCACGCTCATCGAACTGCTGGTGGTCATTGCGCTCATCGCGGTGCTGATGACGCTGGTGCTCTCAGGCCTCAATCGTGCGTCGAACTCGGCTCGTCGCACGGCGAGCGAGCGATCGGCTGCGGCGTTGGCGCAGGCCGTGGACCAGTTCAAGAAGGAGTTTGGTTTCTTCCCGCCGCTGGTGCATGACGGCATGCCGCTGAGTGGGGGGGACCCTTTGTTCCGTCCGCTGCTGATCGACGGGATTAATGTTGCAGACGACGGCCCGACGCTGGATGTGACTGGTGGGGCATACAACTACAAGACCCTGGTCGTTTGGAACGAGGGGCTGGACTTCAACTTCTTTCGTCGCCGCGCTGGGGGCGCGGGTGATCCGATCGATATCGGGTCTGGCACCTCATGGAACACGCGTGCTGCGTGGGATGACCGGCGCTACTCGAAGTATTCACTCGCGTACTACTTGACAGGCGTGCTCGATAAGGATGTGGACGGCGTGCGTGGGCCCGGGTTCGCGCGGCCTCTGATCGATGGCTCGTTCTTGGGTGTTGGGTATCCGGTGGGCAGCGTGCGAGACAAGTTCGCGCCGTTGATGGATGTTGATCGACGCGGCGCACGGATGCAGACTGATTATGTCGATCCGCGCGAGGTTGCTGAGCACATGCCCAGCGCTGGCGGGGCAACAACACCGACGGTCGATGATGTGCGTGCGATGTACGAGGATTATCAGCTGCCCGCGTTGTTCTCGATCGTCGATGGTTTCGGCAACGCGTACCGCTATTACCGCTGGGAGCAGGGTCGGTTTGAGAACGGCCAGCTGGTTGTGGAGAATGAGTTGGATCTCAACATCCCGCCGGTGCTGATCGATCCGGTTGAGTATGAGCGTATCCAGAATGACCCGGTCAACCTGGGATTGTCGCAGAACCAGTATATCGGTGACGATTCCAAGCTCCGCGGCGCCCGATACGCGATCGTCAGTGCCGGGCCAGACGGGTTCTTCGGCACTGAGAACATCGAAACAATCGCTGCGTTCCTACGCACCGATGTGCCCTCGGATTCGGTCGAGCAGGCCGAGATGCGGCGCGAGGTGTGGGCGGACAATGTCTATGAGGTGGGCAGCTAATGCAGACGCAACTACTTAACATCAAGAATCCCTACCGACCCGGCTTTACGGTCGTGGAGCTGCTGGTGGTGATCGTGATCGGTGTGCTGCTGCTCACGATCGCGGTGCCGGCGTTCCAGGCGACGATCTACTCGTCGAATCGCTCGCTCGCGGTGAACGCGGTGCAGGCGTCGTCGATTATGGCGCGCGACGCGGCGATCAATACGGGCAAGGACGGCGCGGTCGTCTTTGTGTATGACCCAACCGTGCAGCGCATCAACATCATCCCGGCGATCAAGGTCGGGACGATCCGCGAGACCACGACCGCTCGCAGCGGGCCCGGCGGCGGTGGCGGGCCTCCATCCACTGGCTTTGGCGATCTGCCGTACTTCGATCGTGATGTCTTTGTGCCCGCCCCGGTGGGCGAGGTGCTCAGTCTGCCGGCGTATTGGATGGTGCGTGGCTACGCGCCACCCGGCTCGATGATCGACATCGACTCAGGCGGCGGCAGGGCAGCCACTTGGTACAACTCAAGCATGTACGGCGAGGAAGCAAGCTCGCCCATCAAGGACGAAGCGCACTGGGTCTTCCCCGAGACCGGGTTCTTTCCGCAAGACCAGCAGGTCAATGGCGGCGGGCTCGATGGAGGGCTCGACTCAGTAGATCGGGAACTCCCGACTTCGCGCCAGTCGTTCATGATCCGATTCGATTCACGCACCGGCGCGGTCAGCCGCGATACACGGGCGGCGCTGTTCATTGATCCTCGCAACAGCCGCGAGCGGGTGTATGGCGATCGTCCTGATCTTCGTGAGCAAACACTCCGTATCGATCTTGCCGAGGACCTGGAAATCTGGGCGACTCGTGTGCTCACTTCTCCCGATCTGGATGGCGATGGGTTCTCGTATGGCCGCAACGACGGGCCGCTGCGTGAGCAGTTGATCGGGACGGTCAGCAACGACACGATCCTGGTCAAGCCGGTCACGCGGGTCGCGCTGTATGACGAGCGTGAGCTGGCATTGGGCATCGGGGCTCGCGGGCTCAACCCGGTGACCAACACGATTTACAAGCCGCACGATCAGTCGGAGCGTGATGTGAATATCGAGTTCGACGACACCCTGTTTATGGGTGGGTTCAACGCGCAGGATGTGATTGAGCAGATCGACAGTTGGATCGATGGGGATACTGATTTTAGTGGACAAATAGACTTTGACGACGAGCCGGTCTCTCGCCTTTACCTCGTTCAGTCGTACACGGGTGAACTCAAGGAGGTGCTGCGATGAATGCGGCGACACAGAGACAGAACGGCTTTTCATTGATCGAGGTCTTGATCGCGGTCCTGGTGCTCGCGATCGGCATGCTCGGGCTTGGCGCGGTTTTTCCCGCGATCATCGCTGAGCAGCGCGACTCGTTTGAGGTGATTGAGGGTGAGAACGCGGCCGCGGCGGCGGCGGCGATGATCTCGAACCCGGAGATGATTGATTTCTCACGCATCGACGACGGCTTCAATAAGGCCGTGGATGATCCGGATTACCGCTACGAATACCTGTGGGCGGCCACTCCGGACGGGCAGCGTTTTCCGGGCTGGAACACACAGTTCCCGCAGTTTAATTTCATCACGGGGCTCTGGACCTATGACGAGTTTGACCAGCAGGTCACCGCGGGTAATGAGCGATATGTTGTTCAACTCCCGCTCGCTTCGCGTCTGCACCCGCAGCCCTACTCGGGCAAGGACCCAAAGTATGTCTGGGATCTTGCGTTGCGTCGTGAGCCTGGTGGCAACCGCGTTCAGGCCGCGATCTTTGTACGCCGCGTTGACGCCCGCATCCGTGTGCCCAGAGACTATTCGCTGAGCGATGTGCTCACCGGCAGCAACGGTGTGCCATCTGGCCCGTTGCTCCCTGTTGCGGTCAACTTCAACACCGGGCTCCCGGTTGCAGATGATGGGAACCCGGACTATTTGTACGCCGTGATCCAATCGCAACCCGTTGAAGTCTACGAAGAGCATCTCGATTGGCTGGTCTTCACCAACGGGCGTGACCCGATGTTCGATACATCGGTCGGGTTTGCGACCAAGGTCGGTCAGAAGCTGGTGGATAACACCGGCGTGGTGCGCACGGTTGTCGAGATACCGACTGTTGACCAGAATGATCCGCTGCTCAATGAGTTTCAAAACAAGCGTGTGGTGCGGGTTGATCCGCCTTTCACGATCAGGAACGCAGGCGGCTCCAACACCGATGATGTCGAACCCGGTGCGAACGCCCAGAATACTAGTTTCGATGACGAGCGAGCCAGCTGGGTGCGTCAGGTGATCTTTACGCCGCGTACGCCTGTGGCGGTGCGGATTGTGACGCTGGAGGATGCCTCATGAACCAGCGAAACCGAACCAACCAACGCCGGCATGCGTTCACGATCGTGGAGATGCTGGTGGTCATCGGGATCCTCGTTGTTGTGACGGTGGGGGTCGCGACGATCTTCAGCAGCGTGGGCGAGACGGTTGCACGCGGGCGCAAGCTCTCGGAACTCAACCAGTTCGCGGCACGCATCGAACGCGTCATGCGTGAGGACTTCGAACGCATGACCCGCGACGGGTTCCTGGTGATCGTCAACAAGAACGCGAACTCCGGCAACGATGTCCAGCTCTATCGCGGCGAGCAGACCAACCTCGACGCGAACCTGTTCGGCGGGTTCTCGGGCGAGCCGGGGCGTATCCGTCGCAGCGATGAGATCATGTTCTTTGCGCGTGGCGACTTTGAATCCGGGCGGCGTGCCGTTACCTCGAACATGCGTGCGAGTTCAAACGAGGCCGCGATCTACTACGGGCATGGCCAGAAGCGCCCGCCCAACCTGATCAATGTGGACGCCAATGACAACTACTTCTTTAACCCGCAGCCGTGGGACAACAACTTCAGCAACGCCTTCGATGCACGATTGGGTGTCGAGACCGTTGGGCTGGTGAATCCCAACGAGTTCGCTCGGGATTGGTCGCTGCTTCGCCAGGTCACGCTGCTCACCAACCCGCAGGGCGCGGGGCAGCTGGTGCCCGATGAGCTCTTTGGCTTCCTGAGCGATGATCCCCTGCAGCGTCCGGCGTTGCTCGATTCGCCCCGCCAGATCGCGCTGCAGCCCGCTGCTCGCAGCATCTTCAAATCGCTCAGCGGCAGCGAACGGTTCAACAGCGCTGGCGATCGCATCAACCGCTCGCTCTATGACACCGTGCTCACCGGACAGACCCAGTCGGCGGATTTCTACCCGCTGAATCTGCGCACCAGCGGCATCGTGGACATCGTCACGCAGGACCTGGCCACCATCCGCGCTGAGCTGCAGTCGGTGGCTGTCAACACCACCCAGACACCCTCGTTCTATCTCGGCTACGGCGATGCGTTCGCACGCCGGGCATCGCCTGCGCCGCCGACCAGCGCCCGCAGCCGCGACGAGTTCGAGCGTCGGTTCTATGAAAACCCTTCGTTGGCACCCAACCCCGGTGACTATCGCCTGCTGAACCTGGGCCGCTTGCAAGCCAGCGGTGCTTGGGGGGCGGGGAATACCGCCCAGCAGCGCAATATCCGTCAGTGGATGATCGATGCGCTGCCCAGCGCCTGGAATCTTGATCACACCCGATCGAATCTGGTCGCAGAGGATTTCCTGGGCGGCGTGCGCTACGAGGACATCCCGACGCGCGTGCTGTACAACGAAAATGATTTTCCTGATACCGACGACGGCACCCTCGAGCGGGTCTTCGCGGAAGCGAATCAGGAGATGCTCGGGGCGTCGGTCTTTGTGCCGCGTTGCACCGAGTTCATCGTGGAATGGTCATATGGGTTTGTGGACAACAGCATCACCGATCCGCTGAACCCAGCGTTCAAGCAGTTGATTTGGTACGGGCTGCCTCGCTTTGTGGATTCGGACGGCGACGGGCTTATTGAGCAGACCGACCGGCTCGCCGCACGCCAATACAACCCGCGCCAGTCGGGACAAGCGGGGACGAACCCGGCGGATGTGCCCGCGACGAATCGCCCGCGTGGTCCCGATCCGGAGCTGATCGTGGGTCGCCCGGGCATCATCGGGATCAGCCCGCCCAATCAGGTCGAGGCGGCCTGCTTCGGCTTCGCAACCCGCCCGGGCTTTGATCAGCAGGCCGGCGCGTATTGGCCGTGGCCCAAGCTCATCCGGATCACGATGTCGCTGGGTGACCCCAACGACCGTGACATTGAAGAAACCTACCAGGTGATCTTTGAAGTGCCCGAGCCCAACTGAGTACAGCGACAACGGCAGCAGTAGATATCCGGGGACGGATTTGGGGACAGAGACAGATGGGGACGCACGGCGACGCGTTGTGATGAGCACCACACACGACGCAATGGCCGGCAGAACCTGAAGGTGCGCATCGCCTAGAGAACGGGCGAGGAGTAAACGCAATGAATAAGCAGATTCAACCCAGAACCATCTCCGCACTCGAACTGCGATGCACGGCGGGCTGCGCCCCTGAGCGGCGCGGGTCCGCGCTGCTGATCGTCATCGGGACGCTGGCGCTGGTCGCGGTGTTCGCGGCGGTCTACATCTCGATCGGTCGCACCGATCGCCGAGCCGCCAACGCGCTCCAGTCCCGGATCGAGCAGCGTGACAACTCGATCAATGTCGGCGAGTACCTCGCGGGCGTGATCGGCGACGACCGCCTCGATGCATATGTTCAATACGATGTGAACTCGCAGCCCTTCGGGCGACGCGAGGTGACCGATGCGCCCTACACCGACTGGACGCGGCGCAGCGAGGTGGATATCGGTACCACTTCCGAAGAGGCGCTCCTGTTCACTCCAACGGGTGGGCCGTTTGAGATGAGCGGCTTGGGGCCGCTGACCGATTATCGTGTTGCCAGCGACCCGTGGCTCGCCTCGACCACCCCGACCTTTCTCGGGAATCCGGGTGACCCGTTGGTGCTGGACGAACGCCCGTTCGCAAGCTATGAGCTGTTTGATCAGTCGTATCCCAACTCCAAGAACTTCCTCGACAATCGCGACTGGCTGCAAATCTCCAACTTCGCGCCCGATGGGCGTCCTGTGAACCTGTTTAATCTGCGCCCGACTGTTCCCGATGAGAACTATGGTGGTCTATTGGGAGCGGATACTGCTGTGGGCGGCTTTGATGCCGAACCGGGCTTTGGGACCTCCCCGCGTGTTGATATGCGCGATATCCGGCGCATGAGCAACTATCTTTCGCTGCTGCGGCCAGCAACGCAGGGGGATCCTGAGTCATTGATCCGGGCCTTTGATCCGGCTGTCGAGGGCGTGTGGATCCCCGGCTACAACGACCCGCAGATGATCGGGCTGACGGGCTCGGATCTGTACAACACCCCCGCGGTGTGGACGATGTATCAGCGCTTCATGCTGATGCCGATGAATCAGCCGTTCGTGACCCTCAGTCGCAATGGTAATGAGTCGAGCTGGGCCGATCCCGACTATCCGTACTATCAATACGCCGATGCCGACGGCGACGGCTTCGCCGATTCACGCTGGTTCGAGCTTCGCAGCGCTCGCGATACGGGCGAGGGCGGCGGTTCACAGCCACGCGAAGACATCCAATCTTTGTACGAGCAGGGCGACTTTCGCTACTTCATCGCGGCTCGTGCGATCGACCTGAGCTCGATGGTCAATGTGAATACGGCGACCGATCAGCTGGTGCCCCCGACGCTGGAGTATCCGATCGGTCTGACGCCGGCGGATGTGGACCTGCGCCGGCTGCTGACGATGCAGGACGCCGCGAGCGATTATCTGTATCAGGGGAACATGTCGCCGATGTCGCTTGGCGCGGCCCATCGTCCGTATGTCGCAGCTGATGAGCCGCAGTACGGGCCGACACGCCCTCAGGGTTCTGCGGGGTTTGAAGATCGCAATATCCGCCGTGATGTCGCGGACTATTGGAACTACAAGCACCAGTGGCCCATCGGCGCGACCAGCGACCCGCGCAATCTCGATTCAAGCTCCTCAGCGATGCTGATCGGGCGCTATGCCTATGAAGCGCTCAAACGCTCATACAACCTCGGCGGCACACTCAGCAACAAATACAAGGGCTACGACCTTGAGTTCGGCGGCACCGTCTCGCAGCGCACTGATCTGCTGCAATATCAGGCCGATCCCAGCGACACCGCGGTGATACCGGGCCGGATCACCCAAGAGCAGCGGTTCGAGCAGTATCAGCGTGTCGGGCGGCTCAACCCGCTCAACGGCTCGCTGGCGATGGCGAACACCGATTCGACCAACACCTTTGGCAGCGGTCTTTATGGGCTCGACGACCTCACCGAACTGCTGACCTATCACGGACTCAATGACCCCGACTTCACCAGCCGGCTTGAGCGCGTGGTCGATGGGCGATACGAGAGCCCGCAGACCGGGGTGCTGGACGACGCGCTGCAGACCAGGCGGCTTGGCCCGCTGTTCAGCAACCGCCCGCTCTCGCTCGATCGCTTCCAGCACGGCTTGGCGATGAGCGATATCTCGCAGAACCCGAACACGCCGCCGACCTATGACAACCCGGGCATCCGCGAGGTCAATGGCCGGGTGTCATTCAACTCGATGGCGATGCTCTCGCTGTCGCCGCGCCGACGCATGACCACGGTCAGCGGCTATGTCCCGCTGTCACCCGATGAGCGTGTGCCCAACGCTGCGATGCCGGTAGCACTGAGCGGCGAATCGTCGCTGCCGCTGCTTTCGAGCGCGGTCAGCAGCGCCAACACGCTGTTCGGGGTCTACACCGGATCGTTGGCGGGTGGGATCGAAGATATGCGATCGCTTGCGTGGGAGAACGATATCTCCATGCACGATGCTTTCGAATATTCGACCTTGTTCTATGGGCATCGCGGCCCCGAGCTGGCGCTGCGCATCGCGGCGCACGCGGCCGTGAACATGAAGGACTTTGCCGACGGCGATCAGACGCCCAGCGTCGCGACGCTGCTGGTCGACAACAACCGTCGCAACGACCTGACCAGCACCACAAACTTTCCCACGAACGCGGACATGATTCAGCCCAGCAATCAGTGGTACCGAGACTACCCGGGGCGTGCCGCGGGCTTGTTCTTTGATGCCGAGCCCGGGACTCCCGTGCCGCCCACCGTGCTCGCGGACAATCAACTCGATGTTCATCGGCAGGCGGTGAATGTGTACGGCATCGAGGCGACACCCATCATTTCCGAGGTCACGACTTTCTATCTGTATACCGACGCATCGGATACCGTCGGGGGCGATCTCGATTACCTCCCCGATGTTCGCCCCCGTCGCCGCCCGAACGGCTTGGTTGGCCCGATCCCCGATGAAACCGATCTGGTGCCGATCACGATCAAAGGCGACGATGACATTGTTGGCAACGCGGATCTGTTGATGAAGTGCATCGCGTTCCAGTTGCACAACCCCTGGGACGAGGCGATCTCGCTTGGTGGCGAGGGACGAAACACGCGTGACCCATTGACCCGCATGCGCGATCCCAACAACGAAAATATCATCGACACATCGACCGATCAGTTCGAGTTCGGCTACTACATTGAGTGGAACGGCTACTTCTTTAAGCTCGCGGAGTTCGAGCGCTATTACGCGCCCGACATGAATAGCGGTAGTACACGAACAATCGATCAGACCTTGACCATCTCTGGTGGGTCCAGCATGAACCCCGGCACGAGCATTCCCCCAACCGGCGGGTATCTCGACCCCGCGAGCTACCCCGATTTCACCGCTCGCAATGTGGTCATGGCCCCGGGTGAGACACGAACTTTTTTCGCGATCGCATACCCGGCCTTTGATATAAGCACCAATGAGCTTGCGATTGAATCAAAATGGCGGGATGTGCTCGATGCCTATGGCGACCTGCCCGACACATATCTTCCCGGCACAGGCACCGATGCTGATATGGACGGGCTCGTGGACGGCACAGATTTCAGGGGCTGGACCGGTCCTGCGGAAGAATGGGTGAGCAACCAGTTTATACCTCGTGCCGCGAATTTCGATCCAGATGACCTCATCGGTCTCCCGGTCATGATCCACCCCATGAGCCCACAGACCGGTGAGTATCTGCCGGACACGGTTGTGTACGACTATTTCAACAGCGCCGGCACGCACACGGGCCCGATGTTTGACCAGATCGAGATGGCCACGGGGCGTAAAGACAACACTGAGGTCCGTCTGTGGAAGAAAATCACGACACCCGCAGAAGAAGAGAATGACACGCGGTTTGCAAACCGCATCACCCAGAATCTCTTGCACAACGATCTGCTCGTTGATCGCTTCGCCGTCACTGGTGTCGCGCAGAAGCTGCTCGATGGGGACCAAGAAATTGAAAACACGGTCGGCTTCGAAGAGAACTACCCAGACCCGGGGCGCCCCGACGAGATCAACGCGGAGGTCCGCAACGACAACACAGGGTATTCCATACTCCGCTGGCATACATCGACGACCAAAGACTCCAACGATACGGATTACGACGGCTCGAACTTCGAGATCGACGATGAAGAGGCCGGCCAGGTGCGTGAGTGGATGCTGCGCACTCGGCAGGTCCGAGCCGATGCCGTCATCAATGAGTTCGATTCCTATTCCGAGCCCTTGTCAATAGAAGACTTCCGTGATGTCACGGGCCCCACGATCGGAACCGATATTTTCGCTGGCTTTGACTCGCTCGCGAAATCGGATTACGAGGTGCATATTAAACCACGGGACATGTTCACGGTTGATCCGGTCGTGGTGACCGGGGCGCTCCCTCCATTCAGAAAGACGGAGACACGCATCCTCGAAGTCGCTGTCAACAACGGCAGCAATCCCGCCGAGAAGTTTGGTCGCGACAGTAACGGCGGAAAGTGGACCCACCCCGGTGCCGGGATGATCGGGCTGCATCAGGGTGACACCATCACTTCGATGGACGCGTCAATCCCATCAGACCTCTCGGCGGACAACATGCGCCCTCAGATCGCGACCAACAGCCCGACCATGACCAATGGGCAGCGTCTCGCCGATCTGCTTCTGCCCCTGGGGATTGGTCCAACCTATGCGCCTGACAGCCCGGGTTCTCTCGATGACAACAACGCGAACTACTTTGCAGACGAGTGGATGACATTCACCGAAGCGCTGGCGATCGCCCTCGGATACGAGGATCCGAACCCAGCAGCGATGACCGCGGACAACATCTGGTCTTCTACATGGGCCGATGCCGCCAACATCCAAGAGCGTGTGCTCGACGACGGCCGCCTCGCCCTCGATCGGTATGTGTCCTACTACAACGCCAACACCAGCGAAAACCCGCCGGAGTTTACCGTCGGCGATGACTGGCTGCGTGGCAGCGGCGTGCCCATGGCGCTGGGGGTCATCGACCGGGCGCGGGCGATCGCTCCGATCGAGCAGGCGACCGACCCGGTCAACCCGACGGGCATGGCACTGATTGCACAGGACCTGACCCGCCCGACCTTCGGGAGCATCAACATCAACACGGCCCCCGTCGAGGTGCTGCGTTTGCTGCCCGGGCTGAGCCCGAGCCGTGCACAGTATGTGAACGGCCCGACCGGCGGCATGATCGAGCCGGAGTGGTGGGGCAGCCAATATATGGATACGGATGTCCCTGATAACATGGTTGCAACCGATTTCATATCGCTCGCTCAGAACCCCGATGTGGCCGCCGCGATTGTCGCGTACCGCGATCGTCTCTACGGCATCCCCAACACGGCGGCCAGGCCCGACCCCTTTATGGATTCGTATGACCTTGCCCCCGCGTTTGTGGGTGTCAGCACGCCCAACCTGCCCGCGTTCCTCAACAACCTTGTCGACGAGGACCCAACGCTGGGCACGATCCCGACCAATGTGCTCGATCGGCGGACTTTCACGGGCATCGACGGGCTGAGAAACACCCCGGGCTTCGGATCGCTCGGCGAGCTGCTCGCGGTGCAGGCCGACCCCGAGTTTGAATCGACCAACGCGAATGCCTGGAACCGACTGCGACACCTCTCGATCCAGCAGCTGGGCTACGATGAACGCGCTCAGGGGATCGAACCTGGCCCTGACGGCGAGATCACGATCCTGCCGCAGGTCTTTGGCAGCGATAATGTCGGTCAGACCGTGGACGATTACGCTGAGAAGCTGGCGATGGCCAACGGGGTGGTCAACATGCTCAGCGTGCGTTCGGACTACTACGCCGTCTGGTTTGTCCTGCAGGGTTACAAGGAGTCGGATGTGGCGAATCTTCGCCCCCAGGACCCCCTGATCCCCTCGCTCCACAAGCGGTATCTGATGATTGTGGACCGGACAAATGTGGTCGAGCCGGGCGATAAGCCCAATATTGTCCTGCTCAAGGAGATCCCGCTTTGAGCCGATGAGAGACAAAGTTCAAACTGAGGGCTAAACTTGCCCTCGACAGAGTGTAGCTCAGCTTGGTAGAGCGTCTGGTTTGGGACCAGAAGGTCGCAGGTTCAAATCCTGTCTCTCTGATTCTCGATTCTGTTTCTCAAAGTTTCGATCGATCACGCAAATCGTGCACCCAACCCGGTGCACGCTTTTTTTTCGTTCCACTTTTGCTGGATGGTTCAGATTCAACTGTCAGCGAGAAAGCGGCTATGCGGTGCACATGAACACGCACGATTGGGTAAGGTGTGCACATGCCAAGCCGCGGGCAGAGCCCCGAAATCATGGTTGCTCAGACCGATCAGTCCATCCCGGCGATGCGTGCGCCCGCGCGCCATCGCGACAATCCGCTGACGCGATCGGTGCCCGGCATGATCGGCTTGGTTGTGCTGGTCTCCATGCTCATCGCGTGCCTGGGGACGCTGCCCTGGACGCTGGGCAGCGCTGTCGGTTCAGACGGACAATCTGTGGGCGTTCCACGCTACGACGCGGGTGCTCCGATCGAGGGGCGATTGCCACCGAGCTGGTTGCCGTTCGATGAGCTTGATATCGCGCGTGCCAACGCGGCCGTCGATCGTGCGGTGTTGGCTCAGGTGGCCCAACGCAACGGCGTGACGGTTGATGAGTTGCTCGAAGCACAAGACGGGCCGATGCTGGAACTGATCAAGCCGCTCTGGCCGCAGTACGCGCTCGGGTCTGATCTTCTGGGCCGCTCACTGCTCACGCGACTGCTCGCGGGCGGCGGTATCTCGCTGACCATCGGCATCGCCGCAGCGCTGCTCAGCGTGAGCATCGGGACAATCTACGGGGCGCTAGCGGCGTATATCGGCGGCAAGGTCGACTCGGTCATGATGCGCATCGTTGATGTGCTCTATGGCCTGCCGTATATCCTGCTGGTTGTGCTGCTCGCGGTCGCCAGCAACGCGGTTGTTGATGAATGGGTGACCCGCTCCAAGGCGAAAGAAGATTGGATGCGTACCCAAGTGGTCGAGATGCAGATCCAGTCTGGAGTGGCGTTTACACGCTCAGACGCCACCGAACTGCTCGCGCGAGACCCGGATTTGCGCGAGCAGTTGCTCGGGCAGGCGAGCGTGAAGTACCCGGCGCGGGATATCTCGGTCGGCAAGCGCACGGCGCTGGATGTGCTGACGCTGCTGATCGCGATCGGCGGCGTGAGTTGGCTGACGATGGCCCGCGTGATCCGGGGTCAGGTGATGAGTCTCAAGAACCAGCCCTTTGTCGAAGCGGCCCGAGCGGTGGGCAGCTCGCCCGTGCGCATCTTTGTTCGGCATCTGCTTCCGAATCTGCTGGGCCCGATTATTGTCTATGCGACACTGACGGTGCCTCAGGCGATTCTGCAGGAAAGTTTTCTGAGCTTTCTGGGCATCGGGGTCAAGCCGCCGCTGCCCAGTTGGGGCAACCTTGCCGCCGAGGGGCTGGGCGAACTCAACACCTATCGCAGCCACTGGTGGCTGTTGTTCTTCCCGTGCTTGCTGCTGGGGATCACGCTGCTCTCGATGAACTTTGTCGGCGAGGGACTGCGTGAGGCATTCGATCCCAAGCGATCAAGATGATACACTGATACTCCCCAGTTCGGGGCCTGTTCCTAGATTCGTACACACGAACGAGAGAAATCCATGCAGAACAAGTTTGGCTTCAAAGATTTTGTCCTGACGGTGCTGATCGTGGTGGTCGGCGTGCTCACCTTCATGAACATGCGACAGGGCGATCGTCAATGGCGTCAGAACCAGGATGTCCTCTCCAAGGTCGGCACCGTTGAACAGCAGCTGGCCAAGCTGGAACGAAACCTGCAGACCGGTCAGATCAGCATCACTCCCCCCGGGGGCGCGGCACACGCGGGCAGCCAGGGCGTTATCAGCAACGACGAGAGCTGGGCACGCCCGGGCGATGTCCCCGTTCAGTGGCAGCCCAACTTCGACTTTGAAAGCCCACCCTATGAGATGGAGGGCTACCGCCTGGGTGGCGAGTTTACCGAGGTCTTCGAGGCTCAGCCTGCCAAGCTCACACCGATTCTCGCCGAAGACACCTACGGGCGCCGTGTGGGTGATTATGTGTACGAGAGTTTGGCCTCTTTTAACCCGACATCCCTTGAGCTCGAGGGCGTGCTCGCCGAGGCGTGGCAGTACGACACAAACGGGTACTGGCTGCGCGTCAAGATCCGCGAGAATGTGAACTTCTCCGACGGCGTCGAGATCACGGCCGAGGATCTCCGTTACTCGTTTCACGATTACATCAACAACCCCGAACTCGAAACCGAGTCCCTCCGCTCGATCCTTGACAAGATTGACAAGGTTGAGGCCATCAGCGACAAGATCGTTGAGTTCACCTTTAAAGAGCCCGACGCGTACAACCTTCAATCGGCCCTGCTGCTCCCGGTCCTTCCCGCGCATTTCTACTCGAAGTTCACACCCGCCCAGATCAACTCAGCAACGGGTCTGCTCATGGGCTCGGGCCCTTTCAAGCTCGACAACCTCGATATCGACAACCAATGGTCGCCCGGCAAGGATGTCGTGCTCGTGCGTAACGAGCAGTACTGGGGCCCCAAGCCCGCACTCGCCTCGATGCGATTCCGCACGATCACCGAGGACATCGCCCGTCTCACCGAGTTCCGCAACGGCAACGCGAGCATGATCCTTCCCAGCTCTCCCCAGTTTGTGCAGGTATCACGCGAACCGGGATGGGAGGACCGGGCCTACTCGCTCGAATGGGTCAACATGCGTTCGGGATATTCGTTTATCGGGTGGCAGTGCGGGCTCCGCAGCGGCACAACCCAGACACCCTTCCACGATAAACGCGTCCGACAGGCGATGACGATGATCCTTGATCGCGAGCTGATCATTAACGACATCTACGAGGGCATCGGTGATGTCGCCGTCGGCCCCAACAACCCGCCCTCACCGGCCGCCAACCCGGACATCGAGCCCTGGCCCTATGACCCTGACCGCGCCAAGGCGCTGCTCGCCGAGGCCGGCTGGACCGATCGTGACAACGACGGCATCCTCGAGAACGAGCGCGGCGACGAGTTCGTCTTCGAGTTCACACGGGCATCCGGTGGGCAGACGATTGAACGCTTTCAGAAGTATCTCATCGACCAGTGCGCCTCGGTGGGCATCCGCTGCGTTCCCAAGATCGTGGATTGGTCGCTCTACATCCAGATCCTCAAGAACCGTGATTTCGATGCCATCACCCTCTCGTGGTCGGCATCAGCGCCCGAGTCAGATCCCAAGCAGATCTGGCACACCGACTCGATCCAGAATCAAGGTCACAACTTCATCCAGTGGGACGCCGGGCAGGACAAGCACATCGATGCCATCAAGGCCACGCTGGGTTTCGATGAGCGGATGGAGCACTTCCACGATTTCCACGAGCTCGTACATGAAGAGCAGCCCTACACCTTCGTCCGCGTGGCGCCGTGGCTGCGGTTCATTGATAGCGATTTCAAGAATGTGCACACATACCCGTCTGGGCTTGAGCCCCGCGAGTATTTCCGCGCCCCGATGGCCAACAACTAATCGCAAGGGGCGACTTTTATGGGTGTATACATTCTCAGGCGTCTGCTGCTGATGATCCCAACTCTATTGGGGATCACCTTCTTGGTGTTCATGCTCATCGCGTTGAGCCCGGGCGGGATCGGGGCATCGCTCAATGCGGACGCGGGCGGGCTCGATCCGACCAGCCGCGCACAGAAGCAGGCCTACCTTGACGATCGCTATGGGCTCGATGCGCCGGCGGCGGTGCAATATGTCCGCTGGCTCGGACGCATCTCGCCCATCAAGTTCGGTGTGCGTGACCAGATCGACCCGACTGGTGAATATGTCCGTAACCCCAAGGAGGTCAAACGCCCGCCGCTTGCATCTTGGTTCGTCGATGAACTTCCCGCAACACCCGAGATTCCCGAATACCAATGGGAACCGGACGCGGACAGAGAGACCAAATCGCGTGTCTATCGTCGCCAGGCCAACGAGTATGCTCGTGCGCGGGCGCGGCTGATCTCCGGGCGGGCCATGCTCGGCACGGAAATGGGGCGGGCGCTGGATGAGCTGGAAATCCGTGGCGTTCGCGACCAGCAGGGGCAGATCGAGTTCGACAAACTCGAACGCTACGAGGAGCAGCTCAGAGCGTCCCCCCGGTACCCCGAGATCGAACGCCTTGGGCTGGAGCTGATCGGTCACTACGAGCTTGCACAACTCGAGCGTGAGCAGCTCTCCGCAATCTTTCAGGCCCAGCCGTACCCGCAGGCAGGTATCGGCATTCTGCCCGGTGTGGCGATCTCCAAGCCCGACCTGGGTGTGTCGTTTTCCAAGTCCCGCCCGGTGAGTGAACTCATCGCCGAGGCCCTTCCGATCACGATCTTGCTCAACCTCATCGCCCTGCCGTTGATCTACTTCATCGCCATCCCCTCGGGCATGCTCGCGGCGGTCCGGGCGGGCGGGTTCTTTGACCGAATCAGCGGCTCGTTCTACATTGCGCTCTGGTCGTTCCCCATCCCCCTCGCCGGCGTGCTGATGATCGGTTACCTCGCCAACCAGGACTATCTCTTCGGGTTGTTCCCAGCCAGCGGAATGCACAGCTCACAGGCAGATTCATTCGCGTTTCTCCCTTACATCGGACCCAACGGATGGGAGCCGGGATATGTCCTGGACATGCTCTGGCATGTCTGCCTCCCCGTGGTATGTCTGGTCTACGGCGGCTTCGCCGTTCTCTCCAAGCAGACCCGCGCGGCCATGCTCGACAACTTCAACATGGACTATGTCCGCACCGCCAAGGCCAAGGGTGTGGGATACAAGGACATCGTCTGGCGGCATGTCTTCCGTAACTCGCTGCTGCCCTTGATTACCATGTTCGTCTCGATCTTCCCCGCGATGCTCGCCGGCTCGGTCGTGATCGAGCAGATCTTCACCATCCCCGGCATGGGGCAGCTCACCCTGAACTCGATCTATCTCAAGGACCGCGAGCTGCTGCTGGCCAACACGATGATGATCGCGGCCGTGAATCTCATCGCGCTGCTGCTCGCCGACATCATGTATTCGATCGCCGACCCAAGGATTTCCTACAAATGACCACCGCGACCGATCAACCGGGTTCCGTCACCGGCGTGCAGCTCGCCCAGGGCATAGGTCATCAGCCTGCCAAGGGCTTTTGGACCGAGGCATGGTCTCAGGTTGTCACACGCCCGGCGGCCGTCGCCGGGATTGTGTGGATCGCGATCGTCGCGTTCTTTGCGCTCTTCTCGCCGCTAGTCGCTTCGGGCCATCCGATCCTCCTGTGGCGTCCCGACCCATCGGGCACAGGGAAAGAACTTGTATCGCCCATGATCCACATGCTCACGCTGGCGGATGTGATGCTTATCGTCTGGGGACTGGGTGCGCCAGCGTTGTTCTTCTGGCCCATCCGCCAACTCGACCGAGGGGCCAAGCTCCGTCTGATCGTGGCCGCCGGGGTCCAACTGGGCATCGCCGCCGTGCTTGTCGGGGCCGTTGGAAGCTATTTTTCGCACCGAGACGCGTCCGATTGGGTGCGCGATGTGGAACAGTGGGGCCTCTTCGAGCTGACCGCGTCTGTCATCATCGCCGTCATCTCCTCAATCCCGTTTCTGTTGATCTCGGTCGGGATCTACCGCAGTCTCGCACGCGTGGGCTTTGTTGCCGCGATCGTGATGTTGACGATCGGTTTGGGCACATGGAAGTGGTCCGAGCAGACAAGCACCTTTGACTATCGGGCCATGGAAGCCGCCGGCACAGCGGAGGCGATCTATACCATCGTCCCATTCTCGCCCAACCAGTCCGAGACATCGATGTACAACCGCAAGCCGATGGCCACACCGCTCGACTCGATGTGGGACCGGCTGGCGGACCAGGCACGGATCAACGCCGAGCGTAAGGCCAGCTTCTCCGACGAAGAGCTCGCCGAGATCCCCATCACTGAGCAAACCTTCGGTGAGCTGCAGAGGATTTCCAGATCCTATATTGATCTGCTGTCCTATCCGATCGCCGACCTGGTCGATGATATCGAGACCCGCTGGCAGCAGGGCGAGCTGACCAACCTGTTGGAGCTCAAAGGCGCCGTCCTCGCCAGCTCCGCGCCGACCCATGTGCTGGGAACGGACACGCTGGGCCAGGATGTGCTGTCCCAGATGTTCCATGCCTGCCGTCTCTCCATCTCGATTGGCTTCGTTTCCACCGGGATCGCGGTGGTCATCGGTGTGACCATCGGGGCACTGATGGGCTACTTCGGTGGCTGGGTCGACCTGCTGCTCTACCGCGTCGTTGAAATTTTCATGGCCATCCCGGTCTTGTTCCTATTGATCGTGGCCGCCGGTGTGCTGCCCCGAAATATCTATGTCATGATGGCGATCATCGGATGCTTCTCTTGGACGACGGCCGCCCGGTTTGTGCGCGCCGAGTTCATGAAGCTCAAGGAAACCGACTATGTTCAGGCGGCCAACGCGATGGGACTCCCGCTCTGGTCGGTCCTGTTCAAGCACATGCTGCCCAACGGCGTCACGCCGGTGCTCGTCGATGCGTCGTTCCTGATCGCTGCGGCGATCCTGATCGAGGCGATCCTGTCGTACCTCGGGCTGGGGCCAGCGGGGCAGGCCAGTTGGGGCACGCTGCTCTCTAACGCATCGGGCGAGACCTCGGACTTCCTGTGGTGGCTGGCCATTTTCCCCGGCGGAGCGATCTTCTTCACCACGATGGCCTACAACCTGATCGGCGAAGCCCTGCGCGACGCAATCGATCCTAAACTCAAGAAAGCACGCGTCTGATCGGGCACGATCTCGCAGATGTCAGGAGTGAATATGTCACACCCCACGATCGATCAATCCAAGCCCAGCAGTGAAGGCGGAGTCGCCGCTGAACAGCCGATCATGCAGGTTCAGGACCTCGCCGTATCCTTCGACAACGGCTCTGGCCCACGAATCCAAGCCGTTGACGGCGTGCGGATGACCGTGTACCCGCGTCAGACGCTGGCCGTGGTCGGCGAGTCCGGCTGTGGAAAATCAGTCACTTCGATGAGCTCGATGCAGCTTGTCCCTCGCCCGCCCGGTCGCTTCGATCGCGGCAAGATCATGTACCGCTTGGCCGACGGGCGTGTCGTGAACTTGCTCGAACTCAGCGAGCAGGAGATGCGCAAGATCCGCGGCAACGAGATCGCGATGATCTTCCAAGAGCCAATGACCTCGCTCAACCCGGTCTACACCGTAGGTGATCAGATCATCGAAGCGATCACGCTGCATCAGGATGTGAACGCGCGAGAAGCACAGAAGATTGCGATCGAAGCGATGGACGCCGTCGGCATCCCCGATCCGGTCGCTCGGCTCAAGGCGTACCCGCACCAGTTCTCAGGCGGCATGCGCCAGCGTGTGATGATCGCGATGGCGCTGGCATGTCAGCCCCGTTTGCTGCTCGCCGACGAGCCGACCACGGCCCTCGATGTGACGATTCAGGCGCAGATTCTTGAGCTGCTCAAAGCGCTCAAACAAGAACGCAACATGGCGGTCATGCTCATCACCCACGATCTGGGTGTGGTGGCGGAGAACGCCGATGTGGTGTGTGTGATGTACGCCGGGCGTGTCGTTGAGTTTGCCAATGTCTTCGACATCTATGACAACCCCATGCACCCCTATACCCGCGGCTTGCTCGCCAGCATCCCGGTAGTTCACAAGAAACTCGACCGGCTGACCACCATCACCGAGATCGTGAACAACCCCCAAGAGTTCAAGCAACTCCCCGGGGCATCCGATGGCATCACGCCATGGTGGCCCTGGAGCGATCCGCCCGCAGACCTATGCAAGCGCAACGAGCCGGCGGGCGACTATGTGCTCCGCAAAGTCGCCAAGGACCACTGGGTCGGCTGCTGGCGTACCGAGGCCGTGAAAAACGATGATTCATCGCCACCCGATCTCACTTTCAGGGTGCTCGATCAACAGGATGGCTGATCCCTGGGCGGTTGTCTCAATGATTGGAGTCCATCATGCGGGTGCTGATCCTCGTTGACGCACAGTTTGCCAAACACGAACGCGCACTGATCGAGCGTGTCTTGCTCGGGCTCACTGTCGAGGGCGTCGACGCACAGCTCGTGCTCCCCAAGGATCGCAATCTCGATGGCTACCGCTTTGCACTCATCGGCGAACCGGTGTACTACGCCGACCGCGGTCTGGCGCTGACCCAGAAGATTAGAGCCGCGCAGATTGCACGCCAGGTGACCAAGAACGCTGAGGACATGCACGGCGTCATCGATGTCGTTCATGTGATCGGCGGCGGGGCGTGGGGCATGGGGCGTGAACTCGCACGGATCTTGGGTGCCGGAGTCGCGCTCGAGGTCTGGAGATCGGGGTTGGCCGACAGCGCACGCGGGCTGCACATCAGCGACGACGAACATATTCTGTTTCTCGTGCCCGAGCGAGCGTTCGAGACAGAACTGCACAAGGCGGTGCCCGGGGCTTCGATCTGTTATGTGCCTTGGGGAGCACAGGTTCCTGAGGACCCTGTTCCAGTCTTCCGTGAGCAGAAGCTGATCTCCATCATCCTCCTGAGCAGCGGTCGCAACGCAGAGAACAGCATCGCCGCCTTTGAGGGGATCGCCGACGCGATCTCTGGGCGAGAAGATGTGATGATCTTTGCAAACCTCGAACTGATCGAGCGAGCGAGTTTGTGGAATCGGGTCAAGAAGCGAAACCTGACCGACCGCTTCACCGTGATCGACCGATCCGCGGACCGCCGCGATCTTTTGTTGCGTTGCGATATGATGGTTTACCCCGACTTGCTCCACGAAGAGCGCACGCTCCTGCTCGATGCGCTGGGGGCGGGCATGGTCGTGATCGCCGCCAAGGATCCCATGATTCAGCCGCTCAATGACGACTCGGGTGTATACCTGGTCGATCGAAGCGCACGCGAGGTATGGACAGAGCAGATCCGAAGCGTGATGGAATCGCCCGAGCTGGCCAGAGAGAACGCGACAAAGTCCCGGGCCTACATCCGCATGCACCGACGCTCGGGGATGCACATCGAATCGCTCAGAGAGGCCTACGAATCCCTGATCGAGCGGACCCAGCGCACCGATGCGGTCTGAGTGCCATCGATCCGGTGCTATCGGTCTCTTTAGCGTCCGATAGCCGGGCGTATTGTGTGATTCGAACCCTACAGCTGTCAACAGAGTGGTGAATCTGCGGTTTTCGTGCATACTTGGCTTGAGCCCGTGTTCTCCGCGCGATGTGTATGCGTGGGGGTGGGCCGAAGCACAACCGAAGATTGGAGACTCAAATGGTAATCTTTACAGCAATCATCGGTGCAGCCACACTCGCGCTGGGACCATGCAACGCGACTCAGGGCCACAACAGCCAGATCACATCTCCCCATGTCATCCAAATCATCCCCGGGATGGTCGCCCCAAACGAGGTCGATCGTCGCCAGGTCCGGTTCTCAGATGACACGCAGGGGCGTGTCATCGGCGAGGTTCAGCAGGACGGGCAGGTCACATGGCCCGCTTCACACCGCGAGAGACTCGGCGGCCAGAATGCACCCGAGATGATCTACATCCGCATGTTCGACGGCACATTTGCCATTGACCCATTTCAGCCGCTTCCCAAAGCGGACGACTCGACCGCCAAGCTGCTCTTCCGCGGCGCTTCACTCGAAACCGATCGGGCCCAGTTCGGACGCCAGCGGATCGATCGCACCAAGGAACTCTTCCGCAAGCTCGAATCCACCCGCATCAACTGGTTGCGCTCCAACGGGTTCTACGGCGTGCGCAGCTTCACCAACCCAAACGCGGGCCAGCAGCAAGACGCCCGACTCCCCGAGCCCTCAGCGGTGTTTGAACGCCCCGTTGATGTGCCTCGTGGCAAGTCGCGTGAGCAGGTTGATGCCGGTGGCATTGACATGATCTCGATCGCATCGATCATGAATCGAGGCGACGAACCGGTTCGTGTTTCGCTCCCGCTGCACTTGCAGACCCAGCCGGTCGCACGCATGATTCAGCGGAACGGTTCCGACAAGGCCGAGAAACAAGAAGAAGTCACGATCAACGAATGATCGCCTGCGGGATGGGCAATATGCTCTGTGCATGACAGGGCGATTGCCATTCGATCCCGAACGCATGAAGGGCGCACGGTCAGGTAAGAGAGCCGGCAACGGGGGCGATATGCCCCCGGAGTCGGTTTTGGATTCGACTAATCCACCCGGTGACCGCCCCATGACTGTTTCGCAGCTCGCGAGCGGCATCGATCAGGCCTTGCGGACAGGGCTGCCCGCCAAGGTCATCGTCGAGGGCGAAATCACCTCGCTCTCACACCGAACGCATTACTATTTTTCCCTCAAGGACGACCGGGCCGTCATCGGCGCGGTCTTCTTCGCGTCCGCAGCCGCACGCAGCGCGACCCAGCCTCAGCACGGGCAACGGGTCATCGCCAAAGGACGGATCGAGTTCTACGCCCCATCGGGCCGGGTGACGCTGATTGTCACCTCGATCACCCCTCTGGGCGAGGGCGCACTCGAGCAGCGATACAAGCAACTGGTGGAGGAGCTGCGCGCAAAGAGCTGGTTCGACCCACAGACCAAGAAAGCGCTGCCGACCTTCCCGCGGAGAGTCGCGATCGTGACAAGCAAGGACGGGGCAGCGGTTCAGGATGTCATCGACACCTTCGCGAAGCGGTGCCCCTCGATCGAGCTGCTGATCGTGGATGTCCGCGTGCAGGGCGAGCAGGCCAAGGGGCAGGTGAGCCGCGCGATTCGGTCGCTCAACGCGCGCCGGGCCGCGTTGGCGCTCGATGCGATCATCGTCACCCGCGGCGGCGGCTCACTCGAGGATCTGTGGGCGTTCAATGAACTCGAAGTCGCGCAGGCGATCCATGATTCGCAGCTCCCGATCGTGGCCGCGATCGGGCACGAGACCGATACAACCATTGCCGAGCTTGTCGCCGATGAGCGAGCAGCGACACCGACCCAGGCCGCCATGCGCCTCTCGCCCGACCGCGCGGCCCTGCTTGAACAACTTGCGTCGCTCGAGAACCGGACCGCCCGAGCGATCGCAAACCGCGTCCGGTTTGAGCGTCAGCACCTCGATCGGTTGATCGAATCCCGCTCGATGAGCGACCCGCGGGCGGTCCTTCGTGTGCACCGCGACCGGGTTCAGGCGCTGCATGGACGCGCGGGGTCCGGGCTGAGGCAACGCATCGCTCGACAGCGCTCGGCGCTGGATCGATTGGCGATCCGGCTCACCCGAGTGCAACCCGCTGCCGTCCACGCCCGACGCCAGGAACGCATCGAGCAGCTCGCTGCTCGAATGCATCGCGTCATGGCCAGAGCCGTGGCCCAGCGACGCGAAGAGCTCGAATCCACGGCCAGGGAGCTGCACGCGATCGGCCCGGCGCAGGTGCTGGCCCGCGGCTTCACATTGACACTGGGCCCAAACGGCAAGGCCCTGCGTTCCATCGCCCAAGCAACCCCGGGGACCACGCTCGAAACGGTGCTTCCCGACGGGCGCGTGCGGTCAAGGGTCGATGGTGGGGGTGGCGCGGCAGATCCCCGATTAGCACCCTCACGACCATCACCCCGCCGATCCAAACGAACGACCAAGCCCCCGAGCCAGGATGGCCCCGGCCTGTTTGGCTGAGCTAGACTTGGGTGTGAGCAAAAACAAACCAAAGCAAGATGAAACACCCTATGAACAACTGATCGAGCAGCTCGAAGCGGTCGTGGACCAGATCGAGGGCGGCGATCTGGGGCTCGAAGAGTCGATCAAGGGCTACGAGCAGGGCATCGAACTGGTCAAGCGGGCCCGCACGATCTTGGATCGGGCAGAGCAGCGCATCGTCGAGCTCAACGCGGCTGATCTCGAAGACGAACAGGCCTGATTTCTTCGCTCTTTCGAGCATGACCGCCCAACGAGCCGATGGATCCACGATGCCTCAGTGGTTGATTTACATGCTGCCTTGGTTCACGATACTGGTGTTTGTCACGGCTGTCGGCGCGTGCATCGGGTCGCTGATCAACGTGCTGGTGTATCGCATGCCGCGTGGTCTGGGCGTGGTCGTGCCGACCTCGCGCTGCCCGAGCTGTGACCACAAGCTGACTTGGCGTGAGAACATCCCGATCTTCGGATGGATCCTGCTCCGGGGCAAATGCCGATTCTGCAAATCCAAGATCTCACCCGAGTACCCGATTGTGGAAACCATCGTGGCGCTGCTGTTCGGCGGGATCTGGGCGCTCTGGTACATCGTCCCCGCCGATGCGATCTGGGGATTGGGGCAGATCGCGCCGGAATGGGCCAACAACGGGGCCTTGCTGACCTGGCCGGCGACGGTGGTACTGCTGGTTCTGGTCGGTTGCCTGGTGGCGATGACGATCATCGACGCACGCACCTCGACGATCCCGTTGACGCTCACCTGGGTTCCCGCCGGGGTGGCGCTGGTGCTGCACACCGCCCACGCGGTCTGGTTCCATCAAAAATACGGCAACCCGGTGCAGGTGCCCGGCTTTGAGTACCTGCGGGTACCCAATGCGGCGCGGATGGAGTGGTTCACCGCGCCCGGAGAGGTCTGGACTCTGGCGACCGGTGGTTTGGCGGGCTGGAAGTTCATCGGCATGGGCATCGGTGGCAGCGTGGGGCTGCTCGTTTCGCTGTTGCTGCTCAAGCTCGGCTGGATCACCCGCAGCTTTGCAGACTTCGACGCCTGGTATCAGGCCCACCACACGCAAAGCGATCAGCCGCAGCCAGAGCAAATCCAAGCCGCGGATCTGGGTGCGGATTTAGCCACGGCCAGAGATGTTCAGATCGTGCCAAGCGTGCTACCGGAAACCGAGCCTGCCGAACCAGACAATCATGCCGATCATACCGATCAGGCACAGCCCGCCGAGAGCGGCGTTGAGGATTGGCTGCTCTACCCGCACGCCCGCCGAGAGATGGTGAAGGAACTCGCGTTTCTGTGCCCACCGATCGTGCTGGGCTTCGTTGGGGCGTGGTTGATGAAGCTCTTTGTGACCCAGCAGTACGGGCCTTGGACTCAGGTACCCGGAACAGGGGTCGAACTGGCGCCGGTCAACGCGCCACTCTGGCTTGTGGTGCTCGGCGGCGTGCTGATGGGCTATCTCATCGCGGGCGGGGTGGTCTGGGCAGTGCGAATCGGGGGGACGCTCGCGTTCGGCAAGGAAGCGATGGGCCTGGGCGATGTGCACATGATGGCTGCGGTCGGTGCTTGCCTGGGATGGATCGATCCGGTGATCGCGTTTTTCCTCGCGGCTTTCGTCGGCGTCGCGTATGCGATTGTCGCGACAGTATTTAAGGGCAAGCTCAATCGGGCGATGCCCTACGGCCCGTTCCTCGCCATCGCAACATTGATGGTGGTGCTGGGCAAGCCAGCGGTTGAACTCGTGCTGGGACAGATCTTTGGGATGCAGGGCCCGCTGAACTTGCCCTGAAATCCTGATGTGAATTTCGGTGGATTCGATGTGGATGCGTGTGCTGAGTTCGGCGCAGCGAGCCAAGAGCGGATACACTCAATGAGCGCCGATGAGAGTCGGCCAAGACACAGACCCAATGACCATATGGGAACGCACATTGGAGGTGCAAGAATGAACACACGCAAACTCGCAATACTCGGGATAGGCGCACTGTGCATGGTGCTGGTTGGCTGTAAATCAGTCTCCCAGCGTGACTATGACGCCGCGATCGATGAAAACACACAACTCCGCGAACGCATCGCCGGGCTTCAGGAAAGCGTTCGCCAGGCCAACGAGAGCAACAGTGCTTTCCAGAGCCAGAACGAGCAGCTCCGCGGCGAGAACGCTCGTCTGCAAAGCGATCTCAGCTCGGCACAGGCACAGCCTCGCACGGGCTTTGAGGGCATCAGCGGCGTGGACCTCAGCGCCCGCAATGGTTCGATCGTCGTGGGTGTTGCCAGCGAGGTGCTCTTCAACTCTGGCTCCGCAGATCTGCGGAGCAACGCCAAGAAAACCCTTGACGAAGTGGTGGGCGTGATCCGCAGCACCTATTCGGGCAACGAGATCCGGGTCGAGGGCTACACCGACACCGACAAGCTGGTCAAGACCAAAGACAAGTGGCAGACCAACGAGCGCCTCAGCGCGATGCGTGCGTTGGCGGTGGAGGAGTACCTGGTGACCAAGGGTGTGAACAACGATCGCATCTACTCAGCGGCTTTCGGGCCATCCAACCCCAAGGGCACCAAGCAGGCCTCGCGCCGGGTTGAGATCGTCATCCTGGGGCAATAACCCGTTTCGTGCGCGTGGTCAGGGTTTTCGCACGCCCGAATGCCTCTGTTATTTGCATTTTGAGGGTTGATGGGTACAATCCTCCCGCTTTGGGCTATTGGCGCAGTTGGCTAGCGCACCAGTATGACACACTGGGGGTCACAGGTTCGAGTCCTGTATAGCCCATTTGACGATCAGGGCCTCGCAATGCGGGGCTCTGATCTTTGAGTCCCTGAACGGCACGGATGACCCTGCCGCGTGGGACGACAGATCACGCCACCTTAGCTCAGTTGATAGAGCAGCTGATTTGTAATCTGCAGGTCCTCGGTTTGAGTCCGAGAGGTGGCTTTGGGCGGGACGATCCGCCAGTAACATGGGGCGTGTATCCAAGCGGCCAAAGGACGGGGATTGTAAATCCTCTCACGTTAGTGTTCGGTGGTTCGAATCCACCCGCGCCCATTGACCCCCGGGGCTCACCCGCTGAGCCGACAACTGATTGCCTGGGCGTGTACCCAAGTGGCCAAAGGGGGCAGACTGTAAATCTGCTGGCAATGCCTTCGGAGGTTCGAATCCTCCCGCGCCCATTTCATCAACCGATCCCAATGACCGTGGACCCGCTCAGAACCACGGTTTTTTTCTGGACCCAGGCTGGCGATCGGGTGGTAGCCGTCTGCCGAAGGTGTTCATGCATTGTTTGGGTAGGTGTTTGCCGGATCACCCAGTTCCGAGCTCTGAGACGGCGTCCGATAACACGGACTGACTGCATGCTGGTTGGTTTGGGTTGAAGTGGGGGGCGATTTCGTCGATACGAAAGTTGCCCAATCAACCCTTTCAGAAGGTCAGTGTATGAGCACCGCAGAACAATCGGGATCGTTGAAATCTCGCAAACTCTTTGATCGCGGCGAGTCGCTCGTTGCGATGACCGGGATGGCCTTTATCGCCATCCTCACCTTTGTTGTGGGCGGGGTGGTCTGGATTTCTGCTCGATCGGTTGATGAATCAGCGGCGGCTCAATCCGAGCTGCATGTCCGCCAGACCACTGAGATGATCGCCTCGCAGGCAGAACTGCGCCTGAGTGATGGGGATCTGGCGGGGCTTCGTCGATTGTTGCTCGATTCGGTGGCATCGTCGATGATCACTTCGGGGCGGGTCAGTCTGCCTGGTCAGGGGATCATCGCGTCTTCGGATCCGGCCGAGGTCACCTTGGACCGCATGCCAGAGAGCTGGCCGCAGGGTGATGCTGCTCCGATGAGCGTGCACTATGACGAGAGTTCGCAAGAATCGATCATCACCGAATCGCTGATTGTCGCCGGATCGTCTGGCTTCCTGCTTGAACTGAATGTGGATCAGTCCAAGCGACTTGCTGGCTCGGACACCATCCGTGCGTCATCGGTCGGCATCATTACCGTGGGGCTGATTCTGACGCTTTTGGTGTACCGGCGATTCCGGTATCGGCTCGGGGCGCTGGCGGCGATCGGGGACGCGCTGCGTCTGATCGAGCAGGGCGAACGACGAACCGATTGCCTGCGCATCGGCGAGAACCTCGGCGACGAAGCGGTTGCATGGAACACCCTGCTCGGTGAGCGTGATGATCTCGATCGGGCCTTGAGCGAGAACGAAATAATCTCGATCAGCACCACCGGTGGCGTGGACAGCTTCGGTCTGCCTGAGGCGTGCAACACCCTGACGCAGGGCATGCTGCTCGTGGATTCGAATATGGATGTTATGTACGCGAACGGGGCCGCCGCGGTCTTCCTGCGTTCGATGCGGGATCAGCTTGTCGGCTCGTCGCTCAAGGGCATCGAGGGCTTTGAGGAGCTTGTCTCAACGCTCACGCGCGTGCTTGAAAACGAGAACGCATCGCGCCAGATTCTTGAGGTCGGCGATGTTGAAGAGCTTGAAAAGCATGGCTCGGTGCTCAAAATCAGCGTTTCGCGTGTGAACAACGAGGGGCTCGTCACCGGCGTCGTCTTCATCGAGGACATCACGCAGCAGCGGCTGTCGAACCAGTCGCAGAACGCGTTCATCGCGCAGGCGACACACGAGCTGCGTACGCCGCTCACGACGATCCGCTTGTACTGCGAGGAGGCCATCGAGGCCGAGGATCAGGACGAGCAAATCCGGGAGAAAGCGCTGAATGTGATCTCTTCGGAGACGCGGCGTCTTGAGCGGATTGTCGGCGACATGTTGTGCGTGTCGGAGATCGAGGCTGGCTCGCTGAATATCCGGCGCGAATCGATGCGGACCGAGCAGTTGTTTACCGAGCTGCGTGAGGATTATGAGGCGCAGGCGAACGCAAAGGCCATCGAGCTGAGCTTCGAGCTGCCGCCCAAGTTTCCAACGATCCAGGCGGATCGCGACCGGCTTGGTCAGGCCCTGCACAACCTGCTGGGCAACGCGATCAAGTACACCCCATCGGGTGGCAAGGTCGCGCTGAGCGTGAGCTTTGAGACCGATGATGCCATGAGCGTGAGCATCACCGACACCGGGATCGGTATCGATGAGTCGCAGCAGGAACGCATCTTTGAGCGATTCACGCGTGCGGACGACCGGCGGATCGCACAGGTCACCGGCTCGGGCCTGGGCCTGGCGCTCGCACGCCAGATCGCACGCCTGCACGGCGGTGACATCACGCTCACCTCCGAGATCGATCAGGGCAGCACTTTTACGCTCTTCGTGCCCGGCACCACAGAGTCCAAGCAGGCAGCGTAATGCGGGAGGTTCACGATGCGAGTTGAATCCAGCCGGCATGGAGCGGTCACGGTCGTGCGGCCCGACGGTCCGGTGAGCAACAAGGACGATGCGACGCTGCTCAAGACCGAGTCGTTCAATGTGCTCGGGAGCACCCTGGGCCGATTTGTCATGGATGTCTCGGAGATGACCTTCGTTGATTCGTTTGGTCTCGAAGCGCTGGTGGACATTACAGACGAAGTCTCGGCCGGTGGGCAGCAGCTCAAGCTGTGTGGGATCAGCGACACGCTGCGCGAGATCATGCACCTGACCGGGCTCACCAGCCGGTTTCAGCAGTTCGAGGATGTGCAATCAGCAGTACGGAGTTTCTTGTGAACCCAGATGAGCATCGTCAACCCGAGGGGGCTGCCCAGCCCGATCAGAGCGCATCGATGCGCCGATCGATGCGCCCGCGGCTCGTGGGTGAGGTGCTCATCAGTGACGGTCACATCACCGAGGAGCAGCTATCCAAAGCGCTCGTCGAGCAGAAATCAGCCGGGCGAATGCTCGGCGAGGTGCTCGTCGATCAGGGCACCATCTCGGGCACGGTGCTTGTGCATTCGCTTGCCAAATGTCTCGGGGTTCCGGGTGTTCAGCTGCGGCATGGCCTGATCGACCCATCGCTCATCAAAGAGCTTGGCGCGGAGGAAGCGGAGCATCTGTGTGCGATCCCCTTGTTTCGGGTGCACGATACGCTGACCGTGGCGATGGCCGAGCCGCAGAGCTTGCCGGCGATCGATCGCTTGCGGGAGCTGACGGGGATGGAAATCCGCCCGGTGCTGGCGCTGGAAGACAACATCCTTGAGTTCATCCGCAAGTATGCCGAGGGCGATGTCGATGTCGATGCGTTCCTGACGAGCTTGGCCGAATCGGATGTTGAGGTCGTTGAGCGCGAACAGATCGACGAGGGGCCTACGACGGACCTCGATCACATGGTCGAGGGTTCACCGATTGTGAATCTGGTCAATGTGGCGTTGCTCACGGCGGTCAAGGACAAAGCCTCGGACATTCACATCGAGCCAAGCAAGAGCGGATCTCGTATCCGGTACCGGATCGACGGCGCGCTTCGGGACCTGATGAAGCCGCCGCACGGGATGCACGCCGCGATCGTGTCGCGTGTGAAGATCATCGGGAAGATGGATATCGCCGAGAAGCGGCTGCCGCAAGAGGGGCGTGTGCGCATTGTTGCCGAGGGGCGTGAGATCGATCTGCGTGTGTCGAGCATCCCTACATTGCTTGGCGAAAAGCTCGTGATCCGAATTCTCGACAAGGCGAATCTTCGGGTTCGTATGGAAGACCTCGGGTTCCGTCCGCAGGCGCTCGAGTCGTTCAAAAGGACGCTCAAGCTCTCGCACGGCATGGTGCTGGTGACCGGCCCGACCGGTTCAGGAAAGACCACGACGCTGTACTCGGCCCTCGATCTGCTGCGTAGCCCGGAGCACAACATTGTGACCGTCGAAGATCCGGTCGAGTATCAGCTCGATCTGATCAACCAGATTCAGGTCCACGAGGCGATCGGGCTGAGCTTTGCACGAACGCTGCGATCGATCCTTCGTCAGGACCCCGACATCATCATGATCGGTGAGATCCGCGACCAGGAGACCGCGCATGTATCGGTGCAGGCAGCCCTGACCGGTCACGGCGTGCTCGCAACGCTGCACACCAATGATGCGCCGGGTGCCGTCGCGCGTCTTTGTGACATGAATGTTGAGCCCTATCTGCTGAGCAGTGCGCTCAACGGGGTCGTTGCACAGCGACTGGCCCGAACGATCTGCCCGGGCTGCACGATGAAATACTTCCCCAGCGAGCAGGTGCTCAGCGACGCGGGTATCCCTGAGATGAACGGCAAGGCGTTCAGAAAGGGCGCGGGCTGCACCAACTGCCACGACTCGGGGTTCCAGGGACGGATGGGCATCTACGAGTGCATGGAGGTCACGCCCGAGCTGCGACGGCTGATCTATCGCAACGCGCCGACGCACCAGCTGCGGGGGCTTCTGCATCAGCAGGGACAGCTCTCGCTGCGTGAAGAGGGCGTTCGACTCGCGATCGAGCATCTCACAAGTCTCGAAGAGATTATCCGTGTGACACAGGTCGACGATAATGAGGGCGACGAGGTGATCGACAAGGGCGCGAAGGGGTTGGCGGCATGAAGTACAGCTATCAGGCATACGACAAGGCCGGCGCGGTCAAGGGCGGCGTGATTGAAGCCAGCAACACCGACGATGCCAGCGAGCAGCTCCGCAAGAAGGGGCTCTTTGTCACCAGTCTGACACAGGGCGCTGGCGCAAACACCGCGAACAAGGTAAAGGCCAAGAAGCAATCACGCTCGAAGATCACGCAACGGATGGTTGCCGAGTTCGCGCGTGAGCTTTCGGTCTTGATCGCGACGGGCACGCCGCTGATCGATGCGATCTCCTCGGTCGAGCGGCAGAGCACCAACGGCAGCTGGACCAAGGTGCTCAAGGATGTTCGCAGCCGGCTTGAAGAGGGCGACACCCTCACTTCGGCCCTCGGGGATCGCCCGGAAGTATTCGATGCCGTGTTCAGGTCACTGGTGGCCGCGGGCGAGTCGTCTGGTCATCTCGATGCCATGCTCCAGCGTGTGGCGAACCTGACGCGCAAGCAGGCGAGCATCCGATCGAGTCTGATGGGTGCGATGATGTACCCGTTTCTGCTGATCGGTGTCGCGGTGATCGTGATCGGTTTGCTGATCGGTGTCGTGCTCCCACGCTTCGCGGGTATGTTTGAAACACTCGATACGCCGCTGCCGGCGTCGACCGCCGTCCTGATGGCGATCTCGGGTTTCATCCGGGCGTACTGGTATGGCGTCATCCCGGCGATCATCGCGGGGGTGTACTTTGGGGTCCGGTGGGTGCGGAGCGATACCGGGCAGCAGATGCTCTGGGCGTACGCCCTGCGGGTGCCCAAGCTCGGTGATATTCAGCGATCGTTTATGACTGCGCGGATCACGCGGCTGATGGGCGTGTTGCTCGAGGCCAAGGTTCCAATGCTCGATGCGATCGATCTCACCCGCCAATCACTGGTCAACAGGCGATATGTCACGCTGATGGATCAGACCGAGAAGGCGGTGACCAAGGGCGAACCGATCAGCAGCGCCCTCAGCCGCGACGGGCTGATTATTTCATCGGCATGCGAGGCCGTGCGAAACGGCGAGCAGTCCGGCCGGCTGGCCGAGGTGCTGATCCACATCTCTGATTATCTCGATGAGGACAATGAGACGATCGTCAAAACTGCCTCCTCGCTCATCGAACCGGTCATCATGGTCGGTCTGGGCATCGTCGTGGGTTTCGTTGCGATCAGCATGTTCCTGCCCCTGTTTGACCTGACCGCGACTGCGGGTGGAGGTGCGTGATGAGTCTACTCAAAGCAGCAGTACAAACATCAACAATCGGGCTCGATGTCGATGATCACGAGTTCCGTGCGGTTCAGCTGCGCCGGGTTGGAAACCAGAATGTCATCAGTGCTTGGGCCATCTTCCCAAGGCAGCTCGACAGCTCGGCGCATCAACGCACCCTCAGCGGGGCGCCGGGGGACGAAGAGGTCCGATGGGCGGCAAACCTGCTGGCCCGGCGTGGCTTCACAGGCACATCAATCACCTGTGTGCCTCGCACACGCGACTGCAGCCAGCATGTGATCGAGCTGCCACCGCCCGAGAGCGGCGCACCCATCGAGCAGCTCGCTCGCGGGGAAGTGGCACGCGAACGCAAATCGGATCCCAAGAGCTTTGAAATCGGCTACTGGCCCCTGCCTCAGCGTGGTCGCTCCAACGAGACCATGGCCGTCGCGTGTCCGACCGCGACCATCGACGGGCTCATCGAGGCATACGAAGCCGGCGGGCTCGAAGTCGTGGGCATCGATCTGCCAGAACTCGCGATTATGCGCGGCGTGCTCGAAACAACAAGCGTTTCCATGCCGACCGCTGAACCGTGCATCGATGCTGTGCTTCATGTCTCATGGAACAGCGCTCTGGCAGTCGTAACGCTGGGACATCGGATCGTGTATGTCAGGCGTATCGAACGCGGTGCGAGTCATGCATGGGAGCACGCGACCGAACGCTTCGGACTCAGCCGGATCAGCGCTCAGGCCGTGCTCGGTGATCACGATGCGCAGACACAGTCTGAGCAGCTCGAAAAGATCCGCGCTGCGTGCTGGGCCGGGCTCGCCAAGGAACTCGCCACTGAACTCGATGTGGCCATCGCGTATGTCTCACACGGATTCCGGATGTCTCCGCTGGGTTCAGTCATTCTGGCCGGGTACGGCTCAACCAATCTGACCCTTGAGCATCAGCTCGATCAGAAGCTGGGCATCCCCCTGATCCGCAGCGCCCCCGAACCGTTCGCGGCGCATGCGGGTGAGAATGCTGGCAGCTCTTTCGCCGCCCGACTCACGCTGGCCTATGGGCTCGCTGCGAGGTATGACTCATGACCGATTCGCCCGTAACCACAATCAATCTTGTCCCCGCGAGCGTCCTGGCCATGCGGGCACGCCGGCGGTGCATACTGCGATGGGGTGGCGCGGTCATGGCGACGCTCTGCCTGGTCGGTCTCCCCGGCGTCTACATCGGGGGCAACGCCGCGCTCAGCGACCCAGCGATCAACGCCCAGATCGAGCAGGTGAATCATCAGCTCGCGGTCAATGAGAAAATGATCCCCGTGCTGGGTTCACGCCTGGGCGCACTCCAGTCCAAGCTTGAGGTGCTTGAGCTGGTCGAGAACCGGATCGATTGGCGATTGGTCTTTGCCGAAATCGTGCGAGCAAGCGAGGACGATATCCGGTTTACCGGCATCAGCGCCAACGGCGGCGGTGTAGAGGGGCTCGAAGCGATCGACATCAGAATCGACGGCCTCGCAACCACCCAGACCGCGGCGAGGTCCTATGTCGTTTCTCTCGAATCGCTGGGGATGTTCGACCGGGTTGAGCTCACACGCACGGCACGACGCGAGGTCAGCGATATCGAGGTGATCGAGTTTCAGATCGTCGCCAGCGTACCTTCAAAGGCCCAAGAAAGCGGAGCAACCCCATGAGCCAACAGAAACCGCCAAAGCAAGATATGGGGCTCATGAAGGTCCATCTGACCGGCGCAATGATCTGTGTGCTTATCGCGGGCGGATCGATCTGGTTCGCCGCAGATTCGATCTCCAAGCGGCGTGGCCTGTTCCTCAGCGCCCGCCACGAGCTGACCACAACCAAGCAGCGATTGAACGAAACCGTTTCACACCGCACAACGCTGGCCAAGCGTGTGCAGGAGATCGAGATCCAGACGAGCCAGCAGCTCGATCTCGTCTCCGTCAAGCAGCTCAACGCACGCTCCCAGGACATCGCTCGCTTGTGCGAATCGTGGGAGGTCAGCATTGACTCGCTGCAACCACTCGAAATGATCACCGAATCGCGGGTGCCCGTGCAGCCGCTGGAGCTGATCGGGACCGCAGAAGCCGACGCGGTCTCGGGCCTGCTGGGGCTGCTCGACGAGCAGATGCCCGATATGCACATCCAGGTTATCGAACTCAGCAGCACCTCACTGGGGAGTGATCGGGTCCACCTGCACCTGATCATGTACTGGTTTGTCGATCCTGCAGCGCCGGGATGAGAATTCTTTGAGATCTCGTTTGCACTCCGCTACTCTGAATTGGTTGATATATCCATGGGACTATCAACTGAACGCAAAGTATTCGTGGGCATCCTCGCCGTCGCCGGCATCGCGCTGGTGCTCGATCGTGGGGTGCTCGGGCCGTCGACCGCAGGCGCATCAACCGAGGATCTCGCTGTAGCGCCTGTGCCGCAGGAATCTGGTCAGCCATTGTCCAAGCCCAGCTCCGGGCATCAGACCGCGGCCCAGATCCTGATCGATCGGTTAAACAACAAGCATGAACTGACTGAGACCAGCGAGCAACCCTCGCTTGGTGCGGCATTCTCGCTCGAACAGCTCATCGAGCCGGTCATGCAGACGGTCAATACCCAAGCCCCGGCGGCGACCATCCCCGCTGAGCCAAGATCACGCCCGGTTCTGCCCGTCGTGACATCCAGAGCGGCGAATCTGCCAACACTCACGGCGGTCATGCCGTCGAGCAGCGGCGGTGGGGCGGTCCTCAACGGCAAGCTCGTACGCATCGGCCAGACGGATTCTGCGGGCTTCACCCTCAAGCAGGTCCGAGAACGCGGTGTGGTGCTGGAGCATGACGGACAGCTGTACACCATCGAGATCCCCATGCAAACCGGTTCATAACGATTATGCGGGTGCTGCATACAAAACCTGCGATATACGGCATCCGGTACTGAACTGATTCACATCGTGCACCGATGAGATGCTTGGACAGATCAGCTTGTTGGTCTTCAATAGGAGAAACACCATGTCAGCATCACTCGTTATCCCCCACAAGGCAAAGAACCGCAGCGCGTTCAGCCTCATCGAACTCGTCATCGTCGTTGTGATCATCGGGATCATCGGCGCAATCGCCATCCCACGCATGAGCCGTGGCGCCGCTGGTGCCGCTGACTCAGGGCTCGTCGCTGACCTCGCGGTGATGCGCAGCGCCATCGATCTCTACAAGGCCGAGCACGGCGGAACGAACCCCACCCTCACAGACATCGAAGCGCAGCTCACGACCTACACCGATGACGCTGGCACCGCCAATGCGGCCAAGAGCACGACCTACTACCTCGGCCCATACCTTCGTGAGGTCCCCAAGCTCAAGGTCGGTTCGAACAAGGGTCTCGCTGGCTTCGTGGCAACCCAGGGCGGCTCCACCGCGGGCTGGGTCTACAACGCGACAACCGGTGCGGTCAGTGCCAACCTCCCCGACACCGATCTCGATGTGCGTGGTGTGCAGTACAACGCATACTAAATCACACATGAGCTGATCGTCCATGCCGCCCCGTCTTGCACATGCAGGGCGGGGCGTTCTGATTAAACCCGGAGCACACACATGAACAAGCATCAACCCTCAACTCGCGCGTTCTCGCTGTTGGAGATGACGCTCGTGATCGTGATCGTCGGTGTCATCGCCACGATCGCGGCCCCGAAGTTCGCCGATTCGGGGAGCGGTCGCCGCCTCGGTGCTGCCCAGAATGTGATCGAGCGGGACATCAACGCGATCAAGCTCCGTGCGAAGGCCACGGGAAAGGTGCACACAATCGTGTTCTACCCCGACGACGAGATGTACGTCGCGTTCGAGGGGACGGACATCAAGCGGGATGCCATCGTGTTCGCGCGCGAGCTCGATACCGAGCCGTTGAACGTCGAACTCTCGCGCACGAACATCGGCGGCGATCAGAACATCCTCGTCAGCGCGTTTGGTGAGCTCGAGAAGAGCTTCGCGGTCCGTGTGTTCGATGATGGGATCGAGCGGGAAGTTCAGTTTGCGGCGACCGGGTTCACACGCGATGTGGTGACCGAATCGGACGATGTCCTGGAGATCAAGACCGGGATCCTGGACCTGAGTCTGGGCGAGGGCGGGCTGAAGCTCGGCCTCGGGTTCTGAGCGGTGGGAGGTGAGGCGGTGAATAGTGCACGCTACAGGCGACGGGGTCTGACGCTGATCGAGGCGGTGGTCAGTCTCGTGATCATCTCGGTGCTCATGCTGGGCTTGAGCAGTTCGGTCATGCTCGGCGTGCGTGCGTTGCCGAGCGACACCGAGCTGGGTGCCACGGATCGCGAGGTCCATCAAATACTCAATACGCTCCGGTCAGATATCTCCGGTGCGAGCGCCGTCACGATACAGAAATCGGGCAACTCGGTTCGCATGATCCTCACGATGTCCTCAACAGGCGCGTTGGGGGAGCCCTCCAGCGTGATGTACGACTTCATCGGGGAAATGGACCTGATCCGCAGGCGGACCGATTCGAACGCGTACATTGTGCTCACGACCGAGATGGACAAATACCGGATGGATTCCACCCAGGAATCCGGGAAGTTGAAGTACATCCACTTCCAGTTCGAGTTTGACCACACGATCCAGCGGCATTTCGAGGTCCATGTCCTTACACCGTATCAGCCGGAGGTCAGCTGATGAACAACACACACACATCACGGCGTGGCATCACCATGGCCGAAACGATCGTCTCCACGCTGCTGGTGGGCATGGTGCTCGTGGGGACGATCCAGATCGTTGGGCCGACCGTGCGTTCGGGCACGGTGATGGCGGACAAGGTCGTCGCGTCGAACCTCGCCCGCGAACTGAGCGAGGAGATCGGCACCAAGTTCTTCACCTCGCCCCTGCTCGACGATGTTGATTCCATAGGTGCCGCGGTTGGTGAGGACCGCTCGACATATGACGACATCGACGACTTTCATGGCGTGACCAACTCGCCGCCGCAGAACTCCGCCGGCATACCCATGACCCACCTGAGCGGCTGGACGCGCGCCGTCAAGGTGGTGCATGTTGACCTGGGCGATCCGAGTGTCGAGTCCGGGAGCTACACGGGGCTGAAGCGCGTGACCGTCACGGTCAGAAAGGACGGCGTTCAGCTCGCGCAGATCGTTTCACTCCACTCGCACAGCGCGGACCAGCTCGGATTTGTGATTCAGGAGGACTAATCGTGGTTGCCCGAAACAAGAAACAACGAAGCGGATCGATCTATGTGCTCACCCTGCTCACCGTCGCCGCGGTCGGATCCATGGTGCTCATAGGCGTTACGATCCGCAACGCGAGTAGCGTCGAATCCGGACTGATCGAGACCGTGAACAAGAACAGTTCCGGCGTGCTCGATGCCGCCGAGTACGCGATCGGCCACATCAACAACGATCCGAACTGGACGAACAACGCACAGAAGGGCCAGGTGTTCTCGGAGTTCACCCTCGGCGACCGTACCTACTCAAGCAGCGTTGTGGATGCGGACACGCTCGTTGCACCCACGCTCGCATCGTCAAACTACCGCGTCACCGTCACCTCCACAACCGGGCTCGCCGTCGACTCCGCGTCGGTTGATCTCCGCCACGCGAAGATAGACTACCTCGGCTACCTTCAATCGCTGGGCCTGGATGCCTACTGGCCGCTCAATGAAGCCACCGGCTCCACTACAGCCAACGATCCTCAGGACGGCCGAGACGGCAGGTATCTCGACCCCGACGCGGCTGGCGCAGGGACAAACGACGAGGGCGGCACTGTGCCGGTCTTCGCAAACAGCGGCGATCACATCGAGACCCCATACGACAGCAACTATCAGGATGACACGCAGGGCACCGTCTCGTTCTGGATGAAGAACACCGGAACCGGGCCTTACACAAGCTACGGCGTCTTTGGCCAGAGGTTCCAGTCCAACGCGATGCCCGCGGTCGCGATGACCTGCATGGGTGGATCGCTCTCGGCCTACATGAACGATAGCGGTGCCTTTAGTCAAAACAGCTCCTCGATCACCCCCTTCGGTCTCATCAAGATCGGCCAGTGGCACCATGTCGCCATGACCTGGGGGCCGTCGGGCTTGCGGATTTACATCGATGGAGTTCAGCAAGCGAGCCGCAATGTCACCGTCTGGGACACGCGCGACGGCTCTCTTGGCGAGCAACCATTGCACATCGGCGCCAGCTACATCCCTGCCTCATCGAGCCAGCCCCAGGTCGGCTTCGAGGGCTCGATCGCACACTTCGCGATTCTCAGCTCCGAACTCGACGCGTCAAAGATCGCCGAGATCGCCGCAATCAAGCCCGACGAGATTCACCTGACACTGATCGAAGACTCATGGGTGAAGGTGTTCGATTAATCACGCGGCATCGGGCATCTGCGTGACCGGCTTTTGCGCCTTGTGGTGGGCCACCATCCGGTCATACACGCGGAAGTCCAGCGACAGGAACGGCTCTACCAGCTCCGGGTCAAACTGTGTCCCGGCGCATCGCTTGAACTCCTCGAACACCTTCTCTCGCGGCATCCCCGATCGGTACGCACGATTCGAGCTCATCGCATCAAAGGTGTCCGCCAGCGCCATGATCCGTGCCATGTGCGGGATATTCTCGCCGCTGAGCTGTCCGGGGTAGCCGTTGCCGTCCCATCGCTCGTGGTGGTGCAGCACCCCCGGCAGGATGTCATGCAGATCAGGGATGTCCTTGATGATCTCGAATCCGATCGTAGGATGCCGCTTGATCTGCTCGAACTCATCATCGGTCAGGCGTGAGGGCTTGCACAGCACCGATTCAGCAACGCCGATCTTGCCCACATCGTGCACCAAGCCCGAGATCCGTATGCGTTCTGCGTCTTCCTTGCTGTACCCGATGCGTTCTGCAAGCATCGCCGAGAGCATCGCGACACGCTCGGAGTGACCTTGCGTGTACGGGTCTTTGGCATCAATCGCAGCCGAAAGGGCCTTGATGGTCCCCATAAAGGTCAGCTGCTGACGATGATACAGCTCGGCGTTTTCGAGTGCCGCCCCGAGCATGCCCGAGATCGATTCCATGAGCTTGGTTTCATGACTCGAGACCTGCGGGTCTTCGCCGTTCTTGCCGCCCGCGATCAGAAAGCCCAGCCGCTCACCGTCGCGTTCGATCGGGTGCACGAGCAGCTGCGGCTCGAGATGCTCAAACCCCTTGGGAACCACATAGATCGTCGTGCTATCAGCGACGCCCAGCGGCTCGGTGCGTTCGATGTGCTCGATGATGGTCGCGACCTGCGATTCGTCATACGAGACCATGCCAGACTGATGCAGCGTCTCGTCGAGCACCGCGCTCACATCGCTGTCGTCACGGATGCAGCACGCCACCCAGCTGTAATCGAGCGTCGCCGCGATCTCGGTGATCCCGTCCTCGATGATCCCCGTCGGTTCATGCAGCGCGCCCATCGAGCGGCCCAGATCCTGCAGGGTCGTCACGACCTCGTATGAGTCGCCGAGCTGCTCACTGAAAAGCTCGATCGTCTCATTGTTCTTCTGAATGGTGCGCAGGTCATTGAGCATCCAGCGCAGGCTGCTCATGACATGGTGTGTCTGATCGGCGTCGATGCATGCCCGCTCACGGAGCAGGTGCAGCAGCGATGAGATCTGAAGCTGATTGCCCCTGCAGCCCTCGCCGATCAGCTCGCTCTGCAAAATCGCAGGGCTGAACCCGAGCGCCACAAAGATACCTGTCCGTCGCTCCCTGTGCTCCTCAATAAACGGGAACGCCCACAGCCCGGGATGCAGCTCCTGGGCTTCAAGCGTGTCCTGTGTGCACCAGTGCATCGATGCCTCGGCCATGATCATGCGAAGCGGGCGGGCGCTGAGCCACATCGAAAGCATGCCCGGGGCATGCGGGTCATTGATCGGCATCCCATTGAGATCCAGCCGCCAGGTCACCAGGCCCATCTGCTCGCACCGATCGAGGAACTCCTGTGGAAACAGATCAATCGATTTCGCCGTACGCCGAATATTCATGCCGCCTGCCCTCCCTGAGCTGGCTCAGACAGCAACGCGTTGATGTCATTGAGCAGGTGCTTGGCGCTGAACGGCTTGGAGAGCAGCTTCTTGATCGCCGGCAGGCCATCGAGCTGCTCCTTCACCGCATAGCCGCGAGCGGTCAGCAGAATGATCGGGATGTTCTTGCCATACTCATGCCGCGAGAGCTGTTCGGCGAGTTCAATCCCAGACAGATATGGCATCTGCAGATCGGTCACAATCGCACTCGGGCGATGCTCGAGCGCCGCTTTAAATGCCATCTCACCATCCTCAACAACCATCACCTCGTACCCTGCCCGCTTGAGCTTGAGCGAGATGATGTGGGTGATATGCGGCTCATCGTCTGCGAGCAAAATCAGGTGTGAAGACATGGGCGTACTCCGGACTCCAGAGAGCATTCTCAATACATTCCTGTATCGGCCAGTTCCCGCCTTCACTTCCCTCTCAGTGGCCATACCCCCGATTTCTGTCGCCTCATCGCCCCTCATCTGCCCCAGGCGGGGGCAGACGGAGATATCGGGCCAGCATGCGCGAGCCGTAGATGAACGGTAGCGTGTCCAGCAGCGCCATCACCAGCTTGAACACATACCCCGTGGCGATGAAGACCATAAGCTGTCCGATAACCGGGTGGTCTTCGCTGATGGGCAGTGCGCCCGCGTAGTAGTGGGTGATGAGGATCACGGCGGTCGTATCAACCAGCTGACTCACAAGGGTCGAACCGTTGTTGCGGATCCAGAGGTGCTTGCCACGCGTCAATCGCTTCCAGAAATGAAAGACCTGCACATCCACAAGCTGAGCAACCAGATACGCGATCATCGACGCGGTCACCGCGCCGAACGCCAACGCGCGAACCTCATAGAAAACCGGCAGCCGACCGGCCTCATCAACGCTCATCATGCCGTCCTCAAACGACTCAAAGCCGGGAAGTGCCCCGCCAATCCAGAGAATGAACACCAGCCAAAGATTCAGAATCAGCCCGATCCAGACCACCAGGTTCGCCCGCCGCCGACCATACAACTCGCTGATGAAATCCGTGCAGAGAAAGGTCAACGGGTAGGGCAAAACACCGACCGCGACCGCAAAGACCAGCGGCACGCCCCCGATCGTTGCGGTTTCACCCGCCTCGTTGCTCAGCTCAAAGAGCTTGATAAACCGCGTGATTCCAAGAATGTTGAGCATCGCCAGCGTGCCCAAAAACAAACCCGCCAGCAGCAAAAAGATGCCCTCACGACGACGATGCACGATCAACTCGGGCAACTCCTCGAGCCCCCCGTAGCGGTGCTGATGCGTCGGCAGTGGTTCATCGAGGTGATTGTGCATGGTTTGAGAGCATATCACACCACCTCCACGGGCAAGCCCGCCTCGCCCATGATACAGTGTGTGTATGAGTGTTGACACGATTTCAAACGAGACCCAGCCGGCAAGTTCAGCGGATCCAGACGCGGTTACACCCCAGACTTCGGGCCAGATCAACGAGCCGACGCACGAACCGATCGATCTCGGGCAAATCCTGACCCCCATCGAAGCGATGCTCGTCAGCAGCGATCGCCCGCTCAAGCCGATCGCGATCGCGGACGCGATGGGCGTGCACCTGGGCGTAGGGGTCTCAGAGGGTCGTATCGCCGATGCGGTGGACGAACTCAACGCCCAGTATCGTGAGCAGGGACGGGCATTTACGATCGAGCAGGTCTCAGGCGGTTATCGCATGATGACCCGCCCCGAGCACGCCCCGGTCATCGCCGCGATGCACCGTTCGCGTGCGACCACCCGCCTATCCAAGCCCGCGCTCGAAACCCTCGCGATCATCGCCTACCGCCAGCCGATCACCCGCGCCGAGCTCGAAGCGATCCGTGGCGTCGCCTGCGGCGAGGTCGTACGCACCCTTATGGACCGACGCATGGTCAAGATCACCGGCCGGGCCGAAGAACTCGGGAGACCCATGCTCTACGGCACCACACGCCAGTTTCTCGATACTTTCGGCCTCGCGAGCGTGAAAGATCTGCCCAAACCCGAGGACTTTGCCGATCAACTGAATCAGAGCGGTGTTTGAGCCGTCGAAGTCTGAACCGATTCTGGAGATTGTCATGCTGCTGTCCAAGCTCTCACCGAAGCTCCCAAACCTCATCCTGATGTTCCTCATGGTCCTCACCCTCTCGACGCTGGTCGGGTGTGGCGGTGGCGGAAAAAGCATCGTGCGTGGGCGCGTGATCTCGGGCGCCGTCGGACAAGCCGTTTCGGTCACCCCCGCCGATGAGCGGCTCAAAGAACCCGGACTCCCCGAAATGACCGTCAGCATCCTCGCCCGCGGCGGCAGCACCTCCAAAGGGCGGGGCGTCTACGCGACCGCGACAAGCAACGAGCTGGGCGATTTCGAGCTCATCATCCCCGGCGGCAGCTACCCCCGCGATGCCGTTGAGATCCGGGTCACCGGCGACGGGATTTTCACCGCCCGTTCAACGACCTACATGCCCAACGAGGGCGACCAGCTCCTGTGCGTCGTGATCACCCGACCGGGATATGTTCGCCCAGAGCCGAACCGCGACGCCCAATAGACGGTATCGAATACTGAGTGACCACTTTTAGTCTCCAACGCGCCAGCAAACCCCCGATCAACGCGACCGCGCCGGTCGATGATGCCGCGACAAAGCAGGCACGCAAAGCCAGCATCGCGATCAAACGAGAATCACGCCTGACCTTCGGCGGGCTGATCTATGTCGCGGTAACGGTCTTTCTCGCGATCGGGGCGATCAACTCACAGAACAACCTGCTCTTCTGGCTCTTCGGCGTCGCGATCGCAACCCTCATTGTTTCTGGCATCTTCTCAGGCAATGCTCTGATGAAGATCCGGGTCCATGCACGAGCACTGCCCGAGGTCGCCGCGGGTCAGCAGGTCAACCTGTATTACAGCGTGCGCAACCGCTCTCGGTTCTTCCCGCTTTTCGCGTGTCTGATGACCGAGACGGGCAACGAACGCCTTGCGATCGGCGAGTTCACCCCCGCAGCAATGCTCCATCTGGGGCCAGGCCAGTCGGGCTCGATCGTCGGTTCCCTGACCCCCACGCTCCGTGGACGCGTCAGTCTGCGCACGGTCCGATTGACAACCCGTTTCCCATTCGGGCTGCTCCAGAAATCGCTTGTCTTCCAGCAGCCAAGAAGCCTGCTGGTGCTGCCCTATCAGCTGCGTATCAAACCCGGGTTGACCGTCCCGCTCAACGCCCACGGCGAGCAGGTTCGTAGACGATCCCAGCGTGGCGGAACCAGCACCGAGTTCTGGGGCCTGCGTGAATATCGGCCCGGCGACCCACGACGAAAAATCTCATGGAAGCACAGCGCCCGTCGCAACGGGCTGGTCGTCATCGAGCACGCCCAAACGATCTCAACGCGAATCTGGATCTGCATCATCGAGACCGAAGCAACCCGCGAGGATCATGACACCCTCGCCGAGCTTGGAATCGCGGCAGCGGCCGCACTGATCGACCAGGCAACCCAGCGCCGGGTGCCCATCGGGATCATGTATCCTCAGCGAGGTGTCGTGGTTGAGCCAGCCACCGGCCGAGCACATCTCGGGCGGATGCTGCGCACATTGGCCACACTCGATCGGGAAGGGCCCATGGAGCCGCTGATTCTCCCACAGACTCAGCCCCGAGACCAGCTCGTGCAGATCAGCGCCAGCGACATGCCCGTGCACTCGTCCCCGCCCGCCCGCATCATCGATCTCTCACGCCCAGAGGCTTGGCTGATCGATCCGGGTTCACTGCCCGCAGCGTTGGGGGGCACCCCATGAATCTGCGCGAAACATCGCCACACCGCACGGCGAGCAAAGCATTCCGCAGGTCGATGCTGCTCGCGATCATCGGTGCCGTCATCGCCTTTGGCTTTGCAGACTCAAACCCGGTCTATCTCGTCCTGACCCTGCTGGGTGTGATGATGAGCTGGTTCGCCTCGGTCAGGCCCGCTCGCCCCGCCCCGCGTGGGGTCATCAACACGATCCTGATGCTCGTTATCGCGATCGCAGGCATCGAGATGCTCCGGGTCGGTGTCGGGGTAAGTTCCTTCGCGGTCTTTATTGCGCTGCTCTTGGTGGTCAAGCTGCTCGACCTGCGTTCTGCCCGAGACGACGGGCAGATCATCGTGCTTTGCCTCGCGATCCTGGTCGCCGCGGTCCTCACGAGCAACAGCTTGCTCACCGGCGTGCTGATGGTCATCGAGTGCATCCTTATCCTCCGCCTGGTGGTGCTCTTCCAGATGCACAGCGTGTGTGCCCGGGCAAGCCAAAGCGACCAGCTGATCAACCGCGATGCACGCATTGATATCCGGTCCATGATGATCGCGACCGGATTTCTGTGCGCCATGATCGGCAGCACGGTCTTCGTCATGCTCCCAAGAAACATCGGCAACCAAGCGTTTGGGCAGTGGGGCAACACACGCTCGGTCTCGGGCTTCGCAGACAATGTGGAGCTGGGCAGACCCGGCCTGATCTCCATGTCATCCAAGCCGGTGCTGGATCTCACCGTCACAGATCGCAACGGCATGAACATCGGGGCGGAGAATAACCCGCCGGTCTACCTCCGCGGCGCCACACTCGAACGCTACGACTCGGGCAACTGGCGACGCGACTCGATCATGCGTGCCCCGCTCACCGAGCGCATCCGTTTAGTCTACCCAAACACGACACTCAGGCCCAGAGGTATCAACGATAACTCGCGTTGGGATCAGCAGTTCGATATCACCCTGCGCAGCACAACCAACGGCCCGATGTATCTGTTCGCCCCCTGGCGCACCGTCGAGTTTCGCACCCAAAGCGAGCCCATCCGGATGGGCTATGACTTTGAGCGTGGGCTCTTTCTCAAAGACGGCGTGGGCGGCGCAACCAGCTACTCGGTGCGTTCGGTCAATGACGAGTTCCGATCCCCGCCGATCGACGAGCAGTCCATACGCAACACGCCAAGCGGAGACCCGATCGACCCCGAGATCGCCCGCCTGGCCACAGACATCGTCACCACCGGCGGCATCGATCCCAACCCCCTGACCCGACCGATCCAAGACGATGCGGCGGCCGTCCGTTTGCTCGAATCCCACCTGCGCACCCAATACCAGTACACGCTCGAAGCCCAGCCCGTCCCCAACGATCAGGACGCCACACGCTGGTTCCTCTTCGAACGAAAGATGGGACATTGCGAGTACTACGCCTCGGCACTCACCCTCATGTCTCGAGCTGTCGGGGTCCCCGCGCGGGTGATCACGGGCTACATCGCTTCCGATTTCAATACCGTCACCGGGCAATACACCGTGCGAGAAAGTAACGCCCACGCGTGGGTCGAAGCCGAGATCGCACCCGGACAATGGCGCACATTCGACGGCACACCCCCAAGCGATTTCTACAACATCCATGTCCCAGACCCCGGCATCATGCGCACCCTGAGCAAAATGTACGAGTCCATTGAGATGATCTGGGTCAAAGCGGTCGTTGGCTATGATGCAGATACACGCAAGAATCTCATCGGCACCAACTCACAAGACTTCGGACTCGCGAGAATAGGTGACCGCCTGCTCTCACGCATCGCCGCGGGGCGGGGCGAGCTGATTTCCCGTGCCGCGATCGTCGCAGCGATTGTCTTCGCGGCAGCCATGTTCATGGGGCTCGTCATCATGCGCTACCAGCGGCTCTTGGCGATGCTGATGCACGCATGGAGCATGCTGTTGCAACACTTTGGCCTGCGAGTACGCCGCGCGGTGCGTCCGCAGCAAGACAGCGCCCGTCTCCAACTCGCGATCAACAGGTCCCTGCATCGTGTCGGCCTGCCCCGCCCCGCTTGGCGTCCATTAAAAGACCACCTCCAGATGCACGAGACGGTGCTGAGCGAATCACCCCACCTGGCCAAGCTGCTCAACGAGGCCACCGATTGGCTGTACCGCGATCGGTTCGCTCGCGAATCGCAGCCGTTTGATGCTCACCGATTGCGGGGGGTGATTCACGCGCTCCGTCGGTCCGAGAAGTTGCACAAGACGCAAAGGCCGACCACAACCCACCCAAGCGACGCACCCGACTGAACTCGCCCGGATTCTGGGCCGATCGTGTGAAAGATACCACTCCACACGAAAGGATCGCCAGTGCCCGCGAACCGCTCAAGAACAGACCGTTGGCGTCAGAGTCTCCACAACATCTACGAACGAGGCGGCGGTCTCGAGTTTGCCATCAAGCACGACCAAGACGACGGTATTAAAGACCTTGTCTGGCGCGTGCGGATCCTGGGCATCAACGACCAAGAGATTCTCATCGAGCAACCCGGAGCCATGGGGCAGTCGTTCAGGGTAGACGATGGCGTCGAACTCGTCGGCGTCATGTCTGTGGGCCAGAACCGCTGGATGTTCTCCACCCGGGTCCTTGGCAAAGCCATGAACGAGACCCGCTCAGGCACATTCCCCGCCCTACGCATCGAGATGCCCACCACGGTCGAACGCATCATGCGTCGTCAGTCCGACCGCACCTCGATCGCCAACCTCGAACTCCCACGCGTCGAGTGCTGGAAGCTGCTCGACCCGCTCAGCGCCGTGCCCATCGAGGTCGCCAACCGCGTGCAGATCGAAGAGCTGGTGCGGAACCATCAGACCGCCAGCGCCAGCGATGATCAGATGGCCCTCCCAATCGTCGGGCCAAAGTTTGAAGCGAGCCTTGCCAACCTCGGCGGCGGCGGTGTCGGGCTTGTCGTCCCCAGAGATCATCGCTCGGGCATCGACTCGGGCAAGGTCTTCTGGCTGCGGATGGACCTGCGCCCAACGATCCCCGCCCCGATCGTGCTCACCGCCAAGCTGGCCCACACCCACATCGACTCGCAGCAGAACACATACGCGGGCATGGCCTTCGATTTCGGCATCAACAACCAGCACAAAGACTTCGTCCTCAGACAGATATCCCGCTACATCGGCTCGCTCCAGATCCAGCGCAAAGCGGCATGACGATCCAAGCCGACACGAAAAAAGCCCGCGATACGCTCGCGGGCTTTTTCAATGTGGTTCGTCGCGATTTAGATACGGAGTCTTACCAGGTGGCACCCGTGCTGTACATCACCGGGTTCTCGACGACCTTGACCGCAGCGTCGCCGTCTCGTGACTCGAGGTAGATCTTGTTGGTGCCATCGTTCCAGATACCGGTCCAGTGCCCGACTTTGGGCATCGAGTGATCCACGACCCCGTGGCGGGAGTTGAACGAGGTCTTGCCGCGTGGTGCGACCAGCTCAACGGTGCCCGCGGACGCAGGCCCGGTGACAAGGGTCACATTGCCGCCGTTGGACAGCGCGTAGATCTCTTCGAGTTGTTCTTTATCCGTGCGGATCTCAATCGGCCCGCCCGCGACGACGCTATCGCCCGATTCGACCCGGATGGCGCCCTGGACGCCGACAATGACGACCTTGCCGCCCGCGTTCCGCACCACGATGCCGTCGCACTGCGGGATCGCAACGGTCAGGTTGATCGGAGGCCGATACCCCTCGACCGTGAGATCCGTGGGGGCGATCGTCAATGTGGACAACTCACCGTTGTGTGTATGCGTCGCGGTGAAGTATTCGCCCACGGGGTCAAAGTCAAAGCCCATGCGAGCGGCTCGCCAGCGGAGCCGACGCTCCTGCTGCACGAAGAAAGTCACCTGCGCCTGCTCATTTGCGGGCTTGGCCACGACCCGGACCTCGCCGTACGGGTTGTCGATGACAACCGCGTTCAGACGCCCCAGGGTGACCGGGTCGCCCTGGATCTGGACCGTGTGGGCCAGCTCGTTGGCGGCCATGCGTGCCCGCAGCCCACCCATGCGGGTGCAGCCGGGCAGCAGGCAACCCGCAAGAACAGCGATCGTGATCAGTGAAAACAGGGTCCTGGTCTGAGACATATCTGTGCGTTCCTTGCTGCAACCACCGGAAGTCAGCGAATTGGGTGTGTGCTCTTTGTTCTGTTGATACGAAATGGGTGGCGTTGTGTTCTCGTATCCGCGCTCTCTGATGCTAAGATAGTGCTTCGTCGGGCGTTCGGGGGGCCGATCGCTCGGAAACAATACGCATTTCCACCCGTTGAGCGGCCTTTGTTGCTCAAGTTGTGGGTGTCTTTCGGTTTTATCGGTTCATGAGCGGGTTCGCTTGCATTCCTTTCACACGAGATTCAAACTCAATTTTTCCGACTTGAGCACCTCATTTCGAACCCAATCGGGGATAACCAGCTCCTGATGACCCAGAGCAAACGCTCTTCGAAAACCGATTTCTGACATCCGCCACGCGATCCAGAGCGATCACGGGTGTTTGACGGGCGACGCTGCCTCCCAAGGCGAAGCGTCAGACCCAGAGGCCCAATGGTGTTTCAACAACTCATCACACAAGCGTCTGCAATTCCAGGGCTTGCGCAAAATGGTCCTGCGAACAACGGGGGATTGCTCCCTGTGGTCGTTGGGATTCTCGCGCTGCTTGTCGGGCTCGGGCTTGGCGTCGCCCTCGCGGGCTTTCTCGGTGCCAAAAAGCTCGAACGGCTCAAATCTGAGAGCGAAGTGATCGCCAGCCGGGCAAAGGAAGACGCACAGAACGCCGCTGAAAAAATCCTCATCGACGCGGACCGCAAAGCGCTCGCTCGAAAAGAAGAAGTCGACAAAGAACTCGAAGCCGCACGCAACGAGCAACGCGAGTTCGAGCGTCGGCTCGCCAAACGCGAGGACATCCTCGATCGCAAGGAAGAATCGCTTTCCCACAAGGAAAGCAACCTGAGCGACCAGACTGAGCGGGTGGAGAAAGAACGCGAGCGCATGCAGGCACGCGAGGGCGAAATCGTTGAACTCAAGCAGAAACAACAGCGTGAGCTTGAACGCGTCGCCCAGCTCGATCGAAACCAAGCCAAAGAACTCCTGCTCGAACGCGTCGCCGAGCAGACCCGCGCCGAGATGGGCCGAGTGACCCGCCAGATCGTCGAAGAAGCCGAGGAGGGGGCCAAGGACGAGGCCAAAGAGATCCTCATCAACGCGATCCAGCGCTACGCCAACGAGCACTCCTCAGAGACCACCGTGCGGACCGTCGCGATCCCCTCAGACGACATGAAGGGCCGGATCATCGGTCGCGAGGGGCGCAACATCCGCGCCATCGAGAAGGCCACCGGAGCCGACATCATCGTCGATGACACCCCCGGCGTGATCGTTGTCTCATGCTTTGACAAGGTCCGACAGGCGATCGCCGTCGAATCGCTCGAGCGCCTCATCACCGACGGGCGTATGCACCCGACCCGCATCGAGGAGGTTGTCGAGAAGGTCACCAGCGAGATCGGCGAGAAGATCATCAAGGCCGGCAAGGACGCGTCCGTCGAACTGGGGCTCAAGGGCCTGCATCCCAAGATCATCGAGGCCATGGGGCGGCTGACCTACCGCACCAGCTACGGCCAGAATGTACTCAAGCACTCCATGGAGGTCGCGTACCTCTGCCAGATCATCGCCGACCAGCTGGGGCTCGACGGCAAGCTCGCCCGCCGCTGCGGGTTCCTGCACGACATCGGCAAGGCCATGGACCACGAGATGGAGGGCGGCCATCCCAAGATCGGCATGGACTTCGCCCGTCAATACGGCGAGAAAGAAGAGGCCGTGCTCAACGCCATTGGTGCCCATCATGCCGACATGCCCGCGACCACCTGGTACACCCCGATCGTCATGGCCGCCGATGCCGTCAGCGCCGCCCGTCCCGGTGCGCGGCGTGAGTCCATGGAGCGCTACATCCAGCGTCTCAACGATCTGCAAGATATTGCGCTCGACATTCCGGGCGTCAGCGAGGCCTATGCGGTCCAAGCGGGGCGTGAGGTGCGGGTCATGATCGATGCCGACCGGGTCAGCGACGATGAGTCGTACCTGATCGCCCACGAGATCGCCAAGCGGGTCTCCAACGAGATGACCTTCCCGGGCGAGATCCGCGTCACCGTGCTGCGCGAAACCCGGGCAATCGAAATCGCCCGCTAACGCAGCAGCAGGGCAATAAGGACAATTGGCAGCAGACGCGCATCGACCAGATCGCGTCTGTTTTTCATACCCCGGGTCGGCAGTACGCTCAGCCAGATCGCGGATGCGCAGAAGATGAGCACCGCACCGGGCTTGCCCTCGAGGGCGAGCATCAGTCCACCCAGCGCGATCATGCCCTGGGCGAACGCCCACGCCCGTGCGTCGCCCAGCAACACTGGCAGCGAGCGCGTGCCATAGATCGCGTCGCTGTGGCGGTCATCGAGATCGCACAGGATCGCATCGCCCGAAACAATCAGCCAGATCGCGGCCATGCTCAGAATCACCACCGGGCGCGGGTGCTCGATGAGATTGTGATCGTTCCCCCAGAGTACGGCGATCACCAGCGCGATATGGGCGCTGCTGATGAAGAACGATTTGAGCGCGGGCAGATCTTTGAAACGCGGTCGTCCCGGCGATGCCCCCCGCCCGGCATAGAGATGCACGCCCAATAGCGCCCCAAGCGGGAGCAGCGCCAACGTCGGGCTGATGAACCAGCCGACGAGCGACGCGAGCCAGAACTCAAGCATCAGACCGAGTCGGATCGGCCGCGCATGTCGGGCAAAGAGCAGCGCCCGATCCGGCAGCGCGATCGCGTCTGCGGGGTCCTGGCGTTGATCGCTGAGCTTGACGCGATCGAGCAGGTAGCAGGCGTGCGCGACGCCGAGGAGGTAGAGCGTCGTTGCCCATCCCGGCGCGGGCAGCCCCAACGCGACCACCGCCAGAAGGTACATACCGAGCGTATAGCAGGCGGGCCAGAGCGCGAGATAGCTCAGCTGGGCTGCGACCGGGATCGTTCGGCTCGCCGGGCTCACGGACGATTCGACCATGCCCAGTTGAGCGACCGATCGAGCACGATCACCTCGTGTTCGCCGAGCAGTTGTTGGGCCAATCGCTGCATCGTGATCCGGTGCGTGTCTTGTCGAAGCTGCTCGACGATCTGCGCCCGCTGGGCCGAATCGGGCTCTGTGGCTGGGATGACCGCCTCGACAAGCACCACTGCATACCCCGATTCGGTGTGAATCACCGGCGAGCAGCTCCCCACACCAGTCTGCTTGAGCGCATCGAGCAGCGATTGCGGGTATCCAGCATCTTTGGGGCTCAGCGACGCAATGAGCCCGCCCCGATCGCCAGAGGGGTGGGTCGAGGTGTGAAAGCAGGCGTCTGCAAACTCGATGCGCCGTGCTCCCGGGTCGAGTCTGTTGATTCGATCACTCAGCTGGCCCAACGACTCGGGGTCCTCGCCCATGCAGAGCCGCACACGGTAGCGCTGGCCGAACGCTTGTTCGATCACCCGCGCAACGGCCCGAGGGTCGGGTTCGATCGGGTCGCCGGTCAGTGCACGCAGCATGGCGTTGCGACGCAAAAGGCGATCGAACCGATCCGGCCCAAGCCCGCGCCGGGTTCGCAGTGTGTTGAGCAGGCGTGCGTCGAGCTGCTGATTGTCGCTGAGCGTGTCGCCGAGCAAGAGCCGCTCCTGCTGGATCTGATCCGGTGTGATGGCGATGCCTTGGGCCTCGCATCGCTGCGCGAGCGAACGATCGAGCACATACTCGGTGAGCACCTCGTCGCCGGCCAGTTCGTACAGCCCGCCTTGGAGCCCGGCGTGGGTGAGCGCCTTCCCGTCGATCAGGGCGATGATCGCGTGGTCGGGATTGGCCGATTCTGTTCGAGGAGTTTGCCGGGCGAGGGGCTGTGGATCTCCAGCACAGCCGACGAGTGAGCAGGCGAGGATGAGGGACACGATCAGGCATTGGATGGTGGGGGGCATGACGCATTCGAGCCGATGTAGGGGTGAAGGTCAACCGATCGGCCCGAACTTGCGTAGGACAGTGTGATGACCCAGGCAGAATCAGATCAGCAGCGGGTGGACCCGATCCGTGCCCAAGTGATGCGTGAAGCTCGCGCGATCGCGGGCGAGCCGCCGCGTCCGCAGTTGCGATCGATCGTCTGCCCGTACTGCGGGTCGGTGACCCCCGATTCGGGGCGTTGCGGGCAGTGCAACGGTCGATTCGATCCGCTGAGCAGGCAGGCGACCCAGAACCAGATGGGCCCGTGGGAGATTCGTGACGATCGGGTCCCATTTCGGCCCGGCTGCAGCTATGCGACGCTCGCCAAGCTCATTGAGCAGGGGGTGATTGGCTCAGAAACCGTGCTGCGTGGTCCGAGCACGCGCCAGTTCTGGATGCTCGCCAAGCACACGCCCGGGGTGGCCCACAAGCTGGGCGTATGCCACAACTGCCAATCGAGCGTGAAGCCCAATGCGTTCTCGTGCCCTGGCTGTGAAGCGACTTTCGAGGTCGAACGCGATCGCCAGCATCTTGGCTTGGGCCCTTCGAGGCCCCTGCCCGGGCAGGGCTTGCCCGAGGTGTTGGCGTTGCATGCTGAGCCGGCGAGCGTGGGGCAGCGGCGCGAGGTCGCATCCATGAGCATCTCGGCTGAGGCGCAGCGTCCCGTTGCGCCGTCCAATGGGCAGGCAACAACCAGCGGGCATGAGGAGATCAGCACAGATCATCGCAAGCAGCTCGAAGACGCGAATCGTCTTGTCCGTCAATGGCGCGAGCGGGCGACGCTTGATCGCCAGCATGCGTGGGTGGTGATGGTCATCGCTTCACTGATCACGCTGGGGGCGCTGGGATATGTGTATCGGGCGGCATTTGGCACAAATGATTCGGATTCTGCAGCTAAAACCGGATCCGAGATGGTCACAAACGACGAATAGTCTGGTATATTCAGGGCGGTTCTGTCTCTGAATCTTGGATCGTATGAATCAGCAACGAGTCATCCAGCCGGGGGCGCATCGGCGCGGTGGGTTCACACTCATCGAACTGCTGGTGGTGATCGCGATCATTGCGCTGCTGATCGGGATCCTGCTGCCGGCACTGAGCGGAGCCGTCGGCTCGGCCCGCACGCTCAAGTGTCAGGTGAACATGCGTTCGATGGGTGCAGCGGCGATGAACTACGGCGGGGATTATCGCGATGTCATCCCAGCATTTAACTGGAAGCCGGGCAACTTTGATACGCGCTACGCGGACTTGCGTAACCCCGAGAATGATAACTGGTCATCACGCCATCAGGCGGTCAGCATTATCAGAGACTATTCGGGAAATCAATACATACCGCGTGCGAGTGGGGGCAACAACTGGTTCTGCAATCTCTGGTTTTCGCATCTGGTGTTCTACGACTACCTCAGCGGTAATCTCGAGGAGCCCGTGGCGGCGTGCCCCGAGGATGCACAACAGGTTGAGCGTGCGGAGACGCCGATCGCTGATTATGCGACGAATCTACTCTTTCGGAAGTTTGAGAGTTCTTACGAAACAAGCATTGTGAGCTATTCCGTTGATCGGTTTAACGGCTCACAACTCCCGCTCGATCAGCACAACAACCCTTGGATCAGCTTCAATCGTCCGCTGAACTTTCTCTCGAGTCGCAAGTTTACCGATGTCGCGTTCACCTCGGGAAAAGCGTACATGTGGGATACCTATGATCGCCATTACGCCGATCAACCCGATTATCTCTATTTTCAAACCAACGCGCGCCAGCCGATTCTGTTTTTCGACGGGTCGGTTTCTGTGAACAATGTCAATGATTCGAACCCGGGCTCTCGGCCCCTGGACCCGACGAGCCCGGAGCCGTCACTCATCCGGGTGACATCGCAATCGAGCGAGAGCTTCCCCGGCTACTACCGCTGGACACGCGGTGGATTGCGCGGGATTGACTTTGGTGGCAGCGAGATCAGCACGGGCCAGCCGCGTCCTTGAAAACACATCCAGTGACTGATGCATGAACCCGCTTTCGTAGTGGTTTTTCATCGTGGATTCATGCAGTCTGAGCGTGCTTGGAGCGGGTGGCACCGGTCGCCGGGTACAATCGTGTGTCCAACGAATCAGAATGAAACGCGCGACTACGGAGGCGATCATGGGTGCTGGAAATGGATTGGATGTTCTCGTGGCGGATCAGTTTGACCCCGAGTGCATCGAGGGGCTCAAGGAACTCGGGTGCAATGTCCACGAGGACAGCAATCTCGGCCCTGATGCGATGGCCGCGGCGATCAAGGCCACTGATGCCCAGGTGCTGTGTGTTCGCTCCACCAAGGTGCCCGCTGCGGTGATCGAGGCGGTGGATTCGCTCAAGCTGATTATCCGGGGCGGGGCGGGATATGACAATATTGACACAGCAGCCGCGGGCGGTCGGGGGATCCCGGTGTGCAACTGCCCGGGCATGAACGCGGTGGCGGTGGCCGAGTTGACCTTCGGGCACATCCTCAATCTTGATCGGCGCATCGCCCAGCAGACGAGCGAGCTGGCGGGTGGGCACTGGAACAAGAGCGAATATTCCAAGGCCCAAGGGCTCAAGGGTCGCCGGCTGCTCGTGGTCGGCATGGGCTCGATCGGCACCGAGGTCATCAAGCGGGCCCAGGCGTTTGGGATGAAAGTCTCGGCCCAATCTCGCTCGCTGCGTGAGGACACCGCCCGGGCGCTAGGCATCACGCTGATCCCCTACACGCGTGAGGCGCTGAGCGAGGCGCTGGGCAAGATGGATATCGTGTCGGTCCATGTCGCCGCGACCCCCGACACCCGCGAGCTGTGCGGGCCGGGCTTCTTTGCGGCAATGAAAGACGGGGCGTATTTCATCAACACCTCCCGCGGCGAGATCGTCGACGAGCAAGAACTGATCAAGGCGATCAAGTCCAAGGGCATTCGGGCCGGGCTCGATGTCTATCAGGATCAGCCCAGCAGCAAGGACACCGACTGGCTGCCCGAGATCGCCAAGGTCCCCGGGGTGTCGCTGACGCACCATGTGGGGGCCTCGACCGAGCAGGCGCAGCTGGCCGTGGGCGAGGAGACGGTGCGGATCGTGTCGCGGTTCATGGAGACGGGCGAGCCGCTGCATATCGTGAATAAGAAGGATCTGCGCGACTCGGTGCCCCAGGGGGCCGGGGCTGAATAAGATCGAGCAACGAAATCACACCCCATCACAAGAGGGTTGAGGAGCACACCATGAGCGACCGTGTCTACAACTTTTCTGCAGGCCCCGCGTGCTTGCCCGAGTCGGTGATCAAGCAAGCCCAGAAGGATCTGTGGAACCACATGGGCTCGGGCATCGGGATCCTTGAGCACTCGCACCGCAACCAGTTTTTCGACAAGGTGACCGAGCAGACTGAGGCGAGCTGCCGCGAGGTCGGGAACATCCCCGACGATATGGCGATTTTCTGGATGCAGGGCGGGGCGACGAGCCAGTGCTACATGGTGCCTGCCAACTTCCTGCCCAGCGATCGCACCGCGGACTACTTCCAGACCGGCAAGTGGGCCAACGACTCGATCGACGAGGTGCATCACTACGGCACGGTTCATATCTGCGGCTCATCCAAAGCGCAGAACTACAACCACATCCCCAAGGGCGATCAGGTCACATATTCGGACAACCCGGTGTATGTGCAGTTCACGAGCAACAACACCATCATGGGCACCGAGTTCAAAGACGAGCCGGTTGCCCCCGGCAACGCGTTTCTTGTCGCGGACATGAGCAGCAACATCTATTCGCGCCCGATGGACTTCAGCAAGTACGGTCTTGTCTATGCGGGCGCTCAGAAGAACCTGGGCCCGTCGGGCACGACGCTGCTGATCGCCAAGAAGAGCATCATCGACAACCCGGTGCGCGATCTGCCCAAGATGATGCAGTTCGGGCTTATCGCCGAGAAGGAAGGGCGTTACAACACGCCAAACACTTTCGGCGTGTACCTCATGGGCCAGGTCTTCGAATGGATCAAGGCCCAGGGCGGGCTCAAGGCGATGGCCGAGTACAACAAAGAGAAGGCGGCGCTGATCTACGATTTCATCGACAGCCAGGACTTCTTCACGCCCCACTCGGCCAAGGAAGACCGCTCGGATATGAACCTGACCTTCAAGTGCCCGACCGAGCAGCTCGACGAGCTGTTCATCGAGCAGGCCGAGGCCAAGGGTCTGACCACTCTTGCGGGTCATCGCTCGATCGGCGGTATGCGTGCTTCGATCTACAACGCCTTCCCGCGTGAGGGCTGCGTGGCGCTGGTCGAGTTCATGAAGGCCTTCGCCCACGAGCACGCCGGCGCGACGGCCTGATCAGACAGTTAGCTTCCACTTCAACCGGTCGTTTGGCCGGTTTTTTTATTGATAACGACATTGGGGACTGCCAGACGCTTCTGGCATGCGTCGTAGACCTCGTCGGCAGTGATTCGCTCCATCATCACGCCGCTCTCGGGCTTCTTGAAATCGAAGTCATCGTCGGGCTCTGTGTGACGGATCACATCCGCGTCGCGTTGGTATGGCCCGACGAGCGACGGCTCGGTGGGGCCCAGCAGGGCGACCATGGGGCGGTTGAAGCCGACGGCCATGTGCAGGGCCGCGGAGTCGTTGGCGACGACGAGCTTGCTGCGCGAGATGATCGCCATGAGCTGGGAGATGCTGGTTGAGCCGACCCGATCGCTGATTTTGGGATGGTCCTGGGCGACTTCGAGCAGCGGGGCACATTGCAGGCGTTCGCCGGGGCCGCCGACGATGATGACGCGATCGAGCGACGGGTGCTTGGCGAGGCGCATGGCGAGGTCGGTGAATCGGTCGATGGGCCAGCACTTGCCCGCCCAGCGCGAGGTCGGGGCGACGACGGCGTAGCGGTCGGGATATTCCATAATGACCTGTGAGAGCTCGTCTGGCCCGGCGTAGAGGCGCATATCGGGCGGGTCGATGTTCGCGCCCAGCGACTGGGCGAGCTTGAGCATGCGATCGACGGTGTGCATCTCGCGTGGTGCTTCGACGCGCTCGCTCAGGAAGAGCCATGCGAGTTCCTGGGCATCGCGGTACCCAACCCGGCGCGGGGCCTTGGTGGACCACGCGAAGAAGCCGGAGCGGGCGAGCCCCTGGGCGTCGATGACCAGATCGTATTGGGATTTCTTGAGGTCTTTGAGCCAACGCAGCACCGGGCCGAACTTGGCTTTTTTGCACTGATCGCCGAAGGTCTTGCGATCGAACGGGATCACGGCGCTGAGCGCCGGGTGGTGCTCGATGGCTTGGGTGAAGGAGTTCTGCACGAGCCAGTCGATCCGGGCGTGCGGGAAGCGATTGCGGAGGGCGGCGAGCAGGCACACGCTGCGGCACACATCGCCCAAGGCGCTGGGTCTGATCAATAAAATGCGTTTGGGATCGCTCACCCTTGATTGTTGGGCATCGCGGCAAGCTTGTGGGCTCAGGCGGGGTAGATCGCGGATGTTTTTTCTGTTTCCCACGCTTGCATGCGGACAAGCTCGACACCGTGCCCGAGCGATTTGATGCGGGGTGCAAGCTGCTCGAAGCACACGCGGGCGATGTTTTCCACGGAGGGGATCACGCCGCCCTTGTCTTGGTTGAACCAGTCGCAATCCGTGTTGAGGAACTTGTGGTCGAGTGCTGAGATCAGTGTTTCGTTGACGGCGTGTTGCAGCGCGAGCTGCGCATTCAACTGGGTAAGCGCATCCGTGGGGATGCGGATGCAAGGCTCGAGCTGGTAGTTGTGCCCGTGCCCGTTGGGGTTGTTGCATTTGCCGAAGAAATCGGCGTTTTCCTGGTCACTCATGGTGGGGCAGTGCAGCCGATGGGCCGCGGCAAAGTCAAACCGCTGGCGGATCAGAACTGTCTGCGCTCTCGTGTCGGCTTGGGTCATCTCAACGCAATAGTATGGCGAGAGGGACCAGCACAGGCGCGTGAGGGTGCGTGGGGTCTGGGATTGGGCCGCATCCCACAGCGTTGGCATGATCGTGCCGGGCTCGGTTGTGGGGTCTGCGTTGCATTGTTGGGCGATGATCGGGAGCAGGTGCTCGCGGACGACCGCGTCGATTTCATGGATCCCGATGAGATAGCCGGTATCCGCGTCGGGGATGCCGCAAACGCCGAGGGTGATCTCGTAGTAGCGTGCCAGCCCGATCGAGGCGGGTTTGCCCGCGTAGCTGTTCTGGCCCTGCATCGACCCGCCGTCATTGATCGAAAAGCGTACGACGCGTCTGAGTTCGATCGGCTGGTCTTGGTCTGGCTGGGCTGGCTGGGGCATTGTCTATACTCAAATGAGATCCTGCAGAGTCTTATGCAAGCATAGAGCGGCAGCGATCAGAACTGAACCAGAACGGAGCATCACGATGAATTGTCTCATGAACACCCCTCTCAAAGCTTCCGCGGCCGTGCTTTGCATACTCGCGATCCCTTTCTGGCCTCACGCTGCAACTGCCCAGCAGAACACAAGTGCGACTATGAATCACACGCAGCCCGATACGCACCAGGAGAAGAAACCAGTGTCCAAGTTTGTACTCAACTACAAGATGGAATCGATCGACGGCAAGCCTGTCAAGCTCGAGTCGTACAAGGGCAAGGTGATCATGATGGTCAATACGGCCAGCAAATGCGGATTGACACCACAATACGAGGGGCTCGAAGCGATGTACCGGGCGCACGAGAAGGACGGGCTGGTCATCATCGGGTTCCCCGCAAACAACTTTATGGGCCAGGAGCCGGGCACAAACGAGCAGATCGCGGAGTTCTGCTCGACCAAGTACGATGTCACCTTCCCGATGATGGCCAAGATCAGCGTCAAGGGCAAGGACGCGCACCCGCTCTATCAGCAGCTCGCGGCACAGCCCGAGCCGGTGGGCGGCGAGCCGAGCTGGAACTTCGACAAGTTTCTGGTGAATCGCAAGGGTGAGGTCGTGGCTCGATTCGGTCCGCGCACCAAACCAGACGACAAAGATCTAGTCAAAGCCGTGGAAGATCTGCTTGCGTCAGATTCATGAAATCTTGATGTTGCGTCAGCTTGGCTTGCGGACGGTAAATCGTTGTTTTTGAGTGATTTATGGTCGATGCTTGAGGGCGTGAATCGTCTTAACACAACCTTTGCCTTCGCCGAGGGGAATTGTTAAGGCCGCTTGGGAAGATATCTCTTGAAGACAAGATCGTCTTGTCGGCAACCTGCCGGAAACTTCTGGAGAATCACAATGAATGCCAAGAAACTGATGAGCGCTGTCGCAGCACTGGCGGTCCTCCCGCTGGTCGCCATGGGCACCGTGAAGGACGAACTCCCCGTTTACAAAGCCACCAGTGGCGTCTCAGGCACGATTTCAAGCATCGGCTCGGACACCATGAACAACCTCATGACCCTCTGGGGCGAGGAATACACCAAGTTCTACCCCGCGGCCAAGATCTCGATCGAGGGCAAGGGCTCATCGACCGCGCCCGCAGCGCTGATCGAGGGTCAGGCCAACTTCGGACCGATGAGCCGCGCCATGAAGTCGTCGGAAGTTGACAAGTTCGAGGCCGAGTTCGGTTACGAACCCACCTTCCTTCGCACCGGCATCGACGCACTGGCCGTCTATGTCCACAAGGACTGTCCGCTCGATGAGATCAGCATCGAGGATATCACCAAGGTATTCTCGGTCGCTGGCGATGAGATGACCTGGGGCGACCTCGGCGTGACCGACCCGACCTTCCGCAACCGCAAGGTTTCGCTCTACGGTCGCAACTCGGCCTCGGGCACCTACGGCTACTTCAAGACAGTCGCCCTGCAGGGCAATGACTACAAGGCCTCCGTCAAGGAGCAGCCCGGTTCGTCGGCCGTGGTTCAGGGCGTCTCGACTGATCGCTTCGCGATGGGTTACTCGGGGCTGGGCTACATGACCGCTGGCGTCAAGGCGCTGAAGATTTCGATCGACGGCAGCGAGGCATTCCCCGCTGACGCGGAGCACGCACTGTCGGGCGAGTACCCGATCGCACGCTTCCTGTATGTCTACATCAATGCTGATCCGCAGACCGGTGTGCAGGACGCGCTTCGTCGCGAGTTCATCAAGCTGATCTTCTCCAAGCAGGGTCAAGAGGTCGTTGCCAAAGACGGCTACTTCCCTGTGCCCATTCAGGTTGCGCGCGAAGAGCTTGAGAAGTGCCGCATCCCGGCTGACTTCTGATTTACATACCTCTCACAGAGGGTTTGGGGTCAATAATCATGAGGTCGGCGAGCGAGAGTTTGCCACCTCATTTTCCAGATTGAGTACGCATGAAAGCAACGAAAACCACATCTCGCAGTGCTGCTTCAAGGCGCTTGCACGCGATGGATACCGCCGCTGAGCTGGTCGTGACGCTCGGCGGTTTTCTTGTATTGGCCGCGGTGCTGGGTATCTGTTTGTACCTCGTGATGGTCGTGGTGCCGCTGTTCGAGTCGGGCACCGTGCAAGGAGAATCTGCTACGGCGGTTGAGCGTGATGATCAGGCCGAATGGATCATGGCCGATCCGTATCTCAACGCGGCGGCGCTCATCGATCAATCACTCAGAGCACAGGTCTTTTTGATTGAGAGCGGTGAAACGGTCGGCTCTTTTGTCATCGACGAGCAGCTGGGGAACCCGATTTCGAGCAGCTTCGCGCTCGATGGTGCATTGGTCGCCGTCGGGTACGAAGACGGGCGGGTGCGTCTGGGCTCGATGAGTTTCACGAACAGCTTTCTCACTCCGCCCGAGGATGCAAGCGTTGGGGATGTGATTGCCAGTGAGCAGGGTTATGTCGAGGTGCTCGAGCCTGGCCGTGCCCGTCAAGTCAAGCTCGAAGGCCGACTCGGCGAGCCGGTAGAGATCAGCAGCGAGGGCGGATCAATTCTTCGGGTTGATTATCGTCAGGACCCAACCGGCAAGCAGGTGCTGGCGACCCTGCGCGAGGACGGCGTTGCCTCGGTCAGCACGGTTCGCACCATCCGTCCGCTGGGCGGGGGGACACCCAGAACCAAGCTGACTTCAAAGTCATTCCCGCTGGAAATCGATGGTGAGCGTGGCCTGCCGGATTGGATGTTCGTCACCGCTGACAGCGACCACCTGTTTGCGATCCAACGAGACGGCCGGCTCGACCGCTACTCGCGTCTGGCCAGCGGGGAGTTTGGGCTGCTCGAAAGCGTTTCGCTGTGTGTAGAGGGCGAAGAGATCACCGCTGCGAACATGCTTTTGGGCAGCCAGTCGGTGCTGATCGGACGCAGCACCGGCGTGCTCAGCGTGCATCATGTCGCGGACGATATTCAACGCCGCTACGCCGATGACCGGGTGCTCTTTGAGTCGCACCGGATCGTGAGCGAGAAGAGCCCCATCCTGGCGCTGACCCCGAGCATCCGTGGACGCCCGGTCGCGATCCTCCACGAGAACGGTGTCGCGGTGATGCGTCACATCACCAGTGAGAAGATTGTTGCGCGTCTTGAGGGTGATCTCGAACGCCCACTCGCGGTAACCGTTGCGCCCAAGAACAACGGCGTGATGATGTACGGCGCTGGCGGTGAAACGCGGCTCTGGAAAATCGACCCCGGATACCCGCAGTTCAGTGTCAAGGCGCTCTTCGGCAGGGTGCAATATGAGGGATCGAACAAGGCCGAATACATCTACCAGTCATCCGCGGGCCACGACTCGTCTGAAACCAAGCTGAGCATCATGCCGCTGATCTTTGGTACGCTTAAGGCGACCGTGTTCGCGATGCTCTTTGCCGTTCCGATCGGTGTGCTGGCGGCGATTTACTCGAGTGAGTTTGTGTCCAAGCGCGTTCGCCGCAAGGTGAAGCCGACGGTCGAGCTGATGGCCTCGCTGCCCTCGGTTGTTCTGGGCTTTGTCGCGGCGATGGTCGTCGCGCCGTACATGGCCGAATATCTCGAATCGTTCGTCATCGGGCTGGTGATGCTGCCGCTCGCGATTCTTATGGGTGCGCATCTCTGGCAGCTGATCCCGCTTTCTTTTCGGCTCCGGACGCGCTCGGGGCAGTTCATGCTTCTGGTCGCCGGTGTTGCAGCGGTCGGCGTGCTGCTCAGTGCGTTGACCGGGCCGGCCATCGTGAAATCCTGGTTCTCACCGGATCGGTTCGATGCGGCGGTGCTCAGCGGGAGTCTCGTTGAGGTGCCCGAGGCAGAGCATCCCTCGTGGGCCGGGGACGCGGCGTACAACACGCGCACACAGCGTCGGCTGCGGAACGCTGAGATGATCGCGATCGATGGCACGGTGTATCAGCCGGGTGAGGTTGAGAATGTCGATGAGATCCTGACACGCTTCCAGCTCAAGGACGGCGATCTGCGGCGGTGGCTCAACGGCGAGTATGGCCAGGCGATGCCCGGCTGGCTCGTGGTGTTTTTCCCGGTCGGTTGCCTGATCGCGTGGGTCGCGCAGGTGTTCTTGCTTCGTCGCCGTATTGATCTTTGGCTCGCCGAGAAAGAGTCGCAATCCGCCAGTCTGGTTGTGCTCGCCAAGTTCCTCGTGCTGACTGGGGTTGGCCTGCTCATCGCTTATGTCGGTGCTTTTATCGCTCAGTCGCTGGGCTTTGATCCGCGCGATTCGATCTTTGGGACATTCAGCCCGCGCAACACGCTGGTGGTCGCCATCATCATGGGCTTCGCGGTGATCCCGATTATCTTTACGATCTCTGAGGACGCGCTGCAATCGGTGCCCATGACCCTGCGGACCGCCTCGCTTGGGTCCGGGGCCACGCCGTGGCAGACGGCGACCCGCGTGGTGCTGCCGGTCGCGGCGTCTGGAATCTTCTCGGCGTGCATGATCGGCTTTGGCCGAGCCGTGGGCGAGACCATGATCGTGCTGATGGCCACGGGCAACACACCGGAGATGGAGTGGAACATCTTCTCAGGCTTCAGGACACTTTCGGCGAATATCGCGGTGGAGTTGCCTGAGGCACCCAAGGACAGCACGCACTACCGGGTGCTGTTCCTGTGCGGGCTGGTGCTGTTCCTGATGACCTTTGTGATTAACACGATGGCAGAGCTGGTGCGTCGTGTGGTGCGAGCGAGGAACGCGGGGCTATGACGCAAGCAACACTCGATACCAACCAGCCCACGCCCGCTCCAGAGCCGCGCGCCAAACCACCGGCCATACCTGCGCATAAGCGTCGGCGTACGCTGCCGACGGCATTGGGCGAGCCAATGGTCTGGCTGACCGGCGGAGCGCTTACGGTTTGTCTGGTCATGATCACGATGCTCTTTGCGATGGTGATCATCAACGGCACGCATACCTTCTGGCCCCAACCCATCGACCGGCTCACGCTCGAATCCGGCGAGGTTGTGATGGGGATCGCCACCGAGCATGAGCAAGCCACCTCGGCCACCGATGCCCGCACGCTCTACCGCGTGGGCAACCGCGACATCGGGCAGGCGTCGTTCCGGTGGATCAACGACAGCGCGGTCGTCCAGCGGGAACAACCCAGCGACGCGGTGATGCTCGAGCGTGAGGCGTGGGGGGTGTGGTTCGGTATCCCGCAACAGATCATGCGATTCCCGGCAGACGGCGGTGAGCCCGAGATCGTCGCGCAGGGGCCGGAGGCCTATTTCAGTGCGTTCGACACGCTGCACAAGCAGGCCAGGGCAGACCGGGCGATGGTCGAATCAATCAAAAAAGAAGATCTCGGTCGCATAAACGCACGCCTTAGCCGCGAAAAGCTGGATCTCAAACAGGCCGAGATCGACGCCTCCCGCGACCGCGGCGAGCTGTTCCGGTTCAGCTGGGTGGGCTGGGCACTCGTCGGGGCGATCCTGATCGGTTGCGTTGGGCTGCTGATGAAGCTCTGGCATCTGGGCACGGAAATGGGCTCGCCCAGGGCTCGCCAAGGCAGCCTGATCCGAGCCGGTATCTCGGTGATGATCTGTACGCTGGCGATCGCGATGTTTGTGGGCGCGCCGTGGGCAAACCGGGTCGTGACACAGGCGGATATCGAGCAGATGCGAGCGGAACTGACCCAGAACGAGCAGGTATTGCAGGCCCGTTACGATGAGACCATCGAGCGGATCAGCGAGATCGAGAGTGCAGACTCCCGCCTGCGGGTGTCGATTATCGAGCCGACCAGCGAGCAGTTCGCTCCAACTTCGCAGACCATCGCGGACCAGCACCTGCACATGAGTCAGATCGTGCGTCAGGTGCGACCAAACACGATGGGGCTTGGCGACAAAGTCGGGGTTTATTTTTCACGCTGGTGGGAGTTCCTTTCGACCTATCCCCGCGAAGCCAACACCGAGGGCGGGGTCTACCCGGTGATCATCGGGACGGTGCTGCTGACGCTGCTGCTCACGGTTGCGGTGACGCCGCTGGGCGTGATCGCGGCGTTGTATCTGCGGGAGTATTCCAAGCAGGGATTCGTGACCAGTCTGGTGCGAATCGCGGTGAACAACCTGGCCGGTGTGCCCAGCATTGTGTACGGGGTCTTCGGGCTGGGCTTCTTTTGCTATACGCTCGGGTCGTATGTCGATGTGGGACCGCCGCCGGACAACCGCATGAGCGTAGGCGGCTGGTGGATGATGCTTTTGCTTACCGCGTCGCTGATCATTGTTGGCGTGGCGATGCGGCTCTGGAGCAAGCCAGATCCGGGCAGAATTCCGACCCGGATGAATGTTTCACTGCAGCGTTTCTCTTGGCTGGTCTGGGCATTGTGTGTGGTTGGGATCGTGATGCTGATCGCCCGCACGCCCTATTTTAACGGCCTCTTTGAGGCCAGGGCCAGCGACGGCACGCCGACCTTTGGTGCCCGCGGGCTGCTTTGGGCCTCGCTGACGCTGGCCCTGCTCACCCTGCCCGTTGTGATCGTGGCAACTGAAGAAGCGATCGCGGCGGTGCCCAACTCGATGCGTGAAGGCAGCTACGGCTGCGGGGCGTCCAAGTGGCAAACGATTCGCCGGATCGTCATCCCCGGGGCATTGCCCGGGATCATGACCGGTGCGATCCTCGCGATGGCACGCGGCGCCGGTGAGGTTGCTCCGCTGATGCTTGTGGGCGCGGTGAAACTCAATCAGGACCTACCGATCGACGGCGAGGCGCCATTCCTTCACGCGGATCGCAGCTTCATGCACCTCGGCTTCCATATCTATGACCTTGGTTTCCAGAGCCCGGATTCGGACGCGGCTCGGCCTTTGGTCTGGACCACCACGCTGCTCTTTCTCACGATCCTGTTCGCACTGAACTTGACGGCGATTGTCTTGCGGGCCAAGGTCCGCTCCAGAATGTCGGGGCCTACCGTATGACAACCATGGATTCGAACGCACCCCATACCGATCACTCCAACGGCGGCATCGCACGGTCTGTCGCGTACGAGCGCAAGGGGAAGACCACCCTCGCCGAGTACGCGATTATCGATGCGATCCGACGCGGCGAGATCCCCGAGCCAACGCTGCACCCGGAGATCACCGCACCCGATGCGGTCATCGATATCCAGAAGTTCAACCTGTACTATGACTACTCGACTCGGGCGCTGTTCGATGTGGCCATGAAGGTCCCGCGCGGGGCGGTCACGGCGCTGATTGGGCCCTCGGGCTGCGGCAAGTCCACGCTGCTGCGATCGATCAATCGCATGAACGACCTGATCGACGGCGTGCGGGTTGAGGGCGAGATCACGCTCAACAGATCCCCGATCTATGCGCCCTCGGTCGATGTGATCGAACTCCGCAAACGCCTTGGCATGGTGTTCCAGAAGCCGAACCCGTTCCCGATGTCGATCTTTGAGAATGTGATCTACCCGCTCCGCATCGACGGGGAGCGCCGGAAATCGGTCCTTGAGGAGGCGTGCGAAAAGAGTCTGCGTGCTGCGGCGATCTGGGATGAGGTCAAGGATCGGCTCAAGGGCTCGGCGCTGGGGCTTTCTGGTGGCCAGCAGCAACGCCTGTGCATCGCTCGCGCAATTGTTGCAGACCCCGAGGTCTTGCTTCTCGACGAGCCCTGTTCGGCGCTGGACCCGGTTGCGACACTCAAGATTGAAGAGCTGATCACGGAAATCAGCGAGCGGTACACGGTGCTTATCGTGACGCACAACATGCAGCAAGCCGCCCGTGTGTCTGATTACACGGCATTCATGTACTTGGGCCGGCTGGTCGAGTACGGACCGACGGCCAAGATTTTCCAGCGTCCGAAGCTGATTGAGACCGAGCACTATGTGTCTGGCCGCTTTGGTTGATTGCGAATCGCAAACGATCAATAGACAGGTTGGTCTATGCAATCTTCATGGTTTCGCTTCAAGGGATGCGATTTCGTGGACTGTCGGGGTGAAATGTCGATATATGGGACTACGATTGAGACTGGACCGTCCTGTTCGGTCTGGGAGTCCGATATTTTGGGCTGTTTCTGCTCAAATCGGCTGAATTCGCGGGTTGATGAAGGAGAGTCATGAGCTCTGCACCCCACCCTCTAGTGCCGTCTGTGAATCAGTGGAACGCTGAGTACCTCGAACAGCAGTACAGGGTATATCAGAACAATCCTGAGCAGCTTGATGCTGCCATGCTTGCATTCTTTCAGGGGTTCGATCTCGCGCAGGCGAGCGAGCTGCGGCTGTTTGGCTCAAGTCAGACGACCAGCGCGGCGCCCCCTGTTCAGGCATCTGGTCAGGCATCGGTTCAGGTGTCTGGGCCGACGAAAATCACGCCGACCATCGGACGACCTGCGGGCAAGGCGACCCACTTTGAGGCGATCGTTGATGATTTCATCGGGGCGTACCGCGATCAGGGGCATCTGTGCGCCAAGATCGACCCGTTCGACCGTGAGCGGGCACGGCCCGATTCGTTGTCGCTGGCCTACCACGGTCTGAGCGAATCGGACCTTGATCGTATGGTTGATGGTTCGAGCATGGAGCTTGGGGACACGATCCCGCTACGCAAGGTGATCGAACATCTTGAGAGCATGTATTGCTCGACGATCGGCGTGGAGTTCATGCATGTTGCTGACATTGAGCAGCGTGCATGGCTGCTGGAGCGATACGAAAACATCGGCGGGCGGCTCAGTCTCAATAAGAAGCAGAAAACCAGCGTGCTCGAACTGCTGACGAAGTCAGAATCATTTGAGAAGTTCCTCGGGCGGCGCTATCCGGGCGAGAAGCGTTTCAGCCTTGAGGGTGGAGAATCGCTGATCCCGCTTCTCGATTTCATGATCGAGGCGTTCTCTGATCTCGGGGTCGAAGAGGTCGTGCTGGGCATGGCCCACCGTGGGCGGCTCAATGTGCTCCACAACACGATCGGCAAGACGCTTGAGCAGATCTTCACCGAGTTCGAGGAGAACTGGTCGGAGGGCTTCGCTGACGGCGGCGGTGATGTAAAGTACCACCGCGGCTACTCGGGGACCCGACGCTTGAGCAATGGACGCATGGTGCATCTGGCGCTCGCGAGCAACCCGAGCCACCTTGAAGCGGTCAACGGCGTGGTCGAAGGGCGATGCCGGGCGAAGCAGCGGCTGCGTGGCGACTTGAACCGTGAGCGTGTGACGCCGGTGCTGATCCACGGCGATGCCGCGATCATCGGCCAGGGCATTGTCCAGGAAGTGCTCAACTATTCGCAGCTTGAGGGATATACCACCGGCGGCACGGTGCATGTCGTAGTGAACAACCAGATCGGTTTCACGACGCTGCCTGATGATGCGCGTTCGAGCAGGTATTGCACGGATATCGGCAAGCTGATCGATGCGCCGATCTTCCATGTCAACGGCGAGGACCCCGAGGCGGTCGTCACGGTGGCGCAGCTCGCGGCGGAGTATCGACAGAAGTTCAAACGCGATGTATTCATCGACATGATCTGCCACCGCAAGTATGGGCACAACGAGCAGGATGAGACAAGCTTTACCCAGCCCATCATGGCGGACCTGATCAAGAAGAAGTCGTCCGTGCTGAGTCTCTATACCGAGAAGCTGCTGGCCGAGAACACGATCAATGATGCCGACCGCCAGTCGATCGAGAGCCGGCTGAGCGAGGCGCTGGAGAAGGCACAGAAGGCGGCTCAGGAGTCGCCCAATGATCCGACGATCGACCCCGGGAGTGCGAGGTGGGACGGGCTGACACACAAGTTCAGCTTTGATCCCGTCGAGACCAGGGTCAGCAAGGCGCAGCTCGAAGAGGTCGCCAAGGCGATCGGGAGTGTGCCTGAGGGCTTCAACCTCAATCCAAAGCTCAAGAAACTGCTTGAGGATCGATCGAATCTTGCGAACGCGGAGCTGCTCTCTTATGCAGACGCGGAGCAGCTGGCCTATGGCACGCTGCTGGCAGACGGGCACCCGGTGCGGCTTTCGGGGCAAGACTGCCGACGCGGCACCTTCTCTCATCGTCACGCGGTAATTCGCGACTATGAAACGGGCGAGCCGTACACGCCGCTCAACTCGATCCGCGAGGTTGGAACCGAGGGGACCGCGACGCCGCCGGGCAGCGAGGGCAGCGACGGCAAGCCGCGTCAAGCCAAGTTCTGCGTGTATGACTCACCTTTGTCGGAGGTGGGGGTGCTGGCTTTCGAGTATGGCTACTCGCTCGGCGACCCGGGCATGCTCATCATCTGGGAGGCGCAGTTCGGTGACTTCTACAACGGTGCGCAGGCGATCGTTGACCAGTTCATCAGTTCCGCGGAGATCAAATGGGACCGCTGGAGCGGGCTGACAATGCTGCTCCCGCACGGGTACGAGGGGGCTGGGCCTGAGCACAGCTCTGCGCGGCTCGAACGATTCCTGCAGCTGTGCGGCAATGACAACATGTTTGTGGTCTATCCCACGACGGCGGGGCAGACCTTCCACATGCTTCGGCGGCAGCTGATGGCGAGCTATCGCAAGCCGCTGGTTGTGATGTCGCCCAAGAGCTACCTGCGTGTTCCGACCAGCCCGGTCAGTGAGCTCACGAACGGGCACTTCCGTGAGATGCTCGACGATCCACGCTTCGAGCAAGACGGCTGGGATCGCGGCAAGGTCAAGCGTGTGATCTACTGCGTGGGCAAGATTTACCATGAGCTTGATGCCCGGCGCAGCGAGCGCGATCAGCGTGACACCGCGATCATCCGCATCGAGCAGATGTACCCGTTCCATACGGACCTGCTCAAAGAGCTCGACGGGCGTTACCCATCGAAGGCAGAGCGTGTGTATGTGCAGGAAGAGACATACAACGCCGGCGCGTATCAGTTCCTGATCGACATGATCGAGTCGCAGCTGGGTTGGGATCGCTGGGCGTACATCGGTCGCCCGCGTTCGAGCACCCCGGCGACGGGCAGCAAATCGCAGCACAAGAAGGAGCAGGAGAGTCTGCTCACCAAGGCGATCGGGCCAAAGCCCGAGAGTGAAGAAACCAAGCAAGACACAAAGGTCGCCGCGGCACAGGCGTGAGCCGGCAACCAGCACGACGCACCAGAGACGGACTTCAACCATGGCAACACAGATCGTCATCCCCAATGTCGGCGAGTCAGTCACCAGCGGCATTATCTCGGCGTGGACCGTCGAGGATGGCGCCTATGTCGAGCGCGACCAGACCGTGCTCGAACTCGAGACGGACAAGGTGACCATGGAAGTCCCAGCGCCTGCTTCAGGAGTGATCAAACGCAGCGCGGGCGAGGGCGATGAGGTTGATGTCGGCGCGAGCGTTGGCGAGATCGATGAAAGCGCTGAAAAGCCATCGGGCGAGAGCAGCGGTGAAAAGTCTGAGGCGACATCGAAAGACGACGCCTCCAAATCTGAATCGAAGCCTGACTCTAAAACAGAAGCCAAGCCAGAGACCAAGTCAGAGACCAAGTCAGAGACCAAGTCCCAGTCGGCCTCGGCGGCAGGCTCGGGTTCATCGTCCGCGCCAGCGTCCAACGGCACCGCGGCCTCGCAGGCACCGGCGAGCAACGCAGAAGCCAAGGCGACGCCGTTGGCCCGCAAGCTCGCGGACGATCAGGGGATCGATCTCAAGCAGATTTCAGGGACCGGTGCGTCGGGCCGCATTCGCGAGCAGGATGTGCTTGCGTGGATTCAAACGCATCAGGAAGGTTCGGCAGCCAGTGGGGGGAGCAAGATTTCGTCCGGTCCTTCGCGCGAGGCAAAGCAGGAGCGGATGAGCCCGATGCGTCAGGCGATCGCGTCGCGGCTCGTCGAGGCCCAGCAGACCGCCGCCATGCTCACGACCTTCAACGAGGTCGACATGGGCGCGGTCATGGAGTTGCGCAAGCAGCACAAAGAGGCCTTCGGCGAGAAGCACGGCGTAAATCTCGGGTTCATGTCCTTCTTTGTCAAGGCCTCGACCCAGGCGCTGGGCAAGTTCCCGCTCGTCAACGCGTACATCACCAAGGGCGACAACGGCAAGCCGGCGATCGAGCATCACAACTACAACGATGTTGCGATCGCGGTGTCTGGCCCCAAGGGGCTGGTGGTGCCGGTGCTTCGCAACGCCGAACGGATGAGCTTCGCGGAAATCGAGAGCAACATCAAGGACATGGCCGTGCGTGCCCGCGACGGCAAGATCACGCTCGAGGAGATGCAGGGCGGGACCTTCACCATCACCAACGGCGGCATCTTCGGCTCGCTGATGTCGACCCCGATCCTCAACCCGCCACAGAGCGCGATTTTGGGCATGCATGGGATCAAGAAGCGTGCGATTGAGTATCCCGAGGGCTCGGGGCAGATTGCCCTGCGCCCGATGATGTACCTCGCGGTGAGCTACGACCACCGCATTGTGGACGGTGCCGAGGCGGTGCAGTTCTTGGTGTCGATCAAGGACGCGATCGAGGATCCTGCACGGTTGATGCTGGATCTGTAATGCCTTCTGACATCACAACAATCGATATCGGGAATGTTGTGCTTCTGTCTCTGGTGTCGATTACGGGATTCGTAGCGCTATCACCGATTTTTTACTTCTTCGGGCTTATCGATACATGCAACAGACGGGGCAGTTTCACATGCGCTAGATTCAAGGGGCGCATGAGTCTCATCTTCACGCCCATGGGGTTCGTGATGATCGGTGGCTTCGTCGTGGGACTCGTGCTGCTGCAATGGGAATCGATCTGGGGATTTCTGATTGGAATGCTCTTTGTCGTAGCACTTCAGGTGATCTGGGCGTGCACTGAACTTGGCATACTGCACGGGTTGATTTTGCGGCGTTCGATCACCCGTGGACTTGCGGGGACCTATTCACGCGAGCGTAAGAGAATGTCGGTGCGTCTGCTGCAGCCAGGACGCTGGATCGTTCTGCGAGCGATGCTGCCGAGCATTTATGCTTTAGCTAGATCATGCCGTCGAGCATCCCCTCGCAGGCCCGCGTGAGCATCTCGTAGACCTTGTCGAACCCGTCATCGCCGCCGTAGTAGGGGTCGGGAACATCGTGCTCGCCTTCGAGTGAGCGGTCGTAGCTGCGCATCAGGCGGACCTTGTCGGCGGGGGATTCTAGTTTGATCAGATCGGCGTGGTTCTGGCCATCCATGACGACGAGCCAGTCGAACTCAACCGGGTCGCGCTCGGCGTCGAACTTGCGGGCACGCAGGTGGGTGATGTCGAGCCCGTTCTTGGCGGCCACGAGCACCGAGCGTGGATCGGGGGCGTTGCCCGCGTGCCAGCCGCCGGTGCCGCAGGAGTCGATGCGGAAGCGGTCGCTGAGCCCGCGCTGCTCGACGAGGCGTGTGAAGATGCCCTCGGCGAGCGGGGAGCGGCAGATGTTGCCAAGGCATATGAAGAGCACGCTGGTTTGGTCGCTGGGATCAGAGCCGCTGGGATCAGACATGCACGGGCACCTCACGACGGAGTTGGTCGGGGCCGCGCTGGGCGATGATGTCGTCGAGTGCTTCGATGATCGGGGCGGCGAAACGCGGGGCACGCGAGAGACCGTCGCGTCCGCTGTCGCGCAGGCGGAGCACGGGGGTCTCGGCGTTCTCGCATAGGCGCTCGATGAGCATGGATGCGCCCGAGCCGTCATAGCATGGGTGGATGAGCACATCGAACAGCGGGAGCATGCAGAGCATGGGGCTGCTGGCGGTGAATATGCGGAATCTGGATTCGAGTGCACGATGGTGTCGTCGCGCGGCTTCGAGCTGGTCTGCGCCTTGGGGGATGATCGCGGCGATGGGGAATCCCGAGACATTGAGCAGCCCCATGAGGAACGCGAAGGAGCGTGCGTCGATATCGCTTGGGCGATCGGCGATCACTCCGATGCAGATCTCGTGGGGCTCGATGCCAAGGTCGGCCCTGCTGGGGCCATGCGGGAGCACTGGAGGGTCCTGGATCAGCGGGGTGAGCACGCTTTCGAGTTCGGCCTGCTGATTTCTCGCTTCCCAGATGTCTCGGTCGGCTCGCTCGAACACACGCACATCGATGCGGCTTGAGAGACGGCGCGGTGCGTGTGCGGGTGCGGTGGAGATCAGGTCGCATGGTATGCTGAGCCCGCGGAGCAGAGGGGCGAGTTCGTCATCCCAGCAGATGACACGGGTCGCGCTGCGGGCGAGTCTCCCGATCGCTCGCGTGAGCATGCGCGATTTACCAAGCGGGGGCGCGAGGCGGATGCTGGGCCGCAGCCCGAGCGATCTTGCTTGTTCTTCGCTGCTCGAATCGCCGATGAGCACGAGCTGGCCCGGTGGGGTCAGTCCCTGTTCGATGGCCTGGGCGCACAGGTATGCGGGGATCAGCCGGCCCGTCGCGGTCCGCGGCCTTGGGGTGCTCGATGGCGCACTGACCAGATGCAGGACACCGGGATGGGGGGGGAGCGCGATCACCGGCGGAATAATACCGTCTCGGTGATCTCGTGCTTGTAAAAGAGCTGGGCGAGCCCGAGACCGGCCCGATCGGCCAGACTCTGCTCCGCTTCGACGCGTTCGCCGGTGGTCCCCGGCCCCGTGCCCGGGCGCTGGGGAATCTGGACATTCATGACATGCCCGCGTTCGTCAGCGGGCCAGAGTCGCTGGCCGTCGCGTGTGTCGATGATTTTGACTCGCATCGTGGCGCGGGGGAGGTATGCGCCGGCTTCGGGTGTCATTGAGAAGTCGGTGATGACGGCATAGATGACGATGTCGGCGTCGACCGAGCGTCCGAGTTCGGAGATGCTCATCTGGCTGCCGTATTGCTCATTGCTCGCGGCGGTGAGGATGCCGCGCGGATCGCGCATGTCCACGAGGATGCGCTTGGCGAGCAGCTCCTTGGTGGCTTTGTCAGCGATGGCATAGCGAAGTCTTCGCTGGGTGATGCGGCTCGACGGGTCATCGACGAACACTACCGTGCGGAGAGGTTGCTCGAGCGTGTACTGTGGCTCGACCTTGCCCGGGCCGTGGATCGCATAGGCGACAGGCGCGATGACATTACAGCTCTGCATCAACAGCAACGAAGGGATCGCGAGTGAGATGGTGAGCAGTGTCAGTATGGTTGATTTGATTTGCATGGGTGGCTTTGTCGCTGATTCGTTGATTCACACTGATTCAATAGGGGATGATATTCGATTCTTCGTGGGTGTAGAAGAGCCAGGAGATTCGGTTGGTGAGTCTGTTGGCCAGTTCGGTGTTGACCGCGGATTCGGGGATCTCTGTGCGCATGAGTCCGCTCGAATCTGGGAATGAAACGCGGATGGCCTTTTCGAAGATCGGATCGTCGGGGAATCCCGAGTCGGATTCAAAGACGCTGACCATGCAGGACGCCGATCCGTCCCAGACATACTTGTTGCCGGGTTCGTTGAGCCGATACTCGATGATCTCGACGACGATGAGTCGTTCGACCCCCAGCATGTCGGCCACCTCGCCGCGTGGCATCGCGGGCCACTGCGGGGTGTTGTAGAGCACGGTGAGCAGGTCGGCGCTGGGGATGGCGAAGCTCACGCCCGCGTTCTGGATGATGCGGTCATTGACGCGCTGGTTGATCCGTGAGGAGATGCCCGGATTGTTGCCCTCGATGAGCCGATCGGCGCTCACGACGACGGCGAACGAATGATCTGCCAGCCCGGTGTACTCGGCTTCGATCACGCTGCTGCCCGTGCGTTTGTACGATTCGGCCATGCCGCCGATCGCGGCGCCGATCACACAACCGGGCAGCGTGAAGAATGCGAGCATCGAGAGCAACATGGCAGTGAGTATGATGCGGGTGTGATTCATGCGTTGGGTATCCGTGCGGCTGCGAGTATGGATGTTGAGTTGAGTGACTTACCAGGTGATGATCTTGTATACCCACGCACCGAGGAGCATGAGTCCGAGCAGCATGAAGACCTTGGGTCTGAGCATGGGCTCGGCCATGTTGCTGATGCGTGCGCCGCTGAGGCACTGCACGAGCGCACCCCAAAAGACCACGGAGGTGATCACCACGAGCAGCGAGCCCATGGGTTGGGTGGTGACCGAACTCGCCCAACGGCCTTCGCCCGCGTGCGCGAAGGAGGTGGTCATGCCGCAGGTCATGCAGGGTTGGTCGAGCGTGATGGCCCACATGCAGGGCTTGAGGCCAAGCTGGGTGTGCGTACCGTGTCCGTCGCTGTTGGGGCTGAGCCATGCTCCCATGGACAGGACGCTGAGGCACACGATTGCCACTACTGCGGCAAAGACGCGTTGGGAAACCGACGCGCGAAGAGGTTGCTTGCGCTCAAAGACGCGCTTGGGCTCGGTGGATTGTCGGTAATCGGCGGGTTCGGTCATCTGCATGGGTATACGCCCGGAATGGTCCGCCTGATCCCTTGTGCTTCTCGACAAAGCACCGGCTCAGTCGAACTTGAACACGCCCTTGCGGTAGCCGTAGAGGTACGCGACGAGGGTGGTGAGCAGGAAGAAAAGGATGCGGAGCAGCCAGACGGCGGACTCGTCGCTCATCGGGTCCAGATTGGTGAAGGTCTGGGCCCAGGGGTAGAGGAAGATCACCTCGACATCGAAGACCAGGAAGACCATCGCGATGAGGTAGAAGCGGATGTTGAAGCGTTTGCGAGCGGTTCCGACGGGGGTCATGCCCGATTCGTAGGTCTCGCCCTTGCGTTCGCCTGCGCGGCGGGGGCCGAGCAGGAAGGTGCCCACGAGGTTGATGACCCCGAACCCGATGGCCGCGAGGATCATCAGGAAGATGGGGAGATAGGCGCCGATTTCATTCGATGCTGCGAGTGTGTGCATGCGTCGTGACCCTTGAAAGCTCCGATGGTTCGCCATCCCTGGCGATCGAGTGTGATGATAGCACCCGCAAGCCCGGTGTGGGTTGATCGGGTCACAGACCAGATGGTGGGGCGGTGACTGCCAGATTGGCACCCGTTGAATCGGCTGGGCACCGCTTGTCAGGGGATGTGGGGGCTTGGGAGTGCGGATTGGTCACGGTGCGTGTCGATTCGGGCGGATCGATTGGCACAGCGATTGCCCACTGTCTGGGGCAGCCGGTGCGCCCGTGTGCCGGAAAACAGTCCAGATTCAGTACCCACCAAGCCGGGTCGATCGGCGATCCCCGGCGTTCGAGATCCCCAAAGGGAGAAGCAAACATGGCATCTAAAGAACTCACATTCGACATCGAAGCTCGTCAGTCACTGCTCGCAGGCGTTGAGAAACTCGCGGCGGCGGTCAAGGTCACCCTGGGCCCACGTGGGCGCAACGCGGTGATCGACAAGTCGTGGGGCGGCCCGACCGTCACCAAGGACGGGGTTTCGGTCGCCGAAGAGGTCGAACTGAGCAACAAGGCGGAGAACATGGGCGCGATGCTCGTGAAGGAAGCTTCGTCTAAGACCAGCGACGATGCCGGCGACGGCACCACGACCGCGACGGTGCTGGCCGAGGCCCTCTTTAAGGAAGGGCTCCGCTACATCGCTTCGGGTGTTGATGCCAACGCCCTGATCCGGGGGATGAAAAAGGCGATTGAGATCTCGACCAAAGCAATCGATGAGCTGGCCACCCCGGTCAACGGCAAGAAGGACATCCAGAATGTCGCCACCATCAGCGCCAACAACGACCCCGAGACCGGCAAGATTATGGCCGATGCGTTCGAGAAGGTCGGCAAGGACGGCGTGATCACCGTCGAAGAGGGCAAGGGCTTCGAGACCGAGGTCAATGTCGTCGAGGGCATGCAGTTCGATCGCGGGTTCCTGTCGCCCAACTTTGTCACGGACTCTGAAGAAATGAAGGTCATGTTCGACAAGGCCCTGGTGCTGGTGCACGAGGACAAGATCGACAACCTGACCAAGCTCGTTCCCCTGCTTGAGAAGGTCATGGGGGCCAAGAAGCCGCTGCTGATCATCGCCGAGGACATCACCGGCGAGGCCCTGAGCACGCTGGTGATCAACAAGCTCCGCGGCACCCTGCAGGTCTGTGCCGTCAAGGCACCCGGCTACGGCGACCGGCGCAAGCAGATGCTTCAGGACATCGCGGTCCTCACCGGCGGCGAAGCGTTCATGAAGGATCTGGCGACCGACCTTGACAAGATCGAACTCTCGCAGCTTGGTCTGGCCAAGAAGATCGAGATCAGCAGCGATAACACCGTCATCATCGAGGGTGCCGGCGAGACCAAGGACATCAAGGCCCGCATCGAGCAGATCCGTTTGGAGATCGCCAACTCGACCAGCGACTATGACCGCGAGAAGCTCCAAGAGCGTCTGGCGAAGCTGGCGGGCGGCGTGGCCCAGATCAATGTCGGTGCGGCATCCGAAGCCGAACTCAAAGAGAAGAAGGCCCGCGTTGAAGACGCGCTGCACGCGACCCGCGCGGCGCTGGCCGAGGGCATCGTCCCCGGCGGCGGCGTCTCGTTCATCCGTGCCAAGAACGCGATCGAAAACAACCGCGAGTGGAAGTCGGTCTACGGCAAGTCCAAAGAGGTCACCAGCGATGACATCGGTCAGGTGAAGTTTGACTTCGCCGCGGGCATGAATGTCGTGTACAAGGCCCTGTCTGTTCCGCTGCACACCATCGCGGAGAACGCGGGTGCCAAGGGCTCGGTTGTGGTCGCCAAGGTGTCCGAGCAGACCGGCAGCAACGGTTACAACGCGTTGACCGATACCTACGAGGACCTGATCAAGGCGGGCGTCATCACCCCCGCCAAGGTTGATCGCAGCGCCCTGATCAACGCCAGCTCGGTGGCGACCATGCTGCTCGCCGCGGACTGCATCGTCACCGACAAGCCAGAGAAGAAGGGCGAGCACGCCCACGCCGGCGGCGGCGGCGACCCGATGGGTGGCATGGGCGGAATGGGTGGCATGCCGGGTATGGGCGGCATGGGCGGTATGCCTGGCATGGGCGGGATGGGGTTCTAAGACCGCCATCACCTAGACAGGCCATTCCACATACATTGCCAAGCAACAAATCTCCCTCAATTCATGCATTCCACCACCGCAACCATCCAAACACCCACGATCGAGCATGACGGGCGCACGCACCGCATGTTCTTTGTGCGTGGTCGGATGCGGTCGGGCACGAACTGGATCTGCAATCTGTTGAATCTGCACCCGCAGATCAACTGTCATGGTGAGTTTCATTTCGAGAAGCTGCTCGAGGGCTTTGAGCGGTTTGTTGAGGGTGCCGAGGGCGGCATCGGGAGCGATGTGGCGGCTGTTGGCCGTGCGTGCTATCAAGACGCAGTGAAGCAGTGCATGTCGGTTCGGATTGGGCACAAGCCCGGTGCGGGCTGGGTGGGCGATCGGTCACCCTCGCGTATCGATGATTGGTTCCCCGGCGTGCCGGTGATTCACACGATCAGGGACGGTCGTGACGCGGCGGTAAGCTGGGCGCTGCATCGCGCTGGAATGGATCGAGTGCTTCAGAATCCCGAACAGGAAGCATGGCGACAGGAGTTTATCGCCGATCCATTGCTGTTCGATCGCAAGCCGACCATGCTCGTTGAGCATGAGTCGTACATGCGAGTGGGCATACGCAACTGGCGCGATCAGGTTCAAGCCGATCTCGACATCTTCAAGAAGATCGAACGCGGCGATCTCGACATTCCGCTCTTCTCGCTGAGATACGAAGACCTGCATACTGATGCGGAGGGTTTGCGCCGGGGGATGTATGAGTTTCTTGATCTCGACCCGGACGAGGCGTTGCCACTTTCGCCAAAGTCTGGCACGGTGCCCGGCGTGAGCAAGTACAAAGGCAACGGCAAAGCACAGGTCGGCAGCTGGCGGGAGTTTTTCACCGACGAGGCAAAGCAGTGGTTCAAGGAAGACGCGGGCGAGCTGCTCATCGAACTCGGCTACGAGTCGGATATGAGCTGGTAATCGATCAGGAATCAAAGGACGCAGCGTGAGCACAGAAGTGACGGCCATCCAGACACCCACGATCGAGCATGAGGGACGCAAGTACCGCATGCTGTTCGTGCGTGGTCGCATGCGTTCTGGCACGAACTGGATCGGTCGGTTGCTGAACCTACACCCCAAGATCAACTGTCAGGGCGAGTTTCACTTTGAGAAGCTCCATGTGGGTTTCGAGAAGTTTGTTGATGGGGCCGAGCATGGTATCGGATGTGATGTCGCAAACGCGGCAAATCATTGCTACGAGAACACGGTTAAACGATGCATGGCGACGCGTGCGTCGGGTAAACCCAAAGCAGCATGGCTGGGCGATCGCACCGCGGCACCGCTGGATGACTGGTTCCCTGGCGTCCCGGTGATCCACACCACCCGTGACGGTCGTGACGCGGTCGTGAGCTGGCTGCTGCACACGGCCGTGCGGGGCGTTTCGTCCTACGGGAACGAGGGCTGCGAGGACTGGCACGCGGCATTTGCGGCGGATCCGACACTGTTTGAGCGAGAGCCGCATCGTCTGGTTGAGCACGAGGGGCTTGTGCGGCATGCGGCCATGCGTTGGAACAAGCAGGTTCGCGAAGACTTGGACTTCATCGCTCGCATCAAACGCGGCGAACTTGATATCCCGTTGCTCGAGCTTCGCTACGAAGACCTGCATGCGGATACCGAAACGATGAGTCGTGAGATGTACGCCTTTCTCGGGCTTGATCCCGACGAGGCGAGGCCGCTCTCGCACGAGACCGGGACGCTGGCGGGCACGCCCGCGGGCCACGGGATCGGCAAGGGTACGGTCGGGACATGGGAGGCCTATTTTACCGATCAGGTCAAGCGATGGTTCAATGAGGAAGCCGGCGAGATGCTCGTCGAGCTTGGGTACGCAGAGGATATGAACTGGTAAACGATACCCGTGAACCCATGCCGGTTTCGGGTCAGCATTCAAGAGACAGACAGCCGGCAAGGTCGGCTTAGGAGAAGAATATGGCAGTCAAACCACTCGAAGATCGCGTACTGGTCAAGCCAGTTGAAAAAGCAAGCGTCACCTCGTCGGGGCTCTATTTGCCCGAGTCGAGCAAAGAGAAGCCGATCCACGGCACCGTCGTGGCCGTCGGCCCCGGCAAGCGTCTGGAGAACGGCAACCGCGCGACCATGAGCGTGAACAAGGGCGACATCGTGGTCTACGCCTCGTACGCGGGTACGGAAGTTGAGGTCAATGGCGAGAGCCACTTGGTCATGCGTGAATCCGAGCTTCTTGGAATCATGAACTGATACAACCGCGACTTCCAATCACAAGATATCAAACTCCAAAGGAGTACGAAATATGAGCAACAAACAAATCATGTTCGACGACAAAGCACTTCAAGAGATGAAGAAGGGCGTGGACAAGATTGCCGATGCAGTCAAGTGCACGATGGGGCCTGCGGGTCGCCATGTCGTCATCGAGAAGGCCTACGGCGGTCCGCATGTGACCAAGGACGGCGTCACGGTCGCCAAAGAGATCGAGCTCGAAGAGCGGTTCGAATCCATGGGCGCCAAGATGCTCTACCAGGTCGCCAAGAAGACCGGCGACAAGGCGGGCGACGGGACAACCACCGCGACCGTGCTGGCGCAGGCGATCTTTAACGAGGGCCTCAGGTTTGTCGCTTCAGGTGCCAACCCGGTGCACCTGCAGCGCGGCATCAACAAGGCCGCCCATGTGGCCGCTGAGGCGATCGACGCGATCGCTGTGCCCTGCAAGGGCAAGGCCGACTACAAGAAGGTCGCGACCGTGTCCTCGAACCACAACGCCGAGGTCGGCGAGCTGATCGCAGAAGCCATCAGCAAGGTCGGCGCCGAGGGCGTCGTCGAGGTCGAGGACGGCAAGAGCGCTGAAACCACCCTGGACTATGTCGAAGGCATGCAGTTCGATAAGGGCTACCTGTCGCCGTACTTCATGACCGACCCCAAGACCGGCGAGTGCGTGCTTGAAGACGCGCTGATCCTCATCCACGAGAAGAAGATCAGCAACCTCGGCGACCTGATCCCCTTGCTCAACAAGGTCGCAAGCGCGAGCAAGCCGCTGCTGATCATCGCCGAGGATGTTGAGAACGAAGCGCTCGCAGCATTGGTCGTCAACCGTTTGCGTGGCATGCTGCACATCGCAGCCGTCAAGGCACCGGGCTTCGGCGACCGCCGCAAGGCGATGCTCGAGGATATCGCGGTGCTGACCAAGGGCACCTACTTCTCCGAAGACCTCGGTCGCTCGCTCGAGAGCATCGAGCTTGCCGAGCTGGGCAGCGCCAAGCGCATCGCCATCAGCAAGGAGAACACGACCATCGTCCAGGGCGGCGGCAAGAAGGCGGATATCACCGCCCGCGCCAACCAGATCATGGCCCAGTACGAGAAGTCCACCAGCGAGTACGACCGCGAGAAGCTCATGGAGCGTCACGCCAAGCTCACCGGCGGCGTCGCGATCATCAGCGTCGGCGGCTCAAGCGAGACCGAGATGAAGGCCACCAAGGACCTCGTCGACGACGCGCTGCACGCAACCCGTGCGGCCGCCAAGGAGGGCTACATCCCCGGCGGCGGCGTGGCCCTGCTGCGTGCGATCGCGACGGTCGAAGCCGCGGGCAAGAAGGCCAAGGGCGATGAGAAGTACGGGTTCGAGATTCTCGCTCGCGCACTGACCGCCCCGGCGTACCAGATCGCGACCAACGCGGGCTTCGACGGCGATCTGGCCGTCGACACCGTGATGAGCGAGACGGGCAACTTCGGGCTTGACGCGGCGACGGGTGACTACACCGACCTCGTTAAGGCCGGCATCATTGACCCCGCTCTTGTCGCCAAGAGCGCGATCATCAACGCGGCATCGGTCTCAGGGCTCATGCTCACGACCGATGTGATGCTGACGGACCTGAAGGAAGACACCGAGCCGGTCGCCGGCGCGGTGTGCTGATTGATTTACACATGCCCCTCATCGGAAACGGTGGGGGGTGGTTTGATGGGAGAAACTGTCTGTCCATGCTGCGGTGAGATTCAATCAGCGAAGACCAGTGCCATTGTGTCGAGTCTTGTTTGTTATACATGTGGATGGCCACTTAACATAGAAAACACGGAGAGTATCACGAACTTTACAGTTGGCAACGCTCGCAAGCTCTATGAGCGATTTGGATCGAGTGGGGTTCGGTTGGTATTGGAAACCACAGGAGTTACAGATGAAATCATCGATGTCATAGTTTCAACAAACTGCCCAGTCTGTGGTAAGTATGTGGATGAGTTGATCGACACTTCTTGCGACGAGTGCTATTGGGAACGATCTGGATGGAGTGAAGTATCTCCCAATGAACGAGTGCCTCCGAACGAAGGAATGTCTCTCAATGAAGCTCGAGAGTTGTATAAGCGGCACGGTGGAGCAGCATCTCGCATTGTGCACGGCAAGTTGCTCACGTATTCTGACGCAATGAATAGAGCGACCGATGAGATTGATATCCCAGATGATTGGATGAGTTAATGCCCACCACCCGCGACTACTACGAAGTGCTCAGCGTCGAACGCACCGCCGACGGCGAAGAGATCAAGCGCGCCTACCGGCGTATGGCGATGAAGTACCACCCTGACCGCAACCCCGATGACACCGAGGCCGAGGTGAAGTTCAAGGAGGCCGCCGAGGCTTACGAGGTGCTCAGCGACGAATCGAAGCGCAAGATCTACGACCAGTACGGGCACGAGGGCCTGCGCGGGCACGGCGCGGCCGGGCACGACTTCAACCGCATGAATGTCGACGACATCTTCTCGATGTTCAACGACATCTTTGGCGGCGGTGGTGGGGGCTTCGGCGGCCAGCGCGGTCAACGACGCGGCCCGGCACGCGGCTACGACCTGGAGACCGAGGTCGTCCTCGATCTCAAGGAGGTCGCTTCGGGCGTGAGCAAGGATGTCGAGTTCACCCGCATGGACATCTGCGATACCTGCACCGGCAGCGGTGCCAAGCCGGGCACCGAGCCCGAGACTTGCAGCACCTGCGCCGGTCAGGGCAAGGTGCAGCAGGCAGGCATGGGCGGGATGTTCCGCATGGTCACGGCGTGCCCCAGCTGCCGCGGACGCGGCAAGGTGATCAAAGACAAGTGCGACACCTGCCACGGCAAGGGTCGCGTCGGCAAGAAGCGTTCGCTGAGTGTGAAGATCCCCGCGGGCATCCACGACGGGCAGGCCGTGCGTGTTCCCGGCGAGGGCGAGCCGCCGGGTGTCGATGTGTCTGCCAACGGTCAGGGCGTGCGGGGCGACCTGCATGTGGTCGTGCGTGTCAAGAAGCACGAGTTCTTCGAGCGCGACGGCGACCACCTGCTCATGGAGATGCCCATCTCGTTCACCCAGGCAACGCTGGGCGCCGAGGTCGAGGTGCCGACTATCGAGGGCAAGGAGAACCTGAGCATTAAGAAGGGCACGCAGTATGGCGACCTGTTCCGGATTCACGATGCGGGGCTCCCGAATCTGCGCAACGGACGCAAGGGCGATCTGATCGTCGTCGCCAAGATCGAGACCCCCAAGAAGCTCACGGGTAAGCAGGAAGACCTGCTGCGTGAGTTCGCCAAGACCGAAGACAAACATGTCAACCCCGAATCGCACGGCTTCTGGAAGAAGATCACCGATTTCATCGGCGGTTGATTGAACATAGAAATGAGTGTTGACCATGAATGAGACACACGAGCATACTGAAGATCAGAAGACCGAGTCGGTCGAGCGCAGCGAGGGCGATCAGCAGGCCCAGCAGGACGCGATGGAGCATGCTTCACGCATGGAATCGATCCGCCAGCTCGCGCTCGCCGATGAGCTGGAGACCTCGCCCGAGACCGAGGAAATCGTTGAGGCGTTGGTGGACACCATCCGCCAGCGCGACGAGCTGCAGGATCGTCTGCTCCGCGCCGCCGCGGACCACCAGAACTTCCAGCGCCGCGCGACGGGCAACGAACGAGAAGCCCGCACCAGCGCCACCCAGGGCGTGGTGCAGTCGCTGATCCCGCTGCTCGATACCTTCGAGATGGCCTTGCTCCAAGACCCCGAAAAGGTCTCGTCGCAGACCGTGATGCAGGGCGTGCAGATGCTGCGCGACGAGTTCATGCGTCTGCTGAGCAACTACGGCGTGAGCCCGATCAACCCGAGCGTCGGCGACGAGTTCAACCCTAGCGAGCACGCCGCGGTGATGCAGCAGCCCGCTGAGGGGATCGAGCCCGGTCATATCTCGCTGGTCATGGGCATCGGTTTCAAGCTCGGCGACCGGGTTGTGCGCCCGGCCAAGGTGGGAGTTGTGCCCCAGCCCGAGGAATCGCCCGGGCTGGATGAGGAGGCCTGATCATGCCAACTTATGACTACCGCTGCAACGCCTGCTCGCACGAGTTCGAGCTGTTTCAGTCCATGAGCGAGGGCATCAAGAAGAAGTGCCCCGCTTGCGGCAAGCTCAAGCTCGAACGGCTCATCGGCACCGGCTCGGCCCTGATCTTCAAGGGCTCGGGTTTCTACGAGACCGACTACCGCTCAAGCGACTACAGCAAGGCGAAGGAGGCCGATACAAAGGCCGCGAGCGACTCGGGCAAGTCCGAGGATTCAAAGTCCACGACCAAGGGCGACGACACCAAGCCAGCCAAGTCCACCGAGACCAAATCGGAACCCAAGACTGACGCGAAGCCCAAAGCCAAGTCCGGGCCCAAGCCCAAGAACGCGAGCGCCTCATGATCATCGGGCACGGGGTGGACATCGTCGAGACCGCACGCATCAAACAGATGCTCGGTGAGCACCCGGAGCGCTTTCTGGAGCGTTGTTTTACGCCCGGCGAGCAGGAAGACTCCAAAAGCAGCCGGAGACAGCTCGAACATCTCGCCGCCCGGTTCGCGGCCAAAGAGGCCACCCTCAAGGCCCTGGGCACCGGCTGGTCGCAGGGTATCGGCTGGACCGACATCGAGGTGGTGCGGGCCGAATCAGGCAAGCCGTCGCTCAAGATCACCGGCCGGGCCGCAGAGATCGCCGCGGAGTTGGGCATCACGGTCTGGCACCTGTCCATGTCCCATGTCGCCGCAACGGCGATCGCTTCGGTGATCGCCGAGGGAGTGTGATCAAGCATGGGATTGCCCAAGGTGTTGATGACCGATGTGGTTCGGAGTTCCGAGCAGGGCGATTCGCACGGCGGGGCGTACCTGATCGATCTGCGAACGGGCGAGTTCGAGCAGGTGCTCGACTGGAACCGCACAGATATCAACTGGGAAGGACGCGGGCAGGGACGGGGCTTGCGGGGGATCTGCTTTGTTGGCGATGAGATCTATATCGCGGCTTCTGATGAGCTGTTTGTGTTCGACCAGTCATTCAAGATCTTGCGATCCTATCGGTGTGCGTATCTGCATCACTGTCACGAGATCTGCTACGACGGGCATCGGTATATCTATCTGAGCGCGACGAGCTTTGATTCGGTGCTGCGGTTTGACACCCAGGGCGGTCGGTTCGATCGCGGCTGGTGGATGCGCCCGGCGCAGAAGCGGGTAAACGGGCAGGTCGTGCATGAGCTTGGGGCGACGGTGTTCGATCCCAATGAACCCGGCGGGCCGCCCGAGGGGGATCATCTGCACATCAACAATGTTTGCTACGCGGGCGGGGTGTGCATGTTCTCCGGGCTGGCGATGAACCTGCTCGTGTCGATTATCGACGACACGGTCCGGCCCTTCGCGGCGGTCCCGCCCACCACCCACAACTGCCAGCCACTGGGCAAGGGCGTGGTGATGAACTCGACCGGGCAGGACGCGGTGGTCATGGCCGACCGCCAAGGGCGTGCGATCAAGAAATTCGAGTATCCCCGATACGACCCGGGCGAGTTGGAGCATACCGACATCCCGGGTGACTATGCACGGCAGGCCTTCGGGCGTGGCTTGTGCATTGACCCCAAGTCGCGGCTGCTCATCGCGGGGTCTTCACCCGGTACGGTCAGCGCCTTCGATGTGGTCAAGGGGACCATGGTTGCCAGTGTCCGGGTGAGTAATGACCTACGCAATGCCCCGCACGGGCTTGAGATCTGGCCGTATTGATTGCCGTGCTGAATGTGACTCGGCCGGTTGCACGCCTGCCCTCTGCTCGGCTACCCTGAGTCGCATGAAAAAACGCTGGCTCATCTCGCTCAAGACCAACCTCGGGATCGCGCTCACTTCGAGCTTTCTCCGCCGACCCACTCGGACGATCATTGTCGATGATCGGCGCAGCTATCGCGGGATCGATCTGCTTGTGGCTGGGATGCACATCGCGGATCGGATCGAACGGGATTCGAGCAGGCAAACCGTGGGGTTGCTGATCCCGATGAGCGGGGCGATGGGGGCGGCCTGCTACGGGGTTTGGCTCGCGGGCCGAACCGCGGTGCCGCTCAACTACCTGCTCGATGAAGCGACACTCAACTATGTGATCCAAGACAGCGGGTGTGATCTGATCCTGGCGTCCCGTCAACTGATCGACCATCTCGGCTTTGTTCCCAAGGTCAAGCGGATCGTGTATCTCGAAGACATGAACTTCAGATCGCTCCCCACGCCGCGCTGGCCCAAGGCAACGGCGCCGGGCGAACTCGCGGTCGTTCTGTACACCTCGGGGACCTCGGGCAAGCCCAAGGGCGTGATGCTCTCGCACCGCAACCTGCTCAGCAACGCCCAGCAGATGCACGAGCATATCGGCGTGCGGGATGATGATGTCTTCATGGGTGTGCTGCCGCAGTTTCACAGCTTCGGTCTCACGGGCCTGACGATCGTGCCCATGCTCTTTGGTTGTCGGATGATCTACACGGTCCGGTTTATCCCCAAGAAGATCATCGAGATGATGCGTGAGCATCACCCGACAATTTATCTCGCGATCCCCTCGATGTACAACGCGCTGATGACGGTGAAATCAGCCATGCCCGATGACTTCGCCTCGCTGCGTCTGGTGATCAGTGGGGGCGAGCCGCTGCCCGCGGATGTTCGAGATCGCTTCGAATCCAAGTTCGGCTACCCGCTGGTTGAGGGGTACGGGCTGACCGAGACCGCGCCCGTGACCCATGTGCTGATGCCGCATGAGTGCATGCCGGGCACGGTCGGACGCGCGGTGCCCGGGCTTGAGCAGATCGTGGTGGACCCATCGAGCGAGCGGGTGCTGCCGCCCAACACAGACGGCGAGCTTCGCATGCGAGGCCCAAACATCATGATGGGCTATCTGAACGGTCCTGAAGAGACCGCGGCGGTGTTTGACTCACGCGGGTACTTCAAAACCGGGGACATGGCCCAGATCGACGAGCGTGGCTTTCTCAAAATCACCGGCAGGATCAAGGAGATGATGATCGTGGGCGGCGAGAATGTGTTCCCACGCGAGATTGAAGAAGTGCTCAACACCCATCCCGCCGTGAACGCATCTGGGGTGATCGGGCAGCCGGACCCGATGCGGGGTGAAACACCCGTGGCGTTCGTCGAATCAGCCGAGGGTTGTGTGGCCGATACGGACGAGCTAGTGCGTTGGTGCCGCGAGAAACTGCCCGGGTACAAGGTCCCACGCCGGATCGTGCTGATCGATGCGTTACCAAGAAATGCGACCGGCAAGATCATGCGACGCATGCTCGTGCCCGAACTTGAGCAGCTCGATGCCTAGAGTTGCAGCCCATCTCTGGGCAACTCTCTCAACCCCGGCACGGAGCGACTCACAGTGGAACTGTACATCGACACCGCGAATCTCGACGAAATCAAAGAAGCACACGATCTGGGCATTCTTGATGGCGTCACGACCAACCCATCTCTCATCGCCAAAGAAGGCATCGATTACGGGCAGCGACTCGACGAGATCTGCAAGGTGGTCTCGGGCCCCGTTTCCGCCGAGGTCATCGCCACCGAGTACAAGGCCATGGTCAGCGAGGGCAAGGACCGCGTCAAGATCGCCGAGAACATCGTGGTCAAGCTCCCGACCACCCTCGACGGCATCAAGGCATGCAAGGCCCTGAGCGATGAGGGCATACGCACCAACATGACCCTCTGTTTTCAGGCCATGCAGGCGATGCTGGTCGCCAAGGCCGGTGCGTTCTTGGTGTCGCCCTTCATCGGTCGGCTCGACGACATCTCCCAGGACGGCACCGAGCTGATCTCGCAGATCCGCACGATCTATGACAACTACGGGATGGAGACCAAGATCCTCGCGGCCTCGATCCGACACCCCAAGCACATGCTTGAGTGCGCCCTGATCGGGGCCGATGTGGCGACTCTGCCGCTCAAGGTGATCAAGCAGCTCGCCAAGCATCCATTGACCGACAGCGGCATCGAGCAGTTCCTCGCGGACTATGCAAAGGCGTTCGGGAACTGAGCGCCGAGTATCCCGGTCAACGAGCCGCCTGTATGGGCGGCTTTTTTATTCGACCTCAAAGATGAACTCGATCTCGACGGGCACATCGAGCGGGAGCGCACTCACGCCGACGGCGGCCCGGGCGTGCTTGCCGATCTCATTGCCAAAGACCTCGACGAGCAGGTCCGAGCATGCGTTGGCGATTTTGGGCTGATCGCCATAGCCGGGTTCGCTGGCGATGAAGACTCCGACCTTCACGACCCTGCGGACTTTGCCCAGATCGCCGATTTCTGCGTGCAGGCAAGCGAGCGCGTTAATAGTGCATTGGCGGGCGCACGCGCTCGCGGCCTCGGGCGAGGTTTTGCCGGGCACGGCACCCTGGGCGAGCAGTTCGCCGTTCATGATCGGGATCTGACCCGAGATGAACACCTGGCTCCCTGATCGGCGGGTAGGGATGTAGGAGGCGACCGGTTTGGGCGGCTGGGGGAGGGTAATCCCAAGCGATTCAAGCTGTGATTGTGGATGTGTCTGGGTCATCTGGACTTCTTTGTGTTAAATTGGGTGATTTATTGGGACTTTGGTGCACAGTGGAACAGACCGACTTGCCGTGCGAACAGGATGATGGTACGCTTGCGATGCAAGCATGCACTGGTGTGCAGATTCGGCAAAACAGAGATATGCGTCCTGATTGGGCCCTCGTTTGAGCAAGCCCGTTTCCCTTGATTCCTGCCGAATCAAACATGCCGACAACTCGGCCTTTGTGCTCACGGGGCAAATCGTGGGCAGTGTTGATCAGTCTCTATTTTATCGCAGCGTTGCGATTGAGGGACTGATCGAAAGGCAACCGTCACCCGGTTTGGTCGCCGCGTGGCATTGGTTTAAGGAGTCAATCCAATGAAGACCTCTCGTAAGAATGCGTTTACGCTCATTGAGCTGCTGGTGGTCATCGCGATCATCGCGCTGCTCATCGGCATCCTCCTGCCCGCCCTGGGCAAGGCCCGTCAGCGTGCCAACTCGCTGAAGGATTCAACCCAGATTCGCGGCATCATGCAGGGCATGATCGTCTTCGCGGGCAACAACCGCGACTACTACCCGCTCCCCAGCCGCGTTGACCGCAACGACAAGACCATCGAACTCGGCGATGGTGAGAATCAACAGGTCAAGAACACCACCGGCAACATCTTCTCGATCCTGATCCAGCAAGGCATCGTCGAGGTCGGGCTGTGCTTCAGCCCCATCGAGCTGGGCAACTACGAAGAGTACTCACAGTACGAGTTTGATGTTCCTACTGGTGCCGTCGGCGGCAACATGCCCGATGAGCCCTCACAAGCACTCTGGGACCCCAACTTCAAGGCGACCCCCAGTGACTACGGTGCAGATAACGGTGAAATGGGCCGTGGCAGCGTGAACTCCAGCATCCAAGGCTACGACGCCCTGCCCGGTGGTTTCAGCTACGCCCACACCCCGCCGTTCGCGTTCCGCCGCCCGACCTGGCAGAACACCTTTGCCGCGCTTGAAGCTTCGGTTTCCAACCGTGGCCCAGTCTACACACTTGACGGTGATGGCGACGATGGCACATGGAAGCTCTATGACGACGGCGGTACTGGTGCCGGCCAAGGCGACCAGCCGCTGGGTATCAGCTCGATCACCCTGGCGATGAACGGCAACCGCAGCGAATGGGCCGGTAACATCGGCTTCAACGACGGGCATGTCGAGTTCTTCAACCGCCCTGATCCTGAGCAGATCATCTTCACCTTCACCGATCTTGAGAACGAGTTCAAGACTCAGCCTGACAACATCTTTGCCAACGAAGATGATCAGATGCGTGAGCCAGCGGTTGCCACACCGACCGGTGCGACTGTCGAGCTCGGTGGTGAAAGCAACAACCGCAACGCCTTCCTGCGTCAGTACTACCAGGTCGATGTTGATGCTGACACGCTTCTCTACCCATACTACGATTGATCGACTGCTGATCATTCGATGACATCATTTCAAAGACCCGCGGCTCGTGTCGCGGGTCTTTCTTTCATTGCACGCCCAAGTTTCGTGGCTCACGATCGACTACCGTTACGCGCATCATGCCCGCGACACCAACCACAACCACGAAACTCGCCGTATTCGCTCAGGAGGTCCACGACCAGCTTGGGCTCGTCGTGTGCCACGACCACCACACCCGCGGCCTCTATGCGACCGATGCCTCGATCTATCAGGTCGCGCCGCTGGGCGTGGTCGAGCCAGATCGCATCGACCAGATTCCTCGGTTGCTCCGGCTCTGTACTGAACACTCGATCCCCGTGCTCCCACGCGGTGGGGGCACAAGCCTTGCCGGGCAGTGTGTGAACGAAGCGTTGGTTATCGATGTTTCTAAGAGCTGTCATCTGCTTGAGCAGTTCAACAGGGCGGAGCAATGGTGCCAAGTGCAGCCCGGACTGACGATCGATGATCTCAACGACCAGATCCGGCCCGATGGTCTCTTCTTTGCGCCCGACCCATCGACATCGAGGCAGGCGAATATCGGCGGCTGCATCGGTAACAACGCGGCGGGTGTGCACTCGGTTTTGTACGGGCGGACCAGCGAGAATGTGCTCTCGATCGATGCGTGCCTCGCCGACGGACGCCCGGTGCATTTCGGGCCCGGTTCGGCGGCGAAGCCGGGCTCGCTGGAAGCCCAGATCACGCGAAGCGTAGTCGATGTGATTCGGCGGCATCAGCAGCTGATCAGGGACCGATTCCCAAAGACGATGCGTCGCTCCAGCGGCTATCAGCTCGATGTCATCCTCGATCAGCTCCAAGCGCATCAGTGGGATATCGAGAAGGTCAATCTCGCACCCCTGCTCTGCGGCTCTGAGGGGACGCTCGCGTTCACGCTCGGTGCGTGCCTGCGGCTGGAGCCCATTGCGAATCGCAGGGGCCTGGGCGTGCTCTCGTTCGCGAGCATCGAGCAGGCGATCGAAGCGGTCGAGCCGATCCTGGAGCTAAGGCCAGCGGGTGTCGAGCTGCTCGATGAGCTGATTATGGACCTCGCGCGGGGCAACAAAGAGACCGCGGCGTATGTCAATGTGCTCCCGGATACCAACGCCAAGGCCGTGCTGTTCGTTGAGTTCTTCGGGCAAGATGATCAAATCATCACCGATCAGCTCGACCAGCTCGGGCAGCTGCTGCCAATGGTCCCGATCGCCCGGTTCACCGATGAATCGAGCATGCAGGCAGCGTGGAAGCTGCGCAAAGCCGGAGAGCCGCTGCTGCACGCGATCCAGGGCCACCGCAAACCACTGGGATTCGTCGAGGACAACGCGATCCCCGTCGACCGGCTTGGCGAGTTTGTACGCCGGTTCCGTGCGATTGTGCTGCGAGAGCAGACCATCGCTTCGTACTACGCCCACGCGTCGGTGGGGGTGCTGCATGTCCGCCCGCTGCTCGATCTGCGTGATCCCGGCGATGAGCAGGCGATGCACCGGATCGCGTCGGAAGTCGCGGACCTCGCGATCGAGCTTGGCGGCGTGCCATCAGGCGAGCACGGCGACGGACGCGCCAGAGGCCCGTTTATCGAGCGTGTCTTTGGGCCTGAGCTGCTCGGGGCGTTCCGTGAAATCAAAGCGATCTTTGATCCGGAGAATCTGCTCAACCCGGGCAACATCGTCGAACCCAAGCCGGTCGAATCGATCAGCAGCACGACGCGGGTCCGCCCCGGCGAAGTTCCGGTTCAGGTCGGTGCCCTTGAAACCTATTACCAGTACGCTCCAGAGCACGGCTTCGCCCACGCGGTCGAGCTATGCAACGGGGCGGGGGTTTGCCGGCGAAAACAGGGCGGGGTCATGTGTCCCTCGTATCAGGCAACGCTCGACGAGCGACACAGCACACGCGGGCGGGGCAACGCGCTGCGTCTGGCGATCACCGGGCAAATCGATCTCAGCCGCGAACCCACCGCAACGGCGGCTTTGAACGATGCAGGCACACTCGAAACACTCGATCTCTGTCTCAGCTGCAAGGGCTGCAAGAGCGAGTGTCCAAGCTCGGTTGATATCGCCAAGCTCAAGAGCGAGTATCTGGCTCAGGGGTATCGTGAGCAAGGAAAGGTGCCGCTCAAGGTGCGGGTGATGAGCAACATCCATCTGCTCAATCGCATGGGTTCCAAGCTGCCAGCGGTTTCCAACGCGGCGCAGCGCTTCGCGCCCATCCGTTCGATCATCAATCGCACCATGGATGTGCATCCGAAGCGATCGCTCCCCGAGTTTGGACGTGCGATTCGGGCACGACAAGCCCTAGTCAATGGCTCACCGAGGGTGGTGCTGCTCAGCGATACATTCACGACCCACAACGAGCCACAGATCGCACAGGCCTGCGTCTCGCTGCTCGAATCGCTGGGCTACAGCGTCGGGGTCGAGCTGATGAGCGACTTTGGGCGCTCGGCGATCTCGGTGGGGAATCTGGATCACGCCGTGCGTGATGCGAACGCAACGCTCGAGCGGCTCAAGCCACTGATCGAGGACGAGGATATCCACGCCCTGCTGATCCCCGAGCCGTCGTGCCTGTCCGCGGTGTGTGACGACTGGTCGGATCTTCGCCTCGATCACAGCCCGGAACTGGTCGGAAAGCTGATCGCCAAGGCGGCATTGCCTGAAACCTTCGTTGATCGATTCTGGGATCGTCATCTGCGGCGCATGGCACCCAGAGCGATCGAGGGCTCAGTTGTGCTGCACGGGCACTGCCACCAGAAATCGCTCTGGGGCGATATCACCAGCGCCGCGATCTTTGAACGCCTCTACCCAGGACGGGTTCGCGTGCTCCCGACCGGGTGCTGCGGCATGGCGGGGTCGTTCGGCTATGCGGCGCATCGCTACGAGCTCTCGATGAAGATCGGCGAGCAAACGCTCTTCCCGAGTGTGCGGGCACTCAACGAGGGGGATCTTCTGATCGCACCGGGAACCTCGTGCAGGCATCAGATCGTTGATGGCACCGGTCGCCACGCGATGCATCCGATCGAAGCGCTTGCGCAGTTGTTGGTTCTCGAAGAGAGCTGAGGCCGGCTATGCTGGCGAATCGACGAGGCGTGCGATCGCTTCGATCAGCTCGGCAGCCAGCAGCCAATGGGCACCGGTGGTCGCGCCCTCAATCACGATCCGGTGTGCACAAACCGGGACCAGGAGGGCTCGCACATCTTCGGGCTCAACAAAGTCGCGCCCCTTCATCCAGGCCCACGAACGGGCGGCTTGGGCGAGCGCCAGCGAACCCCGGGGCGAGAGCCCGACCATGATCTCGTCCGCGTCGCGTGTGCGCCGGGCGATCTCGACGATGTAGCGCCGGATGGGCTCGCTCAGGTGCACGCCGTCCACGCTGTCCTGCATCGCAATCACCTCATCGCCATGGACCACGGGGGCGATCAGTTCGAGGACGGTGGTCGCGGGCCGTAGATCAAGCAGCTCGATCTCGGCTTCCGGGTTGGGGTAACCCAGACTCAGGCGCATCAGGAAGCGGTCGAGCTGATTCTCTGGCAGCGGGTAGGTGCCCTCGAACTCGGCGGGGTTCTGGGTGGCGACGACCATGAAGGGCTGCTTGAGATTGTGGGTGATTCCGTCGATCGAGACCTTGGCGTCGCTCATGGCCTCCAGAAGGGCCGATTGTGTACGGGGGGTTGTGCGGTTGATCTCGTCGGCGAGCAGCACGCTGGTGAAGATCGGTCCGGGCTGGAACCGCAGTTCCGTGCCGTCGCGAGAGAAGATGGAGACCCCCAGCAGATCCGCCGGGAGCATGTCCGGGGTCAACTGCACCCTGGCAAACGAGCAATCGATGGATCGGGCAAGTGTCGACGCGAGCAGGGTTTTTCCGACGCCGGGCACATCTTCGAGCAGCACATGCCCACGCGAGAGCAGGCAGCAGATCAGCCAATCGATCGCTGGGGAATCCCCGAGGTACACCCTGGCGATCTGGGATCGCAGCGGGCCGATCTTGTCTCTGAGTTCTTCGCGGGTCAGTGTGCTCATGCGTATCGCCTTGTGTATTCGAGAGATCCGGCTGCGATGATTCGCCTTTGAGAGTCTATCTCATGTCGATGGCTTTGGGAGCGATTCGGGGCGTGACGGGCACGGTTCCATCGTGTATGCTCAATGACCACCGAAACAGGTCTCAAAGCGTATGTCCAATCGTACACAATCTGGCGATCCAGACCCGATCAAGGACGAGCAATCCGAGCAGGTCATCGCGCGCCAACTCACGGGCGAGCTCTACTGCCTGTCGTGCGGCTACAACCTCCGCGGGCTTTCGATCCGCTCTGCTTGCCCGGAATGCGGCGTGCCCGTGCGTGCAACGATCCTTGGGATCGTCGACCCCCATGCCGACGAGCTGGCACCGCTGAGTTTCCCGCGTATCACCGCGATCGGGCTGTGCCTCTGGAGCTTCGGGGCGACACTCGCGGTGTTTATGGTTTGGCTGCTGCGTGGGATCGAAGTCCTTCGCGACCTCGGGGTCAGCAGCTGGGTGCCGGGTGTCTTTGCTTGGCTCGGGCTCGTGGCTCTGGTCTGCTCGATGCTCGGTGCGATCACCATGATCCGCCCGCACAGCCGGGTGACCCGGTCCGAGTCGCTGCGCTGCGCGATCGGCGTCTCGCTCTACGCGCCGCTGCTCTTTGTGTATGACGCGGTCTATCTGGGGCACGATATCGTTTCCCCCTCGCCGCTGTTGTCGCCGGGCGGCGATGCGATCGGCCGATCGGTTCTCCGTGTCTCGATGTTCATCGTCGTGGCGGGGATCATCTGGGGGTTGCGACCAGCGGCGATCGGGCTCGCGGTGCGATCGGTGATCGTGCGTACCGGCCGTGTCGATCGCCAATCGCTGTTCACTGTGCTCGCTTCGCTGGGGATCGCGACGCTCGGCGATCTGCTTGCGATCGCGTCCGGATTCACGCAGGTCAGTGTTGCCGATGTGATCTCGATCATCTCGCTTGTGATCATCTCGCTGGGATCGGTGCTCTTCACAGTGGGGATGGTCAATATCTGCATCGATGCCATGCGGCTCTATCCGGTGCTGGTGCGGCCAGGGGTTGGGCTGGCCGATATCTTCGAGACAAACCGCCAGAAAACGAAAAGGGTTGAGGGGATCTGAAACGAAATCAGGACGAACCCATACACTGTAATGAACGCGATGCAGCGAGAACCTGAGGAGCCCTTCCCATGAACCAGCCAGTCATACGAATCGTTCAAGCAGCCCTGATCGGGTTGCACGCCTTGGTTTCGAGCCATGCGCTTGCGAGTGTTGCCGCCGATCGGGTCAGTCTCGCGGTGATCGAGATCGAGGGCACGCCCGCCGATGTCGAGGCCGGCTACTCCTGGATCGGGGACGGCACCGATTCACTGCTGGGTATCATCAGCACCATCGACACGCTGGTCTACGACAGTGAGTTCACCGGGCTGGTGATCCGGCTCAAGGACACGACGCTCTCGGTGACGCAGGTCGAAGAGATCGGCAGCGCCATCATGCGGCTGCGTGAAGCCGACAAAGAAGTCCATGTCTTCGCGGAACGCTACGGCACTTCCGATCTGCTGCTCGCGTCCTACGCGGACGAAGTGATCTTGCAGCGCGGGGGCTATGTCTCGTTCCCGGGGCTCTACTCAGAAGAGATGTACCTCGCCGACACCCTCGCCTGGCTGGGCGTGCAGGCCCAGCTCGTTCAGGTCGGTGATTTCAAGGGCGCCAACGAGCAGATGACCCGTGCGGTTCCTTCGCACGAATGGGATCAGAACATCTCGGGTTTGCTCGATTCGATGTATCGCAACATCAGGGATGTGCTCAAGGTAGGGCGCGACCTGAGCGACCAAGAGCTCGACGACGCGATGCGCGTGATTTGGTCGGCATCGGGCAAAGAGGCCATCGCCGCAGACATCATCGATGCAGAGGTCGATCTGCCGGTGCTGCGTGACTATTTCGCCGAGCAGTACGACGCGCCGGTCAACTGGGTCACCGAACCCTATGACACGGGCGGTGCGTCGCAACGCGTCTCCCCGTTCTCGCTCTTCAGCGGCATGAGCACGCAAAAACAAGCAATGCGCGTTGATCATGAGGCCATCGCGGTGCTGCATATCAGCGGGACCATCATCGATGGCGATTCGAGCACGGGCGGGCTCTTCGGCGGCGGCAGTTCGGTCGGCTCACGCACGATCCGTAACGCGATCGAGACGATCCTCGCCGAAGATCTGATCCAGGGCGTCGTGCTCCGCATCGACTCGCCCGGCGGCTCGGCGATCGCTTCAGAAGTGATGTGGCAGGGGATCGAACGGCTCAAGACTGAGAAACCAGTCTGGGTCAGTGTTGGGAATATGGCGGCGTCGGGAGGGTACTATGTGCTCAGCGCTGGCGACAAAGTTTTCGTGAACCCATCGAGCATCGTCGGCTCGATTGGCGTCGTTGGCGGCAAGTACGCCATGGGCGATCTCTACGACAAAGCGAAAATCAATATCGTCCAGCGATCACGCGGACCGATGGGCGATCTCTTCTCGAGCACTAACTCATGGAACGGCGAGCAGTTGGCTCTGATGCGCAGCGAGATGAGCCAGACCTATGACCTCTTTACCTCACGCGTCGAGGCGGGCCGCGACGGGATCGATCTGAGCAAGACCGCCGAGGGGCGATTGTTTGTCGGTAGCGACGCGATCGGGTTGAACATGGCCGACGAGATCGGTGGGCTCGATGACGCGATCAATGCGCTCGCCGCCGAGGTCGGGGTCTCGGACTTTGATATCGTCCACTATCCGCAGCAACCAAGTCTCGAAGAAATGCTCATGCAGCAGTTCGGGCAGTTCTTGCAGTCGCCGGGTGTCTCGGTAAGCATCAACCCGCTCGAGTCGGTGCTGCGGGCGATGCTGGGCGAATCGAGATACAACGCGATCGTCGATTCCCTCAACGCGTTGGCGTTGCTGCAGGATGAAAAAGTCCTGCTGGTGAATCCACGAGTCATTTTCATTCGCTGAAGTCAATACCAGATCAAAAAGAACCAGCTCCCTCGAGCCGGTTCTTATCATGCGCCTGTTGCCAGATCGTGATCGAGCGATCAGATATCGGTGATCTCGGAAGATTTCTTGTTTACCATCTCATCGATCTTTGTTTCGTACTTTTTGAGCAGATCCTGGATCTCATCCTTGAGCGTCTTGATCTCGTCTTCCGAAAAGTGCTGGCCTTCTTGCTTGTCGAGCCCATCGGCGAGCTTGTTGGCATCGCGGCGGGCGTTTCGCAGCACGATCTTTTGCTCCTCGCCCGTCTTCTTGGCCTGAGCGACCAGTTGCTTGCGCCGATCGGTGGTGAGTGAAGGGATCGAGATCCGGATCTGCTTGTCCTCCACCTGGGGATTGAGGCCCAGGTTCGCGTGCTCGATGCCGGATTTAATCGCACCAAGCAGTGAGGGGTCAAAGGGCTTGACCACCAGCTGGGTCGGCTCGGGGACCGAAACCGCGGCGATGCTCTTGAGGTCGCTCTCACCGCCGTAGCACTCGACCTTCACATATTCAACCATCGCCGGTGAGGCACGGCCGGCACGGATGCCCTTGAGTTCGCTCGTCAGGTACTCGATGGCCCTGCTCATCTGTTCTTCGGCTTCGATCAATATGGTGTCGGGGTCGGTGCTCATGCTCATTCTCCAGTCGTGAATCTGTTTGCCGGAATCATACCCGCCGCAGCGGTGCTGATCCCGGCGTTCGCTCAGCCCTGATTGGTGAGCAGGGTCCCGATTTCTTCGCCCTCGATGACACGGCGGATATTGCCGGGGATCTTGAAATCGAAGACCAGCACCGGAATTTCTCGCTCCTGACACATCGCCAGCGCGGTCATGTCCATGATTCCGAGCCTCTTGCTGATCGCCTCTTCGAACGAGAGCGCGTTGTATCGGGTCGCGTCGGGGTTGGTTTTGGGGTCGGCACTGTAGACGCCGTCGACCTTGGTGGCCTTGAGCAGCACATCGCAGTGCAGCTCAGTCGCTCTCAACGCGGCGCAGGTATCGGTCGTGAAGAACGGGTTGCCTGTCCCCGCGGCAAGGATGATCACCCGGCCCTTGTTGAGGTGGCGGATCGCCCGATGGCGGATAAACGGCTCAGCGACGGCCCGGATATCGAGCGCCGACATGACACGCGAGTCAATCCCGATGCTGTCGAGCTTCTCCTTGAGCGCGGCACCATTCATGACGGTGCCAAGCATGCCCATGTAGTCGGCCGTCGCCTGCTGGATATCACCAGATTTAGCAAGCTCGGCGCCTCGGATAATGTTCCCGCCGCCCACAACCACCGCGATCTGGGCACCGGCGGTGGTCGCGTCTTTGATCTCATTGGCAATCAGCCCCAGCTCTTTGGTATCGATCCCGAACCCGCCGGGCTTGCAGAACGATTCGCCGCTGAGTTTGAGCAACACCCGTTTGGGCTTTCCCAAGCGGGCTCGGGCGGTTGAAAGGGCATTGGATTGGTCAGGCATGCATGCTCCGGGAAGCTGTAGACTACGGGGCCCAGTTCAAGGGCTGAAAACCACGGCCCAATGGTAGAACGCAACCGAACCGATGTGGTACGCTACACGAATCAGGGATGGGTCATGATGATCGTTCCCAAAGACCGATCGCATGGGGGAGACAGCCCCCCGGCCCACCACCACAACGGATTGTGAACAGTTGACCCACCCAGCCCAGACACATGCCGACCACGGACCGATTGAGAAAATCAGTACCAAGTCTTCTCGTCGCCGATTCATCGAGCGGGCCACGATCATGGGGCTGGGCTTCTCGATCGGCGTGCATCTGATCATCATGCTTATCGCAGCGCTGGTGACCGTGGATTTCGGAAACGCCGACGCGGGCGGCAACAGCGGCGATGAGGTCGATTTCGCGGTGCTCACCAGCTCTGATCTCGCGCAGATGCAGTCGCCCAAGCTCAATCAAGAGAGCTTCGAGGTCGCCGTCAACCCCACCGAGGCAATCAGGGCTGACCTTTTGTCCGATGCGAGCAACGAAGACTCGGTCGACGAACTCGCGGATTCGATCGCCCCGAGTCTCAGCCCTGGGGGCGGATCGCTCACCAGCATCGATTCGAGCACCGGCAGCGCGGGCGCCGGAACCGGTGACGGGGCCAGCTTCTTCGGGCTCGAAGCCGAGGGGCGAAATTTTGCGTACATCGTCGACATCTCGGGCTCGATGAACACGCTCACCGAGCGTGGGATCAACACACGATGGGAACTCACCCGCAGCGAACTGATCCGATCGATCGATGCCTTGGACAATCGCGCCGAGTTTTCCGTCGTCCTCTACTCATCCAACGCCATCGCGGTCTTCGGCCAGGGCATCTGGACCCAGGCCAGCCCGCCCAACAAGCGGCTAGCCTCGGGCACCCTGCTGGGATTTGAGCCCAACGGAGGCACCAGGCCGCACGCGGGCTTTCTGCTCACATTCAATCTCGATCCAGAGCCCGATGCGATCTATTTCATGACCGACGGGCTCTTTGATGTCGATGTGCCCAACCAGATCAAACAGCTCAACCGCAGAACGCTGGTGCCCATCCACACGATTCTCTTCGGTGAGCTGGCTGATCAGCGAGAAGCGCAAGCCGCACTCAACATGATGCAGAGCATCGCCAGAAACTCTGGCGGCAAGTTCACACATATCCGGGACGGTCGGCCATGATGCTTGCTCCGCTGCTCGTCTGCTCCTTGCTCATGCTGGATCCAGCCAGTCTCAGAACCTGGTCGAGCGAGCAGCCCATCACGGGCGAGCTCGTCGCGGTCAGCGCTCAAGGGATCGAACTGCGTGCATCGGGGGATCTCATACCCGAGAGGATCGCCTGGTACGAGTTTCGATCCATCGAACCCGATGATCCTCAGATCCAGCGCTATCAGACGCAGGCCATCGCGGCTTGGCGGGCACACGCACGCCGCGCCCGCGGCGATCTCCCCGGTGCCCTGCCGGTCTACGAATCCTTGCGGGATCAGTACCTGTGGCAGCGCGGCAGGCAATCGGCCGAGGTCAGTCTCGGCTTGATGGAGTGCCTGATTGGAGCAGATCGACGCGTAGACGCGATCGAACCCATGCTCGCCTGGTTTGTCGCATCACAAACACACACGCCCAGTGGGGATGCCACCGATCCGATGATCGATGCCCAAACGCTGCTTGCGGTCCGCTTGCCCCCGGTGTTTCTGGAGGTCGCTGCGAACTTTGAGCTCAGCGCCCTCCCCGAAACTGATCTCATCACCGACCGTGAACGGCTGCTGCACGCCTACTACCAGCTTGTGCTGCGCCCCGAATCGAGCCGAGCGAGTGTCATTGACGAGATCGAGCAGCTCAAACGCTCCCTGCGTGCGCGGGATGCGGGGATCATCCTGATCGAACAGATGGTCTTTTCGCAAGCGCACCCCGACCCGAGCAAGCGTCAATCCGCGATCGACTCCCTGAGCCGGCGAACAAAGACCCAGCGAGATACATGGATCGAGGTCTGGGCACGCCTGGGGCTCGGTGCCGCCTTGCTCCGGGATACTGACCCCATGCGCCGCGAACGCGGCGTGATCGAGCTGCTGCACATCGTCACCCGCTTGCACAAGACCGACCCCGGTCTTACGATGCTCGCCGCCGAGCTGGCAAGCGGATACCTTGAGTCCACCGGGCGCGCAGGGTGGGGCCGGATGATCGAGCACGACGCACGGGCAATCCAAACAAAGTAAACGAGATCGATGAGTTGCAGCCGCACAAGTGAGAAGAACCTATGAATGATTCCGTCACGCTCACGAGTTTCACGCTCGCCCAGAACTCGGGCGAGGTCCATCGCTCGCTTTTGCAATACATCGCGCAGGGCGGCCCGATCGGGATGATCATCATCCTGATCTCGCTCGTTGCGATCGGCATGATCGGCGCCCAGCTCTTTCGCATCCGCCGAGACCGTCTCGCGCCGCCCGATCTGCTCGGCGATCTGCGTGCGCTGCTCAACGATGGCAATATCGACGGGGCAATCAATCGCTGCAACGATGAGCCGGGCTCATGTTATCTCGCGCGGGTGGTGGGCACCGGGCTCACCCGCGCTTCGCGATCGGCGTTCGGTATGCTTGAGCTGCGGTCCTCGGTCGATGAGATCGGCCAGCTTGAGGTCGACCGGCTCTACCGCCTCACCGACGGCATCGGGCTCATCGCATCTGTTGCGCCCATGCTGGGCTTGCTGGGCACGGTTGTGGGCATGGTTGGAGCGTTCGATGCGATCACACTCAGCGACGGGCCCGCACGCCCCGACGAACTCGCCGGGAGCATCTCGCAAGCACTCATCACAACCGTTCTCGGGCTGATCGTCGCGATCCCGTCCACCGCGATGTACACCTTCCTGCGAAACCGGATCGATCATCTGAGCACCGAGATCGATGAGCAGATCGAGGAGATCATCGCACCGCTCGAAGCCGCCGGTGCTAGCGAGGGCCGCAGCGCGTGAGAAGGCGAGGCGCTCCATCTCGGCACATGCTCAGCGTCGATCTGACGGCCATGATCGATGTGGTGTTCCAACTCATCATTTTCTTTATGTTCACCTCGCAGTTTGGCGAGCTGCGCCGAACCGAGATCGATCTGCCGCGTGAGCAGGGCGAGCAGGAGCCCGAAAAGATCGAGTCGGCCATGATTATCGACATCACCGCGGTCGGCGACTATCTCTTTGAGTCCAAGCCGGTGAGCGTGCTCGAGATCGAACGGCTCGCCGCGCGCGGGATCGCCACCCAAGACCCGTCCAAGCCGTTCGATGTCCTCGTGCGACCGGATCGAAACGCTCCGGCGGTGCATCTGGATCGCTTGCTCATGCGGCTCTCGCAGGTCGGTGTTCAGCGATGGAAACTCGCGACCGTCGAACAAGGGGCGGAGCCATGAGCAAGACCAACGCCCGCAAAGCCCGTCGCGCGACCCTGGGGGCGCTACCGCTGACATCGATGATCGATGTGGTCTTTCTGCTGCTCATCTTCTTTCTGGTCACAGCCAACTTCGCGCAGCAGGAGCACAAGCTACCCGCCGCCCTCCAAACCGACGGCGGCGGGGTGCAGGCGAGCGATATGCAGCCTCAGATCATTCAGATTGAACTTCAGGCGGGCCAGCCGGTATATATCATCGGGCAGGTCCTTTGCAGCGATCGGGCTTCGCTCCAGGCCGTGCTGATGCAGCTGCCTCGGGACCCGGGTGTTGCGATCAAATCCGCCCCCGATGTCCCGATCCAATCGATCGCAACGGCCCTGCAAGCAGCACGGAACGCGGGTTTCACGAGGAGGAGCTATGTGCCCACAGATCTCGCAGAATAAGCATGCAAGGATCGTACGGAACGGATTGCTCGCACTGTTGGTGGCCACAACCCCGCCCGCGTTCGCCCAGTCAGGCGACGAAGTAGTTGAACAGTACCTGCGTGAGCATCGAATGGACACGCTGCTTGAGGTCCAACTCGAACAACGCATCGAGGAAGCTGAGGACGAGACACAAAGAGAAGCGCTCGCAGAACAGCTCTCATCGCTCTATGTTCGTCAGCTTCGTGAACTCGATGCCAGCGATCCATACAGACAGCTGGTGTTCAACCGAGCCCAGACGCTCGCCGCACGGATGAGTCAGGCCCCCCTGTATGAGTTGCGTCTCGAGCTGTTGATCAGCATGTACACACAGCACGAGCAAGCGATCGAGTTGTACCGGCTCGGATTGCTCAGCCCTGAATCAAAGTCATCGGCACGCGAGTCTTTGATCGAGGTTGAACGCCAGCTCGAACGCATGCTCGGCTCAGTTGAGCCCGACCTCACCCTGCTGGACCGCCGTCGCGCCCAGCCGATGGGGAGCGACGAGTCTCGTCAGATCGATGAACGCATCGAATCCCTCCGACGCCATCGCTCACTCGCGAGCTACTACCTCGGCTGGAGCATCTACGGGCTGGCAGTGCTCGATGATCGCCATGTCAGCGATGACGCCCTCATCGCGTTCGGGCGTCTGCTCGGCGCCGATGGTTCGGTGCCACAGAGCAAAGAACTTTCACGCGCTCTTCTCGAATACGAGCATGTCTCGCGCTCGGCGATCGGGGTCGCGATGTGCTATGCACAATCGGACTCGGCCAACCTCGCGACCAGCTGGCTCGATTCGCTGCTCGATTCACAAGACCTGCAGGCTGATGTTCGTGATGCAGCACGCAGCAGAAAGCTGCAGGTGCTGGCCGGTGCGGGCGAATGGTACAACGCCGAGCTTCAGGCACGCGAGATGATGCTCAACGAAGATTCCGCGATCAGCGTTGCCGATGCCCGCTACATCGCCATGAAAGCGCTCGATTACCGAGCATCACGCTCAGCGTCCGCGAGCAAGAACGCCGACGCCGACAAGCTCGCCCGCCTGGCGCTCGAGCAGCTGGTCGATTCGGGTGAGATCGGTCACATCGTGGACCTCTACAACAGGTACGGCTCGCTGCCGAATCTTGCCGAGGGGTTCATCCCCAACTACGCAAAGGCACTGGGCGCGCTCAATGCCGCACAAGCGGGGGAGCAAAGCCCGGGTTACCTCGCCATCGCCGAGCTCTTCAGTCAGGCCCTCAAATCGACAGACGCCAAGGATCACCCCAAGCACCGCGAAGATTGCACACTCAAGTACGCCTACGCCCTCATCCGCGGCGATCGTCCATCCGATGCCATTGAACAATGCCAACGCGTCATCGATTCAACCCTCGATCCCGAAGCCATGCAGGAAGCTCGCTGGCTCATCATCGCCGCTCATGACAGCCTCAACACGAAGCAAAACAAACCAACCTCGCAGGCGCTCGACGAAGCGGTTCGCGACTATGTGAAGGCCTATCCCTCGACCCAACGCACGGCCAAACTCGTCCTGCGTCACGCGATGCGGGGCACCGTCGATGAAACGGTCGCCATCGACACCCTGAGCAACATCGCCGACGATGATCCAATCGCGATTCCCGCCCGCCGTGTGCTTGTGCGTCTGCTCTATCAGCGGCTGCGCACCATGGGTTTCAGCGACCAGCGCCTGCTGCTCGATACACGCCGCCAGATCAACTGGCTCCTTGTGCAGCAGCTCCCCCAAGACCAGCCCGAAGAGTCCCGATCCCGGCTCAACACCCTGCGGCTCGGTATCGATCTCGCCCTGCGATCGGTGCCCGCGGACACTGGAGCCGCAGAAATGATGATCGAGCAGGCATCGTCACTGCTTGAAGCAGCAGAAGACACCGCGGCGACCAGCGGAGAGCTTGAGTATCAACGCATCCGCATCGCACTCAATCAGAAACGCCACGATCAGGCCGTCGCCATGCTCGACCCGCTCCGGGCCATCGATGCGTCCAGGGCCCAAGAGGCCGAGGTGCTCGTGCTCAACGCGCTGGTTGAGCTGTGGAGCCAGCGAACGGACTCGCGTCTCGCCGGATTCATCGTCGAGCTGGGCACGCCCGTGCTCGCGCGCGTCACACCCAAGTCGCCCGAGCGGATCGGTTTGCAAACCTCGGCGCTGATCGAAACAGTGTGCCATGCCGCCAAGCAGCTCGCAGACGCGACAGACGACCAAGCCCAGCTCCGGCTCGCATCCCGGCTCGCCAAACAGATTCTCGAGCGAGGCCAGCCCAGCGAGCCGGGTCTCCGCCGATCCGCACAGATCGCCAAGGAACTCGATGACCAGCCGATGCAGCTCGAATCCTGGCTTCGCCTGCTGGCGGCATATCCAATAGATGACGATCAATGGTACGAGGCCCGCTATGAGTCGCTGGCCGTCATGGCTGAGGTCGATCCAGATCGTGCGAAACAAACCTTCGAGCAGTTCCGGGTGCTCAACCCACAGCTCGGCCCCGAGCCGTGGAGCGATCAGTATCTCCTGCTCTTCCCCGGGTACACGAGCCAGAGCCCATGAGTCCAGATCAGTCAGCCCGATCTCCCGTTGTCCGTTTCCTCGGCGAGGACGCGGGCAAAGGTGGCCCATTCGCGATGCTGGGCCTGCCGCACGCGATCGAGAGCGACAACAGCGTACGCAAAGCGCAGCAGCGTCGCCTTCGTCAGGTTGATCACCACCCGCACCGAACCACACCGGACGCTCACGAGGTGCGCTTGGCGATCTACAGCGCTGCGACACAGCTGCTCGATCCCGCGCTGCGCGAACAGCTTGCCCGTCGCTGGCCAGAGGGAAACCCGATCGATGTCCCACAGGCCTGGCGACCAAAGCGCGCCATGAAGCAGCTCACGCCCGCCTTTGTTCAGAGCGCCCGCCGAGTTCTTGGTTCAAGCGGTGGCTGGAACCCCGTCGCCCGCCGCCGACTCGCCCACCTTGCTCGCATCAATCGAGTCAGCGCCATGGAAATCATCCAGGCGCTTGGTTCCGCACCCGCAGCTGGCTCGCAAAGCAAAGCGCCCACCCGATCAACGCCCCTCAAGCTCCCGCCCCCGCCCACCGGCTCGGCAAGCTGGTTCATCGCCTACGCGACGGTCGGGGTCCTCGCATGCGTGCTGCTGATCACGATCGTGATTGATCCCCGAACACAATCAACAAGCACCAGCAGCCCGTCGTCGTTGCCGCAAGCGCCCCTGCAAGATTCATACACCACGATGGGTGCTCAAAGCGAATCCGAGCAGCACGAGCGTGAACGATTATCACATTACACCGCGCTCGCCCACGAACTCAACCGATTGGTCGCGCGTGCAACCATCGACCCCGAAGGGACGATTGAGCGATTTGGTGTCATCTACCCGCTCTTTGTCGATTCATGGACCCAGTTCCCCATCGAAGCGCTCGAGCGTGCCGCGATCAACATCTCTGAAATGACCGCACGCCTCGAACAGCAAGCGATCTCGCCCCAGCGTCTCACAACGATGCTCGCGGTATCGGGCCTCGATCCCAAACGCCTCATGATCGTCTCGGGCGTGATCGAGCTGGTTCTCTCTTCACCCCAGCTCGGCACACAAACCAAAGACCAGCTCGCCGCACTCCGCGAGCGGTACAGCGACGCCGAGATCATGCAGCGAACCCAACTCGCCCAGGCCATCACCGAGATCGCATACGAGCAGGCTACCGCTCAGCAAGACGACGACCCGAGCTGGTGGGCCGCATGGTCGCAGGGCGCCAAGCATGCATCGACCAGATCGTCACGCGAACACACCAAGCTGATGCTCGAAGCACTCGGCTCGCGACTGCTCGATTCAGACCCACCCGGCAGTGATTGGCTCAAGACCGCATCGATGCTCAGCCGTGAGCTTGGTTGGCGTGACAACAGCTCAGAGCGATACTGGCTGCTCACCCAGTTCGCCGACGATCAGGTTTCAACCGCACGATTGTCCATGCTGACCGAAGCGATCGCGACCACCAGCGCCGCCGAGGGCATCGACATCAGCATGGTGCTGCCACGAGACGCCAATACACCCCAGCGTGCCCAGCTCGCGCAGGCCTATCGCGACGCCTGGTTCCCCCCAGCGCAATCCACGGCATCCGACCGATCCGGTTCCGCGGCCTCCTCGCTGCTCCAGCAGCTCGAACTCGAGATCATCTCCGCCCCAAAGACCATGAGCCGCACGGAGGCCGCCGATCGGATCGTGACGCTCACGGCACTGAGCGTCGCAGCCCAGCTCTCGCATCAGGATGAAGAAGCCGCAAGCCAAGAGTTGCTACTCAACCCGCCTCAGATCCAAATCCAAGACACCCGGTCTCAGCGTACCCCCCTGCAAATCTCGGCCGGAGATCCCACTTGGGCCGAGCGGGTCGTGAACTGCGAATCATCGGTTGAGCTACGCCCGTTGCTCAACGAGATCGATGCCCAGCAATCCATCGGCCTCAATGGCGCGCACGCACTGGTGTTCCTCGCCGATCAACGCGTCCAGAGCGACATGCGCGGCATGGCCCTCGAGCAGCTGGTACGGCTGCGAACCCGGCCCGAGGTGCTGCTCGCGATCGATCACGCACTCAGCGACAACCGCGTGAGCGCTCGCCTCGACGAGGTGGTGCGCGCCGTGCTCGCGGTGCAGTTGCCCGACCGCAACGACCCCAACTGGTACACCCAAGCCCGCGAAGCAGTCCTCGCCCAGATCGCCCAGAGCGTTGGCGAGAACCAAGAATCGAGCGTATCTGCCCTTCCTTTCGTGCTCCATGATGTTTGGTCGATCCTGCTCACCGACCAGGAGCACGATCGCTTCCAGCGCGAGGCATCACCCGTACAGGTGCTCGGACAGCTCAATGTCAACACACACCTCCAGATCGTGTCGTTGATGCACGACATCGGCTCGACAAGCCAGCGGCTCGCATCCGTCGAATCGCGCGCCCGGGTGCAACACGCCCGCGCACCAACGACGCTCCACGCCTACCTGGTCGAACTCCGATACGCTCTGGCGCTCCGCACGCTCATCATCGAGGAGACGATCCCCGGCGCAGCGCGACTGATTGCTGACATCGAATCCGAGCTTTCGCAACGCGACACCGCGTCTACAGGTGTGCTCGAGCAGATCGTGCACACCCAGCGGGCCCTGGCGCAGCTGTGGGTCATCACTCTTGAACGGGGAGGTGGCCCATGAGCCCAACACGATTCGTATCCTTGCTCCTCGCGCTGATCGCGGTATCTCAACTCGGTGCGACCCGGTTAACAACCGACATCTCGCCCGCAACGCCCCGCCCAGATCAACCCGAAACCTACTTCCAACTCGGTGAGCTGCTTGGTGCCCAGGCCCAGACCAGCTACGAGCAAGACCGCGCCGAGCAGGTCCTCGCGATGGGCGCAACGCTGTCGATGCAGCAAGGCGAGCATCAACTCGCCGCAAGCTGCTGCATCGCGCTGGGTGAGCTCGCAACCGATCCACAACGCCAGCGTGATTTGTGGGACCTCGCGCTGCTGATCGATCCCGACAGATTCCCGAGCTGGGTGAAGTTCCGCTCGTCCCCGGCCGATTCATCAGCCCGCAGAGCCGCTGCGGAATGTCTCCGCCTGATCCGCAACGCCAAGCACGCAGATGCGACGGAAATTTTTCGGACTCAATCGGTCAAGGACCAGCTTGCTGCAGCCGCCGAATCGCTGGGATTGAGCCCGTCGACCACGCTCGACCAGATCAGATTGCTGCTTGCGCATCAGGGCGACGACGCATGCCGCGGTCGGGTGTTCGATACGCGAGTCCGCGACGGCGAATCCTCCCGGTTCCTTTGCCCCGATCACCAATACCCCACCGGCAGCGCCCCCGATGCGAAATCGCTTGAGCTGCTGCTCTCGCTTGAGACCGCATGCATGAAATCCGCAACGCTGATCGATGGATGGGGCGGTGTCGTGGCGATGGGCCTCGACCAGCCCGCTCGCACCCCGACAATCGAGATGCTCGCCCAACAGTACAACATCGACCTCGCCCGCCCCTACTGGGACGGCCAGGGCTGGTCGTCCAACCCGTGAATCACACCCAAGATAGCTTGATATATTCAACGCCGGATGACGCGTCTACACTGCCTATCCCGCACACGCACGAACACCCGGAGACGAACATGAGCAACGAGACCAACACCGAATCAACAACCGAGCCCAAGGTCGAGCAGAAATCTGAGTCCAAGGGCAAGCCCGAGATCACCTTCGATGACTTCGCCAAGGTCGATCTGCGTGTCGCCAAGATTGTCTGCGCCGAGCCGCACCCCAACGCCGACCGGCTGCTCAAAATCCAGCTCGATGACGGCTCGGGCACCCCGCGTCAGATCTGCGCCGGAATCAAGGCCCAATACAGCCCCGAAGACCTGATCGGCAAATCGATTGTCATTGTTGCCAACCTTGCCCCTCGCAACCTGCGCGGCGAGGAATCGCGAGGCATGCTGCTCGCTGCGAGCAACGCCGACAAGAGCAGCGTGGTGGTCATGAGCCCCATGAGCGAGATCGAGCCGGGCTCAGTCGTCTCGTGAGCCCGCGTCGCCGCCCGACCGCTGACGATGCGACTGCTGGCGAATCAGACGCTCTTGATTGCGCTGTATCGTAACCACCATCAGCTCGATCTCACGCTCGCGTTCCTGCTCGATCAGCTCGACCGATTCACGAAGCTCGACCAATCTCGCTTCGAGCCGGTCGATCTCGTGCTGCTTGCCCTCAAGCTCCACATCAAACCGGCGTTCCGCTTCGAGCCGGATCTGCCCAAGCGCAGATTCACGCTCGCTCTGTGTCGCATCGGGGTTTGAGATCACTGTCCGATACACGCGGCCGGCTTCGACGAGATTCAGGCCCGCACGCATCTGCTGGGCTTTGATCTTCGCCAGCTCGGGCTCAGTCCGCTGCAGCGCCAAGATCTCTCTGATCTGAGGCGACATCCGCCCCAGCAGCCGCTCGGCGCTCCGCGGGTCTTTCTCAATGAACGGCGCGAGGTTGGCCCAGAGTTCGGGCAACTCGACTCGCATGAAGTTGATCACTTCCTCGTAGCCAGAGCCGTCCCCCAGAGCACCGGCTTGCGCCGTTTCCCGCTCGCTGCGAGCGCCGGACCGCTGCTGGCGGTCTGGGCTGGCAACCCGCAGCTCACGCAGCACCTCGGCCGCCGAAGCGCCCGCTTCGAGCCGCTCGAGCGCGGCTTGGCTGCGTTCGATCATCTCCTGCGATCGGGCGATCGACCGCTCCAGTCGGATCCGCAACGCCTCGGGATCAAGCTTCAGCTCAAGCCCAAGCCGTCCCTGGGGCGGCGTACGCTCAGCCGGTTCCTGCGCGTTGGGTGCCTGATTGCGATCTGGGTCGTCCTGCGGCTGAGCCGGCTGGGCAAGGCCCAGCATGCTCACAAACATCAGCGTCATCAGAACAGAGGCGAGGGAAGTGCACTTCATCACAAAGCTCCATCGGTGAGGTCCGTGAGCCCGATGCCACTACCCAGCAGCTCGGTGTCGAAATCAGTATCAATCGTCTGCGCCCAAAGTTCCCAGTTCGCGACCGCGTCGTCGAGCGCATCGTCGCCCACCTCTTCGAGCGCCAGATAGGCATCCAGGTCCTGCTCAAACGAAACCAGATTCCATGCAGGTTTCTGCGTTACTTTCGTAGCCAGCGGGCCCTGATCAGCGGGCGCCGGGGCCGGGCCCACCCAGGGCTTGGTCGCAACAAGACTCAGCGCGACCGCGGTGGTCAGCGTCAGCGCCGCAGCGATCCGCAGCTTCCACATCACCGAGCGCCCCGTGGCTTGCGGCTGGTGCTCTTGGAGTTCATCGGCGCGATCGATCGCGATCGGTGCTGGCGCATACACACGCGAGATCGCTTCGAGCGTCTGCGTGCGGACCCGCTCGGGCATCGAGTCCCGGTCGGCTTGGCCCATCGCATCAAGCAGGGACTCGATCTCAGCGAGTTGTGGGTCGGTGCCCAGGTGCAGCGGGTTGGTGTTGTCGTGGTGTTGATCGTTCATGGTGCCTCCCCCGATTCGCTTTGGGGTGGGTTGGTGTCGGGTTCCATCAGGTCGCGAAGCTTCTTGAGTGCCCGATGATGTCGGGCAAGCAGCGTGCCGATGGGGTCGCCGTTGATTTCGGCGATCTGTTTAAAACTCAGCTGCCCGTGGTGGCGCAGCTCGATGATCTCTCGATCTCGCTCCGAGAGCTGTCCCATCGCCAGGCGGAGCCGGTCGCTCTGTGCCAGCGTGTGCTCTCGTGCGAGGTGCACATCGGGCTCATCATGCCCGATCGAGTTCAGGTGCTCTGGGGCAGTGGGGACGGCATGCCTGCTCCGCTTCCGGCATAGGTCTCGCACCCGGTTCATGGTGATGCGGAACAACCACGGCTCAAACCGCCCCTGCTCGCTGTAGCCACCCGCGCTCGTGCTGTCGCCCTGCTGGGTCAGCTTCGTCGCTACGGTGACAAAAACGGACTGCGTGATCTCTTCGGCAAGGTTGTCGTCATGCAGCCGGCTCCGGGCCATCGCATATACACGCCTCGAATATAACCCCAGCAGTTCTTCCCATGCCCGCTCCTCTCCCGAGGCAGCGCGAGCGATCACCGACGCCAGTTGGGCGGGATCAGATTCGGCTGGGCTCGAATGAAGACTCAATGCAGGTACCATCCTCAGCGCCAAACGCGGCTTGTTCGTCCTCATTGCCACCTGAGGCCATCAGTTTCATATACTTCCTATTATCGGTCAAGAAACCGATCAACCCGAGAAGTTCGGTCAGCGTCTGGTACACCCGCACCCGAGCCCCCAATCGCCTCATGGCGAACCGATGCCCCCACAGGGCGTACACACAGCAAGATTGAGAGGAACCCGTTGACCGATTGGAGCCAAAAAAGCGATGAGCAGGTCTTCGAGGCCTTTATCGACCAACAGCAGGGAGCTTATCGGGAGCTGATCGAACGCTACCACGACGATCTGCTCCGCTTCCTGACCCGCATGATGGGCGATCGGGCCGCCGCAGAAGACATTTTTCAGGACACCTTTCTCCAGGTTCACATCTCGGCGGCCAGCTTTGACAGCTCCAGACGATTTCGACCATGGCTTTTTACAATTGCCGCGAACAAAGCACGCGACTCGTTGCGTAAGAGGAACAGACGAAAAACGGTCGAACTCTCGGCCCCGATCAAGAAGTCCGAATCCGGTGCCTCGTTCGTGGATCTGCTCGAGGTGGATGTTCCACCCCCCGACGCGGCAATGAACCTCGCCGAGCGAGATGAGATGGTGCAACGAGCACTCGATCAGCTCGGCCCAGCCCTGCGAGAAGTGTTGCTCTTGGCCTATTTCCAACGCCTCAGCTACGCACAGATCGCCGAAGACCTGGGCATCCCGCTGGGGACCGTCAAGTCCCGCATGCACGCCGCGGTCGCAGCGTTCGCAAGGGCATGGAAGATCGTCTCGGCTCAAGGCCAAAGTCAGCCGGATTAAATCGTGATGAGGGTATTGCACAATGCGTAACGACGAGCAACCGAATCCATCCACGAATCTCAATGAGCAAGACGCCCATGCCATCGACCAGCTCTTCGAGCACGGCTTGGGCACCCCCCAAAGTGACAACGAGCGGATGCGGCAGGTACGCTTCGTGCTCTCCATGCTTGACACGCCGGTAGAACAAGAGCAGCACCGGGAAAGCCGGATCGACCTCATCGAACTCATCGCCCGGCGCGATCATGCCGAGCCGCCCGCCGATACAGTGGGTGATGCAGGCAGCGAGCTGATGCTCAGCGCCGCGGACATCGACGCAGTCGATGCGTTCGTCGAATCCGATTACGACGCTTCGCGTGTCGATGCCGCCCACCTCGACCGAGCCAACCAGCTCCAGGCGATCGGAGCGTTGCTGACCTCCGGGCAATCGCGAGACAATATCGCAACCGAAGACCTTGTGATCTCGACACTTGGTACGGTTCAGGCCCATGTCGACAGCGAACGCGCTGCGATGAGCATCGAAAATCAGCGTGGATTCCAGCTCCCAGGGCGATGGGCCGATCTGGTCTCGATCGCCGCGATGCTCCTGCTCGCCGCCTCGGTCATCATGCCCATCATGTCAGGCATGCGTTCGACCAGCCAGCAAGTCGTCTGCTACAACAACATGAACGAGACGGCCAATGCGTTCGGGCTCTATACCGGCGCCAACAGGGACATGCTCCCCATGGCCACCGCCGGCTTCGGCCCAACCTGGATGGATGTCGGCACCACCCCCGAGCGATCGAACTCCTCGAACCTCTTTACCCTCGTGCGTAACGACTTCGCCGGCCTCGACGACCTCGCTTGCCCCACCAACCCCAACGCCGCTACTGGCGAAGCCGACCCAAACGCATGGGACTGGAACTCGCTCGACGAGATCTCATATTCCTATCGAATCATGCCCCGGGGCGGCATGCGAGCCAGCATGCCCGAGCAGCCCGTGCGGGTTGTGCTGCTCGCTGATCGCTCACCAGTTGTGCTGCGGGTGCATCGCAAGGAGTCGGTGATCCCCGAAGAGAACTCGCCCAATCACCACGGCAACGGGCAGCACATGCTCATGCTCGACGGCAGCGCCCGCTGGGCCGAATCGCCCCTGCTCGACAATCGCGACAACATCTGGCTGCCTCGCCCGATCGAATCGCTCATCCACAATGAACGCACCCGCTTGGGGATCATCACCGGCAATGAGCAGCCCGCCGGCCCAACCGACGCCTTCGTGGGGCCATGATTCACGGTTCCCCACCAGTCATCGCCCGAAATCGACGATAATTTGATCTTTGGGGCCCGTTTGGGCCACCGGGCCGCTCGCCACGATGGGACGAGGGGCCTATGCTTCCCTCCTGCCCGTAGAGCTTGCGGAGCAGCCAGAACAGTCCCACAGAGCGGTGCCAGCGTGCCGACTCATCGCCCGGAGTGATTCCGATGCCCAAGAATAAGAGCCATAAGGGTTTGTCCAAGCGGATCCGCGTGTCCAAGACCGGCAAGGTCCGTCACCGCACCGCCTTCCACAAGCATCTCTCCTCACGCAAGAGCGCCAAGCGTCTGCGTCAGCTGCGTAAGGATCGTCATGTGGTCGCTTCTGAAGCCAAGCGATTCGAAAAGCTCCTTTTCCGTCGCCTGCGCGGCCGCAACCAGGCCCGCGCCACCCTCCGTCGCAACCCATCGCCCGAAGAGAAGCGTGCGATGCGTGAAGCGGCCAAGAACAACAACAACGACTGAATCCGCAGTCCCACAAAGCACATCGAGCATCGATCGACGATGCTCGGGTTACCCATCCCCGTCTGCCGGGTGAGCAAGACCGGTTGAATCCGGCTCCGTCAGACAAACTTGGAGATTGAATCATGCCACGCGTTCGCAAAGGTGCCGCTCGTACTCAGGCCCGCAAAAAACTACTGCGTCAAGCACGCGGCTACTTCGGCTCAAAGAGCCGCCACAAGTACCAGGCCAAGATCGCCGTCCGCCGCGCCGGCTGCTACGCCCTGCGTGACCGTCGCGCTCTCAAGCGTGACATGCGTAAGCTCTGGATCACCCGTATCACCGCCGCTTGCCGCATGCGTGGCACACGCTACTCGCTGTTCATCAACGGCCTCAAGCTCTCAGGCGTGAACCTCAATCGCAAGATGCTCTCGCAGATCGCGATCGATGATCCCAAGCTCTTCGACAAGCTCGTCGAGCAGGCGACCGCGGCGACTACCGCCGTGCCCGCCAAGGCCTGATCCCGACAACTCAAGAATACAAGGAGCCCACACATGGGTGGTTGGTGGATTGCGGATCTCTTGTCCAGTCAATCCATAGACGGTCGTGTGTGGGTTGTTTCGTGGACGGTCTGGGTGGTGCTCTCGATCTGTCTCCACGAGTTGTCACACGGCTGGACCGCCATCAAGCTCGGCGACGACACCCCGATCATCACCGGTCACATGACCTGGAACCCGCTGGTCCACATGGGCATGACCTCGCTCATCGTGTTCCTATTCATCGGGATCGCCTGGGGCATGATGCCCGTCAACCCGTCCAAACTCCGAGGCAAGCACGCCGACTCGATCGTCGCGCTCGCCGGGCCTCTAATGAACCTCGCGCTTGCGATACTGGCGCTGGTCTTGCTTGTGATCTGGGTGCCGCTGAGCCAGGGCGAGCTGATTGCATCGGTGACAATCTCTGAGCCCCTCGCCTCGAACATGCGCACCTTTCTGCACCTGGGCGCGATGCTCAATATCGTGCTCATGCTCTTCAACCTGCTGCCCGTGCCCCCGCTCGACGGTGGACGCATCGCGATGGACCTCATCCCGTCGTACGGGCGACTGCTGCTCAGCGAAAGCGGGCGATGGGTGATCCTTGGGATCTTCATCCTGTTCTTCATCTTCGCCAGCGATCTGCTGCTGTCGGTATCGATATTCAGCATTGAGACTATTTCACAGGGCGCTTGGGCCGTGCTTTTCCCCAGTATGGATGCGCCGGACCGGCTGATGCCCTAAGGGGGGCGGGCTTTCGATGTTTACCACCGTTCGAGCAAGAACAAAAAACCGCCCCGATTCCTCGGGGCGGTTGTGCATGAATCATCTGTGAGTCGACTCACCGCACTTCAGTGCCTTCGGCTTCGGCTTCTGCTTCGATGATCTCTTCCTCGCCCTCGCCTTGGATGTAGGTTTCGCCTTTATAGAATGGGGCCCAGAATGTATAAGCAATAGCCACCAAGAGCATGAGGATGCAGAAGAACCAGTAATAGCTTGCACCCTCCAGCAGATTGACGCCGGAACTGGCTTGGTACGCGCCCAAGACGGCATTTACACCAGAAACAAAGAAGTTCGCCAAGGAAACCCCAAGGAAGAACACGCCCATGACCAGACTTTTCATCTTCTTTGGGCTCTGGGTATAGGCGAACTCGAGGCAGACGATGGAAACTAGGATTTCCGCGCTTGTCAAGATAAAGTACGCAATGAACTGCCAGACGATCGAAGGCATCTGCTCAAGATAACTCACGATCTTCTGCTCATCAGAAGTGAGCTTGCCAAGCCCTTGGGTCATCCAAACCGTTCTGGCAATTTTGACAGACTGAGCAAGCGAGACATCTTCTTCATCAGCGATGAGGGTAATGATTTCTGAGACATCACTCGGAGTGATCCGTGCCCCTAACTCCTCGTTCGGGATCGCACGGGCCAGAGATGCGTAGCGGAGCCCTGCCGCAGCGAAGCGATCCTCATCCCATCCGAGCGCAAGACCCTCCTCGATCGCAGTTCGGGTCATATTGCCCAGTGTCCGCGTACTGAGTTGGCGCTTGACCGAGTCCGACATTGCTGAAGATACGAGTTCAGGAATATCGCCTTGTCGATTCATCCAGACATTGGTGATAAAGACAGCCGCATCATCGGTTGTCATGATCCGATCGAAGCGATCCTCTGGCACGAGCTGATACATTTGTTCCGTGGTGAGCCCTGTCGCCGAGGAGATCGCGCTCTGACTCGTGCCGTTATCCATTGCGACATTCAGGGTGGACTTGATCATGTCCCCGAAATACCCATCCGAGTTCGCATCTTCAAGCCCCTGAGGACCCGTAAAAGTTTCACTCTTTAGATCCGTGCTCAGATCCGTGTACATCGTGCGGGCGATCCCCGGACTCTTGTCCACGATGCTTGTCTCAACCAGCCCACTGACCGCGAAGCTACCGGCCGTCAGGAACAACCCCACACCGATTTTGCGCAGCGGCGTGACCTTCATGAACTTCCCAAAGAACGGGTAGACCACATAGGTAAAAATAGGTATCCCGCACAGGATCATGATCGGATTGATAAACTGGATCTGGGACGGATCCCACACAATGCCCAGGTCACGGTTCATCTGATCGGCCTGGATGACCCACGCCGAGCCGGTCTGGTCAAAGATCGCCCAGAACATTGGTACGAACAGCAGGAACAGTGGCGAGAGGTTCAAGAGCGCCCGGCGTCCCTCGGGCGAGAGCGTTTCGGCCTTCCACTGCTTCCATCCCGCCGGTGGGACATGGACGAACTGATGCCGCCCAAGCCAGAACACAAAGGTCGCAATACCCATCAGCACACCCGGGAGCCCGAAGGCAAGCCACGGACCGAACTCGGACAGCAACCACGGGGTGAGCAACTGCGAGGCCGCGGCCCCGACATTGATCGAGAAGTAGAACCAGTTGAACACCTGGGTCATAAAGCGCTTGTTGCCCGTGCCGAACTGGTCGCCCACATGGGCCGAGACGCACGGCTTGATCCCCCCGGCGCCCAAGGCGATCAGGAAAAGCCCCGAATACATAAACGGGCGCATATCCCACGCACCGGTGATCGGTCCCAGGTCCATGAGCGCCAGGCAGCCGTGCCCGGCGCAGTACATCAGACTGATATAGAGGATGGTCTTGTATTTGCCCCAGAATATGTCCGCGATCAGGGCACCAAGCATGGGCGTGAAGTAGGCGAGCCCAACAAAGAGATGGAAGACGCTCTTGGCTTTCTCGTCGGTCATGCTCGCATCGTTGTGGGACGCATCGACGAGGTACTGGGTCATGAAGACGACCAGGATCGCCCGCATTCCGTAGAAGCTGAACCGCTCGGCGGCCTCGTTGCCCACGATGTAGGGGATGCCGCCGGGAAGTCGGGTTTCGTTGCGGTCCGGCTTCGTCAGGAACTGTTTGTTGCCCATGGGATTCCTTATCTATGCAATGGACGCGATCGTGCGCTGTGCCGGCCATACGATCGTGGATACACAACCTATGCGATCATCTGCCTTTGTACAAGCGAGGTCGGCCTGAAAAGCGGGTTGGCACGATCAAATCATCCCCCGAGGCCATCAATCAACGCATGCACCATCACACCCATTCCAACCTGTCGAGCATCATCGCCCAGCGCGACCCGTCGCGAGCCGCCCGCCTGATCGGGATGGTGCATGTCGGCGCACTCCCCGGGACGCCGTTCGCCTGCCATTCGGTTGAGCAGATCGTGGACAAGGCTGTCGAGGAAGCACGCCAGCTTGAGGATGCCGGGTTCGATGCGATCATCATCGAGAACATGCACGATGCGCCCTATGTCCACGGGCACCACCTGGGGCCGGAGATCGTGGCGGGCATGACCCTTGTCGCCCACAGCGTCCGCCGTAGCGTCCAGATCCCCATCGGGGTGCAGGTGCTCTCGGGCGGCAACAAGCACGCGATCGCGATCGCCCACACCATCGGTTCGAGCTTCATCCGCTGCGAGAACTTTGTGTTTGCCCATATCGCCGACGAGGGGTTGCTGGCGGAAGCCGAAGCGGGATCGTTGCTCCGCTACCGCAAGTCGATCGGGGCCGAGCATGTGCGGGTGTTCTGTGATATCAAGAAGAAGCACGCCTCGCACGCGATCACCAGCGATGTGGATCTGGCCGAGACCGCACACGCCGGCGAGTTCTTCGGGGCCGATGGGTTTGTCGTCACCGGGATCTCCACGGGCAAGGCGGCCGCGCTCGATGATGTGAAGGCGGTGCGGGGGGCGACCAAGCTTCCGGTGATCGTGGGCTCAGGTGTCACACCCGGGTACGCGGCGTCACTCAGCGAACACGCCGACGCGCTGATCGTGGGCTCGTACATCAAGCACGACGGGTTCTGGAAGAATCCGGTGGACCCCGAGCGTGCGCGCAACATTGTCAACGCCGTGAGCGCGTGAGGTCCTCGACGCGGTGAGTGATTCCCAGAGACAACCCGAGCCCAGCATGCAGACGCTGCTCGAGCGATGCCCCCCCTCAAGCAGGGGCCGCTTCATCGGTCGGCTCAAGGGCTTGCAGCGGAACAGCGACGCGAAGCATCGCGCCAAGATCGAGCAGTCGATCCGAGCGGATCTGGAGTGGGCGATTGTGGGCTATGAGCTGCGCAAGGCCAATGCACCCAAGGTGACCTACGCCGAGGAACTGCCGGTCTCGGAGCGGCGCGAAGAGATCATGCAGGCAATCCGCGACAACCAGGTCGTGATCGTGTGCGGCGAGACAGGATCCGGTAAAACGACACAGCTTCCCAAGATGTGTCTGGAACTGGGGCTGGGCGTGGGGGCCATGATCGGGCACACCCAGCCGCGCCGGATCGCGGCACGATCGGTCGCGTCGCGCATCGCCGAGGAACTGGGCGTGAAACTCGGCGATCAGGTCGGTTCCAAGATTCGCTTCTCCGACAGCACCAACGAGCAGACCTACATCAAGGTCATGACCGACGGCATCCTGCTCGCCGAGACCCGCAGCGACCCCAAGCTGCGCCAATACGACGCGATTATCATCGATGAGGCCCACGAGCGATCGCTCAACATCGACTTCCTGCTGGGCTACCTGCACCGCGTGCTCCACGCCCGCCCGGATCTCAAACTCATCATCACTTCCGCGACGATCGACGCGGACCGATTCGCAGAGCATTTCGGGACCAAGGACCAACCCGCGCCGGTGATTGAGGTCTCTGGCCGGACTTACCCGGTCGAGATGCGCTACGAGCCCGATCACATTACCTCGGGGATGAACATCGACGAGGCGGCGTCGTACGCCGCGGCCCAACTGATCAACGAGCGTCACGACGATGTGCTGATCTTCATGCCCGGCGAGCGCGAGATCCGCCAGACCGCCCACGAGCTGCGCAAGCGGGACCACCTGCCCGAGGGCACCGAGATCATCCCGCTCTACGCCCGATTGTCGGCCGCCGAGCAGCAGCGGGTGTTCAAGCCCAGCGGCCGCCCGCGAGTGATCATCGCGACCAATGTCGCGGAAACTTCGCTCACCGTGCCCAACATCAAGTCGGTGGTCGATCCGGGCACTGCCCGAATGAAGCGATACAACCCGCGGACCAAGATCCACGGCCTGCTCGTCGAGCCGATATCTCAGGCCAGTGCGAACCAACGCGCCGGGCGATGCGGGCGAATCGCACCCGGCGTATGCGTGCGGCTGTATTCCGAGACAGACTTTGAGACGCGCGATGCGTTCACCCAGCCCGAGCTGTTGCGCTCGAACCTTGCTTCGGTGATCCTGCAGATGGCGGACCTGAAGCTGGGTGAGCCCGAGTCCTTCCCGTTCCTGGATCGGCCTGAGCATCGCCAGTGGCGTGACGGCTTTGAGACCCTGCGTGAGCTGGGTGCAATCGAGGAGGACGGCAGACTCACGGGCATGGGCAAGACCATGGCGCGTTTGCCCGTGGACCCGCGCATCGCCCGCATGGTGCTCGCGGCCAAGGAAGAGCAGGCGGTCCATGATGTGCTGATCATCGCCTCGGCGCTATCGTCGCAGGACCCGCGTGTGCGTCCGCACGAGAAGCGTGACGCGGCCGATCAGGCGCACGAGCAGTTCCGGGTCGAGGGATCTGATTTTCTAGCCTACATCAAGATCTGGGACTGGTACCACGAGCAGCACCTCAAGCTCACGCGGCGCAAGCTGGCGAGGGCGTGCGAGAAGGTGTATCTGTCGGCTCGGCGTATCGACGAATGGCGAGAGGTCTACCGCCAGCTTCGCTCGCTGTGCATCGAAATGGGCATCAACCCTGAAAAAGGGCACAACGACCCCGACGCGGTGCACCGTGCGCTGCTGACAGGGCTGCTGGCCAACATCGGCACTAAGAGCGAGACGCACGAGTTCAAGGGCGCCCGCAACTCCACATTCTCGATCTCGCCCGGTTCGGCATTGTTCAGCGCCAAGCCAAAGTGGGTCATGTGCGCCGAGATTGTGCGCACAAGCAAGGTCTATGCGCGAACGGTTGCGGCGGTGGATACGCAGTGGATCGAAGAGGCCGCGGCGCACCTGATCAAGACCACCCACAGCGACCCGCACTGGGACGAGCAGTCTGGCCGGGTGGTCGCCGACGAGAAGGTGACCTTGTTTGGGCTCGACATTGTTCCACGAAGAACAGTGCATTACGGGCCGATCGATCCCAAGCTCAGCCGCGAGCTGTTCATCCATCACGCCTTGATCGATGATCAGATGCGATCCTCGTCCAAGGCGCTCAAGCACAACCGCAGGTTGATCAAGGAAGTGGGAGATCTGCAGGCCAAAGCACGACGCAACGACCTGATCGCGGACACACAGACGCTGTTCAACTTTTATGACCAGCAACTTCCGACCGACATCTATGCGAGCAAGGCGTTTGAGCGATGGATCCGCAAGGCGGAATCGGCGGACACGGGTGTACTCCGCATGACCCGCGCCGATGTGCTCGAGCACATGCCTAAGGAGATCACGCCCGAAGCGTTCCCAGACGCGGTCGAGTTCGCCGGGGCGACATCGAAGCTCAAATACGCCTTTGAGCCGGGGCGCGATGAGGACGGGGCGACCATCCGCGTCTCGGTTGCGGCCTTGCATCAGCTGACGCGCCAACGGGTGGATTGGGCCGTGCCTGGTCTCATCGCTCCGCGAATCGAAGCGCTGGTGCGATCACTGCCCAAGAGCTTGCGTCGGCAGTTCGACGCCAATCAGATCGCGGGAGAGCTCGCCCCGGTCGTCAAAGAAGACCGCGGCTCGATCGAATCGCAACTGGCGACGGAACTCACCGCCCGGACCGGGATCACCATCAAGCCTGAGAACTTCCGGCGCGATCAGCTCGAATCGTACCTCTCACCGCGTATCGAGGTGATCGACGAGCACGGCAAGCCGCTCGAATCATCACGCGATTTGGGCGCTTTGCAGGCCAAGTTCGCAAAAGAAGCCACCAAGGTTGTGCAGCAGGCCGGGGCGAGCATCGAACGCACGGGCATGATCGGCTGGGAGTTCGATGAGCTCCCAGAGACGATCGAGTTCTCGCGGCCTGGCTCGCCCAAGGTCGTTGGTTTCCCGTCGCTGATCGTCGAGGATGGCAAGGTATCATTGCGTGTGCTTGCGACCAGATGGGAGTCGGACCTGCACACCCGATCGGGGCTGGGCTTGCTGTACGGCTTGGCGATCCGGCGTGAGCTGCGGCTGCGGCTCAAGAACATGCCCGGGTACGCCCGCTTGCACATGCTCGCCGCCGCCAGCGGTTTGGCTGGGGACCTGGAAGCGATCGTGTGGACGCGGGTGGGCAAGGTGATCTGTGTCGATCAGCAAGAGATCCCACGCAGCAAGGACGAGTTTGAGCTTGGCCTGCTGGGTGCATGGGATCGAGGGGTGGACGAGACAAATCGGGTGATCACCAACCTCACGCAGATCTTTGACTCATTGATGAAGGTGCAGGGGCGGCTGGAGGAGAAGCACCCGCCCGCGTGGTCGCGTGCGATCAAGGACATGCGCGGCCAGCTCGCGTTGCTGCTCGCCGAGGATGCGTTGCTGACCGCCTCGACGCGGTGGCTCTGGTGCTATGCGCGGTTTCTGCGAGCGATGGAGGTGCGGCTGGACAAGCTGCGGTCGATCGGGCCCGAGCGCGACGCGAAAATCGCTGATCGGGTGTACGCCTGGACGCAGTGTCTGCATGAGTTGATGGCTCAGGGGGCGCATCACGCCGAAGTCGCCGATGCGTTCTGGACGCTGCGATGGATGGTCGAAGAGTTTCGTGTGGCGAGCTTTGCCCAGGAACTCCGCACTTCGATTCAGGTGAGTGACAAGCGCCTGCGCGAGCAGCTTGACACGATTATCCACGCTTGAAATCGGCCTGGACTCAGCTTGGACTCGGCCAGGACTCAACAAGACAGGTGCAGACCACGCGGTGCTGCACCCGTCGAAGAGGGGCTTTGGGATGTGTTTCTGCGTTAGTCGTCTTGCTGCATCGCACGCAGTTGCTTGACAACTTTCGTGTAATCGGGTCGTTTGCTGTAGTCTTCATCGACGAAGGCCCATGCGATGGTCCCGTCGGTGTCGATGATGTAGGTCGCGGGGATCGGGAGCTGCCAGACCTTGCTGTCGTTGGATTTGGGAAGGTCGATGCCGTACTGCTTGTAGCGTTGGATGGTTTTGGCATCGAGCTTGAAGGAGAGGGCCAGTTTGGTGGCCAGTTCGTTGTTCTGGTCGGTCCCGAAGTGGAAACCAAGCTTCTTTTGCTCAACAAGGTCGGCGGTGGCGCTAGGCTTCTCGGGTGAGATTGCCAGAACTGTCGCGCCTGCAGAGGTGATGTCTTCAAGGTGCTTCTGGATATCACTGAGTTCGGTCACGCAATAGGGGCACCATGAGCCCCGGTAGAAGCTCACGACCACTGGACCGGTTTCGAGCAGCTTGGCGAGGTCCAGCGTGCCTTCGCTGCTGGCATCATCGATCGAGAACATGGGCATCGGCTCACCCTGCTTGGGTGGCTCCTGCAGCTTCTCGAGCTTGTTGGCGGGCATGGATTCAGGCGCGGCGAGTGTGAGCGGTGCAAACGCATACACGGGCAGCATGGCGATGGTCGCGTAGAGTGCTGATTTGTTCATGCCTGATATACCGTTGTGGCATGATGAATATTCCCCGGCTCACATGAACACGATGAAATTCGTGGGCAGAGTCACCCGGATTAAGGGCGTCGTCCGCCGGTCTGCTCGCCGCGGAAGACGATGGTGCTGGCATCGAGCTGGGGTGCGGTCATTGAGCCCTTGCGTCCGCCGGTCTGTTCGCCGGCCTCGGCGATGCTGCCGCCGAGTCCGACTGTCAGGATCACCGCGCCGGCGATGAGCCAGAGCGGGGTTCTGCGGGCTGCATCGAGCACTTCCTGAGCGCGTTTGCGTGCACGCGAGCGCATCTGCTGAACCGTGTTGGTGTGAAGCGTCTCTGCGTTGATTTTCCGGATCATCGAATCGTCTTCCCTGCGTGTCGCACCCAGGACGAGGGCGACGCGGCTGCGATCTTCTTTCTCGCTGACGGATGCCGCGAGCCGTTGTTTTTCGTTGGCGCTTAGCGACTGGCGCAGCGCGCTGATCGCGTTGTCGAGCTCTTCGCGCTTCTCGACCTTGCTGTCGACGGCGCTGGCCATCGAGAGGCGCTCGGCGCGGGACATGCCACACATGAACCCCGCGCGCTGCTCAAGACGACGGAAGTGCGACCGGCACAGCGCGAGATAGGCCCAGCGGGCGAGCGTGGGGGCGTGCTTGAGCAGGCGTTCAATCGCTTGCTCGGGCGTGGGGTCGTCGTGGAAAGTTGGGTAGGCGTCTTTCTCGAGCATCGTCCAGACTCGGGTATCGACCCATGCGACCATGTCGTCGATATCCATCGTTGAGTCGGTCTTTGCACGCGAGGCGCTGCGGCAGGCACGCTCGATCGGAACACGCATCTGCTGGTCATAGAGTTGCCAGAAACGGTCATGGTCGGTGGATCTCATGATGCACCTCCCATGCGTTGGCTGCTGCGTGCGTTCATCGCGGTCCAGCGGTCATAGAGCATCGAGAGCGATGGCAGCACCTCGCTGAGGTTGCGGGTGCGGATGTCGCAGTCGAGATAGGCACCGAGTTCGCTGCTGGGGGTGAGCAGCTGATCGTTCTCGAGCAGTGTTCGAAATATGGTGTCGGCCTGCTCGGTGTAGCCTGCTTCGTAGAGCGCGTGGGCGCCGGTGATGAGGACGGGGACCGAATCTGGGTTGGCGCTGATCGCGTCGAGGAAATACTCGACCGCTCGGTCGGGCTCGCCCAGCCGCAGGCAGCGGTCGGCGAGGTTGCCGTACGAGATTTCCTTGCGGCGGGGGGTATCGGCGTATTTGAGGGCGCTCTGTTCGAGCCGGATGGCCTGGTCGAGTTGGCCCATGGCCGAGCGGGCGAGGGCACGCTGGTTGGCGCGTGCCCAGGCGGGGTTGGGGTGATTCTCGCCGTCGGTCTGGTCGTAGAGGTCCAGAAGCTGTTCGAGCTGTGCGGACACCTCGCGGATGGTGCGCATGTCCTGGCGATCGCGGGCCTCGTGGAGTGTGTTGCAGCAGTCCATGATCGAGGCCTCGATCGGAGAGAGCTCGTTGGTGAATGACGCGGTCACGATGGTGGTCGCGATGGCGCTCTTGGGTGGCTTAAGCTCGTGCATGTTCTGGTTTGCTTCGTGCTGCTGCATCAGTTCTCCGATCCCCTCACACCTATTCGTTGGTGAGGCCTCTTCTGTTCAACTGATCCGGAGGGTCTTTTCTGACAGCATTCTCTGAAAATCTGAGATTATTCTGTCTGAAACCGCGTTTCTGAGCTGTTACTGGGGTTCCGTGCTGTTTGTTGCGTCAAAAAAGTCATGTTCTGGATTCTTGCGGTGGTTGTGTCGTGGATTCACCACGCGGGTGGATCACGATCAGAAAGGAAGACACATGACACGCAACAGTACACTCAATCGTCGATTCGGGGTCCTTTCGGCTTGCCTCATTGTCGCGATGTGCAGCGGGATGGCCCAAGCAGGCGATCGGACACGCGGTGGGCACGGGCATCGGCATAGCGCGACATGCGGGTGCCAGGTTGTTGGGTATGCCGGACGCATCACCATCGACGGCCGAAGCACGCACATCACCAGCGGGCGCGGGGAGTTGGCGCAGATCGCCAGCGCGTTCCGACGCGCCGGGTACCGCGCCCGGATACACGATGGCTGCTTGTTCGTTGACTACGGGTATTGCAAGCCCGATGTGCGCTGGAACTCGGATGAGTCGAGCGTGCAGCTGCGGTGGGGCTGGGACAGACTTGAGCTTTCTGTGCGTCCGGTGCATCGTTTGTACACGCGTCCGAACTCGCGGTATCATCGCGAGATTCGTCCGGTGCGTCGAGCGTTCAGATATGGTGTGTGCCGCTGAATCGGAGGGTGGTCGCTAGACATTTGTTGAAACAAGCATATAGTCGGGTGCGCGTTCGCGTGCTCGGCTTTTCTTGGCGATGCATGCGGCGGCATTCAGGTACACTGGCGATACCACATCGCTTATGAAGGGACACACGATGTCAGAAACACCGATCACCATCGCATTGCTCTCTGGTTCGCTCCGCGGCGATTCACTTAACACCAAGCTGGTGCTCAGTGTCGCCGGTGAGGTGCAGAAGCAGCCGGGCGTCACGATTGACCTCATCTCGCTCAACAAGCTCGATCTGCCGATCTACGACCAGGACATCGAGGACAAGCAGTTCCCTGAGTCTGCGTTGGAACTCAAGCGGCGATTGATCGCATCAGACGCGTTCCTGATCGGATCGCCGGAGTACAACGGGTCCATCAGCGGGGCGCTGAAGAACGCGATCGACTGGGCATCGCGGCCGCGGCCTGATGAGGAGTCACTGGAATGCTTCAAGGGCAAGGCCTGCGGCTTGCTGGCGGCTTCGCCCGGGGCCATCGGTGGTCTGCGGGGGCTGCGGCATGTTCGGCAGATCCTGACACAGATCCAGATGGTGGTTGTCCCGCAGGAGTTCGCTTTGGGCAAGGCGCACGAGGCGTTTGATGACCATGGGCAGATCAAGGATGAGAACGCTCGGAAAATGGCGAACAATGTGGGTCAGTCGCTTGTCAAAATGACGCGGCTGCTCAAGAGTGCTTCTTAAGCGGTTCTTCAGTCAGGAGGTGTGTGATGGGCAAGGTTGGAGTGATTCTCAGCGGGTGTGGGGTGTTTGATGGCAGTGAGATTCAGGAAGCCTCCGCGCTGTTGATCTCGCTTGCCCAGCATGGGATCGAGTATCAGTGCATGGCTCCCGATCGAGAGTTTGATGTCATCGATCATCGGACACAAGAACCGACGGGTGAGAAGCGCAATGTTCTCACAGAGTCCGCCCGGATCGCACGCGGCGAGATTGTCGATCTCAAGCAAGTCATGCCCGCGGACTATGACGCCTTCTTTCTGCCCGGTGGTTTTGGCGCGGCCAAGAACTTGTGTACCTTTGCCACCAAGGGACCGGACTGCGAGGTTGATCCGCAGGTCGAGCGGGTGCTGCGAGCGGCCAACGATGCGGGCACACCCATCGGGTTCATCTGCATCGCCCCGGCGCTGGGCGCCAAGGTCTTTGGCAGCAAGGGTGTAAAAGTCACCATCGGGCACGACGCGGCGACTGCCGCGGGGATCGCCAAGACCGGCGCGTCGCATGTTGAAGCAGATGCCGAACAGATCGTCGTAGATGATGCGAACAACATCGTTTCGACCCCGGCCTACATGGAAGCCAAGAACCCGGCGCAGGTGTATGCGGGTATCAACGCGCTAGTCGAGAACATCGTTCAGCGGCTGCGATGAATCTCAGGCGACGATTGAACCGTTGCAAATGACGAGTTGGACATGCGAGCCGCCGAAGGTGTAGCCGAGCTGGCGTTCATCGCGGTGGCGGAGCATGATCAGGTCGGCGCGTTGGCCTGGTTCGAGTGTGCCTTGGTCGCTGAACCCGAGCAGGTGGGCGGCGTTGATGGTGCTGGCGGTGATCGCCTCGGCGGCGGTGATGCCGAGTTTTCGAGTTGCGAGGGCGATGGCCATTGGCATCGAGAGGCACGGGGCCGAGCCGGGGTTGACATTGGTGGCGATCGCCAGCGCCCCGCCGGCGTCGATGAAGGCGCGTCCGTCGGCGTATCGGTCGTCGACATGGAAGCCCGAGCACGGCAGCATCGTGCCCATCGTGTTGGACTGAGCGAGTGATTTGAGCGATTCGGGCGGCGTGGCTTCGAGGTGGTCGACGCTCAACGCGCCCAGTTCGATCGCGGCTTCGAGCATGCCCAGTGCGTTGAACTGGTCGGCGTGGATCCGCAGCGGGTGCCCGAGGTCCTTGGCCGCGCTGAAGAGGCGGACGGTTTCATCGACGGACCACGCGCCCTGCTCGGTGTAGGCGTCGATGGTGACGCCGGGGTAGCGCTCGTGGACGGCTGGGAGTGTTTCGTTGATTGTTCGTTCAACGAAGTCGGGGACATCGCCGTCCTTGGCGTGCCCGATGCAGGCGGTGGGGGAGACGCGGCCGGGCCAGTTCTGGTCGGCGAGGACGATGGCGTCGAGCATCTTGAGTTCGTCTGTGGTGCTCAGGCCATAACCGGACTTGACTTCGCAGGCGGTGGTGCCTTCGGCGAGCATCCAGTTGAGGCGTTCGAGGAGCGACTCGGTGAGCTGATCGATGCTCGCCTGACGCACAGCGCGGACGGTGGACATGATGCCGCCGCCGGATTCGAGGATCTCGAGATAGGTTGCGCCGCGTTGCTTTTGTTCCCATTCGTCGAGGCGATCACCGGCCCAGCAGGCGTGGGTGTGGCAGTCGACGAAGGCGGGCATGACCACTCGCCCGTCGGCGTCGATGATCTGGGCATCCTCGGGGATTTTGAGCGACGGGCCGATCGCATCGATCACGCCGTTGCGGATCAGGATCGAGCCGTGGTCGATGGGGGCGAGCTTCTGCATGGCCTTGCCGCGCCGGGGTGCGCCGCCGTGGGCGAGGGTGAGCAGGCGGGCGTTGGTGATGGCGATGGGGGTGCTCATGATCGTCTCTCACTGAAGCCGCGCATGAAGGCGAGGAGCATCCTCGCGGCCAGGCGTGCGGTGCGTCCGTCTTGATCATGGGGGGGCGAGAGCTCCATGATGTCGAAGCACTTAACTTGTTTGTGCCGGCCGGCCTCGTAGACCCACTGCTCGCCGAGTTGCGGCGACCAGCCGCAAGGGTTGAGGGCGCTGACGCCCGGGGCGTGGGCGCTGTCGAAGACATCCATGTCGAGCGAGACGAAGGTGGGCTGGGCGAGCCAATCGTCGTCGTGTGTGCGCCCGGCGATGCGTCCGCCGTGGGCGCTGAACCACTCGATGTGCTCTCGGCTGTTGGCGTAGGGGTCGAGGCCGTGCACACGCAGCGAGTCTACGGCTCCCGATTCGATGAGCTTTCTGAAGGGCATGCCGGACCCGGTTTCTTCTCGGACATCGAGATGGGCATCGAAATAGATGCCGTGCATTGGTTTGTGGTACTCGGCCACGCCCCGCACGAAGGGGTAGGTGAGGTCGTGGCCGCCGCCGACCATGATGGGGAGCACGCCCTGCTCCATCATGGCGGTGGTGGCCTGTGTGACCCGGTCGTGTGTCGCGTGGATATCGCCCGCAACGATCTCGACATCGCCCGCGTCCCAGATGGTCGGCCAGACCCAGTCGTGCGGGTCCGCGACGCCGTAGCGTGCGAGGGCGGCCCGCAGAGCGCTCGGGCCTTGGGCGGCACCCAGGCGTCCGTTGTTGAGCTTGACGCCGGTGTCGTCTGGGACGCCGAGAAGCCCGATCTGGCAGCCGTCGGGCATGGGCTTGAGCAGCGAGGCGAACTTGGATGCGGGTAGGTCGCTGGGCCAGCTCGCGGGTCGTGTGTGGGGCGGTTGCATCATGGTTGAATGGTAGTGGGCAGCTCGATACCAAGCTCAGTCAGAATCAGCGGCAAGATTTTGCCCGATGGCCCTTGGAGTACGATCTCGACGATCCCGGTGTTGGGTGTGGGGTCGCGGTTGATCTCGATCGTGGATGCTCCGTTGTCCCTAGCCGCGACAATGAAACTCGCCGCCGGTTCGACGGTGCCGCTGGTGCCGATCGAGATGAACAGGTCGCACCCCGCCGTCGCCTCGAAGCTGCGTCGAAGCGCATCTTCCGGGAGCATCTCACCGAACCACACGATGCACGGACGCATGAGCCCGCCGGCGTCTGAAGGGATGGGGAAGCGATCGAAGCTCAGCTCGTTCAGCGGCTTCTTCTTGCCGGTCTTTGTGCAGCGCCAGGTATGGATGGTGCCGTGGAGCTCGACGACATCGGTTGCACCGCCGCGTTGGTGGAGCCCGTCGACATTCTGCGTGATCACGGTGAGGGGGCGTCCGTCATCGGCCATGTGCCTTTGCAACGCACCGATCGCGTAGTGACCGGGGTTGGGCTGCACATCGCGGGCGCGGGTGAAACGCCAGTGGTACCAGCGGGTGACGAGTTCGGGGTCTTTGTTGAACGCGTGGACAGTGGCCAGTTCCATCGGGTCGTACTTGGCCCAGTGGCCCTCCTCAGGGTCGCGAAAGGTCGCCAGACCCGATTCGGCCGACACGCCCGCGCCGGTGAGGATCACGACCGAGCGGGCATCGCGGATCATCTCGGCGGCACGGATTAGATTCGCTGTTAAATCGCTCATGGGAGTTCGATCGTCGCCCACACCGGGTAATGGTCGGACGGGTAGCGACCATCATCGTTGGTGCGGTCAATATCTGCTTCGATGATCTCGATTGTGGGGGAGGTGAAGATGTGGTCGATCATCTCGCCGTCGGGAGTGCCTTCGAAGGCGTTGAAGGTGCCGACCTCAGTTGCGTCCGGATGCACAGCGCGGTAGGTGTGGTTCAAGCCCGATTCGATCAGCGTTCGGATGGCGGGGTTGGTCTCGCCCGCGTTGAAATCGCCCATCAGGACGACCGGATCGGTGTGAGCACGATTGGCGATGCGCTGCGCGATCAGGCGTGAGCTTTGCTCGCGGGAATCCTGCGAGCGGTGGTCATAGTGGGCGTTGTAGACATACAGCGCTTCGCCTGAGTCGCGATTGATCAGGCGGGCCCAGGTGCAGATGCGGGTGATCGAGTTGCCCCACGAGGTGGAGGCGACGATCTCGGGGGTGTCGGAGAGCCAGAAGGTGCCCGAGGCATCGACGGCGAATCGGCGGGTGTCGTAGAGGATCGCGCTGTACTCGCCCTTGGTTTTGCCGTCGTCTCGCCCGACGCCGATGACGGCGTAGTGGGGGAACTCGGCGGTGATCTCATCGAGCTGGAAGGCGAGGGCCTCCTGTACACCGACGATCTGGGCGTTGCGTTCGCGGAAGACCGCCATGACGAGGTGGTCGCGGTTGGGCCAGCTGTTGTCACCGTCGTTGGCGGTGCCGTAGCGGATGTTGAAGCTCATCACGGTGAGTGAAGCCCCCTCGGCGGCATACTGCTGTGTTGGCTTAAGCAAGGCAAGCAGGAAGATAATGAGGTGGGTGATTGTCATGGATTGATGTCGATTTGATGGTATCAATTTCAGAGAAGTGCAAAGTGCACTATCAATCTTTGCTGAGAAAATTTTCGAATTCATTGTTTGAGTAAGTGGTTAGGCCAAGAGATTTCATCTCGCCATACCACCTTGCCAGTGCTGCTTCGGCATCTTGCTGGGTACCGTTCAGTGAGTTCTTCATGTGCTTTACCCACAGTTCGATTTCCGTTGTTGTTACTTCCTTGGTTTTACAGACGGCATTTGCTACTGTAAGCAGCGTTTCCGCAAGTTCTCGATCAATATTTTTCGTAGGCTCTGACCAGTGAGCATGGCCTAGGCAGTCGGAATAGAGGCTGACTTGCTTCAGAGAATCCAAAGTTGCAGAGTGGTCAGCGTTTTTGTCAAACATTGGCGCGAAGTCTCGCAGTCGCTTTGCTCCGTCCGCTACCATTTGCGGGAAGATCCACATCAAATTTTTAGCACGGTGTGACCGATAGTTTTTCCAAATTGCCTTAGCATCTTCGTTCGAATCGACACACGCAAGTCGCCTCAGAATCGGAATTTTACCTGATTCTTCTATCGCTAAAATTGCCAATGAGACGGCAGATGCAAACTTGTTGTGTTCAAAAAGTAGTTGTGCGTCTTGGATGAGTCGGTTTGAATTTCTTATGGCGCAATTCATTCCGTCAGCAATTTGGTTTGGTGTGAGAGTTGATTTGTATTGTTTGTAATTCATCTAGATGATTTGGTCACATCGGGATATCGACACCTTGCTGCTTGCCGCACTCGATCGCGTCGTCGTAGCCGGCGTCGGCGTGGCGGAAGATGCCCATCATTGGGTCATTCTTGAGCACGCGTGCCAGACGATCAGCGGCTTCGACGGTGCCGTCGGCGACGATCACCTGCCCGGCGTGCTGGCTGAAGCCGATTCCGACGCCGCCGCCGTGATGGAAACTGACCCAGCTGGCGCCCGAGGCGATGTTGACGGCGAAGTTGAGCAGCGGCCAGTCGCTGACGGCGTCGGTGCCGTCCTTCATGGACTCGGTCTCGCGGTTGGGCGAGGCGACTGAGCCGCAGTCGAGGTGGTCGCGCCCGATCACAATGGGGGCGTCGAGTGCGCCGACCTGGACCATGTTGTTGAACAGGAGCCCGGCCTTGTCCCGCTCGCCCAGCCCGAACCAGCAGATGCGGGATGGGAGCCCCTGAAATGCGAATCGGGGCTCGCAGTTGGCAAAGTCCTGATTGAGCAGGGCTTCGGGGTTTTTGTGACAACCGAGGATCCACTGGTGGAGGCGTTCGTTGTAGCCGCCTTCTTCCTTGGGGAAGAGCTGGAGCAGGGCGTAGTCGGTCTTGTAGATGTCGATGGGGTTGCCCGAGAGGGCGGCCCAGCGGAACGGTCCACGCCCGAGACAGAACTGCGGGCGGATGAAGGCGGGGACGAAGCCGGGGAAGGCGAAGGCGTCTTTGAAGCCCTGATCGAAGGCCCGCTGGCGGATGTTGTTGCCGTAGTCGAAGGTGACGGCGCCGCGCTGCTGGAGCTCGACCATCGCTTCGACATGGCGGCGCATCGACGCGAGCGACAGTTTCTGGTAGCCCTCGGGGTCGCTCACTCGCTCGGTTTGTGCTTGTTCGTTGGTGTATTCGATCGGGCAGTAGCCCTGCAGCGGGTCGTGGGCGCTGGTCTGGTCGGTGAGGGTCTCGGGGATGATGTTGCGTTCGATCATGCGCTCGAGCAGGGCGATCGCGTTGCCGGGCCAGCCGACGGAAGTCGCGGATTTGAGTTCTTTGAGTTCCATGGCCCGATCGATCGCAGCGTCGAGGTCATCGACCAGCTCGTCGAGGTAGTGGTCGTCGAGGCGGCGCTGCAGGCGGGTGCGGTCGACATCGGCGATGAGGCAGGTGCCCCCGTTGAGGGTGATCGAGAGGGGTTGAGCACCACCCATGCCGCCGCAGCCGGCGGTGACATTGAGGGTGCCGGCGAGGGTGCCGTTGAAATGGATGTTGGCACATTCGGCGTAGGTCTCAAAGGTGCCTTGGAGGATGCCCTGTGTGCCGATGTAGATCCATGAGCCGGCGGTCATCTGGCCGTACATCATGAGACCCTTGGCGGCCAGCTCGTCGAAGTGTTCCTGCGTGGCCCAGTGGGGGACGAGGTTGGAGTTGGCGATCATCACGCGGGGCGATTCGGTGGTGGTCTGGACGACGCCGACGGGCTTGCCGGATTGTACGAGCAGGGTTTGGTCGGGCTCGAGGCGTTGGAGGGTTTCGACGATGGCGTCGAAGGCGGCCCAAGAGCGGGCGGCTTGGCCGCGTCCGCCGTAGACGATGAGGGATTCGGGGTGCTCGGCGACCTCGGGGTCCAGATTATTCATGAGCATGCGCATGGCGGCCTCGGCCTGCCATGTTTTGCACGACATTTCAGGGCCGCGGGGTGCTCGCACGACGCGGTCCTGTGACTCTGGGATGTATTTGGAGACGCCGGGCTTGGTGGTGGTGCTCATGTGTTGTATCCTTACTCCTAGACTATAAGGAAAGATGCCGGTCTTGCACACGCAACCGGGCAGAAAACCACCCGCGAATGGTGCTCAAGGAGAGACGCAGTATGACATTTCAGTTCAAGAATCCGATTTCGTTCTCGCTCGCGTGTACAACGCTGAGTGTGTCCGCGATGATGGCGACGCCAAGCATGGCTCAGGAGCCGCTGCTGGAATATCACAGCGTTGGCATGTACAACTGGCCTGCGAACGCGAAAGACCAGAAGATGATGGACGCGGTCAAGCTGCTCCGGGATCGGATCGGTGATCTGGCGTTTGAACTGGACATGGATCCGATGCAGGGCGAGATGATGCTGATGGGCTGGGACATGCTCACGGCTCAATCTTCGCTGTCACTTTCGCCCAGTGAGAATGGTTTCGATGCGTCTTTGGTCTTTGCGCCTGCCAATGGGAACACCGAGTCGATGCAGCAGCAGCTGAGCGGGCTGGCGATGATGGGTGGCATGGAGTTCGTGGACCAGGGCGACCAAACGGCTGAGGCGATGGGACCCGTGGGGCCGATGACGCTGGGGTATAACGAGGACCGGATCTGGATCTCGATGGGCGATTCGGAGCCGTCGAAGATGCAGATTCAGCGTTATGGGCTGCCCGATGCGGTGACCCCGCTGATGTCGGGGCGCGTGGATATCAACGGGTTGATGAATCTGTTCGCGCCCGAGATGGCCGAGCAGATGCGCGAATCATCAGAGCTGGTTGCCGGCAACCCGATGGCGATGTTCTTTGGTCCCAACGCCGCGACCGTTGAGTTCTCGGCTGGTGTAGATGATGTGCAGATGCATGTCATGACTCGTGTGATCGATGCTCGCCAGGCGATGGAGCAGTCAGATATCGGTTCTCCCGCGTTGTTCAGTGCAGAGGACTTGCGGCGCGTGCCTCAGGATGCGGTGCGGGTTGCGGCGCTTCAGACGAACATGGGCAGCACGCTCATGGCGATCGAACAGGTGCTCGCGATGTCGGGCGAGAACCCGATGCAAGACATCAACGACCAGCTCGGTGTTGACCTGATCAATGATGTGCTCGCGAATATCGGCGATCGTGTGATGTTCTACCAATCCGAGAGCACCGGCGGCGGGGGATTGACCTCCGCGGTTGTGCTGCTCGAGCTGCGTGACGCAAAGCAGATGGGCAATGCGCATCACACGCTTGTTGAGCGACTCAATGAGCTTGCGGAAATGGAGATTGATGGGTACGCCAGGGTGCAGCGTCGCCAGGTGGGGGGCGTGGAGGTCTTCACAATGACCGTGCCCGGGCTTCCGATCCCGTTTGAGCCGAGCTGGGCGATCAACGATGGGCATCTGGTGATCGCCCTGTCGCCTATCTCGATCGAGGCGGCGTTGGCCCAGATGAGCCCGCGTGCGTTCCGCAGTGTGATGGAGAACGCCCAGTTCAAGGCGGCGATCGTGTCCCGCATGCCTGAGGAGGGGGCTGCGGCGATCAACTTTATGGACACACCACGCATGGTGGCCAAGGGCTACGGCATGACCAACATGCTCACCAGTGCTCTGTCCAACATGGCTCGATCACCCGCACACCCTGACCGGGTGCAGGGGTCATTGATGCCCGGGTACGCGGCGTTCACCAAGGATGTGCAGTCGAGCGGGAGCATCTCCAAGTGGGAGGGTGACGATCTGGTGACGCACTACTTCGGGGATCGGTCGATGCTGGTGCAGATTTCAGCGGGGTTGGGGTCGGTTGCGGATGTGCAGGGGCTGATGATCCCGGCGCTTGGCGCTGGGATCATGATGCCTGCGCTCGGTCAGGCGCGCGAGCGTGCGAATGAGCTGAAGAGCGCAACGCAGCTGCGTTCGATTGTGCAGGGTATGGTGATCTACGGCGCGAACAACAACGATCAGCCGCCGGCCTCGATCGATGTGCTTGTCGAGCAGGGGATTCTCGCACAAGAGTTACTCGTCTCCCCGATGGGTTCGGCGTATGACGGCGGCCCGGATTACACGGTTCGACTGACCGAGGACGCGGTGTCGTCGTTCAACTATGAGTACATCGTGGCCATTGATCGGGCGGCGTACATGAACGGTGAGTGGGAGGTCAATGTGGGCTTCGCGGATGCCCATGTGGAGCTGATCAATATCGAGCGACTTGAGGAGCTGCTGGAGATGCCACTCAACAAGGGGGCTCGCGAGGAGCTGCAGCTCGGCGATTTCTGATTTGGGATTCCCGATCTATAGAAACAAGAGACGTGTTCAGCCCAGCAATGGGCCGAACGCGTCTTTTTCGATGAGTGATTCGATGGCTGCGATGTCCGGGGCGGGGCTGCGGTCTTCGGTCAGGGGCGGGACGACCTCACGGATGATCTTGATCGCATCCTCGACGGGCTGGCCGGAGCGGTGGGGGCGGTGGGCCTCGATGCCCTCGGCGGCACAAAGCAGTTCCGTGGCGATGACCGAGCGTGCGAGCTGGACTCCTCGGGCGGCCTTGGCGGCGGATCGGGGGCCGAACGAGTTGTAGTCCTCCATGTTGGCGCAGGTGGACAGGTTGGCCACGCTGGCGGGGGTGGCGAGCCCGATGAGTTCGTTGCACATCGCGGCGGCGGCGTACTGGACGATCATGAAGCCGGACATCACGCCCGGCTTGGGGCTCATGAAGGCGGTGAGCTCGCTTTGCGGGTCGAAGACGCTGAGCATGTGGTAGACGCGGCGTTCGGCGATACCCGCGAGGTGGGCGATGCCGATGGACAGGGTGTCGAGGGGGAGGGCGACGGGCATGCCGTGGAAGCAGCCGGCGGAGACGATGTCGGGGATGTCGGAGCCGGTATCGAAGATGAGTGGGTTGTCGGTGACGGCGCCGAGTTCGTTGTGCAGCCGATCGAAGCACGATTGGAATGAATCGAGGGCTGCACCCAGAACCAGGGGGGAGCAGCGGAAGGAGTACGGGTCTTGGACACGCGGGTCGTCGCTGGCGTGAGACTCGACGATGCTGCTGCCCGAGAGGAGCGATTTGAGGGTGCTGGCGACCCGGGTTGCTCCGGGTTGGTTGCGGACGCGGTAGACCCGTGGATCGAGGTAGGCGTGCGAGGCACGGGCGGCGTCGATCGACATGGCGTTGGCGAGCAACGCCGCGTTGGTGACCCGGTGCAGGTCCTGGGCGATCAGGGCGAAGCGGGCGGTCATCAGGTGGGTGCCGTTGATCAGGGCGAGGCCTTCTTTGGCGACCAGGGTGATGGGTTCGATACTGCTTTCGCGGAAGACCTCTGCGGTTGGGCGCCGCTGGCCATTGACGAAGACTTCCCCTTCACCGATCATGGCAAGCACGGCATGCGCCAGCGGGGCGAGGTCGCCCGATGCGCCGACCGAGCCCGATTCGGGAACGACCGGTGTGATCCCGGCGTTGAGCATGGTGATGATCTGCTCCACGACCTTGACCCGCACGCCCGAGAATCCACGGCACAGCGAGGCGGCGAGCACGAGCATCATGGCCCGAACAACATCGTTTGGGAGTGGTTCGCCCACCCCGGCGGCATGGGAGCGGATGAGATTGAGCTGAAGTTGTTCGAGTTCCTCGGGCTGGATCTGCTGGCGAGAGAGTGAGCCGAAGCCGGTATTGATGCCGTAGTGGGGGAGCCCGTCGCCGAGGACGGATTCGAGGCGTGTTCGGCAGGCGGCGACGGCTTCTTGGGCCATGGGGCTCATGGCGACGGGTGTTGATAGGCGAGCGACCCGTTCGATCTGCGCGGGAGTAAGCGGCTGGGCGGGTGAAAGGGAAACAGGGGTATGGTCGCTCATGTCGTGGGTTCTCTGTGTGTGTTGAAGGAGGACGATATATAATAGAGCCATGACGACCGAACGCTGCCAGACCTCATCGCGGGCCTTAATGATTCGACCGACCCGCTTTGCGCGGGATGACGAGGCCGCAAAGACCAATGCTTTTATGCGTACGCCCACTGAGACCGCGGAGCGAGTGCAGGAGCTTGCGGTGCGTGAGTTCGATGCTGTGGCGGGCGCGCTGAAAGACGCGGGTGTGGATGTCCTTGTGTTTGAGGATGATCTGGGACTGCCCGATTCGATTTTTCCGAACAACTGGGTCTCGTTCCATGAGTTTAAGACGGTCAAGCCCAACCCGCTGCTCGTCACCTACCCGATGTCTGCCGACGCCCGTCGCAAGGAGAGGCGAGCGGTGATTCTTGACGCGATCGCGCGGGTGACCGGGTCAACCCCTGATCATCTGGACCTGAGCGATATGGAACGCGACAGCCAGTTTCTTGAGGGGACCGGGTCGCTGGTGCTCGACCGTGTCCACGGCATCGCGTTCGCGTGCTTGTCGGGCCGCACCACCGAGAAGGCGCTCGATGCGTGGATTGACGAGATGGGCTACCAGGCGGTGCGTTTTCATGCCGCCGACCGGGATGGCAACCCGGTGTACCACACCAATGTGATCATGAGCATTGGCAGCTCCATCGCGGTTGTGTGCCTGGCTTCGATTACCGACCCCGATGAGTATGACCTCGTGGAGACGGCCCTGAACAGGGCCGGACGCGAGGTGATGGCCATTACGCTCGATCAGGTCGCTCACTTCTGCGGCAATATCATCGAGCTGCGTGGCGCCGATGGCGAATCGGTTTTCGCGATGTCCAAATCCGCTTGGGAGCACTTCACCCCCGGCCAGCAGAAGCGATTCTCATCGCTGGGGCGCGTGGTGGCGGTCGCGATTCCGACGATCGAGTATGTCGCGGGCGGGAGCGTACGCTGCATGATCGCCGAGCTTGGCGGAGGCCCATGCTGAATCTTCTTGTCGTTGCAGACCAGAGCATCTTTCTGGTGTGCCGCCGGTAGAATCAGGCACTCGTCGGCATGTGCTGGCGGTGCTCAGATTCAGCAACGAGGAGCTTCCATGAGAGCTATGCAAGCCGCAGTAGTCGCGGCAACCACGATATTGGCGATCCCGGCTGCAACGACGGCCGCCCAGAATGTACAACCGATCGAGTACACGCTTGATAATGGTATGAAGTTTTTGCTCATGCCACGCGATGAGCAGCCCAATGTGGTCACCGCGGGCTGGATCACGCCGGCCGGCTCGGCCAATGAGCGCCCGGGCATCACCGGTGTGTCGCATCTGCTCGAGCATTTGCTCTTTAAGGGCACCGATGCGATCGGGACCAGCGATGCGGATCAGGATCGAGCGATTCGCGAACAGCTGACCGAGATCCGCGAGAAGATGCGTGCGTACACGCTCGATGTGCAATACGAACGCATGTATGAGGGTGAGATCGCCAATCCTTGGGACCCGGCGAACGATACCGACGAGCTGCGCGCGATGCGTGCTCAGATGACCGCGATCCAGGACAGTCAGGCCGAAATCACGATCAAGAACGAGTTCGATTCGATCTACACGGGCAACGGCGGCTCGGGGATGAACGCGGGCACGAGCAACGATTTCACGGTGTACTACATCAATGTTCCCAGCAACAAGCTTGAGCTGTGGTCATGGATGGAGAGCGACCGCCTGCTCGTTCCATCGTTCAGAGAGCTTGATGCCGAACGTTTCGTGGTGATCGAAGAGCGTCGCCAGCGCCTCGAGGCAACCCCGACGGGCAAGCTTGATGAGCAGTTCGATTCGATGTTCTGGGTGGCCTCGCCCTACAACTGGCCGGTGATCGGCTGGATGAGCGATCTGATGGCCTATACCGAAGACGAGATTCGCGAGTATTACGAAACCCATTACCAGCCCGCGAACCTGACGGGTGTGATCGTTGGCGACTTTGAGATCGAAGAGGCCAAGCAGCTCGTGGAGTCCTACTTCGGTCGTATCCCCAACAAGCGTCCCAAGGCGGCCCCGCTGGTCACCTACTCGGTGCCCCTGCTCGGTGAGCTTCGGTTCAGCGGCGAGTGCGACTGCCAGGACCAGGTCGAGGTTCGCTATCGCAGCGTTCCGTTCGGGCACCCTGATGAGGCGGTGTTTGATGTCATGGCTGATCTGCTCAACGGTCGGACCGGTCGTTTGTATAAGTCATTGGTTGAGGAGATGGGGATCGCCGCACAGGCGAGCGCCGGGAACCGGGCGATGCGGTATGCAGGGAGCTTCTCGTTTAGCGCGTTGCCCAAGGGCGACGCCGAGCTGGCGGAGCTTGAGGCCGCGTGGTATGAGCAGCTGGACCGGCTCAAGACCGAACCGGTTGGGGAGCGCGAGCTGCAGAAGGTGAAGAACCAGCAGGCCGCCGATACTTTCCGCGGGCTGCAGGATAACTCGTCGCTGTTCTTCCAACTTGCGATTACAGAGGCGTACGACAGTTACGAGTACCTCAACGAGCATCCCAAGCGGATCGCCGCGGTGACCGCCGAGGACATCATGCGTGTTGCTAACGAGTATTTCGAGAGCGATGAGCGCGCTGTTTCGCACTACACCCGCAAAGGCGGGAGTGAGGTTGAACTACTGACACTCGAAGATGTGCGGGCATCGTTGCCCGAGGAGATGGCCGAAATGGTGATGCCGCAGCTCGAAGCCCAGCTTGAGGGTTTGAAGTCAGAGACCGATGCATCGGTGTTGCAGGGCCAGATCGAAGAAATGGATGCGCAGGCCGAGATGGTTCCCCCGCAGTTCCAGACCGCGATGAAGTACATCAAGCAGCAGATGGAGCTGCGGATCTCCGAGATTGAATCGGGTGTTCAGGGAGGTGACCAATGAGAGAAATTAAAGATATGTTCAAGATGACCTGTGCCGCCTTGATGGTTTCGTGTGGCGCATTGACCTATGCCGATGACATCCCCTCGCACCCTTCAGCGCTGGAGTTTGAGGCGCTGGAGTTCACGCCGCCGCGTGCGGAGGAGTTCCGCCACGAGCTGTCATCGGGGATCCCGGTCTATATGGCTCAGAGCGATGAGTTTCCGCTTGTGACCATCACCCTGAGTTTCGAGGGCGGGGCGTACATGGAGCCCGAGGGCAAGGCCGGGCTGGCGGCGATGACCGGGCAGATGATCCGCACGGGTGGCTCGGCGATGATGTCGCCGAGCGATCTCGACGAAGAGTTTGATTTCCTGGCTGCGGATGTAAGCGTTGGTGTTGGCAATCGCTCAGCGAACGCCACGATCAACACGCTCACGAGCAACCTCGATCGTTCGTTTGAGCTGTTCATGGACATGATTAAGAATCCACGCTTTGACGCTCAGCGGCTTGAGGTGCTGCGTGGGCAGGCGCTTGAGGGGCTCAAGGCCCGCGACGACAACGGTTTGGGGATCGCGCTGCGCGAACTCAACTATCTGATGTGGGGCGAGGATCATTTCGAATCCCGCCAGCCCACGAAGGGCTCGCTTGAGTCGATCACGGTCGATGACCTGCGTTCGTTTCATGACCGTGTGTTTGACCCCGCGAACCTGATGATCGCGGTGACCGGTGACTTTGAGCAGGACGAGATGCTGGCGTTTCTTGAATCGCAGCTTGAGGGCTGGCCATGGGGCGAGCCGTCGCCGCAGGTTCCAGTGCCCACGCACGCGTTTGAGCCTGGCGTGTATTACTACGAGAAGGATCAGCCGCAGGTGCAGGTGATCATCGGCCATCGCAGTCTGACGCGTGACGATCCCGATGCGATCGAGGCGGATGTGATGAACCAGATTCTGGGCGGCTCAGGGTTCACCTCACGGATCACCAACTCGGTGCGCACCCGTGAGGGGCTCGCGTATACCGCTGGCTCGTTCCTGCAGCCGGGTATTGAATACCCGGGGGTGTTCGCTTCCTACTTCTTTACCAAGGTTCCGACAACGGCGTTGGCGACGCGCCTGGTGTTTGATGAGTTCGACCGGATTCAGAACGAACCGGTTTCGACCGAGGAGCTGGGCACGATCCAGAACAACCTGATCGAGACATTCCCACGCAACTTTGAGTCCAAGGGCGCGATGATGAGGTTGTTTATGAACGATGAGCGGACGGATCGGCCGGAGGATTATTGGCAGACCTATCGCGATCAGGTTCGTGCGGTCGATCCCGATGCTGTGCAGCAGGCCGCCAACGAACACCTACACCCCCGGGACGCGGTGATCTTGGTGGTCGGGCCATGGGAGCAGATCAAGAAGGGCAACGCCGGCAGCGAGGCGGACCCCGATCGTGTCGCAACGATGGAGGAGTTTTTCAACGGCAAAGCTACGCGGATCCCCACCCGGGACCCGGAGACGCTCAAGCCCGTAGAGTGATTGCCTGATTTCTGCATCCCCGCGTGATTGCGGTGTTCTGATCGAGTATATTGACAGACCCGGCCTCTCGGTCGGGTCTGTTTTCATCGAACGATCGTTCGCAGCACGAGTACGCGTCCGATTGAGTTTTTTATCCACGGAGGAGTACGCATGTCCACTCGTTTTCGTATTGGAGCCCTGATCGCCTTGTGTGGGCTGTGTGCCGCGACCTCGCATGCCGCGGACGCTCGACGGGGCTTGATTCAGTACCCGTCTCTCTCGCCCGACGCATCGCACATTGTGTTTTCAGCGGCCGGCGACCTGTGGTCTGTGTCTGTCGAGGGCGGGGCGGCGGAACGGCTGACGGTGCACCCTGGGATCGAATCGCAATCACGGTTCTCTCATGATGGACAGCAGCTTGTGTTTGAGTCCAATCGGGACGGTGCGCAGAACCTGTACACGCTTGATCTCAACGCCGAGTCCGGACGGCTCGTGCCGGGGGATATCCGGCGGCTGAGTGTCTCGGATCGGGCCCAGATGCTCGGCGGTTTCAATAGCGACGGCCAGCGGGTCCTGTTCTCGGCGTATCTCTATCCAGAGATCTATAAGCACCCACGCATGTATAGCGTCCCGCTCGATGGTGGTCCTATGCAGCGCGTGACCGACGCGTTCGGGCGTGGACCCGCGACCCACGACGCGCATGAGGATATCTACTTCATCCGCGGCTATTACTACCCCCATCGGGTGGCGTATCGTGGGCCGGGCAATCTCGATATCTGGCGCTACCGGCCCAGCGATGCCAGCTTCATGCAGATGACTGCTTTCGACGGCAATGATTTTGAGCCCAATGTGCTGCCCGACGGCTCGCTGGTCTATGTCTCGAGCCGCGACGGACAGTACAACCTGGTGCGGCTGGACGCGGGGAAATCAGATCAGGACCCGGGCGCAGTGACGCAGCTGACGCATTTCAAGCCGGATGCTTCGAACCCCGAGACGCTGGCGCATGGCGTCCGCGACCTGCAGGTCTCTCAGGACGGCTCGCTCGCCACTTTCGTTGTTTGGGACACGCTTTACACGCTGGATCTGACAAACCTCAGGGCCAAGCCCGTGGCGGTTGATGTCCAACTCGCGTCTGACATGACGGGATCGGATGTTGAACGCAAGAACATCTCACGCGAAGTCAGCGAGGCGGCGGTACATCCTTCGGGAGATGCTGTTGCTCAGATCGCGCGTGGTGAGTTGTTTGTGCGCAGCACCGCCGAGGACCATCCGACGGTGCGTGTGAGCGACAGCCCGGCGCGTGAACGGGATATCGTGTGGTCGCCCGATGGTGTGAAGCTGTATTTCACTGCGGATGACGAGCAGTCACTTGGAATAATCTACGCGGCGACGGTCTCGCTGAGCCGTGCCGATTTGCTGCCCGAGCCCGAGCCCGAACCTGAGGAAGAGCCAGAAACAGAAGACAACGCTGCGGACACTGGAACTGATGCGACCGATGCCCAAGACGCTCAGTCTGAGCCCGAAGGGAATCAAGACGGTCCGGTCGATACCCAAGAGGCGTCGGAAGCTGAGGAGAAGGAGGAGAACAAGGAGCCGAAGGTCGATTACGCGAAGCGATGGAGCGAAGCGTTGCGATTTGAGACCGAGGTCGTTGTCGAGGGTGAGCAGATGGTGTTCAACCCATTGCCATCGCCCGACGGGACCAAGCTGCTGTATCTGCGTGAGCGGGGTGATATCGTCATCCGCGATCTGGTCAGCGGCGAGGATCGTGTGATCAGCGAGCAATGGTCAGAGCCCGATGTGCTGTGGGTATCGGATTCACGCCACATCGTCTTTGCGGCGACGGATTTGGATTTCAATACCGATGTGTTCATTCTCGATACCAAGCCCGGCGAAGACGGCTTGGGTGCTGAGCCGGTGAACATCACACGCCACCCGGACATCGATCACTCGCCCCAGCTTTCGCATGACGGCAAGGTGCTCACCTTCCTGTCGGATCGTGACAATGAGAACTGGGCCTTCGATGTCTACAGCGTGTATCTCGATGAGGTGCTCGACGGGCTTGCGGGCTATGAGCTAGACGCGTATTTCAAAGAAGCCGCAGAAGCCGCGGGCAAGCTCAAGCCGTTGAAGCCAATCGAGGGTAAGGATGACAAGAAAGCCGAAGATTCAGCCGACGGTGCAAACGAGGAGAAAGACGGGGAAGAATCAAAGGCCTTCGAGTTTGATGCCGATGACGCGTATCTGCGCATTCGTCGCATCACTACGAGCCCGGAGTCCGAATCAGATCTGGTGATGACCCCGGGGGGCGATCGTATCGCGTTCTCGACCGTGATCGATGGCGATCGTCAGTTTGTCAGCGTCGATCATCGTGGACGCGATCGCAAGTCGATCAAATCCGGCGGTGTGAACGACCCGCGGCTGTCGCTCGACGGCAAGATGCTCAGCTATGTTTCGGGCGGTCAGGCCGCGACAACGACCCCGACCGGCGGCAAGACCACTTCACTGCCGATCGATGCGACGATTATGGTCGATCTTGAGAAAGAGCTTGCACAGAAGTTTCGAGAGGCCTCGGGCCGATTCGGGATGAGTTTCTACCACCCGACTCTCAAGGGTGTGGATTGGGACGGGTTGACCGAGCGATATCGCGAGCTTGTCATGCAGACCCGCACCAATGACGCGTTCCTGCGTCTCATGAACCTCATGTGGGGCGAGGTGGATGGCTCGCATACGGGCACACGCGGTGGCGATGACTACTCTGCGGCTTCACCAAGCAACGGATACCTGGGCATCGATTTCACAGCGGTCGCCAACGGATACCGCATCGATGCGATCATCAAAGGTGGTCCGATCGATCGCATGAAGGACGGCCCGGGTGTGGGTTCTGTGATTGTCGCGGTCGGGGACGAACAGCTCGCCGACGCGAATACAGCAAGCGGGTTGCTCGATCTTCATCAGGCGCTTGCGCACCACGCGCGTGAAGAAATCCTGATCGAGTACATCCCCGTGGACAGTGCGGATGGCACCAGCAAGCTGGCACTGGTCACGCCAACGACTTATGGATCGATGTCGGTGCTTCGCTATGAAGACGAGGTCGCAAAGCGCCGGGCGCAGGTCGATGAGATGTCCGGCGGTCGGCTGGGCTACCTGCACATCCGCGGCATGGGATTGCCGCAGGTCCGTGATTATGAGCGAGACCTGTTCGCGGCGGCGAACGGGAAAGACGGTCTCATCATCGATGTTCGCGACAACGGCGGCGGCTGGACAACCGACATCCTTCTCGCGTCGCTGACCGCACCCAACCACGCGTACACGATTCCTCGCGGTGCGAATCCTGACGATGTGAGCAAAGACAACTACCCACGCGATCGCCGGTTGATCTATGCCTACTCACGCCCGATCAATGTGCTCATCAACCAGCACTCGTTCTCGAACGCCGAGATCTTTGCGCACTCGATCCGAACGGCGGATCGCGGCACGCTGATCGGTACGCAAACCTTCGGCGGCGTGATCTCGACTGGTTCTTTCAGTCTGATCGATGGCACCACTGTTCGCCGCCCGTTCCGTGGCTGGTATCTACCAGACGGGACTGATATGGAGAACAATGGCGCGAAGCCGGATATCGATGTGCCGCAACACCCCGACGCGGAAGCCGCGGGCAGCGACCCGCAGCTCGAAGCCGCGGTGAATGAGCTGCTCGGTCGAATCGGTCAATAAGTACGCCCTTTACGAGAAGTAAAAAAGCCCCACGACACCGGTCGTGGGGCTTTGCGTTTTTGAGGTTGATTTCAGGCTTTACTTGTCTTCGTCGCTGATACCGATCCCGGTACGCACCGGCGGCTGGGGCCGTTGGGGACGCTCGTAGCCGCTGGATTTGATTTCGGCGAGCAGGTGCTCGATCGCGGCGTCGAGTTGTGAGTCTCGCCCGTCGAGCGCCGCGGTCGGGTCGATCTCGACCTTGATATCGGGATCCACGCCGTGCCCCTCGATGCCCCATGTGCCGTCGAGTTCATAGAACCCGAAGTTGGGGACGGTGACGCTGCCTCCGTCGATCAATGGCGGGACGCCCGAGATCCCGACTAGGCCGCCCCATGTGCGGGTTCCGATCAGCTTTCCGAGGTTGTGATGCTTGAAGAGCCACGGGAACATATCACCGCCTGAGCCGGCGTTGCCGTTGATCAGCATGGCCTTGGGACCTTGGTGTGAGTCATACGGCCAGGGCCAGTCGGCACCGTCACGGCGGTACCAATAGTTGGTTCGGGGACGGTTGAGCAGTTCAATGAAGCGGTGGGGGATCTGGCCGCCACCGTTCCAGCGTTCGTCGATCAGCAACGCTTCCTTGCCCATCTGCCCGTAGAACTGCCGGAACAGCTCGTTCTGGCCCTGCACACCGGTGTTGGGAACATAGATGTACCCGATTTTTCCATCGCTGTGTTCTTCGACATATTTGCGGTTCGCTTCGACCCACGCACGGTATCGGAGGTTGTTCTCAGAACCCAACGGCTTGACGGTGACATCGCGCTCATTGATGGTCTCCTCGTCACCTTCGAGGGCGGAAACGATCGTCAGCGTCGTGGGTTGACCGGCCAAGCCGATAAACGATGCCCACGGGTCTTTGCTGGTATCCACGGCTGTGCCGTTGATCGCGGTGATGATGTCGCCTTCCTTGACACCCAGCCCGAATTCCGAGAGCGGTCCCATCGCGTCGGTATCCCAGGGCGCGCCGCGGTAAATCTTCGTGATCCGGAATCCGCTCTGTGGGTCACCCTCGGCGACCTCAAACTCTGCTCCGAGCAAGCCCACATTCTCGCTGGGCTGGCTCTCGCCGTCACCGCCGCCGTAGTACGAATGGCCGACATTCAACTCGCCGATCATTTCGCCGATGATGTAGGACACATCCTCGCGGCTGACGGCATCATCGACCATCGGGAGGTAGTGCTCAAGCACAGCGTCCCAATCGACGCCGTGCATGTTCTCGACATAGAAGAAGTCGCGTTGCCGGCGCCACGCGTCAGTGACGAGTTCACGCCACTCCTCACGCAGATTGACAGTTTGGCGCAGTTCCATGTTGATCGGCTTGGCCGTCTGGCCTGGCTTGGCATCGACGACCGCGAAGCCGACCGGGGTCTGCGCGACCAGCTTCTTGCCATCGCCTGAGACGCTGAAACCAAACGCGAGTCCGAGGACCGTCTTCTCGCTTGGTTCATCTGCTCTGGGATCAATGAGCTTGAGCGAAGCCGCGCCGTCACCAGTGCGGATGTAGAGCAGCTCGCCTTTGTCATTGCTCTCAAGATTGCCGAAGTTCCCGGATGCGACTCCGAGGTCGAAGGAACGGGATTCGAAGTGCTCAAAGTCGATCTCTACGGTCTCGGACGCTTCGCCCGAATCCTTGACGACTTCGCCGAGTTCTTCTTCGCTGATTTCTGTGCTGGTCCGTTTGCCGGTCCATGAACCAGACATACCCAGCCCCTTGATTTCCCAGGTGCCGGTCATTTCGTCGCCATTGATCGTGGCTTTCTGAATGACCGTCATGCCTTGCTCGGTGGATTCCATATAGAGTTCGTTGGTTTCCGCGTCCCATTTGACGACATCGCCGAGGTCGTCGGTTTCGCCCATCGACTCAGACTGACCCATGATGTTGCCATCTTCATCGATGATGATCATGAGCGAGAAGGAGATCTCATCGGTCGGCATGCCCAAGGCGGCGAAGCCAGTAGCAGTGCCTTCCCACTTGCCCCAGAGCGGGTGCTCGGTGTCATAGCCCTCGAGATACGCTGGGGCATCGCTGGCATCGTCATCGCCCTCGTCCGCTGCTTGGTCCTCGGAATCTGTTTCTTCAGTCGCCTCGGATTCATCCTCTGCGGATTCGTCTTCCCAAGTCTCATCATCGGACTCGAGCAGCTGCGGGTTCTCGACATCGGCGTTCAGAGGCACCGCCAGCAGGCGTCCTGTCTCTGCATAGACAAAGGTCGTGCCCACATCCTCATACTGCGGCGAGGTGAAATCACGGTTCGAGCTGTAGAACAGATAATCGCCCTTGCGGCTGAACACGGGATTGCTGTCGTTGAAGAAACCTGAAGTGACATTGTGTAACTCGCCGGTCTCGGTGTCATAGATCCAGATGCTCGAGCTGAACGAGCCCTCCCGTGCCTTGGCATAGGTCAGATAGCGTGAGTCGTGCGACCAGGAAACACTGACAGCATTTGCAAGCGGGTCGGTATCGAAATGGTTTGCTTCACCGCTCTCCACATCAACGAGCACCATCTTGCCGGCCTTGTCGACGGTGTAGATGGACTTGGAATCTGGTGACCACGATGAACCCATGAAATAGGTCTTGTTGCCATCAGTGAGCTGGCGTGTCTCGCCCTTGCCGTCGGACTGTGTGATGTAGAGCTCGTACTCACCGTCCTTGTCGGAAAAGTACGAGACCCAGCGTCCATCGGGGCTCCAGCCGGGGAGTCGATCTGATGCGCCGGAGCTGCTTGTGAGCTGGCGGGGAGCACCATTCTCGACCGGCGCTGTCCAGATATCGCCGCGTGCTTCGGCAACGACGCGCTTGCCTGTTGCAGAGATGTCTCCGGACATAAAGAACTGGCTCGCGTCAACCATTTTCGGTCGCAGTGTTTCGCGTGCGCCGGGTACGGTGATGTCAACCGGCTTTGATTTTTTGTTCCCCAGGTTCAGCAGATGAATCCGTGAGCCCAGCTGGAACACCATTTCGCCGCGTCCATCGCTGGCCGGTCCCATCGAGGGGAACTTCACATCATCATCTGTGAAGTTGGTGATCTGCTCGTGCTCGTCCTTGTCCGGGTCATATCGCCAGATGTTCAGGCGTGCCTCAGCTCCGTTGTCCGAAAGGTAGTAGAGCTTGTCCTTGTGCCACATCGGGATGGTGTCGGTGCCCTCCCAGCTGGTGATCTTTCTGGATTCATTGGTCGAGAGATTGAAAAGCCAGACATCCGTCGCGAGCCCGCCCTTGTAGCGCTTCCAAGTGCGGAAGTCACGCGAGTTGGGCGTGTAGGCGAGCCATTCGCCGTCGGGGCTGACCGAAGCGGTGGCACCGTACGGAACAGGCATCGCATTGGGCAAGCCGCCCTCGGCGGGGACGGTAAAGAGCTTCTGGTGCGAGGGGTTTCCGCTGAGACCGTTGAACGAGAAAATCAGTTCTCCATCGGGCGTCCAATCGAGCAAACGCTCGTTGCCGGGATGGTGGGTGACACGCATGGGAATGCCGCCCTCGGTCGCGACGGTGTAGAGGTCTCGGTCACCCTCATAGTTGCCGACGAACGCGATGTGCTGCTCATCGGGGCTGAACTTTGGATGCTGTTCCTGGCCCGCCGGGCTCACGACCGGGCTGGCGATCCCACCCTTTTTGTCAACGACCCAGATATCGTTTGCATAGACAAAGAGGATGTGATCTTTGCCCACATCCGGATAGCGGAACATGCCAGAGTTTTTGTCTTTGTCCTGCGCGATCGCCGAAGTGACGCTCATCGCGATACCGGCTGCGCCAATGAGGAGCATGGTGTACTTCATGTGTGATTTCCCATTTCGATTCTCAAGTCCCAAGCCGAATGTTTCGGCACACGGGTTTTACCGATTCACGATGCCCGAGTTTCATCGAGTCGTCGGTATGTTCAGAAATTAGCAGCCCCCAGAACGCTACGCGGCAGTTTTTGGTTGCCGCAGGTTGATCTTTGCAAAGATCAAGTCAATACTCTTCTTCCTGATTGCGGGGTAGAGCAGTCTGGTAGCTCGTCGGGCTCATAACCCGGAGGTCGCAGGTTCAAATCCTGTCCCCGCTACTTCTTGAAACAAAGGGACTTGCATCACAATGCGAGTCCCTTTTTTCGTGCCCCAAATGACCGGTTGTAACCCATTTTGTAACCCATTTGGTGTACAGGGCTCGCTCAACAACGAGATGAGCACATGGCAAGCCTGATCCAGCGGAACAACACATTCTACCTGCAATGGTACGAGGGCACCAAGCGCAGACGGCAGAGTCTTCGCACAGAGTCCCTGCAGATCGCCAAAGAGAAGAAACGGCAGTTCGAGTCGGCGCAGTTCGCCGGGCATGGCTGCGCACTGCCGACACGGACACCGGTGGGGGAGGTGGTCGCGGCCTACATCGAGCAGATGAAGGTGCGGCGGCACAAGCGATCGTGGAGCAAAGACCTGGCATACCTGCGTGCGGCCTTCGGTGAGTGCTGCGAGGCGCTGAGCGTGCCGCAGGGGCGTGCGAGGAAGTGCCAAGAGCTTCGGTGCCCCGAGGATCGCCGCAAGCGTCTGCACCCCATCGGTGCCCGCTACTTCGAGGATATCACCGCGGCGATGATCTCGGACATGATCGCGCAGCATGTGCGGGTGAAGGGGATCTCAGCGACAACCGCGAATCGGTACCGTGAGGTGGTCGCCAAGGTGATCAACTGGGCGATCAGGCAGGAGCGTGTGAAGATGCCAGGCGATGCCAACCCGGCGGCACGGGTGGAGCGGTACCGGCAGCGGGCATCGGAAATCCGATACCTGACGATGGCGCAGATCGACGAGCAGCTGCAGGCGCTGTCCGAGTCTCCACAGCTCCAGGTCATGGTGGCGATGCTCATCTACGCCGGTCTGAGGCGTGAAGAGCTGCTTTGGCTCCAGGTGCAGGACATCGACCGGACCGCCGAACCCAACGGGCTGATCCGCATCCGGGCCAAGACGGTTGGGGGTGAGCGTTGGCAGCCCAAGACGAGTAAGAACCGGGTGGTGCCGATCAGTTCGAGCTTGGCGGGGTACCTCGACCGGTACGAGGTGCCCGAGTCAGATGAAGGGTGGTTCTTCCCGAGCCCTCGCGGGACGCGTTGGGACATCAATAACTTCTCGGAGCAGCTGCGGGTGGAGAACCGAGCGGCGGGGCTTCGGTGGGGGTGTCTGGACTACCGGCACACATTTGGGAGCCAGTTGGCACAGAAGGGCGTGAGTCTGTTTCAGATCTCGACGCTCATGGGGAACTCGCCGGAGATTTGCCGGCGGCATTACGCGGCGTTGGTGCCGGAGGCGATGGCGGGGGTGGTGGAGTTTTGACGGTGTGAGTTACTCACGAACCTTGCCTTCATTCACGGTGATTCGATTGGCTTGAGGATATAAGCAGAGATTCACTGCGGAAACTCTACCAGCCTTCGTATTGCGTTTGTAGCCATTGAGTTTTGCGAGTGCTTGGCCTAGTGAGAGGTGCAGTCGCATGGCATCCTCGAAGCTGATGACAACATTCACGCCCTTAGGCGTTCCCTCTGGGAGTGTGGGGGATATATGAGCGATGTTACAGCCGCCGAAGGTTTTTTTGGGTGTCGGTTCTGGCATGATTTTCTCCTCTGCTAATTTTAAAAATTACATTTGGCGAAGCGGCAGTTAACTGTCTGCGAGGTCTTGGAATGTTTGTAGAAAGTCGTCTTCAGTCAATGTCGTGTCCCACAGGCCTAGATCCAATGGCCGGTGACGCTCAACGCCCATGTATCGGAGGCTCGCGTCCTCGTAACGGCGGAACTTCCAAACCGCGTCATTCATCAGTTGGGCGTTGAAGACGCCGAGACTAACGAGCCGCTCAAAGTCGGCCGTAGTGAGTCCGGTCACTTTCTGGAATAGGCCCGGCTCGATGCGGGTGATGACATCTTTCAAACGCTGTTCGCGGTAGTCCGTCAGGTACATAAATACGGGGATGCGTGCGGCGAACTTGATCAGTTTTTCCTGCACCTGCTTGCGAAGGCTTTTACGCTCCTTCTCGGCCTCGGTGAGTTCCTTCTTTTCTTTCTTGGTGAGCTCTCCGCCGTCGCCGGTTTTCCGCTTCGCGTCTTTGATCTGTTCCGAGCGGTTAATGATCGTTTCAAGGTCCGCGTTCAGGTTTCGGAAGCCCTCGATGCTTCGGAGTGCTGTCATTGCTGACTCGTCTCTCATCAGCCGGTTGAGCGTCGAATCGTCCACATTTACCAGCAGCACGCTCTCCCATCGCTTCGCCAGCAATGTTGCGCTTGTGCCGCTGGTTGCGATGTCGAGGATGGCTTCCGCATCGAGTTGACGCATTGAGCTGCCATCGTACTGGAGAACTGGCAGAAACCCGACCAGCTCGGCTATACGCTGCTCGGGGGTTGTCTCGTCTGTGGAGAGCCGCGAACCGTAATCGGCGATCTGCCGCAGCGCCCGGTTGGGCGCGAAGTCGAACACATAGCACTCCGGCTTGACGACGATCTCACCGCCCGATTCGTCTTCTACAGTCCAAGGGGACTGCACACGGAACGCACTCTGGAAATAGGTCTCCGGGCTGCTGCATTTGCGGAGCATCAGCATGCCCGCCCAGGGGCGCACGGTGACTCCGGTTGTCAGTTTTCCGCATGACAGGGTGATCGACTTGCTCGATAACGGCTCCTCCATCGCATCCAAGACCGGAGGAAGCGCCGCCGCGCCGATTCCGGCCTTCGATCCCGCCGCGACGACCACATGGTAATCGTGATAGAAGGTGTTCTGCTTCGCCCGCAGCAGGTTCGCCATCGCGTGGCAGGACGCCACGCTCGGGAGGAACCAGAACGAGTGTTGCAGCACGCCCAGCAGACGGGCGTCAGAGAATGGCATGGGCGGCCGCTCTTTGCCCAACTTGAGATCATCAACTGTTGCTCCGCGGTAAGCACCTCGGATATGGCTCATCCATTTCTGGACCGCGTCCTGATGCTCGAACTTCGCATCTTCGCCATCGCCCTCCGCACGGAAGAACTCGTTGAGGTCGAACTCGTTGAACTCGCCCTCTTCGGCGACCTCCCGAATCTCGTCGGGCAGCGTGTAGGTCATTAGCACCAATCGCGGCAGCGCTGCGTATGGGTTCGCGCCGGGGCCGTCCCAATCACGCTTCGCTCGCTGCTCATCGCTGTAGGTCCAGTTGTAGATCTGCTCTTCGATAAACTCGCCCGAAGCCAGTGCCCGGAACGGCGTGCCTGACAGGTAGAGGTAGTGATTCGTGGTGATCGGCAGGATTGATTCATCGAAGGCGCGCTCGTCCTTTGTAAACTCTGCCTCAATCTCGCCCTCTTCGGGCTCGTCGGCTCCGAAAACGCCCTTGGCGTTCTCACGCCATGCGCCATAGTGGTACTCATCAAGCATGACGCAGTCCCACTGGGACTCGTGGACCCATTCGTTCCGCGGTTTGATAGCGCCTGACTTCGTGCGTTGAAGGAAGTCCTGGAAGCTTCCGAAGCAGACGATCGGCCGATTCCTGTCTGCCTGCTCGTAGGACAGGCCGCCGTTGCGAGTGATGAACTGCCAGCCCTGGAAGTCGATATGTCGCTGGAGGTCCTCGGCCCAGGCGTGGACCACCGCGGGCTTGAATGTCAGGACAAGAACACGTTTCCAGTCCATTTTCTTTGCGAGCTGATAGGCCGCGAAAGTCTTGCCGAAGCGCATCTTGGCGTTCCAGAGGAAGTGCGGCGTGTGCCCCTTCTGCTCCGTCGCGGCCGTGCGGAAGTATTCGGCGGTCATCTCCACAGCTTCACGCTGCTCAGGGCGCATGGCGAAGTCGAGCGTGCGATCTTCGATGTTTGCTGTTCGCTCGCGCACGGCGACAACCGCGGCACGCACCTGAGCCACCGAGCACCTGAACCACTCATGGGATGTGTTCTTGATCCCTTTCGCCTTCAGATGTCGGTGAATATCGCGGTCGGTGAAGCTTGACCCGTCTGATCGCATCGCTGGCTCGATCAACTCGATTCGATATGGTTGAACGCCGGAAGGAAACTGCTCCGCGATACGGTCCGCCGCGATCCGCTCGGTATAGCCCACTTTGAGCAATCCCGCATGATCAGGGTGCGTACTCGCGAATGCGTAGATCGTGGGCGTAGCGGCCGGTCGTGGCGGGCAAAAATTCTCCATTAGCATCGGCTACTCCCACGCACGAATTTTTGATTCGATGAATGCGACCTCGTCAGTAGAAAGTTCATATCGCTTGGCGAGACTATCATCATTCCAGCCACGGGTCATATCGAGAATAGGTATGTACGCAAATGTATCCTTCGTGATACCGTGTGAATACATAAATAGCGACATCAGAAAGCGAAAGAAGCGTGTCTTCATGTAAAGATGCAAATTCCTCGCTTCTTCTTCGGTGTTGTAGTGGCCAATCACTAGATACGTCTCGGTGCATATCGTTCCAGGAGGAAGGACATCGGTGCGTGATAAGACCTTTCGCGTGCCATCTGGGCCCGGGTTTCCTGCGTGTTCATGTCCCGAACGGGATGCAATAACCTTCCATCGATCAATCATGTCAATCCCGGCGGTGATGTCTCTTCGTTTATATGGTCCCAATCCCTTTTGCCAATACAAGACGAGATCGCCGGTCTCTTGCGGCTGTACATAAGTGCGTAACCCGAACGGTTTATATGATGAGACCTGCTCTTTCATTCTCCGTTCGTCTTTTGACAACAACTTGCGAATGATTGGAATGGCCCTGCTTTCGCGAATGAATGTCTCAAATTCATTAAGTTGCCGCGTCGATGAGGTTTGGACACCGGCTTGCACGCTGACCATCTCGCACGGTCCACTATAATCCCTGTCCCAAAGATAATAGCAAACTCCACCAGCGACACTAACGCCGGGAAAAATATCGGAGGCGTTCTCGAAGTCGATGAGTTTGCGAATTCGATGATCGGCGAGCATCTCCGCGCGAAAATCGTCTAAGCCTTTCCCACCAGCAAACCAACGCGATGGTATTACCATTGTGAGATATCGCGGCTCAAGCTTTTTTGCTTGCCTTACAAACTGGTGATATATTGGTGAAGCGCTGCGTCCGAAGCCGCCATCGCTCAACTGGTACGGCGGGTTCCCGATGATCACATCAAACTTCATCTTGAATACTTCCGTTGGGTTGATGCCATGGATGAACGGGTAGGCGTAGGCCTCGAATGTGTCATCGCGTTCATATGCCTCCCGATTCGCGCCGCAAGTCTCGCACTTGCCGTTCGCGTTCCATGCATGCTGAGTTTTCGGCAGACGTATGTTTCCCTCGGGCTTGTTGAACGCGGTGGCGATACTGTACTTACCGTCCGCTTTCTTTGAGCAATACACGCTGCGCCTGCTGAGCAATGCGGTCAGTTCGGTGATTGCAAGCCCGAAGACCTGTTTGGTCAGGATATGGTTGATCCGCGCCTGTTCATCCGGCATCTGGTCTTTGAGGCCATCGTTGAGGCGGCGGGCGATCTCGCGCGGGAAGACGCCGGATTTGCAGACAGGGTCGACGAATGTCGTATCGGGGCTTTGGAAGAGTTCCTGCGGCAGGATGTCGAGCATGGCGGAGGCGAGTTTGGGCGGGGTGAAGACCTCGTCTGCGCTTAGATTCGCCAGGCAAGTGAGGATGTCGGGGTTGTGGCCGGGCTGTGTGGCGGCGGCGGTCATCGGGCCAACTCCCTTTCTGCCACACAGAGATAGTGGCACGCGGGGTGGTCGGCGACGGGTGTGGGCAGATAGACATCGTGGCCCAGGTCGCTGAAGAGGGGCGTCGAACTGTAGTGTCCATGTTCGAGCAGGTGGTCGTAGGCGAAGTCACGGCGTTTGAGCAGATTGCCGTTGAGGGGGGACCACTCGGGGAAGAAGATAGGGCGGTCTTCGGTGTTGCGGAATGTCAGTGCGTCGCCCTGGACAATGTTCTTGGAGAGGATGTAGGCCGCGGCGTTGGCGGCTTCGTCGGGCAGCGGGGCTTTGAAGCGGGCTTGGTGAGCGGCGTTCACGACCTCTAGAAGCCGGCTGCGGCAAGCGGCGATGTTGTCCGCAAGTAGGTCGATGCCGTACAGGCTGCACACGGCTAGGATCGCATCGCGTTCCCATTTGTTCCGGTTGCGGGTGTTGCGGTTGTCCACGGTGAGCAGCTTGCGCCGCAAGACTTCGGCGAGGAAGTTGCCGGTGCCGCAGGCAGGTTCGAGGAAGCGGGAGTCGATGCGTTCGCACTCCTGCGCGACCATGTCGAGCATGTCGTCCACCAGCTTCTGCGGGGTGAAGACCTCGCCGTGGTCGATGACGCGTTGCCGAGATTTGATTTCAACAGACATGGATTCGCTCGATGATGTGAGTCTCATTATACTTTCTAAGCCGATTATAGCGGATTGAGGGATGGGATGCCGTTCACGGCAGCTACCCCGGCAGACTTGCGGTTCCGGGGTAGCAGCGGGGTAGAGTTGTTGGCGGGATCAGGCCCGCCGTTGCGTTTCGAGGGTTTCGACCTCCTCTCTGATGTACCGCACCATCCCCGCGCGGCCTTTGCCGAGGCACAGGCGTGTCAGGCCCGAGCGGCTGGCGATGCGGTCCACGCTGGACCTGGAGCACTGCCAGCGATGCGCCAGCTCGTTGGGCGACACATAGGGTGATTCTGGGGGTTGGGCTTGTGATTTTTTCATGTGAGACTCCATCGCTCGTCCAGAGTCTCGGTGAAATACTGAGTGAGCCAGGTCGGCCAGGACTCTTGACTGGCCTGCATTCCACGATTTTGTCTTCTTCTCAAGTGAAGGCGTGGCGTGCCGCGGCTGGCGCCGCGTGGCACGCCAACGCAGTTCAGCTCCAGCCAGGACCCGGTACGCTGGACGAACCGGAAGCCCATTTCGTACATCTCGCGCAGGAGGAGGTCGAGTGGCACTTTCTCCATGCGGTATTGCCCGTCTTCGTCTTGGATGATCGAGGTGGAATCGGATCGTCTCAGCGATTCGCCGATGGGCCGGTACGCGTTGAGCCGTGGTGGTGGGGGTGGTCGGTCGTACTCCTGCCGGGGTGTGCTCTCGCCCCAGAACCCCTTGCTCGTGCGGATGACCTTCACCGAACGCGGACGCTCGGCATACAGAAAGGCGGGGAGCCCGTCACCCTTGGCGACATACTTGGTCATATAGCGGCGTGACTCGTGCGACATCCGCTTGATCCAGACATGCCCGTGGCCCCAAAGGCTCGTGAGCTCCCCGTGTTCGATTCTGGAGATCCCGAGGAGGATGATGTGCCAATGCACCCAGCCGCCTGCTTGGAACTCCATCTTGCAGATCCATCTTCCGCTGAGTGATTCGCCCAGGTGGCGGGCAAGCCGCTTCATGAACTCGGCCACATGCTTCTTTTCAGAAGCCTCGCGGTAGAGGTGGCGCGGGTTCTCGTAGTGCGAGCGGTGGTAGGTCAGGGTGAGGAACACCCCGCGCTCACCTTTGCAGCGTTCCTCAAGCCGGGCGGCGAGCTTGGCCCCGAAGGCCCGTGCCCACTGATAGTCCAGCCAGCTGCGTGAGCCTGCGCGACGAATCCAGATGGTACTGCGCAGGCGGCTCATCCGAGGCATTCTCCGTGGTTGACCTTGAACTTGATGTTGCCGTTGAAGTGGTCGAAGGTGCCCGATGCCTCGAACTCCGCGCCCTCGCCGAAGATCTTGAAGAGGTTCTCGTCCTTGGTCTGCAGCTCATAGACGCCGCCGAGGGCCATGAGCTTGATGACATACATCCAGATGGCACCCTCTTTGTTCTTCAGCTCTCTGAGTTCGGTGCAGACTCCGGCGATGGTCCAGTGGGGGATTGATGCGACAGACATGGATACTCCTTTGAGTGCGCACCGATCGCGCATCCCGACGCGGGCTCGTTGATCGATGCAGTGATTGTGTGAAGACACACGAGTAGCCGGTAGGCTCCCCGCATGCGGACTCGGGCCCGTTCATTAGACAGACTGATTTGTTTCGGGCTTCAGTTGCTCAACGTTCGGACGCTGGCATGCTGAAAATCACGAACTGATATGGAGAGCTATTCTAAAGGGTTATCCTCCGCGTAGAAGAAATCGCGGGGGTTTCGAATAGCTCGACTGGTGCTGAAATCGAACACGGCAAGCACTTCGCCATCGTCTTGTTCGTCATGGTTGGCCTCATGACCAATCCAGAACATGCCTTCAGCGGATTCGTTCACAACAATCTCGTGTTCCAAGAGCTTCGGCTTGCCGACATGGAGATTGCAGGCCGTCCAGGTGCAGATGGTCTTCATCATCTGATTCAAGCTGATGCCTGCCTGCTTTGCAGACTCTTTGAGCTTCTCCGCTATGTATGGGTCCAGTCTGACTTCGAGTCTGGCTTCGTTCGAGTTGTGGGTGTTCTTTGTCATGTGCCGAGTATAAACCGGAAAATAATCGGTGTCAATACCGGTATCGAGATTTTCCTTGCTCTCCGGCGTTCACCATTGTGCCGACCGGTACTCGCTGTCAAGGTCCGCTCGCTAGCGCTCGCTCTCCACCTTGACAGCTCCGTGCCGGTCGAATGCTTCCCGCCGTCGAAGAGCAAGGGGAATGTGTTCGATCATTCAGCTCTTGAGCTAGGCAATGGGCAGCCGTTCGGAGGCCAGTCTTTCATCCCGTCGGTGGTGAGAATCGACAGCGCATGCAACACCAAAATTTGTAACCCTTTTTGTAACCCATTTTGTGCAAAACATGGTCATTTGGGGTAGCATGGACACCGGCGGCGGATGCTGTATCTGCCTGTAAACACGCAAGTTCCAGCAGTTTCAGAAGTTTGTGATTTGGGCTTTCTGAGCCCTCATAACCCGGAGGTCGCAGGTTCAAATCCTGTCCCCGCTATTCCACCGTCGGTATCGAAAGATTTCGACCCCAAAGTACACGACGAACACCGCCGAGAGACACGGCGGTGTTTTTCGTTGTTCTCGGGACAATACGGCGGTCTGCCCCGACATGAGCGTGTCTCTGATGTCGCGCATGCCATAACCAGAATCGCATCGATTCTCACCGAATCGGCGCGAAAACGCCCCAAAGTCTCTCGAGTCTCTGAGACACGGTGCACGGGTTATGAGGGGGTTGTGAGCGCTACACATGTCGCTACCTCCCCCGTTGCGACATGACAGCTCGCCAAACAATCTTCAAAAACTCCGACCGATCGGCGCTCGGTGGGATAGGTGCTAGATGAAGGGCAATGACGCCCGCATCAAGGACGATTCCCATGCCGATGTACCAACCCAATCCCAAGCCGAAGGCCCAAGACAAACGCGAGCCCGCCGACCGCACGACCGACCCCGAAACCATGACGCCCAAGCAGCGAAAGGCCGAGATCGCCAGCATCCTCGCGCTGGGGCTTGTCCGCGCGTCGAGCCTGCTCAAGAAGACGCCAGAAGTCTCTGAATCTTCACCCGAGGGACTTGAAGATCCAGAAGATGCAGACCTCAGTGTGTCGGCGCTGGGTCCGATCGGCGGTCCCGGCCCCAAGCCCAAGCCCGAACCATCGAAGGGAGGCAGCCGTGACCGCAGTCGAAACCGAGATCGCTGAGCTCTATGAAATGACGACCGGTGAGCTGGCCGAGAGGTACAAAGAGCTGCACGGCCAGCCGACCCGCACTCGGCACCGCCAGTACCTGATCCGCAAAAACGCGTGGCGCATCCAAGCCAACGCCTTCGGCGGGCTTTCCGAGCGGGCAAAGCGTAGAGCCGCCGAGCTGGCTAATGACGCGGATATCCGGGTCATGGCCCCCAGGACCCTGATCTGCCCGCCGCAGGATGGCGAAGCATCCACACGCACGCTGCGAATGGCAGCGCGTGACCCGCGCCTGCCCGCGCCCGGCTCAGCCATCGTGCGGCAGTACAAGGGGAAGAAGCTCCGCGTGGTCGTCCTCGCGGCTGATCTTGGCTTCGAATACGACGGCCAACGCTACGACACCCTCAGCGCCGTCGCCAAGCACATCACCGGCAGCCACATCAACGGCTTCCGCTTCTTCAACCTCGGGAAGAAGACATGAGCCGATCCATGCCCGCCAAGCCCGAGACCATCCGCTGCGCGATCTACACCCGCAAGTCCAGCGAAGAGGGGCTTGATCAGGAGTTCAACTCACTCGATGCCCAACGTGAGAGCGCCGAGGCCTACATCGCCAGCCAGAAGGCGCAGGGATGGGTCTGCTCCCCTGAGCAGTACAACGACGGCGGGTTCTCGGGTGGCAGCCTCGAGCGCCCTGCGATGGACCGGCTGATCCGCGACATCGAGGCGGGCATGATCGACTGTGTGGTGGTGTACAAGGTCGATCGGCTCAGCCGATCGCTCATGGACTTCTCACGGATCATGGAAGCGTTCGATGCCCATGAAGTCTCGTTCGTCTCGGTCACCCAGCAGTTCAACACGACCAGCTCGATGGGCCGCCTGACCCTGAACATCCTCCTGAGCTTTGCCCAGTTCGAGCGGGAGATCATCGGCGAGCGGATCCGCGACAAAGTGGCCGCCCAGAAGAAACGGGGCAAATGGGCGGGCGGTGTGCCCGTCCTGGGCTACGACGTGGACCGCTCCGGGGGGAGCCCCCGCCTGGTCGTCAATGCCCGCGAGGCGGCCCGTGTGCGTGCGTTCTTCGGGATGTATCTGGAGAAGCAGTCGCTGCAGCCGGTGGTGCGGGAACTCGACGCGCGGGGCTGGACGAACAAGAAGCGCACGACCGGCAAGGGCCGGGTCATCGGCGGCAAAGCCTTCGACAAGTCGACGCTGCACGCCCACCTCATCAACCCAATCTACAAGGGCATGATCAGCCATAAGGGTGAGCTGTACGCGGGCGAGCACGAGGCCATCATCGACGCGGAGCAGTTCGACCGGGTGCAGAAGATGCTCAAGCATAATGGCCGCACGGGCGGCACCGAGGTCCGCAACAAGTACGGGGCGCTGCTGCGCGGGCTTCTGCGCTGCAAGGCGTGCGATCGATCGATGACGCATGTGTTTACGACCTCGCGCGGCAAGGGCAAGAAGCAGTACCGCTACTACCGCTGCGTGGGGTCAATCAAGCGGGGGGCGTGCACCTGCCCCTCGGGGTCGCTCCCCGCTTCGGAGATCGAGCAACTCGTGATCGACGAGGCCCGCGCGGCCATGACGGACCCAGCGCTGATCAAACAGGTCCTCGGCGAGAGCCATAGTGTGCTCGGCCAGCAGATCGGGCAGCGCGAGCAGGGCCTCGCTGAACTCGCCAGCGAACTCAAGCGGCTACACCGGGACCTGCGGCGAGTGGTGGGGGAGCCGGGCGAGCAGGCCGACCGTATCGCCGAGCTCAATGACGCGATCGCCGGCGACCAGCGCCTCGAGAAGCAGCTGCGAGATGAACTCGACGAGCTGCGTGAGCAGAGAATCGACCCAGAACAAGCGAAGGGGATGCTTGCAAACTTTGACGAGGTCTGGGCGAATCTCATCCCGTGTGAGCAAGCGCGGGTGCTGCGGTTGCTCATCGAGACGGTCGAGTACGATAGCGATTCGCAGTCGGTGAGCGTCCGCTTCAGGCCAAGCGGGATCAAGAGCCTGGCGACGAAGACAGAACCCATGGAGGCGGCATGACGACGGTGACGCGCACGGTGAGCTTCGCGGTTAAGGGCAAGCGGATGTGCGATCGCGACCGGGAGCAACCCCAAGGGCGTGTGCCGCGGATCTCGAAGCTGATGGCACTGGCGATACGCTACGACCAGATACTCAACGACGGCGTGGTGCAGAGCCAGACGGAGCTGGCGGAGCTGCTGCATGTGTCGCAGCCGCGGATGACGCAGATTATGAACCTGCTGCATCTGGCACCGCAGATTCAGGAACAACTGCTCGAGCTTCCCTCTGTATCAGAGGGAAAGGATCCGCTGACTGAGCGAGATGTCCGACTGGTAGTTGCAGCAGATATGTGGTCAGCGCAGTCACATGCTTGGGAGTTGGCGACCGAGGGGTGTTTGCCGATCCTCCTTGATGTTGTGAAGAATGTATCGCGCTAATGCTACTTGTAATCCCCCACCATCTCACCCCTTGTAGAGTGCTTCTTCGCTAGTAGCATTCATCAGCGTTTCTCGCACATCGGACGACTAATTTCCAACCCTCTGCCGGGTTGCCCGATTTCTGCGCTTGTCGCCCCGTAGCGTGCCAACAAATGTGCCGAGAGTTTCAGAACAGAATCTGCTGTTAATCTGTGACGATTATTCCCCTTCGAATGGGGCGTTTGACAAATTCTGCATTCTCAAGGTGCGCGGAACACATTGTGCACTGTTACGCTCAGTCAGAGCAACATACTTGGACACATATATTCAGGAAGTAAGGAAGATCAGCGAACGCTTGCTCGCTTGCTATCCTGCAGCTTCATCGGATTGAGGCTGTGTACCTCTGGCCTTGGAGAAACGAATATGAACTGGAAGCGGAAGCCAGGGAAGGCTGCACGCATGCCCTCGACTGAATGGGCATCTAAGCAAACCAATGTGCTTTGCGGGAACAGCAGGGCGTTTGAAGAAGCCAATGCGACCGTGTCGGAGAGCCCGGGCTCGTCGTCCGTTTCATCAAGCGTGCCCGAGGGACCAGCAGATGCTGTGAACTCGATGCAGCTTCGAGGTCAACACTGGTTCGTCTCGTATCGAGGCTGCTCAGAGTTTACTGTGCCCAACTCGGTTGGTATGCGATACATAACCGCGATGCTCGAAATGCCCGAACAACCGGTTTCCGCCTGGATTCTGAAGCATCTTGTCGCTAGCAATCAAGACGCTCCGGCCCCATGTTCACGCGACACGCTCGTTGACGTGTCAGCGCTGCGTGAATACCACAGGAGGGCTCAGCATCTCAAGGATGAGATTCGAATCGCAGAGCTGAATCACGATGATGCGGCAAAGTCGCGACACCAGGAAGAGCAGCTGCAGCTCCATCAAGAAATCTCGCGTGTGACCGGTTTGAGCGGCAAGATCCGTGACTACTCCGCTGACGAGGAAAAGGCACGAAAGGCCGTCCTTGCCGCGATCCAGCGTGCGAGACGCACGGTCTCCATGCACCATCCGCATCTTGGCAGACACCTGGAGCTGATCTCAACCGGATACGAGATCGAGTACCGCCCTGAGCATGAGATTGTGTGGAATATTTCAACGCAAGTTTGAAATGCGACGCACGATGTGACATTGCTACGCCTGATGTAACGCCCCAGTTGTGCCGGAAGGCACATAACCCTGGGGTCACTCAATGACACCGTCGATTTATCCGCGTCGCGTGACGCGGCGTGGTTGTCTATTGCGATTTGATCACTGGATTCCCTCCCGGCGGAAAGGCCCCAATGGGTATTCCGCGCAACTTCATCGTGTATCCCACTATCAACCACATCATCGTCTGTCGCGCTCACAGGCTCTCGCAGCGATGGCCATTTCGCTCGGCTGACCGGCCGGATCTGGAGCAGGCAATGCGGCTGCACCTCATCGAGCGATGGCCCCGTTTCAACCCTGAGCGGAGTACCCCGGAGATGTTTACAGAGGCAGCTCTGGGGAACTGGGAGCTCCAGCAGCTGCGAAACGCAAAGCGGCGACTGCGGCACCGATACAACGTGGCCTTACCGCTTTGTTCAGTTCCTGAATCGCAGCTCGTTTCACGAAGCTGGCGAAGTGCAGATGCCCAGCTCGAGGCTCAGGTGCTGATTCGGCGTTGCCTGAGGCTGCTCACGATCAACGAGCGGGAGTTACTGCGGCTTGTGGCCGAGCGTGGTGAGCAGTTTGCCGCCGACGAACTCAGCGTCACGCGCCACCAGGTCCGTCAGCACCTTGCTCAGATCAGAGAAAAGTGTGCTGGACCCAATAAAAACTTCCAGAATCCCGACCGGCCCTGACCGGACGGGATAGGTGCTCTTTGGAGGCGCTCCCCGCCCGCTTGTGGCGCGGCGGGGGCGTCCTCCATATTCAGGAGCCACAAGCATGCAGACCACCGTGTACGCCGTCTATTTCGAGGGGCCCGATGAGTTCAACCAAGCGCTAGAGCTGCTCGGCACGGCCCGCATCGCGACCTCCGCGCTGCACAGCTCGATCGTCATGCGGCTGGAAGTCTTCAGCTGGCACGACGAGGACCTGTACCGGCTCATGATCGATGCGACGACCAAAGCGGGCCGCACGCTGGTGCGGATCCTGACCGCGCTGCTTGAGCACCACATCGGGGTTGATCGGTTCACGGTGTGCCCTGCGTTCGAGGATGATGTGGAAAAGATCTCGACCTGGAAGCAGGCCGGCTGTGCCGGGTGAGGCCGCAGTGGATTACGCTTCGCCACTGACGCGGGTGGAGCTGATGCGTTGGCTGTGGCCGCACTGCGACCACGGCCATGTCGCATTGCAGTATCTCGGCGACGAGGGCGAGCTTCGACCCGGCTGGATTCACGACGAGGCTGACGCGAATAGAGCCATCAAGGCGTTCGCGGCGGGCACGCTTCATGAGGAGCGCTTTGAGACCGCGACCAAGCAAGGGGTCGCCTACGCGATCACCGGCGCTCAGCGGCTCGGACTCGTTCCTCATCGAAACGGTATGGTCGGCGTGTTCTGCGTGGACCTGGACGATCACACGGGTGATGGGGGCAATGTTCCGCTCTACGACTCGATCGTGCGGTTCTTCGGTGCCGAGCCGGTGGTATTCACCTCAAAGGGCGGCAAGGGACTGCACGCGTTCTATCAGCTGCGCCACGCGGTGCCGGTCGAGGACTTCCGCCAGTGGTCGAGATCATGGCGATTCAATCGGATGGCCGAGGGCCGCCCTGAACTCTTCCCCAAGTCAACCGGGTGCACTCAGGTGTGGATGCCGGGCGAGCCGAACGATCGCGGCGGGGATGCGTATCGCAGCGGGAACAGAGATGGCGCGATCATCGGCGCGCTGCCCCCGCCCCTGCCTGTCGAGGTCCGTGATGATGTCTTGTCAGTTCTGTTCGATCCGCCTTCTGAGGGGGCTCGGAACGAAGCATGCAACATAATCGTGTTTGAGTTCGGGCTTCGGAGGGCCGGCCGGGATGCGGCTTGGGCAGTATGTCAATGGTGGATCGAGAAGAATGGCTACCCGCTTGAGCATGCACGCAGTACCTTCGAGAGCGGGTATCAGTCGGGGTTGAATGCAACACCTTACGGCGCAGTTATAAACCGCGATCGCCGAGGCGGCAACGAGTACGAGTACGAGCTCGACGGCATCGGTAACGCCGATCTGTTCGTGTCCATGCACGGGCACGACGCGAAGTTCTGCGCCGGTCTTAACCAGTGGTTTGTGTGGGATATTACGCGCTGGTCGCCCGATCAGGTCCGCGTCGAGGCTATGGCCAAGCTGACAGCGCAGTCGATCGAAGATCCCACGCACCGCAAGAAGAGCAGCACCAAGCGCGGCGTCGAGGAGATGCTGTTCCTGGCCCGCTCGGACCCGGGCATGGCGGTGCGGCCCGAGCAGTTCGACGGCGATCCTTGGCTCTTCAACTGCCTCTCGGGCACGATCGAGCTACGGACGGGGAGCATGCGGGGCCACGCCCGCACGGATCTGCTGAGCAAGGTCTCCCCCGTGCGCTACGACCCCGGCGGCGTATGCCCGGTGTTTCTGCGGTTCATCGACACGGTCTGCGGGGGCGACGACGAGCTCATCGACTACATCCAGCGCGTGTGCGGGTACATGCTCACCGGCGACACGGGCGAGCAGTGCATGTTCTTCCTGTACGGGGACGGGTGCAACGGCAAGAGCGTGCTGGCCGCGCTGCTCCAGCACATCTTGGGTGGGTATGTCCGCAAGATCCCATCGCAGATGCTCTCGCGGCAGGACCGAGCCGCGGGCGAGGGAGCTACGCCGTTTCTCACGACCCTGATCGGCGCGAGGCTGGCGGTGGCCAGTGAGCTCGAGGAGGGTCAGCGGCTTGCCGAGGCCAAGATCAAGGACATGACGGGGGGCGACCGGATGATCGGGCGCGGGCTTCACAAGGGGCCCGTGGAGTTCGACCCCATGTTCAAGATGCTGATCTATGGGAACCACAAGCCTGAGATCAGTGGCACCGATCACGGCATCTGGCGGCGAATCCATCTCATTCCTTTTACCGTGACCATCCCGCAAGCCGATCGCGATCCGCACCTGCTTGACAAGCTCAAGGACGAGGCTGGCGCGATCCTGGCGTGGATGGTGCAGGGCTGCCTCGAGTGGCAGCGAGATCGTCTGAATCCGCCTTCCGCGGTGCTCCACGCCACGGACGGCTTCAAGACCGAGAGCGATGTCGTCGGTCGGTTCATCGAGGACCGCTGCACGCTTGCCGATGGGGTGTACGTGTCCAAGGGCCAGCTCTTTAAGGCATACCGCGCGTGGTGCGAGGCCACCGGCGAGACGCCGCTGGGCAAGAACCCTTTCGGGACACGGATCACCCAGCGCGGCATCGCAGAGAAACGCAACCGGAACGACCGCCTTTGGGTGGGCGTCGAGCTATCGACGAGCGAAGGAGACGGCGATGCGTGACACACAGACCTCCTTTGTGACACACGGTGACACACTGAAATCGTGCTGTGTCACGGCGCAAGCCTCATGTTTCTGGATGTTTACAACGCGCGTGACACAGGTGACACAGATATGGCTATTTGGTCTACACGCGCGCGCGGAGAGAGATTATGCAAACCCGTGTCACGCTGTGTCACGCGTCACACCCCACACAACGCACACATACCCCACTGGATGAACAGGAGCAGATCCCATGAAGATTGAAATGAAGGCGCTCGACGCCATCAAGCCCTACGAATCAAACCCGCGCGACAACGACGCCGCCGTGGACGCGGTCGCCCGATCCATCAGCGACTTCGGCTTCCGCCAGCCCATCGTCGTCGACGGCGAGGGCACCATCGTCTGCGGCCACACCCGCTTCAGAGCCGCTCAAAGACTGTCGATCGACAAGGTCCCGGTGCACATCGCCCGCGACCTCACGCCCGAGCAGGTCCGTGCCTACCGCCTGGCCGACAACCGCACCGCCGAGCTGGCCCAGTGGGACCGCTCGCTGCTGGAGGTCGAGCTCGAAGCCCTGTGCGAGCTGGGCTACGCCGTGAGCGACCTTGCTGCGTTTGGCTTCGACGACGCGCAGCTGGCGGCGCTGTGCCAGATCGACGGTGGAAGCGAGACCGACCCCGATGTGATCCCCGAGCCGCCCGACGAGCCGATCACACAGCCCGGCGACCTGTGGATCCTGGGGGACCACCGCCTGCTGTGCGGGGATAGCTCGCTGGAGGCCGATGTCGATCGGTTGTGCGCATCCAAGCCCGTGCAGCTGCTCAACACCGACCCGCCCTACAACGTCAAGGTCGAGCCGCGCTCCAACAACGCCATCGCCTCGGGCAACTCGTCGTTCTCGGCGGCCAAGAAGACGCACCACCAGAAGTTCGATCTCGAGCGGCACCCGGAAAAAGCAACGCCGACTTCGGCCAAGATGCGGGCCAAGGACCGCCCGCTCATTAACGATTTCGTGAGCGACGAGGAGTTCCAGCGGCTACTCGCCGCGTGGTTTGGCAACGCGTCTCGCGTACTCGAGCCCGGTGGCGCGTTCTACTGCTGGGGCGGCTACGCCAATGTCGCCAACTACCCCGGGGCGTTCAAGGCTGCGGGATTGTACTTCACGCAAGCGATCATCTGGCACAAGCTGCACCCCGTGCTCACCCGCAAGGACTTCATGGGCGACCACGAGTGGTGCTTCTACGGCTGGCGCGAGGGGGCGGCGCACAAGTTTTACGGCCCCAACAACGTCCCCGATGTGTGGCCCATCAAGAAGGTGAACCCCCAGAGCATGGTGCACCTGACCGAGAAGCCCGTGGAGCTTGCGGCGCGGGCGATGGAGTACTCGACCAAGCGAGGCGAGCGGGTGCTGGACCTGTTTGGCGGGAGCGGCTCGACGCTGATCGCGGCCGAGCAGATGGGGCGGCAGGCGGTGCTCATGGAGATCGACCCGGCGTACTGCGATGTGATCGTGACGCGCTGGGAGAACCTGACGGGCAAGAAGGCCGAGCGGGAGGCGCGACCATGACCCCTTCACTTGGAGTTACACTGCGGGTATCGGCCGTGCTTCTGGACGAAGTCCCAGATCAGCGAGCGTTCCAGATGACGGATGTACGCCGAGGCGTGGGGTTCGCTCAGCGTGATCGGCACGGCGGCGACATACAAGCGGTCGTTGAAGGACCCGTTGTGTTCTTGGCAGAAGGCAGCGTGATAGCTGAGTCCCCCGGAATGGCCCGGCTTGCCCTCCGCGATCGCTCGATGGAACGTACGCCATCGAACACGCAAGGATCGGCAGGTTTCACCGATGTAAACGATGGCCACGCTCGTCGGGTCCACGGTGGTTGGTGGCTTGACATCAAAGTGTGCCATGAGGTAGACCCCGGGGTGCTCGATGCCGGGGATACCCAGTCTCTCACTCCACGGGGTCCAGTTGGTGATGGGTGGCTCGATCATGCTTTACGCATGGTACCGGATACTTCAGCTCGCGTTGAGCACGAACCGCCCCCTGCTTACCTTGCGGAATCTCGCCTCCTCGCCCTTCTTGGCGATCTCGCGGATGATGCTGGCATAGAGGCTGGCCTCGGGGGTCTTGCCGCCCGGGCTGGTCCAGAGCTTGCGGCTGGCCATCGCGTCGACCATGTCCTTGGTACTCATCCCCTCGGGCCGGGCGTCCTTGAGCACAATCAATGCCGCCTGCATGGCGCTGACCCTGGGGGGCTTGGTCGGACGGCGTACCACGGCGGCCGCTGTGGCGTTGGGCGCGTCGGTGGGGGGCGTGGCCGCCTTCTTGGCACCCTTGCGGGACGCGGGCGACACGGGGCGTTTGGGGGCGTTCTTGCTGGCGGTGGCTTTGGCGGTGGTCTTCCTGGTCGTCGTCATCGAGAATCTCCTTGTGGTCTGAGAAACAGCGAAGCCCGCGACGGGCGGGCTTCAGGCGGATGCGTTTGTGTTGGTCGGGCCTTGCGGGCTCGGCCGGGTCTGGTCGAGGTGCTGCTCGATGTCGAGCCTTTCGCGCCCGCTGATAAACATCAGCGCCTCGATCAGCTCGTTTCGGACATGCCCGATGTCGCCGGTGCGATTCCAGTCGATGCGCTCGGGGTCGGTCTGCTCGGCGTGGGCGCACAGCTCAAGTCGCAGCAGGTCCAGCAGGATGGTGTTGTCGGCGGCTCGCCGCTGGTAGGTCTCCATCGCGAGCTTGTCGGTTGGTGTGGTCATGGTGCATGTCTCCTTGAGGGGCGGGCATCGCCCCCGCGTGTTTCACATGAAGGCCTATCTGCCCCCGCATTGCAAGGCGATTGTGCCCCGGTTTACAGAGTTTCTGGAGGTGCCCCGTGAGTAAGCATGCCGACCGTCCCCCGCGCCACAGCGAGACCAGCCTCAACACCCCCCAGCAGCAGGCGATCCTGGCCCTGCTCCGCGAGCCCTCAGTTGCGGCGGCGGCCGCCAGCGCCGGCGTGGGTGAGCGCACCCTGCACCGCTGGATGCGGCTGGACCACTTCGAGGAGGCGTACCGCTTTGCGCGGCGGGAGGCGTTTGTGCAGGCCATCGGGCTCACGCAGCGCTCCTCGTCCGCGGCGGTGGCGACGCTGCTGCGGATCATGCACGATCCCAAGGCCACCTGGTCGGCCCGGGTTTCGGCCGCGACCAATGTGCTCAAGTTTGCGCGCGAGAGCATCGAGCTCGACGACCTGGCGGTGCGCGTCGTGAAGCTGGAACGCTCGATGAGCGAGGAGGAAAGCAGGTGAGCGGTCGTCTGCGCATGCGGGTGGGGACGCTGGAGAAGCGGGTCCGCGCCGACGGCGCGTGCAAGCTGTGCGGGGGCAAGACGCAGGCCAAGCTGCTGATCGGCGAGGAGGAGCCCGCGCCGGGCCCGTGCCCGCGCTGCGGCCGCGCGCCGATCGTGATCCGCCTGATCCGCGGCGAGCCGCCGCCCGAGTGGGAGGAGCGGCGAAGAGCGGCGGAAAACGCTTGATCCATGCTCGCGTGTCGGGGTATCACACGATGGATACGGGTTTACGGACAATCCGTATCCATCGATTCGCCAGACGCGGAGGGATGATGAAGAAGCGCTACCCGATCGAGGTGCTCACGAAGCACGAAGTGCAGGCGTTGCTTGAGGCGTGCGGGCAGGAGCAGTGGACCGACCGGCGGAACTATGCGCTGCTGGTGCTGCTGTGGCGGACGGGGCTGCGGATATCCGAGGCGTTGGCGCTGCGGCCGTGCGATGTGGACCTGGAACGTGGGGCGATCCGGGTGCTCCACGGCAAAGGCGGCCGGGCGCGGACGGTAGGAATCGATTCACGCGGTTGCGAGGCGATGAGTAGCTGGATCAGAGAGCGCGCAGGCATGGGGTATTCGCCGGGCTATGTACTGTTCCTGACGGGCGGCGGGCAGCCGGTGAGTCAAGGGTACCTGCGGCGCAAGCTCCCAGAGCTAGGACGAATGGCGGGCTTGCACAAGCGTGTGCATGCCCATGGGTTTCGCCATACCCACGCGAGCGAGCTGCGCGCTGAGCATATCGACATCGTGTTAATACAGCAGCAGCTTGGTCACGCAAGTCTGCTTACCACAATCAACTATGTGCAGCACTTGATGCCCAACTCGCTCTTTGAGGCGATCGGATCACGGCTGGAACTCGAATACCCGTTGAATAACACGATCTAGGCAGCTCATGATCGGCGAGCAGTACTCTCCGCAGATGACCCGATTTTGGTGTAATGCATGGTCACTGGAGCTCGACCGCAAAAGCAAGAAGTCTTCACGAGCGGCGACGACGGCACTGCGAGACGGCCAATCCCAGCAGGCACACGCTGGTCGCGGGCGCAGGGACGACGGTGATCAGCAGCGATCGGTCATCGAAATCCACGGGGAAGCCGTTGGAATCGCTCAGTGCGCTGGCCGGGCCAAGAGTGAAAAGGAACTCACCCGCGGCGTCCGCGCTGATATCCCACACGATCTCGGCCAGCACATCGTTCATCCCGGGTGTTGGCGTGAACGGGCTATCTCCTTCGGATATCGCGTTGAGGAAGACCCCGTCCGTGCCGCTCCGCTGGATGAAACTGAACGCCGGGTTCAGTTCCCCGCCGCCGGCGGTGATGAGGTTACGCGACTCGTGGAAGTTTGAGGCGTCGATGTCGACGGTCACCGATCCGGTGGAACCCGCCCCGGTCGAGACGCCCAGTTGGAGCGAGTAGCCGATGATCGGTGTCTGGAGATCCTCGACCAACCAGAGCATCGAGAGCTGCGTACCCGGCAGTACCTCGACGGACTCTGCGTCCGGGCGGATCACGCCGGCGTTGGCAGCCTGGGCAAGCGAGATGACGGCGAGTGCGATGACCGGCGTGGCAGAATGCATAATGAACCCTCTACGAGTGGCGAGATCGGATCTTCACCATTAGTTTGCGCCCTTCTCCCCGGCAAACCAGTGAAGTTCTGTTATTCTCGGGCCTTCTGTGTAAATGTGTTACGTCATGCTGCCGTACGGCGAAAGCGGCCCCGTAAGGGCCGCTGTGGAACGGATTCAGGATCTGGCTTCGTCCGACCGTTCAGCCCGCCTGATTAGGTGGCTGGACTGGTCGGCGGCTGGTTGTTTACTCCATATCCGATCCCTGGATCGGCTCGGCCGTCTGGCCCATGCTCGTGGTCAGCAGGGCGACATCGAACAAGTCGAGCCGGCCGTCAGCGTTCAGATCGCCGGCCATGTCGCCTCCTTCGATCATGCCGAGCAGCAGGGACAGATCGCTCAAATCCACGATGCCGTCGAAGTTCAGGTCGGCACGCGGCGACTCGTACAGTTCTAGTTCGAGGTGTACAAACACACTCCGACCTTCATCGGTTAAGGCCTCGACCAGGACCGAGCCGCCTGGCAGGGTGGCCCGTGACCGGGTCAGGATCAGGCCAGAGCCTGGCTCGATAAGGCTGTTGAGGTCGAGCAGTCCGTGCCCAGGAAGCCAGAGCACCGCACGGGCGAGCAAATCGCGGTCATCGGCATCGCCCAGCACCACCCCCGGGGCGTGCCAGTGGGTCGCCGCGCTGCCCGGTCCGCCCAGGGTACCCATCGGTTCGATCGGTCCGGCGTCATAGTACCACACGAAACCCTCGACCCTTCCGTCGGGCAGGGTGCTCAGCCCTACCACATCGCCGCGGGGGTTCAGGGCGTGCCCTACCGAGTCATCCCCGCCGAGTGTCGGCAGCAGGATTTCGGTGCCGTCGGGCTCAATGAGGTATGCGCGCATCAAGCCATCGGCAACGGTTCGGTTCTCCAAGCGTTGGCCTAGCGGGTTGATCAGCGGGTTTTTACTGTGTTCGTCGAGTAGAGCCGACGCTTCAGCAGGCGTGAGTGGACGCGCCGAACGAAGACGCACCATGCGCTTGGGTGAATCGATCCCGTTCACCAGGCGCACCGGGCTCGTAGGTGAGAGCTTGGGGGCCGATTCGCGCGGATCCGGCTTGGCCGGGCGGCGAGGATACGCGGGAGCCGTACTGTTCGAGGGGCCGTTGCCGCCCGCAAGAATCGGGGCACCTCCCGGCGGAAGGATGGAACGGTTCAGCAAAACGCTGATGTCATTGCCCAAAAAATCACTAGCTGTTAGGCCTAGATTTGTGCTGGCCACGTCGAGGTCCCCGTCACCGTCGAGATCGCCAAGAGATATGCTCACTGGCCCGTTTCCTAATGAAAATCGAGTTTCGGTGGCAAAGGTTCCATCTCCAATGTTTAGTAGCACGCTCATGTCTTTGCTGTAGTAGTTTGCAGAGGCGATATCGAGGTCGCCGTCGCCGTCAAGGTCGCCGAGCGATACGCTTTCGGGCCCGTTCCCCGCCGCGTAACGGATTTGTGGCGCGAATGTCCCGTTGCCGTTGTTGAGCAGCACGCTGGTGTCGTCGCTAGACGAGTTCGCTACGGCGATGTCCAGATGGCCATCGCCATCAAGGTCGCCCAGTGAGACAGCTTCCGGTCTGTCTCCGGCGGCGTAAAGGGTCTGGTACGCGAATGTCCCATCCCCGTCGTTGAGCAGCACGCTCACACCCGCAAATAAATTCACGACCGCCATATCGAGGTCGCCATCGCCGTCCAGGTCGCCCAGCGAAACGCTCTGCGGGAAATCGCCCGCGCCATAGCGGGTCTGGGCCGAGAATGTCCCGTCCCCGGTGTTCAGCAGCACGCTTATGTCATCGGATCTCGAGTTCGCCACGGCGATGTCCAGAAGGCCATCGCCATCAAGGTCGCCCAGCGAGACAGCTTCCGGTGAGTCTCCGGCGGCGAAACGGATCTGTGGAGCAAAAGTCCCGTCGCTGTTGTTGAGCAGCACGCTAGTGTCATCTGATAGTAAGTTTGCCACGGCCATGTCCAGATCGCCATCGCCATCAAGGTCGCCCAGCGAGACATCAAACGATCCATTCCCCGCTGAGTAAGGGATCTGGGGCGCGTATGTCCCGTTGCCGTTGTTAAACAGCACGCTTACGTCATCGGATCTCCAGTTCGCCACGGCCATGTCCAGATCGCCGTCATCATCAAGGTCACCCAGCGCGACGCTTTGGGAGTTATCTCCGGCGTCATACAGATTCTGGGACACGAATGTTCCGTCTCCGTTGTTGAGCAGCACACTTGTGTCGTCGGTACCTCTGTTGGCCACTGCCATGTCCAAGTCGCCGTCGCCGTCAAGGTCGCCGAGCGATACGCTTGAAGGATCATCTCCGGTGGTGTAGTTATCTTGGACCGCGAACATCCCCCCCCCGTTGTTGAGCAGGACGCTCACGTAGTCAAGGATACCGGCGGCACCAAAATTCGTGAAGGTCATGTCGAGGTCGCCGTCGCCGTCGAGGTCGCCAAGTGAAACACCTGTACGATTATCTGCCCCTGGAAAGAGAGCTGGAGGGCCAAAGTTCCCATTTCCATTGTTGAGCAGCACGCTCCCATTCAGGGCTATGTCAAGGTCGCCGTCGCCGTCAAGGTCGCCGAGCGATACGCTTTCGAGCCCGTTCCCCGCCGCGTAACGGATTTGTGGCGCGAATGTCCCGTTGCCGTTGTTGAGCAGCACGCTGGTGTCCCCGCTAAACCAGTTCGCTACGGCGATGTCCAGATGGCCATCGCCATCAAGGTCGCCAAGCGCAACACCCCTAGGGCTGTTTCCCGCTTCGTAAGAAGCCAAAAACTTGAATGTCCCGTTCCCATTGTTCAGAAGCACGTTCACATCATCGCTGGTCGCAACTGCTACGGCCATATCGAGGTCCCCGTCGCCGTCAAGGTCGCCCAGCGAGACATCAAACGATCCATTCCCCGATGCAAAACGGGTCTGTGGCGCAAAAGTCCCATCACTATTATTGAGCAGCACGCTCACATCATCACTGACGAAATTCGCCACAACCATGTCGAGGTTACCGTCGCCGTCAACGTCGCCCAGCGAGACGCCACCCGGCGTATCCCCTGCAGCATAACGGGCTTGGGGCGCGAATGTCCCGTCGCTGTTGTTGAGCAGCACGCTCACATCGTTGCTGTCCCCGTTCGAGAGGGCCATGTCCAGATCGCCGTCGCCATCAAGGTCGCCAAGCGAGACGAATTCCGGTCTGTCTCCGGCGAAGTACTTCTCGCTCGGAAAGAGCGAGCCGTTACCAATGGGGTTGATTGTGATTACGCCGGCATCAGTGAGGCCGCTCGAGACGATATGGGTTGGGTCAGAGCCGCCGGCGAAGGACTGCCCCATTTCGACAAATGTGGCGAAGACAGATAAGGATGTATTCGGCGGGGCCTGGTCAAGGTGAATCGTAAACGAGCCGTCAGCGTCGGTCATTGCCTTTCCGCCGAATGTCGTGGATACGGTCGAACCCACGGCTGGTGACCCATCCGGCATCAAGACAACACCGATCACTGTGGTAGAAACAATCATCTCCGTGACGTCGATGCGCTCTACGGCAGAGACGCCTAGGTTAAGCACCGATATGAAAGCCGTGCCCGGACTGATAGCAGTGGCGAGGCCGGCAGAATCGACCGAGACGACGGCGGGATTCGAAGAGTTATAAACTGTACCGTCGGCGAATGTCTGAAGCGGAACCTTTGAGCCATTACTCATTATCCCGAATGTGTTTACCTCTGTAGTCTGGCCAGGCGCAAGGATACTCGTGTCACTTTGGGTATCCAGCGACGACAGGACGGGAAACGGGATCCGAGACAGCTCAAATATGCCTACGCCCGTCTCTTGGCCATCTAGGATTTCAATTAATGGGGCCTGCCCATAGATAGGCTCTCCCAGTAGTGTCCCAGTTAGAAGTGGCCGCAGTGGCATGCCTTCAGTGGTCGGTATACCACTGACCACGAATGCTCCACCCTCTGACACTTCAGAAAACTGCGCACCAATTGAAACAGTGAAATTTTCGAAATTCGCTCCGTCAGCGATTAGCGAAATAGAGCCGCTCGATCCCAAAAGGTTTAGTTTTGCAAATTCCGAATCCCAATCTTGGGCAACATCCATAGTGTATTCAATATCGATAATAATGCTTTGAGACAATACTTCTAAGTTATCTAGCATGTCTTCAAGGTTGTCGCCTCCGGGCCCCAATGGTTGTCCATTCAGATAGTCAAGTATGCTTGATGCTTGGTCCAAGTATAAATTGGTGTTTTCTATAAGTCGTTCAGTCGTTGCTAGCATTTCATTTAGTAGCGGCTGAACATACTGTTCATACGATTGGTTAGCATCATCCCAAAAGTCAGTGATAAAGGACTCGACTTGAAGAGTTGCGCATGCAATTTCTCGCTGAGCTAAAAGTCCCTGTAGATCAATTATGTAGGCCTGAAGAAGCGATACCTGAATGTCGTGTTCGAGAATTGCAGATAAGGTTGCACTGAAAGAGTTTGCTGCGATGGCCCCAGCTGAAATAGCAGCTGCCGCCGCTGAGAAGCATGTAATACCCCCTGATGGGGCGCAAAATGTTAATTGATACGCTGCTATCTCTAAAAGCAATGCTGTCTCGGAAAAGCCCGGCGTACCTGGTGGGCCAAAAAACTCTCCTGTATCTTCTGACAATGCTCTATATATAGATTGTCTAAGATCGGGAATAATTGCTCTTTGCTGCTCGATTTGATTAATTTTTTCAGCAATTCTAGTATTTACAGTATTCAGGAAATCATTGTTGCTTGGATTTGAAGGGCACGACGGATTATCGCCCGGGTTGCCGCTATCTCCACTCGGCCCATATGGCGGGCACGCCCCGCCCCACCCGGCGACGGCGATCCCAGCCCCAGGATCACTCTTAATAATGGAGCCATCCTCAGAGACTTGTCCTGATGCAGTGATGACAAATGTGTCGAGTTCGCCGTCCCATTGCAGGATATAGCCGATCGCACCGGCGGGCAGTCCGATCATGTTGGGCAGTTCAACCTCTATGGGGGGGTCAAACGTTGCAGCCTTGGGCTGGAGTGTCCATGCCAGAGGGTAGCTCGCAGCGTCCGGCAGAGGCATGGGGATATCATCGAAGTGGACTTGATCGAGCGTGAGATCCACGCTGTTGCCGTTCACGCCGTCAATAACGGTACCGTCAACCAGCCGGACGGTAGTACCGGCGGCGACGGTGAATTTGAGACCCTCGATTCCTTCAATCGTCAAGATAACGTCTTGCGTGCCGTCGTAGAGGAACCGGTTGGCTGGGTTATATTGGGGTAGTAAAACTGACTGGGGCAGTCGGTTCTCCGCGTTGGGGACCATCGTGAAGTCGTAGCCGACGAAGGGAAATGAGTTGGGCTGGATTGGCTCACCAGCGAGCGTGTCGGCCGTGGAGCCGTCGGCGACCAAGTGCGCGGCACCGGAAGGAACGTCGGTGAACTCGAAACGTCCTTGGCTGTCGGTAAATGTTTCGGCGACGATCGGGCCTCCGATACGGAGTTCCATTCGTGCGTTACCCAGCGGTCGGCTGGCGTTGTCGAGGACCGTGCCAACAAGTGATGTTGGGGTGTCGAGGTTACGCTCGATGCCTGTGAAGGTGAAGGTCGCGGGGAGCCTGGGGTTCCCATCGAAGTTTGCTTCAATGACATTGACCCCGCCTACAAGCCCAAGTTCAAAGGGCATGTCGAGATGCCCCGTGGCATCGGTCGTCCCGGTGATGATGGGAGCACCATTGGAAAAGACACCGTTGTTCTCGGTTACGCTGAAAGTGACGTCAATGTTGGCAATGCCGTTGCACCCGTCGGTAACCCATACTCGCAGGGGCTCCGATAGCGGCGAACCAGTTTCGGCGCGCTGGTTGTTCATGCCGCCGATCAAGATGCGGTTCGGCGACGCGGGGGTGCTGCTTGCGCAGAAGAGCACGGTACCGGCGATATCTCGGCTCGTGACACTGACCCGGTTGTTACCCATCCCGGCATCGGAACCGAGCGCCCAGAACGCCTCGGCAATTCCTTGACTGTTCGTGGTGACCTGATACATGCGAGAGCCACTATTCACGACGTGAGCTATAGAGTCGCCAAGTCGACCGTCGCTACGGGATACCTGGAAGGTAACTACCTTTCCAGCGAATGGTGATCCGTCAGCACGGAACATCTGAATGGCAATTGGAGACTGCAATGGCGAGTGAACTATGCCAGTCTGCGCGTTGCCACCAATGATCTCCATCCGCGGTGTACTATCAGGAATTTGGGTCCGCTCAACAGTGATAGATATCACGCGGTTATTCTGGAGACTATCGTGGGCCTCGACGACGATGTCGGTCGGAACATCAGGATTCAGTGGGACATTGGGCAGAAAGAAAGTGCCGTTAGTGCCTATGCCAATGTTGACATCAGCCTGCTGCCCATTAACCGTAACTGTAAACCCCTCAGTTCCACTGAGCCGGTCTGAGATGCGGCCAGCGACATCCGTCGTGTCGGATTGTATACGCGCACCGTCGACGGGGAAGTCAATGAATACACTCGGAGATTCTGCATCCATGGTCACCTGTGTAACCGCCGGCGCGCTGCGGATGCCGCACGAGTTAACTGCGGTGAGGAACAGATTGTTTACGGAGTTCGGTGCCAGCAGGGCTTGAATCTGGAAGGTCCCATCGATCACCGGTCTGGTTGAGTTGCCACCAGGGCCGGTGACCTCTAAGTACGATGCACCGCTTGCTACGCCGGTCAGGGTGATGCTGAACTGGTCGGTTCTCGAATCGTGCGGATCGATGACAACCGATGGTGGCGGCCGAAGCCCGCTGATGACTGGTTGTTGGTTCGGGAGTACGGCGAGCGCGCCTGTGAGATCCACGATGGAGGGCGAGATGTTGAGTGTGTACTGGTCGCACAACAACAACGCCGGTTCAAAGCCGAACACCAGCCCCAACCCGTCAGCGGACAGTGAGACAGAGTTTGCTGCGATGGTTTCAAGGTTGGGCAGGCTCACGAACAGGTCTCTCGGCTCAATACGACTGAGGTCGAGTTCGCTGGAATACCGGATGGTGATCTCGCTGAGATCCTGATCGATGAAGCTCTCCGGGTCCGGGGTAATTCCTGTGATCACCGGGGGAAACTCACCGACTGTTGGCAGTGTCAGACCTTGTCCGTCGGACCAGATCACTAGATCAAGCGCATTGACAACGCCATCGCTGTTCAGGTCCGCCAGGGGGTTGAAACCTGGATCGCCGGCTGAGAGACCCAGCGAGATGCTAATCAGGTTCGCATCGGCGATGTCCACCACGCCGTCCCGGTTCGCGTCGCCTTGCAAGATCTCGAAGCGGGCCACCGCACGTCCCCCTGGGATACCGTTACCCGAAGGAACGACGACCAAAGACGGACTCCCCAACTCGCCATCTAAGGGCACATTGTCCAGTGAACGGATCGAGTAATCCACCACTACTGTGAGAATATCGGCCAGCACCGTGTATTCGAGTTCGATGGTCAGCAGTTGCTCGTCGGGATCGTAGGCGAACTCCTTAAAGCTCAGATCACCACCTGTGACCCCCCAGACCTGCACCGACTGTGGCGGGACACGCACCGGCTCGTTGAACCCTATCTCCAGCGTTCGCACTCCCAAGTTATCAACGATGCGACCGGAATTGGGCTTGGGCTCAAACCGATCGATTCTTGGAGGATTCAGTAGATCAGGAGGATAGATCGGACGCAACTCTAGCATCGATTGTGCGTTCGTTTGAGAATCCTGCTGAGACTGCGCAGCAGACTCAGCGCAGAGCAGGCCTAGCACCGATGCCAAGAGAATCAGTACAATCGATGAGCGGTTCATTGTATTTCCCTCGCGTTGCATTTCTGATTCCCTCGTAGCTCGTCCGAAAATCGGATAAAGTAGATGTAGACTACTGACTCAGGAGATCGAGCACAAGCCTCATTAACGTACTCGCCCAGATCCACCACAAGTCCAGCATCGGTTCTGTGGCTTTAGCGCGTTCGAGCCAACACCTTGGTTCCCGATGCCTGTAGTGCCCGTGCCATTGCAACTCGTACAAAGACGACCGTTTGCCTGGCTATTCGTGGCTGCAAATGACGGTCCATACCACCGTTCAAGCATTTCATTCGCGTTTTTACGATATGCATCATTGTAAGAAAATGAATCTGCAATACCTCTTATGGCGCAATATGTTGCAAGCGGAAGAGAGGACGGTGTATCTCTATAAACACCTTCTTCAATCAGGTGTGCAGTAGCTATCCACCCCCCGTCGAAGTTATATTCGGTGGCCTGATCCATCCACCATGACGCCTTCTGATAGTCTTGTTGAACTGGACCGTTTCCGTACCGGTAATAATACCCAATGCGGACAGCGGAATCTATATAGCCATATTTCCATGCAGATTGAAAATATTCATATGCTTTTTCATAGTCTTGATGAACACCCCATCCGTTGCTGTACATTTGTCCTAGTGTATAGATCGAGGAGGCGTCATGAAGTTCAGCGGCGGCTTCGAGCCATTTCTTTGACTCAGCATAATTGGATTCAGTACCATACCCTGAGAGTTTAGCCAATCCTACATTCCGCATTCCTCCAACGTAGCCAAGCTGGGCCGCTTTCATATTTAAATCAAATGCTGCAGACGGATCACTTTCTGTGCTTGCAAGCTGGACATATGCACGAGCAAATCCTGAATCAGCAAGCTCCTTCAGGATTGACTTCCCCTGTTCGATGTCGGCGGTTATGCCGATGCCGGAAAGCATTAAACCAGCAAGATCGGCTTTGGCCTCCGCGCATCCTGCTTCGGCTGAAGCACCATAAAGCCGTGCAGCTTCTTCTCCCGACACCCGAACGCCGTCGCCTCTCCGATACATTGTCCCGAGTCGGTACATTGCATATGGTATGTCGCTTTCTGCTGCGTCGGAGTAGTACGCTAGCGCTTTGAATACGTGCGCAGCATGAGTTTGATTTGCAAGAGATTTCTTCAAGAGATCAAACTTGTATATCTCATTTGAAGGGAGCCAGCTGGGTCTTTCTGATCGAAGCATCTGCTTGACCAGGGCTCTTTTATACTCAAGCATAGGCTCACCTGTCGACCTATCTCTCACATGCTCGTCGAGCAGTTCGTGATAAATGCCAGCCAGCGTGGCGGCCCACATGTCGCCATCAGCAGCGAGCGACTCCAGTTCGGCATATGCCGACGGTGCCGATTCAGTATTGCCAATAAAGCTGCCAGTTGCATCTAGCAAAGACAACGTCGTACACGTTGCACTATTTGAAAATACGAATACGGCTACGCAGGACGCTGTCTTGATAAAAGATTTGCTATTCATTAATTAGTCCCTAATCAGTTGGTTATGTTGTTGTTTGTTATAAAAACATCAGATACAGGTAAAGAGTGCGATATGCCGGCCCGCTGATCGCCAGGAATCGATATGAGGTAGCTGTTTTGCAATGCGGCCGCGACCATCAGGCCGCGGGCATTCGTGCGGGAAAATGGACACATCATCATGGATCTCCTCTTCAATTCTCTTCATTCTCGGTGTTGTTGGTTCGTCAGGAGGAAGAGGGCAGGTTCTGTCAAAGAATGGTGCAGACCATGACCACCCACTACCCAGTGCGTTTTTTCTGTCTACGCGCGGAAGAGAAATCTCGTGATTTTTCTTCATATCTTGTTCGGGTACTCCTGACCTCTGCTCTTGGAGCATCACCACGACAGTTTCGGCCATTGCCTCGAGTACGGATAGGCCGTAGAGCCGCTTGAAAAGCCCTATGTTGTTGCAGAGTTGCGCTTTACGCGGGCCACCCTCATCAGGTATAGTTTTCTCATGCCAGAGCCCGAGCCGTCTGTAGCCGTTTCGGCGGACCTTGAAGACGGCGAAACAGTGACACGTGACCAGCTCCTCTCCCAGCTCCGCTGGATGGCGTTGTCCCAGTTCTCCAAAGAGCACACTGGCCATACGCTCCAGCCCACTGCGGTGGTGCATGAGGCCTGGATTCGCATCGCGGCCAAGGTGGGGGATTCTTGGGACGACGAGGCCGATTTTCGGCAATGGGCTGGGAGAATCGTCCGGCAGGTACTCGTTGATCATGCCCGGAAACGAAATGCCCAGAAGCGCGATGTGCGTCGCCGGACGCACTTTATAGATGCGCCCGCAGAACAGGGGCCGACGCCGGAGAACATCCTCACATTGTCCGCCCTGCTCGAGGAGCTCGAGGCCGTCCAGCCCCGGATGGCGGCCGTCGTCGAGATGCGGTATTTCGGGGGCATGCGGGATGTGGATATCGCCAAGCGTCTTGGGATAAGCGATCGTGTGGTGCGTTCAGATTGGAAGGCGGCACGCGCATGGCTCTTCGGCAGAATGTATGAGGAATGATCTGAATCGGCTTCCGCTTTGCCATCCGTCTGACGCATAGAGGGTTGTGAGCCCAATGAACCGATCATGTAAACCAAGCATCACGCTGGTTGATCCGGCAGATCCAGAACGCTTCGAACGCGTCTTGGATGTATTTGCAGATGTGATCGAGGTTGCGTCCCAAGATCGATCGGCTCGCCTCAATGAGCTGGCGGGCAGTGATCCGCCGCTGCTGGCCGCGGTGCTTGAGCTTCTTGCGAATGCCGAAGCCGCGGATAAGGCGGGCTTTCTCGATACAACCTCAGACGAACCGCTCCCCAACACGTCGGCGGAACCACGCCGCGAGCAAGCGCCCGAGCAGATCGGCCCATTCAGTGTGCAGGGGAAACTGGGTGAGGGTGGAACCGGGGTCGTCTATTTGGCCGAGTCCCCGCCGCCGATTCGAAGGCGTGTGGCGGTTAAGCTCTACAAAGCGAGTCTTAGTGATAGGACCGCTGCAAGATCCGCGATCGAGGCGGAGGTGCTTGCTTCATTTAATCATCCCGGTATTGCCCAGGTCTTCGAAACCGGCGAGCTTGGCAACGGCCAACGATGGACAGCCTGCGAACTCGTCGAGGGGGCCTGGATCAGCAAGAACGCCGTTTCGTATGGGTGGCGGAGCGGCGTGGAGCTTCTCATTCAAGCCGCCGAAGCGGTGCATCACGCCCACCAACGAGGGGTTATCCATCGGGACCTCAAGCCTTCAAACCTGCTCGTTGTGGAGGATGAATCATCACTTCGTGTGAAGGTCATCGACTTTGGTGTGGCAAGGATCCTCACCGATCGGGGCGTTGATGAGGGCGTCACCGAACCGGGGCTGCTTGTCGGCACACTCGCCTACATGTCGCCTGAGCAACTCGCCAGCCAGGAAGTCGATGCTCGAACGGATGTGTATGGGCTCGGCCTTGTTGCCTGCGAGATCCTCAGCGGGCAGTTGCCTGTCGGGCGTCGCGGCGGACTGCCCGAGCTCACCCAATGCGCCATGGATCCGGTCTCGATCAAGCTCACAGGCTGCGGTGGCCGCGAGCGTGATCTCGAAGCCATCATCGCCAAGTCGACGGCCCCAAAGCCGCCGCTGCGGTACCCTTCAATGCAGCACTTCGCGGATGATCTTCGACGGGTGCTGACAAATGAGCCGATCATTGCACGAAGGACAGGGTCGCTGGATCGTCTGGGGCTCTATGTCAGCAGGCATCCCAAGCGAGCGGCAGTGGGCATGCTTCTTGCCTTTGTGATTGTTGTGCTTGCCGCGGGTCTGGTGATCTCCAGAAACCAACTGGCGGATGAGGTGCTGGATCAGAGGCGGCTCACGCACGAGTTGGTGACCGACACACTGAGCGGCCTGCGTGAAGTGCGAGGGACAGCTCAGCAACGCGAGGCGATGGTGGGGGCGCTGCTCGAACGCCACATCCGGCGTTTCAATGAGAATCCAGAGGATCCGGACCTCGCATCGCTGTACGCCCGACTGTTGCGTGAGCGTGGAGATATCGCCGCCAGCTTTGGTGAGTATGACAGCGCTGAACACGATCTCGCCGCATCCCGTGACTTGTACGAACGCCTTTGGGCGGAGCGGTTCGGTGGTGTTGAAATCGGCCGACTGTATGCGGAGAGTATCATTCGGACCGGCGATGTGCTGATGGAAAGGGATCGCGCCCAGAGCATTCCTGAAGTCTTGTCCATCTACCGTCACGCGATGGCAGTGCAAGAAGACTTGCTGCGTGTCTATCCGGATCATATTTCTCTGCTGGACGATCTCTGCTGGAGCTATGACCGCATCATCGGCGTCGGTGAGAAATGGAAGGTAACCCCGGATGCAGAACTTGAAGCATTGCTCACGAAGCGAGTCGAACTCAGCGAAAAGCTCCTCTCGCGCGATCCGGATCGAACACTTAGCCAATACAACCTCGGGACAGCGCACCTTCGATTCGCTCAGTACCTGGGGGCGCGGGAACGAAACAAGGAATCGGCTGCCGCTGTTGCCGAGGGGGTGCCGTATGCGTGGGCCGCGGTTCGTGCCGAGCCGGATCGGGCGATGTATGTTCAGACCCTCATCGGGATGCTGACGTGGGAAGTCAATGCACTGATGACGCGCGGTGAGATCGAACAGGTGCCCGCTTCGATTGATCGACTTGTGGACACAGCGAGGGCACAGGCGCGTCTTTCGCCTGGGGACCTGATAGCCGAGAATCTGTGCATCAGCATCCTCGTGCAAGCCGCGGAAACGCTCGAAGAGATTGGGCGATTGAATTCCGCGAAAGCCTACGCGACCGAAGCGATGGAACGACTTCGTACGTTTCGAAATCAGGCTTCTGTGGGACGTATGCAAGAGGTTGACAACCAAGAGGAGCATCTTGTAAAACTCATTGAGCGGCTGGGTTGATGCAGAGCGAAGCGGTACTAGAGGGCAGTGCCGGAAGCTCTCTGGTGACTCGGATTCCATTCAGGCTGTAGTTCACTCAATCTGGATCTGTACAACCTTGAACCCGCCTTGCCATAGAAAATAGCTGCATCAAGTTCCAGATTTGGCTTCCGCGCTCTCTTTCGGTTGACGCAATGGGTTGTGTGAGGGATTCAACTTCAAACAGGATGTGAAACCCTCGGCTTCAACTGATTTCGTCCGAGAGAGGAAGTTCAATGGATTACACGTCGCATACGTCTCGTGGCCTCACAGTCCTGGCCACCATGGCTCTCCCCTGCGTAACGGCCCTTCCAGCCATCGCTCAGTCCTGCGATCCTGCGACACAGTTCGAGCCTGAACAACGCTATATTGCGGGCTTCCAACCGAGGGGCGTGGCTCTGGGAGACCTGAACGGTGATGGGAATCTTGATTTGGCTTTCGCACTGTTGGGTAAATTTGGCTTAGTCGTGATGCTTGGGCACGGCGACGGGACATTCGAACCGCCGCAAGGCTTCGACGCAGATGCCCCGCTGACATTGGAACTCGGTGACTTGGACGGCGACGGCTACTTGGATGTGGTCCTAGGAAGTGTCTCCGGCAATGTGAGCGTCTTGCTAGGTCGTGGCGATGGGTCGTTCAAGGCCGAACAGCTCCTCTCAGCGGGTGATACAGCAATCAGCTTGGCGTTAGACGATTTGAATCATGATGGCATGCTCGATATCACGGTGGCTAACCTTGATAACGGTGATGTGAGTGTACTGCTTGGACGCGGTGACGGCACTTTCGACCCACAGCTACGTATTAGCGTGGGCAATGAGCCACGGAGCGTGGCGGTAGGCGATCTCGACGGTGACGGGAACCTTGATTTAGCGGTGGGAAACAGGGTTGACAATGATGTCAGTGTGCTCCTCGGCGCGGGTGATGGGACTTTCACAGGGGAACAGCGCTATGGCGTTGGTGAGAACTTGCGCAAAGTTGTACTGACCGACTTAGATCAAGATGGTGACTTGGATATGGCCGTTGCAAATCAAGCCACAGACGATGTAAGCGTGCTGATGGGGCGTGGCGACGGGACCTTCGAGACCGAACAGCGATTTGCCGCCGGTGATGGGCCACAGAGCATGGCAGTAAGTGATCTGAATGGCGATGGCATTCTGGACATCGCCATTGCTAACTTCTTTGGCGGTGATATGAGTGTGCTTCTTGGTCGAGGTGATGGCTCTTTCGACCCCCAAGAAAGGTTCGGCGCTGGTGAGGGTCCAACTGGCGTCGCAGTTGGCGATCTAGATGGTGACGGTGATTTTGATATCGCCGTAGCAAACGCAAGCAGCGCAGACGTGAGCGTATTCATCAATAGTTGTGGGTGTGCCGCTGATCTCAATGGCGACGGCTTGGTCAACTTCTTCGATGTTTCGAGTTTCATCACCCTGTACAGCGCCAACGACCCTGCTGCCGATCTTGCGGCCCCCTTCGGTACATTCAACTTCTTCGATCTGTCGGCGTTCATCGATTTATATAGCGATGGTTGCCCGTGATCAGGAGCACGATGATACGGGGCATACAAACATCCACGTGCCTCTATCAGATGCCTTCTTGATAGCAACTTCACAATGCGCTTTGTATATAATTAATAACACATTATTTGGGAAAGACTCTGTTCATATGAATACACGAATTAGCTGCTGTCTAAACACCGAGCGTTGTAGCCCGTAGACAGCTGGCAACCTGTTCCTCTTAGAAAGTGTCTCTCCGGGTGTTTCGAAGAGGCTGGCGGGACCTCTATTCTTTGACTCAACAGAGTCGGGTACAAGCCGATATGAACGACTTGCTCGTTTGGATCGGCTTTTATCTTGTCTACATAGCACGCGATCATTCTGCGTCGCTCTTCGAGTGTGCCTGTGGCGAGCAGTTGCTTGATCGAGTCAAACTCCGCTGAGATTCGTTTCTGGAGGTCGCCGACAGGAGGCAGATGTTCAGCGGGGGGGCTGATGGCATCAAGCTCTCGCTCGATCTCAGCCCGCTCTGAGGCCAAGTCCTCTGCCTGCTGATAGAAACCCAGTGATTCAGCGGCCTGCGGGGTCATCGAGGCCAGGTGGTCCCTGAGTCGGGCGATCTTCTGGTCGAGGCTGGCCAGCCGTCTCTGCAACTGCTCGCGGGCATCGTGCTTCGATCCTGACAAGCGTCGGAGTTCCTGATCTACATACTCATGGAGACGCTCATCGTCTCTGAGGCGAAGCAGATCTGTTTGGATCAGGTTGAGAATGTGCTCTTCGACGACATCGGCGGGGACCGAGTATCGCTTGGGGCACTGGTCTTTATGCCCTGCATGATGCCTTGAGCAGACGTAGTAGCGAGTCTTGTATCCCTTGCCGCTGGTGCGTGTGGTGCCAGTGAGCCGTCCAGCACAGACTCCACAGTAGATTCTCCCAGTGAGTAGGTAGTTGCTCTTCAGTTGCTCGGAGCACAGCATAAAATGACCTGACAACAGCGGCATGTCCGGCCCAGCCCTGAATCCGTGCCGGGGCCCTAAGATACGGCGTGTACAGAGTATGGGGCAGGTCATATCCTTGTTCATTGAGCATACAGCTTGGGGAATCCTTTAACGGAGACGAGCGAGGCGAAGAATGGCTGACCAGCGTAATGACCAAGAGAATCTGACCGAGTTGCTGGAACGGGCAGCTGAGGGTGATGCCAATGCAACAGACCAGATCATGCCACTGGTCTACGACCAGCTCAGGTCGATTGCTCAATCGCGAATGGCTGATGAGCGGAAAGATCACACTTTGCAGGCCACGGCGCTCGTTCATGAGGCCTATGCCCGGCTCATGGGACAGGGTCAGGACGGCTGGCACAATCGAAGGCATTTCTATTTTTCCGCAACACGGGCGATGCGACAGATCCTGATCGAGCACGCCAGGGCTCAGGGGCGGCTCAAGCGCGGGGGGGCAGGTATAAAAAAACTGTCGCTCGATTACGGCGCGATCGCGGATCTGGCACGGACAGATAATTCTGCTGAAATAATTGCGCTCGATGAGGCTTTGCGTCGCCTTGAGAAGGAGCGCCCCCGGGTGAGTCAGGTGGTGCAGCTCCGTTTCTTTGGAGGGCTATCAGTTGAGGAGACTGGCATGATGTTGGATGTATCCACGCGGACGGTGAATCTCGATTGGTCGTTGGCACGAGCCTGGCTCTTCAGTGTGCTGTCAGATGAGACGCAGAAGGAAGACGGCAATGAGTAAGTTTGATCAACGCGTCGATGCCATCTTTGAGGCCGCGACCGAGATGGAGCCAGAGTCCAGATCCGGGTTTATCGAGAGTGAATGCGCGGGGGATCCTGCATTGCGTGAGCAGGTGAAATCACTTCTCAGTGCGTTTGATGCGGCTGATGCGGCGGGGTTTCTTGCTCAGCCCACGGGCGGTTTGACACCAGGCACAGAGTACGCAACGGAGAACGAGCAGTCGCCAGCAACGGATGTGAGCGTCGACAACTACAAGCTGCTGGAGATCATCGGCGAGGGCGGATTCGGAACGGTCTACTCGGCCATGCAGCAAGCGCCGATCCGGCGGAAGGTCGCGCTCAAGATCATCAAGCTTGGGATGGATACCAACCAGGTCGTGGCGCGTTTTCAGGCGGAACGCCAGGCGCTGGCGATGATGGACCATCCGTGTATCGCACGAGTCTACGACGCTGGTGCCACAGAGAACGGGCGCCCGTACTTTGTGATGGAACTTGTAGAGGGCGTCCCGATCACAAGGTACTGCGATCAGCACCGGCTCACCATTGCCGAGCGACTGGAACTTTTTCAAAGCGTTTGCGCGGCGGTCCAGCACGCCCACCAGAAGGGGATCATCCATCGGGATCTCAAGCCATCGAATATTCTCGTCACTCAGCAGGACGGCGGGCCAACCCCGAAAGTCATTGACTTTGGTATCGCCAAGGCAACCCTTGAGCCGTTGTCCGACACAACGCTGCTGACCCAACAGCGTCAGCTGCTGGGGACCCCGGCATATATGAGCCCCGAGCAGGCTGGTGCCGGGCGAGGGGATATCGATACCCGCAGTGATATCTACGCGCTTGGCGTGCTCTTGTACGAGCTTCTGGCGGGCTGCCCGCCGTTCGATTTCAGGCAGCTGAAAGATTCGGGTGTCAGCGACGTCGAGCGGATGATCCGGGAGGTCACGCCCGCGAGGCCCAGTACGCGTCTGGGATCGCTGGAGACCGCAGCGAGCATTGCCGAGTTGCGTCGCTCAGAGCCACGCAAGCTCACGCTCTCGATGAGCGGTGATCTCGACTGGATTGTCATGAAGGCGATCGAGAAGGATCGCGATCGGCGATATGAATCGGCCAGCGCGTTCGCCGCGGATATCGGGCGGCATCTTTCCGACGAGACAGTCGAGGCTTCGCCGCCGAGCGTGATGTACAGCGCAACCAAGTTCGTGCGCCGCCACCGGCTGGGCTTTGTGCTTGGTACTTCGCTCGCAGCAGCGATGATCCTGGGGCTCGCGGGGACGACGGCCTTTGCTATCCGTTCACAGCGAGCCGAAAGCCGCGCAAACGCTGAAGCAATCGCGGCTCAGCTTGAGCTTGAACGCGCCACAGAGATCAAGACACTGCTAAGCAGTATGCTGACCTCGATCTCGCCAGAGATCGCCAAGGGGCGCGACAACACGATGCTCCGGGTGGTACTCGCGGAGACTGCGGAACGGATCGCGGCGGGGGAGATCAGCGATGAGCTCGTCCGCGCCGAGATCAGCACAGTCCTTGCTGCTGTGTACGAGAAGATTGGCGACTTTCAGCCCGCTGCAGAGTTCGCCCGTGCCGCGTACTCCACCCGATCACAGATCCTCGGGGATGAATCGCCTGATACGATCGAAAGCCGCGGGGTGCTGGCTAATGCGATCTTTGGGCTTGGCGAGCACGATGAGGCTGAGCGTCTAGTGAGACTCAATATCAAGCAGCTCAGCGAGACGTATGGCGTTTCCGATCGCAGAGCGCTGGCTGCTCGCCAAGGGCTGTATGAAATCCTTGCAGACGCGACACCCGACGAGAAGGTCGCGAGCGAGATCCAGCAACTCGTGAGCGATACACAAGAGGCGTACGGGGCGGATGATCCGGATACATTCAGGGCACGTCAGCTACAGACTGTGTATCTGGTGAAGCTCGGTCGCGTCGCGGAGGCCGAGGCGATCCAGGCCGGGGTAGCCAGCGGTATGCGCAATACGTTGGGCGAAGATGCGCCCGAGACCATCCTCGCCATCATCGCGCTCGGCACTCAACGCGTCATGCTGGGCCGTCTCGACGAGGCGGAGCCCAAGATCCGCGAGGGTCTCGAGCGGGCCGGGCGCGTGTTCGGGGATCGTCACCCGGTCGTGCCCGCGATGATGAGCAATCTCGCGTACCTGCTGTTAAGAAAGGGAGAAGTCGAAGAAGCATTGCAGGTTTCTCGCGATGCGGTCGCGATGCAGTCAGAGCTGATCGGCGAGGACCATCCGAGTGTGATTCATGCGATGGTCAATCTGGGCGGATTGCTTGCCAGCACGCAACGCTTCGAGGAAGCGACCGAACTCATGACACGAGCCCTTGCTCTCTCAAGGCGGATCAACGGTCAGACCCATCCGAATACGCTCAGGCTCCTCAACAACCTCGGCGGTGTCTTGATCGAGCAGGAGCGTATGGAGGAAGCACGCCCGGTGATTGAGGAGGCGTTGGAGCACAAACGCGCGATCCAGGGGTCCGAGCACCACGACACTTTGCGATCCATGATCAACCTCGGTACGATCCATGAGCATCTGGGGCAGACGGAGCAGGCCGCGGATCTGTATGAGGCCGTCTATGAGGTGCGTGCAAGAACGCTGGATCCCACAGATTCCGATCGGCTCCGGTCTGTGATCTATCTCGTCCCAGAGCTGCTTGAGATGGACCGATTCCAAGACGCCCTCGAGATTCTGCAGGCAGAGCTCACCGGGGCACGTGCGGCGTGGGAAGATCAGAATCCGCTTGAACTGGCCACGATGCTCACGCTGCTGGGGCGATCTCAGCACGCCCGGGGCGATCTCACGGGTGCCCGAGCCACGCTGCTTGAGGCGTACGGGATCAGTAAATCGGATGATGACTCTGATCCATCTGACCAATCACGGGCAGCGGCCCGAGCCCTGGTTTCTCTGTTCGAGGACCTGGATCAGCAGCAACCAAACGCAGGCTTTGATCAGCAGGCAGCGCGGTTCCGAGCAGTTTCTGCCCCTTAAGCCCGATTCTGGCCTTCAAAGACTGATTTGAGCCCTCACATTTTTCCTCCGATCATTGCGCATTACACCGGGCGTTGTCACCTGTACTTGCGGGCACACGCTCGGCACGATGGGAGGCTGGGCCTGTTTTGCCCTCAGTTGCATTCGCAAACGAGAGGAGCAGCAACATGAGCAAGCTGAAGAATCAGAAGAGGCTAGATACACGCCGAGTCTTGAGGATGATCTGCGGCAGCGTGGCGGCATTGGCGATCGTGCCGACTGCCGCCCATGCCGGCGTCGAATCAGTCCAGCCGGGTCCATTGGAACAGGCACAGATCGTGGGGACTCAGGATCACCCGATGCTGGTCGTTCCGATTGAAGTGCCCGGTTGGGCGGCGGGCATTGGGGTCACCGGGACCGAGCGTGTGTATAAGGGGATCTGTGGTCACAACGGCGCGCATATCTCTGTGAATGATCTTTTTCGTGCGGCACAGCGCGACCTGCAGGGTCGCGGAATGAATCCGCGTGGCACATCTACAGAAATAATCGGCGAATCACCAGCATTCTCCGTGAACTACGACACGTCGGATGCTTTGTTCCTCGCCTTCTACCTGCCGAGGGTTCGAGATGCTGCGGAGTATATTGATGGACAGTTCGACAACCGCGTCGTGATCGGTTCGTCGATGTCACTCGACACCTTTGATGGAGATGTGATCGGCAGCGCGGTATCGGAAAGGTATACGATCCCGTGGTCTGTGTATGTAGAGGGGCTGCGGCGCCAGTCACGCCGGGAGGATGCGCGTTTCGCAAATGGGCTCCCTCTTGAATCGATCCCGGTGACCTACAACGGCTCGTCGAGTTCGACCAACGAAACCGAGGTTCGGGTTACGGCGGCCCAGCTCCGTGCGGTCTTTGGTGACAATGTAGTCCCGCCAGATTCTGATGTCACTATTACATTCAACGAGAACGCGCCGTGGCACTTTCTCGGTTGCGGCGTGCCGATCCCCAGCGGGTCGTTGAGTCTCGTCGATGTTGCTGTGCATGAGTTGACCCATGCGATGGGCTTTACGAGTGATATATCCGAGGGTGGAAGCAACGGCAACGAGCAGATTCAGGGGCTCGACATCGCACGCTTCCGTCCAGGGAACCTGCCGTTCACGGACGAGCTTTTCAGAACAAACACCCGAATCGGTGAGGCGTTCACGAACGAGTTTCATTTCTACTCAAGCTTCCCGACTGGACTCACAACGCAGCTCGAGTCGGGTGATGACAATCAGCCATCCCACCTTGCTTTTATCTCAGATCCGGATGACAAGCTCGGGGTGATGGATCCGGTGATCGACCGGGGCACGACACGATGCCCAAACTTCTACTCAGCGAATGACATCCAGCCGCTCGACGACATGGGGTGGCGGCCGATTGCCGCGAACAACTTTGGCGATTGCAATGGAAATGGGATCCAGGACTTCATCGATATCGGGACCGGCACGTCACAAGACGTTGATAACGACCTGATCCCCGACGAGTGCGAGAGCTTCTCCTTTGGGGCGGGGGATCCATTCACGTTTAGTGGCGTTACTCGGACGGTTTACGAGACTCCCGGCCTTACTGATCTGAGCTTCTTTGATCCAATGAACCAGAGTTTCACACCTGTTTCAAGCGAGATCGTCTCAGACATGGACGACTCAGTAAACTTTTCGAACAACGATACGCGGGTGATCATCTACGAGTTCTCAATGTTCATACCTGCGCGTGATGAGTACGCCTTCCGGGTTGAGCACCCAGATGATATGTTCCTGCTCATCGACAACTTCATTGTTGGCGAGAGCGAACGATCAGGGCAGCTTGAGCGGAGTAACAGCTCCACCGAGATCTCGACCCAGTCATTTGCACAGCTCGAAGCTGGCTGGCACGATGTATACCTTCAAGTGCTCAGCGAAGATTCAGAGGTTGATGTGCAGCTGGTTCGCGAATCACGCTCATTGGGTGGCTGGCAGGACATACCGACCAATAATCTCCAGGTCCTCAACTTCAGTGATTGTGATGCGAACGGGCAGAATGACTTCCTGGATCGAATCGGAGATCTCAACTCCACGATCAATGTAGGCTCCATCGGCCAAGAGGATACACCCATCCGTTTGGACACATGCGGCAGCAACTTTGACACAGAAATCGCGCTGTGGAACTCTTCCGGGACGCTCATCGCACAAAATGATGACGAAGATTGCGATTTGCAGAGCAGCATCAATACGAATCTGCCCAGCGGCAACTACGTCCTGGCAGTCTCCGGTTTCAATACCGCATTCGAGAACAACTTCATCGCATTCCCGGTAAACACGTGCACTGATTCCGGCAGCTGGGTGTTCAATGTCGATGGAACCGAGATCGCCAGCGGGGCGGTCGGTAACGGTCGCGTGAGGTACATCGAGTTCTCGATCGGCCAGAACGACTGTGATGGCGACGGAACACCCGATTCGGAGGAGCTCGACTGCAACGGCGATGGCATCCCCGACGATTGTCAGCTCCCGGAGATTGGCGACGCTGAGGTTGTGGGTGTCATCGGCGATACATCCTCACCGATTGTGATCTCGACCTGCTTCAGTGACTTCGACACGGAGATCGCGGTGTGGGACGAGTCCGGCACGCTGATCTCCCAGAACGATGACTTCTGCGGTCTCCAGAGCGAGCTCTCGCTGGATCTCGAAGCTGGCATCTACTACGCCGCAGTCGGTGGGTACAACATGGCATTCAGCGATGGTTTCGGCATGGATGTGAACATCAGCGGATGCACTGAATCCGGCACACTCATCATCATGCTCGGAAGCGCGAGCGGGTCCAATAGTATGGATCCGGCTGAGGTGCTTCTGTTCCAGTTCGAGGTCGAAGAGGCATCGGCAGGATGCTCACCCGCAGACCTCAACATGGACGGGCAGCTCAACTTCTTCGATGTCTCGGCCTTCCTGAGCGCATACTCTTCGAACGACCCAGTTGCGGACTTCAATGATGATGGTCAGCTCAATTTCTTTGATGTGTCGGTATTCCTGATGCTGTACGGTCAGGGCTGCCCATAACTCGAAGATACGAATCAGTAACCACAACAGCCGGCGGGTGTGCGAGAGCATGCCCGCTGGCTCTGATTCTGTACAGTAGTGGTCCAGCACATTGTTGTGCTCCGCCTGTTGGTCTTTGGTCAGTGTTCTAAGCCGCTTTCCGCTTCTCTCTAACCTTGATGTCCAGCCAGAAGAGGCTGAGATCCCCGCGAGCGGATTGTCGTGTCACGAAGGTTTGCGGTTCGGTGTCTCCATTCGCTGTATAAAAGATGGGTTTGGGGTCACGCCCTTCCATCTTCTCTTGGGGCGTGTGGGCATGGTGAGCCCCGTACACCCGATGCGGATTGTGCCACGCCTTGTACTGCTCCAGTCGCTTCAGCATCCTCGGCGGGGTCGGCACGATCCAGGTTGTCCGTGCCCATAGCTCACCATGTGCTTGGCGATGGATCTTGTGCTGAAGTCCCGCTCGAGGCACAGCCAGCGAATCTCCTTCACCGTGTGACGCACGCTCTCATGCAGCCGGTTCCAGGGCGGTGAGCCGAGCAGTTCATCCGCCCGGCGTGTATTGAGCAGTAATCTTTCCAGCCACGGATGGTGTTTTTATGCAGCCCGAATCTCATAGTTGTTTGTTTGGCGCTCCACTGCCTCAATGTCGCCAGTTGCATGATCTCGGCACGCTGCTCAGGGCTGAAGTGGGGTCGCTCACGCGGCGGCTTGCACAGCCGCTGCGATCGGAAGATCTCCAGCTCCCGCTCGAGCAGCGCAGATTCGGTATAGAGATAGTCTCGGTGCGCCTTGATCCGTACCGATGCCATCGGATTCGTGAACGCACGGGCCCTGGCGATACCGTATGATTGGGAGATGGCGGTCGCAACCGAGTCAACGAGGTGCCAGATGCTGCGGGAGCGGAGTGTGAGCATCGTCGATCCTATGGCTGTTTTCAGGCCAGAATCGACGATTGAGGATCACCACAAAGTCTTGGCCCCCCTGCATACACACGCAAATAAGGGGTCGTGTTTGTAACCCGCGACGGGTTATGGCCGAGAGACACGGCAAAAGTGTCTCTGCCGATGTTTCGAAGAGGGTGGCGGGACCTCTATTCTTTGACTCAACAGAGTCGGGTACAAGCCGATATGAACGACTTGCTCGTTTGGATCGGCTTTTATTCTGTCTGCATTGCACGCGATGAAGTTGCGATACCCGCTGAAGCGATCGCTTCAAAGCCGCGAGCGCCAGATCTGCAGTTGAGTCTCAACCACCTGTTCAGGGTCCGCATTCATCCATGCTTCGTAGAGTTTGATGATTGCATCCGCTATGGCAGCGCTTGGATCGGCTGTGGTATCCCCGGGGTCAGCTTCTTCCCAGGCCTCAAGCAGTGCGATTTCGGCGGATTCATAACGCCCCAGACTGGTGAGGATTTGCCCTTGGAGCCGGAGGAACTCGTATAGCTGGGTCTTACTGTCGGGCCGTGCATCCCGGGCGGTCTCGACGAGTTGGTCGACAATCTCCAGCGCTTCCTCATGCCGTTCCTGCTGTGAGAGAGCGCTTGCAAGGATCGAGCGTGTGATGATGGTTTGGTCCTGCCCGTTCGTGGGATCGATCGACTCCGCCAGCGCGATGAGGGAGCGTGCGGTTTGTTCTGCACCTTCAAAGTCACCTGAATCCAAAAGCGTCTGGGCAAGGGTCATCTGAAGAGTCTTTGCCGCTGGGTGGTCCCTTCCCAGTCTTTGTTGGGCACGGGCGGTACCGTCGCGCAGGAGCGTGAGCGCTGTGTCAAACTGCTCGAGCTGCGCGTGGACAGTGGCAAGGGTGTTGAGTGAGTTGAATGTTCTGGGGTCACCATCTCCGAATACTTCGGTGCGTCCCGCGTAGGCCTCTTGAGCGAGCTCAAGACTCCGTTCCGTGTTCCCGATGCGACGAACGACTGCCGCGAGACTGCTCACCGTGGAGAGCGTTGTTGGGTGCAGGTCCCCGTAGAGCTCTCGTTTGGTGCGAAGGACTTCTTCGAGGATCGGTGCGGCTTCCGCATTTTGGCCTGTACGGGCGAGCAGCGCTCCAAGGTTCCCGATCGCACGCGGCCTGAGCTGCTCGGCCTCGGGCGTTCCCAGCTCATCAATCAACCGGAGCTGGCCCTTGGTCAGTTCAATCGCCTCGTCATCACGACCCTGCCGGGCGAGGCTGCCAACAACGCTGTGCATCATCCGGGCGGATTCGATCGAGAACTTACCGTCCATCTCCTCGGCGAGTTCCCACTCGCGGAGATGATGACGCTCCGCAAGCTCAGGAGAACCGAGTTGGCTGAACAGGTAGCCGAGCGCGTTGTGGATCCGTGATTCAACATCAGGGCGCTCCTCGAACTTGCCCTCGATGTTCTCAGACGCATTCACCAGCGCCTCGCGCACGGTCAGATCGCGATCAGTCGCTCGCGACGGGTCCGCGGCGGAGAGCACATCGAGAATAAAGAACTCGCTGAGATCGTCCGCCGCCTGGGCCTCGCGTGTTGCACGCTCAGCCGCCTCGGTGGCGGCAACCTGCGCGGCGAGCTCGGTTTCTGCAAGATCCCTTGCGATGGCCCGTTCCTTGAGTGCCCACAGCAGCCCCGCGCTCGAGCCGGCGATCCCCAGCAGCATCACGCCCAGAAGTGCGGATGCCGCGATCACCTCGGTGCGATTGCGTCGCACAAACTTGCTCGCAAGGTATGCCCGGCTTGCGGGGCGAGCCAACACCGGCTCGTTGCGAAGGAACCGCCCAAGATCATCGCTCAGGGCGCTTGCTGTGTCATACCGGCGCGACATGTCCTTCTCAAGGCACTTCAGCACGATGCAGTCGAGATCGCCGCGGAGCCTGGAGGCGTGGGTGAGCTCCTGATTCGCTACGGGCGCCGCACTGACCCCTGACAATGTGGCAAGGCGAACGCTTGGCTTGGGCGGCTCCTGCTCGCGGATGCTCTGGACGATCTGCTGGTAACTCTTGCTCGTCAGTTCTTTGCTCGTCAGCGGCGTCGAACCGGTGAGCAGCTCATACAGCAGCACGCCAAGCGAATACACATCTGTACGCGTGTCGATATCGCCAAGTGTGTGATCCGCTTGCTCGGGTGACATGTACGCAGGCGTCCCGATCGCGTGCGATTGCATGGTCATCATCGCTTCGGGCCTCGTGTCGCCCTGGGTCGCTTTGGCGATCCCGAAGTCGATCACCTTGGGGATCATGCTCCCGTCGTGCGCACTCACAATGATGTTCGACGGCTTGATATCCCGGTGGATGATCCCCTTCTGGTGCGCATGCTGGATCGCGTGGCACACCTGGATGAACAGCCCAAGTCGTTGGTCTACGCTCAGGCCATGTGTGTCGCAGAACCGCACGATCGGTTCGCCTCGGACCAGCTCCATCGCAAAGTACGGGCGTCCATCGCTTGTCACGCCCGCATCAAGCACCGAGGCGATGTTGGGGTGCTCCATCCGTGCCAGCGCCCGGCGTTCAAGATCGAATCGGGCGATGACCCGTTCGCTGTCCATCCCGAGCCGGATGACCTTGATCGCCACAGCACGCGGCGGATTCCGCATCTGGGCGCTGTACACCACGCCCATCCCGCCCGCGCCCAGGCGATCGCCGATCTCGTAGCGATCAATCTTGGGCTTGCGGTCCAAAGCCGCCGCCTGCGCCAGGTGGTCGATCAGCAACGCGTCCGAGGCCTGATCCAGCGGGCTCTCTGTCTGATGCACGCCGAGCATCGACTCGACCTCGGCTCGGATTCCATCGTTCTCTGCACACAGCTCGTCAAGGCGGGCATGCTGCTCCGCGCCCTCTAGCTCGCGCACTTGTTCGAAGATCGCGCAGACACGCTCGAACCGATCCGAATCATTCATGCCTGACCGCCCTTGCCCATGCGATTGCCCAGCCACGCACGCGCCGCGTACCAATCTGCTTCCACCATCTTCTGCGAAACACCGACGACCCGCGAGACCTCTTCGTGCGTCATGCCGCCGAAGAAGATCAGCTCGACCACCTGTGCCTTCCGCTCGTGCAGGTTACGCAGCTCGTTCATGGCATCGTCGAGTTCCAGCACATCCAGGTCCGGCTGCTGATTGGGCGTTGCCTGGCCCGAGAGTGTGACCCGCACACGATCACCGCCGCGCTTCAGGGCCCCGTGCTTCCGGGCGTGATCGACCAGCACCTGGCGCATGACTCTGGCGGTGATCGCACGAAAGTGGGCCGCGTCCGACCAGGGCACCTGGGTCTGATCGGCCAGGCGGGCATAGGCCTCGTGCACCAGTGCTGTGGGCTGGAGCGTGTGATTCGCCCGTTCCTGACGCAGATATCCGCTTGCGATCCCGCGCAGCTCGTCATAGATCGCCGGCAGGAGCAGCTCGGCTCTTTTATCGGACCCAATCGACGAGAGGTCAATCGCCGTAAGTGCCTGTGTGAAATGCGTTTGGTTCAGCATCAAGAACTCTCAAAACTTTGCAAGATACCATAGGAGATGAGTCAACCGACCGCGCATCAGTATACAGCACCCGTCTCGGGCACCACAAGCGCCCGTCGGTGCCAATATCACGCCCAAACCCCCTTTGAGAGGAATCCTCATGTCATTCAAGCTCGCACAAACCGCTTCGATCGCCCTTCTGGCTTCGATCGCCCCGCTCGCCCAGTCACAGGTCATCAACGATTCAGGGATCAGCTACAGCCCGCCCGCCGATATCGCACCCGAAATAAACTTCGGATTTGATCTCGCCAACAGCTTTGGTCGCCTGGTGATCGCGAGCCCGGGCAACATCGTCGGATCGGGGCATGTGCTTGTGTACGACAGTACCACCGGGGCGCTGCTGCACCGTTTAGTTGCACCTGTTGATACAGTGAATAGTCGTGAATTTGGAATACAAGTCGTCATGGAGGGAACAAACATCGTCGTGTCAACCAACGACGGGGTTGGTATCTTCGGTATCGGCAATAACAGTCACCAGGTCTTCGTGTATGACGCGGTGACGGGGGAACTCCGGTTCGAGCTGGAGCCGGTCAATATACTCAATAACTTCACTGGATACGGATACGACATCGCGATCGACAACGGCATCATCGCGGTCAGTCAAATGGAGTACGACCTTTTCACAGGTTGCGTATACCTCTTTGACGCGACCGACGGCTCGCAGATCGATGTGATCTACGGCGATGCGCTTACACCAGACCTCCCGACCCCAGCATTCGGTCTAGAGATTGAGATGCACAATGGATTCCTGTCGGTTCTCCAAAAGAGTGCTTCTTCGAGCGATGAAGCACAGGCGATCTTCATGTTTGATGTGAACAGCAGTGCATTGCTGTATGAGATCGAGCCGCCGATTGAGATCCAGTACTCGGACGACTGGGGTCTGGAAATGGCGATGAACGACGACACCCTCATCACCTGTGCTCCCAATGACGATCCATACGGCACAAACACGGGCTCGGTGCACGCCTTTGACCTCGCCACCGGCACCTTCCGCAACCGCATCATGATCGTCAATCCTGAGAGTATAAACCCGATCCGGATGAACGCAGAGATCAATGATGCTGGGCTCGTTGCGGTCAGCTCGTCAAACGGCCTGAGCGGGTTTAGCGGCTCCGCCACGGTCAAGCTCTTTGAGTCTCAGACCGGGATTCAGGTCGGATCACTCGAACCATCGAGCGGGTTGCGTTCAGCTGACTTTGGACTGGCGATGACCTTCTTGAACAACGAAATCTTTGTCAGCGATATCGCAGAAGGGATCAGCAGTCGTGAAGACATCGTGACACACTTCCGGACCGGATCGAGTATCACGATGCAGCCCCAGAGCCATGTCACGGACATGCCCGGATTCGGGATCCAGATGCAGGTCATCGCGACCAACGCCACCGAGTACCGCTGGTTCAAGGACGGCGCGGAGATCGCCGACGGCCCGCTCTACACCGGATCAACCACCAGCATCCTGGACATCAACGCGGGCCCCGAAACAGAGGGTGCATACACCTGCGAAGTGACAAGCGTATCGACGAGTGCGGTCACGAGTGAGCCCGGCTACCTTGTCTACCAGGGTGCCTCCGCTCCGGCGTGCCAGGCCGACTTCAACGGCGATGGCGTACTGGACTTCTTCGATGTCTCCATGTTCTTACAGGCATTCTCCGTCGGCTGTCCATGAAGCGAGTAAACGCCGTTTGAAACCACCCCGTCCGGCGATCTTTTCCGGGCGGGGTTTTTCTTTATACACAGCATCTGGTTGGTCACCTGCCTCTTTCCATGTGCCGCTTGCGTGCGGGTAAGGTGTATTAAAAGGATGAGACGAACGCTACGGCGTGGGGGGCGAGGCTCCATTTTTTACTGTGATCATTTTGGAACTTGAGCTTTGTAGTTGAGGACCACACGAGTGATCACAAGACTCAAATCGATCCGTTTCCCCGCTATTCCAAAGCCGGTATCGAAAGATTCTGGCCCCCAAGTGAACGATGAACATCACCGCGAGACTCGGTGGTGTTTTTCTTTGGTATAGGCGTTTCTCGCGTGATTTAAAGCGGTGGGGTTCTCGGCGGGAGTCTCTGATGTCGCGCGGGTCATAACCACAATCGCATCGATTCTCACTGAATCGGCGCGAAAATGGCCCCAAAGTCTCTCGAGTCTCTGAGATCAGGTGCACGGGTTATGAGGGGGTTGTGAGCGCTATAGCGGTCGCCATCTCCATGGTTCTGCGAGGGGAGCAGGCGCAACAGTCTTCGAAAAGCTCAGCTGCTCGATCAACCGGACAGTTGGGACCAACGAACTGATCCGATTGAGGGCGAAGACAGTGGGGGGCGAAAGCTGGCACCCCAAGACGAGCAAGAACCGGGTGGTGCCGATCAGTTCGAGCCTGGCGGGGCATCTCGACCGGTACGAGGTACCCGAGTCGGATGAAGGCTGGTTCTTCCCCAGTCCACGTGGGGCGCGATGTGACATGAACAACTTCTCGGAGCAGCTGCGGGTGGAGAACCGAGCGGCAGGGCTTCGGTAGGGATACCGGGACTATCGGCACACATTCGGAAGCCAGCTTGCACAGAAGGGCGTGAGTTTGTTTCAGATCTCAACGCTGATGGGGAACTCGCCCGAGATCTGCAGGTGCATTATGCCGCGTTGGTGCCAGAGGCGATGGGTGGGGTGGTGGAGTTTGCTGATCATTAAAATCTGTATGGCATGCTACAGCTGTGGCTGTCAGTGTTGTGGGGCGCTCTTAACGCCCAACTGAAATGAGACAAGACGATCCCTTATATCGAAAGACTTGTTATTTAGTGGTGTTTGGTCGTCGAATCCTGTACTCTCGTTGCTGCATTACAGACCTCCTGTTTACAGAGAAGACACGATGAAGATAACAAAGATCCGCATGGCCGCACCTTCCGCTGCATTAGCGCTGGTATTGGTCGCAGGTACGGCTTCGGCCCAGTCTACTGAGCCGTTCCCCGCAGTAATTGAACTTTCATCACTAAACGGATCCAATGGCTTCGTGCTTAACGGAATCGACGTCAATGATGCCAGCGGCTATTCCGTGTCCTGTGTGGGCGATGTGAACGGTGATGGTATCGAAGACCTGATCATCGGAGCATATAATGCCGACCCGAACGGAAACGACTACTCCGGCGAGAGCTACGTGGTCTTCGGGGGTAACACTGTGGGATCGACCGGGGTGATCGAACTCTCGACGCTCAACGGCTCCAGCGGCTTCGTGCTCCACGGGATCAACGGCTCTGATCGCAGTGGTGGCTCTGTATCCTCTGCGGGCGATGTGAACGGTGACGGTATCGATGATCTGATCATCGGAGCGTACAATGCTGACCCGAACGGGAATAGTGATGCTGGCGAGAGCTACGTGGTATTCGGCAGTGTGACTTTGGGATCAACCGGTGAGTTTAATCTGTCCTCGCTCAATGGCGTGAATGGCTTCGTGCTCAACGGGATCAACTCGAACGATCGAAGTGGCAGTTCCGTGTCTTCTGCGGGGGATGTGAATGGGGATGGCATCGACGACCTCATCATCGGGGCTCCCTTAGCCGACCCGAACGGGAACACCGACGCGGGCGAGAGCTATGTAGTTTTCGGCGACGCGACTTTGGGCTCTGGAGGGGTCGTTGAACTTGCCTCACTCAACGGCTCCAACGGCTTCGTGATCAACGGTGTCAACGAGAGTGACTTCAGCGGGATCTCAGTATCATCTGCGGGAGATGTGAATGGCGACGGCATCGACGACCTCTTCGTCGGAGCGTCCGGTGCTGATTACTTGAATGACTCGGGTAAGAGCTACTTGATCCTCGGCGGTGTAGATGTGGGATCGACCGGCGTGATCGAACTCTCGACGCTCAACGTCTCCATCGGCTTCGTGTTCAACGGGATCAGCTCGAACGATCGAAGTGGCCGTTCCGTGTCTTCTGCGGGCGATGTGAACGGTGACGGTATCGATGATCTGATCATCGGAGCGGAAAATGGTGACCCGACGAGCGGGAATAGTGATGCTGGCGAGAGCTACGTGGTCTTCGGTGGTGCGACTTTGGGATCATCCAGTACATTTAGTCTGGCCTTTCTCAATGGCGCGAATGGCTTCGTGCTCAACGGGATCAACTCGAACGATCGAAGTGGCAGTTCCGTGTCTTCTGCGGGGGATGTGAATGGGGACGGCATCGACGACCTCATCATCGGGGCTCGCTTAGCAGGCCCGAACGGGAACACCTATGCGGGCGAGAGCTATGTAGTTTTCGGCGGCGCGACTTTGGGCTCTGGAGGGGTCGTTGAACTCGCCTCACTCAACGGCTCCAACGGCTTCGTGCTCAATGGGATTGACGGGTCTGATCTCAGCGGCCGTTCCGTGTCCTCTGGAGATTTGAACGGCGACGGCATCGACGACCTCATCATCGGAGCAAGCGGTGCTGACCCAAATGGCAACAGCCGTGCCGGCGAGAGCTTTGTGGTGTTTGGACGGACATTCCAAGTTTGGTCTCGCGGTGGTGGTGGGGCATTCGAGGACGGACCCAACTGGTTGTTGGGATCAGATCCCACAGGCGGGGCTGTCGTCATAGAGCCCGAGTTCGGAGGCATTGTCACACTTACGCAGCCGGTTGATCTGTATCTATCATCGCTCAAACTCGGATCCCAGCGGGGCGTCGCAACACTCGACATAGGGCAATCGAGTCTGCTCGGCGTCGATGTACCACTTGAACTGTCTGCCTCCGCGTCGATCGCCGGATTGGGCCTTCTTGTAGCGCCAGCAGGGATTACAAACTATGGCGCACTCAATGGAGATGGTCTTTCCATTGTTGCAGATGAAGGCATTACAAACTACGGTATATTGTCTGGGCTTAATCTTAATATTTTCTCTACATCCGGACTTGCCAACCGTGGTTTGATTGACGTTGATGGACGGAAGTCTACTGGTGTGACACGTGTACGAATCATTGGTTCGCTGAACAATGAATCAGAGGGTCAGATTTTATTGAGCCACGGGGGGACTGAACTCGAAGCCGATGGAATCGCGAACTCTGGGGAGATCGACGTTGCCTTTGCTGATGCCACCGTGCTCGGCGACTTTACTAATGGTCAGTTGATCAACTCCAAAGTTGGTTTCGTAATCAATGGGATCGACGACAACGACCTAAGCGGCAGTTCCGTGTCTTCTGCGGGGGATGTGAATGGGGACGGCATCGACGACCTGGTCATCGGGGCATTCAGAGCAGACCCAAACGGAAACAACTCCGCCGGGGAAAGCTACGTGGTATTCGGCGGTTCAAGCGTTGGCTCGGGGGAGGACATCAATCTGTCCGCACTCAACGGCACAAATGGCTTCGTTCTCAACGGGATCGACACGTACGATAACAGCGGCGTTTCGGTGTCATCAGCTGGCGATGTGAATGGTGACGGCTTTGGTGATTTGATCATCGGTGCGGACTATGCCGACCCGAACGGGATCGGCAGCGCCGGCGAGAGTTACGTTGTATTCGGAGGCTTAACTATTGGCTTGCCTGGATCCATTGAGTTGGCATCTCTCAATGGCTCAAATGGCTTTGTAATCAACGGCTTCCAATCATATGGTCGGAGTGGATATTCCGTTTCATCGGCCGGCGATGTGAATGGAGACGGCATCGATGACCTCATCATCGGTGCTATGTACGCGACTTCAAATGGAATCGAGTATGCAGGTGAAAGCTACGTGGTCTTTGGAGGTCTGGATCTGGGCGCAAATGGTTCAGTCAATCTTTCCTCCCTGAACGTATCGGCTGGCTTCATCCTCAATGGGATCGATGACAGCGATCAAAGCGGCCGTTCGGTATCGGCTGCGGGCGATGTGAATGGAGACGGGATTGATGATCTTATCGTCGGCGCAGGCAATGCCGATCCAAACGGTATCAACGCAGCTGGCGAAAGCTATGTTGTCTTCGGCGACATGGGCCTGAGCTCTGGTGGGAGCATCGAACTCTCATCGCTCAACGGCACCGGGGGCTTTGTCATCAACGGGATCGATGCGAGTGATAACAGCGGCATCTCCGTGTCTTTTGCGGGGGATGTAAACGGCGACGGCATTGACGACCTCATTATTGGGGCTTTTGGTGCCGACCCGAACGGGATCGGCAGCGCTGGCGAGAGTTACGTTGTTTTCGGTGGCGGCAGCATTGGATCGGACGGGTTTATCAATCTGTCCACGCTCAACGGTACCAACGGCTTTGTGCTCAACGGGATCGATGCGTTCGATCTCAGCGGCGGTTCTGTGTCTTCTGCGGGCGATGTGAACGACGACGGCTTTGCAGATATCATAGTTGGAGCGTTCTTCTCCGATCCAAGCGGCGTCGTTGATGCGGGGGAAAGTTACGTAGTCATGGGTGGTGCAGGCGTGGGCCAGTCCGGGTCATTTGACTTGGCATTGCTTGACGGCACAAACGGATTTATTCTTCGCGGGATCAACACAAATGATCGCAGCGGAGCAACCGTGTCCTCAGCGGGTGATGTTAATGGCGATGGGGTCGATGACATACTCATTGGTGCACCATACGCGAGCCCAAATGGGGCAAGCTCCGGCGAGAGCTATGTGGTTTTCGGGCGAAGAGCTGGCGAGGATGAGCCTTTCCCAGCTGTGATCGAGTTAAGTCAACTCGATGCAACTTTCGGAGACTTTGCCCCCGGGCGAATCACCGCGGCGAGTAGTTCCGAGCTCCTCTTCGGGGATGATGTGGCCAACTCAGGCACGATCGTGCTGGCCGCTGATTCGAAGATCAGCATACTGGGCTCGCTTTCGGGCAACGGTGTTGAAGGCCCATCTGGTCCCGGGAGCGCGGGTTCGGTATTTGCATTCGATGGGATACTGCCAGGATTTGCCTTCGCCTCATTCGCGCGGGGGGGCGTCCAAGCCAGCGCAGGTATTATGCGTTTCGATGGAGACCTCCAGCTCAGCGCATCGAGCAGTATTGAGTTTGAGATCGCCGGCACTTCACCCGGCGCAGGTGGTCATGATCAGATCGTTGTCGCCGGTGATTTCGGCGTGAGCGGGAGCGCAAATATTCAGCTTGCCAATGGCTTCGTGCCGTCTGCTGGCGACACATTCCAGCTGCTTGAGTTCGACGCGATCACTGGTGGCTTCGCGTCACTGACGATCAGCGAACAGTTGCTCGATCTGAATGTTGATACAAGTAAACTGCTTATAGATGGAACCATCTCAATCCCTGCGGGCTGTCCCGCTGATCTGAACAACGATGGTGCATTGAATTTTTTCGATGTCTCTTTCTTTCTAAGCAACTCTGTTGATTTTAATGGCGATATGGTTTTCAACTTCTTCGATGTCAGCGCATTTCTAAATGCTTACAGCGTAGGTTGTCCATGATCCATAAGCTAAAAGCAAGAAATGGATTATAACGCTAAGCGTTCTTTGAGTCACCAATCTAATTTGTATTGAATATCAAGCAAATATATTAGATCTGAATCCGTGAACTCGCTATGAGTCGTTATCGATCCGCAGCATTCGATGGATCTCTTCGGACTTAAAACCCAGAAGTTTGGGCCGGACGACGCCCGGTAGCGCGATGGCGTCGTAGAGCTCGTGCACCACGCCCTCGATGCGTATCCAATGCTCTGTCGCGCCGGTGTCCATGTTGATGATCTGCAGCGAGCATCGCGGGTCGGCGTCGCGGGATTGCAGGTTCTCGTTGAGCGGTAGGCCTTGGAATGTTCGGTTCTCCCTCGCGGCAGATACGCCAACGATCGCATATCGCCCGACAAACGCCATGCCGCGCGCAAATCCGGGTACGAAGGCGACCTCGGTGAATGCGCCCGTGCTCAGGTCGGCATAGCCAAAGAACCCGGTTCCGGCGTTGAGCAGCCATACGCGTCCAGGGAATGCGGCGTGCATCCGGGGCGAATGGGGCATGCTCAGCCCCTCGCATACGGTCTCGTTGGATCGCACATCCATCAGCAGGCCGCCGTTCTCCCGTCGATCGCGCCATCCGTCGCTCGCATCGCTCTTGCTGACCATCGTCGCGTATGCCGGGGTGCCGGTTTCGGGATCACCAGCCAGACCGTTCAGGTGGCAGCGATCTTCTGGTACGGTTGTTGAGATAAACGGCGGCTTCCAGATCGGTCGGAAGCTGTATCCTTCGCTGAGTGTTGCAAGTGAGTTAAATAATGTTGCGGCGAAGACCGGTGGGCCGTCCGTTGGGAGCACGATGTCATGCGTGTCTATATCGCCTGTCGTGTATCCCACGGTCGGTACATAGAGTGCGTCGTATCCATCGGGAGTAGACCCGCTTTGTGGTACGAAGTTATCGAGGCGCCAGAGTTGGTACTGAGTCGCCATCCACAACTGACGTGCGTCGGGCGAGACCGCGAGCCCCATGCATCGACTGAATGTGCGTTCATAGATGCTGAGTCGCCCGTCGGGCTGCAAGCCGATGAGAAAGAGTTTTCCAGCCTGATAGGTCGAGAACCCAAGACTTACGCGATGCTCGGCCATCCACGAGGTTGCGTGTCGGGACGATGTGATGATCAGATCATTCGGAGTTCGGTTTGCCATTGAAGGCATAGTAGCCGAAGTTATTCTGCCCGCGTTGAGCTGGCCTCGGATGGTCCAAATACTCGGCCAGGTTGAAAACCGTATCATTTCAGTCGGTTGCGGCGAATTGTGATTGTAATATGAGCACTCAAACAGCTGCGAATCAAGCACTTGGTTGTCAGAAAGAGTGGGGGACTAAGCCGCCTGACGGGAAGAGCGTATCAGCCACCAAGTGACGTGCCCCCAAGTAACGAGTCCATTCTTTCTTTGAGTACTGTCTATACACTGAGGGTTGTAACCAGTAGACAGCTGATAATCTGTTCCGCTTAGAAAGTGTCTCTCCGGGTGATTCGAAGACGGTCGCGACCCGAGAGACCTCGCAACAATCTACGAAAAATCGGACAACGCAATCACAAACGGCATAGTTACTTGATTGAGGGCAATGATGCCCACATCAAGGACCGAAGCCATGACCAACCACCGCTCTGCGGATCGAACCATCAAACCTGAAACCATGACCCCCAAGGACCGCAAGGCCGAGATCGCGAGCATCCTCGCGCTCGGGCTTTTGCGCGCATCGAGCCTGCCCAAGACCTCGCCAGAAGTCTCTGAATCTTCACCGGAGGGACTTGAAGATCCGGAAGATGCAGACCTCAGTGTGTCGGCGCTGGGTCCGATCGGCGGTCCCGGCCCCAAGCCCAAGCCCGAACCATCGAAGGGAGGCAGCCGTGACCGCAGTCGAAACCGAGATCGCTGAGCTCTACGACATGACCACCGGTGAGCTGGCCGCGAAATACAAAGAGCTGCACGGGCAGCCCACCCGCACCCGCCACCGCCAGTACCTGATCCGCAAGAACGCATGGCGCATTCAGGCCAACGCCTTCGGGGGTTTGTCTGAGCGTGCCAAGCGCCGGGCCGCTGAGCTGGCCAACGATGCGGATATCCGGGTCATGGCCCCGAGGACGCTGATCTGCCCGCCGCAAGACGGAGAGTCGTCCACACGCACGCTGCGGATGGCAGCGCGAGATCCGCGCCTGCCCGCGCCGGGCTCGGCGATCGTGCGGGTCTACAAGGGTAAGAAACTGCGGGTGACCGTGCTCGATGGCGACCGCGGCTTTGCGTACGAAGGCCACCGCTTCGACACCCTCAGCGCCGTCGCCAAGCACATCACCGGCAGTCACATCAATGGCTTCCGCTTCTTCAACCTCGGGAACGCGCGATGAGCAGCACAAAGCCATCCAAGCCCGAGGCCATCCGCTGCGCGATTTACACCCGCAAGTCCAGCGAGGAGGGGCTCGACCAAGAGTTTAACTCGCTCGATGCCCAGCGTGAGAGCGCCGAGGCGTACATCGCCAGCCAGAAGGCGCAGGGCTGGGTCTGCTTGCCTGAGCAGTACAACGACGGCGGCTTTTCCGGCGGTAGCCTTGAGCGGCCTGCGATGGATCGGCTCATCCGCGACATCGAGGCGGGAAAGATCGATTGCGTCGTGGTCTACAAGGTCGACCGGCTCAGCCGCTCGCTGATGGACTTCTCGCGCATCATGGAGACCTTCGACGCCCACGGCGTGTCGTTCGTCTCGGTGACGCAGCAGTTTAATACCACCAGCTCGATGGGGCGGCTGACGCTCAACATCCTGCTCTCCTTCGCCCAGTTCGAGCGGGAGATCATCGGCGAGCGGATCCGCGACAAGGTCGCCGCCCAGAAGAAACGGGGCAAATGGGCGGGCGGTGTGCCCGTCCTGGGCTACGACGTGGACCGATCCGGAGGGAGCCCCAAGCTGGTCGTCAACGCCAAGGAGGCGGCCCGTGTGCGGCAGATCTTCGCGATGTACCTGCAGATGCAGTCTCTCCAGCCCGTGGTCCGCGAGCTTGAGAAGCGGGGCTGGACGAACAAGAAACGCACGACAGGCAAGGGCCGGGTCATCGGCGGCAAGCCCTTCGACAAGTCCATGCTCCACGCCCATCTCACCAACCCGGTCTACAAGGGCATGATCAGCCACAAGGACGAGCTGTACGCTGGCGAGCACGAGGCCATCATCGAGCCCGAGCAGTTCGAACGGGTGCGGAAGATGCTCAAGCATAATGGCCGCAGCGGTGGGACCGAGGTCCGAAACAAGTACGGGGCGCTGCTGCGGGGGATGCTGCGCTGCAAGGCGTGCGACAGATCGATGACGCATGTATTTACGACCTCACGGGGCAAAGGCAAGAAGCAGTACCGCTACTACCGCTGCGGGGGATCGATCAAACGCGGGGCGTGCACCTGTCCGTCTGGGTCGCTGCCCGCAAACGAGATCGAGCAACTCGTGATCGACGAGGCTCGCGCGGCCATGACGGACCCGGCGCTGATCAAGCAGATCCTCGGCGCGAGTCAGGGTGTGCTCGACCAGCAGATCAAGGAGCGCGAGCAGGGCCTCGCCGAACTCGCCAGCGAACTCAAGCGTATGCACCGGGACCTGCGGCGAGCGGTGGGGGAGCCGGGCGAGCAGACCGATCGTATTGCTGAGCTAAACGACGCGATCGCCAGCGACCAACGCCGCGAGAACCAGCTGCGAGACGAACTCGACGGGCTGCGTGAGCAGCGGATCGACCCCGATCAAGCGAAGGGGATGCTCGCGGACTTCGACGAGGTCTGGGAGAATCTCATTCCCCGTGAGCAGGCCCGGGTGCTGCGGCTGCTGATCGAGACGGTCGAGTACGACAGCGCATCACAGTCGGTGAGCGTGACCTTCCGGGCCAGCGGGATCAGGAGCCTCGCGAGCAAGGGCGGATCAAAGGAGGCGGCATGACGACGGTGACACGCACGGTGAACTTCGCGGTCAAGGGGAAGCGGAAGAGTGAGCGCGAGCAGGAGCAATCCCGAGGGCGCGTGCCGCGGATCTCGAAGTTGATGGCGTTGGCGATCCGGTACGACCATATGCTCAATGATGGCGTGGTGCAGAGTCAAACGGAGCTGGCCGAACTGCTGCATATCTCGCAGCCGCGGATGACGCAGATCATGAATCTGCTGCATCTGAGTCCGGCGATTCAGGAGGAGATTCTTCATCTCCCACTCGTATCGAATGGTCGAGATCAGATAACAGAACGGGTGCTGCGGTCTGCTTCGAGCGAGCATGATTGGGAGTCGCAAAAGTTGATGTGGCACAATCAATACTGCTCATCAATACGCTGTAGGTCCATTCACTGATGGGCGTGGAATCTAGACTGCCGATATAGCTCGTCTGCCCCGCACACCAAGGGCAAGCAGCTGACTAACAGATGATTGGTTTCCAGTAGAAAAATATTTGGAATTTAGTCGGATCCAGCCACAATATGTGCGCCCGGTTATCGCCGGAGGCCATGATTTGCTAGAGCGCGGCCTGACGCCAATCGTACCGGAGATCCCGGGGCCTGAGGCGAATCGTATCGTTCTAGCCATGTCAGCCTGAGATCAATCGTGAGGGTGACGGCCTTCGCCTGAGATCAATCGTGGGCATGTAACGAAGCCTGCGGCCAATAGTTCCGACCTGTTCGGGGCCTGAGGCCAATCGTTGTAGGTGACCGTACCACCCCGAGACCAACCGCGGAGGCTGTTTGCCTTCCCCTGAGGTCGACCGCGGGTACGAGCCAATCCTGCTGAAGCCAATCGCGAGACGTGAGTCTCCCCTGCGGCTGGTCGTGACATTTGGCTGTGCCACCCTGAGACCAACCGCGGAGGCTGTTCGCCTTCCCCTGAGGTCGATCGCGGGTACGAGCCAATCCCACCTGAGGCCAATCGCGGGACCTTGTGTCCAACCTGAGGCCAATCGCGGGAACAACCAAGACATCTTCTCTGCCTCGTGCAGGTTCCTATGCCTGTGCATTTCGCAAATCGACATTCTTGCGTCTCAGCTGTCGGTCTGTCGCTATCCGTTTCGCCGTGGGTTCATGGCTTGCGGGTACCGCGCGATCGGTGTGCTGACTCACAAACCCGCAATCCACAACTTTGGAGATGCACAATGCATTCCAGGCCAAACCGAAACGCAAACCAGCGGCACTCAAAGCCGCTCATCAAATCAAATGACGAGAAGGCTCAAAGAGCAGTTCGTCTTCACCTGACCGATTTAAAACGCGGCTGGATCCTCGACGATCCAGATGTCTGCGAGCAGGTCGACAAAGCAGCAGAAAAGCTCAGTCGACGCTGTGGTCACAGCCCATCCGATTTCGAAGATCTGAAGCAGGACATTATGATGTTTCTGCTCCAGATCGAAGAGAAGTACATTCCCCAACGCGGATCCATCGGCGCGTATGCAAGCACGGCAATCAAGTCTTGCGTGACGATGCGAATCCGATACCGACTTCAGCAACGCCGCAGAGGTCGGCTCTCAAATATCTCATTCGATGAAACCGATGGAAGCCTCAAGCCGCTCGATATCTCGAGTTGGGCGAATGTACTCGAGACGCTCGACCTCTTCAATGCATGTCTGCTGCGGCTATCCCCGCAACAGGTTCAGCTACTGATCGATATCGATCGGCATGGTCAAGTTCAGACCGCGCAGGCGATGGGGATCAGCCGTAGGCAAATCATGAACCAGTTGGATCAGATCCGTGATATGTGTGCGGATTTGGCTGATATTTGAGATTGGCGGACAGGCCACAGATTTTCAGCATAGGTACATGTGGAGGCGCTCCCCGCCCGCTTGTGGCGCGGCGGGGGCGTCCTCCATATTCAGGAGCCACAAGAATGCAGACCACCGTGTACGCCGTCTATTTCGAAGGGACCGATGAGTTCAACCAAGCGCTAGAGCTGCTCGGCACGGCCCGCATCGCGACCTCCGCGCTGCACAGCTCGATCGTCATGCGGCTGGAAGTCTTCAGCTGGCACGACGAGGACCTGTACCGGCTCATGATCGATGCGACGACCAAAGCGGGCCGCACGCTGGTGCGGATCCTGACCGCGCTGCTTGAGCACCACATCGGGGTTGATCGGTTCACGGTGTGCCCTGCGTTCGAGGATGATGTGGAAAAGATCTCGACCTGGAAGCAGGCCGGCTGTGCCGGGTGAGGCCGCAGTGGATTACGCTTCGCCACTGACGCGGGTGGAGCTGATGCGTTGGCTGTGGCCGCACTGCGACCACGGCCATGTCGCATTGCAGTATCTCGGCGACGAGGGCGAGCTTCGACCCGGCTGGATTCACGACGAGGCTGACGCGAATAGAGCCATCAAGGCGTTCGCGGCGGGCACGCTTCATGAGGAGCGCTTTGAGACCGCGACCAAGCAGGGGGTCGCCTACGCGATCACCGGCGCTCAGCGGCTCGGACTCATGCTGCATCGAGATGGGATGGTCCGTATCCTCTGCCTGGATCTGGACGACCACGCGGACGACGGTGGGAATCTACGCCTCCTTGAGCCGCTTAGCCGGTTCCTGGGCGCGAGTCCCGTGGTCTTCACCTCTAAGAGCGGCAAGGGCGTGCACGCGTTCTTTGAGCTGCGCGACGCGATGCCGGTCGATGCGTTCGTGCGCAGGTCCAAGATGTGGGGCTTCAACCGCGAGGGTCAGCCCGAGCTGTTCCCCAAAACAGCCAAGCTCACCCAGCTGTGGATGCCCGGCGAGCCCAATGAACACGGCGGGGATACCTATCTGAGCGGCACTTTCGAATCCGCCGTGATCCAATCGCTCCCCGAGCCGCCCCCGATCCCTTTGACCAACGCGGCCCTGAGCTTCCTACGAGGGGAACGGTGGGGCTACCGCAATAACGGGTACAACGAAGCCTGTTATGCGCTCGGGATCAAGCGGATCGATCAGCAGAAAGCCGAGTCGCTATGCAAACGCGGAGCCAAGCTCTGCGGACTTGAAACCGAGGAGACCAAGCAGACCTTCGAAAGCGGATACAACGCAGGTTTGAAAGATTCTCCAGTGGCTGCTTCCGATGCCCTTGATCGCCACGGACGCAGTGAGTTCGAGCTCGACGGCATCGGCCACGCCGAGCGGTTCGCGGTGATGCACAAGGACCACGCCCGCTTCTGCGTGCAGCAAGAGAAGTGGTATGTGTACAAGACCACACGCTGGATGCAATCCCCGGTCGAGGCGCAGGCACTGGCCAAAGAAACCGCACGCACGATCGAAGATCAGGCGGCCCGCAAGAAGGCCGGCTCCAAGCACGGCGTGAAGGAGATCCTGTTCCTCGCGTCATCCGAGCCGGGCATGTTTGTGCATGCTGAGCAGTTCGATGGCGACCTGATGCGCTTCAACTGCCAGAGCGGGACGATCGATCTGCGCACCGGCACCGTACACAAGCACATCCCCAGCGATCTGCTCCGCAAGCTCTCGCCGGTCCGCTATCAACCCAGCGCATCCTGCCCGCGATGGCTCGCCTTCCTGGGCACGGTGTGCGGAGGCGACGACGAGCTGATCGGGTACATCCAGCGTGTCTGCGGCTACCTGCTCACGGGCGATGTCAGCGAGCAATGTCTGTTCTTCCTCTATGGCGAGGGTTGCAACGGCAAGAGCGTGTTCTGCGCCGTGCTTCAGCACATCCTGGGGAGCTACGCGGTGCGGGTGCCGATCGACGCGGTGATGCGGAGCGAGCGTGGGGGTGGGGCAACACCGGACATGGTGAAGCTGCAGGGGGCGCGGCTCGCGGTGACCACCGAGCTTGAGGCGGGACAGACGTTTGCCGAAGCGCTGATCAAGAACATCACCGGGGGCGACCGGGTCGTGGCGCGGGCGCTGTACTCGAACCCGGTGGAGTTCGAGCCCACGCACAAGCTGCTGCTGTACGGCAACCATAAGCCCGAGATCCGCGGCGTGGATCACGGCATCTGGCGGCGCATGCGGCTGATCCCCTTCACGGTCACGATCACCGACAGCCAGCGCGACCCGCATCTGCTCGACAAGCTCAGAGCTGAGTCAGACGCGATCCTCGCGTGGATGGTGGAGGGGTGCCTCGACTGGCAACGCGACGGGCTGGGAGTGCCTCGGGCCGTGCGCGAAGCGACAGAGATGTTCCGAAGCGAGAGCGACGCGGTTGCCCGCTTCATCGAGGAGTGCTGCATCCGCGCCGACGGCGTGGAGACGCCCAAGTCGGTGATCTACGAGCGGTTCAAGGCCTGGTGCGAAGCGAACGGCGAGCCCGTGCTCTCGGGCAAGGCGCTCAGTCCACGCATGGTTGCCCACGGCGTGATCGACGGTCGCAAGAACAAGGCACGCACATGGGTGGGACTCTCTCTGAAGGAGGACGACGCGTGAGATCCCTCAATGGTGACAGATCAGTGACAGTTGGTGACCGATTGAATAGCCGATCTGTCACCTCGCAAAGCTTGCAATTCCAAGGCATTACGAGATTGGTGACAGATGTGACAGATTCCCGCAATGAAGTCGTATACGCGCGCAGGAGGGAGTTGTTCAAAGACCTGTCACCATCGGTCACCTGTCACCACGCAACCAATGAACACGCCCGCCCCCCACTGGATGAACAGGAGCAGATCCCATGAAGATTGAAATGCAGGCGCTCGACGCCATCAAGCCCTACGAATCAAACCCACGCGACAACGACGCCGCTGTAGACGCGGTCGCGCGCTCTATCAGCGACTTCGGCTTCCGACAGCCGATCGTGGTCGACGGCGAGGGCACCATCGTCTGCGGGCACACACGATTCAAGGCCGCGCAAAGACTGTCGATCGACAAGGTCCCGGTGCACAGCGCCAAGGACCTCACGCCCGAGCAGGTCCGCGCGTACCGCCTGGCCGACAACCGCACCGCCGAGCTGGCCCAGTGGGACCGCTCGCTGCTGGAGGTCGAGCTCGAAGCGCTGTGCGAGCTTGGCTACGCCGTGAGCGACCTTGCGGCGTTTGGCTTCGACGACGCGCAGCTGGCGGCGCTGTGCCAGATTGACGGCGGGACCGAGACCGACCCCGATGTGATCCCCGAGCCGCCCGACGAGCCGATCACCCAGCCCGGCGACCTGTGGGTCCTGGGGGACCACCGCCTGCTGTGCGGGGACAGCTCGCTGGAGGGAGATGTCGATCGCCTCTGCGAGTCCAAGCCCGTGCAGCTGCTCAACACCGACCCGCCCTACAACGTGGCCGTCGAGCCGCGCAGCAACAACGCCATCAGCGCCGGGCTCTCGTCGTTCCCGGCCAGCGCGACCAAGGCGACCACCCACATGCAGCAGCGTGATCTAGCCCGTCACCCCGAGAAGTCCAAGCCCACGACGACCAAGATGCGGGCCAAGGACCGACCGCTGGCCAACGACTTCGTGAGCGACGAGGAGTTTCTCCGGCTACTCGCCGCGTGGTTTGGCAACGCGGCGCGCGTACTCGCGCCCGGCAGCGGCTTCTACTGCTGGGGCGGCTACGCCAATGTCGCCAACTACCCCGGGGCGTTCAAGGCGGCAGGGCTGTACTTCACGCAGGCGATCATCTGGCACAAGCTGCACCCCGTGCTCACCCGCAAGGACTTCATGGGCGATCACGAGTGGTGCTTCTACGGCTGGCGCGAGGGGGCGGCGCACAAGTTTTACGGCCCCAACAACGTCCCCGATGTGTGGCCCATCAAGAAGGTGAACCCCCAGAGCATGGTGCACCTGACCGAGAAGCCTGTCGAGCTGGCGGCGCGGGCGATGGAGTACTCGACCAAGCGGGGCGAGCGGGTGCTGGACCTGTTTGGCGGCAGCGGCTCGACGCTGATCGCGGCCGAGCAGATGGGGCGTCATGCGCTGCTCATGGAGATCGACCCGGCGTACTGCGATGTGATCGTGACCCGCTGGGAGAACCTGACGGGCAGGAAGGCCGAGCGGGAAGGAGCGGGCTCATGATTGCGTGGATCAAGCCGGATTCGGAATCACTAGGAAGCGATGTCTTACTAGTGCGATCAGCTAGTCAAGATATCTTTACGAGCGGGGCTGGTCGCAGGCAAGCGTCAGTCATCGCGGCTGTCGTAGGGCATCACGCGTTGCTCGAAGACGCGGATGACATCATCCTTGCTCATATCACCGCGCGCGATCCCAAACGCCATATCGGCGAGCTCGTCGACGCTCACCTCCAGCTGCGCCCAGTTCCGGTTCAGGAAGATGAGCGCGCACATCGAGCCGGTGCGTTTGTTGCCATCGACGAACGGATGGTTCTGGATCAAGTGGAACATATACGCGGCACCCATCGACTGGAGGCTCCGGTGCAGGAACACGCCTTCGAAGCTGGACTCGACCGCTGCGATTGCAGATGCAAGCAGCCCGGAGTCTCGGACTTCCAGGCTGCCGCCGTATTGCTCGATCTGATCCTCGTGGATCTGGATGACATCTTCATGAGTCAGGAAGACGATCTCGGGCATGGATCACTCCGCCATCTTCTTGAGCGCCGGCCCGAACTTCCGGTTGTTGCGCTCGAGCAGCCTGGCGATCTCCGCCTGACGATCGCCCTCGCGGATGGGCGTGATGATCAGGCGCTCGCCCTCGATGCGCAGCTCAAGCTTGGTGTCCTCATCGATCTTCATGAGCTCGGTCATGGTGCGGTTGAAGATCAACGCTTTGCTGTTGCCGTGCTTGGTGAGGGTTTTGATCATCGCTTGGTGCTCCCTTGGTATCCACGATGGATATACGAAGTATCTACCAGTTTCGGTCGTTCTCCTAGTCAAAAACCGAGAAATACTGAGAAGAGCCGCGATAAAACGACAGAACCGACTCTTTGGCGATCTGTTCGCTCTGGTTTATCGGAGCACGAACCGCCCCCGGCTCACCTTGCGGAATCTCGCCCCCTCGCCCTTCTTGGCGATCTCGCGGATGATGCTGGCATACAGGCTGGCCTCGGGGGTCTTGCCGCCCGGGCTGGTCCAGAGCTTGCGGCTGGCCATCGCTTCGATCATATCTTTGGCGCTCATCCCCTCGGGCGGCGCGTCCTTGAGCACGATCACCGCCGCCTGCATGGCGCTGGTCTTGGGCTCTTTAGGCGGACGGCGCACCACGGCGGGCGCTGTGGCGTTGGGCGCGTCGGTGGGGGGCGTGGCCGCCTTCTTGGCACCCTTGCGGGACGCGGGCGACACGGGGCGTTTGGGGGCGGATTTGGGACTCGTCTTCTTCTTCGTGGTCGTCATCTTGATGGCTCCTTTCGTATGTGCCCGCGACGGGCGGGCGTTGGTCACCATGAAGGCCCAACCCGTGCCCCATTGCAAGGCGATTCCGCCCCGGTTTACAGAGTTTCTGGAGGTGCCCCGTGAGTAAGCATGCCGACCGTCCCCCGCGCCACAGCGAGACCAGCCTCAACACCCCCCAGCAGCAGGCGATCCTGGCGCTGCTCCGCGAGCCCTCGGTCGCGGCTGCGGCCGCCAGCGCGGGCGTGGGCGAGCGAACCCTGCACCGCTGGATGCGGCTGGACCACTTCGAGGAGGCGTACCGCTTTGTCCGGCGCGAGGCGTTTGTGCAGGCCATCGGGCTCACGCAGCGCTCCTCGTCCGCGGCGGTGGCCACGCTGCTGCGCATCATGCACGACCCCAAGGCCACCTGGTCGGCCCGGGTCTCGGCCGCGACCAACGTGCTCAAGTTTGCCCGTGAGAGCATCGAGCTCGACGACCTGGCGGTGCGCGTGGTGAAGCTGGAGCGCTCGATGAGCGAGGAGGAGAACAAGTGAGCGGTCGTCTGCGCATGCGGGTGGGGACGCTGGAGAAGCGGGTCCGCGCCGACGGCGCGTGCAAGCTGTGCGGGGGCAAGACGCAGGTCAAGCTGCTGATGGGCGAGGAGGAGCCCGCGCCGGGCCCGTGCCCGCGCTGCGGCCGCGCGCCGATCGTGATCCGCCTGATCCGCGGCACTCCGCCGCCGGAGTGGGAGGAGCGCCGAAGAGCGGCAGAAAACGCTTGATCCATGCTCGCGTGTCGGGGTATCACTCGCTGGATACGACTTTACGGACAATCCGTATCCATCGATCCAGAGGATACCCCAGACGCGGGAGGGATGATGACGAAGCGATACCCAGCTGAGGTGCTCACGCGGCACGAGATAGAGGCGCTGCTATTGGCGTGCGGTACAGATATGTGGACGGATCGACGAAACTATGCCTTGATCGTGGTGCTATGGCGGACGGGGCTGCGCATATCCGAGGCGCTGGCATTGCGGCCTTGCGATATCGACCTGGAGCGTGGTGCTATCAGAGTGCTGCAAGGCAAGGGTGGCTGGGCGAGGACGGTGGGAATCGATTCACGCGGTGGCGAGGCGATGAGTAGCTGGATCATAGAGCACGCAGGCATGGGGTATTCGCCGGGCCAAGCACTGTTCGTGACGGGTAGCGGGCAGCCGGTAAGCTCGGGATACCTGCGACGCAAGTTTCCTGAGCTTGCACGCACAGCTGGGATCCACAAGCGGTTCCACGCGCATGGCCTGAGGCATACCCACGCGGCCGAGTTGCGGACCGAGAACATCGATATTGCCGTGATCAAACGGCAGCTCGGGCACCGATCGCTGATGACGACGGTCGAATACCTGGACTATTTGGTACCCCAGACGATGCTCAGGGTGATAAATAGTCGTTGAGGGGGAGCGAGAAATCTGTTAATCTTCCTAAGGAGTGTGCGGAGCAAGGCCGGACCAACAGTAGAGTACTCATGGTTTGATGGAGAGAGGCGTGGTTCGCGTGCGCGTCGTTTGGCGTATCGATCAGCTCAGATTCGCCTCATAGTCCCCGAGTGAGTGGTTTGGATAAGAGGGTCTGGAATCCAGTCCTTTGGCATTATAGAAATGGTTGATTCTGAGCTGCTGAGGTACGAGACATGAACTTGAAAATACGGACCCTCGTCGCAGTTGGCTTCTGCGTGATTAGCGCTTTAGCTGGCATCCTGCGCGGACAGGCCGAATCGGTCCTTTTCCCAATCCCCAAGACGGTTGTGGGTGCCGATCCGTTCAACGCGGTTTCTGGTGACCTTGATAACGATGGCGATCAGGATGTAGTTGTATCAAACTACAGGAGCGACACAATCAGTGTGCTGCTCAATAACGGCACTGGGGTTCTCTCGCTGTACCAGACTTACGCAGCGGGGGAAGAACCGTTTGGTTTGGGGATTCAGGATCTCGATGGCGATGGACTAGCAGAAATTGTTGCGTGCATCTCTGACCAAGACTCGGTCTGGGTATTCAAAAATGCTGGATCTGCGATGTTTGATGCTCCGGTTATATTAACAGCGGGAAGAGAGCCGTGGGAGGTCGAGTTCGGTGACTTTGACTCCGATTCTGATATCGACATAGCCGTTCTCAACAATAGTGGGAACGAACTAAGCATCTTCCTTAATGATGGTGGGCTGGTTTTTCGGGAGGAGCAGCGAATCTCAGAGCGTGGTCTCAAGGATCGCTTCGCAATTGGGGATCTTGATGCCGATGGAGACATTGATATTCTGACGACCGAACGTCGTGATGGATACTTGAAAGTCTTCAAGAATGACAGTGCCGGCAATTTCGAGTTCTCGTCAGAATCGACCGCTGGTAGTGATCCCGTGGAAGTCGAACTAGCGGATGTCGATGGAGACTTCGATCTCGACGCTGTGGTCGCCAGCGGGGGCAGAGTTGATGTTCATCTCAACTCGGGGCAGGGAGTTTTCACTTTCCTCGGAGCCTTCTCTGTTCCACCGAACTGCAGTGAGCTTGAAGTTGCTGATCTTGATGGTGATGGAGACCCTGATGTCATCGCACTCAGCAGCTCGGGGTATGAGCAGTTGAGCATTTTCTTGAATGATGGCGCGGGCTCACTTGAGCTCCAGTACAACCACTTTGTAGGAGACGGCGCAAGAGGCCTTGAACTCGTTGATCTCAACGGTGATGGCCTGGTTGATTTGATTTCTACGCGGGTTGAGCGGGGTGAAGTTGGGGTGTACTTCGGGACCGGAAGCGGGCAGTTTAACTTTCCTGATCGGTATGAGATCGAGCGAAGGCCAATCAGCATCAAGATCGGCGACATTGATTCCGACGGCGACTTGGATGCGGTGACCGCGAATCTTGATGGTGTGAGTTTATCGATATTGAATAACAATGGCCTTGGGGAGTTTAAACAGGCAGTTCTTTCTGCAGGAACAAATCAAATGTATTCGGTGGAGCTCGCGGATCTGGATTTGGATGGGGATCTGGATATTGGTACTACGAGCCTTCAGACTGATGATTTAACTATCCTGCTGAACATGGGCGATGGCACCTTTGGCTCTCCATCGTCGTATCCAGTTGGTGACAGAGCGTACGATGTGGAGTTTGCAGACTTTGATGCGGATGGGGATATCGATGCAGTCGCTGCAGGCGGTCGCGACCATGAGATTGTTCGCTTTGACAACACCGGTGGGGGCGCACTGGTTGAGGTAGCAAGGTATCCCTCCGGATTGGCACCGAGGAACATCGTCGCATGCGATCTGAATAATGACGGGTACCCAGATGTCGCCACAGCAAACAACATCTCGGACAATATGAGCGTATTCCTGAACGATGGTACGGGATCTCTCTTGCCATTCACTTCATACGCCTCAGGTGAGTCTCCGTACGGGATCAGCTACGGCGACGCGAATCAGGACGGTTATTTGGATCTCGCGGTCACGAACGCGCTCAGCGATAGCGTCACGATTTTTATCAATGATCGAGATGGATCATTTCAGTTAGGCCAAGATTATGATGTCGGTGATAACCCAGTGGATGTCTTGATGGAGGACATCAACGGAGACAGTTTCGTGGATCTGCTCATCGCAAACTTCTTCTCGGATGATTTCCTGGTGATGATCAATGATGGCGAGGGCGGCTTCCTGAATAACTCGAGGTATTTCACCCCTGGAAACCCAATTGGGTTGGCGGCAGGAGATGTTAACGGCAACGGCTTGACAGATTTACTGGTCGCGAGCAGCAATGCGTCATTTGTCGAGGTTCACTTGAACCAGCTCGCGCCCCGGGCCTGTGCTGCAGATCTGGATCAGAACGGTGTGCTTAACTTCTTTGATGTCAGCGCTTTCCTGGCGGCGTTTGCAAGCGATGGCACAATCGCAGACTTTGACGGTAACGGAAACTTTAATTTCTTCGATGTGAGTTTATTCCTCACAGCATTCGCCGAAGGTTGTCCATGATACCATAACATCTACGAGCTGGCACCTTCCGCGAGTAGGCTCTGGTGCCTGTATATAAGAACAACAGATTCTATGGGCTAGTAGCGGTTCAGCGACTTTGTGTCCCTCGCTTTTCGATCTTTGGGCGGTTGTTCAAGCGGCCCTCTCGTGCTCCCGCACCCTGATCTCCAGCCGGAAGAGCCTCGGATCGCCCCTTGCGTTGTGCCTACTCACCGTGATATCCGGGATTCGCTCTCTTATCGCTGTGTATCACGATGGGCTCTGGGTCGATCCCCGCTATCCGGTATGGCCTTTTCCGCACCGCGGCCTCGGGTTGGTCAGTGGACGGCCCCGCGTGATGCCGTATGATTGGAATATGGCGGTTGCGATCGAATCGACCAGGTGCCAGATGCTGCGAGAGCGGAGCGTGATCAGGTTGGATGCCATCCTCATTATCGTGCCAAATACGCTGTTCAGAGATCCCCACAAAGTCTTGGCCCTCCCCTGCATGCGCACTAGTTTAGGTGCTTGTGAGCGTACTCACGAACGAGAATGCTCCAGCGGCACGCTCAGAGTATCTCAAAGGGCGTTTCCGGAAAAGGTTGCGGGACCTCTATAGAGGGTATCGGCCGAATATTTGGACCCTACGGGTCGTACGCGGGGAAGCTGATCCCTTCGATGCGGGCCGCGTAGTTCATGTGTCGGCCCGAACTGGTGGTGTAGAGCGGGCGGTTGACCTGGTCGTAGCTCAGCGTACGGACCGTTCGGCGCTGCTTGTAAAAATCTCGACACGCCGGGTGCCATTCAAGGCCCAGAAACTCAACGAGCCTTGGGAACTCCTCGTCCGGTGCCCGCACAAGGCTCTCGTATTTGACATCCAGAATGGGAACATCGAGCACAGACTTCCAGTGATCCATGAGCCGTTGCGATTGCTCCCACGCGCAGGCGGCCCATTCCAATCGAGTGGTCCACGGATGGAGCCGATTGTTAAAGCCGCCCATGTAGCATGAGATCGCAACATCGCGTGGATCACGCATCGCGTGAATAATTCTGGTGCGTGGGAACAAGCGTGCGAGCAGCCCGACGAGTTTGTTGTTGCCAAGGGCTTTGTTCACGATCCGCTGAGAGCCCGAGGGGGCCAGTGCGCGAACCTGACGCAGGTAGTCGCGAGCCACACGGTTCCAAGCGTGTGCACCGTTGGAGCCGAAGCAGTGTGGTGGTTGCAGATCCGGGTGGTAGTCTCGACTGAGTGCCGCCGAGAAGGCTTCGATTGTTGAGAGTTCTCCCACGCCCGAGGCCTGTGGGTGGGCATCGATGATCTGATCGATCAGGGATGTCCCCGAACGGGGCATGCCCGCGATGAATACGGGGGTATCGTCATCACACGATGTGATTGGGAACTGAGCGAGTCGTTCAGCGGACCAGTTACTGATGAGCAAGCCGACCTGCTGTTCGTACAGCCGCGGATCAAAGTCGATGCGACCGATATCGTTTGCAGCAGACGAGGCAGCAAAGGCCTCCGCATACGAACCGCTCCGATCCAACGCCTTCGCCTTGAGATACTGAGCGAGTCTGCAGAACTCGGCGGGAGACGATCCCTCGCTCAGGACTGCGTCGATCACTTCAACAGCCCGACCATAATCTTTCTCTTGCACTAGCAGCTTGGCGAGTTCGAACCGGAGCGGTGCTGGTATCTGGCGCCCGTGACGCTCGATGTCTGTGATCAGCGGATCGATCGTCGACCGAGCTTCCTCGATACGCCCGGCTTCCTCGAGCGTGCCCGCGCGGTGGATGAGATACGGCATTGTGCCGGGACGAAGACGCAGCGCGCGATCACACGCAGACAGGGCCGCCTCGGTATCGCCACGGGCACGCAGAACACGGGACATGATCATCAGCGCCTCTGGATGCTCAGCGGAATCGACAGAAGCGATCGCGTAACGCAATGCTGACGGAAGATCTCGTCTTCGCTCGGCGATGAGCGCCCGGAGAAAGAGTACCTCCGGATCACGTTTGAGCCTTGCTCCGAGCGATGCCGCGACGCGATTCGCTTCGGCGAGCCGACCTGCATCAAGATGCTCTCGAAGAACGGATAGTTCCCGCAGGACGGCGGGGCTCCGCTTCAACGGTGCAGGCATCATTGGTTTCTTGCGTTGCGCCATGCCAAGGATCAGTCCGATGCTTCTGGCAGTTTGCGTGCGATGACGAAGTCCATTGGCGACATGACATACATCGATGTGAAGCGAACACCAACCAGATCGTCCAACCGAGAACCAACACGCGCTGCGGCCCGCTCAACGGCGCTGACCAGCTGTGGGTACGATGAATCACACTCGATCTCAGCAGGACCCAGCGGTGACCTTCTGAAGACATCAAAGAGATACGCTGGGTCGTCGCGGCCGATCGGGCGCTTTGGGAGTCCTGTCGAAGCGTCGAAACAGAGCAACTCGAGGTTTGAGTTGAGCGCTACATGTTCCGCCAGTGAGCGATCCATCAGGCAGTCGATGTGGATTGTTTCCGTGGGCACCAGCGAGGTCAGCCCGACGTGGTTGTATGCATCGAGCCCATTCTGGTACCTCGGGTGCTCATAGCTGGCGCTGCCACTGAAAATCCAAGTGCCTGTTGCATTTCGACCGATCGATCCGGGCTTGAGATTGATCCATGCGCGATTCCCTTGGATGACGGTTTCGATGTCTTCAGGGCACCCACTCGAGAGGTCGGCCTCGAGCCGGAACTTCTCGCTGACATGGCTCGGCATCTCTTCGATCGGCATCGCGAGAGAGCCATCATCGTGTGTTGGTGTTTCGATGTACAACAGCCGGACCGGGTGATCGCGTCGGAACCGTGCCACTTCCGAGAAGCACTGGTAGGAAGCCATGGAGACACGCGAAGCGTCGCCGCACCGGGAAGGCGCATAGATCACGCCCCGTATCTGCGTCTTGGCTTGCACCCCCAGAAGGGCGCACTGTGCACGAAACCCCTCTCGACGGAGCGACTCGGTCCGGTGCTCGATTTCGGCGGGCTCCCATGCCGCAGCAAGCAGGGATAGAGACGCCCGGTCACCAGCGTGGGTGTGCACGGCGGCCTCGAACGACTCGAGTGCCTGAGATGCCGCTTTCACAAGACTCGAGTCGGTGCAGCGTGCGGCACAGGCTTCAATCACCAGTTCCATACCACGCCGACCGGGCAGGACATTCAAGCCGGCAGAGCAGATGGGTTCGGAGACGATGGTGGCAATCTGCCACGCCAACTGTCGATTAATACCAAGTTCTGAGGCAACCACAGAGCCGGCATTGCCATCAATTCCCAACCCGCGAAACATCCGAACAAAGGCCAGCCGAAGGCCAGAGTAGGTTCGGTCCAGATCGGCAACGAGATCATCGCTTGGATCCGCATAACCCCCTTTAAATGATGTTTGCTCGGGCATTTCACTACTATAGCGGAAGTTGTAAGCCAGCAGGGCGAGCAGTCTGATTTTTCATCAAATACATCATTAATGATTGACGCCATGATTAATGTCGTGTAGATTCACCCACGCGAGTCCGGCAATGGCGAGTGCTTCGACGGACCATGTTCGCGACTGTTTTTGGAGATACACGATGAGAGAGATCAGAGATTGGACAACATGTATATTTGGAGGAGCCATCCTGAGTGCCGGTATCGCCGCTCCAGATGCATCCGCCCAGAGCTTTACCAACCAGAACACACTGGCGGGTGCCTACGCGTACGACTATGACAGCTATGCGGGTGCCTTCGACGGAACCATGGGGTTCTCGATGGCCCCGGCAGCGTCGGGCTCGATCGACACACTCGGGTCGACCGCCACATGGGCATGGGACTCCGTTGCTGGCGTTTGGAGTGGCTCGTTCAGTCAGGTCAGCACCGAGGCCTACGCCTATTCGAACATGAGTTCGCTGTTCTCGGTCTCGTCCGCCTACCAACTCGAAGTGAGTTGGGACATCACCAGCATGCAGAGCCTCGCCGGGTGGCAGCTCTTTGAGTCAGAGGACCTCTCGTTCGAACCCAGTGAACTGATCGACGGTGTCCTGACGGTGACATCGCTCGGGACATCCGCCGATGCCATCGGTCTCGCGGGGACAACGACGATCCAGCTCCGCAGCGACAGGTTCTACCAGTTCGCCTTCGATCTATACGCTGACGAGGGCGCTTCGGCATTGAGCCAGGGGGTGGTGTCGGCGAACCTCGTCCCGGCGCCCGGCACGTTCGGCGTGCTCGTGTCTGCGGGGCTTCTCTCCATGCGTCGTCGTCGGGCCTAAGACCTCAACATCAAACACGGTGCCGCTGCGGTCGAAGGGCTGATGCGGCATATTTTATAGAATCTAGGAATGACACACTCAATCACCCACTTTGCAGAGCCAGTTCCGCTCTGCAGCATCCAGCGCTGAGTCACTTTCGGAGTAGCCCATGTGGACATTAGCAGTTGTTGCAGCGGCGAGCGTGCTTGTCGCTCCAGAGCACATCGGAACTTCACTCGGCATAGAGCATGCCGATCTAGAAGTTGAGATCATACGTGTGAGCGATAGCCGCGGTTGTGCTCACCCAAGCGGCGCACAACTGGATCGTGCGCGTGGAGCGCTACACAACTCACGCACAAAGCTGCTTGCCAAGCGAGACGCGATCCGTGAGAATCAAAATGCCCGGCTGAGCGGCCTAGAGATCGTGCTCGACGTATCCCCGGAGGTCGCCGCCAATCAAGAGTTCATGGCGGCGATCGAGCGGGCGGTTCTGCGATGGGAGAATCTCGTTCGCAGTCCGGTGCGAATCCTCTATCAAGTCGATTTCACGAGCGGAGAACCGTTCATTGCCGCGGCACAATCTTCAATTCTTGGGAACGGCCCGTACCAGGATACCCGCTCGGCACTGATCGCGCGTGCCGGTGTGGACACCATCGACTACATCTCTGCATTGCCGCTAAGCCAGTTCCCGCACATTGGAAACGGCGGGACGAACTCGATCCCGATTTACGGGGACACCCGGGCTGTGCGCAAGTCGCTCGGATTCTCTGACCCGGGGGACATCTCTGTGGCCGATGGAATCATTGTGTTCAATACGGACTTTGTCTTTGATCTCGATAACTCGGACGGGGTTACGCCCGATACGATCGATCTCGAATCAGTCATGATCCACGAGATCGGGCACACCATGGGGTTTGTCAGCGGCGTAGACAGCCAGTTTATCCGTACGAGTCTGGATCTGTTCCGATTTGGCATCGATGGTGAAAGCAACGATCCCGGATCGCTGGATGACATCTCTGATACGAGCGTGCTGCGTGAACTCCGTATCGGTGTCGAAGCCGCGATCGATACAGTCGGTGCGGTGCAGCCGTTTACCGAACCCCTCCGGCTTTCGACGGGCACGGACGGTGACGGACGACAGGCGAGCCATTGGAAAGATGACCAACTGCTCGGCCTCGACCGACCAATCGGGGTGATGGACCCGACCGTACCACTCGACCGCCTGGCTCCCGATTTCTTTACATCAGCCGATAGGCTTGCGTTCCGTCTGCTCGGTTGGGATCTGTCAATTGAAGGCGTCTCACCTTGTGATGCGGACTTCAACCAAGACGGCGTGTTGAACTTCTTTGATATCTCCGCGTTCCTCTCGATGTTCTCAGACAACGATCTTGGTGCGGATCTGACTGGAGACGGATCGCTGGACTTCTTTGATATTTCTCAGTTGCTGACATTCTTCTCCCAGGGCTGTCCATAACAACTCGTCCCACACACACTCAATAGGGCCTTGATTTCAACGTCGCAGGGTCAGTAGCGGTCCAGAGTAGCGGTCCAGCACTTTGTAGTGCTCCGCCTTTCGGTGTTTGGCAGGCTGTTCACGCGGCCCGCCTCCGCTCTCGGACCCGGATCTCCAGCCGGAAGAGCTTCGGGTCGCCTCTCGCGATGTGTCTGCTGACGCTGATCTCCGGGATCCGATCTCCTCTCGCTGTATAAAGGATGGGCTGGTGGTTGACCCTTTCCATCCGCTCCGCCGGAGTGCGGGCTTCGTGCGCCCCGTGCACCCGGTGCTGATTGTACCACGCCTTGTACTGATCCAGGCGATGCTGCATCCGTGGTTGTGTCGGGATGAGCCAGGTGCTTCGCATCCAGATCTTCATCGTGCGGAAGTACCGCTCGATCTTGGCGTTGAGCTGCCAGCATCGCACCTTGCACTTCACATGCCGGATCCCCTCCGATTGACAGCCCTGGGTGAAACGCCTGCGAAACTGGGACCCGCGGTCGGAGATCAGAAAGCGAGCCGCCCGCCCCTCGCGCCGGACCGCCTCCTTCACCAGCAGATGCATGTCCCGCGTGGTCGGCTTCCGCGCAAAGGCCTTGATCGCCAGGAGCTTGCGCGAGTACCCGTCGAGCACCGCCGCGATCTCAAACTTCTTCCACAGGATGCGCAGCTCGGTGATGTCCGTGTGCCACACCTCGTGGGGCCCCTTGGGGTTGAGCAGCGGGCAGTCGTGCGCCCGGGCCGGGGCTGTTGCGCGCGGCCGGGGATCCGACTTGACGATCTCCTCTTCAAGGATCCGCCGCACCGACGCCCGGCTGATCTGAATCCCCGCCCGCACCATGTGCCGTGCGATCGACCGCGTCCCGAAGTCTCTTTCCGGACGCAGCTTGCGGATCTCTTGGACGGTGTGCCGCACGCTTTGCTCGAGCCGGTTCTACGGCGGGGATCTGAGCACCTGGTCCGCCCGGCGCTTGTCGAGCAGGGCCTTCTTCCAACTGCGGATAGTGTTTTCGTGGAGCCCGAAGCGCATGGCGGTATAGGCCGCGCTCCACTGGCGTAGCGCCGCCAGTTGCATGATCTCGGCGCGCTGTTCGGGGCTGAAGTGGGGGCGTTGGCGCGGTGGCTTGTCCAGCCGCTGGGATCGGAAGATCGCCAGCTCTCGTTCGAGCAGTGCGGCTTCTGTATATAAATGGTCTCGCTGGGCCTTCATACGCACCGCCGCCATCGGGTTCGTCAACGCACGGGCCCTCGCGATGCCGTATGATTGCGATATGGCCGTTGCGACCGAATCAACCAGGTGCCACACGCTGCGCGAGCGGAGACTGAGCATGGATCTTCCAACCTTCGTTATTCGGCTAAAACAGTGTTTGCGGACCCCCACAAAGTCCTGGCCCTCACGAGAGAGGGCGGATGATCATAACTGGAGAGTCAATGTTTGCAACCGCTGACGGGTTATGACCCAGAGACATGCCAAATGTGTCTCTGGTTGTGTTTCGAAGAGGGTGGCGGGACCTCTATTCCACCGTCGGTATCGAAAGATTTCGACCCCAAAGTACACGAAAAACACCGCCGAGAGACACGGCGGTGTTTTTCGTTGTTCTGGGGACAATACGGCGGTCTGCTCTGACATGAGCGTGTCTCTGATGTCGCGCATGCCATAACCAGAATCGCATCGATTCTCACCGAATCGGCGCGAAAACGGCCCCAAAGTCTCTCGAGTCTCTGAGATCCAGTGCACTGGTTATGAGGGGGTTGGAGGCGCTATGTCCAGCACCTCATGCCATGCAGCCTTTTCAAGGCGATCGGGTCTCGAGAAGGAACTCAAACAGCGATTGGACGAAAGGAAAGGGGGTCAGCACCCATCCGATTCCATGAATCCGAGCCCATACCCGCTTGTCGTCTGTTAGAATGAGAACCATGTCCAAAGCTGTCGCCGATCCAGAAGAAATCCGCCGCTTCGCTCAACTGCTCAAACGCTTCGGGAGCGGGATGGAGCAGCAGCTCACCCAGCTCAACGGGCAGATGGCCAATCTCAGCCAGACCTGGCGGGATCAGGAGCAGGCGAAGTTTCAGAAAGAGTTTGAGGACACCATGCGACAGCTCGCCCGCTTCCGTGAGGCGATCGACCAGCAGGTGCCGTTCCTGCTCCGCAAGGCGGATCGGCTTGATGAGTACCTGAGGCAGCGTTGATATGGGGCCGGGTGCACGCGTATCGGATATCCGGGCGCTGGCTGAGTTCAGGCCGGCATTGATCCGATTCAGCGAGGACGCTCAGCGGGCACTGACCAGCCCGGGATCCGATGCGGGTCGTGTGATGAGCTGGTTGCAGCAGGATCGGCTGCCCTACTGGAAGCGTGAGATCCGGATTCGCTCCGAGCAGGCGGTTGTGGCCAACTCCAAGCTGGTCCAACAGACTTCATCCCAAACCCCCCGGCCATCGGTGGATGCCCGCAAGGCGTACGAACTCGCCAAACGCAGGGTGCGCGAGGCCGAGGAAAAATACGAACGAACCCGGCGTGCGATTCTCAACTTGCAGAAAGAGATCGACCGCTACCGGGGAGCGGTGCAGCCGATGGCTTCGATCGCGAGGGCGGACATGACCACCGCGGTCGGACGGCTCGATGGATACATCAAGTCGCTCGATGAGTACACCAAGGCCAGGATGGAGAATAGTTCGTCTCCGAGCGGCAAACCTGCGGAAGATGGGATCGATCAGACCGGGGAACAGAGCGTATGAGCCAGTCCTCTGGAAAAGGTATTCTGACCGATGCGGTCAAGCATTTGCGGGTGTCATGGCGACGATGTAAGACCTCGTGGTCTGATCAGAATGCCGAGCGATTTGAGCAAGACTTCATCGCGAACCTCGATCAGCCCGTACGGAAGGCCTGCGACGCGATGGATCGGTTACAATCAGCCTGCGACGAGGCGAGGCGTGCGGCGGAGTGAGCGGGTCCCAAGCTGAGGATGAGGGTGATTTGAGTATGAGCGCATCCGATCACTTGGGCTACCACGAGCAGGCACAGGCCTATGCCGAGGTTATCGCGTCGCTGGATGCCTTTATCGAGGTGATGTCGGCGGCGGGCACCGAGCGGTCGAAGGTGCGTGAAGCCGCGCGAGTCACTCTCGAGAATAAGCTGTCGGATGCTGAAGTGCGTCGAGGCAAGCTGCGCGAACAGGTCGAGGCCGAGCACGCATCAAAGCAAGGCGAGATCGATGCGAAACAGGCTTCCAAGCTTGATGCGGCAAAGCATGATCGACACAAAGAAGAGTCGTCGGTGCGAGGTGAGCATCAGAGCAAGGTTTCAAAGGCGAAGAAGACCAAGAACGAGAGCGTCTGGCTTGCTGAAACCGTGCTTGAGTCCAATCTGCTCAACGAGCAGCGATCGCACAAGCAGTTGCTTACTTCGCTCGGTGAGCATCAGAAATCGATCGAAACACTCGAATCAAATCTGATCGACACGATCGGGCCATCCCTTGTCCGGCACCTGTCGACATTACCCATCGAACCACCACCGAGTTTTGAATCACCGACGATCGAAGAGCTTGGCGCGATCATCCTTGATGCAAGCGCAGCGATCGATGCATACTCAACCGGTGGTATGTTCGCGGCATTTCGCAAGCGAGAGAAGAAGATCGAGTTGGCGATGGACGCGCGAGCCAAGATCGAGCGTGCCCGGGTGTATGCTGAAGCTTTAAGAATGCGGCTGGAGTTTGAGCACGAAAACAGATTGGTCGCGTTACGAGAGAAGCATGCGTCCGAGATCACCAAAGCAGAACACACGCTGCGGGTGATTTCAACCGACGCGGACCGCAAGGCAGGGGCAGCGGTGAAAGTGGCGGCCGAGTCCTTCGAAGCCCGGCGAGATGAGATTGCCACTCGCTTTGAGCAGGATCGCAAGACCGTCAATGATTGGCACGCTTCACAGCTTTCAGCGATCGAAGAGCGGTATACAGACACTGCCAAAGAGGCGCAGGCCGTCCATGATAAGCGGATATCAGCGGCCGATTCTTCCTTTGAGTCAACTCGTCAAGCTTCCGAGCGTGAGTTGCTGCGTGTGGTACGCCCTGCGATTGAAAGGCTTGGCCAGATCAATGACATGGCAACGAGCACCAACCTGCCCTGGGCAGAGATGGCTCAGGCACAGCAGCCGACCGAAGTACCTGGGGTGTTGCGGGTGCTGAGCACTCGCCTTGATATGTCCGAGCGACTCGCTCGGCTCGATCCCGCCATCAGAGAACAACTGGCCCTTCCCGAGCGCCTTGAGCTTGCGGGGGTCCTCGCGATGCCCGGGCCCAAGTCATTGCTGATCGAGCACGACACGGACGGGCGGGATGCGGCGCTCTCGACGATGCGTATGGCGATGACACGGGTGCTCGCCTCGTTCCCGGCCCGCAAGGCACGGTTGGTGATGGCGGATCCAATAGGGATCGGTCAATCATTTGCCGGGTTCATGCGGCTCTCGGATCTCGACCCCTCTCCGGTCGGGCAACGCATCTGGGCGGACCCGCAGCACATCGAGCGGCAGCTTCACGATCTGACCGAGCACATGCAGACCGTGATCCAGAAGTATTTGCGGGCTGATTATGCCACCATCGAGGAGTACAACCAAGCGGCTGGAGAGATCGCTGAGCCCTATCGCTTTGTCATCATCGCAGATTTGCACGAATCGCTCACGGACGCGGGTGCCGCACGGCTCAAAAGCATCCTCGAATCTGGCCCGCGCTGCGGCGTGTATGCGATCATGAGCATGACACGAGATCAGAAGCTGCCGGGGGATCTCCGCAGCACGCTCGAAGCCAGCGCGGTCGGCTTGGAGATCAGCCAGGGCACGATCCGATTTGCCGATCCGCGATTCGATGGCGTCGAGATGCTGATGGACCAGGAACCCAAAGATCGGCTCACGAGTCAAATCCTCGATCGAGTTGCCGCCGCCAGCGAGGTGGCCGGTCGCGTTGAGGTTCCGTTTGATCGGCTCGCACCGGCGGAGGCGGAGTTCTGGTCGAGGCATTGCGACGAAGAGCTGGTCGTCCCATTAGGGCGATCCGGGGCCCAGAAGAATCAGGAGCTGCGGCTCGGCGTGGGCACCCGGCAGCACGCGTTGATCGCGGGCCGTACGGGATCGGGCAAGTCCACACTGCTGCATGTGATGATCACCGCCGCGGGCATGTGGTACTCGCCCGATGAGTTGCAGATGTACCTGATCGACTTCAAGAAGGGCGTCGAGTTCAAAGCCTACACGGGTGGCCGACTGCCCCATGTACGTGCCGTGGCGATCGAGTCGGACCGAGAGTTCGGGCTTTCGGTGCTGCAGCGGCTCGATGATGAACTCACATCACGCGGCGAGCTCTTTCGCAAGCTCGGTGCACAGAATCTCCAGAACGCGCGTGCATTGGCACCTGAGGAGCAGCTGCCTCGACTGCTGCTGTTGATCGACGAGTTTCAGGAGTTCTTCACCGAGGACGATGAGGTGTCAGCAGATGCCACGCTGCTGCTCGATCGGCTCGTACGCCAGGGCCGCGCGTTCGGCGTGCATGTGGTCCTGGGATCGCAGACACTCGCGGGTGCGTACTCGCTCGCCCGTTCAACGCTGGGTCAGATCGGTGTGCGGATCGCGTTGCAATGCTCCGAGACCGATTCCTATCTGATTCTGGGTGAGGACAATAACGCGGCACGACTGCTCGAACGCCCGGGCGAGGCCATTTACAACAATGCCGGGGGACTGGTAGAGGGCAACAGCCCGTTCCAGACCGCGTGGTTGTCCGATTCTCAGCGAGATGCCGCGCTCGATCAGCTGCCACCGGACCCGCGAGATCGTGCCCCAGCGGTCGTGTTTGAGGGGAACAAGCCGGCGGTCTTTGAGAAATCATTCGAAGCATTCGACAAGGCCTACCCGGATCGGAACATCCCACGCATGCTGCTTGGTGATTCGGTCGCGATCGCACCGCCTGCCGCCCCGGCCTTTACCAAACGCTCCGGGGGCAACCTGCTGATTGTCAGTCCACAGCCCGAGCCGGCGATGGGCATGCTGATCTCCGGATCACGGACCTTTGCTGCATCTCCGGGAGCCCGGGTCATCTTTGTTGATCCGACCCCCGAGGACGACACACAGCACGGGGCCGCCGAGTCCGCCTTTGCGAAGCATGGCAACTCCATTGAGGTCGTCGGTGCAGACCAAGCGGCACGCGTGGTATCTGAACTGCGGACCTTGATCCAGGATCGTGGTAATAGTGGGGGTGAGCCGGTCTTACTGGTCCTCAACGGCATACATCGATTGCGATCACTTCGCAAAAGCGACAGCTACGGCTTCTCGCTCGATGAAGAGACGGCTTCACCGGACAAGGACCTGGCCAGTGTGCTGCTCGAAGGCCCCGAGCGTGGAGTGTGGGTCTGCGGCTGGTGTGATACGCTGAGCAACCTCGAAAGAGCAATGGATCGCTCTGTGATCGGAGAGTTTGGGTTGCGAGTGCTCATGCAGATGAGCGCATCCGATTCAACCATGTTGATGGATTCATCGGCGGCATCATCTCTTGGGGCGAACCGCGCCATCCTGGCGGATGATGTGGCGGGGACGGGTGTGAAGTTCAGGCCGGTTGAGATCTAGCTCTACTATGGCATGGTGTTTGACTTTGGTTGCGGTTGCCGGTGTTCCGAGGAGAGTTGCGAGCCCTCTATTCGATCAAACTGGGAAATGTCTACGAGAAAAGGGCTTGTGATTTCTCACAAACCCTCTCCCCTCTGCGAATGTATTTCAGTGGCTTCTCGTCCGTTCAAGGACATCCAGCTGCGAATGCTCCGAGAAATATTGAGACATCGAAGAAGCTGTAGAGGCCGTCGGAGTTGTAATCAGCCGATGGGCTCATCTGGGCGAATGCGGTAAGGAACAGGGAGACATCAAAGAAGTCGAGCTCGCCATCGCCGTTCAGGTCTGCAATGCATGATTGGGGCGTTGCAGTTGTCGGCCAGAAGCCGCCGATGAGCGTGAGATTCCCAGCCACGATCGGTACCGATGCGTTGGGTTGGCCGATGGTGCCCGAAAGGACCAACGGGCCGATGGTCTGGCCCGAAGCGCCGCCTACGGCGATGGTGAATGATTTAATTTGATAGTCTTGGCTCAGCGCTGGACTCGAGGCCAAGATCGCTATGAGGGCTATATTGTGTTTCATCAGGTTTGCCTTTTGTGAGTGTGGTCTGGTCTGTGCGTTCGTTGAACTGGATTATCAACGAGATTGAATCTCAATTTTCAATCTGAATCAGGGTGCTCACCATTGCTTCGAGCGATTCAATGCGTTCGCGAAGATCGTCGTTTTCTGTCTGAAGTTCACGCATCGCTTCGACGGCCATTGCTTCGAAGCCTCGGATGGTCACACGCTTGTATCCGTCCTGGGCATCCCAGACCCAGTCGGCAATGACCTTCTCGACTTCCTGCGCGATGAAACCGGTACGCACGCCTTCAAGTTCTCCCACGGACTTCGGATCTTTGTACTCGAAGTGCACGCCGCGCAGTTCGAGGAGCGTGTCGAGTGCGCCTTCGATTGGTGCGATGTTCTTCTTGAGGCGGATGTCTGAAGTGTTCGCCCATGAACCGCCGCCGGGCTTGCCTGCGTCGCCTTGAGCAAGAACGATTCCAAAGTCGAGAGGGCGATCGATTGTTAATGCGACATTGCTATACCCTATGGTTCCGATACGCATTCCATCGTCAACACGAATGCTCCCGGCAACATGTAGTTTGTCAAATGGGTTTGTGGTGCCGATTCCGACATTGCCGAGAAAGCCCATGAGAACACTGTTACGCATGAAGACATCATCAAAGAAGCCAATATTGGTAGAGCTAGAAGTGGATCCGAGGAGCGTTAGAGAGCCATCGGCCTTCATGATAATTGGTGAGGCATTGCCGTTTTTTGAGATCCTAAACTCATCGCTTGAAGCAATCGCTTCCCATATTTCAAAGTTGCCAACAGAAAAATTAGCCTTTACAGATCCAGTGTCGCTTCCAAGTCGAACAACTGTCGATGAATCATTCACTCCGCCTTGCACATGAAGCAGTGAGCTAGGATCAACTGTTCCGATCCCGACTCTGCCAAACTGGTCGACCGAAAGCCCCCGGGTGTTGAGCGAATACGGTGCCGCGGTGAGTGATGTGCGCCCCATACTTTGTCCGTCAACGATGACCTCGAGCCAGAGTGCCTGATTCACAGCAAAGCTGCTGAGCCCAAAGTCGAGCGATTCGGTGAAGATTCCGGCGTCAACATCCGAGATCCGATCGATGGTTGAGCCCAGTTGCGACCCGCCGGATGCTGCGTCCCAGAGGCGGAACTGGATCGGTGTCGCACCATCTACTGCGACGCCGCTTTGGGCGAGCGAGCCCTGGTATGTGAAACTCACGGGCGGCGGGGCTGCTTGGGCGGGTGCACAGAGCCCCGTGATTCCGGCCAGCAGGGCGATTGTGGTGGCTTTTCTGTAGTTCATCGCGATTCTCCTCAGGGGTCTGTTTGGATCGATTCCGTTGAAGATCAACGGGAATGGTGTCACTCCAGAAACGAGAATGGGGCAGGCCGCGCCCGACGGAAATCGGTCGTCGAGAAGAAAAAGTGCTCCGCGCCGGTCCCTTTCGTCAGGTTTCTCGAAATTTGGCAGGATAGGCAACACACAATCGGTTCGGAATCCGTGTACGACTGTGTAGTCTGTGGTATATCCGGATTTCAAATCTCTCATCCCTAGGATTGATCTTGAGCCAAGACAGCCAACCCCAACCCCAGCCCGAACCAGCAGTTCCGATTGATCCGGTCGCGCTCGAACCAACCCAGCTGTTGCCGATCGTCTATCGAGAGCTGCGGATGCTCGCGGGTTCCTATCTCAAACTGGACCCGCATCACACGCTGCAGCCAACAGCGTTAGTCCATGAGGCGTATATCAAGATTCAGAGGGGGAAATCGGTTCAGCTGGAAAAATCGCATTTCATCGCGACCGCGGCGGTCGCGATGCGTCAGATTCTGGTCGATCATGCTCGCGCCAAAAATGCCATCAAGCGTGGCGGAGCGGCGGCTCGCGCCGATATTGCCCTTGAACTGCTCGCAGCCGAACATGGCACTGGGACGACACGCGAGATGCGTGTTCTTGAGCTTGACGAACTTCTCACAAAGCTCGCAATGGTCGACTCGCGGGCTTCTCGAGTCGCGGAGCTCCGTTTGTTTGGCGGAATGGAGCAGTCGCAGATCGCACTGGTCCTGTGTGTTTCCCGATCAACCGTTGCAAACGACTGGGCCTTCGCGCGAGCTTGGCTCTCAAGTGAGGCAGAGGGAGATCAGCTTTGAGTGGGACCTTTGATCCAAAGCCTGAATCGCAGAAACAATCAGTACCTGAGCTCTCACCGGATCTTTTCGCTCAGGCGAAAGATGCGTTCCTCAAGGTCGTGAAAATGGGGCTTGATGAGCAGGATGAGTATTTGCTCAGCGAGTTTGGCGATCAGCCAGAGGTCCGTGAGATGGTTCTGCGTCTGCTCAAGGCAGCGAAAAAGCCGCTGCCCTATGAGTCGCTTGCGGAGGACCTGCTCGTTGCGCACCTCCAGGCCCAAGAGGACACGGATGACGCCTCGGCACCAGCCGGTGGGAGCCGGATCGGTCCGTATCGATTGATTGAGCGCCTTGGTGAGGGGGGATTTGGCGTCGTGTACCTCGCGGAGCAGGAAGAGCCAGTGCGACGGCAAGTCGCTCTGAAGGTCATCAAGCTTGGTATGGACACCGCGCAGGTGATTGCCCGCTTTGAGGCCGAGCGGCAAGCGCTGGCACTCATGGAGCATCCTGGCATTACCAAGGTCTTCGACACCGGCACAACCGTGACAGGGCGATCGTACTTTGTGATGGAACTCGTCCGCGGAATATCGATCACGAAGTATTGCGATGAGCAGCGATTATCGATTACAGATCGACTCAAGCTATTTCAGCGTGTGTGTGATGCGTTGCATCACGCGCATCAGAAGGGTGTGATTCATCGGGACATCAAGCCGTCCAATATACTTGTGACGGAGATCGACGGTGAGCCGGTGCCCAAGATCATCGACTTTGGCATCGCCAAGGCAACCAGCACGCCGCTCAGCCAGAAGACGATCTATACCGAGTTCAGGCAGTTGATTGGCACGCCGGAGTACATGAGCCCCGAGCAGGCGACCCACTCGGCCGCAAAGCTCGATAGCCGGTCCGATGTGTATTCGCTTGGTGTACTGCTCTATGAGCTTTTGACCGGGACTACACCGTTCGATTCGAAGCGTTTGCGTTCGGCGGCCTACGGCGAGATGCAAAGGATCATTCGAGAAGAGGACCCGCAGCGCCCCAGCACCCGGCTGAGCCAGACCGGGACGATCGCAACAATCGCGGATACCCGGTCGATTTCGCCGGGCAAGCTCAATCTCATGCTCGCGGGTGATCTGGACTGGGTCATCATGCGTTGCCTGGAGAAGGCGCCCGGTCGACGCTACGACTCGGTGGCGGAGGTTGGTCGCGAGATTGGGCGATACATGACCGGCAACCCTGTTGAGGCGGTTCCGCCGAGCCGCGTGTATCTGTTGCAGAAGTGGTTGCGTCGACATCGTCGAGCCGCCGTCGTCTGTGTATTGCTCATCTTCATCTTTCTGCTTGGGCTGGTTGGTACGACTGCCGGGTTTATCAATGCCCATCGCCAACAGAACATCGCGTATGCAGAAGCGGAGAATGCTGAGCGGCAGACCTATGTCGCCCAGATGCAACTGGCATGGTCGGCGCTGGGCGAGAAGCCCGGGCGTGCCAGCGAGTATGTCGAAGACGCACCAGAGGCGCAGCGTGGTTGGGAGTGGTCAGTTTTACGCTCACGACTGGACCTGTCGTATCGGCGATTGGCGATGCCATGGCCCAAGGGCTTCATCCTGAATCCGGGCAACTCCGTACAAAGCACGGTCCCACACCCCGACGGCGAATCCGTGTTTTTCACATACACCCATGGCGAGAACTACATCGAGCAGCGTGATCTCTCGACCGGAGAAATCTTGCTGGAGATCCCGCGTCTTACACAGGCTGCGGATGGTGCACGGCCGCTTCGGGCTCAGCTCTCTGATGATGGATCGAAGTACTATCTCATGCTCAAGCCGGTGATAGACCGTCAGAGCCCTTCCGGTGACGATGGGCGTCACATCATCAACCTGCAGGTCTGGGATGTGGGGCTTGGCACGATTTCTGAAGAAGTCATGTTCCAGGTCCCGTTGGCGGCGAACCAAATCATGTATCACGGGCCAAGCCGTCGGATCGTGTACAGCGTGGGCGCAATGGTGTACTCGAAGCCGATCGGAGATGCTCGTCCAGATCTCAATAGTCCTGAACTGCCCTACGACATCTCCGGGATCGGTTTCAGCCCAGACAATATGAAGCTCTTCGTGAACGGTGGACGAGGGCCGGCATGCATTTTGAGTATGGATGATCTTTCAGTTCAGACACAGCTTCTGGGTCATACGAACCTCATCCGGGGCATCGACTTCAGCGATGATTCGGCCACGCTGATCACTGCCTCGCTCGATGGTACCGCTCGAATATGGGATCTCCGAACATTCTCCCCGGAATCCAGGGTCATCAATGTCGGGGTCCCGCTGAGCCACGCTTGGCTCAGTCATGACGGCCGTTATGCGATCACGGAGGCCGGATCGATCAGGGTATGGGATGCAATAAGCGGACAGCCCAGGGGAACTTTGGCGGCCGAGTCGATGGTCACATCGGCCAGCTTTGAGCTGCCGGGTTCAAACATCTTCGCCTCGCGGGATATCGATGGCGCCATCCGATTCTGGCACATGGATTCGATGTCCACAGTCGAACTCAATGGGCACCAGGGCCATGTCAATGCGGCAAGGTTCACCGGACCCACCGGCTACATCGTTTCAGCCGGGTGGGATGGATGGAGATCCAACGTGGCGGGATGCATCCGAATCTGGGATGCCTCGACGGGGTTGCATCTGGCCGCGCTTGGCGAGCCGGGGGAGGTTGGGCGGTCAGTCGAAGTTACCAGCGACGGGCGCTACGCAGTTTGTCTGACGACGCAGGGCCATGAGCGAGACTTGCGGGTCATCGATCTTGTATCGGGTGCCACCCGATCGATTCCCGGACCGGTTTTGTCGTTCGTCGTTCACCCGGGGCTTCCCTATGTGGCCGTGTCAAACAGAACCGAGATCCAACTGATTCGGCTGAGCACCGGTGAGTTGTTGCGTTCCGTTTCCAGCCCTCAAGGTGCCACCGACATAAAGATGCTTTGGTTGAACAGTGACTCGGAGTGGGGGAAGCTCTTCGTCCAGGTTCTGAGCGATCAGGTGCCTCGGTTTGTCGTCCTCGATGTCAGCTCGGGGCGACAGATCGGCAGCGTGCCCGGGCGATACTTGATTCATGATCATCGTGGTGGTGATCTGTTCGTTTTCCAGGAGGAAGAGGGGCTGCTCCACACATACAACTCTGACTCGCTTACGCGGATTCAGTCAAGCCCGCTCAACGGCGTCCGGGCTGGAAGGCTTAAGCTGGACACCAACGGCGAGTTGATCGCTTCGAGTGTGCCCGATGACCAGGCGATCATGCTCTGGGACGCAGAGACATTGAATCGTGTGGCGGTTTTCAGCGGTGACGGGTATGTCTCAGATCTGAGCTGGAGTGAAGATGGGAAACGACTGATCGCGACATGGGATGAACAGATTGTCATCCTCGATGACGAATCCATCGGAGCGCGTGCGAGTGTGCGGTCTGCGTTGCAGGCGGCTTTGGGGATGGTGGACGAGACGAAAGCGATGCGATTGATTGATCCAGCGCAACGCCAAGCCGTTCAGGAACGAGCACTCGTCATCCGGAGCATGCTCAGCGGTCTTGAAGAATAGTGGCGGTTCAGCACTTTGTGGTGCTCCACCATTTGGTCTTTGGGCGGTTGTTCACGCGGCTCTGCTCCGCTCGCGGACCCGGATCTTCATCCAAATAGCCTCGGAGCGACGCGTGCATCCCCGTACAGCCATCACCGGCTTGGTCAATGCACGGGCGGTTGCGACCGAGTCAACTAGGTGCCAGATGCTGCGGGAGCGGAGCGTGATCATGGTGGCTGCCATCCAGCTTTTCAGGCCAATTATCCTGTTCAGGGATCCCTACAAAGTCCTGGCCCCCTGCATAGGCACTCATTCAAGGGCGATTGTTTGTAACCTGCGAACGGTTATGACCCTGTGACACGGGAAAAGTGTCTCAGGTGGTGTTTCTTAGAGGGTGGCGGGGCCGCAATTGACACCGAATCAGCCCCAAGAGGCCCACCAAAATCTCTTGACCGAGTGGGGTGAGGCTTCAGGAGTGCCGTTTTCTTGGGATCTCGCCCCTGTTTGACACCCCAATCCAAATCGGCGGAATGTAACCGCTTCACTTCGTGTCAGTGCGAGAGAGTGTTCGGCAGATTGTCGATCGCCCTCAGTTGGTACACTTGATACATGGATGAACAGGGTAAAGAGCCAAAGAGAGAAGATCCGATTTCGTCTGAGTCGCCAACTATTGAGTATGCCAGCGAACCGGCAGGACTTGGAAGCGTCGCAGATCCAGAGCATGTCGGTCCATACAAGATCATCTCAAGGCTTGGGGAGGGCGGCTTTGGTGTTGTGTATCAAGCGCAGCAGGATGTGCCTGTTCGTCGTCGGGTGGCGCTGAAGATTATCAAGCCGGGTATGGACTCCAAGCTTGTGGTGAACCGGTTTGAGGCGGAGCGACAGGCACTGGCGCTGATGTCGCATCCGAATATTGCCAAAGTCCTTGATGGTGGCATCACAGATCGAGGGCTGCCGTTCTTCGTGATGGAGTTAGTGAAGGGTGAGCCGATTACAGATTTCTGTGATCGTAACAAGCTCTCGTTGGCGGATCGGCTGCGTCTGCTGATCCCGGTGTGTCACGCGGTCCAGCATGCGCACTCCAAATCGATCATCCATCGAGATCTTAAGCCGAGTAATATTCTGGTCGGGTACAACAGTGAAGGGCATGCGAATCCAACGGTGATTGACTTTGGAGTCGCCAAAGCGCTGAATCAGCAGTTGACTGAGAAATCGATCTTCACCGCACAGGGCCAGATGATTGGGACACCCGAGTACATGAGCCCGGAGCAGGCGGAGATGTCGGGCCTCGACATCGATACACGCACGGATGTCTATTCGCTTGGTGTGGTGTTGTATGAGCTGTTGACGGGCATGCTGCCTGTGGAGCCGCATGAGCTGCGCAGCAAAATGTATCGTGAGATGCAACGGATGATCCGCGATTTCGAACCGCCCAAGCCGAGCACGCGTCTGGGCACAGCGCTGGACACGGCCCAGACACGAGCACGGGCAAAGACGGCCGCGAACCGGCGGCACATGAGCGATAACGAGCTGTTCAGGACGCTTCGCGGTGAGCTGGACTGGATTGTGATGAAGTGCCTGGAGAAGGATCGCGATCGTCGGTATGCGACTCCCACGGCGCTCGCAGAGGAGTTGGGGCACTACCTCAAGAATGAACCAATCAGTGCTCGTCCGCCAAGCAAGAGTTACCTGATCAGGAAAATGGTCAAGAGGAATCGCGGCGTGTTTGTCGCTACGGGGCTGATTGCTGGGGCACTGGCTATGGCGACGGTAGTGAGTCTTCGATACTCTTTTATCGCTACAACACAGCGGGATCGAGCGCGGCAAGCCCTTATAGAACGAGATGCTGCGCTGGATGAAACCGAGCAAGCGCTGCAGGTCACGCGGAAGCAGCTTGAACAGATCCAGTCACTCGTAAAGGTGTACTCAGACTATGAAGCCCAGATCCGACGGATTGAGGGAGCGACGACTGCTCGCGCACGACTCGCGAACGCGACGATCGCCGTGCTGGATCAGCTCTCGAACATGATGAGCTCGGAGCAGTGGGTAAAGCAGGAACTCGCGACCGGGTATCTCACCGTTGGGCAGATCAATGGGATCCAGAACGAGCAGTTCGCAGAAGTCGTTGATGCATTTTCTAAAGCACGATCACTCTTCAGCGAGCTGTCTGAGGCTGATCCCAGCGATGTGCGAGCCACGATTGGTGAGGCCCAAGCCCTCATCGGTCTCGCGATGGTGCAGATTGGGAATACGGACTCAAAGCAACTCAATGCCCTCGCCTTGCGGGCAGAGACAATCAGCCGAGAGGCAGCAGTTGATGAGGAGCTTGAGCCGCTCAGGCAACGCGTGCTTGCTCGAAGCCTGCTTGCTCAGGCCGAGCTCGCGTTGACGGATCAGCGCATTAGCCAAGCGGAGGGCTTCGCGCAGCAGGCAATCGAGTTATACGAATTTACAGATGAATCTCAGCGCTTGGATGCGCTCTCGTTGGAGGTTGTTGCGGATGGGCACCGGACAGTCGCCCGATCGCTCCGAGAAGCGGGGGACCTTGACGGTGCGACTGATCGGTACGAAACAGCGATCAAGCTGCGTAAGCGTGGGGTGAACCTCTACCCGGCTGATTCACTGCTCCGCCGTGGGCTGATCCGAGACCTCTATTGGCTCGGGCGGCTTATCGCGTACGATAAGCGTGACCCGATCGGCGCTGCGGGCCTGTATCGCGAAGCGCTTGCCCACGCTGAGCACCTGAGACAAGCAGACCCGCGGGACGGGCTGGCATACGAGCTGGTTCTCGATCAGCGCAAGGCGCTCGCGACGGCGCTACGGCGCGGTGGAAGGATCGAACAGGCGGAAGAAGAAACCCGGTTGCTGTTGCTGGCCGCAGAAGATTATGTTGAACAGGACCCGCTCGACCGCCTCCGCAAGCGCCGGCTGATCGCGATTCAGTTCGACGAGGCACGCCTGCAGTTTTCCGACGCCAGGAACAAGCTGCGTGAACCCGAGCGCGTGGACGAGGGCCTTGCGATGCTCAGGACATCGGTCGAATCCTTCCAGCGTTGCTCCAACTATTATCGGGAGCTGATAGATCAGGACCCGATGGGCACATACACGAAGTTCAGCATCGATGCCGCGGAGATCGAGCTTCAACAGGCGAAGGCGATAGAGACCCTTGGGAATGCTTCGTCGGACCCAGCACTGGTTCGTGCGGCGATTGATAGCTATCAGCGTGCCGCAGATCTCTACCTGCTCTACTCGAAGGAAGCGGGGCTCGCCAGTGATCAGCTCCAGAATCTATCGATCGCGTATAGGAACATCGGGACGATCGCGTTGTCGATCCCGGACGGCGAGATGGCGGTCGAGTATCTCGAGCGTGCCGATGAGGTATTGCTGCTCGAGCGATGGGACGCGTACGCCCGCAAGGCGGAGGCGTATCGCCTGATCGGTGATGCTGTTCGCTGCGGGGAATACGCACAGCAGGCGATCGATGCGCTCGGTGACTTTGATGAACCACGCAGAAGCGATCTGCGGGCACGGGTACAGGAGATCATCGATAATCTCGAATCACCTTGAATCCCTCGGCTCATGAACCCTGATTTTTGATCTTGGAGTCACATCCACCCAGGTATTCGGTCAGGAACAAGGAAACATCAAAGAAGTCGAAGACCCCGTCCAGGTTGAAGTCCGCAGAAACTTCCTGCTTACTGAAAGCGACCAGGAACTCGCTGACATCGAAAAAGTTGAGCACACCGTCGCTGTTGAGGTCTGCGGGGCAGAAGTCGCCGCTGAGCGAGATGGAGTTTGATGGAGCGCCCTCGCTGGCGATGTTCGAGAATGGATCGACGAGCACGACGATGTCGTCGGCCAGGCCAAGGCTGTCGCCGTTGAGATCTGCGGAGCGGACGATCAACGGCGTCCCGTTGGGCTGGTCCGGCGCATCGGCGGCGGCGGTGAAGTTGAGCCCCCCGGCGGGTGACGAGATGTTCCGCAGCACACGCACGCTGCGCACATCGTTGTCGTTCACACTCACGAGCACGATGTCAAGGTCCCCGTCGTCATCGATATCCGACAGGGCCAAGGAAGTGGGGTTGGGGTTCACGACATTGTTGGTGCCGAGGGGGATGTTGACCGGTGGGGCGAATGTGTCATTGCCCAGGTTGCGGACCATGGTGAGCACGCCATCGCTGCCGATGCTCCCGTTGCAGATGACGACGAGATCATTGTTTCCGTCCCCGTTGAGATCCTGCGCGAGAACCTCGGTCGGGCGACGCCCTGTGGGGAGCGGGATGGGGATCATGTTCTCGAAGTCGCCCGTGTTGATGAAGTAGGTGACGAGATCGGAATCGGGGCTTGTCACCACGATATCGGCGAGCACGGTGCCTCTTGCCGCGGCGCCCTCTCCCGAGGGGGCGACGGTGTCGACATCGTCGACATCGACCTCGCAGCTCTCCCAGTCCAGATCCGCAAAGGCGATGGTGCGCACCGCGCCGCCCATCCCAGAGTTGCTCTGGATGCCCATCAGCAGATCGTCGAGGCCCTGTCCGGCATCGACAAACTGATCTGTTGCCAGGTCACGCACGGTGATCCCAGCGGCGATGTTATAACTCGGGAGCGGCGCTTCGATAATCGGTGTTGGGCTCGATGAGTCCACATGCAGGAAATGCACATCGTTGTTGAGCCCGTTGCTGCCCAGGTTGGCGAAGGCGATGTCCGGTATCTGGTCATTATCGAAGTAACCGACCTCGACGGATCCCGGCGCATCGACGAGCGGGCCGGAATAGAGGGTCGCCGAGACCATCTCGAAGCCGTTAACGGTCTGAGCGCCCTGGAATATGGCGACGGCTCCATTTGGTGAGATGCCGGGGATCTCGGGGATGGCGACGATCAGATCGACCTTGCCGTCAGGCAGGCCGTTGGTGCCGCCGGTGACATCGGCGAGCACGGCGTCGTTGGGCGTGCCCTGCGAGGTGAAGGAGTTCTGGGTGAAGAGGAGCTCCTCGAGTGTGATGGGGACGAGGGTGACGGTTGAGGGTGATCCGGGATCCTGGTTGTAGACCGGGATCACGGTGCCTTGTGTCGTTGAGCCGTCGGAGAACTGGAGTGTCAGCACTGGCGCGGTGTAGACATCGAACTGATCCCGGCCAGTTTCAAAGCTTGATGCCTCGATCGCGACGACGAGCGGTTCTTCGCCTGAAATGGGCACATCAAAGAGTGGGTAGTCTTCCAGAACCAGCGACCCTGCGAATGCGGCCGATCCTTCAACTACGAAACGACCCACGATTCCATTGGGCTCCAAGTGGAGTATCAGTGAGCCGGAGGCTTCACTGGATGGATCGGCATCAAACTGTGCGTAGTCGCCGCTGATCGTAAATGTGTCGCCTGGCTGGATGAAGATTGCTAGCCGTAAGGCTCCGATATTGATGAGCGTTGGTATTTCAAAGGTATTGACTGCTGCGACGAGCTCTGATCGCTCGTCGATTCTCATCACCCCGCCAACATTGAAGAAAGTCGGTCCCATTGAGGTGTCAGGCATGAAGAGCCTGCTGCGTTTGATGTCGAGATCGCCAGAGATATCGATTGATCCGTAGAACTGCATGAATCCAGAATCGAGATTCTGCGACCATTGCATTCCTGATCTCGCGATATCGAGCGCCCCGTTTTGTTGATAATCAATCGTATGAATTGCGCCGCCATTCCCGTCGGCATACTCATCATCTTTGCGGAAGAACGCAGGGTTATTCCCTGTGTTTTCGTAGTACACCAATGTGTCATTGATAAAGTCAAGGTCGCCGTCGGAATCAAAGTCTCCGATTGCGAGTTCGTTGCCAATATCCGCCTGCTGATCAAGAATCCGCCGGCGATATCCGGACGATGGGTACTGGTTTTCGAGGAGCAGGATCCGTGGCGCGGCACCCCCTGGGTACATGGCCAGTATGTCGGCATCGTTATCGCCATCAAAGTCGCCCCCGTACACCTTCGTGGGGGCAGTTGGCGGGTAGAAGAACAGGCCTCCACCCGAGAAGGTCGCCGGGCCTGTCCCATTATTCGTGAGCACCACGATTCCGCTCTCATCATTCAGAGGTGGGTCTTGTGCGAGCAATATATCCAGATCGCCGTCCTGTTCGAGATCGATGAGATTGATATGGTGCACAAAGTATCGGTGCGAGTAAACTGATGTCGCCGTGAATGCCGGCGGGTTCGCCCCGTTGTTGGTGAAGAGCCTGACCGAGCCGCCGCTCTTGCTCCCGAGACCGCCGTGGACAATGTCGAGATCGCCGTCGTTGTCCATATCCCCGACCGCGATGTCTCCACCAAAGAACTCGCCAGCAACGATCGTCTGCAGCGTGAAGGGCTCGAGATCGCCATTACTCACGCCGTTATTCAAAAACAGGAAGAGCTCACCCTTGTCATGCCCGACGATATCCAGAAGCCCGTCGCCATTGATGTCGCCAACTTCGAAAGACTCTGAGACCGCGGATGGGATCGTCTGCTGGACTCCGTCCCATGGATGAAACTGTTGCGATTGAGCGAACCAGGATATAAGCCCATTATCACTCAGCACGATGGTGTCGATGTCGCCGTCGTTATCCAGATCGCCTGACTGTATCTGCTTCACACCCGGTACCGGGTTGGAGAGAAAAGGGAATATGTATGCTCTGGGGGCGAAAAGCACATCGCCGATCATGCTCACCGATGATTCCGGAAATGAGTCCAGGCTGCTCACCCTGATTGTCTGGCCCGAAAGGAATGGGCTGATGAGCCCACCGCCCAAGTTTGGTTGGATCGATAAGTCGTGAATGTCGAGGTTCGATCCTTGGGCGGCTTCAAATGATCCGGATTGCATGCTTGTCAAAAATGGAAGATACAGGTCTCCGGTGCTCTTTATGTAGGTTGAATGACCGGGTGTAATGAGTATATTTGTGCAATCGAAGATGCCCGGATCACCCAGGAGTGTGTCGCCTTCGGAGGATTCATCGATCGCGGCTTGGATGTCGCCGTATCGCGCGTCCGATGTCAAGTTGGTCATCGTGGAGTTGTTGAACCAACTGAATATTCCAACGCCCTCGCGGTTGAGGATGGCGTCGAGATCGCCGTCGTTGTTCAGATCGTGCAGAGAAGCCTCGGTCATTCTTGGTGTCGAGTTGGGGCTGAGCCCGACAAACGACTCCTCGTTGAACGAAACGATGCCGGTGCCGATCAGGTTGTTCCGATACCACACCGATCCGCCGGGGTTGACGAGATCGATATCGCCGTCACCATCGAGATCGCGCACCGTGAACGGCCCCGCAGCCGAGGGATGGATCGGCTGCTGACTGAAACTGATGGCGAAATCAGCTCCATCATTGGCAAGCCATGTGTTTCCGCTACCGACGAGATCAATATCCCCGTCAAGATCGATATCCCCCGGTGTGAGCGGGCCGGATGCGCCTGACAGCCCGACTCCAAAAAAGAATCCTGGATTGCTTGGAAAGTTCAGGAGACAGAAGTAGTCAGCCGTGGTCGGAAGGAGATCGAGGTATGTGTCGCCGTTGAGATCGACAATCTGATAGGTCTGCGCTCCGACTTTCGGGCAAATATCAACATTTTCTGTGAATTGAGGAATGAGGCTCCCGTCATTCAAGTACAGGCGGTCGCCATTCGTGACGATATCGAGATCGCCGTCATTGTCCATATCCGCGGCTCCCGTGATGGCACCTGTGAACCCGGTGCTGAAAATCAGCTCTTGAAAGTGCGTCGCTCCTGTCCCGGTGTACCGGAACCATCGCCCGTTGTCCTGAATGATGTCTGTGTTGCCGTCGCCGTCCAGATCCGCGAAGAACAGAGGCGGGTTCCCGCCCCATCCAGTTGTGCGCCGGGTGAACCCGTATGAGGGTGGGCCCTGATTTTCGTACCAGACATGTTCACCAAAGAAAGCTCCAACGACTGCCCACACATCCGGGTAACCATCGTTGTTGAAATCCACCACCCTGAACTCAGGAATGATGTCCGACTCGCAGCAAGCATTTCCGAGGAAACGCTCGTTGAACACAGGGACGATCTCGCCGTTGTTCTCGTACCATAAAAGCGTTGGAGTTTTCCCGGATTGCATCGACGGCGTCGGGCTCGATGTTGAGATAATATCGATATCGCCGTCCTGATCGACATCGGCGAAGACTGCCTGTGTCGGGTCAAAGAGCGTCGTGATGATCTCGTTTTCCTGAAAGCACAGCTGGGAGTTGGCACTCGCAGTCACTATGAGTGCGGTGGATATGAACGCATGAGAGGTTCGCATGTGGAGGGCTCTTTGGTGTTGTGATTCGGAGATGGAATCCCAGTCTACATAGACCAATGATGTTTTACCATACAAATGTTGTGATAGGCTTGCAGAGGCCCTTATATGCATTCAAGACAACGCCGCTGGGTTGAACTACCCGTTTTAGGGCCGGGCGGGATTGGCTGATTGTGACACCCGCCCAGACAGCAATTGTCAAGCCGCAGATCGGTGCCTTGGTCTCACCCTGATCACCGGATACTGCAACCGCGGATCATCACTGATATGTTGTCGTCTGATTGAGATCCTGGGTTCGAGTTCGCCTCCATCCCTGTAGCGTACTGAGCCCGGCCGACGCGTTTCAAGCTCGGCTTCGCTCGGTGTCAGCTTACCAAGAGCTGTGTGCGGGCGATAGAGATTTTGCCAGGTTGCGATCCTCTCCAACCGTTCTTAGATTGAGGTGAGATTGGGTGGCACAAGCAAGACCCGCTCCATCGCTCCGGTTCAAATCAATGAGACTCGTGGCAAATAGTCCGAGAGGCAACTAAAACCACAGATGGGGAGGGGCTTGCGAACCACCGCGAGCCCCTTTTCGGATGAGAGAACAGCTGGTCTGAAACCATGTCTGCCACATTCGTGCCGCGGTCTCGGTGAACTCCGGGCGGTTCTCGCTGCGGATGTGCCCCGGCACGCTGCGTGCCGCCATCAGTCAGGCGATGCGTTCGAGCATGTGTCGCTCGAGTGTGTAGTTATCGATGACCAGCAACATCCGTACAGGATGCCCACCAGCCAGCCGCGTCTGTACGAAGTCGTACGCCCAGATGTGATTCTTGTGCTCTGGTCGTAGCTGTACGCAGCGCCCGTTGAGGGATTCATAGCGTTGTCCGACCAATCAGGATCGAGTAGACTGTCGGTCATGACCCTCTCTTTCAAAGTCGTATCTGCTCTGTTGGTTTCTGTTCTGAACTCCGCCTATGCCGGCGTGAGTTCGATTTCCATCTATCCGCAGATGCCCGATGACCCCAACGCTTATGTCTTGACACCCGACGAGTTCGGTGTGCAGGCCGACGGCGAGCACGACGACACCGCGGCTCTGCAACGGGCCATCGACATGGTCGGCGCCGATCAGGGTGGGGGTGTGTTGTTTGTTCCACCGGGCAACTATCTTCTGAGCGACACGATTTACATCTGGCCGGGCGTTCGGTTACTCGGCTTTGGCCCGGAACGGCCCGTTTTCACGCTCGCGGCGAACACGCCGAAGTTCCAAGAGGGTGACGATCAGTATCTACTGTTCTTTTCCGGTGGTCGCAGCAGTGATCCCTCCGCACCGCCCCGAGATGGCACCCCGGGCACATTCTACAGCGCCCTGAGCAATATCGATATTCATATCGAGCCGGGCAATCCCGCCGCCGCCGCCGTGCGATTCCATGTGGCTCAGCACTGCTTTCTCTCACACATGAATCTGCGCCTAGGTGACGCGCGTGCGGGGCTTGTAGATATCGGCAACCTTGTTGAGAATCTCCGATTCGAGGGCGGTCAGATCGCGATTGATACTGCACGCTCCGCCCCCGGCTGGCCAATCGCGGTCGTGGATTGCGCATTCGAGGGCCAGACAGTCGCGGCCATACGCACGCGAGAGGCTGGCCTGAGCGTGGTGCGCCCAACGATTCGCAATGTCCCGGCAGCGGTCGTCATGGCCGTAGATACGCCCGATCAACTCTGGATTAGTGATGGTCGGTTTGAGAACATCGCCGGCCCCGCGCTCGTGATCAGCCGACCCCAAAGCCCGCGCACCCAAGTGAGTATCGAGAACATTGCATGCAGCGATGTGCCCGTCTTCGCTTCCTTTCGCGGGAAGGACACAAGGACGACCGCCCCAGGCCAGCGATATCTCGTCGACAGTTTCACCCACGGGCTCCACCTCGGTCGCCACGAGTCGCCACGGGAGATCACCACAGATGTCGATATCCACCGTGTCGATATCCTGCCGCCACCCGTAGCGTCGGATGTGCCTCGGCTCCCGCCACCAAGCACTTGGATGAATGTCCGGACGCTCGGTGTGGTTGGGGATGGAAAAGCGGACGACACCGCAGCGCTGCAAAACGCGATCGCCACGCACCGAGTGCTCTATTTCCCTCGGGGCTGGTACAACATCAGCGACACACTCGAGTTGCGTCACGACAGCATACTCATCGGCCTGCATCCGGCCCTTACGGTCATCAACCTTCCAAACGATACCCCCGCGTTCGAAGGCGATGGGCCTCCAAAGCCGATCGTGACTACCCAGCAGGCCGGAGCAAACATTGTCTCTGGCATCGGTGTGTACGCAGGTGAACGGAACCCGAGGGCTGTCGCCATGAAATGGTCAGCCGCCCAAAGCTCGATGATTGACGATGTGCGGTTTCACGGCGGGCACGGCACGCGGATCCCCGGGAGGGAGTACTCCCGCTACGGTGATCGCGACCACTGGAACACCCAGCCGGCGAGCCTGTGGGTCACCGCAGGTGGTGGCGGTACGCTCAAAAACATCTGGACGCCAAATCCTCACGCGCGATCCGGCTTGCATGTGTCCGACACCTCCACACCAGGCCGTCTGTACGCGATGTCAGCGGAACACCATGTTGATCATGAAGTCATCGTCGAGAATGTCGCCAACTGGAAGTTCTTTGCGCTCCAGTTCGAAGAAGAACGCGAGGAAGGTCCGAAGACGCTGCCGCTGAAGATCAACAAGTCCGACAATCTCCTCTTTGCGAATACCTTCTTTTATCGTGTCGTGAGCAGCTTTGTTCCGGCTCCGTTTGCGATCATGGTTGAGGATTCGACAGGTGTTCGATTCCGAAATATTCATGTCTACAGCAACAGCAAGGTTTCATTTGACAACTCGGTTTACGACGCGGGGACCGACACCCAAGTCCGCGATCCCGAGTTCGCAGTGCTAAATCTCCCCGCGGCGACACCGCCCGCTGCGGTCCCGAGCATCGATCCATCGCGTGTCGTCAAACTCGCGGACGGATTCCACAACATCGCGGGGTTGGCAGTAGGGCCAAATGGAGATGTCTACTTCACGGATGCGAGGAAGAATACCGTGCATCGGTGGTCTGTCGCGCGTGAGTCGGTTGAGCAAGTGCGTCGTGTCCCAGAACGCCCCGAGCAGCTTGCGTTCGACAACAACGGAAACCTGATCGTGATTGCGTATGAGGGGGAGGGGACGGTGCTCTCGTTCGATCCGACAGTTCCAGACTCTCCAGTTTGGAGGATACCCCCGCAGCCGGCCCTGTCGCGTCCAACCAGCGTGGCTGTCTTGCCTGTCAGCCACTGGGCGAGCGGGGAGTCTTTCCTGGAGGCCGTTACCGCGGAGGCGTCTGTGCACTTTGTTGCCCCGGATGGTGAGACATTCATACCTGCGAGCGAGACATTCACAAGCGGAGCCACCATGTGGGGTGTGAAGCTCGACCCGTTGCTGCGGACCTTTGGCGTGGCTCGCGCGGAGCCCGGGGGACTGTTCTATGTCACAAACGAGCACGATCTGCAAACATACGCGCTCGATGTTCAGCAGGATGGATCGCTCACGAATGCGCGTCTATTCGTTGAAGAGGGCGGCGAATGTGTCACCACCGACAGCGTCGGGAATGTCTACATCGCTGCGGGGCAGATCCTCGTGTTCAATCCATCTGGTGAGCGGATCGGCGTTATCCATGTTCCCCAACGACCGACATCTCTGGTCATTGGTGGTCCCGATCAGAAAACGCTCTACATCGCGGCCCGGAGTGCGCTCTACGCCGTTTCATTGGGGCAGTGATCGAAGCACAGCCATCGAATCGAGGGCCTGAGTTTGCAGCCAGCTCGTATCATCAGTTATCGGGTACCCCGGTAAGCGCTGCACCGGTTCAAGGATTCGAGGGGTACGGACACGGCATGCTGGGATATATGACCAGCATAGCAGGAGCATCAGATGCATACTCGATTATTAGTGGCCGGGATATGGCTCTGCGTATTCGCGATGGGTTCCTGCAGGGCTCTCAATACATCAAACCCATCCGCAATCGCGCCTGCCGAGCAATCGAGAACTCCTGTCGTGGACCACGCCCTCTGGCACACGGTCACGGTTGACTTCGAGGGGCCGCGGGCATCAGAGAGTGATCCATCGACATTCCTTGACTATCGCCTCGATGTAACTTTCACGCACGCGAATGAGACCATCACCGTCCCGGGGTTCTTCGCCGCTGATGGCGATGCTGCCCGAACGCACGCGACATCGGGTACTGTCTGGAGGGTGCGCTTCACCCCAAACGTTGAGGGGCAGTGGAGCTATCTGGCTCGTCTTGTCCACGGCCCCAGGGTCGCGCTGCACAACAAACCGAGCGTACCCGTCGACCTTGCCAACGCGAGCGGCAGCTTCACCGTTGGCCCATCTCCAGTCGGTGCCGGCGAGAGAGACTTTCGCGGGAAGGGACGGTTGGAGTATGTTGGCGAGCGATATCTCAGATTTGCAGGCAGCGGCCGCTCGTTTCTCAAGGGAGGAGCGGGCAGCCCCGAAAATCTGCTTGGTTACTTTGGCTTCGATGGAACATTCGACGCCGGCGGGACGGTCTATCCATCACTCGGCGAAGACCAGCTGCATCACTTTGAGCCGCACGCCAAAGACTATCGCCCCGCCGATCCGAACTGGACAGCAGAACACGGGGATGAAGGCCGGAACATCATCGGCTATGTCAACTACATCGCGAGCGCTGGCCTCAACTCACAGTACCTGCTCACGATGAACTACGAGGGTGATGGTTGGGAGGTTTGGCCTTGGACGGCGTTCGACGAACGCGAGACTTTCGATGTGAGCCGACTCGCGCAGTGGGAAGTTCTGTTCTCACACATGCAACACCAAGGCATTCTCTTGCACATCCTGCTCACAGAAACAGAGAACGAGAGCCTGTTCGAAATTCTCGACGGCGGCAACTTCGCCCATACACGCAAGCTGTACTACCGGGAGATGGTCGCTCGCTTCGGACATCACCTCGCGCTGGTGTGGAATCTTGGCGAAGAGAACGGACACAATGATGACGCCCGTCGATTCGGACGAGCCACAACGACCGAGCAGATGATCGCCTTCGCGGAACACATCCGTCGACTCGATCCGTACGATCATCCACTGACGATGCATCATTACCCGTTTGAGCAGGACAAGGTGTATCAGCCGCTGCTCGGTCAGCCCTCGTTTGAGGGTCCTTCGCTCCAACTCGACCAGGTGTATCTCGATCAACGCGGCCTGACATACAACGCAGAGGTTCAGCGTTGGATTGATGCGTCTCATGCGCATGGACGATTGTGGGTCGTCCATGTCGATGAGCCGCTCGGATGGGAGTTCGGGCTTGTTCCAGACGGGAGCTCCGATGTCGGCGTGAGCCACGAAGATGCAAGACGCGATCTGCTGTGGGGCGTGTACATGGCCGGTGGTGGAGGCGTCGAATGGTACTTCGGGTGGAAGGACAACTCGCCAACGAGCGATCTTGGCATCGAGGACATGCGGTCTCGGGCATCCATGTGGCGGTTCACGCAGATCGCCAAGGGGTTCTTCGAAGAGCATGTTCCATTTGCGCGCATGACAGCGGCAAACGAACTCACGATCTCACCCAACGACTATGTCCTGGCCGACGAGGGCGAGTGCTACCTCGTGTACATCAAGCAAGGCGGAACAGCAGAACTCGACCTGCGAGGGGTCGATGGGGAGTTCCGTGTTCAGTGGTTCAATCCACGCACGGGCGGCCCGCTGCAGGAAGGCACAGTCAAGAAAGTCCGTGGCGGAATGCTCCAGTCGCTGGGAGAAGTGGACAGCGACTGGAATCAAGACTGGGCAATACTGGTCACGCGGCGAGATCCTTAACACTCAGGAATATGCTGTCTTCCAAAATCTGTAGCCGGCGTATTCGAACTGATTCGCTCGTACTTGTCCGACGGCCATACGAGAGTAGCCGTCTTGCCCGGCATCCCGCTATGGATGAAGGAGGCGGCGGAGTCGCCTATCTTCGAGCAAATGATGACGGTAAGGAGAGGCCTGCACCCACCAGTTCACTTCGACCTGAGTCACAAGGCGCAGAGAACACCCGACAATCCACTCGTACGGCCAAAGCGGTCAGGAACTGGCTCAGCCATGTGGGCGTGTCGACATTGTATATCGAGTTGGGGAGTCCCAGGGGGAATGGATTCAACGAGAGTTTCAACGGCAAGCTGCGAGATAAACTGCTCAGTGGTGATATCTTCTATTCGTAGTTCAACGAAGAAACTTTCGAGCAGGTCAAGCGTGTGCAAGCCCCTGCCGGGGCCGTGGTTATCCACATCCCCGGCACCGCCACCCTGCTTGCCGAGGGATTCTGGATACACAACGATCTGCCCGCGACCTCCGACTCCCGCGGTAGCGGCCCGGGCTTCACGACCACCTATAGCAGTTACTAGCAGTCAAAGCTTGTAGCAATCAAAGCGGCATCTGGACCAAAGCCACCGGGCCGGGGCAGTCGGGGAAGGAGCAGGAAAGATTGTCATTGGAAGTGTATAATGTCCTTGTGAGGCTGATGGTCGCCATTTTGGGCATGCTTTTTTCCGTGTTGATGGGTCAGTCAACTGGTCTGCTGCACCTTGTAGATCATGACCATGCGCCCGTTGTACACACCCATGGACACTTTCATGGGTCGTCGCACACGCACCACCACGCCCACAGGCACGGATCGACGCCCGATTCAATCTGGCTCGGTCTCTGCGCTGTCTCTACAGATCACCCTGATGGCGATGACCACCATTGCTGTCATACCCATCATCACGAGCCGGAGGCAGAGGAACAGGCCTTGCCCGGGCGGGAGCGTGATACGGTTCCATATTCGGCGGCGATCCCAGCAACAGACGAAGCGTGGCGGTTGGCCAATGCGCCCAGACCGCATCTTGAGCTCTGGCCAGTTGGAAAATCCAGACCCCCTGATCACCTCATTTGTCTCCGAACGGTCGTGTTGTTGACCTAGATCCGGCTGGTTCTCCAGCCGTGCTATCGCTTGCGCCTCCTACTTCTGGAGTCGCCGCGACGCTTGATCGGTCCAAACACACCCTTCGGAGTCACTCCCATTGCTGAAGTATCCATCCCGACCTGCCGGCATCGCCATCCTTACGGGTAGCGTGGTGATGCTCGCGGGCTGCCAAAGCTATCAATCCAATCCTCTTGATCTCGCGGCCCATCGTGACCAGTGGCTTGCCCGCACACCGGGCGACGAGCCGGTCCGGGCCTTTGCCGAGCGGCTTGCAGAGCCGGGTGGAGCCAGTGCGTTCGACCTCTCCGATGGCCTGACTCTCGCCGAGGGCGAGATCGTTGCTCTGGTCTTCAACCCGGACCTGCGGCTCGCGAGGCTGCGGGCGGGGATCACAACGGCGACGGCGAAGCACGCCGGGCTGTGGGATGACCCCCGGTTCGGGCTCGACTTCCTCTCCCTGACGGAGAACGCGTCGAACCCGCTGGTGGTCACGCCAAGCTTGTCATTCACGATCCCGATTTCGGGTCGGCTTGAAGCCGAGAAGGCGCGGGCGGACGCCTCGCTTGCGGCAGAGCTGACCCGCGTCGCCGAGCAGGAATGGCAGACGCGGGTCGATGTCCGGCGGGCGTGGTTGCGGTGGTCGGCGGCTCGGGTCAAGGCCGAACAGACTGAGGGGCTTCTCGCTTCCATCGAGTCGCTCGTCGCTTCTACCGCTCAGCTCGCCGAAGCGGGTGAGATCGTGCGGACCGAGGCGGCGTTGTTTACCATCGAACAGGCGAGCCAGCGTCAGGCATTGCTGCGTTATCGGGGTGAAGCCGTCGAGAACGAGCAGGAGTTGCGCTCGCTGCTCGGTCTCTCGCCCGAATCCCCGCTCGACCTCGTGCCCACGCTCGGGATCCGTACCGACCCGAGCGCGATGATCGCTGATCACCTGGCGGAGCGGAATCTGAGCCTCGCGCGGCTCCGCGAAGAGTACGAGATTGCCGAACAGACGCTCAGGCGTGAGGTGCGCGAGCAGTACCCCGATTTGACGATTGGTCCGCTCGCCGAGTTCGACCGCGGTGATACGCTGCTCGGTTTCTCGCTGTCGCTTCCGATCCCGATCCTCAATGCGAATAAGCAGGGCATCTCTGAGGCGCACGCGGCGCGTGAACTGGCTCGCGCTGCGTTCGAAACGGCATACGAGCGGCTTGTCGGATCGCTCGCGGCGACCCGAGCGCGACTGGCAAACATCCGCGAGCAACGCGAGATCATCGAGACGACGATCGCTCCGTTGGTAGACCGACAGCTTGCCGATGCGCAGAACCTACTCCAAATCGGTGAGGGTGGTACGCTCGTTCTGCTTGAAAGCCTGACCCGCGTCGGACAGACCCAGATGGCCCTCGTCGAGGTCCGGCTGAGTGAATCGCTGGCATTGGCTGAACTCACGCTGATCATCGGCCCGCCAACATCAACAACATCATCCACCGATCCGGACACAATCAACGAAGACGGACTCACCATAGATGAGGTAACCCCATGAACATACGAAGCTATACGATGCACGCCCTTGCGGGTATCTTCGCAGCGGTCCTACTCGCGGGGTGCTCGCGCCAGAGCGGCAACAATGCGGCTCCGCCTCAACAAGAGGAGGCGGCCGCTGCACCCACGAACCGCATCGATATTCCCGCGACCGTTCGCAGCAACCTTGGGATCACTTTCGCCAAAGTGGAGCGCCGGCGGGTGGACAGCACCATCCGCGTACCGGGGTCGTTCGAGCTCCAGCCGCTCGCCCGGCACGAGTACCGCATGACCTTGCCCGGCCAAGTGCAGCTCGAAGTCGATCAATACCAATCGGTTCAGCAGGGTGATCTGTTGTACCGCTTCCGCTCGCCGCAGTGGCCCGAGCTCCAGCACGAGATCATTATGGGTGAGCAAGCCATCGAGTCGGCCAGAGCCCAGATTGAAGTGATGCGCGCCAGGATTATGGAAGCTGAAGTCCAACTATCAGTGACCCGTGAGCGACTGTCAATGCTGACAGATGCCGGGCTACGCAACGCAGATCTTGAGGCCCACGCTTCGGAGATTGAAGCAAGTCTGCCCAGACTGCATGCCGAACTCAAACAAGCCGAGACTGCGCTTGCGAACGCCAGGAGCACCCGTGAGCATGCCCTGCACCTCGCTTCCTCGGCATCCGGAGTGGAAGAGTCGCGTCTTACGGACGACACGGTATACGACGGGAATACGGTCCCCGCCTACCGCTCGATCGACTGGATCGAGGTGCGGGCGACCGAGCCCGGCATCGTTGAGACAATCGCGGTGACCGACGGCTCATTCGCCGAGGCCCCATCGCTTGTGCTGTCCACCGTCGATCCGAGCAAGGTTCGTTTCCGTGCGATGGCCCTGCAATCCGACCTCGCACGCCTGGGCTTGACGCCCGAGGGCCGGATCGTACCGCCCTCGACAGCCGGCATCTCGCTCAGTGACAGTGTCGAAGCGTCGGTCACCATCGGGCTCGAAGCGCACCCCGATCAGCGGACCGTGACACTCATCGCGATCCCTTCCGAGGCCCGGGGATGGATCAGACCCGGCATTTCCGCGTTCCTGGAAGTCGTGACAGAAACCAGCGGTGGTCCGGCCTTGGCCATCCCCAGGGCCGCGATCGTCAAGGATGGCATCACGCATGTCTTCTTCCGGCGCGACCCACAGGATCCCAACATAGCGATACGCGTCGAGGCCGATATGGGCGTTGAAGATGGGCGTTGGGTAGCGATCAACAGCGGCCTTTCACTCAAGGATGAGGTCATCCTCGATGGTGTGTATGAGCTCAAGCTGGCGAGCCAGCAGAGCGGCACGAGTCAGGAGGGCGGCCATATCCACGCCGACGGCACCTACCACGACGATCACTAAGAAAGCGAGTTCCTATGCTCAAGCGACTTATCCAGTTTTCGCTCGATCACGCCGCGCTGGTGATGGTGCTCGCGGGCGTCGTGCTCGCGTTCGCGGCCTTTCGCATCCCCCAGACCCCGGTGGATGTGTTCCCCGAGCTCAACGCGCCGACCGTGGTCATCATGACCGAGGCCCCGGGACTCGCGGCCGACGAGGTCGAGCAGTATGTCACATTTCCGATCGAGACATCGGTCAACGGCATCCCCGGTGTCCGGCGCGTGCGCACGAGCAGCGCGATCGGGCTATCCATCGCGTATGTCGAGTTTGACTGGGGCACGGACATCTACCGGGCCCGCCAGCTTGTCTCCGAACGGCTCGACACGATCCGCGAAGACCTGCCGCCCGATGCCCACGCGGAGATGACACCGATCACCTCCATCACGGGCGAGATCATGCTTCTCGCCGTATCGGCACCCGACGGATCCGTCCCGCCGCTTGAGCTGCGTGCGTACGCCGAGTTCGACCTGCGGAACAAGCTGCTGGCGATCCCGGGTGTCTCTCAGGTGTCGGTCATCGGCGGTGAGCTGCCCGAGTATCAGGTGCTCGTGGAGCAGGAAAATCTCCGGCTGTACGATCTTTCAGTGAACGATGTCATCGCCGCCGCCGGTCAGGCTCACAGCACGCTCAGCGCGGGGTACCTGCCCGATGTGGAGAGTCTTGAGTTGCCGATCCGTCAGGGCGGTCGGGTGCAATCCGTCGAGGACATCGCCGGAACGGTGATCAAGTACCACAACGGTGCGCCAGTCACGATCGGACAGGTCGCCGATGTTCGCCTCGGCCCGGCACCGAAGCGGGGCACTGGCGCGGACGGTGGGCAACCCGCGGTGGTCATGACGATTCAGAAGGCACCGGGCACGAACACCCTGGTCATCACCGACCAGATCGATGTCATGCTCGATGCACTGGAGCCATCACTGCCCAGCGGCGTGGAGATCAACCGTCAGATCTTCCGCCAAGCCGACTTCATCGGGTTGTCTGTGAATAATGTTTTTCATGCACTCCGCGATGCCGCCATCATCGTTTCGATCATTCTGCTCCTGTTCCTGCTCAACATCCGCACGACACTCATCACGCTCACAGCCCTGCCGCTGTCGCTGGCGGTCGCGCTGCTTGTGCTCGACTGGATGGGCGAAACGATCAATGTCATGACGCTCGGCGGGCTGGCGATCGCTGTCGGCAGCCTGGTCGATGATGCCATCATCGATGTCGAGAATGTCTTCCGTCGCCTCAAGCAGAACACCGCGAGGCCCGACGATGAGCGGCTACCTAAAATCAGGGTCATCTATGACGCGAGCAACGAAATCCGCCCGGCGATGGTCTTCGCCACGATCATTATCGCGCTGGTCTTCCTGCCGCTGATGTTTCTCGCAGGCATCGAGGGCCGGTTCTTCCGCCCGCTGGGCATCGCGTTCGTGGTCTCGATCATGGCTTCGCTCCTCGTCGCCCTGACAGTCACACCGGCGATGTGCCGATATCTGCTGCAGGCCATGCCGGGCAAGGGTGAGGCGTCTCCGGATCGCTTGCTGGTCAGGTTCCTGAAGAAAATCTATGAACCCAGCGTCCGGTTCGCGATCCGGATGCGGGTATGGGTTCTCTCATGTGCAGCGCTCGCGACCGCGATCGCGTTGTGGCTCACATCGACATTCGGCACATCCTTTCTGCCCGAGTTTCAGGAAGGCACATTCACGGTCGGCCTGTTTGCTCCACCGGGCACATCGCTTATCGCTAGCGATCGGATAGCATCCGCAATCGAGCAGCAGCTTCTTGTAGTGGAGGGTGTCAAGAGCGTAACCCGGCGAACCGGCCGCGCCGAGCGGGACGAGCATGCCGAGCCGGTGAGCAACTCCGAGATCGAGATCACGGTACTGCCAGGCTACGACAATGTCGAGGTGCGTGAACACATCTCGGAGATTCTAGAGCGGGTGCCCGGCATCACCACAAACATCGGTCAACCGATCGAACACCGACTGAGCCATATCCTCTCGGGTACACCCGCGGCCATCGCGATCAGCGTCTACGGAGACGACCTTGATGTGCTCCGTGTCATCGCCAAGGAGATCGAGGCAACGCTCAAGCCCCTTCCCGGAGCCCGCGATGTCGCGGCCAATCGCGAGGTCATGATCCAGTCACTCCCGGTCGAATACCAGCCGGCCGAGCTCGCCGCCTACGGCCTCACGCCCCGCTCCGCCGCCGAGCAGGTCCGCAATGCCATCTACGGCGTTGAAGTCGCAGAAGTAAACGAGGGCATCCGCCGATACTCGCTCGTGGTCCGCCTCGTCGACGAGGAACGCGACAGCGTCCAGGATCTGAAAGACCTTGTCCTGCGCGGCATGGGCGGTGCCATGGTTCGACTCGACGAGGTCGCGGTCATTGGCCCTGAGATGGCCTCCAACCTCATCGCCCGTGAGAACACCCAGCGTAAAGCAGTCGTCTCGCTCAATGTCGCCGAGGGCTCGAACCTCGGTCACCTGGTCGAACAGGTCCGCGAGCGGGTCGACCCGATCGTGCAGCGGTACGGGTACACGGTGAAGTACGGCGGGCAGTTCGAGGCGCAGCAATCCGCGAGCCACACCATCATGCTGTTCAGCGGGCTCGTCGTGCTCATCATGATCGTGCTGTTGAATCTCGCCATCGGGTCGATGCGGGTCTCGATGCTCGTGCTTGTCAACCTCCCGCTCGCGCTGATCGGCGGCATCCTGGCGATCTTCATCACCGAGTCGCCCAATCCGTTCACCAACGCACTGGCGCTCTTCGGCGTGGGCAACTACACCGCCCCGGTCATCTCGATCGCGAGTCTGGTCGGGTTCATCACGCTCTTCGGCATCGCCGTCCGCAACGGCATCCTGCTCGTCAACCACTACAAGCACCTGATGACCGAGGAGGGAGTGCCGATGTACGAGGCGATCGTGCAGGGATCCATGGAGCGGCTCGTGCCGATCCTCATGACCGCCCTGACCGCGGCACTCGCTCTCATCCCGATCATCCTCAAGGGCGAAAAGCCGGGCAACGAGATTCTCGCCCCGCTGTCTGTCGTCATTCTGGGGGGGCTGCTGACTTCCACTTTCCTCAACCTCGTCGTCGTGCCCGCCGGGTACGCCGCGATTCACCGACTCAAGGCCCCGGCGCGTGCCCGGGAGAGCTGAACTCAACCCATACGGTGTCATTCAAAACGGAGACCACAATATGAAGACCACACAGATGACCATCTACGCCCTTGCAGTTCTCGCCTCGCTGGGCATCACACTCAGCGGGTGCAGCGATCCGAGCACCGGAGACAATCACTCAGAGAGCGAGAGCGAGGGCAGCCACATGCATGCCGACGGATCGATGCACGATGACCATACTGACGATACCGGCATGAGTGGGGAAGACAACGAGCATGACGAAACCAAGCTCGATCCCGCCACTATCGGCGATATGACCGTCGAGCTCGCCCAGGGCCATGGCGCAATAGAGGCAGGCAAGGAGAGCCACCTCGTCGTCAAGCTGCCGTACAACGACAACGGAGCGACCGTTGTCCGAGCTTGGATCGGCAACGAGGACCGTACCCTTTCGTTCGTCGGCAAAGGTGAGTACGCCTCAGCGCACGATGACTTCGACATCCACGCCGTGGCTCCGGCCCCCCTTCCCGAGAACACCATGTGGTGGATCGAGATCGAGAAGCCCGACGGCACGAAGGTCGTGGGTTCAACCAAGCCCATCATGGATTAAGCCTCAGGCTGCTGATAGCAAGCAGTTGGCAGTTCTCTCTCATGAGTCGGTCGTCCCGCGGCGTGGCCGCTGATTTCCACACCATGCCGTTGAGGGTGGTGCGGCGGTCGTGTCTCAGGTGATATATGTAGATGAAATAAGTCGATGACACGGTGTTGCTGTCGTGCTGTTATGTACATATCATATTATCGAGACATGGGGTATGGTTTTGGGCAGTTTGCATGGGAGTGGTGCGAGGCACATGGTTGAGAACACGCTGGCAAACGCGATCCTCAATGTCATGGATCAACCATCGCTGCTTGTTCACGACACGGGGGTGATTCTGGCCGCGAATCAGCCGTGGCGGACGCTCTTTGCTCTGGCTCGTGATTCATCAACACTGCCGACCGTGTCAGAATGGCTCTCTGGCATTGATGGTGGCGACAAGCTGCTGCTCGCACTTGAATCGATGCAGACCGTGGATGAGTCCTTCGAGCTCCGCATCCCCGATGCCCAGCGATCAAGTGAGGTGCGATACGCCACACGCCTGACCCGCCTTGCCACACGGGACAAGACCTTATCAGAAGCGATCATTCTCCTCTCCGAGATAGACGATCATTCGTCCGGCGGTGAGGTCGACCGACAGATGGTCGAGCAGATCAACCACCTGCTTGTGAGGCAGACAGTGATCGAGGAGCGTGAACGCCGCCGGCTCGGGCGTGAAGTCCACGATCATGTCACCCAGTTGCTCGTGCATATCCGCAGACAACTCGCGGATGTGAGGGACGGCAGGACATCGTTGCTCCCGACTAAGATGATCTCGGATGTTGACCAGGTGATCCGGGTCCTCCAAGAACTGACATCCAGCTTCAGCCCCCCCGTGCTCGAAGACCTCGGGCTGCTCCCGGCGATGCACTGGCTGGCAGAACACCTCGAATCGAGTGCCGGGGCCACGGTTCGATGCGAGGACGATGGCATCGAACCGCGGATTTCTACAGATGTGCGCACCGTCGCGTTCCGCGCGCTGCGGGAACTCACAACCAACTCGATCAAGCACGCTCCGGGCGCGGCGATCCCGCTGTCCTTGAGTGTGCAGAAAGACCATTGCCTGCTTTGTGTTCACGATGATGGCCCGGGCTTTGATTGCGATGAGGTCCAGAATCGTGCCCAACCATACAAAGGATACGGGCTGCTGAGCATCGAGCAACAGATCCGAGCAGTGGGCGGCAAGCTGGAGATGCGGTCAGCCCCGGGCGATGGCACGCAAGCATCGATCACAATTCCCCTGGATGCCCAAGAACCAATCAAGGGAGACACGCATGTTGCGTAGCAAAACAACGGTTATGCTCGTGGACGATCACTGCATCCTCCGGACTGGGATCCGCTCATATCTGGAGCAACAGGAAGGCATTGAGGTCGTCGCGGAATCCGCGGATGGACGCGAAGCCATCGCCCTCGCGGCCAAATATGCACCCGACATCATCTTGATCGACATCGGGATGCCCGAGATGAACGGGATCGAAGCGACCCGCCAGATTCACACGCTGGACCCGAAGATCGGGATCATCGCGCTGAGCGTGCACGCGGATAGCCGCTATGTCACGGGCATGTTCGACGCAGGCGGTCGGGGATACCTGCTCAAAACATGCGACTCAGTCGAGTTGCTCCGCGCCATTGACGCGGTGAAGCGGAATCGCACATATGTCACACCCGATGTGGCACATGTTCTGGCGAACCCGCCGCAAACAATGCGAGGCGAAGGCCCGGGACAGCACGGCATCGGCCTCCCGCCCCCGTCGATCCTCACCCAGAAGGAGCGCGAGGTGCTCCAACTGATCGCGGAAGGATACACTTCCAAAGAGATCAGCGATCTCCTGGGAACCTCGATCAAAACCTCCGAGACACACCGCTCCAACCTCATGCGCAAGCTCGGCTTGCACAGCGTCGCGGCGGTCACGAAGTACGCGGTGCGCGAGGGAATCAGTTCCGTTGAAGAAATCCACTCAAAGTAGGTGGTCAGGCGTGCGCTCATACGGGGCCTGTGATCCGTGTCGTACAGGTATGGCCCGATCGTGCCCGCCGAGATTTTAACCGATACTCCAATATGGCTGGCATTGGCGAGCGTTCCGTGATTTCCAGGGCGAAATCCGTACATGTGGACGCGCAAGCCGCCGGACTGGTATCTCCGAGACTCTGAACGCTCGATCTGCCGTTGGAACACCCTTGGGGTGCCGGATAGATCGAGTTCACGAGCAAACGACCGCGGATACGGTCGGATGTATCGCTGACAAAGAGGAGAAAATCATGCTGGGTTGGGCAATCGCATTTTTCATCATCGCCATGATCTCGGCCGTCTTCGGCTTCGGCAATATCTCCGAGGGCGCGACACCGATCGCACAAGCCCTGTGCTTCATATTCCTCGTGGTCTTCGTCATCACGATCATCGCCGGCGTGGTCCGTGGGCGCGCGATCAGTAGAGTGATCCAGCAATGAGCCGAGGCGTCAATGGACATCGCATGATTCCGGGTCTGCTGCTCTACCACCCATCGGATGGCAAGGCTCAGTGCTTTACTCGATATCACCGGAGCGACGGTTCAGTCATACTACCCCTGTGATACAACAGTTTGGAGTGCCTAAAGAAGCTCTCTGAAGGTACGAAAAGGATGTGATCTCAGTTGCCAAACACAGTGCTCTCCCCAATCACAATATCAGTAAGAGATCAGCTCATCGTGGCGGCCCGTGTGTCAGACCCAGATCAGTTCCGGACCGTATGCGCCGATATGCTCGAGACCAGCAGTAAAAATGTTTCCCTTGATTCCACAGAAATGAAGGCCATCGTTGGTGCGGTCGTGGAGGGGTCGCTGGCGGCACTGGCAACAACCAGAGCGGAGGTCATCGAGGTGACCATGCGTGCGGTGGCCCGTTTCGCATCCACCCGAGAGGGGTCAAACCCCAGCGCAGTCGCCTCGGTGATCTGCGACGCCGCGAGCGTCATCGAGGTATCAGCAGATGAACGACAGTCCTACCTCGACTCCGTGATCGAGGCGGCCCTCGCCGCATGCGATCACCTGCTGGGAACCGATCGGGCAGAACTCGCCGAGTTCCTCCGCAGCACACTGCCGGTGTTCCTTGAAAAGCGGACTGCCGAGGGTTTGGATTAGCCATATTCAGAATGAGCCAGAAGCGTCATGACATCAACAAGGTAGGAGTGGGGCGATGGGAATCGTCAGAGGACACAACGAAAGAACACATCTCATGCACACGCATCGTTCAACCCCCAGCAATCGTCACCGCAACGGCCAATGTATGCGCTGCGTGAACGCACCTGAAAGATCACCATCATCACCCCCGCGTCGCTTGTGCGCCGCATACCGCTGATGAAGTCGCACTGAGGAATCTTCCCAGTGCATATACCGCAAGGAGTCCCAAGATGACAACCGAGAAGAAACCCAACCAGGACAAGAAACAGCCCGGAGCAGAGCATCGCACCGATGCCACGAAAAAGGCCGGGCAAGACAAGAAGAACGAGCACGAGAAGAAGACCCAGATGGAAAAAAAGCCGGGTGAGCGGAATCAGCCCGCCGGCCAGACGAAGCGCTGAACTCGGCGCTGAGCAAATCGAGTGAGGGAGCCGCCCAGAGCGAGAAGTTGCTCTGGGCGGTCTTAGGGGTGTCGAATACCACTCTCAACAGTGCAGTCCCGCACGGATCCGTTGAGAGTGGGAGGGAATCGCCCGGAGTACGAAAGTGCTCCGGGCGGTTTTGAGGATGAGATACATAACTCAGCAGTATCCAGTTGAGCAGAGGGAGCACAACCATGGAGCGTTTGAATGCTTTGATTTCTTGGGTGGAGAATCCGATCAGCAGTGTGTCCTTTGAACGCAGCGCAAACCAACCGGTAGAGTCGCAAATCCGCGAGCTTGCCTATGAGATATATCAATCACATCGCGGGGTCAGAGGCAACCCGGCACTCGACTGGTTCGAGGCGGAACAGCAGCTCCTCCGCATGTCCATCAACCGCTACTGGATCGAACGAGAACGGCAGCAACGAAGGAAAAAATACGATCGAGCCGGATGAATCGACAATAGATCATCCCACGCGTCGGTTGGGTGACCATGGTGTTTGGGTCACTCCGCTCGTTGTGCCGCGCTGGATACTGCCCATTGAACATCGGATTCGTGAGCACACGGGCTCCCCATAGCTGGGGGGCTCAGTTCCCGGCCTACTTACTTCGCAAGTATATAGACACAAGCCTTTTCCATGCATGCAGCCGGTCTTTGACCGATGGTGTTTGAATACGCGATACTGCTTGTTGCTGTCGAGCGGCGCATCTGTCGCACAGCGACGCTGATTTGTGAGTGCTTATCCGGCTTGCTCAGGAAGCAAAAACACCGCACGATGAATCTCTGTAGACCACGCGAGAACGGCCTCAAAATCTATTCGCATGTCGTCTGCATATGATTGATTGCACCAGAGTCAGCGCATGAACCGGAGTTCCGGCGTGGTCGACGAGGGCAGAAGAAGGATCCGTGCAAACTCAGAATCTAATAGATGGTAAATGGATACAGGCAAACAAGGGGGCCACACTCAAGGTGTTCAACCCTGCCAACGACGAACTCATCGCCGAGGTCCCCTCGGTTGGGCATGAGGAGACCAAAGCCGCGGTCGACGCCGCATGGCGTGCGAAAACGCCATGGTCATCAAAGACCGCGAACGAACGCGGAGCCCTGATTTCCGCCCTCGCCGGGCTCATGCGCCGGGACACGGACCGGCTCGCCAGGCTCATGACCCTCGAGCAGGGCAAGCCCCTCACGGAATCCCGCGGCGAGATCAACTATGCCATCTCCTTCCTCGATTGGGCCGCAGAGGAGGGCAAACGCCTGTACGGCGACATCATCCCCGCATCGGCTCCTGATAAACGGATCCTCGTTCTACGCCAGCCCGTGGGCGTGGCGGCAATCATTACGCCGTGGAACTTTCCCTCGGCCATGATCACCCGCAAGCTCGGGCCCGCCCTGGCCGCTGGGTGCACCGTGGTCATCAAGCCCTCTGAGGAAACACCGCTCTCGGCCCTGGCGATCGCCGAGCTTGCCTGCGAGGCCGGGATCCCTTCGGGCGTTGTCAATGTCATTACCGGCGACCCGGCCGAGATCGGCGAGGTCTTCTTCGACGACGATCGGGTCCGCAAGCTCTCGTTCACCGGCTCGACCGATGTCGGGCGACACCTGATGACCAAGGCCTCCAAGAACCTGCTGCGTCTCTCGTTGGAACTCGGGGGCCACGCGCCCTTCATCGTCTTCGACGACGCCGATCTCGATCGCACCGTGGATGCGGCCATCGCGTGCAAGTTCCGCAACGCAGGCCAGACTTGCATCTGCGCCAACCGCTTCTATGTACAGGCGGGCATTCACGACGAGTTCAATGTGCGCTTCGCGGAAAAGATCCGCGCACTCAAGGTCGGGCAGGGATCGCAGGACGGCGTCGATATCGGGCCGCTGATCAACGACGCAGCTATCCGCAAGGTTGAGGCCCAGATCGAAGATGCACGCTCGCACGGCGCCAAGCTCCTGGTCGGCGGCGACCGTCAAAGACTCGATGGGATGGCGGACCGGTTCTTCCAGCCCACGCTGCTCGAGGGCATGACCACCGACATGCTCATCTCACACGAGGAGACCTTCGGGCCCGTCGCCCCGGTTGCCCGCTTCAGCGACGAAGACGAGGTGATCGAGCTGGCTAACGATACCGAGTACGGGCTTGCCGCCTACTTCTTCACACGCGATGCATCGCGGCTTATGCGTGTAGCCGAGGCCCTTGAATACGGGATCGTCGGCGCAAACGACCCCGGCCCATCGACCGCACAGGCGCCATTCGGTGGCGTGAAGCACTCCGGCTTTGGGCGCGAGGGCGGACGCTATGTGATGGATGAATACACCGAAATCAAGTATGTCTCCTGGCAGCTCTAAGCCCGGAAAGCATATCCCCAAGGAACACAAGATGAACAAGAGCCACGATTTGATCGAGCGCAGAGACAAGGTCGTCTGCCGCGGTGTCGGACGCCTGTCCGAGCTCACGGTCGCACACGCATCGGGCGCGACACTTACCGATATCGATGGAAGAGAATACATCGATTTCGCCGGGGGCATTGGAGTCATGAATGTCGGGCACTGCGACCCGCGGGTCGTTGAGGCCATCAATCAGCAGGCAGCAAAGCTGCTCCACGCTTGCATCCATGTCGCGACCTATGAGCCGTACATCGAGCTGTGCGAGAAGCTGGTCGAGATTCTTCCGCACGGTCCCAGCACCAAGGTGATGCTCGTCAACACCGGTGCCGAGGCCGTCGAGAACGCCATCAAAATCGCCCGCCAGGCAACCGGGCGGGCGGGTGTCATCTGCTTCACCGGCGCATTCCATGGGCGAACGCTGCTCGCACTCTCGCTCACATCAAAGGTCAACTACAAGATCGCCTGCGGGCCGTTCGCCTCGGAGCTCTACAGACTGCCCTACCCAATCGTGCTTCCACATTACGAACTCACTGAAGCCCAGGTCGTCGAACGCGAGCTCAAACGGCTCCGCGACACACTCAATGACACGGTTGCGCCGCAGAATGTCGCTGCCATTATCATCGAGCTTGTCCAGGGCGAGGGTGGGTTCAATGTCGCACCCAAGGCGTATATCCAAGGGCTGCGCCAGATCTGTGACGAACACGGCATCATACTCATCATCGACGAGGTCCAGACCGGCTTCGGAAGAACCGGGCACTGGGCCGCCAGCGAGCACTACGGGGTGACACCCGACCTCTCGACATGGGCCAAGTCGATGGGCGGCGGGCTCCCGATCTCTGCGGTCATCGGACGCACTGAGATCATGGACCGCGCAGCACCCGGGACGCTCGGTGGAACATACGGTGGCAACCCCGTCGCGTGTGCATCATCGCTGGCGACCATCGAACAGATGCAACGCCTCGATCTCAATGAACGGTCCAAGAGCACAGGCGCGTGGATCCGTCAACGCTTCAATGAAATCGCCGCACGCACACCGCAGATCACCGATGTCCGCGGCTTGGGTGCCATGTTGGCTATCGAGTTCTCCAAAGTCGATGATCACACACAACCCGATGGCGACCTTGTCAAAGCCATCATCACAACCTGCAGGAATGCCGGGCTGATTGTGATCCCCGCCGGAATAAGCGGCAATGTAATCCGCGTGCTCGCACCCATCGTAATTTCGGACGAGATGCTCGATCGAGGACTCGATATCCTCGACAACGCGATCGCAACACACACCAAGCAAATCGCACACGCAAAATCAGGAAATGAACCAAGATGCACCCATTCGCAATAGCTGGTCTCCAACTCGATGTGTCCGGACGCAAATCGAACCTGCCGCATATTTGCGACCGGGTCGAGATGCTCATGCTACTCTATCCGTGGGTTCAGATGGTGGTGCTCAGTGAGCTCGCGACCTTCGGCGGCTGGACCGGTCACGCCATGCCGCTGCCCAATGATGTGGAAGACGCATACTGCAAGCTCGCTGCCAAGCACCAGATCTGGCTCATCCCCGGCTCGCTCTACGAAAAGACGCAGACCGGGATCTACAACACATCGCCGGTGATCAACCCCAGCGGCGAAGTTATCGCACGCTACCGCAAGATGTTCCCGTTTATGCCCTATGAGGTCGGTGTCGAGTCGGGCACAGAGTTCTGTGTCTTCGATGTGCCCGATGTTGGTCGCTTTGGTGTGAGTATCTGCTACGACATGTGGCTGCCCGAGACCTCACGAACACTCGCCGCAATGGGTGCTGAGGTGATCATCCATCCCACCCTCACTCCGAGCATCGACCGCGATGTCGAGCTCTCCATCGTACGGGCCACCGCGGCAACCAACCAGTGCTTCGTTGTGGACATCAATGGAATCGGTGACGGTGGCAACGGCCGATCGATACTCGTGTCTCCTACCGGTGACATCCTGTTCGAGGCAGGCTCGAATGAGGAGATGCTCCCGATCGAGATCGACATCGATCGCGTGCGCCGATCCAGAGAGGTTGGACTCAAGGGGCTCGGGCAGCCGCTCAAGAGTTTCCGCGACAGGGCTGTAGATTTCCCCGTCTATGATCGAAACTCGGGGGTAGCGGCCTACCTTGATACCTTGGGCCCGCTCGAAAAGATGACCCGCGGCTCTCGGGCTGGTATCCAGCACATCGACGCGTCCGCACAGGCGCACGCGTCGTTCACGCCGCCTGCCGCGCCCGCCACGCCAAACTCGCCGAACGCACAATCCGGAGAGTTGGGATGAGCCATACCGACGATAACAACCCGAGTCCGATGCGGCCCTACAGCGCGCCGCAGATGCGTATGGACACCTGGAATGAGCTCCAGGTCCGCTGCGCTTGGCTCAAAGAGTTCAGGCAAGATCAACGAGATCTCTCCGAGCCGCAGGCACTGGTCAAAGAAAGTCTTAGACAGCTGCGGATCTTCGAGTCCTACTGGGCATTCCCGGGCACGGATCGTGTCGAGAAGCTCATCGGTCTGCTTGAGCGTGGAGAATACGGCGATCTCGCAACAGAGGTCCGTGAGCAGGCACGGCTGCTCGTTGGTGATGCGTACAGACAGCGATCAGTCGTTCACGACGACGGCCCCGGGCACGAAGCAAGCAGCGATTTGCGTCGGGATCGGCAGCAGCCGCAGAGAATGATCGGCAATAAGCCCTACTTCGAAGTGCTCGTCGTTGATGGGACCGACGCGTACGACCTTGAAGATCTGCGCGAAGGGCTCCGGCGGTGCCGGCGTGATTCAGATGAGTTTCTTTATGAAATTGTGACCGTCCCATCGTACGAGGACGCGCTCATCGCGGTGCAGTTCAACTGGTCGATCCAGACGGTTATCCTCCGGTACAACTATTCGTACCACACAAAGCGTGAGCACCCCGTGCTCAAACGGTACCTCGATCGCTTGCGTCTTGATCTCAACAGGAGTTCGTTCGGGGTCGATCGGAGTGTTGAACTGGGTCGCGAGCTCAAAAAGCTGCGCCCCGAACTCGATCTGTTCTTGGTGACCGATGCGCCCCTCAATCGTGTCGCGGGAACCCTTGGCAAAGACTTCAGGCGTGTCTTCTACCGTCTCGAACAGTACATGGAGCAACACCTGAGCATTCTCAAGGGGATCAGGGAACGCTTCGAAGCACCGTTCTTTGATGCCCTTCGAAAGTACAGTAAAAAGCCGACCGGTGTTTTTCACGCGCTCCCCATCGCACGGGGAAAATCCATGAGTAGCGGCCATTGGGCGAATGACCTGCTCGAGTTTTATGGGCCAAACATCTTCATGGCAGAGACCTCCGCAACCAGCGGCGGGCTTGATTCATTGCTCCAGCCGAAGGGGCCGATCAAGCGTGCCCAAGACAACGCCGCCAGAGCATTCGGCGCTCGGCATTCGTTCTTCGTCACGAACGGAACATCCACAGCCAACAAGATCGTTACGCAGGCCATGATACGCCCGGGCGATATCGTGCTCGTCGATCGTGATTGTCACAAATCCCACCACTACGCACTCGTTCTCGCCGGTGCGATGCCGGTCTATCTCGATTCATATGCTCTCCCGCAGTATTCGATGTACGGTGCAGTGCCGATCGAAGAAATCGAACACCAGCTGCTTGCGCTCAAAGAAGCTGGAAAGCTCGACAAGGTCCGGATGTTGATCCTGACCAACTGCACATTCGACGGCCTCACCTACGACCCCGTCCGCGTGATGGAACGGGTGCTGGCGATCAAGCCCGACATGATCTTTCTCTGGGACGAGGCTTGGTACGCGTTCGCAAGATTCAGTCCAACACTCCGCCAACGGACCGCGATGGATGCTGCAAGCAGACTGCGCCGCAAGTTTCGTTCGAGCGAATACATCGCGCGTTTCGAGTCACAAAGCGGGTTTGAGAAAGACCCAGAAACCGGCGAAACCACAAGTTCAATGGTAGATCCGTCCATGGTCCGCATGCGTGTATACGCAACGCACTCCACACATAAGACGCTCACCTCGCTGCGTCAAGGATCGATGATTCATGTCTTCGATGAGGATTTCGAGCAAAAAGCCTCGGACTCATTCCACGAAGCATTCATGACCCATACATCGACTTCCCCGAACTATCAGATTGTCGCCTCACTCGATGTTGGCCGACGCCAAGTCGAACTCGAAGGATTCGAGATGGTTGAACAGACAATCGGGCTCGCGATGATCTTGCGTCAACGCATCAACGAACACCCGGAACTCTCCCGGTTCTTTAAAACCTTGCGTCCTGCAGACATGATCCCTGCAGAGCACCGTCCCTCCGGCCTGGATTTTTACTTTGATTCAGAGCACGGCTGGGGGCAACTCGATAGAGCATATTCCATGGATGAGTTCGCGCTCGATCCAACGCGGGTCACGCTCTACATCGGCGCGACCGGCATGGACGGCGACAGCTTCCGCCACCTGCTCATGGATAAGTACGACATCCAGATCAATAAGACATCGCGGAACACCGTCCTGTTCATGCCCAACATTGGCACGACACGCGGCGACATAGCATACCTTGTCGATGTCCTTGTGGACATAGCCAACGACATCGCCGACCGGCTCTCTGTCGAGAGTGACTCGGGTCTTGTACGCCACTGCACGCGCGTCGATTCGTTGATTGAAGGGCCGCCGCTGCCGAACTTCAGCCGGTTTCACCCCGCCTTTAAACCCGACAACTCGGATACGCCCGAGGGCGATCTGCGCCGGGCATACTTCATGGCCTACGAGGATGAATATATCGACCTGATTACCCTCAATAATAAAACGCTCGATGATATCAAGCAGGGGCATGAATATGTTTCTGCGGCATTCATTACCCCGTATCCACCCGGGTTCCCCATCCTCGTTCCCGGGCAGGTGCTCAGCCCCGAGATTATCGCCTATCTCCTAGCACTCGATGTCAAAGAGATCCACGGATACGACCCAACCAAGGGGCTGCGGGTATTCACAGACCGAGCAATCGAGCAATCGCTTGAATCAGTGCTCGGCACAACTCTTAACGAAAGGCCATGACCATGGGCTCAGGCAGACCAACAACCCAATCCGCTCCTCAGAAACAGGGATCCGGCTCGAAAGCATCCAAGCCATTGGAATCGGACCACACCGATTCACAACCCAAGCACAAGCTCAACGGCATCTCCGACATCCGCCGGTTCTTCTATCGCAATACAGAGCCAGTCTATTTTATCAGCGCCACACCTTTCAATCTGCTGGGCATAGACGAATGGGTTCGGGGATTTACCTTCATCAATGCGATCGATTGCTTCGATGGGCAGCACCCAAATGTCTTCGTTCCACGCGAGATCGATCACGAGCCATGGACATCGATCGAGGACATCAACAACTACCTGCTCTCACACCCCGATGTTGCGAAGTACATTAAACAACGCGGTAAAGGCGGCAAGGCCGTGTTCCTCATGTTCAATGAACGGACCGAAGAACTCTGCAAAGAGCTCGGGCTCGAGGTCTGCTTCCCCAGTGCCGAGCTTCGCAATCAGATCGATGATAAAGTCGAGACAACCCGCATCGCCGATCGTGCTGGCGTGAAATCAGTCCCCAATGTGCTCGGTAAGGTAGACTCCTACAAATCACTACAGAGACTTTCCGCCAAACTTGGTGATGACCTTGTCATCCAGACCGCCTACGGCGACTCGGGTCACACGACATTCTTTGTTTCCAATGAATCGGACTTCGAAAAATACGCCGACGAAATCACAGAGGCTCCCGAAGTCAAGGTCATGAAGCGCATCCGATGCCGCGGCGCGGCGCTCGAGGCTTGTGTAACCAAGAATGGCACGATCGTCGGGCCGCTGATGACCGAGCTCGTCGGCTTTGACGAGCTCACCCCGTACCGCGGCGGCTGGTGCGGGAACGAAGTCTTCGCGGGCACATTCACCGGCAAGGTGCGAAAGAAGGCACGCAACGCAGCGATGGCCTTCGGCGACGAGCTCGGCAAGCTCGGCTACAAAGGATACTTCGAGCTTGATTTCCTCTTGGACACAGAATCCGACAAAGTCTACCTTGGTGAATGCAACCCGCGCATCACCGGTGCAAGCTCGATGACCAATCTCGCATCCTTCGCACACGCTGACGCGCCACTCTTCTTGTTCCACCTGCTCGAGTGGATGGGAGTGGATGCCAAACTCGATGTTGATGAACTCAATAACAGATGGGCCGATCCCGAGAACATCGATTCATGGTCGCAGCTCGTCATCAAATACACTGGTGACGATGTTCGCCACATTTCCGCAGCACCAAAGTCTGGGCTCTGGGAACTCGATAAATCAGGAAGCATCAGCCATGTCCGTATGCAGACACACCGTCGAACCGTGCAGCACGAGAACCGGGCGTTCTTTCTCAGGATTTCAGGAGAGGGTGACTATCTCTACAAAGGTGCCGACCTGGGCATCCTTGTCAGCCCCGGCCGTTTCATGACCGATGAGTTCGAGCTCACAGATCGTGCGAAGAAGTGGACACACGGGATCCAATCACACTACCATGGCACGCCGATCGCGAACGAACAGAGCAAGGAAGTTGGGGCGGAACCCGGAGGGTTCAAGCTGTTATGACCGAAAGGGATACCTTGAGGAGCATCGAGTTTCGCGCCATCATCGATGAACCGATCGGAAGCTCGCTCGCGGATATCTTCTGTGAGTATTGGCCTGCATACAGGCGATGGATGCTCAAGACCCAAGATTCGCTGACCGCAGACCCTCGTACACAGCTATGTTCGTTTATGCCTGAACTCGTCCCGATATATGAGCTACTCCTCGAATCATTTGGCGGAAAGGATCCCGAGAGCATTGGTCGTTTTCTCACTTTGTATAATCCACCCAGAGTAGTCCGCGGATGCTCGCAGATCATTCTCGATCGCAACGATAGTCCAGTTCTCCTTCGGAGCTACGACCATCACCCTGCGTTGTTCGACGGGTTGATCGTAAAGAGTAAGTGGATGGAACGCGATGTCATCGCGATGTCTGATTGCCTCTGGGGTGCCTTGGACGGCATCAATCAGGACGGTCTCGCGGTCTCGCTTTCGTTCGGAGGACGCAATGTGATCGGTCCGGGCTTCGCAGCGCCGCTGATCACTCGCTACATCCTTGAGACCTGTGCATCGGTGGATGAAGCCAGGCAGGTTCTCTCGCGTGTGCCTGTGTACATGCCGTATACATTCCTGGTCGCCGACGCGAGCGGAAACTTTGTGACGGTATACATAGGACCCGACACGCAGCCACGATTTGTCGAACGACGCACATCGACAAACCACCAGTCCGCTGAAGATTGGCCAGAATATCAACGATTCACACAGAGCGACGATCGACTCAAAGCACTCGAATCAATGCTTCATCTCGGAGACCACGGCTCTGAAGCGGTCCAAGCGTTCCTGCATCCACCGCTCTGGCGAAGCGATTATGCCCATGCTTCTGGAACCCTTTATGTCGCCGAATATCGTCTCGCTGAGCGTGCGCTTTCACTGCATTGGCCAAACCAGCGTGCGGACTTTCAGTTGAATGATTTTCATAAATGCAGTTACAGGATTGGCCTGTAAAGTTGTATTTCCGACGAGTTGACCAGCGGTAGCGAGCCGGCGACATCGTGGCTCTCCCTTGTCGGAGTTTGGACGGCTGTTCGCGCGGCCCACCTCCGCTCCCGTATCCGGACATTGCCAGCTACCCTCTGTAGTAACACTCCAGAATCGAGAGCATTTCTTCGGTGCCGTCCGCAACTCTTGTCACGCGATCCCAAAGCCCTTCTGCGAGCAGTTGCCGAAGGGGTTGATCGGTCTTCGGGATGTCCGGCCAGACATCGCGTAGTTGAGCATCCCATATCGGATGGTACCGAACCAGATCGTCCGGGTACACCACCGTACGACCGACGCCCTCATCGATCGCATCGAAAGGTTGCATGATGTTGAGATAGCCGTAGTCGTCCGTGAGCTGCTCGCCAGCGGAGATCTCGCGAATAGCGATCTCAAAGTTGTAGGCCGTCGTGAGGCAGTTGGACTTGAAGGAGTGATTCACGAACCGAGCATGGTCCCAGCAAAGGACCCACCGACCATGCTGATTGCGGAAGCAGTATTTGTCGAGCGAGCGCGTGAAGAGCTCCCCGAGTGACATGACTCGTTCGCTCGTGAACTCACGATCGAGTTCATCCTGGACCCAAGTGATTGTTCCTCTGGGTATGTCGCGCGTGGCGACGACGCCGTGCCCGATCGCATCGTTCACAAAACGCAGTTCCGTATCAGGGTGTATCATTGGAAATTGAGTCCTCTTATGAAGCAAGCCGGCCCGTGGCCAGCGCCCGCGACGGCCGACCACGGATAATGAGGCGGAAACTGCTGCTACGCTGGCAGCCATACGGGATCATAGCGGTGTCCACATCGGGTCTGGAGGCATCAATCACCGGACGCGATACGGGGGCCTCCCGAATCCGAGTCCTCAAGACCAGCGATCTCGTCGTTCTGCCACTCGATGATGGCGGCCGCCCCGCGACTCTCCGGGTCATTCGTGAAATAGTCGCTGATGACGGCGGTGACTCGGAAGCCCAGATTGAGTTGAAATGAAAGCGTCGGATCGTTGATCCGTCCCTCGACGACCTCGGCCGTGTACTGCTCCGCCGTGAGCCTGTCGGCGTGCAGATGGAAACCGCGCAGCCGCGAGCCCGCAACCACTCGACGAAGCCCGAGCTGACGAGCGAGATTGAAACGCCCTCGGTCATACAGTCGCCGCCCAATGCCACGCCCCTGGAAGCCCGGCCGGACCATGACATCGGCTGCGAAGAGCGTACCCCCGTCGACGGGGTCGTGGTTGGTATAGTAACCATCCGCGGTCAAAGCGTTCCAGGAACTCGTGTCAGGCTGCTTGTCCCAGTCGATCACAAGCCCAGAGCACACGCCGACCACCAGCCCCGAAGCCTCCTCGACGGCGACGAACTGACCTTGCGGAAAGACAGCCAGGTGCGACCGCAGATGCTCGTCGTCCCAAGGCGCGATGGCGGGGTAGATCAATCGCGCGATCTCGCGAATGCCGGAGAAATGCTCCGGAGCGGTATTCCGGATGAGGATTCGCCGGCGAGGCCGCGTCGGCCTCGTCGGCACCCGCGACTCGACCGCCGCAGGAAACCGGATCGACTCGATCCGTGGCGGCCTGATCGAGCGGCTGTCGAGCAGTGGACGCACCGTCCCGTGGATGCGGTTACGGCGGAGCACATCAAGAGCGACCTCGCCGATCACCATCGTCTCCTGGTTCGCGATGCCCTCTGAGAGGATGCCATCACGCGCGAACGGGAAGTCGCTGGGTGTGAGGATCGACGCCTGTCCATAGTTGAGCGAAACCGCCGGCACCATCGGCAGTGAACCCACCGTCGCGGCGTTGACGACGAACATCTGGTTCTCAATTGCGCGGGCAGCGGCACATCGACGAACGCGGATATAGCCCTGACGATCGTCCGTGTAAAAGGGAACCACGAGCATGGTCGCGCCGGCGTGTGCCGCGGCTCGACATACCTCGGGGAACTCCACATCGTAGCAGATCGTGATCGCGATCTTGCCCATGGGCGTCTCGAAGATACGGAGCGTGTCGCGGGGGCTCACCCGCCAGACCTCCTTTTCGAACCGCGTCATGTAGAGCTTGCCCTGTACCTCATAGGATCCGTCAGGCGCGAAGAAGAAACTGTCGTTGTACACCTTGTCGTCGTCGGCGGGATCAAGCGTGTTTATCGAGCCCGCAACGATGTGCAGCCCCGACCCGCGGGCGAGATTCTCAAACAACTCAACGAAATCCGGAACGCGTCGCGCGAGATCGCGGACCTGTTCGTCCATCGGCCGCCTGACATCGCCAAGAGTCAGCAGTTGCACCGTGAAGTACTCAGGGAAGACCAGCAAATCACAGTCATAGTCGGCGGCAGTATGCACAAGCCCAGTGACTTGGTCTCGAAACTCAGAGAAGTCCCGGATCGGGCGGACGAAGTATTGCAGAGCTGCGATTCGTGCCCGATTCATGTTCCAATCCTGATTGGCAAGGGTTTACTTTGACCGTGGCCGGGCACGCAGACCCGAGCTTGATTCTCAAGGCCGGTGAATCCATCTCAAGAGTACCGAACCGGAGGGTATCGCACGGATAGAAAAGTATAGCCGACTCGCACGCCCTCAACTGGGCAGTCTCAGAGACTCATCAGTGGCGGGGGCCCGTCAGTTCGCGCCGTCTTGACCCAAAGTCGAGAGATATAGCGGCACATAAGTGATGGTATTGTATTGGGTGGGAACCGCGGCGCCTCAGTTGTACGCGGCGGAGCCCGGCCTCGATGAACCGCCGAGTCAACGCGGTAGCATCAGGCAAATTGCTGAGCGATCGATACCGTGAAGACTTTGGTCTAAATCATCCCGCGACGCATGGATGCATGAACGAGCCAGTACAGTCTCAGCGTACTGCTTTACATACCGAGCGAATCGTGCACATGATGGAGTCATGCGGATCTCGGGTATTGGATCTCTTCTCACAGTATGCCTGATGCATTTGGGGTCGTGGATTCGGCGTGTGATCTCGCAGTAGAAAGGTTGATAGAACAAGGGGCCAGGATTATGATTGCCAGATATGGATGTGAATCACAATGATTGATTGGCAGCTAGTTTGGACAAGTGAGCGATCGATTTGGGTCCAGATGTCTGAGGCCACAATGGAATCCCAGGCCCCACATCAGCTTTCAGCATGGATTTCTACACGACGGGAAGAAAGTATTCGCGCAGCGATTCCTTCTTCGCATGGTGTACTGATCGAGTTTGACATCCACAAGTGCACCGTCAGGGACCCGTGGTCGATCGTTGTGGATATGGTCGATAGATTTGAGTGTGAGCGGTCCGATTTGCAATCGACACAAGCCTCACTTGCTCGTGAAATCCTTATTCCGGTGTGCTATGACGATCAGGTTGCGCCTGACTTACAACAGGTCGCAGATCGACTCAACTGCAACCGTGAACACATCATCGAGTTGCACTCAGCAGTTGAGTACAGGGTTGAAACGATGGGATTCATGCCGGGGTTCGGATATCTGAGTGGACTCCATGATTCGCTGCGGCTTCCACGAAAAGAAACACCAAGGTCACAGGTTCCCGCAGGGAGTGTCGCGATCGCCGAGGGTATGACAGCGGTCTATCCACATCAGAGTGCGGGCGGCTGGCATCTGATCGGACGAACCCCAAAGCAACTCTTTCACCCTCAGCGCAATGAGCCCGCAGCGCTGTGTGTTGGTGATTCGGTACGATTCGAAAGAATCACTTTCGAACAGTTCAATAGTTACAAAGACACGCAGCAGCGGGGTGATGCTTGAAGGGCACGATCGAGGTCATTCAACCTGGTATCCAGAGCAGCGTGCAAGATGCTGGTCGCGATGGGTATCTCCATGCCGGTGTTCCCAGGAGCGGCGCATTTGATTCAGTCGCACTTCGTATCGGGAATCGGTTATTGGGGAACGCTGAAGATCATGCCGCGATAGAAATGACGATGATTGGTGGTGAGTACCGGTTTGCGGCCTCTGCGGTCGTTTGCTTGACCGGAGCAGACGCGGATCATGCGTGCGTTATCAATGGAGATCGCGAGGATAGGTTGCTCCAGCGCTGTCCTACGGTCATACCAAAGGGCAGTACGATACGGGTTGGACGGTTGAGTAACGGTGCTCGGGGATATCTTTGTGTCGCCAGCGGCATCCAAAGCCCGCTCGTGCTTGGCAGCCGATCGGCTCTTGTTTCGTTGCCTGATGCGGGACTCGGCCGCGCGTTGCGGTCGGGCGATCGACTCGCAGTTGATGACCTAGCAGCCACTCGCTCGATCCAGAATGGCACATCAAACACCCTGGATCCGGGATTGAGTTGTAGCGGGCCTCGTAGACTGCGGATTGTGCCCGGTGCACACTTTGATCGGTTTACAAAGTTGCAGCAAGTCACTCTGGGTGAACTTGATTTTCAGGTTTCAGATCAGAGCAACCGTGCCGGCGTTCGTTTGTCTGCATGCAGAATCTCCGGGCCGCTGCCCAAGATCCTCTCAAGCGAAGGGGCACTTGCAGGCTATGTGCAGTTGCCTCCTTCAGGCGAGCCCATCATACTCGGCGTTGACGGGCCTACAACCGGAGGGTATCCTGTGCTCGCTTGCGTCATCGCAGCGGATCTATCAGTGCTGGCGCAGTGCGAAATCCGAGAGCAGATTCACTTCCAATGGGTAAGCAGGGAAGAGGCCGTGAAGGTGTTCCAGGACCAGCACGATACTCTTCAAAAGATCGCGCCGCTTCGGCCAATCGAGTTGCCGTGAGTGTTGCACATGCATGAGCAGTCGCGTATTCATCTTGGTTGTGACACCGGCGAAGCCCAATCTGGTCCGGGGCGTGATCGAGAGATGGCCATGCTGCCGTATGTTTCGGCGGTGAGTATCGCTTGCGGCGGACACGCGGGAGATGAAGATTCGATGCGTGATGCGATTCTTGCAGCATCACGGCATGGCTGCCGTATTGGGGCGCATCCTTCGTACCCAGATCGACACGGATTTGGGCGTCGCAGGCTTGAGATCGATCAAGATACACTGGGATCTTCAATCAAAGATCAGCTCAGTATGCTCAGCAAAGTTGCAGATCAGTGCGGCGCATCAGTTTCGTATATCAAAGCGCACGGGGCACTCTATCATGCCATCTCCAATGACTCTGAACTCGCTCATTGGTATTGGTCCATTTGCACATCAGTTTTTCCTCAGGCAGAGTTCGTCGGGCCGTTCGGTTCAGCCATTCTCGATGAGTTCAAGTCGTCAGGCATACCAGTTCTCGCGGAGGCGTTTTGCGATCGGGTGTATGAGCCTGACGGAATGTTGCGTGATCGTTCGATCGCCGGAGCATGCATCACCGACCCCGCGCTCGCCGCAGCGCAAGCTGAGAGGCTAGTTACTGATTCGTGTTGCGATCTTCTGTGCGTGCACAGCGACACAAAGAATGCGATCGAAATCGCGAGAACCGTATTTGATCGGCTTGAATCTCTCGGGTTCCTCCAGCCATGATCTACCGCTTAGGGGGAAGCAGCCGACGGACTGTTCACGCGGCTCGTTGAGCTGCTCATGCCGGGCCACATGAGTTGGATATCTGGCCACCCGATATCCTTTTCCTGGTTACTTTTTCCTAGTTACTTTGGAAATATGTCCCGGATCGTGTCCCTTCGTCGCGTTTCTGCCGCTTTGTTCATTGAGACCACCCCGCCTTTCGATGCGTGGGTATCTGAATGGACAAAACACCGAGAGGAACCCAATGAACACCCGAAACCTGACCCTCTGGTCCTGCATCATTGCTGCCGGAGCCACCCATGCAAATGCTGACATCTTCACCTGGTTCGCCAACTCCGGCATGTGGGAAAACCCAGCCATGTGGAACGGCCCAGCCGGGCAATACCCCGACTCGATCCTCGACACCGCGACCATCAGCGGGAACGTCTCCAACGCGCAGCAGAACCAGAACCTCGCCATCGGGACACTCAACGTCCTTAACGGCGCAGATGTCTACAGCAATGGCAACTCGATCTTCGTCAACGCCGATACGCAGCTCAGCGGCTCCGGCAGCTCGATCAGCGTCAGCGATACACCCTCGCTGCGCGACTTTGATACCGATACCATGACCATCGATAACGGGGCGATCCTTGCGATATACAGCGGGCTCGCCCAGTTCGACGAGGCGCTGATCATCAACAACAATGCGTCCGTGCTCGGAAGCGGCATTGTCGAGATGAACAGCACCACGGGAAACCTCGTAATCAACCAAGGCACGCTGTGGACACTGAGCGGCTCGGGCCCGAGCGACACCTTCCTGATCAAGCGTACGGAATCGAGTACTTCCAAGCTCGACTGGACCAGCGCCCAATCCAACCTAGTTGTCTGGGAACAGAAGACAATGATCAACGAGCTGCCGTACACCGGCCCGCTCGGCGGGAAGCTCCACATTTCCAGCCACGATGGGGACACCGCGTATGAGAGCACCTACGGCTTCGTCGGCGCCGCTAGCTCCGAGTTTGTCTTCAGCGGGGATAACCCCAGCGAGACCGCTCGCCTCACCACGCCGTTCCTCGATTCGTACGGCCAGTTCCGGGTCTACGCGGGGGCGTTCATCGACACATCTATCCTCGCGTTGCGCGCCGACATGATCCTCCATGAGGGTGCGCACTTCCGCACCAACGCGGGCCTGGTCAACTTCCACTCGTTCGATATCACCGCTGAGGGAGATAACACCACTTTCCAGTTCAACAACGGGCAGAACGGCACGATCAACTTCAAGGACGGGGCCTCCAGCATCGTCATGGGCCCCGGTTCACGCTTCGACCTCGACGGAAATGCCTACGCCACAGTCAACATCGAAGACGACGCGAATGTCTGGATCGAGGCAGAGTACCTCGATTACGGGATCCAGTCCCCCTTCGACGGCACCCTGAACATCGACGGCTCGCTCCACCTCGAGCCAGTCAACGGAGCCAACGTGTTTACGAACGCGGGCGAGATCAACCTCGACTCGGGCGAGCTCACTGGACGCAGCGTTATCAACGACGGCGTCATTATGGGCACCGGCACCATCGAGGGATTTGTCACCAACAACGGCGAGATCATCGCCGACGGCGGTACGCTCCAGTTCGGTTCTGTCGGCATGGGCGGTTCCGGGAATGGCGTGCTCCGCGCACAGACCGGCGACTTGGTCATGAACATCCAGTCAAACGGTGGTACCCAGAACTTCACCGGATCGATTATCGTCGGCAACGGAGTGGGCATCCGCGAGGTCCTCAACTCTGATGTGAACCTTGTTCTCCGCGATACCGACGGCGTCCGAGGATCCATGCATCTGAACTCAGGCTTTGTCGTTCTCGAAGATTTTCTGAGCTACGGAGATGTTACCGTCGACGGTGAATCGCTCCTACGTGTCACCGGGACCAACGGGGCCGACCGGATCTCATTCGTTTCCGGGAGCAGCACCACGATCAACGGCACGTTTGAGGTCAACGGCAATACGTGGTTCGTAGAGGGTGCTCAGGTGAACGGATCTGGTGAGATTGATGTCGTATCAACAAACAAGGGGATCTTCTTTCAAAATAACGCGGACCTTGGCGGGGTGTCACTGCTCAGCTCAGGCGGTATCTACCTGTCCGATATCTTTGGGAGCCTCGCCAGCGTCCATGCTCTCACCATGCGTGATACAGCTTCGCTTAACATGTCTATTTACTACTCAGATTTCCAGCAGCAGACTATCGGCGACAAGCTCACGGTCGTAGACCACGCTATCCTCGACGGCACGCTCGTGCTCACGAACTACCCCGAGACTGGGCTGCCCACCGGCGTGACCGTTACTATCCTCGAAGCGGCGAGCATCGAGGGCGAGTTTGATGCGATCGACTACTCTGAGCTCGGCCCAAACCGGCGTGCCTATGTGACCGTTTCAGACACCAAAATCGAGGTGTTCATCACCTGCTCGGCAGACCTGAACGCTGATGGCCAAACAAACTTCTTTGATGTCTCCATGTTCCTGTCTCAGTTCAAGAGCCTCGATCCTGCCGCGGATTTGAACGACGACGGACAGTTTAACTTCTTCGATGTCTCGATCTTCCTCGGTGCAGTTGACCTTGGGTGCTAATCGAGGATCACAGCCGAGTATGCCAAGGGCATGTTAACACGAGAAATGACCAGCAGGGCATCAGGTCCTGCTTGGTCATTTCCTGGGTATCAGATTCACCTGTTCAAAACTTGATTGAAGAATCCAATGAAGAGCCTTACAAGATCCAATCGACAGAGCCGTTTTCGTAATATTCCGGCTGGAAACCGTGATAGAATAACATCCATGCAGAGTTGGAGGTGTGAAGTCCAAGCATCTCCAAGCAGGAGCTATCGCGCAATGTCCAATGATCGAGATCAGAATCGACATCCAGATCAGCCGGTGCCGCCTCGGGGCGATATCACAATGCTGATCGAAGACGCTCAGTCGGGGCGTGCGAAAGCCCAAGAACAGCTATTCAGAGAAGTTTACAGGGAACTGCGGACTATTGCTGCCGCATACATGCGGCACGAGCGGGCCGGGCACACACTCGGGGCGACCGCTCTCGTGAATGAGTCGTATCTCAAAATCTTCGGAGGGGACTCAACCCAGATCGGCATGAGTTTCTCTCACAGGCATGCGTTTTTCAAGGCGGCATCGGTCGCGATGCGTCGGATACTGATCGATCATGCCCGAGCCAAGGCGGCGGCGAAGCGGTCGCCGGGGGCTGGGCGTCGCGTGATTAGTGCTGATCTTGAGATCGCTTCGCAAGACGCAAACCCCCATGACCTGCTCGAACTCGACGAGGCATTGGCCCTGCTTGAGCGTGAAGACGAACGATCGGCGGCGGTCGTGCAGCTCCGGTTCTTCGCGGGTCGACAGCTCCATGAAATCGCTGAGATGATGGGGGTGTCTGAGCGAACCATCAAGCGTGATTGGGAATACGCCCGCGCCCGTCTTCAGCAGCTGCTCGACGAGTCATCCCAGGGTGAGCAAACATGACCGGTCTCTCAATGGAGCGGTCGAAGCCAGACCCCACGGCGGTCAAGGATCTGTTCTACGAGACCCTTGAGCGGCGGGCATCGGGGGAGATCGAAGAGGCAACGCGCAGACTGCGTGAAGCGAATCTTGAGTTGCGTGAGGCCGTCGAGAAGCTGCTTGAGGCACACGACCGTGCATCGGGTGTTTTGCTGGACGACGCGGTCAGCGGCGCACCAGCAACTCCTTCCGGCCGTGCGGCTGGCGGCAAGGAAGCAACACCCACGATTGCTGGCTACGAGGTGGCCGAGGAGATCGGGCGCGGCGGCTTTGGTATCGTGTATCGTGCCCACCAGCGCACACCGATCGACCGGCCGGTCGCGATCAAGGTGCTGCGCCATGAGCTGGTAAGCACTCAACTGATTGAAAGATTTCGGGCAGAATCCGCAATGCTCGCTCGGATGAGCCATGAGTCAATCGCGAAGGTGTACGACGCAGGCATCTCGGATCAGGGTCAACCATTCGTCGCAATGGAGCTGATCGACGGCATGCCGCTGAATGTTGCTTGTGACGCCTTCGGACTCGATGCGTTGGCCCGCATCGAGCTGATGGCCAGAGTATGCGATGCGGTGCAGCATGCCCACCAGCGGGTCGTGATTCACCGCGACCTCAAGCCCGCCAACATACTTGTAGAGAAGCATCATGGTGGGGTTCGCCCCCGCGTCATTGACTTCGGAATTGCCAAGCTGCTCAATGCCGACCCCGCAAACCCGGGCACACAAGCGAGTGTGCGGCTGGGCACGCCGCGGTATATGAGCCCCGAGCAGCGAGAGGGTTCGAACACCGCCGATACGCGTGTTGATGTCTATGCGCTCGGGGCCCTGCTGTGCGAGCTGCTCGCGGGCGATGTGCCGACTTCAGTTCAGAGCGCGTCTCGCCGATCAAACGCATCTGGACACGGTGCCTTGAGTTCGGCTCACCACATCGACACCGAATCATCGCGAGTCACAAAGCCCAGCCGCATCGCCAGCGAGATGGGGGATCGTTCGCTGGTTCGCCCGCGGACACTGAGAGGCGATATCGACCGGATCGTGCTCAAGGCGTGCGCTGCCGAACCAGACCTGCGGTACCCGTCCGCGCAGGCACTCGCCGATGACCTGCGCAACTATATTGCGGGCCGGCCCATCAACGCGACCCCGCCTGGTGTGCTCTATGTCACCCGCAAGTTCGTCCGTCGCCACCGTGCCTCGGTTTCTTTGGCGGGCGTGCTCGGCGTCGCCTTGCTCGTCACCATGGGTGTTGCCGCGATCAAGTGGCGAGAGGCGAGCATCGAACGCGACAAGGCTCAGGCGAGCACCAACCGCGTCGCATTCATCGGCGACTTCCTGCTTGAGATGCTTCTACTTTCTGCCGACCATAACGCTCGCGGCGCTCCGCCTATTCTCACTGAGAGTGCAATGAAGGACATCGCCGATCGGGCCAAGTCCGGGCTCGCCGATGACCCCGAGCACATGCTTCCTATGCTCGTGGGCATCGGTCGTTTTCAAACGCAGTCCGGTTACGCGCATGAGGGCACCGATACCCTCCGAGAGGCCCTCGGCTTCGCCATTAAGCACCATGGCATCCCTTCTGTGGAGGTTGTCGAGCTTCGTGTCCATCTCCACGACGAGCTATGGGGCCATGGCATCGACGGCTTCAAGGAGCAGATCGCGCTCGCCGACCAAGAATCCGCCCTTCTTTTCAAGGACAATGATCCACGCCGCCTCCGGATACGCCAGCGTGCCGACGATTCGATCGACAATCTCAACCACATCCTCGAACTTTACAAGGATATGGACGATGTTGAACCCTTTGATCGCTACCACGCGCTCTTCGCGCTCAACATGAAGTACCGTTTCAGCCAGCACCCCCAAGAGCAGCTCGACATCACGCGACGCCTCTACGAAGTCGCCCGCTCCTACTACCCCGCCGACCACAGCGCCACCATCGATGCCATGGCCCTCTACGGCGACGCGATGTCTGTGTACGCTCCCTCCCAGGAATCAATCGAGCTACTCAAGAATGCCTACGACATGGCTGTGCCCAAGTACGGCTACGACCACTTCACCACCGAATCGATCCGACGCGGGCTCGCACGGATATATGGCAAGCTCGGACGCCCCGCTGAAGGTATTCCATACGCGCTCGCCGATGTCGAATCCGCTGAGCGAAGCAACGGCCCGACCTCGTTCCAGTATGCCAACGCCCTCTTCGAACTCGGTCGGCTCTACCAGTACACCGAGCAGTATGAAGACGCCCAGCAGACCATCGCCAAGACGCTTGAGCTGCGCAAAAATCAATGGCCGCAGGGGCACGCGCAGATCGTCGTCGCACAGGTGGTGCTTGCGCAGGTCCTCTACGAACTCGGCGACCACGAAGGTGCCGAAATACTCATCAACGAGGCATTCCCGTACATCCAGGACCTCCGCAACGCGAGCACCTACGCCGCCGCCAACAGCGTGCGAATCCAGATCCGGCTCGACGCGGGCGACCAGACAGGCGCAGACGAACTCGTCGATGCAACACGCGATCACTTGCAGTCGTTGGGCATGACACCCGAACAGATACGAAAGGTCTTCAGCGGCAACTGAAAACCGCACCGGGCCCCATCGCAGGCTCCCGGTACGGTCGAGTGCAAATCTTCGCTTTGAACTTACGGGCAGCCCGCGCTGAACGCGTTGAGGAACGCGGACACGTCGAAGAAGTTGAACACCCCGTCATTGTTGAAATCCGCCGTCGGCTCCATCGCCGTGTACGCACTCAGGAAAGCGGACACATCAAAGAAGTTGAGCTCGCCGAAGGGTTCGGCGAGATCGGCGGGGCATGTGACATTGCAGGCGGCGTAGGCGGCGATCCCGCGTGCGCTCTCGTTCTGTGTGCCAACCTGCGTGAAGTTGCCACCCAGCAACAAACTGTTGTTCCACTCGAAGAGGCCCACGACCGCGGCAAAGTTGCCCTGGGTGGCGGGTTGCGCTGCAACGCCGCCATTGACGGGTACCCATGTGTTGTTATCGAGACGCCCGAAATAGTTGGCTTCGGTGAACGCATCGCCCGAGGCATAGAGCGCCGGGCCGGTGCCATCGTCAAAGACCGCGAGATCGGTGATGCGGCCTGTGACGGACTGACCGACCGGGGTCCAGTTCGACCCGTCCCACTTTGCGGCGCAGTACACGGGACCCGAGCCGTTGATACGGAACTGCTGACCCCCGAGATAGAGCGCCTCGCCCGAGCCGTCATCGAAGATTTCAAAGGCGCTGTTGCTGAAGAATGGCTGATCAGGGAGCAGGACCTGGCCGAACGCTTCCCATTGATTGGCGGTGATGTTGAAGCGAGCGACGTTGATGGCGGGCCAGCCGTCGATACTGGTAAATCGCCCGCAGGCATAGATTTTGGGCCCCGAGCCATCGTCCCAGAGGATCATGTCGGTGATTACAGAGCTGAAGTCGGTCGGATCGAGCCCGGTGCCGTTGCCGACGGTGGAATAGCTGGTTCCGTCAAAGACCGCAAATCCCCGGTTACCGGTGAGGTCGCCGATGCCTTCGAAGTTGCCGCCGAGAAAGAGCTTCTCGCCGGTGCCGTCGATATCGAGCGGGAGTATTTTGTTGATCACGCGCGGATCGATCTGCGTGAAGCCGGCCCCGAGGTCAGACCACGAGGATCCGTCCCATGCGGCGAAGCTGTTTGCGGTCTGGAGCCCTCCGGCCGAGAAGAACTGCCCGGAGACATAGAGCTTTTCGCCGGTGCCATCGTCCCAGGGGACCATCTCGGAAACGTACACGCTGGTGTTGCCCTGCATCAGGCCACTGCCCAGGTTCGACCACTGTCCCGTCGTCGGGTCGTAGGAAGCGATCCGATCGGCCAGCGTGTTGCCGCCGATGTTGGTGAAGCTGCCGCCAACATAGAGCTTCTCGCCCGTGCCGTCGTCCCATGTGACAAAGTTCGAGATGTTCCCGCCCAGAATCCCGGGCGTACCGAGCGTGGTATCCCATGATGGTGTGCATTGGCCGAAGGCTGAAGCGGCGAAAAACGTGCATGATACAAACGTTACGATCTTCATGTTGGAGTTCTCCTTGTCAAGACACGGCCTCAATATGCCGCGCTCCTGGATGGGGAATCTGCTTGGTTTTCTGCATGGATGATGGAAACACCCGAAGCGAGCGCGACTCGCCCCGGGCGAAGTTGGAGCGGAACTTCGGCAATCAGCGACGTCGGCGCGTGGCAATCAACCCGCCGAGACCGAGCAGCGTTGTCGCAGCAGGCGATGGCACATTCACAAGGCGGAATGCAAACCCACCGATCCGGTCGTCGGAAGCAAAGTTCGCGCCAAAGTCCTGCGAAAGCCAGCCGACACCCTCGGCAGATGAGGATTCCCATGCCCATGTGCCATTGTCGCCCAGACCCGAGTCGTTGAAGATCGAAAGGTAGTAGGTCGTGCCCGCATCGGCGGTGAATGAAGTTGCGAGATCTGCGGTATGAAGGTATTCGTCAAAGCCAAATACATCGGTACCAGTCGGCGAGCTGGTGGTGTTGACCAGATCGATCGTGGTCAGAATAGAGCCGGGTGACCCAGCCACGTCCTCATAGAAGACGGCCGTGAAGTTCTCTGCACCGATGTTGTTTTCGAACCACAGGCCCCAGAACTGGATCGATCCGATCGTCTCGGTTGTCGAGAGGGAGAAGTTATCCGCTGACCGATTTTCAGGGCCAAAGCCGGAACTGTCCGCAACACCCGCGTTGATCTGATCTGGAAGGTTCTCGAAGACCACTGTCTGACCATTCGTCATGCCCGCTGCCAAAGCGAGGACGACTCCACATGCAATCTGCGTATTCATCTCATCTGTCCTTTCTCTCGCCGCGTGAACGGCATCTCAGCCTTCAACGTCCCCATACCCGGCATGGGTGCCTGCTCATCCGGGCGTTGCGGGATGGCAAGAAGTAGAACACTCCGTGCCAATCTCCGAGGGGCGATTCGGGTCGGTCTTCATGCCGAAGACCCGAACACAATCACTCTCTTATTTGCACCAGTAGATATAATGCAAAGAATTGTCGAGGAGTCAATGGCTTTTTTGCGCATTATCAAATATTCTGAAAAAGCCAGGTGGAGGCCCCATGCCAAGCAGGCTCTGACGCTCGCACATTGTTCCCTGTACAAATAGGCCAATACACCCGAGGAGAACATGTCCCAGTTTGAGTTCAAGCCACATCACTTCGAGAAGGCACACGACGCAGCGAGCAAGCGTGCTGATGTGGCCGGATTATCGGATGCCCCGGCGATATCCTCTCTCATGCCCTCGCCGCCTGAATCTACGGATACCGGAATCTCGAACGAAGCTGATTCATTCCAGAAATCACTCACCGGCACAAGCCCGTGGGAGATGGACGGGCTGCCGGTGCTCCGGATCGAGACCGCCGAGCAGTTCGAAGCGATGGCCTCACCGGTCCGCGACCAGATCATGAACGTCGTGGCGAACCTGACCACCTGGCACAAAGACGGGACGGCTGAGGGCGTATCGATCCGCCAGATCGGTGAGCAACTCGGGCGCAAGCCTGCTTCCCTCTACAGGCACATCGAGGCGTTGGTGGAAGCAGGACTCATTGACGAGACCGGCTCCCAAGCCTCCGGCGGCCGGGATGCCACAACATACGCGGCCCCGGGTGCACACATGATCCTGATCGCACCGAGCGAGGAGGGGCCCGTGCTGGACGCGATGTGTGAGTACATCAGATCGGTGGCCTCGAACGCAGGACGGGAAACCGCCGCGGCGGCGATCGATCGCGTGACCCTGGCGAGTGAGATCGGTCCGCATGACACCGGTGGCGCCGTGATACGCGGCTGGCTGGACGAAGAACAACGGGCGCATCTCCGCTGGCTCCAGAAAGAGATCAACGCTGTATTCTCTGACAGCAAACGCCGACCGGGCACCAGGCTCATGGCTGCGACCTTCCTCTTCCGCCCGTCTCGCCTGCCCGACGGCTCGATCGCCGACGAAGAAGATCGCGCTGGAACTGATGAAACGAGCAAGAGCAAACACCCGGGCTGATCACGCCCGGGTGCCCATCTGTACCGCGGCGCCCGATGACTGCGCCACTGCTCACGATGCCGTCGATGTGTACACGGACCGATTCGAGCTCGGCATTGACCGCGTCGCGCAGCGCGATGTTCTCGTCGCCCATGCTGATGGCCAGCTCGTAGCCCGCGTAGTCCGCGGGCAGGATCGCCAGCCCCGCGTTTACATTCGCTCGGTCATCACGAACTCCACCCAGCTCCGGGTCGAACCCCTGGGCCTCAAAGTAGGCATCGAGCATCGCCGGGAGCGTCGCCCGCTCATTGCCCGCAGGGTCAACCCCAAAGAACCCGCTCACGAGCAGATCAAAGACCTCGTTGCGGTAGTCCAGCGGACGGGCCAGCGCCAGCTCGTACCGCACCATGCGGCGCTGGATCGACTCAAACCCATCGGGATCGGGCACCGTGACACCCAAGAGCGACAACGCACGCTGGCCAACTACCGTATCTGTCCCGGCGAGCACCGGATCGTGCACGCTCGCAAACCGAAGGGCAGCGTAGAACGCGGCTGGCTCGTTGAGATCCGGATCCATCGGGGCATAGGCCTGCAACGATGCATCAAACGCGGCGATAAAGGTCCCGAGCTGGCTCTCGCTCGCCTCAGGGTTCCGCTCAGAAAATGCCATCACGCCCGCGAGCACCGCATAGACACGGGGCCTTGGGTTCTGCGCGACAATGACATCCGAACGCACATATTCGGCGGCTCGCATCGCCGAGACAAGCTGTGCATACTCCGCATCATTCTGAATCGATAAATCAGCCCCTTGCGCATGGTTTGTTGTCAGGGTCACTAGCGTGAGCACCACGCCCATGACTCGTCTTTGAAACACGGTTTTCTGGCCAGATTCAATGGCGCTCCTATTCATTTCATCCATCCCATGCCCCCCAGGGCGGTTGAGTCAATCAGTCATCTACTCAGGCTCATGCGCCGTCTAGACCGATCGCGCCCGACAAGACTGCCGATTCGTTCGGAAAGAAAGGTTAGGAAAAATTAGGTATTCGGGTGCCGTTGAAACTAAGCCTGTGCTTATTCCTGCCCGCCGGTGAGCAGCTGCATGTAGTCGCTGTAGCTGTACACCCGGTCGCGGAGCTTTCCTGAGGTTTCATTCAGGATCCCGAGTTTCTCGAGCAGCTCGATCGCTTTGCGTGCCGTGGGGGCGGTGATCTCGAGTTCTTCGACAACGCTGGCCACCGTGACGATCGGCTGGCGTGGCAGTGCATCCATCAACCGGATCGCGGCCACAGTCGCTGATTCGTGCGCCACGATCCGCGCCCGATCCTGTCCGATCAGCTTGTGCAACGATCGGGCGATCCGCACGCCGTCCTCGGCGGCAACGCGCACGCACTCAAGAAAGTAGCCGGTCCAGCCCTCCCAGTCACCGCTGTTGCGAACAGCAGTAAGCCGCTGGTAATACTCGAGCTGGTCGTGTTTGAAGGGGAGACTGATATAGAGCAGCGGGTGTTCGAGCACACCCCAATGCTCAAGCAGCAGCGCGATGAGCAGCCGTCCGATTCGCCCGTTTCCGTCATGAAACGGGTGGATGCTCTCGAACTGCACATGCGCCAGACCCGCGCGCACCAGCGGGGGCAGCGGGTCGTCGGTGTGGATCCAGTCCTCAAGCTGCTCAAGCAGACTGAGCACCTCGCCGGGTGGCGGCGGGACAAAGATCGCCTTGCCCGGATCCTTGCTCCCAATCCAGTTCTGAGAGTCACGCACAACACCCGGCTGCGCAGATTCTCCCCGCACACCCGTCATCAAGATCCGGTGCGTGATGCACAGCAACTCAACACCCAGCGGCAACCCGCCCGGCTTGTGCAGTTCATCGCGTGCGAAGCTCAGCGCATGCACATAGTTGCACACCTCCTCCACATCCTCTGGCCGCTCGCTGTGCTCGGTGGCTTCAAACTCCACGACATCACGGAGTGTCGCCTGCGTGCCCTCGATCTGCGAAGTCGTCACGGCTTCCTTTCGCACAAAACCATAAAGAAACCACTCAGTACTGGGGACCATCGAGCCGGCAATGCGCAGCTGGGCGATAGCCGACTCAGCGATAGCGTGCAGCGTTTCGAGTTCAGGGCTCATGACCAGCGCGGGTTCGCTTGGCGGCAGCGGGTGCGGCAAAAATGCCCGGACCGCTTGCTCACGGACCGTGCTGGGCCGAAATGTGCCAGTTTCGCGTGGCATCGTAGGAAAGCTACCTTTCTTTGTATCACATACTAAAAAACGATCGTTTCTTAGTCAAGGGCGATCTGAAAGATTTGTTTCCAATCTAGCCCCCCATTCGCGATGCGGTGCTCGGTATACTGCCAGATCAACCACATGACCGCGATCACAACGAGAACTGCCGAGCCCAAGCCATCGCATGCTTCCCAGATATCGGAGCAGCTGTGGTAGAGCTTCCCTGTGTCGAGTGCCAAGGCACCTGTTGCACCGGGCACCGAGGCGTCCTTTTGGATGACGGGTCGGTGCTGCCATTTATCGATGGCCGCTGTCCCCACCTCAGCGGGTCTGGTGCTTGCATGATTTATGAGACTCGGCCCAAGGGCTGTCGGGCTTTCAACTGTTCGCACGAGCCTGGTTATCTGCGATCGAATCCGCATGTTGCGGCACTGCTCACCCTGCATGGGGTCCCCCACGAGGTAGCACCCTCGCTCGGTATACGATCAAAAAACACCGAAGACGACCACTGATCAGGCAAGGTCCGGGTCCCAAGCAAGGATTCCGCCTTCGAGGTTGATCACATCAAAGCCTCGGCGCTGCAAAAAGCTCGATGCCCGTGCCGATCGCTTGCCGCTGCGGCAGTGAACCAGCAAGCGACTGTTGGTCGGGACCTCATCGATTCGTGAAGCCAGGCGGGTATGGGCGATGTTGACCGCTCCGGGGATGTGCCCATCGCCAAACTCGGTTGCGCGACGAACATCGAGCACCTCAACGCTGTTCGAATCGATCATCCGCTTGGCTTCATGGGCATCGATCTCTTCGAGTCCGACCAGTGTGCCGGAGTCGATCTTGACCAAATCATCGATTGAGCACCAGCCCTTAATCCGATCGAGCCCGACGCGGATCAGATCACGGATCACTTCGTCGAGCATGTGTTCATCGAGCAGAAGATAAATATCCTCATCGGCATCGATCAGCGATCCCGCATCGGTATTGAACGAGTTGCTCATTGGAAACGAGAGCGCCCCGGGCAGATGGCCGTTTCGATACGCGTCCCAGTCACGCATGTCGATGATTGCAACACGGTTGGCATCGAGTTGTGCGAGCTGATTCGCTGAGATGCGAGCAGGCGATGGCAACCCTCCCAGAACATGCGGGCCGTTCTTGTTCTCGCGTTTCATGTTCGCAAAGTACAACGGCGGTTCGGGCTGGCCGCTGAGAATGAAATTGACAAAGCCCTGCTCATCGCGACCCGCGAGCAGGGTTGTGTTGAACCGCTTCTCATACCCAATCGTGCTCGAGGGGACGGCACCGAGTGACTTGCCGCAGGCACTGCCTGCCCCGTGTGCAGGCCAGACCTGGACGAAATCGGGAATATCTTCAAGCCGTCGGAGCGTATGGAACAGCTGGTGGGCCGCGGGCTCCATCGCACCCATCTGCCCCGCGGCTGATTCCAGCAGGTCGGGACGCCCCAGATCGCCAACAAACACAAAGTCGCCGCTGATGAGCCCGATCGGTGCGGTTGCGCCCGCGCCATGATCGGTCACAAGGTAGACCAGGTGCTCGGGCGTGTGCCCGGGTGTGTGCAACGCCTTGAACTCGATCTTGCCGACCAGAAACGAGTCCCCGTCCCTCAGGAGCTGGTGATCGTACGAGCCGCCGTCAGATTTTTTGTCGAGCCATAGCGATCGCCAGTCGTCCCCGCCCTCGTCACTGAGATACACCTTTGCGCCGCATCGCTCGGCCATCTCGCGGGCCCCTGAGACAAAGTCCGCATGGATATGCGTCTCCGCGACCGCGATGATCTTGAGATCGTGGGCCACCGCCAGCTCGATATACCGGTCGATATCGCGTTCTGGATCGAACACGATCGCTTCGCCGGTCTGCTGACAGCCAAAAAGGTATGCGGCTTGGGCGAGCTTCTCGTCGTAGATCATTCTCATGAACATGGGTTTCCCCCGGTGGTGCTGCGGGTCAAATGGGAGCGAACTCATTGCCCGAATGGTCGTCGTTCTGATTCTAGCTTCACTAGAATCCCAGGCCCCAGACCGCCGACAGTTGTGAACCAATCACAAGACGGGATGACCATGAGCAGCTCAGAGCCCCGGCCACAACCCGAGACTGTTTTAGATCCGCAGCCCGAGCGGCTTGAAGCGCTCATAGACGAGGGTGACGCGGAGCGATGCACCCAATGGGTTTCGCAGAGCAGCAACAGCGATGTAGTCCACGATGCCTCGCAACTGAGCGATGCGCAGCGGGTCCGGCTTTTCGAAATGCTGCCGAGCGAAGACGCGGCAGAGTTGATTGAGCAGCTCCCGATGCCCCAGGCAGTGGGGAGCATCGAATCAATTGAGACGACCAAAGCTGCCGAGATTATCGCGCAGCTCAGCTCAGATGATCAGGCCGACCTCGTTGCAGAGCTCGATGATGACGACGCGCAGCGGATCATGGAGAAACTCGACGAGAACTCCGCTGAGAACCTGCGTCGCCTGTCCCCATACGACGCCGACAGCGCCGGCGGGTTGATGGTCACCGAGTACCTCGTCTATGGCAGATTCCAAAGCATCCAGCATGTGCTCGATGACCTCGAACAGAACGCGCCCAGATACGCCAAGTTCAATGTTCAATACACCTACATCGTCGACGATGCAGAACGCGTCATCGGAGTCCTCCCGCTCCGCAGACTCATGCTCGCGCCACGCACATCCACGCTCGGATCGGTGATGATCCCCGATCCGATCACCATCGACGACCACGCACATCTCGACGAGGTCGTGCAGCTATTCAAAGAGTATAACTATATCGGCCTGCCGGTGATTGACGAGCAGGGTCGGCTGCAAGGCGTTATCGAACGATCTGCGGTCGACCAGGCCACCTCCGAGAAATCGGATCAGGTCTACCGTCAGTCCCAGGGCATCGTCGGCGGCGAAGAGCTGCGAAGCATGCCGCTGATGCTGCGTTCACGACGCCGACTCGCGTGGCTCAGTGCCAATATCGTGCTCAACCTGATCGCGGCCTCCGTGATCGCGATGCATCAGGAGACCCTTGAGGCCGTGATCGCGCTTGCTGTGTTCTTGCCGATCATCTCCGATATGAGCGGTTGCTCTGGCAATCAGGCCGTCGCGGTGAGCATGCGCGAGCTTACCCTTGGCGTAACGCGCCCCAGCGATATCGTGCGGGTGGTGATCAAGGAAGCATCGGTCGGCATCATCAACGGCTTCGTGCTCGCCCTGATCATCGGCGGCGTCGCCTACATCTGGAAAGGCAACATCTATCTCGGTGCCGTCGTCGGTGTCGCCCTGATGATCAATACGATCATCGCGGTGATGATCGGTGGATCCGTGCCGTTGGTGCTCAAAAAGCTCAAGCTTGACCCCGCGCTCGCTTCGGGACCAATCCTGACAACAGTCACCGATCTCTGCGGCTTCTTGCTCGTGCTCACGCTCGCATCGAATCTTCTGGCATATCTCTAGTCATACACCAAGCCCCGGCCCAGCCGCAAGGGCGGTCGCAGGGGTGGGTGGGCAGAGGCAGCAGGCTGTTGATCGAGTCTTGGGTCACTCGTGGCGCAGCGCCACGATCGGATCAAGATTGGCCGCCCGCATCGCGGGGTACATACCGAAGACGATCCCGATCCCGACCGAGATCACGACCGAGAGCATCACGCTCCACATGGTGACCGCCGTCGGCATCTGTGCAAACACGGTGATCAACCACGGTATGAGCAGCCCGATGCCGATCCCGATCAGCCCACCGGTGACCGATAGCACGACCGTTTCGATCAGAAACTGCCCGATGATCTGCTTGCGCTTCGCGCCGATCGCCCGGCGGATGCCGATCTCTTTGGTTCGCTCGGTGACCGAGGCGAGCATGATGTTCATGATGCCGATGCCGCCGATAAGCAGGGAGATCCCCGCAATAGATCCGAGCACAATGTTGAAAGTCCGCTGTGTTGCCTCGGCTTGGCGCAACAATGCCAACGGCACGCTCAAGCTGTAGTCCTTCTTGGGATGATTGAGCACAAGCATGCGGTCGATCGCGGCGGCGGTCGATTCTACATGATCAATCGAATCAACCTGCACAATCAGCTGGTGAAGCTCAACAAGCTCTCTCGAGCGCGAGCCGCTGGAACGGGTGGTGCTGATATCGCCGAATCGCTCTATCGCAACATTGAGCGGGATATAGGCGTCGATGTTCTGATCCGGCGTCTGCATGGAACCCGATTGGGAGCTTTCCGATTTAACCACGCCGATCACCGTGTAGTACCCCGAGTTCATCAGCACCTTGGCACCCAGTGTTTGTTGGCCCGAGAGCAGGCGACGCGCACCGTGTTCGGTCAGCACGACCACGCTTGAGTTCTGGTCAACATCACGCTGGGTCATCGTTCGCCCCGCGATCAGTTCACGGGCAACCAGATCGAACCATTCGGGTGAAGTACCGACAAGTCGCAGTTCGAGCGTGCGTCCTTCCACCCGTCCCTGCCCGCGAAGCAGCTTGGCGGGAACCACCCGGGTGACGGTCTCATAGCTCTGCTTGATCCGTTCGAGATCGTCATACTTCAGGCCATAAATGTTCATGCGGATATTCATCGCCCCCGCGGCGGATTGTTCGACGGGCTTCTGCGATGTGATGATGATGTTCTGGCTACCCAGCTTGCGGATCTGATCGAGAGCTTCCCGGCTCGCGCCCTCGCCAACGGCGAGCATCGCGATCACAGCACCCACGCCGAACACCATGCCAAGCATCGTGAGCATCGAACGCATCTTGTGCAACATCAAGGTCTTGACACCGAGGTGCACATTCCGGTACATGCGGGTTCCGATCATCTGTGGCCGCCCCCTCGATTGTGCTTCGCTCGAGGCGGGTTGGTCTTGATCGTTTCGATGATGCCGTCTCGCATCACCAGTTCGTACTGTGCATATGCGGCGATGTCGGGCTCGTGGGTCACCATGATGATGGTTTTTCCCTGATCGTGCAGCTCGCACAGCAGCCCCATGATCGAATCGCCGGTGGCCGTATCCAGATTGCCAGTCGGTTCGTCAGCGAACAGCACCGAGGGATTATTTGAAAGCGCCCGCGCGATCGCGACGCGTTGCTGCTGGCCGCCGGAGAGTTCTGTCGGGCGATGCCCCAGACGATCACCAAGGCCAACCCGCCCGGCAAGCTCTTTGGCCCGCTCCGCCGCATCGGCACCCTCGATACCCTGATAAAACAGGGGGAGCGCAATATTCTCCTGCACCGTGAGCTGCGGGATCAGGTGAAAGTTCTGGAACACAAAGCCCAGATGCGAAAGGCGTATGTCGGAGAGTTCGTCATCGCTCGTGCGTGCGATGTCGCGCCCTTCAAGCAGGTAGGTCCCTTTGCTCGGGCGATCCAGGCACCCGAGAAGATTGAGCATCGTGCTCTTGCCCGAGCCGCTCGAGCCAGAGATAGCCCAGAAGCTTCCGCGATCGATCATGAGGTCGATACCGGCGAGGGCGTTCACATCCTGGTCGCCCATGCGATAGGTCTTCCAGACCTGCGTCAGCTGGATCACCTTATGCTTCGTATCCTCGCCGGCCTGATGTGAGACGGGAAAGTTCGGAGCCGTTTCTCGTGCTTCAGACAAAGTGCTCATTACGGGGTGTTCCCGCTCGCGGCCCGAGTACGCCCGGCACCCGTGGGTATCTGTTCGCCGCCGCTGGGATTCGAAGCGTCGCTCTGGGCGGAGTCGGTATCGTCTGCCTCATCGGTCGGGCTCTGGTTGAACCGGCCGCGCTGGCTATCCGCCAGGTTGTTGCCCTCGCTCAGCGGCGGGGCCAAGAGCACTCTCTCACCGGCACGCAGGCCATCGGTAATATGAACCATCGCCTTGTTGTCCAGCCCGGTCTTCACCTCTCGGGCTACGGCTTGATTTCCGCTGATGACATACACCAGCGACTGGTCGCCGCGACCCACAACAGCTTGGAGCGGGACCGCGATCGCATCAAGATGGTCCTCGATGAGAATCGTCGCCTGACAGCTCATGCCGGTGCGCAGCTCGGGGTGAACGCCATCGATCATGATGTCAGTGTCATACACCTTAAGATCAGGGTTCATGAAAACGGATTGTGCATCGGGAAGGGGCGCGATCCGTGTCACCCTTCCGGTGAAATAGGATTCGGGCATGGCATCAATTTTGATGCGAACCTGCTGGCCGGTCTTCACCTTGCCGAGTGAGGATTCATGCACCTGCATCCGGACCATCATCGAATCCGCGGTCGGCAGATGAATCAGCTCTTGGCGCTCACGAACCTCTTGGCCCTCATCGAGCGGCTCGGTATCGCCGCGCCAGCTAAACTCGGAACTGGTCGCGTAGACGACCATGCCCTTTGCGGGCGCATAGATCTTGGTCTTTGCGATCTGGTCTTCGATTTTTCTCAGCCGATCCTGCTGACGCTTGAGCTCGGCTTGGCGGGCTCGCAGGCGAGCCTCGGCCTGCACCAAATCACTCGATGACTCGCGTCGTACCCGTTCGAGCGTGAGCATCATCTGCTCGATCGCCGAGTCGAGCTCTGCAATCTGTCGCTTATGAGTGAAGTTCTGGAGCAGCTTGAGATTCTCGTTTGCCAACGCGAGCTGCAGCTGCGCACGCTTCATCGCCAACTCGTCGGCCCTGTACTCGGTTTCTGAGAGATACTTCTCTTCGTAGAGCCGCTTGCTCCAGTTGAACTCGTCGGTCGTACGCCGCAGCTCTTCATCCTTGAGCGTGACATCTGTCTCCGCTTCCATCAGCTGCTTGGGCCATTCGCCCTCGAGATACTTCTGCTTGTCCTCGATGGCGAACTGATTATCAAGCTCCGCCTTGCTGACATTGCTCTGGGTCTGAATTTTAACGACCGCCAGGTTCTCGGTTGCAGAGATGAAGTCGGCCTCGCTGTTTTCGACTTGGATCTGCTGATCGACCAGGCGATCTTCGAGTTCGCTCGAATCGAGCTCGATAAGCAGCTGGCCCTCATCAACAACGGTGCCCTCGTCGATCACGAAGATGATCGAGGTACGGCCCTCGACCTCGTTCTTCACGACATATTGATCGCGCGATTTCACCGTCCCCGACTCGGTCAGCGTGATCGAGAGCGGTGCTCGGTTCACCGTATAGGTCGCCATGCTCGAGCTGAAACTTGTGGAGCGATCATTCGCCGTGGCCATCGCCGCGAGCACGCCGCCGGTGACGAGCAGCGCCGAGCAGGCGATGATGATGTTTCGTACTGATTTTTTCATAACGAGTATCCCTATGGGTTCGAATCAGGCGCCGCCGCTGATCTCGACAGTGTTTGCGTAGATAAGTTTTCGGATCTCGTCCAGGTCCACAGATGAGGGGTCGAACTCGGTCCATAGCCCATTGCTGCGAACCGTGAGCACGCCCAGATCACGCTGCAGCTCCAACTCACCGATTCGGTAGTTCACGACAGCGCTTGTGAGTGCGTCTTGGGCAGAGTTGAGCGCGTTCTGTGCTTCGAGCAGGTCGCGGATCTCGGCACGACCTGCTTGCAAGAAAAGATTTGTCGAATCGACACGACGCTGGGCCACACGCACGGCCTCGGCTTGAATCTTGATCGACTCGCGGGCTTCGAGCAGATCACGCAGCACGCCGCGGACACTGAGCTTGACAGAGTCCTCGGCTTCTTGAAGCGATCGTACGGTCTGCTCGAACCCAATCAGTGCATTGCGATAGCTATTGCGCTCGCTCGTGCGCTCCAGCGGCAAATCAATTCCCAGCAAGAGCGAATAAAACCCACGATCTGTCCGGAGCTGCGCGTCATCTTGGTTCGCGCTGCTCAGCGAGCGGCTTTCACCGATCGAAGCCGTTCCAAAGAGCGTAACATCAGCCCGAAGGTTGTCTGCAGCAATCGCGACACCACGCTGGGCATCGATGATCTCGCCAACCGCAACCCGAAGATCAAGCCGGTTGAGCAGTGCAATCAGAATCGCGTCTTCTTCATTGAGCTCCAGCGGTCCGGCATCAACATCGCTCGGCGGCACAAGTTCCACCGGCGCATCCGCTGGCGGAACTTCAATATCCTCTGAGTTGCCCGAGGCCTGGAGATACCGCTCAAAGCGTGGGGCGCTGAGCAGCACATCGAACTCGCGCGGATCAAGCTCTACATACGCGTCTGTGGGGAGTCCGAGGGTGATCTTGAATCCGTCAATCGCTCGCTCAAAGGATTGCAACGCGCTGATCCACGAGTTGCGTGCACGGAGCTCGTCCTGCACCGCCTGATCAACCTGAATTTCAGGCAAACGACCGGCGTCCGCAAGTCTGCGCGCGCGACGCGTAGAGGCAACAACCCGCTCGTAGTTCTCGACGGAGTTCTCAACCCGGTCTTGCTGTTGAAGCACCGAGAGATAGCTGCTCGCGATTTCGACCGCGAAGGTGCGTTTGAATCGCTCAAAGCCGTAGATCGAGTAGGCGACATCTCGCTCGGCTTGGGTCAGCGGCTCGGTCACCACGAACCGACCCGACCCACGCATCAGCGGAATCGACAGCGAGGTATCGAGCTGCAAGCCGGTCGAGCTGTCCCTGCTCCCGCTGAGTAGGTTGACTAGATCGACAGCGAGCATGCTCGAGAAACGCATCCCGTTCTCAAACTGCTTGGAGACATCGATCGAGCCCGAGTTGGTGATGCCGTTGGTTTCTGAGTTGGCCGCGACCGATGAACTCACGACCGAATCGACAACCCCCGCCCAAGTCGTGCGGAAGGCATCACGCTCAAGGTCCAGCCGGAGGGCTGACTGATAGACCGATTCCTTCTGCGATTGGTAGCCGCGGCTGTTGTATGCAGCCACTTGCAACGACTCGAGCAAGGTCAGACGCAGCGGCTGGGCCGTGAAGTCGTCCTCCTTGACAATGTCATATCCTTCGTTGGATATCTCGTTGTACGATTGATCGGGCCATTGCTCGATGAAGCGTGCGCTGCTTGAGCCAGCCGAACTTGGTGCGACAACGGGCAATCGCTGCTCAAGCAGCAGCTGTCGCCGCAATGTCTGCTCCGCGGGAAGTACCGAGAACCCGTCCTCACGGTGCCCGGTGAGTTCAGGCCACGCCTCATCTAGAATCGAATACGCGGCGTCGTCTGCATCACGACGGTAATCGGCTGGGGACTTGCACCCAGTGTTCATCAGCGCCGTGCAACCGCTGAGTGCAACGATCATCATGATTCCGGATCGGGGGATCGTTGATAGGAAGGTGTAAGGTGGTTGCATCTTACTTGTTTTCGGCATGGAGACCTCAACCGATCCAAACGCGAGCCAAAAGGGGACAATCATGACAAAAACGACCGGTGCTTATTCATGGTACGCGCCGGCATGAACAATGTGCCGTGAATCGGATGCATATCGGCGCGTACGATATCCATTATATGTACCGATCGATGCTGTTCGGGGTTGCGAATCGAACCGCGAAGCCCACATTTGCAAGGATCCACCGGCCGACCAATCACACCGGCGCATGATATGCCCAACCGCCTCTTGTACAGTGCGAAATGGCGAACCCAGCCACACCCGACCGGCGTGCAGCGATACGCGGCGGGGCTCTGTGCTGCGATGAAGGCCGACGGGCTCGGGTTCGACCTCGCGCAGCCCTCGTCCGACACGCGTTGGCGCAGCATGATCTGGGAGCAACGCACACTCCCAACCCTCGCTCGCAACTACGACACCTTGTTCTGCCCGGCCAACATGGCCCCGCTACAGCTCGACCACTCCGTCAGGTTGCTCCTGACCGTGCATTGCCTGCGGTTTATGTTTCACCCAGAAAACTACACCCCCCCCTTTGTACGCTGGTACACCTTCGCGATGCCGAGGCTCATCGAACGGGCATACACAGTCTTTACGGTGTCGGACGCGCAGCGTGCAGAGATTGAATCGGTGTACCCTGAGTCGGTTGGGAAAGTCTCGGTGATGCCGCCCGGGGTTGAATCCGAGTTTCACACCCACCATCCCCGGCACCCGCTCGCCCCCGCAGGGCCCTACCTCGTGTATATCGGGTCCGCAGCTCCCGCAAAGAACCTGTCCACGGTCCTCAACGCGTTCCGCCAGCTCGATCAGCCACCCAAACTGGTGTTGATCGGCATCGACGCGCGAGAAGCAGATCTCATCTGCCCTGCGTCGATCCGGCATGCCGTGAGACCAATCGGGCATCTGAGTGATACCAGCGCCATCGCGGCGTTGCTCGCCAATGCCCAGGCTCTGCTCGCGCCAAGTCGCTACGAAAGCTTTGGGCTTCCATGTCTGGAAGCCATGGCAAGCGGATGCCCGGTCATCGCATCCGATCTTCCCGCGCATCGTGAGGTCTGCCGAGGTGCTGCGACATATGCCGAGCACGATCACCCCGACGCCTGGCGCTCAGCGATTGAGGGATTGCTCAACAACCCATCGCTCCACACGCAGATGCGGGAAAAGGGTCTGATTCGCAGCCGGGCCTTCGATTGGCAATCCTCGATTCGCACCCTCAAGCGGGTACTCAAGTCCCATGACGAGGCGATTGTCTGATGAAATCCTTGGATGACACGCGGACAGTCTCGGTCATCATTGTCACCCGGGACCGGACCGCGGACTTGCCAGCCTGCCTCGACAGCATCGCATTCCAGTGCCCTTCGCCGGATGAGATCATCCTGGTGGTGGGCAGTGAACAGTCGTTCACTGATACCCTCCGCGTTCGCTACGCTGATCTGCCCCTCAGCGTCTATCCCTGCCCCGAGCCCAACATTTGCAAGGCGAGAAACATCGGGGTGCAGCACGCTCGCTCCGATGTGCTCATCTTCATCGATGATGACGCACAAGCCCATCCCAATTTGATCGCGGCGTACACCGAAGCATTCATACACGACCAGCAAGCATGGGCGGCGGGTGGGGCCGTCTGGGATACGCGATTCAACCCACCCCGAGAAGAGTTCGTCTCGGGCCTCATCCGACCCAGCGGCGTGCAGATCGCGGTCCACGATCCAGATCGTACCGGTGTGCCACGCGGCTTTGTGCGCAGCGTCAAAGGATGTAACTTCGCGATCCACCGCACCCGAATCCCGCAGGATCTGCGATTCGACCCGTTCTTCGCGTTCGCCTTCGACGAGACCGACCTGATCATGCGGATCCATCACCGAGGCGGCGGCGTCATCCATGTCCCCGCTGCGGTGGTCGATCACACCCATGCTCCCGGGGCATATCGCGCCCAGTCCCCGTTAGACCGAGACTGGCGGACCGAGTTCGCCAGCCACACCCGTTTTATGCGCAAGCACACCAGGGGCACTGCACGCCTTTGGGGCTGGTGCGTCGTTTTGCGTCGATTGCTCAAGCACATCCTTCGGGCGAACTGGGCGATGATCAGCGCCCAGCTCGGCCCCAAAGCCGCGGTCCGTTGCATCACCCAAGCCATTGCCGGAATCAGGTACGCAGCGCGGTCTCACGATACCGCTCGATCGTCTCTTTGACGCTCAACTCATCGAGCGATCTCCCATCCTCGATCTGGATCAGGCGCGTGCAGGTGCTGGAAATGATCTCAAGCGAATGAGAGACGATCACAACCGTCTGGTTCGAGTTGATCTTGTCTCGGATCAGACCCGTCGCCCGATCGCGAAACGCGGTATCGCCTGTCGCGAGCGCTTCATCGATCAGCAGGATGTCAGACTCGATGAAGAACGCGATCGAAAACCCAAGCCGGGCGCGCATGCCGCTGGAATATGTCCGCACTGGCTGATCGATGAAATCACCGATGTCCGCCAGTTCAATGATCTGATCGATACGCGCCTTGATCCGTTCCCGAGGCATCCCAAGCTGAAGTCCGCTAAGCATGATGTTCTGTCGGCCGGTCAGCCGATGCTCGAACCCGGCCCCGAATGAGAGCATGGCGCACCGGACATGCCCCGCCCGTTCAACGGTTCCGCGGTCCGGTAGCACGATGCCAGATATCACCCGGAGCAGACTGCTCTTGCCTGCCCCGTTGCGACCAATGACACCAAGCGTGTCGCCGCGATTGAGCGAGAAGCTGACATCCTGCAGCGCCCAGAACAGGTTGCGGTTCCAGGGAAGCCCGCCCTGACGACTGTAGCTCAGCCCGACACTTTGTAGCTTTGCGATGATGGTGGGGGGCTCGGACATCATGCGATTTTTGGATACACCTTATCAAAGCGATGAAGCATGCTCAAGGAAAACGCCAGCAGCAGCATGCCGATGATCAGCGGCAACGCCAACGCCGCAAAGTCGGGCGTGTTATTGTACATCAGCACCTCCCGAGTCTGATTAATGATCACCGCCATGGGGTTGAGTTCGAGCACCGAACGATATCGCTCGGGGAGCATATCCAGATCATAAATGACACCCGAGACAAAGAAAGCGAGATGAAGAACCGTCATCAGGATGTGCTGAAAATCAGGAATGAAGGGCGAAATCATTGCCGAGAAACAGCCGACCCCCAAGATCACGACCAGCTCGACGAACAGCACGATCGGGATCATCAGCCAGGCAACGCCCGGCGGGTGTCCCGCAACGCTGAGAACAACCATCAAGATCAAGAGCGTCACCAGAAACTTGACGCAGTTGACCAGAATGATCGAGAATGGGAACACAGATTTGTGCAGATTGACCTGCTTCATGAGGGCATGTGAGGCAATGATCGAGCCCGCGCTCCGCTGCACCGAGACCGCGAACCATTGCCACACCACGATCCCGGTGAAGAGAAAGATCGCGAAGTCTTCGCGGCGATCATTGAGCACAAAGTTGAACGCGATGTAGTACACCACGAACATCAGCAGCGGCTGGATAATCCACCACAGATAGCCCGCGTAGGTTCTGGTGGCCTCGGCACGCAGCTCCGCCATCGCCCGATAGATCACGATGTGAACCGTGTGCGTGAGAACCGATGCTTTGGACAATGAACTGCTACGCATCAGATGTGCCGCTTGATGAATCGCTTGGTAGCACGATACACAGGTCGCATCGTGGTGCGAACCACCGGTGTCTTTCGTGCAACCGATTTCGTGCGATCGAGTGCCCAGCGAAAACGCCTCTGGCGGATCACACGCACGCAGTGCGACGGGTCGTTGAGCTGCTGCAAATAGCAATCGCACGCAAAGAGCAGCTCGTTGACATGCGCTCGAAGCTGGGCGTTTTCAACTGAAGTCTGCTCCGCCCAGGTTTTCACTTCTACCAGCTCCGCCTCGGCCCGCTCACGCTTGGCGTCAGATTGCTGAATCTGCTGTGCCAATCGCTGCTCATTCTGCAGCCGGCAATCCGTCTGGAACAACAGCTCGTTGACCTGCGATTCAAGAGCGGCGCGCTCGGCTTGCAGCTCGCCTGCCCAGCTCTGGTGGGCATCGCGATCACGCACAACATTCTCGATACGACTCCGTGCATCATCCAGTTGTGTCTCGAGTTCTTCTTGCCGCTGCAGTTGTCGATCACAAACTTGCAGCAGGTCCGGAAGACGATCCGGCGCGTCCTCGTCCTGCGTGGGCTTGGTTTCAATCAGCGACCCGGGGAGCAGCCGATGCAGGCGGTCTTTGTATGTTTGAAGTCGATCCCGAAGCACGCTCTGGAGTCTCGGATAGATGTTCTTGTAGTACCCATCGGGACTGTATAGCACATCGGGGTAGCGCAATGGCACCTCGCTGCGTACCTTGCGCACCTGCGCGATCATGGTTTCGCCCAGCTCTGAGCCGGTGAACCCCATCGTTTCCGCGACGGCAAGAGTTTCTTGTTCCTGCTCGGGCGAGCTGTATGCAAAGATCGTCCGAAATGCTTCGGGCTTCATCCCGGCCGCGATCAGCAGCGACTGAAAGACGATCGGCGTGTACTCGAAGCAGTGCCGCGGCTCGTGATCAAGGTCGGGCTCAAAGAACCAGTAGGTCCACGGCGGCATGCCCACAAGAAACTCGCGCAGGGCTTTGTATGAGATCGCGTTGGGGACGGACATGACCAGCGTCGCATCATCACGCATCAGTGCGCTGATCCGTTGCATGACGCCCATCGGGTCCTGGTTGATATGCTCGAGAACTTCAAAGAACAACACCGTATCGAACAGCTCATCGATCGGCCAAGCAGCGAGGGAGATGTCGAAGTTATGGGAATCAAAGTTGACATGCTCACCGTTCACCGTGAGCTCGCGCTTGATGATCGGCTGGTCAACATCAGGGTGCCACTCGATACCCACCACGCGATCATAACCCAGATGCGCCGACGCCCAGAGCCCCATGTATCCGTAGCATCCAACATCAAGCAGCGAACGCCGGGATTCATCGGCCTTGGGGATCATGGTCAGCGTATGGATCAATCGCTTGCGATGACCACGCATGTAGGTGTACTCGACCGGATCTCCGTGAGCACCCAACGCATCGAGCGTCTGATCCACAATGGATTCCGCTTGCGTCAGCGAAAGATACGCGCCGTCGTTCGACGGCACGGTCGGTATCGAGCCGCCGGTCGCGAGCACATGATCGATGAGCCATTGCTGATTCATGTGGTCACCGCCTCCGGCCCGATCATGTTCGTCACAGCGTCGGGGATATCGAAGTGCGGGAAGCGAGAACGCGCTTCGAGGTACAACTCATGCGCCCGCTGATGCGCACCCATATTCGAGAGGTACACACCCATGACCTGAAGCATGACCCACCTGTTCTCCTCGAAGAACATCCGTTGCTCGAGCGTACGCAGCAAGTCCGCGTTGCGGTCGGTCTGCTGATACCACCCCAAGCCGTCCCCAAAGCGATCAGAAATCAGCTCAGGCGTGATCGGTTTCTTTAGCTGATATGAGAACGACCCGCCCCAACGCAGCTCGTGCTCAAGCTCGAAGCAATCATCGAGCAGCATCATGCTCAGGTGAATGTGGGGGTGGTACTGATGAATGAAGTCCTGCTGGATAACAAGCGCCCGATCCAGGAGCCTTGGGAAGAATGTCCGTACGACATAATCAGTCACCGGCAGCGCCTTGCACAGATCAACGCCGAGAATCTCAATCGGCAGCTCATCGCGGTATCCAGAACGCATCACATCGCCCGGACGGATGTCAAGCAGATGCTGATGATCGATCAGGTTCTCTTCAAAGACCTCTTTGAAGCTCGGCTGGCCCACAAAGTCGCGCTTGGGGTAGTTGCGCTGCAGATGTCCCAGAATGTAGTCGTCATCGATCTCGAAGAGGTCGTAGACCCGAATCAAACCAGAATGCATATCGGCGTGATCGGTGAATGCGGGGTTCTGCAGCAGCCCCTGCACCAAGCTCATCGTCGTGCCGCCCACAAAGCACCCGGCATCGACAATCGATCCTCGGAACTCAAAGCGACGCCCAGCATCGAAGTAGATCGCAAAGTCGCCCTCGGTCAGCATCGATGGAAACGATCCGAGTGATTTGGGAGCGAGCGAGCGATAGTCGCTGAGCAGACTCGCGACCCGCTGCTCGTTGCGTGACTGCCTCGCGTTCGCAGAGTGGATCTCGATCTGGCTGGCGGCCAACGGCTGTGCTTCGGCCTTGGGGTCGATATCAGCACCAGCACAGATCGGTACCTCACCCATCGCAGCCGCGGGCGTGCCGATGCGGTGCTTGTAATACGCGATCAGATGCTGGCTGGGAATGACACCCATAACCCGTTTGTACAGGTTGTAGTCGTACTTCTGAAAATCCAGGATTCCTCGGAGTGAATCGAGCGTGTAAAACAGCAGCCCCTGATCCAGGTCGCCCTTGGCGTGTGAAAGAATCTCCTCTAGCACATCAAAGACCGCGTCTTCAGCACCCCGTTTAATCCCGTTCTGGCGGAGTTTCATCACCAGATGCTCGGCTGTTTTGACCGCGGTATTGCCCATCTGGTGCTGCAGCCCAAACCGCTCGATATTCTCCTTGATGCAACGCCAGATCATGCCCTGGCGACGGATCTTGCCCGAGTCCCATCCCGTGTTCGAGATGCTGTCGCTCCGATCGCGATAAGTCACCACGATGTCCGCGATGTACAGCACACGCTCAGCGAAGTAGTACAAAAACGGCGTATGGGGCAGATCCTCATGCTCGCCAGCAGGGTACGCAAGGCCTGATTCGAGATACGCGAAACGATCAATGAGCGATCCCCACGCACGCATCGGCACATACTGCCCGCCGGGGATGAACGAAGCCCCCAGATACGCCGTCTCACCTGAAACAACAGATCCCGGTTGCCCGTTCTGTGTGGCATCGAAGTCCCGGTCAAATGGCAACCTTCTCCCATCGGTCATGACGCGATCGCAGCTGCCCACAACGATCGGGCAACCGCTCGCCCGGGCCTCGCGCACCAGCGTTGAGATCGCCCGTGGGGTCGCAAAGTAATCGTCCGAATCGAGGAAGATCAGATATTCGCCAGAAGCATGCATCACGCCCGTGTTGCGGGCCGGTCCCAGCCCGCGGTTCTGGTCATGGGTGATCAGCGATATGCGTTTGTCCTGATCCATGTAGCGCTGAACGATCGCTCGGGATGCGTCGGGTGAAGCATCGTCCACGAGGATGATCTCAAGATCAGGATGATCCTGGGCGATCACGCTCTTGATGCAATCTTCGATAAATGGCTCGACCCCGTAGAACGGGATGATCACCGAAACCCGAGCGGTCCGGGGCACTTGCCGGGTCTGCTTGAGTTCAACCCCCTTGTGGGTCATCCAAACCCGGAGCCCGAGTGTTCTCAGGTCATCCTCGCTATAGCGAGCCAGGGCCTTCTCGAAGTACTTATTCGGCTTGCGATCGCTGACGATCGGATCCGCCTGAACCTCGAAAGAGTTTCTCATGACCGCAAGCACTTCACTGGCGCTGAAAAAGTTGGAGCACGAGCCGATCATCGTCCCGTCGAGGTTGTATACATACCGGACAACTCCCTCGGCGTGTGCTGGTGGCAGCCCCTTCTCCTCAACAAGCAACACCTCAAGCTCGGCAGGGCTCATCGCCAAGTGCGCCCAATCGGGGATTGGATTGTTCTCGGTAAAGCTGTACTCAATGGGCTTCGATTCTTTGCCCCCATCAGATTCCGCCGAGTACCACACATGGTGTCCCAGCGTTCCCGCCCACATCGGACAGCCCTGAAAGTAGATCACACCGTCTGGCTTGAGGAACCGCTTGATCGCTTTGCACAGGCGCTCAAAGTCGGGGACATGCTCGATAATCGCGATGCCATAAATAATGTCGAAGCTCTGCTCTGGAAGATCGGCATCGCTCGCATCGCACACCTGAAAATCAACCCGGTCGGGCAGCGGCTCGCTGCTCTTCCAATCCCCGATGTTCGTCGCGACCACAGAATCAGCACCGTTAGCCATGAACAGCCGGGCCGACGCCAGATGGAAATCGCTCCCGATCTCCAGCACGCGCTTTCCGCGGATATCGACGCGTGACCGCAGGCGCTCAAACTCCTCAAAGTGGTAATCCGCCGCGGTTTCGCGCACATAGCGGGGCACATTGAGCGGCCGATTCACAACCGAAGCGACCTCTGGCGTTTCATCGGGAATTGATTCGTCGATGGGGTCGGACTCACTCTCCGGGCCGCTGGCAAGCTCCGGCTCGCCCAACAGCGCGTTCATACGCGCACGCTGAACTTCGACATACCCGTCATAGATCTCCGCGCACAAGCGACGATGCGTGCTGATCGTTTCGGGCTCGCCCACAAAGTCTCTGGTGAGCACGGCAAGCGATTCAAAGTCGTCCGCGTTGTGATACTTTGAATCAGAACCGAGCCCAACCGCCCCGCCGTGGGTCGTGATGATCGCGCAGCCGTGAGCCATCGCCTCGAGCGTCTTGATCTTGATGCCCGTTCCGCCTCGCTCAGGGTTGATGATCAGGTCGCATTGCGAGAAGAAGTCGCCCGGAGTCGCCACGCGTCCGACCATGGTGGGGTTGACCCGCTTGAGCAGCGACGCGGGGACAAAGTCCTTGAGTGTCTCACACACCCCGCCGCCGATCATGATCTCGGACTGTTCACGCAGCTTCTCGTCTTCACTCCAGCAGCGCAAATACTCGCCGAGATTCTGCTCATTGACCCAATTGCTCGATCCAAAGTACCCGATCCGCAACCGATGCCCCGGCGAAGGGAACGGGATTTCCACGCGATCAAAGATCGGCCCGATGACCTCGACCCGCGCCGGATCGACCAGCTCACGGAAACCCGCGGCTTCATGCTCCTGCATCGCCACCACCACATCACTGCGCTCACAGGCCAGCTGCTCGCCCTTGCGATCGATGCTCACCCAGCCCGATTCTGGGTACCCCTGCTCGAGCATGCGCCGGTTGCGGTCGACAAAGCTGTCGTGGGTCAGCAAAATCGTGCGTGTATAGGCCTGCACCCGATCGAATACCGCGCTCATCCACGGGTAGTTGGTAATCGCGATGTCATACTCGTGACGGCCGCAGAGATCAGCCACCGCGTCCATCGCTTCTTGGCCACACCAATCATCGACATGCAGGTTCAAGCCGTTGTAGTTGGCCCCCGTCAGCTTGGAAACCACCGCAACTTCTTTGTACAGGTCATACGCATACAGCGCCTTGCGGCGAAGGTCCGCATCGACCGACCCAATATCGTACATGTAATACACGACATGAACCGCGTACCCGGCGTTCTTGAGGTGCTCAAGCCAGCGACGCATCAGGGTCGAGTTACCCTCTTGCTTGCCGGGGTGGAAGCTGGTGAAAAACAGCGCGGTCTTGGGCCGGTCCGCATCGTTGTTGTTCAGCCGCCGTTCGAGCGCATCAGCGTCAATCAAACGCCCGGGCGTGTGTCGCGAGACCCAGACATCACACTCCGGCTTGCGGATCGGAAAACGCTCGCATCGTTCGTAGTAGGGGATAAACTCAGCCCGCCGCGTCAGCCCGTGCCGATCCAGCTCGTTATACACGCTGTAGATCTCGCTCGGGCATCGTTTGCCGGTCAGCACAAGCCGAACATCATCACGGCGCTCTGCCAGCTTCCGGAACGCCGTCAGCAACGGCTCGATCGGATACCGCGAAGTATCGATCGGCATATCCGCCGCGATCACTCGTGTGCCCGCTTCAAGCCCACCGTGATCGGTGCGGTATCTCATGTTTCGGCTCCCCGCTCAAAGGTGATAAACAAATGCCACCCATACATTTGCGTATGCACAGAGGCAGGGGATATTATTCACGAAGCGACGATCAGAGTCAACAATCGAATGATCAAGCAAGCACGACTGAGCACCCGCTCACTCCAGATCGGGCCTGCTCATGCCCTGGTCGAGGTACATCTGAATACCCGGATCTTGGATTGCCTCATCGAACTGCTTGAGGGTGTCCTCGATGCGTTTGATGATCGCAGCGTAGTACAGCTCGGTATGGAAGAAATACCGGGCCGTGTCGGCATCGATGACCGTCACCGTGTCTTCGCTCAACTCGGGTGTATGCAAGATCTTGCCGATGGTAAAGTTCTTGAGCGAAAGCGATTCCTCGCCCCCGTTGAGCAGCACGATCCGCTTGAGCATGATCGCCCGCTGCAGGCGTTCGATGTCTCGTGAGTCATAAAGCAGGATCGTGTAGCGAGCGACCCCGTCGGCATTCGGCTGGTTCATGTCCCAGAGCAACTGCTGCCAAGCGTCCCGGTTGGGGCAATCGACCAACGCGACTTCGGGGATCGGCTCGGCCGCAAGATCCATGCGTGCCATCGAATCCCGCTTGTAGGTATAAGTGATCGCGATCGCCTTGCCAGGATTGAGCGCAAAGAAGCTCTCGGCAATCTGGCCGTCCCCCAGCTTGGCAAGCATCGAGTCGAGGAAACGAACATTGTACCCTTCGTAGTCCTTGTCTTCGAAGTAGATGATCCGCTGGGGATTGACACGCTGATCCACCTCGGTGCGTTTGATCAGCTCGTAGATCATGCGGTGTACCAGGATCTCTTCGCCCGGGATGGTATCATCCGCAAACTCGCTGAACGGCGCAACATCCGCGAGCTTGAAGTTGTTCTGGATCAACTCACGGGCCAGATCGCGATACAACCGCAGCCGCTTGTTCTCTGCCAGGAATCGCAGATCAAAGACATCCTGCGAACGGATCCGATAGGCATCGCGGAACAGCTGGTTGCCCGTGCTGTCAAACAGATCATCATCTTTGGGCAGCGTCCGGCTGATGACAGAATCGTCCTGAAGAACATAAGGCGTCAGAACAATAATAACCTCGGTCTTTTCAGTCGATTGACGGCGCGAGCGGAAGGCGTTGCCGATGATCGGCAAGTCACCCAAAAACGGCACCTTGTCTTCGGAGATGGACATGTCACGAGAGACCAAACCACCAATGATCAGCGGCGTCTTGTTCTCGATTCTCGCATAGGTCTGCACCCGACGCGTCGATACCGTTGGGGCCGAGGCAAGCAGATCCCCATCGGTTGAACGGATCTCAAGATCACGCCCCGGAACCTGCGCCGATACCACCGTATCGATCAGCATCGAAACCTCATCGCCCTTTTCGGTGATGCGTGGGCGGATATTGAGCAGGATGCCCGTCGCGAGGTATTTGAAGTTGAAAGCGACCTTGTTCGAGTTCCCCGAAAAGCCCTCTTGGCTTGTCGCGATCGGGATATCTTCACCCACACGGATGGTTGCCTGGCGATTGTCGAGCGTGAGCACGCTCGGGCGAGACAGCACCTCGGCCTTGCCGTCACGAACCAGCGCACGCAGCTCGACCGCCCAGTTTTTCACCAGCGTCCGGTCTTCGATATTGGTCAGCCCCAGCGTGTCAGTCAGTCCCGTCGGGCTCAACGAACCAAGCACAAAGTCCAAGCTACCCTTCTGATAGGACCATTCGATCCCGAGTTCATCGAGTCCTTCCTCGCTGATCTCGAGAACAAGTCCTTCAACAAAGACCTGCCGCGCGGCTCGGTCGATGTATTGATCGATCAGCTGGCGGACCAAACTGAACTGCTCAGGGTGAGCAGGGTGGTACACCACCATCAGCTCCGATGTCGGCCCCATCAGCACATTCGGGTTCAGCGTGCTCGCCTTTGTTGGCGTCGATGTCTGACCAAAGGCACCAGCGGTCGAATCGACATCACCAACAAGCCCCATCGTGTCCGAAGTCGGGCCAGGCATGATCGTGACCATAGGAAGCTGATCGTAGTTGATCGTCGGGGGCAACCCTTCGACACTGGGGATGGTGTTGATCCCAAGCCCCTTGAGCGCTTTGATCGCGCTGTCCGTATTCACATAGCTCAGCTGAATCAGCTCTCTGGCCAGATCCTTGGGCGTCAACCCCGTACGCATCTGCTTGAGCTGATCAATCGAGCCCAGAACCATCTCTTGCACGCTATCTACGACCGGGCTCGCAACCGTGCTCCCATCCGCATTGATCGTGATGCCCTGCACCCAGAGCTGAGGCAGCTGCGAGAGATAGCTCACATAGCCCAAACGCACCAATGTCTGAGCGCCGTCCGGGGTCTTCATGCTCAGGATCGGACCCGAACTCACCGAGTCTGGGCGTGGGCCCATCCGTGATTCAATCGCGGGCTGAGTGCTCACAAAGCCCTTCTCGGCCTGGAATCGCAGCGAGATCGAGGCGAGCAGCTCGTTGATCTCCGCTGGGCTCATCCGATCGAGCGTGATCAATCGCCCCGCGTTCTCCGGGATGTGCAACTGCTCGTCTTGCTCGACTTCGGTCAGCTGCGCCGACCGCTGGAGATCCGCCTGCTCACGGGCCGTATCGGTTTCTTCGCGCTGCTCTTTGTTGACCTGTTCGCGCAAGCTGTTCAGCATGCCTGCGGTGATCGTCGGCTCACGCAGCTCATCGAGTGCCGCAGCAATGCGGGCAAGCCCCTCATCGGGCTCAACCTGGTCACCCGTCTCAAGCATCGTCCCGCCAACAATACGGGGCTGCTCAAGCTCGATCGAACGCGACTGCGATTGTTGAGACTGGCAACCCACCGCGACAACAGATGCCAAGAAAACACCCGCAGCGAGACCGATCGGGGCCATGAGCCGCAAGGAAGCCAGCGAGCGTGGCAGATCAGACTCAAGATCCCGGCGGTGTGTGCTCATCCTGCTGATCCTTCTTTGGGCCTTTGGGGCTCTTTGGGCCAAGCTCGACCGAAGTCTGGCGTGAGCCATCGTGGTCAAACCGCCCGGTCTTCACTTTCCCCAGGCTCGATTCACGCGATTCAATAAAACCATCAGGCTCGATCTGATCGCCCTGCATCGACTCCGATGCGTCCGTGACATGTCCACTCAATCGGTCACGCGGGAGTGATTGCAGCAATAGTCCGCTCGAGTCGCCGAACGCGTGCATCATGTACTCCACGGGTGGCCCATCGAAGTCCACCTGCCCATCGCGAATGCAGACAACCCGGTCAACAAGCTTGAGCAGGGTCGCCTCGTGCGTCACCAGCAGAATTGTTCGGTTCTGCATCTCCTCAAAGACCGTTTCGATGATGCGGCGGGACGATTCACGGTCAATTGATGCCGTCGCCTCGTCAAGGATCAGAATCGGAGCGTTCTTGAGCAGCGCACGCGCAAGCGTGATCCGCTGCTTCTCGCCACGCGAGAGCTCCACGCCGTAGTCGCTCAGACGCGTCGAATATCCCTTGGGAAGACGCTCGATGATGTCGTGGGCACCCGTGAATCGGCACGCACGCTCGACCTCGGCCCGCGTCGCGTCCGGGCGGGCATAGCGAAGATTCTCGTCGATCGTCGCGTTGAACAGGAACACTTCCTGAAAAGCGATCCCGATCCCCGATCGCAGCGAAGTCAGCGGCATCTCGCTCGTGTCATGCCCGCCGATCGTGATCGAGCCGCTCGTGGGCGTGAGGAAGCGGGGGAGTAGATTGATCGAGGTGCTCTTGCCCGAGCCGCTCGGGCCCGTGATCGCGACACGCTCGCCCGGGCGGATCGTAAAGCTGATATCACGCAGGACCTGACTCATGCTGTCGTACGCAAAGCAAACCTTGTCGAACCGGATCTCGCCCCGCAGATCGTCCAACGACTCGTCATCGCTGGCCTGCACCATCACACCCTTGTCATGGATCGGTTCATCAAGCATGTCAAACACGCGGCTCACGCTCGCCGTCGCTTTGGAAGAATGCCCGACACCGCTGATAATCTCAAGCACCGAGGGGTACAGCATCATGACATACCCGAAGAACATCATGAACTCGCCCCCCTTCATGTTGCCCTTGATCACCTCGAACGCGCCATACGCGAGCAGCATGATCGTCCCGAGCCCAACGAGCAGGTCCGCGGTCACCTTCTGAGCGAAGTGATACCGTTGCGAGCGGATCTGTGATTTACGGCTCTCATCGATCGCTTTGTTGAAAGTCTTGCTCTCGCGGACTTCGGCGCTGAACCCTTTGACCACCTCGATGCCCAGGAACTTCTCAACCACACTGCCGTACGCGAGCGACAGGTTCTCCTGGGCTTCTGAATGGCTCAGCTTGATCGGGCTGCGGAAGAAGCGGTAGGTCACAAACTGCAGCGGCAGGATGATGATCGAAGCGATCGCCAGACGGACATTCATCATGCAGATCACGACGATCAGAATCTGAAACTTCAACAGATTCAGCATCAGCAGCGGGAGCTTGTCCTGAATGAAACCCTGAATTTTGTAGGTATCGTCCATCACCCGCGCGCTCACGCGTCCCGGCTGGTTTGATCGGTAGAACCGCATGCTCAGCTGCTGCAGATGGTCAAACAGCCGCCGGCGCATCGTGAAGCAGATGTCCTCGCTCATCCGCAGCGACAGCATGCGGCTGGCATAAAACAACGAGTTGCGAGCGATGTAGCTCAGGAACAAGCCGATCAGGATCACGCTCAGCAGCTTCCAAGCCCCGCCCATCGATTCCGCATGCCCACCGCCGGTGAACACATCGTCGATCAGCAGCTTGATGGCGAAGGGCGGGACCAGATCGGTCAGCGCCAGCAGAATCAACAAGCCCACAATCATCCCGAGCCGGGAACTGTGCTCGCGCAGCAGACCCAGCATCGAGCCAGAAGGCCCTTGATTCTCAGAATGAGCGTTCTCGCCCATACAGCGCTCCAGCAACTCGGTTTCATGCCCAGAACAGGCACTCAAACTATCGGCATCTTCCCGAGGACCAAATCAGCCAGGACCCCATAAATGCCGTGTTTCGGGAGAGAATCTCCCGTCGTTTAGTAGATACTAGTGAGTTCTGAAAAAGATGCAACCCCAGAACGCGAGAATCGAGAACTGTTCTCAACAAGACTCCGAACCCACCAAGTCGCATGCTTCAGGACATAAAAAACGCCCCGTGCGGGGCGTCTGGAGTCAGGTGGAGTGATGTTCGCGGCTGGAACGATCAGATGGGGCGGGTGTCAGGGTTGTTGTCACCGCCGGCATCGCTGCTGCCCGGGTTGGGGCGGCCGCCGGAAATGCCGTTTCCGCTCGTGTCGCAGAACCCCGGCTGCCAGATACCCCGGTAGAAGATCACATCGCCGTAGGTCAGCACACCATCGCCATCAAGGTCTGCCAGCGCGTTGCCGGTCATGAACCAATCAAGGAAGATCTGCAGATCGAGAACATTGATGATCCCGTCGCCGTTGAGGTCCGCCGGGCAACTGGTAGTTCCGGGGGCACAACCCTCGAAGATTGGCTCACCAATATCGGTGCCATAGATCTGCAGGCGATATCCGGTGAGCACCTTTTCTTCGCGGAACTCGCTACCGGGAACACCGAACGGGCCCAAACTGATAACCATGTCCGCACCCGGATCGGGCATTGGGCCGGTGCCTGGCTCTTCGCCCTCTGGGTTCTCTTCGTCCGGGCCGTAGTCAGTAATACCAAAGTTCCAATCGCCGCCCGAAAGCTCGCCCCAGTGCTTCCAGGTCAGGAACGAGTGGCGGTAGAGCGCGAAATCATCGCCTCCGATGATGATACCGCCCGCAGCGTCGAAGTCGTCGTCAAGGTCAAAATCATCAAAGCTGGTGCCGAAGATGTTGTTGGTCGAAGGCATCTGCAGAACGCTGCTCGTGCCGTTGGGGCTGGTCAGCCCGATGTACAGATCCTCATTACCAATGCCTTGGACAGTTAACTCGAGCACAACCGCCTCGATCTGGATGTTCTGGCGTACGCAAATAACAGGGAATCCGGTCGATCCAGCAGCAATGCCCGCTGAACCATCCAGACCGATCGAGCCATCGGCTTCCGAGAAAACCACGAATTCCGCGTCGGGGATCGTGATGTCAACATCGCCGTTGTCAATGAACGGGTCATTGAACTGACCGACATAGCCGGTGTCGAGCAAGATGAGCTTGGGAACCGGCGTCCAGTTGGCGGCTTTCTGGATCGCCAGATCCGCATCGACAACACCGAAGCCGTAGATATCAGAGTGACGGATCGCCTGACTTTCGATCAGCCCACCGGTGTAGAAACCGGAGTTCACCTGCCAGAAGCTAAACGGGGCCGCTGGCACAGCACCGGTCGGGCCGATGTAAGGACGATTAATGTCGAAGTTCGGCCATTTCGCAGTCGCTGGCTTCGTGCTCTCCTGAATGCTCTCAAACAGAATGTGCTGGATATCGCGGATGCTCAGATTGGGGTTGACCTCAAGCATCAGGGTGATCACGCCCGCACCGATCGTGGCACCACTCATGGTCTCGCTACCGCTGGGGAATGCATCCCCGCTACCGGGGAAAAACGCGATATTGCCAGCGCCGGGGACGGTGGTGAGCACGCCGGTGCCGGTCTGGGCCGACCCGCCGGGCGCCTCGTACTGATTGGTTGTGCCGCCGTAGAACGATGCGAAGATGCTCGAGCCGAACGCGGAGTAAATATCGGCATAGCCGTCTTGCGCAACAGTCTGGAAGACAAAGCTGCGCCGATCATTAGCCGGGGGGTAGTAGGTGATCTGGCCGTTGGGGTAGTATGGCCCCGAGGTATAGCCGTTGGTCAGCGTGATCGAGATCTCGTTCTCACTCGCCAAAATCTCGTCAAGCGGCGACCAGGAGTCGCCGGGCGCGGCTGGCGGGAAGTTGTATGGGTCAGGCCATTTGGGGCCGGGGATGCCGAAAGCTGCGTTCAGGTTGATCCCTGTGCTGAAGATGTTGATCAAACCCTTGCGGCCGCGGCCAAAGATATAGGAGTTGCGAAGCGGCGTGAGCGCGTAGGCGTCGGTAGCGCCCTGATTGTAACTATTCAGGACATCCTCATAGTTGACGAACATGTCGAAGACCTTGATGTCGATACGGCTCTTGCGCCAATCGAACGCTTCGTACTCGATCAATGGAAATGCGCCAAGGCCCAGGGGCCAATCAAAGTTGCCAAAGGTCGAGTTGGGCGCAACACCCTGCACCGTGACCCCGTTGGCCTCAGCGCTGATGATGCCGGCGACCGAGGTCATAATGGAACTATCCGGGAACAGGGTCGGTTGGAACTCCATAGTGAGATCGAGATTGTAGTTCCCGTCGAGTTCGGTATGGTCAGTATCGATGTGCGAGTTTTGACCGAGATTGCTCAAGCCAACATTGACCCCCGCGCCCGACAAGCCCTGAACGGTGTAGATCGAGGAGGGGATGTTGTTGTCGCGGTTTGTATTGACGGTGTTAATGAAGTGCCACTGGGTGTTGAAGAGCGGATCGACCGCGAACCCGCCGCGCGGGTCCTGGATTCCATCGGGCAGCGGGGTCACACCGGGCCACGCGTTCGCGTGCTGCGCCGCCTTCTGAGTCGCGGCGCGATGTGCTCTCATCGCGCTCATCTGCTCAATCTGCTTCTGACGGCGCGAGTCCATCGCGCGCTCAAGGCGCACATCGCGGATGCCCTGCATGTGCAGCATCGACTGGCTGGCCCCGATCGCGCCCTCGACCCCGCCTGCCTCAAGCTGATACACACCAAGGTGGGCATCGAGCGCACGAACCAGGCGAAGATCAGGGAAACGCGGCTGCAAGAACTCAATGGCCTGACGAACATCGTCTGCCGAGTCGGCATGCACTACAAGACGGCCCGAGAGCACCTTGCCCAGCGGGTTGCCCGGAAGCGAGGGGCCATTGTCAACCAGCTTCGCCCGGTCCTGGGCCACGGTTGGTCCGGCGGCTCCAGCGATCGATGCGGCCATACCGGCTGTTGCAAGCAGGAACAAGGCGTGGGGGCGCTTGAATGATGGTCGGGTGGTCATCGTCTGATGATCGTACTGACTCATGGTGTTCTCCAAAGAACGCAATGTCTGTGTGTCGTATGGGTGTGTTGCAGTATAGAGCAAAGGCATCGGCGATGCGCGTCGTTTCGGGCCTGTTTTCCCCCACAAGCTGCGTTTTTGTCGCCTCAGGGGGTGCTTCTCTGTGCTTCGCTTCAAGAGCGCCACAGCCCCGCACCCGTCTTTACGACCGGAAGTTCGATTCGGTTGCGAGCGTTCACTCGCCTATGTGCGATTCATGCACCTTTACCACACGCGCATTCAAACGGTCCGTCCTCACGCGCCCGCTTTCACTCGCCCGGTTCGGTCATTGAACGCGGGTCGAGCAGGGCGTTGAGCTGGTCGGCATCGAGCACACCCTGTTCCAGGGCAAGCTCACGCACCGTCTTGCCCTGCGCATACGCGTCATAGGCCAGCTTTGCAGATGCATCGTAACCAATGACCGGAACGAGACTTGTGCACATCGCCAAGCTGCCTTCGATCAGCGAGGCGCAGCGCTCGCGGTCAGGTTCGAGCCCTTGAATGAGCTTCTCATTGAACACATCGCAGCTCCCGGCGAGCAGCTGAATCGAATCGAGCACATTGGCGCCCATCATCGGCATCGCGACATTCAGATCCAGCAGCGAGCCCACCCCGCCCAGGCCGCCGGTGGTCACCGCGGCATCGTTGCCGATCACCTGGCACGAGGCCATGACCACCGCTTCGCAGATCACCGGGTTCACCTTGCCGGGCATGATGCTCGATCCGGGCTGCACGGCAGGGAGCTTGAGCTCGCCAATCCCACAGCGAGGGCCAGAGCCCATCCAACGGATGTCATTGGCAATCTTTGACAGACTGACCGCGATGGTCTTGAGCAGGCCCGAAACCTCCACAATCCCGTCCTTGGCGTGCTGGGCCTCGAAGTGGTTGCTCGCTTCGCGGAACGCGATCCCAGTCGAATCGGTCAGCTGGGCGCACACAAGCTCACTGAACCGCGGGTGTGTGTTGATCCCGGTACCCACCGCGGTGCCGCCGATGGGCAGCTCGCCCAGGGTCCGCAGTGCCCGATGCAGGCGTTCCTCTGCGTGGTGCATCTGCGAGGCGTAGCCGCTGAACTCCTGGCCCAGACGGATGGGCGTGGCGTCTTGCAAATGCGTCCGCCCGATCTTGACGATCTCATCCCATGCCTGTGCTTTCTCATCGAGCGCCTTGGCCAGCCCGGTGACGGCGGGGAGCAGAGATTCCTTAATCGCCACCGCCGCGGAAATGTGCATGGCGGTGGGGAAGGTGTCGTTGCTCGACTGTCCCATGTTTACATGGTCGTTCGGGTGGACCGCGTAGTCATTCTGGAGATATCCGCTGTCTTTGCTCGAGCCAACCGGCGCGTCATGCTTGAGGCAGACGAGGTTCGCCACGACCTCGTTGGCGTTCATATTGGTCGAGGTGCCCGAGCCGGTCTGGAAGATGTCGATGGGGAAGTGGCGGTGCAGCCCGCCGCGCTCGCCCAGCCCGGCAAGGATCTCATCACAGGCATCAACGATGGCCTGTCCTTTGGCGATCTCGAGCTTGCCTAGCTTCATATTGGCTTGTGCGGTCGCCGCTTTGAGCCGTGCGAAGGCCTTGATGATCGGCTCGGGCACTGGTCGCCCTGAAATAGGGAAGTTGAGCACCGCCCGCTGCGTCGATGCCCCGTAGAGCACATCGGCAGGGACGGGCATCTCGCCCATCGAATCTTTTTCGATGCGAGTTGCATCAGAGGTCATCGCAGTGGTTGAGGACACGGTATTCTCCTAATAGGTGCAATCTGCAGGCCGTTGTCCGGATGATAGAGCCGCCCGCGAGCGTGCTCAGGGCAACCGATCTGATTTCTGGGCGTATGAAAGAGAAGCCGACCGATCACGACGGGGAGGATAGATGATTACCACTGGTTCGCGCACACATACAGGACTCCTGCTCCCGATCGCTGGGCTATTGATGACCGTTGCGGTGTTCTCGGGTAAGACAACCGCCCAGAACAGCGCCCATCCCGACGCCCAGCCGGCGCTCGCCGAGAACCCGTATATCAGCTTCCGTGAGCCCTACCGATGGGATGTGCGGGCACAGCTGTTTCTCAACTCGGCCAATGTGCTCTCCGACGATCCACGGACCCCGGGGCGAAAGAATTTCGAGCTAGTTGTGACCACCCTCTGGCAGCCGCGCCAAATCGAACTCGTCTACCCCGTCGTGCGCGAAGGGGGCTTCTACTGGTCGCCCAACCGCGATGTTGATGTCAGCATCCGCGTTGATGATGTCGAAGTGCTTGACCTTTACGACCGCGACGGCCGGCTCGGTCTTGGCGGTCCGGATGCACCGGTTGTGGAGAAAAACGCGCCCTACAACCAGAAGTTCGTTCAGGGGACCTACGCAGAGTACACACACTGGGAATCAGGGGACATCCGTGGCAGCTACCGTCAACTCCATCTGATTCATACATCACACATTGTGAGCGCCGATACCGTTTTCAACGACGACCTCGCCCGCCAACTGCCCTGGCCAGAGGTGTGGGACCCCCAAATCGCGACCTACCTCGCCCCGGTGGTCGAAACAGTTGGTGCGCCGGTCAATGAAGACGCGCAGCAAACAATCACCACGCTGCTCGATTTCTGGATCGGCACCGAAACCGATATCAAATCAGGCCCGCAGCTCGATGTGGTCAAGTTCCTCACCGGCAAGGTGATCGAGTATTTCACCATTCGTGGTCAAGCGACCGAGTTCACCCAGCGCACAACCGCCGGCGGACGGCCCTCGTTTGTCGTGAGCGCCAACACCTGGGGCGGGTTCATCGTCCGCCCAGCGGATGTTATCGCCAAGGAGCCCCAGGGCTCGAGGCATGACCTCGCGGTCCTGCTGACCGCCGTACTCCGCTGCGCCGGCGTCCCCGCTCGCACCGTCATCTGCATCGATGATCGCATCGAAGATCCGCTGCTCAATACCGTGAGCATGGTCGAGTTTGCGATGCACGATCCCGAGCGTGATCTGAACTTCTGGGTGCCGATCGATGTCAATCGCGTTCGTGTCACCGGAGGGCGATCCTCTCAGTTCAAACGCAAATGGCTGTACTTCGGCACGCATGACGAACTCAACCACATGATTCCCATCGCGTACTTCTTCCATCCGCCCGCCCGCTACCGAGCGTACGACCTGCCGCTGCTCTACGGCATCCGATCCATGAGCGATCAGAACACCCTCCCGGACTACATGATCCAGTCGCTGCTAGTCGATCCGATCGTGACCCCGAGCACCGGGCGCGATCAACGACGAGACCTCGACGAATAACGACGAGGTTCGGATTCGTCCTCACTTTGAACGCGGCCTCTGACCCGGCTTCAGCGATGCGCTGATTGTACATGGTCGGCATGGATCGGTGCGACCACACGCATCACATTCATCATGACCATCGCCATCGTGTCGAGCGCGTCGATGTCATGCACGAGCGATGTGTCGTAGCTGTTGAGCACGGGGCGTGTATCACGATCATAGATTTCAAGGCGGTTGCGGATCACATCCTCATCCGCGTCGTCATTGCGTTTCTGCTGCAGCGCTCGCTGACGCAGACGCTGGATCATCGCCTCGCGATCAGAGGCCGCCAGATGCACCACCGCGAGCACATCAATCAGCGGCTCCATCAGCTTCGCTTGCTCACAGGTTCGAGGGATGCCGTCGAGGATCAGCAGCTCATTGCTGGGGGTGAACGCGCCTTTCTCGATCAGCTCGTTCATGTACCGCTGCCAAAGCTCAATGGTCAGCTCGTCGGGCACCAACTCGCCCTTCGATGAATACGACTCGATGGTCTGCCCAAGCTCAGACTTGCGATCGAGCGAACGGAACATGTCGCCAGTGGACATGTGCAAAAAACCCGGCACATTGCCGATGAGTTCGCCCTGCGTGCCCTTGCCAGCGCCGGGAGCGCCAAACAGCAAGATCGTCTTGAATCGTTCCGACATGACCGGCTCCTGAGTGTCAGGGTGGGTTGCACCCGGGCGTTTGCAGTCTCTGCTGGCCCCATACGAGCGAGGGGGACAATCATAGGTCGTCACATGCAAACGCAACCTTCACAGACCGAATTGTGAACCAAGAAAGAAAACGGGCGTGACCCACTGGATCACGCCCGAGAACTCACTCATATGCGGATGGATGCGACCAGCAGGGTTCCATTCCGGCTTACATCCCGGCCGCGATCACCTCTTGCTGCAGGTTCATCGGCATCTCGCGGTACTCCTTGAACTCCATCGAGTTCGCAGCGCGACCCTGCGACAGGCCTCGGAGCACCGTGGTGTAGCCGAACATCTCGCTCAGCGGCACATCGGCGGTGATCTCCTTGATCATGCCCTTGTCCTCGGTGTCAAGAATCATGCCGCGACGCGATGACAGGTCGCCGGTCACATTGCCCAGGTAGTCCTCTGGCGTGATGATGACGACCTTCATGATCGGCTCGAGCAGGATGCTGCCCGCCTTGGAGACCGCTTCACGCAGGGCCAGACGGCCGGCTTGCTCGAACGCGACCTGCGACGAGTCCACATCGTGGTACTTGCCGTCCACGAGGGTGACCTTGACATTGATCAGCGGGAACGGGGCGCTCACGCCGCTCTTGGCGGTCGTACGCACACCGAACTCGACCGAGGGGATGAACTCCTTGGGGATCGAGCCGCCGACGATGCCGTTGACGAACGCGACATTGTCCTTGAAGTCCAATCCGTCCGCTTCGGCCTGTTCCTTGCTGTAAGGCTCGATGTTGACGGTACAGTCACCGAACTGACCACGACCGCCCGACTGCTTCTTGAACAGGCCGCGGCAGCCGTTGGCGCTGCTGCGAATCGCCTCGCGGTACGAAACGCGGGGACGACCGACCTCCACGCCGATCTTCATGTCACGCACAAGCTTGTTCTTGATGATCTCAAGGTGAAGCTCGCCCATGCCCGCGATGATGGTCTGTCCGGTCTCCTCGTTGAACTCGGAGCGGAACGACGGGTCTTCGCGACGGATCGTGACCAACGCCTCGGAAAGCTTGCGCTTGTCGTCGGCAGACTTGGGTTCGATCGACATCGAGATCACCGGCTCGGGGAACTCCATGCGTTCGAGCACGATCGGGTCATCGGTCGAGCACAGGGTGTCACCGGTCATCGAGCTCTTGATGCCGACCACGGCAACGATGTTGCCCGCGCCGACCACATCCAGCGCCATGCGATCCTTCGCGTGCATCTCAAAGATACGCGACGCGATTTCACGCTTGTTGTTCACTGGGTTGAGCACGCGGGTGCCTTTTTCGAGCTTGCCCGAGTAGACGCGGACATAGGTCAGATCGCCGTGGGTGTCGCTGACAACCTTGAACACCAAGCCCGAGAACGGGGCCGAGTCGTCGTGGGGGCGGGTCAGCGCGACCGTCTTGTCCTTGGGATCGGTGCCCTGAACAACGGGGACTTCCTGCGGGTTGGGCAGGTAGTCGATGACCGCATCAATGAGGCGCTGCACGCCGATATTCTTGAGGGCCGAACCACAGAAGACAGGGTTGCACTCAAGGGCGATGGTGCCCTTGCGCACGGCCTTCTTGATCATCGGGATCGTGATCGAATCCTCGTCCTCAAGGTACTGCTCCATCAGATCGTCGTCGAGGGCAACCGCCGTCTCAATGAGGTCATGGCGCCACTGCTCGGCTTTGGCCTGCAGATCCTCGGGGATCTCCTTCTCAGTGACGATGGCGCCCGAGGACTCGATATCGAACTCGTACGCCTTCATGCTCAGCAGGTCGATGATGCCCTTGAGCTCATCGCCCTCGCCCCAGGGAAGCTGCATGGCGATGGGGTTGGCGCCCAGACGCTTCTTGATGGTCTCGAACGAATACTCAAAGTTGGCACCCAGCTTGTCCATCTTGTTGATCAGACACATGCGAGGGACCTTGTAGCGGTCTGCCTGGCGCCAGACGGTTTCGGACTGGGCTTCAACGCCCTCCTTGCCGTCGAAAACAGCGACCGCACCGTCGAGCACGCGCAGCGAACGCTCGACTTCGATTGTGAAGTCCACATGGCCGGGGGTGTCGATCAGGTTGATCTTGTATTCAACGCCGTCTTTGGTCCAGGGGCAGGTGGTTGCCGCCGACTGGATGGTGATGCCGCGCTCTTGTTCTTCCTGGAGGAAGTCCATGGTCGCGGTGCCCTCATGCACCTCACCGAGCTTGTAGTTCTTGCCGGTGTAGTACAGAATGCGTTCGGTCACGGTGGTTTTGCCCGCGTCGATGTGGGCGCAAATACCAATGTTGCGGATGTTTGATAGGTCGGTGGACATCGCGATGATCCTTCTTTTCTCGTTCTTCGGTTCGCGTCGTTGTGGTTCGTTTGATGCACGCTCGGATTGGAGCTGGTGTGGGAGGGAATCCCCGCCCGGTGAAGCACCGGTTCACGCCCCGAGGCAGTGCTGATGATTTTTGGACTTTGGTGTGCGGCAAGCTTCGCCGAATGCACGCTATGCAATCACGAAAGATGCCGGGCCGGTTCTGGGTCCGATGACTCTTCCATGTCGCGTGCTCCTGACTGCCGAGGATGATCTCGGTCTTCGGTTCAAAGCGTTAAGTCTTGTCAAAGCAAGACGATCCGGCAGACACACCGGGGGAACACATCGGTATCGCACAACCGGTGTGTTTCAGGAGAATCGTAGCCCCGAGACGGCATCAATCAAGAAACCGGGCACCATGTAGACCATTCTCGGACCTTGCATCACGAATCACCAGACCCGATCACTCCGCGGCCACCCGCTGGGCCTGATTCAGGGCGGCGGGGCTCAGCCCCCGGAGCGGGTCAAATCGGGTCTGAGAGTGCAAGATCACAGCCCGTTTGGCCCAATCCTTCGCCGACTCAGCATCGTCTCGCTCGATCGCGTTCTCCATCAGCATCAGCGCGGTTTGTGGGTCGTGGGGGGCCAATGCGATCGCACGCTCCCAATGCGACCGGGCTTGCTCAAGCCAATCCGCACGCTCCGGCGCGTCCGGTGAGCTTGCCGCGCGACCGGCCCAGATGCTCCCAGCCCACCGGTGGCCGCCCGCGTTGAGCCCGGGACCATCAAAGAGCTGGGTCGCCCGGGTCCACATCTGCGCAGCCAGATCGCCGCGACCGCTGCTCTGGGCCACGCTCGCGATCCACAGCAGCTGCTGAGAGAGGGCGACCCGCGTCGGGGTATGCGATGGACGAGAATCCAGTGCCCACTGCAGCCGCTCGATCGCATACTGGCGGCTTTCGACCTCCACGCGGTTGAGTTCGGGGATGATCGAATCGAGAGTCGGGTTCACGGTCCGCCCAAAGAGTTCGAAAAGCTGTTGCTGCGCGAAGCCCAGTTCCCGCTGTGGATCGGGGCTCGATTCGAGCTCGTTGAGCGTCGAGTTGATCATCGCGATGGTCTGGGCGGGCTGGGCCGCGCTGTGCAGCGAGCGTTCCCAGCGGTTGAGCATCGGCCATCGAGCCAAGATCACCAGGCCCATGCCCAGCAGCACCCCGACCGGGAGCCACCTAAAGCCGTGCTTCTTATGCTCGTTACGCTCGCGCGGACCACAGACCGCCGCCCCGATCAGCAACGCCCAGAGTGGGCCCGAGGTGATCAGCGTGCCAGTGACCTCCAGCATGCCGTGGACGCAGAGCACCGCCCCGCCCACCACCAGCCCGGCCCGCAGCACCCGATCCGACATCGACGAGCGGATCAGCACGAGCGCAACGGTGCCCCAGATCACCGCGCCAACGAGAACCGCCACGATGCCGGCAAGGTCGCGCACGGCGGATTGCATATTCAACGCAACAAGCGTCGGCACCACCACACAGAGCAACGCCAGCTTCCAATGCCAGTCCGGGCGCTCGGCCCGCTCGACATGTTCCGGCTCGCTGTCTGTTCCCAAACCGATCCGAAGAATGCTCCGGCAAGCAAAGGCGATCAGCGCGATGCCCCCGATGCCAAGCACCGCGAGCCAATCGAGCATGAAGTTGTGCGCGCTGGCGACATCCTCTGGGCTCAGTTGGGGCTTGTGCATGGCGTACTGCTGCTGATACGCACCCGGACCACACCCCGCGAACGGGTGGTGCAGCCAGATGTTCAACGAGCCAACAAAGTACTGCCAGCGGAACAGCAAGCTGCGTTCACCCAACTGCTCGCCCAGCACGCCCCGAAGCACAAGTGCCATTAGCGCACCCAGGCAGAGCAGCAGCACCACCCGCCCGTTGAGCACCCGGCGGAACCCCTGCCAACTCGCAACGGCAAGCGCGATCCCGATGATCAGCACGCCGTAGCCGCCCTTGGAGCCTGCCAAGAACAGCCCCAAGCCGCACATCAATGCCGCGAGCAGCAACCCTGTGCGAATCACCACGCTGCGGCCCCGGGCATGCAGCGCGATAGCAACCAGCCCCGCAGCGCTCGCGGCTGTGAAACTTGCAAAGACATTGGTCAGCCCGAACCACGCGATCGGTTCTGGGTTGTTCAACCGCCGTTCGTATGCCTGTGCCTCGAACGATTCGGCCGACCATCCACGAGCCGCGAGGAACGACTCGCGCCCCTGCTCGTACATCTCAAGCGTGAGCGGGTGGCTCACAAAGACCTCGTAGACACCCACGCCGGTGAGCAAGGTCCCAAAGCCCAGCGCGACCGCGCCGACCACGCGAGACGCCCCGGGCAGGGTGTGCATCATCGAAGCGCACGCGAGCACCGCGCCGACCGCCGCGATGGACGAGCTTGGCAGCACGCGTTCGGGATCAATCAGCGTGTGATAGCCCAGCACCGCGAAGCCAACCGCGAGCAGGGCACCCGAGCGAACGCTCGCGCCCCGCCGCGCAACCGCGTGCCCAAGCAGGCTCAGGCAGGACGCGAGGATCAATCCTGCGTTGAGCAGCAGCGCCCAGCGCGGCGTGAGCCCGGTGATGGGGGGTGAAAACACGAATGGATCGCTCTGCCACCAAGGAAACGGGTCATGCTCAACCATCGCGCGAACAAGACACATCATCGTCACCAGAGCCAGCCCGAGCCAGGCAAGCCGATCACCCGGTTTCATCGTTTGGTGCAACTCATCCATCACGGGGCTTTCCCGGCTTGATCGCTGCGCGATACTCAAAGAGCGCGATCGCACCAATCAAAGCAAGCACCTGCACGCCAAGCACGACCGCTTGCCAGGGCACTGCACGGGTCATCAACAGCCCTGAGATCCCCGTCGCCATCGTCAGCGCGTAGATCACAAGAATCGTGCTCCGAGCCCCGAGCCCACGATCGCGTATGCGATGCGAGAAGTGCTGCATATCGCCCACAAACGGGCTCTTGCCCTGTGAGATGCGGATCAGGGTCACGGAAACAAAGTCATATAAAGGCACAGCGAGAATCACGATCGGCATCAGCAGCGCGTACCACCCGCTCGGTGCGCTGCTGGTTTCATCGATCGGGACATAGGTTGTCCGGGCAGTGAGGAACGCGAGCAGCAGACCGATGATCAATGAGCCGCTATCGCCCATAAAGATCTTGGCCGGCGGGAAGTTGAACACCAAAAAGCCCAGCACCGAACCCACCAGCAACGCGCAGACCGCCGCCACGAACCACTGCCCGTTGAGCAGTGTCGCGATCAGCAGCATCGAGGCGGCGATGACCGCGATGCCCCCTGACAAGCCGTCCATGTTGTCGATAAAGTTCATCGCATTGATGATCGCAGTGAACCAGAGCACCGTGATGATCACGCTTAGCCAGGACCCGCCGACATACCCATCCAAAAGGGTCATCAGCCGTGTATCAAAGAAGACCGCGAAGATCAGCCCCGGCAGCAGCATGACCAGCAGTTTCAGCCACGGCCCCATCGGTCGCCGATCGTCAATCAGACCCAGAACATGCAGGCCCAGCACACACCCGATCAGGGCCCAGCCCAGCGGGAGCTGCGATTTGAGTCCCGGGAGGTGTTCTGCAAGAGGTCGAAGGATGGCGGGCAATGCGGTGGGATCCAACAGCCCAATACCAATCGCCGCGGAAAGCATCGGCACCAGGATCCCCAGCGCGATCGCGATTCCGCCCGTGTTGGGGATACGCCGAGCCGCGGCTTTGACCTGCCCCGCGATGGGTGCACTGTCAAAGGCACCCGCACGCCGGCTGACCCGCAGCACCACCCAAGTCGCAGGCAGCGAAATCAGCAGCCCAACACCCACCAACATGACAATCAGCCCGATCACGGGCAGAGTGTAGCATTTGGGCGCTCGCGTGGGCCGATCATGCGGGGTGGGGGCTTGCCCAGCACCCGGGTGCGCACAAACAGCGACAGGCAAGAGACGCCATATATCAACAGAAAGACGAACATCGATCCAAGCGTCATCCACACCACCCGGATCGGGTACGGCCCCAGTTCATCCACGATCGACCGACCCTCGTGCTGCCCAGCGCCCAAATACGAATAGTTTGTTCCCAGTATCGCGTTGAGTGTGAAAACGAGCGCCACAAACCCGACCCCGGCCACGCACGCCAGGCCCAGGTGTCGGGCAGTGGGGCGGTATCTCAGAACCACGATGTCGTAGAGCCCCGCGCCCACGATCTGCACGTGGTTGAGCCAATAGATCCAGAACCCCATCTCCAGCAGCCCATGGTCGAGAAACGGCGTGAACAGCCCCTGCGTGCTCAGCCCGATGCCCCAGAACAGCAGCAACGCCCGTATCCGCGGGTTGAGTGTCAGCATCGCCCACGCCGCGATCCATACCGTCCAGCGGCACATATGCAGCGGCAACGAATCCTGCAGATCCCACTGGCTAGGGGTAAACCGTCGTACAAAGAAGAACCCCTGCGAGACGATGATCGACCATGCCAGCCAGCGACGGAAGGTTTCTTCGCGATGGCCCGCGTCTCGCAAGTCCCTGCGGAGTAATGCTTTGCCGATGGCGCAGAACACCATGAACGAGGCGATACTGAGGCCCAGCATCAGCCAGTGAAAGCTGGTGAACGCGCGGAACTCTTCGAGCCAGCTGTAGTCATTCGGGTTGATCGTGGGCAGCGGGGTAGTCATCGCAACCGAGCATATCACGCCGGGGCGTGTTCGTGGCGGAGCTGCCCGCACGCCGCGGCGATGTCTCGCCCACGGCTGGCGCGGATGTGGCAGTTCACCCCGTGTTCACGCAACACACGCTGGAAATGGTGCACATCATCACCGCCGGGGCGATTGAACGGCAGTCCCTTGACCTCGTTGTAGCGGATCAGGTTCACATTGGCCCGCAGCTTGTGCACGACGGCTGCCAGCTCCTGGGCATGCTCGGGCAGGTCGTTCACACCCGCGAGCAGGATGTATTCGAGCGTGATCTCGCGCCCTGTCTTCTTGAACCAGATCGAGCAAGCAGCAACTAACTGGTCAATGGTGGTGAACTGGGCCCACGGGATGAGCTGTTTTCGCAGGTCATCATTGGGGGCGTGCAGCGACAACGCCAGCGTGACGGGCAGCTCAAGTTGCTCGGCCAGCTTCTCGATCGCCTTGTGCATGCCTACGGTCGAGATCGTGATCTTGCGGGCGCTGATGCCCATGCCCCACGGGCCGGCCAGTGTCCGCGTGGCGTGAACCACCGGGCCAAAGTTGGCGAGCGGCTCGCCCATGCCCATGAAGACGACATTCGAGATGCGATCGACATCCTTGAGCTGGTTGAGACGCCAAACCTGCTCCACGATCCGCCCTGCAGACAGGTTCCCGTCAAGCCCGCCGATGCCCGTGGCGCAGAACTTGCACCCCACCGGGCACCCGATCTGCGAGCTGATGCACGCGGTTCTCCTGCTCTTGGTGGGACGGGCTTCGAGCCCCTCGCTCCATGCTTCGTCTTGACTTGCGCCCTCGATCGGGATCATCACGCACTCGGTCTGGCGGGCCGTGTTGGAATACGGCATTTGCTGGTCCAGAATCGGCAGGCGGGTGGCATGCTCGACCGCGGCCTCGTCCGGCGCGACACGGTTGGACTCCACATCGTCGGGCCATTCAATCAGCAGCTTTTGCGTGCCGTCGGTCGCCAGTTGGTGGGCGACCGTGGGACCAGAGAGAAAGGTCATCTGTTCCGCGAGCATCGTCCGGTCCCGGCCCGAGAGATTGGTCATCTGAGCCGGATCGACGATGCCCTTCTGGTATACCCACTCCAGGATCTGTTTGGCGCGGAACTTGGGCAGGCCATGCTCGATGCACCAGCGTTCGAGCGATACTGGTGTGTGCTCAAAGAAATGATTCGTTGGATGCTTCATGCCATGCCGCCAGTGCTGATTGTGAGCGGGACAGCCACCATCCCATACTCGCCCGGCGTGATCTGGGGCGCTTCGACGCGCACCCGCCGGTTACGATGATCGATGTCGTGCTGCTCCATGAGCTTCTTGAGACTCAGCGGCAGCCCGAACTCCACCGTCTCCTCGAACACATCCGCAAGATGCAGCGTTGCCGCGTGCTTCTGGACAAAGTGGCGGCAGATTTCGCTCACCAGATCCTCGGGCGCCGATGCTCCGGCCGTGAGCATGATCCGCTCATCTCCACTCGGGTACCACGACGGGTCCAACTCACGCACATCATCGATACGCACGCCACGGGTCCCGCTGTTTTCCGCGATCTCCGTCAGGCGCACCGAGTTGGACGAGTTGCGGCTGCCCACCACGATCACCAAATCGCAGTGGGGCGCGATCTGGCGCACCGCCGCCTGTCGATTCGTCGTGGCGTAGCAGATATCCTCAGTCGGTGGTTCCTTGATGTTAGGGAACGCCTCTTTGAGCGCCGAGATGATCAGATTCGCATCATCAACCGAGAGCGTGGTTTGCGTGAGGTAGACCAGCTTGTCCGGGTCGTCGATCCGAAGATCGGGAATGCAATCAGGCGATTCGACCACCTGTGTCTGCTCTGGGGCTTCGCCGAAGGTCCCGATGATCTCTTGGTGGTCGCGATGCCCGACGAGCAGGATCTGATAGCCCTGCTTGGCGTACCGGATTGCCCTTGAGTGCACCTTGGTGACCAGCGGGCATGTCGCGTCGATTGATCGCAGCTGGCGCGAATCGGCCTGCGCTCGTATCGCCGGTGATACGCCGTGGGCGCTGAAGACCACGATGCTGCCTTGGGGGACCTCACCCAGATCATCCACAAAGACCACACCGCGATCGACAAAGCGGTCCACCACATGGCGATTGTGGACAATCTCGTGGTAGACATACACGATTTCATCATCGCCGACGATGTCGAGCACCTGGTCCACGACATCGATGGCCATGCGAACGCCGGCACAGAATCCACGCGGGTTGGCGAGCACGATCTGCATCATCATGATCGTAGTCTCCGCTCCACTCAGCGGTTCATTGAATCTGGACTTCAAGGCGAGGTGGAGGCCTAGACTTGAGACCGGGCTCGGAGCAGCCCGTCAGAGATGAGGATCATCGCATGAACCCGACCCGACGCGTTCTTCACAGTGCACTTCTGAGCATCGCGACCCTCTCGGTCGCCTTCTTCACATCCCTCGCACCCGCTCAACCAGATACGGACGCCAAACTGCTCGAGCAGATCCGACTCGCCGAGGAAACCATGCGACGCTTCGGCATCGCCCAGGCCCCTGAGAAGGCCCCCGGCACCTTCCGCCTCACGACCTACAACATTGAGAACCTCTTCGACGATGTCGACGACCCGACCCTTAGCGGCGACGACGAGGACATCGACGACGCCAAGCCGCACCATCAGATGTTCGCGGTCGCCCAGACCATCCGCAAAGTGAACCCCGATGTGCTGTGTGTGCAGGAAGTGGAGTCCCGCGAAGCGCTCGACATGTTCATCGAGCGGTACCTCCCCGACATGGGCTACGACCATGTCATCTCGCTCGACGCGGGCAACTCGCGTGGCATCGAGAACGCCGTGCTCTCGCGCTACCCCCTGAGCAACCCAGAGCTCTGGATCGGCAAGGAACTCGGCGGCGTGCATCCCGACAACTACGGCCCCAACGCCAAGAACTTCTACGCCGGCGAGCCGGTCGCCTTCCGGCGCTCGCCGCTCAAGGTCGATGTCGAGATCCCCGCCAGCGATGAATCAGGCGACTCGTGGACCCTCACCCTGTTCGTGGTCCACCACAAATCGGGTCGGTACAGCGGATACTGGCGAGAAGCCGAGGCCCGCACCATCGCCCAACTCGCCCACGAGGTCGAGAAGGAGCACCCCGAGCGGGCCATCGTGATTCTGGGTGATTTCAACGCCCAGCCCAGCGACGAAAGCGTCAAAATCTATATCAAAGACGGGTTTCACGATCTCTTCACAAATGCTCGCCCGAGCGACCGCACCACGATCACGCACGAATCCAACCGACGCATCGACCTGATGCTGCTCAACGAAGCCGCCAAGGCCCGTCTGGTCGCGGAATCAGCGTTTGTCCTGGGCACCGCGGCCCGGCCCGACGGCATCAACTGGCGCGATCTGGACACATTCGAGGGCTACGCGGCGGATCACTACCCGGTATCAGCCAGTTTCAAGACCAAGGACTGAGCGAGTGCCCGAGGGCCGAGTTGCCCATCGTGCCCGAACAGGTAGAATCAACAGAACCCCGACCTGACCCCAACCCGCAGGGAACCGCGAGATATGGACAACATTAAACCCTGGCAGATCGTGTTATTTATCCTTGCGATCGGTGCGTTGGGGTTTTCTGTGTGGAAGTTCACGAGCTCGAGTTCGGTGCCGACGATGAGCGGTTACCTGACCGTCGATATCATGACCGGACAGCGGTTTGACATCCGCAAGGGGAAGGCAAGAGGCGTTCCATTGCCCGCCAAGCACCCCGAAACCGGTGAACGAACCTTGTACCCAATCAATCCGGTTACAGAGCTTGTATACGAAATCCCGTCTGGATTTGAACCTTATCTCACGGAGCAGGTCCGCGATGGTTCGAAGCTGGATCCCGGCAAAATGACGATCACGGTACTTTCAGAAGAACCAATTAAGTTTGTACTCGCCAAATAATATTCGCGACATGAGCAGTATCGCTGCACAGCTGAAGGAGAACTCCGGATGAACAAAAAAGCATTTACGCTGATCGAACTGCTTGTTGTGATCGCAATCATCGCCCTGCTTATTGGCATTCTCTTACCCGCCCTGGGTGCAGCGCGTGCCACAGCGCAGACCTTGGTGTGCTCCGCGAATCTCAGGAGTATCGGAACAGCGAACGCACTCTACTCGACCAGTAATAGAGACCATTATTCAAGCCCGGTGAATGTGGGGGCAAAGTATCTTGGCCGTGTGGTCGTACCAGGGCAAGGACTCGTCTTTGGTGCTGAGGCGCTCGAAGGGAACACCACCCAAGTTGCCCCAACCTCGACTCAAGACTGGATCACCCCAATGCTCGGTGATTCGCTTGGGTTTTCCACGCGACGCTCCGAGAAAATTGCACAACTCCACAACGACTTTGCTTGTGCATCAACCCGATTCTTTGTTGACGCTCCGTATCAAGATGGGGGCGGAAGCGGGCTCCCCGATGATTTTGATGAGGTCGCTGACGAGATTATCGCTGGCCTCAAACAAACCAGTTATCTGATGCCTTCCGGCTTCGCACATTTTAACAACAGTGCAAGAGACACGGTTCGATCGCTTGTCGCGCGTGTGTCTGCCGACGGCGGAATTAATGTGAGTGCAGATGTGGGCTCCATGCTTTCTCATCCAAGAGCGCCGCAACAACCTGATGGATTCAGGCACAAAATGACTCAGGTCGGAACCGTGATGTCCGACAAAGTGATGGTTGCCGACGGAACACGGTATTACACTGATCCGGGGCAAGGGGGATTGGCTGGATTGAGTTATAACCCCACAGTCGCACCCGGGCTGTATGGCAACTTTACGGAGTCAACGCCGACATATGAGGGGTCGACCGCGTGGGGTAAAGATTCCTTACCATCTCCCTCGCATACGAACTACGAGCTTTCGATGCGCCACGGCGAGAACAATGTGAATGCCTTGTACTTCGATGGTTCGGTCCGTTCGATGGCCGCGACAGAGATGTGGCGAAACCCGAACCCGTGGCACCCAACCGGGACGGTTTGGAACGATGGCGATAATACCGACGAATCGATCATGTTCATGCAAGAACAGGGTCGAGGACGATCGGTTGTGAAGATCTACTGATCTGCTCACCTCTCAATGCACGCACTGGCCTCCACGCGGAGGCTTTTTTCTTGCGCGGCTTTCCCATCTTCCCCAAGTTCACATAATCGCATGCCACCGGATGGTTCAGATTCTGCAAAAATAATCCGGATTTCGGTCGTTTTTGGCGATTCCCGTATTCCGTAAATCACTGATCGGATATACTCAATTCGAGACTTCGCCTGCGGATCCAGACCTATTGGTCTGTCTCACGACGGCGGAAGAGAGAGTTTGTACCCACAGTTCCTTGGAGGGATCCCGTGAAAATCACAGCAGCACTTATGACTATCGCAGGCCTTGCAACCGCAGCTTCGGCTGGCGGGCAGGTCATTTCGTTCACCAGCTTTGAGAACGCCTTCGTTGGCTCTCAGTACATGGACCTCGGCGATGCCGGCATGGACCATGACCTGGTGAACAACCCCGGCCAGTCGGTGGTCGACTTCCTCGCCGACGGCGTGGAGATTGGCTTCGATTCGTTCTACTTCAACACCCGCAATGATGTCGGCCTGACCGATGGCGACTTCGTCGGTGCCACCGATTTCACCGGCACCGTTGGCTCGTTCACCGACGGCACGCAGGGCTTCCAGATGTCCGACGCCGACGGCACCATGCGGACCAGCTTTGACACCGTCGCGGTTCCGGCTGGCGCCCCCCGCACACTCGTCGAGTGGTCGGTTTGCCTCGATCTCTTCGTGCAGGAAACTGGCTGGGAGAGCGATGACCGCATCCGGATCTGGGTTGTTGCAGGCGGAAATGAGATCGATTTGCTCAACACCACCGGCTCGGATATCGACGACCTTGGTATCGAGGGTGGCTGGGACACGCTGACACTCGACCTGACAGGTTTCCTTGAAGCGACCCTGCATGTGGAACTCGAGTCGAACGCCGCAACCGAAGCGATCTTCCTCGACAACATTGTCTTCAAGACCATCCCCACACCGGGGTCGCTCGCACTGCTCGGCCTCGGCGGTTTCGCCGCGACGCGCCGTCGCCGCTGATTCAGGCGAGACGAGCCGCTGCATGAGCCAGTCATGCCGCTGCATGTGCCAGTCAAGCTCGATCATTCACATATTCAACCCGTTGCCTCCGACAGGCAACGGGTTTTTTCTGCGCTATCCTCTGGCTTCATTGACCACTCTCAAGGAGCCGCATGATGGGGACCACTAAAGCGATCGAATGGTTGAACACACACGAAGACGAGTCGATCAATCGCCTAATCGAATGGCTCTCGATTCCTTCTGTCGGCACCGATCCGGCGCATGACCAGGACACCGCCCGAGCGGCCCAGTGGGCGTCGGACCACCTGAGCGCCTCGGGCTTCGAGGTCGAGATTTGCCCGACCGGGACCAGCGAAGACCCGGGCCACCCGATCGTGATGGCACACAGCCCCGCTGCCGACGGGTACAAGGGGCCGCATGTGCTTTTTTACGGCCATTATGATGTCCAGCCCGCCGACCCGATCGAGCTTTGGGAGTCTGCGCCGTTCAGCCCTGTGCGAAAACCCGCGACGGGCCAGATGGGCGAACGGGTGGTTGCACGCGGCGCGTCCGACGACAAAGGTCAGGTGATGATGTTCCTCGAGGCGATGAGGGCCGTGTATGAAACAAGCGGCGTCGCTGGCGGCGGGGTGCAATACACCGTCATGCTCGAGGGCGAGGAGGAATCTGGCTCGGTCAATCTTGAGCGGTTTGTCGAAGCCCAGAAAGAACGGCTGGCGCGGACCGATGTATGCCTGATTTCTGATACCGGTATGCTTGGCCGGGGCCGCCCAGCGATCACCTACGGCGTGCGTGGGCTCGCGTACACCGAAATCACGCTCATCGGACCCGATCAGGACCTGCATTCTGGACTCTGGGGCGGCAAGGTGCCCAACCCGATCAGCGAACTTGTCAAGGTGCTCTCCCAGCTCTGGGACGAAAACCGGAGGGTGACGATCCCGGGGTTCTACGACGGGGTCCGTACGCTTACCGAGGCCGAACGCGAGCAGTGGAGGCAGCTGGAAGTCGATGAGGCGGCAGCACTGCGCGGGATCGGGCTCGCGCCCGAAGCGAGCGTGGGCGAGAAGGGCTACAGCTTTATTGAGCGTGAATGGGCACGGCCAACCGCGGAAATCAACGGCATTGTCGGCGGGTACACCGGACCCGGCGCCAAAACCGTGATCCCCTCCAAGGCGAGCGCGAAGGTCTCGTTTCGGCTGGTCGATGACCAAGACTCGGAGACGATCACCAAAGCGTTCTTCGCCTGGCTTGAGCAGCGCACGCCCGCGGGCTGTGCCTGGAAACTGCAAGATCATGGCGGCGGTGCCCCCGCGACCTGCGCGACCGAATCGGCACCCTTGCAAGCCGCGGCCAGCGCAATTGAGATCGGGTGCGGGATTGCCCCGGCGATGATCAAGTCTGGCGGATCGATCCCCGTGGCCGGCCTGCTCAAAGAAACCCTCGGGCTCGAGACTATTTTTATGGGCTTTGGGCTCGAGGATGACCGGGTCCACTCGCCCAACGAAAAGTTTGAGCTTGAGTGCTACCGCATGGGCGCTCGATCACATGTGGCGCTCGTCGAGCAGTTGCACCGGCTGGGCACGGACTGAGTCAGTCGGTCATGCGGCTTGGGGCTGGGGCTCGTTGAGCAGTTCGGCGACCTGATCGGCGGCGTGCTGGGCTTGCTCGACGGCTTCGATCGGGTCGTCGTCGAGAATCTCTACCTCGCCGATCTCTGGGCCGATGTGCCCGTGGAGCCGGGCCAGGTAGAGCTGACGCTCGAACTGCAGTTGTTTGATGCGATTGCGCAAATCGTGCAGGTCAGTTTCGTGCTCGACGATGTTGGTAAACACACGCAGCATCGCCAGAACGGTGAGCCCGCTGGCGATCGCGAAGACTAGCAACATGACGGTGTTCAGCTGACCCATGGGCAGTTGATCGACCCGTCCGAGAAGAATCTTTCGACATATGCATCGATTTGAGAGTTTCACCGTAGAATATTCGAACGACGATGCCCTGCAAGTTTGCGGTGGGCGACATGCAGGAGGCGTGTAGGACTGTGCGATATTCAGCATCACCAGCGGCAACAGGCCAGAGCAGGTCTCTCAATGGGCTCCTGCGAGTCCTGATCGGGCTCCTGCTCGCCGGCCTGCTGATGCAAGGCAGCGCGACGGCTCAAGAGTCGCAGCAGAACCAGGCCGATGAGGTTCAACTGAGCGTTGTGAGCTTCGGGGTCGGCGGGTTGGCACGCGAGGGTGAATGGGCCGGGGTCCAGATCCAGATGCAGGACACCGGATCGAGCAGCCGCGACATCGTGCTGCGACTGGAGATCCCCGACGAAGATGGGGATCTGACCCAATACGACCGTGTTGTGACCGCGAATCCCGGAGTTGTGCAGAGCTTTTGGATCTATTGCTGGCTCCCGCCCCGTAGCGCGGGGTCGGAGTTCACGCTCAAGGCGTTCGAAGCGATCGATGCCGGGGGGGCAACAAATGCCGCCGATATTGGGTTTCGAGCAGGCCGGTTGCTTGGCACCTACCAGATCTTCAACCCACAGATCCAGCCGGATCGCATCGGGCTTATTGGGGTGCTTGGTTCGTATCAGGTCGGGCTCGATCAGTATGGCTACACCGCCAATAGCAGTCCCTGGATGATCTTCGGGCACGAACTGCAGCGTACGACCTCGGGCCTCTCGATCGATAACATTCCCGATCGTTGGCAGGGACTGATCAGTCTTGACACGCTGGTGTGGTCGACCGCGACCGCCGCATCGAACGACCCGAGCCGTCTGACACCTGAAAAGGCGAGGGCGATCCGAGAATGGGTTCAACGCGGTGGGCATCTGGTTGTGGTGATGCAAAGCTCGGGCGATCCCTGGTTCATCGGCTCGCATCCGTTGCGTTCGATTCTGCCCGATATCAAAAACCCCGTTCGGCGCGAGGGGGTCTCGCTTGAGCCGTACCGCACGCTCATCACCGAATCCGAGATCGCCCAGCTGCCTGAGAATGTGGTCGTCTACAACTTTGAACCCAGCGACAACGCGAAGCCAACCGACGCTGTGCCGGTGCTCCAGGGCCCGGAGCGTGACACGATTGTGATCCGCAAGATTCTTGGCTCTGGCATGGTCACGGTGATTGGGTTGCCGCTGAATCATGGGCGGTTGCGGCAGCTCGGATTGCCCGAGCCCGAACCGCTCTGGCATCGAATACTCGGGCTGCGTGGCGATGTCCTGCGACCCGACGAGTTGACCGACCAGCAGAAGTCAGACGCGGCCAACCGTTCGCTGATGCTGTTTGATGAGGGCGTGAGCAACTCGATTTCCAAGACGGGCACCGCGGTGCAGGGGATCTTCTTTGGGATTGTGGTGTTCGTGCTGTATTGGTTGTTTGCTGGGCCGTTGGGCTACGCGCTGCTGAAACGCAAAAAAATGAATCAGCATGCCTGGATGGGGTTCGTTGCGTGCATCGCAGGATTTACGGCCATCGCGTGGCTCGGCGCGACAGCGTTGCGACCCAAGCAGGCCAACATCTCGCATTTCTCCCTGATCGAACAGGTCTACGGGCAGGAAACACAGCGCGTCCGGACCTGGTTCAGCGCCATGCTGCCGAACTACGGGGAATCACTGGTGAGTCTTGTGGACCCGGAGCAGTCCAGCGGCTTTGGCGCTCAGGAGAGCACGAATCTGCTGATCCCTTGGGCATCACCCGATGCAACAAGCGTGCTGGGGGGGTCGTTCCCCGATAACTCGGGCTACCGTGTGCAATCTCGCGCCCCGGCGGCGATGGTCGTGCCGACGCGTGCGACCGTCAAATCGTTTTATGGCGAATGGTCTGATCAGGCCAACTGGTCGATGCCCTATGTCGTGGGGGACTTGGGCAGCGACGATGCCCAGCTCGATCTTGAGGGGTTTGTGGTCTCAGGCCAGGTCGCGCACAACCTTCCGGGCGCGTTGAGCGATGTTCGTGTGTTTGTGATTTCACGAGTTGCGCCGATCAATCGGCCCGGGCAGCGGCTCGGGGGGCGCATGATCGCGCAGGTCTCGGTGTACGCTCCGAGCTTCGGGGATGATGGCTGGGGGCCGGGGGAAGCGATCGAGATGCGAGACATCACCAGTCTCAGCGGCTCCGATCGCAGGTCCCGCATGGGCAACTACTTCGAATCTGCAGTCCGCTACGGCGTTGATCGCTCGGGCCTGGCCAGCACCCGCGGCGAACTGGAAGATCGGTTGGTCGCGGGCATGTTCATCTCGCAGCTCGAGCCGCCTCGGTATGAAGCCCCATCGAGTGACCCTGTAGGCAATCGGCTCGCAGCCCGGCGCTTGCTGCATGGCTGGGATATGGGGCGATGGTTTACACAACCCTCGCTGATTATCACCGGCGTGCTCGATATCGGGAAGAATGACGCCTCGCTCGATGCGATCCCGTTGCCCGTTTGGATCGATGGACGCCGCGTCGAGAGTTCGGGAATGACGATCGTGACCTGGGTGTACCCGTTTGAGGCCAAGCCACCGGTGAACTCGAATGATCCGCCGGTAGATGAGCCAACTGAGAACGCCGCTGATGGCACGATCCAATCTGGTGAAGAGGAAAGCGAATAATCCATGCCGATGATCGAGACCATCAATCTGACCAAACGCTACGGCGATCTGATTGCGCTCAATGCGCTCAATCTCACGATTAATGAGGGCGACTGCTTTGGATTCATCGGGCCCAACGGGGCGGGCAAGACGACCACCATCAAGGTGCTCGCCACGCTGCTCAAGCCCTCGTCGGGCCAGGCCCAGGTCGCGGGCTTGACGGTCGGCTACCAGAACCGGCAGATCCGCCCGTTGATCGGCTATGTCCCCGATTTCATGGGCGCGTATCAGGATATGGTCGTGCACGAGTACCTCGAGTTCTTCGCCGCCGCCTACAACATCAACGGGCAGCAACGCAAAAAAGTCGTCAACGATGTGCTCGAACTCACCGACCTGACTTACAAGCAGACGGCCGAGGTCAACTCGCTGTCCCGCGGCATGCAGCAGCGCCTGAGCATCGCCCGCGTGTTGCTGCACGACCCGAAGGTCCTGCTCATGGACGAGCCCGCGTCGGGGCTTGACCCTCGGGCACGCATCGAGATCCGAGAGCTGCTCAAGGAACTCAAGCGGATGGGCAAGACGATCCTCATCTCAAGCCACATCCTGCACGAACTGGCCGAGCTGTGCAATACCGTCGGCATCATCGAGAAGGGCGAGCTGCTCTTCAACGGGTCGGTCGATGAGATTCTGCGGCGTGCCAAGGTGGGGCATGTGGTTCACATCGGTGTCGCCGAGCGGATCGAAGCGGCGACGAAGATCCTTGAGACCATGCCCGGGGTAGAGAAGGTCGGCATCGTGCTGGGCGACGGCACCGCGCTGGGCGGCGGGTCGAGCCAGCTCATCCATGCACACTATGACGATCGATTGGGCGGCAACTACACCGATATTCCCAATGTGCTCATCAACAACGGCTTCCGGGTCACGCACTTCCAGGAGGAGCCGGTGAACCTTGAGACGGCGTTCATGCGGCTGACCAAGGGGCTTGTGCAGTAGCTCAGCCGCCCAGAGATGAAGCTTCATGCCCAGTTTGTGTCCCAGGACGCATCCCTGCCCAGCCGGTTCTGGTACCATTAAGTCACGCGCCCATCCCACGCCTGATGACTTGATTTGGAGACTATGCATGAAAACGCTGACTACAGCCCTGCTATTTGCTGCCTCGAGTTCGTTGTGCCTCGCTGCGCAGCCCTCAACCGAAGCACGACCCGTCACCGAGCAGATTCACGGCGAGCAGGTGACCGACAACTACCGCTGGCTTGAGGGTGACAACACCGACCCGGACAACATGGGCAGACTCACCGATGAGGTTGTTGCCTGGACCGATGCACAGAACACATATACACGAGATACGCTCGAGAACTTGCCGGGACGCAAAGCGCTTGAGGAGCGGCTGCGGGAGTTGATGGAGGTGCCGAGCATTGGTGCCCCGAGCGTGTACGGCAACCGATATTTCTATTCCAAGCGTGAGGGCACTCAGCCGCAGGCGGTTCGCTATGTTCGCGAGGGGCTCGAGGGCGCGGAGCGTGTGCTGCTTGATCCCCAGCAGATCGACCCGACCGGTTTGACCACCGTCTCATGGATCGCACCCAACGACGACGGCTCGCTGATGGCGTTTGGCATGTACGCTTCTGGTGACGAAAACTCGACACTGTACATTATGGAGGTCGAATCGGGCGAATGGCTCGCCGATGTCATCCCCGGCAAGGTCAGTTTTAGTGGCTGGCTCCCAGACAACTCGGGCTTCTTCTATAAGCGACTCGAGAACACGGACGATGCGTACTCGGGTGTGGTGAAGCTGCACACGATCGGCACGCACCATCGCCAAGACAAAGTGCTCTTTCGCCAAAAAGATATCGAGTTCTTCTATGGCGATTCGGGCAAGAGCGAGTCCGAGATTCAAGCACTGCGTACCACCTTCGGCCCGTTCGGCATCCCTTCTGAGGATGCACGCTGGATGGTCATCGGCTATTGGACCGGGACCGCGGGATTGGATCTGTGGGTTGCGAATCTCGATGAATGGTTCCGCACCGGCGAACTTACTATCGAGCCAATGGTCATGGGCAAGCAGGGGCGCACGGGGGGTATTCACTATGACGGCGATCGCTTCTATATGCAGCACTCGTTCGACGCCCCTAACGGCACCGTCTCGGTGATCGACCTCAATAACCCCTCGTTCGAAAACTGGAAGACCGTCGTTCCGGAGGACGAGAAGCTGGTCATCCAGGGAACATCGTTCGCGCGCGGAATCATCGCCGTTGACATGCTTGATGCCGCCAAAACCCGTATCGCGCTGTACGACATGTACGGGAATGCCAAGGGCGACCTGGAACTGCCGGGGATCGGCAGCGCCGGGCTGAGTGTCTCGGACGATCGCACCACTGCCTTCCTGACATTCTCCAGCTACAACATGCCGCGGAGTATTTACCATGTCGAGCTGGCAACCGGGAATCGCGAACTCTGGGCGCGTCCCAACATCCCGGTTGATCCTTCGATGATCGAGGTCAAGCAGGTCTGGTACGAATCAAAGGACGGTACACCGGTTTCGATGTTCCTTGTTCACAAGAAGGGGCTCGAGCTTCACGGCAAGAACTCGACCATCCTCTATGGCTATGGCGGGTTCAAGATCTCCCAGACACCCGGTTTCTCATCCACGATGTTCCCTTGGTATGAGAACGGGGGCGTGTATGCGGTCGCGAATCTTCGTGGTGGTGGTGAGTATGGCAACGCTTGGCACGAGGCGGGCATGCTTGAGAACAAGCAGAATGTGTTCGATGACTTTATCGCCGCGGGCGAGTGGCTGATCGCGAACGGGTACACCAACCCGAGCCAGCTGGGCATCGCTGGCGGCTCCAACGGCGGGCTGCTGACGGGCGCGGCCGTTGTGCAGCGTCCAGATCTGTTTAGCGCCGCGATCAGCGCCGTGCCGCTGCTGGATATGGTGCGGTATCAGAACTTCCTGATGGCACGCTACTGGGTGCCTGAGTATGGGACCGCCGAGGATCAATCGCAGTACCAGTTCATCAAAGAATATTCGCCGTACCACAATGTGAAGCCCGGCACCAAGTACCCCGCGGTGCTCTTCACGGCTGGCGAGAATGACACGCGCGTGCACCCACTGCATGCGAGGAAAATGGCCGCCCTGATGCAGAACTCGACCGGGGCTGACCAGACCCAAGAGCCGATCCTGCTCTGGGTTGATCGGGATGCCGGGCACGGCGGAGGAAAGCCGCTGCATCTGCGTATCCGCGATGTGGCGGACCAGCGCATCTTCATGATGTGGCAGCTGGGCATGCTCGACGAGTAACGCGATCAAAGATCTGTAACCAAGGGGGCACCATCGCCGGTGCCCCTTCTTTGTGCGCTATTCTTGAGCGTGACTCGCGAAGTAACAGACATCGTGATCGTCGGGGCCGGCGCGGCCGGGCTGATGTGCGCGATCATGACCGCGCGGGAGTGCAGGTCCAGGGGGCTGGATCGCCGCATCACCATCGTGGATGGGGCGAAGAAGATCGGTGCCAAGATCCTGGTCGCCGGCGGTGGCCGGTGCAATGTCACTCACCACAAGGTGCTCCCCAACGATTACGCCGGCTCGTCACGCAACGCGATCAAGAAAGTTCTCCGGGCGTTCCCCGAGGCAGAGACCGTTGCGTTCTTTGAAGCATTAGGTGTCAAACTCAAGCAAGAAGATACGGGCAAGATGTTCCCTGTCAGCGATTCTGCGCAGACCGTGCTCAGCGCTTTGCTCAACGAGTGCGATCGTTTGGATGTGCGGATCATGCACCCATGGCGGGTCGGCTCGATCCGGCGCGACGGCGATGGGTTTGAGATTGTTTCGAGCGATGATCGCAACGGTTCGATACGGTGTGAGCGATTGGTGCTCGCGACGGGCGGGATGGCCCTGCCCAAGACGGGCTCTGACGGTGCCGGCTATCGCTTTGCCAAGCATCTTGGTCACAGCGTGACCGAGCGGGTGTTCCCATCGCTTGTGCCGCTGGTTGTCGATGAGCGAGAACGCTGGGTGAAAGAACTCTCGGGCATCTCGGCGCGGGTCACGATCGAGGTTCGCTCCGGGACAGGCAAGCGGCTGGCATCGTTCAGCAACCAGTTGCTCTGCACCCACTTCGGGCTCTCGGGGCCTGGGGTGCTGGATGTGAGCCGCTGGTACCTCGATGCCCATCACGGCGACCCAGACACCAGCCTGGTCATCAACTGGGTCGGCGATGTCCAACTCGAGGGGATCGATAAGGAGCTGCTTGAGCTTGGCAAACGCACCGTGGGTGGCTGGTTGCGGGAACGGATACCCGAGCGGTTGGCAAAGGCGCTCTGTGAGCGAGCCGGGGTTGAGCCCGGCACGCCGGGGCATGCGGTCACGCGTGAACAGCGGCGAAGTCTGACGCGGATGCTGTGTGAATGCCCGATTGCGATCGAACGCGATCGGGGGTTTACCTTTGCGGAAGTGACCGCGGGCGGTGTGCCGTTGAGTGAGATCTCGGCATCGACCATGGCGAGCCGGCTCTGCGATCATCTCTGGATCATCGGCGAGATCCTTGATGTCGACGGCCGCATCGGCGGGTTCAACTTTCAATGGGCTTGGTCGGGCGGGACGGTCGCGGGCCGTTCAATTGCGGCTTCGCTGGCGGGTACGCCGGCCTAGGCGTGCTGGGGTGCCATGGCCTTGATCGCGCCGAGCAGCACTTGGATTTGCTCTGGCGTGGTGCCCGAACCGGGGCTGACGCGCACGCCGCCGTCGGATCCTGTCCCGATGGCCTGATGAAGCAATGGGGCGCAATGCACCCCACCTCGTACGGCGATGTTGTACTCGGCATCGAGCTTGGCCATGACCTCGCGTGGGTGCTGGCCGTCAATGTTGAACAGGACGACCGGGGTCCGACCTTCGATGGTTGGGAGCCCGTAGATCGTGACGCCCTCGATGGCGTGCAGCCCTTTGAGCACCAGATCGGTCATGGCCATTTCGTGCTCATGCACCTCGTGCGTCAGGGCATTGATCGCCGCGATCAATCCAGCGAATCCGACCGCGTTTGAGGTGCCTGCCTCGAGCGCATCGGGCAGCATGGTGGGCATTTCGAGCCCTGGTGCCATCGAGCCGGTCCCGCCACGGCGCTGGCAGAACACCCGTGATTTATCGCAGTCGTCTGGGTAGGCGCGGGCGCTGACATAGAGCCCGCCGGTGCCGGTTGGACCGCGGAGACCTTTGTGTCCGGCGAGCGGGAGCAGGTCGATATCCCAGGCCTGGACATCGATTGGGAAATGGCCCGCGGTTTGGGCGGCATCGACCATGACGAGGATCTCGTGGTTGTACTCGCGGATCTTTGCGATGGTTTCTTGGATCGGCTGAATGGTGCCCAGCACATTCGATGCGTGCGAGAGCGTGATCAGCACGGTGCAGTCGTTGCATTCCTCGATGAGACGCTCCGCGCTGACATACCCGCGCTCATCGCACTCAACGACGCTCATGGTGATGAGATCGCTCGTCGCGTAGCAGTGGAGGGTGCGGAGCACGGCGTTGTGCTCGATGGCAGTCGTCACAACATGCGGCTTGGTGCTCGGGCAGCGTGTCCGCATATCGGCCTTGAGCACGCCGTGGATGGCCAGGTTGAGCGCATCGGTGCAGCCGTGGGTCAGGATCATGCGCTGCGGGCAGGGGGCATTGACAAGCTTGGCGAGTTTATGTCGGGCATCTTCGAGCACCAGCGACGCCTCGCGGGCCAGCGTGTGCCCACCCCGACCCGGATTGCCCGCCCGATGACGAAGAAAATCGACCATGGCCTCGCCCACGGCTTCGGGCTTGGGCCAGCTGGTTGCGGCGTTGTCGAGGTAGGTGATCGGCTTTGTCATGAGCACGCCAGTATACAGCGGGGGCTGATTGGGGGGCAGGTGCGATGTAGAACAAACATGGCGAAACTAGATTCTTGTGTCCGTATTTTGATTATCGGGAGCGGTTTCGATCACGATCACCTCACCCACGACTGGGTCGATGATCCGTTTGGAATCTTCAGGCAGTGCACAGTCGCGCAATCGGAGCATGGGTTCGTTGATTGGCTCATCGCTGAGTTCGAATGTCGAGTGGTGAATCGGCAGCAGGTAGCGGGCGCCGATCTGATGGAACATCTCCCAGGCCTGCTCTGGGGTGGCATGCATGTGCTCCCAAGGGTCGTAGGCACCGATGCCGAAGATCGCCAGATCAACTTTCGTCAAGGCATCGAACGCCGTGGTGTGTGCGGTGTCACCGGCGAAAAAGACTCGCTGCGTTTCTGATTCGACGAGGTAGGCATTCACGCCGCGTCGTCGATCGAAAAGCTTCCTCGCGCCCCAATGGGCAGGTGCATAGGCCTTGATGCTTACCCCGTTGCAGTTGATCGTTTCATCTGATGGCAGCTCGATGATCTCGCCGAATCCGGGGGGGATCAGCTTGCGGCAGCGCGTGGGGACAATAACTCGTGTATCGGGGTCTGCCATCTTTTCGAGGGTCGGTCGATCGAGATGATCAAAGTGCGCGTGGGTAATCAGAAGCAGATCAATCCCACGGAGCGATTGTGCGGCGATGGGCGCCGGCGAGAGCCGGGTAAGCCCGAAGGTTTTGCGACCGATCCGGACGCCGATGCGTTCGCTGAGCACAGGATCCACGGCGATGGTCGTGTCTTGGATCTGGGCGAGCACGGACCCGTGCCCGAGCCACATGACAGCGAGTTCATGGGGCCACAAGCGGTGCAGCGTTTCGGGCATGTCGATCGGGTCGGAATCGTCTGGGTTGCCGCGGAACGATTGGTAGATCGCCCTGGGATATCGGCGGAATCCGGATCGCATCGCCTTTGATGCGAGCTTGAACCGAGAGCGGGAGGCCCGGGTGTTCTGGTCCTGGGATTGATCGATGCTCCTAGCCACGAAGAATGATATACCCCCGGTTGATCGAGTCGGTATGATGTTGCCGAGTATGCTCGATCACATCGGTACCATTCTGACATCGGCAGCGGTCATATTGCACTGGTGCATCATCATCGGGCTGGGACTGCGGATCGTCCTCAAACGCCGCCAATCCGGCGTGTCAATGGCGTGGCTCCTGCTGATCACCACGGTCCCCTTCTTGGGGGCGGGGGTGTATCTGTTCGTCGGCGAACTGTGGCTCCCACGACACCGGATCAAGATTGCCAACGAGGCACGCAAGGGTCTGCGATCATCGATCGAGTTGATCGAGGATCGATGGGAGATGCAGGATGAGCAGCTCCCCGAGCTGGCCCGAGGGCTCAATGCCCAGGCGAACTCGCCCATGGGGCTCAGCGCGCTTCGCGGGAATACTGTAAAACTATTCGATACCACCGCTGGCTTTGTCGAATCGCTCATCGCGGATATTGATCGTGCAGAGTATTCAGTCAGCATGCTGTTCTATATCTGGCAGTCGGCCGGGGTTGTCCGTGAGGTTGAGGAGGCGCTGATCCGTGCATGCGAGCGCGGGCTGCGTTGTCGACTCTTGGTTGACAGTGCCGGGAGCCGTTCGTTTCTTCACAGTGCGAATGCCAGCAAGCTGCGGGCCGCCGGAGTTGAAATCGCCGAGGCATTGCCCGTTGGACGGTTGAGATTCAGGCTCAAACGGATCGATATCCGCAACCATCGTAAAATCATTTCCATCGACCACCACACCGCGTACACGGGGTCGATGAATATGGTCGATCCGGCATATTTCAGCGTGAGCAGCGGGGTTGGGCAGTGGGTTGATGTGATGAGCCGGGTCGCGGGGCCCGCCGCCCGTGTCCTTGCGATGAACATCGCGCTCGATTGGGCCGTCGAGGACGAACGCGAGGATCGCGAAGACACCAATGAGCTTCTACAGAGTCTCAAGAACGCTCCCCCGATCGAATCCAAAGGGGATATCGCGATCCAAGTTGTTCCGTCCGGGCCCGACCAGAGCGCGGAGTTGATCCAGCAGATGCTGATCACCTTAATGTATAACACGCGAAGGCGACTGATCATCACCACGCCGTATTTCATCCCGGGCGAATCGATGGTTGGTGCGATGAAGAACGCCGCGAATAGAGGAGTTCGGGTCTCACTGGTCGTGCCTGAGAAAATCGACTCGGTGCTGGTGCGTCACGCGTGCCGGGCATATTTTATCGATCTGCTCGACGCGGGTGTGGAGATCTTCCTGTACCGTGGGGGGTTGCTGCATTCCAAGACGGTGACGGCTGACGACGATGTCGCCCTGCTGGGCTCGGTAAACATGGACAAGCGCAGTTTCAGTATCAACTTTGAGATCAGCATGTTCATCTATGACCCGGGCGTGGTCCAGGGCTTGCGTTCGTTGCAGCAGCACTATATCGAGCAGAGCATCCGCGTGGACCAAGCGGACTGGGCACGCCGGCCTGTGCATAGCCGACTGCTTGAAAATGCGTTACAGCTCTTGGCTCCGGTGCTGTAAGTTGTTTGATTGCAGCATATAGCGATTGTTTTCCGGCGAGTCGCGTTGAGCGCCTTGATTGTGCGCCGGGATGTTGGTCTGGGTTGGCGTTCTAAGTCGATATGATCTGATAATGCAGCCGTCGTATACAGACAAGATCATCAGCAAGGGAGCGATGAGATCGCAGCGATCGCTGCTGCGTGAGCAAGGCACCTCGCTGGTGCATTGTCACGGCTGCTTTGACATTGTTCATCCCGGCCATGTCCGCCACCTCCGCTTCGCTGCTGAGCAGGGAGATCGGCTGCTGGTGAGCGTCACGCCCGACCGGTTCGTGAACAAGGGGCCGGGGCGTCCCATGTTTGATGAACGATTGCGAGCGGAGAACCTCGCGGCCCTTGGCTTTGTTGACTGGGTGGTCATCCACGACCAGCCGACTGCGTCCGAACTGCTCGCCGAGATCCAGCCCGATGTTTATGTCAAAGGCGCGGAGTACGCATCGAGCGAAGACACCCGCTTTGAGCAGGAGCGGCGCGTAGTCGAGCAAGGCGGAGGGCGGGTTGTGTTTTCGGGTGATGATGTGGTGTATTCGTCGTCTGCGATCATCGAATCGCTGCGATCGATTCGGGCATCACACCGCCCGGAGCAGGGGCTGTTCACGCTCGCTGAGTCGCACGATCTGAGCAGCAACGCAATCGCGGGTGTGTTCGAGCGCGCCAAAGGAAAGCGTGTGATGGTGCTCAGCGAGAGCATCCTCGATATTTATGCGCACTGTCATCGCCCAGAGATCGCGCAAGAGCACCCGATGCTCTCGCTGTTCCCCGATCGCGAAGAATGCTTCGACGGCGGGGGGGCAATCATCGCGTCCCATCTCGCTTCGATGGGTTTGGATGTTACGCTCTGTACCCCGCTGGGGAATGATGCAGAATCGGCATCATTCACCGAGCGCATGCAGCAGCGGGGCGTTGGGATCGAACCCCTGCTGACCAATCAGATGATGCCGCGCAAGATCAGGTATCTCGTCGAACAGAAAAAAGTGATGAAGATCGATTCGAGCGTCCGCTTCGCATTCGGGACAGAATCTGTCGACGAGATCGTCGATCGGATCGTCGGGCGTGGGTACGACGCCTTGATCATCGCGGACTTCGGGCTCGGTCTCTTCAGCGAGAAACTCGCCTCGCGGGTCATCAAACGGGTGCGTGACCATGTGGGGATGATCCTGGGAGATGTCTCGGGTCGCCGGGCACAGCTCGGTGAGATGCACGGTGCCGATGTGCTCTGCCCGTGCGAGGTTGAGCTGCGTCAGATGCTTGATGCCGACAATGAGCCGCTCGCGTTGCTTGCCCAGCGAACGATTGAGATCACGGGTGTCAATGCGTTGTGCGTGACCCGCGCGGCTGAGGGCATGCAGATCTATCGACCGAACCAGCCGGTCGCGATCTTCCCTGCGTTGTGTGAGGACCCGGTCGATGCGCTTGGTTGCGGTGATGCATTGCTCACCGCGATGACGGCATCACTGCTGGGCAACGCGGATCTGGTCCAAGCGGGATTTGTCGGTTCGATCGCCGCGGCGATCGAGGGCCGGGTACATGGCAATATCGCGGTTTCAGCTTCGCAGATTATCGAGATGGCCCGCCAGCTCGCGGCGGAGCTGCTCTATGAGCAAACAAACCTCGGTGTCAGCACTAGGGCAATCGGTGTCATCGAGCCGAGCGGGTACTTGGGCGAGGGTTACGCCGCGTCAAACGAATACTCGTCCCAGTGAGCTTGAGCCTGATCATCCCGACCCGCGATCGAGCGCATGTATTAGACGAAACGCTCGAACAGCTTTCCACGCTCGATCAGCGCATGACCGGCCCGTGCGAGCTGATTGTGATCGATAACGCGTCAGCGGAACCCGTTACGCTCCCCGATCAGTTGCGAAACTCATTTCCGGTGAAGCTGATCCGGCTCGATCGCAATATCCATACCGCGGCACGCAATATCGGTGCTCAAGAGGCCCGGGGCGATTGGTTGTGCATGCTCGATGATGATTCGGCATTGCTGCCCTGCCCGCTTCTGGAGTTGCTCACTTCGGTTCCCGACGAAGTCGCGGCGGTTGGGGGGGAGATCACGCTGCCCGGCGGGAGCCGTGAGTCGGGCGGGCTACCTGAGGTGATCGTCGGCTGCGGGTGTGTGATCCGTCGCGATGCGTTTTTGCGGGTTGGCGGGTATGACGAATCATTCGGCTATTACGCCGAGGAATACGACCTGTGTGCCAAGCTGATCAATGCGGGCGATCAGATCCGGCATTCCCGCTCGATCCGATTCGAGCATCGGCGATCGGCGGAGGGTCGTGATTTTAATGAGATTATGTTCCGGTTGGTCCGTAACAACGCGTGGGTGATTCAGCGATACGCGCCAGAATCGGTCCGCCGGGCACAGATCGATGAGATGCTCAGCCGTTACAAGCACATCGCGGATCGCGAGTTGGCGATGACGGGCTATCAACGGGGCATTGAGGCGTTGGAAGATTCGATCGACCGTCAGCCACGGGCTGAGATGCAGGCGGATGCGTGGGATCGGTTCACGGGTGTTGCCGCGGTCCGTGCCCGTTTTGCACGGCTCGCGTACTTTGCTGGTTCGACTGTGCACCTCATCGGTGAGCCGCATGCCAAGGGTCGTGGCGGTGTGTCGGCAGAGCTTGGCCGAATCGGGTGCGAGATCGACCAGGCCCCGACGGGTACAGCGGTGATCGGGGGCATCTCGCCGGGGCCGATGCTCGATCTGGCCGATCGCAACCCGGGTGCGATTGCGCCCTGGATCTTCGAGTAAAACTGTAAGATTGGGCCAGCGTTGCATACAGTTTAGGGCTCGGATCGACACAGAAAGGACTGCTTTGTATGCCCGATCTCACGGTTCAAGTCAACGGCTTGACGCTCCCTAACCCGTTCATGATCGCCTCTGGCCCGCCCGGGACCAACGCGAATGTGATCGCCAAGGCGTTCGATGAGGGCTGGGGTGGGGTGGTGTGTAAGACCATATGCCTGGACGCCGACAAAATTATCAATGTCGCCCCTCGCTATGCACGCATGCGAGCGCAGAACAGCAAAGAGGTCATCGGCTGGGAGAACATCGAGCTGATTTCCGATCGTTCGATCGAAGTCTGGGAAGAGGAACTGCGGCAGCTTAAAGCGGCTTATCCCGATCGGGTGCTCATCGCATCGGTGATGGAGGAATACAGCGAGGATCGCTGGGTGGAGATCATCGAACGCATTGCTGCATGCGGGGTCGATGGGTTCGAGCTCAACTTCTCGTGCCCGCACGGCCTGCCCGAACGCCAGATGGGCGCCGCGATGGGGCAGAACCCGGCCATGCTCAAAGAGATCTGCGCCTGGGTTCGTGGTGCGACGGATCTCCCGGTCTGGGCGAAGATGACTCCCAATATCACCCAGATCACTGAGCCCGCACACGCAGCGCTCGGGTCTGGCTGTGATGGTGTCTCCGCGATCAATACGATTCTGAGCGTGATGAGCGTGAATCTTGAGACGCTCCGCCCGGAGCCAACGGTGGAGGGCTACTCGCTGCCCGGCGGCTATTCGGGCAAGGCGGTGCGTCCGATCGCGCTGCGTATGGTCATGGAACTCGCAACCATGATGCATGGGGACGGGGATAACGCGGGCGCGTTCCCGGATCGCTCAATCTCTGCGATCGGCGGGGTTGAGTCCGGCCAGGATGCCGCCCAGTTTATTCTTTTGGGAGCGTCCACCGTGCAGGTCTGCACCGGGGTCATGATCCACGGCTATGCCCATGTACAGACGATGTGTGATCAACTCGCATCATTCATGGACACGCACGGCTTCAAGACCATTGACGACTTCCGGGGGCACGCTTTGCAGTACTTCAGCACGCATGCCGAGCTTGTCCAGCGGCAACGCGAAACGCGAGAACGCAAGACGACCAAGCAGCGCATCGGCAAGGACACCCACTGGGAGGGTGATCGGTTTGTCGAACAATCCGACACGCTGGTCTCGAACCGGTGATGGGCTGGTCAGGCGTGGGTGGCATCGCGTTTGAGCAATCTGCCCCGGCCCTGCTCGCCGATGAACATCCCGTCGCGGACCATGACCTTGCCTCGCACCGTGACGACCTGGGCTCGCCCGGTGAGTTCCCAGCCCTCGAACGCGTTGTAATCAACCTTAGATTCATGTGTTTCGACGCTGAGTGTGTGCGTCTGGTCAGGGTCATAGACCACGATGTCCGCGTCTGCCCCGACCGTGATTGTCCCTTTGCCTTTGAGCCCGAATATTTGGGCGGCGTTGGTTGAAGCAACGCGTACGAATGTATTGAGATCAATGCGGCCCGTGCGAACACCGAGGTTATAGAGCAGATCGACACGCTCCTGGATCGAGGGGATTCCATTGGGGATTTTTCGGAAATCACCATTGCCCATGTCCTTCTGGCCGCTGAAATCAAACGGGGCGTGGTCGGTGCCGACGGTGGAGATCAGGCCTGAGGCGAGCCCCGCCCAGAGCGCGTCATGATTGCTGCGGTCACGCAGCGGGGGTGACATGACATACTTTGCGCCCTCGTCGTTGGGTTGCTCGGCGTAGGTATGATCGAGCGCGAGGTGGGGGATCACGGACTCGACCCATAGCCGCACGCCGCGGACTTGGGCGGCTTGGGCCGCTTTGATCGCTGCGCTGCATGAGGTGTGTACCGCGTAGACATGGGCTCCGGTCAACTCGGCGAATGTCGCGAGGTGATGGACGCCCTCGGCCTCGACCCGGACCGGCCGAGAAGGCTCGTGCCACTGCGGGCCGACCTTGCCTTCTCTCACGAGCTTGCGTTGCATCGAATCGATGGCCGCCGCGTTCTCGCAGTGTGCGGTGGTGATTGCGCCGAGTTCTTTGCCCATGCTCAGCAGTTCGAAGAGGTTCTCATCGCTGATGTCCAGCGAGCCTTTATAGGCGAGAAATACCTTGAATGAGCTAATGCCGTGGGATTGGACGATCTCACGAAGCTGCTTGCGTGCGGGTTCGTCGAAGCGTACGACGCCCATATGAAAGCTGTAATCGCAGTGGCTCATGCCTCGGGCTTTGGTTGACCACTCGTTGAACGCATCGAGCGGCTCTTGGTCGGGGGCGGGGCAGATCATTTCGATAAATGTTGTGGTCCCCCCGACCACTGCCGCGCGCGAGGCGCTTTCGTGATCGTCTTTGGCGAATGTTCCCATGAACGGGAGGTGCACATGGACATGTGGGTCGATGAAGCCCGGGAACACATACTTCCCACCGGCATCGATCCTGACGGTGTCCTCGGGGAGTGTGCTCGCATCGATCGAACGCTCGATGCGTGTGATCTGCTCGTCGGCGCAGTAGATATCAGCGTGGTAATCCGCCTCTGCGGTGATGATGCGACCGTTCTGGATCAGCAGCGGCATGGTGACTCTCTCGTTCAGACTTCGGGCGTGCGTGTGTAGGTCTCGGGGCGACGGTCGCGATAGAACTGCCAGACATTGCGGACTTCCTGGATCTGGTCGAGATCAAGGTCCGCGATGATCACCTCGGACTGGTCACGGGAACCTTGGGCAATGAACTGGCCGCGCGGGTCGCAGAAGTACGAGCTGCCGTAGAACTCGCCGATATTCCACGGCGATTCCGTCCCGACCCGATTGATCGCCCCGACGAAGTATTGGTTGGCGACCGCGTGTGCGGGCTGCTCGATGCGCCACAGATACTCACTCAAACCCGCGACTGTGGCCGACGGGTTGAAGACGATCTCTGCGCCGTTGAGACCCAGTTCGCGCGCTCCTTCTGGGAAGTGTCGGTCGTAGCAGATGTAGACCCCGATCTTGCCGAAGCGGGTGTTGAACACGGGGTATCCGCCGTTCCCGGGCTTGAAGTAGAACTTCTCCCAGAAGCCGGGGTAGAGGTGGGGGATGTGATGCTTGCGGTATTTCCCGAGGTAGTTGCCCTCGTCATCGATCACCGCGGCGGTGTTATAAAGGACGCCGGGCATCTCCTGCTCATAGATCGGGACGATCAGCACCATCGCGTGCTGCTTGGCGAGCTGCTGCATGAGCCGGATGGTTGGGCCGTCGGGGATCGGCTCTGCGAGCGTATACCAGCGTGGGTCTTGCTCGGCGGGAAAATAAGGGGCGTAGAAGAGCTCCTGCAGGCAGCACACCTGCGCGCCATGATCTGCGGCTTCTCGGATCAGCTCGACATGCTTGTCGATATTCGCCTGCTTGATTTTGGGGAGATCGACTGAATCTGGCAATGCGTTTGTCGCTTGAATCAGTGCGGCTCGGGTGATTCTGGGCATCGGTCCGTTCCTTCTTCGAGCACAGCGCGGGCTGACGAGGTGGCACGGGTTAACCCTAGTCTGGGCGGAGGCAAATCTGCAGCGACGAAACAAAAAAACGATGTCGGACACTGGGATCCGAGTCTTTCCTGTATGATGCACGCTGCAACCCGACAGGGGTTCCTGATGTATCAATCCCAGAGCAGTTCTGCTTTTCTTTGTTTCGCACTCAATCACCAGTTCTTTGATCGAAGGTTCTTCATGCTTCAGTTCTCTTGTTGGCGCCCGGTTGCGGCCATCACGATGTTCGCCGGTTCCGCCTCGTATGCACAGCCTCAGGGCTATATGGACCAACAGGCATTGGGCAGCATGCTCAGCTCGATCGCCCAGAGCGATCACGCCTCGCTCTCATCGATCGGCCAGAGCATCGGCGGGCAAGAGATTCAGTTGCTCACGCTGTCCGCCACCAACGAGCCCAATCAGCAGCCCGCCCTGCTGATTGTCGGGGGGATCGATGGGGCTTACTTATCAAGCACCGAGACCGCCGTACGCATGGCCCAACGGTTGCTGGAAGATCATGCAGACTTGCTCGACCGGTTCACGATCTACATTGTTCCTCGCGCGAACCCCGATGGTGCTTCCCGGAACATGAGCTCAGTGAACATGGGATCTGTCGGCAATGCGCGATTGGTCGACGAGGATCGCGACCGGTTGGTGGACGAGGATCAAGCCGATGATCTGAATGACGATGGACTGATCACCATGATGCGCCGGCTTGAACCCACGCTCGATGAGGTGCCCACGCACCTCGCTGACCCAGATGACCCCCGCCTGAATATCGTGCCTGATGCAGACGAGAATCTGCGTGCCGTGTTCACACTCTACCCCGAGGGGCTTGATAACGACAATGACGGCGCGATCAACGAGGACGGCTTTGGATCAGTCGATCTCAACATGAACTTCATGCACATGTGGCCCGAGCATGACCCGCACGCGGGGCGATACCCGCTCTCTGAGCCCGAAGCTCACGCGCTCGCCCGGTTCGTGCTTAGCCAGGACAATATCGTCGCTGCGGTGACGCTTGGCAGGCATGATAACTTGGCCAACCAGCCAGACAGCAAAGCCAAGGACATCACCGGTCGCAGCCCCAAGGGCATCGATGCGAAGGACGCGCCGCTCTACAAGCAGGCGGGTGAATGGTTCAAGGAAGCGACCGGAAGATCGCAGGCCGATCAGCATGAGTCCGCTGGGAGTTTTCATGCGTGGCTCTATGCCCAGCGCGGGTTGCCCAGCTTTGCGGTGCAGCCTTGGGCCCTGCCCGGTGATGATGAGTCGGACAACGAGAAGAAGGCAGCATCGCAAGCCGCCGCTCCCGAGCCGCCCGCAGCGCCCGGGTTGACCCCCTCGCCAGTGGGCGACATCAGCATGGAGACGCTCGACGAGCTGACCGAGGCGTATATCGCCATGACCGGCGAGGAACCCGACGCGTCGATGATGAGCCAGATCACGCCCGAAATGGTTGAGCAGTATGCGGCTCAGGCCGGGATCGAGGTTCGCCGCATAAAGCCCAGCGAGCCGACGGAGTCCAACCCACAGCCCAAGGACGAGAAGAAGCCCAAGAAGAAGCAGAGCAACGAGGCAAAGTGGCTTGCCTACTTCGAATCCGCCGGGATCGATGGATTTGTCGATTGGCAGCCGTATGAGCATCCCACGCTGGGGAAAGTCGAGATCGGCGGCTTTGTGCCCGGGGCCCGCATCAACCCACCAGCAGCGCTGCTTGACGAGTTGGCGGCCAAGCACACCGACTTCGTACTCAAGGTCATCAATGCCCAGCCCAAAATCCGAATCCAAGGCCCAGAGGTCAGGGATATGGGGGGAGGCTTCTATGAGGTTCGCATCGCGATCATCAACGACGGCCACATGCCAACAACGACCGAGTTCTCCCGCTCGACACGGGGCATGAAACCCGCGGTCATCCGGCTCTCGAGCGAAGTCGATCGGATCATCACCGGTCAGCGGGTTGATCGCATCTGGGGCATCGACGCCGATGGCGGCCGGTCGTCCCATCATTGGCTCATCCGAACTGACGACATCGATAGCGAAACCATCGAGATTATCGACCCGCGTTTCGGGAACCACACGATTCAACTTGGCCGCTGAGCAACACAGGTATTGAGGTATTCGATATGAACAGATCATTCAAGGCAAGCCGACTGCTGGCCACCGCGCTCCTGATCGGGTGCTGCGGCTTCGCCACCCAGTCGGCCGTGGCCCAGCAGCAGATCCCCTCCAAGGTCGATGTCGCATGGAATCGGTATTACGATTTCGATGAGATGGAGCAGATTCTCAAGGATCTGGTCCGCGCCTATCCCGACTTGCTGACCCTTGAATCGCTCGGCAAGAGTGAGCAGGGGCGCGATATGTGGCTGGTGATCCTCAACAACAACAAGACCGGCAAGCACGAGGAAAAACCGGCGATGTACATCGACGGCAATGTGCACGGCAATGAGGTTCAGGCGACCGAAACCGTGCTCTACTCGATCTGGTACCTCACCAAGAGCTTCGGTGAAGTCGAGCAGCTCACCGAGCTGATGGATCGGACCGCGTTCTACTTCGTGCCCTCGATCAACCCCGACGGCCGGGCGGAGTGGTTCGCAAATCCCAATACCCCGCATTCGGCGCGCACTGGGCAGCGTCCAACAGACAATGACTATGACGGACAACTCGACGAGGACGGCCCCGAGGATCTCGATGGCGACGGGCATATTACTTCGATGTGGAAGCTTGATCCCAACGGCCGATACCGACGCAACCGGCTTGATCCGCGCATCATCGAGCGTGTCCCAGAGGGCGAAGAGGGCGAGTTGACACGGCTGGGCTCCGAGGGCATCGACAACGACGGCGATGGCCGGATCAACGAGGACGGCCCGGGCGGCTACGACATGAACCGCAACTGGGCGAGCGATTGGCAGCCCAATCACATTCAGGGCGGCGCGGGCGACTACCCGTTCGATCGCCTTGAAGCCAAAGCCGTGGCCGACTTCATTCTCAAGCATCCCAACATCGCAGCCGGTCAGAGCTACCACAACACGGGCGGCATGATCCTGCGTGGTCCGGGCGCTTCATATCTCGAGAGTCTCTACCCGCGCGAAGACCGACGCATGTACGATGCGCTGGGGCAAGCGGGCGAAGACCTGCTCCCGTTCTACAACTACTGGGTGATCCACTCGGATCTCTACACGGTGCACGGCGGCTTTGTCAACTGGCTCTCGGAGGGGCTGGGCATCGCAAGCTTCACCAACGAGCTTTGGACCGATCGACGCATCATGCCCGATCCGGATCGTGAGTTCAGCGACGAAGAGCGCATGCACTGGCAGGATCGAATGCTCTTTGGGCAAACCTTTACCGATTACACCGAGTACGACCACCCCGAGCACGGCAAGGTGCTGATCGGCGGCGGGACGAAGTACTCATCACGCGTGACCCCACCGTTCATGCTTGAAGAGGGTTGCCATCGAAACTTCGCCTTCACGATGTTTCATGCCGCCAACATGCCCGAACTGCAGTTCAAATGGGCTGGCATCAAGGCCGTGGGTGACGGGGTCTGGGAGGTGACCGTTGAGATCGCGAACTCCTCGATCATCCCGTCGCGTCTGGCGATTGCTGCTCGCAACAAAATTGGCCTGCCCGATTTGCTCACGATCGACGGGGCGGATGTTCTTCTCTCAGGAAGAGTGAATGATCGCTTCGAACGCACGATGCGTGCCAATGAGCATCGCCCTGATCGGATCCTGGTCGAAGAGGGAATCCCCGGCAAGGGACATAGCACCTTCCGCTTCATCGTTGAAGGCAAGGCCGGTTCGATGATCGAACTCAACTACAGCGCTGAAAAAGCACGCGATATCAGCATGCGTTTCCCGCTGCGTGAGCGTGATACTGAGTTTGCCGAAGGGACATAACGCATCGCGTGCTCCGCATCCTCAAAACAAGACCAGCCGGGCATCTCGCCCGGCCGGTGCTTGGTTTCAATCACGAAAAAGAGATACCGCTGAGATCAGCGACGGCGACGCGAAGCGAGCAGCCCGCTCGCGCCAAGCAGGACAAGCCCGCCCGGAGCCGGGACTGCGTTGACCCGTGCATCCCCGACATCAGCGCCGGTGAGATCAGAAGACGCGAGTCCGTTGTCGAACAAGAATCCCGCAAACTCGCTCGAGACCAGCAAATCGGCCTCGATCAGCAAGCCCGAGCTTTCCGCTGAGAGCAGCGATGGTGCGGCAACATCGAACAGGATGGCTGCGATGCCCGTGGTGCTCTCAACAAAGAACCCGCTGCGATTGCCGCCGACGCGGGTGGCGTCGTAGCCGATGCTGAAGTTGCCAACCTCAACGCTATCGCTGTTAAAGAACACCGAGCCGGTATGCTCGATGCTGCCCGAGAAGCTGCTCAGGCCCGCGTCATATGAGAAAGTGGTGGGCAGCACCCCCGCGTTGCGGGCGTTGATCCCGAACGCGACACTGTTCATACCCAGTTCGCCCGGCGCGATGACATCTGCTGAGACGCTCGAGAGATCGAGACTCGCTGCGGCAGAGAGGGTGGCTGTGTCGAGCAGCACACTGGTTTGCCCGCCAGTGACATCGAACGCCTCAGCGTGTGCGATGCCTGCGGTTGTGACGAGTGCGAGTACGGCTGTGGAACAAATCTTCATGTCAGTATCCTCCTACAAATAGAGTTTTCAGTGCATCAAAAATGATGCCCGTATCCGAAATGCCCTGTGTGTGGAGGCGGCTAGGCCCGAGGGATGGGAGCCGTGCCTGAAACGATCGCGCGAGGTTGCCGGCCCATGCGATCGTGTTGGTTGTCAAATAAGTTCCCTCTCGGACGCGCCTGCATTCGCGTCGTCTTTAGTATGTACCGAGACATTGAGTCTGCAACGAAAAACACGAGGAATTCCGGGCTTCATGCGGCAAGGTGCCGCAAGTGTGCGTAGCGCAGTGGTTTACGAGATGATGCTCCGGCGATGTTTAACATAGTCCCAGAGCACAAACCGATCCAGATCTTCGCCACCAACGAACACGACCCGCCCTTTGGTCTGTTCCGCGAGCCGCTGAGCGAACGCGATATCGTCCTCGTCTTGGTTCCAACTCGGCAGTAGGAATACATTGATTGTGATACCCTCGAGAGCGCAGGCCATCGCTTCTCGCATTGTTGCACGCTCGGTCAGCGGGTCAGGGGGATAAAGCATGTACAGGTACTGCTCATTGCCGGTTTGCTTCCCTTTTGTGATGCCAGTGTCAGGGCCGTTTTCGAAGTGTGCGGTGGGGAGCCCATCAGTGAAAAGGATGATTTGCTTGTTGGGGGTGTCGACATTCGCCAAGTGTTTGCGAGCCAGACTCAGGCCGTGCTGGATGTTGGTGAAGTGCGGATGAATCATCGACTCGGTTACTTCGGGGTCGGACATATCGACGCGCAGACGCACGACCGAGTCTCGGATCGTCACCGGCTTGGGCAGCAGTGAGATGATCTCGCCGGGCGCAACAGTTTTGGCAAAGGTTGCGATTTCGATGGTGCGCAGAAAATCGCCGGGGTACTCGCTTCGCAACAAGCCATCCATCGCCATCGCCATCCGTTTGGATTGGATGTACTGCCCCATCTGGCCCATGGAGCCCGACATATCGACGAGCAGGCAAGTCGCGCATTTGGGATTGTTGCGGGTGCGATGGATCTCGATGTCATCCGCCCGAATCTGGAGCCGGCCGTGTTCGCCCCGCTTGCCGCGTGCCGCGGCATTGACCAGCGTTTGCGTGAGGTCGATATTCGAGGCCGCATCCCCGAACGCATAGGGTCTGGTCTGGGAGAGCTCGACCACACCCTCGCCCTCGATCGGCCCGGTGTGCCGACCGCTGCGACTGGCTTGGAGATCGCTGAAGATCACATCGAGCAGCTTGGCCTGAAACACGCGATGCGCCTTGGGGGTGAGCGAATAGTTCCCCTGTGCATCGCGCTCAAGACCCTGAGATTCTGCCTGCTGCCTGAGCATCTCTTGAATCTGCTCACCCATCTGGCGCAGCTGATCGATGTCGGCTTGTTGAACAAACTCACGCAGCTTATCAAGATCGATCAGGCCGATCTTGGCGTTCTTCTGGGCTTCTCGGAGCTGCTTGAGCAGATCCTCGATTGTCTCGAGCTGGGCTTTGAGCTCGATCGCTTCTTCGACGGACATTTCTTGCCGCCCGGTAAAGTCCCAACGGGCGTCCATGTGTTCGATCTCGAAGCGATCTCCAAGGCGATCGATAACTGAGAGCAGATCCGCCGCGAACTGCGGGTCGCGGCGTTCGGCGGCGTACCAGAGGCGCTCGAGCTCAGGTATCTGTGCTCGGCGGAGCGCCTTGAATACCTCTTGGCGAAGTGCTTTGGGCGCGTCGATGTTTTCAGCAGCATCCTTGTATCGCTCATCGGCCTGCTGTCTCGCTCTCTGGGTCTCGTAGGTTTCAAGAATCTTGCGTTTGCGCTCTTCGAGCATCGCGATGAGCGCATCGAGACTGGGTCCGAGCCCCGCGATCTGCGACGGATCGATCTCGACGGCATTGGCGAGGTCCTCCTCGGTGAGCCGGCGTCGATTGCCAAACATCATCATGTGGTCCATCGCGGCGGATGCTAGATCGGGGTCGTTGGGCCCCGATGGGGGTGGGAAACGCTGCGGATCGTAGCGCTGGTAGGTGTGCACCAGCCCGCCGTATGTCGTGCGTGTCCGCGCTTGATCCGGATGATCTGGCCGATCCTGCATCACTCGATCTCGTATTCGGTCGTTCCGAAGCGTTCGGAGCGACTGATCCGCTCGGTTGCCCACAGCCCCGCGAGCACGAACTCAATGCAGCTCGCACGCACCGCTGGATCTTTGGAGGCGTTCACCTCGAACGCACGGTCCCAGACCGGAGGAACGGATTTAACAATGGTTTCGTAGTGTGAACTGGGCAGCGTGTCGCCGACTTCCAGCCGGACACCTTTGGCAAAAAGATCGGCAATTTCACCCAGCCCGTGCTCATCGACATATTCCTTGAATACGGACTGAACCGCTTCGCCCAAGATGGAGTCGAGCACCTGCTTTTCTGACATCTGATGGGTTCCCATCATGTCCAACTCCAGCTTGCCCATGCTCGACGCATGGAAATGAGCCAAGTCGCTGATGCGTGGGACGCTGGGAGATTCGCAGAGTCTGATCGAACGCTGGCGGGCGCTGGCGACCATCTGCTTGAAGTTGGCGATGCTCAGGCGTGCAGACACACCCGAGTCCTGATCAACAAATCGGCTCCTTCGGGCACGCAGCGAGATCTCTTCCACGATCTGTTTCATGAACAGCGGCACGATGACCGGGTAGGTTTGTGGATCTTTGGGATCGCCGAGGTCAAGCCCGTCTCGCTTCGCTTCCTGCTCGGTGATTTCGATCGCGGCCTCGCGCGAGCGGGGATAATGCGTCTGGATGGTCGCGCCGATCCGGTCTTTGAGCTGCGGGATCACCTTGCCCGATCGGTTATAAGTTTGCGGGTTGGCGCTGAAGAGCACGACAACATCGATCTCAAAGGAGACCGGGTAGCCCCTGATCTGCACATCACGCTCTTCAAGGATGTTGAACAGGCCAACCTGGACAAGATCATCGAGGTCGGGGAGCTCGTTCATCGCGAATAGGCCCCGATGCATGCGTGGGATGAGCCCGAAATGCAACGCTTCTTCGCTTCCGAGACTCGCGCCAGCCAGGCCCGCGTCGGTTTGGGTGGTGTTCATGCCGAGGATTTTGGCCGGGTCTATTTCGCCGATGATGTCGGCGAACTTGGTCCCAGGCGCGAGCCGCTCGGCATATCGATCCGCCCGGGGCCACCACGCGATCGGTGTCTGGTCACCGTGCTCAGATACAAATCTTTTGCCTTGGCCGGTGATCGGGGCAAATGGGTCTTCGTGGACGGGGCAGCCGGGGATGTCCAGATACGGGATCTCATCGTCAAGAAACCGGACGAGTGATCTCATCAGCCGGCTCTTCGCTTGGCCCTTCTCGCCCATGAAGAGCATGTCGTGCCCGGCAAGAATCGCGTTGACGATCTCTGGAATGACCGTGTGCTCGTAGCCAAGTATGCCCGGGAACAGCGGCTTGTTCTGCTTGAGAGATTCAATCATGTTGGCCTGAAGTTCGGTTTTCACCGAGCGACTGACCCAGCCAGATTCACGGAGTTGAGCAAGCGTATGCGCGCGTTGATTCATATGAAACCTATTCGTCTTCGGCAGCCGAGTAGATTCAGGCCACCGAATCAGTTGCGGAAGATACCCGGACCGATGTGGGTATTCAATCACCAACCCAAGCGTATGGGGCGTGCGAGCCGAAAGATGGCTGCTTCAGTTATTCGCTGCCTTCGATTGCCTGAGCGGCATGTGTTGTAGGGGTCGAGGCAGCTTGGTCAGGTCTGAAGTTGCTTTTGAAAAATCGGACGAAGTCCTCTGCGATCAGGTACAGCGCCGGAACGAGCAGCAGCGTCACCGCGGTTGAAAAGACAATGCCGAACCCCAGCGAGATCGCCATCGGGACGATGTGCTGGGACTGCAGCGATTTTTCAAAGATGATCGGCATGAGTCCGAAGAAAGTCGTGAGCGTGGTCAGAAAGATGGGGCGGAAGCGCCTGGTGCCGGCCATCGTGATCGCGGTGAATGCGTCGTGCTCGCCACGCATCCGATTGGCGTAGTCGACCATGATCAGCGAGCCATTGACGACCACGCCTGCCAGCGCAATCACGCCCATGAAACTGATCAGTGAGAGGTCATAGCCGAGTATAATGTGCCCGATCACGGCACCGATGATCCCGAAGGGGATCGCGGTCAGCACGATCAGCGGCTGGATATAGCGTTTGAACGCGATCGCGAGCAGCGCGTAGATCACAAACATCGCAAGCCCGAATCCGCCCCAGAGTGACGCTGTTGCTTCTCGCAGCTCCGCGTTGCTGCCTTCGAACGACCAGGTAAGGCCCGGGTATTCAGATGCGAGCCGAGGCAGGACATCCTGATTGATCGCGGCGATCACTTGTCCCGTGGCGCGGTCGGGCTCGACATCCATCGAGACGCTCACGATCCGGCGTCCGTTCCGGCGGTCGATCCGAGCGAACGCCTCGTTCTGACTGACCCTGGCAACATCGAGCAGGGGGACCTCCGCGCCATCTGGTGTGCGGATGATGAGTTTTTCAAGGTTGTAGATGTCCTTGCGTTCGCTCTCAGGCAGCTTGACGCGCACCTCAATCTCGTTTGTCCCTCGGAGCATACGCAATGCGAGCGAACCGAAGAATGCCCCGCGGATCTGGCTGCCGACATCGTCTGGCGTAAGCCCCAGGGCGCGGCCCTCGGGCAGCAGCTCAAAGTCATATTGCAACTTGCCCTTGCTGTAGCTGTCATTCACATCCCGGGTGTAGGCAAACTCCTCCATCTCGCTCGTGAACGCTTTCGCGGCTTGTTCCAGAGTCTCGATGTTACCATGGCTCAGGTCCACGCTGATATCACGGCGCCAGCCGCCGGGGCCTCGCTCTGCCTCGAAGGTGATCTGGTCGACACCTGGGATGTCCCCGATCGAGTCCCGCCAGATCTCGATCACTTCTTTGGCATTCATCGTTCTCTCGTCTGGCGGGAGCATGACGAGTTCGACATCGATGAAGCTGCCACCACGGACATTGGTCATCACGCCCTCGGCCACCTTGTCAAAGCCCTCCTCTTTGAAGAGACGCACCGTCGCGGTAGTGACCGCCTCGGCGACAGCAGCGGCCTGATCCGGCGTTGTGCCGACCGGCAGACGCACGCCGGCCTCAATCTCGTCCGCCGAGATCTCGGGCATCAGCACCATGCCCATGTGCTCACTGGTGCTGTAGCTCACAACGATCGTGAACAACGCGATCGCGGCGGCGGTGGTGATGTATCGCACACGCAGTGCGGCTATCAGGACGGGGCGATAGAGCCTTTCGATCAGAAACGAGAAGAAGCGAGTGAACGCTTGCTGCCCCGCGTGCAGACGGCCGCGGACACCACGCCGGTGCTCAACCGAGCGGATGTGGGCCAGGTGCGATGGGAGAATAAACAATGCTTCGAGCAAGGAGAGCGTCAGGACGACAATCACCACGATCGGCAGGGGCCGCCAGAACTTGCCAGTCTCGCCGGGGATGAATAGCAGTGGAATAAACGCCACGATATTGGTCAGGATGCTAAAGACGACCGGCCCGCCGACCTCGCGCGTGCCCCGGATCGCCGCTTCGAGCGGTCCCATGCCCTGCTGGCGGTGCTCATACACATTCTCACCGATCACAACAGCGTCATCGACCACGATGCCCAAGACAATCAGGAAGCCGAACAGCGAGATCATGTTGATGCTCACGCCGACCATGGGCAGAAGCAAGATGGATCCAACAAACGAAATGCTCATCCCGGTCATCACCCAGAATGCAAGGCGAAACTCGAGGAAGAGCGCGAGCGTGAACAGCACGATCACGATCGCAAGAAAACCGTTCTCGAGCACCAAAGTCAGTCTGCTGCGAAAATCCTCCGCGTTGTTGTTGTCAATGCGCCACTGCACCCCGGGCGGGAACTGCGATTCCGCGCTGCTCATGATCGACTCGACGGCCTTGGCGATATCCAGCGGCGACTGATCCCCGACGCGATAGACCTGAAGCTCAACCGAGGGCTGCTGATTGAACTGCGAATGGAAGTTGCCCTCCGTGAAGCCGTCGCGGATCGTCGCGATATCGCCAAGCGTGAGGGCCGAGCCGGTGTCGCTGCCAAGCAGCTCGATGGTGCTGAACTGATCCGCCCATTGTTTCTTTGCTTTCACGCGAAGCAGGATCTCGCCGGCGGTTGTCTGCACCGACCCCGAGGCGATGTCCTCACTCGAACGCTCGATAATCGATGCCACCTGATCGAGTGTCAGGTCGAACTCCCGCAGCCGGTCGCGGGGGATCTCGATGTGTGTCACATAATCGGGCACACGCGTCAGATCGACTTGCGTGATGTATTGATCGGCGAGCAGCTGGTCCCGCGTCCGTTCGGCGAGCTTGCGCAGCGTCCAGACATCGACAGGGCCGTACAAGCCCACCCGCATCACCTCGACCTGGCGTGACTGCAGGCTGACATCTGGCTGGTCGATGTCGTCAGGGAATGTGCGGATGCGGGAAACCGCCTGATCGATGTCTTGGAAGGCTTTCATCCGCTCGGCCCCAGCGACCAACTCGATCGTCACCGAACCGCGTTCTTCTCGAGCCTCCGATGTCAGCTCTCGGATCCCGTCAACCCCGCGCACTGCTTCCTCGATTGGTCGAAGAATGCCCTGCTCGACCTCTTCGGGCGCAGCACCGGGGTAACCGACCGAGATCTCAACGATGTCCAGCTGAAACTGGGGGAAGACCTCTTTTTGGATGTTGAATGCCGTCCATACACCACCAAGCAGCAACACCGCCATAAGCAGATTGGCCGCGATCGGGTTGAGGACCATCCATGCGATCGGCCCCCGTCTGCTTTCAGATGACACTTGATTGGTGACGCCGCTCATGCATCCCCCTCGGCTGGTTCACCATCGGCATCTGAGCGATCGGCGTTTGGCTGCTGGAGTTCACGGATCTCCAGCCCGTCAACAACCGTTGCCAGACTGGTCGTCACAACCCGGTCTCCTGCCGCGAGGCCTTCGCTGATGTAGGCATACCCCTCATCGGAAAAGAGCACCTCAACCTGACGGATCTTGAGCAGGTTTTCTTGCATGACCCACACCGTGTCGTTCTGCCGCAGGTAGGCACGATCGAGCTTTACGACATCGGCGATCGGTTTGGCCTCAATTTCAACCTGCAAAATGGTCCCAAGGACCAGCGCCTGACGCGCTTGGTCCCCGAGCGGATCGGGAACTTCCACGATCACCCGCGCCAAGCGGGTTCGCTGATCAACCTCGCCGATGAGCCTTCCGACACGGCCCTGCCGGTTCTGGCCCGCGGGCCACGCTGTGCTGTGCCGGACAATCGCGTTCGCACCAACTTGGCTGTTCGGTTGGCCGTCCGCTTGGTTGCTATGTTCAGGAAACTCGATCCAACGTAGCGTGCTCAGGGGCACCGTCGCAATGACCCAGTACATTTCCGTGCCCACGATCCGGGCGAGCGAGTCTCCCTGCGCTACCTGCGAGCCGAGATCGGCCGAACGGCTCAGAATCTGGCCGTTAAATGGAGCCCGGATCTCGGTCCGTGCGAGGTCGAGCTGTGCCTGCTCAACCGCGGTTTCAGCGGCCATGAGCTTTGCACGCAACGACTCGATCTGTGGTTCACGCAGCACAAGTGAGCGGCTAGATTCTTCAATCTCTGTCCCAAGCAGCTCAAACTCACGACGAGCCACGCGTTGCTGCCCCTGCTCGATGGCAAGCTCGGCCTCAACCTGTCGCAGCTCGCTCTGTCGTGCAATCAGCCTCTGCTCATAATCTGCAGGGTCGATCCATACGAGCAACTGTCCCGCCTCAACAACGCCACCGAGCGTGAACACTGGCTGGACTTCGAGAATTTGTCCGCTCACACGCGGGTTGAGCACGATATCCCGCGCGGCCTGGACTGTGCCTAGCGAGCGGATCGAAGGACGGTATGTACCCTTCTCGACGACGATCGTATTGACCACCGCGGCAGACCGCCGGGTCGCCGATTCACGCCCAGCAACCGGCTCTGATTGGATGATCCGATAGCTCGCGAACGCAGCGCCTGCAAGGAGCACCACAACCACGCCGATGTACACGCCGATACGAGCCAAACGCGCCCATACAGCCCGATGCGATGACCCGTTCTTCACTGGAATCCTCCGTCCATCGCGTCTTCTTGATTCATTCCGCTCGGTTCTGAGTTGGGTGTGTGCATGAACCCGCCCGCGATCGCGCGATAGAGCGATATTCGGAGCTGAATCTGTTCGAGGCGTGCAGAGAGCACGCTCCGCTCGAGTTCCTGCTCGTCTCGCAATGATACAAGCACATCGATGAAGTCCGCCGCACCGTTGAGGTACTGATTTCGCAGCTGGGCGGATGTCGAACTCGCGAACCCGAGCTGTTTCTCTAGGCTGCGGATGCGCTGTGCCTGGTTCCGTTCGAGCGCGATGGCGTCCTCAACCTCGCGGAACGATATCAGCACCGCGTCGCCATACTCCGCAACACGCTGACGGCGGACGGCGACAGAGCGAGCGACTTCCTGCGAACGGCGTCCGCCGTCGATGAGCGGCGCGACGAGCTGGGCTGAGATCGAAGCAAGCCACGCGTCAAACAGCCCAGAGGGATTCTCGGCAGCGACCGAGACGGCGGCGCCGAGGTTCAGTCTTGGATATTGATCCGCGACGGCTGCGGCCACATCAGCGTCCGCCGATTCGAGCCTGAGCAACGCCGCACGCACATCAGGCCGACGCGCGAGCAAAGCTGCAGGGATCCCCACATCGGGCAGCGGCGGCAGCTGGGGCAGCTCGGTGGGGAACTCCATGCTCGTTTCTGCCTGGGCGGGGATTCCCAGCAACTCGAGTATCTGATGCTCAAGCACTTCAATGGATGAACGGGTTGTGATCTGCTGTTCCAAAGTTGCCTCAACCAACTGCCGCTGCCGGAGCACATCGGCGCTCCTCGATTGTCCGATCGCGAACCGCTCTTCGATCACGGTCAGCACATCACTGTTTGTCTGCAGTTGCGATTCGAGCAGCGCGAGCTGGAGCGATGCCTCTGCATGCCCGTATACCGCCTGGGCGATCTCTGCGGAAAGCGACACCGCAGCGGCCTGATAGTCCGCAGCCGTCGCGGACGCCTCAAGCTCTTCGACACGGATTCTCGAACGGATCCGATCCCAGAGGTCTATCTCGTATGCGGCGACCAGACCGAGCGTGATCTCGCTCTGCCCGTCGGTGTCGCCGCCATCGCTGAGTGACAGGCCCGCCTCCCCGTCAAGCATCGGTGATCGTGCCGCGCTTTCGATCCCTGCGATCGCCCTCGCCTCAGCAATCCGTTCATATGCTGCGCTGAGCGTGAAGTTATTGGTAAGCGCCGATTCAATGACCGCATCGAGGTAAGGGTCTCCGAGATCAACCCACCATAGTTCCGACAGCCGCACGCCATCCATAGCAGACAGTGCAGGTGCATCCCGAAAGGGGAGCTCTTGTCGAGGTTCTGGTGTCACACATCCGATCATCGTCACGGCCAAGCCGCAAACGCCAAGCGACAAGGCCAAACGCCCAATACGCGACCGACCAGAATAGACAACTGAGTCAAGAATCATGCATGACAGTATACTGCGGCGAATGCTCATTCTTCAGGTTCTACGCAAGGCCCGAGCCAGCGATCGCGCATAATACAGGAGGATTTTGGTTCGCCCCGATGAATCGCGTGTTAGTGGTGCATCCGCCGAAGTTGAATGATCGAAGCCAACACCACAACGCTCGCCCAGCTGCATGGATCGGGCGTACTCAGTGAGATCCGGAGCGATCCCGAGTGCTATCCCTCGCCATAGAGCATGCCTTTCGAACAAGCACACTATTTTGAACACTCGTTCCGATGGGATTCGATGAACGGGTTAAAACCGCCGCGCGTCATACAGATTGTGAATCGCAACCAATGGTTGTGTGATCTTGTTCTGCATCACGGTCTTCGTCCGATGCGTGAAACACCAAAATCCGAGCAAAGGTAACAACTATGCGGGTGATCGGGATCGAACCGATGACATCCAGCTTGGAACGCCTCCGGCGGTAGGGACGAAACTCGTAAGGCGCGCTATGGCAGGGAGTTGCGGATAGCAAGTAATGTGGGACTCGTGTCCGATCCGGCCGGTTTGCGGGCGTTTTCATCGCGTGGTCACCCTCGGCAGGTTGCTCTCAATTGCCGGTCCGATGACCGGTCGTACGACGGTCCCTACATCGGGCTCTGGAGTTGCCCGCTCGCTGTAACAGGCCGGGTGGTGCTGGCGTGCCCCAGTGCATGCGGCGCAACCACCGGCTTGAATGATGGTCTCGTGGCTTCGATTATCACCCTGCAGGATCATCTATCGCAGCGAGCCCGCATGCGATTGCGACGGCCTGCCCGACGGGCCCGTGCCTTCCGCTGGCGCATACCATCCATCAAATCATTGGATTTGAAGCGAAGGAGCGTCCTCGTTCATCATGAGGGATTTGCCTGAAAAGCAACAGCCCCCGTCTAACGGGAAGCTGCATCGTGAGTTGAAGTTTCGCGATGCGCTGATGTTCGGGATCGGCGGGATGCTGGGCGCGGGAGTCTACGCGATCATCGGCGAGGTGACGGCCGATGCGGGCAATCTGCTTTGGCTCTCGCTGGTGATTGCCGCAGTGGTCGCTGTCATCACGGCGTTCACCTACGCCGAACTGGTGTCGATTTTTCCGGATGCGGGCGGGGGGTACGAATACATCGCCCAGGCATTCGGCCGGCGGTTTGCCGGATGGGCCGCGATCCTGTTGCTGGGGACCGGAGTGATCGCGTCCGCGGCGATCTCGATCGCCTTTGCCGACTATCTTGGCCGACTGGTTGATATCAACTCCCGGCTTATCATCGCTGGCATCCTCGTGCTCGTGACCGGATTCAATGTGTGGGGCGCAGGCGAGTCTTCGTTGTTCAATAAGGTCGCGACAGTGGTGACCGTGCTGGGGCTGCTCATGGTGGTCGGCTTCGGGCTGGCGCAATGGGACGGGATGGGCAAAGCGGACCTGCTCGGCCCGGCACCCGGCGGGTGGGTTGGGGTCTCGGCGGGCGCGGCGCTGGCGTTCTTCAGTTTCGTTGGTTTTGAGGATCTGGTGAAGATGGCTGAGGAGGTTGAGGATCCAAAGAAAAACCTGCCTCGGGCGCTGATCCTTTCGACGCTGACCGTGATGGTCATCTACACGCTGGTCGCCATCGCTGCGGTGAGCATCCTCGATCATCAGGAACTGGCCGATGCAGAGGGCCCGCTCTCGGCGGTGATGAATCAGGCATGGGGCCCGGGTGGCGGGGTGATCATCACAATCATCGCCCTGTTCGCCACCAGCAAGACCGTGCTGACGAATGTCATGGGAAACTCCCGCCTGATGATGGATGTCGCCCGCGAGCATGAGAGATTCCGCTTCATGGCGTATGTTGCGCCGAAGCTGCACACGCCCGTCGTGGCGCTGGGGCTGACATTTGCCATCACGCTCGGCTTCGCACTGATCGGCAACCTCGGGCTGGTCGCGTCGATCAGCAATTTCTGCATCTTTCTGGCGTACATCCTCGTCAATGCCGCACTGATCAAGCTGCATATGACCCGCCCGGAACTTCGTGATCGGCAGGGGTTCAGGGTGCCGCTGCGGGTCGGCAACCTGCCGGTTTTGCCCTGCGTGTCGATCGCGCTGCTTCTGGCGATGATCGCAGCGAACTTAAAGAACCTGACAGGATGAGCGATGCCTCATGAGCAACGCTGCTTCCCAGGGACAGCGGGTCGATCCGCGGACATTTGGTAATCCCCGGGCGAAATGCTGGAACCAAGCCGGAGTTGCCTCTCACCTGGTACATGCGGCGTCTGATCAAAGCGGGTGATCGGGATCGAACCGACGACATTCAGCTTGGGAAGCTGACGTTCTACCACTGAACTACACCCGCGCTTGCCTGAGACAGGCAACGCTCACATTTTATCCGCCCTTGGGTACAAGGCGAGACTCTGGGGCGGGTTTCTTTTGTCCTGATTTCTCATGTTCAGGGTTCACCAGTTCGAGCGTTTCCTGCGGGACCCAGCATTCGCTGTCGTCGGCGAGGGTCAGGCGGGCCCAATCGTCGCGGTACTCCACAACCGTACCCTCGGTCCCCGCGTCCAACGGCTCGCTGTACACCGGGTCGTAGATGCTGTCGTCGGGGCCGCTGCGTGCGACGACATCATTCGCGATGATCACCGCATCGTTCGTCCGCATGAAAATGTTCCACTCCGCGACCAGGGCACTGATAGGGAGCAACGAGCATGCGAACAGCCACATCGAGAAGAGGGAATACCACCGTGGTGCGCTGAAGCTTCTGCGGGCGATGAGCACGAGCCACGCGAGCACAAAGCAAGTGATGAACACGGCCCAGATCGAGGCGCGAGGGATATAGCCGCGCCAGCTCATCAGGATTCTTACGGCCCAAGTGGAGGTGCTTGGCTTGACCGAGATCTCGACCTGATCTCGTGCATATTCGAGTGAATCGCACAGCCGGACATCGGTTGGGGCGATCTGCTCCCCGCGCCGGTACGCGAGGACCGCATGGCCGGTGTTCCCGCTGAGCATGTAGGCATTGCCGAGTGCGTGATAGGCATCGGCATTGTGGAATCCGGTCTTATGGATGACCCGCTCGATATCAGCAGCGGCTTCGAGCACCACCTGCTTGGCATCTGGCGCTCGCTGTTCGAGCAACTCGATCCCAAGATCGAGCTTCGAGAGCGCTTCAACCATCGCATCGGGCGGGGTCTGCGCTTGGGCGATGGCCTGCATCGATGAGAGTAGGATGGAGATGCTGATCAGAATGAACTTGTTCATGTCGTCGCCTCCTCATGATGCTTGATGCACTGGCGATGAATCCTGCGAAGCAGATCGTTGGTCTCGCCGTGCTCGGCCGTGGTGCCTTCATGTTCATGCATGAGAAGCGCCCCATAGCACTCGTTCTGGAGCTGAAGATCAATCGGAAGCCCGAATGCGTCGCGCGCGGTCACGGCAGCAAGATCGATATTCAGGACATCCGAGAGATACGATCGCAGCGATGCCTCGCCTTGCAGGCGATTTGCTCTTCGGTATGCGCGTTTGAGATGATGCAGTTCCTCGTCTCGCTTGCGAGCATACGCCGTCAGGCCAAGCGAGCCAAGATAGAGCAGCGGGGGGGCGAGGATCGCGGTCTGCCAGACCGGGTTCCTGAGTGTCTGCCCGAGATCAAAGCCGTCGTGATTGCGTATGGTCTCTCCCGTGGCGTGCGCCCAAAGCCCCGGAGCGGCCGGGGTCAGCTCGATGCGATCAACGCGATTGCCAGCCGGCGAAGTTGATAGCGGTTCAGCACCGCGTATCACCGCATCCGCCAAGGTGATCTCTTCAACAGCGGCGACCTCCAACGGGATCGGCTCGGAACGGTAGACTTTGTATGATCCAAGCTCCGGGTTGAATGATGGAAGCTTGACGGACGGGATCATGGTCACCCGCTCGTCAAGTGCACGCAGTGTGAGCTCAAAGCTGCGTGAGCCGCGATTGCGTGGCGTGATCTCGCGCCATCCATCGGAATCGATCTTAAACGCACCGGCGAACTCCGGATCGAGTTCGAGATCAGGTGCGTTGTTCGCGCCGAGCATGGGTTCCTCGCCTCGGATTCGCAGGGTCAGCTGGATCGGGTCGCCGACATTGACCCGCGTGTTCGAAGCGCGTGCATTGAGCTCGAAGCGCCCGATCGCGTCGGTGTAGTTGTCGGGCTGGCCGTCTTGAGGAACCGGAAGCACGCGAATCGCGACCGGTTCGGATTCGACATAGGCCCTGAACCGGCTTCCCGTTCCGGAGTGGCGTGTGAAGATTGCTCTAAGCGGGCCGAGCTCAAAGGTGCCCAGTTCGCTCGGGGTGATGGTGAGTGTGAAGGTAAAGCGGGACATCTGCTTGCCGTTGTGCATCTCGGTCACGACGGTGCCGACCATGTTCTGGCCGTTGAGTACAAAGTCAACCTGATACTGACCCGAGCTGCTGGTTTCGACGGGACGGATGACAAACGATTCGGGAAAGGTCGAAGCGCTGAAGTTAAACTCGGAAGTCTGATCCGCGATCCACCAGACGCATTCCACCTTCATGGTTTCGTTCAGGTACACCTCGGTACGCTCTGCCAGAATTTTCATATCGTCGGCATCGGACAGGGTTGGAAGCAACGCTTCGAAGCTGGCCGGCTGGCCCAAGTAGGTCTGGCCGTTCACCGTCACGCTTGGGGCAGGGATGCTGATTTCACCCTCGCTCAACGCGGTGAGCGTGTACTGAAAAATATAGTTCCGCTCAGTCACCGAACGCCGAACACCGTTCACGATCCGTTGTGAAGTGAACGATTGTGATCGGGGTCCGTTGAACTGAGCACGCACAGTGTCAGGAAACTCGATCACCGGAGATTGAGCGCTGGTGCTCCCCTCGACCACGATCTGATACGAGAGTTCATCGCCCACATACACACTCGACCGTGAGAGGGTGGTCGTCACGGTGATCTGCTCCGCTTGCCCCGCTTGACCGAACGCATCGGGTGCCAATAGAAATAGAGCGAGAAGCACAAGCCTCGCCAGAGCTGTGTGCCCAAGAACACGGGGTTTGATACTGGGTTGCATGTTGATCACCAATCCTTCTCGACTTTCACAGGCCGACCCGTTGCCCGATACGCCTTGCGGGCCTCGCGCTCACGCCGCTCCTTTTCAAGCAACATCTTTGCGATCTCGCTGATCTCATCACCCTCTTCGTTCGCATCACCCTCGCCCTCGCCCTGCTGGGCTTGCGAGTCCGATGATTCACCGCCCTCGCCCTGCTGGCCTTCTTGCTGCTGCGATTGATCTGCGAGTTCTTGCATCTCGGCCGCGGCCTCTGCGATCGCCTGCGCCGCTTGCTCTTGTGCCTCTGCCGCGGATTGTGGGTCGCCCTCCTCGAGCGATTGCTGCGCTCGCTGCTGGGCATCGCGCGCCTCCTGCAGCTTGCTTAGGATGTTCTCCATCTGCTCAGAGGGGTCTTGACTCATCTGCTCCGCTTGCTGCTGCTCGTTGCTTGTCTGCTCGCTGAGGCCGGACTGATCCTGCTGCTGCTCTTCATTTGCCTGCTGCGGCTCCCCCTCGTTCTCTTGGGACTCTTGCCGCTGCTGCTCGGCGAGTTCTTTGAGCCGGTCGGCGGCTTGCTGCTGCTGTTGCTGCCGCTGCTGCTGGGCCTGCTTCTGCTGCTCGATCATCTCTTTGAGGGCCTCGATCTGGTCTCGGACCTGCTTCGCCTCTCTGCGAACACGCTCGAGATTCTCGATCGCATCGGTGTCATTGGGTTTCACCTCATGCACCGACCGGAACGCCCCCGCCGCGAGTGTCAGCATGGCCAGCTTCTTCTGCATGGCAGGGATCATCGATTCCAGGTCAGCTGGCGCCGCGATCTGCTGTGAGTCGGCTTGCTCGAAGCCGGCAAGCATGTGCCGCGCGTGCCCGATGTTGTAGCGTGCCTGCGCCCGAATACGCGGCTGCGTGTCGTCGATATCTGCCTGCTGTAGCCAGCCGATCCCATCCACCAGCGACGGGGCCTGCGCATCGGGCTGCGAGATCATCAGCGTGCCAAGATTGAGCGCCGCTGTCGTACGGATCAAGGGATCATCGCTGCGTGCATAAATCTCGCCGAGAATCTCGAACTGCTCGCTCGGCTGCATGTCCGCTGAGAGTGCGCTGCGCATACGCTCTCGAGCGATGTCAACAGGCATCGGCTCGGGGGCCTGCTGCGTGTTTTGCGGCAATACCTCAGGCTCGGTATCGGCATCCGTTGGTTGAGCAAGAAGCAATGAGCAAGATATCAAAGTGAGGATCATGCTGGTGCCCTCCTGTTTCTGGTCGGGATGACAAGCAGGTCAAGAACGACCAGAAGCACGCCGATCGCCAAGTAATACATGTACAGTTCGGTGTACTTTGTCGTGGTCGAGGTATCCATCTGGCGCTGCTCGGCGCTCCCAATGAGGTCTCGATAAACCTTTGCAAGATCGATCGTCCCGGTCCCGACTTCGAGATACACGCCGCCGGGCGATGCGGTCGCGATATCGCGCAGGGTTCTCGATTCAAGCCGGGACTGAACACGCTGCCCATCACTTTGTGAGATCGGGATCTGTGCGCCCTTCTCAGAGCCGATCCCGATCGCGATAATGCGTACCCCATCAGCGCCGGCACGGCGCGCGGCTTCGATCGGCACGCTGTCCTGATCTTCACCATCGGAAATGATCACGAGATCGACATACCCCGGCCCGTCCGTCTCGGGCTGCTCGGGAACCACAAGATCCATGGTTCGTCTGATCGCGTCCCCGATGTTGGTCCCGCCAACGAGCACGCTCTCGGGCGAGAGTTCTTCGAGCGCGAGCTTAAAGAAAAGCCGGTCGTTGGTCAGCGGGCTGGCGACGGTCGATGATCCAGCAAATCCAACCAACGCGACACGGTCGCCGCCAAGCTGGTCGACGAGGTCCCCGATCCACAGCTTCGATTTTTCGAGCCGATTGGGCGCAACATCTGTCGCGAGCATCGAGCGTGATATATCGAGCATGAAGATCACATCGCGACCGCGCGTCTCGACCTCAATCTCGACCGGGTCGGATTGCGGTCGCGCGACGGCAAGCGTGAGAAACGCCAGCGCCAAGAGCATCACCACCGCGCGAAGCCGATTATTCCATGAGCGATTCGGTCCCAGCAGCTGATCGATCAATGCCCGATCCCCGATGCGCCGCTGGGCCCGCTTGGCACGCAGCGAGCCGATGAGCATGACAAGCCCGAGCACCGGCAAGCCCCAGAGGGCGAACAGCCACTGCGCCTGGGCGAACCGCCAACTGGCGCTGCTCCAAAGCGGCAACATCATGGGCGAGAACAGATCGATCATGCAGCGCTCCTCAGGATCGTCTCACGGAGCAGCACGCCAACAAATAACGAAACTAAACCGGCGATCGCGTACGGCTCGTACAGCTCCTCGAACGAGGTCGATTCGGTCACTTCAATGCTCGAGCGTTCAAGCTCATCGATCCGTGCGTACACCTCCTCCAGATCAGAAACTCGATCGACGCCCCAATATTGCCCCCCGGTAAACTCGGCAACCTGCGCCATACGCTGATCATTGACCTGCTGGGACGCGCCGAAGAATCGCCCGCCCGAGGTCGTCCCACCGCGGATGCCAATAATGTAGACCTTGATGCCCCATTCTCGCGCCAAGCCCGCGGCCTGCTGCGGCGAGTACTGCCCGGCCCGGTTCTCGCCGTCGGTCAGCAACACCACCGCCTTGCTCTTGAGCGTGAACGATTCGTCCTCAGATTCGGCCCGCATCGCGTCTTCCGAGGCCTTGAGACGCCCAATGGCCAGCATGAGTGCGTCGCCGATCGCTGTCGACCGCTCCCGCTCAACCTGAGGAAGCTCGATGCGTCGCAACGCCTCGATCAACGCATCGTGCGATTGCGTCAGCGGCATCAGTGTATCGGCGAACGAACCGAACACGATCAACCCCAGCAGGTCGCCCGTTCGACCGCGCAGTTGCGTGCCATCACCCTGCACAAATCGCTCCACAACCTGCTTCACGGCTTCGAGCCGGTTCGTGCGCTCGCCGTCGAAGATCACTGGCTCGTCCATCGACCCCGATCGGTCTACAACAAGTTCGAGCGCGATGGTGTCCCTGGTTGCTTTGGTGTTGCCGATGATTTTCTGAGGTCGAGCGAGGGCAACGAGCAGCAGCGCCAGCGCGATGCTCATGACCGCGCTGGGGATCCAGATCCCCAATACCCGAATCGAACCGCCCGCCGCCGCGACGCGCGATGGGGCCGACGACATCAAGCCGGTGCTGCGATGCCAACGGACCACACGCACGATCCAGATCAGCGGGATCAGGGCAATGAAAAAGAGCACCCAAGGGTACGCAAACTGCCAGTTCATACGATCCCTCCGGTCTGCATCGAAGGCTCGTGGTCGTCCCCGAGCAGCTCAAGGGTATACGCGGCGATCTTCGACGGGCTCGCATGCGCATCGGACTCGCATGCGTACCGGGCCTGCTCGCATGTGCGGATCATGCCTCGGAACTCACTGGTGTTCCGTAGACGCGGGTCGAGACGGTCAAAGATGCGTTCGAGCTTCCTGAACCCCTCCTCGCGATCCAACTCGCTCTGGTCTCGGATCTGCACCAGCTGCTCAGCGATCGAGCGCCCGTGTCCCCGCGTGTCATCCCTGCGCATCACAACAAGCACCATCAGCGCAACCGTCGACACGACAATCGCGATGATCAGCCCGGCGTGCCCGCTGGTCTCGTGAGATTGATCGCTTGGAAGTGTCGGATCTGCGATCGGATTCAGCTCGCCCCGATCGCCCTCCGCGAGCACACCCATCACACTGACCGCCATCGGCTCCTGGATCAAAATCGAAACAGGTTGTGCAAGCAGGGGAGACTCCACACGCAGCGACCCGCTCGGAATCGTGTACGCTCCGGGTAGAAACGGCTCCAGCAACACACGCCACTGAGCCAAATAGCCATCTTCGTCGCGTTGGGGGGCTTCGTGGATGCTCTGGATCACGGTCCAGTCATGCGCCGCCCAATCCGGTTCGACAAGCGTGGTCTCAACCCCCTGAGTCCACCGCCAGCTGGCGATCACCCAGAGCCGATCGGCAACGCCGATGGTGTCGGGCTCAAATCGAACTTCATACCAAGTTTCGGTCACCGGCTCAACCGCACGATGCACTACCGGTTCGGATCGTGTCGCAGTGGGGGAGCGGTCGCACCCAGCCAACAGCACGCTCAGCAGCATCAAGATGTGCAGCACACGATTCATCGCCGCCGCATCTCCCGTTGCTGGAAATACCTGATCAGCGGCTCAACGATCCCGCCAGCCGTCGAGAGTTCCACACGATCGATGCGAGCCCTGCTGCATGCTTCCTCAATCTGTAGCTGTTCACGCCTGGCCTGAGCGTGATATCGCTCACGCACACGTCGTGAGCCGGTATCCACGCTAAAACGGCGTCCGGTAATCGGGTCATGCATGCGGATGAGACCAGCCCGCGGCAGTTCAAACTCGAGCGGATCGGTCAGCTGCAACGCGACCAGCTCGTGCTTGCGCGCGAGCATCCGCATCGGCTTGGCCCACTCGGGTTCGGCGCGGTTGCTCAGACCAGACAGAAAATCAGAAAGCACAAAGACAATCGCCCGCCGCTTATGCGTTCGTCCCAGTTCATTCAGCGCGTCGTTCAGCCCGAAAGGCGATTGCCCCGGCTCAGAATCGATCAGCTCGCGCATGATGCGCCGGGCATGGGTTTTTCCCTTCGATGGGCGAAGATGGAACGATTCCTGCTCGAGATGACTCGAGCCAAAGATCTGCAGCCCGACCCGATCGTTGTTCTTGCCGGCCGCCAGCGTGAGCACCGCACCCAGCTCACACGCGAGCTGATGCTTGGAGCGTCGCACCGAACCGAACCCTGTGGAAATGGAGCAGTCGACACAGAGAATCACCGTGAGCTGGCGTTCCTCGGTGAAACGCTTGATGTGCGGGTGCCCTGTGCGTGCGGTCACATTCCAGTCGATCGTGCGGACCTCGTCGCCGGGCTGATACTCGCGCACCTCGGCGAACTCGATTCCCTGCCCCTTGAAAGCAGAGTGATACTGCCCGCCGAAGAGATCATCGACACGCCGACGCGCCCGGATCTCCAGGCGCTTCACTTCCCGCATGAGTTCTTCAGTGAGCACGCGTGCAGAACCTCCGTGTATGATTCAAGGCACCGCGATGCGTGCGAAAAGTTCGCGAACGATATCTTCGCTGCTGATGCCCTCGGCCTCGGCCTCGTAGCTCACCAGCACGCGATGCCGGAGCACATCCATCCCAATCGCCTTGATGTCTGATGGAGTCACAAAGGCCCGTCCCTCCAGGAACGCGTTGGCCCGCGCCGCCCGCGCCAACGACAGCGACGCTCGCGGCGAGGCACCGAACTCAATCAGCCGGGGCAGATCAAGGCTCCAGTTCGCCCGCACCGAACCCGGCTCGCGCGTGGCGTGCACCAGCGACACGATGTAGTCCTTGATCTTGTTGTCGATGTGGATGTTGTTGACCGTCGAGCGTGCCTTGCCGATCTGATCGAGCGTCACTACCGGCGTTATGCCCGCGTGGTCATCGGTTGACATCATCCGATCAATGATCACCCGCTCGTCCTCACGCGTCGGATACCCCACGCTGAGCTTGAGCATAAACCGGTCGACCTGAGCTTCAGGGAGCGGATAGGTGCCCTCTTGTTCGATCGGGTTCTGGGTGGCGAGCACCAGGAACGGGTTGCCGACGCTATAGGTCGTGTCACCAATCGTGGCCCGTCGCTCCTGCATCGCTTCAAGCAAAGCCGACTGCACCTTCGCGGGTGCCCGGTTGATCTCATCGGCCAGCACGATATTGGCGAAAATCGGACCCTTTCGTGGGGTAAAAGTCCCGTCTTTGGGGTTGTAGATCAGCGTCCCGATCACATCCGCGGGCAGCAGGTCCGGTGTGAACTGAATCCGTGAGAACTGAGCATGGCATCCTTGCGCCAGCGTTGTCACCGTGAGCGTCTTGGCCAAGCCCGGCACGCCCTCAAGCAGCACATGCCCGCCGGTCAGCATGCCGATGATCAGCGACCGCACCATGTGCTCTTGCCCGACCACCACCGAGCCGACCGCATCGATAAGCTCGCGAATCGGTCCGGCATCGAGCGCGACCGCCTGATCGGTGAGTGTGATTCCCAGAGTTTCGGTGCTCATCATGTCCTTTCCCAGACGCTTGGGATCTTCAGTCCCCGCTCGATTCGGCCAGAATCAAGATCATTCGCTGTCCAGTGAGATGCTTGAAATCGGTCAATCTGTCGTGAGTTCTTGCGTAGTCAGCGCCCAAGTTGCTCCAAACGACACGCGGGCCCAAAATGGGCCCGCGTGATCTGCGATGGGATGTGGCCCATGCCTGCTTTACGACGAAATCGGCTATCGAGTTCGCGCCTGGCAAAGATCAGGCCAGCGGCTGCTGTGGCGGTTGCTGGGGGGGCTGCTGATTCCCGCCCTGATTGATCTCGATCTCGCCGAATCGCTCCTCGTAGCCGCGAATCGCGGATCCCAGCGACAGAGCGAGGCGTTTGGCCCCGGCCCAGTTCATGATCACGCGCGAGCCGACATTGAAAATCACGGTTGGGGGTTGATTGGGCATCTGCATGGGAATGTTCATGCCGAAGTCCATAATCATCTCGTCCTGCGTGTTGCTGGTGCGGATGGTGTTCGCGTAGGTGCTGGTCATCTTCGATTCGTCGATGCGAAGCTGCACCTGCTGCTGCTGCGGTTGCTGTTCGTCGGCCATGGGGCTGTATCCTTGCTACTTTTATATTTGTGGGTTCAATCTGTGAAATGCCGAGGGGGGGAACTCGAACCCCCACTCTGTCTCCAGAAGCGGACTTTGAATCCCGAGAATCGGTCTTCACAGCTCGGTCAGGGCCATCATAGACCGCTGAGCGGTACAGGTTAAGGAGACCGCGCCTGAACCTTAGGCGGCGAGTTGATATGGCGTAAATGTATTCTTCGCGAGGAAGGCACGGAGTGCTGTGACTGACTCGGCACAGATTTTCGTGCCCGCGTTCATGTCCAGGATGTCGAATACCTGCCCATCGGACATGTCTTTGCGGTACGGCCGCTTGGCAGCAAGCGCTTCGTACATGTCGGCCACAGCTAAAATCCTATCAGGAATCGTGAGGCCGGATTTGTCAAGCCCCCGGTGATAGCCGGAGCCGTCGAGTTTCTCGTGGTGGTTCGCAGCGAGATCGGTAAACGATGCAAAGCACACCGAACGGCTCAGAATGCGGTGGGTGTACTCTGGGTGCCGTTTGAGGGCAATGAACTCATCGTCGGTGAGCTTGCCGGGCTTGTCAAGTATCGTATTACTAACACCGAGCTTGCCGATATCGTGCAGCAGACCGGCTCGGCGAAGCCGCGAGAGATCGAACTCTGGCAGTCCCATCTCGCGACCGATACCTACGGCGACCTCAGACACACCCTGAGAATGGCACGCTGTCCACGGGCTTTTGGCGTCGATGACCAGGCCGAAGGCTTTGCAGACCTGATCGAGCAGTGCATCATCGCCCGTGATCACGAGATCCTTGGGCTCCAGGGATGCAAGGTACTTTCGTGGGTCTGGCGTCATAACGCTGAGCCAGAACTCAGTATCCTTCGCGATTGATACGAACGCTTTGACCAGGTCGGGATCGAACCATGTGCCGCTGCGTTCACGAACGATCTGAAGGGCGGCGGCAAGTCCATAGCGAGTGACGAAGACCTCAGAAGTTTGTGCGACGCTCAAAATACGAGCCAGTCTCGGGATCTGGTGCTTGCGGATCCCGTCTGGATGCCCCTTGCCGTTCCAGTGCTCGTCGAGGTTTCGTATCGCTTGTACCGCGTCTTCGGGTAGATCCAGGTCTCTCGCAATCAACGCCCCGCGCTCGCAACGAATTCGAACAAGATCCTTCGATGCCTTCGTGCCTTTGACGGCGATTGCCATGAACTTTGCGAATCGCTCGTGGAGGGGCGCATCGGGCGCGACATTTCGAATGATGTACGGGAGTGACTTGAGCGTGCTCTGCCAATCAGTGAACTTGAAACCATGCTTGATGGTCCGCTCGTCAGCCCCAAAGAGATAACATACCTTCGCAGCGTTACTCGAACATCCCAAGTCTTTCAGGAGCAGCGCGTAGTACAGTGAAGAGAGTTCATGGTCCGTGAGCCCGACCTCTCTGCCTATCCGCATACCAATCATGCATGATCGGATCGCGTGACCTTCGGGCTGCCCCTCTGTGATGTCGAGCGAATAGGACAGCGCACCAACGATCTCAGACATCGATACCTGATGGCTGGCAACAGGATCAATCTTGAATGTGCTCTTCTCCGGGTGTGATCCATGCATATCCACGCATCGGTATGTATTACAGTCTGGATAACCCAGATTCGGGTCTGGATCTGATTTTGTCATGATGTGGAGTACAACAAAGTCGCGTCGGAACGACTTTCCGTTGTGGATCGACATGTATTAGGGCGATTCGGGCGATCACTGGCCGGATACGGTTTTCGGCATGCTCTCGTGCCCATGCTCGTCTGCAAAGGTCGGGAATTTCATCAGTTGCGTGAACGGTCTGCACCACAGCACCCTTGGGCCCCCGGGCCCCGCTGGTCGTTCGCTGTACGAGTCGCTGGCACACCACGAACTGGGCATGTTCATCATGGATGGAGGATTGGATGGAGGGATCAATGAATGAGACCCACTCGGTTATCCAAGGATGCTGAGCAATGCCGAGGGGGGGACTCGAACCCCCACTCTGTTTCCAGAAGCGGATTTTGAATCCGCCGCGTCTACCAATTCCGCCACCCCGGCATATCGATGGGGCAAATCATAGGCGTGGGTGCCCGATCTTCAACAGATTCCTCAGGATGCTGCGACCGAATCAAGGGATCGGGGGAGCTGGTCGATGCCTACTATTCCCTTCCTGCTGAGCGTTCAGCAGGGTCGGTCTGGGACTCAGGCGCACGATGGCAGACCGACAGCAGTCCTGTGCGTGACATGAACAGAAAGATCATCATGTCAGACACCGTATCAAACACAATCAAAGTTGAAGATGTTGGCCCTTGTCGCAAGCGGATCAGCGTGGAAATTCCCGCCGAAGCAGTCAATGACCAGATGGAACTGGCCTTTGGCTCGGTCGCCTCAGAAGTCTCAATCCCCGGCTTCCGCAAGGGCCATGCCCCACGCCGCCTCGTTGAAAAGCGATTCGGCGCCTATGTCAAGGACGAAACGCGTCAGCGTCTGGTCACCAAGGCATACGACGAAGCAGTGCGCGAGCACGATCTCAAAGTGCTCGGCCAGCCGCCCGCAGAGGTCTTCGAAGCTATCGAAGTTCAGGCCGGCCAGCCAGTGACCTTCGAGGTCGAGGTCGAGGTCATGCCCGAGTTCGAACTGCCCGAGCTCAAAGGTATCAAGGTCCTCAAGCCCGATTCATCATTGCCAGACGGGCTGGTTGACGAAGAAATCAAGAAAATCGCCATTAACGAGGGTTCGCTCGACGAGCGCGAAGACTCGGCCCGCGGCGACTACCTCACCGGTAATGCCGTGATGACCGACAAAGAAGGCACCGAGCACTACAACATTGAGGGCGCGGTCGTTCAGATCCCCGAAGAGGGTGACGAGGGCATGATCCTGGGCGTCATCGTGCCCGACTTTGCCAAGCAGATCGGCACCCCCAGCGAGGGCGAAAAGCTCACGGTGAAACTCACTGGCCCCGAAAACCACGAGGTCGAGGCGATCCGTGGCAAGGATCTGACCATCGAGTACGAGATCACCAAGGTCTACCGCATCGTCCCGGCCGTCGTCAGCGATCTGGTCGCGAAGTACGGCTTCAACGACGAAGAGCAGTTGCGCGAAATGGTGACCACCCAGCTCCAGCAGCGTGCAGAGGTGCAGCAGCAATCGGTGATGCGTCAGCAGGTCATCAAGCACCTCGCGGATCACACCGAGTTCGAGCTTCCCGCGGGCCTCACCTCGCAGCAAGCTGCCCGAAACCTCGAGCGCCGCCGCATGGACCTGATGTACCGCGGCGTCAACCCCGCCGAGATCGAGCAGCACATGGCCGAGCTTCGCAGCGCTTCGACCGCGAGCGCCAGCAACGAACTCAAGCAGTTCTTTATTCTCAACAAGGCCGCCGAGCATCTCAAGGTGCAGATCCAAGAGCAGGAGATCAACGCTCGTGTCATGCAGATGGCGATGCAGCAGGGCAAGCGCCCCGAGCAGGTCATCCAGGAACTGCAGCAGTCTGGGCAGGCCCAGACACTGCTCCAGCAGGTGCGTGAACACAAGACCATCGATGCGATCCTCACAGACGCCGAGATTGAAGAAGTTTCCGCCGACGAGTTCAACAAGGCCATGGGCGATCAAGCAGAGAAGTAATTCCGTCACTGATCCAACGCACAAAGCCCCGGGCATTGCCCGGGGCTTTTTTTATTGTGTTGAGATCTGGTTGTTCTGAGATCTTCTGTCTTGCAGCAATGATCAGGCCTGCGATCAGGCCTGCGATGCCTCGTCGTCCCCATCGTCACTCAGATCAAAGGCATACCGCGCTTCGCCCGTGTTGAACGGGTGATTGATGGTGCCGCAGTCTGTGCAGGCGATCCCGTGGGTGCCCGCGGGGAGTTGGGCGATGCTCTTGCCACACCCGGTACAGGTCATATCTGCCAAACGGGCGGTCATCGTATTCACCACCGTGACCACGATCGTGATGGCGACCCCGACCGCAGGCAGAACCGGCACCGCGAACATGCTCACCACACCAAAGACCAGCAGCACAAGAGCAGCGATCAGGGCGAATACGCGTAGGCGTAGTTTTTGCATCCAAAGCATGGCAGCCTCCTGCGTCACAAACTTCAGTTCGGCACATCTCAAACAGCCGTAGATCCTCTACGAACACGATTCTATACAGGCATCCGCAGCCGGAGCCGAAATTGTTCCCAGGCATCGCGAACTGATTGTGTCTCACAGAGGCCGATAGAGATCAATAATTTCACGCAGGTAATCCGGGTCCTTTAAGTGATTGACCTGCAACTCGATACCGTCCTGCCCGGACGATGAGATGCCAATGCGTCCGACCCTCATCACCCGCTGCATGAAGGTCTGGTCGATCTGAATATTGCGGATGTTGTCGTGCACCACCTCGGATGAAGATTTGGAAAAAAATCCACGGTGCATGATGGTTCGCTTGGTCGTGATTTCCAGCGAGGCGCTGAGCCGGTCGATCCACCACCACGCGAGTATCCCAGTCGAGCCGAGGAACAATGGCGCAAAGAGGGCAAGCCACCACAGCGGTTGGTTGGTCACCGGCACCCAAATCAGCCCGATCAGACTCAGCAAGCCGATCAGGACCAGCAGCGAGAACCGGATGACCCGTGATCGAAACCAGCAGCGACGGACCTTGAGCACACGCACTTCTGGCCCAAAGTCGGGCGGGAACCCCGCTTTGGCAGCCTTATCGATCCGTTTGCTGTCCTCGGGTGGCGCAGGCGCGAAGGGGATCGGTTCCTCGCTGGTGAGCGGCGGTACGCGGTTGGTGTCGCCGCAGTTCAGGCATTCGTACTTGGTGCCCGCGAGCTCGTTGTCGAGCTCGATCTCCATATCGCAGCGGTCACAGTTGAACTTGATCATGGGTGAGGTGTCCCTTCGCGGTATTGTAAGGAATCGGATCGATGGGCTTTCGTCCATGATTTCGCGGATTGCATGAAAAAACGCACCCGTGGGGGTGCGTCTGATGCTGGTCCTGAGTCCAATCAATCGTTCCAGTTGCGGGTCTCGGGCCCGACATAGGCGGCCCGTGGGCGGATCAGACGGTTGTTGGCGTGCTGCTCCATGATGTGGGCACACCAGCCGGTGATCCGGGAAGCGACGAAGATGGGCGTGTACTGCGGAACAGGAATTCCCATGGTGTAATACGTCATCCCGCAAGGGAAGTCGACATTGGGGTAGATCTTCTTCTCGTCTTCCATGATCTGCTGGACGGTCTCGCCGAGTTCGAAGAGCTTGACGAACTCGGGCCCGCGTGCCTCGGCGGCCTTGCGGCCCAGATCGTGCAGGATCGGGGCGCGGTGGTCGCCGTTCTTGTAGACGCGGTGCCCAAAGCCCATGAGCTTGCGCTTGTCGGCGAAGGCCTGGTGCATCCACTCGGTGATCTTGGCGGTGTCGTTCTCGGGGCCGATGTCGCTGCGGATATCGGCGAGCATCTCCATGGCCGCTTCGTTCGCTCCGCCGTGGAGCTTGCCCTTGAGTGCGGCGATGGCACCGGTCACGGCCCCGTGCATGTCGCTCAGGGTGCCCGCGATGACGCGCGAGGCAAAGGTCGAGGCGTTGTAGTCGTGCTCTGCGTACAGCACGAGTGAGACATCCATGACCTTCTCGGCCTCGGCGCTGGGCTTGGAGCCCGTCATCATGTAGAGCAGGTTGGCCGAGTGGGAGAGGTCCTCGGTGGGGGCAATGAAGTCGCGCCCGTCGATGCTGTTCTGCATGTGCCCGATGATGGTGGGGATCTTGGCCAGCAGACGCTTGGATTTATTGAGGTTCGCGTCGGCGCTGTTGTCCTGGCACTGGGCGTCGACATGGCCCAGCATTGAGACCGCGGTCCGCAGGATATCCATTGGGACGGCCGCCTGATTGTTGACCAGCTCGCCCGACTGCTTGAGGAACGAGACGACTAGATCGGGCAGCTGGCGTTCGGTCACCAGCTCGGATTGGAAGACCTTGAGTTCCTGGGCCGTTGGCTTCTTGCAGAGCAGAAGCAGGTAGGCTACCTCTTCGAAGGATGCATTGGCGGCAAGGTCGGCGATCTCGTAGCCGCGATAGATCAGGGCCGACTGCTCTACATTGCAGATCTCGGTCTCGCCGGCGATGACGCCCTCAAGGCCCTTTGCGTGTGTTGGTGCGCTGGTCATAAAACAGCCTCGTTTGGTTTGGGTTGGTGGTGGTCGAAAAGGCAAGCCCATGCTGACGGGCAGAAACACCCAACTGTAGGCGATTCCCAGCCACAAACCATGCCTGATTGAGCCAAGGAAAGGGTTTCATTCGCGGGCCGGGCGCGGATACGACACCGGAGAGCGGTAGCCGTCGGCATCGTAGGCCCGAACGCCAAAGAACCAGTTGTCCTTGGAAAGAGGGACGGTGCCCTCGGTGGTGTTGCCCACATCGAGCACTTCTTCCCATTGTGGAGCGGTCGTTTCACGCCAGACGATCTCATAGCCGGCCACATCGGCCTCGGGGGACGCGTCCCAGCGCAGCGTGGTGTCGTTGGTCAGCTCGGCGATGATCACGCGGGTGTTCTCGGGTGCGGAGGGCGCGTTGGTGAGATGCACGAGCGTGAGCGCGTTGAGCCGGGTGACATCGGCCAGATAGTGTTCGTCGACATACTCGGGAAGATCGCCAAACTGGACCCCGTCCTCGATCCGGACATCCTGATGCTGGTGGTTGTAGTCCTCATAGGTCTCACAGAAGCGGACCGCGGCGAATCCGAGTTCGTTGAAGGGCGTGTGGTCGCCGCCACGCAGGAAGCGGTCGGGTCGATGGATCAGGCGTGGCTGGACGGTGGTCTTGTGAAGATCTGCGACATCGGCGATGTAGCGGGCGAGCTGGCGCGAGATGGAGTCTGACTCTGTGCCGTAGAGACGCTTCCAACGCACGGCATCGCTGATTTCGGACTGATCGAGCGTGATCATGGTCGCAGGGATCCCTTCGCTGAAGACGCGGATCTCCTTGGAGCCGTCCTGCCCCTCGAGCACGCCGGTCGGGTCGCCGACGGTGTCGTTGTTGAGCACCGCGACGATGTTCTTGCCGGCATCGAGGGCGGCCTGGGCGTGTAGACGGGCACCGAAGAGGCCCTGCTCTTCGCCGCTGGTGGCCATGAGCACCACCGTGGACTCGATGGGTTCCTTGGCAAGGACGCGTGCGAGTTCGATCATGAGCGCGACGCCCGATCCGTCGTCGTTTGCACCCGGGGCATCGGACTCGGCATCGAGTGCGCCGCTCGCTCGCGAGTCGAGATGGCCGAGGACATAGTACAGGCGGTCGCGTGAATCCGGGTTGGTGCCCGGGATCTCGCAGACCACATTGACCACCTCGACGGTGCGGGGGATGCGCCGCCCGTCGGGCTGCACGGTGTGGGCATCAAAGTACACGCGTGGTGAGGCATCGCCGGCCTTGCCGTGGCCTTCGATGTTGCGCTCGAACTGGGCCTTGACCCAACGACGGGCTGCCCCGATGCCGCGTGTGTCGGAGTCAGTGTCGCTGAGTGTGTGGCGTGTGCCGAAGCCCGCGAGGGTATCGACATACATCCGAAGCATCGCCGGGTCCACGGCGTCCATCACCCTGTCGGGCATGTCCATCAGCTCGCGCTCGATGATGCGACCGCTGCTGGGGCTCATGCCGAGTTCGATGGCTGTATCGATCGCGTTGTCTTTGTTCATGCCTTGGTCCTTGATGAGGTGATAGCCGTAGAGCATCGCGGAGCGTGATCCGGACCCGCAGTGCATGAGCACCGGTCCGTCCGTGTTTGAGAGTGTCTTATTGAGTCCGTCGGCCTGTGTGTTTGAGAATGTCGCGGAGCTGACTGGTGTGTGGACATACTTCATGCCCAGCGACTCGACGAGGTGTTGCTCATCGAAGCCAACTCGGGTCAGCTCTTCTTGCGTGCGGTTGTTGATCACCACCTTGCCGCCCGCATGGGCGAAGGATCGGATTTCCTCTTGCGTTGGCTGTGCGGAGAAGGTGATCTGCCCGGCGCGGTGCTTTTCGGCACTGAGCTCGGACCAGATGGTGACCGGTTGCATGCGGTCATCGTCCGAATGCTCCTGAGTATCAATAAACTGGGCGGTATCGCGTTGTTCGGTGCTCGTGGTGCAGCCGACGCAGAGCAGGAGGCTCGTCAGCGACAGGACGATGGATTTCATGCGTGTTTTGCGTGTCATGGTGTGATTGTACTGCATCCCAACTCGGCACGCGAATGCTGAGGATATCATGCAGTATGACCAGCAAGCAACACCCTGGAACCGTGCTTCGAGCACGCATGGATCAGACCGTCATCGCCGCACCCGGAGCTTTTAACGCGTTGGTGGGCATGGCGGTGCGGGATGCGGGATTTGAGGCCGCATATGTCTCTGGCGGTGCGACCTCGGTGGCGGCCGGTGTGCCCGATGTGGGGCTGCTGACGCTCGATCACTTCGCCCGCGTGGTGCGCGAGGTTGTGCAGGGCTCCAAGCTCCCGGTGATCGCCGACGCCGATACGGGCTTTGGCGAAGAAGAGATGGTCCGCCGCACGGTGATCGAGTACAACCACGCCGGGGCGGCGGGGCTGCATCTCGAGGACCAGGTGTTCCCCAAGCGCTGTGGGCATCTCGACGGCAAGGCGCTGATCCCGATCGAGCAGGCGGTGTCCAAGATGCAATGGGCGGCCAAGGCATCTCGGGACTGCTCCGACGGTGCGTTCATCATCTGTGCCCGCACCGATGCCAAGGGCGTCGAGGGCTTCGATGCCGCGGTCGATCGGGCCAAGGCCTATGTCGAGGCTGGCGCGTCGATGATTTTCCCCGAGGGGCTCAGCAACGAGCAGGAGTTCGCCGACTTCGCCAAGGCGATGGACGCGTTGGGCGACAAGCGTCCGTACCTGCTGGCGAACATGACCGAGTTCGGCAAGACGCCGATGCTCACGCTCGAGCAGTTCGGGGCGATGGGCTACAACATTGTGATCTACCCGGTGAGCACGCTGCGGATCGCGATGGCGGCGATCAGCGCCGCGCTGGCAGAGCTTCAGCAATCGGGCACGCTTGAAGGCCAGCTGGGCAACATGCAGACGCGACAGGAACTCTACGACCTCGTCGGCTACACGCCGGGCAAGCCGTTTGAGTTCTGATGGCATTCTCCTCCGGTCGTCGCTACACGATCGATGACGACTCGCGGATGATCGAGGACGCGGGTCAGGTTGTGCGCATCCTCTCCGACGACACTATCGGCTCGCGTCATCAGCGGTTTATCATTCGTTTGAGCACCGGGCAGACGATCCTGATCGTACACAACATCGACCTTGCTACGCGTGTTCCTGTCGCCATCTTCGATCGGTTGCGATTCAAAGGCGAGTACGAGTTTGAGCCCAAGGGCGGGCTGGTGCACTGGACGCACCAGTGCCCACGGAACGAGCACGAGGCTGGGTGGATCGAGCATGAGGGCGTCGTGTACACTTAATCGTCGCCATAACTGAAGTCATTGTGCCTTCCCCGCGGGGCGGGGAAGGCACAAGAAAACACCCGCCGGTTGGCGGGTGTTGGTGGTACGGGAGGCAGGTGGTTTACTCGTAGCCGTCGCGGGTCTGGATCTCGAAGTCGTTGATCGACGCGATCTCGTCGCTCGACTTGTCGCCCAGGTTCTCGAAGCGGGCCACGATCGGCTCGGGGTTCTCGAATGCGAGCTTGCCCAGCAGGTTGAACTTGAACGCCAGGATGTCCTTGAGGTCGGCCTCGGTGTTGCGGGCGTGCCCGGCGGGGTACATCACCATGCCCGAGTCGAACTCGGTGCCGTCGGTGTCCTCGATGATGAGCGAGGTGGGGATGCCGTCGGGGTAGCGCTTGTCGTAGTCCTCGCCGCCGTGGAAGAACTCGATCTTCTCCATGAGCGAGCGGGTGCGCTGGTTGATGATGGCGTCGGGGCTGTAGTCGTAGGGCTCGAGCATGAGCTCCTTCCAGCCGGCCTTCTGGCTGCTCAGGGCCTTGCGGAGCAGCGTGGCGACGATGTAGACCATCGAGTGGTCGGCGCTCTGGCGCGTGGTCGGGTTGCGCTTGGCGGGGTCGCCGATGATGCCGAAGGCGGGCTCGTAGGCGGTGATCTTGATGGACTTGATCTTGGAGCCGGTCTCGTCATCGAGCAGATGCGGGGCCTTGTTGAGCAGGTCGATCAGCGCCTGCAGCGCCCCGGCGCTCTGGTGCTCGTAGAGCCCGAGCTTGAAGTGCATGCCCATGACGGCGAAGTCGTCGCCCGCCCGGCCCAGCACCAGCTCGAAGGGCGAGGCGTCCTTCTTCTCGGTGTTGGCGCTGGTGGCGTTGACGGCCTTGAACATCTGCCCCGGGCCCTCGAAGATGCGGAAGATCGACTCGGGGTTGCGGAAGATGTCCCGCGGGCCCATGAACCCGCTCATCGAACGCCGCACCGCCATGATGGCGACCTCGGTGCTGATGCCGGCGCTGGCGCCCTTGGAGTCGCTCAGCTGCTTGCCGGCCCGGATGGCGCGGAAGGGGATGTAGTGGGCCACGACCATGCCGATGGCCGACTCGATCTGCTCGGGCTTGGCCCCCAGCATCGCGCCGTAGACCGCCGCCGAGGCGATCGCCCCGTGCACGACATGGTCCACCTTGTAGGTCTTGAGCGAGAAGACCTCGGCCAGGCGTCCGCGGATCTCATCGAGACACACCATGGCCTTGAGGGCGTAGGCCCCGTCGCGCCCGGTGAGCTGCGCGCCGGCGATGCACACGCCGTAGAAATCGTTGTGCCCGAACTCGCCGGCCGTGTGGCCCAGCTGCGGGTTGTAGCCGAAGTTGGTCCCGTTGGAGTCCCACTCGCGCACGGCCGAGCCGTTGGCGAGGATCGCCTTCTCGGGCTGGACCTGGACGTTGGAGCCGAACACGGTCGCGCCCCGCTGGGTCGCCTTGCCCAGGCGGTGGGTGGCGTCGCTGACGGGGTACTGCAGGGCCTCGTCACGCAGGATGGTGGGCGCGTTGGTCTTGAGGGCCAGCGCCGAGAGCCCGCAGAGCACGGCGTCGGTGAAGAACATGTTGGTCTTCTCGAGGACGCTCGCGTCGGGCTCGCCGCGGGTCGCGGGATCGTCGGAGAGGAAGTCGATGGCGTACTGGGCGATGCCGAGCGCCTGGTTGGTGTCGGCGGGGAGTTTGACGTGTGTTTCGGCGGCGGTGGTCGGCATGCGGGTCCTCGTGCTTTTCTCGGGGTGTTGCTCGCTTTTGGGCCAGAATCATATGCAGGTTCAAGGCCAGATTCAGCGGGAAGATCCGGGGTTCTCGGCGCTCTGGCTGCGTCTAGACCGGGTTCGCATTGCCGGTGAACACAAAGTACCCCAGCCCCACAAAGAACACCCAGATCCCAAAGATCGCGTGCTCAAAGCCCGCGGCCAGCGCCGAGTTGGACCGCCGATAGGTGTACGCGAACAGCACCCCCGCCGGGATGGTCATGATGATCGCGACCCAGTTCCACATCGTCACATGCAGCCACACAAAGGCCAGCACATTGAGCACGAAGGCCGCCCGCCCCTGCCCGATGATCGAGCGGTAGCGATGGAAGAAGAACGCGCGGTGCGTGATCTCCTGCGGGTAGGCGCTGACCCAGGGATAGAGCAGGCTGATCATCAGCATCAGCACCGGGACCTCCCGTGGCAGATACAGAAACCGCTCCACGGGCATGATGTCGGTGTGCCACGCGAGAATCCAGGTGACGATCAGCAGCAGCGAAGCCGCGTAGATGAACTGGGTGATGATGCGCCGGAAGTCGCCCCTGAAACGCGACCAGCCCCACAGGTTCGTGCTGTCGAACGACTTGTCCAGCCGCAGGTAAACGAACATGCTCACAAAGGTCAGCAGCAACACCGGGAACACAAAGAGCCCACGCGGCAGCCCGGTGTGGAAGCTCAGCCCCATGATCCCCACGCGTCGCAGCAGGGCATCGCCCCGCTCGGGCTGGATCAGCCCCGCGATCATCGGCGGCACCAGCACATAGAGGATCACGAACTCAAGCCACAGCCACAGACGCATCGCAAGCGATGGGCGAGGAGTATCGGGATGTGCAGGGGCTTTCGTGGGCAAAGGGGGCTTTCGGGCGGATCGTATGGTTGGGTATTCGCGGCTGCCGGTCCTATGATGCAGACCCGAACAGATCAACACGAATTCTGACCCAACAGGAGTCTCCATGTCGAACCAGCCTGTCATTGTTGCCGCCAAACGCACCCCCATCGGCCGATTCTTCGGCTCGTTGGCCAATGTTCCCACGCCTCAGATCGGCGCGTTCGCCATTGAGGCCGTGCTCAGCGATGCGCCCGCGGCCAAGGACCACATCGACGAGTGCATCATGGGCTGCGTGCTTCAGGCCGGGCTGGGCCAGAACCCCGCCCGCCAGGCCGGGCTCAAGGCCGGGCTGCCCTCCACCCTGTCGGCCAAGACCATCAACAAGGTCTGCGGCTCCGGGCTTGAGGCGGTCATGATGGCCGCCCAGTCCATCAAGGCCGGCGACAACCACTGTGTCGTCGCGGGCGGCATGGAGAACATGACCGGATCGCCGCACTTCGCCCATGTCCGCCAGGGCGTCAAGTACGGCCCGGGCACGATGGAAGACCACATGGCGTACGACGGCCTGCGCTGCGCCTTCGAGTGCTGGCCCATGGGCAACGCCGCCGAGCACATCGCCGACAAGTACGGCATCAGCCGTGAAGAGCAGGACCGCTTCGGTGCCCAGAGCCATGTCCGCGCCGCCGCCGCGTGGGACGCGGGCCACTTCGACAGCGAGATCGTTGCACTGACCGGTGAGCAGGTCGGCAATCGCAAGGTCCCCGGCCCCGAGGGCGGCATCAGCCGCGACGAGGGCATCCGCGGCGACTCCACCGCCGAGGGTCTGGGCAAGCTCCGCCCCGCCTTCAGCAAGGACGGCACCGTCACCGCCGGCAACGCCTCGCAGATCAGCGACGGCGCCGCGGCCACCATCGTCATGAGCGAAGCCAAGGCCAGCGAACTGGGCCTGGCCCCGCTGTGCAAGATCGTCGCCTACCACACCTCGGGTGTCGATCCCAAGGACATCTTCGCGGCCCCCATCGAGGGTGTGAAGGGCGCGCTCAAGAAGGCCGGCTGGAAGAGCGACGAGGTCGATCTGTACGAGCTCAACGAGGCCTTCGCGGCCCAAGCGCTGTGCAACGCCAAGGAGCTGGGCATCAGCGAAGACAACATGAACATCTGCGGCGGCGGCGTCGCGATCGGCCACCCCATCGGCGCTTCGGGCGCTCGCGTGCTCGTCACCCTCATCCACCAACTCAAGCGCACCGGCGGGAAGAAGGGCGTCGCCGCCCTCTGCCTCGGCGGCGGCAACGCGGTGGCGATGTGTGTTGAGATGTGCTGAGCGATTGGCGACCAACCATGAAAGAGAACGCCTCCGCGATGGAGGCGTTTCTTTTTGTGCCATTCTTCTGCGCTGCCAACCAACGGGGGAAGCCGCGGGATCAGCGTCGAACTGTTACGGACACCCGGCGTTGTAAGCGTTCAGGAACGCACTCACATCAAAGAAGTCGTACACACCGTCGCCCGTCAGGTCCGCGACCGGTTCCATGGCCGTGTACGCGTTGAGGAACGCCGAGACATCGAAGAAGTCCAGCATCCCGTCACCCGTGAGGTCCGCGGCGCACACGCTCCCGGTGATGGTGAACGACACATCGGAGTCGTCGAACGATTCGTTGCCGTCGCTGTCACGGATGACCAGACGCAGGCGTGCGTCGCTGGTGCCGACATCGGGCGCGGTCCAGTAGTAGGAGCCGGGGGAGGCGTCGAAGCCGGTGCTGATGGTGGTTGGGAAGGTCGAGCCGCCGTCGGTCGAGAGCAGCAGGTCCGCGGTCGTCACGCCCTCGGGCGAGTCGAAGAGCCAGGTGGTCTCAACGAGCTGGCCCGGTTCGATGACCGGGGCGCTGTTTTGGCTGGTCATGTAGACGCCGGGCGCTTCGCCGTTGGCGGGCGCGGGCACATGCTTGACGATGCAGTGCATCACGCCGGCCGCGGTGACCAGGGCCTGGCAGTTGATCTGGGTGATGGTCTTGTCCGGGTACGCGGCCTGCCACACCGCCAGCGCATCGTCGTTGAACTGCGACGCGGCACCGCTCGTGTACAGCGGCACCAGCACCAGGTCGTTGCAGATCACGGCGTTGGTGTAGGTGTAGTGCGTGCCGCCGGAGCGGACCGCGGGGACGCGGAAGACCTCGAAGCCGCGTGCTTGGAAGTCGGCGGCGGCGTTGTCCGAAGTAATCGCCCACGACGCGGTCGGCTCGTTGACCCACTCGGAGATCATCACCTTGTCGTCGTCGAGCACGATCATCCACATGTCGATGTGCTGGGTGCTGTCCACGAAGGTGGGGTACGGATCGTACAGCATGGTGTCGAGGTTTTGGTAGTCCTGCCAGAGCTGGACGATCTCAGACTGGGTCAACCCCGGGTTCTCGTTGCTAATCAGACTGGTGGCGTGACCGACGCCTGCAGGGCTGCCTGTCTCGAGGTGGTAGTTGCCGCCGCCGTGCACGAGCGGGATGAGAAAGTACGGCTCATCGCGCTCACTCGCCCAATACGAAGGGAGCGAGTTGTCATTGGGACGCGGGCGGTTGTAGGTGTGGTCGACCATCGCACGAACGCCGCCGGTGCCGTCGGGCTGGGACCCGAGGAAGATGTAGCGTGGGCCGTAATCGCGAGCCCAGATGGTGTCGGTGCGTTTGATCTCAAACTGGACGCGTGACATATCCGCGCCGAGCCCAGCAACCTGGTTGGATGCTTGTGTTCGTTCGGACGCGCTGTCGACAAAGATGAATGCTTTGGCTTGGCCTGTGGTGGTTATCGCGACGGTCATTTGGGCGAGGATGGACTTCCAGGCACTGGAGCCCTCCCAGGCCATGATGATGCCCTCGGCGGGCTCGTACTCGCCCGGCGTGCGAACAAGCCCTGACGGAGCGGCCCCCCGGGCCTGCGTCGCCTGGATCGGATTGAGCTTGACGGAGGCCTCCTCGCTCGGCGTCATCGAGCGGGGGATCTCCGCGCCCTCGGGGTACGCGAGGTCCTGGGCGTGCGCGAGGGTGGCGGCGGATACCGCGATCAGGGCGGCGATACGGAGCGTCTTGATCGTCATGGGTGGTTCTTTCCCGCCGGAATCGGCGTCGCAGTCCGATCCGCAGCTAACGCGGAGCGGTTTCATGCATTATCTCCGGAAAACTGGTCTTTGCCAACCCTGAACTCTCTGGTTGGGGCATTCATCTTGGTGTGGGATCAGTTTTTAGATCTGTTTCGGACATGTTGGGGGATTCGCGTTGAGGCGAAAGGGCCCGTAGACTCCGCTACAGGAGGCACACGATCATGACCACCATCCTTATCACCGGCGCCAATCGCGGAATTGGCCTAGCGATCGCCCAGCACGCCGCGAAGCGGGGCTACACCGTCATCGGTACTGCACGCAACCCTGATTCTGCAGATGAACTCAAGGCAACCGGGGCGCGGGTCGAGAAGCTTGTGACGGACTCGGATGAGTCGTGCAAGGCACTCGCGGCTCGACTGGGTGACGAAGCGATCGATGTCGTGATCAACAACGCGGGTATCTTCCTGCATGACTGTGATGATCTCGAAGATTTCAATCACGAGTCGTTCATGCGGACGATCGAGACCAACACGCTTGGGCCGCTGCTGCTCACGCGGGCGCTGATCCCGCATCTGGAGCGGTCGCAGCGCAAGCTGCTGGTCCAACACAGCAGTGACCTTGGGAGCATTGCTGATGCGAGCACCGGTCGGCAGAATGCGTTGGGGTACCGGATTTCAAAGGCGGGGCTCAACATGGCGACGGCCACGATTGCCCACGAGCTCAAGCCGCGGGGTATTACCTGCGTGAGCGTGCACCCGGGCTGGGTGCGGACGGATCTGGGCGGGCCGCACGCGGACCTCTCAACCGATGAGTCGGCGTCTTTGATCCTCGACACCATCGAGGGGCTCACCTCGGCGGACAGCGGGCGGTACATGGACTTTGCCGGCAAGGATCTGCCCTGGTAGTCGGGTGAAGTTGCGGAGCGTTTGGTGTTCAATAGAGGTCGCCCGACGGGGCGGCCTTGGGAGTCTGTTCGCCTACCATGAAGCATGATCACGATTCTCATCACCGGCGCGAACCGCGGGATTGGGTTGGGGCTTGCCCAGCACGCCAGCGAACGCGGCTACACCGTCATCGGAACCGCACGCGACCCGGACTCGGCCAAGGAACTCAAGGCCACCGGGGCGCGGGTTGAACAGCTCGATACCAGCTCGCTTGAATCCGTCGAGGCGCTCGCCAAGACGCTGGGCGAAACTCCCATCGATGTGCTCGTGAACAATGCGGGGATCTTCCTGCACGAGTGCGACGATATCAACGATCTCGATCTGGATGCCTTTGAGCGGATCATGCGGGTGAACACGATGGGGCCGCTGCTGCTCACGCGGGCTTTGATTCCCAACGTGGAGAAGTCGGAGCGCAAGGTGGTGGTGCAGATCAGCAGCAATATGGGCAGCATCACTGATGCGACCCGGGGCGAGGCCGGGTTCCTTGGCTACCGCACCTCCAAGGCCGCGCTGAACATGGCGAACGCGACGATCGCGCATCAGCTCAAGCCCAAGGGGATCACCTGCGTGGCCGTGCATCCGGGGTGGGTGAAGACGGACATGGGCGGCGAGGGCGCGGATCTGACGCGCGACGAGGCGACGAGCTCGATCATGGACACGATCGATGCGATCCGCCCGGAGCAGGCGGGTGCGTTTGTGGACTATGCGGGCAAGCCGATGCCCTGGTGAGCACAGCAGCCCGTGTGGCCTGTTGCTGTGATCAACCGGTGCCCCCCGAACCGGGGCCATGTCGTTGTAGAACACATCTTTTCTCGTGCCGGGCCAAAGCCCCGGTCTGTGTTGTCCGATAGCCAATGGGTCACATCCCTTGGAGCATCAGGAACACACGCCATGAAGAATGAAATCAAGATCGATCCGCAGCAGCGTCAGCGTCTCACCAACAGTCTCTCGGTGTTGCTGCCTCGGGTTGATGCCATCGCCGCCGAGTTCTGCCAGCTTTTGGAAATGGCCGACCCCACTCTGCGTCTGTACTTCCCGAGCGATGCGCGTCAGCTCGAGCCGATGATGGAGCAGTTGATCGCGACCGCCGGGCAGCCCGACGATGCCCCGACTCTCTTGGTGGGCATGGGCGAGCACGGCGCGTCGATGGGGATCACGATTGAGCATCTGCCAACCCTGCTGGCGGCGATTCAGACCGCCATCGCCGAGACCGCCAGCTACACCTGGACCGATACCCTCGAGCACGACTGGACCCTCTGGTTCGACGCGCTCACGGGATGGGCGATTCAGGGCGCACGCAGCATTGAGTCGATCGCCGCCTGAGCCGAGCGAGAGTACTCCAGCCGCATCGAACCAAGCACCTGGAGCGGTGCTTTTTTCATGCAGCAACGCGTATGATCTGCCTCTGTTTCACGATCATTCATGCCCAGGGGCACCCACGATGCGCACGCACACCTGCAATCTCCTCAACGAATCGAACATCGGCGAGACCGTCACCCTCTGCGGGTGGGTTAACGCCTACCGCGGGCACGGGACCGGGCTGGTCTTTATCGATGTGCGCGACAAGACCGGGGTGACCCAGGTCGTCTTCGACTCCGACGGCGGCAACGACGCGCTGATCGAGGCGGGCAACAGGCTCCGCAACGAGGATTGCATCAAGATCGTCGGCACCGTCCGCGAGCGTGCATCCAAGAACGACAAGATCGCCACCGGCGCCATCGAGGTGCTGGTGAGTGAGCTGGAGGTGCTCTCCAAGACCAAAAAGCTGCCGTTCATCCCCAGCACCGAGAAGGACCTGCCCAACGAGGAGGTCCGTTTGCGGTACCGGTACATCGACCTGCGCCGCCCGACCATGCAGAACATCCTGCGGACGCGTCACCGGGTGGCCAAGCTCACACGCGACTACTTCGACGAGCACGACTTCATCGAAGTGGAGACGCCGGTGCTGTGCCGTTCGACGCCCGAGGGGGCGCGGGACTTTCTGGTGCCCTCGCGCAATCAGCCGGGCATGTGGTACGCATTGCCCCAGTCGCCGCAGCTTTTCAAACAGATCCTGATGGTGGGGGGCTGCGATCGGTACCTGCAGATCGTCAAGTGCTTCCGCGACGAGGATCCGCGTGCCGACCGGCAGGCGGAGTTCACGCAGATCGATCTAGAGATGAGTTTCGTCGATCGCGACGAGGTGCTGACAATCATGGAGGGCTTTGCCAAGAACATCTGGAAGGAGATGCTTGGTGTGGAGCTCGCGGAGTTCCCTCGCATGACCTACCGCGAAGCGCTGGATCGCTACGGCATTGACCGCCCCGACACACGCTTCGATCTGGAGCTGGTGGACATCAGCGATCTGGCCGCCAAGTGCGATTTTGGTGTGTTCAGCGATGCACTGGCCAAGAACAAGGGCGTGGTCAAGGCCATCCGTGTGCCCGGTGCGGCGGAGAAGTTCAGCCGCAAGGTGACGGACAAGTTCAATCCCTTCGCGCAGCAGTTCGGCGCGGGGGGCGTGCCGACGGTCAAGCATGTCGGCGGCGAGTTCACCACAGGCATCGCCAAGTTCCTCGGCGACATCCAGAACGAGCTGGTCGAGCGATTGGGGCTCGAAGAAGGCGACGCGGTCGTCTTTGGTGCAGACACCTACTCCATCGTCACCAAGGCGCTGGGCGAGCTGCGCCTCAAGATCGCCCGCGAGCACGGGTACATCCCCGAGGACAAGTGGAACTTCCTGTGGGTCTACGATTTCCCCATGTTCGAGTACGACGAGGAGTCGGGGCGCTACTACGCGCTGCACCATCCGTTCACCGCGCCGACCAAGGAAGAGGCGCAGCGTCTGATGGACGCGGACATCAAGGATGTGGACACGGTCGAGTCGATCCTCTCCGACGGCTACGACATGATCTGCAACGGCTCCGAGATCGGCGGCGGCTCGATCCGTATCCACGACCAGCAAGTCCAGTCCAAGGTCTTCGAGCTGCTGGGGCTGAGTCCTGAGGAGGCCAAGCTCAAGTTCTCGTTCCTGCTCGACGCGCTCTCGTATGGCGCCCCGCCCCACGGCGGCATCGCCTTCGGCCTCGATCGCCTGGTCATGCATCTGGTGGGAACCGAGAACATCCGCGATGTGATCGCCTTCCCCAAGTCGCTCACGGGCGTGGACCTGATGAGCGAGGCGCCCAATGTGGTGGACGCGGAGCAGCTCAAGGAGCTGCATGTGGAGAGCACGGCGGAAGCCGTGACTTGATCACAGTATGACACTGTTGTTACAAAGAACCGTGCCATCACAGCCCGGTTCTTTCATGTGTTTGAGATGTTCCAGTGATCAGCGACGGCGTCGTGAAGCGAAGAAGCCCGCAACGCCGAGCGTCATCATGCCCGAAGGTGCGGGGATGTTGCGGACCGTGATGCCGCCGTTGACATCCGTGTTGAACGCGTAGCCCACGATGCGCATGTATTGCTCGTCAACATTTTCAAGTTGGAAGTAGCCGTTGATGAAGTCGTCCGATCCAGTGCCAAAGCTACCCTGGCCGAAAAGGACATAGATCATGTCTCCCGCTTCCCCTGCGAGATCCCGGTACCCAGGGTCGTCAAGGTACGGGTCCCTGCCCTCCCCGTATCTGAACTGATTTGTGATTCCGGTGGATGTGTAGTAGGTTGATCCAACTTGACCAAGATCATGACTGAAGTAATGCTTGCTCGACGTGTCGGAAGTTCCGGTCAACGAGATGAGCAGGTTGTAGCTCATATTGTGTCCAGTCTCAAACCCATAGAGAGTGGCCTCGAGTTCACTGAAATCGTGCGTGTCGTAGGAGCTCAAGGTCGGTTCATTGCCGTTGTCGAAAGAGACCGTGACAACATCCGCGACCAGCGATCCGGTTGTTGTTGTCAAGCACACGGCTGCAATTGCATTTCTCATTTTCATCATAATTTCCGTAGCTGTTTGTATCATTTTTTCGATGCCGATGAGTTCCGATCTTACCAGAATGGCCGGGCCTGTCAACCGGAGACTTGAAGTCCCGCTATGTCCGATCATGGAAGTACCAAGAACCTGCATAAACCGCGTCTTCGCCGCGGCGTATGCAGGGCGCCCTGCAAACCCCGACCAGTCGCACGCAGCGCCATGCGATACTATTGACAATAAAATTTGAATGAGGTGTATAATGGATATTTCGAGTTTGCATTCTGAGGAAGATCCGCTTGGCTCATCCATGAAGCTCACTAACTTTTTCATGAATGCAGATCTCGATACTCAGGATGAGATCCAGCAGGCATGGAGCCGTGATCTTCGTTGGTCTTTTCCTTACGCGCTTGAACTTCCAAAGCAAGATGCTGAGTTCTCTGTGAGGGATCGAGCGTTTGCTTGCTTGATGTACTTGATCATAGCTTGCCCATGGTCAGATCCCCGAGATTACATCATGAGTGTCGCGATCGTGTATCACGGGGTGCGTCTGGGCGGACTTGATCCAGATCAAGTCCTTTCAGACTTTGCCTCTCGCACGCACGGCAAGATCTCCGATCTCGTCAGGAGCTTCGTCGACAGGGACGAAAAGAGCAAGTCGATGAAGGCATTTTGCCTGGAGCCAGTTCAAGATAGCGAAGGCCATGTGATTGGGTTGCGCATGGTTTAGTAGCGTGGTGCCCTGCTTAACTCCGTCAATGGCGGATAAAGCAGGAACGGGTGCGTTCGGTAACCTGCATGCCACCCATCCGCTGCCTGACTCCTTCTTGTGCCTTCCCCGCCCCGCGGGGAAGGGCCGAGTCTTCGAGGCGGAGGGGGTCTTTAGGCGAGTGCCCCTTCGCCGAGTGATACACGCAACATCTGCGTTACGGCACAACGCCTGACAATCGAATCCACGCGCCAATCGGAGCCGGGAGCCCTAAGCCCAAACCAGTTTTTCCATCGCCCCGTTCCTGCTTCCCCCGCAAGCGTGGGGGAGGAGCATGGTCTGCATAACGCAGCTGCGCTGTCCTCATGAGTTCCGATCGAGTTCGACACGGGTGCGGACGAGGTAGGCACCGTCGTCGAGATCGCGAATGTAGGCGATCATCTGCTCGCGGAGATCGCATGACATGAGCCACGCGTCGTGCACCTCCGCACCGCCGGCGGTCAGACGCAGAATAATGTCGTCGCCCTTGGTGTCCGTCACGAGGAGCTTGGGTTCGTCGCCGTGGTCGGCGTCGTGGCGTTCGTGGCTGGTGGCAAGGTCCAGGAACTTCTCGCGGATCTTCTCCACCGGTGCGCGGTAGTCGACTCGGATGTAGATGGGCTTGACGAGGTAGGTCTTGTTGAGCGACCAGTTCTCAAACCAGTTCTCGATGAAGTACTTGATCGGAAAGACCAGACGGCGGTGATCCCAGGTGTTGACCACGACGAAGGTGTAACTGATCTGTTCGATGGTGCCCCAGTTGTCCTCGATGAACACGGTGTCACCGAGCTTGAACGGCTGTGTAAACGCGATCTGCAGCCCCGCGATGAGATTCCCAAGCACGGCGTGGCCCGCGATGCCGAAGATCACCGCCGCGACTCCCGCCGACGACATCAGCGTGATCCCCAGCGTGCGGGCCATGTCGAGCTGTAGCAGGACGATGCCCACGCCGACGAACGCGGTGACGAGCAGGATGGTGTATCGCGCGACGGTGAGCTGCGTCAGCACCCGCCGTTCGGATTCGGATCCCTCCTTATGGAACTTGCGGATCGCGTCGCGTGCGAATGTGTCGATGATCACATTGAGGATGCGCATCAGCAGGAAGGTCAGCGCCGCGATGAACAGCACCAACGCGACGGGATCCGCGACCGTCGCGATCGCGCCCGGCAGCGAGAGGCCGAACTCGACGATCAGCCACAGCACCAACGCCGCGACCACGATGCTGATCGGCCAATCGAACCTCTTGAGCATGCCCAGATCGAGTTTCTGGGTTTTGGTGCTGATCCACCGCATCAGGCGTGCAGTCAGATAGCCCGCCAGCGGCGAGATGATGAGCGTCAGGCCAATCGCGATGAGCTTCCAGATCGCCACGCCGCCCCAGACGCGCTCGCTCGCCCACTTCGGCGTGTGCTCGTCGATCCAGCCCGGCCCGTGCTGCTCGTAGAGCGCGGGGATGTTCTCGACCGAATGGGCCCCGAAGAGCCAGCGCTTGTTTCCGTCGCCATCGTCGACACGCTCGATGCGAATGGGGATCGAACGCCCGTCGGCGGTGATCTCGCCCAGCCGGATGCTGGTGCGTTCCTTGCCGACCATCTCGTTGCCGCCGGCGATGCTGGGGGTGTCGATCATGCCGTCGGCCCGATCGGGCAGCGCGGACCAGTTGATCCACAGCTCCTGACTCATCACAAAGTACAGCTGCTCGGCCGCTTCAATGGGCGTGATGCCACGCAGCAGGCGCGTATCGAGCGCGAGCGACGCCGATGCATAGTCCTCATCACGAGCACTGATGACAAAGTGCTCCACACTCGACTGCGGCGTTTCCAGGTTCGCCCTAGATGCTTCCTGAGCTATCGCGCGAGTAGCCAGCAACAGCGTAATCACCATCGCGAATCGAAACAATCCCCATGCTCTCATTGGCAGAGTATCGCGACCGCACATGAAATCAGCATGAAACGAGGGTTGGATCTCTCTGAGAGTGCGTGCGTTGCGATCTGCAATGGATGAAGGTGTTGCATGCTCTCGGTATCCGTCCACAAAAAAACCGGGCCATCGTCGGCCCGGCTCGTTGAATCGTGAATCATCAGTACCTCACAGGTTCCCTCTGCGCTCCTGCTCAAGCTCCAAGCTCTCGAAAAGTGCCTTGAAGTTCCCCTTACCGAAGCTCTGGCTGCCGCGGCGGCAGATGATCTCGATGAAGAAGGTCGGGCGGTCCTGGAGCGGCTTGGTGAACAGCTGCAGCAAGTACCCCTCGTCGTCGGCATCAACCAGCACGCCAAGATCCTTGACGCGGGTGTGGTCTTCTTTGACCACATCGTGCCCGTGCTCCTTGAGCATGGTGTTCACGCGGTCCCAGACCTGCTCGTAGTAGGTCTCGGGCATGTCGAGGAAGTCCACGCCGCGCCGGCGCAGCTCGGCCACGGTGGCCAGTTCGTCGTCGGTGCGGAAGGCCAAGTGCTGCACGCCGGGGGTCATGTTGTGCCACTCGAGGTATTCGAGGATCTGCGACTTCTTGACGCCGTCGGCCGGCTCGTTGATGGGCATCTTGATCAGGTTGTTGCCGCTGGCCATGACCTTGGACATCAGGGCGCTGAACTCGGTGGAGATGTCGGCATCATCGAAATGCTTGAACATCTTGAATCCGAGCACTTGCTCGTACCACTTGACCCACTCGTTCATCTTGCCCTCTTCGACATTGCCCACCAGATGGTCGGTGAACATCAAGCCGCAGGGGTGCTTCTCGTTGTAGTCATTGAGCGGTGAGTGATGCTTCTTGAAGTTGGGCATGAACATGCCGCCAGTGCGTAGGCCCTCGTGGCGGTATTCGCCGGTGCGTGAGACGAAGGTGTGGATCATGCGGCCATAGGCCTTGATCGACGCCACGGTCACGCTGCCCTTGTCATCCTCGATGGTGCGGGGTTTTTGGGCGCAGATGCCGCCATTGGCAATCGCTTGGTTGTAGGCGGCCTCAGCGTCTTCGACCGTCAGGGCGACCTCTTTGATCCCGTCGCCGTAGAGCTTGATCTCCTCGGCGGCGGGGTGACTGTCGGTGAGCGGGGTGGTGAGCAGCAGGCGGATATTGCCCTGAGTGAGCAGGTAGTCCGCTTCCTTCCGGGATCCGGTGGTCAGGTCGGCGATCTGATCGATGCGGAACCCGAAGGTATGGGCATAGAAATACGCGGCCTGCTTGGCATTGCCCACATAAAAGCGGACATGATCGACATCGATCAACTGCAATGGATCAGCCGAAAGCGCGGGGCTTGTGGTTGAGGCGGTAGTCATGGAAATGTCCTTGAGTGATCTCTTGGGCGGCCATTGTCGGTCTCTCCGCCCTTCAAAGGCGTCACCCGACGGGAGCCCAGGTCCCGGTGTCTCTGATTTTAGCATATCCACCCCGATTCGACGACTGTATCTCGCGCAAGTCGGCTAACACCCCTGATATTGGGGATTTGTGATTGTACAAAGGCGCGATATCCACTAAGTTGATTCGTTCCCAGATCGAGAAAATGTACTCCCCACAGGAACCTGGCATGTCCTTAACACTCATGCGATGCTCAATCGTCTTGCTCCTGCTCGCCTCGATGCCCAGCCCTGCGGCTGCTGATGTCATCAATGTGCCAGCCGATTTCCCTACAATTCAGGCGGCGCTCGACATCGCGATCGAAGGTGACGAGATTGTCGTTTCGCCAGGCACATACAACGAGGCGCTCGTGCTCCCGGGCTTCGTGGTTACTTTGCGTTCCAGTGATGGCCCGGAGATGACCGTGATCGACGCCACAACCGCGCCCGACGGCCCGAATGGCAAGAGTGTGATTGCAATCGCTCAGTCGGTCTTTTCCCAATCTGCATATAGGATCGAAGGGTTCACGATCACTGGCGGTACAGGATACACCGTATCTGCCATTCCAGGAGAAAAGTTCACTATCGGTGGTGGGATTTATATCTCTGAATCGGGTCTCTTAGAAACGGGCGTCGTGATCACTGACTGCATCGTAGAGGACAATCAGGCAAGCTCGGGCGGCGGGATCTATGTCTATATGACGAGCGTCGCTCTTGAAGATTCCATCATCCGCAACAACACTGCGATTGAACGAGGACCATTTGGGTTTTTCGACGGCGAGGGAGGTGGTGTCTATGCCGACACAAGCAGCTTCCTCACCGTTGATGGCTGTACCTTCGAGAACAATCACGCCCCCTATGGCGCAGGCGGAGCCTACTACGGAAGTGGTCAAACCACACATATCTCAAACAGCGTCTTCGAGAGTAACTCATGCAACTCAAGTGGTGGCGCAATATTCTTTTCCTTTTCTACGCTCGTGGTAAACAAAAGCGAGTTCAGAAACAACTCGACTTCCGGTACGGAACCAGCCGAGTCATACGGCGGCGGTGCTATTGGCAATAACAGCCCAGAGTTTACAATAAACCAGGTCAGCCAGTGCCTGTTCAGCGGCAACCAGACCAACGGGTTCAACGCAAGGGGTGGTGCTATTTTGAATCATGAGGAGACAGATTTTCTGGTTGATGGATGCGTTTTCACAGAGAACAGCTCGGTCTATGCGGGCGGTGCCCTAGGTCTCATTAGCGGTGAGTTAATCCTCAACTGCACATTCGCAAACAATAACGCGGTTTTCGGGCAGGCGATCTTTGTCGACGAGTTATTAAATGCTTTTGGAACGTTCGTTGCAAACTCAGTACTCTGGGGCAATGGTGTTGGTGCCCCCATCTTTGCAGCGAGCAATTCGGTTCAAGTCGCCTACTCCATCATCGAGGGTGGCTGGAACAGCTTCGGCACCGAGAACCTGGATGCCGATCCGATGTTTGTCGATGCCATGAACCGAAACTTTTCACTGATGGCTGGCTCCCCCGCAAACGACTCGGGAGACCTTTTCGTCTATTACGACATTTTGCCCGGAGTCGAAACGGACATTGCCGGTAATCCACGCTTGAACGACGACCCAAGCGTCCCTGCGACAGGCGTGAGCCTGCTGGGTCAATCCATCGACCGTGGTGCCTATGAGTTCCAGCCCGCATCAGCATCCGCATGTGTCGCCGATCTCAACGGCGACGGCGTGCTCGATTTCTTTGATGTCAGCATCTTCCTCACGGCATTCGGCGCTGGTTGCCCTTAAGCCGGGCGTCCATTACCCGAAAAGTACACCCAAGATGAGCGTCATATCACGCCGGATCATGACCGATCCCCGGCCGATCAGGTCCACAACGCCCACTCAATCCACTCGCCGAACCATTTCGCAATGCCCTGTCTCTCAGAGGAGGCAGGGCATTGTTTTTCACAATTGGACATTCCCAGCTTCGATACCAAACTCTTCTTCAAATCTTCGGATAAACAACCACGAAAGTTCTTGTCCGTGCGAATAATCACCATATGACCACACTCGAACCGATGCAGATGGTCCCCAGCAACGCAAGGAGCCAGATGAGCCCTCACAGTCACAGCATGTCTTGGATCAACAGTGAACCCACACGCCCGCCGCACGCCAAGATCGTCGCCACGCTGGGCCCTGCCAGTGACAGTGTCGAGGTGCTCGAACAGCTGATCGAGGCCGGTGTCAACATCTTCCGGCTCAACTTCTCGCATGGCACTTTGCGGGAGATGGAGTTGCGGCTGCGCAAGGTCCGCCAGGCCATCGACGACTCGGGACGCTGCGTGGGGATCCTTGGCGATCTTCAAGGCCCCAAGATGCGGGTAGGCGTTGTGCCCGACCTGCACGAGGGCGGCGGGATCGTGGTCAAACCCGGCGACGACATCGTCTTTCGCCGTGGCCAGGGAAAAGCCGAGATCAAAGACGGCATCGCGTATTTCTCGGCCAGCTTTGATCAGCTGTACGAAGATGTGCTCCCCGGCCAGCGTGTGCTTATCAACGACGGGCTGATCCGAATGCTCGCTGTCGATCAGGACAAGGGCGAATCATTGCGATGCCGGGTCACGATCGGGGGGCGGATCACCAGCAAGAAGGGCATCAATCTGCCCGAGTCGGATCTCAACATGCCGGCGATCACCGAGAAGGACTGGGAGTGTGCCAAGTGGGCCGCGGACCACCAGCTCGATTATCTCGCGCTCTCATTTGTTCGCAGCGCAACCGAGATCAATGCGCTCAAGAAGAAACTCGTCGAGTGGTGCACCATCGAATGCGAGCAGGAGCACGAAAAGATCGACCATTCGATCCCCGTGGTGGCAAAGATCGAGAAGCCGCAGGCAGTCCAAAACCTCGACGAGATCATCGAAGCAACCGACGCGGTCATGGTCGCGCGTGGCGATCTGGGTGTTGAGATGGATGTTGCCAAGGTCCCGGTGATTCAAAAGTACATCCTCGCACGCTGCAACAATCTGGGCAAGCCAGTCATCGTCGCCACGCAGATGCTTGAGACCATGATCGAGAGCAGCACCCCGACCCGCGCCGAAGCGAGCGATGTCGCCAACGCCGTGCTCGATGGGTGCGATGCGGTCATGCTCTCAGGCGAAACCGCGGTCGGTGCGCACCCGCGCGTCGTAGTCGAGACAATGCAACGCATCATCCGCGTGACCGAATCACGCATGGACGAACTCGCGCTCAATCAGGCCCCGCCAACACTCAAAGAGTACCCGTTCCGCTCGGCCGCGCTGGCCAAGGGCGTGTGGTACATGGCCGAGGAACTCGGTGCCAAAGCGATCGCGGTGTGGTCCGAAGCCGGCGGCATGGCACGCTACCTCAGCCAGAACAACTTTAGAGTCCCGATCTACGCCTACACATCCTCGAAAGTCGCATCTCGCCGCATGGCGCTCTACGGCGGTGTGAACCCGATTTACACCTCGCCGCCTGAGACAGGGCGGCTGCGTGACTGGACCGACATGGTCGAGAATCTCATCGAGTCCGAAGGCATCACCAAGCCGGGTGACACGGTGCTGCTGGTCGCGGGCAAGCCGCTGGGGGCGCTGCTGGCGCAGAGCACCGTCTCGATCTTGCGGATGGGCGATTTGTCCTCGGGCTTCCGGGTTTCGGCCGATCACCAATAGGCCCTACTATCGGTTATGACTGAGAAAACAAACGATCGACCTGTCCACATCATTACCGGCGCCGGCAGTGGCATCGGGCGAGCCATCGCGCTGCGTTTGGCCAAGCATGGTCCGGCCGTGCTCGTGGGACGCCGGCTTCAGCCTCTGCATGACACAGGTGGGCAGCTCGGAACCGAGGGCACGGACTGGATCGCAATCAGCGCTGATATCGGCGTGGATGAAGACCGAGTACGGATTATCGACACCACCATGCAGCGATTTGGACGCATCGACGCGCTCGTCAACAACGCCGCCATCGGCACCTGTGCGCCGCTGGGCGAGTTGAGCGTCGAGCAGATCGCGACGCTGGTCAACATCAATCTCACCGCACCGATCATCCTCACCAGACTCGCGCTCCCGCATCTCGTCGAATCGGGCGGCTGCGTCCTGAGCATCGGCTCGCGCGCCGCGATCGACCCATTCCCGGGTTTAGGGACCTACGGCTGCACGAAAGCCGGTCTCGAGGGTCTTGCCCGCGCGATTGCCGCAGAACATCCAAGCGTGCGGGCATATACCGTGCACCCGGGCGCTGTGGAGACGGACATGCTCCGAAGCATCGTCAGCAGCGACGACCTGCCCAGCGACCAGGTGCTGGTGCCCGACGACATCGCGTCGGCAGTGGAGCGGTTCGTACGCAACCAACGTACCGAGCCCAGCGGTTCGGCGATTGTGGTTGCCAAGAGTTGATCCCGCCTGATCCTTCCCAGCACCACGGGGAAGGCACAAAGATCTTCACTCCCCCGGAATATACGAGATTGCCCCTTCCATCGGCGAACTTGCCGTGGCGTAGAGCTTCTTGGCGATCCGACCCGCCAGATAACTCTGCCGACCCGCCTCGATCGCCTTGCGCATCGCGTGCGCCATCATGACCGGGTGCTTGGCGTGGGCGATCGCGGTGTTGAGCAGCACGCCGTCGGCCCCCAGCTCCATCGCAAACGCCACATCGCTGGCGCTGCCCACGCCCGCATCGACAATGACGGGGTAGGTCGGGTCGTTCTCCTTGAGCAACTCCAAACACAGCACGATGTTGTTGGTGTTGAGTACGCCCTGGCCCGAACCGATGGGTGAGCCGGCGGGCATGACGGCCGCGGCCCCGGCGTCCTTGATGCGTTTGGCACTGATCGGATCATCGCTCGTGTAGCACAGCACATCGAAGCCGTCCTTGACGAGTTCTTCAACGGCCTGCAGGGTACCGACGGGGTCAGGGAGCAGCGTCTTTTTGTCGCCAAGAACTTCGAGCTTGACCCAGCTGGCCCCGGGGTTGTTGAGTTGTTCGAGCAGCTCACGCCCCAGCCGGGCGACCCGCACCGCGTCCTCGGCATTGAAACAGCCGGCCGTGTTGGGCAGGATCGTGTACCGATCCAGATCGATGTACTCCAGCAGCGACTTGCCCTCGTCATTGAACAGCCGCTCTCGCCGAACCGCCACCGTAATGGCCTCGGCCCCCGACGCATCGAGCGCATCACGCATGAGTTCCATGCTGGCATACTTGCCTGTCCCGACGCACAGACGGGAGTTGAACGAACGCCCGGCGATGGTCAGGGGTTCGAGTCCGGGTTCGGTCGAAAGGGTCGTACTCATGGGGGATTCTAGCGCCACCTGAAGTGGCTTCCCGCGGCTCGACAACGCTTGAAGCGTGCGGCTCAGTTTGCCCCAATATCGCCCTTCGCCTTGATACATGTGGTCGAGCGGAATGAAAATTGTTCTCAGCCGCTTGCAGTTGAAAACACGTGACTGTATAGTCACATATCAGAAGGGAGCGTCATGGACGGCGTGCAACACCGGCAGACATCCCGTGACCAGGATCATGACCGTGTTTGGAAGGCTCTTGCCGACCCGACCCGACGGGCGCTCTTGGATCAGCTTCGCGAAGGCCGCAAGACCACCGGGCAACTGGGCAACGCGATCCCCGCCATGAGCCGCTATGGGGTGATGAAGCACCTAGGCATCCTGGAGGAAGCCGGGCTGGTGGTGACCCGTAAAGAGGGGCGGCGGAAATGGAACTATCTCAACGCCGTGCCGCTGAGGATGATCTACGAGCGGTGGGTGAGCAAGTACGAGGACCAGTGGGCCGGGTCGATGATCCGTTTCAAGGAACGGGTTGAAACCCAACACAAAGAGAAAGGTAATGATGCCACACAAAGTGATTGACGCCCGGGCACGCATCGCCGTGGTGACCACTGAGATCGAGATCAATGCGCCTGTGAGCACCGTGTTCGCTGCATGGTTCGATGAGCCGGATCAATGGTTCTATGAGAACGAAGAAGCAAAGACCGAGCGTCCGACCAGCTGCGAGCGTCGGCTGGGCGGTCATTTCTACATGCAGCATGCCGATGGCGGGTTCAATAGTCTCGGCCAGATCACCATGATCAAGTCAAACAAGAAGATCCGCATGCGTGGCGACTGCACCATGCCCTGGGCGGTTGTCATGAATATGACCATCGCGTTTGAGGAGTCCAGCGGCGGAACCCGGGTGAGCGTCGATCACCGGATGATGGGCGAGTTCGACGACGACGCCCCGGCTGGATTCGAAGAGGGTTGGCAGGACGGGCTGGTGAAGCTCAAGGCACTGCTCGAATCGGAATGACCGCAGTCGGTGTCCCTGCCTCCTTCCTTGCATGGTGGGGAGGCAGGGGCCAGTGTGAAACCTGCCTACGATCAAACGCCATGAACATCATCCAAAAAATCCGTGATACCGAGACCAAGCTCCGATCTCAAACGGATCCGGTCAAGCAGATGGAGTCGTGGTCGATGCTCGAACGCCTGCTCGGGCGGATGCCCGTCGATCAGGCCGCGCTCAAGCAGGTCATCGCCGAGCGTGACGCGATCGGGCTCGATGTGATGATCGCCAAGCTTGAGGACCCCGAGGCCTTCAAGCCCAAGGAGGAAAACCTCCCCGAGTTCACCCAGGCCCAGCTCAACGACGCGCTGCGGGCCTTCCGACATCGCCTCAAGTTCAAGAAGCTCGACGATGAATCGCGGATCTCCCAGCGTGAGGTGACCACGGGCAAAAGCGTCAAAATCGACGCCATGCAGCCGCCCGGGCCCAGTGAGTTCGACCCGCTGATCTGGAAGGTGCTGGTCAGAGAGGGCAAGCTCGTCGCCGAGGGCAAGGGCTTCTATCGCGAACCCTGAGCGGGGCGTGCACAGAGCGTGAGATATTCGGGTATGATGCGACTATGGCTGACTCATCGCTGATCCAGACGACAGACTTTGCCGACCGTGGCTCGGTGATCCGTGTGAATGCGCACAAGCTTCATGAGCATGAATCAGCGTTGCTGATCCAAGAAGTGCGTGCCTTCCTTGAAATGAGCGAGAAGAACCAGATCATCGCTGACTTTGAATCCGTGCAATACATCTCCAGTGCGGCGCTCGGGGCGATGGTGACGATCAATACCGAACTCGCCAAGCGCGGCGGGCGGCTCGTGATGATCAACCTCAGCGCCGATGCGATGCAGGTCATCAAGCTCACCAAGCTCGACAAGCTCATCCCCGTCGAGAAGGACATCGCCAAAGCCCAAAAGCGACTGCTCAAGGGCTGAGCGAGTCTTGCATCGCCACCCCTCACCCACCCGGGACCGACAGCCGGATCGAACCGCCGACCCGGCGCTCGAGCACCTTCACCGCGATCACCTCAGACCCGTCCGCGCTCACATCGAACTCGCGGTACCCACGCCCGTTGAACGAGAACAAACGCTCCGGCGTCCCGATCGTCGGCCCGCCCGACGCATCATCCGAACCCGGCGCCCAACCCAGCGACACGCGGTACAGATCCGCGTCCTTCTGGTAGAACAGCCAACGCCCGTCCTCCGACAGCTCGATCCGGCCCACATCACCCGAATCGACAACCACCCGCCCCGTGCCCTCGGGGAAGCGCCGCAGCTCGATCTGGTTGATGACCGACGGTGTTGAAAGCGCGACCCATCCGCCGTTGGGCAGAATGCGTGCATCGATCAGCGGCAGGTTCAGCCAGTCGCGCAGTGTTTCCGATTCGAGATCAAACAGCTTGGCGCTGTTGATGTCCCGGCCTTGCAGCGTCAGGAGCACCGTGCCGCCGTCGGGTGTCGCGGTCAGCGGGAGCAGCGTTGCATCAGGCACGCTCGCCACACGCCTCGGCGGCTCCCGCCCGTCGTAGTAGGCCATGAAGATATCGCCGTCGTGTGCGAACACGATCCGATTGTTCTCCCGCCCGACCCAGATCGGGAAGGTCTCGTTCACCGTATCGCCTGAGATCAGCGTCCGCAGGTTCCCCCGCCCCGGTTCGATGACAAAGATGTCGCCCGCCGTCGCGTTTGTGGTGACATCGAGCAGCAGCAGGCGTCCATCGCTCGAGAGGATCGGGTTCCAGAGCGAGCCCAAGATCCCCATCGGCGATTCCTCGAGGGTCGCCACATCGAGACGGACCATCTCATTCTCGTAGAGCGATGCCGGCTCGCTCGGGTACACAAGCCTTCCGTCTTTGGCCACATCGAAAGGCGTGTGGTACGGCCACTGCCCCGACCAGACACCCTCGGCCACCGTCTCGCGTGATCCCACGAGCGCCCCGGCCTCGACATCGAGCCGCTGACGGAAGATCGCATCCTCGAGCGACCAGTACAGCCATCCCAGACCGCCGTCCAACGCATCGCGGTAGATCCCCCGCACGGCCTCGTTGGGGAGGATGCGGCGTTGGCTCCCGTCGACCCTCGATCCCAGGTACAGACCCGCGTCCGCGTCCGCGAGCATCATCGTGTACAGATAGTGCTCCCCATCAGGGAGCATGCACGGCCAAGCGGGGTAGCTGCCGCCGCGATCCGCATCGTTCATGAACGGCAACGATCCGACCTGCTCGCCCGTGGTTGTATCGACCAGCTCCAGGCCGCGCGCCGCAACGAGCGCGAGCCCGTTGTCGCAGTTCCACATCCCCATCGGCCCCGCGCCCAGGTCACCCGAGAAGCTGTGCTCAACACGCCCGCTCGTCGAGTCCACGACAACGACCTTGAACCCGTCCACCCCCGATGTTCCCACCGAGAACCGAGCCCCGCCATCGTGCCACAGCGGGATGGTCGCGTCGGGGAACTGCTCGAACACCACCGACTCGCCCGTCCTCAGATCCACAACGCACGGCACACGCACCCCCGCCACACCGCCCGGCGCTTCAGGGACCGGCGCCACCACCAGCAGCAGACGCTGACCATCAGGCGAGAACAGCGGCCGCCCCTGGCGCCGCTCGATCAAGTACCCCTCGGGGGCCGCGATGTCGACCACCAGCGCGTCCCGCGCCACCCGTGCCTCGCCGACCGACCCGCCATCGCCCAGCATCAGCACCGCCAGCCCGAAGACGACCGAGGCACAGACCAGCGCCAACGCAGCCGCGCCCCACAAAGGCACGCCGCGCCGACCCTGGTCCCCGCCCCACGCGTCCGCGTCCAGACTCGTGCTCAGCAGCTCGATCCGCACATCCCCGATGTCCCGATACCGCAGCGTCTTGTCCCGCTGCAGGCAGCGCCGCAGCACGCGTTGAACGCGCTCGGGCGTGTCCCGCGGCAGGCGCGTCAGGTCCAGGTTCTTGTGCAGCACCGCCCCGATCGAATCACTCGCCGTCTCCCCGCGGAACGGGCTCTGCCCGGTGAGCATCTCATACAGCACGACACCAAAGGACCAGATGTCCGTCCGCTTATCGACACGACGCCCGCGGGCCTGCTCCGGGCTCATATACGCCGCCGTGCCCAGAATCGCACCCTCGATGGTCGGCGAGTGCTGGGGCGCGTTCTGGGATCGCTGCATGCTCAGCGTCGCCTGATCGTCACCCGCGCCCGTGGACGACCCCGACTCCTCGATCCGCGCCAGCCCGAAGTCAAGCACCTTGGCCCGGTCGTCCGGACAGACGATGATGTTGGCCGGCTTGAGATCCCGATGCACAACCCCCGCATCGTGCGCCGCTTCCACGCCCGCCGCGATCTGGACGGCCAGCTCAATGGCATCCTCGACCGATAGCGGCCCACGATCCAGCGCATGCTCCAGCGTCTCGCCCTCGACATACTCGAGGATCAGATACCGTGCCCCGTCCTGCTCCTCCACGCCGTAGATCCCGGCGAGGTTCGGATGGTTCAGGGACGCCAGCGTCTTGGCCTCGCGCTCGAAACGCTCCAAGCGAGCAGGGTCCGATGCCAGCTCCGTCGGCAGCGCCTTGATGGCCACCTGCCGATCCAGGCGTGTGTCGTTGGCGAGGTACACCACCCCCATGCCGCCACGCCCAAGCTCTCGAATGACTTCGTATGGTCCGATGCGTTCGTTCATCATCTTCCCTCTCGGTGGCTGTTCTCATTCCGCCACGCTCTGTTCTGTCCGCGAAGTCCATACCCCGGGCGCATCAGGGTTTCCAGTTCACGATGGCACGAAAGTCCGGGATCTGATCCTCAGCCTCGAGATTCGATCGATACAGAATAAACGTACCGTCGGGCATCGGAATGAAATCCCACACGCCTTGCAGATCGCTGAGCAGCGCACGCCGAGCAGTGACGACCAACGCCGGCTCCGTTTCGATCTCGGCCGCGAAGAGCGTGTTCCTCTGGGTACGAACGCCCCTGTAGTACACGGTCCGCCCGTCGGGTGACCACTCCGGTGAGCGACCGCCGGACACGGACACCGGGTAGATCGGCTCGGACTCCGGGTTCTGGGCGTTGAACGGCCGCACGTACACCTCATCCCGCCCGGTGCCGTTGGCCTGATACGCAACCCAGCGACCGTCGGGGCTGAAGACGGCCATGGATTCGTTGGCCGACGACGCGTAAAACGCCCGCCCACTCTCCCCATCGCCCACATCATACAGGTAGATGCCCGGTTCGCCGGGTTCCGTGTACGTGGACACAAGCAAGTGCCGTCCGTCCGGACTGATCGAAAGATCAGAACCAGAGAACGCGCGATCTCGAGGTAAGAGCTGCTCGGCAAGCGCACCAGGCGTCGCTTGCATGGACATGATCTCCGAGTTCGGCGGGCTGCGAAGCGAGTAGTACGCCGCCCGTCCATCGGGCATCCATGTCGGTGAGAAGGCTGTCTCATCACTCGGCGTGATCGGACGAGTCAGCCCCGAGTTGCGATCCAGAATCCACAGCCGACCCCGCATCAGGTCCAGATCCTCAGAGTACGACATCAGCAGAAGGTTCCCGTCCGGAGAAAGCTCTATGCGGCTGTAAACTCCGATTCGCCCCGGAGCATCATAGAGCGTCCGAATCAGACGCCCGTTCACATCGACGGAGTCCACCGAGATGCGCTGACGGTCCTCATCGAGGGGCACATACACCACCCGCTCACCCCCGCGATCAACCGCGTACAGATTGACATCCGTGAGCACGCCACGGGCCGGTCCGCGGACCTCGCAATCATCCCGCTCGAACGGTGCACGCCAGATCGCGTTGTCACGCTTGAACATGAGCGACCCATCGGCCAGCACCGCCGGATCTTCGGCATCCCCGATCAGCAGGCTGCACGCCCCGCTCTTGAGATCGATCCGTATCAGCCCTGAGAAACCCACGGTCCGGTTCTCCGAATCCGCAATGATCGCATCGGAATCCGGCGACGGACGCACGAGGTAGTTGAAGTTCCAATCCTCCACGCCGGTGAGGTTCACCATCAACTCGGGCGAACCGCCCGAAGTGCTGATCCGGTACAACGCGCTGCGATCAGTCGAGATCACCAGGATTTCTTCCTCGGAGAGATACCCGGCGCAACTCCACAGCAAGCCATTCTGCACGATCTCGTACAGCTTCACGGCCGGCCCGCCCGTGACCGGGACCGAAACGAACTCCGATGCCGGACGCACCGCATCCTTAACGCGAACAAGAAGTGATTGCCCGCTCGGCGAGAACTGAACGAACCCCATCGCGCGATCCGTACCGGGCAGCTTGCGGAAACGTGGCTCAGACAACCCACGCACATACACCGCAAACGGGGAAGATTCGCCCGCCTCCACACGCTCGCGCGCGATCATCGCCACCGTCTCTCCCGAGGGCGAGAGCGCGATACCCCATATCAGGTCGAAACGATCCGAAACCGGGATCGCCAGGTCCAGCGTCTCGGGATGCGGATATGGCTTGAGCAGCCAGCCCATCCCCGATGCGATCAGGCCGATCAACACCACCACAGCAACAGCCCACCCCATTGGTATGCCGCGACGCCCACCGCCGCCAGCAGTCACCGGCTCATCACTCGACCGCAGCAGCTCGATCCGCACATCACCGATATCCCGGTACCGCTGGCTCTTGTCCCGCTCCAGACAGCGCTCAAGCACACGCTTCACGCCAAACGGCACACCCGCCGGCAACGCGCCCAGATCAAACTGTTTGTGCAGCACCGCCCCGATCGAATCGCTTGCCGTCTCTCCTCGGAACGGGCTCTGCCCGGTCAGCATCTCATAGAGCACCACGCCGAACGACCAGATGTCCGTGCGCTTATCGACGCGCCGCCCACGCGCCTGCTCGGGGCTCATGTACGCAGCCGTGCCCAAGATCGCGCCCTCGATGGTGGGCGAGTGCTGCTGCCGCTGCATCGACAACGTCTCCGCGTCATACGCGCCCGTCGAAGAACTCCCATCCTCGATCCGCGCCAGCCCAAAGTCGAGCACCTTGGCCACACCATCAGTCGTGATGACGATGTTCGCTGGTTTCAGATCCCGATGGATCACCCCCGCCTCGTGCGCCGCCTCGATCCCCGCGGCGATCTGAATCGCAAGCTCGATGGCATCCTCGACAGAAAGTGGCCCACGATCCAGTGCATGCTCCAGCGTCTCCCCATCCACATACTCAAGCACGAGGTAGCGCGCCCCGTCCTGTTCCTCTACGCCGTAGATCCCGGCGAGGTTTGGATGGTTCAAAGACGCCAGCGTCTTGGCCTCACGCTCAAAGCGATCGAGCCGACCGGGGTCAGCAGCCAGCTCCGTGGGCAGCGCCTTGATCGCCACCTGCCGATCCAGGCGCGTGTCATTGGCCAGGTACACCACCCCCATGCCGCCACGCCCAAGCTCTCGAATGACTTCGTATGGTCCGATGTGTTCGATCATCTGCTTTGTGTGCCCCCATCCATCCAGCCCTGAATGATCCGAATGGGCATGGACTCCATTTTTTCTGGAAGCTCTTCAGGCTCAAGCAGCATGAGGAATCGTCCATCGGTGCCGATGCCGTACATACTTGAGGGCACAACCCTGGTGTCGTCCGCGCTGAAGAGCGGCCTCGGCAGCCCGACGCTCGGCTGCAATCCAGAGAGGTCCACCGGGGTTTCCCAGAACGCATCCTCGGCCCAGAAGTACAGCTTCGAATCGTCGTCCGACCAGCTCAGATCCGATGCGACCATCGTGGTCACAGTTGACATCGCCCCACCCTCGGGGAACCGTTGCAACAGGACCCCGTCACCCGCCTCGCCGGCCGTGTAGGCGAGGTAGGTGCTCTGCGAACTCAGATCGAAGTTGTAGCTTGGATTCTCGGAGAAGACGGTTGATTTACGATCGTCTGTGTTCATGTAGATGAACTGATCGATACAGCTGAGGATGTATCGCCCGTCTTCGGATGGGCGCGTAATCATGGATCGCTCGACAATCGTTTCTGGTTTGCCGGCGCCAGATGCCGGGCGTTGATAGGACCTACGGATCCCCGCGTTGTATGTGGTATAGATGATCGCGTCACCGTCCGCGGCCCAGAACGGGTAATAGTCATTGCCCGTGGAATCACGCAGTTCATAGCGCGATCCATTGCCCAGATCGATCACCGCGATGTCATACTCAAGCTCGTCTTGTCCGACCGAGGCGGATGATACGAGACTCGTCGCAACCCGACCCGAATCGGGAGAGAGTGAAGCATCTCTTGCGTTGGGCAGTCCCTTCGCGACGATCTCGGACACACTCCCGTCAGGATTCATCCAGGCCAGATCCCGCATCAGCGGAACGGAGACATGGCGGGATCCGACCACGAGTGTGCCATTGTCGGCGATGTCCACATCGCCGACCGGATAGATCATGAGCGGGTCACCAGTGACTTCGAGTGTTTCGAGATCCAGATCGAGTCTGTATGTTCCTCGGGAGTACGTTCCGGAATAGATCGAGAAGAGCAGGGTCCCATCCGGAGCGATCTCCAGCTGGGAGAGCCGATCACCCTGGAAATCGAACAGCGTGCGCCGCACGCCGTCTTTGAGCATCTCGAGCGTGCCCCCATTGACCTCGAAGAACAGCAGCGCATCCGAACCCGGAACCGGCTGCGGCTGGACAAGGATCTCCTTCTCCGCGGGTTCAAGGTACTGCTTCAGTCTCCCGCCACGCTCGGGAACAGTCCAGAGCCCAGCCGGGGCCAGCCCGACAATGAGCGTGTCGTCGTCGAGGTAATCAACGCTATCTATCCAGATGAAGCCTTGATTCGGGAGCGCACTGATCAGCTGCGGCGCTTCTCCGAATGGGCTGACTTTCCAGAGCTCGCCCGACGAGGTCGAACCTTTTCGAACGATCAGCCACCGCCCGTCACGCGTCCAGCGGATCAGCTCCGGCTCCTCCGCCCACGGGGTCTGGACACGCCGCAGGGCATCCTGATCGAGATGCCGGACAAAGATCGGATCGAACCCATCGTAATCCGCTTGCACCGCGATGGACTGGCCGTCATCCGTGATCGCGACGGACGATGTGCTCGAGAACTGTGCGCGTGCAAGGGGAACCTGGATCTCGAACTCGACCCTCGGCAATGCCGTCGGGCCAGGGCTGCGCACACGCATCATCCCGACCGCGAGCGTGGCGGCCACCAAGAGCACGGCCACTACAGCGACCGCCCACGGCAGCAGCATGCGACGCGTTTCCTGCGCCATACGCTCAACGACAGGGTTCAGCAGATCCAGCCGCGCGTCCCCGATGTCCCTGTACCTCAGGTTCCGATCGCGCTGGAGGCAGCGCTGCAAGACCACACGCACGCTGTGTGGTGCATCCTTTGGAATCTGCTCCAGATCAAACTGCTTGTGCAGCACCGCCCCGATCGAATCGCTCGCCGTCTCCCCGCGGAACGGGCTCTGCCCGGTCAGCATCTCGTAGAGCACCACCCCGAAGGACCAGATGTCCGTCCGCTTATCGACCCGACGCCCTCGTGCCTGCTCGGGCGACATATAGGCCGCCGTGCCCAGAATCGCGCCCTCGATGGTGGGGGAGTGCTGCTGCCGCTGCATCGACAACGTCTCCGCGTCATACGCGCCCGTCGAAGAACTCCCATCCTCGATCCGCGCCAGCCCAAAGTCGAGCACCTTGGCCACACCATCAGGCGTGATGACGATATTGGCGGGCTTGAGGTCCCGATGGATCACCCCCGCATCATGCGCCGCCTCGATGCCCGCGGCGATCTGAACCGCCAGCTCGATGGCATCGTCGACGGGCATCGGGCCACGATCGAGCGCATGCTCCAGCGTCTCGCCCTCGACATATTCCAAAATCAGGTACCGCGCCCCGTCCTGTTCCTCGACGCCGTAGATCCCGGCGAGGTTCGGGTGGTTCAAAGACGCCAGCGTCTTCGCCTCACGCTCAAAGCGATCGAGCCGACCGGGGTCCGCCGCCAGCTCCGTCGGCAGCGCCTTAATCGCCACCTGCCGATCCAGGCGTGTGTCATTGGCCAGGTACACCACCCCCATGCCGCCACGCCCAAGCTCTCGAATGACTTCGTATGGTCCGATTTGGTTTGGTGTATCCGGCATGGAGTGGTCGATCATGAATGTGTTCAGTTGGAAGAGTCCGTGCCAAGCCGACTGGCCCAGTTCTGGACGACCCGCAGGCGATCGGGGAAGAGTTCAGACATGAACGCATGACGCGCTTCGGGGTCTTCCAGCCGGATGAACAGCGCACGTCCGTCTGATGCAAAGTCCCACGATGTGATCGGGATGACCGCCACGCAGTCCGAGGCCGTCTCGAACCGCTCGACCGGGCGAGCGAGCACCATCCGCTCTGGATCATCCGCCGCGAAGGACAGGCCTACCGAAAGCACCCCGCGCCCGGGTCGGAACCCCGTCGCCAGCAGCTGCCGATAGAAGATCTCCGAACCATCGGGCGACCATCGCGGCTCTGTGCCGCCATCGGTCGAGACGCGCCGGGTCGGACCGGGTCGATTGAACGGGCGCACAAAGACCTCAAGGCGTTCGGACTCAGTCGCCGAGTACACAATCCAGCGCCCATCGGGTGAGATCGAAGGCCAGCCCTCGATCTGGCCCTCCGAGTCCGTCAATCGCGACCAGCCGCCATCGACCTCGTACACCCAGATGTTGAAGGCGATTCCTTCGTCATCGGTGCTCGATGTGTTCCCAACGCCGACCAGATGCTGCCGATCGGGCGACCACTGGGCCGGCCAGAAGTTCAGATCCTCGGGCACCGGCAGCGGGCGCAGCGAAGCAAGGCCCGTGTCAACATCAAGCACGCCCAGCGTCCCCTTCCCTGCCCCGTCGGGCTTGGGGGTCAGCGTGACATCGTTGGGGCCCGGCCCGGTCGCGAACCAGATGTCGTCGGGCGTGATCAGACGCCGAGAGATGCCGCGCTCGGGCTCGTGGATCCACAGGGCCATCTCCGGGTCATAGGCGTTCATGAACACCAAGCGCTCGCCATCACCCATCGTGCGGGCGAACACATACGAACGAGCCTCGATTTCAATCGGGGTCTCCGTGCCCTGCATGTCCACGAACATCGGGATGAAGTCGTTCTCCTGTGGCACGCCGCCCTCAGCAATGATCAGTGTGCCCGTTGACGAGAGGTCGAACTGGGCCGCCTCGCTCCGCGTGAGAAAGTTGCCGTAGTACTTCGAGTGCACCACCTCCTCGGGCAGCGGGCGCGGATCACGATCGACTTCGGGCGAAAGCGGATCGAAGGGCAACGCATACAACGCCCCCTCGCGGGCAAACACCACATGCCCCCGGGCGTAGCGGGGCTGGGAAGCATCGTCCACAAGACGCACGTGGGCAGCGCCGCTGGCGGGCGCATAGGCGATCGAGGCGCTGTCGAAGTTGTTCACATATACACTGAAGAGCAGCCCGCCATCCGGCAGCACCGTAGGCATCGCATGCGCGTTCTCGCCAAGGCCCGCATCGGGTGTCGTGACGGCTTCAGGCTGCCCGCCGGTCTCGGACACACGCTGGATGCCGCCGCCATCGCGAAGCCCGAAGTAGATGTACCCATCGCTGTGCCAGTCGAGCCCGACCACAAGCGACGAGACCTCGCACAGGCGGACGGGCCTGCCCCCGCTGGTGGAGATCTTCATGATCGTTCCGGCGTTGGTCACATACGCGATCGAGCCAGCATCCGCCGAGAACACCGGCTGAAGACTCCCCGGGCCAGCCCCCGCGACGGGCGTGAACCCCGGCGTATCCAGGCGCCGAAGCATCAGCCCGGTGGATGCGCTCCAGCCGCCACGATCGACCGCGCTCACCGTGCCCTCAGGATCCGGCTCATCGTTGACGGGCATGACGATCATCGAACCATCGTCAGAGATCGATGCGCCGGGCTGGAAGGCGTGTCCCAGGCGTTGCGAGTTGGGCAAGAGAATCTCGGCATCAAGAACGATCTGTGGTGGCGGTGTAATAACTTCGGTCATCCCGCCCGGCTTGAGCAGCCACGCAGCGGCTGCGCCAGCGCACAGCAGCAGCGATCCAAACACCAGCAGTGTTCGCACACTTCGCCCTGGCTCGGGCTGATCAGAGCCAGCGAACGCCTCGGGGGTCTGCAGCTCAATGCGAGCGTCAGCGATATCGTGCAGCCGGTTGCGTTTTTCCTTGATCAGGCAGCGTGTCAGCACCCTCCGGACATTGGGCGGCGTTGAATCCGGCAGCAGCGAGAGATCGAGCTCCTTATGCAGGGTCGCGCCCAGCACATCGGCAACGGTCTCGCCAGGGAACGGCCTCGCGCCCGTGAGCAACTCGTAGAGCACGCAGCCGAAGCTGAAGATGTCCGAACGCTTATCCGCTTGACGCCCGCGGGCCTGCTCGGGTGACATGTAGCCCGCGGTACCCATGATCACGCCAGCGATCGTTGGGCTGTGCGGCCCGTGCCCGCCTTGTCCTGAACTCGTCAGTGTCTCTGCCAGAGCAGCATAATCGGTTGTAGAATCCGGGGTCTCTGATTGCCGAGCAAGCCCGAAGTCGAGCACTTTGGGGATGCCATCAGCCGTAATCATGATGTTCGCGGGCTTGAGATCGCGATGGACGATGCCCTTGTCGTGTGCAGCTTCGAGCCCATGAGCGATCGCGATCGCGGTCTCGACCGCCTCATCCATCGGGAGCGGCCCGCGTTGGAGAACCGTATCGAGCGATTCGCCCTCCACATATTCGAGTACCAGATAGTGGTTACCCTCGGACTCTTCGAGCCCATGGATACCGGCGATATTCGGGTGATTGAGCGATGCGAGCACCCGGGCTTCTCGCTGGAAACGGACGAGCCGGTCCGGTTCATTCGCGAGATGCTCCGGCAACGCCTTGATCGCCACATCGCGGCCAAGACGCTCATCGACTGCGAGGTAGACCACCCCCATGCCGCCACGCCCAAGCTCTCGAACCACCTGATATGAACCCACACGCTCGATCATGCCCCAAGCATACCCGATAGCGGGGGTGTAGTGCCCACCCGGTGAGGCATTCTGGTGGATCGATCGTTTGTTCCGAGGGGATTTCTATTTCCGATCGCGTGTCCGGGGCTTGCCCCGACGGGTGTTGGCTGCACCCGGCTTATTGCCCCGTGGCTTCATAGCCCGAGCGATCTCGGAGCGGCGAAGCAGCAGCGGGCTATCGCCGTCGAGCACGCTATCCACCCGGTGCATCTCGATGAGTTCGCGTACATGCTTCATCTGGTCGCGGAGCAGGGCCGCCGATTCGAAGTCCGTCGACTCGGCCGCCTCGAGCATATCGCTCTCAAGCATGCGCACGAGCAGGTCGGCATCGAGCGATGGATCGTCCACCTCGTCGATGGTCGCCGCTTTCGCGGTTTTGCGGGCTTTGAGTATGTTCTCGATCCCGCCTCGGATCTCCTTGTGGATCGTCACCGGGATAATGCCGTGCTCTGTGTTGTATTCGAGTTGCTTGTCTCGCCGGCGTTGGGTCTCGTCCATGGCCGTGCTCATCGCCTTGGTCATTTTGTCGGCATAGAGGATGACCTTGGATTCCGCGTTTCGTGCCGCACGCCCCATCTGCTGGATCAACGAGGTTGCGCTTCTCAGGAACCCCTCTTTGTCGGCATCGAGGATGCATACCAATGAAACCTCAGGCAGATCGAGCCCCTCGCGCAGCAGGTTCACACCGATCAGGACATCGAACTCCCCGCGGCGCAGGTCGGTGAGGATCTCGACCCGCTCAAGGGTCTCGATGTCCGAGTGCAGATAGCGAACACGGAGCCCCTGGTCGCTCATATAGGTGGTCAGATCCTCGCACAGACGCTTGGTGAGCGCGGTCACGAGGACACGATCACCCTTTTCGATTGTTTCTTTGCAGCGTTCAAGAAGATCGGGGACTTGCCCGGCCGCTGGGCGGACTTCGACCTCGGGGTCAACCAATCCGGTGGGCCGGATCACCTGCTCGATGATCTCGCCGTGCGTCTTCTCAAGCTCATAGGGACCGGGCGTTGCGGAGACATAGACAACCTGAGGCACCAGCGCTTCGAACTCTTCAAATCGAAGCGGGCGGTTGTCGAGACAGCTGGGCAGGCGGAAGCCGTGATCAACCAACACCTGCTTGCGGGCCTTGTCGCCGTTGAACATCGCGCGGACCTGAGGCAGGGTCACATGCGACTCGTCGATCATGATCATCCAATCCTTGAGATTGGTTCGCTCAACCCCAAATCGGGCAGCGTCAAGCTCGTGATCGCGGGTATCCACCTCTTCCTCACTATCGATAACCGATCGCCTATTTCCTTGTCTCCCAGGCGCATAGTCGAAGTAATCGAGCAGCGTGAACGGCCGCTCGCCGGGCATGCGCCCGTCCATATAGCGTGAGTAGTTCTCCACGCCCTGGCAATACCCGATCTCTTCGATCATCTCAAGGTCGTACTTGGTTCGTGCAAGCAACCGCTGTGCCTCGAGCAGCTTGCCCTCATGGCGAAAGCGCATGACCTGCTCATCCATCTCCTCGCGGATCGCCTTGAGCACCTCGCTCATGCGGTCCTCGGGCATGACATAATGGACGGCGGGGAACAGGAAGTACTGCTGCTCTTGGGCAAGCAGCTCGCCGCTGATCGGGTTGATCAGCTCGATGCGTTCGACCTCATCTCCAAAGAGTTCGATGCGGATCGCGAACTTCTCGTATGCGGGCCAGACTTCGATCGCGTCGCCGCGGGCGCGGTAGGTGCCTCGCATGAAATCGATCTCGGCCCGTTCGTACTGCATCGCGTTGAGCGACAGGAACAGGTCGCGCCGGGGGAGCTGCATGCCGCAGCGAATCGTGTACACCTTTTCAGAATACGCGCTGGGTGACCCGAGACCGAAGATGCACGAGACCGACGCCACGACGATGCAATCGCGGCGTTGGATCAGATTCGATGTTGCGGCCAGCCGGAGCTGGTCGAGGTCATCGTTGCGAGAGCTGTCCTTCTCGATGTAGATATCGCGGCCCGGGATGTACGCCTCGGGCTGGTAATAGTCGTAGTAAGAGACGAAGTAGTTGACGCTGTTGTTCGGGAAGAATGACTTGAGTTCTTCAAAGAGCTGTGCGGCGAGCGTTTTATTGTGCGAGAGGACCAGCGTAGGCTTGTTCACCCGCGCGATCGTGTGTGCCATGGTGAATGTCTTGCCCGTCCCCGTCGCGCCCAACAGACAGCTGTACTTCTGGCCCGAGTCGATGGACGCGACAAGCGATTCGATTGCCTCGGGCTGGTCGCCTGCGGGGCGGTAGTCAGAAACGACTTCAAATGGCTGCTGTGGGCTAGGGCACATTGTGCTCAATCGTAGCGTCTCTGCCCACTCTGCTGTGACATCGAGGGAGGTGATCCTTGGACAAACTCGGCTGGAACGGCCCTTCAAATCATCCGCCGGGCAGTTCAGACTACGGCTGGGGAACCCGGCTCCGATTATCGATCAACCAAAGCCGGTCATCGCTGATCACGGTGTAGGTATCGTGCCCGATGTCGTTGGGCAGCACATTGAGGTGCAAAGCCCCGATCTTGTCCGCACGCTTATTCACCTCCGCCACCCGTGCCAGGGCTTGGAGCATAATGTCGCAATGACGCACCGTCGTATCGCAACGCTCACGCCAACGCTGGACCGAGGGGCCGTCTGCCATGTACGTCCCGTTTCGTTGCAGGTAAAAACGGTAGTCATCGAACGAGCGTGGGTCATCCTTCTGATACGCTTCGAGCGCGTCAACAAAGACCTTGGCAGCTTCCTCCAAACGCTCAGAAAGCATGATCCGTTCCCTGCCCGCGGTCTCCATGGCCCGCTGACCTGCGCCGCGCATTTCAGCCCATGAACTGATGTCGAGCAACTCGCCAAGATCCTCGAGTTCCCCCTCGAACAACTGCCCCATCTTGGCCTCAACGATCTGGTCGGCACGCATGGTAAAGATTGTGGTGCTGTTGTCGAGTTGCTGCGCGCCGCGAGACGATGGACGCGACGGGTAGATCTTGCCCTCGTCATCGATCCACACCTCGGCGCCCGGCTCGACCATCGCTCGGAACACCTCTGGCGGGTGCCCCTTGCTCTGGGCCCTTGATGCGATCTCGGCGGCCCAGATCGAGTTGAACTTCGCGTCCACCTCAGCAGCCCCCGAAGAGTTATCTGATCTGTACGCGACCGCCCCGCCCACACGCGATCCAGGTCGAACCCAGATCTTATCCGCCGCGGCCACATACACACTGGCGGCGCTGATCGCGCCCTCCTCGATCAGGGCGTGGTACTCGAAGTCGCCATCAAACTCCTTGAGCACCTTGAGTGTCTCGACAGCGTCGTACACATACCCGCCGCCAGAATCAATCGTGAACACAACATGCTGGGCTTTCTTTCGTCGTCCCTGAATCAGCGCGTTACGCAATCCCGTAGCGTTGGTTTCAAGCCCGATCATGCCCTCCACCGGGATCACCATATACAGCACCCGGTTGCGTCGGGCCTCGAGCCGCTCGGCAGGTGTCAAACGCTCATCATCGGCTTCACTCTCGTCGATTGACTCGTCATCATCAAGCTCCGAAGCGGTGGTGGTGCTCGTGCGTTCGTCTTCTGCTTCGTTTTCGGTTTCGTCTTCTGATTGGCCTTCCACCGGCTTATATTCGATCGAGCGAACCTTGTAGCGTGTGAAGGTCTTGGTTGTCTTGATGTTCGCGATGGTGATCTCAAGGACCACTTCCGCGCGGTTCTCACTGACCACAACCCCCTCATAGGTCGTCCCGTCTTTGAGCGTGACGATATCAGATTTCGCCTCCGGACTAGAGATGATCAGGATCATGCACAGGATGGCGGTCTTTGCGTATCGAATCATGCGGAAAGTATACCGGCGGCCTACCAGATGCGAAAGTCAAAAACCATCGAAACACAGCCAATATCGCATCGAATGGACACATCACATTCAATCCGCGACTTAGTTGGCTTCACTCAGTTCTCGATGCTCAGCTCGCTTCGATCGGTTGTGCCTCAGTCGCTTCGTCACGCATCGACGCCAAGGCCGCCCGCAACGCGCCGCTGGGTTTGACGCCATCGGCTGGGGACACGGGCTCGTCTTCGATAACGGCTTCGGCTGGCTCGGGCTTGGCGATTTCGCCGTCCTCGCCCACTTGGTCGAATCGGACCTCGACGCGTTTAGACACGCCGCGCTCCTGCATGGTGACGCCGAAGAGCTTGTCGGTGGCCTGCATGGTCCGTTTGTTGTGGGTAATGACGATGAAGCGTGACTGGAGCGCGAAGATGTCCAGCGTCGAGCAGAACCGCCCGACATTGGCCTCGTCGAGGGCCGCATCGACTTCGTCGAGCACGCAGAAACAACTCGGCTTGGAGCGGAAGATCGCCAGCAGCATCGCCACGGCCGTCATGGTTTTCTCGCCGCCCGAGAGCTGGTTGATCGAGCGTGGCTCCTTGCCCGGCGGCTTTGCGATGACCTCGATGCCCGATTCGAGCAGATCGATCTCGTCGGTCTGGACCTTCTGGCCATCGACCTCTTTGACCAATCCCATGAGCCGCACCTCAGCGCGACCGCCGCCGAACAGGCGTCGGAACATGCCGTTTCGTCCGCCGAACTCCTGCTGAATCGAGGCAAAGACCTCGCCGAAGCGGGTCCGCGAGGCAACATTGAGCTTCTCGATCAGCGTGGCCAGCTTGATCCGGGCCTCGTCGATATCACGGACCTGAGAGATCAGCTCGTCGTTGCGTTCTGTGAGGTTGGATTCCTCGTCGATGGCCGCGATGTTCACGCTGCCCAGCGACTTGATCTCGCCCTTGAGGATATTCACCCGGGCCGTGGTCTCATCGACATCGATGCGTTCGATGTCCCCCTGCGGGTCGCCCGGTTTCATGATGTGGCGGTACTCGGGGTACTCGATTACAAGATCGATGCCCAGATCTTCGAGCGTGCGTTCCTCGATCACTTCACGCTTGACCTCGGTCTCGCGCCGTGAAGTTTCGATCGCGTGCCAATCACGCTGGAACGCCTCTGCTGTGTCGCGGACATCCGCCAAACGCCCGTTGATCGAGCGCAATCGGGCATCTGATTCACGCACCAGCACCAACGCTTCGCCCGACTGGGCCTCAAGCGTCTCGATCTGGGCGTTGGCGTCGCGCTCCTGCTCGATGGATTCGCGGGCCACCCGCTGGTGCTCGTCGAGGATCGCCTTGGTGCGTTCGATCTGTCGCTGCGCAAGCCCGCACTGTCGTTCACTCTCGTCACGCTGCGCAGCGAGCCCCTCGAGCTGTCGCTGCTCCGAGCGAAGCTGCTCATGGATCGTGGAGGACTGAACACGGGCCGCGGAGACCTTTTCGTTGGCCTCTTCGAGAATCCGCTCGCATTCACCAAGGGCATCTTTGGACTGCTCGGCCTGGACCTGCTGCTCGCTCAAGAGCCCCTCGAGCTTGGTCGCCCGATCCGTCAGGTTGCTGCGTTCTTCGTTGATTTCTTCGAGACGCCGGGCATTGGTGCGCTGCTCGTCGTCGCCGCGCTCAATATCACGCAGCACCCGATCAAGCTCCGATTGGTGCTTATCAAGCGTGTGCTGGGCCTGAACAAGCGTTTGCTTCCGCGATCCAATCGATGAATGCAGCGCCGATCGCTGCTGTGCCAGCTGCGACGCATCGGCATCTACGCGGGCAAGCTCGTCACGCTCGGATTCAAAGACACGAACATGCTCTGACAGCGTCTGCGTGAGTTCATCAAGCTCGGCGCGACGCGCGAGCAGGCCGGCTGCTTGGCTGTCGTTCGCCGGCCCAGCACACACACGCCCGTCGGGTTCTATGACCGTCCCCGCATGGGTCACGAATCGGGCCTGTACGCCCCGCAGCGGTCCCGCAGCAAGCAGCATCGCGGTATCGAGATCGCTCACCAGCACCGTGGTCGCCAGGATGCGGTCGAGCAGGGCACTGATCTGATCGCGGATTGATGGATCGGTGCAGCGGGCCTGCACCAAAGGACGCAGCAGCGTGATCCGTCCACCCGCGATGGTTGCCAACTGATTCAACGCCAGATCCGACGGCTCAGGCATCGACATGTTTGTCAGCGGCAGGAAGGTCACACGCCCGGGAAGCTCAGAAAGCTCGGCGGCGCTGGGCATCTTGGCGATCGACTCGACCACCACCGATTGTAATGCGTCTTCAAGCGCCGACTCGATCGGGGCCGCGTGCTCGCTTGTGACCTCGATCAGTTCGGCCAGCGACCCGAGCACACCAGCGAAGCCTTGACCCTGCTCCTTGCGATCGAGCACCTCACGCACAGCATCGTCGAGCCCCACGCGTGCCCGGACCATCTCATCGAGTGTGCTTGAACGCGTTTCCAGCCGCACACGCTGCTCGTCAAGCTCGTCTACCCGTTCCGCGAGTTGTGATCGGGCATCGCCAACACGCTGCTCATCAGAGGTGATGGCGCTGAGCTTGCTTTCGAGCACTCGGAGTTCATCCTCAAGCGATGTGATGATGCCGGTGCTCTGGTCGATCTCAGCTTTGCGATCGTCGCGGACACCGCGGAGCGCTTCGAGACGGGCACGCAGTGTCGATGCCTGCTCACTGATGCTCTCGATACGACGGTCATCGGACTGCACCCGTGTGACCAGCGTCGCGTGCTCGCGTTCGATCGAAGCACACGCGGCTCGGGTCTCGTCGAGTTTCTGCCGATGCGTCGCCGCATCGCGGGCCGCATCGTGCTTGGTCTCGTTGGCACTGTTGAGTGCGGCCTGCGCATCGGCAAGCTGGGTTTCGAGCGTCTCAACGCCCTTGGCGTGGTCGGCGAGCTGCTCGTCGAGATCGCCCAGCCGATTGGTCGATTCTTCGAGCCGATTGGTCTCCAGTTCGACCGAGCGGGCAGCTTCTTCGATGGCCCGGATGGTCATCTCGCCGCGTTGCTGGGCCGATTCGGCCAGATGCCGTGCTTTGGTCAGCTGCTCTTCAAGCTCGCGTAGCGTGCGGGTGCGCTGATGGTGGGTCTGGCTGACCTGGTTGTGTTCGTCCTCGGCTTCGCGCAGCGTCAGTTCCGTGCGGGCCTTTTCGTCCTCAAGTGAGGCGATCTGCGAGGTCAACCCTTCCAGACGCTTGCGGATGTCGTCGTATTGCTCAAACGCCAACGCCATCCGCAGGGCCCGGTACTCGCCGTCGAGTTCCTGGAACCGGCGTGCTTTGGAGGCCTGGCCCTTCACCAGACGCAGACGACGCTCGGTCGAATCGAGCTGCTCGCGGGTGCGGATGAGGTTGGTCTCGGTCTTTTCGAGTTTTCGCTGCGATTCCACCCGGCGTTGGCGATACTTGGCAATGCCCGCGGCTTCCTCGAAGATTACCCGTCGTTCCATCGGCGAGGCCAGCAGCATCCGGTCTACCTTGCCTTGCTCGATGATCGAGTAGGCATCGGCACCGATGCCGGTGTCGAGGAACAGGTCGCGGATGTCTTTGAGCCGGGCCGTCCGCCCGTTGATAATGTATTTGGACTTGCCGTCGCGATACAGACGACGCTCAACGCTCACCTCATCGGCATCGATCGGCAATGGACGCCCGATCCTTGATCGCTGCGTGATGATGGCGGCCGCCTCCGACTCGCCCTCCTCCGCGGCTCGATCGGCATCCTCATCGCTTGTGTGGCTGTCGTGGGCGGGGTGGGATTCCTGATCCTTATCATCAGTATCATCAGTTGATCCAGATTCTGGTGGCACGGGCGTCTCGCCAGTGCTGTCTTCTTCCGTGATCTCCTGAGATCGCACAGGCGGCACGCCTGGGCCACCGGTTTCTTGTATGTCGCCCTCGTCCTCCTCGACCCCATCGGTCCCGCCTGCTGCGGCAATCAGCTCGGCCAGCAGCGCATCGGTCAGCTTGGGGTTCTCAAAGGTCAGGCACACGCTGGCCATGCCCGCGGGCTTGCGGACCGATGACCCGGCAAAGATGACATCGATCATCTCCTTGCCACGCAAAGACTTAGAGGATCTTTCGCCCAGCACCCATTTGATCGCATCGACCACATTGGACTTGCCGCACCCGTTGGGGCCGACAATGCCGGTGATCGGATCGGAGAAGGTAAAGGTGGTCTTGTCTGCGAAGCTCTTAAACCCAGCCAGCGTAAGCGAGGACAGGCGAAGACCCGCGGAACTCGAAAGATCGGGCGATGCGGGCGATATGGAAGGTGTGGTGGTCTGCTCAGCAGGAGATGAGATTTGTGTCATGATCAGCGCAACCTCCATGTCGGCTGTTCAAGCGAGTGGGAACGACTGCATGCACAGACGGCGAGAAGGGACCGGATCCTCCGGCCGCTTCGGGCTGGATCATGATATCGGAAAACCCGCCCCGTGTGCGTCTGCGATCGTATTTTTCCCAACGATCTCGTGCGATCAACCCAAGCCCAGACGGCTAGCATGGGCTCAGTAGCCCTTTGTATCAATCCTCCGAAGTATGGAGCATCCCAGATGAGCACCCCGAATGATCGCGTTTATTCAGAATCCCACGAATGGTACAAAGTTGATGGTGACATCCTCACCATCGGGCTCACAACCTACGCCGTAGACCAGCTCACCGATGTCACCTTTGTCGAGATGCAAGAGGTCGGCACCGAGATCGCCCCGGGCGAGAGCGTGGGGGAGGTCGAATCGGTTAAAACCACCAGCGACATCTACAGTGCGGCTGGTGGCGAGATCATCGAAGTCAACGATGCCCTCAGCGACAACCCAGAAATGGTCAACAACGACCCCTACGGCGATGGCTGGCTTCTAAAAATCAAAGTCACCGACCGTGGCAATCTCGACGATTGCATGGACGCGGCGGCGTACGACGAGTCGCTCTGAAACAACGCGCAGCCCAATCCAAACAAACGAACATCCCCCGCGGGATCGGTCTACGCTTGGGAGAGGTTTGCACGCGCCCATGATCACCTGCACCCAAGTGAAAAAGTCCTTTGTCATCGGCGATCGCACGGTGAACGCCCTGCGGGGAGTCGATCTCAGGATTGATGAGGCCGGTTTTTATGCGATCATGGGGCGATCGGGCTCTGGAAAGTCCACCCTGCTGCACATGCTCAGCGCCATGGACCGGCCAGATTCCGGGCAGGTCGTTGTCTCGGGGCACCAGGTCCACAGCATGAGCGAACGAGAAGCAACCCGCTTCCGCCGACAGGAAATCGGCGTTATCTTCCAGGCGTTCAACCTCATCCCGACGATGACGGCGACCGAGAATGTGCAGTTGCCCGGCCTGTTGGCAGGAAAACTCAGCAAAGCCCTCGAAGATCGCTCGCATGAACTCCTGGAAATGCTGGGATTGAGCGATCGGGCCGAGCACCGCCCCGAAGCACTCAGCGGCGGTGAACAGCAGCGCGTGGCGATCGCCCGGGCCATGCTCTACCAGCCTCAGGTTATCTTTGCCGATGAGCCAACTGGGAATCTTGATACGACCGCGAGCGAGTTGGTCTGGTCCATGCTTCAGCGCGTCGCGCGCGAGGAGCAGGTCACGGTGGTGATGGTCACCCACGAGCCCGAAGCCGCGCGATACTGCGAACGCATCCTGATCATGAACGATGGGATTATTGTCGGGGGAATCGACAACCCCAACGCAAACAGCGAGCAAGGAGGGCTAGATGCGGGCACCATTGCGACTCGCACACAGCATCTGCTCAGCACGCCGTAGCCGGGTGCTGCTGCTCGCGGGCGCCGTCGCCCTCTCGGTCGTGCTCGTCAGCACGATCGCGTGCGCGATGGCCTCGCTCAACGCCGCGTTTAAGGCACAGATCGATACCCAGATCGGGACCGCAGAAGTCCGCCTGCTGCCCACAGACGGCGAGACTTTCTCGTCGGATCTGCTCTCACAAGCACAGCAGTGGGAGGGAGTTCAGCAAGCCGTGCCACGGCTGCAATCAACGCTCTCGCTGGTGATCAAGCTCGATCAGTATGAGCCGATTCTCGAAGAGGACCCCGATGCGGGCTTCAAGATCGTCGCCCAGCGCTACGCGGTCAACGCGTTTGTCAACGGAATCAATCCGCAGATCGAGTTTGCCGCCCGCCCGATCGAGCTTACCGAAGGTCGTTATCCAGAACGCCTCGACGAGATCGTGATCGACCTGCGCGTCGCCCAGCGGATGTCATGGTCCTATGCACAGCAGGTACGATCCGGCCAAGGGCCTGATCTACTTGCAGACCCAGGAGCATACCTGGGCAAGCCGACACCGTCTTCGGAGTTGCTCGCACCGACAGCGTCACAAGCACAGCAGCGCAACGAGGCGGTCGGCCCAAGGGTTGGCGATCAGCTCGTCGTGCCCCGCTTGTTCGGTCGCGAGCGGTACCTGACAATTGTCGGGATCGCGGCGCCCGCCCCGATCGGTGGCAAGCCCATCGCCTTTACGACAATCGAGACTCTCGATGCGCTCGCGCGATCCAAAGACCAACTCAGTGACATCGAACTCAAGCTCAATGAGGGCATCGATCCTGATGCGTTTGTTGAGTCCAACAAAGCAAGCGTGTTCCCGCAGGCCCTGCTCCAAACCACGGGCCGTATCACTTCCGGTGTTGAGCAGAACATGGCGGCATCGCAGCTGGGCTTCGTGCTCGTCTCGGTGATCGCGCTGATATCCGCGGCGTTCATCATCACGACGGGGCTCACGACCGGTGTTGCCGAGCAGCAACGCACCCTCGCCGTGCTCCGCGCGATCGGTGCCAGCAGGCATCAGTTGGCGATCGCGCAGCTGCTGGTGGGGTTCATCGTCGCGGGGCTCGGTGTGCTCATCGGTCTGCCCGCGGGCGTGGTCCTGGCGTACCTGCTCACCCAAGTCTTTGACCAGCAGATGTCACAGGGCCTGGTGATCCCGCCCATCATGCTCTCGCTGACCGTCACCGGCGCTGTTGGTGCTGGGTTGCTCGGGGCGATGTGGCCCGCATGGCGTGCGGCATCGCTCTCACCGCTCCGGGCGATGACTGTCCGGGCCACGCCCCAAGCGATCAAGGGCATCGGGCTTGTGGGCAGCATCGGCGCGGTTGGGGTGCTGATCATGATCGTGATCGTGCTCACCCTCGCCAACAGCTCCTACTTTTTCTGGGTCTACGCCTCGCTGGGCCTGCCCGCGATGTTCCTCGGCTATTTTCTGGTCTCCGTCCCACTCGTGGTGTTCATCGCGTATCTCTGCTCACGCCCCGTTTCCATGCTGTTTGGGCTACCGAGCCAGCTGCTGGGGCGAACGGTTCGAGCCACACCCTACCGCCATGGTTTCACCGCCGGCGCTTTGATGACTGGCCTGGCGCTCATGATCGGCATCTGGACCAACGGCACCGCGGCGATGCGGGACTGGCTGGGCACCATCGAGTTTCCCGACGCCTTCGCTTATGGGCTTCCGCTGAGTGAAGAGGCACAAGGCATCCTCAATGACATGCCCATCGTCGAGCAGACATGCGCCATATCGATGCGCGCCGTCAAGACCGATGCATTCGGCGTCCAGGGGCTGTCTTCATACAAGACCAACTTCATCGCGTTCGAGCCCGAGCCATTCCTGCAGATGGCCCGCCTTGAGTTCGTTCAGGGCAACCAAGAGACCGCGGTCCGCCGTCTCAATGAGGGCGGTGCGGTTATCGTTGCTCGCGAGTTCCTCGTCGCACGAGGGCTCGGTGTCGGCGATACCTTCACATGCAGTGACAGCGACGATGTGCAGCACCAGTTTGAGATCGTCGGCGTCGTCACCTCGCCCGGGCTGGAGCTGGTGAGCCAGTACTTTGATCTGGGCGACAACTTTGTCAATCAGGCCATCGGATCGGTGTTCGGATCACGTCAAGACATGATCGACATCTTCGGGATGCGCACCGCCCAGCTCATCCAGATCGATCTGAACGAAGCGGCGGTCGAGCAGATCGGCGATGAGCAAGCGATCGATGAAATCCGCCAAGCCCTGCTCGGGGCCGGGGTGCTCAATGTCGGCTCTGGCCGCGTGATCCGGCGTCAGATCGAAGCCGTGTTCACCTCCACGCTCGTCGTGTTCTCGACCGTCGCCATCGGAGCGATGCTCGTTGCCTGCTTTGGGGTGGCGAACCTGATCATCGCAGAGATCAACGCCCGCCGCTATGAGATGGGCGTTCTGCGAGCGGTGGGGGCGTCCCGAGGCCAACTCGTGCGGCTTATCACCGCCCAGGCCCTGATCATCGCCCTGACCGCCTGCGTGCTCGGGACAGGCCTGGGTATCCAGGCGGCGTGGGGCGGACGCGAGATGAACCGAAAAATCATCGGCATCGATCTCGAAAGCGCAATCCCAATCAACGCGATCCTGCTCTCGTGGGCCGTCGCCATCGTGCTCTCGCTGCTCGCCGCGGCACCCAGCGCGATGAAGCTCGGCAAAAGCCAGATCCGTTCCTTGCTACTCTCTGCCCGCTAACGCGCACCCAGCAGTTGCATCCAAAGGCATATCGCCAATGAAAAACCGCACGGCAATCCGGAGATGCCGTGCGGTTCGGTTGAGTCAGAAGGTCTGAATCATTTCCGATTAGTTGCGTGAAGCACGCATGCGGCGGTAAACGCCCATGCCTGCGAGCATCGCCAGTCCACCGATCGCGGCTGGCGGAAGCGGAACGATTTGGGCGGTAAACAGCAGGTCGTTCACACCCTGTCCGCCATTGAGCGAACTCGAGAGCCATCCGCGGCCAACCCACTGTGAGTCATTGCCCGCATTCCGGAAGCCATCAGCCAGGAAACGGAACGAATCGCTGCCGTCGGACATCGCAGCCAAGGAGATGAAATCGCCATCGCCGACCGTTGAGAACCCGGTGGTGTTGACACCGGTCAATCCACCAACAACCTGTCCGGCGCTGGCGTTGTTGTCTTCCCAGCCCTCAGCCACACTATCGACGCTGTAAGTCAGATCGAGCATGAAGGTGCCAACATTGCCACCTCCCGTGGCACTGTTACCAAAGACCATTCCGTTGATATTGAGCGTCAGACCTGAACCTGTATCCATCACAACGAGTTGGACATTGGAGTTTCCGTTGGCATCTTCGAAAGTGAATGTGACCGGATCTCCGGAGGCCGAGAAGCTATCCATCCGCAGGCCATATGCTTGCGGATCAACTGTCCCGCCTGGATGATCGAACAGGTTGAACGCCGCAACGACGGTCCCTTGGTCACCGGCGCCCATCGAGTCGCTATAGCCCAGCTGTACATCGCCAGCACTCGCGATGGCGCAAGCAATTCCGCTCGACAGTAGTAGCATTGAAGTCTTGTTTGTGTGTGCGAACATGTATGTCTCCTCAAGTTGATTTTAAGATTTGTTCAGATAGACATTGGTCCGATAATGGCGATGGCTATCCCTCAGAATATGATCATACCATGCCAAAAAGGACGATTTACGAATCGTGGTTGGCCACATGAAGCCAGCCTGAAATTGATATGAAACAGCGCTGCGTGGTTCTGACTAGGACCCCAAGTTGACGCAGTATTCCGGTTTCGGAATGCAATGGAACGCAAATCATGCGCGCAAAATTATTTAGATTTCATCTCGCAATGATCGAGAACAAGATGTTTTTCGCATGAGTTGAACCACTGGTCACGAAAAAGCGGGTGTGCCATCTTGGCACACCCGCAGCATTCAGGCCGAATGAGTTGGCTGACGAATCCCGTCTTCAGAAATCGATCAATCCCATGTGTTTATGGGTGCGTTGGGGCTTTCCTGAGCCGCAGCACCTCGAACTTCATCTGGGGCAAAGTGGTCCTGTCTCCATGATTCAGGATACTGCGGATCATCCAGCTCCACGCATGCCTTGGTGGGGAACATCGGGCGGAAGGTATCACACATGACAGCCATCTCGTCGGTCCAGGTTTTCCCAAGCGATGCCTCAACGGTGCCTGGGTGTGGGCCGTGGGGGATGCCTTGGGGATGGACGCTGATCGAGCCCTGAGAGATGCCACGCCGGGCTTTGTAGTTGCCCTCGACATAGTACATGATCTCATCAGAGTCGATGTTGCTGTGGTTGTACGGGACGGGGACCGCTTTGGGATGAAAATCGAGCGCTCGCGGGCAGAACGAGCAGATGACGAAGTTATGCCCCTCGAAGGTCTGGTGGATCGGCGGCGGCATGTGCAGCTGCCCGGTGATGGGGGCAAAATCATGGATATTAAAGCAGTAGGGGTAGTAGCACCCATCCCACCCGACGACCTCGAGCGGGTGGTACGGATAGATGTAGGCATGCACGCTGTCGCGGGCCTTGATGCGCACCTCAAACTCGCCTTTCTCGTCATAGGCGAGCGGGTGGTCATCGTCTTCAAACGGCACCCGCAGATCGCGCTCACAGTAGGGGGCGTGCTCGAGGAACTGGGCCGTTTTGTTGGCCATATAGCGTGGGGGGGGCAGGATATGGCTGGCGTTGCAGGTCTCGAAACAGACGAACTTGCCCAGCGGCATGTCGTCCTTGCTGAACCCGCCGTACTCGTCGTTGTCACTGCCATCGTCTGGCCGCTCGTCGAAGACCATCTTGTAGATGACGCCCTTGGGCATGACGATATAGTCTTTGTGGCCGAACTTGAGGGTGCCGAACATCGAGTAGATCGTGCCTGAGCCGAAGTGCACGAAGATACACTCGTCGCCCTGTCCGTTCTTGTAGTGGTATGACATCTGCTTTTCGGGCTGACAGATCGACATCTCCACATCCGAGTTCCCAAAGATCACGACGCGCCCCTCGACCGGGTCGCCGTGCTTTTTGAAGCTCTGGGACTTCACATGTCGCATGCGCATGACATCCTGCTCGACATACTCGACTTTGGTCGAGTAGAGCTTCTTCCAACCCGTCACCTGAGTTGGCGGGTGGATGTGGTACATGATGCTGCTGGGCCCAACAAAGCCCTCGGTGCCGAAGAGTTCTTCTGAGTACAAAGCACCATCGGGTCTGCGAAACTGGGTGTGACGCTTTTTGGGCATTTTGCCCATTTTCATGTAGTACGGCATTGAGCCGGTCCTCGTTCTTCCCGTTGCCTCAGGGCAATCTATCGATTGCCAGTGCTTGGGAGGGTGTTGATCGCCTAGATGCATCCTGCAGTGTGCGGATGCTCAGGCGGCTTATTCTAGCAAAATACTAGGTCCAAACTCAAGCATTCCGCCTTGAGACCATGTCTGCTGGAGATCTGGGCGATGAATACCCGATAGATGGTGAGCCAGATGGGCCAGGGGTTGATTGTGCCCACGCCCGTGTAAATAATCTCAACCATTGACTGCGTGCACGAAACCTCCACTTTCTTGGGAACGCAGAAGAGATTGTCACTCCTTATGAGCAGCGCATTGCGAGCAGAACACTTCGGCCCTTACAAAGTCATCCGACCCCTCGGAAGCACACGCGGTGTGTCCCGGTTTATCGTGCTGTGCACCAAAACCGACACCAACCGACTGCTTTACCGCTTCCCGAGCCTCAACCAGCACCAGCAGCGCCGGGTCTTATTCGATGCCATGGTCTCCATGAGCACGCTCGATCACCCGCACTTGCTGCGTGTCGAGTCCGCATCCTACGACGATCGCGGCCGGCTCTGCGTGATCACCCCATACACCGGTAACCAAGAGGGCCTTGTCACCCTTGAGGATCTTGTCGAGCAACGAGGCGGCAAGCTTGGTGTCATCGAAGCTGCACGAGCGATCGAGCATTTATTCTCGGCAGCGTCTTACGCACACCAACGCGGGATATCGCACGGCCCGATCGAATGCGAGCATGTGCTCGTCGATCGGTTTGGCAGCATCCAGATCGAGCTCTACGGCTACCCAAACCTCGGGCAGCGCAATGTCCCAGACTCGCGACTGCTCGTTTCAGACGAGGTTCGCTCGATTGTTGAAATCGCATACATCATGATCACCGGACTGTCGGTGAGCGCCGATCGCTTGAGCCCGACGCGGGTACTCAAACGGCTCGATAAGAACTGGGACACATGGTTCGAGATCGGGCTCGACCCACTCGACGGCTTTGCAGACGCCGAGCACGCCCTCAGGGCCCTGCCAACCCGTGATGGGTGCGAAGATTGGCTGACAACACGCGGCATCCGCCGTTCGCAAGTTGCTCTGGGTGCCATGATCCGCAAGTTCCGCGCCGGCCCCGCCGAGACCGCCCGCCGACGCAGATAAGCCGACACAGATCATCAGAAACTCGAAATCCAGTCATCCGTCAGCAGGTTCGTCTTCGGACGCCTCATTGGCATTTGGCGCTTCCTCGGCAGGCACCCGGTCGGCCTGCTGCTGCAGATACTTGATCTGGTCAGGGCTCAACTCATCCACGAAGCGTTGGAGCAACTCGTTGGCGATCCGTGCGCGCTGGGTCTCATCGACCGCTCGTTTGAGTGCCTTATTCCAGACATCGAAGTCAAACTGAGCGGCTGCCGCGTCATCAAACCGGCTGAGCAAGATTAGCGATTGGGTCTGCATGCTCTGGCGTCTGAGCTGATCCGCGGGATCCAGCGTCGCGCCTTCCAGGGCAATGACTGCCTCGATCACTCGGTTGGGTCGGCCCGCGTCGAGCTGCAGTTCGCCCAGTTGCAGCACGCCCTTGGCGATGCGTGTGCTCTGCGTTGTTTCCGATGTCAACAAACGGCTCAGGATTGAAATCGCGATATCCTGATCCAGCCGTGACAAACGCACGGCCTCGCCCAGCTGTTCACGATCGATCTGCTGCCCCATGCGTTCGAGCGAGCTTCGGCGCACGGCCGAGTCGGTCTGCGGCAGCTCGGCGAGCCGACGCATGCCCTCAGGCGTGGCGCGGTGCTTGATCAAGGCCTCAGCCGCGGCCTGATAGAGCACCTCGTTCTCAGCGGCGGATTGAATCAATACCTCAACTGCTCTGGGTGTCTCTACGAGCGAAGACGCCGCCCAGCGAACGACGCTCGGGTCGTTGCTGAGCATCAGATCCACCAGTTGACGCAGGTCTTCGGCGGACCCGAGCTTCGCCAAGAGCTTCATGCCGTCTTCGCGTATTTGCACCGATGTAGAGTTCCGCAGTTTCTTGAGCAATACGGGATAGTCTGTCTCTGGTGTCCACAACGATTCTCGCTCGAATGCCCATGCCGCAGAGAATAACGCGGAAAGTGGGGCATCATCACGCATCGCCCAGGCCCGGACTGGTGGCACGGCATCGGGGTTCGGCCAGCGTGCGATGCCCATCAGCATCGGGTCTGCGGCAACCGGGCTGTTCTCGGCGATCAGCGCATCTGTGAGCACGATCATCCCGTCCGGAGGGACCAGCCGCGTGATTAAGCGGGCCGACTTTGCTCGGATCAGATCGTTCGGGTCGGCCAGCAGGCCGCGTACGGCTTGCCCGACATCATCTCCGAGCGTCTTGGAGGCCGAAAGATCACGATCGGCCAGCTCGAAGCCCAGCAGCTTGAAATCAGATCGGGGATCGTTGAAGAGTTCCACGATCAACGCAGACCGCCCCGCGGCGTCGAGTTCGATGTGCAGGCGTCTATACAGGGCCTTCAGCTCGTCGGTCAACGCTTGCAGCGACTGCCGGCTCCTCGCGAGTTGGGCGTCGAGTTCGGGCTGTTCCGGGACGACATCTGGCTGGGTGCTGCTTTGTGAATCGGGGGGTGGCTCGCTTGATCGCTCGCCTTCGTCGCTTTGAGCAGCGCTTTGGGGTTCAGGTGTGAAAGAATCCTGCTGCCCGGATTCCTCAGCGGTTGGGTCGGATGTCACATTTGATGCCCGGACGCTGTCTTGGGATTTGGGGCCTGGGGTGCTCGCGCATGAGGAAATAACGCCCAAACCCAAGAGCGGGAACAACAATACCGCCGGCAAAACCGGGAGGCATAATCGAGTTCTGTGGGTATCCCATGGCATGGTGTTTGCTTGAATGCGTATTCTCGGGCCTAAATCGGCATTTTGCCGATGAATACTCCAGAGAGTCTAGCGCCTCTGATTGAAGCGCCGTCTCGGTCTGATTAGGATGTTGTACAGAACGCATACTGTGCGTTGTACGAGGTAGTAGATGAACGACTGGGTTGATGCCGAGCACCATGTCGAAAAAGCCCACGAGCACTACGATGCCGGGCGATGGGATGAAGCTGAGGATGAGCTTCGACTTGCGCTATCGCTCAATCCCTACCAAGCCGAGTGGTACTTCAACCTTGGCTTAACGCTCGAAGCCGCCGGGCGGCACATCAAGGCCGCCGAAGCGTTCAGCCTCTGCTTTGAACTCAACCGCGACAATGATCAGCCCGAATCGAACTCGGCACTGCTCGCTGGCGTGAACATCATGCGTGCTCAGCAGCCCGAAAAAGCGCTGGAATGGTTTGACAAAGCCGCGGATATTGAGCCGATGAATGTCGCCGTTTCGGTCCATCGCATCGAAGCGCTCACCGAGCTTGGCCGTCACGATGAAGCAGAAGAAACCTACTACCTCGCGCAGCAGATTGAGCCCGATCACGCGGAACTCTACGCCGCGATGGCCGATTCACTCTTGATCGCCGGGCACACCGAGCGTGCGGTCTGGTGTCTGCGCGAAGCGGCCCGTCTGGACCCCGAACTCCCACGCGTGCTCGCCCGGCTCGCAAAGGCATATGTGGTCAGTGGCCGCATGGAGCGGGCTCGACAGCTCTACCTTCGCGAACTCCGATTAGATCCCGGGGACATTGATACATTGCTCGATATGGGCGAGCTGCTGCTGGATATGCATCGATTCAGCGAAGCCGGGGAGAAGTTCCGCCGCGTGCTGGAACTCGAAGCCGATCAGCCCGACGCGCATTTTCTTCTGGGCGAACTCGCGGAGATCGAGGGTCGGGTGCCCGATGCGATGGTGCATTACGATGTGACGCTGCGTTTGGACAAGACCTACCCCCGTGTTCGGCTCCGTCTCGCCCGCGTTCTCTCAGAACGCAACAGGGAAGAAGACCTGCCACGGATTCGTGATCTTCTCATACAAGAGCACCGATCGCTCAAGAACAACGACATGGTCGATTCTGCGGCCAACGCCAGCCCTGCGCGTCTCGCAGAACGCATTGATGATCTAGAAGAACTCGGACGCCTGATGCTCGATTCTGAGATGGAAATTGAGGCCAGCAAGGTGTACCGGGCCATGATCGAGCAGCAGCCGACCAATCATCGTGCCCATCATGGGCTGAGCGTTGCGATGCTCCAGGCAGGCCGGTTCGAGGAAGGCATCTCTGCGGCCAAGAAGGCCCTCGAATCACAGCCGCGATTTGTCCCCGCCATGCACAATCTGGCATTGGCATACCTGCGTCAGAGTCAGTGGATCCGTGCCCGCTACTGGGTACGCCAGGCATCGCGTGTCGAACCTGACGATCCCTCGCTGCGTCGGCTGCGGATCAAGCTGCGTGCACATTCCGTGATCGGCACACTCGCTTGGGGTGCTCGCAAGTTCGGGCTGGTGTTCACTCCGATCCGTTTCATGCTGCTTCGCCCACAACGGGACTGAAACCAAACGGAACGCGACTGGGCCGCTTCAAGCGAAGCAAGCGAAGTTGGTTATTACTTGAGCCGATCGCCAAGCAGGCGTGCGACTTCTTCGACATCTTTGTCGCCGCGGCCTGAGAGGTTGATGATCAGATGCTGATCTTTATGCATCTCGCCCGCAACGCGCACGGCCATCGCGACCGCGTGTGATGACTCGAGTGCCGGGATGATCCCCTCATCGCGTGCACACCACAAGAAGGCCTCGAGCGCCTCTTCATCGCTCACCGAGCAGTATTCCACGCGCCCGATGTCCTTCCAGTACCCGTGTTCGGGGCCAACGCCGGGGTAATCGAGCCCCGCCGAGCATGAATGCACCAGACTGGTCTGCCCAGCATCGTCCTGGAGCACATAGCTCATGGAGCCGTGCAGCACGCCGAGTTTGCCGTGGGTGAGTGGGGCCGCGTGCTCGCCGGGCATGCTCGATCGCCCGCCGGCTTCGACGCCGATCAGCCGTACACCGGTTTCATCCACGAACGGATAGAACATGCCCGCGGCGTTGGAACCACCGCCCACACACGCGACCACGGCATCGGGCATGGCGCTCAAGTTTCGCAGAGACTGCGCCTTGGTTTCCCGCCCGATCACTGATTGGAAATCCCGGACAATCATCGGGAAGGGGTGCGGGCCAACGACCGAGCCCAGGATGTAGTGGGTGTGCTCGACCGAGCCCATCCAGTCACGCATAGCCTCGTTCGTCGCGTCTTTGAGCGTGCGTGAGCCGTCTTCGACCGGGATGACCTTGGCACCCAGCATCTTCATCCGTGTCACATTGAGCTTCTGGCGCCGGATGTCCTCGGCTCCCATGTAGACATCACAGCTAAGCCCAAAGTACGCGGCGGCCGTTGCGGTTGCTACCCCGTGCTGCCCTGCTCCGGTCTCGGCGATCACCCGTTTTTTGCCCATTTTCTTGGTGAGCAATGCCTGGCCCATCGTGTTGTTGATTTTGTGGGCCCCGGTGTGTGCAAGATCCTCACGCTTGAGCCAGATCGTGGCGCCGAGTTCTTTGTCCTCATTCAGGCCTCTGGCGCGTTTGCTCAGGCCGTACGCCTGCTGGAGGGGGGTGGGACGGCCGATATACACACGGTTGAGTTCACTCAGCCGATCCCAGAACTGACGATCTTGAAGAACCTTCACATAGATCGCCTCGAGCTGATGCAGCGCTTCTACGAGGGTTTCGGGGACATAGACACCCCCGCATTGCCCAAAGCGGCCACGCGCATCGGGCACGGCGCTGATCATGGCGGGTTCGTTTGATTGGGAATTTAACTGGCTCATGCTCATGCACCTCGTTCTAGCTGCCCACAGTCTACGAAGGGTGGGGTCTTGGAGTCAGACGCGGGGAGGCCTGATTTCGCGTTCGCCACGACGTGCCGCTCGGATGCCGTCGATCACCTCAACTCGCAAGAAGAGCAGCAGGCCGACCACAAAGAACGAAACCAGGAGCCCCAAGGCCCACACATCACCAACCCAGGCCTTGATCTGCCCGAACGCGAGCACCCCGATCGCCCCGGCCAGCTTGTAGGTCATCCCCCAGAGCCCAAAGAACTCCGCGGTGCGGTGGCGCGGGGCGAACATGCCCACGATGGTCCGGCTCGCGGTTCCGATGCCTCCAAGTCCGATACCAATCCCGTTGCCGATGGTCCAGAACATCCACTGGGGGGGAGGGGCGTCGGAATAGGTCAGTTTGACAAAGAACAAGCCGAGCGCACTCACTGTCCAGACCGAGAGGAAACTGATGATGGTGGCGCGGACCCCGATTCGGTCCTGGAAGCGTGAGACCACGATCGCAGTTATGCCCGCTGTGAGGGTGAGTTGGAGGGTGAACCAGATCAGGTTTGTATCGCTGATGCCGAAGTCCCGCGCAATGATGGCCGCGAATGCGATCATCGTTTGCACACCAAATCCGTAGATCAGAAATGCGATCAGGAAGCGGACCAGCTGCTTGTAGTTCGATGCGTGCTCCAATGTGGTCCGCAGCCGTGCGATGGCACTGCGCGGCGCGTTGGGGCTGATCTGCTCGTTCGCCGGCTCGTTGAGATACAAGGCCGCCGGGATGATCCCCAAGCCAAACCACGCCGCCGCGATGATGAAGAACGGGGGCCAGTTCATAGTCTCCGACCAGCCCATGACCTTCATGGTGATCCCGATCAAGACCAGCACGACCAGCCCACCGATGTAGCCCATCGTCCAGCCGATCGCGGAGATCCGCCCCATTGTGCGCGTGGTCGCCAGCGAGGGCAGGAAGCTGGCGAGCAGGTTTTCGCCGAGCTGGTACATCACATTGGCAGGGATGAACAGCAGCAGCGCGTACCAGCCCCACCCGGCACCGACCAGTGAGAGACTCGCCGTGAGCACGATGCACACCATGCCGGTGCCCATCAAGAGTTTCTTTCGTGCCCTGTGCCCGTCAGCAAACGCGCCAACGAAGGGCGACAGAAGCACGACGATAAAGAGTGCGACCGAGATGCCGATCGCCCAGAGCGAATCGCCCCGCTGTTTGTCCCCGACCGCGATCTCTTTGAAATAGATCGGGAAGAGCACCGTGATGATCAGCAGTGTGAACGATTGGTTCGCGAGATCAAACATCCCCCAAGCCCAGACCTCCTTTGGGTTGGGTAGCGATTTGAATGGGGGGGGCCAACGCATGGGCTCAGTCTACACCCAGCACGCGCTGGATGAATGCCAACTGCAGGTTCTTTGCCTCGTTGGCATTTTTGCCAAACCCGGCGTGCTCCTGCGGCGCTCCCGTGTCGCTGAATGTGTGCAGCTCGATCAGACCCGGGCTCGCGCCCTTTGACTCATAGCTGGCTTCGAGGGCCTCGAGGAACTTGCGTTGCACCGCAACCGGCACCACCTCGTCGCCCTCGTTGTGCAGGGCGAGCAGCGGGAGGGGCTCAAACCCGTCGAGACTCTGAATCGGATCCACCCGCGCGATCTCCTCGGCGGGGTGCTGCACCGGCCAAGGCCGCTCGGAGTGGCCCGGCTGGGGTGAGTACAAGTCTCGGAGATTCCCCGTGGTGCACTCGACGCACGCCCCGATGAATGGGTGCGGCATACAGAGCCGGCTGAGCGTGACCATACCGCCGGCCGACATGCCCCCGATCATCAACCGTGACATATCAAAGATACCGAGCGATCGGACCGATTCGAGCACGCCGTCGATCTCTGCGCGGGCCTGCTTGATCAGATCGAGCGTCTTTGCGGGGCCTTGGTAGCTGACCTCGTAGCGTTCGCCGTGACCGGGCAGGTCGATCGCGACCGCTCCGATTCCGGCGCGTACCCAGCGAAGATACCGTCCCGGGTCCAGTTCTTTGTTCACGGTACGGCCGTGCATCCAGAGCACGCCTGGAACCTGATCGCCTCCATCCCAATCCGGATGCGCGACCAGCGCGGGCACATCCTCGCCCAGACGCATCGTCCGTGATCGATCCTGAAGCGACTTGGGGAGTTGTGCGAAGCGAGGATCCATGTTCACAGTACCACAGTCATTCCGGGGGCGATATTGGCGGGGAGATCAACGCTGCTTAGGTCTTCACTGCACACCGCGGTCAACGGCGAGATCTCGATCGTCGCATCCACACGAGAGTCATCAATCATGGGCACCTGAACCCCGTTTGCTTCGAGCCACCGGGCCGCTCTGAGCGATTGAAGCTGCTTGGAAGATTCTATCGAGTCGGCACCGGTCGCGTTTTTCACAGGAGCGAACTCCTCGATACGGTCGGTTTCAACAACGATCGATTGTTTCGCAATCGGGATCGCATCGAATACGAACTTCTCGAGTTTGACCGCGTTGTTTGATTCGGGTTCTACGGGACGGCCGGTCTCAAGACTGAAGTATGGCACTTTTTTGAGCGCTCGGTGGTAGGGCAGTGAGGCGTTCGAGTCCTCCAGCACGCGCTCGATGAACTCGACCCCGATCGCATGGATGGCGATCGAGCCCGCGATGAAAGACAACCTACCGGATTCCTGGGTTTGCCTGGCGAGCTGTTCGTTGAGATCGGAATACTCGATCACCTCTGTGCTGCCGTCCACATTGCAGAACACACCGACTTTTTCATCCCAGCTTGTTTTCGCGACCATCTTTGAGCTGAACTCGCCGGAGCTATCGGGCGCGAACGCGTGCAGCCCGAGGAACACGGGGTCGATGACATTCGCGTGAGGATTGTCAACCTGAAAGTAGCTGACATGCTCGATACCTCTGCGATTCATGTCGCTCAAGGCCCCCGAGGTTTGTAGGGCTTTAAAAGATCCGCCGTGTCCGTCGGGGTTGGTCGCGAGATCTTGGGGATCCTTCATCAACATCTCGCCGGTTTGTGCATCGAGACTGGGCATGACCCCTTGATTGAAGAACATCAGTTGATCGCGTTGAAGCCCGAAGCAATCGTGCTCCTCAAAGAATGACACCGTGGCTTCATGATTCAGCGGCGAGGTCATGATGTACCACGGAATCGTGCAGCCGAATTTCGATTCGTTCTTGCGGATCGACTCCGCGAAAAGCTGGAACAGCGGTTTGTGGTTTACGCACGAGGTCGGATAGCAGCCCTTTGGGCCGTCGTACCCCAACCGGCTGCCCTGCCCGCCGGCGACCGTGAAACAGGCTATTTTGCCGTCCCGGACCAACTGCTCGCCGCGCGACTGATAGGCCTCTCGTGACCACGGCCCGCTCGGGCCGGTGCCATCGAGCGCGTAGTAGGGGGCGGGCTGAATACTTTGGGGGGGTGGGGGTGACTTGTACTCGGTGACATACCGCTCGATGAGGGTTTTCAGTTCGTCGAGATCGATCGAGTTGAGCTGCTCCACGAGGCACCGCTGAGCTTTCTCTGGCGTGATCCCGGCCAGATAGTTCGCGAGCGGTTGCTGTCCGCAGCTGCTGAGTCGTTTGCAGAGTTGATCGACAGAACCGTGTATCTCGTTCACTTGCATGCTCCTTCTCGCTTCGTGGATTCTCCCCTGCATGGTACATCGATTCTGCCGGTGGGGCACTACACTGGTGCATGCTTGATCCATTTACCGATTCGCTCGAAAGACCATTGATCGCTCCATCGATTCTTGCCGCCGACTTTGCGAATCTGGGCACTGATTGCCAAGACGCGATGAAGGCCGGAGCTGATCTGCTGCATGTGGACATCATGGACGGCCATTTCGTGCCAAATCTCTCGATGGGCCCCGCGATCTGCGGTGCCTGCCGCCGGGCCTGTCCGGATACCTATCTCGATGTGCATCTGATGGTCAGTGACCCACAGTTTTTCTTCAAACCCTTCGCTGAGCAGGGGGCGAACGCGATCAGTTTCCATATCGAGGTCATGGACTCGCCCCAGCACGCCAAGGACCTCGCGCAAGAGGTTCGCGACTTGGGCTGCAAACCGGGGATCGTGATCAACCCGCCGACCGATGTCCAACTCATGCTGCCTGTGCTCGAATCGTTCGATCTGATTCTGGTCATGAGCGTCAATCCCGGTTTCGGTGGCCAGGCCTTTATCCCTGAGGTGCTCGACAAATGCAGGACGATCCGGGGCATGTTGCGTTCGGATCAGCGGCTCGAAATCGACGGCGGAATCAACCCCGAAACCGCCTCCCAAGCCATCGACGCTGGGGTCGATATGCTAGTGGCCGGTTCATCCGTCTTCGCCAAGCCCCGGAACCAGTGGGCCGCGATCATCGAATCGTTGCGAGGTCCGAAAACCGGTCCGATCTCGCTGCGTACACGAACATGATGCAAACAATCTCGAGCAAGTCTGTTGAGAAAGGGTATTCGAAGCGACAAGTTGCTACACTTTTGCTCCGAAGGCCCGATGGCCGATGACTTGGATTGAGCGGGTATCAGCGTTGATCCCTTCCCAATCGAATGGAGTGTTCTCCCATGAGTAAGCCGACCGGCTACACCATCACCCTGCTGCGAGCAGGGGACACCTCTTGGGACGAGGAGCAGCGACTGATCGGGACAACCGATCTTCCCATGACCGATCTGGGTGCCGATGAAGTTGCTCGTGCGCTGCATGAAGCGGAGTTCGAGCACCCTTTCTCGGTGGTATTGGTCTCGGATGAAGAATCGGCGTCAACCGCAGCACGCATGCTCCCGCGCGGCAGCGAGACCAAGATCAAAACTATCGCAGAGCTTTCCAATGTTGGGCTCGGCCTCTGGGAGGGTGTGCTCTGGAGCGATCTCGAGGATCGCAATCCCAGCTGCTATACCCAGTGGCGAGACCATCCCGAGCGGATCACCCCGCCCGAGGGTGAGTCCCTGCTCGACGCCCAAGAGCGGCTGCTGAGCGCGATACAGAAATCACTGAGCAAGATCAAAGGCCCACGCCCGCAGGTCGCGATTGTGCTTCGCCCGTTGGCGTGGGCGATCTTTCGCAGCTGGCTGAGCGGCGAGAAGATCAGTTCGATCTGGTCGCAACTCGAACAACCAGTGACAATCGAACACTTTGAGGTCACGAAAGCTCAGCTCGAGAATCGCAAACAAAGCACAAAGGCCAGCGCCTAAGCTCAGGATGGGCACGCAGATTGCTGCGATGGGCAGTGCGTGAAGCACGCACTGGAAAGGAAAGAGCATGACACAGATTGCAACGCGCAACTGGAATGAAGTCAAACAAGACGGGCGACGATCGGTCCCCGAAGGCCTCTGGTTGCGTTGCCCTTCCTGTGCACAAATGATCTACCGCAGACAGATGGAATCCAACCAGCATGTCTGCCCCGAGTGTGAACACCACTTCCGCATCTCCGCACGCGAACGAATCAGGCAACTGGCTGACCCCGACACCTTCGTGCCCATGTTCACCGGCCTGAGACCCAAAGACCCGCTCAACTTCACCGATCTCAAGGCCTACCCAGAGCGCATCAAACGCGAACAAATCAAAACCGGCGAGACCGAGGGCTGCCAGGCCGGCAAGTGCTTCATCAAAGGTCGCCCGACCATGGTCGCCTGCCTTGACCTGACCTTCATGATGGGCTCGATGGGCTCGGTGGCGGGCGAAAAGATTACACGCGCCATCGAGCACGCCACCGCCGAAAATCTTCCCGTGATCATCGTGTCTTGCTCCGGCGGTGCTCGTATGCAAGAAGCCGCGTTGAGTCTGATGCAGATGGCCAAGACCTCGGCCGCACTCGCCCGTCACGATGATGCGGGCGGGCTGTTCATCTCTGTGATGACCGACCCCACAACAGGTGGCGTGACGGCATCGTTCGCGATGCTCGGCGATTTCAATCTCGCGGAGCCCAAAGCGCTCATCGGCTTTGCAGGCCCGCGCGTCATCAAGCAGACCATCCGCCAGGACCTGCCGGAAGGTTTTCAGCGATCAGAGTTCTTGCGTGAGCGTGGCATGGTCGATCGCGTCGTGCATCGCCATGATCTACGCTCAGAACTGGCTCGACTGATCGACTACGCCGGCAAATAATCGGGAAGCTGCTCTCCAACAAGCCGCGGCCTCAATCAAATCATGCTCAGAAGAACACCACGATTTGGGATGCGGCGTGCGCTGCTCATGGGGGCGATACACGCCCTGCTGCTTGTGCTTTCATTTCCACCCTTCTCACTCTGGGGCTGCGTGTTTCTCGCGCCCATACCACTATTCTCAGTTGCCCTCAACCCCATCATCCGTCCATCGAGAGCCGCGCTCTGGGCGTCAATCGGGGCCAGCCCGGCGTGGCTCTTCCTGCACTGGTGGGTAGGCGATATCTCCGCGCTGGGCCTGATCCCGCTGGTCATTGTGCTGAGTATGTACACCATGATCTTCGTCTGGCTGGCAGCACGAATCGTCGATCGATTTGCTCGCCCAGAGCTGCTGCTGCCGCTTGTGTGGGTTGGCGTCGAGTTCTTTCGGGGCAGTGTCTTTGCCAACGGCTACCCGTGGTATCTGCTCGCTCACCCACTGATCGAATCGCCCCGCTCGGTGCTTGCGATGCCCGCATCCATCGGTGGGGTCTACTTCGTCTCATATCTGTGCGCCTCGTACAGCTTCTTGCTGTACCTCAGCGTCCGTGATCCACACAGGGCACGCCGCAAGCGAGCAGGGTTCGCCGCGGCGGGTCTCTTTGGGTCGTGGGTGCTCTGCGGATTGCTGCTCACGCCCAAAAGTGCGATCGATCATGGAACCTTCAGGTTCGCTGTGGTTCAGCCCAATGTGCCGCAAGACAACCGGATGGACTGGACAGTCCGTCAACGCTATCGCGACTGGCTCACGCTCCGCGATATCACGCTCGCCGCGGTCCACGACCCCGCGAACCCGATGCCCCTGGATCTGATCATCTGGCCCGAAGGGTTCGTTCCCGGCTGGACACTCGACCCGATCTCGCTGGAGACCGAACGCGAGGCGCAACTCGCATGGAATATGACCCCGCGTGACGAAACCGATGTGCTTGAATTGAATGTGCCCATGCGGATCAGCGCCACAGAAATCGTCGATCAGCTCTTGGTCATGCAAAGGGCCATCGATGTGCCCATGCTTGTGGGCTCTGTCGCGTACGACAACCTCCGGATCGTTGACACCCCCAAGGGGATCGATTACAAGCGTGATGCGCTCTATAACAGCGCCTTCGTCATCGAGTCTGGGCAGGTCCAGGACCGCTGGTACGACAAGCTGCACCTGACCCCATTTGGCGAGGTGATGCCGTATATTTCCAGCATCGAATGGCTCGAGCAGAGCCTGTTGTCGCTGGGAGCCAGCGGTATGGAGTTCGCGCTCGATCCGGGCCACAAACCTAGGCCCTTGAGCGTGCCGGTGCATGATTTGGAACTGCAGCAACTCGGGGTGGCGACCCCGATCTGTTTCGAGGCAACGACCTCCAGTGTTTGCAGAAAACTGGTATGCCAGAATGGAAAGCGGACCGCAGGGGTCATGATCAACATCACCAATGATGGATGGTTCGGCAGCTCGGAACGCACCCGCAAAGCACACCTTCAGAACGCGAGGTGGCGATGCGTCGAGCTTGCCACGCCGATGATCCGCAGCGCGAACACCGGGATCTCTGCGGTTATCGATCACCGAGGCCAGATCATCGACACCACCATCCGCCCGCTCCGCGGCGACCCGCGTGAGGGGCATCTGATCGGACAGGTCCAGATCGCCCAGAAACTCACCCCATTCGCCCACATTGGCGACCTGTTCGGGTGGCTCACCCTGCTGTTGACACTCGCATGGGCGGTTCCTGCGATCTTTCGACCCCGCGGCCGCGTAGACCCGATGAGCACTGAGGCCGCCTGATATCATCTGGCGGTGAACTACTCGTCGCTGAAAGGACCCGGGATGAGAACAAAGTGGAACACACGCATCGTGACATCAGCCGCAGGAACCGCTGGCGTGCTTTCGTTGCTCAGCGCCTGCGGGGCCGAGATTCGTCCCGATGGACCCAAACGCGTTGTCTTTACTGAGCCAGACGGCTCACAGCGTGTGATTGAAGTCGCGCCCTCAACAGAGCTGCGGGCCGCGGCGATCGATCGGCTCATCGAGCTGAGCAGTGATCTCAACCCACAGATCCGTGCGAACTCAATCGAAGCGCTCAGCCCGGTCACCCAACGCGTTGAGCCGATCGTGGCCCTCGCGATCAACGACCCCAACGAGGGTGTTCGGGCGGTCGCCGCGATGGTCGCAGGCAAGCGAAATCTCGCCACCCTCGCGCCCTCGATCCGCGGCCTCACCCAAGACCCATCCCCCTATGTGCGGGCCGCGGCGCTCTATGCCCTTTCCAGCTTTGGGGAGAGCACAGACATCACCGAGCTTTCAGTGATGCTGCTTGAATCACAGGACCCAAGCGTTCGGTCCCAGGCGGCTTTTTTGCTTGGTGAGTTGGGAGAGGCCTCCGCCATCCCACTCTTGCAGCAGGCCGCAGTTATCCCGGTCCCCAACGCGTCGAGCATCGAACGCAAAATCCTCCGGCTCCAGATCGCCGAGGCGCTGTTCAAGCTCGGATTCGAGTCGAGCATCGACACCATCCGAGCGGCGCTCTATCCATCGCGCCCCGATGAGCTTGAGGCAACCGCCCTCGCGGTGCAGATCATCGGGCAGATCCGGGATGAGTCGTCCATCGACCAGCTGATCTTCCTTGCAGATCCAGAAACCAGCCAGCCCATGCCCGCCGAGGTGCGGCTCGGAGTCGCCTCGTCGCTCGCCCAGATGGGCTATCGCGAGGGCTCCTTCGTCGCCATGGAATATCTCGACGCGGAACTCGATTCGATCCGAGCCCAGACCGCCTCGGTACTCGGCAAAACAGAGGGGCGCGAGAACCTGGGTCATCTTGAACTGATGCTGATGAACGATCCGTCACCGCTCACTCGGGTCGCTGCGGCGGGTGCAATTGTGGATTACACCCAGCGCCAACTGGCCCGAAGCGATAGAAATGACTGAAAGAACACCCTGATCGGCGCTCTTGCCGGATCCGAGCCCGTTCAATCGCGTATGTTTAGGCCTCCCCGGGTCTCGGGGATGTTGAAATCGGGTGAAATGAACCACGCGTACAGTCACCCTGACAGGAACATACCTGCTACACTAGATACCCCTGTTTCGCACAATCGCGGGCAGGGGCAGGCATCTGAAGCCACACAGGACCAATCCAGCTTGGAATCGAGGAGCGGATCGTGCACATTCTGACCAAGGTTTTCGTACTTATCGCAGCAGTGCTGAGCATCATGATGGCTGCACTTGCCATCTCGTATTCGGTCAATGTTGATCGCATCACCGCTGACTATCGCGATGCGCTTGCAGCGGCGGACACCGCCATCAACGAGCAAGCCGCACAGAACGCGATCCACAGCCAAGAGCGTGCTGCGCTCAAGGAAGACATCGCCCGCATGCAGGACGAACTCGCCAGCCGCAACGCCGACACGCGTCGGCTCGAAGCGACCAACTCCGAGTTGCGGATCGGGCTGCGTCAGGCTGAGGCGGCCCGTGAGTCGATCACCTCCAAGATCGCCCAGCTCGGTGTGACCACCGAAACCCAGGCCAACATCATCGACGACTACAAAACCGATCTGTCTCGTCTGCGTGACGCAGAACTCGCGTACCGCGATGAGAAGATCGATCTCGAAAAGGCGATCTCGGACCTCGAGAGCCAGGTTATGGTCTACGAGCAGGTCAAGCGATCGCTCGAAGAGCAGAACAATGAACTCAGCATCGCCCTGCGGAACGCTTCAGGCGAAGCGGTCGCAGGTGCGGGCAATGGCTCGGGCATCATCATCGATCGTCCGGGTGCCGTCATACGCGGCAGCATCGACGAGGTCGTGGCTGATGCGAACAGCGGGTTCACCCGTGTCCGTATCAACCTGGGCAGCAATGATCGTCTGAGCAAGAACACCCGACTCTACATCATCCGCAACAACGACCAATACCTCGGTGACATGATCGTCGAATCCGTCGATCTCAACCACGCGGTCGGTCGTGTCGCGTTCGTCAAGGACAACCAGACCATCCGCGAGGGTGATCAGGTCCTGAGCCGTTTGGGCAGCTAACCGTTCGATCATCGCAGAGAATAGAGGAGCAATCCAATGACTCAGTTTGGAATGCAAATGCCCGGCGGTCGTCAGAACCGTGGAGCAAGCCCTGATGTCTACACCGCACTGATGTTTCTGGGTGTGGTCGCCATGGGCGTCGCGGTCGCCATGCTCTGGATCGCAGGCAGCAAAGTTTCACCCGACGGTATGCCGCTGAGCGTGCAAGATGCCGATCGCATTGAGCTCAAGACGGACTGACCCGCTTGATCCGATAGTGTACCGAAAAGCCGTTTTTCGCTTTCAGATAGCGATTTGACTGACAAGATTGCTTGACAACAACGAGAGTTGGAATACCATCCTCGCTCTCAGGATCGCTCAATGAGTGCTCCACAAAAATGCTACCAGGGGCGGTAGCTCAATTGGTTAGAGTCCCGGCCTGTCACGCCGGAGGTTGCGGGTTCGAGTCCCGTCCGCCTCGTATACAAACACACCCTCGAGCTCTCGAGGGTGTGTTTCTTTTTGCTTGTGATGAGTATGAGTTTGAGCGAGATTAAGCCTCAAGAACAACCGCTGCGAGCCGCACCCCGCTCAGATACGCGGCCTGCGCATCCGACCCGTCGCACCAGTCCCCGCAACAACCAATCCCAAGCTCGGCGTTGTAGAGGTATTCCACGCCTGAACAGGCATCTGCGCGTGCCAGCCCCCATCGATGGACACGCTCATCCACGATCTGGCCATGCTCAATCCCAATCGATAGCCGACTGTTGAGCAGTTCAAGGGTGTGTTCGCGCAGGATGGGTAGCATCGATTCAAATGGCTCGTCACGGTAATCCGCCGACCAAGAGTGGCCTGCATAGGCGACACACGAAACCAGCCCAGCATGCGGGCCGTGGCCCGGTTTTCGAGTTGAGAAGACAATCCGTTCTCCATCCTGAGCGTCGATGATGTCCGGGTATGAATCCAAGAACTCGCCGAGTCGGATGGTCAGCATCAGGACCCAGTTGGGGACGCTGTCCATGCGATCCAACTTGCTCATGCCTTCGAGTGAAAGCGGGTCAATCAGCCGTCGTGCTTGAATAGCGGGCATGGCGAGTACAAGCCGTTCGAATCGTGTGATTCGCGGCGCAGAGTCGCCGTAGGTTTGTGAGCGAACGATCCACTGTCCCTGATCGCGGCGCAAATCTTGCACGACGGTCGATGTGCGGACATCGATTCCCGACGCGAGATGCTCGACGATCGAGTTCATGCACGGATGTCCGACCAGCACACGCTCATCGTCCGTCACACGCCCGTCCTCATGGAGCACCCTCGGTCGCCACCACGCGGCAACACCCGCATCGACCCACGATGATGCCGCGGCTTCAAACGCATCCGAGTTGACATGGATCATCGGTGCGCCGTGGTCGTAGAACAGGCCGGGGGCTTGATCCGTCGCGATTGAGCGTGATGCGATCCGGCCGCCGGGCTTGCGACCACGATCAAAGACGATCGGATCCAGCCCTGCATCGCGCAATGACTTCGCACATGAGAGGCCCGCGAGTCCGCCCCCGATGATTGCGATCTGTTGGTGCTGATTGGGCAAGGCGTTCTCCTGGATGTATCGATGAAACCCACCCCATCAGTGTGCCGCTGCCAGAGATGGGCAGTCTACGCACACTGACACGGCGCATACCCGAACGATATGCTAAGATATGCACGCTGAGATCGGACTCGCGACAGCTATAGGGACGAACCCATGATTACACTTGCTGCCAGCACAGGTCACACCATCGGAATCTCGCTCGCGCTCATCTTTGTGCTCGGCGTGGGCTCCCAATGGTTGGCATGGAAAATCCGCGTTCCCTCGATCTTGCTCCTGCTGATCAGCGGCATCCTCGCCGGCCCTGTGATGCGTTCGGTATTCCCGGAGTCGATCTTTGCGATCGACCCAGATGCGTTGTTCAACAACGACATGCTCCTTTCGGCGGTGGGGATCGCGGTCGGTCTGATTCTCTATGAGGGCGGCCTGACACTCAACTTCAAAGAGCTGCATAGCACCTGGAAACCGGTGACGCTCTTGGTCACCGTCGGGGCGCTCGTGACATGGATCGTTGCTGCCACCAGCGCCTATTTCATCTTCGACCTGAGCCGACCGATCGCTGTTTTGCTGGGGGCGATCCTGATCGTTACCGGCCCAACCGTGGTCGGTCCCATGCTCGCACACATCCGACCGAGCGGCGACAGCGGGCTGATTCTCAAATGGGAAGGCATCGTGATCGACCCCATCGGGGTGCTCGCCGCGGTGTTGGTCTTTGAGGCCATCTCCATCAACTCGCAGCTCAACGACCTGTCCTCGATCTTGCAGGCCATCGGCCTGACGCTCGTTGCGGGCACGCTTCTGGGCATCTTTGCCGCCTTCCTGCTGCAGACGCTGCTCACTCGCTTCTGGGTGCCAGATTATCTCCAGAACCCGGTCTCGCTGATGCTTGTTGTTGCCGCCTTCACCGCATCGAACCAGGTGATGCCCGAGTCGGGGCTGCTCGCGACCACCGTGATGGGGATCGCGTTGGGGAACCAGAAGAAAGTCGATGTACACCACATTCTTGAGTTCAAAGAGAACCTGAGGGTGCTGCTGATCGCCGTGCTCTTCATCGTGCTTTCCGCGCGATTGCAGATCGAGCAGCTCGCCCAGCTCAACTGGCTGCATGTCTTCTTCTTCCTCGCGGTGCTGATTCTCATCGCCCGGCCCATCGCGGTGTTCTTCGCCACCCTCGGCGCAGGGCTTGCTTGGCGCGAACGCATGTTTATTGCCTGGCTCGCGCCGCGCGGTATTGTCGCAGCCGCGGGTGCATCAATCTTCTCACTCGGGCTTGAGATCGAGGGGGCAGACCAGCTTGTCCCGCTCACCTTCTCGGTGATCATCGGCAGCGTCGCTTTCTATGGGCTCACCACCCCGTGGGCAGCCAAGCTCCTGGGTGTTGCCGATGAGAACCCCCAGGGCATTCTCTTCATCGGTGCTCCGTTGTGGGCTCGTTCGATTGCAAAGGTACTCAGCAATCGTGGCTTCAAGATTCTCATGGTGGATACCAACCGCTCAAATGTCCGCGAGGCCCGAATGGCCGGCCTGACCGCGATCCAAGAGAACATCCTGACTCTCTCGGATATCAACGATCTCGACCTGCGGGGCATGGGGCGGGTCTTCGCGAACACGCCCAACGATGAAGTCAATACCCTCTCGCTGCAACGCTTCAAAGGGTACTTCGAGAGTTCAAATCTGTTCCAACTCTCAGCGCTCAAAGCCAAGAAGCAGCAAGACGATCAGCACGGCCAGCGACACGGACGCTCACTCTTCCGGAATGACATCGATTACGCCGGGCTTGAGTCTCGCATCCACAACGGCTGGGTCATCAAAGCCACCAACATCTCTGAAGAGTTCTCGTACAAAGATTATCGAACGCTGTACGGCTCCTCGGCCATCCCTCTTTTCACCATCAATCAGAGCAAAGTCCTGTCCGTATGCACCGTCGATAAGCCCGCGGAGCCATCGAGCGGGGAAACGATCATCTCGCTGGTGAACCCGGACGAGCTCTTTGTGATGGCGCCGGGCTTTGATGACGCTGGCGAGGAATAGTTACAGATTCGGTCCCGTATCGCTGTGCCCCAGGCCGAAGCCGCTCTTGATCCAGTTGCCTATAGACGCGATCGAAAGCGGCGTACTGCTTTGTGCGTTGCGTTCAAGCACAATCAAGGTCTGATCATCGTCTGCGGGCGTGATCCCGTCGAGGCGCATCTGGTCGCTGAGCTTGACCGCGAACGAAACGAGATCGCCAGCATTTGAACTGACTTTGTTGAGCAAGCCGATCAGCCCACCAATACCGGCCTGCTGCCCAGAATCGAGCAGCGATTCTGAGTAAGCATCGGTGTATGCACACACCCGGTCGCCCTGTGCTAATGGGATTGCGATCTGCTCATACTCGGTCTCAGCGATCACACCCAGCGGCAGATTGGAAACACCAACCCGCACCCGGCGATCGGGCTCACGGAGCACCCCGGGGGCATCGGGCGTGATCGGGGTCCATGATTTGCTCCCAGCACGCAGCATCAGCGGTGGGGGATGGCCCGCGTTCACCAAAATCAGGTGCCCGCTCTGAGAGAAATAGGTCATCAGCAGCGCGGTCGCAAACCGACCATCCCGCGAGAACGCTTCAAAGGACGCGTTGAGTTCCATCGCCAGTTTCGATTGATCGACCGTGTTGATCGATCTGTGCATCGCCTTACGCAGCTTGCCAGACAGGCTGCTCACGATTTCGCCATGACCCGCGACATCGGCCAGGAGCATCCGGGTGATCCAGCCGCTTGAGCATGAGGAGATCAGGTACAGATCACCGCCCTGCTCGCCCACCGGGTTCGAATGCACGCTGATATCCAGACCCGGCACAGAGGCGATGTGCTCGGCATTGCTCGAACCGCCCCAGACCTCCATGCACTGCAGCGTGTGATGCTGGGGGTTGGTTTGGCTGATCTGCGAACTGCTCATGATGACGATATCGCCTAACTCCGATGCTTTATTCCACGCGCATTGGGCTCGCTGGCCCAGTGCATCTTGTCGAGCAGGGTTTGCCAGTAGCTCACCTCGGGGTCGAGCACAAATTGGATCGGCCCGTTCGCAGCGGTGACTTCGAGCATGTCCCCCTCGTTGATGCGAAGATCCTGCTGCCCGTCGATAATCATGGTCGTCCCAGCATTCTCGATGCTGTTGGCCGAGTTCACCCGGATCGAGACCGTCGCGTCCGCACGGATCACGATCGGTCGGAAACTCAGCGAGTGCGCCGCGATCGGGGTCACGATCATCGCGTCCACGCTGGGCGCGACGATCGGGCCGCCGGCGGACACATTGTAAGCCGTTGAGCCCAAAGGCGATGAAACGATCAGCCCGTCGCCCGACACGCTGGGGCCCACCTGACCATCGACAGAAATATCGAGGGTGATCATGCGAAAGGGTGGGCCAGCGCTGACAACAAACTCATTGAGCGCGATGCCCGAATAACGCACCTGCCCCCGCCCGTCGCGCACCATCCCCTGCAGCGGGGTGAACGAATGGATTGAGAGCTTCCCATCGGTCAGCAGCTCGGCGGCTTGTGCTCGAAAACGGTCAAGCTCGTACCCGGCCATGAATCCGACCTTGCCGGTGTTCACGCCCAGCAGCGGGGCCCGAAGGGCTAGGCATTTGCGAGCGGCGGCCAGGATCGTCCCGTCGCCCCCCAGCGCAATAACAAGGTCCACGCTCCCGGGTTCGGGGAGCCCGTCGTTCTGGTCCGTCTGCAGCTCGCAGAGCAGGTTGCCATGGCGTTCGATGAGATCGCGCACCTCGTCGAGGGCCGCGTTTGCCCTCGACTTCATCCGATTGGTGATCAGCACGACAGATCGCTTCATAGTGAATCTCGTTCCGATCACACGCCGAGGGTGCGCTGGTTCTTCATTTCACTCTGTGCCAGCGGCCGGGCGACGAAGCTCGCATACTCTCGGGGAGCGTAGGCGTGACGAATCATGCGTGCGATCCCCTCAGCGTCCAGGCCGACCTGCTTGAGCTGGTCCTTGCGTGAATCCTGTATGATCCAATGGTCTGGGATAGCGTGACACACGATCCCGGATGTGTTCAGGCCCATGCCCTGCGCGGCTTGCAAGATCGCGGAACCGAAGCCACCCACGATCGAGTGGTCTTCCAGCGTCAGAATCGGGATCTCTCGCTCCAGCAGTGAGCGCACAAGCTGCTCGTCGATCGGCTTGGCGAAGCGTGCGTCCCATAGGGCGACGCGGTAGTCGTCCCCGAGCAGCGCAATCGCATCTGCCGCGTTCATCGCCGGCATCCCGAACGCCAAAACCGCAACATCGGGGCGTTGGGTGTCGAGATCCTCAAAGGCGGGGGTCAGCAGCCTCGCCTTGCCGAGCTCAAAGGCCGGCGCGTCGCCAAAGCGTGGATCCACATCGTCTCTGGGGTACCGGACACTGCTCAGGCCGCCCTCCCAGCCCCGCATGAACTCGAGCGACTGGCGAAGACTCGATTCATCGATCGCCGCGGTAAGCACGGCGTCGGGGAGCGTGCGGAGCAGCGCTATATCACAGAACCCGTGATGGACCGCACCATCGCCGCCGACCAGCCCGGCACGATCGAGACACAATCGAACGGGCAAGCCCTGCAGTGCGGACTCCTGAAACGCCTGATCAAATGCACGCTGCAGGAAGGTCGAGTAGACCGCGAAAAATGGCTTGAGGCCGCACTTGGCCATGCCCGCCATCATGTCCATCGCATGTGATTCACAAATACCTGTATCGAAGCTTCGATCCGGGAATGCCTCGATCGCTTTGACCACCCCGGTTCCGTCGGGCATCGCGGCGGTGGATACAACGACCCGGTCATCTTGTGTCATCAGATCGACCATGGCGTCGCCGAACGCCGCGGTGAACGATCGTCCGCCGGTCTTCATCTCGACCCTGCAACCTAGCGTCGTGTCTTGCTCAACATGGAACGCTTTGGGGGAGTGAAACTTGGTCGCATCGCGCTCCGCGATATCGAGCCCCTTGCCCTTGGTCGTTTTGACATGCAGCACCATCGGGCGATCGATATCCCTGGCCTCGGTGAGGAACTCGATCAGCGTGGGCAGGTCATGCCCATCGATCGGCCCAACAGTCAGCAGCCCGAACTGCTCGAACCAGGATTCCTCGGCGATCGCCGCCTTGGTCATCTCGCCCATGCGGTGGTACGCCTCCTTGAGCATCCCCCCGCCGGGCACATGCTTGAGCAGCTGCTTGGCACCCTTCTTAAAATCGCTGTAGGTGTGCGACACACGAACACGGTCGAAGTATTGCGCCATCGCGCCTTGGGGCTTGCTGATGCTCATCCCGTTGTCATTGAGTACCACCAAAAACTGACGCTTGAGTGTGCCCGCGTTATTGAGGCCTTCCATCGCCACGCCGTTGACAATCGAAGCATCGCCGATAATCGAGACGACCCGCTTGCCATCGGGGCGTCGGTCGGGGGCGTACGAGGTCCCGACCAGTTCATCACCGCGCGCCATGCCAACCGCGGTCGAGATCGCCGTCCCCGCGTGACCCACGCGAAAGAGGTCATACTCACTCTCGCTCGGTTCCGGGAACCCAGAGATGCCGGCGCTGGTCCGCAGCGCCTCAAACTTCTCGAGCCGCCCGGTGAGCAGCTTGTGCGGGTAGCACTGGTGCCCCACATCGAAAAGGAGTCGGTCGTGCGAGAAATCGAACACCCGGTGCATCGCGATCGTCAGCTCGACGACCCCAAGATTCGGCGCGAGGTGACCGCCGCTGCGCGAGACCTTGCTGATAATCGTCTCGCGAATCTCAGCCGCGAGTTCTTCAAGCTGGGCGATCGAGAGCGTCCGAAGATCTGCGGGGGTTCGGATCTGAGTGAGCAAGCCCATGGAGTCCTTTCAACAGGCCGGGGAGGTCAGCGTTGGGCCTGTAATCATTATAGAGTTCCCGACGCACCGGTGCCACCGACGGAATACTCAGATGACTTGCTCTGAGTTCGACCCAATAGCGTTGCCGGACTCATATTCGTTTGATTGCGCGTTCGAGGTGCCGGGCGACATCAAGCCCGTCGATGAGTGAGCAATGTTCCCATCAACCTCAATGGCTGAGTATCGCCGATGCCAAGCCCACTGAGACGCTCAAGCGCCTCCTCGGCTTGTGTGCCAAGCTCCTGCGCGATTTCCCGCGAGCGTGATGGTCCGAGAATACTCGGATATGTGCGTTTCCCGGCGGCCGCATCCTTGCCGACGGCCTTGCCCACCTGCTCGTCGTTGCCCTCGACATCGAGCAGGTCATCGATGATCTGAAACTGGAGCCCGATCGCGCGGGCGTATGCGCTGACCAGTTCCAGCGCTTCAGCTGTTGCGCCACCTGCGATCGCGCCCATGCGGCAACTGGCCAGCAGGAGCGCGCCGGTCTTCAATCGGTGCACGAGTTCGACCGCATCGATCGAAGTGATCCCCACCGCGAAGCCCCCAAGCGTGTCATACACCTGTCCAGCGATCATGGCACGTGTCCCCCGCGCAAGCTCGCCGCAAAGCGACTGGGCGATCCCGGGATCATCATGCTCCATCGCGGCCTCATAGGCCAGCGAGAGCAGCGCGTCGCCGGCAAGGATGGCCATCGCCTCGCCGGCGTGGACATGCAGCGTGGGGCGACCACGGCGCAGCTCGTCGTTGTCAAGCGCGGGCAGGTCGTCATGGATCAGACTGAACGCATGGATCAACTCAACCGCAAGCCCGGCGTTGACGGTATCTTCGCCTCTGCCACCCGTTGCGATAGCGCTATACCACGCCAACGCGGGCCGCAAACGCTTCCCACCCCCGAGCAGGCTGTACTCGAGCGCATCGACAAGATTTTGCGGAAGCGACTTGGACCGCAGGAAACGCTGGGCATGGATGTCAAAGCCAGAGACAACCTGGGCAAGATCCGAGGGCCCTTTATGCATGGTCGGTTGACTTTGATAGGCAGGTTTCTGATTCACACCCCATCTTAGCGAACCCAGCATTCGCGTGCTACGATTTTCACCATGCTCGATCGTGCACTCCAGTTCTTTGTCGCCGGCGGGTGGGTCATGTACCCGCTGGTGCTGCTCAGCGTGATCGCGCTCACCCTGGTCTTCGAGCGTCTGATCTTCTGGGTCTTGGGACCACAACGCCGCGGGCTCAGGCAGATGCAGATCTACACCGCCCTGTTGGCCCGGGGCAACATCGAACAGATCCAGTCAATAGCGCGATCAGACCGCAGTCTCGAGGGGCGGCTCGTCCGTCAAGCCACATCAGGGCAGAAACCGAGTGAATCCATGTTGATCGGGCAGATCGAATCGCTCCGGCCCGCGATTGAACGATTCGCACCAACACTGGGAACAATCATCGCCGCAGCGCCGCTGCTGGGAATTCTGGGCACCGTGACCGGAATCATCGAAAGCTTTGATCTGCTTGGTGAAGCGGCAAGCGTCTCAGACCCGGCCATTGTCGCAGGGGGCATCGCCGAGGCGCTTTATACCACCGCATTCGGACTCACCATCGCCCTGGGTGCCCTCTTCCCGCATGTCTTCTTCAAGTCACGCGCCGACCGGGCTCTGGGGCGACTCGAGGTCCTCGCGGGTGCGATCCACGATGCCGGCGATATGCAGCCAGCTCCGGGTCATGTCGCCTGACGGCTGACAAGCTCAAAGATCTCCTGCGGCGTGTTCGCGGCATAGATCTCTTCACGAAAACGGGCATCGTTCATCATGCGACTGATGTGCGCCAGCGCTTCGATGTGATCCTTGGTTTTGTCCGGTGGCGAGGCCAGAAGCACAACCAGCTGGACCGGCTGCGTGTCGATCGCTTCAAAGTCAATCGGTGCACTGGGCTTGCCGATCGCCAGGGTCTGCCCTTTGAGGCTTGAGCATTTCCCGTGCGGGATCGCGAGCCCGTGCCCGATCCCGGTCGTCCGGGTTTGCTCACGCGACCAGACCGCATCCTTGAGCGACTGCACATCGCTGACTTGGCCCTGATCGCCAAGGCAATCGATGAGCTCGTTGATCACATCTTGCTTCTCAACCGACTTAAGCGGCGCGATAATGCACTCGGCCTCGAGAATATCCATGAGATTCATCAGCTGGTCCTCGCAAAATCAGGGTGTGGAGAGAAGTGTAAGCCGCAAACATGGGGGCGTTGATGCCGAGTTACGATTTGTTGTTCGCATCGGATTCCTGTTGTGTGGCTCGCAGCGTCGCAGCAAACGACCCGTCCCGATACCCCGTGAGCGGCTCGCCCGGCTGACCCATCGGGTCAACCCGATGCATCACAACGGGTTGCAGCCCAAGGTGATCAGCGGCCCAGACGACATTCTCCTCGTTCTCTTCGTGTTCGATGCTGCAAGTCGCATACACCAGCACGCCCCCGGGTTCGAGCAAGGCCCGTGCGATGCCCAGGATCTCGCGTTGCGTCTCGATCAGTCGTTTGAGCTGCGATTCAACCGGCCGATACCGGGCCTCGACCCGGCGGGCAAGAACACCGGTGTTCGAGCAAGGGACATCCGCAAGAACAAGCGATGCCCAGCCCAGTGAGCGATCTGCGACCTGCTTGGCGTGCATCACCCGCGTGCGGGGGTCATCCCTGAAAATCTCGCGGAGCGTGCTCAGGCGCTTTGGTTCAACATCGCACGCGATAATCTCCGCTTCTGGATACATCGCTCGGAGCTGGCGTGCCTTCGTGCCCTGCCCGGAGCACAGATCGACAATGCGTTCGGGTGCGGTTTCGAGTTCGAGACGAGCCAGTGTCGCCGTGCTTGCGGGGTCTTGTACCCAGACATCGGGGCGAGGATCAAGCATCGCGATCAACGATTGGCGGTTGCCGGTGAATATCTGGTGATCGCCAGCGTCATGCGCATGCAGATCATCATGCTCCAACGGGCTCTGCGCGTAGCGTGTGCAAACAAAGGTAGGGGCCTTGCACAAGGTATGCATCGCGTGCGGCGTCGGGTCGCCGAACGCTTCTTCCCAGCGCGCGAGCAATGCGTCTGGAAGCGAACAGGCAACACCCAGCCGCTTACGACCTTGCTGCGGGAGTTCGATGCCATTGAGCTGCAGCATCCCGCCCTCACTCAGCGGGATCGAGTCGATATGGTGTTCCCAGGGCTGCTCGACCTTCTCGCCGCGGACCAGCGCGACTTTTCGAAGCACCGCGTTCACCATACCCCCCGCTCCGGGGCGTATATATCGCTTTGCCCACCGGACCGATTCGTCGAGCACAGCATGCGGTGGGACGCGGTCGAGCAGCAGCAACTGGGCCGTGCCGCTCAGCAGCACCGCCCGCATCCGCGGCTCAATCTCAAAGCTCCGATGCCCACTCAGATGCTCAATAATGTATTCGAGCGTCCGCCAGCGGCGCATCGAAGCGTCAGCGATCGCATGGGCCAACGACGCATCCCGTGGGTCGAGCACGCCCGTATTCATCTCACTCGGGATCAGGTCTGGGAAGCGCATGGCGTGCGCGGACAAATACCGGTTCGCGGCATCGCGTGGGTCCTTGATCACAGATGGATCTGGGTTCGGTCGTGTCGAGGTTGCTGCTGGGCCCTGGCGTGAATTTCTCATCGCTCAACCCTAGGTTCACACGAACACAAAGGTGCTTGAAGCGTGGGTAGCAGCCCGAATCGAGCACAATTGGTCATGAGCATGATGCTTCATAATCCTACAATCGGCCGACGGCGGACGCCGCGCCGCCCGGACCCATGAGACAGCATCCCGCATGAATGAGATTGAGAATCAACACGGATCCAACACCGAGCCGTCGAGCGGACGCCGATTCTCGACCTATCGAATTCTCTCAGGCATGAAGATCCGCAAGAAGCTGATCGTGCTTCACACGGCCTTTTCGCTCAGCTTGGGCGCGATTCTGCTCCTCGCCATCATGCCCGCGATGTCCAAGGTGATATTTAATGCCGAGGTCGATCACAGCGATCAGGTGATGGATATCGTCCTCAATGAACAAGCAGCGGGGCGCAGCATTCGGACCGTGCCCCTCGATGCCCAGGTGACGGTGGGGGGCAACGCTTCCGAGGGCATCAGCAACCAGACGCTCTCACAAGCCCGGCTCGATCCGCTCCAGTCGCTCCCGGTCGCGGCGAACCAGTTCTCTGCCGGGGTCATCCGTTGGCTGCCAGAATCTGATGAGTTCATACTCGTTCGCGCCCGATCGAACAGGGCTCGCGATGCGATCCAGTTGGTCTATCTGCTCGTCATCGCCACACTGATTGTCGGATACACGCTCGTCGCCGCAGCCCTTGAGCTCTTTGTACTCCCGCAACATGTCTATCGCCCAATCAGCGCGATGTTGCACGCTGACATGGCCGTGAGCGATGGCGACCGCGCCAACGAGTTAATCCCGGAGTCCGAGATCCCCGCCGACGAACTCGGTTCGATCATGAACTCACGCAACGATGCGATCACCGCCCTGCGGACCAACGAGCGTGAACTTGCCTACGCATTGGATCGCCTAGAGCACACCGCCGCCGATCTGCATAAAAAGAACCATCTGCTCGAGACGGCACGCAAAAACCTCGAAGGCGCAGATCGACTCGCATCGCTGGGGATGATGAGCGCAGGCATCGCACACGAGCTCAACACCCCGCTCGCGGTCGTCAAGGGCCTTGTGGAGAAGCTCAACCGCGATGGATCGTTGAGCAGCACCGAGATCGCGCTGCTCTCGCGAGTCGTCCGTCGCCTCGAAACCTTGTCCGACGGCCTGCTGGACTTTGCACGCGTCCGACCACCCATGAACAAGCGAGCGGATGTGCATGACCTGATCCAAGAAGCGGTGACGCTCGTTTCGATCGATCGCAAGCCGGCCATCCATGCGGCTGGTGTCCAGATCCACGACCAGACCCGTCCCGGGGTAGAGCTTTGCTGCGATCCAGACCGGCTGGTGCAGGTCTTCGTCAACCTCGTGCGTAACGCGGTTGATGCCGTCGTCGAATCCAAGTCCACGGCTCCGCTTATCGATGTCAAGCTTCAGCAGGAATCCCGGGACGGCTCGCCCTGGGTGAGCATCCGGATTGAGGACAACGGGCCGGGGATCGATTCGGAGCTGATCGACCGCCTCTTTGAGCCATTTGTTTCCACCCGGCTCGATTCGCACGGCACGGGGCTCGGGCTCGCTGTGGCCAACGGCATTGTCAGCGAGCACGGCGGGGTGCTGATCGCAACCAACCGCAGCAGCGAACAATCCGCCCGAGGTGCTGTGTTCGAGGTTTTATTGCCGATGAATGCGCCATCGCCTTGATCGGTTTGCACCCCGCATGCTCTTGGCGATAGTATTCATACCTGTCTCAATATGGACAAGAATATCTTGTATAGCACCCCACGGTCGGCTAGCATGCTTGAAGCACCATGACAGAACACAAGAATCCCAACATCCCGACCGGCCAGGTGCCCCTGACTATCATCGCGCTCGATGATGATCAGGATTTTCGAGAGTACCTCACAGGGACACTCGAAGGTGAGGGGCACCATGTCCATGCGATCGCCACGCCAGAGCAACTTTTTCGCAAAGCCGCCGAGGTCCAGCCAGATGTGATCACACTCGACATGAAGATGGGTGCCCATTCAGGAGAGGATGTCCTGCGTGAGATTCGTACCCGGTGGCCAAAGCAATGTGTCATCGTCGTAACGGGGTATCCGTCGCTTGATTCAATGCGGGACACCTTCAAGCAGGATGTGTTCGACTACATCGCCAAGCCCTTCAGCATCGAGGACATGCGCCGCGTTCTCGCCCAAGCAACCGAGGAGCTTGGGCTGGGGCAACGCCCGATGGATCGACTGCGAAGCGTGCTCGGGCGACAGATCCGACTCGCCCGCACCGAGCGTGGCTGGACGCTGCGTGAACTCTCCGAGCTCAGCTCGGTTTCGGTTTCTCAGCTCAGTTCCATCGAGCGGGGCACGCACCTGCCAAGCGTTGAATCGCTGGTCGCGATCTCGACGGCGCTCGAAGCAAGCCCAAGCGAATGGTTCGCCGCCGCCGGTTTTTAACCGTGGCAAGCCACTCATCTGCTCGGGTGTTCGGGCATGCTCACGATCGGTGCCTAATGTTGGCTGGTGAGCACCAACACACCCCAGCCCGCAGTCCTGTTTACCGCGTTTGAGCCCTCGGGTGACGACCACGCGTCGGCGGTCATTGCCGAGCTCAAGGCCCACTATCCGAAGCTCAAAATCTACGCTTGGGGCGGTCGAAAGATGCAGGCCGCGGGCGCCGAGATCGTCGAGTTCACCGGCGACGACGCGGTGATGGGCATGCCGGGCCTCGCGAAGATCAAAGAGCATCAACGCATCAACCAATCGATCGAGCAATGGCTCACACAGCATGACATCCGCGTACATATCCCGGTCGATTCTCCCGCGGCAAACTTCCCCGTCTGCAGCCTGACCAAGGCGGCAGGTGCCAGAGTGGTCCACCTTGTCGCGCCTCAGCTGTGGGCCTGGGCACCGTGGCGTATCCGCAAGCTCCGACGCCTCACCGATCATGTCATGTGCGTACTGCCCTTCGAGCAAGAATGGTTCCGAGCACGCGGTGTCGAGGCGACCTTCGTCGGGCACCCGCTGTTCGATCGTTCACTCGACACCAACTCGCTCGATGAACAGATCACCGGCTGGGAACGCGGGCAACAGAACATCGCCCTCATGCCGGGCTCCCGACCCAGCGAGATGCGTAAAAACTTCCCACTCCTGCTCGGCGCATACATCAAGCTCAACAACGAGCACAAAGACATGCGAGGCATCGTCGCGGCGACCCGCATCGAGATCGAACCCGTGCTCCGCCAGATTGCCAAGGATGCCAACCTCGTCTGGCCAGAATCGCTGCAGGTACGACATTCGTGCACCGACGCCGTTGTTCGCTGGTGTGATCTCGCTCTCGTGGTATCGGGAACGGTCACCTTACAGATCGCCAAACAACACAAGCCCATGGTGATCGTCTATAAGCTCGGGCGAGTGCTCTGGACTCTCTTGGGACGCTGGCTGATCAGAACAGATTACATCACGCTGCCCAACCTGATCGCGGGTCGTGAAATCTGTCCTGAGCTTGTCCCCCATTTCGGTGGTTCCGAACCCATCGCAGATCGAGCGGTGGGGCTGCTCGAAGACCCCGAAGCATTCGCTGAGCAGGTTCGGGAGCTTGAGGCAATCGGGCGGGTGTATGACCAGGAAAAAGCGGCCGTGAATGCCACAAGGATCATCGCCCGGTATGCAGGGCTTGAGCCCTTCTGAATGATCGCCCCGGGGGATCACAGCCGAACGGGAATCAACCCAAGCGTGCACCATGCGTTCCCGCCAAGATCGACAACTGGGAATGTCTCGAAATCGGGCATCCCGACAGGGAGATCACGATCGATCATTTCACGCATAGTCATCGAAAGATCATGCACACCCGCTTCTTCGAGTTCATTGAACAGAACGATCAGCACTCCCGCGTGACGAATCTGTGGGTCCGAAGCAAGCTTCACGATGTCCACGCTGGGGCCGCTGAGCAACTCATGGACATATTTGGCGTTCGGGACCGGCACGCCGTCGATGTAGCGGTGCTGCGCGATGGCTTTCAGTTCGATCCAATACGCCTGCGTCGGGTCGCACTCAGACCCCCTAATTTCGGGTGTTGTCGCAAGCGCTTCAAAGAGTGTGCCATCGGCAGATCGCAGTGACTTGTGGGCATCTACGGGGTCATACAGGGTTTTTTTGCCTTCTGGCAGGATCACAAAATCGCACCGATCACGCTGGGTGCCCCTCGGGAGTTCGAGCTGCGCGGTGGGGTAGTACGCTTCACGGAGCACGAGCAGTGATGAGTTGGTAAATGATTGAGCGACAAGGGGATGGAGCTGGATTTCACGCAGCGAATCCAGTCCTTTCACGGCCTGCTGCGCACGGTACTCCCGGTCGACTCGCTCGAGATGTTCACGGATAGGGGGTAGGATGTCCGAAACTGACCACATCGCAGCAGGTTACACCCGTCGAGACGGGTTTGCATTGAACCGGTGCTTGTGCGATGATTCCATTTCGTCTTTTCTTTCACAGAGCGTCAGAACAGCGGGGGCCGAATGGCACTGAACGATCTTATTAGCAATCTTAACGATGTCCTCTTCTCGGATTACACCGTGTACGCCCTGCTGCTCACCGGCCTCGTCTTCACGGCGTGGTCCTTCGTGGGCCAGTACCGGGCTCTGACCCACGGCATATCTATCGTCCGAGGCAAGTACGACGACCACGATGACCCCGGCGCGATCAACCACTTTCAGGCCCTTTCTGCGGCTCTCTCTGCGACCGTCGGCCTAGGCAACATCGCAGGTGTCGCGCTGGCTGTGGCACTGGGCGGACCGGGCGCCATCCTCTGGATGTGGGTCATCGGGCTGCTGGGCATGTCGCTCAAGATGACCGAGGTCACCCAGTCGATGCTCTTCCGCAACACCGATGACCCAGAGAACCCGCATGGCGGGCCGATGTTTGTGGTGTCCAAGGGGCTGCGGGAGGCCGGGCCACTGCGCATAATTGCGGGCATTGTCTTCGCAGCACTCACCCTGGGGATGACTTTCATTGCCCAAGGAACCTTCGGCACCGCCATCGTCTGGCTTCCGGGCGGGGCTTTGGCCCTTGTGTTCCTCACACTGGGCCTTGTCAGCGGCAAAGCCCTCGGCACCTTCTTCGGTGGCCTCTTTGTCATCACCCTGATCATTTCCGCCATCACCGGCGGCAACATGTTCCAGGCATGGAATGTGGCCGACATCACCTTCACCTACTTCCAGGTGCCCCAGATCGTCACGGGCATCATCCTGACCATCGTGGTGGGTCTGGTCATCATCGGGGGCATCAAGCGGATCGGTGCCGTCGCAGGGCGGATCGTGCCGCTGATGTGCGGGATTTATGTGCTGGCGGCCCTCGTGGTCCTGTTTGCCAACATCGCCGATGTTCCCGCCATGCTCGGCCTGATCGTCAAGAGCGGCTTGCCAACCTTCATGGGCGGCGAATCCGCCGACGCCTCGGGCGCGTTCCTTGGCGGCACCTTCGCCTACGCCGCGATGTGGGGCGTCAAGCGTGCCCTGTTCTCATCTGAAGCCGGGCAGGGCTCATCGCCCATTGCCCACTCGGCCGCCAAGACCGACGAGCCTGTCCGCGAGGGCGTGGTCGCCGGGCTTGAACCGTTCATTGACACCATCGTTGTTTGTACACTCACGGCCCTCGTGATCTTGTCCACCGGCGCGTACAACCGTGGCTCAGAAGCCGATTTCGCCACTATCGACGATGTCGCGATCGTTCAGGCGTCCGACAAGACGACGGGCGATCCGATCGAAGATATGTGGACACTCCAAAGCTCGCCGCTGCCGCGCATGAGCTCTGAGTCCCGCAAGATCCGCCAGACCCGCGAGAACGAATCGGGTTGGCGCGAGGGTGAGGTTGTGTTCTTCGTAGTCGGTGCGGACGCGAACGAGGACACCGGACGCGATCTCCGCAAGATCTCTGGAACAATCAATCGCAATGATGCGGACCAATGGATCGTCTCCTGGAACACCCTTGAGTCTGAGATGGTTCCGCATTTCAGAGAGCACGCGGATGGCAGCATTGATCTGGGCATCTATGGTGACTACGCCGGCGCATCCATGACCGCCTACGCATTCGACCGTCAGTTCCCCGGGCTCGGCAAGTGGCTCATCTCGATCGCTGCGTGGCTCTTTGCGGTCTCCACGATGATCTCGTGGTCGTACTACGGCGAGCAGGGCATCTACTACTTCTTCGGAACCCACGGCGAGAAGGCCGCCAAGCCCGCGGTGTTCATCTACAAAATCATCTACGCGCTGCTGATCCTGCTGACCACGATCCTGGCCATGCCCTTCTTCGGTGCCGACAAGACCGCGATCATCGCCACCGACCACGAGCTGGACATGTGGACCACGCTCGGGCTGGGCGTGATGCTCGTGGCCAATATCCCGATCATGTGGCTCTTCGCCCACAAAGCGATGAGCGCCTACCACGAGTACTTCGACCGCATGAAGCACGGCGGCGATGACGCACACAAGGCACCGCCAGTGACAGATGTCATCGAAGGCAAGGATGTCGAATAGCCGACACCGGGCAGGGATCTGAGAAAACCGCAAGGGCCGCTCATTCGTGGGCGGCCTTTTTTATACAAGTTGCATCAATCCGGCGATCAGCAGTGCCCATACGAACAGCATCCCGAACGCGATCCACCGGGCACGGTCGGAGAGATCGTCAGCAGCGCGTGCTGCCTCGTTCACTGGGACGCTCGCGATCTCGCGATGTGCCCGTGTGTCGATACCGCCGCGCTGGGTCGCGTCCTGGATGATGCCCATGATCGCTCTGGCTTGCATCGGATTGAGTCCGATAGCCGACGCCTGGTCCAGCAGGCGGGCGATCGCTTGCTCATCGACGACCTGATACTCGATCGCTGCGCGGACACGCATCGCGAAGACCCAGCGCGGGTCGTCGTTCTCAATCTGTACTGCTGGCGAGCCCATGTCGCGTGCGGGCTTCATCGCCGCGCTATGCGTGTTCACCAATCGCATCATCGGTGGACGACCCGCAAGGCCGAGTCGTGTATAGGCATTGTTTTGAGTGCTCATGATCAAGGTGGTGCAGATCGCATGCCGACATGCGTCCTGCGGCTCGATTTCAACTGCCCACACACCATGGTGCATACGATTGTGCCGCTTGAATGGGATCTGTCGATATTGAGCATTGTGAGGCCTCTGTGAACAACACGCAAGAACCCGTCGCACTGGCGACGATCATGACCGAACACAGCGCTGACGAGGTCAAGCAGCGTTTGCGTGCCATGAGCAAGCGGGGCAAGCTGCCCGGGTTCGATGCCGATGAGCCCGCCGGACTCTGCTCTGTCGCGGCGCACGGCACACCCTTTGATTCAAAGCTGGTGATCCGTCACGACGCGGACAAGCTGAGTTTCCAGTGCGAGTTGCTCCCGACGATGCCGCGCGTGTTTGTGCTGATTTTGATCATCACCATCTGGCCGGGCTTGCCGCTGACCGAGGGGTTCCTGGTCTCCTTCGATTGGTACAACGGGCTCATGAACAGCATCGGCATCGAGACCTGGCACTGGTATCTGCCGTTGACGATTCTGCCTGCGCCGTTCGCATATCGCGGCGCGATAAAGAAATCGCGTTCGTCGGCCCATGAATCAGCGATTGAAACAGTTGAGAAAATCCGAGCCGTGCTCTGAATGCTCACTCAGATTTTCGCAACCACTCGATCTCAAGCTCATCAAGCTCAGATTTGTATTTGTCGCGCTTGTCGCTGAGCGTGTTGGCCTTTTCGTAGTCTGTCCATACATCGGCGCCGCCGAGTTCGGCGTCGAGCTTGCGGATCTCGATGCCAAGATCGTTCATGCGCTCTTCGATCTTCGAGATGGGCATCCAAGAGAATCGGCTCTTCTGTCCGTCGGGATCGGGCTTGGGCATGTTCGCGGTAGATGCGGCCTTGGGCTGCATGCCTGGGCTCGTCTGCGACCTGCCCGCAGCCGCCCGCTCGCTCTCGTGCAGCTTCCACTCGCTGTATGTGCCGGGGAAGACCTGGGCACCGCCCTCGCCATCGAGCACGAGAATATTGTCGCATACCGCATCGATCAGGGCCCGGTCGTGGGAGATGAGCAGGATAGTGCCGTCGAAGTCGCCCTCGGTTTTCTCGCCGGTCATTGGGTTTTCGTGCTTGCGAGCCAGGGTCCCCTCTAAGCGTTCCGCGGCTTGGATATCAAGGTGGTTCGTGGGCTCGTCCAGGACCAGGACATTCTTCGCGCTCGCGAGCAACCCCGCGAGCACCGCGCGGGCCTGCTCGCCGCCGGACATCACCCCGAGCTGCTTTTCTTGGTCACGGCCCGAGAACAGGAATGAGCCCGCGAGGTTCCGGGCGTCCTGCTCGCTCATCATAACCCGCTCATCCGTGGCTTTTCGAACGGTGTCCTGAATGTGCCGATAGACCGTCATCTCGGGGTCCACATCATCGCGGCTTTGTGAGAAATAACCCACGGCCAGGCGAGCACCAAGTTTGATCGAACCCGCATCGGGCTCGATCTCGTTGAGCAGGCAACGCACCAGCGTGGTTTTGCCCGCACCGTTGGGCCCGATGATGCCCCAGCGCTGACCACGCTCGATGTGCAGCGCCAGATCATGGAAGAGTACCTTTGTACCCCCGTCCTTGCTCGGATATGACTTGCTCAGATCCCGAGCCGCAATGACGATATCGCCGGTGCGTTCGGCCTTGGGGAGGTTGAGGCGGACATCATCGAACTCGACGGGACGATCGAGGGCGTCCTCCTTGGCACGATCCAGTCGCGACTCACGCCCCTTGGCCTGCTTGGCCCGCTGGCCCGCTTTATACTGCCGGATGTACGACTCCTCGCGCTTAAACATCGTCTGCTGCTTTTCCCATGCGCGGAGCATGGTCAGGCGGCGCTCGACGCGCTGTTTTCGGAAGGCGGCGTAGTTGCCGGGATATTCAACCAGACGCCCGTCCTCAACCTCGACAATACGCGAAACAACCCGATCGAGCAGATACCGGTCATGCGAGATCAGGAGCACCGCGCCCTGGTACTCCTGGCTCAGAAAGTTCTCGAGCCATTCACGCCCGGCCATATCGAGGTGATTCGTCGGCTCATCGAGAAGCAGCACGCCGGGATTTTCGAGCAACAACCTGCCCAGGGCGACTCGTGATTTCTGACCACCAGAGAGATCTCGAACCTTGATCCCGAACTGCGCATCCGTGAAGCCCAGCCCGTGCAGGATCATCTCGACTTTGTGCTCATTGCTGTACCCACCGGCGGCCTCGATGCCTTTCTCGAGCCGTTCCTGGTCTTTGAGCAGCTTTTGCAGCTCCTCGCCTTGGGTGTCGCCCATGCGGTGGTAGAGCTTCTCAAGCTGGGCATGCAGCCGATCAACCTCCTCAAAGGCGCGAGCCGCTGCCTCTTTGAGCGTGTCATTTGGATCAAGATTCGGGTTCTGATGCAGATATCCAACCCGAACACCCTGCCCCGCCGAGACCGAACCCGCATCTTGCTTCTGCAGACCCGCGAGTATTTTGAGCAGTGAGCTTTTTCCAGCGCCGTTGCGACCCACCACCCCGATCTTCTCACCGGGTTCAACCGTGACGGAGACGCCACGCAAAATCTCGTGGTCACCGAACGAAAGAATCAGGTTGGTCCCGGTGAGTATGGGCATGGAGAGCGAGTGTACGCCGCATCGGGCGTGACTTCAGCCGACCCCGCAAGCGCTGCCGAAGAAGCGACGATGATGGTCAAGAATCTCTTGCACCATCTGGGCATCGGGCATGAGATCGTCGCGGTCGGGCTGGAAACATCCGCCCAGAACCAATGCGTCCGATCGTGGGAACATGTACTTATATCCATCGTGCACACAATAGCCGAGATCCTGGGGTTGCAGATGGACCAGGATCCCCCGCGCCGGGTAGACATGGGGATCATCAAAGAGCTTCGAGGCACCCATGGCAAGGCAGTTCACCGCAACCCGCTCGGGGATGGCGTGGAGTGAATCAAGCGTATCGAATCGACGCTGCTCGATGCGAACACCCAGGGAATCAAGGTCTTGCATCAAGGCGCCGAGAAAACGCGGGGTGTGAATAAACAGCGAGCGAAACTTACGCCCGGGGCGTGCGTCGCATTGAAACGGGAAATGATCGACCGGTTCAGGTTCCTCGATGAGCCCCGGCGCGAATAGCCCCTCTTCGGTGTGGCTGTCGTGCGGCTCAAAGATGTCAAGCTCCTCAACCGCGTAGCGTTCAGGGTCAAGCCCGCGAAAGGCGCGGATCGAAGCATGCAGGATCCGTTCTTTGCGCTCAGAGCCGGCCCGGTCTGTCCCGAACTCGATCCCAACCGGGAGCCATAACGCACCGGCAAGAACGCTGGTCGTCTCGTGGGCGATTGTCTGGGCGTAGACCTTAACGCTGCGTCCCTGCTGGGCAAGCATCCGCGCGGTCACCAAGCCAACGACGCCAGCACCCAAAACCGCGACGGGCTCATGCGATGGCGATTGCTGCTCGATTAACTCACACGCGATCTCTGCGGTGCCAAACGCCGTGGTCACGCCGCAGCCGCCGTGCCCGTACTGGTGCACGATGAGCTTGTCGCCGAGCGTCTGCGTCTCGATGCGCAGCCCCCCGCGTCGGCAGGGGCGCAGCCCGCAAACAACCCGCAGAATCTGGTCATCGCGGAGGCATGGGGCGGGCTTGGACATCGTGGCAGGGGACATATTTCAGCTCCGAAACCCAACAGTAGACCGCTGAGATAGCGCCGTGGCCTCCTGAATCGTTTTCGTCATTCCGCACTCGCATGATGACGCAACTTTCCTATACTAAGCATGTGAGCACATCCCCCCCAAGCCCGAAAGAGTCCACGAGTTCTGAGCCTCGCATGCCCGAACCGGTGACGCTCAAAACGCTCAATCGCATGAAGCGGCAGCGCGAGCCCTTCGCCTGCCTTGCCGCCTACGACGCGACCACAGCCCGCTGGCTTCAGCGGGCCGGGGTCCATGTGCTGCTCGCAGGCGACTCGGCCGCCCAGGTTGTGCTCGGGCACGACCGGACGATCGATATGCCTATCGACTTCGCGATCGAGCTCACCGCGGCGATCAAACGCGGCGCCCCCCAGACCCTGATCATGGCCGATATGCCATTTATGAGCTATCACACCTCGCTCGAGAGCGCGATGAGCAACGCCGCACAGTTTATGACCAGGGGCATGGCTGATGTGATCAAGCTTGAAAGCGACGAGACCTTCGCTCCACTGGTCGACCGGCTTACCCGCTCAGGCGTGCCCATCTGTGCTCACATTGGGTGCAGACCACAGACTAGCTCGGTCACCGGCGGCCCGGTCGCCGCCGGGCGCACGGCCCAGACCCTGCATCAGGTCGTGCAAGACGCGATCGCCCTGGAACAAGCCGGGGCAGTACTCCTGCTGATCGAAGCGGTCCCCGAGGAAGTGACCAAGGCCGTGTTGAATGCAACATCTGTCCCCCTGATCGGGATCGGTGCCGGAACCTGCTGCGATGGACAGATTTTGGTTGTCAACGATTTGCTCGGGCTCACCGATCACCCGCCCCGATTCGCAGAACCGGTTGAGCAGTTCGGCCCCCGGCTCAAAGCCGCCGGCGAGGAATGGGTCAAGCGCGTCCGAGAAGGCCGGATCGGCGGCCAAACCTACAGCATGCGGGCAGGAGAACACGAGAAGCTCAAGAATGATGAAGCCCAGAACCCCAGCGCGTCGATGCAATAACCGCAGCACGGGCTCCGAGCCCAAGCGAGGAGCCAATGATGCGTAAGTTCGTCTCCGCAGCCCCCGCGATCGTGGTTCTGCTCACGGTGATCATCACGATCCTCGTTGTCCCTTCATTAGTTCACCGCTACAGCTACGCCCAGCAGCGTGCGAAGATCGAACTCGCTCGCTCAACCCTTAACCAGAGCGATGTGCTGCGTGCGATCGACCAAGCAACCGCCGCGATCGCAGACATCGTCGAGCCCAGCGTTGTTCATATCGAAACAAGTATCGACATCACCTCCGACCAGCCCGCATCGCTCTCGAGCGGGGCCGGCTGGGTCTACAGCGCCGACGGCTACATCGTCACCAATGCCCATGTGGTCCAGAACGCCAAACGCGTCTCGGTCGAGTTCTATGACGGGCGCGTCGTTCGAGGCATGGTCGTCGGGCTTGATGTGTACACGGATATCGCGGTGATTCAGATCCAGTCCACACCGCTCGTCTTCGCCGCCCAGCGCGCCACACAACGCCTGCCACGCCTTGGTGAGCGGGTCTATGCGTTTGGATCGCCGTTTGGATTCAAGTTCTCGATGTCCGAGGGCATCGTTTCGGGGCTCGGACGCGAAGCTGCCGGGTCCAATGTCATCGGCGGCTACACCAACTACATCCAAACCGATGCCGCGGTGAACCCGGGCAACTCGGGCGGCCCGATTGTCAATACTGATGCGCAGATCATCGGGATGAATGTCGCGATCGCCACCGCGCGTTCGATCGGCCAATCCCCCGAAGAATCCGGCTCAGATAGCGCGGGCATCTCGTTCGCTATACCGCTGGGAACCATCGAGCCGATCGTCAACCAGATCATCGAGTTCGGCGAGGTTCAGCGCGGGTACCTCGGCATCCGATACAACGACAACACGAGTGTTCGCGTGTCGCTTGCTTCGGGATCGGGCGAGATGCGAACAGGGATCATGATCACAGAAATCGTGCAAGACGGGCCAAGCGATGACGCGGGCCTGCAGGCTGGGGATGTGATCGTCTCCATCGAGGGTTCTCCGGTCATCAACGCCGAATCACTCTCCTCACTCATCACATCATCGCGCCCGGGTGAGAGCATCCGTGTTGAGGTTGCTCGCGATGATCGCCTGCTCAACATCGAAGTCACACTCGGCGAGATGGAGGACGAGGTGCTTGCCCTTCGTATCTATCAGCCCATCATGCTCCAGATGGGCATGGTGCTGGCCCAACGGCTCGACGGGCGAGTGTATGTCCAAGAACTATGGTCAGAGTTCCCCGGTGCACAAGCCGGATTCAAACGCGGCGACATCATCGAACGCGTCAACGGTCAAGAGTACACAGATTTTTACAACTTCTTTGTCCGCCTTGCCGATGAAGGCATCCTGACGGGAAATACGATCGAGTTCATCGTGACCAACGAGCAGAATGAAAGCAGACGCATCCAGTTGCGATTGTTCTAAATCATTCGATCTGTTTCACATTTTCTTGACTGCCGCGAGCACCTCATCTGCGTGATCAGGCACCTTGACTTTGTCCCAGCGCTGCGCGACTTTTCCTTCGCGGTCAATCAGATATGTTGTGCGATCGATGCCCATATAGGTCTTGCCGTACATCGACTTTTCGACCCAGACACCATACTTCTGTGCGATCTCCGGGTCTGGTTTACCATCATCGCTTGTACGATCGTCGGCCAGCAGCGGGTATCCCAGGCCCTCTTTCTGAGCAAACTTGAGCTTACTCTTGGTCCCGAGGATGGAGATGCCCAGCACAACCGCGCCGGCCTTCTTGAACTTCGCGCCCAGGTCTTGAAAGTCGCACGCCTCCTGTGTGCAGCCGCTGGTCATATCCTTTGGGTAAAAGAAAAGAACGACCGCCTGCCCCTTGTATTGACTGAGCCGGTGGGATTCGCCGTGCTGGTCTTTCAGATTGAATGCGGGTGCCTTTTTTCCGATCTCGATCACGCTCATCTTCGTAGTCCCTTCTTCATTCGTACAACTCGTGTACACTACCCTGCACCGATATCCTACACGCGTCGCGTCCATACTTCGGGCACCATACAGAGATCAGATGGCTCACGATTATCATGCCCAATCGAAGCAGATCCGCCACGCGTTGGTGATGGGACTGGGCCGGTTCGGAGGCGGGCTTGGGGTCACCCGCTACCTCCTCGATCAGGGCTGGCGTGTCACACTCAATGATCAAGCAGAGGAATCGGACCTGCGTGAACCGCTCGATCGGCTCGGTCAACACCCCCATCAGAGCCTCGCACTGGGTGGTCACGACCCGGCGCTGCTCAAGGGAGTCGACCTGCTGGTGGTGAATCCCGCAGTGTCCGTGCCGTGGTCCAACCCCTTCATCCAAGCCGCCGATCAAGCCAAGATCGAGATCACCACAGAGATCGAGATCGCATTCCGGCTCCTCAATCCCCCCCAAATCATCGCCATCACCGGCTCGGCTGGAAAAAGCACCACCAGCGCCATGACCCACGCCGCGCTCGTGCACGCCGGGTTCAACGCACACCTCGGTGGCAATATCGGCGGCTCACTGCTCGAGCGCATCGATTCGGTCGGTCCCAGCGACCCGGTCGTGCTTGAGCTCTCCAGCGCGATGCTCTACTGGCTCTGGGGCGAACACCGCGATCAGCCGCCTCACGCGCCAGCCGTGGCGTGCGTGACCAGCTACAGCCCCAACCACATCGATTGGCACGGCAGCGAGTCGCATTACAAACAAAGCAAGCAGCGGTTGCCCAAGATCCTTACCGGAGATTCAACGCTGGTCCTCCCGAAGCAACTCGCCGGATGGGCTCCGGAATCAGCAGCGCACATCACGATCTGCGCTGAAACCGACGCGATCCCGGGGTGCAGCGTGATGGGGGCTCACAACGCGTCAAACGCGGCGCTCGCCCTGGCCTGTGCCAATGCCTTGCGATCAACAGCAGATCAATCAAGGCTTCTCGAAGGCATCACCCGTTTTCCCGGTCTACCACACCGCTTGCATCGCTGCCACGAAGACGCGGGGGTCGTGTACATCGACGATTCAAAGTCCACCACCCCCCAGGCGACCACGCTCGCGGTCGACGCGATTTGCACGCGGGTTGAGCCATGCCGCATCCATCTCATCGCGGGCGGGTATGACAAGGGAGCCGATCTTCAGCCCATCGCAGAGATGGCACCCAAGCTCGCCGGGCTGTACGCGATCGGGGCAACCGCCCAAGCGCTTTGTGCCCAGTCATCATCTGGGGCGATACTCTGCGGCACACTCCAAGCGGCCATGCAGCGTGTCTCAGAACGCCTCACGCCGGGCGAATTTGTGCTCCTCTCGCCGGGCTGCGCCTCGTGGGATCAGTTCACCAACTACGAAGAACGCGGCAAACGCTTCTACGAACTTGCCCGAACGCGACGACAGGAATCAGCATGCTGAGTATTTTTTTCACGCTCGTTTACTTTGCCTTCAGCCAGGTCATTGCACCTGAACCACCCAAGCTCACCGAGTTGCTCCCGGGCATCCGTGTCGCCGAGGGTGTGGTTGAGTTTGAGGGCACCGTTCCGATCGATGCGCATCATCCCGACACGCCCGAAGTCTACCTTGAGATGTTTATCACCGCGCCAGATTCGCGCGAACATGAGGCATTGGTGCTGTCGCGAATCAAACCCTCGAATCTGCATGCGGCGCTGCTGGCCGCGGGCTTTGAGAACGGGGCACCGTACTCGATCGACAAGAACGGCAAGGAACAACTTGCGACCGGTGACCAGCTTGAGGTGCTCGTGGCGGTCGTTGCCGATGACCAAAGTGAGCTTGCCTTCGTCCCGCTCACGGGCTGGGCGGTCCACATCGACAAAGACCATGAGATCCACAGCGATGCCCGTTGGGATGGCTTTGTCTTCGCCGGCTCCAAGCTCACTTCCCGCGGCTACGAGGCCGACGGCACTGGCACCATCGCCTCGCTCACAACCTTTGGTAACGAAGTCATCGCCCCCAAGTGGTCCGTCTCGCACCTCGCCGAGGTTGACGAGCCGGTCTGGATCGCCAACCGGGAACGCCTTCCCAAGAAGGGCGCCTCACTCGTTGTGCGCATCGTCGCCCACGAACCCGAAGCGTCACATCAGCCAGATGGGGTCGACATCGATCGCAACCCGTGAGTCGCTCTTGAGCAGCTCCTGCTCGCGCACATGCTGCATCGCGTCCTGCATCGGCTTGGGGCTCGGACACAGCATCTGGATCTCGAAGCGGTAGAAGTTCGCGATCCGGTTGATGTTGCACGGCATTGGCCCCTGAATCTGCACCCTCGGGTCGGCGGCCTCACGCAGCAGCTGGGCAATCTCGAGCGCATGGCGATGCGCATCATCGTGCTTGGGATCGCGCACCACAATGCGCACCATGCGCACAAACGGGGGCAAGCCGCTCTGATGCCGAGCACCGAGTTCATCGCTCGCGAAGCCCTCAAAGTCATGCCGAGCCGCCCGCGTGATGCTCGACGCATGCGGGTTGAGTGTCTGCACGATCACGCACCCCGGTTGCGTCCCACGCCCAGCGCGTCCTGCAACCTGCGACACAAGCTGAAAAGTCCGTTCCTCGGCACGAAAATCCGGCAGGTGCATCGCTGTATCCGCACTGAGCACGCCAACGAGTGACACATTCGGGAAATCGAGCCCCTTGGCAATCATCTGCGTGCCCAGCAGCACGCGAAGCTCACCTCGCCGGAACCGATCGAGCACCTCGAAATAGTCACTCGCTCGCTTCATGGTGTCGGCGTCGACCCGCTCAAATGTTTCGCCGGCAATAAGCCCTAAGGACTCACCATACCGCAAGCTCAGCTCGTCCTCGACCCGCTGCGTGCCGACCCCAAGCTCAACCACCGGTTTGCCGGTGATCGGGCAGGCCTTGGGGATCAACTGCTCACTCAAGCAGTGATGACATCGCACAAACCGCTTCCCGCCGGTTTGGCGCACGCTCCCCTTGTGCACAACCATGGTCGTGTCGCATTGGTCGCACTCCAGCCGCCACCCGCTCGCTCGGTCGCTGCTCACCAGAACCGAAGCAAAGCCCCGTCGGTTTAAGAGCAAGATCGCCTGGCGACCATCTTGAATGGTCTGTTCGAGCAGCCCGCCCAGTGTCCGGCCGATTGAAAAATCATGATTCGCGCCAAAGGACTTTGGGGCTCGCATGCGTTCTTCATCGAGCGCCATGTTCGCGATCCGCACTTGTGGAAGCGTGCCGCCCCCAGCCCGCTCGGGCAGCGACCATCGCGTATATCGCCCGGCCTTGGCGTTGTGCCAGCTCTCAAGCGATGGCGTCGCCGAACCCATCACGACCGGGCATTGCTCGATCTGCGCCCGCTTGACCGCCGCATCCCGAGCGTTGTAGCGTGGGAGCTGGTCCTGCTTGTATGATCCATCATGCTCCTCATCGACGATGATGAGTCCAAGGTTGGTCAGCGGCGCAAAGACCGCAGAGCGAGCCCCGATCACCACGCGTGCCTCGCCGCTGGCCGCGAGCGCCCATTGCTGATTGCGGGCCGACTTGGTCAGCCCCGAGTGCAGCACCGCGACCCCTGCATCCGCAAAGGTGTGCACAAACCGACCAGCGGTCTGCGGCGTCAACGCGATCTCGGGAACCAGCAGCAGCGCACGCTCGCCGCGGTCGAGCACCCGCCGGACCAGATTGATGTAGACCTCCGTTTTGCCCGATCCGGTCACCCCATAGATCAGGTGCGGCGCGAATCGACCGAATGACTCCGCGACACCTTCGACCAGTTGTTCCTGGGCCGCGGTGAGCGTGTGCGTCCCAGACTCGGCATCCTCGAGCACATCGAAGAGCTTGGGCGCACGGATCTGCTCAACCTGTGTTTCAACCAGCACGCCCGCCAGAATCAATCGGTTGACCGAGGCGACGGATTTCTCTCCGATGCGTGAAGACAAGAGCCGAGCATCCATCGGGTACTTGAGTTCCGGCTGAGCCTGGATCGCCGCCCATGCCCTCCTCGCTCCGGGCGAAAGTGCTCCGAGCTGCTCATTGGTCGGCGGCTGGCCCAGAATCAACTTCGTCTTCTTCACCCGCCCGGTATCCGCTTTCACCGCCGCCGGCACGACCGACGAGAGCACCATCCCCAGCGGGCACATGTAGTACATACTCATCCACTGGGCCAGTTCGAGCAGCGACGCCGGGATGATCGCACGCTCCACCCGCCCAATGGGTTTGACCTTGCGCGGGTCGAAGCCATCGAGCAGCTCCTGACCCCCAGTTTCAATGACATAGCCGCCCGTCGCGGTGTTGCCTCGACCGACAGGAACCACGACCCGCTGCCCGACCACCACTTCGTCCTCAACGCGATAACTCAGCCCATCCATGCGATCCATGCCTCGCTCAATCGCGACGCGGGCGTAGCGGGCATCCGGGTCTGCGGGGAGCGCAGTTTCATCGCGATCTTGCGGGTTGTCGGGGGGAAACAGCTCCATCATGCACATACACTCTAATCCAACATGAACAACAACACCGACGAAGCGCGACAGAATCCCATCGCACGCTTGGCCTTATCGAGCGGGCATATCTTCACCGGCCAGGCCTTTGGCGCGACCGGAAAGGGGCTGGCCTCGACCGGAGAGCTGGTCTTCAACACCGCGATGTGCGGCTACCAAGAATCATTGACCGACCCGTCCTATATGGGGCAGATCTTGGTCCAAACCCAGCCGCTGATCGGCAACACCGGGGTGAACCTCGACGATATCGAATCCCAGCAGTTGCAGGTCGCCGGGTTCGTCATCCATGAGTTCACCCAGCACGCCTCCAACTATCGCCAGAACCAGAGACTCGACGAGTACCTGCTTCAGGCAGATGTGCTGGGCATCGCCGGCATCGATACCCGCGCCCTGACCCGGGTGCTGCGCAGCGGCGGCGTTGTCCAAGCCGTGCTCACCGATCGCACGGATCTGGGCGATGAAGCCCTCATCGAGATGGCCCGGCAGGTCAAATCCATGAGCGGCCAGAATCTGGCAGCGATCGCCGGGGGTGAGCACGCTCGCGACTGGACCCAGAATCTGGGTGAGTGGGGGGGGCGCGAGCAGCACAGCGTGATCGGCGAAGCCAAGACCGTGCTCGTCTTTGACTACGGCGTCAAATCAAACATACCACGCAATCTCACCCAGCGCGGGCTCAAGGTTCGCCTGATCCCCCAGAGCACCACCGCCCGAGAGATCAAAGACCTCGTTCTCAGCGGCCAAGCACACGGGCTGTTCCTGTCCAACGGACCCGGCGATCCGGAAGCCGTCGAGCAGGGCGTCCAGACCCTGCGCGCGATCATACAGGACGATGAACTCGCCCAACTCCCGATCTTCGGCATCTGCCTGGGCCATCAGCTGCTGTGCCTCGCATTAGGCGCCAAGACATACAAGCTCGCGTTCGGGCATCGCGGGGCAAATCATCCGGTACACGATCTGGAGCGGGGACGCATCGAGATCACCAGTCAGAACCACGGCTTCGCGGTCGATCCCGAATCGATCGAGCAAGTCGGTGGGGTGATCACCCACCTTCACCTCAACGATGGGACCGTCGCCGGGTTCCGTCATTCGACCCGTCCCGTGTTCTCGGTCCAATATCACCCCGAGGCGTCGCCCGGTCCGCACGATGCGAGTATCTTCTTCGATCGATTCATTGACCGGATAAATACTGCATTTGAGCAGCGTGTATCTTCATAATCTGCTTATCGGACGATGCTTGCGGCCCCTCAGGGGTGCACGCGCCCACCTATTTCGGAGAAAAACTCTGCATTTTCCGCGATTCACCCCTTGCGGCCACGCCGGTATCGAGTATATTCATTTCATGCCGTAGTGATACGGTCGTGTCGTGTACGCACGGCACGATGATCTCGTCAAACAGATCATCAACCGCAGGCAAATGTCATGTCTTCAATCCCGACTCGGTCGGATGCGAACTTCATGGGAGAGCCAGTCCAGGAGAGAGAACCTCGACGCGGTTACATTTATGTTCATGACCACTCAGGCAACTGTGCCAAGAGAGTCTGATTTCGTTCGTTCTTGGTGTACGTCATCCATATGGCATACACCAGTGTCGAGTTGTGGTTTCACTGTTTCAATTAACTAAAAAGAGGAGCTTTTCCATGAAAGCGAAGAGTGCACTGACTGTTGCTATGGCTGCTGGTATTGCCAGCACCGCGGCCGCGTCCAACACACCAACAACCCTGGAGGCCTCACAGGCCAACATCCAGCGGATTGCTCACATTTACTACAATGTTGTCAGCGGCGAGCGCGTTGTCACCGTTCTCGGTGACGGCCAGACCGCTGGCGCCGACACCGGCACCAGCAGACCAATCTGGGCGACCCTCGCTCCCAACGCCTGTGCCAACTCGGGCTACACCACATCGTACTTCTTCGGTGTGGACAACCCCGGCACCCCGCCAATGACCGGTCCTGACCTCTCAACCGCAGTCACCCTGCTTGACTACGGCGATATCGCGCTGGACACCGTTGTTGACTGTATCCAGGTCAACTGGGTTGTGGCCCACGCCGATGTCGACGCCGACAACGACAGCATCGGTGACGGCGTTGAAGAACTCGCCGGCCAGTGGATCGTCTGGGATGCCGACAACGGTCGCGCCATCAACCAGTCGACCCGTACCCCATTGGTCGATTTCACCTTCTTCAACCTCGCCGGCAACATCGCTGCTCCGGGCTTCCTCAGCGGCTACACCGCTGATGTCGATCTCGTTGCCTTTGGCACCGCGACCGACCTGAGTTTCGAAATCGGCGACAGCGACGGCGACTGCCAGACCGCTGCATTCTGCAACAGCAGCATCTTCGACAGCGCGACCAGCACCTTCGTGCCGATCGCACAGGCCGACAACGACTTCGACTCGCTGCTTGACAGCGACCTCGATGGCGACGGTCTCTTCGACTTCAGCTGGACCGTTCGCTTCTACCAGCCCGGTATCGGCAACGACTTCGACAGCGACCTCGACACCGGTACCGTGGCACCAACCACCGCTGACACCATCGGTATCAGCTTCGGTTTCCCCGCAGGTATGGAAGTCGACAACGGTGACGGCACCTGGACCTACCAGATCGACACCATGGACGACGCAGCAGCCACCGGTCAGGAAGATCGCTTCGCGCTCTACTCACCCGATGGCATGGGCGGCACCACATACGCTGGTGGCTTCTTCTTCGGTGGCTTCGCCTGTACCGGCGGCCTCATCGATACCGGCGGCCTCGGCTACACCCCGTTCTCGTCGTTCCAGTTCGTCCTCTACGGACCAGACGACGGCAACATCTGTGGTGATGCCGACCTCAACAACGACGGCTTCCTGGACTTCTTCGATGTGTCGATCTTCCTGCAGGACTTCAACGCAGGTGGCGACTACAACGGCGACGGCAACACCGACTTCTTCGATGTGTCGGTCTTCCTCCAGGACTTCAACGCGGGCTGCCCGTAACTTGAAGGTCTGATTTGATGGCCTGATCGGGCTCGCCCGACCATCGGCCACTCAATACAAAACCAAGGACACCCGCAACCCCGGTTGCGGGTGTCTTCTTTTTTGAACTTGTATTGCACCTTGCTTCGGGCCAAACCCCGCCCTGACCAAGCACACCCGCGATCAACCCAGGTCGACACCATTGGCCGCCAACGCCTCACGCACCGGGCCCAGATGGGACGCATAGTGGGCATGGCGGGCAATGGACTGGCGGTAGATCGCTTGGCGCACCTGATCGCTCGACGCCGTGATCACCGCCCGCTCGTGCTCATAGAACCGCAGAGTGGATTCATCAAACGGCAGCTCCAGGAACGCCAGCAGCCGCTCGGTCGCCCCGCGCTGATCTTCCACGATGTCCTCGTAGCGGATCTCCATGATCTCCAGAGAGCACACCTGCTTGTAGTGCTCGATATAGCGCCGGTGCAAGCCGTAGAAATGGGCGAACCATTCCGGCCGATCGGTGTAGCCATGGGCGTTGTGGCCCTCGAAGTCCAGCAGATAGCTGCTGATGTAGGTGTCCAATGGGTGCCGTGAACACACGATCACCCGCGCATGGGGAAAGAGCTGCTCGATCAGGCCCAGGTGCTGGAAGTTGAGCAGCATCTTATCGGTGATGCGCTGCGGCTTGCTCGTGTCCGGTGCCCGCTTGTGCATATCACGCAGAATGCGACGGGACATCCGATCAAGCGTCGCGGTCTTAAGCCCCGAGGCGAGCGACTCGATGCTCGTCGTTTCATCGCTGGGCGTGAGCAGCTCGAACGCCGCCGTGAAGATATTCATCAGCTCGCCCGCCCCGAACACATCCGGGTGGGAAGCGAGAATCTGCTCAACCAAGGTGGTGCCAGAGCGCGGCATCCCGACCACAAAGACAGGGGCCCGGGACACGCACCGAGATCGGGCAAGCGTCGGCATGTTCTGGGGCGACCACGCCTGCAGCCGCTCATGCATGATCTGTTCGCGTGCGGCAGGGTCATAGGACTTGGCGTTGAGCTCCGCACCCCGTGTCGCCGCCTCGTACGCCTGGTCATAGTGCGCGCACTGGTCATAGAGCTTGGCGAGCACAAACCAGTGCGCTGCGATGATCTTTGGGGTTGGGTGCCCCTGCTCGATGAGGGGCAGCAGCACCTCGATGCCCTGCTCGGGCAATCCGCGCTGGCCCAGCAGCCCGGCATAGGTCCGCACCTGCCGATGCCCACGCAGTCCCTGCTCGTATTGCTCTTTGAGGATCTCAAACGCCTGCTCGTTCTGTCCAGACAGTCGCAGAATCCATGCCTTGGTCGTCGGGTAGCGCGGGCTGCCCGGATCGAGCTGGATCGCTGCATCGATCGACGCAATCGCGCCCGCGACATCGTTGAGCTGGTGGAGCACCTCGCCGAGCTTGGCATGGAACTCGGGCTCCTGTGGGTTGAGTCGGACCGCCTTGCGAATCGCCTTGCGTGCGTCCTCCTGTTGCCCAAGCAGGAAGTAGGAGACTCCCAGGGCGAAGTGCGCGTAGGGCCATTTGGATTGCCTGGCACACAACGCCCGACTCGCATCGAGCGCCGGCTGGGTCTGCCCGCTGTGCTGCAGATGCTCAATGCGTTCGTACTCAGCGATCGCCTGTGAGAATGCCGCAGTCTTACCGCCCGGTTTCATGCCCCAGTGTATGCCGTCCGACCGGCTCGCTCGAGATCAAATGAGCGTGCAGGTCAGGCGTGGTGCTCTGGTTCGCGGATCATGGTATTGACGCCAGCAGATTTGCGTGGCATCTTCTCGTTGAGTTCTTCAAGCGTGGGGAAGTAGATCCCATCACGATCCGAGTCAGTCGATGAGAGGATGACTTCCCGCTCTCCGTTCCACTGAATGAGATCGATGCTCCCATCGGCCCGCTCGACGAGCGCGTTGCAGTTCGCCCGGTCGGTCCAGCAACCGCTGTTGAGATACACGAGCCCGTCGGGATGCATGCTGATCGTGGGATTGTGGATATGCCCGCAGATAATGCCATCGAAACCGTGTTCCTGGGCATAATGAATGGCGCTGTCCTCGAACCGCCCGATGAGCATGGTGGCCTTTTTGACACGCAGCTTGATGAACTTGGAGAGCGACCAGTACCGCATCCCCAGCCGTCGCCTGATCCGATTCACGATCCGGTTGATCCAGATCGTGAACTCGTATCCACGATCACCGAGTTTGGCGATCCATGGCGCTGTTCTGGTCACGAGGTCAAACTGATGGCCGTGCAGCACGAGGTACCGCTTCCCATCCGCGGTCGTGTGCGCGACACGCTCGTTGAGGTTGATGTTCCCAAAGTCTCTGGCGCTGTTCTGATCACCCAAAAAATGCATCAGGAACTCATCATGGTTCCCGATCGTCAGGTGGACACGTGTGTCTTTCTTGGCGAGTTTGAGCAGCCGCTGAACGACATTGATGTGTTCCTGGGTGTTCCTGGCCTTGAGCAGCCCCGCCTGTTTCCAACGCCAGATATCGATGATGTCCCCGTTGAGATAGAGATCCTCGAACTCGTTCTTTTTGAGGAAGCTGTAAATCAGCTCAGTTTCTGCTTTTTTGCTCCCCAGATGGAGATCTGAGATCCAGCATGCCTTGTACCGCATCGGTTTGCCCGCCTGTGTATGAGTGTGGTTCCAGAGATCATCCGTGACTTGTGAATCACTACCGGATGAGAGCCTAACCCGGCCGGCGCGATCCGGAATTGCCCCAAAGTATTCCTATCACAATCTTTACGATCCGATATGGCCGGCTCTGTTCAGATCCCCTGGATCTGGTATAGTGGCTTTGTCATCATTCACGAATGGGGTTTCTCATGGACACGCTGCACATTCCCGCCGTTCGCCGTACATCCAATCTCAGGCGAGCGTTCTCACTGATCGAACTGCTGGTCGTGATCGCGATCATCGCCCTGCTGATCGGGATTCTGATCCCGGCATTGGGCTCAGCCCGAGCCACTGCCCAGCAGACCGTGTGCACCTCCAACATGCGTCAGCTTGGCCTCGCCAACACGCTTTATGCTCAAGATTTCAAGGGCCAGTCGATGCCGACGGGCCGGTTCGAGACCACCCGAGGCCAACGAAACAACCGCGGCGATCTCAACACCATGAACTGGGCCTATATCTACAACCCCCCCGGAACCCGCAGAAAAGGGACGGGCATCCTGCTTGACTATGTCGACAACGCCAACGACATCGTCGCTTGTCCTACAAATCAGCGCCGCGATCCCTCCGGGATTGTCAACGACCCAGACAACAACAACCAGCTCGGGGAGTACTTCTACGGCGAGAGCGAACTCAACTTCGATTACACCTTCAACGATCCCGCCCAGGGCGCCAAGGACTCGGTCAGCTTTGAGGTGATCTACTTCAAACAACAGCACACAACCGGTCCAGTCATCGACAACAGCACCGCAAGGATGCTCGCCCAGGAAGGCATGACCGAACGCATGGAGGGTCTGCCGATCATCATCGAAGAAAGCAGCTGGTGGTTCAACAATAACGGCCCCAACGGTGTGACCGATGGTGCATGGGGCAACTACGACCAGTGGACCACCCGTCACAACGGCGGCGGATCGACCTATTACCATGACGGGCATGTCGGCCTCTTCGCACCCCCGACGAACGGGTTTGAGAACGATGACCCCAACTCGCCCTACGGCGATCGAGGATTCCACTCCTTCGATATCTATGTCCGAGCCGGCTATCGCGGCGACTTTTACCGACTCAGCGACATCGCGGCAGGCCAAGCCAACTCACGCACAGGCCACAACCCAGGATTCGGTGCCATCAACCACCCTGATCGGCACCGCTAAACACGCTCCCGGCAAGGGTTGCGATGCGTTGGTCTAAAAGTGAGTCGTTTGACGAACTCTTCAAGTGCTTCTCTAGACACATCGCTTAGGGGTGGATGGTCAGATTTGCCCCAAGATTGCAAAAAGCGGGAGCAAGAAGGCGATCTCAGCCCGGCCTACCATCTCCACCCGTGATCACAAGCGTGATTCACGCTCAAACCCGACCCAAAGTTCCGGAGAGACAAGCATGGAAACCACCCTCATCATCCTCAAGCCCGACGCCGTCCAGCGTGGCCTGACCGGCAAAATTATCACCCGTTTCGAAGAAAAAGGCCTGGCCATCGTCGGCATGAAGATGATGACCATCAGCCAAGAACTCGCCGCGACCCATTATGAAGCCCACAAAGAGCGTCCGTTCTACAAAGGGCTCGTCGGCTTCATGACCAGCTCTCCGGTCGTCGTCATGGCGGTCCGCGGCGTGGGTGCGATCTCAATCGCCCGCTCCATGATGGGCGCAACCTTTGGCTCCAAGGCCGACGCGGGCACGATCCGTGGCGACTACGGCGTCTCCAACTCGTTCAACCTGATCCACGGCTCCGACAGCCCCGAAGCCGCCGAGCGCGAACTCGGGCTGTTCTTCAGCAAGGGCGAAGTCCAAACCCTTGATCGCGCCATCGAAGGATGGGTGTACGACATGAGCGGCGGAGCCCCCGAGTAAGCAACTGTCCTCGCACAACACACGAAAACACCCCTCATAGAAGGGGTGTTTTTTCATGTATATCAAATGGGGCTTGTGCCTGCTCGGCACAGACTGATCGCACATCAGCGGGCGGCGGCGGGTTTGATCTCGCCAATGACCGCGGGTGATTCATCAATCTCGATGACGATCTGGTCTGCGATTTCACGCCGATGGATCTCAACTTCGCGGGGGAAGTCAAACGCAACGCGAACACGCTCGCCCTTAACGCTCGCGATACGCACAACACCGATCGGGTTCTTGGGATCCCCGATGACGACTTCTTCACCTTCTCGACGGGTTATAACCAGCATCCGTTGCTACTCCACAAACGAGGCCCTGCCCTTCATTGGCAGGTGCCAGAGTATACCACGGCGGGCCCGTTGAGCAAGGAAAATGTCATAACCCGCCCCAAGCCGGGCAATTACATCATTTACAGCTCGCTTTGCGGGTTCTGGCCCACTCGCTTGGTCGGGTCAGCGATGGGGTCAGTCCTCGCCCAGTGCTTCGACCGCTGTGACTTCGGGGACATAGGTCTTGAGATTCTGTTCGATCCCGAGCCGGAGGGTCATATTCGATGAGGGACAGCCGACGCAAGCGCCGTGCATGCGAATCTTGACGACCCCCGCATCGGTCACATCGACGAGTTCGATATCGCCACCGTCGTTCTGCACAGATGGGCGGATGCGATCGATGACCATGGTCACCCGCTCGGTCAATGTGAGATCGCCCGCCTGTGGTGTTGGCTGATCATCGATGGGATTGCCGCCTTGCGTGACACGAACCATGTTTGATTCTAGGTGTTCAACCTGCCCGGCTTCCAGCGAAGTTTCAATGCACTACACTAGTTGCGATGAAGAACGCCCGATTGATCGCCCTCACGCTCCTTTCCTCGGCCTCCATGCTCGTGCTGCCCGCGTGCTCAGGCAGCAGCAAGTACGAGCCCAGCGGCAATCCGCTGCTCGATCTGCGCAACCCAGAGCTGCTCGATCGCGACCGGATTCAAGCGGCCCGCTTCGCTTGGCAGGAAGTCGAGCAGGGCATCCGAGACCGTGAACGCACCCGATATGCACTGAAAAACCTTGCCTGGTCGGGTGCGACCGATCGCGAGCTTCGTTTGACCGTCCTCGAGCTGTTGATGTCCGACCGAACCGATGCCGGCGCGGCTGATTCACGGGCGATGGCCAGACTCATTCTCCCCAACGAGCGAGATGCCGATGCGATCCTGATCATCGCTCAGCGGGCTGTCGATTCGGGCTGGACGGACCTGGTCCCCTCGCTCGTGCGGAGTCTCGCCCGCCCGCGCGAGGATATCGAAGACCGGGAACGGATCGAGTATCGCGCGCTGCGCGAGCTTCGCCCGGGGGTTCCGATCGAGCAGGTCGTCTTTGATGTGTTCCTGCATCCGGGCAGGGGGCTCGAAAACCAGCAGGAACTCGCGGTGCTCCGCGTGCTCGATCGAACACGCGACGAGGCGTGGGGACTGCTGGGTCGCATGGACCCCAGCGGCGAGCTCCGGCGCGGTTTCATCGCCTCTGACGCGATGCTCGGGAGTGAGACCAACCCTGACTCGAGAGAGCTGGTCGTGGACCTTCGCGCGGCGCGCGACGATCTGGGTGTAATCCCCGACACCGCGATGGAGGTCGCTTGGCTGCAGAACCTGCGCCACCATGACGACCCCCGCAACAAAGAAGAGAACCAGCGGTGGTGGGCCCAGACCAAGGCCGCCGTCGCGCAGCTCGGGCAAGCGCAGCGGGCGGGCTTGCGGATGCGCCATCTGGAGCCCCTGCGATGGGCCAGCATCAACCGCCCGGCATGGATCCAGCTGGACCGCGAGGCCTTTTATGTGGTTCTCAATGAGCGGCTGGGCAATCGGTCAGTGTTCAAAAGAAAGAACGAAAAAGGCGAACCCCCGCGCAAGGAGCGGCTGGGTGACTGGTATGAAATGCTTGCATGGGGCGACCTGCTCAGCGTGCTCCTGATCGATGATGTGCTTCAAAACCCGCTTGTTCAGGATCAACTCTTTACCCAGCGTGAACTCGACAGCGCGGACACTTCAACAGAATATGGCGGGGTCATCGAGACCGACCCCGACACCGGCTGGCGTGCGGTGCTCTATCGCCCGCGTCAGCGCGATCGTGTGAGCGATCAGCGATTTGTTGCCAGCGATGACATGTTCCGGTTCAGTGACCGCAGTCTGGCGCATTACCACTTCCATGTGGATACCCGCAACAACGCCCGCTTTGCCGGTCCATCGAAAGCGGACCTGATGAACGCATCGAACTCAGGACGAACCGACCTGGTGCTGACCTCGATGGCCAAGGACGAACTCAATGTCGACATCTACTTCCCCAATGGCGCGGTGATCGATCTGGGGAACATGACCAACAACGAATAACACCGGACAGCGTGTTGAAATTTTGATTCCGGTGGTGCCCTATCGAGTTTAAACCCCGGTCTGTAGAAATCCCGTGTATTTTGTCTTGAAGCCCGATTTGAGCCTCCCATAGACTCGCTCGTGCAACTCACAGAACAAGAACAACGAATCGCCAAAGACATCGAGAACCGCTCGAAAGATCTCCTCGAGGATCTGCGATTGCATGTCTCAATTCCGACCGGCGGCAACAACCAGACCGCCATCGAAGAAACCCGCGAACGCTTCGGGATCAGACTTCAAGAACTGGGTGCCAAGACCCGGATGGTTCCCGGTGATCCCAAGCCCGATTGGTTGCTCAGCGGACAGCAGAGCGGGTACACGCCTCCGACTACGGTCTGCGAACGCCTTAACGGAGCCACACAGAACCGCGTCATGATCGCTGGGCATCTCGATACGGTGCACGACCCGAAGGGTGATTTTCAGCAACTCAATATCTCAATCGACGGCAAAACGGCGATTGGCCCGGGTTGTGTTGACATGAAGGGCGGGCTCGTGATTGCAGTCGCAGCGCTCGAAGCGTTGGAGGAATGCGGGGCCCGAGCCAACTGGACCTTCACGATGAATGCGGACGAGGAAACCGGGACTTACCACAGCGAACAAGCCCTCGCGGACGAGTCAAAGAAGCACGATTACGGCCTCGCCCTTGAACCCGCTCTCCCGGGCGGCGAACTGGCGATCGAGCGAGTCGGTTCGGGACAGTTCATGATTGAAACCCTGGGCCGGGGGGCGCATGTCGGGCGAGCATTCACCGAGGGTGTCTCAGCGGTTGTCGAGCTTGCGCGCTGCATCACCGAATCGTCAAGGTTCCCGGAACCCGAACGCGGAAAAATCCTGAGTATCGGACCAATTAAGGGTGGGGTTGCGACGAACGCGGTCCCCGATTCTGCATCGGCATGGGGCAATGTCCGCTTTGCCGACCAGGCAATTGCCGATGAACTCGCTATGCAGCTCGATGCCCTCCAAACCGACCCGGACGCGATGCCCGCGGTCATCGTGCGTCGCAGCTTTAACCGCCCGGCCAAGCCGCTGATACCTGAAACCGAGGCGCTGGCGCTTCGTGCCCGGGGCGTGGCTGAAGCGCTTGGGCAGAAGCTGCCCTTCAAATCAACCGGGGGCGTCTGCGATGGCAATGTCATGCAGCACGCCGGGCTGCCGACCATCGACACGCTGGGCGTGCGGGGCGGTGGGCTGCATACCAAAGACGAATGGATCGAACTTTCTAGCCTCGTTGAACGCTGCCAGCTGCTCGCGATACTCGTCGCGCGCCTCTCGGCAGGCGGTTCCGCGGCACTGTAACCTCAGCCAAGTCTCAAGAGGAGCAATGTCATGACGGCATCAACGAAGGCATCAAGCCACACCACCGGGAACGCGATTTTCAACGACCCTGCGATCGAAGCGAGCATTGACGCGCTCGTCGAGCAGGTGATGGATCACAATCGCGGCATCACAGATATCAAGTCGGCCAGCCCTGAGCTCGCCGAGTCCTTCAAAGCGATCATTGACCGCTCTATCGCGGTCAAGGGCAATGGCCTGGTCTACCCATCGCTGGGTTCGGGCGCTGGCAACGGGGCCCTCGTTGAGATGGCCGACGGTTCGGTCAAGTGGGACATGCTTACGGGCATCGGTGTGCACTTTCTTGGACACGGCAACCCCAAGGTCATCAAGGCCCAGCTCGTCGCAGGCATCAACGAGGCAACCAAGCACGGCAACCTGCAGACCAACTTCGGGGCCTATGAGTTCGGCGAGAAGCTCGTCAAACTCGCATCACGCAGCTCGAATCTCAAGCACGCGTTCATCACCACCAGCGGCGCGATGGCCAACGAGAGCGCGATCAAGATCTGCTACCAGAAGCACGCCCCGGCTTCACGGGTGATCGCCTTCGAACACTGCTTCATGGGACGCAGCGTGACCATGGCCCAGATCGGCGATTCGCACGGCGGACGCGTGGGCATCCCGCTGTCTACACAGGTCGATTACATGCCGTTCTGGGATGACGCGCTCGCCGATATGCACGGCGGACCCACCGCGTACATCGATTGCTGCGTCGCGCAGCTACAAAAGTACATCGATCGGTACCCCAAGCAGCACGCCTGCTTCATCTTCGAGCTGGTGCAGGGCGAGGGCGGGTTCAATGTTGCCAAGCGGGATTACCTCAAAGCCCTCATGGATGTCTGCCGCAACAACGGCATCGCGATCTGGGATGACGAGATCCAGGCCTTTGGCCGCACCGAGTCGATGTTTGCCTATGAGCAGTACGACCTGGGTGAGTATGTCGATGTCTTCTGTGTCGGCAAGATGACCCAGGCGTGTGCAGCGCTGTGGACCGAGCGGTATAACCCCAAGCCGGGCCTGCTGAGCGGGACATTCACTGGTAGCACGAGTGATTTCACCGTCGGCTCGCTGTTGCTCGATGAACTCGATAAGGGCAACTTCTACGGGCCCAAGGGCAATTTTGCCCAGCATCACGCTGAGTTCCGGTCACAGGTCAGCAAGCTCATCAGCAATCACCCGGACTGGTTCCCCGATCTGCCCCGCACCAAGCAGCTCATGGGCGGTATCGGGGGCATGATGAAAATGACACCCTTCGGCGGTGACAAAGCCAAAGTCATGAAGGCCTGCAAGTACGCCTATGAAGAAGGAGTCATCACCTTCTACTGCGGCCACGGCCCGTTCCATGTCCGCATGCTTCCGCCGTTGCCCGTGATGAAGATGGAAGACTGGCCGCGTGTCTTCCAGTGCCTCGAGCGTGCGCTTGCTCGTGTTGCGCAGGAGGGCTGATCTCCATGTCACGCTCAACCCCACAGTTTGTTGTTCGACGCGCTATGGCCTCGGACCTTCCGACCCTGCACAAGCTCTCGAAGATGGTCCACTTCATCAATCTCCCACCCGATCAGGAGATCATCTCCGATAAAATTCGCAACTCCAGGCAAAGTTTTCTTCGAGCGGCCCGGGATGCCAAGCGTGTGCATCGCCCCGATCAACATCCGGGCTCGGGCGGCATCTCGCAGAAGACCGCTCAGGCGGACATCTTCATGTTCGTCATCGAGGAACTCAACTCCGAGGGCTGCATCGGCAGTTCGCAGGTCGTCTCGCAAATGGGCGGCCCGGGCCAGCCCAATGTGTGTTTCAAGCTTGAGTCACGCGAGAAGTATGCCGAGGATCTTAAGTTTGGGACAAAGCATACCGTTGCCAAGGTCTATCTCGACGAGACCGGCCCGAGTGAGCTGGGTGGGCTGATTTTGCAGCCAAGCTTCCGCGGTCACAAGCTCAAGCTCGGCCGTTTCATTTCGCTGGTTCGTTTCCACTTCATCGGTTTGCATCGCAAAATGTTCAGGCCCACGATTTTGGCCGAGATGATGGCACCGATCAGCAGCAAAGGCGAATCGCTCGTCTGGGACTCACTCGGTCGTCGATTCATTCCGTTGAGCTACGACGAGGCCGATCGGTTCTGCCAGTATTCTCGCGGGTTCATGACCGATCTGCTGCCAGAGGGCGATATCCACCTCTCACTGTTGCCACCTCAAGCCCGCGCCCAGATCGGTGAGGTTGGCCCCGATACTGTCCCAGCGAGAAGAATGCTCGAGCGGCTCGGTTTTACATATAATGGCTTTGTCGACCCGTTCGACGGCGGCCCCTATCTCACCGTAAACACGGACGATGTTGAGCTTGTCAAGACTACCTTTTCGGCGGAGCTCGGGCCCACCATCAAGCACGATCAAACCGACAAGGTCGGGATCGTGTCGCACCTGAACAACGACGGCGATTTCAGGGCAATTCAATGCGCGTTCAAGGTTGATCGCGTCGGCAAGGTGCGGATCACATCAGAAAACCTTGTCGCTCTGCACGCCGAGCCCGGAGCGGTGGTCGGCTGCACCCCGATGCGGATCCCCATCGAGGCAGGGAAGGCAATCAAACGCACAACGATCACTGAGAAACCAGCAACGAAGACGACAAAGACAGCGACGAAGAAGCCAGGCAAAGCAGCCGCTAAAAGACCCGCCAAGAAGCAGAACGCGACCAGCAAGAAGGCATGAGCACGCCAGCAGAGATCGGAGCAGACATGGCCACGAAACCACCATCACACGCAACACACGAATGTATCAGCGGCAAGAATCTCATCGATGGTTCATGGGTTTCGATCAAGGGTGACGCGATCGAGTCACACATGCCCGCGCACCCGTATCAGCTTGTCTGGTCGGGCAGCCCGAGTGTCGACTCGGTACATAAAGCGATCGCATCGGCTCGGGCGGCCTTGCCGGCATGGTCCTCGACCTCGATCGAGCAACGCATCGCCGTGCTTCGCCGGTTTCAAGAGATCGCTAAGTCGCGGAGCGAGGAGCTGGGCTCGCTGATATCCGACGAAACCGGCAAAGCGCTCTGGGAGTCACAGGCCGAGGCGGGCCTGATCGCAGCGAAAGTCGACATCACCCTCGAAGAGGGTGAGTGGAGCGGGCGGCATCGGGTCAGCGATTTCGAGTTCGGGCTCAATGAAACCAAGCGGGCACGCTGCCACTTCCGCCCCCACGGCGTCATGGCCGTCGTCGGTCCCTTTAACTTCCCGGCCCACCTGCCAAACGGACACATTGTCCCGGCGCTGCTCACCGGCAATACGGTTGTGTTCAAGCCCTCGGACAAGGCCCCGGCAGTGGGGCAGATGCTTGCAGGGATGTTCCTAGATGCACTCCAAGCAGAGGGGGCGCCCAATGGCGTGATCAACCTCGTGCACGGGGCGGTTGACGAATCGGTTGCGCTCTGCTCGAGCCCGGATGTCGACGGCGTTCTCTTCACGGGTTCCTGGGCCGCTGGCCGCGCGATCACCCAGGCCAATCTCGATCAGCCAGGGAAGATCATCGCCCTGGAAATGGGCGGCAACAATCCCGCAATCGTCATGCCCGATGCCGACCTCTATCAGGCCGTTGTGGAAGTAACCCGCTGCGCGTTCAACACAACCGGTCAACGCTGCACCAGCACGCGCCGCCTTATCGTGCACCAGCAGGTCGCTGATACCGTCATCCCGGCGTTGATCAAGTCGGCATCCAACCTGCTCATCGGCGATCCGCGGGCCGCCGAACCAGTGTTCATGGGGCCGATCATCAGCGAGCAGGCACTCGACAGCGTGCTCAAGTTCCAAGAACAGGTTGCCGCAAACGGGGGACGCGTGCTGATGGAATCGACCCGTATGCCCAACCGCGAGGGTTGGTTCATCACGCCCGGGATCGTTCAGGTCGATCGGTTCTCGCTTGATGAGCACGACGCGGGATGTGACGAAGAGGTCTTTGGCCCGCTTCTGCGAATCAGTATTGTCGATTCGTTCGATGAGGCCCTCAAGCAGGCCAATGCGACCAGATACGGCCTGAGCGCATCGATTTTCACGGCAGACGAATCACTCCAGAACCGTTTCTTGAACGAGTGTCGGGCGGGGTGCCGCAATGTCAACTGTGGGACGGCGGGAGCGAGCTCAAAGCTTCCGTTCGGTGGGCTTGGATTCTCGGGAAACCATCGCCCCGCGGGCGCGTTTGCCCTCGATTACACGGCGTACCCCGTCGCGAGCATGATCGAGACGGGCAGTGCGTGCAGCATCCCGACCGGAATGCGTGTCGAGCGAGAATGGGTTCAGTGAGCCCTAAGACATTTCGCTGCGTTTGCGGAGATTCATAATCAACTCGACCTGTCCGATGGGCTGGCCGAGTTCGGTCGCGATCTCTTTGCTCGACTTGCCTCGCAGCGCCAGATCATGAATCTGATCAGAAATCGAGATCTCCGGCTCTGGTGCGACCTCTGGCTTGGGGGCCGGAGCGATACGCCCTGCGACACGCGACTGGCGATCCTGGAGATCCTGCTCAACGCGGGCACGGTCGAGTAATGATGGATCGAGCGTGCGGTTGGGTGCGGGTTGATGCGTGCTGTGTCCGGCGGAAGCGTCATGCTGCTCGCGGGGGGGACCATTGGCCAAGGCCCGATTGAGCTGATCAAGCTTTGCATCCGCCTCTTCGATCAGCAGCTCAAGGCGAGCCGCTTTGTTGTCCAGCGTCGCCCCGAGCCGGCGGGCGATATCCTCGGCATCAACCATGACCTTGCGGCCCGGCTCCATGCTGCTCATGGCCTGATCCCTGATTTCCGCGATTCGCTCGGAAGGGCTGCCCAATGCGTTGTCCCGCGCTCGGCTCTTCTGGGTGGTGCGCCGGAGTGATCGCATCACAATAAATACAATCAGCACCATCCCAACGATGAGCAGGATATTGGGGAGCATCGAGTTTTCGGCGCGGAACTGATCGAGCCATCCTTGTACCCCACCGGGCTGGGTTGTCGCGGCATCATCGGCATACAGCTCACCCTGTTGAGCTGATTGCGGGCCGGGGTTCGTGATGGTGTCGACGCCGTCTGTCTGCGTCGCGGGGGTATCGGGTCCGAGTTGCACGCGGGTGACTCCGAGAGAATGGGTGTGATCTGTTGCCCAGCCACTCTATCATCGCTCGGTGAGTGATGCAAGCACACATAAGAACGACCCGTCAGTGAACCGCCCAATCGGGCAGGAACACCCAACCATGGCGCGTATCCTGCGCCGTTGGCGTGAGCTTACCGGAGGCAAGCGAACTCGGGACCCTGACCGACGCACCCTGATCGCCTGCAGCGGCGGGGCGGACTCGGTGCTGCTCGTTGAGGCACTCGCGAGCGTTGCGGGGGCCTGCGTGGTCGCCCACATCACCCACGACCTGCGGCAGCCATCGGAAACCGAACAGGATCGCCAGCTTGTCGACTCACTCACCCAGCGGTTGGGCCTTGAGATCGTCCACACTACAGTGTCCATCGCCACCCAAGCCGGCAACACAGAGGCCAATGCTCGCGAAGCCCGCTATTCCCAACTCGCCATGCTCGCGACTGAGCACGGCTGCCGCTTTGTTGCGACCGGACACCATGCCGACGATCAGCTCGAAACCCTGCTCATGCATCTGCTGCGTGGCTCAGGATCCCGCGGGATGATCGGGATGCATCACGTCCAACAGCTTCACAACACCACGATCATTCGCCCCATGCTCGATATCACCCGTCAGGAGATCGAATCAGCCCTGCACACACTGCACCAACCCTGGCGCGAAGATCACACGAACGCGGATACTGCGTTCCTACGAAACCGCATCCGCCGCGATCTGCTGCCGATCTTGCGGGAGATGGGCCCCCGTGTCGCCCAGCACGCGAGCGAATGGAGCCGCGATCTCGCGTCTATTCAGTCGTTACTCGATCACCAAATCGATGCCATCGTGGATACGGCCGATCGCATGACACCAAAGAACTGGTCTTGGCAACGCGCCGTGCTTCGAGCACACCCGCCCGTCTTGCTGGGAAATCTGCCTGCTCGATATATCGAAAGCGAGCTCGGCCGATCTGGGCTCGACAAACTGACCCGACGGGCAATCGAATCATGGGTCCGCGCAGTGAAATCAGACTCCACCGAACCAACCAACCACCGAATCGGCCCTATCGTTGGTTCGGTGCGTGCAAACCATGTCGTCTTGATGCCCGCATCATCAAGTGTCTGATCGAAAGTACATCTCCCACTTATGCCACCAACACAGAACTATAACATCGCCCTCGTTGGCCACTGCGGCCCGGATGCGTTCGCCCTCAAGAGCTCGATCATGGGCTTTCTGCCAGGATCGCAGGTCGAGATGCTCGGCTCACTGAGCGCATTTCAGACTCGGATGAGCGAGTTTGACCTCTGCCTCGTGAATCGCGTACTCGACGGGCAGTTCCCCGATGAATCGGGCATCGAGCTGATCAAGACCCTTCACGCCACACACCCACCCATGATGCTGATCTCGAACTTCCCCGAATCACTCCAGGAAGCCGTCGACGCCGGCGGCGTGATGGGGTTCGGGAAGCGAGGCATGCGGTCCGAAGAAGCACGGATCGCGCTCAACAACGCGCTGGGCATCAACGACTAACCCACGAAGGAACCCGCATGGATACCGCCATCAAAGTCAGCGAATATCAGGCCCGCCGCAAGAAGATCAACGCCACACTCAAAGACAGCGTTGGCTTGGTCTTTGCAGGTGCCGGATCACCACCGCTCCGCGGCGAGTGGTTCCCGGATATGGATTTCCGCTATCTCACCGGCATCGCAGACGAGCCGGGTGCGATCGTGATGTTCGACCCCAGCAACCCAAACCCCAAGCGCAGAACAATCCTGTTCCTCAAGCCGGTCAATCCGGAAATGGATGTCTGGGACGGATATCGAGATCGCATCTCGCAGGAACTGCGGGACCGTTACGGGTTCGAGACGGTGCTCCGCACGCTTTCGTTGCCACGCTTCCTGACCGAAGCCGCCCGTAGGACCAAGAAGCTGGCCCTGCTCCACCCTACGGCCGCGTACACCCAACCGCTGACCGAGGACCTCGAGATCTTCCAGAAGGTCGCCGCCCGCATGCCGGGCTGTTCGATCATCGACAAGAGCGACACCATCACCGCCCTGCGACTCGTGAAGAGCCCCGCAGAGATCAAGCAGATCACCGCCGCAATCAAGGCCACGCACAATGGGCTCAACCGGCTTTTCGCCAAGCTCAAGCCCGGCGTCAACGAACGAGAACTACACAACGCGCTGGTCGGGGGCTTTGGTGAGGCCGGCTCGATACGAAACGCGTTCGATCCCATCGTGGGTTCCGGCCACAACGCGACCGTGCTGCACTACAAAGAGAACACCGGGAAGACCAAAGACGGCGATCTGATCGTGGTTGATAGCGGCGCTGAGATCAATGGATACGCATCGGACATCACCCGCACCGTCCCCGTCAGCGGCAAGTTCACCCCAGAACAAACCAAGCTCTACAACATTGTGCTCAAAGCCCAGCAAGCCGCGATCAACGCGACCAAGCCCGGCGCGACCATGGCCCAAGTCGATGAGGCATCACGCAAGGTGATCCGCGACGCGGGCTATGGCGATCAGTACCTCCACGGTGTCGGGCATCACCTGGGCCTCGAAACCCACGACCCCTCCCCGGATGTCAAGCTCAAGCCGGGCATGGTTGTCACGATCGAGCCGGGCATCTACCTGCAGGACAAATCGATCGGCATCCGCATCGAGGACGACATCTTGGTCACCGAGAAGGGCAACAAGAACCTGTCTTCCATGATCCCCAAGACTGTCTCCGAGATCGAATCTGCGATCAAAGCCGCGAAGTGAATCAATAACCTCGTGCCCAATCAGCCCGCGAGCTCGCGGGCTTTTTCAATGAGCGCGTTCACCTCATCGGGGTCGCTGTATCGGTACAGCCCGATGACATGGCGATCGGGCCCAACCAGCAGCAGCGATGAGGGGTGATCGATGTTCCGGAAGCCGTCATCGGTGTTGAGTTCGCCCAGATGGAAGTTGACCCCCATGAGCAGGATCTGAGTCATGTCCGGGGTTCCGCGGCCAAACTTCCAACGCTGCGGATTCGCTCGGAACCCGTTCGCGTAGGTCTTCATCACCTCCGGCGTATCAACCTCCGGGTCGATCGAAACGCTCAGCAGCTGAACCCCCGTTCCCTCTGTCGCGTCCTGGATGTCACGCATCGCCGCGCTCATGCCGGGACAGATCAGCGGGCAGCTGGTGTAGAAAAAATCCACAACCGTGTATTTCCCGTCGAGATACGACTCGTCAAACTCGTTCCCTTCCCGATCGGTCAGGGTGAAACTGGGAATGAACAGCGATGAGTATGGGTTGTCACTCTCGTCGAGATCAATAATTTGACCGTTGGGTTGTGGGGCGCTTGGCGCGAACACGAACCAAAAGATCATGATCCCAATCAAGGTGATCACCATCAGGATCATCGAGCGAATGAAGACGCGTGGGTTCATACCCGAATCGTATGCCTCGTCGCTCAGCCGGTTTTGCGTGAGCGTGAGATGGCCCAGATGCCCAGCCCAGCCCCGAAGAGCGCGAAGGCAGCGGTGACCGTCCATGCGATGTTGGTGTTGAGCTGGTCGCTCATCCCCAACGCATCACGCATCGCGGTGTGTGCCCATGTCAGCGGGTTGCACAGCGCGGTGATGCGCAGCCATCCCGCCGCGTCCTCGACCGGAAAAATCGCACCCGAGAGCAACCACATCGGCATCAGCAGCGTGTTCATCACCCCGTGGAAACCCTGCGTCGAGTCAACAATCCATGCCAGCGCGAGCCCCAGGCCGATCAGGGCCACCGAGATGCACGCCAGCGCCCCAATCGCCCCGATCACACCCAGCAGCGTCAGCGGCACGCCGAGCACGGGCAGGGTGAGCAGCACGATCAACGCCTGAACCAACGCGATCAGACTCCCCGCACCGATTTTGCTCATCGCGATCGACCAGCCCGGCGCGGGAGAAACCAACGCAGCCCGCAGCACCCCGTCGTGGCGATCCTGAATCAATGAGATCGAGGCGAAGATCGAAGCAAACATCACCGTGAGCGAGGCAACGCCGGGGATCGTATAGGCCGTCAAGCTCGATTGACCACCGGACACCTCACCCACGGCACCCGCGAAACCGCCCACGATAAAGATCCAGATCATCATGGGCGTTGCGATCGACGCGATCACACGCGACGGCTGGCGGAGCTGCCGGATCACCTCACGCTTTGAGAGCGCCATCATCGCCGTTGAGCCATTCATGGCGATACCCCTTGCCGCGTGAGCACGGAGTACACATCCTCAAGCGACGGGGGCGCGAGTGTCAGTGAAGCCGATTCAATCGGGCACGAACCCAGCTGCTCGGTCTTCGCATCGACGACCAGTATCGTTCGGTCGTGCCGGTGCGCTTGAAACCCATTCGCCTGGACCCAGCGATGGAGTGTTTCGAGCTCATGTTCGTTGCCTGCGCTGATGCGGAGCACACGCTCGCCCAGTTGCGATCGTAACGCCTCGGGAGAATCAAAGCAAACTCGCTCACCAAGGCGCATCATCAGCACCCGATCGGCTCGCTCGGCTTCATCGATCAGGTGCGTCGCGAGCAGCACCGTCATCCCAAACTGCTTCCGCACGCGGAGCATGGATTCCCAGAACGAACGCCGCGCGTCGATATCAAGCCCGGTCGTCGGCTCATCAAGCAGCAGCAGCTTTGGATGCGGCATCAGGGCCCGTGCCAGATCCGCCCGCCGCGCAAGCCCGCCCGAAAGATGCCGGACCTGCTCATCGAGCCGATCGGCGATATCGAGCTCTTCAGCGATGGCCAATACGCGTGCTTGCCGATCGCTGGACTTGATGCCGTGCAGCGCACCCGCGATGTGCAGGTTCTCGCGCACCGTCAGCAGCATGTCCAGCGCGGGGGTCTGAAACACCATCGACAAACCGACGCGCGAAGTGGGTGAGACGACCTCACCCCCTTGAGGCCTGATCGTTTGTGCGATCACGCCCATGAGGGTCGATTTTCCAGATCCGTTTGGACCAAGCAGTGCCACCATCTCGTTGTCCGCTTGAAGCGAGAATCCATCGAGGGCGACACGCTCCGGCTCACCCTTGCGCCGATACACGACCCGAAGATCTCGAACATGCAGCGAGCTCACAGCAGCAAGCCCCGCACGCCCGCCTCGGTGACCAGAACGAGCAGATACACCGGAAGATGGATGATGGAGCCGAAAAACGCGATTCTGGCCGCTCGATCTGTCCGCGTAAATGCGAATCGAAGGCTCAGCCAGACCAGCATCGATCCAAGCAGCACCGATGCGATCGCCGTCGCCCAGCCCGAAAGCTCAGGCGTGATCCACAACGGCGCTAACCCCGCGGGGATCAACAGCGCGGAGGTTATCACCATCGTCGCGGCGGTGTGATTTCCCACCGGGTCAACGATCGGCAGCATCCGGAACCCGCCCGATTCGTAATCGACCCGGCACATCCATGCGATTGCGAAAAAGTGGGGGAGCTGCCACAGAAACATGATGCAGAACAGCATCAGACCAACAGGATCGGTCAGCGGCTCAAAGCCCGTACCCGGCGCAACCCCGGCCGTACCGATCATCGTGGGCAACGCCCCGGGCACCGCGCCGATGAGCGTGTTGGTGATCGTGATGGGCTTGAGAGGCGTGTAGATCAGCACATACGACGCCGCGGTCACTGCGGATACCAGGGCAGGCAACATCCCAGCCGTGAACCCGAGAATGGCGCACCCGAGAATGGTCATCGCAAGCCCAAAGAAGAGCACAAACCTTGGTGACAGTCGGTGTGAGGGGATCGGACGCACACGGGTACGCTTCATCATCGCGTCCCGGTCAGACTCGTACCACATGTTCAGCGCGTTGGCACCGCCAGATGCGATCGCAGTCCCCAGCCCAACCCCGATGATCAGGCGAACCCAATCCCAAGCTCCAAGCCCGCCATAGTGCAGGCCGCCGAGCCCCAAGCCCACCAGCGCCGTGATCGTCACCAGCTTGGTGATGCCCGGTTTGGTCAGTTCGACGCACGCAGCAACCAGCGATGTCGAGGCATCATCTGCCTCAGCATCTATTCGTGCGGCTGACCGTGCGGCTGTTTCGATCGGTGACGGGCTTCTCACGCCCAATTGTAGTCCATCAGGGAACAATCACCTCTGCCCAGACCGGGAAATGATCAGACGGGAATGCATCATCCGCCCCAGCGTCGCGCCAGACCCCGGCATCCGTCACAGTGATGGTCTCAGAAGGGAGCACATAGTCTACGCGAAGGCCAAAGCGGGCCGTGTCGGTCCGGTCGAGTCCATCAACACGGATCGATGAGCCCGGATGCAGATCACTCGCCAAGCGTGGCGATGAGAACAACTGTGAGAACATGGTCATCTCCACGCTGCTTCCATCTGACGGATCCGCGTTCAAATCGCCCAGAACCACAAAGTGAGCATCGGGCGCAAGGCCACCTGTTTGCCCGGCATCGTCATAGAGGGCGGGCTCGCCATCGATATACGCGCGCAGCAGGGCGATCTCGTCGTGATTGCGGAGCACATTGCGCCGCCCAGGTCCGTCAAAGGCCGGGGGTGTGGGGTGCGAGATCAACGCGTGTAGCACGCTCCCGTTGGGGAGCTTGATCGGCACATCTGCGAAGTTCTTGGACGACAAACGCATCGCGTCCCAAGCCGCCTGGCTGTACCAGGGCGTCCCATCCTCATCCACGGGCATCCGGTGTCCGGGCAGGTCCTTCCACAGGAACCGCTGAAAGGTTCTGATCGCGGATTCCTGAATCTCCAGCTTTGGATGCACCAGCAGGGCCATGCCGTACTGCCCGGGGAATGTCCCAAACCCGAAGCAATCGTTCCCGTACGCCCTCTGCTTAGCAGATTGGCCTGCGCCGTCCTGCAGCGGAACCGTTGCATCGAGCGTTCCGGAACGATCAAGATCGAACCCGGAATGGACCCCGGTATTGGTGGGGGGGGTGTAGGCATCAAACTTGATCGGCTTGAGCCCGTCGCCCTGAGAGACCGCGAGGTAGTGGTAGACGAACTTCTCTGCGTTGCTCGGGCCGTCGATCTGGCTTGTTTCGATCTCATTGAGCAGGATGATCGTCGGACGAACGCGTTGAATGATCGCCGCGATCTGCTTGAGCCGAGGATCATCATCACTCTCAAGCTGCTCGCCCCGCACATCCTCGACATTAAAAGTCGCGATCCGGAGCGCGACCGGCTGGGTTTCGCGCGCCAGGGATCTCGTGATCGGGGTGGTGAGCAGGAGCAGGACGATGAAGCGTATTGGTATCATGGTGTGCTTCTGATCGGCAGAATCGGTATTTCAAAGCCAATGCAGAACAGATCAAGCAGCCAATGTCCTTGAGCGGGCGTTCGTGTTGGCCAAGCCATTCCGTCCGATAAAAGACGAAAAGTAGAGTCGCTTTCAGGAAAGATTTCAACACAGGACCGGCCGTATTTGCGGTATATTGAGTCTATCAAGAAATATCCTGATCTGGATATGAAATGTGGATGCATCGCCCTTGCAGTTGGCAGCATCCCGATTGCGCAGACATCATGGAGAGCCCCCCAGTATGACTACAAGAAGAAATACAGCTGCCGCCCTTGCCGCCATCCTGTGGATGAGCGGTCTGGCCGTCGCGGATGAAACGAGCGTCCGCGCACACCTGGCAACCAACGAGTCGACGACCTACCTGATACAGGGCGGTTCTCGCATCGAACTGATGCAACCGGGCAAAGACGCACCATCGGACGCGTTGGTGTTTCAGAAGTACATCGGCGATATCCCACTCCACGGAGCTCGTGTCTTCGTGATCGAGAATCCGGATGGGACGGTCTCACAGGTCTTCGACGATTCGACGGAAAAACTAACTCTGCGTCGAGGCCCAGTAAACATCGAGCAGGGCGGGGCCGTCGTCTTTGCCGAAGCGATCCTGCCCAATGCGATCGAATCCGTGGCCGAGCAAGTCTGGTTCCGCATCGGCGATGAGGCCGTGCCGGCATGGGAGGTCACCACTTCGCTGGCCGATCTCGGGTTGCCAGCAAGCCCGACGCACTTTGAGATGGTGATTGACGCGGTCACCGGCGCTGTGCTTTCCATGCGACAGATCGACACCAAGTCATACGCTCCGGGCTCGCCCGAGACCGCCGACGGCGTGTATCCCCGTATCGTGATCAACAACACGATCGGTGCGCAGGGCTCAAGAGATTACGCCGCCCCGCTCGACGCGGTGATCAGTGTCTCGGTCGGTTGCACAGGCACGCTGATCGCGCCCAATGTGGTTCTCAGTGCCCGCCACTGCGGCATCGGTGCCGGCACCCTCATCAGGTTCGGCGATAACTCAAACAGTCCCGACTTCACCACAACGGTTCAGTCGTCGATCCTCCCGGCCGGCGGCGGCTCGCTCCTCGATGGTGGGGATGTATCCATCCACATCCTCAACGCTTCGGTCCCGGTCAACATCGCCGAACCCATGCGACTCATCGACGAAACCGATGAACTTGAGGGGATGCTCGCTGCGACAGTCGGATACGGCTACAACGGCCTCGGCAGCTCCGGCCACGGGTTCTCCGCCGACGGCCGTCGCTGGGGCGGCGAGAACATCATCGATCGCTACGGCAGCCCGGCCAGCGCGGGCGGCACCAATATCATCTCGACCGACTTCGATAACGGCACCGGCGGTGCAAACACGATCCCCAGCAGCAGCTCAACGCCGCTCGAGTTCGAAGCCACGACTGCACCCGGAGACAGCGGCGGTCCGGTCCTGGTTCTGTATGGCAGCGAGTGGGTGATCTCGGGCGTCCTCTCGGGCGGCACGACAAGCACGAGCGTCTACGGCGATATCTCATGGTGGACCGGCACCGCGATTTACCGCGATGCCATCGAATCCATAGGCGGCAACTTCGTCACGGGCCTTGAGATATTGCTACCCGACGGATTGCCCGAGCTGCTCTCTTCGGGTGGCGGCGACACCCTGAATATCGAGATCGTCCCCTCACCGGAAGACCCCGTCGTCCCGGGCAGCGGGACATTCCATGTCGATACCGGTTCGGGGTTCCAGCAGATCCCGCTTGTCCCCAACTCGGCGACGAGCTTCACGGCCACCTTCCCCGCGACAGCCAACTGCCCGGGGAATGTTGAGTACTTCATCTCGTTCGACCTCCAGTCGGGCACCACGGTGACCGCACCCTCAGGCGCATTAAGTTCTTACAGCACGCTGGCCGCAGACCAGGTTGACCAGGACGATCTCTATGATTTCGAGACGCCCGTCGGCTTCTCGGCCGGAGCCCCAGGCGACAACGCCACGACCGGCGTCTGGGTCCGAGTGAACCCGATCGGCACCGGCGCACAGCCCGAAGACGACAACACCGCCAGCGGCACCCTTGCCTGGGTCACAGGCCAAGGCCCCCAAGGCGGCGGGCTCGGCGATAACGATGTCGACGGCGGCACGACATCGCTGGTGAGCAACCAGATCGATCTGAGCAACACCGAGTTCGCGACGATCTCGTATGCACGCTGGTACTCCAACAACACCGGCGCCGCACCGGGTGCCGATGTGTTCGAGGTCTTTGTTTCCGACAACGACGGCCAGGACTATGTCCTCGTTGAAACGGTCGGGCCATCGGGCGCCGGCACATCGGGCGGCTGGATCGAAACGGGGTTCAATGTCGGCGACTTCGTCGGACTGACCTCAACAATCCGCGTCAAGTTCGTCGCCAGCGACCTCGGCGACGGCTCAGTCGTCGAGGCGGGCATCGACGATGTGCGTATCTTCGGCGTTTCCTGCTCAACGGGTACCTGCCCAGCGGACCTGACCGGCGACGGCACGCTTGACTTCTTCGATGTGTCCGCGTTCCTTAACGCCTACAACGCTCAGGATCCGGCAGCCGACTTCACCGGCGACGGGACATTCGACTTCTTCGATGTCAGCGCGTTCCTCAACGCCTACAACGCGGGATGCCCATGATCCCCTGAGATCGGGGCTTCTGCCTCCCTTATAAACAAAGCGCCCGCTCCACATGGAGCGGGCGTTTTTCGTGATCTGATCACCTCGCCGCGAAGGCGTTCTCGATGCCTGGCACCCGCGAATCTGATCTGCGCGGTTGCTACACTTGCCCGGTCAAACGGCATCGGATACGACCCGAAGCCATGTCGATCAAGACGCCCCCGTAGCTCAGCTGGATAGAGCACCGGACTTCTAATCCGACGGTCGCAGGTTCGAATCCTGCCGGGGGTGTTTGCTATCTGGGAACGAGCTCGCGCATCGCCTCGTCAAGCGTCCCATATTCGAACGCGAATCCCTCGTCGAGCAGCCGCTTGGGCACGCAGTATCGCCCGTACAGCACGAGTTCAGGGTCCGTGTCCATGACCGTCGCGCAGAGCAATCTCAACCCAAGCTCTGGCCCGGGCAGTGCGATCGGCTGCCCCAATCTCGCGCGAAGTGCGCTCATAAAATAGGTATACGATACCGGCTCGGGAGCCGTGGCGATATACACACCCTTGCGTGCTTCGTTGCTCAGGGCATCCTCAAAGATCCGGTTCATGTCGTGCTCATGGATCCAGCTGATCCCTTGGGTTCCCGCGCCAACCCGCCCGCCGAGCCCGAGCCGGGCGACCTTGCGCAGTGTCGGGAAAGCACCGCCACGACGGCCCAGCACAAAGCTGGTACGCAGCACAACACCGCGGGTCTGTTGCGGACATGCCTCCGCAAAGGCCGATTCCCATGCCTTTCCAACGGTCGGTGCAAGCCCATAGCCGAACGGTGAAGATTCATCGCAGACCACGCTGGGAGGGTCTCCATAGATATGCGCCGTGCTCATCTGCACCCAGACCTGCGGCGCGTGCCCCAACTGTGCAAAGGCCTGTCCCAATACACGCGTCGATTCGACCCGTGAACGCAGGATCTCATCACAGCGAGCCGGCGTCTTGCGGCAATCAACCGATCGCCCAGCGAGGTTGACCACATGAGTACAATCATGCAGAAGATGTGTCCAGTCGCCAACTGAGCGTCCGTCCCAGCGGGCGTGCGATACGCGTTGAGCGTTTCGAACAAGATCTGGCTCGGTCCTGCTCAGAATCACGATCTGCCAATCGGAGCCGGGTAGATCGAGCAGGTGCCGCGCAACGCTCGTTCCCAGATACCCACTCCCGCCTGCGATCACGAGTTTCTTACCCGCCTGACCTTCTGACATACGAATCCCCTTGCCTAGGCCAAACGAGTCGTTTTCTGCATACTTGACCCTATGATGAGTCTATGCAAACCGCAACAACGCCCGACACCAAGACCGCACAAACCGCTCCGATCGTCGACAACATCCTTGATGCAATTGGCAATACGCCGCTCGTCAAGCTCAACAAGGTCGTCGAGCCCGGTTCTGCAACTGTGTATGCCAAATGCGAGTTCATGAACCCCGCCGGTTCCATCAAGGATCGCATGGCCTGCTACATCATCAACCGGGCCGAGCAGGAGGGCCTGCTCAAGCCCGGCGGCACGATCGTCGAAAACACCTCGGGCAACACCGGCATGGGCGCTGCCATGACCGCGGCCGTCAAGGGCTACAAAGCCGTCTTCACCATGCCCGACAAGATGAGCCAGGAGAAGATCGACGGGTTGCGTGCCTTCGGTGCCACCGTCATCATCACGCCCACCGATGTGCCCGGCGATTCGCCCGAGCACTATGTCAACCGCGCCAAAGCTGTCGCCAAGGAAACCCCCAACTCGTTCTACATGGATCAGTACCACTCACAGTGGAACATCGAAGCCCATGAGGTCCTCACGGGCAAAGAACTCTACGAGCAAACCGACGGCGGCAAAGTCGACGCGATCGTTGTTGGCACCGGCACCGGCGGCACCGTCTCGGGCATCGGTCGCTACTTCAAAAAGATGGGTGCCAAGACCCAGATCATCGGTGTAGATCCCCTCGGCTCAGTCCACTACCACTACTTCAAAACCGGCACGCTCCCGACTCCTTATGTCTACAAGGTCGAGGGGCTCGGAGAGGACATCAAATGTGAGGCATTTGATCCCAGCGTTGTCGACGAAATGTACCAGGTCAATGACTACGAGTGCTTCACCATGGCCCGTCGGCTCACCCGCGAAGAAGGCCTGTTCTGCGGCGGCTCCTCGGGCGGCATGGTCCACATCGCCTGCAAGGTCGCCAAGGAGATGGGACCGGGCAAGACCGTCGTCGTCATCTGCCCCGACTCGGGCACCCGCTATGTCACCAAGTACCTCAGCGACGAATGGATGAAGATGCACGGCTTCCTCGAGCCCGAAAAGGGCCTGGGACTCATCGAGGACCTCATCAAGCCCGGCTCAACCGTCGTCACGATCCCCGAGAGTGCGAAGGTCAGCGATGCCGTCAGCGCCCTGCGTGAGAAAGGTATCTCGCAGGTCCCCATCGTCAATAGCGATGGCAAGCCCATCGGCATCATTCACGAGGTGGATGTGCTGCGTGGGCTGCACGGCAACATGATCGCCATGAATACCCCCGCCAAGGACATCATGAACCCCATCGGTGGGCTCCTGCACCCCAAGGCACGCGTCGAAGAGCTCTACGGCATCTTCGAGACCGACCATGTCGCGATCGTTATCGACGGCCCGGACATCAAGGGCGTAATTTCCAAGATTGATCTCATCGAACACCTCGGCAAAATCAACAGCAAAAACTGAACGCGAACAAAGACAAGGATAGCGATACATGGAAGTTTCAGGCACCCACGATTTCGGGACCCGCGCCATCCACGCCGGCCAACGCCCCGACCCCAGCACCGGCGCCATCATGACGCCCATCTACCAGACCTCGACCTATGTCCAGCAATCGCCGGGCAAGATTATCGGAGAGTATGACTATTCCCGCGCCGCCAACCCAACCCGGGCAGCGCTCGAAGCCAATATCGCAAATCTTGAGGGTGGCAAGCATGGGCTGTGCTTCTCATCGGGCGTCGCCGCGACCGGTGCGGTGATCCACCTGCTCAGCAGCGGTGACAAGGTCTTGCTGGGCGACGATGTCTACGGCGGCACCAATCGGCTTTTCAACAAAGTCTTCGCGCAGCTGGGCATCGAAACAGTCATGGTTGATATGACCGATCTCGACGCGGTCAGAGACGCAATCGATGAACGAACCAAGCTCATCTGGCTCGAAACCCCGACCAACCCGACCCTCAAGATCGCCGACATCAAGGCCGTCGCCGAGATCGCCAAGGCGAACAAGGTCATACTTGCGGTTGACAACACTTTCGCAACACCGTTCCTCCAGAACCCGCTGTCGCTCGGGGCTGACATCGTCTGCCACTCCACCACAAAGTACATCGGCGGCCACAGCGACTCGATCGGCGGCGTGCTCGTCACCAGCGACGCTGATCTGCACCAGCGGCTCAAGTTCATCCAGCTCTCCGAGGGGGCTGTCCCAGGCATCATGGAGTGCTTCCTGCTGCTGCGTTCGACCAAGACACTGCATGTCCGCATGCAGCGCCATTGCGAAAACGCCGCCAAAATTGCCGACCACCTCAATAACCACCCCAAAGTCGAAAAAGTCATTTACCCTGGGCTGACTTCACATCCCCAGCACGAGCTGGCCAAGCGTCAGATGTGTGGCTTCGGCGGAATGATCACGATCTACATCAAGGGCGGGCTCGACGAATCGCGTGCGATGCTCGAAAAGACCCACCTCTTTGCCTGCGCCGAATCACTCGGCGGCGTCGAATCCCTCATCGAGCACCCCGGCATCATGACCCACGCCTCGGTCCCCGCCGATCAGCGTGCCAAGCTGGGCATCAGTGACAATCTCATCCGTCTGAGTGTGGGGATTGAGGGTGTCGATGACCTCATCGCCGACCTCGACCAGGCACTTGGCTGAATCGGATCTACACCCATAAAAAAAGGCCTCCCGTTCGGGAGGCTTTTTTCGTTGCTTGGAAAGGCGAGGAGATCAATCCGGAATCGGGCAATGCCCGCCGTGCTTGAGGTGGTAGTCCTGGTGGTACTCCTCGGCTTTGTAGAACTTGGGTGCCATCGCGATCTCGGTGGTGATGGTCTTGTCTGACCACTTACCCTTCTTTTGCTGGGCTTCAACGAACGACTTGGCGATTGCCATCTGTGCGTCATCGACCGGGTATATCGCCGAGCGATACTGACTGCCGATATCAGGGCCCTGCCGATCGCCTTGGGTTGGGTTGTGGATCTTGAAGAAGAATACGAGCAACTCTTCATAGCTGATCTTGGTCGGATCATAACGGAGCATCACGGATTCTGCATGTCCGGTGGCCCCGCTGCAGACCTCCTTGTAGCTGGGATTGTCGTCGTTCCCACCTTGGTACCCCGACACGGCATCGAGCACGCCGTCGAGCTGCGCAAAGCGGTCCTCAACGCCCCAGAAGCATCCGCCCGCGAAGAACGCGGTTTTGACCTCCGCAGCGATCGGCTGCTCGGGCAGCTTTTGGCCGTTCTCAACAAAGTCAAGCGAGACCGAGTTCACACAGAATCGGAGCCCCGTGGGCTCGGGGCCGTCAGGGAACACATGCCCCAGATGTCCGCCGCAGCGGGCGCAGACAATCTCGTCGCGCGTCATGCCGTATGAGTTGTCGGCACGCGTGAGCACATGCTGCTCGTCGTAAGGCTGGAAAAAGCTCGGCCACCCTGTGCCCGAGGTGAACTTCGCGTCGCTCTTGAAGAGCGGCAGGTTGCACAGGTGACAGGTGTAGATCCCGTCCTTCTTATTGTCGGTCAGGTTCCCACAGAACGCGGCCTCGGTGCCCTGATTCAGAATGACTTTCGCCGCTTCGGGTGTGAGCTTCTTGGCGAGTGATTCGATCTTCTCTGGACTCAAGGGCGTGATGTCATAGCCCGACTGAGAAATTGATGAGTTTTGTAGACTGGACATGCTCAGATATTCCTCCATCGTGAGCGAATGGGCACCACCGATTGGCGGGATCAGAACAATCCCCGCGAGCTTGAGACCGAACACGATCGACAAACCGAGGAGAACGATGCTGTATGCGGCATGGGTCTTGGTCATGAACATCAGTGTACTCCATTCGTATTGAACAGAAAGTAAACAACCGATGACCGGCGTTTATTCTCTCTTCCAGCTGTTTTCGTTCGATCCACCGTTTCCGATGCACTCAGGCCCGGCGGCGGACGCGGGGCTCGATAAACGGCACCAGCTCGCTGGGAAGCCGCTTGAGCCCACGCCGAACGGCCTTCTCCACGGCGTAATGCAGCGAATCATGCATCCGCTCGTGGACCCGATCGGTCACATTCAGTCCCAGTTCCTGCATCGTCTCAATCGAGAACTTCCAGGCGTAAAACTCTTCGAGACAACGGGGCTTGTAGGTCCCAAACCCGATCGCGTGATGCCCGATCTCATGCAGAAAGATCGCCGCGGACATCGGACCCTTGGGCTTGGGCGATTCGATCAGGCGCGAAATCGTCCCGTCCTGATAGGTCACTTGCCACGCCACGCCGGACATCGAACTGCGCCATTTTCGGACACGGACCCCGTATTGGGTGAGCATCTCGCGGGTGACCTGCTCATACCGCAACTGCATCCCGGCGGGGGGCTTTGGGGTGACCACGCTCTTCGCTTGCGGGCGGACCCGCACCGCTGGCTTGCGCTTGGTCCGCTTGGGCAGGAGGTCCCAGAGGGTGATCGCGTTCATATCAATCGATCCTCAGCAAGTGGTGTGCCGATCAGCCGCTCGCCATACTCAACCGAGCGGCCATTGGCAAACGAGCGCCAATCCATCTCGCGCTTGCCCTGCGCCTGCACCTGCAACAGCTCGATGCATCGGTTGTCGCCGCAGACCACCAGCCCGTCGTCTGGGCTGGCGATTGCCCCAGGCTCTTGTTGGGACTCAACCTCGCTCGGTTTTACGCGATTGATCTTGATCGTCTCGTCTCGAAAGCCCACGCTCACACTCGGCCAAGGGTTGAGACCGTTGATTCGCGCTGCGACCAGCCGGGCCGGTTGTGCAAAGTCGACGACCCCATCCGATTTACTCATCTTGGGTGCGATCGTCACCAGCGAGGGGTCCTGAGTGGTATAGGTCTCGGTCTGGTTCGCCCGCTGCCCGAGCACCTGGGCCACCAGATCCGGTCCGTCGTGGCTGAGCGCGTCGTGCAGCATCGCCGCGGTCATATCGGGCTCGATGGTCCGCTGCGACTGTGCCAGCACCGCGCCCGCGTCCATCTCCCGGTCGATCGTGATGATGCTGTTGCCCGAAACTGAGTCGCCCACAACGATCGCGGCGTTGATCGGAGCCGCGCCGCGCCAGCGTGGGAGCCGGCTCCCGTGCAGATTGATCGCCCAGCGATCCGCGAGCAGTTTTTGTCCCAGATACTGCCCATACGCGATCACCACCCATGCGTCGGCGTCCCAGCCCCGAACCACCGACCGCGCCTGATCGGTGTTGATCTTCTCGGGTTTGATCATCGGCACATCGGGCAGGTGCGCGGCGGCCCACTCGCCCACTGGTGTCGGCGTCAGCTTCCCGCCCCGACCTGCTCTTCGATCGGGCTGCGTGACGATGCCCGTCACCCGGTGTTGGGCTGCCAGCATGGCAAGCGTGGGGACCCCGAAAGCACCAGAACCAAGAAAGACGACATCCATGCCAGCCATCTCCCCGTCAGCGCTTCGCTGCTTTTTCCATAGATTTGATCCGTGAACGATTCTTGAGCCGTGACATCTGGGACATCTTGTCGAGAATCAAAATCCCATCCAGATGGTCGATCTCGTGCTGCCAGCAGCGTGCGAGCAGGCCGGTCGCTTGGACCTCGATGCTGTTGCCCTCAAGATCGGTTGCGCGCATCGTCACCGTGCTGGGCCGGTTCACCTCGCCGGTGATACCCGGCAGCGAGAGACACCCCTCGTCGTAGGGCTCGAGATCCTTAGAAAACGCAACGATCTCGGGGTTGAAGAACACCTGTGGTTCTGTGCAGCTCTCGGGCAAGTCCCCCGGCTCAGTCTCTTCCTCGGGATCCGGGGGCACATGCGCGACGAACAGGCGGATCGGGAGACCGACCTGGGGTGCGGCAAGACCGATCCCCTGAGCCCCACGCATCAGCTCAATCATCCGCAGGGCGATGTCACGCAGCGATTCATCGACCATTGGAACAGGGCTCGCTTTGGTGCGGAGCACCTCGGTCGGGTACAGCTCGATTCGGAGCTTCGAGGGGTCAACTTGGGTCGTGTCCATGCTCATCGAAGAATCATACGGCCATGAACCGATCTTGTGCGGCTTGTGTACGCATCAGGGCGTGATTCCGCATACACTTGAGCGGCCGGCAACGCCCGGCAGACCAGCATCCAGGAGCGCATACCGTGGCATTGTTCGGCAAGAAAAACAACAACTCCAATGGCGACGACAGCAACGAGGGCCAACCTGCCCAGCCCGAGTCGTTCTCCCCCAAGAAGGCCAAGGCCTTCTTTGATCGCGCTCAGACCGTCCACGACTCAGAAAACTATGAGTATGCCATGCAGATGTGGCTCAGCGGGCTCCGCTGGGACCCGGAATCAATGAGCGGGCTCAACGGCTTTCTCAACTCCGCAGAGGTCTACACCGTCAGCAACCCCAAGAAGGGGGTCAGCAAAGAGACCAAAAACATCACCTCGATCAAAGGCCCTGTCGGCAAATATATCAGCGCCCTGCTGGACTTTGGGCTCAAGCGGATGGACACCGGCAATGCGATCAAGGTCACCGCTGCCGCCGCGGCCATCGGGCTCAAAGATCCCTCAAAGATGCTCGGCGAGCATGCTCTCAAGCTCGCCCTCAACGATCCCAAGCCCAAAAAAGACATGTTCGTCAAACTGCTTGAGGCGTTTGCGCTGGCGGGCTCATACAAGCTCGCCGCGGTGGCCGGCGAGAACGCATGCCGCATGGACCCGGGCGATGCCGACCTCCAGCATCAAGTCCGCAACATGCTCGCCCAGAGCACGATGACCAGCGGCGGTTACGACGATGTTGAATCGGGCGGCTTTCGCAAGAACATCCGCGATGCCGACAAGCAACTCAAGCTCGAACAGGAAGACTCGGTCGCCCAGACCGGCTCGACCAAAGACGCGATCGTCCAGCGGACCCAGAAAGAACACGAGGCCCGCCCAGAGGACATCCCTACGCTCGAGAAATACGCCAAAGCCCTCATCGCCCGCGCCAAGGGCCCCGATGAGCTCAAGGCGCTCACGCTCTTCAATCAGGCCTTCAAGCAAACCGGCTCATTCCGGTATAGAAAGCAAGCTGGAGAAATTCAGCTCATGCGTGCTCGGCGCACACTCGAGAAACTACAAGCCGCCGCGCACAAGAATCCCGAAGACCAGGAAGCCCAGGACAAGCTCAAAAAGGCGATGGCGCAGTTCAACAAGCTCCAGATCGACGAGCTCAAGCTCCAGGTCGAGAACTACCCCACAGACCTGGGGCTCAAGTACAAGCTCGGCAAAATCATGTACGAGCGAGGTGAATACAACGAAGCGATCGAGCAGTTCCAGCTCGCACAAGGTGATCCCAAGCTCCGACGCGATGTGCTTAATCTGATGGGCAAATCGTTCCGCGCGCTTGGCGGCTGGGAGGACGCCGCCATCACCACCTACGAGCAAGCGCTCGACGGCATCACCGACGAGAACTCAGAGCTGGGCATGGATATCCGCTATGGGCTGATGGATGCGCTTGCCGCGAAGGCCAAGAAGGACAGCGACCCGCAGGCAGCAGAGCGGGCGGACAAAATCGCCGCGGGGATCGCGATCCAGTCGTTCAGCTATCGTGATGTGCGCGAACGCCGCGAAGAGATCAAGGCGCTGATCAACGAGATCAAGAGCTGAGCCGGATGTCGCCCAAGGCCATCGCCATCATCCCCGCCCGTCTGGGCTCGACCCGGTTCCCCGCTAAGGCTTTGGCCGATGAAACGGGCAAGCCGCTGGTTGTGCATGTTTGCGAGCAAGCCTCGCAGGCCGAGTCGGTCCAACGCGTCGTGGTCGCGACCGATGCGCCCGAGATCCAGTCCGCGGTCCAGATGCACGGCTTCGAGGCCGTCATGACCTCGATCGATCACACCAACGGTACCAGCCGGCTCGCTGAAGCCAGCTCGGCCTTGAAGCTCTCAGCCAATCAGCTGGTTATCAATGTCCAGGGTGACGAGCCCGAGATCGAGCCGGGTGTCATCGATGCCGCCGCGAACGCCGCACAGCATCTCAACGGTGTCGGCGTGGGCACGGTCGTCTCGCCCATAGCCTCAACGGATGAGTTCAACAACCCGAACATCGTCAAAGCGGTGCTCGGAACCTCGATTTCGGGGCAGGGCGAACCAGTCAGGCAGGCCCTGTACTTCTCGCGTGCGCCGGTGCCACATCCGCGCGAGTTACCCACTGAATCCGCGTTCCGTCATGTTGGGATTTATGCCTACCGGGTGGATGCGATCAGTGCATATCTGGCACTCAAGCCCGCATCCATCGAGCTCACCGAGTCGCTCGAACAACTCCGCTGGCTGGCCCATGGATACCCGATTCTTGCCGGGATTGTGGATTCATCGCACGCCGGGATCGACACGCCCGAACAATACCGGGCCTTCGTCGTGCGATATCGCCAAAAAAATCAACCGATTTAAACATCAGCCCCGCGCTCGCGTACAAACCGGCCCCCCTCGATGGTACGATCAGGGATGCCCACCCCAAGCGACGCCAAAGATCCCAAACCATCGCTTCAAACCAACACCGCAACCTCCGGCGGCTCAGATCTTCTCGCCTCAGCCAACGAACGCTCGATGGCGACCTCCGAGTACTACTCACCCATCCCCGACGGCTACAAAAAAGGCAACCACAAATATGTGGTGATCCTCGGCACCGTCATGTCCGGACTTGGCAAGGGCATCTTCTCATCCTCCATGGCCAAGGTCCTCAAAGACAAGGGTCTACGCGTTGCGCCCATCAAGTGCGAGGGCTACCTCAACATCGACTCGGGCACACTCAACCCATACCGCCACGGTGAGGTCTTTGTCCTCGATGACGGCACCGAGTGTGACATGGACCTGGGCACCTATGAGCGGATGCTCAACCAGAACCTCACCAAACGCAACTTCGTTACCTCAGGGCAAATCTACTCGGAGATCCTCGATCGGGAACGCCAGGGCGTCTATCTCGGTCGTGATGTCCAGATGATCCCCCATGTCACCGGCGAGGTGAAACGCAAGCTCCGCGAACTTGCCCTGCGTGGCGACGGCGAAGGCCCCGCAGATATCGTCTTTGTCGAAGTCGGCGGCACCGTGGGCGACTACGAGAACGGCTTCTACATCGAAGCGCTCCGAGAACTCGCATTTGAAGAGGGTCCGGGCAGCGTGTGCTTCGTGGCACTGACATATGTCATCGAGCCGCGCGCGCTTGGCGAGCAGAAATCGAAGGCCGCCCAACTCGGGATCAAGCGGCTCATGGAGTCTGGCATCCAGCCCCACATGATCGCGTGCCGGGCTGAGAACCCCGCCGAGCCCAAGGTCATGGAGAAGATCGCGATGTTCTCCAATGTGCCGCTGAACCGCGTGTTTTCGATGCACGACCGCGACTCGATCTATAAAATTCCTGATGAGATGCGGGCAGAGGGCCTCGATCGTGAGATCCTCTCGGTGTTGGACCTGCACAACCGTGTTGATGCACGGATGGAAGACCAGATGCGACGGCGCTGGAGTTCGTTCGTCGACGGGCTGACCGCCGAGCCAGAGCACAGCGTGAAAGTTGCGATCACCGGCAAGTACGCCGAGCTGATGGACGCATACGCATCGATCCAGAAATCTCTCGAACACTGCGCCGCCCACTTCCGCTGCCGAATCGAGCAAGACTGGATTGACACCACCGACATCGACGACGCCAATGTCGCAAAGCGTCTCAAAGATATCGATGCCGTCATCGTTCCGGGTGGGTTTGGATCACGCGGCGTCGAGGGCAAGATCTCTGTCGTCAAGCATGCACGCGAAACCGGGCTGCCCTATCTGGGCATCTGTCTGGGCTTCCAGGTCGCCGTGATCGAGTTCGCCCGCAATGTGCTGGGCATCAAGGACGCGTATTCAACCGAGTTTGACCCGATGTGCGGCTCGCCGCTGATTTCCGAACTTCCTGACCAGAAGAAGATCGAGGGCCTCGGGGGCACCATGCGACTTGGCGCTCAGGATGTCCAGATCAAACCCGACACACTCGCCCAGTTCCTCGCCGGAGGCAAGACCTCGATCCATGAGCGATTCCGCCACCGCTACGAGGTTGATCCGGGCTACATCGAGCAACTCGAAGCCGGCGGCCTGATCTTCTCGGGCCGTCACCCCGAGCAGCCCATCATGCAAATCCTCGAACTGCCCAGTTCAGGCCCTGAGGGCACCATCACTCATCCCTATTTCATCGGTGCCCAGTTCCACCCCGAGCTGACTTCCCGCCCGCTCACGCCTCAACCGATGTTCATGGGCTTGGTTGCCGCCGCCCTCGCGCACCGATACCAAAACGATGACAGCGCTTGGAAAGTTCTTGCAGCCACCAATCCGGCACTGCGAACCTGGCTCTATCACAAAAAGAACGGGCAGCCCCAGACGGCCCATTAAGACCGCTTGCGCAGCTGACGCACACAATCGTGCAGGATCATGGCGCTGAGCAGGTCTGGTTTTCCGAAGTTGATGCACGCGTTGTGCAGCAGCGTCTGGGCGTAGAGCGACGCGGATTGCGCCGCCGTGGTATCCGGGTCCGACAAGGCCAGTTCGACAAAGACAACCAACCCCCACGGTCGATTGATCGCGTTGTCGGGCTGAAGCTCTTCGATGTTCCATCGGGCAGCCTCAAATGCACGCTCGACAAGCCTGCCCCCGCCGGAGCTTGACATCGACCAGAACGCCTGCAGCGCACACAGCTCGATCATGGTGCGATACTCGATCGCGTATTCGTCGGGGTTTACCAGCAGGCCGCCGTGTTCTGCTACAAGCACATGATCTGTTGATGATCGGGCCGCAACACACCACCAGAGCTGTTCGTCGAGCGCCATGGTATCAGGATCACGCAATGCGCTGATCTCAACGCCCAGCATATGTGACAAAAACGGACGGTCGCTCGCACGACGATTCCCGAACTCATCGCGAAAATCTTCAATATACCCGACTCTGGTCGCCACATCCTCATCGAACGGGACCGTATCCAGGCGGTCTTTGCAGACCGAATCGAGGAGTTTCACCCAGCGGGATCGGTCAAAGACAGTCGATTCGTTTGTCGGCGTCATGCCCGATGGTAGTCGACCATGAAGCACGCAACAGATACCATCGTGCAAACCCATGCGCATCATCAATACCCCCGACCTCGATCTCACCAACGCCTGCGTGCTCGTTCCAACGATGGGCGCACTCCACGGTGGCCACGCCTCGCTGATCCGAGCGGCCGCCAGCAGGGCCAAAATCGAGGGTGTGCCCTCCGCTGTTTCGATCTTCGTGAACCCCAAGCAGTTCAACGATCCCGAAGACTTCAACCGCTACCCCGACCGGCTAGACGACGATCTCGATGTATGTGAGCAGGCGGGGGTGGACATCGTGTTCCACCCTCCTGTGGATGTGGTATACCCCTCGGGAGAGGATGTGACCAGCGGGGTCATCATCCCCGACATCGCCAGCAAACCCGGGCTCGAGGACCTCTACCGTCCGGGCCATTTCGCGGGTGTCTGCCAGGTGGTTTCGCGCCTGTTCGATCTCTGCCAGCCGTCGGCAGCCGTCTTCGGAGAGAAGGATTGGCAGCAGCTGCAATGTATCCGGACCATGAGCAAAGCCCAGGGGCGCGAGCTTGAGGTGATCCCTGCCGAAACCGTCCGTGAAGATTCAGGGCTCGCCATGAGTTCACGCAACCTCAATCTCTCAGCCGTGGCACGGGTTCAGGCGGTGGCGATCAGCCAGGCCCTCTTTGCCAGCTCCTCGATGAGGACACCCGAGCAGGGTGAGTCACTGATGCGTGAGATCCTGAAGAAGGGTGGCATCGAACCCGAATATGCCGCGATCCGACCCGCTGAAACGCTGATGCCGCTCACCGATCCCAGCGTGCACCCCCATGTCCCGTGCCGGGCACTGATCGCCGCAAAAGTGGGGGGCGTGCGACTGATCGACAACGCCCCGTGGACGCCTATCGCATACGCTTAAACTCACGCTCCCGCTCGCATTTCACGAGGACGCCCATGACCACCAACGCCACGCTCAAGCAATCCCCCCTCGCCCAATACCACGCCGACTACCACGCCCAGATGGTCGAGTACGCGGGCTGGGAAATGCCAATCAAGTACGACACCTCCATCAAGGATGAGCACCTGCAAACCCGCAACAGCGGGGGCATCTTCGATGTCTCACACATGGGCCGCCTGAGCTTCAAGGGCAAAGACGCCGTCCGCCTGCTTGAGCACACCTGCACCCGCAAGATCGGATCTATGCAGGAGGGGCAGTGCCGCTATGGTCTGATCTGCAACGAAAACGGGGGCGTGAAGGACGATGTGATCGTCAATCGCATGGGTGAGAAGGAACTGCTGGTGGTCGTGAACGCGTCAAACCGCGAGAAGATCATCGAGCACCTCAGCGCCGTCATTAATTCACGCGGCTTCGATGTCAAAATGGAAGACCGCACCGAGAAGACCGCCATGATCGCGATCCAGGGCCCCAAGGTGATGGACCTGATCGGCAAGGTATCCTCTGAAGTCCCCACGCTCAAACGCTACCGCTTTCTTGTCAAGAACCTGATGATCGCCAAGGTCATCGTCGCCCGCACCGGCTACACCGGCGAGGATGGCGTCGAGGTCATCATGCCCTCGTCCATCGTCAAAGTCGCGATCAGCATGCTCATGAAGGAAATGGGCGACGACGATGCCCATGACTTGCTCAAGCCCTGCGGGCTTGGTGCTCGTGACACACTCCGCCTCGAGGCGGGCATGCCCCTCTACGGCCACGAGCTGGGCGAGGACATCAATGCCCTGTCCTGCGGCATCGACTTTGCGATCGCGTTGGACAAATCCGTTGAAGCCGACGGCGAGACCTTCATCGGGCAGCAGGCCCTGCTCAAGACCCAAGCCGAGGGCGGCCCCCAGACCAAGCTTGTGGGGCTGGAGATCGACTCCAAACGAACCCCGCGTCAGGGCATGCCCATCATGCACGACGGCAAAGAGGTCGGTATCGTGACTTCCGGGTGCGCCTCGCCCACGCTCGGCAAATCCATCGCTATGGGGTTTGTTCCCGCTGGCATGACAGAGATCGGCACTGTGCTTGAGATCGATTCAGGGCGTGCATCGCTGCCGGCGACCGTCGTGGCCCTTCCGTTCTACAAGGCCCCGAAGAACTAGGGTTCCAGCAGCGACATTCCTTCCTCGCCGGGGTCGGGCCTGAACCGACGCCCGAAAGCATGCATCAGGTGGAACGCCAGGTTCATCCCCAGCACCGCGCCCAGCACGATCAGCAGTTGCTTGGATGTCAAATCCACGCGCGAAATGGTCCAAACCAACTGCAGCAGGCACAGCACCGAGACGAACACAAGGGTCGGTCCGCGCGGGATTCTCGCAACCATAAAAGCGCCCAGCGGGGCGCCGAAGAGCACGATCGGCGATGCCGCGAGCCAGTTGTTCAAAACCTCGGGCTGGATTGATCCATCCGCGATGCTCAGGCCGGTCCCGATGAGCGAGTTCCAGGCCATGAGCACCACGCTTGTGGCGATCGCGGGGCGAAGGTCTGCGCGATAGATCATGACCAACGCCGTGTAGATGACCATATCGATGCCCACCCCGGTCATGCCCGAGGCCACGCCCCCGACCAGCCCGGCAAGGATTCCCACTATGGCGTCGCTCCGTGCTGTCATCGATGGCGCATGGTGGTGTGCCAGCAGCTCGCGGAGCTTGATGAGTGTCACCAACCCGAACCCGCCCCAGATGCAGGCGAAAACGATCTTCACCACCGACCCCGGGATATGGGGGTAGATCAGATAGTGCGTCAGCGTGAGCGAGCACAGCGACGCGCCCGCGGCCCAGAACATGACCCGGTACGCCAGGCCTCGGCGCGCACACACAATGTAGATCGCAGCGCTGGTCATGCCGATGGATTGGATCAGGAAGCTGAACTGGCGTCCGAAGTCCGCGGGCTGATCGAACAGCAGCACGAGCACCGGGAATCCGACCGTGCCGCCCCCCATCGGGGTCGAGCCGGCCACATACGAACCCAATGCCATGGCGATGGCGATGGGCCAGTGGTCAAAGACCCGATCCCACCAGCCCTGCGTGGTGAGGATCGTTGCCCAGACAAGCAGGAAGCACCCCACCCAAATGAACCAAGGCAGCATTGCACGGTGTGCCCAAACCGCCTCACGGGGCACATCTCCAGCAGACGAATCAGGTATGTCCATGGTATTACAATCCGGGCAGATCCTGCTCGATCCAACCGGCATCGGTATGACGCACGATTGTTCCGGTCGCTTCGTAGATCACCTGCTCGGCGATATTGGAGCAATGGTCGCCCATGATGACCGCCTGATTGATGATCGCATGCAGATCGAATGCGAGATCGACGCCCAGCCGCCCGTCGGCGACCCGCATTTCGGCATCACGCGAGATCAGCTCATGAAACGAGAGCGTGTTGCCTTCGCTGGCGAGCACGCTCTTGGCACGCTTCGGGTCGATCTCGGCGAAGGCCCTCACGGTCTGTCGCAGCACCGAAACGATCGAGTTCGTCATGACTTTGGTCGTTTTGGGGAACGACGACTCACGCTTGCCAAGGGCGATCACCCGCGTTGCGATCGCGCTCACGGCATCGGCGATGCGTTCGAGTTCATTGTTGACTTTCACCGCGGTCAACAGCTTACGGATCTGGCTCGGATCGATGGGGCAGGTGTCGTGGGCTGCCCGGGTGAGCAGATCGACGGCATCGCGTTCGATCTCGATATCGGCCTGATCGACCTCGTCGTCGCGCCCAAGCAGGGCCCGAGCGGTTTCGACATCCCGCGTGTAAATCGTTTCAAAGACATGCTCGGACAGCTCCGAAACCAGCCGCCCCTGATCGACAAGCCGGGACCGAATCTGATCGAGACGCTCGCTGAACTGTTCTGGGGTGATGGACATGGTTGAGACCTGACATGCACAGATAATCTTGCGGTGATGATTATCGCAACCATACCCGATCGGGTCTCGACATGCGCAGGTTCTGACCTATCGTTTCATGAATCACGAAAGCACATCCCCAAACGGAGCCACCCATGCCCTTCGATATCGACCTCATCCACGCTCGCCAAATCATCGATTCCAGGGGCAACCCAACCGTTGAAGTCGATGTCGTGCTCGAATCGGGCGTTGTCGGGCGTGCTGCGGTCCCCTCGGGCGCCTCGACCGGCGAGTCCGAAGCCGTCGAGCTGCGTGACGGCGGCAATGTCTGGATGGGCAAGGGCGTCGCCCAAGCCGTAGAGAATGTCAACGACCAGATCGCCCGGGCCATCGAGGGAATGGACGCTCGTGATCAGGAGGGCATCGACGCGGCCATGATCGACCTCGACGGCACCCACAACAAGTCAAACCTGGGTGCGAACGCCACACTGGGTGTCTCCATGGCCGTCGCCCGGGCCGCGGCCGAGGCCTCGGGCCTCCCGCTCTACCGTTATCTTGGTGGCTCGGCCGCCAAGACGCTGCCGGTGCCCATGCTCAACATCCTCAACGGCGGCAAACACGCAGACAACACGGTCGACTTTCAGGAGTTCATGATCCAGCCGTGGGGATTCGATGATTTCGGGCTGGCGCTGCGTGCCGGGGTCGAGATCTACCACACACTCAAGTCGGTGCTCAAGAAGCGGGGCATGTCCACGGCGGTGGGTGACGAGGGCGGATTTGCGCCCAATCTCAAGGACAACGAGGATGCGCTCAAGGTGATCGAGGAGGCCGTGGATAAGGCGGGCTACAAGTGGGGCGAGCAGATCTTCGTCGCCCTCGACCCCGCCACCTCCGAACTCTGGAACGAGGCCGAGAAGGACGGAAAGAAGGGCTACAAGTTCTTTAGCTCGTCACAGGAAATCGTCTCGACCGACGACATGGTCGCGATGTGGGCCGATTGGTGCAGCAAGTATCCGATCCGCTCGATCGAAGATGGTCTGGCCGAGAACGACTGGGACGGCTGGGCCAAGCTCACTGCCAAGCTCGGCGACAAGGTCCAGATCGTGGGCGATGATCTTTTCGTGACCAACAAGAAGTTTGTGCAGCGCGGCGTTGCTGAGAAGGCCGCGAACGCTGTGCTCGTCAAGGTCAACCAGATCGGCACGCTCAGCGAAACCTTTGACGCGGTGAACTACGCCATGAGCAACCGCTTCGCGTGCGTGCTCAGCCACCGCTCGGGCGAAACCGAGGACAGCACCATCGCGGATATCGCCGTGGCGACCAACTGCGGCCAGATCAAAACGGGTGCCCCGTGCCGCTCGGATCGCAACGCCAAGTACAACCAGCTCATCCGCATCGCAGAGGAACTGGGCGACAGCGCCGAATATGGCTCGAACACTTGGTGGCGATGAGTACGAATGATTCACCCCCAGCCCCCCGATTCGGGCGGGGCCAAGGTCGTGTTTTATGACGAATTTCCCGACTAGTTCTTGAATTCCAGCGTCTTTGGCGCTGGCTGGTTTCTCATAGCAGCCAGTTCTGATAGGTTCAGAGCTTGTGAGTTCCATATCTGTGGAACTCGTAGTAGAGACAGATTTGAGAGAAAGGGAAATCAATGTACAAGCTTGCACTTGCATGTGTTGTTGCGACTGCCGCGGGGGCGGCATCGGGACAGGTTTATTTCAATGACTTCGAAGCCGATGGCGGCGGATTCGTCGGTACCGGCGACTGGGAACGCGGCACGCCCATCGGTGCCGACGGCACCGACCTCGGCGGCTTTGGCGGACCAGAGCCCACCGGCGGGTTCTCGGGCGACTTTGTCTGGGGCACCGTAATCGGCGGCCTGCACAACGCGAGCGCCATCAGCTCGCTGAGCATCAATATTGATGCAACCGGGTTTACCGGGCTGGAACTGAACTTCCAGGAATGGCTCGAATCTGGCGGCAACACATTCGATACCGCCGAGATTCTCGTGAACGGCAATGTCCTGGATCTGCGCGACGGTGGCCCCACCAACGGCTGGCGTGGCGTGACACTCGATCTGGGCGCATTCGATAACAGCGCCTTCGACCTCGAGTTCCGGTTCTCCACCACCACGGTTGTTGAACGCGTCGGCTGGTACATCGACGATGTCGCAATCACCGGCGTACCCGCGCCATCGGCACTGGCCTTGCTCGGAATCGGCGGATTGGCCGCCGGGCGTCGCCGGCGCTGAGTCCTCGCGTCACATATTCTGATTCGTATCCTCAACAGGGCGGTGCTTGGCACCGCCCTGTTGTCACATTTGTGCCATATCATCATCCATGACCCAGCCCAAGCAATCGGACAGGCAGTTGGAGATCACCGGTGAACGCACGATCCACGAGGGGCACTCGTACGACTTTGTCGAACTCAGTGTGCGATACCCGGATCAGCAGGTCCGCAGCAAACCCATGGTGCGCCACAACGGCGCCGCTACCATCCTGCCCCTGCTGGACACCGATGCTGGCGTGCGGGTGGTCATGGTGCGGAACGAACGGGTCGCCATCGATGATTTCTTGCTTGAGCTGCCCGCGGGGGGCATCGACAAGGGTGAATCGCCCCAAGCCGCAGCCGCACGCGAACTGATCGAAGAAACAGGGTATCGGGCTCAGTCACTCGATCCATTATGCCGATTCTTCACTACGCCGGGGCTCACCGACGAGCTGATGCATGTGTTCGTGGCCCGTGATCTCACGCATATCGGTCAAAGACTCGAACCTTACGAATCGCTGACGGTAGAACTCTTTGAACCCCACGAACTGATGTCCATGATCGATCGCAATGAGATCACCGATGCCAAGACCATGCTCACGCTGCGCACGGCGCAAGCGTCTGGGATGCTCTGAACAGACGAGGACCACAAGCCCCCGATGGCCGAACGAGACTGGCAATCGCGTGAATACCAAGACCATGACCGCCTCGCGGGCATCAAGCTTGCCCTCGCCCGGATCTTTGGCGACGGGGAGAACCCGCTGGCATGGGGCTTTCGAGTCGGCTCGTTCAATCAGACACCCATCAAGCTGCACCTGTTGTTTGTGGTGTACCTGATCGCAGAGCTGATCTTCACACTCCCGGCCAATCGTGCGGGTGTGCTGTTCGTCCTGCCCAGACTGCTCTCGATGGTCCTGCTCGTGGTTGCGCGCGAGATCGTGCACACCTCGGCACTCCGGCGTGCGGGCGGGGAACCCACCGAGATCATGCTCTGGCCTTTGGGCGGCATCTCCAATCACGAATACCCAGACGGCTGGCTCACCCGGCTCAAGGTCGCCCTGAGCCCGATCATGTTCAATCTCGCCCTGCTCCCGCTCTTTGCGCTGCCGCTCTACTTGCTGACGCGCGACTGGGAATCGCTGCTCATCAACCCGCTCACCCTGCGCGGGCCAGATTCGGTTCCGGTCTTTCCCGATGGCTCAACCGCGTGGTGGCTGGTCACACTGGGGGCTGTTCACAGCGTCAATCTTGTGCTGTTGGTATTCAACCTGCTGCTGCCCATGCTCCCGCTCGATAGCGCTCGTGTGCTCGAAGCCGTGCTGATGCGATCCCGGTCTGAGCACCACGCGCAGCGGATCGTCGTGCATACGGGGCTCGCCACGGCGACCATTGTTGGGGTGCTCGCGATCGTCATGCAGGATGCGACAGCACTCTTTGCGCTATGCGTGGTGTGTGGCTTGATATGCTCGATGCATCGTCGCCGGCTTCAGTTCCTGAGCACGGCAGACATGATCCCCGGGCTCAGCGCTTCTGGCGGCGTCGAGCCAGAGCGGCACAAAGACCGCAGGGAAAGCCCCCAGCGGATCGATCAGGACGAAATCGACAGGATCCTTGCTAAAATTTCGGAGCGGGGGCTCCGTTCGCTCAGCCGCAAGGAGCGCAGAACTCTGAAGCGGGCTACCGAATCCAGCCGACAACCGCTATAACTCTGTATCAACTGGGAGTCTGCATGGGCATCTACGACCGAGATTATGTGAACGACAGACGCGGCATAGGCTCGCCAAACACCCCTTCGTCTGGCGGCCATCTCTTTGCACGCACACCGGATTGGTCGGTCACAACCTGGCTCATCGTCATCAACATCGTCGTCTACATCCTGATGATGATGTTCAGACCGGTCTGGAACGCCGGCGTGCTTACCGTACACGATGGGTTTGAGCGGCTTGAGGTCTGGAGACTCATCACCTTCCAGTTCCTGCACTCGCCCAGCAGTCTGATGCATATCGGATTCAACATGCTCGGGTTATGGATCTTCGGCCCCATGGTCGAGAACTTCCTGGGCAAAAAGAAATTCCTCGCCTATTACCTCGTCTGCGGGCTGTTCGGCGGCTTGCTCTTCGTCATCCTCTCGGTTTTAGGCAATATGCTCAATGTCGGGATACCCGGGCTGCTGACTTACGATTACAAGTCGCCGCTGGTCGGCGCTTCGGCGGGCGTATTCGGCGTGATCGTTGCGTGTGCCTACATCTCGCCGCACACCGAGATCATGCTGCTGTTCCCGCCCATTCCCATGAAGATGCGGACCTTCGCCTACGGATATGTCGCCATCGCCCTCGTCAGCCTGCTGATGGGGAGAAACAACGCCGGCGGTGAAGCGGCCCATCTCGGCGGCGCCATCGCCGGATTTATTTTTATCCGAAAATCGCACCTGCTTACCGACTTCTTTGATGTCTTTGGCGATAGCCGGGACCCGAAAAACAAGGGTCATAAAAAGTCGACATACCGCAACTACAAAAACACCCCGGGCCCGCACCCTGATGAAATTGATGCGATCCTCGACAAAGTCAGCAAGCACGGCTTTTCATCGCTGAGCGAGAAGGACAAGAAGAAGCTGCGTGAAGCCAGCAAGGAACCCTGACCCCATCGCTCCTACGCTCACGCGATGACAAGCCCGATTTCATTTCACATCGACAGCACCTCGGGCAACGCCCGCACAGGCCGTATCGAAACCCCACATGGGGGGTTCGATACGCCTGCATTCATGCCAGTAGGCACCCGCGCCAGTGTGAAGGGGATCTTCCCGCATCATGTGCGTTCGACGGGCGCTCAGATCCTGCTCAATAACACCTACCACCTCATGCTCCGCCCCGGCTCTGAGCTCATCAGGGACATGGGCGGGGTGCACAGGTTCATGAACTGGGATGGCCCGATCCTGACCGACTCAGGTGGCTACCAGGCCTACTCCATGGCGGACCGAAACGCCATCGATGAGGACGGCGTTTCATTCAAGTCCATCATCAACGGCGACACCATCCGCCTCACACCCGAGATCGCGATCCAGGTCCAGAACGAACTGGGCCCAGACATCATCATGGCGTTCGACGATTGCCCGCCCTCGGTAGATCCCGACGCGGGCCCGACCAACCAGGTTCGCATCAAGCTCGCCGCGACGAGGGACGCGATGAAGAAAGCCGGATACGACCATGATGCCCGGCTCTCGATCGCCAATGAGCGGACTGTCCGGTGGCTCGAGCGCTGCAACGCCGCGCACGCCCGACCCAGCGAGCAGGCACTCTTTGGCATCATTCAAGGCGGTGTCGACCTCGCCCGACGCGATTGGTGCATCGAGCGGATCTGCAATATTGATCTCCCCGGCTACGCCATCGGTGGCGTCGCTGTAGGCGAGACCACCGACGACATCGCCAGTATCGTGCGTCATACAGCGCCCAAGATGCCCCAGCACAAGCCCCGGTATCTCATGGGTGTGGGCTATGAACACGACATCACGACCGCCGTGCTTTCAGGGATCGATATGTTCGATTGCGTGCTTCCGACCCGAAATGGGCGGAATGCAAACGCGTTTACTAATGACCCGGAAACTGACGGGCAGCTGCGTCTCAAAAACGCAAAGCACGCCCGCGATGAGCGTCCGATCGAGCACGGCTGCGATTGTCCTGCGTGCGACCCTGCGTCCCACGGATGGGCAACCTATGACGGTCGTCCGTTTTCTCGTGGGTACATCCGCCACTTGTTTATCACTGGTGAAATGTTGGGACCGATCCTGGTCACGCTCCACAATCTTCGCTATTTCCAGCGCCTGATGGCGGACCTTCGTTCAGCGATTCGCAGCGACGATTGGGAGGGGTTCAAGCACCGAAGACCCCGGCTGAGTGCGGTCGTTGACCGTGAACGCCAGCACACGCCAGACTGATGGTTCAGGTTTGGACGCTGGTCGGTGAATCAGGCCCAAATTCTCGCCACACAGCCCGTTTTCCTGACCTATCATCCTGACCCCTTCGCCCAACGCAGAAGGTGTCACGAAAGGCTTCGCATGACGCAAGATATCTTTATGCCCTCTGCATGGTTCACACCAGCACTGATCCAAGACGGCGCCACCGGGAGCGGGGGGGTCATCGGTAATCCGGTTGGATCAACCACCCAGCCAGGGGCCCCAGCAGGTACTGGGGGCGATGCATCGACCACCCAGCAGCCCGGCGGGAGCAACATCTTCTTCTTCATGATCATCATGACCGTGGGGATGCTGCTCATCATGTCGCTTTCCGGTCGCAAAGAAAAGAAGAAGCGTGCCCAGCTGCTCGCCTCGCTTGGCAAAAAGGACAAAGTCCGGACTGCCGGGGGCATCATCGGCACCGTGATTGAGCTTAAGGACGATGAGGTGCTGCTCGAGACCGATCGTGCCTCGCACACCAGACTCTGGCTCACCCGCGCTTCGATCACGACCATCGTCAAGCAGGGTAAGTCCAACGACACGGAATCAAGCGAAGACATCACCGAAGCCGAAGCCAAGAGCTAACTCGGCCACTCACCACGCACACACCAGTATCTGACCCCGCAGAGGTTCACACGCATGCGACACTATGTCCGCAATATCACCATCGCGTTCGCGCTGATTTTGCTCTCACTCTGGGCCGCCTACCCGCCCAGCGAGAAGATCGGCTTGGGCAAGGACCTCCGCGGCGGTGCATCGCTGATCTATTCTGTTGAGATCGGCAGCACCGAAAACGCGTCGGAGGTCATCCCCCAGGTGATCGATGTGCTCAAGAAGCGTATCGACCCAAACGGGCTCTATGAGATCTCCATCGTCCGCCAAGGACAGGACCGCATCGAGATCACGATGCCGCTGCCCAGCGACCGTGTCAAAGAACTCAAGAAAGTATTCGAAGACAAGCTCGCCGAGTTGAGCGTGACATCGATCGATGATGCAGACTTTGAACGCATTATGCGCCTGCCGACCGAGCAACGCGAAGCGCGTCTGCGTGAGGTTGGCCAGGTCAGCGAGACGGTCGATGCTGCGCTCCGCTCCGCGGCCTCGGCCTTTGACCGTGCGCAGCAGATCCGGGCAGAACTCCGACTGAAAGACCTCAACCCGGACACCCCAGTTGAAGAGCTCGACATGCTGGCCGATGCCGCCGCAGAAGCCGAAATCGAGTATGAGGTCGCCCGTGACCTCGCGCTCTCGACCGCGATCTCGCCCGAAGATATCAAGCGTGCGCTCGAGCGATCGACCGAAAAGAAGTCCATCCGCGACGGCGAAGAGTATATCGAAATCCCCAGTGAGCGAGAACGCGCCCTCGACGAGATCCGCGAGCAGTATCCCGAGATCACCGATCAGCTCAACGAGGTTATCGCCGCGTACGACGAGTACAGCGCGAACCGCCGGTCGCTCGACGACACCGCCGACCTCAAGCGTCTTGTTCAGGCGTCGGGCGTGCTCAGCTTCCGCATTACCGTTGACCCCCAGGGACGCGGGAATACCGGCATCACCCACCCCGAAGAGATGCGTTTGCGTGAGCTGCTCCGTGAAAAGGGCCCGAGGCAGGCCAGCGCTCGCGACGCACGCTGGTTCAAGATCAACAAGCCCGATTCGTGGTATGACTCGGTCAGCTCGTACAACCGCATGATCTCCAACCCCGCCCAGTACTTCTACGAATACGGCGGCGCGGGCTATGTCGTCGAAGAGTACAACGGCGACTATTTCATGCTCGTCTGGGATACCCGCGACCTGCGCATCACCAACGACGATTCACGCTGGAAGGTCGCTCGCGCCTATCAGACCGCCGACCAGCTCGGTCGCCCGGCCATCGGCTTTGAGATGGACGCCTCGGGTGCCGCCCGAATGGGCGATCTCACCGGCAACAATGTCGGCTACCGCATGGCCGTCCTCCTCGATGACGAGGTCTACACCGCCCCGAACCTCAACGCCCGCATCAGCAGCCGAGGCATCATCGAGGGCGACTTCTCCATGGAGGAGATCAACTACATCATCCGCGTGCTTGGCGCTGGCTCACTGCAAGCCAAGCTCTCGCCTGAACCTCTCAGCGAGAGCACCCTTGCCCCCGAACTCGGTCAGGACAACCTGGCCGCGGGCATCGATGCCGGCAAATGGGCACTGGTGATCGTCTCGGCCTTCATGCTGCTCTATTACCTGGGCTACGGCTTCATCGCCGTGCTGTGCCTGAGCGCCAACGCGATCCTGATCCTTGGTGCACTCTCGCTCTCGCGTGCATCGCTCACCCTCCCGGGCATCGCGGGCATCATCCTTACCTTTGGTATGGCTGTCGACGCCAATGTGCTCATCTTCGAGCGCATCCGCGAAGAACTCAACGCGGGTCTTGATCTGCGACAAGCTGTTCGGCTTGGCTATGAGAAAGCACTGAGCTCGATTGTCGACGGCAATGTGACCAACCTCATTGTCTGTCTGGTGCTGGCCAATGTCGGCACGCAGGAGATCCGCGGCTTCGCGATCACGCTGGGTATCGGCGTGGTCTGCACCATGATCTCGGCCCTCTTCTTCAGCCACATCATCCTGGTGACACTGGTGGACAAGCTTCGCTTCCGCAAGCTTTCCATGCTGCCCATGCTCATCAAGCCGCTCGAAAGAGCGCTGAATCCAAACATCAACTGGATCGGATTGCGCTGGATCTCCGTTTTCGTTTCCATCTTCTTTGTCGGCTTGGGCATCACCATGGTGATCACCCAAGGCTCGAAGATGCTCGACACCGAGTTCCGGGGCGGCACGCAGATCACACTCGTGTTCAAGCACGATCCAAACAACCCAGAGCAGCGTTTGACGATGCAACGGCCCGAGGTGGAAGAAATCGTTCACCAGCTGGGCGAGAACAATATCGCCATCCAGCCGCTTCGCAACGCCGAGATCCTGCCGATCAACCCGGAATCCGACGGGCTCACCGCGGACACATTCACGATCAAAACAACCTCACCCAACCGTGACCAGCTCGGCCCGGCGATCGTGGGGGCGTTCCGTGATATGCTCGATGTCCCGCCGCCGCTCAACTTCCAAGACGCGCAAGCGATCGAGTCAGAGTCCGCGCCGGTGTATCCGATCATTGAATCACGCCTGGGCGAGAACATCAATCTCCCTGAGGTTCGCAACGATGTCGCTGAATATGTCGGCGGCGTGGCGATTGTTCTGAAAGATATCAGCCCGGCCCAATCCCGCGATGAGATCCTCGAACGCATGAGGATCACACGCCAGAAGGAAGATTTCAGCGACATCGTCGGCCGCAAACTCGATATCATCGTTCTGGAGGGCACTCCCGAATCGATAACCTCCGCGGTGATCATCGTCAACGATCCGACCATCGACTACTTCGCCAACGCGGAAGTCTGGGAGAGTGAGGTTGCTCAGCGCGAATGGGATCTGGTCTCGGCCGCACTCGCCAACTCGTCTGACCAGCTCAGCGTGCAGTCGTTCTCGCCAGCGATCGCTGAGAACTTCCGAGCGACTGCCTTCGCCGCGGTCATGCTCTCGCTGATGCTGATCCTGATCTACATCTGGGTCCGATTCGGCTCGGTCCGCTACTCGGCGGCCGCCATCGTCACACTCGCCCACGATGTCCTTATTGTGATCGGGCTGATCGCTTTCGCTGAAATTCTCTATGAACACGAAGCATTCGCTCCCGTCACCCGGGCGCTGCTCATCGAGCCGTTCAAGATCGACCTGAACCTCGTCGCCGCGATCCTCACCCTGATCGGGTACTCGCTCAACGACACCATCGTCATCATGGACCGCATCCGTGAGAACCGCGGCAAGCTCCCCTACGCGTCCAAAGCAGTGATTAATAAGTCCATCAATGAGACCATCTCCAGGACGCTGATCACCTCAGGCACGACCTTGCTGGCGATTCTGATTCTGTACATCGACGGCGGACCCGGCGTCCACGCGTTCAGCTATGCACTCTTCGTCGGTGTGCTGGTGGGGACATACTCCTCGATCGCTGTGGCATCACCCCTCGTTTGGAGCCGCAAACGCGACCTCAGCGACCGAAAAGCCCGAGAAGAAGCCGAGCTCGATGCCTTGCCCCAAGGCGAGTAAGTGATTCGCCTGAATGTGTTGCGAACCATCGCCCTGCCCCGATACACTGGGCAGGGCTTTTTCATGCGAGATGCACCATGATGGACGAACGCACATCAAGGATCTTCATCGGCTTGTGCCTGCTGGTGCTCGTCTGGATCGGCGTGTACTGGATGTGGCAGCCCAGCCAAGAAAAACCCGCACGCATCACATTCGAGCAGCCGGTGATCGACCTCCCTCAGCAGCCGATCGAGATCCCGGCGACGCAATCGGACCAGAAGCCGACCATCATCTCACAGATCGACATCGGATCCCCCCCGCCGAATCCAACGCAAACTCCTGATCCCACCCCCAAACCACGCCTGATCCAGCCCGAGTTCTTTGAGCATGTTGTGCAGCCAAACGAACGCATGCAGACCATCGCGGCCAAATACTTCGATTCGGGTGACAACTGGGCCATCATCGCTCGAGCGAACCCATTCGTCGACCCCCAGAAGCTCAAGGTCGGGATGGTGCTCCGCATACCCAAGGACCCCCAGAACCTGCAGGGCAAGGTGATCGGGCGAGAAACACGCCCGGGCGTGATCGAATCGCACACCGACACCCAAGCCACAACCATCGAATATGTCGTACGGCCCGGCGATTCGCTCTCGGTCATTGCCCAACGAATCTACGGCTCATCGCGACACGCCCGCTTCATCTTCGACTCCAACCGTGACATTCTCAAATCGATGGATGATATTTCGGTAGGCCAACTCCTCAAGCTCCCGCCGTTGCCCGAGAGCGACACTGGCTCGCCCTGAGAAACGCCTAGAATCGACAATGAGCGATCAGAATCCAGTCTACATCGTGACCGGCGGCGCCGGATTCATCGGGGCCAACCTGGTTGCGTCCCTGCTGCTCCGCGAACCAGATGCACACATTTATATTGTGGATGATTTCCGGTCCGGCTCGTACGCCAACATCGTGGAGGCACTCGAACGAGCGGCACTCCCCCCGTTCAGCGGCAGCGTGCTCAGCGACTCAGTCGCCGACCTCAACTGGCAACCCGCCCTGCTCGGGCTGCAGCCCAAAGCCGTGTTCCATCTTGCCGCCATCACCGATACGCTCGAGTTCAACGAACAGAAGATGCTCAGCGACAACACCGAGCCCTTCACTGATATCCTCGAAGCGTGTGTCGAGTGCGATGTGCCCCTCGTGTATGCATCCAGCGCTGCGACCTATGGGTCGCCGCCCCATGCCGATGAGCACACACCGTTTCCGCTCGAAGCCGCGGGCAAGCCCAACAATGTCTATGGCTTTTCGAAATGGCTCATGGATGTTGAGGTCTTCCGATTCTTCAAGCAACGCCGGTCGCAGGGCGAACCGCTCCCGCATGTGGTCGGGCTGCGATACTTCAATGTCTTCGGCCCAGGCGAGGCCCGCAAGGGCAAAATGGCTTCGATGGTCTACCACCTCACCAACCAGATCCTCGACAACACTCGACCGCGTCTGTTCAAAATGGGGGAGCACCAGCGCGATCAGGTCTTCGTGGATGATGTCGTGGCGTGCACGATCGCCGCGTCCATGCCGGGGGCGACCCCGGGCGTCTACAACCTGGGTTCTGGCCAAACCACTTCGTTTAATGACATCGTCGACGCGATCAACGAAGCGCTTGGCACCAGTGTCGAGGCCGAGTATTTCGACATGCCCGCCGAGATGGTGCCGACCTACCAGCACTACACCTGCGCAGATATGTCAGAGACCAAGCGTGGGCTCGGCTGGTCGCCCTCGTGGTCACCGATGGACGCGATGATCCGCTATGCACGGATCATCGCCAACGAACGCAGCAACGCACGAACCGCATCCAACGCCTGAGCACAGGATTCACGACACATGACCATCAAACGCGTACTTGTCACCGGCGGTGCCGGATTCCTGGGCTCTCACCTCTGCGAGCGGCTCATCGCCCTCGGTCACGATGTCATCTGCCTCGATAACTTCTTCACATCCCAAAAATCCAATATCCAGCACCTGCTGCACTACAACAACTTTGATCTGATCCGCCACGATGTCACGCATCCCATCTGGCTCGAGGTCGACGAGATCTACAACCTTGCCTGCCCCGCCGCCCCCGGCCACTACCAATACAACCCCATCAAAACCATGAAAACCTCGGTCATGGGTGCCATCAACACCCTAGGCATGGCCAAGCGTTGCAAAGCGCGCATCCTGCAGGCCTCAACCTCCGAGGTCTACGGCGACCCAACCATCCATCCCCAGCCTGAATCCTACAGGGGAAATGTCAACCCCATCGGTCCACGCGCCTGCTACGACGAGGGCAAGCGAGCCGCGGAAACGCTCTTCGCCGACTACCACCGCCGCCACGGTCTCGATGTTCGTGTCGTCCGCATTTTCAACACCTACGGCCCACGCATGCACCCGTTCGATGGGCGTGTGGTGTCCAACTTCATCATCCAAGCGCTGCGAAATGAGGACATCACCCTCTTTGGCGACGGGATGCAAACCCGCTCATTCTGTTATCGCAACGATCTCATCGAGGGCATCATCCGCCTCATGGATTACGAGGGCGACACCGCCCACCTCCCGGTGAATATTGGCAATCCCAACGAGTTCACCATCAAGCAGCTCGCCGAGCTGACGATCAAGCTCACCGGGTCCAAGAGCAACATCATCCACAAGCCGCTGCCCGAAGATGACCCCATGCAGCGTCAGCCCGACATTACCCGTGCCAAGGAACTGCTCGACTGGTCGCCGACCATCGAGCTTGAGCAGGGCCTCATCCAGACAATTGCCTATTTCCAGGGAATCAACCTGGGCGACTTCCGTGCTCCAACCCCCAACCACTGACCCACGCACACACGCCACTTCTGGTACACTCACACCATGATCGTCCCCCGATTCACCCAAGACCGCTGTCTGATCCTTACCGATTCCGATGTCGAGTCACTGCTCGCAACCGCGATGGCCAGCGAGCAGCAAGCCATCGCGGGTCACGAGCCTTGTGTGCTCGTTCCGGCGTGGTGGGGGGGCAACGACGATGATCTCGATCTGCTCATCTCGGCCATCGACCCGGCGGTGGTCGATCAGGCCGGCGCCTACGCGCTGCACGCGCGAACCAGCCATTCGCTCTATCCGCCCGAAGACGAGCCCAACAACCCATCAAGCAGCGGGCAGCTGCACTCGAGGCTGCTGATCGAAGCCGCCTACCTGGCGTTGGCCATGGGCATCAAACGCGTGATCTGGCCCGTTCGTATCTCAGAATCCAGCGAAGATCGCATCGCCGACATCGGGACCACCATCGACCGGGCCATGCTTATCGCCCGTACTGCCTCGCTCGATGTTGCCGCCAACACTGCAGCCGAAGTCACCATCGAAACCCCGTTTGTCGATCTGGATCATCGCCAGATGCACGAACTCGCTCGTGACATGGCCCTGCCCATCGACACCTGTTGGTGGAGCAAAGCCAGAACGCTTCCCGCCGCACAGCAGCGACGCGACCGCTGGCACGAGCAAGCCGCCAGATCCACCCTCCAGATCGAGCCCAAGCCCGGCACACAAGCACCGGCCTGATCGCCCGCCCGCGTGGGCTGTGCACGCATTGATGCGTACACTCATCGCGTATGAGCACCATCAACGCCCAATCCGATCCGCAATCCCGCCACGCCGCACTCTCACGGACCAACGGCTGTGTCCACAACTGGACACAAACGCTTGTGCCCACCACGCGTGACGCGCCATCCGATGCGGAAACCCCATCTCACATCTTCCTTGTCCGCGCTGGCTACATCCGTCAAGTCGGGGCGGGCATCTATAACTACCTTCCCCTCGCCTGGCGCACCCTGCGCAAGATCTCCGAGATCGTCCGCGAGGAGATGGACGCCGCGGGTGCATCAGAGTTCCTGATGCCGGCCATGATGCCCATCGAGCTCTACAAGGACACCAAGCGCGACGAAAACTACGGCGATCTGCTTTTCACTTTCGAAGACCGCCATGGCCGCCGCACCGCACTCGGCCCCACCCACGAGGAAGTGATCACCGACCTCATGTGCGGCGCCGTGACCAGCTATAAGCAGTTCCCCCTCAACCTCTACCAGATCCAGACCAAGTTCCGTGACGAGTTCCGCCCCCGGGCAGGGCTGCTCAGGTGTCGCGAGTTCATCATGAAGGACGCCTACTCGTTCCACCTCGAACTCGAAGGCGACGCCGGGCTCAACCATACTTATGACAAGATGTACCAGGCCTATACCAACATCTTCACCCGATGCGGGCTCGACTTCTCGGCCGTCGAAGCCGAGGCCGGTCCAATCGGCGGCTCCGCTTCACACGAGTTCATGGTCAACTGCGCCAACGGCGAAGACACCATCCTCGTCTGCCCCCAGTCGGGCTACGCCGCCAATGTGGAAAAAGCCGAGATCGGTGAACGCCAATGGTCATTCGACATAGCAGCCATCGACGAGGTCATCAAGCACCACACCCCCAACATGCCCGGCATCGACCTCGTCGCCGAGCACCTGAGTGTCCGGCCCGAACAGATGCTCAAATCGATCGTCTTCCGGCGTACAGGCACCGAAGCGAAATGGGTGGTCGCCATCGTCCGCGGCGATCACGATGTGAACGAGGCCAAGGTCCGCGATGCCGTAGGCACCGGGGTCGAACTGGCCCCCGAAGCCGAGGCCCGCGCCGCCGGCTTCGCCATCGGTTATGTCTCCCCACGCATGATTGATACGGTAAAAATGACCCTCGTCGTCGATCCCGACACACTCGGCGCATCGTCGTGGGCCACCGGTGCCGATGAGAAGGACCACCACATCACCGGGTTCAACTGGTCGCGCGATATGGCCGACGCCATCGCCGCCGACAAAATCAAGGTCGCCGATATCCGCAACGCCCAGGCCGGAGACCCTTCTCCCCGTGCCCAAGGTGCCACGCTTGAAGCCCGACGCGGCATCGAAGTGGGGCACATCTTCAAGCTGGGCACCAAGTACTCCGCCGCCATGGGCCTGAGCGTGCTCAATAAGGACCAGAAGAAGCAGGATGTCATCATGGGCTGCTACGGCATCGGCGTCTCTCGCACGCTCTCCGCCTGCATCGAGTCCGCCCACGACGACAACGGCATCATCTGGCCCTTGTCGATCGCGCCGTACCACGCCCAGATCGTCGTCATCCGACCTGACGACGCGGGTGTCATGGATGCCGCCAACACGCTCGCCGCCGAGCTCGCCCAGCAGGGCCTCGATGTCCTGATCGACGATCGCGACGACCGCCCCGGACCCAAGTTCAAGGACGCCGATCTGATCGGCATTCCGCTGCGATTCATCATCTCGCCCAAAACCATCGAAGCCAACCAGGTCGAGTTCAAGGCCCGCAGCGATGAGGGCAAGGCCGAGCTAATCGACCGCAATGAAGCGGTTCAGGTGGCGATCGCCAAGTGCAACGCGATCGCCTGAACACCTCGGTTTCCAATATTCCCGCGGGGCCTTTGGCCCCGTTTTTTACACCCTCACAGGTCTATGATCGACCATGCAGATGCCCACCAAAGTCAATGTCCTGCTCATCGGCGGCGGCGGCCGCGAGCATGCACTCGCCGCGGCGATCACACGCTCCGCCAAGCTGGGCACCCTCTACGCGACCCATACCTCAAACCCGGGCATCGCCAAGCTCGCAAAGCCCGTTGATGTCCCCTCGATCACCAACGAGATCTATCGGCTCAACCAGTTCTGCGATCGTATGAACATTGACCTCGTCGTCATCGGTCCCGAAGACCCACTCGCCGACGGCTGGGCCGACGCGCTGAGCAAAAAAGCCAACGGCTCTCCCCGCATGGTCTTCGGCCCCGGTGCCAAAGGTGCCAAGCTCGAAGCCGATAAGGCCTATGCCAAGCAAATGATGAAGGCCGCCTCGATCCCGACCGCCGAGGGGCGTGTCTTCAAGCACTTCGAACAGGTCGAAGAGTTCCTCAAGACCCGTGACGAGGTCTTTGTCATCAAGGCCACAGGGCTCGCCAAGGGCAAGGGCGTCATCGTCCCCAAGACCAACGCCGAGGGCATCGCCGCAGCCAAGGACATGCTCGTCAAGAAATCCTTCGGCGACGCCGGCAGAGAAATCCTCGTCGAAGAGAAAATCAACGGCACCGAGGTCTCGGTCCTCGCCCTGCTTGATGGACACAACATCCTCGTGCTCCCGCCCTGCCAGGACCACAAACGCCTGAGCAACAACGACCAAGGCCCAAACACCGGCGGCATGGGCGCCTTCTGCCCCGCGGACACCATCTCCGATCAGGTCATGCACCAGATCGAGTCCGAGGTCCTCGTCCCGATCGCCGACGCCTTGCGTCGCGACGAGATCGAGTTCCGCGGTGTCCTCTACGCCGGCATCATGCTCACACCCGGCGGCCCCAAAGTCCTCGAGTTCAATGTGCGCTTCGGCGACCCAGAGTGCCAGCCGCTCATGACCCGCCTGCAGTCCGATGCGCTCGAACTGCTCTGGGCCACCGCCGCCGGCACACTCGACCAGATCGATGTCCAGTACTCGCCGCAGGCATGCGTGTGCGTCGTCCTCGCTTCCAAGGGCTACCCGGACAAGCCCGAGACCGGCAAGGTCATCACGGGCATCGAAGACGCCAACGAGGTCGAGGGCGTCACCGTCTTCCACGCGGGCACCAAGCTCACCGATGATGGACGCGTGGTCACCAACGGCGGCCGTGTCCTCTCGGTCACAGCCCTAGGCGACAGCATGGAGCAGGCCCGCCAGCGTGCATACCAAGCCGCGGAGATGATCCATTTCGAGGGCATGCAGATGCGCACGGACATCGCCAAGGACGCGCCGGTCTTCTCCGCATGACGCAGAAGCTTTAGTCCGAGAGCATCCGTCGGCTCGCCGCGATCGTGAGCCAAGTGCCTGTGGCTTGTGCGTCATCGCCAACATACGCCCACACAACCCGCTGCCCGTCCGCAAGCTCGTCGATCACGAGCAACTGCATCCCGCTGGCGCTCTGCTCAAGCGCGATGCGGTACGAGCCGAGTTCTTGCCCCTTTGCATCCAGCAGCGAAATCCGGGCGATTTCTTTGGGAAGCTCGAACGCGGCATCGACAAGCCGAACGCCCACTGCGGGTTGACGAAGCATGATCGACACCAACCGATCGATCGCCTCGTTGGTCAGCATGTCCGCGTTGGACTCACCGATCTGCCATTGCGACCCGTCACGATTGGCCCGAAGCCGCTCGACGCCGTCACGCCCGCGCACCGTCACCGAGCGAACGCCCGTGGACGCGTACGCCCCAGCATACTTGGAAACATACGCGCCGGGCGATGCCGTCAGTTTGGAGAGCGCATCGGTCGAGACCTGGATCAAAGCGGATGCCCCGGATCGAGCAAAGCGTGCGTAAAGCGTGTCGCCGCTGATGTCCGCACGCGAACCGACGGTCAACTCAATCAGTGAGTCGTCCGTCCCAACATCAATCGAAGCCAACGGTGTGTTGAGCCCACTGGTCGCATCATCGATGTCTGCATCTTCAAACCGCTCCGCATTGATCGCCAGCAGCGACTTCACCAGCGTATCGACGGCTTGTTGATCCGCGTGCAGCTGGATCGGCTCGGTGATCCACCACCCGCCCGCACGACGCGCCAGCGAAACTCGATTTGAACCCGCTCTCAGCCCCAGCCGGGTCACAGAGGAGGCCGCGAGGTTCATCAGCCGCATATCACGCCACGAGCGCACTGTGTTCACCGCCAGCGCATCGACAACTGATGATTCGAGCCAGCCCGAAACCACACGCTCGATCGCCCCGGACTCGTCTCGCTGCTCAATCCGGACAGGCGTGCGTCCACCCGATCGGCCAGAGCCGGTCTGGAGCACCGTGCTCGAGCCATCGCGGGAAGTGATCGCAATCTTCCCGTCCTCGTCCTGCATCAGGTTTTCGTCGCCCAGGCGGATCCGCGCCGTCGCGAGCGCTCGCAACGCACCCCTGACCCGAGTCGCGGTGATCGTCCATTCTTCTTCGCCACGCCCGGCATCCCATCGACCAACCCAGCGATCAATCGACTCCTGATCCCGGAGCAGCCGCACGCTCGAATCCGTTCGCTCGATCTCCAGCCCGACCACGGATGCAGGGTCAAACTCCAGCCCGACCCATTCGATCTCACGCTGCCGCTCTCTATGGGCCTCACTCTGGCGAACGAGCAGCGCCCCGGCCCCGAGCACGCCGGCGATGATGATCCAGATGAAGAGTGTGCGTATTGACATTGACCTATCTTATCGTCCGATCGTGCACAATCACCCCGCATTCGCCCGACAATAGCCCCATGCGCCCACTGATCGCCATCACCTGCGACCTCATGATCCGCAACGAACGCCCGACCGCGTTCTCGACCATGACCTATACCAGCGCGGTGCTTGCCGCGGGCGGCATCCCGGTGCTGCTGCCTCCCACCCCCGATCACATCGATGATCTGGCCGCACGCTTCGATGCCCTCATCCTCACCGGCGGCGACGATCCAGCCACCGAGCCCTTCGGCGTCCCGACCCACCCCGCGGCCGTCCGCGTCCTCGAAGACCGCCAACAGTTCGAGACCCGGCTCCTCCAAGCCCTAACCCAGCACCCCGACATCCCTGTTCTGGGTATCTGTTTGGGCATGCAGATGATGGGGCTCGTCGCTGGGGGCACGCTCAACCAGCACCTTCCAGACACGCACAGCTCCCATAGCGACCATTGGGAACATACCCACAAAATCCACTCATTCGACGATACGATTCTGCCCTCGGGCAGCACCTATTCCAAGCACCGCCAAGCCCTCAGCGACCCGGGCTCACTTCGCACCCTCGCGACCGCTCACGATCAGGTCATCGAAGCCATCGACGCCCCAGATCGCCGGTTCTACCTCGGCGTTCAATGGCACCCCGAACGCACCAACCACGCGCCGCTTGGCCAGCAGCTCATTGACCGTCTTGTTCGAGCCACGCGAGCCTAGAACTCCAGCGTCGGCCCCTGACCGAGTTGCTCCGAGTTGCTCACACCCAGCGTTCTGTAGATCTCGCTGGTGGCGTCCGAAGAGTTGAGTGTGTAGAAATGAATACCCGACACCCGGTGGTCCAGCAGATCGCGGCACTGTTCGGTCGCCCAGTGCACCCCTACGCGCCGGATCGCCGCGCCCGAACCATCCGTGCGGCGCACCATCCGCATCAGCGGGGCGGGGAACCGCATCCCCAGCGCCAGCTCTGACATCCGCTTCATCCCCGGGATCGATTGGATCGGCATCACCCCTGCGATAATCGGCACCCTGATTCCGGCCATCTCGCAGCGATCCCGGAAGTCATACAGGTCTCGGTTATCAAAGAACATCTGCGTGATGATGTAATCAGCCCCGGCATCGATTTTGGCTTTGAGATAATCCATCTCCGTCAGCCGGTTGGGTGTTCCCGGGTGCCCCTCGGGGAACCCGGCCACGCCGATCCCGAAGCCAGGGAATGTTCGGTCTGTGCGGGCATGCTCTTCGCCGATCTCCTTGATGAACTTCACGAGTTCCCCGGCGTTTGCGAACCGGTCGCACGCGAAGTCGTGCGCCTTGTCCTTCGGGGGATCGCCACGCAGCGCCAGGATGCTCTGGATTCCCCGTTTGGCGTATCCCTCGACGATGTCCCGGATCTCTTCCTCGCTGTGATTAACGCAGGTCAGGTGCGGCACCGTCGCGATGCCCGTCTCGGCCCGGACACGATGCACCAGATCGCGTGTCAGCTGGCGTGTCGAACCACCCGCCCCGTAGGTCACGCTGACAAACGACGGCCCGAGTGTCTCAAGCTTCACGATGTGTTCAAACAGTGTCTGAGCCCCGTCCTCGGTCTTGGGCGGAAAAAACTCGAACGAAAAAGTCGTCGTCTTGAACTGTTCTCTGAAGTGCTTCATGCTGCTTCCCCGACAAACTGACGATAGATAGGCTCGATACTCATCACAGAAAATCCTCGATATGAGCAGTTGTAGTCGGCATGATGGAACGCGGGCCGCTGAGCACGCGAACAAGGTACACGATGCGCCGTTCTGATGCAGAGATCTCCAAGCCCAACGCCTTCACCCTTATCGAGTTGCTCGTGGTGATTGCCATCATTGCGCTGCTCATCGGCATCCTGCTCCCGGCCTTGGCGGCCGCACGCGATACGGCCCAAACGATGCTCTGCACCACCCGCATGCGCCAGGTCGCGACGGGTTGGCAGATCTATGCCGACACCAACCGTGATGTCTCGGTTCCCGCCCAGCCGGGCCGCTACAGCGACGAAACGCGGAACATCTACACGCTTGGCAACGGCGAGCAATACCGACCGCGCTGGTTTGCCGTGATCGGTGCCGCCGCGGGGTTCGACGCCTTTGCCAACCCCAGCCCCGATCGCCAAGACGAGCACTCCATGGTCGTTGACGGCAACGAGGTCTTCCTCTGCCCCGTTGTCCCAGAATGGAACAATACCCGCAACTATGCGTTCGGCTACAACCACCACTTCTTGGGCAACACACGCTTTGTGAATGACGATGAGACCGACGGATTCATCAACTTTCCCGTCCGTGCATCGTCGATCAACAGCTCCAATACCGTGATGTTCGCTGACTCGCTGGGGACTGCCGCCGGCAAGCCGCTCGCCGACCGAACCCAGAACCGCAACGACGGCTCGAGAGACCCGCAGCTCCGCGCCGAGGGCGGCCACGGCTACGCGCTCGATCCGCCCCGTCTCACCGACAACAACGATTTCGCGGATAGAAGGAACCGAGCGTTCGAACACCGCTCCGCACCCCATGCGCGTCACCGTGGTAAGACCAACACGGTTTTCTGCGATGGCCATGTAGAAACCACAACCCTTGAGGACCTCGGCTACATTGTCAACGCCGACGGCGTTGTCGCCAGCACCGAGGAAGGTGCCTCCAACGCCCGTTTCAGCGGCACCAGCCGCGATCAAGACCCACCCAAGCTCAATCGCCCCAACCGATAACCGCGTTTGCGCCGGCAAGGGCTTCTCGTTCTCACCGCGATGCGGTACACTCTGAGCACGATGTTCTCCGAACTCTCCAGCCGGGATATGCATGACTGCCACCTGATCGCCGGGCGCTGCCGCGATTTGGGCGCGGATGTCGATGCGTGGCGAAACCAACTCCTCGCCGAACTCCGAACACTTGTCGATGCGCAGGTCATCATCAACTCCGAGATCGAGCACTTCGGCAAAGGGAATAAACAGAACACCCGCTACTTGGGCACCCACCGTGACGGCTGGATCTCGGGCGATGCCGAATCCCGGTGGCGCGAGTATGCCCAGTCCATCCCCGTCGAACGCACCCCCGAGTACCCCTACCTCACCAAGTTCTCCGGCGAAACCCTCGTCCTCTCGCGAGACCAGATCTGGGGACGCGAGACCTGGTACCGCTCCCACACCTTCAACGAGATCCACCGCGAGTGCGGCATCGACGACTACATCATTTCGGTGTGCCCGACCGCGATCCCAGACCGTTGCACCACCCTCTGGCTGCACAAGGGCGTCGGCTCGCGCGACTTCTGCCAGCGTGAACGCGCTCTGGTCTCGATGCTGCACATGATCATCAATCGCGAGATCGGTGCATACCTCGCCGCTGCCGATGAGCCCAAAATCGCAGAGCTCACCGATCGCCGCCAACAGGTTCTCGAACGATTGCTCATGGGTGACTCCGAGAAACAGATCGCCTACCACTTCGATATCGGTAAAGCCACCATCCACGATCATGTCTTGGCGATCTATAGACACTTCGGTGTTTCGTCCCGCGGCGAACTGCTCTCGCTCTTCATCGGCCGAGCCCGACCCAAACGCTCCTGAACCCGTCATCATCGCTTCTGAACCGTCCCCACCAAAGAGTGGGGGTGGTTTTCGCGTTTGACCCACGAAGATGTATACATCAACGGGCAACTCGCCCAAACACATGCGTACATCGTTCAAAGTCAAAACAGGAGCACCGTCATCATGAACACCACCAAAGCAATCGCACTCACCTTCGCGCTCGCCGCAACCGCCGCAAACGCAGACACCATCCTCTTCGCTGGCACTCAAGGCACCGTCCATGCACTCGACACCGACACCGGCACCATCACCTTCCGAGGCGTATGCTCGGGCCCCGTCAGCTCTATGACCGTCCACGAGAACACCCTCTACCTGGGCGATCAGAACGGCACCGTTTACACCTACGACCTGGACACCGACCTCGTCAACGGCGCCTTCTCGCTCAGCAACGACGCCAGCGCCATGGCATGGCTCGGCGAACAGCTCGTCGTCGCCGATTCCTCCGGACGCATCGAGTATGTCGATCCTGCAACCGGGCAGGTCGATCACAGCGTCACCATCACCAACACCGATATCACCGCCATCGGTCTCGATGCCGGCGGCCTCTTCGTCGGCGGCCAGTCGTCCCTCGCCATGCGGTCCTCGATCGGCAACGACGATTTCAACTTCTTCGCCGCCTGCGGATCGCAGATCCAGTCCATGGCATTCGGCAGCGACACCATGTACCTCTCGGGCATCAACTTCGGCGGGGCACAGTCCGGCACCGTCTACATGTTCGACAAGTTCGAGGGCGGCGTCAACTACATCGGAACCCACAGCGTCAACTCCGACGCCAACGCCACCGTCGCACTCGGCAACATGCTCTACATCGCCGGCACCGACGGCATCATCCACGAGATGGACCCCGACACAGGCACCATCGCCCGCACCTTCGCCACCGGACTCGACATCCAGGCCATGATCCCCGAATCCGGCCTCCTCTCGTGCCCCGCCGACTACGACGCCAACGGGCAGCTCAACTTCAACGATGTCTCCAACTTCATCAACCTCTTCAATAATCAACTCGTCCCCGGCGACACCAACGGCGACGGCGCGTTCGACTACTTCGACATCTCCCAGTTCATCAGCTACTACCGCGCTGGTTGCTGATCGAGGATCCATCTCAAGAACCCCCATTCGAACCCGCCGGTGTCTTCGCATCGGCGGGTTCTTTCTTCACGGACTCAGCAATCACCGCCACGCTCCGGTCCCCCAACCGGTACACCAGCACGCTCAGATCATCACGCGCACCATCTCCCCGCAGCACCCGCTGCAACACATCCGGATGAACAACACCGCCGCGTGTCCGCACCTCAACCACGCCCGGCCGATACGCCCGCAACGCCGACCGGACACGCTTCTCGTTCCATGCCAGCACTTCAAGCACCCGGTACCAACGCACCATCGCGTGCTCAACCGGCTGCTCGCTCGTCACCAGTCCCGTGCCCGGATGAACCAGCGAAACCCCGACCTCGTCAAGGAACACGCCCACCAGATCCGCCCGTTCCAGGCACGGATCCAGCGTCCCTATGTATGACCCGATTTCTGTCGAATCTTCTGGACGCTCCGGCTCGCCACAGATCGTGGCCAGCACGCCGTTATCGCCGAGCATTGTCGCTCGGCGTGTGTCTTTGCCCGCGAGTGACCCGACCCACAACACCGCCTGCGTCAGCCCGCCGGGTTCACTGAGAATCTCAACCTCGCCGACAGGCAACGCATACGCATCCACCCCCGGATTGAGCTTGATCGCCCCGTTCCCCACCCGCTCGATCACCGCATCCCAAACCGGCGGCCCCGGCAGAAAATCGTCCAGTGCCAGCACCCGCGTTCGCCCAACGCGCCGCGCCGGATCAAGATGAAACGCATCAGCAGTGGGGCAGTCCGCAAGCGCATCGCCACAGATCACCCCGCACCCGGGCAGATTGTGGGCAAACATGACCGTCCGGCCCTCATCCGAATCCACACCAACAACATCAAGCCCGCGGCCATGCAACCCCCATGCATCCGCGCCGATCCCGCAGCACAGATCCGCGACCCGTGCTCCTGCCCCCAGCACACTCGCAAAGCGCTGGGATTTGTATTGCGCAGAGCGGCCCGAGCTGGCCATCTCGACACCCGCCTGATCAGCAAGCATCGCAGACACCCACCCCGCATCAAGCTTGACCGCCGCCTTGCGCCGTGCACCGGCCGCTTCGAATATCCCCCGCACCTGATCCGCATCGAACTGTTTGCGAAGCCCGGCAACCGCCGCCGCGGAAGACCCGCTCGGTGCGCACACGATCGCTGCCTGCCCCGCATCGCTCGCCAGCCACCGCCATGTCTCAACCGAAACCGACATAAAGAAGGCGGCGCACCTGTCGATACGCCGCCCTGAATGGATATCAACCGCAGATTTAGTAGCGGTACTGGTCGGGCTTGTAAGGCCCATCGACCGGGATTCCGAGATACTCGGACTGGTCGGTCGTCAGCTTGGTGAGCTTCACGCCAAGCTGATCAAGGTGCAGACGCGCAACCTGCTCGTCGAGGTGCTTGGGAAGCACATACACCTTGTTCTCGTAGTTCTCCAGGTTCTCCGCCAGCTCGATCTGTGCGATCACCTGGTTGGTGAAGCTCGCGCTCATCACGAAGCTGGGGTGACCCGTTGCGCAACCGAGATTCAGCAGTCGGCCCTCGGCCAGAATCAGGATGCTCTTGCCCTGGCTTTTGAACTCGAACTCATCGAACTGCGGCTTGATGTTGATCCGCTCAACATCAGGATCACGCTGCAGCTTCTCCATCTGGATCTCGTTATCGAAATGGCCGATGTTGCCGACAATCGCCTTGTTCTTCATGCGCTTCATCGAGTCGAGCGTGATGATGTCTTTGTTACCCGTTGTGGTAATAAAGATGTCCGCGGTCTCGACCACATCATCGAGCGTGAGGACCTGGTAGCCCTCCATCGCTGCTTGCAGCGCACAGATTGGGTCGATCTCAGTCACGATCACACGGCAACCCTGCCCCTTGAGCGACTGGCAGCAGCCCTTGCCCACATCACCGTAGCCACACACGACCGCGACCTTGCCGCTGAGCATGACATCGCTTGCGCGGTTCAGGCCATCGATCAGCGAGTGACGGCAGCCGTAGACATTGTCGAACTTGCTCTTGGTGACCGAATCGTTCACATTGATTGCCGGGAAGGGCAGCAGGCCCTGCTCAGCCATCTGGTACAGGCGATGTACGCCGGTCGTGGTTTCCTCGGAAATGCCGCGGACCGCGGGTGTCACCTGCTGGAACCACCCGGGGTTGCTCTCGATGGTCGCGTTGATTGTCTTGAGGATGTATCCCCATTCCTCGGCATCCTTGTCGGGGTTAAACGCCGGGACGCTGCCCGCGTTCTCGAACTGCAGCCCCTTGATCAGCAGCAGCGAGGCATCGCCGCCGTCGTCCACGATCTGGTCGGGGCCGCTGCCATCAGGCCAGGTCAGCGCCTGCTTGGTGCACCACCAGTACTCCGCGAGCGTCTCGCCTTTCCAGGCGAAGACAGGGGTGCCCTTGGGTGACTCGGGCGTGCCGCCCGATTCGGTGCGACCAACGACGATCGCCGCCGCCGCCGAGTCCTGTGTGGAGAAGATATTACACGAGCACCACCGCACATCGGCCCCCAGCTCCACCAGGGTCTCGATGAGCACCGCGGTCTGGACGGTCATGTGCAGCGAGCCCATGATCTTGAAACCCTTGAGCGGCTTTTTCGTGCCGTACTGCTTACGCAGTGCCATCAGGCCGGGCATCTCGTGCTCGGCGAGCCGAAGTTCTTTGCGTCCCAGTTCTGCGAGCGAGAGATCCCGCACCTTGAACTGGATTCCGTTGAGTTCATCAACCTGCAGTGTGTTTTGTGTCGCAATCGCTGTCATGTCTACTTCCCTTTCGATTCGGGCCCTGCGAGCCCTTCGTCCGTGTGTCATTCGTCTGAGTATGGTTTAAAGATGCGCCACCGCTGCAAAGAGCGATGGGCCCGATGCCTCGACCCCGGGTCGAAGCTTGTGTGTCCGTACCGATGCGAAGCCGGCTTCGCGAAACAGCGCATCGCGTTGATCGTCTGAGAATCCAAGGTGCACATGCCCCATCGCGTGGCGATACTCGATGCGGTCATGCATGCACATGTCCACAACCAGCAGCATCCCGCCACCCCGGTCCTTTCGCAAGACCCGCCGGGCTTCACGCAATGCGGCGAGCAGGTCATCGACATGGTGGAGCACCAGCACGCAGGCCGCGACATCGACACTCGCGTCCGCAATGGGCAACGCTGTGAGTTCGGCCTCGACGAACCGCACACGCTCAACCGACCCGCCATGCTCAAGCAGGCGCGAACGAGCCGCCTCAAGCATCTCCGGCGATCGGTCCACCGCGATCACCTGATGTACCCAAGGCGAGAGCAGTTCGGTCGCATTGCCAGTGCCGCATCCAAGGTCAGCCACGACCCAGTCGGGATTCACAAAGCCGAGCAACGCGTGTTCGGTGAATCCACTGCCGAATAGCTCGCTTCGAATCTCATCCCATGCACCGGCGACACGACCGAAGTACGCCTCCGAGTCGGTCATCCGCTCTGCGAGCACCGATGAGAGACGCCGGTCGTCCTCGCTGAGTGTCGCGTCTAGCCCGAGTTGGCCGCGAATGGTGAGCCAAATTGTGCGATGCTCAACCGGCAAATCGTCGATCACGACGCGGTAATACGAAGCGGGCCCGGCTGATCGCTTAAAGACCCAGCCGCCATCGCTAAGCACCCGCAGATGACGCGAGCCCGAGGATTGGGGGATCTGAAGCACTTTCACCAGCTCACCAACGGAAAGCTCTTGTCGCTCAAGCACGCGCAGCATGCGCAAACGCACCGTATCACCGAGCTGGGTAAGCAACTCGACGGTGGTCTGACTCGTGATGAATGATTCAGGGGCTTTGTGCATGATCCTATCATCCGGAAATACGGATAAAGGATAGGATCTACGCCGACGACCGTCAACCCAATCGCATTAAAACTCGGGTTTGAGCGCCAGTGAAGGCCCGGGAATCATTCCCAACGCCTCCAGACGCGATTCGATCGCCGCATCTGTCCGATCGAACCAAAGCGCGTATCGCAGATTGCGGATCTCCATGTCGCGATTTTCGATCACCCGGGCAAAGTCGGCCATCTCGATGTAGGGCTTGGGCGATGTCCCGCGTGCCTGCAAAATCGCCAGTTCGTACGCCTCTCTCGCCTCATCGAGCATGCCAGCTTGCTGTGCGAACCGTGCCATGCGGAGGTACCCGGACCCGTCTGGCCCTTCTTCGGCGGTCTGGCGGAGCAGAGTCATCAACGATTCGGTTTGGCCGGTTGCGACCAATGCCGAGGCCAGCGCTTCGAGATACTCGATATTGCCCGGCTTCAGATCGTGTGCTACACGCAGATGCCCGACGGCCTGGCGTTCCAGACCCAGTCGCATCTCAACCATACCGAGCCGATATTCTGCCAACGCACTCTGCGGGCGACGCTCGACATATTCGCTCCAGAGCGCATACGCCTCATCCCAGTCCCCCTCGTCCTCCGCCACAGCAGCACGGATATGCAGATCGTTGAGTGCCAGCGTCCGTTTTACTTTTCCTGCAGTATTGCAGCCACCAAGCAAAGTCCCAGCAGCCAAAACCACCATCATCAACAGCACACTCAAACGCGTCATAGATCTACCTCCGTCAGCCCGTTTCATGAGCGACCGCATCATCCTAGGGTACCCCAAACCGCCATACCATGCTCCATGCGTCAAACCGTGGTGCTCTCGCACAAACAGCCCGACATGCCCGAACACTTCGATTGGCTCATCGATCAGCCGGGCATCCAAGACGAGCACCGCTTGATCGCTTTCCGGGTCGATGAGCGGCCAGAACAAGCCCACAAGTTCGAAGCTGAGCAACTCCCACTCCATCGTGCACTCTACCTCGACTACCAGGGCCCGATCAGCGGCAATCGTGGCCATGTCACCCGTTTGTGTCGTGGCCAAGTGCTTATGTATACCCCCGGCCCGACCGGTATCAAAATGGTGATCCGATGGGCAAATCTGACCCGTTCCTACGCAGGCCAACGCACAGGGCAGGCGAACTTATGGACTTTCACGGCAACCGCGATGCCTACGCCCTAGACGAATCACCTACTTTGTGTTAGCGTATATCATCGCGACACCCGCACCAAGGAGCCCGATATGAGGGGACCAACTCGCCATCCGCTTCCGCCAGGATATTCTGGCCCGCCGCCGACTCCGCCGGAAGATGACGATTCCCACAGCGATGAGGATCTGTCACTGGACGACACGCTCCCGCTCGACCTCTCCCCCCAATCGCCTGCGGTGCCCAAACCCAGCACCGCTGAGCAGCCCACCAAGATCCGAACCTTCGAACAAAAACTCCGGACGGGGCGCCACGAGGACAACTGGAACCGCACTCCCAACTCAACCGGGAACGGGGCGATCCATGTCAAAAGCTTTCACTGCAAGCTCACCGGCGACTCGCTCGACTTCCTTGATCAGCAGATCAACGAGTGGCTCGACGCACACCCCCAGTACGAGGTGAAACTCGTCACCACTTCAATCGGTACCTGGACTGGTAAAATCAAAGAACCCAACCTGATCGTCAATGTCTGGGTCTGAGCACACGGCATGCAGTATCGCATCATCAATATAAACGCATTGCAGCGTGGCTTCTTCGGCTTCTTGATCATCCTGATGGCTACTGCTGTCTTTGCGCAGCCACAAACACCGGGGACGCCTTCAAATCCGGATTCCGTGCCGCTTCACCAGGCACCTGACTATGCGTCGCTGAGCACCGGGACCGTCATCCGCGTGCTCGATCAGAACACCGTGCTCATCGAGATTGATGGCGAGACTGAGCGGCTGGATCTGCTGGGTGTCAGCGGTGCCACAGGCGCACAACACGCGTCCCAAGCCAAACAGGCGATCGACACGCTCAATCGGCTCACCTTGGGCGAAACCGTGTTGATCCAGAATGATCCTTCCGGGGAGCTCAACAGAGCCAACAAACGCGTCGCTTATCTCTACCGCGCACCCGATCACCTGTTCATCAACCTTGAACTCGTCCGACAAGGGCTCACCCGGCTCTCCAATGCTTCGATGTCCATCCACTCCCCGCTCTTCGAGCATTACCAGCGGCGCGCCCAGCAGCGAGAGCGAGGGATCTGGAACCCGAACGAGCCGCCCCCGCAACCCGATACGCTCGCGGATCCGCTGCCGGCGCCAAGTGAAGCCCAGCCGTCATCCGGTCCCGATCGGACGATCTACATCACCGCCCACGGCACCAAGTATCACCGCAAAGATTGTTCGCACCTCACGGATAGTGCACGACCGACGACCCGTGAGTCGATTGCCACCTCGCACGGGCCCTGTAAAACCTGCGAACCTGATGCGCCGTGACCCCAAGTGGGTTATCAGGTCTCATAATCAGGCTTCGATGCACCGTTTCTACCCAACATTTTCGATGTACAGATCGTCATACATGCCACCGTTTCGCAGGATGCCGCGCCGTGCTCGGTGGCCTATGCTCTAGCTCCCAAAGATGCCCAAGCAACGGCTCAAAGTCTCACTCCGCTTGATTTGCATGTCAGGATCGACCATGTTTCCAACCTAAAGAAACCGATCGGCGCTCCATCTCGCGCCCCTTCTGACACCAACGCGATCCCCACCCACCCGACAACATGCCAACCACCACACGCCACCTTGACCGGTTGCGGGTTGTTTATCCCAGCCATTTGAGCAAACCATGACCAAAGTCACGATTCAACTCCCGAACTTTGTCAAAATGCAACCACGCATCTTTGATCTCCGCAACTCACTGAGCGGGTCATCAAAGACTGAGATTCTTTCGGGAATCACCGTCGCACTGGCGCTCGTGCCCGAAGCCGTCGCATTCGCCTTCGTCGCCGGCGTGCCGCCGCTCGTCGGGCTCTACGCCGCCTTCATCATGTGCATCATCACCTCCGTCTTCGGCGGCCGCCCCGGCATGATCTCGGGTGCAACGGGAGCCATGGCCGTCGTGGTCGTCGGCCTCGTCAGCATTCACGGCATCGAGTATCTCTTCCCGGCGGTCGTCCTCTGCGGCATATTCCAGGTCCTCGTCGGCGTATTCAAGCTCGGCAAGCTCATCCGGATCGTGCCGCATCCGGTCATGCTCGGCTTCGTCAACGGCCTCGCGGTCGTCATCCTCCTCGCCCAGTTCGGCAGCTTCAAAGTCTTCACGCCCGAGGGCACCATGTCGATACTCACCGGCACTCGACTGGGCATCATGCTCGCCCTCGTCGCCCTCACCATGGCCATCATCGCCTTCCTCCCCCGCCTCACGCGTGCGATCCCCTCCTCACTCGCCGCCATCATCACCGTCTCCATCATCGCCATCATCATCAACAGCAACGCCGCACCATCAGACACCGATGCAGCACCGGAGAACGCCCAGCCCCGCCCGGTCCTCACCGTCGGCGACATGCTCGTCGACAGCACACTGGCCGCGTCGGTCACGCAGGCACAACGAGACAAGGATACCGCGACACTCGCGACGATTACCGCCACACTCCCCGAAGGGATCAACGCGCAACGCATTGCGGACGCCCCGATCGCTCCCCTCACCACCGAGGAAACCCGGCAGGCCATCGCCGCAGTTGACATCGAATCCGTCGGCATCGCCGGCGGGCTCCCCCGACCGACATGGCTCGACTACGCCATCCCCCCGATGACCATTGAGACCCTCTGGATCATCCTCCCCTTCTCGCTCATCCTCGCCGGCGTCGGGCTCATCGAGTCCCTCATGACCATGACACTCATCGACGAGCTCACCGAGACCCGAGGCAGCGGCAACCGCGAGTGCATCGGACAGGGCGCCGCCAACATCACCTGCGGGTTCTTCGGCGGCATGGGCGGCTGCGCCATGATCGGTCAGTCGCTGATCAATGTGAAATCCGGCGGGCGAGGCCGCCTCTCGGGCATCGTCGCCGCCATCTCGCTTCTGCTCTTCATCCTCTTCCTCTCGCCATACATCGAGGCCGTGCCCACCGCCGCCCTCGTCGGCGTCATGTTCATGGTCGTCATCGGCACCTTCGAATGGACCACCCTCCAGACCTGGCACCGCATCCCCAAGGCCGAGGTCTTCATCATGATCGTCGTCGCCGCCTACACCATCTTCATGCACGACCTCGCCACCGCCGTCATCATCGGCGTCGCCATCTCCGCACTCAACTTCGCGTGGAGCAAGAGCAGACACCTCGTCGCCGATGTCCAGTTCAACGAGCACGGATCCAAAATCTACCAGCTCCACGGCCCGCTCTTCTTCGGCTCCGTCACCCGCTTCCGCGACCTCTTCGACCCCAACAACGACCCCGACGATGTCGTCATCGACTTCTACTTCTCCCGCGTGTACGACCAGTCCGGCCTCGAGGCCATCAACACCCTCGCCGCCCGCTACCAGAAACTCGGCAAGCAGCTCCACCTGCGACACCTCAGCGAAGACTGCCGCCGCCTCCTCGACCGCGCCGGCGACCTCGTTGAAGTCAACATCTCCGAAGACCCGCACTATCATGTGGCGACCGACCACCCCAAGTGGCACCACTGAGGATCAACCATGCCCCGCCAGTCAAAGCACGGCACCTACAACCGATTCGAACCGGCCGAGCTCCAGCTCCGCGACGAACTGGCCATTGATCGCACCCGCCTGGCCAACGAACGCACCTACCTCGCCTACATCCGCTCGGCCCTCGCTCTGCTCATCGCCGGTTCCACCATCATCCACTACGCCGACAACTCATGGTTCATGCTCATCGGCGTCGCCTGCCTCCCGCTGGGCATTGTCTTTGCCATCGTCGGCACCCGACGCTTCCTCCGCCTCCACCGCGCCCTGCGGCACTTCAACTCCGCCACCGAATCTCCCGCTCGCGACTGAAAACCGCCGATACTCTGCCCATGTGTGGAATCGCAGCGCTGCTCAATCTCAATCATCCCGCCCGTGCCGACGATCTTGGCGACAATGCCATCATCAACCGCATGCGTGACCGCCTGTCGCACCGCGGCCCCGATGATGCGGGCACCTGGAGCGGGCAGTGGGGCAGCATCGCCCATCGCCGACTCTCTGTCATCGACCCCGGACCCGCCGGGCACCAACCCATGCGCTCCCCCGACGACCGCTATGTCCTCGCCTACAACGGCGAGCTCTACAACGATCTCGACCTGCGTTCCGAACTCGCAACCCTCGGCGTGCAGTTCAGAACCAACTGCGACACCGAAACCCTGCTCCACGCCCTCATCCAGTGGGGCGACGATGCCCTCAACCGGCTCCGCGGCATGTACGCATTCGTCTTCCTCGACACCAAATCCGCCCGCGCCACCATCGCCCGCGATCCCTTGGGCATCAAGCCGCTCTACTTCTCAACCATCACCCACAACCAGCAAACCCAGCTCGCCCTCGCCTCAGAGATCCCCACGCTGCTCGAGCACCCCGCCATCTCCAGCACCCCCGACCCCGTCACCCTCAGTGCATACCTCACCACGCTGCGCACCACGCTGGGCGCACGCACCATGTACCAGCAGATCCAAACCCTTGAACCGGGGGATTGGATCTCGATCGACCTGGCGGAATCAGCGGATACCAACCTGCTGAACTGGTGGGACAGCAACACCAACCGCACACCCACCCAGGGCCTCCGCCAAACCATCGAGGAGAGCGTCCACCGCCACCTGCGGACTGATGTGCCCATGTGCGCCTTGCTCTCGGGCGGGCTCGACTCCGCCATCACCACCACAATCGCTCGCCGATCGCTCACCCAGCTCAACACCTACTGCGCCGGCGCACGCAGCGCGGGGTTCGATGACGACTTCAAGTTCGCCGCCCAGCTCGCTGCCCAACTCGGCACAACCCATCACGAAGTCATTGTCACCCAGGACGACTTTACCCAGATGCTCCCGCAGCTCATCACCCAGATGAGCAACCCCATGAGCACCCCCAACACCATCGCCATCCACGCCGTCGCCACCGCACTCCGAGCCCAAGGCCACATCGTCACCATCTCCGGCGAGGGAGCCGACGAACTCTTCGCCGGCTACACACCCATCATGCAGCAGTGTGCCGCTCGGGTCGCTGCGCTCGATGACCCCACGCGCGACCCCGACGGCGGGCTTTTTCATCTCCGCGCTAACGCATGGATCTCGGGCGAACTCAAGCCAGCAGTGCTCAGTGAATCGCTGTACCAGTCCGCCCAGCAGGATGAGTTGCTACTCGATCACTATCAGCAAACCTTCGCGCACCTGGAGCAGCATTCGACCAGTAAAGATCCGCTCCAGACCCATCTTCGGTTTCAGCGCCGCATGAATCTGCCCAACCTGCTCCAGCGTCTCGACGCCGCCACCATGCTCGCGGGTGTCGAGGGGCGAACACCGTTCGCGGACATCGAGGTCGCGATCGCCGCCGAAGCACTGCCGATGGATCGCAAGTTCATCGACGGCCCCGATCCACAAACCAAGATCGCCCTGCGTGAAGCGTTCTTGAGCGACCTACCCAGCGAGATCATCAGCCGGCCCAAAGCCAGCTTCCCCCTCCCATTCCAGAACTGGATGACGCCGTTCGCGCAGTTCCTCTCTGAGTCTCCCTTCGCCCGCGAAGTCTTCCAGGAGCAATCGATCGCACTGGTCAGCGCCGATCCAAACAAATACTGGCATATGGCCTGGCCCATGATCAACATCGCACTCTGGGGCCACGCCTGTGTCCTCGGCGAACCCATCGACCCCCAACGCCTCACCCACGCCACCGCATGCTGATCAAACTGATCTTCCTCTATCTGCTTGTGATGAGTCTGGTGAGCATGGCCATGCACGCGGTCGATAAGCGCCGAGCCCGGCTTGGCAAGCGACGCATCCCTGAGCGATCACTCCACTCGATCGAGTTCATCGGCGGTTGGCCGGGCGCGCTGCTCATGACGCGCATGATCAGACACAAGACCAACAAACCACACTATATGTTGACGCTGTACGCTATCGCTCTATCGCATCTCATTGCGATGATGCTCTTGGGCTGGTTCGCGACCCGCTGAGCGAGAGGTCATCCCGCCTTGCGCGTACGCAGTTGCTCACGCTGAATCTGCATCGCCATCCGCTCAAGCTCTCGGCGTTGTGGGGCATGGACACTACCGACGCTGGGATGCACAATCAGCGCGCCCATGCGGCAGGTTGAACCCTTGAGATCAACCCCTTGGCGAACCTCGACGACAAGGTCGATCAGCGTTTCTTCAAGGCCAAACTGCACGGCGATTCGCTCAAACCGGACGAACTGCATGTTTGACACACCGTACATGACAAAGCCGAGCCCGTTGGCGGTGAGATCCGCGAGCCGACCCACCGCATGCGGCTGGTCCTTATGCGCCTCTGCGAGGACCATCGTCCAATCTACTATCAGCGGGTTGCCTTCTTCGTCACGATCAACAATCAGCGGCTCAGCTCTTTTGGCCCGGATCAGATCGGTGTAGTATGCATTCTTCTGCTGTTGGGCTCCCCCCTCTGGCTCAGGCGGCACCTCACCGATGCGATCGAGAAACCACATCTTGACCATGGTTTCTTGGCCGAGCGCCGCGATCGAGGAACGGAACGCCGACCGACGATCCCCTTGGCGGAGCAGACTCGGCTGACTCAGTCGCATAGAGCGAACGACACGCTGCTCGTTGAGATAGGTTGGCTGCTCAACCTGCAGAACTTCTGCCTCGAACATCATGATCAGTTTATTGAACTTGACATAGGCCTCGATGCGCGAGCCGACATGAAATCGAACTTCCTTGCCGATGATCTGTAGTTGTTCGATCACAAGGCCTTTGTCGTCCCATTCGAGCAGACGGCCTTGGGCGAGCGGGTCTTGCCCAGAGTATCCCAGACGGACGATCCCGACCGACGCGTTGCGCTCGATCGCGTCAAGCAGCGTCTGCTTGAGATCGAGCGGCGCTTCCTTGGGCTCGGGCGTCGCGGTCTTCGTGGATTTGTCCGACTTCCGTGAGAACATGGTGAGATTGAATCGGCGTTTCAGACCTGTGTATCCGGGCAGGCTAAGCAAATTTCCCTAGTATCTGCGTGAATCACCCTATCTCGATGGCCCAACACAACCGGTGTAGAAAACGATGTGCTTATTCGGACCTTCGCCAAGCTCAAGGTGATTGATTCAACGCCCAGAGGATCGCTTTGGTGTATTCCCGAGTCCCGGCTTTTCCCACCGGCAACTCATGCCCGCGGCTGGTGAGCATCCGCAACTCCACTTGGCCGCCCGCATCGAGCAGATCCTTGCGGGCCTGCGTGTAAGTCCGCTTCCACGGATCGCGTGCGCCGGTGAGGAGGTAGAACGGCGCGGGCGTGCCGACAATCGCGGCATTCTGCGGCTCATAATGCCCGCAGATCGGAACAACCGCCCGGAACAGCTCGGGGTTGGTCTGCCCCATGATCAGCGCGATGTTCGCGCCCTGAGAGAAGCCGACGAGTATCACGCAGGCAGGGTCGGCCTGATGATTCTCCACAGCCCACTCGATCAGATGCTTGACGAACCACGCCGACTCGTCTCGGTAAGTCCATGCGAAGCCCTTGCCGGCCGGCCGCAGCGCATCGGGGCTGACCAGGATCATCTGCTGCTGTTGTGCGGTCTCAAGCAGCGCATCATGCATGTCCCGCCCGGTCATCCCGGTGCCGTGCAGCGCGATGATCAATGGAGGCTTTTTTCCGGGCTCAGTCTCCGGGACATAGAGCTGGGGCACATGGGCCTTCGCTTCGCGTTGAAACTCGTCCATCCGCACCTTCGCGTTGGCACGAACCTGATCCACGATGCTCAGAAAATCATCGCGATCTCGCAATGTATCAAGATCCGTGTTCTGCTCGAAAGACGCGATCCCGCTGAACTTCAGATCGGCCGATCGTTGGAGATATCGCACGGCTTGATCTGGCATGTCAAGCCTGGCGCTGATGGCCCCGGCGTTGAAGTTCCACCATGCTGAGTCGGGGTGGCGATCAAGTATCGATTCAGCGGCCTCAAGCGCAAGCTCGAATCGCTCAGCCGCGTACATCCGATCGAAGCGGTCAACGAGATCCTGATCGCTCTGAGCGGCCGTGCGCGATGCGAACAATACGAGCACGATGAGAATCAGTCTGGTCATACGCCGAGTATACCGTCGCTGCTCATCGATCCAGCGTGCAAATGAGCGGCTCGAGACCCATCTGGATCGAGCCGGCGAGGTTGCGCAACGCCTGTTCAAAGTTGGTGAGAAACTGGTGCTCGGGGGAGGGGTGGTCGTAGTGATCGGTGATCGCGCGGAGCGCGGAGACGGGGGTGTTGCTCAGTCCCGCGACCCATGCGATGCTGGCGGTTTCCATGTCCTTGACACGCACCCGGTTGGTTTGAAAGAAGGCCAGATCGATCGGCGGGGAGTCGAGGGCGTTGCCCGTGGAAATGGTCGCGATGTCAGCGTTGAACGCATCGGCGAGTTCTTGAGTGCAGTGGAGGGGCTCAGGACCGTGGGCGTAGTCTGCAAACTCTGGCAGCGGGATTCGCCGATCGTGGTGATAGGCCTTGTCGATGAGCAGGACCTGGCCGATGGTCGTTGTTTGTGCGCACCCGCCCGCGGCTCCGGCGATAAGGATGTGCGCGGGGTCTAAACCCTCGATGACGAGATTGGTAGCCAGCGTCGCGGGCGTGGTGCCGATGAGTTCGGCGTTGGTTCGTGGATCGCGGCCGTTGACTGCCAGATAGACCAGACGATTGTGCATGAGTCCCGACCAAACACGCGGCGGGTGGTGGTCGGGCCAGGGGTGCGCGGCTGGTTGCAGCCCGAGGGCATCGATGATCGCGTCCGCTTCGCTGTGCATCGCGCAGAGCAGGACGAGTGGGCGTTTGGTCATGCCGACAGGATAGGATGCTCGACGCGGATCATCCCGGCGCGGGGCAAGGGCCTCATGGATCGGTTATCGTGTGCATGCAACCGGAGGTACGACCATGCTTGAAGCGTTTTTGATGAGTCTGGGGATCGCGTGCGGAGCCGTGCTTGGCGGATCGCTGGTGCTGCACGCACTGGCGATGCTGGGCCCTGTGGGTCGGCGGGTGCTGGCTTTGTGCGGGCGGGCGCCGCTGCTGGACTTTGTGGTGGCGTGGTTTACGGTGGTGCCTGCCATCGTGATGGCGGTGGTCTATGGCTGGGTTGGGCTTGGGGGGGCGATCCTTGGGCAGATGCTGGGGCTGACGCTGTGGTGCTGGGGCCATGAGCTGACGCATCGCAAGGCGGTGAAGGGGGCGCGGATCGTGACGGTGCTCAACCGGGTGGTTGGGCGGCCTCGCAATCATGTGGCGTTGTGGGTGACTTCGATCGCGGTGCCGGTGTTCTGGGTGGTGCGGATCGGGGAGTGGATTGTGTACCCGCCGCTGATCTGGCTGGTGCGGTTCCCGCGGTACCCGATGGGCGAGTGGGTGAGTGTGTCGCGGCACAAGTTCGACGGGCTGGTTGGGCACGATCTGATCTGGTGTCTGTACTGCGATTGGATGACCGGCGTGTGGTCGCTGGGCTCGGAGATGCTGCGGAATGTGGAGTCGTTCTGGTGTCCGATCCGGTTTCTGGATGACAAGAAGTGTGCGAACTGCTCGGTGGATTTCCCGGATGTGCTCAAGGGCTGGGTCAAGAGCGATGCATCGATGGAAGATGTGGCGAACCTGCTCTCGGAGAAGTATGAGGGGCGCGAAGGTTCGCAGCGGAACTCGTGGTTTGGGCACCCCGAACGGGTGATGCTCACCGTCGAAGGCAAGGGTGTCGAGAAAGGGCACGGCGATGCCTGAGTGGAGCGAATGGTTCGAGAACACCGCCACGGGCGAGCGGACGCGGATCTGCCGCGAGCCGCGGGACGACGGGTCGATGCTCAATGAGTTGATCGTGGCCCCGTGCAGCAAGGGCCCGCCGCCGCACATGCACCCGGGCCAGGACGAGCACTTCTTTGTGCAGTCAGGCATCTTCGCGGGCAAGATCGGCGGCAAGAAGTTCGAAGCCCGAGCCGGGGAAGATGTCTTTGCGCCTCGCATGATCCCGCACGCTTGGTGGAACGGGAGTGACACCGAGGAGATGCATCTGAGCTGCATCACCACGCCCGCGCTGCGCCTTGAAGAAGTGCTGCGGGGTGGATGGGCGATCATGAGCCGCATGGGGCCGGACAAGAAGCCGCCGCTGCTGATGATGGCCATCGTGTGCAACGAATACCGCGATGAGCTGGCGTTGCCCATGCCGCTCTGGATTCAGCGTCCGCTGATGTGGGGGCTGGCGAAGATGGGTCAGCGGAAGTATGGGTGGGTGCTTGATGACCCGGCGGATTGGCCGCCGGTTGGGTGAGTTGTTCGTGGTTGGGCGAAAACTTGCTTCAGGCTGCGCCGTAAGCAGGGCACCCAGTTCCTTAGAGGAAGGCACCAGGCGTGGGTCGGGAAGATGCTGGGAGCGGAGGCTGGGCGTCGCATTGAGCCGGCCGGCTATGATTTCTGACAGGATTGTTCGTATTTTGCGTGTTGGCTCTGCTTGAGGTTATGTTGCGATGAAGAAGCTTCTTGGAACTGTTGTGCTTGGCATTGGGTTGATTGTCGGGCTGTTCGCGGCCAGTGTGGTGTACCGGTGGGTCAGCGGAGGATACGGCGTGCAGGTGGTGCCCTATGCGGATTTTGTCGGTGGGCATGAGCAGCTGAGCGGGTCGTATTTGAAGCTGACCGGGGCGCGGATTGATACCAAGCGGATCGTGCACACTGCCAGTCAGGCTGAGCTTGATCCGGAGAGCGGCCAGGTCGTGGTGTATGGGGATGTCGTGGACCGCTACATAGCGCCGCTGGTGGGTGTTTCTTCGGATGAGGCAGGGGCGGTCGTGGAGATCAGCGGCGGGGCGGATCACGATGCACTCATGGCGGAGATCGCGGGCTGGGGCGGTGGGCGGTACATGCCGATTGAGCTTGAAGGGCTTGCGGTCTCTGGCGAGCTGTCGAAGCCGGTCTCGCTGGCAGTGACGCAGATGGGGATCGATCCACGGGATTTGGCGGTGTTTGATTCCGGGATCAGGCCGGTGGAGATTCACCGGCGGATTCTGCTGGTGCTGTTGGCATCATTCTTGATCATCATTGGTTTTGAGCTGCGTTCTGGGCCGAGGACGCGTGTGGAGCCGGGAGGCTCAGGGGTGTGAATGTTGAAGCACTGCAAGAATGACGGCGAGTGCTCGTGGAGATTGAGCACCGGGATCTTGCGGGGGAGGTTGAGCGGTTGAAGGACTATAAGAAATGGTGCTTTGGTGAGCAAGAATAAGAACATGCGGGAGACTTCGTCGTTTGCATGGCACTCGCCAGACGGGATCTATTCGATGGTGTCTGTGGTGTAGGCGATCTTCGCGTCGATGAACTGGGTGCCGCCGGTGAATCCGAGGAGGCGGACTTCGAGGTAGTAGATGACGTCCTCTTCGATGACCGTCGGGGATGTGAAGACCTCTGAGATCACTCGATGCCCGCCCTGGTCAGCGAATGTTGTTTCAACACTGTTTTCTTCAAGCGTTACCTCCGAACCGAACACGTGACTCGTGATGACAACGCTGACATAGCCGTCGGGGGTGAAGTCGCTCACGCCGGCAGACAGCTCTGTGATACTCGCGCCTACGGGGAGATCCAGTGGGAAAGCGGCAATTGCATTGCGTTGGTCCGTAGATTGGAATGAGTATGTTGGGCCGAAGAGTGAGACATTAATCTCGCCATTGGAGCTAATGACCGTGGCGGTTGGTGCGGAGAAGTAGCGTGTGCGTGTTTGGATGGGGGTTTTGATGGTCCCGTCTGTGAGGAATGTGAAGAGGGGTGGGTTGGTGGTGTAGTTCGCGCTGGTTCCGTAGGACAGGATCAGTGAAGAGCCCGCGCCGCTCGTCCCGCGGTACAGGCCCCATTGATTGTTAAGCATGCCGTCGTCTGCGATTTCTTTGAACATGACCCCTGAGCCCGCGAACCCGCCTGGTGTGCTCATCAGCGAAATGATGGCATCATTTGCTTCGATCAGCAGATCTTCCCCGAGCAAGGCCGACGAATCGAAATCGAGCGTGTCATCCGTGATGTGCAGCAAGATCTGCGGCTCGGCTGTCCCGATCCCGACGAGTCCATCGGTGAACGAGATGCTTTGGTCGGAGATGGTCCACGGCTTCAGGGCGACCCCGGCGAGTGGTGCGGGTGTGATGCGCTGGCGTGGTGAAAGGGTGGTGTACCCCGAGTCTCCGAGGGCTCGGACTGCGATCTCGAGCCAGCGTTGTTCCTCGCTGAAGGCGCCGGGCCCAAAGTCGAGTTCCACGCTGATGAGCCCATCGACGACCAAATAGTTGGCCACGTCCTGCTGGGCCCCGACTTGGGCGCCGGCGACGGGCGCGTCGTAGAGGCGGAACCGGAGGTCGGCAAACTCGGTGAGCGGTGCGTCACCGGACCGCAGCAGGCCCTGGTAGGTGATCGCGGTGCTCACCGGCTCGGTGGCCATGGTGGGGGTGATGAAGGTCAACAGAATAAACAGTGAACTCAGAATACGCATGCCGTCTCCTATGCTGGATTGAGATACGAGGGTATCTGAAATCGTCCTGGGTTCACGGCCAGTTTTACCGGCTTTGGCGACTATTTTGAGATATCAGCCCTGATGCAACGCGCAGGCGAGAACCCGTTGTCTTCTTCACTCTGAGAAGGTCAAGATGGGAAGACTGTGTGGGGGAAAGAGGGCAACACATGGCACCCGGCGGGGTCACTCGCCCTCGAGCCAGATGATGCGGCCGTCGATGACGCCGGCGCGCACGCCGATCTCGGCGTGGATCGGGTCGCTGAGGTAGGCCTCGGCACGGGCGCGGTCTTCGACCAGCAGGCAGAACCAGACCTCGTGGGCGTCGTCGGGGTTGCGCCGGACCCATTCGAGGCGAAGCCCTGACGGGTCGAACGAGTCGGTGTTTTCATCGAAGACCGATCGCCAGGCGGCGTAGTCGTTGACCGTGTTGTGGACGAGCATGCGCAGCATGGGGGATGGTATGCGTCTGGTGTGGGTGGGTGCCTTCGCATTGGAGATGAGCGCCAAGAGGAAAGCTGCGCAGCGGGCAAGCGTGGGATGATCGATCCCGAAGGAGCTGGGGGCTCCATCGGGTCACTCACCGGTGGATCAAGGTGACAAACCCACACCCACACAGCTTGTCACCTTGTCATGTGCTCCATAGAGGCACCTGCCAGTCCTTCATCAAGACACCACGTACATACACACACAAGCACCATCACACATAGACACACACAATCACAGACACACACCCTCGTACACACAGCCCCGCGCTCGAGCACATCGTGAAGACTTCACACGCCAGAATCAGGGGGCGTGTGTGTACGTACCCGAAGGAGGCGAAGATGTCTCCTGCATCGGGGGCTGCACGTGTCACCCTGCACCCCCGATTTGAGCGCAAAAACGAAGGTGACAAGCCCTATGGGACTGGGTTTGTCACCTTGATCGCTCACCCGCCGTGTTCGATCGTGTTCATCCGCTCCCAAGCCCGGCCCGAACGGTGGCGTGTGATCAGCGTGGAGCGGGGCGGTCTGGGTGATTCGCTTGTGGCTGGGCGCCCGGCGTAGCGTCAAGCTTACTCAAACGCTCCGGATTATCTGGCGTGTCGAGCCCCATCAGAGTGTTTAGTTTATCTTTGAATGGTTTATCGAACTGCTCGCAGATCGCTTTCCATTCGGCGATGAATGATGGCCGGTCACAGTAGGACTTAATGCATTTGATCCAGCCCTCATACTGATTGGTCTTCATCTTATCAGACGCGCGTTCTTCGTACATCACCAGAGCACGCTCGAAGATAGAGATCAGTACAGCGAACGACGCACGCTCGCGGATGATTAAATCCTCGTCTGGCTCATCGGATCTGTTCTTCGGTATCGTATGGATATCAAGGTCAACATTCTCGGCTTTGGCCGCGTGATACATGAACTCGATGTACTTGTTGTCGAGACTGTCGTAGGTCCCGTACTCACGGTCCTTAGACTCTTTCCGTGTAACGAACCAGAAGTGGTGCGCGGCGAAGATAACGCCGCAAGCTGTCGCGAACTCTGCGAACAACTGCAGCATTCCAATTGAATCGATCACGGCAAGTCCTCCATAAGCCCGGCGGAATGCCGGGCATGCATAACGATATTCACGATCATGGGCGTGGGTGCGGAGGTTGAAGCTCCAGACTGGGTGTGGACGAGCGGACTCGGTATGTTGCGTATTGAGTTGTCGATCCCGAAGGAGCCGGGGGCTCCAATGGGTCACCCGCCTCTGTCTCTGGATGCGGTTGCACTCCGTCCTCCTTCGCTCATCGAGTCGAAGGAGGGCACAGTCCATGGAGAAGCAGGGCACCCGGCGGTGATGCAAGTGAGCAAATTAAAGCCTGAGACAGGTGCGGCGCTTCAGCAGACTCTGTATGCAAAGAGTAGAATGGCTTTCGGTCACGAATGAGCCAGGGGTTTTGTTTCAGCCGCCTGCCAATAGGCGAAAGCGGAGGGATGGGTGCAACATGATGCCAGGGATTATAGCTCTTGTATTAGTTATTGTACAGCAGCTAGCAAGTTTAATCAATAATATAAATACGATTAAAGGCAGCACTGTTCAGGTCTCGGGATGGTTTTTCGAGCGAATGAAAGGGCAAGCCAGCAAAGAGTTCCGTTTGATGCTGAGCTTGTTTATACATGAAAACCTACCAGTCATAGCGGCAGGTGTGCTTATTAATGCAATTGGATTTTCTTTGGCAAGGCAATTTCAGAGTATTCTGTTTCTGGATATGGTGGGCACGGCTTTGGTCTGTGTCTCGATTGGCCCTTGGAAGGGGTCGCTTGTGGCAGTGATATCTGCGGTCGCGATTCACCCACTGCTGTCTCCGAGTGTTGAGAATGCCTACGCGACGGTTGTGCCCTGGGCGATTGTGAGTATTTCCGGAGCGATCTATTGGGGTTACATGTGTAGAAGAAAAAGTATCCGCGCATATCTCCAAAGGCGAGCAAGTTGCCTGAGAAATCATCTCACTATTCTTTTCCAGCTAGGCGTTCTTGGAGCAATCGTCATGGCAGCTCCAGGCGCCATCCTCCAAACTATTATATCAAATGACCAAACTCCATTTGCGTTTGATCCTAAAGCGGATTCAACACTGCTGCGAACAATGAAGGAACTTGGTTTGGTATTGCCAGAAGCTGTGCTATGGTGGGTAATCAACTCAATTCGCTATTTGCCGGATAAATTGTTCTCAATTGGCTTGGGCATCGTGCTCTTCAAGGTAATGTTGCCATACTTGGCAGATCGAAAAAAATACAAGGCGACAGGCGCAGTTGGTGCTGCAAAGTTGAATGCCGCAATTCCACTGTTCATCACTCTTGCAGCCTTAACCCATTTGTCATGGCAAAGACTGGTAGCGGATCGAGAGGCTGATACTTTGATATTAGGAAATTATCTCTCAGGCGCAATGGCCACGCTTTACACTGTGTCCTTCGTGTCCCTACTCTATTCGACATTTTGGCTGCGTCTCTCACGCGAAGATTTCTGGAGGGCTGCCAGGGTGGAATGGAACTTGCGTCAAGCAAGTAAGCGAGTGAAAGATCTTCCTGGCCAAGAGAGTGCGAAGGTGCTGTGGCCAACGCTCGTCCTTTCTACATCACTGATCGTCATCTGTACAGCTCTGATCTCAGCCGAGATAAGTGCATTGTTTATATGGAGATACATAGGTGCGATTTACGCGCTCTCACTACTGGTTTACACAGTGAAAACTGTGGCTCATCAGTACGCGGCCGTCTGGCCGCTTAATAAAACCAGGTGATTCGCCTACCACTCCGGCCCGCCGGTGTAGCGGCCGTAGATATCCGCCATCGCCTGCACCATCTCCCCGAGGGTGCAGTTGGCGAGGGCGCCTTCTACCAAGCTGGGCATGACATTGTCGCCGTTGCGGGCGGCTTCGCGGATGGTGTCGAGGGCTTTGTTGGTGGCTTGGGTGTCGCGGCGGTCTTTGAACTCCTGGAGGCGCTGCACCTGGACGGTTTCGACTTCTTCGGAGATGGTGAGGATGTCGATCTGGCGGTCTTCGTTGGGGTCGATGTATTCGTTGACGCCGACGATGGTGCGGTCGCCTGCTTCGCATTCTTCGGAGAAGCGGTAGGAGGCCTCGGCGATCTTGCGGCGGAAATAACCCTTGTGGATTCCCTGGACGCAGCCGCCGTCGTCGATGGTGGAGGTGGTGGCGTGCTCGGGTTTCCATGGGCCGCGGCCCATGTTGTCGATTTCCTCGATGTAGGCGAGTGCTTCGGCTTCGACCTTGTCGGTGAGGGCTTCCATGAAGTAGGAGCCGCCGAGGGGGTCGACGGTGCGAGTGACGCCGGTCTCGTGTGCGAGGATCTGCTGAGTTCGCAGGGCGATGGTGACGGCCTGTTCTGTGGGCAGGCCGAGGGTTTCGTCCATGGAGTCGGTGTGGAGTGACTGGCAGCCGCCGAGGACGCCGGCCATGGCCTGGTAGGCGACGCGGACGATGTTGTTGTAGGGCTGCTGCTCGGTGAGTGAGCAGCCGGCTGTCTGGACATGGGTCTTCATGAACCATGAGCGTTCGTTCTTGGCGCCGTAGCGGTCGCGCATCATGCGTGCCCAGATGCGGCGGGCGGCGCGGAGCTTGGCGATCTCCTCGAAGAACTCGTTGTGGGCGTTGAAGAAGAAGGAGAGGCGGGGTGCGAACTCGTCGACATCGAGGCCTCGGATGAGGCAGGCCTCGACATATTCCATGCCGTCGCGGAGGGTGAAGGCGAGCTCCTGTGTGGCGGAGGAGCCGGCTTCGCGGATGTGGTAGCCGGAGATTGAGACGGAGTTCCAGCGGGGGACATGCTTGGACTGGAACTCGATGGTGTCGACGACGAGCTTGGTGTGGGCCTCGGGCGGGTAGATGAACTCGTTCTGTGCGTGGAACTCTTTGAGGATGTCGTTCTGGAGTGTGCCGCCGAGGGTGTCCCAGGAGATGTTGCGTTGCTTGGCCATGGCGAGGTACATGGCCCAGATGACGGCGGCGGGTGCGTTGATGGTCTGTGAGACGGTGACGGAGTCGATGGGGATGTCGGCGTAGAGGCGGTGCATGTCCTCGATGGTGTCGATTGCTACGCCGCACTTTCCGACCTCGCCCAGCGAGAGTGTGTCGTCGGAGTCTCGGCCCATGAGGGTGGGGAGGTCGAAGGCGGTGGAGAGGCCGGTGTTGGCGGCGGTTTTGGTCTTGGTCTGGTTGAGGATGTACTTGAAGCGTGCGTTGGTATCGTCTGCGGAGCCGAAGCCGGCGAACTGGCGCATGGTCCACAGGCGTGTGCGGTAGCCCTGTGGGAAGAGGCCTCGGGTGTAGGGGAACTGGCCTGGGTTGGCGATGTCGCGGTCGTAGTTGGCGAGTGATTCGGGGAGGTGGTCTGGGCTGTAGAGGGCGTTGAGGGCGAGCCCGGAGATGGTGACGGCGTGGGGATCGACCTTGCCGGTGGTGGGGTTGATGCCTGGGCCGGTGATGTTGGTGTTGGGTGTGGTGGTCATTTGGGGGCTCCCGAGGGTTAAATCTTGCTGCAAACTATTATATCGCGATGTTTTGGATGAACCAAGGGGACACCCGCTTCGCCGATGCCACGGTAAACAGCCCGGCATACATGTCAGAATATCGCCCTCACGCCCGAGGCACGCCGACCCTGACTTGCAATTGTCCGCCAGTTCGGGCATGATGCCCTTTCAACGAACGCTCGTTCAGTAGGGGCCCTCTGTATGCAAGAACCGACCACGCCGGGACTCCCGGAAGATGAGACTCGCGGCCCCGAAGCCGATGGGCCGCATCCCGCTCCAGCAACACACGCCCCTTACCGAGAGGTGACGCTGTCCGCCATCGTGCTCGGGCTGATCATCGGCGCGATCATGAACGCCGCGATCACCTACGCGGGCCTGAAGATCGGCTTCACGATCGGCGGCTCGGCCATCGCCGCGGTGATCGGCTTCGGGATCCTCCGAGGTGTGCTGCGCAAGGGATCGATCCTCGAGACCAATATCGTGCAGACCATCGCCTCGGCGGTGAATACGCCCAACTCCGGCGTGATCTTCACCGTCCCGGTGCTGGTGCTGATGGGTTTCCAACTCAAGATCGACGGTTTGGACTTCTGGCTGCTGACGCTGGCGTGCGTGTGCGGGGCGGTCTTGGGTGGGGCGTTCATCATCCCGCTGCGGAAGCAGATGCTTGATATTGAGCGGCTTCGGTTTCCTTCCGCGACCGCGGTGGCCGCGATTCTCAAGTCTCCAGGCGCGGGCCCGACCAAGGCCGTGGTACTGGCGGTCGGTATCGCGGTCGCCGTGCTGATCGGGCTGCCCGCCCAGTTGCCGCAGCTCCAGCGCCCCGCCGAGATCGAGAACCTGCAAGGCCTCGTCGAGCAGGAACGGATCTCGCGGTCCGACCTGCTGCTGACCGGGTTGATCGATTCGTGGATCGACGCCGAGGCCGCGCCTGAAGCGCTGATCGAGCACGGCCGCCTTCAGGCCGACCTGATCCGGGCAACCGAAGAGAACCGACCCGAACAGCGCGAGGGCCTGAGCACCGAGGAGATCCGCGCCCAGTCTGATCGCCTGCGCGAGCTTCGGTACGAAGCCAAGGACGCCAAGGCCGTCGCGCTGGCGACCATCCGCAACCAGATCGAGCACCCCGTCGATCGGGCTCGCTTGACCGATTACCCGCTGGAACTCGCCTCGCGGGCCTACATGGCGAACGAGGGGTTGATGCCGTGGTCGGGCCTGCGGGACACCAAGGTCGGCTGGGCCGCCGACCCGCTCTTCGGCTACGCGGATTTGCAACTGCGCATGCCCCGACAGGTCGTTCCCGATGCCGAGCCGGTGGACTTTGCGTACAACGGACCCGGCGTGGTTGGCGAGGTTCTCACTGAGCGTTCCGATTTAGACCGCAACGGTATTCCCGACCTGCTTGTTACCGATGACACGATTGATGTCGGGCGTTTCCTTGGGCTCCCGTTGCAGATCCAACTGCTCTTCGCGATCGCTCCATTCGCGATCGGGGCGGGGTATCTGACGGGCCGTGCCGGCCTGCTGGTGCTCGCAGGTGGCATCCTCGCCTATGTGGTGCTCAACCCGCTCGTATACGCGATGGGCTGGATGCCCGAGACCGTGTCGGAGGCGGGGGCAGCCGGGTACGGCTTTGGGAACATCAACCGCCCACTGGGCATCGGCTTGCTGCTGGGCGGCGCGCTGATGGGCGTGCTCGCCTCGCTGCCTGCGATCCGCGAGGCGTTCAAGTCCATCGCTGTGGCGAGCAAGACCAAGATGTCCGGCGGGAGCGACGAACTCGGTCTTAAGGTGCTCATCGCGGCCGTCGCCGGAGCGCTGCTGTTCCTGTTTATTGCCGCGGACTTCACCAGCAACCAGCCGATCAACTCCGTGTGCCCGGTCACCGAGCGAGCCGTCGAGACCGAGGAGTTCACGGCCGATTACAATGGATATGTCATCGCCTTCGCCGATGAGCAGGCGCTGGAGACCTTTGAGGCGGCGAGCCCCGAGGATCGCCAGGCCGTCACGGCCCCGCTTTCAGCAGACCGCCAAGGCCTGCTCTCGGGCATGAACCCGCATGTGCGGGCGGGCATCATTGCGGTGATCGGAGCGCTGTGGATCTGGTTCGCGGGCATCATCATCGCCCAGTGCAGCGGCATGACCGACTGGTCGCCCATCTCGGGCATGGCCCTGCTGACGGTCGTTCTGGTCATGCTGCTCTCCGGTCCCGGCGGCGTGCTGGGCGCGGTGCTGATCGGCGCGGCCCTGTGCGTGGCCATTACCTGCGCTGCGGACATGATGGGGGACCTGAAGACCGGCTATCTCGTCGGTGCCAAGCCCAAGAAGCAGCAGACGGTCGAGCTGATCTTCACCGGCATCGGCCCGATCATCACCATGGGCGTGCTACTCATCATCGTCGTGGGCAATCAGGCCAAGTTCGGCATCCCGATCGGGCCGGGGACCGACACCTCTGCACCGCAGGCACAGGCACTGCAGGCCGTGATCACCGGCGTTCAGGGTGGGGCGATGCCCTACGCCCTCTACGGATTCGGCACGGTGCTGGGCGCACTGCTGGGGCTCGGGGCGTTCTCCGGCCTTGGTGTGCTGGTTGGGCTCTCGATGTACCTGCCCTTTGCCTACATCGCCACCTACGGCGTCGGCTGCGTGATCAACATCATCGTGTCCAAGATCAAGGGTGCGAGCTGGGCCGAGGAATGGGGCGTGCCACTCGCGGCGGGCTTCATCGTCGGCGACGCCGTCCTTGCCCTGGGCGTCAACGCCATTGTCCTGCTCGGCGGCTAAGCCCGCAACCCTGACCGCCGGGAGACCTTCCACATGAAACTCATCGCATTTGTCATCATCACCCTCTCGATCATCACCGGGTCGCTGGCCAGTTCCACGGCATACCTCGTCCCGCTGGACTCCACACCGCCCGAGACGCTTGCTGATCTCCGCTTGACCTCGGCCGCCGGCGCGTATGACCCAGCAACCGCCGACGAGGCTTTCCTTCAGCGGCTTGGCGATGTGCACGCCCGGCTTGATGCCGAACGCGCCGCCGAGGCCAACCCGCTCAAGCCATCAGTCCCGGAGCGCACACCCGCGCCGGTGCCCGCGGTCGAGACCCAGCCGACCGGTGAACAGGTTCTTCGCGCCCGTGAGTCGACGCCGCCGATCGGACGGCCCGGTGATCTGTTGATCCCCGAGCTTGCCGAGATGCTCAATGCGTCCAATGTCCGGTATGTCAAGGTTTCATCGTTCAGCTTCGGGCGCTGGCCGCACGGCTGGTTGTTCATCTTGTCGTGTGCCGGCCTGCTGGTCGGGGCATATATGGTCCGCCTGGCACAGAAGCGTGCTCTGGCCGCATCGGAAGCGGCCGAGGCCGTCTCGGGCGAGCAGGCCACCGACGCACGCTCGGTCTTTGCACGCCTATCCGGTCGCCTGCACACCCTCGCCGAGGAGTTGAGTACGGCCCGCAACGAAGACGACAAGCTGGAATCCATCGTCAGCCACATTGGCAAGATCCAGCGCGACGATGTGCCTGCGTTCGTCGCCGACCGACCCTCGCTTGTCAATCGGATGGGGCTGGCCGGATATGCTGAGCTGATGGATAGCTTCGCAGCGATGGAACGCCAGCTCAACCGTGCCTGGTCGGCGGCCGCGGACGGCCACCTTCCGGAGTCCGAGTCCTGCCTCCGCAACGCCCAACCGCTGCTCGCAGATACGCTTCGCAAGCTCAAGCCCGCGATCTGACGACAGGCTGTCGCCCTCAAGAAAACGCCGCTTCACCTGATAATTTGGCTCGCTTGAGCCAATACACAACTCATTTCCATCATTTCTTGCAACTGGAGCGGATGTGACACGGAGATATCTTATGATCGTTCCGGTCATGGCAGTTCGCCACCCGCTTTTGTGGGATTGAGAGTATCGTGTTGGGTAAAGGGGTTTCAAGATGATGGATCGTTTTCTCGCTATTCAGTCGGGGGTATTGGTATGTAGTGTGGGTATGGCTTGTGCTGTGGCGGAAGAGCCGCGGATGGCGGACCTCTCAAGAATCGGAACTATCGATTCGGTCCAGTACATCTATTACAACATGTCGAGCGGTGAGTATGTTGTGACGCTTGAACCGGAAAATCCGACGGTCGCGGCAAACGCCGATGGAGACCGTCTGTTGTGGAGCACCGAGTCGACAGCCCCCTGTACGCCTGCTGGCGCATCGAACTACTTCGCGATGGATGACCCGGGGCCAACGACGCTCTCAACCGGAGTTACTATCTTGCAAACTGCTGATGTGCCGCTCGACACTGTTGTTGATTGTGTTTCGTTGAGTTGGGTGACCACACACCAAGATGTTGATCTGGACTCCGACGGGGTCGGCGACGGGGTTGAAGGGCTCGCGGCACAGTGGGGATACTTTGAACCCGACAACGGAGAAAACGGAAACTATTGCAATCGGTTGCCGATTGTGTACTTCACGCTGACAGATTTGCCCGGAAGTACACTGGGGCCGGGTCTTGTCGCTGGATATCAGATTGATATCGATCTGGCGACGAACCCCGATATGGATCTGACCTTTGAGATCGGCGATAGCGATGGTGATTGCCAGACGGCTGCGAACTGCAACAGCAGTGTTTTCAATAGCAGCACGGGCGATTTCGGTCCAGTTGCTTTGGGTGACCGTGACTTTGATAGTCGCCCGGACACCGATCTTGACGGCGATGGGTTGTTCGACTTTAGCTGGAGGGTTCGATTCATCCAGCCGGGCACGGAAGACCTTGACGGCGATGGGCAGATCGACGGCGTGCCTGCTCCGTCGGACGCGGACATGATGGGATTGATGTTGGGCATGCCCAAGGGAGCGATCTTCAATGCGGAAGGCGACTGGGAAGGGGAAGTTGACTACTCGGTTCCTGGTGCTGGCACAGGCGCTGAAGATCGGTTCGTGATGTTTCTTGGGCTCGATGGCATTCGCCTTGGGTCAGGGTGGTTTGGTGGTCATGACTGCGACCAGAATCCCGATGGCACGCCGGGGTTCACACCTGCGGCGGTGTTTCAACATGCGATCTATGGACCCAGTGGCGGAGGCGGTGGTTGCCGCGCAGACATCAATGGCGATGGACTGCTTGACTTCTTTGATATCTCTGACTTCCTGTTGCTGTTCAATAGTGGCGATGACTACAACGGGGACGGACTGACCGATTTCTTTGATGTGTCGGCGTTTCTGCAAGATTTCAATGCTGGTTGTCCTTGAGGGTGTGCAATTCATATCGAATTTGGTAATGAAGATGAATAATCGATCAATATCTATCGTCGCGTTTGCGGGGCTTAGTGCTTCGATTTCGCTTGGTGAGGACTCGCCGACGACGCTGGAACCGAGTGTTGGGCCGGTGCAGCGTGTGGCGCATATTTATGTCAACCTGGCGAGAGGGGAGCGGGTGGTGACGCTGCTGGGTGATTCGCAGACGAGCGGTGTGGACACTGGCAACAGTTCGCCGGTGTGGAGTGCGCTGGTGCAGAATGCGTGTGCTGGGGCTGGGTACACGACCGAGTATTTTTTCGGCGTTGATGACCCGGGCGCGACTTCGCTGTCGACCCAGGCCACCCTGCTGGATTATGGAGATATTGCAAAAGACACCGTCGTGGACTGCATGCAGGTCAACTGGGTGGTCGCCCATGCGGACATTGATGCTGATAGCGACGGCGTTGGCGACGGTGTTGAGGAACTCGCGGCGCAGTGGATGGTTTGGGACGCGGACAACGGGCGGGCTGTGAACCAATGTACACGGTTGCCGCTTGTCGATTTTGTGTTCTTCAATCTGCCTGGCAATCTGTTTGGGCAGGGCATGCTGACCGGATACACGATGGATGTTGATCTCATCGGGTTTGGCTCAGCAACGGATCTGAGCTTTGAGATTGGTGACTCTGATGGCGATTGCCAGACCGCGGCGTTCTGTAATCTGAATGTTTCGAATCAAGACAATGACTTCGACAGTCTGCCCGACAGCGATCTGGACGGTGATGGACTGTTCGACTGGTCGTGGACGGTTCGGTTCTTTCAGCCGGGGATCGGGAACGACTTTGATAGTGATACGGACACCGGTGCCTCTGCGCCAACGAGCGCCGACACGATCGGGGTGAGCTTTGGTTTCCCAGAGGGTGATGCGATTGACAATGGAGACGGGACCTGGACTTGGGCGATCGACACAACGCATCCTGATGCAGGGACCGGCGCTGAGGATCGCTTTGCGTTGTATTCCCCGCCAGATATCAACGGCAACAGCGTATATGCAGGTGGGTATTTCTTTAATGGTTTCGCGTGTGAGGGTGGGCTGATTGCGGATGGTGGGTTTGGGTACACGCCGCCGGCGATGTTTGAGTTTGTGCTGTATGGGCCGGGAGGGATCGCTTGTTGCACATCTGATTACAACTGTGATGGATCACTCGATTTTTTTGATGTTTCGGCCTTCTTGTTCGATTTCCAGAATGGGGAAGACTACAACGGGGACGGACTGACCGACTTCTTTGATGTGTCGGCGTTTCTGCAAGATTTCAATGCTGGTTGTCCTTGATGAGAAACCTATTTCTATTGCCTGCGTATTCAACATAGATACCCGCTCGGGATCGGGGCCACCCGTTTGATCAGGCCTCATGCATGTAAATGGAGTTGAATATGAGTACGAAAACAAACGCTGCAATGATGCTTTTGCTGGCATGTGTCGGGACGACCGGCGGCATTGCAAATGCAAGCCCCGAGCCGGTGACCCTTGAGGCGGATACCCAACCGATTCAGGAGATCGCGCACATCTATTTCAACCTTGCAACCGGTGAGCGGGTTGCCTCAGTTGTGAACTCTGGGCAGACCGCTGGCGCAGATACAGGAACCAGTGTCTCCGTGTGGTCGACTCGATCACTGCCCGATTGCTTTTTCGATGGTGGGTATACCTCATCGTTCTTCTTTGGCGTAGACAACCCCGGCAACACTTCGCTTTCGACCGGCGTGACCCTGCTGGATTACGGCGACATCGAGAAAGATACCGTTGTTGACTGCGTGTCGATCAATTGGGTGGTTGCGCATCCGGATACCGATGTGGACCTCGATTCGATCGGCGATGGTGTCGAAGAGCTGGCGGGCGAATGGACTGTGTGGGACGCCGAGAACGGGCGGGCGATCAACGCGTCAACCCGGCTGCCGCTGGTCAACTTCCTTTTCTTCAATCTGCCGGGCAATGTGGCCGACCCCGGGTTCCTCAGCGGTTATTCCGCGGATTTGGATCTGGTCGGGTTCGGTACTGCGACTGATCTGAGCTTTGAGATTGGCGATAGCGATGGCGATTGCCAGAGCGCCGCGTTCTGCAACAATGATGTTGACACCAATGGCGATGGCATCGGTGACGGTGTATCGGTCTCGAACGCGGATCGCGACTTTGACAGTCTGCCAGACAGCGATCTTGATGGTGATGGATTGTTCGATTTCGGTTGGACCGTCCGGTTCTATCAGCCCGGGATCGGGAACGACTTTGACAGCGATCTCGATACCGGCGCTGCGGCACCCACGACCTCGGACACGATCGGGATTGTCTTCGGGTTCCCGGTTGGCGGATCGGTGATGGATGATGTGATCAGCATCGACGATAGCGTTTCAAATGCGGGGACCGGTGCGGTCGATCGGTTCGTGCTGTTTGCTCCAGACGGGAGCTATGCGGGCGGATTTGACTTTGGCGGCTTCCAGTGCCCTGACATTGATACGCCGTATGTCCCCGCTGCCATCTTCGCGTTTGAGATGTGGGGTCCGGGCATTCCCGATGATTGCCCGGCCGATCTCAATGATGACGGTGTGTATGACTTCTTCGATGTGTCGATGTTCCTCATGGATTTCAATGCCGGGGGAGACTACAACGGGGATGGCAATACCGACTTCTTTGATGTGTCGCAGTTCCTGATGGACTATAACGCGGGTTGTCCGTAACCCATAGGACATCGAATCTTCTCAAACAACGCCGCCGCGATCACGGGATCGCGGCGGCGTTTCGTTGATTCAACTGGAATGGGCATAGGCGGAAATGAACACACGCCCGTAGCGGGCGCAGAACCGCGATTTGGCTAGGCCACATTGCCATCGAGCTTCTGGTCGCCGACTAACACCCAGTTGATGCGATCGGTTGTCCAGACTGGGACGCCCTGGTACACAGCCCGAGCGAAGACGGCGTTTGCAGTCAATCCGCACGGTTGCTGTATGTTCGTCGGGCGCCGGTCCCCTCACCGCTCACCACCCGGAACTCGGGCTATCACCTTGATCTCGAAATCGAAGCCTGCCAGCCAGTTGACGCCGACCGCCGTCCAGTTGGGGTACGGCTTGCTCGCAAAGACAGTGCTCTTTACTTTCAGAATGGTATCGAACTGGTTCTCGGGGTCGGTATGAAATGTCGTGACATCGATGATGTCGTCAAAGGTACAGCCGGCGGCATCGAGAACAGCCTTCAGGTTTGCGAAGGCGCGTTCGACTTGGCTCTCGAAGTCCGGCTCGGGTGCTCCGTCTGGCTGGCTGCCGACTTGTCCAGACACGAACAGGAGGTCGCCTGATCTGATGGCCGCCGAGTAGCCATGCTGGTCGTACAGGGCGTGGCTTTCAGAGCTGGCTGGGAAAATAGCTTCGCGTTCCATCATCGTTCTTTCCTTTCACGCTGGTACACGGCGAGAAACTGCATGGGTTGGTCTGCCAGCACGAGGCTTTGCTACTGTCACCGATCGAGTTCCGACTCGACCTCAAGGCGGAGGATCTGTGCCTCGAGCCAATCGTGTAAATGCATGCCCTCTGGCTTGGTGTCGCTTTGATCCAGCCGATCGGCGGCCATTGCAAGCCAGGTTTTCGCGGTGTCGTGCTCACCAAGGCTCAGATGCGCCCGCGCGAGCCATACCCAACTGAGGATGAGCTTCTCGGGTAGAGCAGACGCCTGGAGACTTCGCTCAAGGATGGGAATCGCCTCCCGAGACCTTCCGTCGCGGCAAAGAAATGCCGCTCTTTGTGTCAGGGACCAGTGACCATCGGCTTGAAGGTCGAGCTCTGGTGTCGCCAACTCCGTGGCCCGCGCTAGATCTTGGGCAGAAGCCATCCCGATCGTGCATGCCCGCCCCACGAGATAGGCCCGTAACCCTTCGCTCTCTTGCAACTCGAGCATTGAGGCGCATGCTCTTTGGTACGCTGGCACATCGCCCGCCAGCACGGTTGCTGCAGCGGACTCGTACCAGAGTGTGCCACTGTCCATGTACCGCCCGTTCAGCGCTCGGGCGTACGCCTCCGCGGCGACCGACCACTCTTGGTTCAAGATCGCGGCTCGTGCACGGCACATCTGAAGGATGTCGTCGGAATCACCCAGTGAGAATGTAGGGATTGCTTGCCTGGCGTTGCGCTCCGCGGCGACAGCCTCTTCCCAGCGGCCGCTACCGACCAGCGAAAAAAACAAGTTCGCCCAAGTCATGGAAAAATCCGGCTGGATCGATGTGGCCTTGCGAAGCGGTCCTACTGCATCCTGGTACTTTCCAGTTCTCAGTAGCCTCAATCCGATCTCGCTCCAGGTAAGGGCGTCCGTCGGGTTCAGAGCGGCGGCTGCACGCAAAAACTGGAGAGCTTCTGCGTCATTGTTTTCGTGCGCACGCGCCAACCAGAAGTTCACCGAGAAATCTGACGGTTCGCGCAGCTGGGCGTCATGCAAGACCTTAAGCGCTGCGGCGTTGTCGCCCAGCCTGTCGAGCAGCAGTCCGATCAGGATCATCTGGTGGCTCGGCGGAGCCGGTTCAGCGATCTTGGCATCTTCCACGAGGCGCTGGAGACCCGCAACATCTGCCCATATGTCCTGATCCCGAAACCGATCCTGCCAGAGGTTGGGCGTCACAGCGCGTCCCACCGCCAGAAGCCTGCTGGGTTCGCTTTCATCACCGTGCCTGGTCTCAATGTATGCGGCGTTGTCAAGTGCGATCAAGAGTTGGTCGCGGAGCGGTGAGGCCCGCACAACTGTCGCGGCTTCATGAACGCCCACACCGCGTCCGATCCCGAGTCTGTCGAACATGCGTGCATACGCATCGCGTGCGGGATAATGGACATAGCCAGAGTATCCGAGCGCCACAAAGCTCTGGCGGATTCGGTCAAGCTCTTGGGCCACCTCGTATTGTTCCTCGGCAGCGGCCAGCCGACGCTCCAGCTCTGGCGATGCGGCATCCCCCAGCTGTGCCTGAGCGGTGCGGAGCACGCCCGTTGCATCCACCCATTGCCGGCTCGTCACAAACTGCGACAGTGACGGCAACGCGGCCTCAATGGAGGCGCGTGCGCTCTCACGCCGGACAACCTCTTGGATATCGCGTGCGTGCTCGACCTGTTGCAGCCAGACACCCCCGGCCACTGCTCCGGCCATCGCGACAACAGAAACAGCAATCGCGAGTGTTGTGGAAGGGCGGCGCCGGCACCACTTGACCGTTCGCTCTACAGGGCCGACCGGGCGGGCCAAAATCGGCTTTCCGCTAATGAACCGTTCAAGGTCGTCCGCGAGTTCGGTGGCTGTCTTGTAGCGTCGGGCAGGGTCCTTCTGGAGGCACTTGAGACAGATGGTCTGCAGATCGCGTGGCACACGGGAGTTCAGTCGCGCGGGCGGAACGGGCTCATCGGTCATGACCTGACGGCGGGTCTGTGTTGAGCTCTCGGCCTTGAACGGCGGCCGCCCCGTGAGCAGCTCGTACAGGATGGCGCCCAAGCAGTAGATGTCAACCGCCGGGCGGATCGCTCTGGAATCACCCGCGGCTTGTTCGGGCGCCATGTAGCTCGGGGTGCCTGCTTGCCTCGCATGCGTCATGATCGCGGAATCGTGCTCGAATCTTCTCGCGAGGCTGAAGTCTCCGATCTTGGGGGAACCATCGGAGCTGAGGAGGACATTGCCGGGCTTAAGATCGCGGTGAACGATGCCGCCGAGATGCGCCGTATGGACCGCGTCGGCCAACACACGGATTAGATCCGCGGCCTCTCGCGGCGCGAGTGGCTTGCCTTGGAGTTTCCGCGCGAGATCGCCGCCATCGAGCAGTTCCATCGCGAAGTATGGGAATCCGTCGTGCTCTCCGACATCATACACCTGCACGATGTTGGGATGACGCAGCGCCGCCACATCTTGAGCCTCACGCAGCAAGCACTCCATCTGCTCGCGTGATGCGTATGCCCCGAGCAGCACCATCTTGATCGCGACCCAACGATCGAGCTTGAGATGCCTTGCTCGGTAGACGACTCCCATGCCGCCTGATCCGATGACGCTCTTGATCTCGTACCCTGGAATCTCGGGCAGTCGCCCGTCTACCTGCGTACTTTCGGGCGACGCACGCCATGCCGGGACTCCGCGGCTGTACGACGAAGGAAACATCGCCTCCATCTGCGCCTCGATGTCGCGGGCTCGGCGAAGGCGGTGTCGGAGAACGCGCTCGAGTTTCAGATCGCCGCCGCTGACCTGCTCGGGGCTCAACCCCGTGTCAAGGATCTCTTCGAGCAGCGTTCGGATGCGCGACTCGTCGGGCCACGAGTAATCCTCGGGAGACTCGGAGTGAGAGCGGGGCTCATCGGGCATGGGGTCAAGTCCCCTTTGCGTCAGGAGGGCTGAGATCGCTGAGCTGCTCGCTGAGGATCAACAGGCCGCGGTTCAGACGGCGCTGTACGGTCTTGGCCGAGACCCCGATCACTTCGGCGGCCTCACTCTGCGTGAAACCCTGGATACGGATCAACTCGAACACCTCGCGTTCCTCATCAGGCAGATTCTCTATTGCTTCGAGCATCCTGATCGCATTCGGTCCGAGCATCGAACCGGAGGTCTCTGGGGCGGGGACGGCGTCCTCGTAGATCCCAAAGGCCTTTGTCTGTTGATCTAAGCGTCGGGCCAGGTCATTGAGCTCCCAACGCATGTGACGGTTTGCGAGGGCGAAGAACTGACGAGGCGTCTCCGGATGAATCTCCCGCATTGCTTTCAGGAGTCGTTCCACGACGGCACTGAGCATTTCGTCTGATTGAAGATTGAGGGGCGGACGCGTCAGGCGTGGGTAACTGCGAAAAAGCATCGTTGCACACAGCAACTGCAGGCGGGTCGCCGAACGCTCAAGCAGTGCCCGCACAACAGGTTCTGATGGGGTGTCACCACCGAGTTCGTGGAGGTATCTCTGTACTTCAGCGGTGGTGTGTTCCGTGTCCATACGCATGATTATAGGCCCAAAGCCCCATAACTCGGAGCGTGTATCAAGCGGCAGAACCATCGCTGTCTTGGTCCCACGCTTAGTTCAGTGAACAAGGCCTGCGTTCTCGCGAGACCATGATTTAAAAGGAGCAAGCGCCATAAGTTAAGGCGAACATACATCGCGATCCATCAATCACCAAACCCACACACAAACCCTCAATCCCACATCCGGGAACGGTGGGGGTCAGGTTCACAAAGATTTAACACCATTAAAGGACTTACACATGACTAATAGAAGCGGACTTTCATCACTTCTCCGCCCCGAAGATTCAGTGCTCGTTCTGATCGACCATCAGCCCTATCAGCTTGCAAACCTGAACAGCCACGATCCTCACATGGTGGTCAACAACTCAACTGGGCTGGCCAAGGCCGCAAAGGTCTTCGGCGTTCCGACGATTCTGACGAGTGTGGTCGAAGATCGCGGCGGCCGCATCTTTCCCCAGATCACGGATGTGTTTCCTGACCAGAAAGTGATCGATCGCACCACGATCAACACTTGGGAGGACCCGAAAGTCGTCGATGCGGTCAAGGCGACGGGGCGCAAGCAGTTGATCATCGCGGGACTTTGGACCGAAGTCTGCGTGGCGATGCCGGCGATTCAGGCCGCGGGGGAAGGCTGGGATGTAACGGTCATCACTGATGCTTCCGGTGGCATATCGGTCGAGGCGCATCAGGTGGCTATCCAGCGCATGATCGAAACCGGCATTAACATGATGACATGGGTGGCGCTCGCATCGGAGTGGCAGCGTGATTGGGCACGAGCCGAAACCGCCGCGGCGATAAACGAAGTCGTCATCGAACACCTTGCCGGGAGCGGCATCGCCTATCTGTGGGAGCAGCAACTGCTCAACACACCGGTACCAGACGCCGCAGGAGGATAACGGTGGGGCGTGACGCGTATTGTCGCATTTTCATGTACCAGCGGGTTTACGAGACCGTTGGTGCTTTTCGTTTCACACCGGAACTCGTGGCCAGATGGACACGATCCTAAAGCAAAAGCCAACTGCTTGAACTGACCACTGGCAGCAAGTGTCCAAGCAACTGTGCACAGGATACCTACAGGAGAAATGCAAATGAGCTGGTTACCGACGGCCGATGCCGACACTGATTTAAAATGTCCTGATGGCGTCGAGATGGTCATCCTCCCTCGCGCGAGCGATATAGGGGGGTTGGAGGTGCGTCGGGCTCTTCCGTTTCGATCCAAGCGTATGGTCGGCCCGTTCATCTTCTGGGACCAGATGGGACCGGGCGAGTTTATGAGCGGGCGGGGCCTCGATGTACGACCGCACCCACACATCGGGCTCACAACCGTGACATATCTGCTCAACGGCTCGATCGACCACCGGGACTCGTTGGGCAATGACCTTCGCATCCACGCGGGTGATGTGAACCTCATGACCGCGGGCTCTGGCATCGTTCATTCCGAACGCACCGGCCAGGACATTCGACGACAGCCATCGAGCCTATTTGGTGTGCAGAGCTGGCTGGCCCAGCCAATATCTCACGAAGGGGGTGATCCTGAGTTTGCCCGTGCATCTCGGCAAGACCTACCGACTTTCGACGAGCCGGGGATCTCGGGTCGACTCATACTTGGCGAGTTCCTAGGTGTGCATTCCCCTGTTACCACACAGTGGCCAGCTCTGTATGTTGATGTGTGCATGAAGCCTGGGGCGAAGCTTGGAATCCCCGCGACCACCGAGGAACGGGCGATTTATACGCTTGGGGGTCACATCGAGATCAGTGGCGTCGGGTTCCCAGCGCAGCAAATGCTCATCCTTCGCCCTGGTGACGATATAACGGTCGTGGCCCAGGATGATGTGCGATTGATGATTCTCGGTGGCGCGGTCATGGACGGGCCTCGCTACATCTATTGGAACTTCGTGTCATCTTCCAAGGAACGGTTGGCGCAAGCGAAGGAGGATTGGAAGCATCGTCGCTTCCCAATCATCCCGAGTGATGCAGAGGAGTTTGTTCCTTTGCCGGACAAGTCGACTCCTCCGGGATAGCACGATCTGATGGTGTAGTGAGTTCGCTCGCTCGACCTGGTATCGGCCCTTGTAGTGCTGGCTGCCATGTCCACCTCCCACGCTTAGTTCTCGTGTGCAGGATCGAGCGATCCCGCCCCCACAAGATGAAAGTGAGACAATGACCATGAGCACCCAACCGACCGAAGTGATCAATGAGTTTCTGGCGAATACGGCAACCGATATGATCGAGGCGGCTGCCCGAAGGCTCGTCGCAGAGGACGCCACATACATCTCGCTAAACTTCGACAACCCTGAACTCAAGCAAATCATGCCTTGGACGGGCACCTCCAAAGGTCCCCAGGCGTTCATCGATACATTCTCCCGGGTTGCGAAATGGTGGACCATCGAGGACTTCACAGTTTCTGCCCTCTTCGGTGAGGGCGAGAATGTCGCAGTGTTCGGAAGTTTCACATACCGATCGGTCTCGCTGGGAAAGGCGGTGACCTCACCGTTCTCGATCCACGCAAAGGTGCTGAACGGGAAGATCGTTTACTTTCAGTTCATGGAAGATACCTTCGCGACCGCTCGCTCTTTCAGTCAGGAGGGGACGTGGACCATCGAAATCGATCCGAACCTGCCGGCGTTCGAGGTGTAATAACAGCCCACATCGCTTCTACGACTTCCATTCGATAGACCAGGCGTCCGACGACATTGCCGCGGCCACATCATTGAGGCAGAGCGGCACTTCTGAGCATCAGTCGATTGATTGCACAGTCTCGGACACTAAACAAATACACTATTAACTGATAAAAGAAAGCAAACTATGTCTAACAACCATCAAAATCCGATCCGGTCATCGGATAATTGGATCGATGGCCGCTTTGTCGCTTCGTCGAAGCGCAGCAACTCCATCAATCCAGCGACTTATGAATCCATCGGAGACTACTCCGATGAAGGCGGTGTCGCCGCCGCGGCCGCCATCACCGCCGCGACCCACGCCTTTCGCAGCACCGATTGGGCGCACGACACTGAGTTTCGCGCCAATGTGCTCGACCAGATGACGGCGGCGATCGAAAGGAACCGGGATCGGCTTATTAACATCCTTTCGCTCGAGAACGGCAAGGTCAGGGGCGAAGCTGAAATGGAAGTAGAGGGTTCTCTCGGCAAACTGCGCTACTGGGCAGCGATGGCGCGCACGGAATCGGGGCGCGTCACGCAGCCGCGACCGGGCAGCCTGTCGATCATCTTGCGCCAGCCCATGGGAGTGGCCGGCGTCATCGTGCCTTGGAACTCGCCGATCATCCTGGGCGCCAGATCGTTCGCGCCGGCTCTGGCGGCAGGGTGCACAGTCGTGATAAAGATGCCCGGCCAAGTCGCGCAGACTGCGGCCGTACTCGCAGAGGTTTTCTCCGAAGTAGAAGATCTTCCGAATGGCGTCATGAATATCTTCGCGGAGAGCGGATCAGACGGAGCCGCGCTGTTAGTGGAAAGTGCGAATGTCCCAACGATCAGCTTCACAGGAAGCACAAAGACCGGGGCGACGATCGGGGCGGTCGGCGCACGCCGGATGAAGCGCTTCGGACTCGAACTGGGGGGCAAGGCGCCCAGTATCGTCTTCGACGATGCCGACATTCAATCCATGCTACCAGTGCTCGAAAAGGCGCTGACCGTGTTCGCTGGCCAGTTCTGTATGACCGGTTCCCGGCTGCTCGTGCATGACGCGATCTACGAATCCGTTCGTGACGGCCTTGCAGAGCGGCTGCGGAATGTTCGGGTCGGACCTGCTTGTGACCCGGAGAGCGATATGGGACCGCTGATCGACAGGGCGAATGTCGCGCGGGTCGAAGAGGTCGTCAGGCAAGCCTTGGCGTCCGGTGCGTCTGCGGTCGTTCGAGGCGGACCGGTCACGGAGGGGCCGCTGGCCAAGGGAGCGTTCTTTCGCCCGGCCATGCTCGAGGTCTCCGACAACAGTCTCGCGATCGTGCAGGATGAAACCTTCGGGCCTGTACTCACAATCCAGCGTTTCGGGGACGAGGCCGAGGCCATCAGCCTTGCCAATGACAGCGTCTACGGACTTTCGGCCAGCGTCTGGACGCGCGATGTCGACCGCGCGCTGCGCGTCGCCGGGGGGCTGGAGGTGGGCAGTGTCTTCGTCAATGACTGGGCGAAGGTGTATGACAGCACCGAAGAAGGCGGCTTCAAGTTGTCCGGACTTGGCAGGCTCAACGGCCACGCCGCGCTCGATGATTTTATCGAATACAAGCACATTGCGCTAAAACCTGGTCTGGCTAGAAGCGCAACCGGCCGGTGAGCCTGCGATCCGATCTTTATTTGAAGTCCCACTCACAAATGGAAACGACTATGAAAGTCCTCATGATTCTGACATCGCACGATGAACTTGGCGACACCGGCCGCAAGACCGGGTTCTGGTTGGAAGAACTCGCCGCTCCTTACTATGTCTTCAAAGACGCCGGGGCCGAAATCACGCTCGCTTCGCCGAAGGGTGGCCAGCCGCCGCTCGATCCGAAGAGCGCCGAGCCGAACTTCCAGACCGACGCCACCCGCCGCTTCGACGCAGACGCCGAGGCGGGGAGGGCCTTGGCGAACACCATGAAGCTCGCTGATGTCTCGACGGAAGACTTCGATACGGTCTTCTACCCGGGCGGCCACGGCCCGATGTGGGATTTGGCCGAAAGCGCGGACTCGTCCGCCTTGATCGAAAGCTTCCTTGCAGCGAACAAGCCGGTTGCACTGGTCTGCCACGCGCCGGGCATACTGCGCCACGTGAAGACCCCCCAAGGCCGACCACTTGTCGAAGGCAAAGAGGTGACCGGTTTTACTAATGCCGAGGAAGCCGCTGTCGGCCTGACCAAAGTGGTGCCGTTTCTGGTGGAAGACGAACTGAAGGCCTTGGGCGGCATCTATTCGAGTGGTCCGGACTGGGGCTCCTACGTGCTGGAGGATGGCCTGCTAATCACGGGCCAAAACCCCGCTTCGTCCACGGCCGCCGCGCAGAGCTTGGTCGCCCGAAGTCTCCACGCCCAGAAAGCAGACTAGCGATAAAGGTCTTCAAAATCGGCATCGTAAGGGTCCACACCGAAATCGCCAGCGACGATGTCGATGCGACCATCTTGGAGCTACTGCGAACTCCAAGCCTCACCCGGTTGATCTTAGAGCTGACCGGTGGCGGCATCCCTATCCGCGAGGCGATCGGTGCGATGACCGTCGATTTCGCGACTCACATACGGGTTACGCAATGATGACACGCTCCGGGCACGAACAGGTTGGCGCAGTTGATGTCTCGCCGATCGCTTTCGGCTCACCGCCTCACTACTCGCCAGCGGCCTCGCCGGGCCGCAATTGGATTTGGGAGTCCTAATCGCGTTTCGCTCACAGAACGACAATGAGGAACACAGATATGACTGATTTAATGAAGGCCGTTGTACTCGCCCGCTTTGGAGGGGCCGACGCATTCGAGATGCGCGAGGTCTCTGTACCGCGTGTGGGTCCCCGCCAAGTGCGGGTGCGAGTGCATGCGACCACCGTCAATCCGCTCGACTACCAGATCCGGCGCGGAGACTACGCAGATCATGTGCCGCTCCCTGCGATCATCGGACACGACATCTCCGGCGTGATCGAGGAAGTCGGATCGCATGTGACCGAGTTCCATCCCGGCGATGAGGTGTACTACACGCCGCGGATCTTTGGCGGACCTGGCTCCTACGCCGAGCAGCACATCGCCGATGTCGAACTTGTTGCCCGAAAACCGGAGAACATCAGTCACCTCGAAGCCGCGAGCCTGACTCTCGTCGGCGGCACCGTCTGGGAAGCCCTAGTAACGCGGGCTCGTCTCAAAGTCGGAGAGACGATCCTCATCCATGGAGGCGCGGGCGGTGTCGGCACCATGGCGATCCAGCTCGCGAAAGCGATCGGTGCACGAGTGATTACCACCGCGAAAGCCAGCGACCACGAGTTCGTGCGTGGTCTCGGAGCGGATGAGGCGATCGATTACGCTTCGATGGATTATGTCGATGCTGTGGCAGAGATAACGAGCGGCGAAGGGGTCAATGTGGTCTTCGATACGATTGGTGGCGACACGCTGACGAGAAGCCCGCTGACGCTCGCTGACTTCGGGCGCGTTGTCAGCATTGTCGACATCGCGCAGCCGCAGAATCTCATCGAGGCCTGGGGCAGGAACGCCGCGTATCACTTCGTCTTCACACGACAGAACCGGGGCAAGCTGGACGCGCTCACCACGCTGGTTGAGCGAGGTCTCGTAAAGCCGGTCATCGGCGCGACATTCCCGCTCGCTCAAATGAGAGAGGCTCATGAACTCCTCGAGAACGGGCGGTCGTACGCGCTCCGCGGCAAGGTCGCGATCGATGTGGCGGGCGGAACTGTGAGTATTCCCACTCGCATCTCGTAGCAAAAACTCAAGGCAAGCCGGCGCTGATCCTGACGGCCAGTTCAGCCTGCAGAATGTAGAAGATGCATTCTGAGGGAGTAGGTGTGCACTCTCCCTCGCTCGCCCAGCTGAGCTGACTTGACCTGCCCTGTCTGCAATATCGGCCGTGTCCACCTCTCACGCTTAGCTATGTAAGAAGAGATTCGTAACACATCATCGTGCAAATGGCTGAGGCGAATGCTCGAACCGACCACGCTTCACACAGGAGATCAACGAATGGCAACGATCACGACACGCGACGGCGTCTCGATCTACTTCAAGGACTGGGGCGACCCACATGGGCAGCCGGTCGTATTCAGCCATGGTTGGCCGCTGACCGCTGACGCGTGGGATGCCCAGATGCTTTTTCTGGGCGATCATGGGTTCCGGTGTATCGCGCACGACCGGAGGGGGCACGGGCGTTCAAGCCAGCCATGGACCGGCAATGACATGGACCACTATGCGGATGACCTCGCCGACCTGGTGACCAGTCTGGATCTTCATGAAGCGATCCATGTCGGGCACTCGACCGGCGGCGGGGAAGTCGCTCGCTACATCGGGCGGCACGGAACCTCTCGCGTTGCCAAGGCGGTGCTGATCGGTGCCGTCCCGCCAGTGATGCTCAAGACACCCGCGAACCCCGGAGGTCTCCCGATGGAGGTTTTCGACGACATCCGTGCGAGGACTCTGCACGACCGCTCGCAGTTCTTCAAGGACATCACAGTCGCGTTTTACGGTGCGAACCGGCAGGGCGCATCGGTCGCCCCGGGCCTCACCGATGCGTTCTGGCTTCAGGGCATGCTCGGGGGCATCAAAAACCTCTACGACTGCATCAAGGCTTTCTCCGAGACTGACTTCACCGAGGATCTCAAGAAGATGGATGTGCCGACCCTCCTGCTGCACGGCGATGATGACCAGATCGTTCCGATCGAAGCGTCCGCCTTGGCGAGTTCAAAGCTCATCCCGCAAGCGACGCTCAAGATTTACGAGGGGGGCGATCATGGCATATGCCTGACCCAGACCGACCGGGTCAACGCCGATCTCCTCGGCTTCTTTCGTACATAAACCCACGGATCACCGACCCATTTTCACCACTGTAAATTGAAACAACAACGAACACAAGGAACACCACCATGGCGAACGATCGACCCAAACTCAGTGAAAAAGGCCTCCTCACCCCCGACAACTGCGTCGTCGCGCTGATTGACCTCCAGCCGCAGATGCTCTTCGGCGTCGGCATGAGCGGCGAGTTCGACCGTCAGAGCATCATCAACCGCAATGTAGCGCTGTGCAAAGCTGCTCAGCTCTTTGGCGTACCAACCGTTCTTTCCACAGTCGAGACCAAGGCATTCAGCGGCAACACATGGCCCCAGGTCATCGCCGCGCTGGGGGGGCAGGAACCGATCGAGCGCTCGAGCATGAACTCGTGGGACGACACGGGCTTCGTCAAGGCGATCGAGAAGAGCGGGCGCAAGAAGATTGTTCTGGCGGGGCTCTGGACCGAGACCTGCGTCGCGCTACCCACGGTTCAGGCCATCCACGACGGGTACGAGGTGTATGTCGTCGAGGACTGCTGTGGTGACATCAGCCAACTTGCCCACGATAACGCCATGAAGCGGTGTATCCAGGCGGGCGCGAAGCCTGTCACCGCGCTCTCGGTCATGCTCGAGTGGCAGCGCGACTGGGCGCACAGGGGCACCTACGACGCCGTGATGGATATCGCCAAGACGCACTTCGGTGCTTACGGGATGGGTGTCGAGTACGCCTACACCATGGTGCATGGCGCGCCGCCCACCGTTCTTCCCCAGTACACCGCACCCAACGGCCACTGAGCCGCAACTGCCAGGGGTCGGCGTATCGAAAGGTATGCCGAAACCATTGCTTCAGGAGGTTCCATGGGCGAGTACATACACAGAGACGGTATCAACATCCTCATCCTCCGTGACGTGCGTCCGGAACATCGTGATGCCTTCGAGACCGCTGTGCGGGAATGGATACCGGCCGCGGTCGAGTATCCGGGTCATCAGGGTGTATTCATGCTCACACCACCGCCCGGCTTGAACGAATACGGTGCACTGCTGCGCTTCCGAGACGAGCGAAGCTGGCATGAGTTCTCGGAGTGGGGTTCGTACCGGGCATTCCTCGAGTCCATCCGTCCCATGCTCTCAACGGAGCCCACGACCGAGGCCATGCACGGAATGGAGGCGTGGTTCCGCCCACACAGCGATCCGCCACCTCCGCGCTGGAAGATGGCCATACTCACATATATCGGCGTCATCATCACGGTCTGGATCGCGTCTCAGATAATCGGCCTCTTGTGGCCCGACGCTCCGGGCTGGTCGGCATACCTCCTAGTGAATGTGATTGTCGTCGCAGGCCTGACATGGGCAGTGATGCCTGGGCTGTCGTGGCTGATGGGCGGATGGCTGCGGGCAAGGGAGATCGCGGTATGACCGATTCAGCGTTGCCCGGTTCGACACGATTCTCTACGCCTGCGCTCAACATTCTGCGCATCGGTTTTTCCGCTATGGTGCTGGTCTTCCATGGATCGCATAAGTTGACCGAAGCAATCGATCACTTCCGGTCAGGGCAATCGTGGAAGCTCATTGATGAAATCGAAGTGATGGGGCTTCCGCTGCCAACCGTTCAGGCATGTATTGCCACGGCTGTCCAGGTCGGCGCATCTCTACTGCTCGCTCTGGGTCTATGGACAAGGCCCAGTTCTCTGCTACTCGCAGCGGTGATGGCAGGAGCAGTCGCTCAAAACATATCCACGGGTCGAGATCCACAACTCGCAATCCTTTACATGATGGTTGCGCTCTACTTCTTCGGCTTCGGTCCCGGGCCCTGGTCGCTGGACGCGCAACGGCAGAGGAGTACTCCATGACGAATGTCACCCGAAGAGACGCACTTGCAGCCGGGCTCTCCGCTGCCGCGGCAGTAGCAGTGGGCGGCTGTGTATCCACGCGAACCCGCAACGAAAGGAATATGAACATGAGAAACGACCCAGAAATCATCCTGACAGGCGGCCGGATCACAACGCTCGATCCTGCACGCCCGGAGGTAGAGGCGATCGCATTCGCAGCCGGCAAGGTGCTCGCGACTGGAACAAACTCCGAGATCGAGAAACTCGCGACGACGCGAACACAACGCATCGACCTCAATGGACGCCGTGTGATCCCTGGCCTGAATGACTCGCATATCCATGTCATCCGTGGAGGACTCAACTACAACATGGAGCTCCGCTGGGACGGCGTGTGGTCACTCGCCGACGCGCTCGAGATGCTGCGTATTCAGGCGCTTCGTACCCCAGCGCCGCAATGGGTCCGTGTCGTTGGTGGATGGAGCGAGTTCCAGTTCAAAGAGCGCCGGATGCCCACGCTGGATGAGATCAATGCCGCATCGCCCGATGTCCCCGTCTTCATCCTGAACCTGTACTCGAGCGCTCTGCTCAACAGGGCAGCGCTTCGTGCACTGGGGTATGAACGGAACCCGCCCAGCTTCGGAGGCGGGGTGATCGAGCGGGATAAGCAAGGAAATCCGACGGGTATGCTGCTGGCGAAGCCGAGCGCGATGATCCTGTACAAGACCCTGGCGATGGGTCCCAAGCTCAGCATAGATGACCAGATCAACTCGACCAGACACTTCATGCGCGACCTCAATCGCCTCGGCGTCACGAGCATTATCGATGCTGGAGGCGGCGGACAGAACTACCCGGACGACTACAAAGTCATTCAAACGCTTCGCGACCGAGATCAGCTCTCGCTCCGCGTCAGTTACGATCTCTTTGCCCAGAATGCCGGCAGCGAACTCGATGACTTCCGACGCTGGACCAAGATGGTCAAGCCCGGCCACGGCGACGAGATGCTGCGGCTTATTGGCGCAGGAGAGAACCTGAGCTGGGCGGCGGCGGATTTCGAGATCTTCACCGAACCGCGTCCAGATCTCGCACCCACGATGGAGGCCCAACTCGAACCAATCGTCCGGCTGCTGGCTGAAGCGCGCTGGCCGTTCCGCATCCATGCGACATACGACGAATCGATCTCGCGATTTCTTGATGTCTTCGAGAAGGTCAACCGGGAGGTTCCGCTCCAACAGCCGGGAAGCAAGCTGCACTGGTTCATCGACCATGCCGAGACGATCACCGACCGCAACATCGACCGCGTCGCGGCGATGGGCGGCGGCATCGCCGTCCAGCACCGCATGATGTACCAAGGAGAGTATTTCCTCGACCGCTATGGACCAGAGCAGATCAAGCGTACGCCGCCGATCCGCCAGATCCTCAAGGCGGGGCTCCCGCTCGGTGGCGGTACCGACGCGACACGCGTCGCGAGCTACAACCCGTGGGTGTCGCTGGCTTGGATGGTCACTGGCCGCACGCTCGGTGGGTTGCAGATGTATGAGGAGAGCAATCTTCTCGCACGCGAAGAAGCACTGCGTGTCTGGACGCAAGGCAGCGCCTGGTTCAGCTCCGATGAGGCGGTGAAGGGTACGCTTGCCCCAGGTGCCTTCGGAGATGCCGCTGTGCTCAGCGACGATTACATGCGTTGTGACGAGAACAAGATCAAGGATCTTCAATCGGTGCTCACGATTATGGATGGTCGCATCGTGTACGGCGGCGAGGACTTTGAACGGCTCGGACCAGCTCCGCTTCCCATCAGCCCCGACTGGTCTCCAGTCAAGGAGTTCGGCGGGTACGGGGCTCCGCACTACATTGCGGCTGCTGCGGCATCCCTGAGCGGGCATTCCTGCTGCGGGCACACCACCTCATGCTCGCACGGCCGCGCATCATCGGACAAGGGAATTGCCTCTCGACTCGGCGACTGGCTCGCTGGCCCTCAGCACGAGTGGGACCCGGGATGCTCATGCTTCGCCTTCTAACCCGGGCAACTCATGCAATGGTTCTTCTCGCGTTCATCGATGGCACGGCTGGTCGCGCACTCGGCCAAGAGGGTAAAGGCAATGCCGTTTCGGCAGAGCGAGGGTGGTCATGGTGGATGCTTGACCGCCCCGAGTTCGAGTTGATTCCAGTTGTCGCCCTAGACAGCCCCCGGATTACAGTCGATGTCGGCGGGAGCATCCGCGAGCAGTACGAGAGCTACCGAAACTTCGAGCTCGCCGTGGATCCTGCGGCAAGTGGGTGGGATTCGTACCACCTCCATCGACTGTTGGTCTTTGCCGATCTGCACATCGAGGATCGCTTCCGGATATTCACCGAGTTCGGCAACGCACAGATAGCTGGAAATGAGCGCCCGACCAGCCCGGTCGATGATGACGATGCGTACATTCACCAGGCGTTCGTGGAGGTCGGCTTCGGTGATGGGATCGAGTCTGATGAAGGCGGCATCCGGATCGGACGCCAGGAGATCGCCTTTGGCTCCGGGCGGCTGTTCTCGCTCCGAGACGGACCGAACATCCGCCGGTCGTTTGACGCCGCCAGACTAACGATCGGTTTCGGCCAGACAACCGTTGACGCATTCGTCGGCACCGAAGTCCAAACACGCTCCGGAGCATTTGACAACCGACCAGACGATGCGGTCCTGGCCTGGGGCCTGTACACCACCACGCGGGACATCTTCGAAGGTACGAATCTCGATGCGTACTACCTCGGCATCGATCGTGATCGATCCGTGTTCGATTCCGGGGCAGCCCCGGAGACGCGGCATTCGTTCGGTTTGCGTCTATGGGGTAGTTCTGGTCCCGTTGACTACAACTTCGAGCCGGTTATCCAGTTCGGAGACTTCGGCGATCGCGATACCCTTGCGTGGACCATCGCATCGGATACCGGGATCAGACTTGGACAGGGTGATCGCGCTCCTCGGGTCGGGCTACGCGCCAACATCATCAGCGGCGGGCACTCTGAGGGAAGGCTCAACACCTTCAACGCACTCTTTCCGAACAACAGTTACTTCAGTGAGGCTGCGGTCATTGCGCCGACGAATCTTCTTGATCTGAATCCCACGCTCACCCTTCATCCCCATGAAGACCTCACACTGACATTCATGTGGGACTTCTTATGGCGATACGACACCGACGATGCCGTCTATGTGCCACCGGGCATCCCGGGCATCGCGGGCGACGCCACCGACGAGCGATTCATCGGACACAGCCTTTCGATTTCCACGGAATGGCGTCTTCGTGAGCGTTTGAAGCTCTTTGCGGCGTACACACACTTCCACGCAGGTCCGGCGGTCACCGACGCCGGCGGGCATGACTTGGACTATGTACTTTTTGGTCTGGATTGGTCTTTCTAGCGAGTATGCATATGGCAAGCCCCGAGATGTCGACCCCGTCCCCAACTCCATCGCCCGGCCCATGGTCACCACTTGGCGTGCGCATGTTTCGATGGTTGTGGCTCGCCGCCTTGTTCTCGAATATCGGCACCTGGATTCACGAGGTCGCCGCTGGTTGGATGATGACAGAGTTATCGCCGTCGCGGCTCATGGTCGCCCTCGTGCAGGCCGCGACGATGGGCCCTGTGTTCTTGCTTGGGCTGCCAGCCGGCGCGCTCGCGGACATCGTGGACCGCCGCCGCTTGCTCATGTTCGCCCAGGTCTGGAACTTCCTATCCGCGGGCCTGCTCGCAGCGTTGGCCTTCGCGGGACTCGTGACGCCGGGTATGCTCCTCTCGCTCGTTGGCCTGCTCGCGATCGGCTCAGCCCTGCACATGCCGGCGTTTCAGGCGATTGTCCCCGACCTTGTGCCGAGGGCGATGCTCAAGCCCGCTGTAACGCTTAACGGCGTCTCTATAAACCTTGCAAGAGCGATCGGCCCGGCGTTGGCCGGTTTGATCATTTCAGTTGTCGGCATCTGGGCGGCCTTTGCGGTCAACGCGGTCACCTTCCTCGCGGTACTGGTCATCGTCTGGCGATGGCGGCCAGCGCCACGTTCGTCCCGATTGCCTCCTGAGCATCTCGTCCGGGCTGTTCTGGTTGGGCTGCGCTACGCGAAGCATGATCGTCCGCTGCAAATCGTCCTCGCTCGGGCAACTCTATTCATGACCTGTGCGTCTGCGGGTTGGGCTCTGCTGCCGGTGCTTGTCCGTTCGGAGCTTGGTCGTTCGGCGGCCGACTACGGCATCGCCCTCGCGGCGATCGGCCTCGGGGCAATCTCCGGAGCATTCCTGCTTCCAAGCCTCGGCAAGAAACTCCGCGCGGATGTCATGGTGATCGCCGCCACACTCGCCTTTGCTGCTGGCATGGTTGCGATGGCCCTGATCTCGAACTTCTGGATGCTTGTCCCGTGCCTGGTAGTCCTCGGCCTGGCTTGGCTTACCATGATGGCGACGCTGAATGCCTCTGCCCAAATCGTTCTTCCAGACTGGGTCCGCGCCCGGGGCCTGTCGGTCTTCCTGATCGTCTTCTCCGGGTCAATGGCAATTGGCGCCGCCGTTTGGGGCCTCGTCGCGGATCTCACATCAACGCCGACCTCACTGCTTACCGCTGCAGCGCTTGCTGCCGTCGGCTGCCTGCTGGCCCCTTTCCTTCCTCTGGCGACCGGCGAGCTCAGGGACCTCTCCGCAACTAAGCACATGCCGGTGCATGATGGTCCGTCGGCCGTGGACGACACCGGTGAGGTCCAGGTGCTCGTTCGATACAGCATCAGTGTCGCTGACGAGCCCGAGTTCATCACGCTCTTGCAGGATGTCCGTCGCTGGCGGCTGCGCACGGGCGCGCATGCTTGGAGCTTGTATCGTGACTTTGATCGCCCCGACCAGTGGGTTGAGTCATTCGTCGTTTCATCGTGGATCGAACACCTCCGCCAGCACATGCGGACGACCGAAGATGACTGGGCATCCCAAGCAGCCGTCTACCGGCTGCATCGTGGTGATGAACCGCCACAAGTCGTACACCTGGTTGTTCCGCGTGCGGATGGGTCGATCCCTACACGCGATGAGGGGGGCACATGAGATCACTCCAGACCACCGCCCTGTCGAATTTCCCCGGCGTCTCGTCGCGCTGCACAAAGTTACCGCTGTCGCTTTCGACGCCCAGGCGAACCTCGACTTCTATGTTGGTGTGCTTGGGCTACAACTCGTCAGATGCACCGTGAGTTTCGACGACCCTGGCACATATCACCTGTATTTTGCCGACTCGGTCGGGTTGCCCGGCACACGCTCACCTTCTCTGCTTTCCTCAATGTCAAATCAGCGCGAGGCTGGTCAGGCGAGATCATTTTGATCGCTACCGCTATCACACTTGATATCCTCGGCTAGCTGTTCGATCGACTTGCGAAACATTGGTTCACGGTGATTGAGTACGCTTCTCAATCTGACGGCAATTTCACTGCGCTTGAGGAGCCAATGGCATGGTTTAAGAACTAAACTCATCCATCCTCTTTTGGATTGTCACCTAGAGGTGCGCAAATGTGTATCGCTTGGTATTCCGAAATGGGTTGTAGGGCTGCGGGATATCTAGCAGACACAACTCCCATGGTTTGGATAGAGGGTGTCTCAGAATGCGGCGCACTTGTGTCTCAGAATGCGTCTCAGCATGAAGCGGCAGTGAACGGCGACACGCAACAGGATCGAGCGCAAAACGATAAGGGACCGGCGTTTATGCCGGTCCCTTCCGAGTGTTGCGGTTCTTTGCAAGATGAACCAATGGGCATACGCGGACTTGAACCACGGACACCGGCATTTTCAATGCCGTGCTCTACCAACTGAGCTATATGCCCAACTGCAATCGGCACGAGGCTTCATGCGGGTGGTGGGGCTGGTGAACCCCTTAGGGGAGAAGGATACCCCAATCGTCGGCCCCGTCAACCCACGGCTTGTGCGAAAATGGGGGATTCGTGTCAGTGAAGCACTGATCGAGATGGTCTGTATCGGCTACCATGTGCCCATGAGTGAGACCAGCGCCGTGATCGAATCAGAATCGAAGACCGCACCCCGAGTCAACAGCGAGAAGCCGCTGTTGGTGGTGGATGGGCTGAAAACCTATTTTCCGATCCGTTCGGGGCTGCTCCAGCGGGTCACGGACCACTTTAAGGCCGTCGACGGCGTGTCGTTCCACATCAAGGAAGGTGAGACGCTGGGGCTCGTGGGCGAGTCTGGCTGTGGGAAAACCACGGTCGGCCGAACGCTGCTGCGGCTGCTGCCTGCGACCGCCGGGCGGGTGCTCTTTGATGGCCATGATGTGTTTGCGGCAAGCGGCAACGAGCTTCAGCGTCTCCGCCGGGACATGCAGATCGTGTTTCAAGACCCCGCCGGATCGCTGAACCCTCGGATGCGGATCGCTTCGATCGTGGGCGAGCCGCTGGTGATCCATGGGCTGGTTTCGGACAAGGCGGAGCTTCGCGAGCGCGTTGAATCATTGCTTGAGCGATGCGGGATGCCTCGGGCCGCGGCTGATCGATACCCGCATGAGTTCTCGGGTGGTCAGCGTCAGCGTATCGGGATTGCGCGTGCGTTGGCCCTGGAACCCAAGTTCATTGTCTGTGACGAGCCGACGAGTGCCCTGGATGTGTCGATCCAAGCGCAGGTGATCAATCTGTTGATGGATCTGCAGGAAGAGTTCGGGCTGTCCTACCTGTTCATCTCCCACGATATGGCGGTCATCCAGCATGTTTGCAAGCGCATCGCGGTGATGTACAAGGGCAAGATCGTTGAAGAGGGCTCCAGAGAAGAAATCATCGAGAATCCGCAGCATCGCTATACCCAGTCGCTGCTTTCGGCGGTGCCCGAACCCGATCCGCATCGCAAATCTGAACGCATTCTGTTCGACGGCGGGGCGATGTAATCGCAGGTGATTGCAGGTGATCGGATGTGACTGATGGCGCCAACCACAGGTATACAACCTCCCCGCCCTGGCGAGCCCAGGGCGCGATTCCTCATTGAACTTGCGCGGGCACTGGGGACCTACGGGACATCCGCAAACCGGATCGAAGAGGTCATCGCATTTTGCGCGGATGCTTTCGGTTTCAATGCGCAGACATTTACAACGCCGACATCGGTGTTTGTTTCGCTTGAAGACGAGGAAGGCGAGCTCAAGACCTACCTGGCGCGCGTTCACCCCGGCGAGGCGGATCTCACGAAGATGATGGCGCTGGATCGGGTGTTCAACCGCACAATCGATGGCCACCTGACGCCCGGCGAGGGCGTTGCTGAGATTAAGCGGATCGTGACGATGGCACCACGGTACCCGGTCTGGATGATTGTGTCGTGTTTCGCGGTGATCGGGGTGTGCGCGGGCAACTTTCTGGGCGGCGCTGAAAAAGAGATGCTGGCGAGCGGGATCGTGGGCCTGCTGATCGGGCTGCTGGTGCAGTTCACCGGGCGACGCCGGGAGTTTTCGCGGCTGATGGAGTTTCTTTCAGGCTTGGGCGCGGCATTGATCGCGGGATACCTGGCAGTTCCCTTCGGGGGGTATATGACCACGGTGCCGATCATCGCGGGGATCATTATTTTGTTGCCGGGGCTCACGCTGACGATTGCGATGGTCGAGCTTGCGATGAAGCATGTGGTATCAGGCACGGCTCGGCTGGCAGGGGCAGTGATGGTGCTGCTGGTGATCGGGTTTGGGGTGGTGCTCGGTCAGACCATCGTCGATCGCACGGTCGGCCCAATTGAGCATATCAATGCTCGTAATCTGCCGTGGTATATTGATCTGCTGACGGTGTTTATCGCGACGATCTGTATGTCAGTCCTTTTCCAAGCCCACCTTCGGCATGCGTGGGTGATGGTGGCGTCCGGGCTGCTCTCGTTCTATTCGGCGCGGTTTGGCACGATGTATCTCGGGCCCGAGGTCGGCGTGCTGGGTGCTGCGATGGCGATTGGGGTGGCGAGCAATCTCTACGCGCGGATCTTCGATCGTCCCTCGCTGGTGATGATGCTGCCGGGGCTGCTCATTCTTGTGCCTGGTTCGCTTGGGCTCCGCAGCTTGCAGCTGTTCATGAGCAGCGACACAGTCGACGGGGTCCAGTCAAGCTTCACAGTGCTCGTGGTTGGTGTGGCGCTGGTGGTGGGGTTGCTTCTGGCGAATGTCATACTTCCCCCCCGCAAGGTGCTCTAGTGCTCTGGCTGATCGAGCCGCTGAGACTGATCGAGTAGATCCGCATAGGAGCAGGCGATCGGTTCACCCAGCGCGGGCAGGAAGGTCGAGCGGAGTCGGCCCGCGAGATCATTGGCATCGTCCATATTCGATCGATGGTCGATCAGGATCTCGTACTCAAAGTACCACCCGAGATCGAGGACATCGTCGATGTGGATGCGTGTCGATTCATAAAGGAATAGCTCGCGGTTCTTGACGACCTGCAGCCAGACGGGAAGCTCTTGCTCCCCGAATCGCTCTTGGACCTGCTCTGCGGTGTAGAGGTGATACTCGGAGACCTTCGGCGTCACGGTATCGGGTCGCTCGTAGAACACATACTCGATAGGTTCGGGCGATCCCACCCCACGCTCGATAGCGACAGACTCGCGTTTCTTGAGTCGGCCGCGGGCGACATTGTAATAGGTGTCGGTCTGGCGGATGAGACCGATTCTGGAGGCTTTGAGCTGCTTACAGATCAGGCGGGCGAGGTTGGGGTCACGCAGTTCGGCTTTGAGTTCGAGATTCTTCAATGGGTTCCTGACTTCAACAGATTCAGTCTGTAAGTGTCGCGATGAGTTTGGCTTCGTCCCAGATATCGATGCCCAGCGATTGGGCCTTGGTGAGCTTGGAGCCCGCAGATTCGCCAGCGATCAGCAGATCGGTGTTCTTGGAGACCGATCCGGTGACTTTGGCACCGAGCGATTCGAGCTTCTCGGTCAGTTCGGGGCGGGTGAAGTGTTCGAGCGTGCCGGTGAGGACGATGGTTTTGCCGGCGAATGGGGAATCGATGGTTTTACTGGCGTCGATGTAGTCGTGCGATGCGAGATCGACGCCGAGCGAACGCAGCTGCTCGAAGGTGTCGCGGGCGGGCTTGGAGTGGAGGTAGGCGTGGAACACCTGCGCGGTGTCCTCGCCAAGCCCGGTCTCGTATTCCGTGGCCAGCTTCTCGGATGTGCCGGTGAGTTCTTCACGGCGCTTGCCGCTCATCCGGTTGACGGCCATGGGCATGAGTTCATGTAGCGGGGCCGCCAGCAGCGCGTCGTAGTCGGGAAATACCCGGGCCAGCGCCTTGGCCGTCGAAGTGCCGACATGCCGGATGCCCATAGCGCCCAGAAGGCGAGCGAGCCCGCGGGATTTGGACTCCTCGATGCTCACGAGCATGTTCTCGACCTTCTTCTCTCCCATCCGATCGAGCCCGAGCAACGCTTCGCGGTGTTCAAGCAGGCGGTAGATGTCGGCGAAGTGACCCAGCGGGATGTCTGAGTCACGGATCAGATCAATCGTCTGCTCCCCGAGCGTGTCGATGTCCATCTGGCGGCGGCCCACGAACCAAACCAGCTTCTCACGGATTTGTGCCGGGCATTCGGGGTTGACGCACCTCCGGGCGGTCTCTTTGGTCGGATCATCGTGCGCTTCGTGCGGCTCGATCTCTAAGGGCGATCCACAGTCCGGGCAGGTGTCAGGTGGCGATACGGGCTTGGCACCACTGGGGCGTTTGCCCTCAACCACACCAATCACCTGCGGGATGATCTCGCCGGCCTTCTCAACCTCGACAGTGTCACCGATGTGCAAGTCACGCTGGCGGACCATGCCGTAGTTGTGCAGGGTTGCGTGAGTGACGGTGGTCCCCGCCAGCAGCACGGGCTCAAGGGTCGCGCGAGGCGTGATTTTGCCGGTTTTTCCGACCTGATGGGTCACATCTCGCAGGATTGTGGGCTTGCGCTCGGCGGGGAACTTGTAGGCGATGATCCAGCGGGGCGATTTGGAGGTGGTGCCGAGGGCGGCCTGCTGCTCGAGGTTGTTGACTCGGATGACGACGCCGTCGGTCGCGTAGGGGAGCTGGTGGCGGGCTTGATCGATGCGATGGATCTCGTCCATGATCGCTTCGGGGCTCGATGCGTGCCGGCGTTGATCGGTGGTCGGGATTCCCATGTTGGTGATCTGCTCGATAAACTCCGAGAATGTCGTCGCCACAGATTCACCGCTGACCTCGCCCATGCCGTGGGCGATGAACCCAAGATTCCGCTCGGCGGCGGCTTTCGGGTCGAGCTGCTTGATGGTCCCGGCGCAGGCGTTGCGCGGGTTCATGAAGGGCTCATCACCCGCTTCCTGCCGTTGTGTGTTGATTCGTTCGAACTCGGGCAGCGGGATGAAGACCTCGCCGCGGATCTCGAGCACTGCTGGGCATTCCCCTTCGAGCTTGAGGGGCAGTGTTCGGATCGTTCGTACGGCGTGCGAGACATCGTCGCCGGCGGTGCCGTCGCCGCGGGTGAGGGCGTGGACGAAAACGCCCGATTCGTATCTGATGCTCAGTGCGACGCCGTCGACTTTGGGTTCGCAGACGAAGTTGGAGGTGTTGTCATTGAAGAGTCCCCGGTCATTGCTGCTCAATGCTTTGTTGGTCCGATTCACCCAATCCCTGACCTCTTGTTCGTTGTAGGTGTTGTCGATCGAGAGCATCGGGATCGCGTGGGGCTTGGTCTCGAAGCCGGCGATCGGCTCGCCACCGACTCGGACGGTTGGGGAGTTGGGGTCGGCAAGCCCGGGGTGGTCGGCCTCAAGCTGGGCAAGTTCTTTGAGCAGCGCATCGAACTCACGGTCGGCCATGATGGGGTCCGCGTCGCGGTAGTACGCCCGATTGGCTCGGGTGAGCAGGTCGCGCAGTTCATGGATGCGTTGAGCTGGATTCGATCGGGTCATGGGCCTCAATCGTAATCGGTTCATGTGCTGCGGGCGCACACCGGGGCGCTATGATCGGTCGCATGAGCGCACAGATCATCGACGGCAAGGCACTGGCAGAGAAGTTTCGCGAGCAGGTCGCTCAGCGAGCCACTGCGCTGCGCAAGCGGGGGTTCAGGCCCAAGCTCGATGCCCTGCTTGTCGAATCGGGCGACAACGGGGCCCGGGTCTATGCACAGAATCAGGCACGGACCTGCGAGACAATCGGCATTGACTACCAGCTGCACACGCTGCCCAAGGGCTCAGATCAGGACTGTATCGAAGACCACCTGCGGCAGCTGAATCAGGATGATGATGTCCACGCCATCATGGTGCACATGCCCATGCCCGAGGGTGTGGATGCCTACCACATTCAGCAGTTGGTGGACCCGGACAAAGATGTCGAGGGTGTGAATCCCGCGAATATTGGTAATGTGGTCTACGGACGCTCGATGCGGGCCCCATGCACGGCACTGGCGACGCTCAAGCTCATTGATGTCACCGGCGTCGATCTCAAGGGCAAGCGATGCGTGGTTGTGGGGGCATCGGCCGTTGTTGGGCGGCCGATCGCGGTGCTACTCATGCAGCGCGAAGCGACGGTGGTGAGCTGTAACAAATACACACAAGGGATCAAGGAACTCTGCCAGAGTGCGGATGTGCTGATCCCGGCCGCCGGGGTGCCGGGGCTGATCACCGCCGATATGGTGCGTGAGGGGGCATTGGTGATTGATGTAGGGGTGAATCGCATCATGGACGCTGATGGGATTCGGCGCACGGTCGGGGATGTTGATTTCGAGGCCGTGGCAGCGGTTGCTGGGCATATCAGCCCTGTGCCGGGGGGAGTGGGCCCGATGACGGTGGCCGTGCTGCTTCATAATGTGATCGAGCTTGCTGAGACGCATTGCCCGAATGGTTGATCGAGTCTGGCTGCGTTCGCCGATGAAATCTCGGGCGATTGGAATATGGCCCTTTGATTCTCGTTGACATCTGGGAGGACCGTCCATTGAATCCGAGCATGTACGAAACTACACATACGCTGGCGTTCCTTGCCAACCTTGGCTGGCCTGAGATTCTGATCATCGGGATCGTGATGCTGCTGCTCTTCGGGCGTCGCCTGCCCGAAGTTGGTCGGAGCTTGGGCCAGGGCATCGTCGAGTTCAAGAAAGGACTCAAGGATGTGACCGATGACATCAAGCAGGAATCTGATACCTCCAAGGATGATCGCAAAGGCGAGCCCGCGAAGTTTGATTCTGCCAACGCACCCAAAGGTCAGGAATCTACGGGGACAGCCCACACCAATCCGAGCCAGATGAAGGCCCAGGTCGAGCCCTCGGGCAACGGCGGGGCGAGCTGATCCCCGTATCCTGTATCTACCTGTATCCATGGCAAAGCCGAGTAGCGAGTCAAAACTGACGGTATAAGTCGATCTTTTCTACTTTGGGGCTATCATTGATGCCCTATGCGGCGAGGTAGCTCAGCTGGCTAGAGCGGAGGATTCATAACCCTCAGGTCGGGAGTTCAAGTCTCCCCCTCGCCATTTTTCGCATCTTTTTGCGTCGCGGCCCGATAGATCTATCGGGCCGCTGCTTTTTTTGAGCAGATTCTGCCCTGAGATGTCATACTGGGCAAGCTCATGCGTTCATCAGGATATAAAACCGACTTGGAGGGTTTATGAATACCAAAGTGGTTGCGATCGTTGCTCTTGCTGTTGGCGTGACCGCGATGGGCGGGATGATGCTGCTGACTTCATCCGGGATTGATAACAACTCGGAGCAGTTGTCGATTGCATCGAACACGGATCCCGCCCCAGTTTCGTACTTCGACAGCGGGCTACCGACCGATGCTGCATCCGATCAAACGGTCGACCGCAGCGAGATTGACACGCAGGGTCGCAGCAGCGGGGCGGCTCAGAACGCCCGGGGTGGCTGGGGCGCAATGATGGACCGCATGACCGAGTTCGACCTCGACGGCGATGGGATTCTTTCAGAGGATGAACGCCGGGCCATGATGCAGCAGATGCGTCAGGAATGGATGGACCGCTTCGATCTTGACGGCGACGGGGAGCTTTCACGCGAGGAGCGGATGGCGGCACGCCAGGGGATGTTTGAGCAATCAGCGCGGGGTCAGGAACTGATGCGCCAGTTTGATGCCGATGGCAACGGGGTGCTCAACGAGGAAGAGCAGGCAGCCATGGAGGCGTTCCAGCAGGAACAACGCGAGCAGCAGCGGGCTGAGCAGCTCGCACGCTACGACTCGAACGGCGACGGCGAACTCTCGCGCGATGAGCGCCGGACCCAGCGGGAAGAACAACGCGGGCAGTGGGGCGACACGATGCGTGATGCAACGACGGAGTTTGATCGCGATGGCGATGGGCAGCTGAGCATCGAAGAATCGCAGGAGGCCTTCGCGGTCATGCAAGAACGCCGAGAGATCGACCGGTTCGTGCGCGACTTCGATTCTGACGGCAACGGTTCTATGGGTCCAGCGGACTACAGCTCATTCCTGTCAGATTACGAGCGCCAGAGCATGAACGCGGATGTCAACGGTGATGGCGAGGTGAACTCGCAGGACCTGAGCGCGTATACCGACATGGTGACCCGCTCGCGCAATCGGCCATAAGCCGACGCTCATTCAAGATAGGGCCACGATTCGAGCGCCTCGGCAAAGACCGGGGCGTTGTTCGTCGTGGGCATATCCCAGTAGCCGCCTGCGATAGCGCACTGGATGGCGAGCCAATCGCCCGCGACCAGCGTCGGCCCGGTGCGTTGCGTCGCCAGCGTTGGTGATGGCGGAGTCTCCAGTAGCTCTGCGAAGACCTCGTGCCACGATTGTTCAAGGTCGGCTTGGTCGGCCGCCTGCAACTCGATCGGTGAGCCCAATGGTTCGGTGTGCTCGATGCTCGATACGGAATGCTGTGAGACGCATCCTGTCATCAGCAGCATGGGGCATAGTCCGGTCAGCACGGCGAAGGTGTGGGTCTGCATGTTCCCAGAATCGGCTCATTCTGCGGCTTGATTTGGTGATTGCCGCAGAAGTTGCGTGTTTAAGATCTAGTACGGGCTTGAAACCGAAAGAACATTGTTGGCTTCTCGGACCTTGGGCTGGTGTATGTCCAAAACCGTGATACAGTTGTCGTGGGACGACATATGCAGATTGGACGAATCGCTTGCGATGTGAACCCACCCTTATTTTGATCGCGATACTCTCATGCGTTGGCACGCCCGTAAACGGCGCCCCGGATCCGGAAGCGGACACGCCAAAAGTTGAGACCATTCCGCTTGCGCAGGTTGATCCGCAGCGCGACGGGATTGGGTATCGCGTCAGTTCGATCTCATTCCGCTACCCGCTTACTCACCCGAGCCTGCCCGATCTGGATTCGCTCGGCGAAATCTTTGTCCTGCTCTCGCCGACGAGCAACGGCTGGATTGGCCCGGTGCAAGGCGCGCCGGTCGTCCCCGTCCAGCTCGATTTAATCGGCAGGGGTGGGGCCGTGCTGGTCTATGGAAGTGCGCTTTCTGCGATCAACCAAGCGGTGCGTGACCATATGGAGGCTGAGTACGGACTGATCGGTCATCTGGTGACCCCCGATGCCAGCGAGATTGCGTATCAAACAACGAACGAGGATCGACGAGCATCAGATCAGACTGGGCTGACCATATTCATCTGGCGAGCCGCCGTGGGAGATGTTCGCAGTGTTGCTCAGGGAGATCGACTGGTGCCGCGTGCTGAGGAACTCGGCGAGCAAGAACCCGAGTCACAGGTGAACCGCCCCGAGCATGCGCGCTTGCGTGAGCGTTTCGATGTGGCCCCCGGCGACCTGCTCACACGCGAAGCGATTGATACCGAGGTCCATCGGCTCAACCGGCATCCGGGCCGGCGCGCGGATGTGGCGATCGCCCCTTCGGGCAAACCGGGCGAGGTCGTGGTGGACTATTTGATCACAGAGCCCAAGCCCTGGAGCGCGTATGTGTCGGTGAGCAACACAGGCACCGAGAGCACCGATGAGTGGCGTCAACGCTTCGGGTTTATCCATCGTCAGCTGACTGGCCGCGACGATGTGCTACGGCTTGATTACATCACTGCCATGTTCGATGAAACCAATGCGTTCATCGGGTCCTACGAGTTTGACCTTGGGCCTCAGAACCGGTTGAAGCTGTACGGGAGTTGGAGCGAGTACACGGCTCGCGATGTTGGCTTTGGCTTTGAGAGCTTCACGGGCGAATCGTACACGCTGGGCGCTGAGATTCAGCGGAATGTGTGGCAGGATGGCCCTCGTTTTGTGGATCTTGTGGCCGGGTTCCGGTTCGAGCATATCAATGTCGAGAACCGGCTGCTGCTGATTGAGGGCAGCGAGTCGTTTCTGCTGCCGAACATCGGGGTGCGGTATGAGAAGAATACCCCGCTGCACAACGCGTTTGGCGAGTTGATTCTCGAGAGCAACTGGGGCAGAGTCGCAGGAACTGAAGCGTCTGATGTCGTGCGGCTTGGACGGTTCGGTGCCGATGAGAACTTCACGATCCTTCGCGGGCAGCTCACCCATTCGTTCTACCTTGACCCGTACTTGGATCCCGAAGGGTTCCGAGGCGAAAAGGGCCAAGACGAGATGACCCTGGCCCACGAGTTGGCGCTGAGCTTGCGTGGGCAGTGGTCGTTTAACGGTCGATTGGTGCCGAACTTTGAGTCGGTCGCGGGCGGCGCCTACAGCGTGCGCGGCTACCCCGAGTCCGCCGCAGTCGGTGATGACTCGATTATCGCCAGCGCCGAATATCGGTTCCATCTCGGGCGATCAACCCCGGTCGGTGGCCAGACTACCACACTGCTAGGACAGACTTTTCGCAACACACGGACTCGCCCGTATGGCGCAGCGGATTGGGATCTGATTTTCAAGGGGTTCGTGGATGCCGCGCGTGTGAGCCCGAACGACGCGCCATTCTTTGAGCGTGCCGAGACGCTCGTGGGCACGGGCGTTGGCATCGAGGCGCAGCTCAAGTCCAACCTCACCCTCCGACTCGACTACGGCATCGCACTCACCCCGCTTGGGGTTGGCGCGAATCGAACCGTCGATGTCGGTGATTCTCGTTTGCACTTTATGGCCCAGTTCGTCTTCTAGATTCAGTAAGGAACGCATGATGACAACCAAAGACAAGAACCGTTCACTCTTCTGGCATAGCCCTATTCTCTGCTCGCTGCTGCTTGGGGCCGGCGTCGTGCAGGCATCGCCTGAGGGCGGTGATGTTGTCGAGGGTGAGGCAGACATCGACTACGGGGATTGGACCCGGGTGCTGACCGGGGAGATCACGATCATTGATTGGATCTCGTTCAATATCGCCGCGGGCGAGACGGTTGAGTTCATCATGCCCGGTGTGGATAGCCGGGTCCTGAATCGGATCACGAGCGGGACGCCAACCGAGATCATGGGGAACCTGATCGGCAACGGTCAGATCTTTATCGTGAACCCCGCGGGTGTGATCTTCGGTCAGGGCGCGGTGGTCAATGTCGGCGCGCTCTATGCCGCCGCGGGCAACATCAGCAACAGCGACTTTATGAACGGGACCTATCGGTTCACCGATGCACGAGGCGTGGTGGAGAACCGTGGTTTTCTGCAGGGCGATCTGATCGCGCTGATCGGTGGGCGTGTGGCCAACCACGGGACAATTTCTGCACCCGGGGGCACGGTGGTGATGGCCGCGGGCGAGCAGGTGCTGGTTGGCGAGCACCTCGGACATATCTTCGTGCAGCTCGAGCGTCCTAGCGATCTCGACAACACCGACCTGCTCGACACCAGTGGCATGCCGGGCCTGTCGGCGGGGGATGTGTATTCATTGGCCGCATGGAGCAACGGGACGATCGATGCGGACAGCACGACCATCGCGGTGAGCGCTGGTCATATGGCGGTGGACAGCGATTTGAGCGCGGGTGAGTTGACCCTGATCGCAGAGAATGATTCGTACATCGAGCTGCGTGCTGATCTGCACAGCGACGGCACAGGGATCTTTGTCCAGGGCGACCTGGAGCTGAATGACGATGTCTCCCTGACAAGCACCGGCGGGCAGATCGCGTTCAAGGGAACGGTGGATTCGCAGGCCGGCCGGGAGCATGATCTTTTTGTCAACGCCGGAAGCGGGACTGTTCGCTTCAGCGAGGCGGTCGGCATGGGCGATGGCGGGCGGCTAGGGACGCTCGATGTCACCGGCGGATTGGTCCGGATCTTTGACGATGTGCGCGTAAACGACCAGATGAACTTCTACGCCCCGGTCGCGATCTCGGGATCTGCAACCACCTTTGATGTGGGCATGGGCAGCGCGTTGTTTGCTGATCGCCTCTATTCTTCGATCGACGGCCAGAGTGATGTCGCGTTCCTGTATGACGGGCAGGCCTGGGTGGGACAGGGCGAGGCCCGCACACCCTATCAGTTCCGCGACGGGATCGGTGTGGGGCCGCAGCTGGGCGCGACGCCCGGCGGTGCGTTCCGGAATATCACCCTCGGCGGAGACCTGAGCGATCCTTCTCGTGTCTCTGCGTTCCTGTTTGGGACCGGCGCGATGGCCGGGCTTGAGCTCATGAACAGCGCTGATGTGGATCTGGGCCATCTATTCTCGATCAATGCACGAGAATCGATCGTGATGGGCCAAGGACAAAAAATGGTTTCGTTCGGGTCGCTCTCGCTCAATGCAAAGGGCGATGGTCTGACCAGGATTGCCGTGGGTGATCTCAATGTCTTGGGTGATCTTCGGATTGCCTCCGAGGGACGCTCTGGCGGCCAGATCGTGTTCAACACGCGTGCGCCGGGTGAGATTGACTGGACGGGCAATGAGTCCGATCGAGATCTCGATGGGCTGACCGACGACGGGCTCGAGCTGATCGCGTCGGGCGACATCACACTGATCGGCTCGCTGGGTGGCGACGGTCCGGTGCTGCTGGGCAGCGGCGGGAGCGTGCAACTCTTCAATAACTCGGGCATGGGCAATGCTGGATCGCTGACGATCGAAACCTTCCCGGGCGGTGTTTCGGTGGACCTTTTCGCTGGCATGCTCTCTGGAACTTCAGATCTGCTCTACCCCTACGACCTGACGCTGCCGCCGATGGGTGTTGACCCTGATGACACACAGTCCAATCTTGCGCGGGCGCTGGATGACGAAGCGCCACTGAACCTGCGCACAGACGACCCGCTGCTGGCAAGCCGCGAGGTGCTCATCGAGCTTGGCTTCGCCCCCACAGATCCGGATGCAAGCACCATCCGTAACGCAAAGGATCGGGGAGCACAGCGTTATCTCGATGGCGGGGTGGGAGTTACGAATGATGCCTCGGGCTTTGGGATCACGATCGATCGGTTGAACCGGTCGAGCGTGCAGCGTCTGGTGCGGAACTATGTCGATCTGCTCGGCGCGCGTGTTGGCGAGGGTGCAGCCCGTGAGCACGATGATCGTGTTCAGCGGGCCATGGTGCAGGTTTGGTTGCACTCGAACTCGGCCTATGAGTCGTTCGATGCATTGCTCGCCGAGGGTATGGGTTACGCCCCTGAGTCTCAGGCCATACTTACAGAACTTGCCCGCACGCTTGACGCGATTGATCTGCTTGAGCTGACACCGCGTGAGATCGAGCATGCCAAGCGGACATTGATCGCCAGGGTGACCCCGCCGTCGCTCTCGGTCGATGCGCTCCTCGAGCGTTGGTTCCCCAGCCTGCATGTGTACGCGATCGATCGGGAATGAGCGGCATAGACTGAGCGATGCACAAGATCAGCGCGGTGGCGTTGCCAGATCATCTTGAGCCCGATGCACTTCGTGGCCGCGTCGCGGTCGTGATCGATGTGCTCCGCGCGACCACGACGATCGCCCGCGCGTTTGAACAAGGCGCGGCGTGCGTTGTGCCCGTCGCCTCGATCGATGCGGCTCGCATGATCGCCCACGAACGCGAGGGGGCGCTGCTCTGCGGCGAGCGGGGCGGCATCAAGCCCGAGGGGTTCGTGCTTGGTAACAGCCCCGGCGAATACACACCCGAGGCGGTGGGGGGGCGTGATCTGGTGCTCACCACGACCAACGGCACGCGAGCACTGCACATGTGCGACGGGGCAGCGGAGATCATCACCGGGTCGATTACGACGCTTCATGCGGTCTGCGGGTATCTCTCGGCGTGTGAGATGAATGTGGTGCTGGTTTGTTCAGGAACAGACCAACGCGTGTCGCTTGAGGACTGTATCTGTGCCGGGGCGATCGTGGGGGCGCTGGATCAAACCCACGCGGCGGACGATTCCGCGCGCTTGATGCAGCTGGCCGCGAAGGGCCGGGTCGCGTCGAGCTATCACGCGTGCAGACTGGTCGATTTGGGGTTCGGGGCCGATGTGGAGTATGCCAGCCAGCGATCGGTTTGTGAAGTTGTGGCGATGTTTGACCCCGCGGTCGGAGAAATCCGGCCTGTCGATCAGAAACAGAGCAACCACGGCTAGAATGCGGCTTGGATCACGATTCTGATGACCCGAGGAGCGCATTGTGTACACACTGGTTTTAATCCGTCACGGCGAGAGCGTTTGGAACAAAGAGAACCGGTTCACCGGCTGGAAGGATGTTCCGCTTTCCGATCGTGGGCATGATGAGGCCGAGGCCGCCGGGCAGCTGTTGCTCGATGAGGGTTTTTTGTTCGATGTGGCGTATACCTCGGTGCTCAAGCGGGCGATCCGCACGCTGTGGCATGTGATGGAAGAAATGGACCTGATGTGGATTCCCGTGATCCGCAGTTGGAAGCTCAACGAGCGTCACTATGGGGCGCTCCAAGGTCTGAACAAAGCAGAGACTGCGGCCCAGCATGGCGAGGAGCAGGTGCTTACTTGGCGTCGCAGCTATGACACCCCGCCGCCGGCGCTGGAGAAATCCGATAAACGCTGGCCCGGGCATGACCCACGCTACAAGGCCCTCAACCCCAGCGAGGTGCCGTCGACCGAGTGCCTCAAGGACACAGTTGAGCGGGTCGTTCCATATTGGGAAGCCGAGATCGTGCCCCAGATCAAAGCTGGCAAGCGTGTACTCATCGCAGCGCACGGCAACTCGCTGCGGGCGCTGGTGAAGCATCTGGACAACATCAGTGATGACGACATCGTTGGAGTGAATATTCCCACCGGGATGCCGCTGATTTATAAGCTTGATGAGAATCTCAAACCGATCTCGAAGAAGTATCTTGGTGATGCCGCTGCTGTTGAAAAAGCGATGGCGGCGGTCGCCAGCCAGGGTAAAGCCAAGTAAACCTAGTCCGTGACACAATCAAGTTCACGCCGCTGCAAGACGCGGCGTTTTTTACTTGCGTCTCGCTTGCGTCGCTTGCGTGAAATTCCGGGGATCTTATTGAGCAACGCGTCGCCCCAGATGCCGTTTATGCGGCTTGGTTTGTGCTCGTTGCGCTTGGCCATGATCTCACCATTGCAATCCGGTTGGGAGCGTGTTGAAGTTGATGCAGCCGTCCTGGGTAACCGCGACCATGTCCTCGATGCGCACGCCTCCGATCGCTTTGCAATACAGACCCGGTTCGATGGTGAGGACATCACCGATGACGAGCTCCGGGCCTTTCATGTCGAGCAGCGGGGGCTCATGGACTTCCAGACCGATGCCGTGGCCGGTGCCATGGACCATCGAACAGAACGAATCGGGTGCATTGTCTTCGGGCAGCCCCGCGTTGTATCCGTGTGCTTTGATAACCTCGATGGCCGCCAGGTGCACATCTTCTCCGGTTACCCCTGCTTTGACGCTCGACTCGGCGGCGTTCTTCGCTTCAAGCACGGCCGCGTGCATCTTGGCAACTTCCGGGGGAATCGAGCCGTGGACGATGGTGCGTGTGCAGTCACCGTTGTATCCGGTGCTGCGAATGTGTGGGAAGATATCGATGATGATCGGCTGACCAGTTCTCAGTTCCCCCGTCCCTCGGTGGTGGCAATCTGCGCCGATCGGACCGCAGGCCACGATTGAGCCGTGGGGCGTGGTCGCACCGTGCCTGAGGAAGGCGATATCGATCATAGCGATCACCCGCTCGCTGGTGAGCGCCGCCCCCCCGTGCTCGAGGACGCCTTCGGCGTTCGCCTTGGAGTCGAAAATCATCTCGCACATTTCACGCATTACGGACTCGGTGATGGCTTGTGCCGAACGCAGATGCTTGAGTTCATCGTCGTCCTTACTGCGCCGATCTGCGACACCCAGATCGATGTCACACTCGAGTTCGATGCCCTGGCTCTGCATCATGAACGCATAGATGAGTGGGAGGGATCGGTCAGCGGTGACGCTGGTGATGCCGCCACGCACCAGGCACTCGGCGAGCGCTTGTGCGGTCGCTGTTTCACGATCGCCGTCGAGGCCTTCTTCGGGCTCAAAGTCTGCCGGGCAGTAAAATTTATCCGCCCGGGCATTCGCCTTTGCTCGCTCCATCTCGATGTCACGCAGAATGAGCACACGCATGCCATCGTCTGTTTCGATATATGCGCAAGGATCGCCGACGCTGAAACGGACTTTGTGATACAGCGAGAGATTGGACTGGGGGATCCCGGCCATAACGGTTGCGTGTGAACTGCTCATTGTTCACGATAGGTTCGGTGCCGCTACCATTCCTTATGCGAATCGCGACATGGAATGTAAACGGACTGCGAGCGGCTCATCGCAAGGGCTTCGAGCAGCACATCGGGCGGGTCAAGCCGGATGTGCTGCTGATGCAAGAGGTTCGTGCGCTGCCAGAGCAGCTCCCCGAATCGATGCGATACCCAGAGGGATGGTGCACCATCTGGCACCCCGCCGAGAAGAAGGGATACTCAGGGACCGCGATCTGGGTCGTAGGAGACGAACTCAAGGAGGAATCACGGGGTATCGGCCAATCGGACCTCGAAGGGCGGGTTGTGGTCGCCCGGGTTGGCCCTGTTCGTGTGGTCAGCGTCTATCTCCCGTCAGGTTCATCGGGCGATGCCAGGCAGGCGATCAAGGACGAATGGTTGCCGGCGTTCCGCGATTGGGCCCAGCCGATGCTCCGATCTCGTGTGCCGACGATTCTGGGCGGTGACCTGAATGTCGCGCATACCGAGCGGGATATTTTTTATGCGAAAAGCAATCAGAACACCTCGGGCTTCCTGCCGCATGAACGGGCATGGATGGGCGAGATGCTCGATTCCGGCTGGCGGGATATCGTGCGCGAGAAGTATGGGGATGTCGATGGACCCTATTCGTGGTGGTCGAATCGGGGTCAGGCCCGAGCCAAGGATCGTGGCTGGCGCATTGATTACCTCCTGCTAAACAAGGCCGCCCACAGGGCGCTCAAAGACTGCCACATCGACCGCCAGAGCGGGCTCGAAGTCTCTGACCACGCCATGGTCGTGGCCGATCTGGATCTCTAGCACTCTGCCCGCGGCGGCCTACACTCCGGTGCATTTTATTTAGGGAAGGACCAGTGATGGGTGATGTGTTCGAACAGTCAGTTGAGCTCCACCGAGCGCACTGTGGCAAAGTCGCGGTGCACAACAAGGTACCACTCGATACCCGCGAAGACCTCTCGCGAGCGTACACCCCAGGCGTGGCCCGTCCATGCGAGTTGATTCGCGACGACGAGAATGAGAGCTTCGAGTTGACCATGCGCGGCAACAGCGTCTGCGTCCTCACAGACGGCACGGCTGTGCTCGGGCTGGGAAACATCGGTCCCGCCGCCGCCATGCCGGTGATGGAGGGAAAGGCCTGCCTGTTCAAAGAGTTCGCGGGCATCGACGCGATCCCGCTGTGTGTCCAGGTGCCGGACGGCGATGTGGGCACGCGGCAGCTGATCGAGATCGCCAAAGCCATTGCCCCGAGCTACGGCGGGATCAATCTTGAAGACATCGCCGCGCCGCGCTGCTTCGCCGTCGAGCAAGCACTGCAGGATATCGGCATCCCCGTGATGCACGACGATCAGCACGGAACAGCGATTGTACTGCTCGCGGCCCTTATCAACGCTATGCGGGTGGTGGGCAAGGACTTTGAAGACACGCGGGTTGTCATCAACGGTGCAGGTGCTGCGGGCACAGCGATCGCCAAGCTCTTGCGCTGCGTCGACCATGAGGCCGATGTCTGCGTGAGTGTCAAAGAGGTCATCATGTGCGACTCAAAGGGAATCATCAGCCCCGATCGCAGCGACCTCAACGACGAGAAACGGGCCCTGCTCGGGTTTACCAATCGCAAGGGCATGAGCGGCAGCGTGCACGACGCCATCCGTGGCGCGGATGTGTTCATCGGGGTAAGCACGGGCAACCTGCTCACCGCGGACGATGTGCGGCTCATGAACAACGACGCCATCATATTCGCCATGGCTAACCCCTCACCCGAGATCACCCCTGATGAGGCACGCAAGGGTGGGGCCGCCGTCATCGGCACCGGACGCAGCGACTACCCCAACCAGGTCAACAATGTGCTCGCCTTCCCCGGCCTGTTCCGCGGGGCACTCGATGCAAGGGCCACGCAGATCGACGGCCGCATGAAGCTCGCCTGCGTCCACGCGCTGGCCAATGCCGTCGAGAACCCCAGCCCCGACCAGATCCTGCCCAACCCGCTCGATCGCTCCATTGCGCCGCTTGTCGCCAAAGCGGTGGCACAGGCGGCTCAAGAATCCGGCCTGAGCCGGGTCGATGAACCCGTGCACACCTGAGCATTCCCTCAAGGGCAGCCAGCCGAATACGCCCCAATGAATTCGGACACATCAAAGAAGTTCCAAGCACCGTCGCCGGTGAAATCTGCGATCGGATCCTGGTCGCTGTACAACTGAATGAACAGCGAGACATCGAAGAAACTGAGCACGCCGTCGCCATTGAGATCCGCGATGCACGCCACGCCAGGGGTCAGCAGGAAGGCACGGAACGGATCGCCTCCGAGGGCACCCACACCCACAATCTGCCCCGATTCATTGATTCCCGTTGCGTTGGCAAGGTCCCAGCCACTGCCCACATCGATGCGGGTGTTGAGGTTGATGGCCGCGCCGTTCTCCCAAAGCACTGCCTGGTTGTCGGATGAACCAACGATCAGTCCCTGCTCGTTGATCGCATTTGCGACGCCGTACCCAGAGCCAAGGTCGGGCAGGTCGGTCCGCGAGAGAACACCCCCCAAAGCATCGAGCTGATACACAAACGCGTGCACATCGCTACTGTTGGTCTTGGAGATGCCGACAACCTGGCGTGCATTGTTGATGGCCCGGGCCTGAGCCAAAGCACCACCAAGCGTGCCCAGATCTGACTGGGTATCACCGATCCAGAGCACGGCGGTGGGGGTGAGCGAGCCCGCAGGGAAGGCACTGCCAACAACCCACCCGGCATCGTTGAGCCCCAATGCCAGCGAAGTATGCCCGTTGCTGAGTTGGTTGAGCGAGGCGAGCACCCCCATCTGCCAGATGCATGCCTGTTCGTATTTGAAACCGGTAGGATCGGTGACAAACCGTGAGCCCACAATCTGCATGCTGTCGTTGATCGCCGTGGGCATAAACGCACCCATATTCATCGGCATCATCATCGGCATGGTGTTGTCATAGAGCAGCGCGGTCGTGTCGAACTGACCCAGCATGTACGAGGCCGCAATGGTGAAGTCGAGCGAGTTGATCCCCATCGCCTGCGCCTGGGCCGTCATGCCCATGTTGGAAGTCAACGGACTGAAAACACCTTGATCAGAGGTAAAGCCGTGGTAGCGATAGAGCAAATCAACGGCATAGCCCACGGCTACACCCTGGTCGTTGACCCCCGACGCGCCGGTCGCATCGCCCAGCGTCCCCAGATCCGTCACGATGTAGTGGTCGGCTGCGCTGACCATCGCACAAGCGATGCCCAGAAGTGCAAGTTGTGTGGCTGTGCGTTTCATTCGGAGGCCTCCTTAGTCGTCCACGCTGTGGAAGAAGGGTTCGTTGGGCATGGAGGTGTGGCAGACCGTGCAGTCCGAGATCACGCCGGCGAACCCCTGATGCAGAATGGCCTGGAGGTTGTCTGTCTCTGTCGTCGCAGGCGTGATCGCGTGTGGGCTGCCATGGCACGCGAAGCATGAGACGCCACCGTGCCCAATGGACTCACGGAAAAGCTTACCCGGCTGCTCAAACTCAAAGCCCTGGCGGGTATGGCAATCCGCACAGCGTGGCTCATCAAGCCATGGCGTACGTGCCGGATTGCCCACATCAGCCATTTCGCCGTGGCATGAGATGCAGTCTAAACCGTTTGCAGAATGCACATCGCGCTGGCATTGAGCACGTCGCCCGGGGTGACAGGCGTAGCAGGTGTTGTCGAAGGAAGCAGGCAGATCGACGAGCCGATCAGCGTGGGCGCTATGCATGGCCGAAGAGAAAGTTGAGATTCCGGGCTGACCCGGTGCACCAAGCGCAGGATCGGCATGACACGCCGCGCAGAACACCGGCTGATTCGATTCAAGATCCGTGTTATGTATCCGGTCGTGATCGCGCAGAACATCGACCTCCACATTGGTCCCCGCCTGCGGATCGCCATGACAGACATTACACGAGAGTTCCCATGAGACGGGGATAACGGTCTGGGTCTGCGCGACCATCCCCGTGCCCTCTTTGTGCAAGGTCAGCGTGGCGAGCTGATACGGGTTGATCCGTCCCGCATCATCCTGCGGTGTGATCGGAATTCCAGTCACCAGCCACCTGTCTTGCTCAGCAGTCAGCGTGCCGTACATACCATTCCCCGTCAACCCAATGTCTGGCGGAAGATCCACGCCCAGAAGATCCTGATCAAACTTCCAGAAGTTTGACTTGGTTGAAGAATGGGTATTGCCCAAGATCGTGTAGTCGAGCGTAAAGTCGCTGCCCTCGCTGATGTCAATGACATCCGGGTTGTTGCCCCGCTTGATCACCACAGCCTGCACATTGTTATACGGCGGTAGGATCATGAAGTGCGAAAAATCACGCATCATGCAGTGCATGCCAAGATCGTTATTGGCCAGCACAATGTAATCAGAAGTGATGATCGTCTTGAGCGGCGGCGCCTTGCCCATGGCCAATCCGGTGATCCCAATCGTCAGGCCCAGCAGGAACAGCGAGAAAATCATCATTCGTTGACGAGAAGATTCGGTAGTCGGCGAGGTGGTCTTGCGCTTCATCTTGCCCCCCTAAATGGGATGTGTGTGAACGAAGTATACCTTCCTTCATATTCTACACAAGATGAATTTATCCCTTTTTAGTCTTTTTATACTTCGTGTCTACATACTATATGCCCCAATGTGGGGGAGGGGGGCGCATGAAAATAGCCCCGCCCGGATTCGAACCGGGGACCAAGCGATTATGAGTCGCGCGCTCTAACCGCTGAGCTACGGGGCCATGGGCTTACGCCTCTGATTCATTGTACCCGGATTAGGTCTGCTGCGTGGGTCAGATCTGGTCCATTGAGATCAGGCCCATCGCGAGTTCATGCACAAAGTGTTCGGCGTGCTGGGCGTAGTCTTGGCCTTGGGCGTGTGCTTCGATAAGTGCGCGAACCAAGGCGCTGCCGACGATTGCGCCGTCGGCGTATTTGATGGCGGCGGCGACCTGTTCAGCATTGGAGAGGCCGAAGCCACAGGCAATAGGCGTGGTGCTCTTGGAGCGGATGGAGCGCACACGCTCAGCAATGTCGGGCAGATCGCTCCGTTCGCCGGTGACCCCGGCGCGGGCAAGCAGGTACGCGAACCCGGTTGACGCGTTGGCGATCTCGATCGCTCGTTCGGTCGGGGTGGTTGGGGAGATGAGCAAAGTCATGGTCGCGTTGTGCGACTTGCAAAACTCACGGTAGGCATGGGCTTCATCGAGCGGCAGATCGGGAAAAATGAAGCCGTCGAAGCCCGCATCCACGGCCCGCCTGACGAACTCCTCGGGGCCGCCCATCGCGGTGACGATCGAGACACTGACCATGGCGGCCAGGCCCATACTGAGGCGATCACGGACTGATCGGACCTGCTCAAAGATGGTCGTGGGGGTGGTGCCGCGTTTCAGTGCCTCGTGCATCGCTGCGGCGATCGTCGGGCCATCTGCGATCGGGTCTGAATAAGGAAAGCCGATCTCGACGATGCTCGCACCCGCTGATTCGAGCACGGGCAGCAGCTTGGTCAGCGAATCGGGTTCGGGAGAACCTGCGCAAAGAAATGGAAGCAAGGCCCCCTGCTCGCGCTCCTTGGCATCAACAAACGCTTTGGCAATTCGGTTCATGGTTGCTCGCTCGTTGGGCGTGACTCAGCGGGTGATCACATCCTGAACCTCTTGGAGGCCCTCGGTGAGGATGCGTGGGCCGTCTGAAGTCACAAGGACATCGTGCTCGTAATGGACTGAGTTTGAACTGTCGGCGGTGAAGATTGGCCATTGCTTCGGGCCTTGTGTGATCTCGCCGGTACCAACTCCGATCATGGGCTCGACCGCCACGAGTGCGCCCGGCTCAATGATTCGTGTTGCGTCTGGCCATTCGTTGGGGTGGGAGGGGACGACATTGGAAATCCATGGCGGGGTGTGGAGCTTCTTGCCGTAGCCGTGCCCACCCAGGCCTCGGATGAGATGGAATCCGTACTCGTCTTCCACGATGCGCTGGACCGCTTTGGCCCAATCGAGCCAGGTGTTGCCTGGCCGGAGCTGCTCGATGCCTTGGGCGAGTGATTCTTTGCCGGAGTCGGTCAGCTTTTTGACCTCGGGTGTCATCTCGCCGAACACATAGGTCCATGCGGCATCGCCCATCCATCCCTTGTGGCGTACGCCGATATCGATCTTGAGCACATCGCCCTTCTTGAGTGGCTCGAGCATGTACGCGGCGTTGCCATGGACGACGCAGTGGTTCACGCTCAGACACGCCTGGGATGGGAAGGGGGGGAGCCCGCCGGTTTTGTATTTGAAGAAACAGGATTTGCAGTTGAGCGCTTCGAGCGTTTCAAAGACAAATCGGTCGATCTGGGCCAATGTCAGCCCTTCGTGAAGAAACGCTGAGATGCGGTGGTGGGTCTCGACGACCTTCTGGGCCGCGGTATAGGCTGCTTCGACATCGGTATGTGATCGGACTGCGAATGGCATAAGACCCGATCATAGCACGGGAGCTGACGGGCCGCGATTCTGCGTGTCCTGCCGTCAGATATCCGATAATGGCTGCTACATGCGGATCACAGTTGTCACCAACCCGCGCTCCGGACGAGGCAAGGCGAAAGCGCTTGGCGATGAGATCTCGTCGCTTGCTCGCGGTCGCGGTCATGCGGTGGAGATCTGCTCGATCGGTGCCGGGGCCCCGATCACCCCAGAGCGAATCAAAGGGGGAGATCGATTGGTTATCGTGGGCGGCGACGGCACCGTGCATCACATGCTGTGGATGCTCAGCGAAACCCGGACCCCGTTTTATCATTGCGGCACCGGGACGGCCAACCTGATCTGCCACGCGTTCGGGATGTCGCGAAAGCCCCAACGCGCCCTCGAGCAGCTCGAGCGTGAAGTGGCACCGATTCGAGTCGATCTGCCAACCTGCAACGGGCACCCGTTCTTGATCATGACCTCACTGGGCATGGATGCCTCAGTGATTCATCGGCTCGAGGAATCACGCCGGCTTGGTGGCTATCGCGCATACATCAAGCCGGTGCTCAGGGAGATCCTGAAACCTCGCTTTGCTCACCTTGATGTTGAGCTTGATGGAGATCACTCCCCCTTGCTCAGTCGACCCGGGGTGCTCGTGATCGCAAATATGCGGAACTACGGCGGCGGCTTCAATCCTTGCGCCAAGGCGTGCTGGCATGATGGACGCATCGATATCGCGCACATCTCCGGGCGAACATCGGTTACTTCAGGGCTCCGCTACCTTGCCTTGCTGAGTCGGCTTGGTGGTGCACGCTGCGCCAGTGCCGAGAACATCAAGTTGACCGCCAGGCAGCACAGCTTTGTCCAGATCGATGGCGAGCGTCCCAGCGCGGTTCCCAGTGTGCTCGAGCCACAGCAGGAGCTTGGGTTCCGCATAAGCCCGCACTCGGTTTATGTGCACGCCCCAGCCGTCGCGAACCCATGCGAGCCATGATGGCCGAGCCCTTGGCCTAAAGTCCGATAATGTATGTTCTGTAAAACTGCATCGGGCGGGGCGACTCCTCTCAATATTGAGCAGCGGGTGCAAACTCGTTGCCGGAGCGAGCAGGCATCGGGCGCGTCTCGCATACACTCAGAGATTCGCCCGGTAGCAGACCGGTGCTGATTTGGAGCCGACGGGCCGTATGACTGATCGAAAAGCCGAACACGAACCCAGTTGCGTTCCTTCCCATGACCCCGTCGAACGGCCAATGCACGAGGACGACCTCGAGGAGCTTGTCGGGCAGCCCATGACGGTCACGACCCTTGGGGGCATCGCGGACACCGGTCCCAGGGCCACGGTAACCGATGAGGGGCGATTCAGATCGGGCCGACTCAAGGGTCTGACGATGGGCGCAGCGATCTTTGTGCTCGCGTGGCCGGTGGTGCTTGAATCGTTCCTGAACTCGCTGGTCGGGCTCGTGGACACCAAGCTCAGTGCTTCGCTTGATGATGGCGTCGCCGCCACGGATGCCATCGGCGGGGCAAGCTACATCATGTGGTTCATCGGGCTGGTCATCATGGCCATCGGCGTCGGCGCCACGGCCTTGATCTCACGGTCAGTCGGCAAGGGACGGATGGGTGTTGCCAATGTCATGCTCGGGCAGGCGACTACGCTTGCGCTCATCTGTGGCACTGGCATCGGTGCCGTGGTCTGGGTGCTTTCTCCGGGCATCGTGAGTCTGCTCAATATGAGTGATTCAGCGGGGGGATACTTCAATGAATACATGCGGATTATCGCGCTCGGCACCCCATTCGCATCCCTGCTCTTCGCGCTGATCGCATGCTCACGCGGTGCGGGCGATTCAATGTCACCGCTCTACGCGATGATCCTGCGGAACGCGGTGAATATCTTGGTGAGCTGGGGCATCTCGGGCGTGACCGTGTTTGGGCTGACGAGCCCGCTGGGCCTTGACTGGGGCGTGCGCGGCATCGCGTTGGGCACGGTCATCGGTGACATCTTTGGTGCCGGGTTGATTTTGTCGCTGGCGCTTTCTGGCAAGTGGTCGATCCGCTTAAAGATGCGCAACCTGAAGCCGCACACGATCACCGTATATCGATTTGTGCGACTCGCGGTGCCCAACTTTCTCGAAACCTTTGGCATGTGGCTGGGCAACTTCTTCATCATCGCAATCGTCGGGTTGCTTGCGCTGCAGATTGGTAGTGACGGGCTCCTTGGAGCGCATATCATCGGGATTCGGATTGAGGCGTTTAGTTTCATGCCGGGCTTTGGAATGGGCATCGCGGCAGCGACACTCGCGGGCCAGTATTTGGGCATGAATCGCCCCGATCTGGCGAGGAAAGCGGTGTTCCGGTGCACCGTAATCGCTTCGCTGATCATGGGTGGGCTTGGTGTGTGCTTCATCCTGTTCTCTCAGTCAATTACCAACGCGATGTCAACGCAGCCCGAACACATGGAACTTGTACCTCCCCTGCTCATCACCTGCGGCATCGTGCAGGTCCCGTTTGCCATTGGTATTGTCTTCCGCTCCGCCATGCGCGGCGCTGGCGATGTCAAATGGGTCATGGGGCTGACCTGGTTCGCAACCTACGGCATGCGCCTACCACTGGCGTACTTCGTTTCGGGCGTGGATATCCCGATCCCCGAGTTCATGGGTGGCGGCGTCATCACCAACCCCAGACTCTTTGAAGCATGGTTCGGCATCACCCCCGGCCTTCCCGCGCTCTGGATCGCACTGTGCTCAGAGATGTTCCTGCGTGGCGTCATCTTCTCGATTCGTTTCTTCAAGGGTGGGTGGCTCAATGCCAAGGTCTGACTTTTAAACCGATTCAAGAAAAACACGCCTTTAGAGGCGTGCTTCCGTATTCGGATCGAGCCGTTGATATTCCAGTAAGAATCAGCGATGCCTGCGCCGTGTGCAGCCCACACCACTGATTGCAAGCAACGCAAGCCCACTGGGTGCTGGAATGCCCGGGACCGAGGATCGCGGATCTGTATCGCGTGGATCCGATACTGCTGTCACGATCAGCTGCTGATAGTCGAAGGTCAAGCTGAAGTACCTGATCCAATCGCTGTACTCACCATGAATACGATCGTCAAACGAGTGCCAATCGCCAAATGCATCCTGGTAGCTCACGGTCACATCCAGATCTTCGCCGTAATCTCCACCCTCAATGCCAATGTGAGAAGCGAAACCACCACGATTAAACGATGTGAAGCTGCTCAAGATGTATCCATACTGCGAATCGCCGGCGTCGAGCCGTTCACTCAGATAAGAGTAGTTCTCGATATCCCAGACATTGCCTTCGGTACGCAGCAACGCATCATGAAAGATGATATTTGGGGTAGAGTCAAACTGCCCAGCGGTCGTGATTGATCCGGCTAGGCCGACTACGAAACCGGCCAAAATGATTCTGACATTCATACTCGTATCTCCTGATTTTCAAATGGATCAAGGTTTCGCCAAATCAGATCTTCGCCTACAAACGCTCAGCATATGGCGATAACTGTCAACCCAATATACAACAACCAATATGAATCTATCCGGGAAAACTTCAAATTAAGCCGTTGGATCCGGTTTTTGTGCGGAATCTCCTTTGAGCTTCGGCCTGCGGCTCTGGAGCATACAAGCGCAATCGTGCGATACCACCCCGTATTCGACTTCCTCGACCAGGTATAAAAACGAACGCCCAAGAAGGGCGTTCGCATGAAAATAGGCTGGATGGATGTATCCGTGAACGACTGCTCACGCGAGTCACTCATGCACGACGGCGACGGGTCGCAACCAGTCCGCCAAGGCCCATCAGTGCGAAGGTGCCGGGGGTTGGGATTACATTCCCCGAAATGGTGACATTGTCGATGCGGTTGTTGCCGGTGTCCGAGCTGGCACCGTCGAAGGTGAGGACGATGCTGGCATCAGCGACGCCGTTGAGTGCCGACAGATCGTAGTTGTTGGCATTCCAAGTCGAGGTCTGTACGCCAAGGATGGTGTCGATGACACCCAGCGAGGCGGTGCCGTCAAAGAGTTCGATGCTCAGGCTGTTGAAGCCGGTGCTGGTGCCGCGGCGAGCGAAGTCGAAGGTCAGGTCGGTCCAGTTGGTGCCGTCGAACGAGAAGATCGCCTGCGCCCCGTTGTTGGTCGTGGCCTGGGTGGTCGCGCCCTGGAACGAGAATGAGCCGCCGGAAACGCCGTCGAGTGCGCCGGTGGTTGTCCCTGCGAAGCTCTGAAGCCAGGTGTACACACCATCTGTTGATGCGTCGTTGAAGTTGGCAACGGTGAACTGGCCCGCGCCCATGTCAGCGCTGTAGGGGAAATCCGAAACTTCAAAGCCAAAGTCGCCCGAGGGGAGGCCCTGGTTATTGAAATCCCAGTACGAGACGATATCCGCGTTGGCGACGCCTGCGAGCATTGCAACGGCGCTCATGGTGATGATGTTCTTCATGGTGAAAATCCTTCTGTTGGTTCTCTCAAGCAAATCTCCGTTCATGATCAGCCATGCTGCTCATGACGCCCGGCTACAACCGGAACTCTGCATGAAAGATAGCGCAGCGGGTCGGATTATCATCCGCCGCGTCGTGTGGTTTTCGTGAAGATCAGGGGGTTTTTTGACCGCGCGAACCGAAATCCAAGCTCAAACCATCAGCCGTAGACTTCATGGTGTGCTATCCTGACCTCTCGATCAGGATTCTGGCCCGATGAGGGCTATTTATTGCCGCCAAGGAGGGTGGTCTACATGGCCAAAGCCAAGTCTTCTCGCGCCCGTGCCAACGCCGAAACGATGGCCACCAAGCAGCGTGATATCTCTGTTTCCGAGTTCTTCGCCAAAAACCGGCACCTGCTCGGCTTCGATAACCCGCGCAAGGCGCTCCTGACCACCGTCAAGGAAGCCGTTGACAACGCGCTCGACGCCTGCGAAGAGGCCGGGATTCTCCCGGACATCGAAGTCCGGATCGATGAGATTACCCCCCCGCCATCGGTGCAAAAGCCCGGGCGGTACCGGGTCACGATTACGGACAATGGGCCGGGCATCGTCCGCAAGCAGGTCGAGAACATCTTCGGGCGCCTGCTCTACGGCTCCAAGTTCCACCGGCTCAAGATGTCTCGGGGCCAGCAGGGTATCGGCATCTCGGCAGCCGGCATGTACGGCCTCATGACCACCGGCAAGCCCATGGTCATCACGACGCGCCCCAGCAAGAACAAGCCCGCCCACCATCTCGAACTCGCGATGGATACCACGAAAAACAAGCCCGAAGTCACTGTCGACATCGAGACCGAGGAGTTCCCCCCCGGCACCGGCACCAGAGTTTCCATCGAGATGGAGGCCAAGTTCTTCCGCGGCAAGGGCTCCGTGGAGACCTACCTCGAGCAGACCGCGATCTCCAACCCCCACTGCTCCATCACTTTCATCCCGCCCGACAAGGCCAACGAGAACCCGGATCTCGCGGAAAGCGATCCCGACATCACTGCAGACGAACAAGGCGTCGTCCGCACCCAGGAGTTCTCCGACAGGATCGTCTACCCTCGCGCAGTCGATGAACTCCCGCCCGAACCCGAAGAAATCAAACCCCACCCCTACGGCGTTGAGCTGGGCACTTTCCTGACCAAGCTCAAGCAGACCGACGAGAAGCAGCTCACCGGCTTCTTCAAGAACGAGTTCTGCCGCGTACCACCGAGCATCGTGGCCGAGATCACCAAGGCCGCATCTACAAAATCCAAATCCTTCTCAGGCGGCACCTGGGTCAGCTCGCTTGACTCACACGATGCCGAGAAGATCTACAAGGCACTCCAGGAATCCAAGCTCCGAGCCCCCCCTACCGACTGCCTCAGCCCCATCGGCGTGCGAACCATGCTCGCCGGGCTCCTCAAGGGCGTCAAGGCCGAGTTCTACACCGCCTCCACCCGCAAGCCAGCCGTCTACCGAGGCAACCCGTTCCAGATTGAGGCCGCCATCGCATTCGGCGGCCAGCTCCCCGCCGACCAGCAGGCCCGCGTCATCCGCTACGCCAACCGCGTCCCCCTTCTCTACCAGCAGTCCGCCTGCTCCGCATACAAGTCCGTCATCGACACCAGCTGGAAGAACTACGGCCTCCAGCAGCCCCGCGGCGGCGCCCCCGTCGGCCCACTCGTCGTCATGATCCACATGGCCTCCGTCTGGGTCCCCTTCACCTCCGAATCCAAGGAGGCCATCGCCGACTACGACGAGATCCGCAAGGAGATGCAACTCGCCCTGCAGGAGTGCGGCCGCAAACTCGGCCAGTACATCCGCCGCCGCCAACGCATGAAGCGCGACGCCCAGAAGCGCGATGTTTTCGAACGCTATATCGGCGAGATCTCCAAGTGCTGCAACCACCTCACCGGTGCCGACACCCAGAAGCTCTACGACGCCCTGCTCGAACAGGCCAAGGCCCGCACCGAGATCGCCGACGCCCAGCTCGACGACGAGGGCAACTTCGTCAAGGACGACCACGGCCGCCTCGCCAAGGACGACGATGTCATCATCCTCGACTCCATCGCCAATGACGACGCCACCCCCACTGCTGACGACACGATCTCCGAAACCAAGCCCGTCACCAAGAAAAAACGCGTCAGCAAAAAGAAACGCACCACCAAGAAGACATCAAAGAAGGCGGCCGCCGGGCTGTTCGGGACTTGAGAGATGAGAGTTGAGTCCGCTGAAGAATACGAGGCGTATGTTTCATTGGTTCACCGGGAGCTCAGTATCGAACTGGCCAGGTCCATGCAGGATGGTTTGGGCGAGTTCCCTGACCCTGATCGGATAGATGACTTCTGCTATTTTTACCTAGGCCACCCAGCCGTGCATCCAATCCGGAAGGCAGAAGCCGTCGACCAAATTTTAGGTTCTCTATCCATGAGGTTTGAGAATGGAGCAGTCACCAAGAATGACCTCGATCTCGTCTCCAAAGTTATGAATGACGCAGCATCGAATATCTGGGCGGCTAAACATTTGATCGCGTCACCCAACATGTATGACCCCGATATCGATCCGGGAGACTACGCTGTCAATGAATGGCTACTGAATGAATCCGGCCTAGATATGGATCACCTAGATGCGCAACAGGCACGATTTCAAGACCCAACAGACAACCTGGAATAACCATGGCCAAGAAAACCACCACCAAAAAAGTCGTCAAGAAGAAGGTCGTGAAGAAGACCGCGACCAAGAAGACGGCCAAGAAAACAACGAAGAAGGCCCCCGCCCGCGCCCGCTCGCACGCCCGCGCCGAGCGCGACAAGAACACATCCGCCAAGCTCACCGGCCTCGCCGAGGGCATCGTCACCGCCGTCTTCGCCGGCAAAGAGCCCGAGATGGATGTCCCCGTCCGCGCTGCATCCAACACCAACTGGAATGAGAAGAAGCGCATCCTCGAGATGGGCGACTCCGTGGGCAACCGCCAGCTCTTCAACCTCGGCCAGGCCCGCAAGTTCATGCAGACCCTGCTCCACTCCACCTCCGTCAGCGATCTCATCGAGCAGGACAAAACCTCATCCCTCCGTGGCATGTTCTACAAGTCCCTCCACACCATCGAGGGCACCAAAGAGAAAACCTTCGACGACCAGACCGAATCCGACGGCATCCTCGAGGACCTCGAGGTCTCGCTGGGCTCGCTGCGTGAAGAGCTCCACATCTTCGCCAAAAAGCGCGGCACCATGGTCGGCAACATCACCGTCATCGACTCCGGCGACGAGATCAACTGCCGCAGGATGGGCTCAGGCGGCTACGCCATCCCCTCCATCTGCGAGCCCGATGTCATCCAGTTCAAGGATGTCAAGGCCGACTTCATCCTCCATGTCGAGAAGGACACCGTCTGGCAGCGATTCAATGAGGACCGCTTCTGGGAGCAGCACAACTGCATCCTCACCGAGGGCTCAGGCCAGCCAACCCGCGGCGTCCGCCGCATGCTCCACCGCTTGCACACCGAGCACAAGCTCCCCGTCTACTGCCTCCTCGACTGCGACCCCTGGGGGCACTACATCTACAGCGTCATCAAGCAGGGCTCCATCTCGCTGGCCTTCGAATCCCAACGCCTCGCCATCCCCGACGCCAAGTTCCTCGGCATCCGCGCCATCGACTACGACCGCTGCGAACTCTCCGACGATGTCAAGATCGACCTCAACGAGCGTGACATCACCCGAGCCAAACAGATCGCCGCCTACCCCTGGTTCGAGAAGGACAAGCAGTGGCAGAAGGAGATCAAGAAGATGCTCACCAACGGGTTTAAGATGGAAGTGGAATCGTTGATTACGAAGGATATTTCGTATGTGACCGAGGAGTATGTGCCGGCGAGGTTGAAGGCGAAGGATTGGTTGGGTTGAGCCCATCGGCTCGCAGCAAGTTTGCAAGGATCCCCATATGATTAGGTTTTTTATCTTATTGGTATGTTTTTCAACGTTTTCACCCCTTATTGGATGCGCTGCATCACCGCCGACAGCCGAGCAACTCAGTCAAGCTGATTACGGAACACCGATTTCTCAGCCTGAAGCAGAACAGCAAGCCAAGGCGTGGCTGAAGCTTCATCTGAAGGATCCGGGTTCTGCGCAGTACGACTGGGGCGAGGTAACAAAGGGATGGGCAAGACACGCACCCATCGATGGTGGCAAACTGCTCTTCGGATACAACTTGACTGCACAGATTAATGCGAAAAATAGCTTTGGTGGGTACAACGGATACAAGCCATACCAGTTTTACTTCTTCAACGGACAGCTGATGCATGTATGGGGTCACCAGACGATCGGAAGCGGGTATTCACAATCGAGCTACATGGGACGATTGAAGTAATACAGCCTGGTGCCCTCCTTCTCTCGAATCTGTGCCGGGTGCCATGCAGGTGCCGCCACCCCTTCGAATTCGCATCAACGACCACCCACCCACCCCGACTCAAAACGAACCCACAAAAAAAGCCCCTCATCGAGAGGGGCCTTGCTCAATCACAAATCACTTCATCGACGACGCCGAGCCGCGAGCATGCCGCCAGCTCCGATCACACACAGCGCGCCCGGAGCGGGTACGGGTGGAATCGAATCAACATAGCGAGCACCAAAGCTGATGGACTCAACCGCGAACCCCGCGGCACCGTGCTCCGCTTCGAAGATCGGTATAAAACTGCCACTGTTATAGTTCTGGATATCGAGGATCGTCTGGACCGTTTCCAACTCCATCGTGGGGTCATATCCCGCGAGGAAACCTTCGCTCACCAATGAAAAATCCTCCCATGAGATCATGTACTCGGTCACAAGAGGTTCGACCGGACGGAATGACGCCGCTCCGTTTGCGGCCACATGGAACACCAAGTCCTCGTCCACTGCGCCAAGGGATCCGTCGCCGAACTCGAAGTGGAACGCTTCAATCGGCATGTAGTACCCGCCGTTTCCGTCAGAAACGACATTGTCGGTGTCCGCGTAGAACCGGTACGCATAGGTAGAATGGACAGCGGAAACGGCCCCTGCATTCCAGGAACGCCCGATTGAGTTCATCGTGCTGTTGGAATCATTCGCTTCGTACAAGATCACGCCATTGCCGCTCATCGTGTACTCAATCAAATCAGCATGAGCAACAGCGCCAACAGCCATGGGAACAATCAATGCCAATCGAAACATGTCAATCCTCCTGCACAAACACATGAAACTTCTCACACCCTTACAGACTACATCAATCACAGCACCGACTCAACGCAAAACCGTATAATTTCAACCGATAACGGCACCCAAATCGTCGGGCGCCGGGTGCCATGCAGGTGCCGTCCCCGGCTCCTGCATGCCCTTCATCGCGTACCCGTATCATCGCAACATGCCCGATACCCACACACCCACCATCCGTGCCTTCATCGACCGCTACCTCGCCCAGCCCAGCGCACACCAGATCAACCCTGATACCGTCCTCGTCGACACCTTCGGCGACTCCCCCGAGATGGCCGACCGCCTCCTCGCCCTCGTCCTCGCCGGCACAAAGACCGCCACCTGCTCATCCCTCTGGGCATGGGAACACGAGCACGCGGCCCCACTCACGGCCGGCACCCTTGCCGTCATCCTCGACGGCGCCAACACCCCGCGCTGCATCATCGAAACACTGCAAGCCCCGATCGTCCCCTACAACCAGGTCACAGCCGACTTCGCACGGGCCGAAGGCGAACACACCCCCCTCGACCTCCCCGACGAGCAGGTCCTCGAGCACTGGCGCCAGGGCCACTGGGCCTACTTCACCCGCACCCTCCCACTGCTCGGCCTCACGCCAACCCAGGACATGCCGCTTATCTGCGAACGCTTCAAAGTCATCTACGCAGAGCAGTGAATGCCGAGTGCCATGTGGTTGCCGCCAACCGCTCCTTCATGACCTTCATCCTTCTCACTCTCACTGAGATGCGCTCTGCGGCAAATCTTCTCTTTTCCCCATCCCCCTCGCTCCCAGCGACTTACAACCTCGCCCTCTCAACCCACGCCAGCGACAGCTCACTTTTTCTCGGACTTCACTGGCATCCCCGCCCCAAATCATGCAGATATAGGGAGATTCACCCGGCGATACCGCCGGCGCACACACACTCGACAGAGGGGAACCCAAAGCATGAAGTTCGTACTCGCCGCATCCGCGGCCATCGCCGTCGCCACGCTCAGCGCCAACGCGGGCGTCATCTACCAGACCGTCACCGTCGACTTCGACGACCAGCCCGGCGGCTTCAACCCACCCGAGGTCACCGACGGCCTCTTCTCACCATTCGTCACCTTCAGCACCCAGGCCGACCATGTCCTGCTCATCTTCAACGGTGCCGGATTCGTTGGCGGCTCAAACCCCAACACCCTCACCGCCGCCGAGTCGGTTGGTGCCAGCGACTTCAACTCCGACATCTACATGGACTTCACCGACGCCGCCCAGAACATCTCGCTCGACATCCTCTCCGACAACGACTCGGGTGTGATCGCGGCGATCAATGTCTTCCACGCCGGCGGCATGTCCACGGTCGATATCGTCGGCAACGGCAACTTCAGCGACGCGATCCCCACCGATCTCTCGTCGTTCATGGATGTCACCCGCATCGAGCTTGTCGACATCACCGACGAGTTCGGCCTCTCCATCGACAACCTCACCTTTGACGCCCCGGTCCCCTCGCCCGGCTCCATCGCGCTCCTCGGCCTCGCCGGCCTCACCATCGCCCGGCGCAAGCGCTGATCCCGACCTGATCACCGTTAATCCATCCAACAACAGGGCATGCCGGCCATCCGCCGCATGCCTTTTTATTGCGCTGCGTGCTTATTCGCGGCTGGCCGCCTTCATGGCCTTGCATGACTCGCGGATGAGCTTCTTGAATGTCGGCAGGTGCACATCATCGAGTTGCTTGATATAGAGGCACCCCTTGCCGCAGCTGTGCTTGCCAAGCTTTTCCATCAGTTCCTCGCGGGCCTCAAAGTCACCCATCAGGTAGATTGAAAGGGCCTGCTTGCGCGATGAGAAACCGACCTGGAACCAGTCCATCTCGCGGCCTGTTTCGTAGACGAGGTGCGTGTGGCCGAAGCCGGCGATGGTCGGCCCCCACATGGCCCCGTCGTCCTTCGTGATGGCCCGCATCATCTCGGTGAGCCGTTCACAGTCCGAGCGGCGATCATCGTCGAGGGTCTTGAGGTACGACTCGACGCTGGCCTTGGTCTTCTGGGTCTTGTTTTTGGCGTCGTGGCGCTTTGGGCTTGATTTGTTGGCGGTCTTCTTGGTGGTCTTCTTGGCCATGTACTTTCTCCCTGTGTGTGCGCGGCATGCTCCCATAACGCTCAGAACTGATGAAATGCCGTGCGAAGGCCGTTTTTCCTGCGGTGCGCCCGGTCTTGGCACTGGGCTTTTTCGTGACCCTCTGCTATGCTCGATTGTACTTTGAATGCCGATATGTAGGGAGTTTGTCTTGCGATACCCACTCGTTTTGTTGATCGTCTCGGGTCTTGGTTGCTCACTCGCCGGTGCCTCGGGTGATCCGTACGCGGCACCCGCGACATACTACAGCGGCGCCACGGGCACGGGGAGCACCCTCAAGGCCCAGCTGACCGCCGCGATGAGCGCCGGGCAACTGGTTCGCAACTACGGCAACTACCGGGACATGTCCCGCTTCATCGACACGGACCCAAATAACCCGAGCAACATCCTGCTGTGCTACAACCGGGCAAGCGTGAGCGCAACCTGGGACAGCGGGTCGACCTGGAACCGTGAGCATGTGTGGCCGCAGAGCCGCCAGCCCGGCAGCGCGAGCAACAGCAGCACCGGAAACCTCGGCGACCCCCACTCCCTGCGTCCGTGCAACCCGAGCATCAACAGCTCGCGTGGCAACAAACCCTTCGGCGGCGGGGCCGCGACGGTTGGCAATCATCGCTCGCTGGGCACTTTCTACTTCCCCGGGGATACCGACAAGGGCGATATCGCACGCTCGTTGTTCTACAGCGATACACGCTACGCCGGAACCGGCATCTCCTTGGTCAACGGCAACCCCAGCGGCAATCAGATGGGCGACCTTGAGTCGCTCATCGCGTGGCACTATCTCGATATTCCCGATACCTTCGAGCGTCGTCGGAACCACGCGATCTTCGATGCGAGTCTCAACCCGCTCCGCACCAACAACCGCAACGCGTTCATCGATCACCCCGAGTTTGTCTGGTCGATCTATGTCGATCAGTCCAACGACTCCACGCTCTATGTGAGCGACTTGGCACCCGCCGACGGCGCATCGACCATCGATATCGATCTCGGCAACCTGCTCGCGGGCGAGATCATCGACCCGATCGATCTCATGCTCCACAAAGACGGCGACGACGGCACCTACTACCGTGTCAGCCCCAGCGAGGGAATCTCGACCAATCTCGACGGATGCTACCAGGCGTTCCCGATCGGCAGTGGCGGCAGCAGCGAGGTCGTGACGCTCAGCTTTGACAGCGACTACACCGACAATGCTGGCTTCGTCTTCGGCTCGATCATGATCGACAATCTGGATGTCACCACTGACGGTGCCAGCGGCGACGGTGCCAACGACGGCGACGACCTGATCTCGATCGCCATGAGCGTGTTCAACCCGGGCAACGGTTCATTCGAAGCCGGGAACGACACCGACACAATCAGCCTCGATCTCGGCGAGATCGCCGTGGGCGACGGCGACACGATGATGCCGGTCGATGTCTTCAACATCGGCATCGGTGGCATGTTTGCCGCTCCGATCGATATTGAGGTGATCTCAAGCGTCGGCGATGTCAACGCACTGGGCACGAGCCTGGGCGTGATCACTGATCTCTCAAGCACCGGTACGGGCTCATTCGATGTCGTACTCGACGATGCGACCGAGGGCATATACACCGCGACCTACACGCTGCGAGTGTACAACAGCAGATCCATGTTCCCCGGCGATGTGATCGTTGAAGATCTGACGCTGAATCTCAGCGGCATCGTCAGCATGGGCGGCATCTGCGACGCGGATCTCACCGGCGATGGCCTGCTCAACTTCTTTGATGTCAGCGAGTTCTTGTTGCTGTATTCCAGCGGCGATCTTGGTGCCGATTTCACCGGCGACGGTATGCTCAACTTCTTCGATGTCAGCGCATTCCTCTCGGCGTATAGCGCGGGCTGCCCCTGTTTACCCTGCACCGACGAGTCACGCTCCTTAGCGAGGTGAACGAGGATCGAAGATGTGCATGTGGTACCGCTTGACGAGATCTCTGCAGACCGCAAGCCCGCGTGTCGAGTTGCCGTATTCGTCGAGCCGTGGTGAATAGACCCCGATGCCCATCACGCCGGGGACGACCGCGATGATCGCCCCGGACACGCCCGACTTGGCAGGGATCCCAACCTCGTATGCCCATCGACCCGCATAGTTATACATGCCGTTCATGAGCATCACGACCAGTATGTCCTTGATGTATTCCTCGTTCCCTGCTCGCTGCTGCGTAACCGGGTTGATGCCGCAGTTCGCGAGCGTCGCCGCAGCGTTGGCGAGCTGCTGAGTGTTCGCCCGAATCGCGCACTGCTTGATATAGAGATCGAGATGCTCATCTACATCTCCCTGAATGGTGCCCTTGGATTTGAGCAGGTACGCAAGTGCTCGATTCCGATCGCTCGTACGCAGTTCGGACTCGTACACAGCTTGGTCAAACTGCACAGGCGAGCCCAAGTAGGCGCTCAGATGATCTTTCATACGCTGCTCGCGCTCTTTGGGCGAGTCACCCGGCAAGAGCGATGAAGTGACAATCGCGCCAGCGTTCACCATCGGATTCAGGGGCTTGCCGACCTGATCGAGTTCCACCATCGATGAGAATGATCCGCCGGTGGGCTCGACACCAGTGAGCGAGATGACCAACTCACGCCCCGCCGTCGCCAGCGCCTGAGCGAGCACAAGCGGCTTGGAGGTCGACTGAAGCGTGAACTCTGCCTCGGTGCTCCCCACCGTGTACTCGGTACCGTCAACCATCCGGATCGAGATGCAGAACAGATCCGGATTCGCTTTAGCCAGCTCAGGGATGTAGGTTGCCACCGCACCAGTATTGAGCCCGCGGTAGCGATCATAAAGCGTTTTAAGTGTGTGCTGGAGGTCAGAATACATACACGCCTTCTGAGAATGGGTCTGGTTGCCGAAAGGTTCATGGTAGCAAGAGCGCAGCGCCAAGCAGCCACGCCACCAGTCTCATTCATGATTCTGTAGGTTGCTCGAGCGTGGGTTGCTGCAAGCGCATGGCCCAGACCGCCAACACCAACGCGATCCCACCAGATGCTCCGTAGACCTGATTAAAGTTGCCCGACGAGTCCCGCCAGAACGCGAAGATGAACGGGCCGACACTGGTGCCGATGACCATGAAGGTCGTCAGCGACCCACGGATCGCACCGTGATGCGTGCGTCCGTAGTAGCGCGCAAAGATGGGGCTCGCGAGCACAAAGAGCAGCCCCTGGCTCAGCCCGAGCAACACAAAGGCGCCAAAGAGCATCGCAACAGGTGATGGTGCGCGAGAAGCGAACGCATAACACGCACAGGCCGCACCGAGCGCGTAGCCGCTCGCGGCCAGCAGCATACGCGGCCTGAACCGATCAACCAGATGCCCGAACGGTACCGTCACAACCAGACTGACGACCCCCATGATGCCAACCGCTGTCGCTGCCGTCGATTTGGACAATCCAAGGTCGGCGACCATGGGTTGGATATGAAAAACAAACGAAGTCCCCACCGCTGCCGAGAGCACCATCGAAGCGGTGACGATCCAATAGGCGCGTGTATGCATCGCCTGCCTGAGCGTGAACTGTGGCCCAATGCGACCGGGCATCGATCGACGAAGCCCGGCGTCACCAACTGATGGAGCATCAATCTCGAGATCAACCTCGTCTTCAGTATCGATGTGCGGATGCGGCACTCGATCACCGTCAAGGTTCTGGTTGAGTTCTTCAGGGGTATTGACATACGCGAACCAGATCAATGGCAGCACGAGGAGCCACACACCCAAACCGAGCAGCGCATAGGCCGTTGACCAACTAGTCCCAGCGATTATTGCGAGCACCACCGAGGGCAGCAGCGCAACGGCCAGCGGCATCCCAAGATGTCGGATCGATTCGACGAATCCGAGCCGGCGCTCATACCACATCGCAAGGGCATGCGATGAGACAAGTCCCAGTGCCCCCTGACCGAGGAACCGCAGGAAAAAGAATCCTGCGGTGAGCACCCCCAGCGTGACCCACGGCCGCGCGGGATGCTCGGCACTCATGCTCTTGGTGAGCGTCGCCGCGGGGCCGATGGCGATGCATGCAGCGCCGAACGCGATCGCCACCAGCGTCATCACGAACCGGGTGCCGTGCTTGTCGCTCAGTCTGCCGACCAGCGTGAGCGGGAGCGAGGCACAAAATGTCGCGATCATGTAGGCCGCGCTGAACTTGGAAAGCGAAATCGAGAGGTCTTCACGGATCGCCTCAGAGAAAGTACCAACGATGAACGACTGGCCCGGGCTGGTGGCCATCGTCGTCAGAGTCGTAACCGCAAGCATGACCCAGCCGTAGAAGATCGGAGGGGCACCTTTGGCCAGTGATCTGCTTTCGACCACTCGTGCAATCAATGGCGGATGGGATTGAGTCGATTTCATAGTGTGAGGTATTGATAGCCCAAAAGAATGAAAAAAAGTCACCGACCTTTCGATCGGTGACCATGAAGTGGAGATTTCTACGGCTTGAACTTAGCGGCGACGGCGGGTCGCTGCCAAGCCACCCAGACCGAGCAGCGCGAATGCGCCCGGGGTGGGGACGGTGCCGAAGACGACATTGCCGAAGGGAGCGACATCGGTGACCCAGACATTCTCGCCCTCAACGCGGATGCCCCACTGAACATGACGACCGGCGTCAGCAATGGTGTCGAGCGAGACGCTGAAGTTGCCAGCCGCATCGATATCCGCGAACACATCAACTGATGAGCTGTAGTCAGCAGCGAAGTCACGGATGAACACGCTTGCCTGGTGCGCACCGGTGAAGCTGAAGTCGACGACATTACCAGAGAAGTTGACCGTGGCGCCAGAGTAATCCCCGGTAATCTCCTGGTACATATTGGCTTCCATGAACTTGTTGCCCAATGCGCCGGGGCCGCCGCCGCCCTGGTACCAGAACGGATCTGGATCGCCGACCGTGTTGGGGCCCATGGTGACGGTGCCTGCGCCATCATCGAACGAGGCGGTGAGGTCAGAGAGACCCCAGGCGCTGCCGAAGACGAAACCGCCGCCGTTGGCGGGAAGCTCAAAGACATTCATGAAACCGAGCCAAGGTGCGCTGGAGTCATCGATGGCGACATTGACCGCGGGGATTCCTGCGAGCGCTGTGCTGCCGAAGACTGCTGCGGCGAGTGCTGCTGCTGTGATTCTCATCTCTATTTTCTCCTATTGAGTTTTGCGGGAGAACATTCCCACGAACGAGGTGTTCCGAGCAAGCCGATTGCGTTGCGTCGTAACTGTTACAATATGGCAGGGATGGACCGAACGATCAAGCCGAATCCCCCTGATATTCGCGAATTCTGGCATAAACCCGTGCAACACCATATATTGAACCCAATCTCGCCCAGCGGCCAACGATTCCAGAGAATCAAGCGGCGAGCGATGATTATCGGACGCTGGAACAAAGTCGTTTATCATCGAAACTTGGTCGAGGCCCTCGGGCAGATATGATTGCCCTCGCGAAACTGTTCCCGTTCAGAAGGATGCTGAGTCTATGTCATTCCCAGAGCCGTTTACTTGGGGCGTTGCCTCAGCAGCATATCAGGTCGAAGGCGCAACAAATCAAGATGGGCGGGGCCCGAGTGTATGGGATACCTTCTGTGCCGTCCCAGGCAAGATTTTCGAGGGGCACACTGGCGAGGTGGCCTGCGATTCATACCACCAAACCGATGAGGATACGCGGCTTATTGGGGATCTCGGAGCAAACGGGTACCGTTTCTCGATCTCATGGTCACGGCTGTTTCCACAAGGCATCGGAGATCGAAACGAGCTCGGCTTCGCGTATTACGACCGCCTGATCGATGCCCTGCTTGAGCGCGGCGTCGAACCTTGGATCACCCTCTATCACTGGGACCTCCCTCAAGCGTTGCAGGATCAGGGCGGATGGCTCAATCCAGAGAGCCCCATCTGGTTTGAGCAGTACACCAAGGCAGTCATCGAGCGATACTCTGACCGGGTCAAATACTGGTTTACCCTCAATGAACCAGCAATCTTCCTCGGGCTGGGTCACAACGAAGGCACGCACGCGCCGGGACTCAAACTCCCGCGCAAGGATGTGCTGCTCGCGACCCATCACGCGCTTCTGGCTCATGGCCGTGCGGTCAAGGTCATGCGGGCACACGCCAAACAGCCACTCACGATCGGCTTCGCGCCCGTCGGGAATCTCAACACCCCGGCAACCGAATCGGCCGCGGACATCGAAGCAGCCCGCAAAGCGACTTTTACCGTGCCAAATGACGGTTGGACCTTTAATTACAGCTGGTATTGCGACCCTGTCATGCTGGGGCAGTATCCCCAACAGGGGCTCTCATACTTTGGCAAAGACGCCCCCAGCTTCACAGATGCAGATCTCGAACTCATGCATCAGCCCCTGGATATGTTCGGGGTCAACATCTATTCCGGCGGGGTCGTCCAGGCGGGCAAAGACGGCGAACCAGTCCCGGTTGCCAACGAGCGCGGCTTCCCGACCACCATGTTCCGATGGACCATCAACCCGTCATCCTTGTACTGGGGGCCCAAGTTCCTCTCCGAGCGATACAAGCTCCCCGTGGTGATCACCGAGAACGGGCTCGCCTCGATGGACTGGGTGCACCACGACGGGAAAGTGCATGACACCGGGCGTATTGACTATCTCACGCGCTACTTGCAACAGCTCCGCCGAGCATGCAACGACGGCGTCGATGTTCGTGGATACTTCCAATGGTCCATCATGGACAACTTCGAATGGGCCGAGGGATACGCGCTGCGGTTCGGCCTGGTCTACATCGACTACCCCACGCTCGAGCGAATCCCCAAGGATTCGTACCATTGGTACGCCAAGGTGATCGCCAGCAATGGCGAACATATCCCAAACTCTGTATCCCCGCTCCGCTGAGCAAGTAACGCTGGTACAGAGACGCAAGATTTTCGCTTATATTTGAGCGTTTTGGGTTTCAATGTGCCGTTTTTACGGTAGCATGATGTAACTGTTACGCCTTATCGATCGATGGGATACCCCCAGAGAAACCACCATAAAGGAGAGAACCAATGCGTTTGATGACACTGATTACGGCCGCCGTTGCGACCATTACCTGTAGTGCTTCGGCACAGAACCTGCTGATGAACGGCAGCTTCGAAACCCCCGGCCCCGGATTTGTTGAGTTTGCCGGCTGGCAGAACTTCGGCAACATCTTCGCCGCCGACATGGGCGAAGTCGTCGCACAAGACGGCTCGGTTTCAGCCAAGATGTTCGGATCCACCAGCGGTGCCCAGAGCGACCAGGTGCTGACCCAGAATGTCCCCGCGACCGCAGGCGAGCTCTACACGCTCACCACCTACTGCCAGAACCTCTCCTCGGACGCCTTGGGTGATGAGAATGTCATTCTCTCGCAGTTGGTCTTCCGCAACGCCGCTGGCGATGCGCTCGAGGCCGTTGAACTTGATGCGATCGATCCCATGACCGACCCAATGAACACCTGGGTCATGAAGCAGCTGACCGCGATCGCGCCTGCTGGCACGACCAATGTTGATGTCTTCCTGCTCCACATTCAGTTGGGCGCAGACCAGGGCTTCCCCACACAGGGCGGCGGCGCTTCGTTCTGGGACAATGTCTCGCTTGTTGGCGGTGATGCTCCCTGCATGAACCCCGCAGACCTCAACGGTGACGGCGAACTCGACTTCTTCGATGTTTCGATCTTCCTGACCGAGTTCAACAACGGCTGCCCGTAAACATACTGTTCATGCAAGAACCTTACGGTTCTGTTCCTAAGCACACGGTCCCCCCCGGGCCGTGTGCTTTTTTCATGTACGCACGAACGGCCACTAACGAAGCATTTGCCGGACACCGCAGAACTGAAGGAGGCGAGGATGTGTTACAAGCAACCAACCGTCAGCCCTTGACGGCACCGCTGGTCAGCCCGGAGATGAACTGCTTCTGAAGCAGCATGAACAACGCAGCGACCGGCAGCACCGAGACCACGGTGGCCGCGGTGAGTAGCCCGTAATCGGTACGGTATACCCCGCGGAGCTGGGCGATGGCAACAGAGAGCGGCTGCTTCTCGGCCGTCTGCAACACGATCTGCGGCGAGATAAAGTTATTCCACATCCCCAAGAAGGTGATGAGCATAAACGCACCGATCATGGGTCGAACGAGCGGCAGAACAATCACGAAGAAGATGGACCACTCGCTGCAGCCGTCGATGCGTGCCGCCTCAAGAAGCTCATCGGGAACAGACTGAATCACTGCCTGCCTGAACAAAAACACCCCGAACGCCGGCGCGATCAGCGGGAGCAGCAAGCCCCACGAGGTATCGAGCAAACCCAGATCGTACAACAACTCGTAGCCCGGCGCGAGCAGCAGCGTCGGGGGCACGATCAGTGCCCCGAGCACGACTAGCGTGATCAGGTTGCGCCCTCTGAACGAGTGCTTTGCGAGCACAAAGCCCGTGGCCGCGCAGATCAGCGTCGCGAACAACGCGGTCGCGGCGGAGTAGAAGATCGAGTTGACCAAATTCACGCCAAATCCGAGCCCGAACAGGTTCTCGTAGTTGTCCAAGGTGAGCTTGTCCCAGCCAATACCCAAGAACCCATCGCCGGGCGGGAAGAACATGCCGCTGAAGAAGTCCTCTTGGGTTTTAAGCGATGAGATGATCAGCCACGCGTAGGGCGTAAGCACAATCACCGCCAGCAGCACCAGCGTAGCATGCAATGCGACCTTGGATGCCTTGCGTTCTGTCGCGCTCATGTGCTTGCCCCCTGTGATCGCGTCATCTTGATCTGCACGAGTGCCAGCGCGATGAGCAGGAGTGCGAGCATCCAGCCAATGGCGGATGCATATCCCAAATCACCCAGATCAAAGCCGTTCTGATAGAGGTACATTACAATGGTGAGCCCGCGATTATCAGGCCCCCCGCTGCCGTCGAGCAGCACATAGGGAAGCTCGAAGAGCTGGAGCGAACCGATCATCGAGAGCAACACCACGAATGTCGCGACGGGCTTCACCGAGGGCAGGATCACATGCCGAAGCTTGCCCCACGCGTTCGCGCCGTCGATCTCGGCGGCTTCGAGCAACGATCGCTCGACATTCTGGAGTGCCGCGAGGAAGTAGATCATATTGAAACCGACATAGAGCCACAATGAGATGAGAATCAGCGTGGCCATGACATGCTGCTGGAGCCAATCGATCTCGAGCAGGCCCGGGTTCTGGGTGATCCAAGCGAGAACACGATTAACAAGCCCAGCCCGCTTCTCAAACGCGAGCACCCCCAGGATCGAAACAAACACCAGCCCCATGAGCTGGGGGCTGAAGAAGATCAACCGATAGATGCCGCGTCCACGCAGCTTCTGCGAGTTCAACGCGAGCGCTAGCCCAAACGCCAGCGGGAGCTGGATGAAAAGCGAGCCGAGCGCATAGATCAGTGTATTGGTGATTGACTTCCAGAACACAGGATCTTTGAAGAGCAGCTCGAAGTTCTTGGTGCCAACAAAGGTGCGCGTCCCCGGTCCATAGGTCTGGTTCGCAGCAAGAAACGCGGACTGAATCAGCGGATAGACCACAAACACCACGAACAGGATCAGAAACGGCGCGAGCATGAACCAAGAAAACAGCACGCGTCGGCGATCATTGATCATTGGGTTGCTCCGAGCTGATTGCGCTGCTCATGAACGCGTTGCGTTCCATGCGGCGAACGGTTTGGCGATGGGCGTACTCCAACAGCTCGCGGGCCTTGGGCAGCAGTTCCTCAGCGCTGTACTTTTTTTCACTGCTCGCCCATTCCACGAGCCGACCCGCCGCGTCTCGGACATCGATCGCTGCCTGCTTGTTGTACGGCGATGATGGTCGCAGCGGGATGTTTGGGGCCAACTCGATGTACATACGGCCCTTGCGCTGCCCCATGAAGAACGGATCGGGCTCGTTGTAGACCGGGTCGTCCCAGAGCGATCGAACGGGGGAGATAATGTCCACTTGCCGGTACAAATCGCGTGCGATCTCGGGGGAGGTATAGAGGAGCTTGGCATATTCCCAGCTCTGCTCGAACTGCTCGGAGGTTTTGGGGAAGCCAAGCATCGTGCCGCCGCGCACACTGGTCCGGCGTCCACCCGGCTCGAACGCTGGCAGGGGCATGAGCTTCATCTTGCCCGCGATCCCCGGCACATAGACCTTCCAGATCGAGCACATCCAGTCGGGTGCCATGTATCCGATCGCGACACCTTCAGTGCGGGCCTGATGCCCGGCCGCGCTGAACTCATCGATGTCGATGGCAACCGGGTTGGGCCCCACGCACCACGAGACCATCTTCGCGAGAAGCTGGGCGTTGAGTTCGGTATCGATCGTAGGCACACCATCGGGGGTAAAGAGCTGCCCGTCGCCCTGAAGCATCAGCGTTTCGACCATGTCCTGCTGGGTGTACCAGAAGTTGAGCGGCGTATGATCCGGCTTGTTATCCCCATCGGTGTCCGCCATCAGCGGGCGGAGCATCTCAAAGTATTTGTCCCAGGTCGTCGCCTGCGTCAGATCAATCCCCGCGGCTTCTGTGATATCTGCGCGATACGCGAGCATCACTGGGTGAACATCGTGCGGCAAGCCGTAGATCCGCCCGTTCACGCTCCAGGGGCTGAACGAGGGCGGGTTGAACTGCTCAAGCAGCCCCTCCTCACGCAAGCGCTCTGTCAGATCTCGAAAGCCGATCGCATCCGGCGGGCCCATGAACGCCTGGCCCACAGCGGCCTTTTCAACCTCGATCATGTCCGCGGTTGGCAGACCGCCGAAGAACCCGCTCATCATGCGGCTCTGGATCGCGGCGATGCTCATCAGAGGCACATCAAGCTCAACATCGCTCGCCTGCTCATACCGCTCGATCATCGGGATGTACATCTCTCGGTGTTCGGGCGAAAACACCCAGAACTGCAGACCGGCCCGGTCGGGTTCGCTGCGGAACAGCAGCATGATCGAACTGATAATCAGGAGTGACGCGATCACCCAGACGCCTGATGACAAGCCGCGAAGGGCGAGCAGGGCGTTGCTCAACCAGGTCATGTTTCAATCTCCGGTTCTATAGGGTTCTCAGACCGTGCGAATGAGATGCCCGTCGGCCGACACACGCACTGGGGCGATCGTCGCGTACGAGGTGGTCTCAAGCACTTCAAAGCTCGTGGGCCGGACCTCGCGATACAGCTCGAGCGGCTGCTCCGCATGCGCGGCCCGAGTGATCCAGCGGGCCGCCTCGATACCCAGCGCAACCGCGTCCTGACACACCGCGGTGTAGCGAGGGAAGGTCTGGTGGCGGGTGACCGAATCATCAAAGCCGACGATCGAGATGTCCTTGGGGACCTTGATGCCAAGCCGCAGACACTTGTGAAGGGCACCGATGGTGGACATCGGGTTGGTGAAAAAGACCGCGGTTGGCGGGTTGTCGAGTTCGAGCAGGCGGGTCAGCATGATCTCGCCGCCAGCCGTGTTGGCCTCGGCGCGAACGATCAGCGACTCGTCCACCTCGATGCCCGCATCGTGAAGCGCATCGCGGTAGCCACTCTCGCGGTCCTGATGATCGGTATCCACAACATTGTGCATCGCCAGCCCGATGCGCTTGTGCCCCAGCCCGATCAGGTGCTCGATCGCCTTGCGCGATGTGTCGTGGGATATTGAATCGATGTAATTCACCGTCGGGTCATCAGAACGGTCTGCCACCAGCAGGATCGGAAAGCCCTCTGAGCTGATCTGCTCGACCAGCGATGTGTCGCCGAGCGAACGCATAATAATGGCACTCACGCCCTTGCGATGAAAGAACTGGGTGTAGCTCTCATCGGTGTGCTTATCGCGAGCGGCACTGATGAAAGTCAGATCGTGCTTCTTCTCATACACGCCCCGCAGGATGCCCGAGAGCAACGCGGCTTCGAAGTCGCCTAGATCAGACTTAACCGGCTCTTCAGGATACACAAGCCCAATGACATTGGTCGGCTTGCGACCCATCGAGGGCCTGTACTGATGGCGCTGGGCCATCTCAAGCACCTTCTTGCGCATCTCTTCGCTGACCCCGCTCCGCTGATTCATCGCGCGGGACACCGAGGCAACAGAGATTCCAAGCTCGTTCGCGATTTGCCGGACTGAACTCATGAGAATTAGGGCTCCGCACCGAGTTCGCGCTTTTCAACGCGCTGATCATTGAGTGACCAGAGTACAGTATAAGTGCTGCGACCGGTTGTTGTATCGACCAGATCTTGAAAATCAAAATCTTCAACATGCCCATCAGCGAATGCGATATTCGTCCCTCCCTCAAGCTCGAATGTGTTCTGTGTTCGGCGAGGGTGGCGGTAGTACGGGATGAAGCTTGCAAGCTCATCGGCAAGCTCAGGATCCATATCAGTTGGCGGTTCAGCACGGGCCTCCCAGTTTCCTCGCGCAGGAAGACCCATAATGCCCTCGCCACCACCAAATCGCTCGCCGGGAAGATTGCGGTAGCCAATGCTGCCCTCGGTGAACCAGGTTGTCTCTCCAAACTCATTATCGAGCTGAGAGCCCCAGATCCCCCACGCTTCCGAGAAAAGCAACATCGAGCTTGAGCGATCGGTTGAACTATCAAATGCTTGCCCTAGATTGAAGCTTTCATTCTGTGGCAGTGTGCCCGGCTTGAAGTACGGCACAGTCCCTGTTGTGAAGTTGGGCTCGCCAACCTCGGCTGCCGATGCCGCCCAATGGTTCATGGTATATGAACGAGAGCCATCTGGATGATTGGGACAACGCAGCACCGTGCCTCCAACAGTTGGGTTGATCGTGTTGTCGAAACTCAGGTTCCGAAAATCTTCCTGTGGCAGGTACTGGCCGATTCGGTTCACATCATACCAAATCATGTTCTCTTTACCATTCTGGGGATCAATGACAAATCGACCCTTGGAAAGAACCGGTGGGAACTTACCTTTGAAGTCATACGCGTAAACCATCGTTGCTGCAGAAAGCTGACGAAGGTTCGACTTGCAGAGCATGTCCTTGGCAGACTGACGGGCAGATCCAAGTGCTGGCAGCAAAATGCCGATCAGCAACGCGATGATCGCGATCACGACCAAGAGCTCAATGAGCGTAAATGCTTTGCGCCGCCGAGTCGTGGTTCGAAGCGGAAGAAGCGGGTTGATTGTCATGCTGGGCACCTCATAGGGGGAGTGGTGTGGAGAGTTAGCCCCATTCATCGTAACTGTTACGGCATCATCCCGGAAAATCCATCGCGTGTCAATATCATTTGTAAAAATGCCGCCTTAGTTGCTTCAAACACAGGATTTGAGGCGATCAGCCCACTTTTGGAGCATACCGGTTGTACACATTCTCCGTGGTTTTTCAAGCCCCGGCGGGACAACGCTGCAAGAAACAGTTACGCTTCTGACATGAACCACGCTCAACACCACCGCATCGGACTCTTCGCCTCACTCTGTTTGGCGGGCCTCCTCGCCGGCTGCACCACCATCGCGGGCAGCAGCGTCAAGCTCGTTGAATCCGATCAGGGCTACCAGCTCCGCAAGAACGGCAAAGTTCATAGAATCCTCGGCGTAGGCGGCGTAGATCAGCTCGAACTGCTCGCTTCCTACGGCGGCAACACGATCCGCACTTGGGATGCCGAGGGCATCGGCCCCCTGCTCGATGAGGCCGATACGCTGGGGATCAGCGTCGTCGCAGGGATCTGGCTCGAGCACCAACGCCACGGCTTCGACTATAACGATCCAGAGTCGCGGAAAGAACAGCTCGATCGAGTCCGCACGCTCGTGAATGAACACAAGGACCACCCCGCGCTGCTCGCCTGGGGCATCGGCAATGAGGTCGAACTCGGCGGCGACATGGATATGGCGCTGCGTCAGATCAATGACGCTGCGGCCGTCGTTAAATCGCTCGACCCCGACCACCCGCGCATGGCAGTCATCGCCGAGATCGGTGACGACAAGGCCATCCGCATTCAGAACGAGTGCCCCGATATCGATTTCATCGGCATCAACTCCTACGGCGGGCTGGGCAATCTTCCCGGTCGGCTCGAGCAACAGGGCTACACCGGCGCTTTCGCCATCACCGAGTTTGGTGTGATCGGACACTGGGAAACAGGCCAGACATCTTGGGGCGCACCGTATGAACAGAGCAGCAGCGCGAAAGCCGATTTTATCGAAGACGCCTATACCCAAACAATCGAAGCCAATATGGACGACCAATGCCTGGGCTCGTTCGCGTTCTTGTGGGGTCACAAGCAAGAGAAGACCGAGACCTGGTACGGGCTGCTGTTGCCCACGGGTGAAACCACCGAGCGTGTCGATGTGCTCAGCGAACTCTGGACCGGTGTCAAACCCGACAATGTCGCACCACGGGTCAACTCGATCGAGCTGATCGATGCCGATGCCGGTGCCTTGCAGCCAGGGCAGGCGGTCAGCGTCCGTGTCGACACACAAGATCCTGATGGCGACCCGATCGAGGTTCAGTGGCGGGTCATCCCAGAGTCTCGAGAGCGCAGCATGGGCGGTGACTTTGAAGCCGGGATCCGACCCGTCGATGTCGCCATTCGCAGCGGATCCATCGATACGGCGACGATCACAATGCCAAGCAAGCCCGGCGCATACCGCATCTTTGCGACCGTGCGCGACGGCAAGGGCCACGCGGGCACGGTCAACCTCCCGGTCTACATCCCGGGCGAAGCAGATTCAGAGTGATCGCGACTGTTTCAGCTCGGCTCAGGGGCAGCCGATGTTGTATCGCAGCAGGAACTCGGACACATCGAAGAAGTTGTAGATGCCGTCCTTGTTGATGTCCGCGGCGGGATCCTGCGTGTTGAACGCACCCAGGAAGGCACTGACATCAAAGAAGCTCAGCTCCCCAAACGGTTCGGCCAGATCCGCAGCGTTGCAGCCCGATGTGCCCTCGAAGTTGAAGGACAACGAGTTGAAGTTGTACTCCTGGTTGGAGTTGGCCATGTTGACAAATCGCAGGACCTGCTCGCCCTCTTCAAGCTCCAGCGAGCCGAACACGGTTTCCCAATCTTGCCAGCCGCCGGTTGAGGCGAAGCTGATCGGGCCGGTCAGGTCCACGCCGTCTCGCTCGATTCTGAAGGCACCGCCTGAGTTCTGTGACGCAACCCGTGCCTCGATGTTGTAGCTGCCAGCTTGCTGCACATCCACGGTGTACTCAAGCCATTCACCCTGACAGATCCAGCCGATGTTGAAGCCACCCTCGGTGGAGGTCTCGATATCGACACCGGTCTCCCGGTACTCGCCGCCGTTGTTGGACACATCGCAATCGTTGTAGCTGCTGCCTTGGGTGCCGAAGTCGAAGTCCTCGGCCTCAACAACGCCGGGGATCGCGTGCGGGGCACCGCCGTAGGGTGTCTGGACGCGCTCGTAGACCCGAACGAAATCGACTTCCATCGTTTGTGGGAAGCTCGATGAGCCGTTCGGGTTGCCGGGGAAGTTGCCGCCGACGGCAACATTGAGGAGCAGGTGGTATTGGGTATCGAACGGCGCGCGGGGGTTTCCGGGTGCGGCTGAAGAGAACCAGCTTGAGCTCGAGAGCGAGCCATAGGAGACATCATCCACATACCAAGTGATTGTGTCGGGGTCCCAGTCGATCCGGTAGGTATGGAACTGCTCAGAAAAATCAGTGCCGTTTTGCAGCTCGTGCCCGTTGAGTGAGTTGTTGGGCCATGTGGATCCGAAATGGAGCGTGCCATAGATCTGGTCGGCCTGATTGACCGATTCCATGATGTCGATCTCGCCCGATGCGGCCCATGTACCGTAAGGCGAATCAGTGGGCAGCATCCAGAACGCGGGCCACACCCCGGTCGTTGAGGGGATCTTCATGCGTGCTTCGATGCGTCCGTAGAGGAACTCCTGCTTGTTGAGCGAGCGAAGACGAGCGGATGTATAGTTGGAGCCACCGAACGATTGCTGGCGAGCGACGATTTTGAGCGTGCCATCTGAGACGATGATGTTCTCAGGGAAGTTGGTGTAGTACTGGAGTTCGTTGTTTCCCCAGCCGGCGGGAAGACCGTATGCGGTGCCGTTGCCGGTTTGGGCTGACCAGTTCTGGCTGTTGAGCGATGTGCCCTCGAACTGGTCCTCCCAGACCAGATTCCAGCCCTCTTGAGCCTGTGCGGAGCCAACGATTGCGGAAAGAGCGATCAGAATGTATTGATTTCTCGGGGTCATGGTCACCTCAAATGGATATCGTAACAGTTACATTGAGTCTACAGGAAAATCGCGTATCCGTGTCGCATTGTTTTCGAAAAATTGCTGAAGATTCCGTCTCATACCATTACGGATAGCGTGGTATGGTTCATCTCGGTTGGTTTCGGTGGGGCATCTTGCCCGGAGGCACGAATGGCTGGTTTAATGCTCGATAACCTCACCAAGGTCTACGACGACGGCCACAAAGCCGTCGATCAGATCTCCCTGCGGATCGAGCCCGGCTCGTTCGTCGTGCTCGTCGGCCCGTCGGGCTGCGGCAAATCCACCACCCTGCGCATGATCGCCGGGCTCGAATCCATCAGCTCGGGCGAGTTGAGGATCGGTGATCGCGTGGTGAACAAAGTACGCCCACGCGATCGCGACATCGCGATGGTCTTTCAGAGCTATGCGCTCTACCCGCATCTGAGCGTCGGCGACAACATGGGGTTCTCGCTTCGCATGAGCGGCGTTGACAAGGCCCAGCGGCAAGAGCGGGTAATGCGAGCCGCAGAGATGCTCGGCCTCGAATCGATACTCACCAAAAAACCGGGTCAGCTCTCGGGTGGTCAGCGTCAGCGGGTGGCACTCGGGCGAGCGATCGTGCGCGAGCCGGCGGTGTTTCTCTTCGACGAACCGCTCTCAAACCTGGACCCCGATCGACGCATCTCAACGCGCGCCGAGATCCGACGCATCGTGCGGGAGCTGGGCACCACCACGGTGTATGTGACACACGATCACGAAGAGGCCATGGCCTTGGGCGATGTGGTCGTGGTCATGAACGATGGGAAGATCGAGCAGGCCGGCCCGCCCGAGGCCGTCTATGCCAACCCCGCGACCCTGTTCGTGGGGCGGTTCCTCGGCTCACCCAAGATGAATGTGCTCGAGTGCTCCATCGAGCGGGACGGCGAACAGGCGTCGGCGTCACCCGATGGGATGCCCTCAGTGCGAGTGCCCATGCCCAAATCATCAGATGCCCCCCGGACCAGCTTGGGCATCCGCCCGCAACATGTGCGTCTGGGGAGCCGCGACCCCGGCTCGACCCGGCTGGGCGACGCCACCGTGACGCATGTGGAGCACCTGGGCTTCGCTCAGGACCTGACGGTCGACATCGCGGGACGCGTGCTGCTGGTGCGTGAAAACGAGATGACTCCACGCCGGATCGGGGAGGTCTGCGCGGTGTCATTCGAGCCAAGCGATGCACACTGGTTCCCGTCGCAAGCTTAATGAGCAGCCGGTTTTCTGGTCATCAGAAAGACTAAAAAACCCCACGGCAATCCGCAGGATCTTTGGTTTTAATCGGGGTGAGAGGATTCGAACCTCCGACCTTCTCGTCCCGAACGAGACGCGCTACCAAGCTGCGCTACACCCCGCGGTGTGCCGATGAGCTGTCGGCATGAATGATATGCCGCTTCTGATGCCCTGTCGATTTGTTGCGACCCTTGGTTGTCATGGATCGGCTGTGTTTTAGTTGACGCCCGGGTCGGCGTGCTGGGGAGGCGAGAGATAGATGTTGTCTTCAATAGTGGCTGGGTTGCCGTCGGGGCCGGCGGAGTAGAAGTATGGGCGGTTGCCTGAGGTGAGCCCGCCGTCAGAATCGGGGAGCAGATCAAAGTCAGAAAGCCCGCCCAGGTTCAGGCCCCCACCACCGCTGAGGCCACCGTCACCGAAGTCGGCGTCGATCAGCCGGTTGCGGCGGACAAAGTTCAGACGCACGCTTCGGGCCGGCTCCATGGGCAGCGCCCCGCGGACGAAGAACGGCTTGTTGGGGTTGATGATGTTCACGGGCTCGCCCGCATCACTCAGCGAGCGCCGCTCGCGTTCGATGATGCCGTCGAACTTGGGGTGCACATACCGGATGGGGTTGCCCCAGCCGTCAAACGCGGTGAGCAGGAACGGGAAATACTCGGCCTCGGCGGGGCTGTAGTTCTGCAAGTACTTGGGATTGATCGAGTTGATGATGTCCTGCGTGGAGGGAACGACCTTCGCGGATTCGATAAACAGCGCGACCGAGTTCACCTCGTACAGTTCGCCCGAGGTTGACTCGCGCCCACGGCCGTCTATGGCCGGAAAAAACAGCGAATCGCCGGGGCTGGCGTCTGGGATACCCGCTGGGAGCAGCGGGTATGGAATCTCAACCAACGCGGGCGGGTTGTCGCCCTTGGCATCGATATAGGCCGCGAGCGCCGAATCGAGCGATTGCAAAACGCCCTGGGTGGCCCGCTTCTTGCCTGTGTCGACGACAGCACTGCCGACGAGCGTGGTGATGGCGACGAGCACAGCGATAATCGCGATCACCACGAGAATCTCGATCAGCGTGAATGCTGCCCGGGTGGCGCCGGTGCGAGCTTGGTGGCTTGGATGCGTCATGAAAGCTCCTGTGCTTGGTTCAACTGGCGTCCCACAGTGAAGTATACGGGATCGGGGCGATGTTGGATCCATCTGGCCGCGTGTACTCACTGGCCCGATGACTCCGATGGTGGTGCATCATCGGGCTTGGGCTCAGTCGCTGGCGGGTTTGCGGCTGGCTTGGATGCTGGCGGCGGCCCGAAGCTGATCCCGGGGCCCATGATCGAAGACCCCATGATGTTGCCCATCGCCTGACGCTGCTGGGGCCGCTGCTGGCCCTGCCCGTTGCCTTGGCCCAGTTGACCAGGCTGTTGGCCGGGCAGTTGGCCGCCCGGTTGGCCGACCTGCTGTTGGGGGCCCTGATTGGGGCCCTGATTGGGACGAGGCTGCTGCGGCGGACGCTGCATGGGTGACTGGGGCGGGCGCTGCGGCGCAATACGCGCCTTGAAAATGATGTCGGTCACACGCTCACGCAGTTCCTTCATCATGGATTTGAACATGCGCTGACCCTCGCGCTTGTACTCGATCTTGGGGTCGGTCTGCGCGATCGCGCGGAAACCGATCGAGTCACGCAGCTGGTCCATCGCGTAGAGATGGTCCTTCCACGACTGGTCAAGTGTTTCGATCAGCACCATCTGCTCAAACTGCACGAGTTCGGGACGAGCGAGGGTCTCGACCCGGGCGCGGATCGCGTCCTCACGGTCGTCCTCGTCCAGGTACCGCATGCGCTCAGTCACGCCCTCATCGAACTGTGACTTGAGGTATTCGTCAAGCTCGTCATCGCCTGTCGTCGCGAGCGCGGCGTTCACCTGCTCGCTGAGATTGTCGCGGGTGACCTGCTCGCGCATCGCCTCGATCAGGCGCAGGCGCATCTTGGCCGGTGGCGTGGTCTTGATCTCGTCGGTGCCGAGCTGGATCCCTGCTCGGTTGCGTGCCCAGCGCGAGAGGGCCTCGAACGCCGCCGCCGGGTCTTGGCGGGCGAACGCGACAGTTGACTGCATAATGTACTCGACAGGGAACTCGGCCTCACGCTGGGTGTAGAGATCGCGAGCCTTCTCGATGATCAGATCACGCACTTTGAGCTGGTCATCGCGGTGGGCCTTGAGGATGTCTTCGGTGCTCAGCTCGAAGGTAAACTTCGCTTTGACCCATTTGCTCAGACGCTCGGCACCGTAGTTCTTGTCTGCGAAGAGCGGGATCTCGTTGAGTTCGGTGTTCTCGATCTTGTCGAACGCCGCTTCCTCAAGCGTCTCCTGCACCTGGCGTCGCACGCCCGGGCCGACTTCTCGCAAATCGCCCGTATCGAGCTCGACCCCAAAGCGGCTCTTGGCCCATGTATGCAAGCCGGCGGAGTCAAACTCCATCAAGAACTCAGAGCCATCGGCGGGGATGTACTCGCCGAGTGTCACCGCGATACTTGCCGCGACATCCTCCCGCGCGAGCTTACGGATCGTCATCTCCATCTGATCCGCGTCCTTACCCTTAAGTCGCTCTGGTAAAATTGAACAATCGAGCTTCTCACGAGCATATTCCGCGGCGCACAGCGCAGAGAAATCGGAATCAAGATACTCATCGATCGCATCGTCAACAACATCCTCAATGTACTCAAAGATCAGGTCCTTGACCTGCTGACCCTCAAGGACGCGTTGGCGCAAGCCGTAGAACCGTTGTCGCTGGTGCTCCATGACCTCGTCATAATCAAGGATGCTCTTTCGCTGCTGGAAGTTGCGTTCTTCGACCTTCTTCTGGGCCCGCTCGACATTCTTGGAGAGCCACGGATGCTCGATGGCATCGCCCTCCTTCATGCCCAATCGCGAGAGAAGCTTCATGGTGGTTTCGCCGGCAAACATCTTCATGAGGTCATCTTCGAGCGACACAAAGAATCGCGATGAGCCCTTGTCACCCTGCCGGCCAGAGCGGCCACGCAGCTGATTGTCAATTCGCCGCGACTCGTGCCGCTCAGTGCCGATCACATGCAGCCCGCCCATGTCCTCGATGTTGTCGAACCAGCGCAATCGGTGCAGCAGGCAACGCCCGTTCTTATCGAGCTCGACACGCAACTCGTCGGCCGAAGCGGACTCGACGGCCTTGGGACTCATCCAGGTGTACTCGTTGGCCCAGTAACGCAGCAGGGCGAGTTCGATCTCGCCGTCGTTCATGGCCTCGGCGTCACGCTTGCTGATGCCCTGTTCTTTGAGTATTGCCGGCGCAACCTTGCGATAGACATTCTCACGCAGCTGATCCTCGCTCATCTCGGGCGAGAGGCCCTTGCTTGCGAGCCCACGGCGCAGCAGGTGATCGATGAACTGCTCGCGGGTGAACCTGCCCAACTTGATGTCGGTTCCTCGTCCCGCCATGTTGGTCGCGATCATCACGGCGCCGAGCTGGCCCGCGTCTTCAACGACATTCGCCTCGCGTTCGTGCTGCTTTGCATTGAGGACCGAATGCTCGATGTTGTGCTTCCGCGAGAGCATCTTCGCGATCATCTCGGATTTCTCAACGCTTGTGGTGCCAACGAGAATCGGCCGTCCGGTGTCGTGGAACTCCTTGATTTCGTCGACGATCGCTTCCCACTTGTCTTTCTGGCGCAAGAACATGAGGTCCTCGTGGTCTGCGCGAGCGATGGGCTTATTGGTTGGGATCGAGACGACATCGAGCTGGTAGATGTCGTGAAACTCTTGGGCTTCGGTATCAGCCGTGCCCGTCATGCCCGAGAGCGATTTATACATCTTAAAGAAGTTCTGAACCGTCACCGAAGCCACGGTCTGCGTCTCGGGCTTGATCGGGACACCCTCTTTGCACTCGACGGCTTGGTGCAGCCCGTCGGACCACTGGCGCCCGATCATGGGGCGACCCGTGTTGGTGTCCACAATCACGATCGTCGGCTCGGTCCGCCCGGTCATGCGATCGGGCACATCCATCACGATGTAGTCTTTATCGCGGATATACACGGCATAGGCACGCAACGATTGCTCGAGCAGATGGGGAATATCCATGTTCTCATCGACATAAAACGAGCCAACGCCGGCGAGTTTCTGGGCTTCGGCGATCCCGTCGTGGGTCAGATGGGCGCTCTTGCGCTCGGGCTCGAGTTCATAGTACTGGATATTCTGGTCGCGCTTGGACTCGATCTCGGGGAGCGCGGCCTGCGCATCTTTGAGTCGCTTCTGGAGCTCGGGCAGCAGTGATTTATCACGCGTCTGACGGATATCACCCTCGAGGCCCTTGATGGTTTCCTTGCAATGCGTGACCTGGTCCTCAAGCTCCTGCCAGGGCTTCTGGAGCCCGACGAGCTTCTGGGCGAGGTCCGTGGCGAGCTGGTACCGTGGCTGATCGTCGTGGGCCTGGCCAGAGATAATCAGCGGCGTGCGGGCCTCGTCGATCAGCGTCGAGTCCACCTCGTCGACGATCGCGAACTGGCGCTTGCGCTGCACCTGCTGCTCGACATTCCGCTTCATGTTATCTCGCAGGTAGTCGAACCCGAACTCGCTGGTGGTGCCGTAGACCACATCGCAGCGGTACATCTTGCGTTTGGTCTCCTCGGGCTGCATGTGCTGAGGGTGGATCGCACCAGCGGTCAGGCCCATCCAGCAGAAGAACGGGAAGGTCCAGTCGCGGTCACGCTGCACGAGGTAGTCGTTGACGGTAACGACATGGACCTGCTGGCGCTGCACACAGGCCATGTAGGTCGCGAGTGGCGCGACGATGGTCTTGCCCTCACCCGTCTTCATTTCGGCGATTTTGCCCTGCCCGAGCACCATGCCACCGATGAGCTGCACATCGAACGGTCGGGCACGGAATGGTGGTTTCGATTCCGGATATGCCTCTCGCACAGCCTCGTAGAGCTCGACTGGGAGCTCGACCTGGAGGTAGCCGGGGATTTGCTCGGGATGGCCCAGATAGATCCCCTCTGGATCGACCGGGTCGAGCCCATCGATCTTGGCTTTGTACTCCTCAAAAAGCTGCTGGCCAACATGGCTCAGCACGCTGGGATCGAACTTTGATTCCGGGTTGAAGATGTTGCGGATGCCGACAGCTCGGTCCATGCCCTCGCGGGCGGCCGCGAAGACTTCGATGAGCAGATCATCGGTCTTTGCCCCGTCATCAAAGCGGTTCCGGAACTCATCGATCTTGGAACGCAACTGCTCATCGGTCAGCTTGCGCATCTGCGGCTCAAGCTCTGCGATCGCATCTACGCGATTGGTGTAGCGTTTCACGATGCGTTCATTGCGTGAGCCGAAGAGTTTCGAGAGCAGCGGGCCGACGACGGGAATTTCTGAGCTTGCCATGGGTGGCGATCTTTCGTGAATGGGGCGCGGGCGCCAGCGATCATTCGATGGCGACGCGAGTGCGGTTCTATCGGGGTATAGGTGCGTCTATTCAGCGCAGTGTTGGTCGAGATCAGCCCAGCGCAGGTGGCGGGAGATTGAGCTCGCGCCGTGACCAGCGGCTGGTCGCATCGCGGTGAGTGCGGGTTTCAACGCAAGGAACAACCCGATCTGGGCACTCACCAAGCCGATAGCCAGGGCCGAAATCGGCCTCGGGCGATTCGGAAATCATGCCCCGCTCTGCGATCTCACGGAACGCCTGCGCCACCTGCGTCGGGAGCCGACGCGCCGATCGATCGATGCTGTCGCCAGCAGCACCCGCTGCTGAAGCAAGCGAGCACAGAAGCAACTGGAGCCCGATCGCAGCGATGACCAGCCCGTGGGGACGGGCTTGGCTCGAGTTTTCGGTGCTGTTGATGCTTCGCTGCATATCGCTTCTTATCGGTTCGGGCGAGGGACTCGGACAAGCCCGTTGGCGGGCTACGGTGTATTCTCTGCAGCCCATGAGAGAATGTAAAGCCGATTCGGGTGCTTGGTCCGATATCATCAAAGCCCTTTTCACCCCGCCTATCGATTCGATACGGTGAAATCAAGGGGATCAGAGACACATGGACAAGGATGACCACATGCTCGCGACCCGCCAATCACTCACGCCCACCCGCGAATCGTTAACCCACAAGTTCACGATCGATCGTCACGAGGGCTATCTCACGATCGGGCACTACCCCGACGGCACCCCCGGCGAAATCTTCATCAAGATCGCCAAGGAGGGGTCGGCGATCTCGGGCATGTGCCAGGCGTTCTGCCGGGCGTTCTCGATCGCGCTCCAATACGGGCTTCCGGTCGAGGAAGCGGTGAAGCGGTTCAAAGGCATGCGGTTCGAACCCAACGGGATGACGAGCAACCCCGAGATCCCCGAAGCGGACTCGATCGTGGACTATGTCGCCAAGTTCATGGAACTGAACTATTCAAAGTCATCACGCCGGAGTTGAGGCCGTCGGAGCCGAAAGTCCCATCGGTCATCCGATCCGATTCGGTGGTTCTTGGCCCCTGAGCACCGCCCCAACATTTGCGCAGACCATCTGGGTCATCGCACGCCGCCAGGCGATCTCAGCGCTGCCGATATGCGGGGTCAACACAACCCGTGGATTCTCGATCAGCCCGGGGTGAACCTCGGGTTCTTTTTCATATACATCCAACCCGGCCCCCCAGAGCCGCTCCTCATCGAGGGCATTGACCAGGGCCTGTTCGTCGATGACCGGCCCCCGTGCGGTATTCACGACGATGGCATCCCGCTTGAGCAGCTTGATATTGTCGGCGTTGAGCAGATGCCGGGTCTGCTCGGTGAGCGGGGTATGGACCGAAACGACATCGGCCTCTTTGAGCCCCTCATCGAGTGTGACGCGGCGGGCCCCAAGCGGGGCCATTTCAAAGTCCAGATGCCTCGTGCGAGCGACATAGGCGATACGCATCCCAAAGGCCTTGGCCCGCAGGGCGGTGGCGTAGCCGATGCGTCCCGCCCCAACGATCAGCAGCTCTTTGTTGCACAGATCCATGCCGAGGAACTCGTCCATGCCCAGCTGTCCGTTCGCCGGGTAGGAGGCCGAGCGGGCATACCTGTCGGCCTCGATGAGCCGTCGCGCCGTGGCCAGAATCAGCAGCCATGCAAGGTTCGCGGTGCCTTCGGTGACGGCATCGGGGGTGTTGCAGACGACAACGCCTCTACTTTTACAGGCCGAAATGTTGATATTGTCGTAGCCAACCGCAAAGTTGCAGACAACTTTTAGCTGGGCCCCCGCGGCCTCGAGCAGCTCCTCGTCGACCGTGTCGGTGTACATGGTGACAAGCGCCGAGAGGCCTTGAACAAAGCGAAGAAGGTCTTGTTTTGCAGGCTTTCCAGCACCCAGTACCTTCACGCAAGCGCCTGAAATCTCAGGGGTTCCCACTGGAGTACGCGTGAAGCCGGCGATAGGTTGGGTTGCTGCCATGCGCCAAGCGTAGCACGATCCGATGGGTCGTTCATCGGGTGATATGGCACGAATCACAGCGGGAATTGAAGGCTGATCGCACGCGCGGGAAAATAAAATGTTGAAATTCCCGAGAATTACAGGCCGAAATCGGTTTACGATGCCGAAACTAGTCCGGTAAAAATCTGCGTGTTTGGAAAACACGCGAGCATACCGGTATGCAAACGGAGTAAACACAGATGGCAAAGCGAACCACCAAGAAGACCACCAAACGCCCGGCCAAGAAGACCGCGGCTCGCAAGGCAACCGCCAAGAAGGCGCCTGCGAAAGCGGCAGCAACCGCCACACCCAAGGCGACCAAAATCGTCTCGGCCAAGGACAAGCCCCGCACCAAGTCTGAGATCCTCACCATCATCTCCGATCATGTCGGGATCAGCAAGAAGGAAGCCTCGCAGGTCTTTGATGTCATGGGTGAAATGATTCAGGCCGACCTCAAGAAAGGCGCCTGCGGCGCGTTCAATGTCCCCGGCATGATGAAGGTCATGGTCCAGCGTAAGCCCGCGACCAAGGCACGCAAGGGGATCAACCCGTTCACCGGCGAAGAAACCGTCTTCAAGGCCAAGCCCGCACGCAATGTCGTCAAGGTCCGCCCGCTCAAGGGCCTCAAGGACCGCGTCTGATCCGCAATGTTCTCGTGAAAAATTCTCGTGAAAGAAAAACACCCCGCTCTCGCGGGGTGTTTTGTTTTATCAGTTGTCAGTGATATTCATCATGTCCAGGAACTCGTCGTAGGTTGTGACGACACCGTTGGTCACGATCTGATCTGCATCAAGCGGTATCGGTTCAAGATTGCGCAGTTGGGTCGTGGGTACGCGGGGATTGCGGGCGAGCCAGTCCTCCATGTATGCGTCCGTGGCCGCTGCGTTGGGGTTAAAGCGGGTCTCAGGATTCCAGAGAATGAATGTGTCAACTCCCATCGCGACCATATGGCTCATCAGGGCTTCCCAGAGCCAGTTCTCTTCGGAGAGTTGACTCGCGTTTGCCCAAGTGTCAGGACCGTTGCGTCCGTACCCCGGAGGGGCTACCCAGGGTGTAGTCCAGCCGGACTGAGCTGTAGAGCGAATGTTGTTGAGCTTATCGATCAGACGATTCCATCGTGGATGCTTCTGCGAGCGGCTATACCTGTTACTGCTACCCATGTCTTCGAGGTATGTGATGGGCGCGGAGATGCCGCCAATTGATGCCGCCGGTTGCTCGCCGTTGTAGTATCTGATGATCGGATCAGAAGGAATCACATCCCAATAGTTCGAAGCATGGACAGGAGCACCGTATGCCTGCTCGAATGCATTCACGAAAACTCGACGCAAGAGATTGGCACGGAACTCGTGGGCAAACTGATTGTAATCCTCGCGAGCTTGAATCCCGTCGGTATTGGCCCGAATGAAATCATCGACATCAACGCCACGCAATGATTGGGGAAGTTCCGCGTTGAGCGGCCGAGTCGGATCAAGAAGTTCTCCGAAGAACTGCCTCCGCTGTGGGCTCGGAACATGCCAGAACGAAATACCGTTTTCCTGATCGAAAATCAGGTAGTCTGGAGTAACACCCTCATCACGAAGAGCTCGGGCAAACGCCGACCAATACTCCGTGAGCCCGGCTGTATACCCGCCCGAACTGATGAGTTCCCGCGGGTTTGTGAGATCGAATGGGTCACGAGCAGCGGGGCTGAACTCCTTCCAGAACCTGAGCACGACTTTGTCGTGCGGGCTCTGCCTGACTCGGTTTGCAATAGCTTGAGCTTGCCGTTCGGGTGTTCGTCGGAGAAATGGCTCCACAACGATTGCTTCTTGGATGAGATTGAATGGAGCACCGGTATTGTCCCATGCGTACATTCGGATCGTCAGATCCGTGTCGGGTTGCACGGGTTGCACAGTGTCATCGGATGCACCGCCGGAGTGACCACCGCCGGGAGGAGGGTTTCCCGTATCACCACCACCGCCACCACGCCCGGTCGAACCACCACCACCACCGCCCCCGCTGCTGCCGCCACCGCCGCCTGTATTGGTGGAAGCCGCATTCGTGCCGCCTGATACACCGCCTTTGATCACATCAACATCGCCACCAGACGCGTTCTTTGTTGCTGTGCGAGTAACCGGGGGGCGATCACCTTTGAGCCCGGGAAGATCGGTATCTACTCGTGATGCGATCCGAGGTTCTTTGCGTTTGATGATCCGGCCATCTGGCAGGCGGATGGTAATCTCGACGAGTTCATCCCCCTCTTTCTGACGAAGATCTGAGCCATCAGACTGGGGATCTTGCCGTTCGTAGCTTGCGCCACATGCGCCTGCGAGCAGAAGGCAGAGGAATACTCCTGAGATTGTAGAGCGATGGATCATGGTGCGGAGTCCTTTGGCTAGGCTTCGTCTTGATTCCCGATTTCTGAGCTTTGAAGTGTGCATTTCGTTTCCTCCGCTTGAGGTGGGCTTCGGCGTCATTCTGCGTCGTGGTGTCCGGATGTAGCGATTGACACCCGGATTGTGTTCGCTGTTATCAGTCTATCGCACAGATATCGGAACTTTGAGTCCAAAGACGGCTGATCCAGACACATTCAGCGTGGAATCCAGCCAAAGCTGGCACGCGAGCCTCGCATGCGACCAGCGAACTTGTCCCCAAGTTGGCACTACCATTTGAGATCGATCTGAGCATCCGACTCTGGGAATAAAACCCCTGAGAGCGAATCGCCAGCATGTGAAAACCCGAAAGCATCGAGGATCGGCTCAATGGCTCCCTCCATGCCCGGATAGACTCTGACGCAAATGTGGCGATGCTCCGCGAGCATTCCAGGTTCATGTCCGATTCTGCCAACGGGGATCAAAGAAATGCGGCTGAGAAAACGAGTTTCATCGCGGGCTGTAGCGCTGGAAACCACGCTCCTGGTCCACGGTGTGCCGCGTGATTCGAGCCTGGAGCTAGCCGCCGAGCTTGATTCGATCGTGCGTGCTCAAGGGTCGAGCCCGGCATTGATCGGTGTGGTCGATGGGGTGGCGGTTGCCGGAATGGACGGTGATGAACTGCGTGCGATGCTCGCTGCAGATTCGATCGACAAGGTCAACACCGCCAATCTGGGCGCAGCGATGCATGCCAATCGCTCCGCTGCAACGACGGTGAGCAGCACGATGGAGATCGCCGCATGGGCGGGCCTGCGTGTGTTTGCGACCGGCGGGATCGGCGGCGTGCATCACGGGTACGGCCAACAGCTCGATATCTCCGCGGACCTCATTGCCTTCACTCGATTCCCGGTCGCGGTCGTCACGAGCGGGGTCAAATCGATTCTCGATGTGATCTCGACCCGCGAGGCACTCGAATCGCTCGGCGTGACGGTGGTTGGCTTCAGGACCGATGCCTTCCCCGCGTTCTATCTGCGCGACGGCGGGTGCGGGGTCGATGTTCGCTTCGATGATCCACAAGAACTGGCCAGCTTTGTGCGTTATGAACTGGCACGGACTGGCAGAGGCATCGTCATCGCGAATCCGATCCCTCAAGATGCGGAGATCGACCGGGACCAGTGGTCTGCCTGGCTGGATGAAGCTCAGCAACTCACAGTTGCATCAGGGGCCCGAGGCCGCGATGTCACCCCAGCCGTGCTTGCGGCATTGCACACGGTCTCGCAGGGGGCGACGCTGCGAGCGAATATCGAGCTGGTGAAATCCAATGCCAGAGTCGCAGCCATGCTCGAATCCCGGCTCTGAATGGCATGCGGCATGCTCGCAAAGTCGCGATGGGTATTTCCCAGTGATTATCGGGCATCGCTTGACACAACATTGACGCTCCCCGTCGCCATAAACGCCCCTTTTCTGGGCTTTTTCGTGCTAGGATACTGGACAAAGATCCGCCGGCGGTTCCGTCCTTCGGCATGTCTATTCATCGTGAGAGATAACGACGCCGCGCGGGGCTGGAACCCCGCAAAGCATGGGGTTCATCCCCGAGACCAAAGGAGACTGAGAAGATGCGTCATCAGATTCAAATCGCGGCCCTGATCGCGACAGCAGGATTGTGCGGCAGCGCAATCGCACAAGACAGCGTCAGCAGCAACCTCGGCGGGCTCCCCGGCGATGCGCTTGATCCTTGGACGGAGCATTGTGCAGCGTATGTGGTTGACCTTGCACCGATTACCACTTCAGGCGGGCATGTCTTCGGCATCGCCCCACTGCTCAAGAGCACACAGACCGACCCCAGCTTCTTTAACAACCTCGGTTCGACCGCGACCATCAGTACCGATGTGCTCGCGGATGTCCCGTTCTCGCGTACCAGCTACATGACTTGGGATGTTGCGGGTGCTGGCATCGATCAGAACAACACCGCGGGCAGCATGGTGAGTCCCACCGGAACCGCTTCACAGTTCGCCATCGGCTGGTCCGAGTTCGGAACCTCGACCGCGGGCAACAACTACAACGGCATGATCGGCGCGATCATCAACTTTGATCCCAGTAACGCCAACCGCCTCTTTGTCGATCGCCGCATGGGCGCAGTGAGCTCCGGCTCGGGTGCCGCCGCTGGCTCGGCCTCGCTCGGTGGCGTTTCGGTCGATGCCAACGGCAACCTCTACTACCGCGCGGATGACTTTGGTGTCTCTGGTCCCAATCCAGTCACAGGCAACAACATCTTCCGCACCCGCCTTGCTGACCGTAACTGCGGCGTGCAAAACTTCATCTCGCTCGGTGGGACACTCGATGCGACCGATTTCATCATCCAGGGCAACGCGGATGTACACTCCGTCCCCAACAACATCCCGGCCTCGATCGCGGGCGGCAACGGTGTGTACGGCGGCCCAAACTTCAACAGCGAGTATGTCTACGGCAGCGCTCTGGGCCTCACCACCGGCACAACCAGCCACCTCGACCTGAGCAACGGCGGAACAGGTGATCACCGGGGCAATGTCGGCAGCACCATCGGAGACCCCTTCGGCTTCGGTGGCGTCTACACCTACGGCGTCTACGCCAAGGATGCAAACGACTCAACCCGCTCCATCAACGCATGGGGCGTCGACGCGGGTGGTGCGGTCGCTGGTAAGAAAGCATGGGATCTTCCCGCAAGCGTGACCGACAACGACGACGGCTTCGTGCTCAGCTACACCTCATTCGCTGACTACGAGAACTACCGCGGTTCGATCCCCTTCAACGGCGGCGTAGGAAATGTGGCCGTCGGCAGCGACACAAACGGCAACGGACTCTTCGCAGCCACCATCGCCGAGAACGGCTTCAGCGACGACTTCGCCAACCAGATCATCGTTGGCCGTTACAACTCGACGACCGGAACAACCGAGTACACCTTCGCGGCCTATATTGACCAGTTCAACCTATTCACTCAGGATGCCGGCAAGCCCATCTACGACGACGCAGGCGTCGAAATCGGTCAACTGGTAAACCTCGACGCCGTGACCGGCGGCTCGCCTCTGGGCCCATCGTTCTCGGCACCCGCGTTTGACGCAGCCGGCAATGTCTGGTTCATCGGATCGGTCGAGCTTTATGACCGCTTTATGGACGGCGGCTCGGACTTTGACGGTGCACTGCTCCGCGCAGTCCTCGACCCCGATACATTCTCCTACCGCATCGAACTCGTCCTTGAGAACGGCACCCGCGCCATGGGCCTCAACTCAAACAGCGAATACTCGATCGACTTCCTGGGCACCGCAAACGGTGGCGGTGGCGCGAACCCCGGTTCGCTCTGGTCCAACAATGTCTCGGCCTCGTCATGGAACGGCGTCGACCTCTCAGGCCTGGAGCCAGGCAACGAGATGAGCAACGGTGGCGTGATCGTCAACACCTCGATCACCTACGACATCGACGGCGACGGCATCTTCAACGACCCCACCAGCGGCAACTTCAACCCTGATGCACCCGCAGACGAGTCATACAGCGTCGCGCTCTATGTCGGCTACTACCAGGACGGCCCGGCTCCATGCCCCGCGGACCTCAACAACGACATGATGCTCGACTTCTTCGATGTGTCGATCTTCCTCCAAGACTTCCAGTCCGGAGGCGATTACAACGGCGACAACAACACCGACTTCTTCGATGTGTCAGCCTTCCTCACCGACTTCAACGCCGGTTGCCCGTAATCAACCCCGATCGGGGTGATCCCATCACCATCTGATCCCAGACGATTTCATGCGTCCGCACTCGAAAGGGTGCGGACGCTTTTTGTCCCATAATCCGATTGAATCCGTTTTGCAACTCGGCCCGCCCAATCGACAAGTACAGTGATAGAATGAACTTACCGCCATCAGGAGATTTGCAGCATGCGTTACTCGAAAATGACCAGTGGATTGTTCCTGCTCTCGCTCTGCGCTGTTCAATCTGCAGCCCAGTGGGATCCATTCAACGGCGATTGGGCCAAGGAAGACACCCGTGATCTGCGGGTGATGACTTGGAATGTACAGGACGGCATCTGCTCGAGCAACGACAAGAACGATGTATTCAACGACTGGAACGGGCTGGTCCGCATCGTGGCATCCCTGCAACCCGACATCCTGATCCTGCAAGAGTGCGGCGATAACAGCGGCAACGGCACCGGAAGCGGCGATGACTCAGTCGCACAACTTGAAACAGTCGCAGACCTCTTCGTCAACGGCGGCAGCGATCCCTTTGAGGGCGGCAGCGTTGGGTCCTACATCAAGCTCTTCGTCCCAAGCTACGACCTGCCCTATGTCTTTGTGTCCACAAACTCGGACGGCTTTAACAGGAACATGATCATGTCTCGCTACCCCTTCGCCGACCTCAACGGCGGGGGCGACCAGCTGAGCAACTTCGTTGTGATCCCCGACGCGTACCAGAGCGGAGGCACCGGCGGCATCCGAGGGTTCCAGTTCGGCGAGATCGATCTGCCCGATGAGCTCTACGCCGGCGATGTGGTCATCGGGAACGCCCACCTCAAAGCGGGTGGCTCGTCGTCCGATTTCGATCAGCGCATGATTGCCGCGTTCAATACCGCCTACTTCATCGACTACTACTACAACGGCGCGGGCACGGGCATCAGCGACCCCAACTTGCGCGTCGCGGTCCCCGCGACCGGCAGCGTGCTCGACGACAACACCCCCGTCATCTGGGGCGGCGACCTCAACCAGAACCCAAGCTCCACGAGTCCCAACTCGATCACCGCACGCGCCGAGTTCTTTGGCGGAACCGATGGCACCGACCGCGACCGCAGCGACTCGATGTTCAGCAACCCTTCCCAGCCCATCTCGGGCGATACGAGCACGCAGGGAAGCTCGGGCCGGCTCGACTACATCTGTTGGCAGGACTCGATCGCGCAGGTCCGACGCCAGTTCATCTTCCGATCATCGGGCAGCAACATGAATGTCGGGCGGCTGCCGTTCCCCGCGAGCACCTACCCGATCAACCCGCTCTCGATCTCCTCGATAGCATCAGACCATCGGCCGGTGATCGTGGATTTCATCTTGCCCGCGCCCAGCAGCGACCCATGCCCCTCGCCACCAGACTTCAATGACGACGACATGCTCGATTTCTTCGATGTCAGCGCGTTTCTCGCGGCCTACTCTGCGATGGACCCTGCCGCCGATATCAGTGGCGATGGCAACTTCGACTTCTTTGATGTCAGCGCGTTCCTGAATCTGTACAACGCGGGCTGCCCCTGATCAGTCACTGGGCTGATCGCGCATCGCTCGAACCTCATTGACGGCGGCATCCAGGTCGCGTTTGAGTTGGCGCACCCGCAGCAGCGATCGCACGCGCGTCACCAGCTCGAGCTTGTTCACCGGCTTGGTCAGGAAATCATCAGCCCCCGCATCGATCGCTCGCTCAACATCACCCACCTCGTTGAGCGCAGTGACCATAATAATCGGGATATCCCGTGTCGCCGGGTCCTTCTTCAGGGTCTCGCAGACCTGGTAGCCGCTCATGCGGGGCATCATGATGTCGAGCAGGATGATGTCTGGCGGAGAATGCTTCACAGACTCGATCGCCTGAAGCCCGTCACGGGCGAGTCGGATTGGTCCGCCCAGATCATCGAGATATGCGTTGAGCAGCTCGAGATTCTGCTCGTTGTCGTCCACAACCAGCACCCCCTGGTGCTCGATCTGTGCGTCATCAATGGTGATTTCGGGAGCGTTATCGTGATTCATCGAGCCGCCTGACTGGTGCTTTGTGCGTCGCCAATGGGAAACCGGGCACAACCTGCACGGTATGCCTAATCTTTGGAAGCACCGATGGCGTTGACCAGTCGAATCCCGAACGATCGACGCCCTGAGCCACAGGGAGGGTCTGCGTGAGCATTTGGAGCCTGCAATACCAAACCCCGACCATGGATCGGCTGCTCGACGAGCTCAAACCCGAGCAGAAGGCCGCGCTGCTGGTCGTTCGCGAATGGGCCAGCGAGCACCTGCAGACACGCCCCAAGCTTGGCTATTCTGGGCTCGCGTGGCGCTGGACCGAGCAGTATGCCAATGAAACCCAGGTCAATACTCCGCTGGACGTCGTGTATCTGATCCCTGACCCCAATCAGGCGCGGGTCGGGGTCTGCTGTGATCGCAGGTACTTTGATGTCCACCCGCCCTCCTTGATCTCCAAACCGCTCTTGAGCGTGCTCACCGACGCTGTCTGCATCAAAGACCGGGCATGGTGCACCTGGGATGTGAGCAACACCGATACGGCCCGAGCGATCAACGAACTGCTCATGAAGATGATCAGCGAATGAGCCGTCGATCCTGCAGGTTCATCGGGTGCGGTGCCGATATACCCGCTGACCACTCTGGAGGACGGCATGCCCGATCGATACGCACAGCGAAACACAACTACCGCATCTGAACACACACGGTCGCGCTTGGCCGCACTCGTGTTTCTCGCCCTCGCGGCATGCTCACTGATCGCCGGGCCGCTTGATCGCGAAACCGATCGGCTCATCCGCAATACCAACCTTGGCGGGGGCACCGCCAGCGTCTACATCGCGGACCTGGATACGGGCGAAGAGCTGGCGAGCCATCGAGCCGACGAATCGATGATCCCCGCCTCGACCATGAAACTGCTCACCACCGGCACCGCATTGCATGTGCTGGGCAGCGAGTTCACCTTCCGGACGAAGCTGATTCTCGATGAGTCTGTCACCCCACCGCTGCTGATTGTCAAAGGCGACGGCGACCCGGCCCTGGGCGACCCGGCGATCTTCATCGGCGAGACCCCCGGGGTTGAGCTCGGCAGGTTGTTTGATCAGATCGCTCAGGCACTCAAGGGCGCAGACATCAGCTCGCTCAGCGGGATCGTGATCGACGACCGGGTGTTCGACCGCACATTCACCCACCCGGCATGGCCCGAGGACCAGCTCAACCGCTGGTACTGCGCCCAGGTCGGCGGCCTCAACTTCAACACCAATGTCATCAATATCTACACCCAGCCCTCACGCAGCGGCTCGCCGATTGTGCACATGGAGCCCGATGCCTACTGGGTGCAGCTGCGCGTGAAGGCCAAATCCAACACCAACTCACGCGATACGGCATGGGTTTCTCGCCCCACAAAGAGCAATACCTTCACCGTGCACGGCAATGTCAGCAGCAAATCCGAGATCCCCGTCGCGATCGACACCCCACCTCTGTTCGCAGGGCGCGTGCTCGCATCAGCATTGGCAGAACGCGGGATCCAACTCGGCGCCGACGAGAGCGAGATCGATCTGGTCAGGATGGTCGAAATCGGTGAGCATCTCGATGAGTCACGCACGATCGCGATCATCACGACCCCGATGGCCGATGTGCTCCGGCGTATCAACACCAACTCGCACAACCTCTACGCAGAAGCATTGCTCAAGCGGGTAGGGCATGAGATCACCTCCGACCCCGGCTCGTGGGAGAACGGCGCCGCCGTCCTCCGGATGACACTTGCAGAACAGCTCGGCGCCCAGGCGGCTGAGTCAACGACGATTTCGGATGGTTCGGGCATGTCAAGGGACAATCGGGTCACCGCCCAAACCTTCGTCAGCTGGCTGCGCATGCTCGCACGCAGCGAGCACTGGGACGCGTTCGAATCCTCGCTGGCAACCCCGGGCGAGGGCACCTTGCGACGCCGATTTACCGGCGATGACATCCGAACCACCGTCGTGGCCAAGAGCGGCTATCTGACCGGCACATACGCCCTGTGCGGCGTGCTCGAGCACCCCCGCACCGGTCAGCGAGTCGCCTTCTCCATCATGCTCAACGATGTCCGCGCCGGCTCCACCGCGGCCAATGCAAAGCCGCTGATCGATGATATCGTCGAGGAAATTGACCAGTTGATGTCTGAGCGGGCAGGCGATCCGGCGATGGGCGGGTAACTCACATCCCCGGCAGCACCGGCGGCCAAGCCCGCACGGGCTGGTTCTCGCGAGCATCCTCGCCCGTTTTGGGTGTGGCATCGAACCCGACCCGGTCGCAGCCGTGGGACTGGTTCCAGATCGCATCGCGTGAAGCGTCGCAGTTGGCAACCCAGTGGAACAGCGCACGGTGATGATCGTGGATATCCACACCCCGTCCAATCACCACCACAAACCGCGCCGATGATTCGTGCTCGAAGAATGAGTGCACTATCGCCTGCCCGAGCCCGGCGTGTACCGGCTCGTTGACATCCCGATCGGATTGAATGAACAGCCAGCCGGGCATGGCTTCTGGGGATGCCGCATCCAGCACTCCGTTGATTGTCTTCGCGAGCGTAATCTCGCTCTGGCGCTGCACCGCATTGGGCAGTTCGGTTCGTGGCTTGATTCGCTCACCATCGAGATCTTCGCCTGGGATCTTGCGCGTCGCATCAAACCCAAGCTTCATGCCCGATCCCAGACGCGGGGCGGCGTGATCGAGGATATCGAGCGCCCCGTGGACACGCTCGATATCACGGCTGGGCTTGCAGTTGTGATACACGGCGGTCATCACCGCCGTGAGATCATGCACATCAACATCATGATCAACGACGAACAGGTTCTTGGTCCACGCCATCTGCCCGGCGCCCCAAATCCCGTGCATCACCTTCCGCGCGTGCAACGGGTAGTGCTTGCTGATCTGGATGTTGGCCACATTGTGGAACGCCCCATACATTGGCAGGTCGTAATCCTCAATATCCGGCAGGATGGTCTTGAGCAGCGGTCGCATGATCCGCTCGGTCGCCTTGCCCAGGAAATAGTCCTCCTGCGGCGGCAGCCCCACGATCGTCGTCGGATAGATCGCTTTCTCGCGATGGGTGAACGCCGATACCTCAACGATCGGGTACCGATCGGGCATCGAATAGAACCCGGTGTGATCACCGAAAGGACCCTCAAAAACCGCACCCTCACCCAGCGGGCCTGCGCTCGGATCACGCGGCTCCCACCCAGGATACCCAGCATCGGTGCGCACAAATCCCTCGATCACCATCTCACTGTCCGCAGGTACCCACAGCGGAACCGTCTTGGCTCGGCACAGCCGCACGCCCTTACCCTGCAGGAATCCAGCCATCAACAACTCCGAGATCCCCGGCGGCAGCGGACAGGTCGCGCCGTATGGCAACACAGAAGGCCCCCCCAGTGCGATCGCCACCGGCATCGGCTCGCCAAGCTTCTTCCATGATCGCCAGTGTGATGCTCCGTCATGGTGCATGTGCCAGTGCATCGCCAGCCGGTCCTTCCCGAGCAACTGGATCCGGTACATCCCGATGTTGTGTGATTTGGGCTTAGGATCATCGCGGTCGTCGGCATGGATCGTGTGGATCCCAGCCAGTGTGATGAACCGACCCCGGTAGCGTTCGTCCCAAGTGGTCTCATCGACTTCAGGATGCCCCAGCCCGGGAACATTGTCATTGATCCCTGCAGGATAGCCCACTGCCTCGAAATCGCCATCCAGTGGCCAGCAACGCAGAATCGGGAGCCGCGTGAGATCAATTTCATCCCCGGTCCGCACGACCTGCTGGCACATACCCGCCAATTTGAGCCGCTTGGGGCCGATCTTGAGCAGCGGGGCGAACTGCTTGGCCTTTGCGATCGCCTCACCGAGCGAACGCGGCGGCTCGGGCTTCACCAGCTCACCAATCTGCCGCGCGATGTCATCGAGCGGTCGACCGCCCAAGGCCATCTCCATGCGTCGATACGAACCAAACGCGTTGATCAGGACCGGAAAATCGCTCCCGATCGGATGCTCAAAGAACAACGCCTGGCCCCCGAGGTGCGCAAACTCAGGATCATTCCGCAAAGATGACGCTGAGCCGCAACCCGGGGCAGTCGCTTTGGACTCGGCATCGGCCTGACCAGCAATCTCAAGCACCGGATCAACCGGATCGCTAATACGCCGCAGTTCACCCGATTGGGTGAGAGAGTCGACAAACTGGTGCAGGTCGCGAAACATGAAGGAAGGATATGACAAACCAAACTCAGAAACCTGACGATCCAAAGCCCGCCTTTATCTACGCGACCACGCGCGACTGGCCCGGCTACTTTGAAGTGACTCAGGGCCGACCGCCGCGCGAGACGCTCCTGCATGCACTCGAGCTCTTTTCGAGCGAACCGAGCGATCGGACGCGACTCGCCGTCGACCTCGGCTGCGGCGAGGGGCGTGACACCGCGCAGCTCCTGCGTGCCGGTTGGTGGGTCCATGCGATCGACGGCCACCCCGACGGCATTGCCCGTCTGGTCAATCGGAACGATCTCGTCTCTCCACAACACCTGACGATGCAGCTTGCAGCGTTCGAAGCCGTCCAACTCCCCCGCTGCGACCTGCTCAACGCGAGCTTTTCCCTCCCGTTCTGCGATCCCCAGCACTTTGATTCGCTCTGGGACCGCATCACCGAGGCCATCGAGCCCGGCGGACGCTTCAGCGGCCAGTTCTTCGGCGACCGGGACAGCTGGGCGTCGATTCCCGACCGCTCACACCACACGCGAGATCAGGTCGAGGCATTCCTAAAGCCCTTCTCCATCGAAATGCTGAAAGAAGAAGAGCGAGAAGGCCAAGACTGCAGTGGTGAAAGCAAACACTGGCATGTGTTCCACATCGTCGCACGCAAGAACTGATACACTGGTACTGGACCAACCGGAGACCGCCCTATGCAAGCAGTGATCGATGTTCGAGGCGTCGAAAAAATGTACCGACGCAAAGTCCACGCGCTGCGAGGTGTCGACCTGCAGGTCGGTGCTGGCGAGATCTTCGGGCTCCTGGGCCCCAACGGCGCGGGGAAATCCACCCTCGTCAAGGTCTTGCTCACCGTGATCAAACCCACCCGTTGCACCGGGTCGCTGCTTGGTTCGAAGGTCGGAGACAAGAGCGTCCTGAGCCAGGTCGGATACCTCCCCGAGCATCACAACTTCCCCAAGTATCTCACCAGCAGGCAGTTGCTGCGCCACTTCGGCGCCATGAGCGGCGTCGATCGACAGACCCGAAACCGAAAAGCGGACGAGCTGCTCGAGGTCGTCGGCATGAGCGACTGGGCCACACACAAGCTCGGCAGCTACTCCAAAGGGATGCGCCAGCGCGTCGGGTTGGCACAGGCCCTGATGAACGATCCCAAGCTTGTCATCCTCGACGAACCAACCGACGGCGTCGACCCGATCGGGCGTAAAGACATCCGCGAAGTGCTCGTACGCCTTAAAGATGAAGGACGAACCGTCTTCCTCAACTCACACCTGCTCAGCGAGCTCGAGATGGTCTGCGACCGTGTCGCGATCATGGTGCATGGTTTGGTCCGTCAGCAGGGAACGATCGAAGAGCTCACTGAGGGCCAGAGCGGTTTCGCCATCCGCGCAACACAACCGATCAGCGATGAACTCCGCACCCAAATCGCCGCGAAGCTCGCCGACATCGACCCGGTCCAAACAAGCGATCCGACCGAGCTGGTCTTCGCGACCGGTGACGCGGACGCTGTGCAGCCCGTGATCGACACGCTGCGATCCAACGGCCTGTCCATCCGAGCATTCGGATTCCGCCGCCCCTCGCTCGAGGAGCTGTTCGTGAAAGCGGTGCAAGAGCATCCCGATGGTGCAAGACCCGGGGCTCAGCGAGACCGCAAGGGGGCCATGTCATGATCCTGATGCAGACCAAAGCAATCTTTGTTGATGCCTATCGCGAGTTGAACGCGAAAAAGCTGTTCTGGCTTTCACTGGGCTTATCGCTGCTCATGGTGCTTCTGCTCGCCATGATCGGCTACGACGATGACGGAGTTCATTTCCTGTGGATGAACATCGGTTTCCTCCCCATCCGGCCCGACATGATTAGCAAGGAGTTCTTTTATCTCAATATCCTCTTCACTTCGCTGGGGATCAAACTCTGGCTGACCTGGGTTATTTCGATCCTCGCATTGGTCTCGACCGCGAGCATCATCCCCGATCTCATCTCGAGCGGAACCATTGAAACCACGCTCTCCAAACCCATCTCACGCACCCGTCTTTTCCTGACCAAATACAGCACCGGGCTGCTCTTCGTCGGCCTTCAGGTCGGTGTTTTTTCGATCGGCTCGTTCCTTGCAATCGGAATCCGCGGCGGGGTGTGGGAGCCGGGCATATTCCTGGCCATTCCGATCGTGCTTGCGTTCTTCAGCTTCCTCTTCTCGTTCTCTGCGACCATCGGCATGATCACCAAAGCCGCGATGCCTGCCCTCCTGCTCACATGTCTCCTCTGGTCGGTCATTTTCATCTTGAATATGGCAGATGGGTCGCTACTGATGTTCAAAGTCAACAGTGAGATTCTCATCGAGCAACGCGAATCGCGTATCGAGGAAATCACTAAGAACACCAGCAGACTCATTCGCTCTGAGCGCAACCGCGCAGAGCCCAACTCTGGCGATGACTACCAGCCCACCGAGCAGGAGATCGCCGATCGCAACCCGTTCCTGCCGCAGATCATCCAAGGACTCGAGGAAGACCGTAAAGACCTCCGACAGCTGACATTCTGGCACAATCTCGTCTTCGGAGTGAAAACTGTCCTGCCCAAAACCGGTGAAACCACCGACCTGCTGAGTCGCTACCTGATCGATCCATCGAACTATCCCGAACGCGAGGACGAGTTCGAAGAGCCCGAAGACCCAAACACATTTACGATCAATCAGGCGGAAACTGAGCAACGGATGCAGGAAGTCCTCAACAACCGTTCGCTCACCTGGATTCTCGGTACCTCATTCGTCTTTGAGGGGATGCTCCTCTTGTTCTGTCTCTGGCGATTCAACCGCCGCGATTTCTAATCCGACCGCCCCAACTCCAACCCCCGATCCCGCGCTGCCGTCAAAGCTGCCACGATCGCCTCCATCGCGCCGTGCTCATCAAGCGTCGTCGTCGCCGCATAGGTCGTCCCGTTCTTGCTCGTGACTTTCGCGCGTAGCTCGCCCGGCATCTCATCGTTCTCACACAGCAGCATCGACGAGCCCAAAATCGTCTGGCGGACAATCACGCTCGCCTGCGACCGATCAAACCCGATCGACTCCGCAGCTCGCATCATGCCCTCAGCCAGATAGAACACATAGGCCGGGCCAGACCCCGCCACCGCCGTGAACGCATCGATGAGCGATTCGGGGATCTCGATCACCTCGCCTACCGCCTCAAAGAGTTGCCGCACACGGGCCACATCCGTCGCATCCGGCTTCTGATCGTTCGCGATCGCGCTCATCCCCTGCCCGATCTGGGCGGGGGTGTTGGGCATCACGCGCACGACCCGATCCGCATCGCGAACCAGCTTTGAGATGGTGTCGATCCTCGTCCCGGCCAAAATCGACACAAAGGTGCACGGCGGCACCCCCAAATCATCTAGGGCCCGTATGAAGGGCGGCAGCGCTTCCGCCAGCATCTGCGGCTTCACGGCCAGAAGCACCATCGGGCGAGCGTCGATGCGCAATCCATGCAGCCAAGATGCTGCTTCGTGGGGTTGCTCAAAGCCATGCGGAAACAACGATCGACGATCAGCATTCGGATCGATCGCCGCGATCAGCGAATCGTCGAGCACTTTGCGGTTCTGGGCACCAGAGATGATAGCGTGGGCCATATTGCCCCCGCCAAGCGTAAGCAGCGGTGATTCAAGTGTCTTCATACCAGACTGTACCCTCGCGGGGCCCAGCGTGGTACAATTCGACCGCGACACAGAGGCGATGTTCTTGGAGGTTTGCCGTATGTCTACTTTTTATCAACTCGCCTTTGAAGGACCAGTCACAGAACTCGAATCACGCATCGAGCGTGCTCGGCACAGCGATGGGCAGGAAATCCCCGCACTCGGCGGCATCGCAGAACAAGCCGGCGACACCCCATCAACCCCCGAAGACATCAAAAAACTGATCAGCCAGCGCGATCAGACGCTGAAAAAAATCTACAAAGATCTCTCACCGTGGAACACGGTTCGGGTTGCGCGGCACCCCAATCGCCCGCAAACCCGTGACTACATCAACAACATGTGCCGCGATTTCTGCGAACTCGCCGGCGATCGGCGCTTTGGCGACGACCCCGCCCTGGTGACCGGCTTCGGACGCATCGGTGGTCGCAAATGCCTCATCGTGGGTCACCAGAAGGGCAAGACCACGCAAGAAAAACTCGCGTGCCACTTCGGATGCGCCCACCCCGAGGGCTACCGAAAAGCGCTTGCCAAGATGAAGCTCGCCGAGAAGTTTGGCCTCCCGATCGTCACGCTCGTCGATACCCCCGGCGCCTACCCGGGTCTGGGGGCAGAAGAACGCGGCCAGGCCGAGGCGATCGCCAAGAACCTCATGGAGATGTCCCGCATCCGCGTTCCCATTGTCAGCATCATCATCGGTGAGGGCGGCTCGGGCGGAGCGCTGGGCATCGCCGTCGCCGATCGCGTCGCGATGCTCGCCTACTCGTGGTACTCGGTGATCTCGCCTGAGGGGTGTGCCGCGATCCTCTGGAAAGAAGCAAACGAAACCACCAACAACGCCGCCGCGATCGCCCTGCACCTGACCGCGTCGGACAACCTCAAGCTGGGAATCGTGGACGCGGTCATCGAGGAACCATTGGGCGGTGCCCATCGCAATCACGAGCAAGCCGCGGCCAATCTGCAAAGCTGGATCGTCGAGCAGTTCAATGAGCTTGAGCAGTTAACCCCAGACGAGCTGGTCCAAGCCCGGTATGAGCGATTCCGCAAGCTTGGCGATTTCGACGAGTACGACGAGCCCGAAGCCGCCCCAGAGGCGATTGAGGCATAATTTCACCCCGGTTTGGGTTGTATTCGGTCAACGCTTTGACCGGCTGGCCCGGTGCGCCTAACCTTGTGCCCGAATAGCAGGTCCTGTGCGGCTTTGCATCGTTTCTTGCGTGAGGGCATTCGCTTGGCCAAGAAAAAAGTGTCAAAGAAGAAGTCTACAAAGAAGACGGCATCGAAAGGTGCGTCGAAGGCAGCTTCACGCACCACAAAGAAGCCTGCTTCCAAAAAAGCCTCGAAGAAATCCAAGAAGGTTGTCAAAAAGACATCCAAGAAGGTTTCCACAAGCACATCCAAGAAGACGACCAAGAAGACCGCGGCTGCTCCGAAAAAGAAGCAAGCCGCAAAGAAGAAGGTCGTGAAGAAATCGACCAAAAAGTCTACCAAGAAAACCGTCTCGAAGAAGAAGCCCACGACCAAGAAAGCGACCACGAAGAAGGTCGTGAAGAAAGTTGCTAAAAAACCCAGCAAGTCAACGGCGAAGAAGGCCACGACAAAGACTCCCGCAAAGCCTTCAACCAAACCCGCGGCTCCCGCTCAAACCGAAAGCAAGGCGCCCCCCGCTTCTGATTCTGGCAACAAGGGAACGCCAAATAAAAAGCGTCGTCCATCCAAGTCCAAGAAGCCTGAACTGATCATGCCGACTCGCCCGTTGCTTCTCGGCCCAAACGGCCCATCGCTCAAGCCGCTGATCCCGTCAGGAAAAAACAACAAGGTCGAAGAATCGGTCCTCGAGAATATCACCTCGCGCCGGACCAAGACGCCGCTCACCAAGACTCAGCTCGAGAAGTACCAACTGATCCTGCTCACCAAGCGTGCAGAGCTTTTGGGCGATGTACGAAACCTCGAAGACGACGCGCTGCGTGGCGACTCGGGCAGCACTTCAAAGCACCATGAAGATGCCGGCTCAGAGAGCTACGAGCAATCGCTGAATCTCAATCTTGCGGCGTCTGAACGCGAGCGCATCAATGAGATCGACGGCGCGCTCGCACGCATCAAGAACCGGACTTATGGTCTGTGCGAACTCACTTTCGAGCCCATCAGCAAGGCCAGACTCGATGAGATCCCCTGGGCTCGATATACCATCGCCGCAGCTCGGGAGCTAGACCGACGAGGGAACTCGCGTTGACCTTGGTCGATCGTGAACCAACGCCCCCCCCTGCCGAATCCACGCCTCTGGATATCCCTGTGCCCGCCGCCAAGAGCCGCAAAGCTTGGGCGATCCTGCTGCTGACCTCACTCATCGGGCTCTTTGCCGATCTCTGGTCAAAGTGGTACGCGTTCAAACATGTCGCAGGATTCCCGGTCGAGATCGAACGCAGGGATGTGATGAGCGTGCCCGACATCGGCATGCTGATTCCCCCGCACGAACCGGTCGTCGTGATCAACAGCGTGCTCGAGTTCACGCTCGTTCTCAACCCCGGGGCGGTGTTCGGGATCGGGGCCGGTCAACGCTGGTTCTTCGTGATCTTCACCCTGATCGCGTGTGTGGTTGCCCTCTCGCTGTTTATCAAATGGACTCGATCGTCGGATTGGATGGCGCACGCCGGCTTCGGGCTGATCATCGCGGGCGGCCTGGGCAATCTATACGACCGGCTCGTCTTCGCCTGCGTGCGTGACTTCATACACCCGGTACCCGGTGTGAAACTCCCGTTCGGTATCACCTGGCCCGGCGGTAACGATGAGATCTGGCCCTATGTCTCCAATGTCGCGGACGCGTTCCTGATCATTGGCATTATCATGCTCATGATCCATGCCTGGAGTTTGCCGACGCATCACCAAGAGACCGGAATCACTGAATCGAGCGTTTGAGTGTGCTGGCCCGATCACGGATCTGATCAATCATGCTCCGCACCTCGCTCGCCATCCGGCTGTTGGGAAACTCCTCGATGATGCGCTCGCCGACTCGCTGAGCATCGCCCCACGCCCGATCGTGCACGGCGACTTTGAACTGCACACCGAGATTGTCGCGGGCTTTGCCGATCACGCCACGAGCGACCTCGCGGAACTGCTCGGCCTCATGCTCGCTCAGCAGATGGTCCATCTCACGCAACAGCTCCATCGCAACTTCGATCTCTTCTTCCTTCGCGGCTTGCAAGAACCGGCGCTCGATATTCTCTTTGTATCGATCGCGTGCACTGATCACACGGTGCCGCAACCCATCGACCTGCGGCGCATCATGAAACACCCGAGAAATGCGTGCCGCCTCGCTCAACGCCTGCTCCCATTGGTGCTCAACAATCATCTCGTCAAGCCCGCGGATCGCTTCGTGGACCGCGCGATCATGAGTCTGGGCCCGGGCACCGTCGATGCGTGTACGGAACTGCTCCGCCTCGATCCGGTACCCAAACCGTTCCGCAAGCTCACGCACCAGAACCAACGCCGCCTCCCAGTCTTCAAGCTTGATGTCTTCTTCAATCGCCTTGCACAACAACTCACGCTCTTTTCGACGATTGATCACCCTGCGAGCATCGTCTGACAGGATGATCGTCTCATTGAGATGGTTCATCGTGTCGCTGAGCGAACGAATTTGCGTGCGGATCCGATCAAGCTCGATCAGCTGTCGCCCGTCTTCTGTTTCGCCTCTTCGAGCCGCCAAGCAGATGGGCAATGTCGTCAGGATCAGGATGAGCGTGACCACGCCTGCCAGCACCCAGATCTCCTTGTCTTCCAGCACGCCGTGCGCCGCGACCGCGATGGCCAAGGCGGCGGCGCTGCCATAGATCGCGATGATCCATCCTGCCGAGAGTCGTCCGTGTTCGTCCATGTCGTGCTCCTGACTGTTCTACCCGCTCAGCGAAGATCGGTTCAACTCCCCGGAACTGGGCCGCCGCAGTTCTGCTCCACCGGAACAAAGCACAAGAACCGGAACGGCTCGGTCGCGTCGCCCGGCACCGTGAACTGGTGCAGCTCATTGGCGGGGACATACACGCTATCGCCCGATCGCAGCTCGTGCAGCTCACCCTCGAGCAGCACGCTGGCTCTCCCCGCGACGACATAGACCTCGTGCTCGTAGTCGTGCTGGTGTTTGGGGGTGTGTCCGCCGGGTTCAACCGCGAACGACCGCATCGCAAAGTGCGGCGCGTGATCCTCGCGGCCGATCATGACCGACATCGATGCACCCTGCACGCCGTCCATCTGGACGGGCTTCATGTCGGCTTCGTGAATATTTCTGATCAGCGCCATGCTGTAGTGCTCCTGATGCTCGTTGGGATTTGGTTCTGGGTCCTGTTGAGTTTACCATAGATCATGAACAATGCACCCGCAGATCCGTCTCTCACCCCGCACATCCAGGTTTTCTCGCTGGGTGGGTTTCAAACAAACTGCATGATCGTGACCCAAGGCGAGCCAGAACCGGGCAAACCGTGCCTGATCGTTGACTGCGGCTACGAGCCCGAAGAACTCATCGAAGCCGTCGAATCTCAGGGATTGAAACCCGAAAAGATCGTGCTCACCCACGCCCACGCCGACCACATCGCCGGACTGCTTGAACTGCACCGGCGACTGAGCCCCATCCCCATCTTCATGCATCGTTCCGAAGAATCATGGCTCAATGACCCGATGCTCAATCTCTCCGCAGCGCTGGGCCTGAGCATCACCGCACCCAGCCCCAGCGGGTTCTTGCAACAGGACGACACTGTAGATATCGAGCAGATCACCTTCGAGATACGAGAAACGCCCGGGCACTCGCCGGGTAGCATTTCGCTTATTCATGCCCCATCAAACACCGCGATCGTGGGCGATTCGCTCTTCAACGGCTCGATCGGACGAACCGACTTCCCCGGCTCAAGCTTTGAAACGCTGGCCGACTCGATCCGCAAGCAGCTCTACACGCTCGATCCCAGCACCCGGGTCTACCCCGGGCACGGACCGAGCACAACGATCGGCCATGAGATGAAAACCAATCCGTTTGTGCCAGCTGAATAACGAAGGTACCTTCCTCACATCACGCTGCCAAGCCCGAAGCAGCGACGCCAAGTCGAGAGCTGCCCAAGGTGGAACATGTAATGGTCGTGAAGCATGAAGAGCGCCATGCCGTCGCATGTTCCGAATGCGTTGCGCAGCTGCTCGTTGCTGATCGCCTGATGCAGGGTCTCGTCATCGAGCGTCGCCAGGTGCGTACGAACCGCGTCATGGGCCTTGACAAAGTTTGATCGAACCTCGTCAAAGCTCGGATAGATGGTGCCGTCCGGGTCGTGGTGACACGCAACGCCGTGCATGAAGAGTTCTTGGTACGACTCGGGAACCGCCGCCTCACCCGGCTCAGCGCCAACAGCGTTCATGATCATCTGCGGATAGATCGCCAGATGCCCATAGATGAATGTCGGGTGATTGCAATCGACCACCTTGCCATCCATCGTGGGTTTGTGCGAAGCAATTCCCGCATCGATCCCCCCGGCGAGGGCTTCGGCGAGTCCGGCGGTGCGCTCCTGCATGGTAAGAATGATCCGGGCGGTGTTGCTGGTCGTGCTTGTCGTTGAGGTCATGTTCGAGTTCCTTGTGTGTTCATCCATTTCCAACTGCTCAGTCAGCTACCAATATAGCGGCTATAGATCGACCGAGCAACCCCCGGGTCATCGGTCCCCTCGATGATCGCCCGCCCGTCGTGGAACACGCTGATCCCAAAGGGCTGGTCCCGCAATCGCCCCTTGACCAACACACCAAGGTGCTCAAAGGTGCCGTGGATGCTCAATGCGGTCTCAAGTGCCTTGAGATCAAGGCGTTGGCGGGTCTGCGGGTTGACCTGGATCGCGTTCTTCCCACAAATGCTGACCGTGTCCTCATCGTCTCGATCGAGGAACTCGAACCGCCTCTGGCCGCAGCATGGGCAGTCGGGGTCTTTGCTGGTGCTCAGATCGATCCGCCGGCGTTGCCCCTCCCAAAGGTCAAACTCCAGCAGCGAACGCATCGCACGCTCCGGGTGCCCCATGAGGATCTTGAGGGCCTCACTCGCCTGATACGACGCGATGATCGAAGACACCGGCGCGAACACCCCCATCGTTTCACAAGTCGGCTGCGAGCCCGGAGCGGGCGGCTCGGGGAACAGACAACGCAGACAGGGGCCATCGGGCGGCATGAACACACTGGCCATCCCCCTGGTCCCGATCGCCCCGGCGTAGATGTACGGGATCGTGTGCTTCACGCTCAGGTCATTGAGAATGTAGCGGGTCTCGAAGTTGTCGCAGCCGTCGATCAGGATGTCCGGCTTTCCAAATTGTTCATGTAGCGTCAGGTGCTCGGCGTCGTGACTATTCAAATCCGCAACAATCGCGTGCAAATCAACATCGGGGTTGACCGCTGCAAGCCGGTCACGCGCGGCGATCGCCTTGGGACGCGGCGCTCGGGCATCCGCATCCGTGTACAGCGTCTGCCGGTGCAGATTGGTGATATCCACCAGATCCCGGTCGATGAGCGTGATTCTTCCAACACCCGCCCGAGCGAGCAGATCCGCGCACGGGCATCCCAGAGCCCCAACACCAACAATCAGTGCATGAGCAGACGCGAGATTCGACTGGGCGGTATCATCCCAGAACGAGAGCCTGCGTTGGCGGGAATAGCGTGGATTTTCGCGTGCATCGGTCACGCATGATCCTAGACCGGGGAGGGGAACTGATGACACAGTGTTCGAGCGAGATCAACTATCCCATCGAGGGCCTCGGCTGGAACCCGCCAGACCCCATCCAGTGTGAGCTCGAGTCTGAACGGCTGATCGTGCGTGGGTACACCATGGACGACGCGCAGGCCATGTTCGATGCAGTCGCAGAATCCCGCGAGGGCCACCTGCTGCCGTGGATGCCCTGGTGCAAGGAGAACCACCGGACACTCGAATCATCCATGAAATATATCTGCGACCAGATACTTGCGCTGCAGAACCCCGCGACCTTCAACAATGTCGGAACAGGCATTTTCTGTAAACAAACCGGGCGCTTCATCGGCGGAGCAGGCGTCCACGATGTGCGGCGAGAATCGGCATCCTGCGAAACCGGCTACTGGATCCGCAAAAGCGAGATCGGGAACGGCTTCGCTCGTGAGGCATGCGCGCGCACGATCTCGTGGGCCCTTGAGTCGCAGAACCGCGGCGGGCTCGGGCTGGGCCGAGTACGCATCTATTGCTCCGCAGCCAATACACACTCACGGCGTCTGGTAGAGCAACTCGGCATTCGCGCGGAGGTCCATCAACGAGAAGACTACTTTGTGGAGGGGCTCGGCTGCACCGATCGCCTCGGCTGGGGCGTGCTCAAGAACGAATGGGACTGCACGAAGCATTGTGCCATCACGCCCGAGTCAGCGTGATCTCAACAATCTCCGGCGGCACCCCGAAACGGATTGGAAGCAGGGACATCCCAATCCCCCGCGATACCACCACCGGGAAGGCCGGCCCCTGAACCAAGCCACCCGCATACTTGGAGCCATAGCTGCTGGGCACCAACGGCGTGCCGAGCAACGGAATTCGCACCTGCCCGCCGTGCGTATGGCCTGAACACATCAGATCAACGCGCGGTCCGTGCGGATGCGTCATCGCATGCAACTCTGCCGTGTCGGGCTGATGCGCGAGCACGATGCGTGGTGTCTGATCGCCAACCCCGTCAAACGCACGCCGGATGTCAACGGTGTCTTCCGTCAGATCACCAAGCCCCACGATGGCCATCCCCCCATCGACCGGGGTGCGCGTGAGCCGCATTGATACGGGATCCAGCCAGACACGATCGTTATCGATCATCAAAACGCCCCGATCAGCCAGCGCCCGCGACATCCGAGGCCCGTCCCCCCACCAGTCATGGTTCCCCAGCACGCCCACCGCGCCGAACCGGGCGGCTTCGATCATCGGCCGACACAGCTCGGCGACCGGGTCAATGTCTTTGACATCATCATGAATGTAGTCGCCCGTGAGCAGCAGCAGATCGGGCTTGAGCGCGATCGTCTGCTCCACCGCCCCACGAATAAAAGAAGCCGGAATCCGCGGGCCCAGATGCGAATCAGAAAACTGCACCATCCGCATTCCATCAAACGCGGTCGGCAAGCCACGGACTGGTACGGTGTACCGGCGGACTTTGATCGACCACGGCTCTATTAGCGTCGCATAGGTCGGAGAAGCAACCGCTCCGATTGCACCCACCCCCAGGACAGAGCGAGACAGGAATACCCGCCGTGACGGGTTCGCCAGTCCCTCTTGTGCCTCGTCGCTCGGTCGCGTGAATCGTGCGTGCGCCACAAACACAACCGCGATCAGCACACACCAGCAACCCCAGGCAAACGCGTTGGCCAGCACGATGCCGATCGGGTAATCACGCACGCCGCTGAATCCCAACGCATAGATGGGGACCCAGCCCGGCAGCGCGAGCATATAGAACAGATTCGCGACATGGCGAACGAATCCATCGAGATGCAGTGTCCACACCGCGATCGCGCTGGCACTACCAAGCGTCGTGCCCAGCAGCCAGAGTGTCGCGAGTATCTTCGATGTGCGATTGACCCGTTCCATGCTCGTCTGCATACCCCGCAGCGTGTCGCCCAGTTCTCTGAACCAACAAAAAACCCGGGCAGCACGGGCTGCCCGGGTCAAGATATCGGTTCATTCGGTGGCGATTATCGCGCGAAGTGTGCAAATGCCTTGTTGGCCTCGGCCATGCGGTGGGTCTGGTCGCGGGTGGACATCGCCTTGCCCTCGCCGCGTGCGGCTGCCCAAAGCTCTTCAGCAAGCTTCAGGTGGGTCGGGCGACCCTTCTCGCTGCGGACCGCGGTGATGATCCAGCGGAACGCCAGCGACTGCTGACGGTTGGTCTTCACTTGCATGGGCACCTGGTAGTTCGCACCACCGATGCGCTTCGAGCGAACCTCAACATACGGCTTCACATTCTCAATCGCACGCTGGAAGATCTCGATCGATTCGGTGATCCCCTCGGCCTCGGCCTCGGCGTTGCCCTTGAGCTTTTCCTGGATGGCATCGAGCGCGTCATACACCACGCGTTGCGCCGAGGTCTTGCGACCGTCGAGCATCATGCAGTTGATGAACTTGGAGAGCACCTTGTCGTTGAACTTGGGATCGGGACGAAGCTGTTCTTCTGAATGCGTAATGCGGCCTGCCATCGGTCGGTTCCTTTCGGCTCATCTGCCCTCGCGGGCGCTGTTCACCCCGGATCTCGCTCACTGGCGTGCCGGGATTACTTGCCTGATAAAAAAACGCACCACGCGCGTGGTGCGTCATTGGAGATTGATTCGTTTAGCCCTTGCTCTTCTTGGCGCCGTACTTCGAGCGGCCCTGCTTGCGATCGTCCACGCCGAGCGAGTCGAGCGCACCGCGGACGACATGGTACCGCACACCGGGAAGGTCACGCACACGCCCGCCGCGGACCAGCACAATCGAGTGCTCCTGCAGGTTGTGACCCTCGCCACCGATGTATGCGGTGACTTCCTTGCCGTTTGAAAGACGGACACGAGCGATTTTTCGCAGCGCGGAGTTGGGCTTCTTGGGGGTGGTCGTCTTCACGGTGAGACAAACACCACGGCGCTGCGGGCAGCTGTCCATGTCACGGGTCTTGGATTTGACAACCGGAGACTTGCGTGGTTTGCGGATAAGCTGATTGATCGTCGGCATGCGTACTATCCCGTTCGTTCAAGGGGCCTGTTGCGACGCGCAATCAAGCCGGGGACCGTCTTTGGTCGGGCAGGAAGTGTAGCACCCATCGACCACGAAGCAAGAGCTGCAAACTCAGAAAACCCATGCACGAACCGAACTCATCGCCACTTCTTTGCCGGTCTAGGATCAGCCAATGAGCACCCACCAGAATCCCGACCAGCTACCCCAACAAAACCAGACCCCCGCCGAACGGGCTTCAGCCATGACTGTACGCGGGTTTCAACAGCTGATCAAAGATCGCTACTTCGCCTCAGACAACGCCCGAGGCACCGCAGGCACTTTCTTGTACCTGACCGAGGAGTTCGGAGAACTCGCGACCGCACTGGCAAACTGTAACCGCCCAAACAAGCCCGCCAGCGATGCCGAGCGGGACAATCTGGCCGAGGAGTTCGCCGATGTACTCGCCTGGCTCACAACCCTGGCGAACATCAACGGCGTCGATCTCGCCGACACCCTGATCAAGTACACCGACCCTGACCGTGTGCAGGGCATCAAAGACTAACCACCATTCAGCTCGTCGCAGGCGCTTCATTCGCATCTGCCACCTTCGCCACCGATCCCGGATGCTGATCAAAAGCGCCGGGATCATTGACGCTCAGCGGGCGGTAGATCTCGATCGCAAGTGTGTCGTCCTCTGGCGGCAGGCCGCCTCTGAAGGCCGCGACCTCTTCGAGAATCTTTTCTGCCCACTCGCCCTGCCCGCCGTGTGCGATGCCGGGCATCACCGGTGAACAAAGCAACCGACGAAGCCCATCGATATGGAGCATCTTGCCCTCAAGACTCCGTGCCTCGATCGCCCCGTCGGTATAGGCGATGAGCGAATCGCCGGGGGCGAACTCGTACTCGACCTGGCCCGATTCAAAATCAGCCTCTGAGCAGGCCCCCAAGACGAAGGTCGTTGGTGCGAGATCTTCGAGCGACCCGTCGATGCCTCGGATGAACGCCGGCGGATGACCGCCCGAGGCGTATTCAACTTTCTGAGACTTACAGCTCACCCGAATGCAGACGGCAGTCGCATAAATCGAGTGCTTCGCGAGGGTCAGATGCACATATTTGTTGAGCTTGCACAGCATCTCACCTGGCGAGATGTCCGGGTTTTCTGCGAAGCTGATGTCGATCTCGCCGTGCAACCGGTTGACAGTCAGGGCCGCCGGAATCCCGTGGCCGGTCACATCGATGATGACGACGGACAGGCAGTCTTTATCGGCGCTGACTTTGGTATAGAGGTAGTCGCCGCCAATCTGTCGCATGGGCTCGTATCGGTACGCATAGCGCAGATCACCCGTGGCGACCGGCGCGGGGAAGAGCGCCTCATGGACCTGACGGGCATACGCCAGCTCTTGACGCAGCATGCCATAGCGCTGATTCAAGAACTTGTTGGTCGCCCGCTGCACCCGCTGGGAGTGCTTGATGCCAGTGATAAAAATCCCCGGAATCGAGAACGCCAGCAGGGAAACAGTGAAGAAAACCGTGGTGCCAACCCCGGTTTCCTCGATGACAATGTGGCCAAAAGCGCTCGCGGCCGCGATGATCGCGACCGGGGCGATCGCCTGCTTCACGGTCCAGGGGAACATGCAGCAGGCGATGAGGTGGGCGATCAGAAATGCAGCCAGCGCCGGCCCGACATCCATATTCATCAAACGAACACCGATGCCCAGCGAGCCGTCGAGAAGCACTAGGCCCAGGGTGATATAGACGATCGTTTCGCTTTTTACCCGTTTGCCGAGCACAAGGATCAATGCAGCGAGATACGCGGTGAACCAGACGCCCGTGGTCAGAAAAAAGAACGCCTTCTGGCCACCATTTTTGAACACGCTAGAAAGATCTGCCCCCTGCATCAACATCACGATGGTGATGGTGATCATGATGAGATTGATCCCACCCCAAACAGTCACAAACCAGACCAATCTGGTTCGTAGCAGATCGTCTGTCTCCTTACGGAAAGTCCGTCTGAACTCGGTTGTCTCGAACGATGCGGTCGTCAATGCTCGCTCCCTGTGCCTGGGCTTATGCCCGGTAAACCTCGAGTATCAGGATATCGTCTGATGGTGATCCGGCACGCCGATTTTCAACTTCTTCAATGATCTGCATCGGCCATCGCTTCGATTGCTCCACCCAGTTGCGAGCCAGCACCGCTTCGACACCCTCACTCCCAAACATCTTGTTGGAAGCAAGCCGGGCCTCGCTCACCCCATCAGTGTACGCAATGAGCGAATCACCCTCGTTGAACGGGTGCGTCTCGACGCGGGTCGTAAACCGGTGCTCGGTCCCCACCCCAAGGACCGGCGACCCCGGCTCGATCCGCTCCAAAGCACCCCGCTGAAGTCGCAAAACAGGCGATGGGTGCCCCGCGTTGGCGACTTTGATCGTCGAGTTGATCGGATCTGCCTGGATCGCGACCGCGGAAACCAGCACCGCACTGTCCGCAAGCGTGAGGCAGACATAACGATCCATCGCACACAAGAGCTCATCGGGCTCGATCGCCGGGTCCTCACCGGTCAGCCGCATCAGCTCGCCCTGCAAGCGATTCGCGGTCAGCGCCGCAGTAATACCATGCCCCGTCACATCAAACAGCACCAGGGTCACCGGGCTGTCGGGCTCACCCGGTCTTTGGATCGATGCGAACACCGAGTCGCCACCGATCTGGCTCATGGGCTGATAGCTGTACGCGAACCGGATCTCACCCGATGACTTGGGCTTCGGGAAGCCGCGTTCATGGATGCTCTTGGCCGCCTGCAGATCGTCGTGTACTTCCGCGTATTTCGATTGAATAAAGTGCAGCTCGAACTGATCCTGGAACCGGGACATACGGAAAAACGAGATCATCACGCCGGGGATCGTCACCGCGACATACGCGATCACCGCGGCGGGGATCGAGAAGTCGCCCGGCGGCGTAGAAATAAACAGCCCGCTGATCGAGGCGATGATCCAAACCGAGCTGACCCCAAGCGTCTGTCTCGGACTCCACGGCAGCAACGATGCACCCATGGTCAGGCCCACCAGCACCCCAACCACGGACCCCTCGCTCGGGGAATACTCGCTGGTGATCGACCAGCGTGTAATCGAGATGAGCGCTTCGGCGATGATGATCATCAGCGAGAGACGCATGCACCAGATTTTCTTCAGCTCAACAAAGTAGACCGCGATCGCAGCCGCCAGATAAAAAGCAGCCCAGGCCATGCTCAGCGCGATTTGGATGCCGCTGTGGTCCCGGTTGCTCATAAGTTGGATCAGGATGACCGCGATGCCCAGCAGTGCCAGAATCCCCAGAAACTGCGCAGTGTTCCGGCGGACCTCCGATTCAGTCATGTTGTCGAGCAAGCGGTTCGATTCGAACTCTCGCAACGAGCGGATCAGATTCTGCAGTTGTTGGTGCACGCAAACATTCTATCCGCGTTTTCTCGTCCATCATTGAGCAAATGTGCTCATTGGCTGCGATTCTTGCCCGGAATCCAAAGCACATCTCCCTGCCCCTTGTTGTTCACAAAGCGTGAAAGCACAAACAGCAGGTCAGAGAGCCGATTGAGATACTGCATCGTCAGCAACGAGGTCGCTTCTGATTCGAGTTCAAGAAGCCCGGCCACCGATCGCTCGGCCCGCCGACACACCGTGCGGACAAGATGAAGCTCCGCCGCGAGCTGCGTGCCCCCCGGCAGCACAAAGCTGCTCAGGGTCGAGAGTTCAGCGTTGTAGGTGTCGATCAGCGACTCGATCGCGGTGATCCGGCCCGTCGTGATCCGTAATGCATGATCCTCGGGCTCGTCCTTCTCGATCGGCATACACAAGTCCGCGCCCAGATCAAACAGGTCGTGTTGCAGGGTCTCGAGCACATCAGCGACCGAGGGCTGCTCTGCCCGAGCGGTGCATACCGCGAGCCCCAGCGCCGCATTCGTCTCGTCAACACAGCCGTACGCATCCACGCGGGGATCGTTCTTCTGGACGCGTTTTCCAGAGCCCAGCCCCGTAGTGCCCTGATCGCCCGATCGCGTATAGATTTTTGTGAGCTTCACCATAAGTGCTATGAGTGTACCACACTGATTGGCCCTAGGCGGGTATTGTGTACACAACCACGGAGGGTTCGCCTTGAGCAGTTTGTACTCAGATCCAATGCGGTCCAAGCCCGCTGAGATACGCGCGAACCCGGCCCCTGAGACCGTCCGCGGGCTCAACGCGGTTTGGCGTCCCCGTGTCCAAGACCAGACCCAAAACCAGGCCCAAGACCGGGCCAAAGATCCGCAAGCGTGCAACCTGATCGAGCGGGTGCTTCGGGCAAGGAACCTGCACGAGCACGCCGACACATTCCTGAGCCCCTCGCTTCGAGAAATGCACGATCCCACCCTGATCCCCGACCTTGAGCGGGCCGCGACCAGAATCCTCAGGGCGATCGAAGCGAACGAACGGATCGTCATCTTCGGCGATTACGATGTGGACGGGATCACCGCGTCGGCGATATTGATCCACACACTCCGCGCCATCGCACCACAAATCGATCTCGTCTCATACATCCCCCACCGCGTTGACGAGGGGTACGGCATCAGCCGAGAAGCGATCGAAAAGCTGCACAAAGACGGAGCAGGCCTGATCGTCACCGTTGATTGCGGCATCACCGCGAACGAACCAGCACTCGCCGCCAAGTCGCTCGGACTCGACCTGATCATCACCGATCACCACAACCCGCCCGAGTCGATCGATGACCTCCCCGACGCCTACGCTGTGGTCCATCCCCGACGACCGGACTCTCAATACCCCTTCGGCGAACTCTGCGGCGCCGGCGTGGCATACAAACTCGCATGGCATCTGTGCACACTGCACTGCTCGAGTGAACGCGTAAGCCCTGCCCTGCGCCAGGTGCTCATCGAGATGCTCGCGTTTGCCGCCCTGGGTTCGATTGCGGATGTGGTGCCGCTGATCGATGAGAACCGGGTCATCGTGAAGCACGGGCTGAGACAAGTCCCCCACTCGCGAAACGAGGGCCTGCGTGCCCTCATCGCAGCGTCGGGCCTTGATTCGGACAAGATCGATTCCGAAGATGTCGGCTTTCGGCTCGCCCCAAGACTCAACGCAATCGGCCGTCTGGGGCACGCGGCTGAGGCACTCGAACTGATGACCAATGCAACCGGAGATCGGGCTCGTGAACTCGCCGAGCGACTGTCTCGGGTCAACGACGAACGCAAATCGATTGGAGATGCCATCTTCACTCAGGCCGAGGAGATGGCCCAAGCCGCGGGAATGTGCGGCCAAGATCAACGCGCAATCGTGCTGGCCCATCCCGATTGGCACCCCGGGGTCGTCGGTATCGTCTGCTCACGACTGGTCGAGCGATACGCCCGCCCGGTCATCCTGATGCAGCAGCACGGCGATGTCTGCAAGGGCTCCGGGCGGAGCATCGATGGGTTCAATCTCCATGCCGGGCTCGAGTCGTGCAGACCACACCTGGCGAGCTTCGGCGGTCACGACATGGCCGCAGGTATGCGGTGCGAAACCGATCGGTTTCAGGCATTCGCCAGCGGTTTCATTCAACACGCCAACGAGCTGCTCAGCGCAGACGACTTGGTCAACACCATCCGCTACGACACCCAAACTCGGGTGAGCGAGCTGGGTATCGAAGCCATTCGATCCCTTGAGCGGCTCGCACCCTTCGGCGCAGGCAACCCCAAAGTCCGTCTGCGGCTCACACACGCCAAGCTCAACGGCCCCGCCACACCCTTCGGACGCAACGGCAACCACCTCGCTCTGCGTGTTTGCGACCGAACAGGAGGCACCGGCTTTCGCGTGGTCGCGTGGAACTGGGCACGCCATATCGAATCGATCCCGCCCGGATCGCCCGTGGAACTCATCATCGAACCCGCGATCTCGGCATGGAACGGGCGCATGAGCATCGAGCCTACGCTCGTCGATCTTCGGGTCTGCTGAGTCAGCATAGAAAACGAGCGTACCCAAGGGCACGCTCGCTTGACTGGTCTGTTCACAGCTTGTTTTTATTCGGTATCAGTCTGGATGTTCGCGAATGAGCCGCTCGTGAACTGAGTCAGCAAGCGTGCGAACTGCGGGTTCTGCGGCTCCATCTTCGCAGCATACCGCATGCTTTCGAGCGCTTCGCCGCTGCGACCCATGTCCCCCAACACCATGGCGCGGTAGGCGAACATGCTCGCGTTGTTTGGCTGCTTCTGGATCGCACGATCGATCGAGCTCAACGCGCTCTGGAAATCACCGCTCTCACGATGGAACATCGCATACAGCTGGAATCCCTCGGCGTTGTCTGGTGCCATCGAAACAACACGCGACGCTGCTTTGCGAACAGTGCGGAGGTCACCCACCATGAATGATGCGTGTGCCAGCCCCGTCCACGCATCGATATCGCTGCGGCCCTCATCCTTGGAAACCATACCCTGATAGATTGTGCGAGCCTCTACGGGACGCCCAGTTTTCATGAGGCTCTTGGCGTGCAGGACTTGCAGATCATGGCGTTCTTTGTTTTCTGGCTTCTTGAGCAGCAACGAGATGTTGCGTTCCGCTTCGCGATAGTCACCCGCCTGCATTTGTGCGTGGATCAGGTCCTCGGCGATGCCCGAGTCATCCGGAGCGAGCAGGCGCGCTTGTCCGAAATACTTGACAGCTTGCTTCGGGTTCTCTTCGAGCAAGGCGATGTGACCGAGCGACTGGCGGATCCCTGCGTTGTTTGATGCCATCGGGATCGAGGTCAGGTAGGACTTCGCCTCGTCGATTCGCCCCAAATCGATCATCATCTCAGCAGCGGCCACGGCGGCCATCGGGTTGTAATCGTCGGTCTCGCACGCGATCTCGAAATGCTCACGGGCGAGTTCGGGCTCGTTGATGCGTTCGTAAACAACCCCAAGGTAGTAATGCGCGTCCGACTCTTCGGGATCAAGCGTCGCCGCGGTGTTGAGCGTCTGCAGCGCGTTGCCAAGGTCACCCATCTCGATCAGGATTCGCCCCTTGAGCACATGCGACTTCACAACGGTGTCGTTGATCTCGAGCGAGGTATCGACCTTGCGGAGCGCCTTCTCCAAGTCCCCGGCCAGGAATGCCTGACGGGCAAGCTCCCATTCGGTGGCGCTCTTGAGAAAGCTCATGCGTTCCTTGGCCATCGAGACGCCCTGGCGGGTGTAGTTCCCCTGGCCGGAGCATCCGACGAGGGTGGCGATGAGAACGCTGGTGGCGATGAGGGGGAGCGTGCGCTTCGTGGACATATCTTGGGACTCCTTGAGTCAGTGGTTCTGTGTGCTGATCAAATCGACCGGTTCAGACCGCTTACTCATTGAAATCCGAAAAATCATCACCTTCGCTGGGCACCTCGGTGAAGGTGGCCTGCGGGGTGTCGTTGTTGATCACATAATCGAATCCAAGGGGCCAGTCCAGACGCAGGGCACCGCCGCCGGGAAGCGGGATGATCAGCTGGCCAGAGAACCCGTCGGCGACGCTGACAAACGATTCGGTCTCGCTCAGCTCATCACTGTCCGAGGCCTCGATGTCCTCAACCTGCTCGCTGAGGGTCGCATCGCTCACCTGCGCTTCGGGGGTTGGGCTGACCTGGGTCTGCTCGCCGGTGACGACAGCTTTCATCTGATCGAAGCTGCTCACCGGGATTTCCTGGAAACCGTCGCCGCTGGCGAGCGGCTCGGGCTGGAAGAACTGCTCCTGCTGCTCTGCCTCAAACTGCTCCGGGTTCGACCAGCTCGCGTCCGAGACCGAATCAGTCTCGACCTCGGCGAATGACTCTTGGTTGAAGCCATCGAAGCCGGGCTGCGTGTCTTGCGGGACAAACTCGATGAAGTCTTCGTTGCTCACCGGCTCTTGCGTGAACTGCTTGGCCGAAGCATCAGCGGGGCTCGCGGGGGTTTCCGAGTTGGCCGGGTTGACATAGGGGTTGGGCGTACCCGGTGCACCCAGAGCCGAGCTCTTGCCGCCGTAGCGAAGCTCGTTGTGGAGCATCCCCTCGATCAGTGAGCGGGTTGGTGCGGTGCGAATCTTGCCCGTCAGCTCCGAACGCAGTGCGCGAGCATCGGGCGACATGGGCATCAGACGCAGAGCACGATCAACCTTCGAGAGTGCTTCCTGGATCTCGCCGTTGTCGGCATGCTCACGCGCATCGATCAGAAGCTGACCAACCCGGCGTTCACGCGACCAAGGCAGGAGACTCTTGCGTGCGCCATAGCGGGCATGCTCCATGTACTGGTTACTCATATCGCCGGTTTCGGCGAGCACCGTATCGTTGACAATCGAGGGCGTGATCAGGAAGATAATTTCGCTGCGCCGGGTCGAGTCGTCGTAGCCCTTGAATGCGCTGCCCACGACAGGGATATCACCCAGAACCGGCACTTGCCGACGCGTTGTCGAGGTCGTTTCAGTGAAGAGACCGCCGAGCACGACCGTCTGGCCGTCACGCACCATCACATTGGTGTTCATCTCGGTCGTATCTTCATCGGGGATGGTCACATTATTACCAGCACCGTCAGCGACCTGACGAAGCGTAAAGTTCGAAACCTGCGGGCGAAGCTCGAGCCGAATCAGCCCGTTCTTGCTCACGAAGGGCCGCACAGCCAGCTGGGTGCCGACATCGAGGAACTCAACGCTCTGGGTCGTCGAAGTATCGGTGGTAGTCGAGTTCAGGTAGCCGACGCGGGTGCCGACAAGCACGCGTGCAGGCTGACGGTTGAGGGTGAGCAGCTTGGGGTTCGAGACGACGGTCACATCGGTGATCTCGTCGAGCACCCGCATGAAGACGCCAACATCGCCGTTGACGAAGCCGGCCTTCAGCGTTGCCGAGCCCGAGGTGTTGCCCGCGGTCGACTGGGTTGCGAAGCCATCACCAGCTGGTACATTGACCGCAGTGCCATCGATCTGCTCGCCCGCACCCGAAATCAAGCCGTCGACGACGCTGAGCGGGCCACCGGTGCCGACAAAGTCGGTGAAATCAAGGTTCTGGATCAGGGCGAAGTCCACGCCGAACGCGTTCGCCTCGTTGAGGGTTGTCTGCAGAATCGTTGCCTCGATGAGCACCTGCGCGGGCTTGGTATCAAGCTCCTTGATCAATGCCTGAATCTCTTCGACATTCTCCTCGAAGTCGCTGATCACAATCGTCGCGCTGTTGGCATAGTTGTCGGCGCCGGTCGGTACACCGTCATTAATCGAGTACGCCTCGGTCGCCGCGTTCGCGGTGATCGAGCCGGAATCGCTCAGCAGCATCTTGGCGAACTCAGCAGCATCCGTCGAGTTGAGGTAATCGAGATCGATGATGCGTGTGACCGGCTTGCGGGAGAGCGCCTCGAACTCCGAAAGCTCTTCGGCGGTGTAGACATAGATGAAGTTGCCCTTCTCGATGTACCCAAAGCCGTTGACATGCAGGATCGAATCAAGCGCTTCATAGAAAGTCACGCCGTAGAGATCAGCGGTGACGGTTGCCTGCACATTATTTGAACTGATGATGTTGCGCTGCGACTGAATCGAGAGCAGCTGAAGAATATTGCCCAGATCCTCGTTGTTCACATGCAAGTCAACAAGGTCGTACTCGGTGACCGCTACTGAGCCGGCGAGGTCTTCGAGTTCCTTCTCATTGGTCTGGGCCGGTTCCGCGGCTTCGTCGATGTCAGCAACGAACTCCTCGGCGAACTGGCCCGATCGGTCCTGAGCATACTCGTCCGCCGGCTGCTGTGCCGAGGCCTTCGCCTGGCTCTTGAGCGCCGCGAGCAGGCCAAAGCCGCCCGAGTCTTGTGCATAGGTATTGCCCGCGAGCAATGCGATGGTCAGCGCGGGCATGATCCCGTTGCGGAGACTCATCCCGAGAAGATTGTTCTTGAAGGTGCGATTGGGCTCAATGGTGCTCATTTGATTGATCCTCAGCGTTTGCGGCGGTTCGCCTGCGTCTTCGTCCCGGGTCGTCCGGACCGAATGCTCTAATTCGATCGGTCGCCTTGGGCTGTGACTTTGCGCAGACCTTGTGTATTCGAACGGTTGACTCCGGCACAAGCGTTAAGACGCAGACCGATAACCGATGTAGACGAGATATCAGGGTTCAAACTCTGGGGCGCGATCACGAACCGACGCCCCCTCCCCGAGTTGCTCAGGTGCGGAATCAGCCTCCTCAGAGTCCCCGTCATTCCGATCGTCCGCGCCCTGATCTCGCTCGCGAGGGTCGGCGTAGGCACTGCGTGGGATATCCGTAACCAGCCGAAGCTTGGCCCAGATCAGCACGCCCGCAAGCGCACCGAGACACAACAACAAGGAGAGACTCCTGGTCGTGTTCCCGAACGGCTGAGATTCGGTCGGCTTGGGCTTGTTGGTATTCGGCATCGGGTGCTCCTCCGAATGTAAATCGGCAGAAGCACGCACGCGATTCACGAACGCGATGTGCGTTTGCAATCCCTGGTTCAGTATCGATCGATTAATCCAGTCGTGTCACGGTGACACGACCGGTAAACGCGGCAACATCGATCCGGAACCTGCTCAGCGGCCCCGCCAGCACGATCGTTCCGCCCTGGCTGAGCGTGCTTGACCCCGGAGTCGCGACCGGCCCACCCATCTCGTCAAAGATGAGCACATTGTCGCCATCGAACTCAACCGACTCGATCACCGTCCCACCAAACACCTCAGCATTGAACGACACCGTGTACCGCTGCCCCGGGCCGCGGGTGTCATAGAGCGCGTCGTTCTCAACATCGATCGTCGAACCGTTGACCTGCACGAGCGTGTACTGGTTGTTCTCAACATCGAAAACGATCGCGCGCTGCTCCTGATAGCCCAACGCGTCCATCTGTGCAAAGGTGATGTCTGACACAACGGTCCGCACCGCAGACTGGATCCGCAGCACACCCGCCTGGCTCAGCGCCGGAGCCACTGTTGCACCGGCAATCCCCAGAATTACCACGACCACAAGCACCTCGATGAGGGTGTAGGCACGACGCGCACGGGACATTGTTCTGACTGGATTCAGTGAACTCATGATGCTCGATCCTCGCCCCCGCGGTGTGGTGCTCAGTTGCGTGGCAGCGGCTCGTCGTCTGCGTCAAAGCCGCCGGCCCAGATCCTGCCCGAGCTATCGTCATACACCCAAGCATGCTCGGTCTGGTACGCGCCATCTGGCGCGTTGGCCAGAATAATCACCCGTGCGTTGGCGCCGCCAACATACGGGTTCGACGGCGGTTCCTTCAGATACGCCCCGGTGCTCACAATCAGGTCGCCCCAGGTGCCATCACCCGCAAGAACCGTGGGCAGCGAGTTCTCATTGCGCACTTCAAAGACCTCAATCGCACGACGCAGCTTCTCGAGCTCAGACTTGGTCGTCGTGATCGCCGATTCCTCGACCGCGCCAACAAACTGAGGCACAACGATCGCAGCAAGAATACCCAGAATCACCACAACGATCAGAATCTCAACGAGTGTGAATGCACGCTGTGCAAGGTGTTTCATAACGCCTCCTCAGAGGGGAACCAACAAACCGAAAGAGCACGAAGCCCGTTTCCAGGCCTCGTGCGAGATTGTAAGCGAAGAATCCTGATTTACGGCTCAGCTGAAACCGGTGCAGCCGCGGCAATGTTGCCGGTAGCCGCATCGTAGTACCAACCGGTACCATCGTCATACACGATGCTTTCATTGGTGTTGGTACCTGCAGGCCAAGCACTGATTTCCGAAGTGCCACTAAACGGATTGACAGGAATCTCTTTGAGGTAGTTGTCACCAATCATGGTGCCAGCCGTGGCTGTATCACCCCAGCCATCCGTCGCCAAATCGGGATAGCTGCCGTTGTTTTGAGCCGCATAGAGCTCAATCTGATTCTCCATGGTCGAGACCTGGGTGGCGATGTTACCCGTGCGTGCCTCGTTGGCCGCATTGGTGAACTGGGGAACGACGATCGCGGCAAGGATGCCGAGGATCACCACGACGATGAGGATTTCGACAAGGGTGAAACCCTTTGCCATTGTCTTACGCGTTGCATGCATTGGTAAAGTCTCCTTCAAATACGACTCATGAGTGACACGCTGTTGTGCCCGGCCTCGCCGGGTGCCCTGGGTCACGCCCGCAGGCGTCTGTCAGGGGTCCCCCTGAGCGGCTACACACCGCACCACGCAACTCCAGCGTGCAAAACAAATCATCGACTTGCACGACGACTTGTTTAACTCTTGAGCACCCGAGCCGTCCGAAACCGAACGCTCATATGCGGCTTGACACACCGCTGCCGATTGTGCAGGCAAACCGCCCGCGAATCACGATTTAAATCGGACCACCATAAGACCGAGAACACCACACAAAAAAAAACGGGCTTCCGCCCGTTTGGTGAGAATCTCTGGATGTCTCCGTTGACGCGTCGCGGAACGCGACGCGTCCGGTCAGCGGTTATCGCTGGTGAAGATCAGTTGCAGCAGACTGTCATTGTCGACCTCCAAGGCCCCCATCGTTGCCGCCGCGGCCGTCGCGAGATCATGATTCTCCGACTGGGCAAGCTCGATCAGGCGTCTGATCTGGCGGTTATTGAGCTGATTCCCGAATCGCTTGCCAGAATCAGCCAGGATCGTGAGCAGTTCAATCTGGATGTCGGTATCGCTCTCGAGCGCCTTATCCATGATGGCCTGCTGGGCGCTGTCCTGGGGCATATACGAGATGATCTCAGCAATATCGAGCAGCGTGAAGCCCTCGACCTGCTCAAGCACATCGATCAGAATCGATGCCGCGTCCGATATGTTGAGCACCTGATTATTCGAGATCGCGAGGTTGCGGAGCACCTCGGTCGCGCGGACGGCGTACTCGTCTGCCTCATCAATGCTGATCGGGCCACCGGATGCGACCTCGATCAGAGACTCGACCGAGCTATCAAACGCCGAAGCGCTGATCGCCTGCCGACGCACAGATACAGTCTGGTCACGCCCGTACTGGCGCTCCATACCAATCAAATCATCGGGGCCCATCAGAGCAAGCACGGGCGCGACGGACATCTTGCTGTCAGTCCGGGCAGTCTCAATGCTCATGATGGTCTGATCAAAGCCCTGAGCGCTCACCACCAGATCGATGGTTGGGGTTTCTGCGATCGAGGCCTCGATCTGGCTCAGGCCCTGGGGAGCCGGCGGCAGGACCGTGAAACCCTGCTGCTCCAGCGCGTTGCGATACTGGTCATACGATTCACGATCTTCACCCGTCAGCACGACCGCATACCGAGCAGCCGCGTCTTTGACCGCACTGGCGAGCAGCGGGATCACCCGCTCGGAACCATTGAATGACTCGGCGGGCTGGGCGTTGCCCAAGGCGAGCGCCGCCTCGAACTGAACACGCCGGTTCTGGTAGTTGAGCGATTCCAGCAGCGGGAAGCGGCCGTCGATCTCCTGACCCCACAACGAGCGCGAGCCCGCGGTCTGAGCGATGGCGCTAATCGCGCTGCGAACAAGAGGCGTGTCGCGCGAATCAATACCACGACGCAGCACAAGCTGATCGATCTCAGGTCCAACGGCGATCCCGAAATAATCAGCGCTCCGCCGATCACTTCCATACACCGGGTTTTCGTAGCCATCGGGGCTGTCGAAATGACGCGAATAGTTGGAAGAAACCCAGAGGGCGAGCGTCTCGTTGTTCTGAGGCTGAAGGTTCAGCGCACGCTCGGCCAGCCGCATCGTCATCGCTTCATGGAAGACCGGCGTCTGGATCGGAACCATTACCAGGCCAAGGCCCGCGTCAAAGTTCCAGACAAGCTGGTGGTCCTCGCCCGGGAAGCTGGTCAGCTCGGCCGGCTCGCTGTAGTACGAGTTGGCAAGCAACGCATACATTTCGGCAACATCGCTGCCGGGGTTGCCACCGAGTCGCGAGATCGCACGCCCGGCCGCCTGACGCACGGCATTGTTGTTGGTCGACTGGTACACATCGATCAAGACCGGCAGACTGGTCCGATATGGAATCAGCCCAAGCACTTCGGCGATCGCCTCCTGGCTCGTCGCATCCAGCCCGGGCAACGCTGTCATCAGCGGAGCGATGGCTTGGCGGCCCATATCGACCATCAGCCGCTGAACCTGCGCCTTGAGCGCGAGATCCTTCTGCTGCAAATACGCATCAAGCAGCTGAGGCATCGCGTATTCGCCCGCGACCATCAGCCGCTCACGGGCGAGGGCTCGCGCACGCAGCCCCTGGGTCAGCAGGCCGATGTTCCGAGTGATCTCGTCGGGGTTGCGTGCCCGGTCGAGCTTGCCCTGGCGAAACAGCGATTCAAGCTCAGCCGCGATCGGCTCAACAACCGGCACACGAAGGGCCGCAGCGACGGCCTCCTCGAACCGCTGCTGTTCACGCGATTCCTCGATCAGATCCACAAACTCCTCGGAGCTGACACCCGAATCGAGCAGCCGGCTCCCAAGATCCGCGGCGACATCGAACCGGGCAATCTTGACAAAGTGGATGAAGTCACGAAGCAGATCGATCTGCTTGGGCTCCTCGGCCTGAGCACCACCCGCAGTCTGGGGTTGCGCAAACAAACCCGCACCAGCGTGCGCCACAGGGGTCAACATCGAGATGCTGGTGCCCGCAAGGAGGGTGAGCGAGAGAGAGAATCCAGTGAGGTTTCGGTTCACAAAGCGCACAATCGTCTCCTGTGGGACTGATTTCAGATCGGTATCGTCGTGTACGGGAAGCGCAGGGAGACCCGCGATCCGGGGAGGGCCATCATATACGGTCGTTGCGGCGGTGTGTTGCCACAAGTCGCCCGATTAAGCCATAACTGTATCGGACGCACCCATCTGCTGTCAACGCACCCGAGAACCATGGGCAGGATCCAGTAAAGACCGCTCCGCGAACCAGAAGGGCACTCTTTCGTCCGGATATCCGAGAAATGCCAGATTCATCGATGAATCCGTTGCAGCCGTCAAGCAACAGGCCGTTGGCGACGATGAATCCGGTGATATGGCGCGTAACAACTGTGTGCCGAATCACTTCACAATCTGTACCCGAGGTGAGATGATGCCGATTGAAAAAGATGTGCTTACGACTGGTGAGGTCGCGAAGATCTGCAATGTTGCCCCCAGAACCGTCTCAAAATGGTTCGATTCGGGCCAACTCAAGGGATACCGGATCCCGGGCTCAAAGGATCGACGCATCCCCGTCACCGAGCTCTACAGGTTCATGAAAGCCCACCACATACCCATGGACGGGATCACCAGCGGCAACACCCGTGTGCTGATCATCGATTCCGACCATGAGGTCTCCGATGTCCTCGAACGCGTGCTCATCGAGCAAACCAGCTACGAGGTCTCCTCAGCAAACACCGCCTTTAGCGCCGGTCTCGAGTGCGAGCGATTCCGCCCCCATGTCGTCCTCATCGATGTCCACATCGCCGAGTGCGAACCCCGTGAGATCGCCCAGCTCGTCCGTTCAAGCGACGCCATGCAGATGACACGCCTCATCGCAATGAGCGGCAAGCTCACCGACGGTCAGGCCCAGGGCCTCCGCAGCGCCGGCTTCGACGGCTTCCTCAAAAAGCCCTTCCAGGTCCGTATGGTCGTCGACGCAATCGAACAAGCAACCAACATCGCCGCCTGAACGCCGCCATCCAGCCCAAACACCACCACTACACCCTCGATCGCAAGGAAGCGACCGAGGGTGTTTCATTTCAGTCCCCACAACGGGGCAGTGGAATGCTGAAGGAAAGATATCTAGAATGATTCTAGTTTAACACCACCTTGAAGGAGCATCCAATGACCAGCATCGAGCATCATCACCCCCAAAAGCAAGCACCAATCCTTCAGTCCTGCGTCGCGGCATCCATCGACCTCGCACTCTCCTTCAAGCACCTCCACTGGAACATCCGCGGCCCAAAGTTCCAGTCCGTCCATGAGTTCCTCGACATCGTCATCGAACACGCCCGCGCCGGCACCGACGAAATCGCCGAACGCCTGGTCACCGTCGGGATGCCCGCCGAGGGCCAACGGGGCAAGCTCCCCCAATCACCCGTCCCAGCCATTGAAAGCGGCTTCCTCAAGGACGATATCGTGCTCGAGCGAGCCGTATCCATCCTCGACGAAGCCGTCAAAGTCCTCCGCGACGCCCAGAGCAAACTCGCCGACCTCGACGCCGTAAGCGAAGACATCGTCATCGGCATCCTCGCCAACTACGAAAAAGACCTGTGGATGCTCCGCTCGCATCTTGTGCCGACCGATGAATGACGGGTCAGGGGCACCCTGCTTGATAGGCCTGCAGAAAGAGCGACACATCGAAGAAGTCGAGGTTGCCGTCGGTATTGAAGTCGGCACCCGGATCGCCTTGGCTGAACAGTGAGAGAAACTGGCTGACATCGAAGAAGTCCAGCGTCCCATCCTGGCTCAGATCCGCTGGGCACGGACCGCCTTGGCATTGCGAGAGATTGACATAGACCGCCCCCGCCTCGTTCACTGGCATGTCATACCCGCTCGCCCCGACGATGAGCATGCTATCTTGCAAGGCCAACGATGAGCCGTAATCCTGCTGGAGTTGAGATACGGGTGTGAGCCGCGGCTGCGCAATCCATTGCACCCCGTTGAACGAGAACAGCGAGACCGAACCGGCATCGACGACCGCTGTATCCCAACCGGGCTCTGCGATCAGCACCTGATCGCTGCTCAGGGCAACTTCGGCACCAAAGTAGCCGTTCTGCTGGGGCTGATCAGAAAACAGTTTCTGCTGCAGACTCCATGTGGATCCATACCTGTGATACATATATGCGGCACCGCCATTCGGGCCTGCGGCATCGTGGAAGGGTGCCCCCACAACAAGCTGCCCATGTTGAATCGCGACCGATGCACCAAACTGATCGTTAGCAGCATTATCCTGGGGAACAAGTTTGGCTTGCTGCTGCCACCCAGTCCCGGTGTGCTCAAAGAGGTACACAGCGCCTGAAGCATTGCCCACACCGTCATGTTCCGGAGCACCGATCACGATCGTTCCGTCGCTTGCCGCGACACGATTTCCAAATGAGTTGTATTCCTGCGCATCGCTCGCATGCACGATTGCGGCTTCTGTGAACTGCAATCCATCCTGGGTGAAGATATACGCTGACCCAGCGTTGATGCCCATATCGTCGTTGCGTTCGGCGCCAACAACAAGAACACCATCATCAATGGCAACACTCCCCCCGAAGAAATCGGTATTGCCTCCGTTGGATGCGGTGACTTTGCCTATCTGATTCCATATTCCCTCTTGCAACTCAAAGACATAAACACTCCCCGATCCGCTACCGAGGTCGTCATCGCCCGGGGCGCCCACAACGATGCGCTCGCCATCGATCGCGACACTGTTGCCGAACAAATCATCAGCCGCGAAATCCGATGCACGCAAGAGTTGAGGGTCAACCCACGCGTTTGAACCTGGAATCCGTCGGAACACCGTCACGCTTCCCGCGCCATCATCTCCGGGCGCTCCAATGACGAGATACTCCTCGTTGGTTGCGATGCTGTATCCATAGTTATCCCCCGTCGCATTGAAACTCGGATGAATGCTATAGATTTGACTCGGGTTGCAAACCTGTGCGAAGGCTTGCGGGCAGAATCCCGCCAGACCAAGACCAATGAACGCCAGACACTGCCGATTGATGATGTTCTTCATCTCTCATCTATCGTGTATCCAAGCTCGTGGAAACGAGTTTTGGCGATGTCGGGCGTGAAGCAGCAAAAAACACTCAGCAATGGGCGTGTATCGTTTTAATCCGCGAGCCACACATCCATCGTCCGGCTCACAACGGCCTAATGCTTCACTGAATCTCAATGATCAGGCACGGCCAACACCGAGATTCCCTCACGGGCAGCCCGCCAGATACGCATGCAAAAACAATGACACATCGAAAAAGTCGAGCTGCCCGTCCTGATTCACATCAGCGATCGGGTCATCCTCGCCCAAAGCGACCAGCAGCGTTGCCACATCAAAGAAATCAAGCACACCATTGCGATCGAGATCCGCGACGCACACGCTGGCGCAGCCGATGTCGAAATGGGTCACCGAGCCCGTAAAAGTCCCATCGTTATCGTTCGCTGCCGCGCCCACGAGCAGCCGCCCGTCGCTCGCTGCGAGCGAAGACCCGAAGCGATCGAAGCCGACGCCTTGATCCTCGGTATAGACCTTCGCCAGCTCTTCGCCGCTCGCCGCATCGAAAATGTAGACAGCCCCCGACGAAACCTCGTTACCACTCCCGGAGCTGACAAACACCAGCCCGCCCTCGATTTCGACCGCTCTCCCAAACGAATCATACGGCTCTGCATCGCTGGGTGTGAGTTTCATCAGTTCATCGCCGCTGGTCGTATCAAACACATACGCCGCACCCGCAAAGCGACCATTCTCCTCGTCGAGTTCCGCCCCCACCACCGCACGAGATCCACTGATCGCGACCGCGGAACCAAACACCGCCCGGGCCATGCCATCACTCGGCGTGAGCTTGGCGATCTGCTCACCGCTGATCGCATCAAAGAGATAGGCCGAACCCGATCGCACACCGTTGTCATCGTCGGCGTATGAGCCAACGATGACCGTGTTGCCGCTGATGTCCACGCAATGCCCGAACTGCTGATCGAGTGTGCCCCGATCATCTGGGATCAGCTTCCAGAGCTGCTCCCCACTGTTCACATCGAACACATATGCCACCCCGGGCCCAAAGAAAGTGCCCTGCCAGGAGCTGATCACGGCGAGATGGTCCTCGATCGCGATCGCACGACCAAAGCCGTCGAAGGCCTGTGCATCATTTGGCGTCAGCTTCCGCACCACGCCACCGGTCGCGGTGTCAAACACATACACCGTTCCCCCATCGAGGGCTGTCGGATCATCCAGATGAGCCGAGACCAACACCCGGTCGCCGCTGATCGCGACAGACCGGCCAAGAAAATCCCTTGTCGTACCATCCGCCGGCACCAGCCGATGCCGCTGCATCCCCGTCGCCAGATCGAAGATATACGCCGCCCCGGCATCGTTCCCGTTCTGCCCATCCCAGCTCGCCCCAACCACACCGGTCGATCCGCTCACCGCGACATCGCATCCAAAATTATCAAACACCCCGCCGCCCAGCGGCTGGATGTTGGCATGCTCGGTTGTGTCACACAACTGCCCCGCCGCCGCGCTCACCGCGAGCGAAAGGCCAAGAAGAACCAGACGGCCCAAACAATCCGTTTGAGTATAAGAATACATAAAAATCCCCTTCGAATCCGAAGTATGCCAATCTCGTCCCAATGCATATACGCACCGGATCTCAAAAGGTTGTATCAAACAGACCCTGATCGTTCGTGGCACAGCCCCTTCAATCAGTTCTACGAGAGCCGAGCAGTCGACCTTTTGGAACAAGAATCACGGGCACCCCGCCGCCTCTCCTCGGTCAAACCGCCAGAGTCGACCAGCACCCTCTATATCCGATGTTCAGAATGTACCCTCGTCATGTGCACACAAAGTATCAGACTTTGCGATTCACGCCCCCTCCTAATCCTCAGGATACAAAAATACCCCTCGCATGAGGGGTACTGAATCGTCAGGGTCATCAGGCTGTGACCTACTTCATCTCCCCCATTGCCGCCGCCAGCACATCGCACGCGGCCTTGAGATCCTTCTTATCGATCATCTCCGTCACCGTGTGAATATACCGCGTACCGACCGTGATCCCCACTGCCTTGGCACCCGCCGCCGCCTGCTGGGCCGCAGCACCGTCCTGCCCGCCCGCGCCCAAGATCGACCGCTGGTAGCTGATCCGGTTCTTCTTGGCGATCTTCTCGATGGTCTGCACCATCTCATAATCCGAGATGAAACTCGAGTCCTTGATGTGCAGCGCGAACCCCTTGCCATGCGTCGTGACCGACTCCGCCGCGGGCACGCCGGGCGTGTCACAAGCCAGCGTCACATCGATGCCGATCCCATAGTCCGGCTTCACCGCAAACGACGCCGTCCGCGCCCCCCGCAGCCCGACCTCTTCCTGTGTCGTGAACGCCACGACGATATCGCACGCGTTCCCAGACTTGCTCTTGACCAGCGCCCGCACAGATTCGATCCCCAGCCAGCACGCAACACGGTTATCCAGCGCCTTGGACACGCACTTGCTCCCCAGATCGAGGAACGGCTCGTCCATCACAACATAATCGCCAATCTGGATATTCTTGTTCACCTGGGCTGGAGTCATGCCGGTATCAACAAAGAACTCCTTGACCTCGGGCACCTTTTTGCGATCCTCGGCCGACGAGATATGAACCGGGCGACCGCCGGGGTTCATCACGGCCTGAAAATCTCCGTTGTCGGTGCACACCAGCACACGCCGCGAGAATAGGTTCCGCGGGTCAAAGCCCCCGGCCGGGCTCAACCAGATGAAGCCCTTCTCGTCGATGCTCGAGACATAAAAACCAATCTCGTCCATATGACACAGCATCATGAGCGTTTTCGCATCACCCTTCTTCACACTCCCGCTCGCGGTCCGTGCCTTGCGACGGCAGATGAGCGAGCCCATCGCATCCGTCTCCACGCTATCAAAAAGCTTGTCGACTTCGGATTCAATGAGCTTGCGGACGCGCTCTTCACGGCCGGGGATGCCGGGGACTTCGCACAGTTGCTTGAGCAGATCGATGTTCACGGGGTTGGCTCCTCAGAGAGTTCATGATTTCGGTTCAGTGTGAACAGATCGTAGCTGGGAGTCGAGTCGAATTCCCCATACAACACGCCACCACCGACCTATCCTCAGAGCATGAGCACCGAGCCACACCTCTCCCCGGTCCACGAACTCCACGAAGCGCGTGATGCTTTTTTTCTGCCCTACGGCACCCAAGACTGCACCAGCGCCGTCGTCGAAACCTACGGCGACCTCGATATGGAATACGCCGCACTCCGCAAGGGAGCCGTCCTCTTCGACGAGACCCACATGGGCACCATCGAGATCACCGGCTCCGAACGCCTCGCGTTCCTCAACAACATGCTCACCGCCAAAGTCGACGACCTCAAGCCCGGCATGGGCCGCAAAAGCTTCTGGCTCAACCGCAAAGGCCGCATCGACGCCGACCTGCGCCTGGCTCAGTCAACCGACCGCATGCTCGTCCGCGTCGATCGCCACCTCGCCAAAGCCAGCGCCGCATCGCTCGAAGCGTTTATCTTTGCAGAAGATATCCAGCTCATCGATGCCAGCGATCGCTACCACAGGTTCGCGCTCCACGGCCCCAACTCCGCGGCCATCGCCGGGCTCGTGTTCAGCGCCGCAGATGACCTGAACGAACTCAAGAACGGCCAGAACATGGCCGCCAAGTTCCACAACGACCAAGTCCTGATCGAGCGTGACGATATCTGCGGCGAGGTCGGGCTCTGCATGATCGTCCCGATCCAGCAGGCAAGCGCCCTATTCGAAGCGCTGATCGCCGCGATGGAGACGCATCCCGAGTTCAAGGCCCGCACCACCGGCTGGATGGCCCTCAACGCCGGACGCATCGAAGCCGGTCACCCACTTTTTAACCTCGACTTTGGCGACTCAAACCTCCCGGTTGAATCAGGAATCATCGAAGATCGCGTCCACTTCGCCAAGGGCTGCTACCTCGGCCAAGAGGTCGTCGCCCGCATGCACGCCCGCGGCGCATGCAACAAAAAAGTTGTCGCCATCCGCATCGAAGACCAACGCATCACCCCTGAGCGCACCGAGATCATGCAGCCCACCACCGGCTCACAGGTCTTCGAGGTCGGCAAAGAAAAAGAAACACCCGTCGGCGTCGTGACCAGCTCGACCATCTCGCCCATGCTCGGCGCCATACCGATCTGCTTCGCCATGATCAAAGCCGGCCACGACGCACCATCCACCCAACTAAGCATCTCCGCCGAAGGCGGCATGGTCCGCGGCACTGTTCAAGAGTCGCTTGCACAATGGAGAAAGCCGCAGGTCTGACATATCAGACCTACGACCGGTTTTACATCGAATCCCGTGATTCAACAGTCTCATATGGAAAGCGAGTGTGCAAGAATCACATCTGCACACTATTACTGAGCAAAGTCACCCCGCGCCTCTTCGAGCACACGGCGGGTGTCCGCGCCCTGCTCGCGCAGATCCTCTGCCATCGACCGGACCTCGTTGCGCACCGGCTGCGTCCGTCGAACACCCTCGCGTGTCAGATCGTTTCCCAGCACCACCTCTAGGTCGTGGAGCTTGGCAATGAATGGTTCGTACTCTTCGCGGAGCGCATCGAGTTCCTCACCCACATCCGACACCGATTCCTCGAACGCCATCCGGCGATCCTGTGAAATTTCCTGCGCCTGCTCACCCGACAATCGTGCCGACTCATTGCGCCACAGTGCAGCATGCTCTGCTGCTCTTGCTTCCATCGACGCCCGTTGCTTGCGCAGTCGCTCAGAAGTATCTTCGAGGTCATCAATGTTTCCGCGGAAATCACCGTACGCACGGCGGAGATCCTCGGTCTCGTCTAATGCCTCCATTGAGGCCAGCAGGGCATCGAGCTGCTGCTCGCCGCGCTGGGTCAGGACCTGAATGTCCGCCATCGAGGATGTCGTACCCTGGATCCGCTTGGAACCGGTGGAACTGCATGCGAGCGGCGCGAAGCCGATCGCAACAATCCCCAAGATTACCAGCGCGTTCTTTCGAAGTTGTTCTTTCATTGACATGACGATGCCTTCCCTTCAGGTTGTGTTTGGCTCGTTCGAGATATGCATAACCATCCCGCCGCCCCGTGAAGCCCGCGCGAAACACAAGTGAATATCCGCTCATCTTGACAGAAGCCGGGTTCAGCCCTGTTTATGCCCCCTGCGCTGCGACCTGTCGGTACCACAACTCGACATCATCCCCGATCGGCTTCGTTCGCACCAGCGCAAACCGGCGCATCTGAGCCAACGCCGGTGCCTCCCGCCCCACCGCTACCGGGCGAGCCAACTCATCGCCCAGCACGCCCGGCGCCATATGAACCACCGCCTCATGAACCAGGTTCTCCTCGAGCAACGATCCCAGCAGCGTCGGCCCCGATTCACTCAGCACACTCGAAACCCCATGAACCGTGTGCAGGTGCTCCAGGCATGAGCGCAGATCGATTCTCCCGTCCCGCACCGTCGCCAACTCAGCCCGCACCTCGGTTCCCGCGAACGCGATCGGGTTCTGGGTATAGACCACCGTCGGGATCTCACCAGCGCTGCGGACCAGCCTCGAATCCAGCGGCAACCGCCCGTGGGTATCGATCACCACGCGCTTGGCGGTTCGGCGAACACTCCGGCAATCGCGTGCGTTGAGCATCGGATCATCCGCGATCGCCGTCCCCACCCCGACCAACACCGCATCGACCTTGGCACGCAAGCGGTGCACTCGCGCCCGGCAGCGGGCATTCGAGATCCATTGGCTCTCGCCAGCACGCGTCGCGATACGCCCATCAATCGTCTGTGCCCACTTCGCGATGACCCAAGGCGTGCCCGTCGACAAACGATGCAGGAACGGCTGACTCAACCGCACAGCATTCACGCTCGCATCTGATTGGCTCACGCTGATCCCCGCCGATTCGAGCAGCTCCCAGCCCCCACTTGATACTCCGTGCGGGTCACGAGATGCAATCACAACCCGCGCGATCCCCGCCTCAATCACCGCATCGGTGCAAGGCGGCTGCTTGCCATGGTGACCGCAGGGCTCAAGCGTGCAATACAGCGTCGCCCCGCGTGGATCGACCCCATTCTCGCGGCACGCCAAAAGCGCATCGCGCTCTGCATGCAACCCGCCAAAGTGCCGGTGATGACCGACCCCGATGATCCGTTCATCCTTGACAAGCACCGCCCCCACCATCGGATTCGGCTCAGTCCACCCAAACGCACGCGTGGCAACACGGGCCGCGAGATCCAAAAACGCCTTATCCTGCGATTCGCTGCTCATGCCTGCCTGATCATCTGAGCACGCTGCTCGTTGGTAATGTAGTCATGCGTGTCGTGCAGCCAGCGCCGCGCGTCCTGAACATACCCCGCGGTGGGCTGAAGCTCAGGGATGCGCCCCGACCAATACCGGTTCAAACGCATCATCGACAGCTCTCGCACCAGCTTCGCCGCCATCGACGCCAGCGAGACAGGAAAATATGCACCGTCCGCACCCGGAGTCAGCAACACCCCGGTGCGATCATCACACCGATATCGTGAGGCCCGCGCAGATTCCTCCTCAATCTGCACCTCCCCAAACAACCGGCTCAGCGCCGGTGCGTAGCGTGTCCGCCCGCTCTGCCGGTCGCAGACAATCCGAGAATCATGGCCGGCCTGCGCATGCGATTTCGCGTGCCCAATCAGCTCACCCAGGGCAAGCTCAGTAGCCGCGGCCTTGCTGGTGTGCCGCCGATAGAGCTCGTTGAACTCACGCTCGCCAATGATGCGAACACGCAGATCCAGCAGCTCGACCCCGGCCTTGCTCATCACCGATCGCAGCAGATTCGTTTCGATCCCCAGCATGTCAGACGATATCCCCAGCGGCAGTTCGATCGGATCGCCGCCATACCAATCGTGACACTCCTGAACCGCGTGCAACTCCTCGAGCAGGCCCACATCATCCCGCTGGGCACGCCCGTCGCGCGAGCCAAGAAACGCGAGCACGCCACGCTCCAGATGGAACAGCGGGTGCTTGCTCACGCTTGAGTTGGCGAGCTTGAGATCCTTGGAATCCCCCACGGCGATCCGGCTCTTCGCCTCGCGCTTGGTCTTGCACACCGCCTGCCCCAGCATCTGCCAGAGGTCCGGGGCCGGCTCGCCAGGCGACCATGCCTCGACACGCAGCGTCGCGCTGGCCACACACAGCGGCCCGAGCATCGGGCCATAGCCCGCTTCGTCGATGCCTGTGTAGATCAATGCCATGGTTGCCTTTTCGGACTCTGCCGGCTCAGCCCCTGAATGGGTGCAATGTTATCGAACGCAAGAACCGACCATTCGTTGCGACCGGAACCCGAGTATATGAAGTCTCAATGGGATACTCGACCCAAGCGGGATTCATTCCGATCTGGCTCTTGCTGGCCCGCGCGAATCGGGCCGAACATGTGCAACTCATCATTTTCGAGGACTCAACCGTGCCAACACCAAACAACAGCGTTCGATCAACCCGTCTCGTGCTGGGGCTCACCCCGCTGGCAATCATGCTCGCCGCAGGGCTCACCGGCTGCGAAAGCAGCTCAAACCTGACCCGCACCAGCACCCAGCAGTTCACCCCAGAGTACCAGGCCAAGCTCGCCAGCGTCTCGCTGGACCCAAGCCACACCCAGGGCGACTTCACCCCCGAGAGCTACATCACCGAGGCAGGCGAGATCGAGCTGCCCCAGAAGTGGGTCTCCGAAGCACGCGAGGGCAGCGCATCAATTCAGTCCCAGCGCGCCAACGCCCAGTCCTTCGAGGTCTTTGCCGAATCGGGCTACACCGAATCGATGGCCGGAGCCGACGCGGACCTGCAGGACGGCTTCGTCGCTCGCGACACCGGCTACGCCGATGCCGAGCTGACCCGCAGCGTGCACAACGCGAACCTCGCCAAGCACGAGAGCACCATCCAGTCACGCGAGTTCGCCGCCGCATCAAAGTGGGATCGCCAAGAAGCGTTCCTCGTCGCTTCGGTCAAGGAATGGCAGGCCGAGATCGAGCGCATGCGTTCGGGCTCAGAGAAGGAATGGTCCTCAGCACTCGCCGAGCACGACCGCATGATGGCCAGCTACCAGGCCGTGCGTGACCGCGGCCAAGCCGAGATCGAATCAATGACCCAGACCGCGGACCTCACCGAGCAGCGCGCCTTCCAGAAAGTCGAATCGCTCCGCGCTCAGGCCCAGTCGGTCGCAGAGCAGAGCAACGCCGAGGTCAGCCGCCTCAACTCGCTGGTCAGCACCACCACCGACCGGTTCAACGCCGAATACGCCGAGCTGACCCAGCGTGCCCGCTCGCTCGACGCACACATGAGCAGCGAGATCGCCACCCTCGACGCGCAGGCCAACCAGTTCCTGGTCGCCGACGCCGATGAGAACTACAAGCTCGAGGTCGAAGCCGCGCAGGTCACCTACGAGGCAACCCTCGCCGAAGCCGAGGAAATCTCGTTGCAGGCCCAAGAGCAGGCAGCCCGTGATCGTGCCCATTACGCACGCCTCAGCGCCGATGCGCAGGCCAAGCTCGACTCGGCATCAACCACCTTCGAAGAAGCACAGCAGTGGGTCGCGACCCAGTACGCCAAGTCGATGGCAGACATCCAGAACACCCTCGCGCAGGCCGAGCGCGAAGAGCAGGTCGCACGCAGCGCCTATGTCAAGGCCGAAATCGACGCCCGCGTCGCCGCGATGAACGCCGAAGCGACCCACAACAAGTCGCTCGCCCAGTCCGAACTCGACATGATCGAAGCCCAAGCCCAGGCAGACGCCAAGGGCCTGCAGGCCAAGTTCGCCAAGGAGTTCGCAGAGCAGGCACGCAAGGGAAGCTTTGTCATCCCCAGCAACACCAAGGACTTCGAAGAAGGCGTCAGCCCCAGCGACAAGACACCCCAGCTCGCGAAGGCCGACAAGAAGCCCGTCAATGTCGAAGCCGACCGCATCGCTGCATTCAAGACCGGCCTGGCAACCGCGGCACAGCTGCGTCAGCAGGCCGACGCCGACCGCCTCCAGGCCGTTGCCCAGCGCGACGCCGAAATGGGCAAGTTCAACGACTGGTGGAACACCAAGGAAGCAGACTTCCATGCAACCATGGCATCGATCGAATCATTCATGCAGAAGTCGAACGCCGAAGTCGCTCGCATGAACGCCAAGAACCAGTCGCTCGTGGCCAGCGCCGGCACCGAACGCAACCGCGCACTCGTTGGCGCCGAGAGCGGCCGCACCGAGATCCTCGCATCCGTCGAGACCCTCAAGGGCAGCTCGGTCAACATGAGCAAGAAGCGCGACGCACAAGTCCGCCAGCTCTTCGCACAGGCCGAGGCAACAAAGCGTATCGGTGAGTCAAAGGTCGCTTCGCTCAGCGTCCAGCGTGACGCGGCCCAGCGCCGCGGACAGGCCAAGAGCAGCCAGCTGCTCGCTGAGGCCGGCTCACTTGAGCAGACGCAGCGTGCTGTGGTCGCTCAAATGCGTGAGGAGATCGACGGCGCCCGCCAGATTCTCAACGCCGAGCTTGCCCGTCTGAACCAGGCCGCCGATAGCTTCATGGCGATCGCCAAGGCCAACTTTGACGAGGGCATCGCGATGGCCGACGCGTTCGAGCGCATCGCCGTGGCCAACACCAGCGAACTGACCGCACGCCACATCGCCAGCAAGAAGCAGTCAGACGCTGACCTTGAGTACATGGCCCACCTCTCAAACGCAGGCGCACTGATGCGGGACGCAGAAGTCCAGCGCATGTTCGCGTCGGCCGACGAGCAGCTCGGCCAGGCCAAGGCCCAGGACATCGCAGTCCGCGGCAACATCGAAGCCGACTATGATGTCGCCATGGCATCGGCAACTCGTGAGTTCACCGTGGCCGATGCCCGCGAGTCGGGTGTCCGCACCCGCTTCGATCATCGCGTCGCGATGACCGAGTCGGATCGCAACCGTGCGTACGCCGACCTCTACGCCCAGGCCCAGCAGCAGCATGCCCGCAACGAGATCGCCGCCGCTCAGGCCGCGACCTACTCGGAGCAGTCGCTGGCGGCCCTCGAGCGTCTGAACCAGACCTCGCGCACCTTCCAGCTGACCGCGCAGCGCAACTGGGATAGCCGCCTGGCGATGCCTACCGCGTTCGATACCCCCCAGGGTGTCGAGGCGCTCTACAACGAATCGAAGCCGACCTTTGATGTCAGCTCGTTCGTCGGCGTCCCCACCGATACCGAATAATCGGTATCAGACTTGATGAGTTCACAAACCGCCCGGGTGAGTCCCCGGGCGGTTTTTTCATGCGTTTGTTGCGTTTGCACCCGATCCAGATGCGATGATTGCATGAAAAAACGGGGCCTGAGTAGGCCCCGTGATTCTGGAATGCGGATGAGAGGACTCGAACCTCCACGGGATTTTACTCCCACTTGGACCTGAACCAAGCGCGTCTACCAATTCCGCCACATCCGCGTGGGGGAGATCATTGGCCCGATGTCGATGCTTGGCAAGCCGACCCGGGGTTTGATGTCACTCCCCGTGCTGATTCAGGGCGATTTCTTCCCTGAGTTGAGCACCGGTCACTCGGCGACGGCGAACTCGGGCTCGTCCTCCTCAACCTCATCGGCCTCGAGCACTTCCGCGGGCTTGGTCTTGTTGCGTGCGGGCAGGCGGGCGTCGAGAATCTTCTCTCTGATCTCGCTGAAGAGATCATCGTCCTCTGCGAGGAACTCCTTGGCCTTCTCGCGGCCTTGGCCGAGGCGGATCTCGCCGTAGGAATACCAAGCGCCCGACTTCTGGACAATCTTCTCCTCGACGGCGAGGTCGACGAGGTCGCCGGTGATGGAGATGCCCTCGTTGAACATGATGTCGAACTCGGATTGGCGGAAGGGCGGGGCGACCTTGTTCTTGACGACGCGGACGCGGACATGGTTGCCCACGGCGACATCGCCTTCCTTGATGCTGCCGGTGCGGCGGATGTCGAGGCGGACTGAGGAGTAGAACTTGAGGGCGCGTCCGCCGGGGGTTGTTTCGGGGCTGCCGAACATGACGCCGATTTTTTCGCGGATCTGGTTGATGAAGATGACGGTGCAGCTGCTGCGGGCGATGACGCCGGTGAGCTTGCGCATGGCTTGGGACATCAGGCGTGCCTGGAGCCCGACGACCGCGTCGCCCATTTCGCCTTCGATTTCGGCGCGGGGGATGAGTGCGGCGACCGAGTCGATGACGATGACATCGACGGCGTTGGAGCGGACGAGCAGTTCGCAGATCTCGAGGGCCTGCTCGCCGGTGTCGGGCTGGGAGACGAGCATGTCGTCGATGTTGACGCCGATTTTTCGTGCCCAGCTGGGGTCGAGGGCGTGCTCGGCATCGATGAATGCGGCGACGCCGCCTGCTTTTTGAGCGTTGGCGAGGACGGTGAGCGCGAGTGTTGTTTTACCGGATGATTCTGGACCGAAGATCTCGACGATTCGGCCGCGGGGGATGCCCTTGCCGCCGAGGGCGAGGTCGAGCGAGAGGGCGCCGGTGGAGATGCCGGGGATGTTGTTGTAGGCGTCTTCGTCGAGACGCATGATGGAGCCCTTGCCGAAGGCCTGATCGATCTGGGCGAGTGCCCGGTCGAGTGCCTGTTTTTTTTGCTTGTCGTTTTCGGGGAGGGGCTTGTGCTCGATCGACTTCTTTGACTTTGCCATGATGTTGTGCCTTTCAGGCTTGCCGTGCGTGGCCTCGGGCGCTGTTGAGGGGTGCTCATGAGTCGATCATGGATCGCTCGTGGGCGGCCCTCGCAGCCGTGTGGGTGCACGGGGATCAGCACAGAATCAGACGGGGCGATGTCCATATCAACCCACGATCCGGCCGGGGGCGGTGCTGCACGCGGGCCCGGCGGGGCGACTATACCAGACCCCGAACAGCGTGTCAAATGGTTGGGTTGTGTTTGTGGATAAGTTTTTGAAGAAGGGACTAGGGACTCGCCACTGGCCACTCGGGGGGAGGGTGGCTGAATCTGGGTGGCCGTACTCGCGGCGCAGACGCGCAGTGCGGGGGTGGTTGGGTGGTTGGGTGGTTGGGTGGTTGGGTGGTTGGCCGCACTGCACCGGGGAAGGCGAGTACGGGCACCCGGGGGGAGAGAGAGGGGAGAGAAGACCCCCTACGCCTCGGGGACTCGGCACCTCCCCCGCGGGGCGGGGAAGGCACAAGAGAGGTACACCACTCCGACCCGACTTCGTCGGGGCACTTCCCCCGTCCGCCAGTGGCGGATCGTGGGGAGGAGCATGAGGCGATGGCCTTTCTTGCGGTTTCGAGGTAGCGGGATTTGATGGCGGCGCGTTTGGGGTCTCTAGAGGTGGCGGCTTGGTCCATTTCGGTGGCGGAGAGATAGGCGTCGTAGGCGATGGCGCGTTGGAGGGATTGGGATTTGAGGCGGGTGTGGTCGTCGATGAGGTCCTGGCGTTGGTGGGCGATGCGTTTGATGGTGGCCGCGGCTTGGTGGTAGGCTTCGGAGTCCATGATCTGGGCGAGTTGGTCGAGGGTGAGGCCGTGGATCTCGCAGATCTGGAGGGGGGTGATGGATGAGTCGAGGAGGTCGGGGAGCAGCTTCGCTGCGAGGGACTGGCCACTGGTGACTGGGGGGAAGAGGGGAGAGATGGGAGTTGAAGGATAGAGGGTGGTGCAAGACCGCCTCCGCCTCGGGGACTCGGCATCTCCCCAGCAAGCACGGGGGAGGAGCGTTGGTCGGGATCGGTGTTGGTGATCATGCGCATGGGTTGGGCCCCTTCGTGATGTTTGGGGGCCTCGGGAAAGTGGGCCCCGTATACACGGGGGCGGACACGATCTGTGCGCACAGGAGTGGTCAGTAAGCGAGTGCTTGATTTGGGGTAAGTGCTTATCTGGGAGGGGGTAGAAAAGTTTTGAGAAATCTGGGAGAGCGCGCGCGGCGGGACCGGTTTGTGCACACAGGTTGGGCTATGCGCGGGTGATCAAGAACATGCAGGAGCCGGGGACGGCACCTGCATGGCACCCAGATCCTGCTTATGCTGCGCGTAAGCAGGGCACCCGGCATCTCAGTTTGTCTATTGATTCGAAGACACGGGTTACCAGGGACGGTCAACCCGTGGCACCCGGCTGGACCAGTATGCATCCGAACGATAAATCAAACTTGCGGAACTACCCAGTTCCCTTGAGTCTCAACCCTGATCATCATAACTTCGAACTCAACCTCTTCTTCTTGCCCAGCACCGCTATTCGGTACCACAGAAATATTAAATATCATATCACCTACCATCTGTGAATCATCCAACGACCCAACAGAAAAAGAGCATCTCTCAAATGCTCCGGCGACCGAGTAGAATGTTTGAAATGTTGGCTCGAGCTCCGACACCAACCCCGGATTTCGAGAAAACACAACTTCACCCGCCTGATTTTTCGCTTCAACACTTACCAGCTGGATCGCACTCAATGCATCATTCGGAGCATAACACAACACATTGATTGTATATGGAGGCACTGCCGCATAAGCTGAAACATATTCAGGCACTAGCGAAACAGAAACCCACACTTTCGATTTGCTATTATGGCCTGAATCTACAAAATATGACTCGTCCAAATCTCTGCCCCATACCGTCGTCGCTTCATAGACTACTTTTTGCCATGGCCGCCAGAACAGCAGTGCCGCAACAAACAAGATCATTAATAATCCCAAAGCCAGCAATTTAAGTATTCGCAAATCTACCTCCTAATATCTGAACACAAACAGAGGCTACGCAACTCTCAACGAAACACCAGCAATGATATTTTTGGCGTGAATCTGGGCCATTCTCGCTCACGGGTTTCAAACATGACTCCTTGATTGAATGCGTATGAAGACATGCCGCTCGCTCACTAGACCACTATTGGGTTTCGTCGTCGTCATCGTTGAGCACGCCTGTGGTTGTTGCAGCGGCGGTGATCGGTGCGTGGATGCCATGCTGGTGGACCAGAACACCGCCTAAATGGCCGGCGTTGGCGAGTGCGAGTGATGCAAGGGTATAGGACGCCACGACCAGGGCTCCGCCGGCGACGGTGACAAGGGCCTTTTTCTTTTCGTTGATTTTGGCCCAGGTCAGCCAGACGGCGAGGAAGACGATTGTGGTGACGATGAAGAGGTTGCGTGCCATCTCGGCGGCTTCTTCGTGCTCGTGGATGGCGTTCTCTATCAGCTGTGAGGCCGGGCCCACGATCTCTTCGGTCGCTTCGCCGGTGAATACCGCGGCGAAGGCACCGATGGTCCCGACCAGCAACAGCATGAAGGCCGAGGCAAGCCAGGTGTTGCGTCGTTTGCGGTCGATGAGGGCGATGAGCATGGGGAGCCATGCGATGAGCAGGATCCCGATGGGGAAGTGGACGACGATCGGATGCATGCCTTCGAGCGGAGGGATGGGTGGTAGGCCGAACATGGGGTGCTCCTGTTGTGAGTAGTACAGGATCCTATTCGGGACACGGCTGTCCTGATTGCACTGCTCGGGCTGTTATTCAGAAATTCTCTTGTCGTAGAAGGCGTCGAGATCGGCTTTGAGTTTTTTGAGCATGTCGATGTGGGCGTACATCATGTGGCCGGCCTCGTAATAGTGCATCTCGATGTTTTGCTTGATTTCTGGGCGGAGGAACATGTGGTCGATGGTGTGCTGGGTGGCGAAGTAGGGCGTGGCGAGGTCGTAGTAGCCGTTGGCGATGAAGACTTTCATGTAGGGCATCTTGTGCATGGCGCTGCGGAGGTTTTCGGCGACATTGAGGTATTGGTTGTCTGCGACGCCTCGGTATGACCAGGGCCAGACGCTGGTGAGGATCTCGTATCGCAGGTCGGAGTTGTAGTTGAGCTGCTCGCGGAGGAGCTGGTTCATGGACTCGGTGTAGATGGATTGGATGGCGGTGTAGGAGGGGTCGTATTCGTACGAATCTCCGGCGTCGTCGCGGTCGAGGCCGATGAATCGGGAATCAAGTCGGCCGACGGTTTTGCCCTGGTCGCGGAGGAGCTGCTTGGGGAAGCGGGGCATGTTGATGCGGAGCTGGGTTTGGAGGGCGTATTGGGGTGAGATGCCGGTGTAGTCGGCGAGGCGTTGGGCGATGTGGTTGCGTTGTGATTCGTCGAGCTGGTCGCCTGCGGCGAGGGCGAGCCAGTATTCGCTCATGGCAAACTCTTCGACCTCGGCGAGGAAGTCGGTGAGGGGCATGGACTGGTACGGTTCTTCGAGGGCGTTGTGGAACTTGGCGGTGGCGGCGAAGCTGGGGAGGAAGAGCGGGTATGGGAGGTCGTTGCCGACATCGAAGCGTGCGGTCTGGAAGTTCATGATGGCACTGATGAGGATGGTGCCGTTGATGGCGATGCCGTGGGTGTCCTGGAGTTCGTCGACGAGGCCTGCGGCGCGGGTTGTGCCGTAGGACTCTCCGGCGATGTATTTGGGGCTTCCCCAGCGGTTTGTCTTGCCGAGGTAGATTCGGATGAACTCGGCGACGGAGTTGATGTCTTCGCGCACGCCGTGGAAATCTTTGGGGTTGCCGTCTTCAGCGGCACGGGAGTATCCGGTGGCGACGGGGTCGATGAAGACGAAGTCGGACTTGTCGAGGAGTGAGTATTCGTTTTCGACGGGTGCGTATGGGGGTGGGCCGGGGTTTCCGAAGTCGTCGATGGGGTTGACACGCTGTGGGCCGAAGACGCCGAGGTGGAGCCAGACCGAGGAGGAGCCGGGGCCGCCGTTGAAGGAGAAGGTGACAGGGCGGTCGGCTGGGCTGGGGAATGTTGGCTCGACGCCGTCGGCGGGTGGGTTTTCGAGCTTGCGATAGGCGATGTAGAACATCTGGGCGGTGGGCTCGTGCTTGCCGCGGAGGTTGGTTAGGGTGAGGGTTCCTGCGGTGGCTTGGTAGTGGATGAGCTGGCCGCTGATGGTGACGGAGTGGTAGGTGGTCGAGGTGCTGTCTGGGTAGACGATGAACTCGGAGGTGTCTGCCGGCTTTTCATCTTGGGCGACGGATTGGGCAATGGCTGGGCTCGTGAAGGCCGCGAGCAGGAGCGAAAGACACGAAAGACAGAGCAGGGCACGGCTGGGGGTGTGGTTCGTCATGGACACAGCGTAAACGCATTCGGGTCCGCTCGCAAGCGGGGGTGATTGGTTGGGAAGAATCTGGGTTGCTCCCCTACCGTTGTGGACCATGAGTGAGACCCCCACGACACTGCGTTCGCTGACTGACGAGTTTCTTCAAGCCGAGTCGCAGATCATGCTGGGCGGCGGCCCAAAGGCGATCGAGCGGCAGCACGAGAAGGGACGGTTGACGGCACGCGAGCGGATCGAGCGGCTGGTTGATGAGGGGTCGCATTTTCAGGAGCTGGGGCTCTGGGCGGCGTTTGAGATGTATGCGGATGCTGGCGGCGCGCCGGGCGCTGGCGTGGTTGTGGGCATCGGGTCGGTGCACGGCAAGAAGCACATGATCATCGCCAACGACGCGACGGTGAAGGCCGGGGCATTTTTTCCGATGACTTGCAAGAAGATTATTCGGGCGCAGACGATGGCCCATATGGCTCGGTTGCCGCTGCTGTATCTGGTGGACTCGGCGGGGGTGTATCTGCCCATGCAGGAGGATGTGTTCCCGGATACAGACGACTTCGGGCGGATCTTCCGGAACAACGCGAAGATCAGTGCTGATGGGATCCCACAGATGGCGGCGATCATGGGCTTCTGTGTGGCCGGCGGTGGGTATCTGCCGGTGATGTGCGATACCTTGCTGATGACGGAGGGATCGGGGCTGTATTTGGCGGGTCAGGCGCTGGTAAAGGCGGCGATCGGGCAGGATGTGAGCGATGAGGAGTTGGGCGGGACGGAGATGCACGCGTCGATCTCGGGGACGATCGATTTCCATGAGCCGGACGATGAGGCGTGTTTGACACGGTTGCGTTCGCTGGTGGCCAAGTATCCTGACGCGAACTTTGAGGAGATCACGCAGTCGCATGTGCAAGCGTTTCGCGATGGCGGGGACATCTACGAGTTGTTTACGGACAAGCCGGGGCAGCAGTACGATGTCAAGGAAATCATCGCGTGCATCGTGGACTCGCGGGCGGCACCCAATGCGGAGGGGCACCGGTCGCTGGAGCCTGACTTTGATGAGTACAAGGCGACCTATGGCGAGTCGGTGGTGTGCGGGTATGCCATGATCGGCGGTATGCCGGTGGGCATTGTGGCGAATCAGGGGAAGCTGACGACGCGGCAGATGCCTGGGGGCAAGGCGGGGCCGAGCAAGGCGAGCAGCATGCCGCGGGTAATTTATGATGACAGCGCGGACAAGAGCGCGCGTTTCATGATGGACTGCAACCAGCGGAAGATCCCGATCGTGTTCCTGCACGACACCACGGGGTTCATGGTGGGTCGCGACAGCGAGCAGGGCGGGATTATTCGCAGTGGTGCGAAGATGGTGAACGCGATGAGCAACTGCGTGGTGCCCAAGCTGGTGGTGATCATGGGCGGGTCGTTTGGGGCGGGCAACTACGCGATGTGCGGGCGGGCATTCGATCAGTTTATCGCGATGGCGTGGCCGGGCAGCAAGTGCGCGGTCATGGGCGCGGGATCGGCGACGGGCACACTGGCGATGATCGAGGCGCGATCGCGGGCACGCAAAGGCGAGGAGATTGATGACGAGACGCGGCAGGCGATCCTCGATGCGGTGCGCGACTCGTACAACGAGCAGCAGGACATCCGGCATGGCGCGGCGCGGGGGTGGGTGGATCGGATCATCGAGCCGCACCGCACGCGGGAAGAGTTGATTGAGGCGTTGCGGGCGGCGAATCAGGGATGGGATTACTCGGTCGATTTCAAGACCGGCGTGTTGCAGGTTTAAACAAGAACTGAGGAACGAGATGAAACGAGTCATTCTGTTTTCGGCGATCACACTCTTGATTCTGCCCGGTTGTGTCGTGTGGGATATCAACGATGGGATCCTCGCATCGAATGACAATCTCGGACGCATCGAGGACGAGTTGCAATCGATCGATAAGGGACTGACTCATACGAATGAGAATCTGGAAACGGTTGAAACGAGGCTGGCGTCGATGGATGAACAGCTCAAATCGCTGCAGTCGCAGCTCGATGCGACCAACAAACATCTGGAATCCCTTCGGAAGACGATCAATAACATCGACAGCACGATTCCGTTTCTAAATCTCTCGGGCGATGACGAGGCGGAGCAGGAGGCGTTGGAGAATGATGGACAGCCGGCGGATGTACCCGCCGAGCCGCCGGTGGAATGACCTGAGGATCACACCGATAGGAGTCAAAGATGCGGTTCATCGTGTACACCCTGCTGCTTGTGGTCCTGATCGCGTTTATTTTGCGGGCGTTGCGGAACAAGAAGTGTTCGCGCTGCGGGATTGACACAAAGGGCGGGCTGACGAGTCGGCATATCGAGGGTCGTGAAGTCAATATCTGCGATAACTGCATCGACACCATCCGAGCCGAGGAGCAGGCCCGCAACGCGGTCGACTCACCCGTTGAATACCACTGACAGGAAACCATGATGAACCAGGGGCAGATCAGAATCACGGATGTCTCGCCCCGCGACGGGTTGCAGGCGGAGCACGCGATTGTGGCCACCGAGGATAAAGCGCGTCTGGTGCAACTCGTGCAGCGGACCGGTGTGCGAGAGGTTGAGGTGAGCAGCTTCGTGAGCCCCAAGTGGGTACCGCAGCTTGGGGACGCCTCGGCGTTGTTTGAGATGCTGGCGACGGAGAAGCCCGAGGGTGTGCTGTATTCGGCGCTCGTACCCAACACCAAGGGGCTGGACGCGGCGATCGCCGTCAATCGACAAGCACGCGAGATGCATGGAAGAGAGCGATTGATCGACAAGGTCTCGGTGTTTGCGGCGGCGAGTGAAGGGTTTTCGCTGAAGAACACGAACGGGACGATCGAGGAGGTGCTCAAGCGGTTTGAACCGATGATCCCTGCGGCGCATGAGCACGGGCTGATGGTGCGGGGATACATCTCGTGTGTTGTTCGTTGTCCGTTTGATGGCGATGTGTCTCCGGTTGCGGTGGGCGATGTGGCGAGCCGATTGCTCGAGCTTGGGGTGGATGAGATCGACCTGGGCGACACGATCGGCGCGGCGACGCCTGAAACGATTGAGGCGGTGATCATGGAGGTGATCGATCGGCTCGGTGGGCGAGCGATGAACAGGTTTGAGGAGCCGAGCTTGACCTTGCATCTGCATGACACCTTTGGGCGTGCCGCGGAGTGTGTGGAGATGGCGCTGGAGCTTGGCGTGCGGTCGTTTGATTCCTCGGCGGGCGGGCTCGGCGGGTGCCCGTATGCGTCGACTGAATCCGCCCGAGCACCGGGGAACATCTCGACGGCGGTGCTGGTCGAAACGATCGAGCGGGCGGGGTTCTCAACGGGTGTGGATCGGGCGGTATTGTCTGAGGCGGGCGCGTATGCCGCGGGGTTGATCGCATGATCAAGACTGCGTTTCAGGATGATGTGGTCGTGATCTCGCTGGATCGGGCCGAGAAGCGGAACGCGATGCTGCCGGAGATGCTTACTCGGCTCCGTGACGCGTTTGAGTCTGCGTCTGACGCTCGGGCGATCGCCTTAGTTGGCTTGGGTAAGGTATTCTGCGCCGGGTTTGATCTCAAGGCATGCGCGGCTGATCCGTCGGGGCAGACGATGCGGGATTTGTTGAGCGGTCTGTCTGGGGTTGTGGTCACGATGCGGAGCGTGAGGGCACCGATTGTGTTGGGGATGCACGGTGCGGCGGTTGCCGGAGGGTGTGCGCTGCTGGGGGGCGCGGATGTGGTCGTCGCGGATCGGGATGCGAAGTTGGGCTACCCGGTAGTGAAGATCGGGGTGTCGCCGGCGGTGTCTTCGCCGTTCATGCTGGCGTCGATGACGGCGGGGCGGGTTCGGAATCGGCTGGTCGATCCTGATGTGATCGATGCGGTTCGTGGGCTGCAGCTTGGGCTCGTGCATGAGTTGGTTGAAACGGCGGAAGCGGTTGGTGAGCGTACGATCATGCTCGCGCATCAGCTCGCGAAGAAGCCGGGGCGGGGGACTTTTGAGACCAAGGCGTGGCTCAACGAGATCGGGACTGCGATGACTGATCAGGCGCAGGCGGGGCTTGATGCGTCGCTTTCGTTGACGGGTGGAGACGAGGAACGGGCGATGCTCGGTGCGCTGTGGGCGTGAATGAACGATTGGACTGCTGCTATGACACAACCGGTACTGATGACAACCCAGGGGCCCATCGCGACGCTGACGATCAATCGGCCCGAGGCACGCAACGCGATGTCGATCGAGATTCTTGAAGCGATGCACGAGGCGGTCGACTCGATGAACACGAGTGATGCGAGCGTGCTGGTGATTACCGGCGCTGGTCGGGCGTTTTGTGCGGGGATGGACCTGAAGGCAGTGTTGATTGAGCTTTCGGGTGATGCGGCGATCGGGGCGGCGCTGCTGACGAGTCTGGCGCGGTTGACGCTCAAGATCCGCACGCTGCGGCAGGTGACGGTCGCGTCGGTGAACGGGGCGGCGATCGGCGGCGGGTGCGGGCTGACCTGCGTGTGTGATGTGACGGTCTCGCACGCGGATGCCAAGCTTGGGTTCCCTGAGGTCGATCTGGGCATCTGCCCGGCGGTGATCGCGCCGTGGGTGGTGAAGAAGCTCGGGGCGGGGGTTGCGCGAAAGGCGATGCTGATGGGCGGGGTGATGAGCGGCACCGAGGCGTATGCAATCGGGCTTGTTGACCAGCTTGCCGACGACCGGGGTGGGCTTGAGGCGTTGACGCGTTCGGTGAGCGAGCGGCTGGCATCGGGCGGACCGAAAGCACTTTCTGCAACGAAGTCGCTGCTGAATCAGCTCGATGGTTCTCTTGATGAGGCGGTGCTGCTGCGGGGCGCGGAGCTTTCGGCGCAGGTGCTGGCGACACCTGAGGCGCAGGCAGCGCTCGCTGCGAGAATGACACGATAAGACAGGCGGTTGATGATCTGTTCATTTCTTGCGTGCATGCATAGGATTGGTTTGCACGCGAGCCCTGCGAGTATGCGTGCTCCGAGACGGCAAGGTCGTTGTCTTGGGTGTCGACTTCGCAAGATTCGGACATCGCATGCCCAGCGAACTCCTGCCTCTGGATATCGGCCCAGCCGGCGATGGCACTAAGAAGATCGCGGTTCTGACACTTGACCAGCCCGGGCGGCCGGTGGTGGTGATAGAGCAGGGGCTGCTTGAGCAGCTTGACGCGACACTTGATTCATTGCCCGATGATCTTGATGGGTTTATCCTGGCGTCGGCGGCTGACCGATCGTTTGTTGCCGGGGCTGATCTCAAGGCGATCATGGCGTTGAACGATGCACAGCTGCATGCCTATCTTGAGTTCGGCTCGCGGGTATTCCAGAAGATCGCAGATCTGCGCTGCCCGAGTGCGGCGGCGATTCACAGCACGGCGCTGGGTGGCGGACTGGAACTGGCGATGCACTGCGACGGGCTGATAGGGCTCAACGATCCGGATGCCAAGCCGTATTTGATTGGGCTGCCCGAGGCGGGTTTGAAGATCTGTCCCGGCTGGGGCGGCACGAACCTGCTTCCTGCTCGGATTGATGCCGAGACGGCGATCATGGCGACGGCGCAGGGGACGGCGTTCAAATCGAGCGAAGCCGCCACTCTGGGGATGTTTGATGAGACCTGCCGTTCGCGGGACGACTTGATCGATACGGCCAAGCATTGGCTGATCGGGCAGCAATCTCCCAACCGATCTGGGCTGCCTTCTCGATGCGTCCAGAGCATGAACACGGACGAAGTCGAGATCGCGTTGGCCAAGGCGAAGTCCGAGTTGGATGGCTCAATGCACTCGGACGCGGTGCTCGATGCGGTTCGCGTGGGTATTGAGGCGGGGTGGACAGCGGCGCTCAAGTCGGAGCGTGACCATCTTGTGCATCTTCGCAATACAGAACCCGGGCGCGAAGCGATCGAAGCGTTCTTCGCACGCACCAGCAAGAAATAACACCATTCCACGCTTCGCCGGCGTAGCCGTCCGCGAGAGCTGATCGACGAAAACCTAGAGGAGCAACCAACCATGGCCGAGACTACCAAAGCCGATCTCAAGAACATGAAGGGCGTATCGGACCGCGACAAGCAGATGATCGCCGATGCCGAGCAGTTGCTCGGGCCTGAGCCCTCGACCATGGGCGCGGTGAAGAACCTCTTCTGGGGCAACTTCCGCGAAGAACTGTACTTCCCGTATCCGGAGATCGCCAAGAGCTCGCCGGAAGAGACGGCTGAGTGTGATCGGCTGCTCGCTGAACTTGAGGAGTACCTCAAGAACGAGCACCCTTCGATCGAGATTGACCAAGAGCAGTACATCCCCGAGCATGTCATCCAGAAGCTGTTCTCGATGGGCGTGCTGGGCATGACGATCAGCAAGGAGTACGACGGGCTGGGGATGGGCATCACCAGCTACAACCGCGTGCTCGAGACGATCGGCAAGTATTGCGGCTCGACGGCGGTGATGGTTTCGGCGCATCAGTCGATCGGCTGCAAGGCGGTCATGCTGTTCGGCACCGAAGAGCAGAAGGCACGCTGGCTGCCCAAGCTCGCCCGCGAGTGGCTCAGCGCGTTTTGTTTATCTGAGCCGCAGGTCGGGTGTGATGCAGGCGGTCAGGAGACGACGATCGAGTTGTCCGATGATGGCGAGCATTACATCATCAACGGCGAGAAAAAATGGGCGACCTCGGGCGCCATCTCGGGTCTGTTCACCGTGATGGGCAAGCAGACGATTGATGGGAAGCAGAAGGTGACCGCGGTGGTGTGTCATCCTGATATGGATGGCATCGACATCTTCTCGAAGAACCGCAGCAAGATGTGCATCCGCGGGACATGGCAGGCGCGGATCAGGTTCACAAATGTGAAAGTGCCCAAGGCCAACCTGCTGCACAAGGAGGGTCGCGGGCTCAATGTGGCATTGACCTGTCTGAACTACGGGCGATGTACCTTGTCCGCGGGGATGCTTGGCGGCGCAAAGCGCGCGATGGATCAGGCGGTTAAGTGGTCGCAGACCCGCTATCAGTTCCAGCGTCCGCTGTGTGACTTTGAGCTTGTGAAGCAGAAAGTGGCGCGCATGAGCGCGTACTGCTACGCGATGGACTCGATGCTGTACATGACGACGGGCATGCTCGATCGGCATGACGATGACATCATGCTTGAGACAGCGATTTGCAAGGTCTTCTGCTCTGAGTTTGGGTGGCGATCGGTGAACGATGCCGTGCAGATCGTCGGCGGCGAGGGCACAATGGCTGAGAACGAGCTGGAGCGGATCTTCCGCGACTCGCGCATCAACACGATCGTTGAGGGTGCCAATGAGGTGATGCAGTCGTTTGTGTTCGCGTACGGCGGCAAGCAGCTTGCAGAGCAGATGCTCGGGATCAAGGAGATGGCCGACAACAAGAAGTTCACCCCCACCATGCTGCGTGCGGCGGTCCCGCTGGGCATGGAGGTATTCCTGGGGATGCGCAAGAAGGCCCCCGCTATCAATAAGGTGGATCCATCGCTGCGCAAGTATGCCGATCGGTTGAGCAAGCTCATCAGCGAGTTCACCTACCAGTTCAAGGTGATAAGCAAGAAGAAGGACGCGGCGATCGTCACAGCGCAGGCAACACAGGCGCGTCTGGCGGATGCGGCGATTCAGATGCACGCGTGGGCGTGCACGCTCTCGCGTCTGGACGCGGATATCCGCAACAACGAATCCGGCACCGAGTTCGATCGGAACAAGGCCTCGGCGATTCACTTCTTTGATCTGGCCGAGCTTGAGATCCACCAGTGCTTCCGGGCGTTGCACGAGAACGCGGACGACACGATGCTCAAGGCCGCGGATCTGGCGCTGGCGCACAGCGCGACGCTGCCCAACAGCGATTTCTACATCCCCGAGAGCTCACCCAACGCAATGGGGACAGGCAAGGCCCACAATCAGGACCACATCAAGCAGTTCCCGGGAACTGGCCGAGAGCACGCGGGCGCGACCGGGCGTGAGCACATGCAGGATACGATCGAGCAGTTGTAAGCTTGTTTTCCGTATCGGATGAATGACCATGCCCCTGCCTCGAGCGGGGCATTTTTGTGCATGTGCTTTCGTGGGTTTAATCCGTACAGCACCTGTTGAGGCGGGGGGACAGTGGGCCACACCCTCCCTATACTTCTTGACCCCGGTGAGTCGGCATTTCGCATCGCCCGCCGCCTTTTCGAACGACGGATGCGCGATCGGTGACCGTGACCCGGATGTGTAGGAGACACCATGCCACACCACACTGTGTTTGAAGCGAAAATCGAGCATCTGCAGATCCTCGATGAGACGGGCAAGCTGGACAAGAAGCTTGCCAAGGATACCTTGAGCAACGATCAGGTTGTGTATCTGTATGAGCAGATGCGGATCTGCCGCGAGCTTGATGAGATTGCGTTCAAGCTGCAGCGATCGGGGCGGATGGGCACCTACCCCCAGAACAAGGGGCAGGAGGCCAACGCGGTTGGCTCGGCGCTGGCGATGGTGAAGGGCAATGACTGGCTGGTGCCGTCGTACCGCGAGAACGCGGCCTTGTTCATGCACGGCTTGCCGATGCACTATGTGATTCAGTACTGGATGGGCGATGAGCGCGGCTCGCAGTTCCCCGAGGGGATCAACATGACGCCGCTGAGTGTTCCGATCGGGACGCACATGCTCCATGCAACCGGGATCGCGTGGGCGATGAAGCACCGCAAGGAGAAGAACCGGGCGGTGATCACCTACTTCGGCGATGGCGCAACTTCTGAGGGTGACTTCCACAACGCGATGAACTTTGCGAGTGTGATGCAGGTCCCCACGATCTTCTACTGCCAGAACAACTCGTGGGCGATCTCGGTCCCCCGTGAACAGCAGATGAACTCGCGGACGGTGGCGCAGAAGGCGCTAGCGTATGACATGCCGACGATTCAGGTCGACGGCAACGATATCTTCGCGGTGTACAAGGCGACCCAGGACGCTCGCAAGCGTGCGATCGAGGGCGGCGGGCCGTCGTTTATCGAGGGCGTTACCTATCGACTCGGCGACCACACGACGGCCGACGATGCGCGGCGCTACCGCGATCAGGCCGAGGTTGATGCGTGGCTTGAGAAAGACCCGCTGATCCGTACCCGCAAGTACATGGAGAGCGTCGGCGTCTGGGACGACAAGAAGCAGGAAGAGCTTGAGAGCCGTGCCAAGACAATCGTGAAGGAAGTGGTCGACGCGGCGGTCAATGTGCCCGCGCCCGACAAGGCGGACTTCTTTAACTACATGTTCGCCGAACTGCCCGAGGACCTCAAGCACCAGCGCGACACGATGCGGACGAGTTCGATCGGTCGGAATCCTTCGCAGATCGGGCTGCAGGCGCAGCCGACGGAGGCCCGCTGATGCTGGTGGGGCTCACGGACACCAAGGGCCGGGTTCACTACATCAACGCGATGTATGTGAAGTCGGTGCAGTCCAAGGGCCAGGACAGTCTCGTCGAGATCAGCGGACGCTCGACCAAGTTGCGTGTAAAGATGCAGGCAGAGCAGGTCGTCGAGCTGCTCAACAGTGCGATGCCAAGCAGCATCGAGGCGATGCTGGCGGTAGAAGATCAGATTCAAGCAGACCAAGCCGCAGCAGCGGCGGCAGCCGCGGCGGCTGGATAAACGAACCGGAGTCAGACCCATGGCAGAACAAACCCTCGTCGGTGCGATCAATCAAGCGCTCGACCAGATACTCGCGAGCGACCCCGATGTCATCCTCCTGGGTGAGGACATCGGGCTCAACGGTGGCGTTTTTCGCGTGACCGACGGCCTGCAGGCCAAGCACGGCAAGGATCGTGTTGTTGATACCCCGCTCGATGAGTCGGGGATCATGGGCACGGCGATCGGTTTGGCAATCGCTGGGATGAAGGCGGTTCCCGAGATCCAGTTCGATGGCTTCCTAGGCCCGGCGTATGACCAGTTCGTGAACCATGCGGCCCGCATGCGCACACGCACACGCGGGGCCGTCACCGTCCCGATGACGGTGCGTGTCCCGGTTGGCGGCGGCATCCATGCTCCTGAACTGCACAGCGACTCGCCCGAGGCGATCTATGCGCATTCGCCGGGGATCAAGGTTGTGATGCCGGTGACACCGTACGACGCCAAGGGGCTGCTGATCGCGGCGATCCGTGACCCGGACCCGGTGATGTTCTTTGAGCCCAAGCGGGTGTACCGATCGTTCAAGGAAGAGGTCCCCGAGGAGATGTACGAGATCCCCATCGGCGAGGCGAAGGTTGTCAACGAGGGCGATGATCTGACGATCGTCACCTGGGGTGCTCCAGTGTTCCAGTGCCTGCAGGCGATGGACAATCTGCCCGAGGATGTCTCGATCGAGCTCATCGACCTTCGTTCGATCTACCCGTTTGATCTGGACACCATCGCCCAGTCGGTACAGAAGACCGGACGCTGCGTGATCGTGCACGAAGCCCCGCTGACGGCGGGCATGGGCGCCGAGATCGCGGCGCGGATCATGGAAGAATGCTTCCTCTACCTCAAGGCCCCCGTGCAACGGGTGGCGGGGTTCGATACGATCATGCCTTACTACAAGCTCGAGCTCGATTACCTGCCTGAAGCACCACGCATTCAGAAGGGGATCGAGGAGTGTTTGGCGTACTGATCACACAGCAGGACGGCATTTGAATCATCACACAGCAGACCAATGTGTCTGAGCAGATACGAAGATTGGGAATCTATGGCCGGCAAAGTCTCATCTGATCCGAACAAGTTCATTCTCCCCGACCTTGGTGAGGGGCTCGAAGAAGCCGAACTCATCAAGTGGGTCGTCAGCGAAGGCGACGCGGTTGACGAGCATGACATCCTCGCGGAGATGGAAACCGACAAAGCGTTGGTCGAAGTTCCCTCGCCGCGTAAGGGGACCATCAAGACACTGCACGCCAGCGACGGCGACATCATCAAGGTGGGCGCGGTCTTTGTGACCTACGAGGGCGGGGACGATGATACGCCCGCTCGCGCTGAGCAGGACACGGAACTCACGACCGAGGCCGCGGAGGAAGAGGCCAAGGATGCGGGCACGGTGGTCGGTCAGGTATCTGATATCCTGGCGGGCATGGGCAGCGGCGACGGCAAGGCACTTGCAGCGCCCGCCGTGCGTCGACTGGCGCGTGACCTGGGCATCGAGATCGATTCGGTCGCGGGCACGGGCATCGGCGGACGCGTGACGGCCAAGGATGTGCGGAACGCCGCCGAAAACGGCGGCAGCAGCAAGCCGGCACCAAGCGCACCAAAGCAGCAATCCTCGGCTCCGAGCAGACCGACTCAATCTGCACCGGAATCATCCCGACCGGCAGAGACGCGCAAGCCGCTGAATCTGCCTTCGACCAATGTGGGCCGGTCGTACGCGCCGCAGCAGCCGTATGCACCGCAGCCGAGCCAGCAGCCGGGGTTCCAGCCGTATCCGCAGCAGCAGCCCGGATATGGATACGCACCACCCGCGTACCCTTATCCGCCGCAGTATGCGCCGTACCCGCCCTACGGCTATGCGCCCCCACCACCGCCTCCGGGCTACGGGTACCCGCAGATGCCGTATCCGCAGCAGCAGCAGGGTCTGCCGGCGGCACCGGGGTATCAGGGGCCCGGATCGTATCGCCCGATCCCGAATCCGGCACAGCAGAGCCAGGTGCAGCCGGGGCAGGGCGAGGCGCATATCCCGTTCAAGGGGATCCGGCGCACCATCGCCAATCGCCTTCGTGAGTCTGTGAACACGGCGGTTCACTTTACGGTGATGGATGAGGCCGATGTCACGGCGCTTGACGGGCTCCGCAAGGAGATCAGCGCTCAGACGGGCGTGAAGCTCAGCTTCTTGCCGTTCATATCTGCCGCTGTTGCCAAGGCGCTTTCGGGCCGCTTTGGTGCGATGAACGCGATTGTTGATGAGCAGAAGGAAGAGATCGTGCAGTTTGCCGGTGTTCATCTGGGCATCGCCACGGACACCGAGAACGGGCTGATGGTCCCGGTGATCCGTGATGCGGATCGCATGAATGTGGTCGAGCTTGGGCAGTCGATCGTTGATATCGCGACGGCTGCGCGTGATCGCTCGATCCCGCGCGACCAGCTCATGGGCTCGACCTTCACGATCAGCAATGTCGGCTCGCACGCGGGCAAGTTTGCTACACCGGTGATCAACAGCCCCGAGGTTGCGATCCTAGCGGTTGGCAAGGCGTACGACGGCGTGGTTGTCCGCGACGGACAGGCGATGGTCGGTCGGGTTCTGCCGCTGAGTTTGGCGTGCGATCATCGCGTAGTGGACGGTGCGACGGCGGCGCTGGCGTTGGCGGAGATCGTCGAGTCGCTGCAGTGCCCGGAATCGCTGCTCTGAGCAGTTGAATCAGACCTGCCTCAATGCATGTCTAAAAAAACGCACCGGTTGTCTGACCGGTGCGTTTTTGTTTGTAGAATGGCTTGTCAGTTCGCTGCGTTCTTTAGCGTGACTGACGCGCCCCGCCGCCCTGGGGCTTGCTCTTGGGGTAGCCGGACTTGGCCTTGGCGGGCTTCGCCGGCTTGCCCGTACCGACACGAGCGGCGCGCTTGGCGTTCTTGCTCTTTGGCGCTTTGCGTGGTGCTGTATTGTCGTATGCACGGCGTGGGCCGCCTCGGCTGCCACCACGGCGGGCTGGCTTGCCTCCGGCGTTGCCCGCGTGGGCGCGGCGAGCTGGGGGGGCCTGGAAGGTGATGTCCTCGTGGTCCTCGCCGACAGGGATCTCGATCTGTGAACGACGCTCGATCTGACGGTAGAGGTTGAGTTCGTCGTGGTCACACAGCGAGATGGCAATGCCGGTCGCACCCGCGCGAGCGGTACGCCCGATGCGGTGGACATAGGTCTCTGGGTCCAGGGGCATGTCGTAGTTGATCACATGGGTGATGTTGCTGACATCGATGCCTCGGGACGCGATATCTGTTGCGACCAAGATCTTGACCTTGCCGGTCTTGAAGCTTTTGAGGGCCTTGGTGCGTGCGTTCTGTGTTTTGTTGCCGTGGATCGCTTCGGCGTCGATGTTCTCGCGCCGGAGCCCCTTGACGATCTTGTCTGCGCCGTGCTTGGTCTTGGAGAAGATCAGCATGCGTTCGACGGTGTCGCTCTCGAGGATGCGCAGGAGCAGGACCTTCTTGTTCTCCCGATCGAGCGTGTAGATGCGCTGCTCGATCGCGTCGACGGTGGTTGCCTCAGGCGCGGTTTCGATGGTGACGGGATCGGTCAGCAGCGCGTTTGCGAGCTGGCGGATTTCACGCGAGACAGTCGCTGAGAAGAAGAGGGTCTGGCGGTCTTCGCGGACCATCGAGACGACCTTGCGGATGTCGTTGATGAAGCCCATGTCGAGCATGCGGTCGGCCTCATCGAGGACGAGGAACTCGACATCGCTCAGGTCGATGTGGCCCTGATTGATCAGGTCGAGCAGGCGGCCCGGGGTGGCGATGAGCACATCGACGCCGTCGCGGAGGGCGGCGACCTGCTTGCGCTGGTTGACGCCGCCGAAGACGACCGCGTGGCGGAGCTTAAGGTTGCGCCCGTAGGCGACGAAGCTGTCGAAGATCTGTGAGGCGAGCTCGCGTGTTGGTGCGAGGACCAATGCACGCGGCGAGCGACCACGCCCGCGGTGGCGGTTGTCCTTGTGGCCTGCGTCTTCGTCGAGCAGGTGCAGGACAGGCAGCGCGAATGCACAGGTTTTGCCGGTGCCGGTCTGGGCGGTGCCGAGGATGTCGCGGCCTTCGAGGGCTGCGGGGATGGCCTTGACTTGGATGGGGGTCGCGTCGGTATAGCCCTTTTCGGCGATCGCGCGAACGATGGACTCATTGAGCCCGAGTTCAGTGAACTTCATATGTTTTGTTTTCTCAGTTGCCGGGGCCTTTGCAGATTCCGGTGGGGTCTCGGGCCATCAGGTCGCCCGTGAAAGTTCCGGAATGTCAGGCGTGCGCAAAGTGCGTCAGAGGCAAGCAACCGGAGTGGGTTTATGGCGCCGAGATCCTGATTGTGCAGGGCGCTGAAGCGGAGGATAGGACAGGGCCCAATCAAAGTCCAACTTCGCTCGGGTCGTGCGTGTCAAGTCGTTGATTTGGGAGATATTGGGACCAGGCATGGGATTCGGCGATCTGCGTGAGCATCCGATTGCGTTCGAAAAGGAAACGGCGCATGTACCGCTGAAGAAAGATGAGTTCGGCTGCTCGGCCCAGCAGACCCAGCGGCGCGCGAAACTCGAGCAGATCGGTCATCTGGGTCTGTTTCTCATCAATCGCGTGGAACGAGTGACGGTGGCGGAGGGACTTGAAAGCCCCAGAGATCATCTGGTCTTCAAAGCAGGTTGGGCGATCAAAGTGGGTGATTTTGGCCGTGAGGCGTTGCCTGAACCCAAAGTGGCGGGCCTCCCAAGTCACGGTCTCGCCCATTTCGAGCAATCCGTTCAGGCGCCCCCCAACAGATCGTTCGCCTGTTTTGGCGGTCGAAACGAAATGGACATCCACGCTCCGGGCAAGATCGAAGACGCGCTCGCGGGGTGCTCGGATATGCGTTGATACATGGATCAGACTCACGAGGACAGCATATTCTTGAGCATGTGCTCGCGGCGGGCCTGGGTCATGGTTTTGAACGATTGACCTGCTCGCCGGTGTGGCCTATCGTTGACGCCCACCGGATGGAAACCGGAGGCGATCAAAGGATTTACCCATGAAAAGCGAAACCCATCCCACTTGGTACCCCTCCTGCAAGGTCTACTACAACGGCGAAGTCGTGATGACTGTTGGTGCCACGGTGCCCGAACTCAAGGTCGATGTCTGGTCGGGATCGCACCCGTTCTTCACCGGCAAGTCGGCGTTTGTGGATGCCGCGGGCCGTGTTGAGAAGTTCCAGAAGAAGTTCGCTGGCAACTACTTCCAGAAAAAGAAGTGAGCCGGACGGCATTTGTTTGGGTGCCGCGATATCGGTCTATGATACTTCGATGAGAACTGAGCAAACACCCGGTATTCGGGTGTTTTTTCTTTGATTTGATTCGTTTGGCGGCTGGAATCGGGTACAACTGAATCCACGGCGTATTTCGATGCGTAGGGAATATCGTCGTTGTCCGTGCGCTCGGGCTGTTTGATGCGTTACCGGACCCTGTGGGTCTCTCCACAGGATGAGCTATGCAGGCATGGGATCAGGTGCAGCGTCCGTATTCGCTCGCGCTTGGGATCTTGTCGCTGATTTCTCGTCGCTCGTTCTGAGTGGTGAGGTCGGTTGAGTGTCAAAGTTGAGCCAATGCTCGCGTTCGCGGGCGAAAACTCCAGATTTAAAGGGAAATCCCACCATGAGCCGTACATCTCTGATCGTATCTACAACAGCCACTCTCGCCTTCCTGTGTGGGAGTGTTCATGCTGCACAAACCACCTACCCCGATTGCATCGCGAGCCCAGCAGAACTCGACATGGGCCATTTCGCCAAGCTGATGTTCAACCAGCTCCCCCAAGAGCAGCAGGCCAAAATCGCGCTCAATGGCGGGATCGGTTCGGAAGACTTCGAGTTCAACGCATTTGAGAACGCCGCACAGATCGATCTCTCCAATGAGATCGACCCGGGCATCACCGCGAACGAATACCTCGACATGCTTGTTTCCGACCAGCTCGCGGCTCGTTTGACGCAGGAGCAGTGGAATATCCTCAACTCGATCGCGGATTCACTCGACGCGGGCAAGACGCTGCCCCACTTGTGCTTCGCGCCTGGGACCGATCTCGAATACGCATACGCGGTCAACCAGCTCATTGAGTTCCCGTTCCAGGTTCGTTTCCAGCAGACCTCGCGCTGGAACCGGACCGCGATCGACGGCTCAGGACTCAACCAGGGCGACCCGACCACGCTGACCTACTCGTTCGTGCCCGATGGGACCTTCATCCCCAACAGCGGGTTGGGGCTGGGCTCTGGTAGTTCGGTGCTCTTTTCGTGGCTCAACGGGCGCTATGGCAGCCCGGCGAACTGGCAGCCGCTCTTTGATCAGGTGTTTGAACGCTGGGCCGAGCTCACCGGCCTGAGCTATGTCTACGAGCCCAATGACGACGGTGCCAATACCAACGGTGCTGTCGGTATCGTCGGCGTGCGTGGTGATGTGCGGATCGCGGCATACAACTTCGCGAACGACGGCAACTTTGGTGTGCTCGCGTACAACAACTTCCCCAACGACGGCGACATGATCTTCGATGCGTTCGACAGCTTCTACACCAATGTTGGTGGCAACTCGATCCGTCTTCGCAATGTGATCGCCCACGAGCACGGCCACGGCCTGGGCATGCTGCATGTGTGCCCGATCAATAACTCGAAGCTGATGGAGCCGCTGGCTTCGACCTCGTTCGATGGGCCGCAGCTCGACGATATTCTCAACGGCCATCGTCACTACGGCGATCCGACCGAGCCCAACAACTCGCTCGCGGATGCGGTTGATTTTGGCAGCTTGGGCTCGACCGGTTTCAATGGCACAAGCAACATGAGCCTTGATGACGACAGCGATTTCGATCTGTTCAAGTTCACACTGACTGAACGGGCAGAGATCCGTTTCCTCGTCGGTCCTCAGGCCGGCGAGTACCGGACAGGCCCGCAGACACAGTCGTGCAACAATGGCACGCTGGTGGACTACCGTGAAATTAATGATTTGAGGATCGATCTGTACGAAGCGGGCAACCTGATTGTGCCGATCGCGAGTGAAAACTCGAATGGCGTCGGCGAGATCGACACGCTTGTATATGCCGCCGAAACCCCCGGCGATTTCATCGTGATCGTTTCATCAGCAACCAATGTGAACAATGTCCAGCGGTATCAGTCGACGATCTTCACCTCTGCGTTGCCACCGGTGGATTGCCCGGCGGATCTGACTGGCGATGGCTTGCTCGATTTCTTTGATATCTCGGCATTCCTGAGCGCGTACAACGCGCAGGACCCCGCTGCAGACTTTGACAACAACGGTGTGTACGACTTCTTCGATGTGTCCGCGTTCCTCAACGCGTACAACTCTGGTTGCCCGTAAATCTGTTCAATGTGTTCACAGACGGGATGGGCCACGCCGTGTGCTGCCGCCCACTCCCGTCTGTTTTATTCTGTGTGTTCGCCCTGCTCTGGGTCACAGAAGAAAAACAAGAAGGGAACGAAATGAGTTTCAATAATCCAGTTTTCAAGGCTATCACTGTGCTGAGCGTCTGCTCGGGCAGCCTGCTCGCGGCTGGCGCGGCCTCCGGTTCGAGCTACCCTGATTCGATCGCCTCGCATGACGAGATGTCGATGCAGCAGCTTGCGTCCAAGATGTTTGTGCAGCTGCCCCGCGAGCACCAGGTCAAGATCGCCCAGTCCGGCGGGATCGGTTCCGCGGGCTTCTCGGATACGATTTTGGATGTGCACAGCGATGCCCCACCTCTGCCCGAAGTCGATCCGGACATCACGGCGCATGAGTATCTCGAGCTGATTGTCTCCGATGAGCTGGCCCAGCGTCTCAACGATGGGCAATGGAATATTCTCAACGCCATCGCGGACACGCTCGATGAGGGCAAGACCGTCCCGCACATGTGCTTCTCGCCCGACACGGATCGCGAGTATGCGTTCGCCGTGAACCAGCTCATCGAGTTCCCCTTCCAGGTCCGCTTCCAGCAGACGGGGCGTTGGAGTTCAACCGCGACCGACGGCGGCGGGCTCAATCAAGGGCTGCCCACGACACTGACCTATTCGTTCGTTCCCGATGGCACCTTTGTGCCCGACCTGGGCATCGGGCTGGGTTCGGGCAACTCTGCGCTTTTCGCATGGCTCGACGGCGTGTATGGCGACACCCAGACCTGGCAGGACTTGTTTCACCAGGTGTTCGACCGCTGGGAAGAGCTCATCGGCGTGACCTATGTCTTTGAACCCAATGACGACGGCGCGAATACCAACTCCGCCGGCGGTTCGCTGGGCGTGCGCGGCGATGTTCGCATCACGGCGTACAACTTCGCCAACGACGGCAGTGGCGGCGTGCTGGCGTACAACAACTTCCCCAACGACGGCGACATGGTGTTTGATGCGTTTGATACCTTCTACAACAACCTCGCGAACAACTCGCTTCGGTTCAGAAATGTCACCGCGCACGAGCACGGCCACGGCCTTGGTATGCTGCATGTTTGTCCCGCGAACCAGACTAAGCTGATGGAGCCGTTTATCTCTACAGCGTATGACGGCCCGCAGCTCGATGATGTGCTCAACGGGATCCGCCACTATGGCGACAACAATGAACCCGACAACTCGATCGCTGAAGCGACTGACCTGGGCAGTTTCAATATCGGTGGCGCTGTCGCGATTTCCAATCTCGGCATTGACGACAACAGCGACGACGATTTTTTCCGTGTGAACCTTAACGGTCCTTCACGCGTGCTGTTCGCGGTTGCTCCCGATGCCGACGAATATGACCAGGGCCCGCAGACCCAATCGTGCGGCCCGGCAAACAACCTGACCGATTACAACTCGATCCAGAATCTTCGGATCACCGCGTTTGATGCCTCTGGCAACACGCTGGCGACCACCGATGCGAATGGCTTGGGCGGCAATGAGACGATGAACTTTGACTCCATCGACGGCGGCGAGGTGTTCTTCCGCGTTGATGGCTCGACCAATGTCAACAATGTGCAGCGCTACCAAATGAGTGCGCTTGTGGTGGACCTGCCGTTCTTGGGCCCGGTGATCAACGCCGATGTTCCTGAAGCCGTCGACCCGGGCGTGCCAACGGCCTTCAATGTGAACATTGACCCGCGCCAGGACATTGTTGTCATGGACAGCGCGATGCTGTTCACTTCGATCAATGGCTCGGCGTTCACCGGGACCCCACTGGTGAACATCGGCGGCGACGATTTCACCGCGACCATCCCGAGCGTAGACTGCGACGAAACACTGGAGTTCTACATCCGTGCAGAAGGCGACACCGGCGGCGTGGTCAACCTCCCCGCTGCTGGCGCGTCTGATCCGTTCAGTGCCGTCGTTGGCACCATCGTGGTCTCGTTTGAAGACGATTTCCAGTCGAACATGGGCTGGACTGTCAGCGGCGATGTCAACACCCAAGCGCTGGGTGTCTGGCAGCGTGGTGTGCCCGCGGGCGATGGCTCGCGCGGCGATGCACCCAATGATGCCGATGGATCGGGATCGTGCTATCTCACCGGCAATGGTGGCCCGGGCAGCAACACCGATGTTGATGACGGCCAGACGATTCTGAACTCACCGATCTTTGATCTTTCCGCGAATCCCGAAGCGGTCATCTCCTACAGCCGTTGGTACGACAACACCGGCTCGGGCAATGGTGCTGCTCCCGGCGCTGATGTGTTCACTGTCCAGATCACCAACAACCTCGGCGTCTCATGGACGACCCTGGAAGTGGTCGGGCCGAGTACTTCGCAGTCATCGGGTGGGTGGTTCGATGCTTCGTTCCGCGTGGCCGACTTTGTCGAGCCTACCAATCTGGTTCAGGTCCGGTTTATTGCCGAAGACGCGGGCGAGGGCTCAGTGATCGAAGCCGCGGTCGACGCGGTTGAGGTCAAAGGACTCACCTGCGAAGATCCCGAAACCTGCCCGGCAGACCTGACCGGCGACGGGGAACTCGATTTCTTCGATGTGTCCGCGTTCCTGAGTGCGTTTAATGCCAATGACCCGGCCGCAGATTTCACGGGTGACGGCAACTTCGATTTCTTCGATGTGTCTGCATTCTTGAGTGCGTTCAACGCTGGCTGCCCGTAAGGCCCAGTTCCATCTTTTCGATTCAGCCGGGCCTCTCGGGGCCCGGTTTTTTTGATTTCACAGGCAGATTGATTCACTTATCCGAATATTTGGATATAGTCTCGTATGGCTCCAAACAACACACCATCATTGCTGCAAGCACTCGCTGATCGCGTACTCATCTGGGACGGTGCGATGGGCACGCAGACCCAGGGCTATGACCTTGACATCGAGAACGATTACATGGGTTGTGAGAACTGCCCCGATGTGCTTTGTTTGTCTCGTCCGGACATCGTCGAGGAGATTCATGCGGGTTATTACGCAGCTGGTGCCGATGTGGTCACGACCAACACCTTTGGTGCGGCGGCTCACACGCTGGGCGAGTTTGACCTATACGACCGCGCTCAAGAGCTTTCTCATGCGGCTGCGGTGATTGCTCGCCGAGCCGCGGATCAGTATTCCACCCCTGAGAAGCCCCGATTCGTGGCGGGTTCACTCGGGCCTGGGACCAAGCTGATTACGCTGGGGCAGATCAGCTTTGATGCGATGCGTGATTCGTATGCACACGCGGCTCGCGGGCTGATCACCGGCGGTGTCGATTGCGTGCTGCTCGAGACCTGCCAAGATCTGCTGCAGATCAAGACCGCCATTGCGGGCATCGAACAGGCCCACGATGAGCTGGGACTCGAGCGGGGCACGGTGCCGATCTTTGTCTCGGTCACGATCGAGCAGACAGGGACAATGCTGGTGGGCTCGTCGATTGAGGCGGCGATCGAGGCGTTGCGGCCGCTGCCGATCGCATCGCTGGGGCTCAACTGTGCGACCGGGCCGGTGGAGATGGTCAACACGGTGCGGACGCTCGCTTCGCGGTGGGATCGTTTCATAACGCTCATGCCCAATGCGGGCCTGCCCACCCTGGTCGAGGGCAAAACCATCTACCCGCTGACCTCGCAGGGTTTCAAGGACTCGATGGAGCTCTTCCTGCGTGAGGGGTTGATCAGCGCCGTGGGCGGGTGCTGCGGCACGACGCCCGAGCACATTGCGTACCTTGCCGAGCTGGTTTCACAGACCCCGCTGGGCAAGCGACCTGAGGCGCGAATCGTGCCAGCGTGCTCGTCGCTCTACAGCGCGGTTGAATATCGTCAGGACGCCTCGTTCCTGATCGTGGGCGAGCGGTGTAACTCGTCAGGTTCGCGGGCGTTTAAACGGTTGCTCGAAGCGGAGGACTGGGAGGGCATCTGCTCGCTGGCCAAGAACCAGGTCAAGGACGGATCGCATGTGCTCGATGTGAATGTCGATGTCGCTGGGCGCACCGGGCCGCGTGACATGCACGAGGTTGTGTCGCGGCTGGTGCAGCAGGCCGATGCGCCGCTGATGCTCGATTCGACCAGCCCCGAGACGATCGAGGCGGGACTCAAGGCCGCGGGCGGCAAGTGCATCATCAACTCGGCGAACTTCGAGGACGGTGAAGAGAAGTTCGACCGATTCTGCAAGCTCGCCAAGGACTACGGGGCCGCGCTGGTCATAGGCACGATCGATGAAGACCCCGAGGAAGCGATGGCTCGCACGGCGGATCGGAAGCTGAGCATCGCGAGGCGGGCGATCGAGCGGGCCACCACGGTTCACGGGCTCAAAGTCAGCGACCTGTTCATCGATCCGCTGGTGCTGCCGATCTCGACCGGGCTTGACAGCGACCGGCGCAGTGCGCATGCCCTGATCGAGGGCACGCGTCGGATCAGTGAGCGGTATCCCGATGTGCAGCTGACCTGCGGGCTCTCGAATGTGTCATTCGGGCTCAAGCCGGTGGCACGGACCATTCTCAACGCGGTGTTTTTGCATGACCTGGTTGAAGCGGGGATGACGAGCGCGATCGTGCATGCGTCGAAGATCACGCCGCTCAATCGCATTCCTGACGAGCAGAAGCAGGCGGCATCCGACCTGATTTATGACCGGCGCGACCCGAGCATCGGGGGCACGGGGCTTCCTGAGGGTGTCAGCGACCTAGGCCATGACCCGCTCGATGAGTTGATCGAACTTTTCACCGACGCGACCGAGGAAACGAACACGACCTCGATCGCGGATCTCCCGCTCGAAGAGCGGCTGCAGAAGCATATTGTCGATGGCGAGAACGAGCATCTTGAAGCGTCGCTCGAAGAGGCCCGCGGGAAGTACACCCCGCTGGAGATCATCAACGATCACCTGCTGGCGGGGATGAAGATCGTGGGCGAGCTGTTCGGGTCTGGCCAGATGCAGCTGCCGTTCGTGCTTCAGAGCGCCCAGACGATGAAGAAATCCGTGGCGCTGCTTGAGCCGTATATGGACAAGGCGGATACGCAGTCCAAGGGCTCGATCGTGCTGGCCACGGTGAAGGGCGATGTGCACGACATCGGTAAGAACCTTGTCGATATTCTGTTGACCAACAACGGGTTTACGGTGCACAACCTGGGCATCAAGCAGCCGATCGACGCGATTCTCAAAGCATACAACGAAACGAAAGCCGACGCGATCGGGCTCTCGGGGCTGTTGGTTAAGTCGGTCAATGTGATGGAAGAGAACCTGCGTGAGCTGAATGAAAAAGGCATCAAAGTCCCGGTGATTCTTGGTGGTGCGGCGCTGACGCGGTCATATGCCGAGGGCCATCTCCGCAGCGTGTACGAGGGCGATTTGTTGTATGCCAAGGACGCGTTCGATGGGTTGGACACCATGAACGCGATCGTCAAAGGGCAGACAGGGGCGTTGCTCGAAGCCGCGGAAAGCCGCCAGTCGATGCGGCGCGCATCGGTCGAGAAACACGAAGCGCGGATGGGCGCTGAATCTGTTGATTCGGCTCCGCCCACGGCCGTGGCCACGCGTTCAGAAGTTGAACGAGACAACCCGGTGCCAACCCCGCCCTTCTGGGGCACGGCGGTCGTGGAGACGCTCAACCTGCGTGATCTCTTTGCGTACATCAACCCGACGGCGCTGTACTCGATTCAGTGGCAGATCAAACGGGGCGATCGCAGCAAGGAAGACTACGAGAAGCTGCTCAACGATGTTGCCCGCCCCAGGTTCAAGCAGATGGTCGAGCGATGTCTGCAAGAGCCGATCCTGCAGCCCAAGCTCGTGTATGGCTACTTCCCGTGCAGCTCGGCGGGCAACGACCTGATCGTGTTCGATCCCAAGGACCACGACCGCGAGATCGAGCGGTTCTCGTTCCCTCGCCAGCAGAGCAACAAGCACCTGTGCATCAGCGATTTTTACCGCGATGAAGCCGAGTGCGCCGCCATGGGTGGGCGTGATGTGATCGGGATGATGTGTGTGACGATGGGTGAACGGATCAGCCACTTCACCAAAGAGTTGTTCGAGCAGGACGAGTATCAGGAGTATCTATTCTGGCACGGCATCGGGGTCGAGACCGCCGAAGCGCTCGCAGAATATTGGCACAAGCGGGTGCGTACTGAACTCGGGTTTGGGCACGAGGATGCGCATGACATCCCGTCGTTGTTTAAGCAGCACTACCGTGGCTCGCGCTACTCATTCGGCTACCCCGCGTGCCCGAATATGGCAGACCATGAGATTCTGTGGCGGTTGCTCGACCCGACCCGAATCGGATGTGAACTGACGGAGAACCATCAGATCGACCCTGAGCAATCGACCAGCGCGATCATCTCGCATCATCCGAGCGCACGCTACTTCAACGCCTGAGTGATTGCGCGGGGATTAACGCCGCACTTTGAGCAGCAGCAGCAGGAAGATCGGCCCCCCGAGCAGCGAGGTGACCACGCCGATGGGGATGCGCCCCGCATCGGTCGGGACAGCCCGGACGAGCGTGTCAGCGCCGACGACGAGCACGATGCCGCTGAGAGCGGACCCGATCAGCAGGGTGCGGTGTTCTGGGCCTGCGATCAGGCGGACCAGATGCGGGCTGACAAGCCCGACGAAGCCGATCGGGCCTGCGAGCACGATCGAGACTGCAGTGAGCAGGCCAGCGCCGACGAACTGGCCACCGCGGATCATCCCAACGCGGACACCGATCGACCGGGCCTCGTCTTCGCCCAACGACATGACATCGAACGATCGGGCGGCGGCGACCGACCAGATCAGCACACCCAGCGACGCGACGACGCAGAACCAGAGCGTGGTCGCGTCGACCTGCTCACGCAGCGAGCCCATCATCCAGCGGGCGATCGAGAAGCCGCGGTCGGGCATGAGCGATGCCACAAGCATTGTCGCAGCTCCAAGAATCACCGAGACGATCACACCAACCAGGATCATGCTGACCGGGTCGATCAGTCCGCGGCGTTGGCTCAGGACCCAGACAAACAGGAGCACGCCGCAGGCACCCAAGAGTGCTGGGGCTGCCGCGGCTGTGGCGCCGATTGCGGCCCCTGTGATCCAGGTTTGCAGGGTCACGGCGAAGCCAGCACCGGCTGAGAGCCCCATCAGGTCTGGCGAGGCGAGCGGGTTGCGGAGGAGCGACTGGAGCAGTACACCGCTGAGTCCCAGCGACGCCCCCACAACTGAGCCGGTCATGACCCGCTGGATGCGGAGGGCGCGGATCGTGTCGTCGGTCGCGAACCCCCACGATTCGCTGCCGGTGATCAATCTGAGCACCACGGCGAGCACCGCCGCCAACAGGAAGCCCAGAATGGCCAAAGATTGGCGTCGGGTCATTGGGTGAGCGTATGCGCGAAATCGGATAGAATCGGGCCTCCCATCCATCGAGAGGACCACCATGAGCGAGCCGAAGGCAATTCGAGAAGCCGAGTTCGACCCGAAAGTCAAGCAGTATTGGGTCTGGCAGCCCGTGTTTGTGCTGACCATCATGATCGTGACGATCCCCGTCGCGGTCGTGTTTTATGTGATCTCGCGGTTCTTTGTTGACCGCATCCTGCGGAACATGTCGTGCACGCTCACCGAACGAACTCTGGAGATCAAGAAGGGGATTTTCAATAAGACGGAATCCACGATCCCGCTTGAGAAGATCACCGACCTGCAGCTGTTTCAGGGCCCGATTATGCGGTTTTTCGGGCTCCATGGGTTCAAGGTTGAGACCGCTGGCCAGTCGTCGGGGGCCGGTGGCTCGCTGGTCCACATGATCGGGATTGTGGATACCAAGGATTTCCGCAAGGCCGTGCTCGCCCAGCGAGACCGTTTGAACGACAGGGTGCATGACCGGGAATCCGGGCCTGCCCAGCGGTTGAGCGAGGACGACATCAAGGCACCCACAACACCCGAGCAGACCGAACTGCTACGCGAAATTCGTGACACGCTCGGCCGGGTTGAGGCGCATCTGAATCGCTCCGATGTGGGCTGATCCGGGCTCGATGGGGGTCTATGATTTGGGCCCGACAGGTGGGCGAGATCGGAAATCGCCCGTCGAACCCGTGAGAAGGACTCCCCCGTGGCTGACAACACCATCACTTGCCGACTCGTCACCCCATCACAAGAGCTGCTCAACGAGCAGGTCGTGTATGCCTCGGTCCCTGCTTGGGACGGGCTGATCGGCTTCCAGCACGGCGGATCGCCGCTGGTTTCACGGCTGGGCCTTGGCAAGCTGCGTCTGGACTTCCCGGCGGGCAAGGGCTCGGGCTCGCGGCTGTACTATGTCGAGGACGGTTTCGTCGAGATGGGGCACAACGAGCTGGTGATTCTGGCCGAGCGTGCGATCCCGGCTGAGGCGTTGATCGAGAGTGAAGCGAAGGCCGAACTCGCGGAAGCCGAAGCCCGCGTTGTCCCCGATGATGCGCCCAATAAGCTCGAAGCGGTTGAGCAGCTGACCCGCGCCAAGGCGCGTGCCCGCTTGAAGCTGAGCATGGCCCAGAACAGCAAGGCCGATGGCATCTGATCGAAGATCACACGGATATCCAGCCGCACCCTGTGGTGCGGTTTTTTTGTGCGGATCTTATTTCGATAGTTTGGACATCACGCGTTGAAGATCACGCTTGCTTTCGCGATCGGCGATCGTTCGGCGCTTGTCGTGCTGTGCTTTTCCTCGCGCGACCGCGAGCTTGACTTTCGCCAGCCCGCGTGAGAAATAGAGCTCGAGCGGGACCAGCGTGACGCCCTTCTGATCGACCTGGCGGGCGAGCTTGATGATCTCGCGGTTCTTGGCGAGCAGCATGCGATCGCGTTTGGGCTTGTGATTGAGGGCTCCGGCGGGCTGGTACATGCCGATGTCGATCTGATGCAGAGTCAGGCGTGGCGGGTCGAGATCGACACTAATGTAGCCCTCTTTGAGTGAGCAGTTGCCCTCGCGGATCGCCTTGACTTCGGAGCCCTCGAGCACGATGCCGACCTCGAGGGTGTCCTCGATGAAGTAGTCGTAGAGCGCCCTTCGGTTATTGAACGAAGGCGGGCCTTGCTTGGATTTCTTCTTATTCTTGGCCATGTCTCGGGGTTCTCTTGCCAGAAGCATACGCAGGGCAGACTCGGCAGTGCATATCATCGACCATGGCGAATGCTCGATCATGGCTGCCCTATGGACTGTTCCTTGCGTCGTGCGGCTGCGTGCATCAGTCAAATGACCGGCTCACCCTCGGCGGGCACCAGGCCAGCCCCTCGCTCACCCCGCATCACATCTCGATTGACCCGAAATCGCCTGAGCTGCTCGCCGATCGGATCAGCGTTGATCGGCGCTCGTGGGTACCGGTTCAGTTTGTCGTCCCGTTCGACGGCGTGGTTCACGGCCAGACCCTTCGGATTGAGCCACCGCTGCATCCGGAATCCTCCCCTCGTTATTACGGACGCTATCCGAGCCCGGCTGATGTGCTCTCGGCTCAGCGGCGGGGTTGGATCCAAGACATCCTCTTCTCATGCGGCGAGCTTGGTCGCTCGATCGTGGGCACCCCCCTGGGTGTTGCTTTTCTCGCTTGGCGTGGCGACCTCGACGAGCCTTCGATCTCCCCGCGACCCTATAAACGAACGCAACAGAATGGCTGGTCCACGGGTTTGCCCGCGCCCACTGCTCCTGATGGAGGCATAAACGATGACTGATACCAACCCCTACAGCGAGCACGAGAACCCGCCACGCTGGCACTTTCAGGACGGCCTGGAGATCAGCGTCCCGGAGACCGCACGCCAACATCTGAGCGAAGCGGATGGCTTTGTACTCATCGACATCCGAGAGCCCGACGAGCTGCGGGTTTGTTCGATCGACGGTGCGGTACATATCCCCACGGGCGACCTGCCCGCCCGCATCAACGAGGTCGACGCCGACGAAGACACAACGATCGCGTTGATCTGTCACAGCGGGCGCCGTTCACTCAAAGCGGCGATTTACCTCCAGCAGCAGGGCCTGACCGGCACGCGATCTGTCGCAGGGGGGATCGACTGGTGGTCGTTGCGTATCGACCCCAGCGTGCCACGGTATTGATTGGATGAGACAACCCATGCAAACAGAGCTGATCGAACTTAATCTGGCCCACTCGCCCGATTCTGACGACCTGGTCATGTGGTGGCCGCTGGTCGGGGTGCGACATCCGGACGGGACACCGGTGAAGGGGGACCTGGGAAGGCCTCAGGTCGATACAGGGCCGTTCCGGTTTCATCTGGTCGCACGCGATGTCGAAGCGCTCAACAAGCTGGTGGTCGGTCAGGACCGTGGTGTTGGCTACGACATCACCGCGATCTCGTGTGCCGCGTACCCGGCGATTGCCGATCGGTACAGCATCACCGCTGGGGGGGGATCGTTTGGGGAAAACTACGGGCCACGATTGGTCGCTCGCGAAGATTCAAGACTCAAGTCGATCGATGATCTGCGTGAACAAGGGGGAGTCGTTGCGATCCCTGGTATAAACACTTCTGCGTACATGACGCTGCGGATGGCCGCAGGACCGGTGCAGACCATAGAGATGCTATTTTCAGAGATCCCGGCGGCGGTCGCACGCGGCGAGGTCGATGCCGGGCTGCTGATACACGAAGCCCAGCTCACCTTCGGCGAGATGCGTCTGCGTGAGATCGGGGATATGGGTAAATGGTGGCATTCCCAGACCGGAAAGCCGCTCCCGCTTGGGCTCAATGTGATTCGCAACGATCTGGACGATCGCTTCGGTCGCGGCACATGCGAGCGGCTCGCGCGTGTGCTCAACGATTCGGTCCGCTGCTGCATCGAGATGGGCGAGGCCTCAAGGCAGTATCTCCAGCTCAACAAGGGCGATCGCACCGAATGGGATGACCCAGAGCTGGTCGATCGCTATCTCGCGATGTATGTGTCTGGGCTGACACTTGATATGGGCCAGCGTGGGCGTGACGCGATCCGGCAGTTTCTTGGTCGCGCGGCGGAGCATGGGTTATGCAAGCCGCTTGAAAATCTGAATGTGCTCTCATAGACCACCGGTTGCAGCGCTAAACTCCTGTTCACCCCGTCCCTTTGCACGCACACCGGAGCCCGCCGATGACCGAGCGTCTCTCGCTGCCTGTCCTGCCCAGCACACCTCAAGCGGGGCAGTGTGCGTGCCCGTCTTTCGCTACCGATCGCGATGATCAGCCCAAAGAGAAATGCGGCGTGATCGGGATCTGGAACGATCCGGACGCGGTTCGCAAGGTATATCTTGGGATGTATGCCCAGCAGCATCGGGGGCAGGAAGCCGCGGGGATCGCGGTGTGTGACGGAACCGACATCATCTCGCACCTCGGCGAGGGGCTGGTCGTTGATGTCTTCAACGAGCTGGCCATCGAGAAGCTCGAACGCCACTATAACAGAGCCAGCAGCGACGGTGACAGACGCGGCGCGATCGGGCACAACCGATATTCAACCGCCGGCGGGTCCGGTGCGTTCAATGCCCAGCCCCTGGTCGAGACCACCTACGACGGCCCGATCGCTTTGGCCCACAACGGGAACCTCGTGAACGGGATGGCGTGGCGCCGGGTGCTCTCGCAGGCAGGACGGCTCTTTCATACGACTTCCGACTCGGAGATCATGATCCACCTGCTGGCATCGCCCGAGCAACGGGATACACCCGATCCGGTGGCGGCGATGCTTCGCAATCTGTTGGGCGCGTACTCGGTGGTGATGCTGTTCCCCGATCGGATCGAAGCGGCGCGGGACCCGTGGGGTTGGCGTCCGCTTGTGCTGGGCGAGCTGCCCAGCGGCAAGCCGATGGTCGCGTCCGAAACGGTGGCGCTGGATGTCGCAGGTGCGCGATTCATCCGCGAGATCGAGCCGGGAGAGATCGTCACGCTCAACAATGAGGGGGTACACTCGCGCCGGTACGCGGCGCCCTCGAGCCCGCTGGCGCAGTGCGTGTTTGAACATGTCTATTTCGCGAACCCCGCCTCGAATGTTTTCGGACAGAATGTGCAGATCTCGCGTGAACGCATGGGTGCAAAGCTGGCCCAAGAAGCGTGTGTTGATGCGGACTTTGTGATGCCCATGCCCGACTCGGGCCGGAGTGCCGCCAATGGCTATGCGATCGAATCCGGGATCCCCTATCGCGAGGGGATCGTGCCCAACCGCTATGTCGGGCGCACCTTCATCAAGCCCACGCAGGAGCAACGCTCTGCCGCCGTGCGTCTCAAGCTCAATGTCATCTCCGATATTGTCCGAGATAAAAGGATCATCATCGTGGACGATTCAATCGTGCGTGGCACGACCACGCGCGAGAAGATGAACCAGCTGCGTGAATCTGGCGCCAAAGAGATCCATCTGCGCATCTCATGTCCACCTATCAAGCACCCCTGTTTCTTTGGTGTCGACTTTGCGGATCGCGATCAGCTGATCGCGCACAACCGCAGCGTCGAGGATATCCGAGCGTTCTTGGGCATCGACTCGCTGCACTTTCTCAGTCTTGAGGGGATGCTCAGCGTCATGAACCAAGCACCAGAACAATACTGCACCGCATGTTTTTCGGGTGAGTATCGGGTCGACATCAACCACCCGGTCGCGTGCGAAGTGACGACCAAATCCCAGCTTTCGATGTTCAATGAGCGAATCGCTCAGGAGTGATGGCCTAGCCGCCCCACGATGGGTCCGTTGTGAGGTCGTTGCTTGACCCGAGCGGTCGGAAGACGAAGCCGATGCTGGTCTCGCCGCGGATGTTGTCGTAGCGGATCGTTGCGCCCAGCGTGCCGATCTGGAATCGGCGCAGGAGCTGGGTGTTGAAGGTCTGGAAGTCATCGAGACGGAAGTTGTAGTTCGCGTTGGTGGTGATCGCGTACTTATCGCTCAGTCGGTAGTTGGCGCCGACTGTCAGGAATGTCGCATCGAGCGGTTCGACGGTCCGGTATTCGACCGAAGTCGTAAAGCCCGGGCGATTCTCGAGTATCGCGCCGATGCTGGATTTCGCGGTCTGATTCGAATCAAGGTCGTAGACCCACTCGCCCGCGAGTGCGAATGCCTCGGTCGGTTGCAGCACCATGCTCGCGCCGACATACTCACCGGGGTTCGAGAGTTCCGGGCGAGATGAGTAATACTCGGGGATCGCGCTCACGCCTGCGTCCCCGCTGGTGTTGACATATTCGGTGCGCAGCTTGACGAGGTCGACATCACGCCAGCGGCCAACGCCGCCGCGTTTGGTCTGCCAGGTCTGGTCGATGACCGCCCGGACCGATGTCCCTTCGATCAGCCCTTCGACATCGTCGTCGAAGATCGGGACATCTGCGGATTCAAAGTTCGAGTCGCTTCCCCACACGGTTACTGATGGCTCGATGATGTGTCGGATGCGATGCAGATCCAGCAGGCGGCTCTCAACGCTGTCGTCGACCTTGCTTATTGTGGTTGAGAGCGTCACCCCCCCGCTGCCCCAGTAGCGGATGTCTTCGTCCTGGCTGGGGCTGAAAGCCGCGAAGTCGTCGTCGTATGCTGTCACCCGACCCACGAGGAATGGATTGATCCGCAGCGGCCCCAGATCGATGCGTGAGCTGAGTTCGTGACGGGTGTCGAGCCGCGTGACGGCCCCCTCGTCGAGCCCCATCGCCCTAAACCGATCGCCCAGCGACTGGGTTGCGGTGGTCCCGAACGCGTCGTCGGCGAGCGAGTCGGTCGTGAAGCCGTACTCGCGTGCATCCACTTCAGAGAACGCAAGGCGCAACACGCCGGCCCGCGCTTCGAAGGAGTAAGTGAGCAGCCCGGGCTCGATGTCCGGGAGCAGATCGCGGCCGAGGGTCACAAAGCTCACCTCCGGGGTCCGCGCGACGCTGTATCCCGGCGACTGGAGCTGATGCTCTGGCACGATGAAGTCATTGATCGGGCTGGCGAGTTCGAACGAGAGCAATGAATCGTCGCTCTGGCGTTCGAGCACGATCCGGTTCCGCAGGGCTTCTGTTCTTTGCGCGATCTCCTCAAAGAATGCGGGCACAAACGCTTCATCTGAGACATAGCTGAGTTCGCTGATCAGGGTCCACTGGTTGGTGACTCTCCAGATATCGTTGAACGCGAACATGCCTCGTGTTTCACCGTCGCGTTCGATGCGTTGGCCGGATGCGGTGATGTCGGTGCCGTTGTCGTCGGGCAGGAGATACGCGAACATGCCGCCCTTGTGCTTGGGGGTGTTCCATGCGGATTCGAAGCCCACAGCGAACCCACGCTCGGCGTAGTAGTCGAGATTCAGATCGAGTTCCACGCCGGGCGGGGCATCGATTTTCAGCAGCGAGAGCGCGTTCCATCGTGTCTGAATCGCGAGCCCGGAGCGGTTGGAATCACCGATTTTGATCTGGCGGAGCGGAAAATCGCCGGGATCGCCCTTGAAGCCGGGCAGCCAGAGCAGCGGGATGGGACCCACTTTGAGCGTGACGCTCTTGGCTTCGACGAGTACTTTCGGGCGTGGGTCTTCGCGCTCATCCGGGGTCGCTCCCTGCTGGAGCGTGACCCGGATGTCCTTGATGCCCAGGGTGACATCGGGCTCGAAGAACGCAGTGTTTGAGATCGTCGCGTTACTCGCTCGAAACTCATCGTTTGCTGTTTGACGAACGCTCTGTGCACGCACATACAGCGGCATGGAACTTTGCTGATCGGTTGTCCAGAAGACCGTATCGACCATCAGGGCCTTGTTGTTGACCACATCGAGGTACATGCGGGGCGATCGGACCGACCATTGGTCGTCGCCTGCAAAGACGCCACCCTCGAGGTAGATCCCTTCGATCTGGCTGGTGCTCAGCTGCGCGACGCCCGAGACGGGCTCGTCGCCACGAGTGTAGATGACGACGCGCTGGGCTCGAAAGTCGACCCAGCGATTGGTTGATGGTGATTGATACTGGATCCGTACGCCGCCGTCTGCGGTGATGATCGATTGTGTGCCGCTGCGTGCGCCGTCGATGACAACTCGTCCGCCGATGGAAACGGAGAACACCCCGTCTGGGTCAAAGACGGGGCCGCGTGGCTCTGGGAGCAGGTTGTCGGCTTGTTGCCGGACGACGCCGGGGGTCGAGGCGTTGGCCAAGGCATCTTGGGCCGTGGGAGTATCGGTGCTGGGAGCGGCCCACGGGCGTGCTGCCTGCGCTTGGGCTTGTGCTGGGGCCTGCCCGAGCAGACGCTGGGCGAAGACCTGCTGTGATGCTGCGAGGGAGCGCCCCGCAGGCGTGTCTGCTTTCGGGGGCTGGTTGAACTGAGCGTCGACCCGCATGACCAGCGGCTTGGTCAGCTCGACGACACCACGCACGGGCAGTTGCTTGGCCTGCATGCTCATAGTGCCGTCGGCTGATCGCATGTCATCGAATACGGCGTAGATCTGGTAGCGTGTGCGGCCATCGAAGTCCCCGAGTGATCGCAGCCAGATGCTCGCGGCCCGGGCGGCGAACTCGCTGCCCGCGATCTCAACGAGCACATCGCCTTCGAGTTGCACACGATGGGTCTGGCCCTCGCGCCAGATCCAGCCGGCGAGGGCGTTGAGCTCGATTTCACCCACAATTGGGTTGATGGCCAGATCGATCGAATCAAAGTCCGCTGGGGGTTGGGCCTGCTGGGATGGCTGGCTCATTTCGCCCGCGTGCGAGGGCGATGAGGCCACGGCGATGCACGAGCCCGCGAGCAGTGCGATCAATCGGCATCGGTTTGGGGAGCGTGGGTTCGCATGGGCCATGCGCGGGGAGTCCTTCCTGCGTCAAGAAAACAAGTGTACCCGATCGGGTTGCACGGCGAGAGAAATGGAGATTCCCCGACAGGATATCTATGCTCCCCCCATGACCATGAACACCGCACGACGCACCATTGCCGAGATGAAGCCCTCAGAGCGACTCGACGGCATCTATTCCATCGCCAACGCCCAGATGGGAACGACCCAAAAGGGCAAGCCGTATCTCCGCTGCCTGCTGGGTGATTCTTCGGGCCAGGCCTCTGGCCGCATGTGGTCGATCGAGGAGGGCATGTTCCGACGCCTGCCGACCGATGGGTTCGTGTGGGTCGAGGGCGAAACCCAGGCATACCAAGGCGAGCTGCAGATCATCATCCATCGGATCGACCCGCACGACCCGACACCCGAGGAACTGCGTGACATCCTGCCCGCGTCGAGCCGGGACCCTGAGGAGATGTTTGAGCAGGTCAAGGTTCTGCTGAGCACACTCGAGCACCCCGCGATGAAAGCGCTCGCAGAGACCTACCTTGCCGATGAGTTCCTGATGGACGGCTTTCGGACAGCGCCCGCGGCGGTCCGGCTGCACCACGCGTATCTCGGCGGATTGCTTGAGCACACCCTGACCCTGATGCAGATCGCCGATGTGGTCTGCCCGATTTATCCCAAGGTGAACCGTGACATCATCATGATGGGTCTGTTCCTGCACGACCTAGGCAAGACCCGGGAGCTGTACTTCGATCGCGGCTTTGGGTACTCTGACAGGGGCGAGCTGATCGGCCACCTAGTTGAGGGGGCGATCATGCTCCACGATAAGGCCCAGCAAATGATGAGCGAGAAGGGCGTGCGTCTGCCGGCGGGGGCGCTGACCATCCTGCAACACATCATCATTTCGCACCACGAGAAGCCCGAGTACGGCTCGGCCAAGATGCCCTCATCGCCCGAGGCGGTGCTGGTATCGCTGATCGACAATCTGGATGCCAAGACCGTGATGGCCCTCTCAGCAGCCCGTCCTGATCGCGAGAACGAGATTGCGCTGGGTGGGAACTTCACCGAGAAGAACTGGGCTCTGGGTGTCAAGCTCTATCGCCCGGACCCGCTGGCAGAATGATCCCGAACCTGACCCGTATGTTCGGGGTGTATTCTCGGGCAACTGCTTGACCGGCAGGGGGCAACAGCCTTCAATCTCATCTCCCCAGGCATAGTGCCCGGGCCAATCTGCCGGACCGAAGCCTCGGCCACCCGGCATGGTCGCTGCGAACAACCTCGCAGCATCGCAGATCACTCGCTCTGAGGAACTGCGGACGGAAGAAAGGAAGCCAAGTTGGCTACATACACAGGACCCAAGGTCCGTCTCTCTCGTCGCGTTGGTGTCCCGATCTCGGACACCCCCAAGCACACCAGCAAGCGCCAGCTCACCCCTCCGGGCATGCACGGCTACCGAGGTCGTCGTCTGCGCGACTACGGCATCCGCCTGCAGGAAAAGCAGAAGCTCCGCTACCACTACAACATCCTTGAGAAGCAGTTCCGACTGACCGTGGACGAGGCCAAGCGTCGTCCCGGCAACTCGGGTGACATTCTGATGCAGCTGCTCGAGCTTCGCCTTGACAATGTGATCCGGCGCATGGGCGTCGTTCGCACGATCTGGGCTGCACGCCAGATGGTCGGTCACGGGCATGTGCTCGTCAACGGCAAGAAGGTGGACATCCCCTCGTACACCATCAAGGTCGGTGACACCATCACGCTCAAGACCAAGATCCAGAAGGTTGCCCGCGAGCACATGGAATCACTTGGCGGCCACGAGGTCCCGGGCTGGATCGCGTTCAACCCCAGCGAGCTCAACGCAAAGATCGCTTCGCTCCCTACGACCGATCAGATCCCGTTCGATGTGAACACCAACCTGATCATCGAGTTCTATCGATAAATAATCGACCCTCGCGTCCGGCACGGTTCTGACGCCGAGGATGAGCCAAGCGAATCCTCGGGTCTTGACCAGCCCGAGGATTCGTTTTTTCAATCACGCACAACCGATCGAGGCAGGGCACCATGCTCAAGTTCATTCGCAAATACCAGTTGATCATCCTCGTGGTGGGCGGCTCGCTGCTCATGGTGGTGTTCTTGCTCGAGCCCGTTCTGACACGGCTGAGTCCGTCGCCGCTGAACACCAAGATCGCGACACTGGGTGACGGCAGCTCGTTCACGCGTGCCGATATTCAGCGCGCGGACGCGGCGCTCACGCTGCTGAGCCGTTCCAACCCGCGCGCACTGCAGCCGCGTAGTATGGGCGGGCTGGGGCTGGCCGGGATGGGATCAGACGACAGGACCCAGGCATCGCTGCATTGGCTGCTGCTCGCCGATCATGCTCGCGAGTATGGGCTGGTTGGCGAGGCCGGGGACGGAGCGTCATGGATTCAGGAGATCGCTGAGCAGGAGGCGTTCTTCCAAGTCCAAAGTGAGTTCCAGCAGGGGATGCACCGCACCGCTGAAGCACAGGAGCAGCGTCTGCTCGACCTCAAAGGCCAGATTATCAGCATCATCAATCGTAACGCAAGCATTGCGGCCAGCGAGATGCGCGGGACGATGGATGATGTCTATCGCACCCTCGCCGAGGCCCGGGGTATGTATCGCCTGATGTCGGGGCTCGATACGCTGCCTGCCTACAGCGATCTGGGTGCGATCGCCGCGACCGAAGATATTTATGACGCGGTCGCGATCAACGCGGTGCTCTTTGACTCAACCACCTTCGCCTCCGCGATCGAGGACCCGAGCGAAGCGCAGCTCCAAGGGTTCTTCGATCAGTACAAGGATGTCCAGCCTCAGGACAACGAGTACCGGATCGGGTATGTGCAACCCACCCGTATCAAGCTGGGCTGGCTCACGCTGAACAAGGAAGCGTTCATGAACGCGGTCGAGATCGACAGGGTCGAACTCAACAAGATCTGGCGTCTGGACCGCGAGACCTACCCGGGTGACTTTGCGGCTGAACGGTTCAACCTCGAGCAGAGCTACCGTGAGACCAATGCCATCAATATGATGGTCGAAGCTGATCGGATCATCCGCGCTCAGGTGCTTGCAAAGACCAACGCATTCCCCAAGGTCAACGGCGTGGTGCAACTCCCGGAAGATTGGGAGAGCAACTATCCCAAGCTCGATGAGATCGCGCAGGCGGTTGCCGAGCGGATCAATGAACAGTTCTCAGTGTCGCTGCCCACACCTGAGGTGGTGCTGATGGGCGATCGCTGGCTCAACCAGAACGACATCTCCACGCAGCGCGGTGTTGGGGCAGCGGTGTATCGCGTTGGTTCGCGTCAGATCCCGGTGTATACGCTGCCGCAGTTCTTCCAAGATGACCTCCCGGGTGATATTGGTCTCGATGTCCAGCCGCTGCTGCCCATCGTGGATCATGCCGCGACGGATCAGGCCGAGAATCGCTACTACACGATGGTGCTTGATGTTCGTGCGGCGGGGCCCTCGGACAGCATCGCGGACGCGGGCCGCGAGCGGGTGCTGCGTGATTACAAATCGATGAAGGCCTACGAGCTTCTCAAAGCGAGAGCCGACGGCCTCGTTGAGATCGCACGCGCCCAAGATGATCTCGCCCCTGCCGTAGACGAAGTGATGTCCATGGTCAACAACAGCACCGAGGTCGCTCGCCCTGCGGTGCTTCGTCAGATCCTGGTTCGCAAAGACACCATCGATGGTGGCTCAGTGACACGCTTCGTCGACCCGCGGCTGAACACCGAGTTGTTTCGGAACAAGGTGCTCGAATCAGTTCAAAGCATCGATCCGTTGATCGAACCCGAGACGCTCCAGCAGAACCCGGTGGTCATCAGCGAGGCGTTGCCCCAGAGCCGATCGCTCGCAATGGCGCTGGTGCTCGCTCCGCGTCCGCTCACCGCCGAGGAGTTCATGGCCCGAGCGAATCTGGCGATCCAGCAGACCGCACGCGAAGAACTGCAAGAGACCGGTTATTATGAGAACAACCCATTCTCGTTCGAGGCGTTATCCGCTCGCTACGGGCTTGAGGTTCTCGAAGCCGCCAATGATGATCTTTGATCACCGCCGTGTTGCTCAGCCGCCACCGACAAGGGTGACGATCTCGATTGACATGCCATCTTGAATCATGAACTCAGATCGTTCCCGCTTGGGAACGATTTTTTGATCGACTTCTGCTGCGCAGATCGAGCCCGCGAGCCCGAGCTGCTCGATGAGCTGGTCGAGGGTGGTGTTGTCTGGGAGATCGCGGTGCTGGCCGTTGACGGTGCAGTTCATGTGTTGAGTCTACGCGCTGTTGCGAGATTGTTCATGCGGGAGGGCTTGATCGATCCCCGTGATCGTGTGGATGAGCAGCCGCATGGCCGTAATCACGGTTTGCTCGCGGATATCGGATCGCTCTCCTGGGAACTGGAACTGGCGACAATCGGTGACTGCGTTGGGGCCTGCGATACACAGCCAAACGGTTCCAACCGGCTTCTGGGCGCTGCCTCCGTCTGGTCCGGCGATCCCGGTGACGGCGATCGCATAGTCGGCGTTGGCTTGCGTCTGTCCGCCGAGTGCCATCTCGATGGCCGTTTGTGCGCTGACGGCGCCGTGTGATTCGAGCGTAGCCGCCGAAACACCGATTATGCGCTGCTTGAGAGCGTTGCTGTAGGTGACAAAGCCGCCGTGGAAGTATGCTGAGCTGCCGGGCAGCGAGGTGATTGCGGCGCTGATGAGCCCGCCGGTGCAGCTCTCAACTGTTGTCAGCGATGCGTCGTGTTCGCGGAGCGCGCCAGCGAGTTCTGCGGCGGTCACAACTATTGCTTCGCTGAGCATCAGCCCCCCACAGCCATGAGCGCATCGAAGAGCTCGGGGATGCCCTTGGCGTGCGTGGCGACGGTTTCGATGATCGGGATCTTTCCGGCAATATCGCGCAGGTCGCGGACAAGCTCGTCCTCGCCCGGGTGGTCGGCCTTGTTACAGATGAAGATATCGGCGATCTCGAGGATGCCGGCCTTGTCCATCTGTACCGAGTCACCCATGCCCGGGGTGAGTACCACGGCGGTGTGATCGACGAAGTCACGAATCATGGTCTCATTCTGCCCGGCCCCCACGGTTTCGACGAACAGCGTGTCATACGCGTCGTGCCCCTCGCATGCCCCGCCGATGAGTTCGATGGCATCCTTGAGCCCGTGATAGTCCTCGCCTCGGATCGCGAGCGAGTGGTAGTAGACATGCTCACCGATGTTATTGAAATCGACACGCAGACGATCGCCCAGCAGCGCTCCGTTGGTAATTGGGCTTTTGGGGTCGAAAGCGAGGACGGCGCATCGGCCGATGCTCGGGTCTTGCTGGGCGCGGGTGAAATGCTCTCGGGCGAGCTGGGCGACGAGGGTGCTTTTGCCCGCGCCCGGCGAGCCGGTCAGGCCGATGACACGCTTGGGGCGACGCCGGGCCGCATCGGGGCGCATGGTCTTCTCGTTGTGCATCAGCGAGATGTCACGCGAGAGCTGGGCGCTCGGGTGGTTGGATTCGACCTTCTGCGATTGCTCATGGACGGTGCCTCGCACGGCGTTGACGATGTCGATCAGTCCGGTCCCTGTTGGGAAGCACTGGCGGATCCCCATATCGATGAGCTTTGGGATGTCTTCCTGCGGGAGGATCCCGCCCATAAGCACGGGGATGTCGGGTCGTCCGACCGCTTTCATGGCATCGACGAGGCGTTTGCCCAGCACGAGATGGGAGTTAGACATCATGGAGGCCGCGATGACATCGACATCCTCGTCGCGGGCGGAGATCGCGAGCGACTGGGGTGTCTGCCAGAGCCCGGAGTAGATCACATGGACCCCAGAGTCACGCAGCGCGCGGGCGATGACCTTGACGCCCCGGTCGTGCCCGTCGAGGCCCATCTTGCCGAGCAGCACGCGTGGACGATGGTCGAGATCGGCGCACCGATCGAGTTTTTCAAAGGCGCTGGTCGCTTCACCGAGCTGTTGAGCCATGCGTGTGGTCCTTGTGTGTCAATCTGGTGTCAGCGCCGGGTGCGCAGGTGGGATTCTATGCCCCAGATGGCAAAAAGCCCATGCGTATACAGGCGTGTATGCACAGCGATTGGGACTCTTGGTGGGCGGCCGTCTATGCTTTTGACCCGCATTCAGGGCTCGTTTCACACCATCTCAACGCACGCAAGGAGCACAGCATATGGATCATGGGATCAACACGGTTGCAGTCATCGGCAGCGGTCAGATGGGCGGCGGCATCGCGCAGATCGCGGCCGTCAGTGGGTTCGATACGGTGGTCTATGACCTCTCGGGCGATGCGCTCGGCAGATGCAAAGCGCTGCACGAGAAGCTGCTCGCACGGGCCGTCGAAAAGGGCCGGATGAGCGAGGACGAGGTCAGCGCGGCGAAAAAGCGTCTCACCTATGCCGACAGCATGAACGCGATGGACAACGCGGATATTGTGATCGAGGCGGTCGTCGAAGACCTCGATGTCAAGAAAAAGATCTTCGCAGGGCTGGCGAGCAAGTTCAGCGGCAGCCAGATCTTGGCGAGCAATACCTCGTCGATTTCTATTACGGCGCTGGCGACCAGTGTCGGGGACGCGGCTGACCGGTTTATCGGGATGCACTTTTTCAACCCGGTCCCCGTCATGAAGCTGGTCGAAGTGATCAACGGGTTGGCGACGAGCAAAGAGACGACTGCCCGAACCATCGCGTTGTCCGAGGCGATGGGTAAGGTCGCGGTGCCGGCGAACGATCGGGCTGGCTTTGTGTCCAATCGCATCCTGATGCCGATGATCAACGAGGCGTTTTATGCGTGGATGGAGGGGGTCGCCGAGCCCGAGCACATCGACGAGATCATGAAACTTGGGATGGCGCACCCGATGGGCCCGCTGCGACTGGCCGACTTCATCGGGCTCGACACCTGTGTGCACATCATGGATGTGCTTGCCGAGGGGCTCAACAACGATCGTTACCGAGCGTGCCCGCTGCTCAAACAGCTGGTGGTCTCGGGTCGTCTTGGCGACAAGAGCGGGCGGGGTGTGTTTGATTATCGCAAATAAAACGTTGTTCTATCGAATAACCTGACCCGCATGTCCTGTTTTGAGATTCACGATGTGTTCGGACTTGGCCTGTTCTGTGTCGTGCGTTCCTCTATCATTCCATCATGCCAACAATCGAACAACTCGAGAAACTCCTGAAGGTTGACCCCGATGACCCGTTTGTCCACTACGGCATCGGTCAGGAACGGGCCAAGCTGGGCGAGCATGAACGCGCGATTGCGTGCTTTGACCAAGTCTTGGTGCTCGATGATGCCTATTGCTACGCGTATTACTTCAAGGCGATCTCGCTGAAGGAACTCGGGCAAACTGCTGAAGCGGTCGGCGTGATCAACACGGGTATCGAGAAAGCCAAGGCGTGCAGCGACGGCAAGGCGTTGTCGGAGCTTTCGACGCTTCTGCAGACTGTTCAATAGGCATGGCGGGTCGGTACCGAACCCGAAAGAAGGAACCTGTGCCGATCCCGCTCGACGGGACCGCGAGCATTACCTCATTGCGCGGGTGCCCGGATGATCCTGCTCGCGTTTCGATCCGGGTGAACCGCCAACGCGTCGGGCGGGTGCTGATCGAAACCAAGGTTGAGCACGCGCTGGAAGTCGGCACGATCTGGGATGAGCGGCTGGCCATGGCACTTGCCGAGGAGCTCAACCGCGGGAACGCATACCGGGCGGCGGTCCGCATTTTGACCAAGCGTGCCAAGTCGAGCGGGGAGCTGCGGCGCAAGTTGCGTGAGTATAAATACGAATCGGACGCCGCGGAATGGGCGATCGGTCGCCTTGTTGAGCTTGGGGTGCTCAACGACGAGGAGTATGCACGGATGGTGGTTCGATCGCAGTTGAGCCGCAAGCCGGCAGGGCGGCGACTACTCTCTGGCAAGCTGCGCGAGAAAGGCATCGAGCAGAACCTCATCGATCGGGTGCTCGATGAGGCGCTCGAAGACCGGGACACGCTTGCCGATGCTCGAAAGCTGGCTCAGCAGGCGGCCCGGTCGATTTCTGAGCGTCATCCGAGCGAGGTGCGTGTCCGACGAATCACGGGCCGGCTTGCTCGGCGCGGGTTCGATTTCGATGTGATCCGCAAGGTCGTCGATGAACTGAAACTCTGAGTCTGCATTGATCGATACCAATCAAAAAAGATCGACTCGCTGCGAAGCGAGTCGATCAATGACCCCAGCGGGATTTGAACCCGCGTTCCCAGGATGAGAACCTGGTGTCCTGGACCAGACTAGACGATGGGGCCAGAACAGAGGGACGCACTCGAGTGGATTGGAACCCAAACGGCGGTGCGTTAAAAATGCCGAGCACCCGTTAGGATGCCCGGCCAATGACCCCAGCGGGATTCGAACCCGCGTTACCAGGATGAAAACCTGGTGTCCTGGACCAGACTAGACGATGGGGCCAGGACAACGATCAGGTGGGATTTTAGCCGGACCAACCGGTTCGTCAAGCACCTTGGCTGAAGGGGATTCGATCAGCGGCTTGCCGGCAGACGCTCCTGTGAGACCTTGCGGCACTGGGCACGATACGAATCAGTGAATGCCAGGATGAGAGCTTCGGTTTGGGTCGCTGCGGTGATCGATTGTGGGCCTGACTCAGGCGTGTGCCAGCGGATGGCGGCCTGGTGCACATCGAGCCGCAGCGTGATCTCCAGATCGGTCCCTCGGCGGGTAAAGAACTCAAGGACCGAGCTTGGGCTGGGATACCAGCGTTGGTCCTCGCTGAGTTGACAATCATCGCCGCTGCTTGGCCACCAGCCAGCGGCATACAACCCGTCGAGTGCGAAAGCGATATCTGTCATCATGAGGTCCAAGCTGGTCTGGAGCGACCCACCATATCGCCTGAGCGTACCAAGAATCAGGTTCTCATGCACCCATCGCGTTCACATCTGATCGAAAGTTGCGATCTTTGAAGTGCAGATATTGCCGATTCAGTTAGTCTTGTGATTGAATTCCTGGCATGATCACAAAGACCAAGAGGTCATACATCAGGTGCACCCCCACCGCGATGCCCAGCCCGCGAGCTAAAAAGAGCACCCCGAAATAGGCCCCTGCGAGCACATAGAAGATCGCGAGTCTCCAGTTGATGCCCGAGCCGGGGAGCATGACCTCGTTGTGATGCCACGCGAAGGCGATGGCAGAGAGGATCACGGCAACGACCATCCCGGTCTTGTGCTTGAAGCCAAGCACATCGGTCACCACGAAGTGCAAGAAGGTGATGAGCACCAGCCGAAAGAGCATCTCTTCGTAGATCCCCGCCCCGAAAGCGAGAAAGATCCCCTCGAATGTATCGCTGCCTGCGAGTGGTGCCTGGGCGGAGCCGGCTGCTTCTTGAAGCATCATCGCTGCGACGGGTTCGAGGACCACGCCCAGAATGATGAGCGGGCCGGTCAGGAATGTTGATTCAGCGATCATCGCGAGCAGTATGACCGGATGGATCTTCCAGTTGTTCTTGCTCAGGATGTGTTGGATCAGGAGGGTGAGGATCAGGGCGAGCGCGGGCAGATGCAAACCGAGGACGCCGAAGAGATCGAAGAACCTGACGAGCATGTCTTGGGCTTCGAGCTTGGCGGCGACGCCGTGCCCGATCAGCCCAATGGACCCAAGCTCGTAGATCATGATCGCGGGGAGCAGGAAGATCAGGATGTGTAGTGGCTGGGCCGAGTGCCAGAAATAGCCGCCCCGAGCAAGGGGTGTTGTGCTGCCGACCTGAGTAGGGAGCACCATCGGCTTTTCTTTTCGCTTGCTCATGGCGGTGCGTATCTGTTCTGTTCGACGAGTCTGCAAACAAGAAAAAAACCCGGCTCAGATGACCGGGTTGATATCGTATCTCATGTTGCTGTTTGGATCACAGTGCGTGTGGCACGCGGGGGATCAGGCTGTTGCCTTCGCTTTGAGATGAGCGCTCATGCGGCTCTTGCGGCGTGATGCCTGGTTGGGGTGGATGACACCCTTCTGGGCGCTGCGATCAACGAGCTTTGAAGCGGCACGGAAGGCCTCGGTTGCTTCTTGAACGCTACCGCTCGTGATGGCGTGGTCGAATGACTTGATGGCATTACGCATCGACTTGATACGCCAGCGGTTGCGCGCACGGCGAGTGATGTTCTGACGGATGCGTTTTTTCGCGGAGTTCGAGTGAGCCATGTATCAATGTTCCTGTCTATTGCGAGCTGGAGCCGCCAATGCCCCGTGGAAGGATATTGTTGCCTCAGATCGTAAGAAATCAACCTCTGCGTGGTTGAGAACTTGCCATTCTTGCCCAAGGGGCTTATTCTTCCCCTCGCCGAGCCCATCGGGCGAGGAGACATTGCGGGCGTAGCTCAATTGGATAGAGCACCTGACTACGGATCAGGAGGTTGAGGGTTCGAATCCTTCCGCCCGTGCTTGCAGGCCCCATCTCATGGGGCTTTTTTATTTGGTCTTTGCTCGGGAGGATGCCTGGGCGGTTCTCGCCTAGATTGGGCTTGGGCCGAGTCAGATGGCATGTGCTTGGGCGGGGCCACTTGATGCTGGGACGGTTCATGGCAGCGGGGAGTTACATAGAAAAAACGACCGGCGAACTCCCTCAAGTTCACCGGCCGTTGTAGCACACTGAATGGCAAGTCGCTTAGCGGCGACGGCGGGCGGAAAGCAGTCCGCTCAAGCCCAACAAGAGTGCTGATGCAGGTGCGGGGGTGACGGCCATGGAGGAGATGACTGCACCGCCGCCGATCTCACCGAGCATCGTCGCATCGCCGGTTGCGAGGTCGATCATCCAGAATGTCGATCGCGACAAGTCATCGCTCTGGACGGTGGCGTAGGCGATGCCTGTGGCCCCGGAGATGTCCAAGCTGAGTGTGTCGTTGACATCAACGCCGAGGCTGCCGATGGTCATGAGCGTGCCTGCACTGTTGGCCTGGGTGACGAGGATATCGAGCCTGGAGTCGATGCCGTAGAGTTGTGTGCTCATGGCGCCGCCAAAGCTATTGGTGTAGGCCGAACCGACGATATTGGGGTCCATGCCTTCGTTCATATCACCGGCGCCGTAGAAGAGGCTGGTGACCTGGGTTGAAGTGCCATCGTTTGGATTCAGGACCAGGTTCTGGTTGGCATCGCTGACATAGCGGATGCGATCGATGACCGGGTTGAAATCGAACCCGAAGCTTGAGCCGCTGCCACCGGGTGCGAATGGGCCGGCGCCGACGAGCGAGGCCTGACCGGTGCTGGCATCGACGGTATAGAGGTTGTTAAAACTTCCGACCGCGTAGAGCTGACCTGTGGCGGGGCGAAAATCGATGCCGCGGATCTGCTCGTTCTGTTGCAGACCTGAAACGGCGACTCCCGAGAGGAGGTTGGTCGAGTCGGCTGAATCCCAAGTGACCAAGTTCATGCTGTCGGTCATGCCGTAGACAAGCTCGGCTTGGGCGTTCTGGGTTGCGACCGCTCCAGCGGTGAGCGCAAAGATGGCGCAGGCACTCAGTGGTGCGCTTTGAAATGCATACATGTTTATCTCCTTTGGATGCTAATACATCAGGGTCGATTGTTCGTGAGCGGGACACTGATTCCGACCAGTGCTTCGTGCTCTCTCCGCAGGGCTTTCGAAGCGGTGATAACAAGTGTTTTTGGGAGATTCAAAATTTTTAGCGTAACTTGAGAAGTTGATAGCGGCCCCGCGCGAGATCAGTTAGGATTGGGCACCACTGCGCATGATCGGTTGCGGAGTCGAGAGCGGCTCATGTGTCCGTTCTGTAAAAGTTTTTTTAGTTGGAGCGCACTCTTTGGCGACCATTCTCGAAAGAATTGCACAAGGCGATGAATCCGCCGTGGACGAATGCGTTCGCGAGTACGGCGGGCTCGTCTGGCGTCTTGGGTGTCGATACCTCGATCATGCCCAGGGCGAGATCGAGGATGCCGTGCAGGATGTGTTCATTGAGATCTGGTTGTATGCCAAGCGGTTCGACTCCTCGAAGGGGTCGGAGGCGTCGTTTATCGCAACTCTGGCGCACCGGAGATTAATTGATCGTCAACGCCGAGTCAGCGCACGACGGAAGAATGTGCGGCATTACACCAGAGAGCTTGAGAACCGTTCAGCGGCTGTTGGTCGTCGAGACAGTGATACGAGTTATGCTCAGAATGATGATTTGCATGCACGGTTCAACCGAAACGAGCTTGAAAAAGGGTTCAACGCACTCCCCGAGGATGAGCGTAACGCACTCTGGCTCTCGGTTTATCGAGGATTGAGTCACCGTGATATCAGCGAAGCGACGAATGTGCCGATCGGAACTGTGAAGTCTCGCCTGCGACGCGCCATGCTTCGGCTCACTAAGGCGATTTCAAGCCAGAGCGCTGCCCATATGACTGAAGGGAGAGAATCATGAGTGAACACAATCATGACCATGATCGCCTTTCAGCGCTGCTGGCCGCGGCAGAGCTTCAGGAGCTGACTGCCGACGAGCAAGCCGAACTTGAGCGGCTGGCTGGTGAGATGGATGGTATTGATGCCGCGGAATTGCACGGCGAGTTGCTGCTGATGATGGATCAGTACAGTGAGGACACTGACGGGCTGCCCGATGAACTGCCCACTGATCTGGCGAAACGCGTTGTTGGGAGCGGGCGCGCTGCAGTTCAGAGCCAATCGCGTCTGAGCGACAAGCCGTTGAGTTTCTCGGGGCCTGATTCGCAGTCAACGAACCAGTCAAGCATGCTCGGCTGGTTCGCCGGGATCGCGGCGATGCTTGCGATCGGTACCGGGATTTTCGCATACACGGCGGTGCATTCCAAGAATGAAGCAACGCAGCTCTACGAACAGCGTCTCGCGGCTTTGCGTGTGCAGATTGATCAGAATCAGGATATTATCCAGAACAGCCGCATGGCGGCTGAACAAGCGGAAGAACGCATTCTCGCGCTCGACCAGGAGTTGCGCTCACAAGCGACCGAGCTTGCTCAGAATGAGCAGGCGAAACTGCGACTCGCTGAGCAGCTGGCGGAGGCAACGAACGAGCTGCGGAATGCCGAGCTTCAGATCGCCCAGTTCGATAAGCCGATCGATCCTGAGGTGCTTGCCGAGCGGAGACAGCAGTTGCTCGAGGTGCCGGACTCGATCCAGATCGCGTGGCAGCCCTTTGATCTGCCCGACGCACCCGCCGAGCAGCGCGATGTACGCGGCGATGTAGTGTGGAGCGATGAGCTCCAGCAGGGCTATATCCGCTTTGTTGGACTGGACCCCAACAACCCGAATATCGAACAGTATCAGGTCTGGGTGATCGATGAGCGGGGTCTCGAGCAGAAGGTCAGCGGCGGGGTCTTCAATGCATCGGCCGATGGCGAGATTATTGTGCCGATCGAGCCGGGCATCGATGTGGGGCGTGTGGCGCTCTTCGCGGTGACTGTTGAGAACCCGGGCGGCACTTGGGTGCCTGACCTGTCGCGTCGCGTCGTGGTCGCCCCTCGCGATGGGTGATCTTTGTGGGAGCGCGAACTGGTTCGCTTGTTTGCTGGGCTTGCCGCTTACACTCGTATATGCCTGTATCGAGGCGATCCCATCCAATCGTCACCATGGTGCGTTCGCTCCAGCAGCGAGATCGCCATCCCGAGTTGATGGATTGCCCTGATATTGCGCCTGCTGATCATGCGCGTGCATTGTGTGGATTATCAAGACTGAATCGGGCCTCTGGTATTGAGCGTACGGTGTTCCGTGCGCTCAAGCCCCTCCTGCGTGATGAGCCCGTTCGCGTGCTTGACATCGCGGCAGGATCGGGTGACCTCGTGACAGGGTTGGCCCGCCGCATGTCTTCTGCAGGAACCCCTGTCCTATTTACTGCGTGCGACATCAGCGCGTTTGCATGCCAACAGATCAAGGATCGTGCGTCCGGGCTGCCTGGATCGAATGGGAGCAGGATAGAAGTAACCCAATGTGATGTGGTCAATGATCCGCTTCCTCAAGGGCATGACATCGTGATGTGTCATCTCTTCCTGCATCACCTCGACGAGGAGGAGATCGTGCGTTTGCTTCGTGCCATGCGCGAATCGGCACGCAAGGCGGTCATCATCACGGATCTGCGCCGCTCAAGACGCGGTTATCTGCTTGCGTGGCTCGCATCGCGCCTGCTGACCCGAAGTAGGGTTGTGCACACCGATGCACTCCTGTCCGTTCGGGCGGCATTGACCCCGCATGAGATTCGGCATCTCGCGATATCAGCGGGATATAACGCTCCATGCATCCGGAGGATATGGCCACAGCGAATACTCTTGAAGTGGAACGCATGAAAATGGAATCGCATGAGATCGTGGTAGTTGGCGCCGGCCCGGCGGGGGCAGCCGCTGCGTGTTTACTCGCGCGGTTAGGTGCTGAGGTGCTTCTGGTTGATCGAGCCGCATTCCCCCGGGTCAAGCTCTGCGGCGGATGCCTCGCCCAGAGCGGGATGCGCTTGCTTAAAGCAAATGATCTCGGGTCACTCCCGTCGCTCGATCGCGCGCCGATTATTGAGCGTCTAGACCTTTTTCACGCAGCACGCTCGATGAGTCTGCCCGTGCCACCCTATCGTGTGATCGAGCGAGCTTCGTTCGATCAAGATCTCGTTCACGCGGCGGTCGAATCTGGTGTTGAGTTCCTGCCAGAGACTCAAGCGTGTGTTCAGCCGGATCATACCGTCGAACTCAAGCATCTACAGTCTGAGAGCAGGACGATCTCTGCACGGGTGATCATCGTCTCCGACGGGATCAAGGGTGCGAGCCTTCGTGGTGTCAACGGGTTCTCGTGGCATGTCGACCGCCGTGCTCGCGTCGGTATCGGGGCGATCATGGGCGCTCTTCCAGATGTGTGCGCGAGCGACGCGATCACCATGCTTCATGGGCCGCAGGGGTATGCGGGCGTTGCGCGTATGCGCTCTGGGAAAGCCATCGTCGCCGCGGCGGTCGATCCGGATTGGGTCCGCTCGCCGCGTGAAGCGCCGCTTGTCGTTGCGTTGCTTCGTGATCTTGGACTCGACTTCGATCCCAGGGCACCGATGCAGATCACAAGCGGTGAGCCGAGTCTGACGCGCGAACGCGAATCGATCGAAGCCGGCGGGCGTGTGTTCCTGATTGGTGACGCGACCGGGTACATCGAACCATTCACGGGCGAAGGCATGACCTGGGCACTGCAAGACGCGTGCATGGTCGCTGGATATGCTCATGCTGCGCTGGCAAACCGATATATTCCCGGGAGTTGGACGGCGCAGCATCGACGAGCGAACTGGCAGCGCAAGGCAATGTGTAAGCTGAGCACCCGTTTGCTTCGACATTCCAAACTTACCGCTGCGTTCATCTCACTCGCTTCGTCAACACCCATGTTCACCGGCCTTCTCGCACGCTCGGTCCGTACGCTCCAGCGCGGGCATGCCTTCGAATCGAGCCATGCATGAGACGAACTGCACTGCTTGGTATCGGTACCGCGGTCCCTGAACACGCGATCACGCAGTCCTCGGCGGCCGAGTTGACCATATCATTTCAGAAGAATGCCGAGGATCATCGCGTCATTCGGGCGCTGTATCGACGGGCAGGAGTCGACACTCGGGCCTCTGTGCTTGCCGACCATGCGGGGCGCATCGATTTCTACAAACCAGAGTCTGGGTTGCCTTCGACGGCTGATCGCATGCATGCCTACGAGCAGCATGCTGCTGCTTTGGCGGTTCGGGCTTGCGAAGATGCGCTCGATCAATCCCAAACGAGTTCGTCGCAAGTGACCCACCTGATCACTGTATCGTGCACCGGCTTTGCCGCGCCTGGGGTCGATCTCGAGCTTATCCGCTTGCTGGGGCTCTCCCCAACGACCCGTCGAACGCACATCGGGTTTATGGGGTGTCACGCGGCGGTGAACGCGATTGCGGTTGGCCGTGCCTTTGCGGCCAGCGAACCGCACGCTCGTGTGTTGGTCTGCTGTGTCGAGTTGTGCAGTCTGCATTTCGCGCATGACGCCGATGCGCAGGGCCATGTGGCGAACGCGTTGTTTGCGGACGGTGCGGCCGCGTGTATCATCGCGTGCTCCGACACCCACCCGCTGTGCATCGAGCAGACCGGCTCCTTTGTGCTTCCCGATAGCGTTGACATGATGGGTTGGCATATCGGCGACCATGGTTTTCGCATGCGTCTGTCTCCCGGCGTGCCTGCCGCCTTGGCCGAGCATGTTGCACCGTGGCTGGATCGCTGGCTCTCTGCGTCAGGACGAACGATCAGTGATATCCGATCGTGGGCAGTGCACCCGGGGGGGCCGCGGGTGCTGAGCACCATGCGTGACACGCTTGGGCTTGACGCCGCGGCCGTTGCGGACTCCCGCGCAATCTTGGCGCAGCATGGAAACATGTCGTCTGCGACCTTGCTCTTCATCATGCGTCGCCTGATCGATGCAGAATCGCCGATGCCGCTGCTGGCGACGGCGTTCGGGCCTGGGCTCGCAGGAGAGGCACTGCTGCTGACATGAGCCCCGACGGAAGCAGTTGATCACTCTCAGCGAATGACGCGCCCTCGTCGGCTCATCCGCCAACGCGATAGACGCCGGTTGCTCGAATCGTGAGCACTTGATCGTCCGGGCGGGGGCCTACGGTACCGATCAGCACAACTTCGTCGAGTGGCTCTAACCCCGCGCTACTCAGGCCGATCGAGTCACCCACCACCTGCACGGTTGCTGAGTGTGTTGCGATTGTGCCCGGCGTCTCACAGCAATAATCCCACGGCGTGCCGCAGGCGTCGTCGTTGCTTTGGCCGCAGTATTCGAGATCGAGATCAACGATGGTAAACACGGGGCTTTGGTCGCTGATGGGTTCGCTGCGTCCACCGATGCGGCCCCGGATGACGACCTGGTCACCCTCTGCCGCGTCTGACTTGGCCTGGGTGATGCTGATGTCACCGGCAGGGGCGCTTGTGAGTAGCCAAGAATGCATCGCGGTTTCACTCGCACCGCTACTTTGAGCGCTCGTCTGCTGATCTGGTTCTGCTGGATCGCTACACCCATTGAGGGCGAGCAACGCAGTGGCTGTCAATGCTGTCAGTGTGAATCGGTACATGGTGATCTCCTTGTGTGAACTTTTAACTCTGATTAATGCGATTTGAGTGCCTCGGTGATGGGCAATCGCAGACAACGAAACGCGGGCGGGATCGCACCGATGAAGCCGACGAAGAGCCCGCCGAGCAAGCCGGTGAGTAAGACCGGCGGGTCAACCGTGATCGCGAATGCCCCCATCGAAAATCGGACAGCCAGCCCATTGAGCACCATCAATCCGATCAGAGAACCAATCAAAGCACCACAGGCGGCGGTAAAGATTGACTCCTCTGTGAGACTCATCACGATGGCGATGCGTGTGTAGCCCAGTGCTTGGAGCATCCCGACCTCGCGGACACGCGAAGCGAACGCGGCGTACATGGTGTTCAGTCCGCCGAGAATCCCACCGGTCGCGATCAGGGCCGCGGTCACAATGATCATGATGCGTATCGGGCCGTAGAATGAAGCGATCGAGGCGTAATAACTGCGTTCCCAGAGCGCGGTGATCTCGAGATCGAGGCGGCTTTTGGCGAACAGATCCGCGTCAGCGAAGGAAGCATCCTCGAGTGTAAGAATCACGCACGACAGCGATGACTGGCGGTTGGTTGCGATCTGCAGGTCCGTGAGCGGGATCCAGATCTCCGCGTTCATCACACTGTTCGGTGCCTGAAACTGCCCCACGATAGTCCAGTCGCGATCATCGAAATGAAGGGTCTGCCCCAGAGCAAGCCGCTCAGCAGGGAGTCCAAGCCGTGTCGCCGCGAGCTCTCCCACCATGAGTTCATCGGTCCCCTGGCGGGGGAATCGGCCCTCGACGATCTCAACCTCGGGGTGAACGAGAAACGCGACTTCACGCACGCCACGCATGACTGCGGGGTGGTCTTGGGATGCTTGAGCGTGCTCCCGGATGGGGAGCGCCGCGTGAATCTCAGGCGAAACATAGAGCACCCCGGCACGCTGCTTCACCCCGTTGATGCTCGCGCCAGCGATTCCCGCGACGGACGCATCGATCTGGGATCGCTCGACCCCCTCCTCGCTACCGGTGCCAAGAATCATGATGTTGTTGCTGAGGGGCTGATCCTGGGTGAGGGTGCGTTGCATGCCGCGCACGAACCCGCCCGCTGCAAGAATGAGCAGGACCACGAGGGTCGAGCCCAACAGTGACGCGATCAGTCGGACACGAGAGCGACCGAGATTGCGAAACGCGTAATGGAATGGCAGTTGTCTCATGGGCAGTATCTCAAGCCGCGCGCAAGCATGCGGCGATTTCCCTTCGTGATGCCTGCCACGCCGGAACCAGCCCGGCAAGGATGCCGATGACGCCGCAGATCAGCAGGCCCCAGACGAGCAGGCCCGCGCTTGCAACGATGGGGATGCTTGTGCCCTCAACCGACAGGGCAAAGCTCCCGTAGCGTGCGACGAGCACCGCGACGATCGCGCCGAGTGCTCCGCCAAGCAGTGAGAGCAGGACACCCTCAGCGACAATGAGCGCCGCGACAAGCCGGCCCGAGAACCCGAGCGTCTGGAGCACCGCGTGCTCAGATACGCGGCTTTGCACACCGAGCACGATCGCATTTGCAACCAGCGCCAGGACCGCTGCCAGACACCCGAGCCCCAACCAACGCGCGAAACCAACAAGCTCGATGATGTCGTCTGCGACGCGTCCGATGAACGCCTTCTCGCTGAATGTAGCGGTCGGCTCCTGCGCTGTACGGAACAGCTCGTCGATATCGTCGGCGACCTGATCGAGCTGCGAGGAATCGTGCACCTTTACATTGAACTGGGTGACGATGCCCAGCTGATCTCGCCCAGCGAGCTGGACAAACTCGAGGGCGGTGTACGCAACATTCTGATCCTGCGAGTCGGGTGATCGGACAACCCCGGCGACATACGCCGTGATCCCGGCGGCATCGAACCGCATGCCGGGCTTGAGCCCGCGCCGTTGTGCGAGCGTTTCACCCAATAGTGCGGCGTCGGTCCTGCTCAGCCAGGCTTCGAATGAACCAGAAACCATAGTAAACTTCGCACCGGGACCATCGATGAACGCTTGCTTGGGTACGCCGCGGAATGTCACGACATCAAGACTCGTTCGGCAGTTGGAGACGACGATCTTCATCGGGGTGACACTTCGCACGCCTTTGACCCGTTCGATTCGTCCCTGGTAATCCTGCGGGAGCTGGCTGGTCGCGGGGCAAAACCGGTCCTCGCGGTAGACCACGAGCGTTGTATCATTTGCGGTCGCGGTTGTGGCGAGGGTGACTCCTTGGTTCATCGCCTGGACTGATGTGAAGAGGAACATGGCAACGGCGATACCCAGCACGGTCAAGATTGAACGCACGCGGTTGCGAGCGATCTGTTTGAGCACATACGGGAAGCATTGGAGTATTCTCATGCGGACACCTCTTCGATCATTTCATGTATCACGAGCCGTCCCTTATCTAAATGGAGCGTGCGTCGAGCGGAGTCGGTGGTCTTTGGATCGTGTGTTACCATGATGATCGTTTTGTTTAAATCACGGTTGAGTAATTGCAACAGCTCCATCACGGCCTGAGCCGATGGTTTGTCAAGGTCACCGGTTGGTTCGTCGGCAACGATGATGTCTGGATCGGTCACGATTGCACGGGCGATGGCGACACGCTGTTCCTGCCCGCCCGAGAGCTGACGCGGGAAGTGGTCGCGTCGATCAGCGATCCCGACACGCTCGAGTGCGGTCATGACACGCTCGTGGCGCTGCGCTCGGCTGAGCTTGTGCAGAAGCAGCGGCAGCTCGACATTCTCATACGCGCTGAGCACCGGAACGAGGTTGTAGAGCTGGAATACATACCCGACATGGCTTGATCGCCATGCGGCGAGATTGTTGTGCGAGAGCGTGCTGATATCGGTCCCATCGATGATCAGGCGTCCGCCCGTAGGCGAATCGATGCCCGCGATGAGGTTGAGCAGCGTCGTCTTCCCGCTCCCGCTGGGCCCCATCAAAGCCAGAAAATCACCCTTGGGAACACTCAGACTCAGCTGGTCGAGCGGGCGAATCACATTGTCGCCCTTGGTGTATTCTCGGGTGAGGTCCTCACAGATGATCAAGCTCATCCTTCACCTCCCTTGCTCATCGTGAATCGGACACGCTCGCGAGGCGTGCAGCCCGCCGGGGTTGCTGCGATGATCGCCCCTGGTTGCAGGTTGCCCTCGACCACAACCCAGTTGTCTTCTTCACTCACTACTCGGATCGGCACGGGCCGGAGCACACCCCGCCCGTTCGCTCGGTCTGCAACGACCCAAACACGCTGGGATTGTGTACTCGAATCGATGGCATCGCTCGGAATGCGCACGGCGCTCGCCGCGCGATCACTTGAGCTTTCAAGTTGTGCGTCTGCTCGCTCGGAGGGCAGAAACTTCACACGTGTGAGCATCTCGGGACGCAGCATAGGATCGGGATCGATGACCCGCACCTTGATCTGCAGGGTGTTCTTCTGGAGGTCCGCGTGGTGTGTGACGATGATCACTTCCCCGGTAAAGGTCTGATCTGGGAGCACCTCGACCACGACCTCACACTGCTGCCCGACATACACCTGTGATGCATCGGCGAGCGGGACATCGACCCGCACCTGAATCTTTGCGGGGTCGTACAGATGGGCAACATGCGCGGAGTACGGGTCATCCATCATGCGGACGACTTTGTCGCCGGGCAACTTGAGCCGTCGTTGCACATACCCGGTGATCGGCGACCGGATGGTCATACGGTCGAGCTCGAGTCGAGCTTCATCCCTGATCGACTCGCGCCGGGCTACCTCCGCCTGCGCGAGTCGGACCCGCGCGCGGTCCGCGTCCAGCCGCTCACGATCGGCAATCCGCAGATCCAGGGCAACCTTCGCGGCACGGAGTTCTGATTCATGTCGTGCGATCGCCGCGTGGAGGATCTTTTCACGATCGCGGATCGCATCGAGACGGGCGGACTGGGCATTGACCATCTCGCGCGCGGTGATGTGTTCGATCTCCGCTGCCGCATTGCTCTCAAACGCCCGCCCGATGCGCTCAAACTCTTGTTGTGCTTGGAGCAACAGGGCTTGCTCGACACGCACGAGCGAAGGAAGCTGCGCCAGCTCAGCGCGGCGCTCCTCTACTTGGGCTCGGGCACTGGCGACGGCACGCTCAAGTTCGTAGGGCTGCTCCCAGTTCTCCGCTGATGCGATCAGTGAAACTTGGGCCAGTTCGAGCGTTGCTTGTGCGGCGCTGAGCTCGGCATCGGCACGCTTCAGACGCAGCGTTGAATCCTCATCGACCATGCGTGCAAGGGCTTGGCCCCGCTCGACGCGATCACCCTCGAGAATGAGTACCTCCTCGATGACGCCGTCGGCGAGAGCCGATGCTGCGATAAAATACGGCTCGGCTTCAAGCCAGCCCGCGGCCTGGACTGTTCGTGTGGAAGGGCTTGGACTGATACCAGTTGACCCGGCCGGAGTCTCGTTCTGGCTTGTGACGGTGGACACCATGATGGCCTGTGTCACTTCGATCGTGCGGCTGGGGCGCAGCACAGGCCAGGCGCTCCACGAAATGATCGCAATAATGGACACAAGCACACTGATCGGGATCAGTAGAGGTGTGAGTGAGCGGCGAGGCGAATCCAACGCCTCACCCAAGATCGGTTGAGTGGTCATTCATTCTCCGGCGTAAGCGCTATAAACAGTTCGAGCGCGCAGCAGGGGCGCACTCACGGTTCACGCTTGCCGGGGAGGCCGCTTGAGGCCCAGTAGATGAGGAGAGGTTCGATCGAGTTCCTCTGTCGGGATACTGACACGGAGCGAACTGCTCAGGGTCATGAATCCGAGAGCAACCGGCATTGCGATCGCTGAGACAGTCGTACCCATACAGCACGAAGCAGGGCAATCCTGCTCGTCGCATGGCATTTGTTTGGGTGACGACGGACTCTTTGTCTGACTCTCACCAATCTGTGATTCGGAACAGCATGAGGTATTGCCTTGCATCACTGAAGGCTCGATTGCTGCAGCAGTGTGCGTTTCACCAACACATCCGCATCCTGCGACTGGCATCCAAGCATGCAACGGCATGGCAAGGATCGCGAGAGCGAGCAGGTTGACGAGAAAGGAACGCACTATGAAGATGATAGTGAATAACATGCCTAGCCGCAATCAAATCTGCATCGAAATGCAAAGTTCAGGGCGTGATCGCATCAAAAAACCAGCACTGCTGCTGGGTTACATCGCTTCATGCAGGATGTTCGGAATGCGGAAATGGGCGTAATTGGACTCGAACCAACGACTTCTGCCATGTGACGGCAGCGCTCTAGCCAACTGAGCTATACGCCCCGGGAGTCCTCGAACGGATTCGAGGTTCTGGGTGCAGTGCGAGTTTATGCTGCATTGGGCTCGGATTCAATCCTCCTGTAAGACCGATATCACGCATAATGGTCAGCAGGTCGGGTCGAGTGGTGTAAAATCCCTCATGGCGAAAGACCGATGAACAATCCCGACACGATCTATCTGAACTTTGTCTCCGGACCTGTCCCGAAGGCACCTGAAGCAGTTACTCGAGGCACACCCTGCGTCATCGGGCGTGGCTCGACATGTAACCTCATTCTCGATGATGACGCCGGGGCGATCTCCCGGCAGCATCTTGAGCTTTGCTTTGAGGATGGTGCGTGGATCGCCAAGGACTTGGGTTCTCGCAATGGAACATTCCACAACGGGAAGCGGTTGCCTGCCGGAGCGGCTGTTGAACTCCGCATGGGCAGCGTACTCCAGATTGGTGCTTGGTCGATACGGGTTCAAGATAGCCAGACCGACCCAGACTCAAGGCCGTATGAATCGACGATGATTCACGACATGGGCGATGCTGAGCAGCGACCTGAGCGGTTTGAGCGGGTTGCTGAACAGCCCCTGGCAAACATGGCGAGCCATCGGTTAGCGACCTTGCTTCAATGCGCCGAGACCATCCATGTTTCGAAGGACATAGTCGAGGCCAGCAGCGCCGCGATTCATGCGATGCTCGAGTCAACGGGTTACGCACGCGGCGCGTTCGTGTGTCCGAACTCGGAGACAGGTGAGATTACGGCCTTGGCATTCGAAAGCCGGGTCGCGGGGGAAGATATCACATCGGTCACATTCAGCCAATCCTTGCTGGAGATGGCATCGAGCGGCGAGGTGATTCGGCTCTCGACGACCCGCACCCCGACCGATTATGGGCAAAGCATCGCCGAACTCGATATCCATTCGGCGATTTGCATCCCGGTGATCAATGATCAGGACCCGATCGGGTATCTCTATCTTGATGCCCGTGGCGCTGAGCAGAGCGTGAGTCATGATGCTTCGTCATTCGGGCGTGGTGTCGCCCGCCTGCTGGCGTTGACAGCGGTGAATCTGCGCAACAAAGATATCGAGATCAAGCAGCTCTCCATGCAATATGATCTGGACATGGCGGGCAATGCGCAGCGGTTGCTTCTCCCGCCAGCCGCGGGCCGCGTGGGAGAAATCGAATACAGTGTTTCGATGCGGGCCGGTCGGCATGTCGCGGGTGACCTCTTTGGAGTGGTTCCGCTCAATGATGGCCGTGTGTGTGTCTTCCTAGGCGATGTCTCTGGCAAGGGTGCGGGATCAGCGATCCTGATGGCGACGACACAGAGCTACATCCATGCCATGCTTGAGCAGACCGACGACCTGACCGTGGTGCTCAACAAGCTCAATAAACACATCAGCGATCGCTCATACCAGGGCATGTTTGTCACGATGTGGATCGGTATTCTCAGCCCCAGCGACGATGAGTTGGGCTGCAGCATCGAGTTTATTGATGCCGGCCATGGCCATTGGCTCATCGCCCAAAAGCAGCAGCCCCCGCAGCGTCCCGTGTTTACCGGCGGACTGGTTGTGGGTATCGCACCAGACTATCAATACTGCACCGAAAGCATGACACTTGAGCGGAACCAGCGTGTGGTGCTCTTTTCCGATGGCGTGATCGAACAGACACCGCCAGACTCTGGGGATGAGTTTGGGATCGAACAGACCTGCCGGGTGCTGTGTCACAGTGACTGCTGTGCTCAGGATGTGGAACTGCTCGCCGCTGCGGTCATTGGGCACGCGCAGTCCGAACAGCTCGATGACGACATGACTATCGCATCGGTTGGCATTGCCCTGCCCGAGTGACAAATCGACGCGAGATGCTCGGTCTTCCGGTGAGAACTGGCCTCGAAACCAAGGATGACGCGAGCGTAAACTGGCCTGTTGCGTGTATACTGATGAGCATGGATGGACCCGAATATCCTGAAACTGCGGACCAATCTCAGGATCCTCGCTTGCGCGGGCAGCCGCCGCGCGACGGCGGGGCCGATCCAGACAGCCAAGAAACCATCATTGATACAGACTTCGACGACCAAAGATCGCTCCTTGATGGCGACGCGACGCTGGCAGATCATCGGCAGACCCGCGTCTCGGACATCGACCCGGCGTATGGCATCCCCACGCTAACGGCGGGAACTCAGGTCGGCAAGTATGTCATCGAGGGCATTCTGGGTGTGGGCGGGATGGGAGCCGTGTACCGGGCGACCCAGCGCAAGCCGCAGCGTCGCGTCGCGCTCAAGCTGATTCGCCCGGGCGTGCTTTCTACGCGGGTGATCCAGCGCTTTGATCTTGAGGCAGAGATCCTGGGGCGGCTGCATCATCCCAACATCGGCCAGATCTACGAGGCAGGCATCGATGCCCAGACAGGCTCGCCGTACTTCGCGATGGAGTTCGTTGACGGGCAGGAACTGCTGGATTATGCCCGTGATCAGAATCTGTCTGTCGAACAACGCCTGCACCTGTTCATCAAGCTTTGCGATGCGATCATTCATGCGCACGCGAAAGGGATCATTCACCGGGATTTGAAGCCCGGGAATGTCATTGTTTCGCGCGAGGGTGAGCCCAAGGTGCTCGACTTTGGGATCGCGCGGGCAACCGATTCAGATCATCGCCAGATGACGCTGCAGACGAATGTGGGCCAACTGGTTGGCACGCTCTCGTACATGAGTCCCGAGCAGGCCAAAGGCGATGTCCAGAACCTCGACACGCGTTCAGATGTCTATGCGCTAGGCGTCGTGCTGTTTGAGCTGCTGACGGATGTGCTGCCGTATGAACTTGACACCAAACCCCTGCATGAAGCGATCCGGGTCATACTCGATGCCAAGCCGCGTCGCCTGAGCGAGTTCGATCAATCGCTCAGAGGCGACATGGATGTGATCGCGCAGCGGGTGCTTGAGAAGGAGAAGGAACGGCGATATCAATCGGTCGCTGAGCTCCGCGCAGACATCATGCGGTCGCTTGAAAACAAGCCCATCCTCGCACGCCCGCCAAGCCCGTTATACCTGACGACGAAGTTCGTGCGTCGGAACACGCGTCTGACGCTGGCAGCCGCGTGCGTACTCCTGATCTTTGTCATCGGCGGCGGCTTTGCCATCAATCAGTGGTATGGCCGGATCCAGGCGCGTCAGTTAGCGCTCGACAACATGCTGTTGTCACTCAACGAGATGGATGTCCAGAAAGGGCTCGCCCCCGATCTTTCCAAGCGTTTGCTTGATCTCTACTCCGACAACGGCGAGCTGCTTTTTTCGGGTGATCCGCAGAGTTTGGCGATCTTCTATACCAACCTCGGCGAGGCGTATTTCGGGTATGAAGACTATGTGCGTGCTCGCTCGGTTTATGAAAAGGCGTATGCACTCCGCGCCAAGAAGCTTGCCCCGCCTCATTCGCTGCTCGCCCAGTCGCTGCATCACATTGCCAACGCCGAGTTTTATCTGGGGAACTACGAGCAAGCCCGAAAGCACTACCTCGACACGCTCAAGATGTACCAGACCATGTTTGGGCCCAGCGATCCCGAATCCGCAGAAACCGCACGCACCATGGATCACCTCGGCTCGACCTATGTCAAGGTTGGCCAGTTTGATGAAGCGGTGCAGATGTACAACCAGGCGCGAGCGATCCGCGTGACGCTGTTCGGGGCGGGGAGTCTGGAAGTGGCGATGTCCGACAACTCGATCGCGTGGTTCCATGTCCAGCGAGGAGAGTACGAGGTTGCGGAGCCCATCTATCGCCGAGCGCTCACCACACTCCAAGGGCTTGAAGAGGATGAATCCAAGCCGCTGTGGGTTGCGCGAGCGAAGCATAGTCTGGGCAACACGCTGATCTCGCTTGGGCAATATAAGGAAGCACGCGAACTGCTCACCGGAGCGCTGGGGCTCAAGACGGAACTGCTCGCGAGCAACAAGCCCTCGGTCGCTTCGACGCTACAGAGTCTCGCCGAGGTCTGCGTCGCTTTGGAAGACTACGAGAGCGCGGAGGCCTATGCGTCAGAGGTGATCAGTATCCGCCAACAAACGGCAGACCCACGCCTTGAGCAATCGAGTGAGTTGCTTCAGATGATTCGGCTTGAGCGATCACGTGCCGAATCTCTTGCGATCGATTAGCGCGTACGGTATTGTTCATCTAACGGATAGCCGAACTCAGGGTCGAACTCAATCGGCCGAGCGTCGTCTGCGACCTGCACAGAAAGCAGCCAGCGAGACCATCGCAAGCGTTGACGGTGCGGGCGTGATCACAATGCCGTAGTTTCCTACCGTCCCCGCCCCCCCGCTCCAGTCGAACAGCGGGTTCGCCGCGCCCGCACCGTCAGGGCCGGAGACTTCAAAGGTATCAGCAAAGAAGAAGATCTCTTCAAGCGAACCTTTGCCGAATCCCAATCCGAGACTCAGTGGCACATTCCCGCTTTCGGTGACGGCGAGGAAATATTCTCCGGGAGGTAGCAGGAGCGTGACCCCATCGGTCGAGGGCGTGATGAGGCGAGCGCCGAAGCCGCCCAGGATCGGGTCATTATCGTTGCCGAGCATCCCAAATCCGGCGCTGTCAAACAACCAGAGCGCCGGGTTGAACATGGGGTCGCCGCCAGAGAGCAGGCCGAACTGAACCGGGCTGGCGATATCGTTCGCGTTCTGGATGTTCAGACGGTACACATCCTCCTGATCGCTCCCGCCAAGCGAGCCGGCGATGGTGCTCAGCAGACCGACCGAGGTTGTATCTTGTGCGTCGCCGATCGAGCGTCCGGCATCGCCGTCCTCGATCCAATCGGGGCCAGCGACGGCGGGTGCGGACAAAAAGAGCGTGCCCGTGAGCAGCCATGTGGTTCGTTTTTGTGTGTTCATGCGGTATCCCCTCCGCCCGGAATGAGGCGTGTTGACTGGAATGTACACCCGATTTGGGACCCTGCCAGCAAATCACCTGCTTTGATCCCGAGCCGAATGTGGAACAGGAAAGAGAATCAAATCCCCGAACCCAATCAGAATCCGTAACTGATCCGCGGTCACCCCAGTACGACGGACTGGGCACCAGATAGCCACTCTTGGGCTCGCCCTGTAGTCGGAATCACCCAGAGTTTCGCAGGATTCGCTGGCATTGGGCGATTTTGGGGTTCTATTGGTGTTGCTTCTATGCGGGCGCACACCTGAGCGTGTGTTTGTTTGCACAGACCACGAGCTAGGGGAACAACTGATGAAATCACAAAGCCGAACTTTTTCCGGGTCTCTCTCCGGGTCTCTATTAGTCGCCGCATCGGTCGCCGCAGTGGGCCTCACTGCCGGGCTCGCGCAATCAGAGATCAGCACGAGCGTTTCGCAAGCATCGCTCATCGTTGATGTGACCAATGCCGCGGATTTCAATACCATGACACCGGGTCAATCCCTGCTGGGCTACGAGGAAGACGGCATCCGCGTGAGCATGAACCGCAACTACTTTAGTTGGGATGCCCCCGGGCTTGACGGCTCCGAGATGTTCTACGCCAGCACCGGTTCGCTCGAACTGACAGACATCACGCTCGCCACTGGCGAGAACTTCAGCGATATCGATATGCAGATCTCAAGCGGCTGGACCCCGAACTCAATCGGGACGGTCTACCTCTGGGTCCAGCTTATCGATGAAGGCAGCATTGTCTTCGAATCGAACAGCGATATCCAGTCGGGCGACTATCTTGGCTTTGTTGGCGGCGGGTACGACCAGATCCTCATCGGGAGCTACGCCAACGCAGCGGTCCGTGATTCGCGCAACCCGACCGCTCGCAACTCGATCGCGATTGATAACATCAGCGTGGGCACTCTTGTTCCAGCACCAGGTGCCTTCTCGCTGCTGGTCATCGGCGGGATCGTCTCAATGAGTCGCCGCCGCTAAGTCTGGCGAGGGCGCTTCGCGACCCTGTTATGGGTTGCTGCTCATCTTCGCGTTCATCGTCTCGCCTGAGCTGTGCCGCAGGGTAACGGTAAAATCATCGCCGTTGATGCTCACCACGGTCCAGCCACTCTTGAGGGTATCTCCGACCCGTCGCGGCTTGCCATCGATGATGGCCAGCGGGTTTCTTGAACTCGGAAGAATTGAAGTGACTCGGACCGTGGGCAACGCATCGGGGATGGATGGCCGTTGCGTGTCGCCCTGAACCCGAACATCGCGCGGCTCACTACTGGCTGGGATTGCCTCCAAGTAGAACGGCGACTGAATCGGGATGCTGGTATCTCTGGGTGTTACGACAGGCATGGGATCAAACTTGGGCAGGTCGGTCTTGACGGTCTCCTGCTCAAACGAGTCCGCGATCACATCCGACGGTCCAGAGCCGACGAACCGAGATCCAAATACAAAGCCGGCGGGAGCGAGGATCGCGCAGAGCGTGATCGCCATTGTATTGCTTTGGATACTCATGGGTTTGCTCCTTGCTCAGGCGTGGATTGCTCAGCTGATACCGCTTCCAGCGGCATAATCCTGAGCTGTTGAGGCACCTCGATGAGTTCGACCAGTTTCACAGTCATGATCGCGCTGACCGATTGGGCATCGGTCGCGATGATGCGGAAGTTCTCGATGCTGGTTCGCCCCGGACCGGCCTGCATCTCCTCGATGAAAGTGACAATGCCGCCGTACGGCCCCTGGCATTCGAGACGGAACACCTTCTCTTCGATCTTGGCGATCTGCTCCGGGTAACTGGTTTTGACCTCGCTGAAAACTGACTGGAGCGGCTCAACACGCGTGACGGTCAGCCCATTGGCGACTGCAAAATGCTGCAGAAGCTGATGTGCTTGAACATCTTCATTGATCGTCAGGTCTTCGATTACCTGCCTGCTGATGGTTTGCATGTCCAGCATCGCATCGCTGACCGCATCCGCATGGGCTTTGATTTCTTGCTCGCCCTCTCTGATTGACAAGGTCTGCATCTGATAGCTGCTCTGCAAGTCGGATGCCTCGCTCGTCTTGGGGCCCACAAAGAAGTAGCTCACAGCGCCCATGACCATGCAGCATGCCAAGAGCTTCAGGAAGAAGGTTCGTATCACTTCGTTATTCATGGGACCATCCATTCTGTGCTTTGGGTCTCGCTCGCGGCGTAGCTTTCATAGGGGAATGGCGCCGTGTTCACTAGGACACGCATCGTAAACTGGAGGCCCCACTGATTGTCTACACCCTGCGAGTGAGAGCGCAGATCAACTCTGGAGGTTGCTCCGAGCTTGATCGAATCCACATGCTCTACCGCCCTGAGATTTGCAACAAACCCGTCAAGCACCTGGCCTGCAGAAAGCTGCCCTTCCGCGACCACATAGCCGCTGATCAGCATGAACGGGCTGCCATCCGGATACTCTCCACGAAGCTCTTGAACTCGGACTGATGTCCCGGTGTGGTTTCCCACCTCTGCGAGCAACGATCCCCAGCTTGCCGCCGGTTTCGACTTTGCTTTCACGAGGCCAGCGATATCGCTGAGCATGGTCGCGGCCTGCTGCACATCCGAACGATCGGATTGAAACTTTGATACCGCTTGCATGCGACCCGAATCCATCATGATCTGATGCTGGATACGGTCACGATCGAGTGATGCGATCGTATACTCGGCGCCCATCGCGAGCAGTGCAACGGCGCTGCCCGCAAGCAAGGATCGGCCCAGCCGCTTGCGGAGCCGCTCATCATGTGCCACAGCGGGCAGAAGACCCTGAACCGATGTATCCTTTTCCATGATCGAGAGCACGGTTGATCCGTTGCCACCGACCTTGGCTGATTCGAAGTGCTCACTGCCCTGAACAGGCTGTACATGCAGCTCCAAGTGCTCACCCACGGCCTTGGAGATGCCCGGGATCGCAGCGCCTGGGCCGCAGACATAGAGGTTCTTGAGGTCAGCACCGTTCTCGATCCCGAACCGGATTGTCTGCTTCACATCGATACCGATGCGCTGAAGCACGGGAGCCATGCAGGGCAGGACAGACGAACGCAGCTCAATGTTCTCGAACTCATGTGGCTGGAATGGGATACCGAACTGAAACAGACACTCATGCGACTTTGCACTGAGCGTTTGCCGATCTGGAGGATTCTCTTGGTTCGCTTTCTTCTCTCTGAATACCTGCTGATAGGACTCGGCGAGCTTCTCATAGCCAATATCCGCAGGACGAACCAGCTTCATGTGGCCCTGCTGCGCATGGGCGATGATGCTGATATCACTATCGAAGTAGAACATCACACTGTCGTCGCTCAGACTCATAGCCTGGTCAGTCGCGCACACGATCGATGCGACCGTCGTTGGGATCATGCTCGAAACACGGATGTTGGCCCGATTAAGCCACGCGTATAACGAGCGGAGTGTTTCTTCACGATCGGAGTAGGCGAGCATGGTGCAGGGCTGACCCGAGCCGGCATCGCCGCCAAGCGAGCTGACGCAGACCGGATCGTTGTAGCTAATGCCTTCGCGGATCTTTGAGCGTGCCGCATCGCGAGCGTACGATCCCGCCTGATCAAATGTATAGATCTGTTTGGTCAGCGTCGGAGACTGATAGAGCAGGGTGACCGGTGCGTTGCGAATCGATGAGAATCGTGAGAGCAACTGGCGCAACGGAAGATCGAGGCGCATCAGCCCGTCCTGCCAGTGATCTTTCCAGTGATCGGAATCGATTGTGACCGACTCTGATTGCTGAACCCGACCACGGCGTGACAAGATCACACTGATCCGATTTGGCGTAAGACTGATGATGAAACCGGTTGTAGAAAACATAAAGAGCCCCCAGAATGGCGTGAACACCTCTGATATCGGCAAATCAAGGGTGTGACTTGGTCAGGATCGGAAACGAGTCTCGATTGGAAGACGGTTATTGGGCCGCAAACTCGACACGGCGTTTCGCGTCGCCACTCACGCCCTCAATGATCGCAGAATCATCATGTTCTGGGACCTGAACGATCAGGATGCGCTGTCCTTCGAACTCAATCGTGCTGCCCTCGTCGGGCATCGAAATATTCCCCATGACTGCATTCATAACGATGAACGCCCCGCTCTCAGCGCTGTAGAAGGCCCGCGTGGTTTCTACCCGCAAGGTCGCGAGCTGGGCTTCGTCACGCACGGGCCGGATTGAACCCGCGACAACCAGCGCCATCATCGCCATAACCACGACGATCACGATCAGCACCACGCCTCGGCGCTGATTCGTGCGTGGCCCCACTTGATTCTTGATGTTGATCATGTCCCCTCCTGACCGATCCAGATGCGCGGGTGCACAACAACACTCATCCGCAGCTCGCCCGAGGTGATCGTGACACGAATGCGATGGGTCAGGGTGGGTGTTGCTGCTGTGTTGGTCAAACCGTCGTCGGCGAAGTACTCGATCATGAGATCATCTACATCAGGGCATAGCTTGGCGTTGCGCTGGCCGGGGACCAGCATTTCAACACTGCCACCGAGCAGCATGAACCCGGTGCCATCGCTGAACTCAAGCGATGTGTCACTGGCGTTAGTGATACCGACACCCTGCTCATCGGCCCCGATCGGTGCCTGGCGGATGATGCGTGTGATCCGATCCAGCGAGAATGCAACCTGCTCGGTGCTGGTCCGTATCGAGCGAGTCGTTGTGTACGACTCAGATGCGGTGGTCAAAACCGGGAGCAGTACCGTGCTGATGATGCTCAGCACGAGCATCGCCGCCACCAGTTCCAAGAGCGTAAACCCGGCACGGAGTTGCTTCTTGGTCTGACTCATATCGCGCTCACCATGATGCTGACCGGAAGCTGGTACGAAGCAGCACTCGCGGAGGCAAAGCCGACACGAACGGTGATTGTCCGAAAGATATCCCCGCTCGTATCACCCGAGACCGACCCGTCCCAACTCACGAGTTCGCCGATGGTCACGCTGTAGGTGAACCCTGCGTCTGTATATGGCTCAAGCATGGGCTCGAGACGAGCGATCAGGCCTGTCGTCGGCGTGTTGAGATAGTGGTCTGCGTCGGCCAGCGCTTCAAAGCCCAGTGTGGGTTCAGTGCTGCTCATATCCGCGACAATCATCTCCATGACGCTGGTCGCCATGAATGTTGCTCGGGTGGTGTTGATCGCATCGACACGGCCCGCCGCCGCGGAATCCATCAGATTCAGCGTCGGCGGGACGGCGATTGCCAAGACGATCACCGCGATGACCACCTCAATCAGCGTGAACCCATTTCTCCCGGATGTAGCCCTGATTCTCATGGCTTCTCTACCAATCCCGAATGGGCATGTACGATGACCGTCGATCCCGAAGAGAGCGTGATCACTGCCGGCTCGTCGTTGATTGCCGTGAAGTCCCCGCTGGGGTTCCGCGTGTGCGGTGTTGATTCATAGTCAAACCAGATCATCCCCGACCCCGATGAGCCATCGCCGTTGATGATGCCGCTGAGCGAGACATCCGAGTAGGTCTGCGTGATATTCACCATCCGATCCTGCCCGGTCAACGGATCGGTCATCGGAGTGATGGTGCCGGCGACGCTCAGATGGATCATGGTGAGTTCTGAACGCTCGACATCAATGCGCAGCCCAACGGGCTCACCCGAGGCCAGCGCGTTGCCCTTCGTGATTTCAAGCATTCTCGCCACATCGTCGCGTGCGGCTCCGGCTCGCATGTCACGGACATTACCCATCGCAGGGATGACCGAAACGGCAATGATGCCCATGATCACAACAACCATCATCAGTTCGACGAGTGTGAAGCCCATAGGGGCGGCGCGTGTTGGTCTGAGATCAGTATGCATCGTTAGAGTTCATTGGCGGTGAGCACACCACCACTGCCGTCGGCGGCCGTAGTCTCGTCGGCTGCGTTGAGATAGAAAATCGCCGTCGGTGGGTTCGCCGAGTTGTCAACAAAGTAGTTCCAACCCGCGTGTTGCTGGTTGCTCACCCCGCGTGCATCCGCCTGGGCCTGCCCCACGCTCTGAACGCCTCCGACGCCGGTGAACGGATTGAGGGGGATGTCGAACCGAAGCACGCTGCCGTCGCCGAGCTGCGCGAGCGTCGGATAGGGCGCGTTCCCCTGAATCACAGCGCTGGTGCGATAGGTCGCGATAGCCGATCGCACGCCCGCGACGGTACTCTGTGCCGCGCTTGTTCTGGCATCATCGCTGGCGGTCGCGAACTTTGGAACCACGACGGCGGCGAGCACGCCCAGGATCACCACAACGATCAGGACCTCGACAAGTGTAAATGCTTTATGTGACATATGCATGAACTCCACTGCTCTTATTTGTTGATGCTGATCATCTGCCACATCGGAAGAAAGACCGAGAGCGCAACGAGCAGCACGATGCCCGCCATCGCGATCGTTATCATGGGCTCGACGATGGTGTTGATGTTCTTGGCGAGATGGTCGGATTGGCGATCATAATGGCGTGCGATGACGGCTCCGGCGCGGGCGAGTTCCTTGGAATCCTTGCCAGATCCGAAGAGGCGCCGCGCGAAACTCGGGAGCCCGTGGGCCCGGTTGATCACATCGGGTAGCGCGTCTCCGCTGCGCATTCGGTCGCACATCCGAATACATTCATCCTGAAAAACAGGTCTCCCGGTAGCGCCACTCGCGATCTCGATCGCTTCGATAACCTCGATGCCCGATTCGAGCCCGATGCTCATGACTCGGCTGAAGCGTGCGGTCGTGACCGCTGTCAGCATCGTCCCGATGTACGGGAGCTTGTGCATCAACTTTTCGATCCTGAACCGGCCTCGCTCGCTCTTCCATGATCGGCGAAACAACACCACTGCAGCCAGTGTGCTGCACAGGTAGGCCCACCAATACATACTGATTGAGTACCCCACGGCTCTGATCATCCGGGTCGTGACCGGCAGCTCCACACCGTTGGCTTCAAAGATCGTTGCGAACTTTGGGACCACATAGATGACGATCACACTCAGCGCAAGCGCCACAAAGCAGATGACGATGATCGGGTATGTCATTGCACGCTTGATCTGTTGGCTCGTCTCGATATTGCGCTCGAGCATATCCGCAAGGTGCGTTGCAACCGGCCCGATCTGACCCGTCTTCTCGGCTGACCTGAGCGTCTCGATGTAAACATCACCGAACACATGCTTGTACTTAGAAAACGCAACGGTGAGCTTCTCGCCAGACTCTATCATGGTCGCAATATCAAAGATCATGTCGCGCAGTGTTGGGTTCTTTTCGTGCTCAGCGATCGAGACCAGACCACGCCCGATCGGTATGTTCGCCTCAATGAGCACACTCATCTCGCGGGTCAGAGTCGCGAGCTCGAGGGGCGTGACCCGGCTCGAGGTCAGTCGTATGCGCCGGGCGCTGCTCTGGCGCACGGTCAGCGGGGTGAGGCCCTGGCCGACCAGCAGCTGGAATGCCGATTGTTCACTGAGCGCCTCGATCCGGCCCGAGCGGCGTTTGCCAGCATCATCGAGCGCGCGGTATTTAAAGGTTGTGGCAGACATGGTTCACTCCGGTTTCAGGCGATAAGCCGATAGTTCGATTCGCCGCTGCTCGGAAGCTTGATATGGATCTTGGCGTGCAGCTTGCGTACCTCGTCAAGGCTCGTGATGCCCATACGTGCCTTCTCGATCCCATCCTCGAGCATGAGACGCATGCCATCGGTCCTGGCCTGCTCAAAGATCTCCGTGGCAGCTGCCCCACGATCGATCAGCTCACGCACCCCGCTGGTCGCGCAGAGCAGCTCGTAAACACCGATTCGCCCCTTGTAGCCAAGGTTCATGCACTTGGGGCACCCGGAACCTTTCGAGAACGATTGATCAATCTGGCTGCCAAGCCCGAGTTCTTGGATCGAAGCATGATCGGGCACGGTCGCTTGTGAACAATCTGGGCAGACCCGACGCACAAGACGCTGCGCAAGCACCCCGAGCAGGGCATTGTTGATCGCGAACGATGGCACGCCGAACTCACGCAATCGGGGAATCGCGCCGATCGCGTCGTTGGTGTGCAGCGTCGAGAAGACAAGGTGGCCGGTCAGTGCAGATTGAACCGCGATCTTCGCGGTCTCTTCATCTCGGATCTCACCGAGCAGGATCACATCCGGATCTTGACGAAGCATCGATCGCAACGCACTTGCGAATGTTAAGCCGATCTCCGCATTGGCCTGGACCTGACGCACCAGCGGGAGACGGATTTCAACCGGGTCTTCAATCGTCATGATGTTGCGCTCTGGCGTGTTGATCTCGTTGAGCGCGGTATAGAGCGTGGTCGTCTTCCCCGAGCCGGTCGGGCCGGTGACGAGCACGATCCCGTGGGGCTTATGGATCATTTGTGAGAACGCATCGCTCACATCCAGCGGCATGCCCAAGTCTTTGATCTGCCCGATCGAACTCGCCGAACTCAGCAGACGCATGACCGCGTTTTCACCGTGAATCGTGGGAATGATGCTCAGCCGCACATCGAGCGGGATGCCGTTGTGCTTGAACCGGAACTTACCATCTTGTGGGCGACGCGACTGCGTCACATCGAGGTGCGCCATGACCTTCAGACGCTGAATCAGCCCCTCATGCATATTCATTTCAGGCCCACGCTGTGATCTCAGCACACCGTCGACGCGGTACCGCAGCAGCAGACGCTTATCGTCCGGATTGATATGGATATCGCTTGCCTTCATCTCCGCCGCTGAGAATAGGATTTGGTTGACTGCGGCGACGACGGGCTCGTTGCTGTTATCAAACTCGTTCTCATCATCATCATGATCAATCTCAGGAGCGCCTGTGTCGAGCGTGTAGGCCCGCGTAATCAGTAGCCGAAGCTGCTGCGCATCGCACACGACTGGATCGATCTGCTTCTTGAGCGTCTGTCGAAGCTCGTCGATCGCTTGCAGATCCAGTGGATCTTCCATCGCAAAGGTCGCGATATCACCAAAGATAAAGACGGGGAACGCCCGGAGCCGCTCTGACATGGACTTGGGCAAGCACCTTGATTGCCGGATATCGATGTCGTATTGCCTCAGATCAATGAATGGATACTCACAGATAGTCGCTTTCGCGATCGCCACATCGTGCGGCGTGATGATGTTGGACCGAATAACCGCTTCGTCAAAGCCGATGCTCTTCTCAACGATGTACTCGCGCAGTCGGTCCGCTTCAGCGATCGTGAGTTTCTCACACTCGATCAGCGATTGGATTATGAACTCAGAGGTATCAAGCATTGTCGTCTCCTGCGGCAACATCATCGCTCAGTCCGCTCAGTCGATTGAGCAGACTATCGATCTGCTGATTCGCCGCATCATCGAGTTCAATGAATGAACAACCGATCTGGTACGCCGGGCGTCGATCGGTCATCTGCACACGCTGCACACGCATGAAGCAGTTGAGCAAGGATGTGCGGCTTGGATCCTCGAAGTCGGGGAGCTGCAGCTCAATATCTACATTGCGTGGGAAGTAGACATGGGTGATGAAACCCAATCCACCGGATGCGAAGTCGATCAGATCCACTTCGATCCAGCGGTCTTCGCCGCAGATTCCCTTCGCAAAGTTCAGACTCTCTGCGTGATACGATGCAACGCGGATCTTGGCCGGCAATGAGATCTCAAAACGCACAGATCGTCTGACTATCAATCCACTATTGGTCATCGCGTCTCTCCAAGAGCCTGGTCGATGTCTTCATAAACCGGGGGTGAACCCTGCCAGACATCGGCCGCTTGGAACCGGATCTCAATCGGTAGCAGCAAATTGGATCTTGAAGCCCGAGAATATCGCCCAACAGCAATACTTACGAAAGGCCTTTGTTTGGGTACTGAGGGCTGAATCTTCACCCTCTCAACGCTTGCTTGCCCCATACAGCAACCTATACTCAACGGTGCATATTGATCGGTATGCACGCCCCTCTTGGGTTTTTGTGAACTCAATCACCCCCGGCAAATCCGGGAACTCTGATTCGTCACCAAAGCGCCCTCGTGCCGCGACCGATCACGCTGCCGGTGCCGCTGACAAGGAACGGATAGGTATCATGGCCAACACGCTCGTACAAGATCTCATCGAATCCGGCATTCACTTCGGACAGCGCACCAGCGGCTGGAACCCGAAGATGACGCCCTACATCTACGGCAAACGCAACGGGATCCACATCATCGACATCAAGGAGACCGTGAAAGGTCTTCTGCTCGCTCGTAAATACCTCACCAAGACGGTCGCCAGCGGCAAAGATATCTGTTTCGTCGGCACCAAGCGACAGGCGAAGGGTGTCATTGAGCAACGCGTGGGTGATGTCGAGATGCACTATGTCACAGAGCGTTGGCTCGGCGGCACGCTGACCAACTTCGGCACCATCCGCAACCGACTCAAGCGACTCGAAGAACTCGAAGCGATTGCTGCGGAAGACAACTTTGAAAGCTACTCCAAGAAGATGGAATCACAGCTGCGTCGCGAGATGCGCAAGATCAAGCGAAACCTTGACGGCATCCGCCGCATGCACAAGATGCCCGGCGCAATCGTCGCCATCGATGTCAGCCGCGAAACGACCGCGCTGCGTGAGGCACGCAAGCTCGGGATTCCCACCATCTGCCTGATCGACACCGACGGCGATCCGGATATGGTCGATATCGCCATCCCCGGCAACGACGACTCGATGCGCTCGATCGATGTGATCGTCCGCGAACTCTGCAAGGCCATTTCAGACGGCAAGACCGCTCGCGTTGAATCGAATGAGGGAGGCCGCTCGAACGACAAGGGCGCAAGCGATGACGCTCGCACACCACGCCGCTCGACCCGTGCTCAGTTCCGTGCTGATGACAGCAAGGCAAGCGCAGAAGAACCCGCAAGCGAGAACGCGGCTGCCACAGCACCCGCCGAGTCCTAACTGCTTTTCCGAATGTAGACACCCCGTGTCTCCACAGTGAGACATGCAACACACGACACCGTGGGGTCGCTGGTACGGACCAGGCACCCTCACCCGAAACCTATTCAGGCGGAGAACACCTGACATGTCCATCAGTGCAAAAGATGTGATGAACCTGCGCAACAAGACCGGCTTGGCCATGATGGAGTGCAAGAAAGCACTCCAAGAGGCCGACGGTGATGTTGAACTCGCCGAGACCCTCCTTCGCAAGAAGCTCAAAGGCAAGATGGAGACCAAGCTCGATCGAATCGCCGGCGAGGGTCGCGTCGAAGTCGCAGTCTCTGAAGACGGCTCCTCGGCCACACTCGTGAAGGTCAAGGCCGAAACCGACTTCACCGCCAAGAATGAGAAGTTCGTCGACGCGGTGAAGAAGATCGCTCAGCTTGCGCTACAAGCCGACGCGGGCAATGTCGCCCCGACCGTCGAAATGACCGATATCATCGACGAGCTCCGCATCTCGACTGGCGAGAACATCTCGATCGATGCGATCGAAAAGCTCGTCGGCGAACCCGGCAAGACTCATTACGGCTTCTATGTCCACCACGACGGCAAGACCGGCTCGCTCATCGAAGCACAGGGCGAAGTCGATGGCGATGTTCTGCGACAACTCGCGATGCATGTTACCGCCGCAGTACCCCGTCCCCTCGGACTCACGAGCGAGGACATCCCCGCCGATATGGTCGAGAAGGAACGCAAGTTCAGACTCGAACAAGCGGTTGAATCGGGCAAGCCCCAGGAAATCGCTGAGAAGATGGTCGAAGGCGGCATGAAGAAGTTCTTCTCAGAAGTTGCCTTGCTCGAGCAGCCCTTCGTCATGGACCCGTCCAAAGCCGTCCGTGACCTCATCGGCGGCGCCGAGCTTTCAAACTTCCGCCGCTGGCAGGTGGGCGATCACGAGGGCTGATCTTGGGCCTCTCTCATGTATTTCATCCAACGGGTTCGCCTTGCGAGCCCGTTTTTTTATAGACTCTGAGCATCCAAATCCAACCGCTCCATTGCAAGAGAATAGTCCGATGAACGAACAGTACACCATCCGGCGAAAGTTCTTCAAGATCTTTGGCGCAGCGTTCCATGTCTATGACGAGCATGGTTCGGTCATCGGATACTGCAAGCAGAAGGCATTCAAGCTCCGAGAAGACATCAAGCTCTTCACGGGCGAAGATATGACTGACATGCTGCTCTCACTCAACACCCAGAGCATCATCGATTTCGGCGCAACCTACTCACTCACACTTCCCAATGGCACTACCCTGGGCTCGATGCGCCGCAAAGGGCTCAAGTCATCGTTCGTACGCGATGAATGGATGCTCTTTGACACCAGCAACACCCAGATCGCCAGTGTCCGCGAAACCGGTTCTATTGCGCCCATCGCTCGACGCTATATCGACTTTGCGTCCATCCTGCTCCCGCAACGCTACGAGGTGATCCGCACAAGCGACAGCAAGAGTATCGCGACTCTCCGGCAGCATTTTAACCCGTTTGTTTTTCGCCTCGGCGTCGCGATCCTCGACGAAGACGATGAGATTGATGACCTGCTCATCCTGGGTGTATCCTGCCTGATCGCTGCAATTGAAGGTCGGCAGGAATAGAGTCAGCTCGGGGATCATTTCACTTTACAGTAAAGGAGAACCACAATGAGCAATGAGATCACACGAAGAAACGCGCTCGGCGGCATGGCCGCCCTGGGCGCGATGGGATTCGCGGCGACCGGCTCCAACGCAGCCCAGCCCAAGCTGCGTCCTACCCATGCCTCACCCGCCGCCCTCGGATTCAACAAGGACGCCAACGAGTATGTCCTCCCCGAACTCCCCTATGCCTACGACGCACTTGAGCCGCTGATCGATGAGCAGACCATGCGGATCCATCATGGCAAGCACCACGCGGGCTATGTGCGTGGCGCAAACACGGCGCTCAAGCAACTCGAAGATATCCGTTTGGGCTCCGGCGATGCGGGCCTGATCCAGCACTGGCAGCGCCAGCTCAGCTTCCACATGGGCGGCCACATCAATCACACCCTCTTCTGGTCGAGCATGAAACCCGAGGGCAAGGGAGGCGGCGGACAACCGACCGGGAATCTCGCAAACCAGATCATCAATGACTTCGGATCATTCGGAAACTTCAGCAAGCACTTCATCGCGGCCGCGAGCAAAGTCGAGGGCTCGGGATGGGGCTGGCTCGTCTACGAACCCGCGGCACGCCAGCTGATGGTGCTTCAGATGCAGAACCAGCAGGACATGATGTTCACAGGGTCGATCCCGCTGCTCGGTATCGATGTCTGGGAACACGCATACTATCTCAAGTACCAGAATCGACGCGCCGATTATGTCGAGGCGTTCATGCGTCTGATCGATTGGGAAGAGATCAGCCGACGCTTTGAATCCGCTCGTGCCTGATCGTTCTCGATATTTCGTATAGAAAAACGCCCGTAATCACGGGCGTTTTTCTGTGCTACTCTAAAATCAATCACTCGACATGCTTGGGGTCAAAGGCATCTTGCAAGGCGTCGGTCAGAACATTGAACGCGAGCACAAGCACGAACATAAAGAAGGTCGCTGCCCCGATCTGCCAGAAGAAGCCGGAGACAACCTCTGACTTTGACTGATTGATCATGATCCCCCAGCTGGCACCCTCTTTAAGCCCAAGCCCCAAGAAGGTCAGCACCACCTCACCCTTAATCGCGCCGATGAACAGCAGCGAGAGGTTGATGAACATCAAGTGCGCCGTGTTGGGGATGATGTGCTTGAGCAGGATGCGCGATCGACCAGCTCCCAATGCCTGCGCCGCCTGAACATAGTCGAGCTGCTTGAGCTTGAGCGCCTCGCCGCGAGTCACACGGCAAGGCCCGATCCAGTAGGTCAGACAAAACGCGACATATAACGGGATCAGCGTGCCCTCGACTGGAGAGCCGGTGAACATAAACGCAAGCACGACCAGCAGCACGAGATACGGGATCGAGCTGAAAGTTGAGTAGAGCCAAATAATCAAATGGTCTGCGATGCCACCGAAGTAGCCCGCGGCTGCGCCCAAGATGCTCCCGAAGAGCACCGCGATCACCGAAACAACCAGCCCGACCTGGATCGCGACCTTCGCTGAATACACAGCGCGAATGAAAATCGATCGCCCCTGACGATCCGTGCCCAGCAGCAGCCGCAGTTTATACAACGCCCCCTCAACACCATCGGGTATCGGGAAGAGCTCGGCAACAATCGGCTCGATCGCGTCGAGCTTCTCGTTGACCTCGGCATCAATACCAACAAGCCGCTCTTTGACCGCGGCATCGATTGTCTCGAGCAGCTCCGCGTCATACAGCGGATCGGGCGTCGGTTCGTCATACATCGCGGCAGCGGCGTCTTCAAGGATGGTCAGATCAATGTCAGCAATCGAGGACGACTCAGGAATTGCCTCTGAGGCCTCATCGAGCAGTATCGCAATTTCCTCAAGCGAGAGCGAAACCTCATCAAGCAAGATGTCCGGATCATCACCCTCGCGAGGCGATTTGTAGCGATCCGCGTTGAGCCGAACATTTTCGATCGCCAAATCGATCTGAAAAAACCTCGATCGGAGATTGCGCAGCTCGGACTGAGTCGCGAACTGCTGTACACCCTTGCTGTAGATCTCACGAAGCTGCGCTGGTGGCAGCGGAGCCACACGCCGCTCAGCCAGCGCCAAGCTTGAGAGCACATCCTCTGCGCTGCGTTCGTCACCCGCGACCGGATTCTCGATCGTGTCCAGTGCTTCGCCAACGCGATCAAAGTAAAAACGGAGCTGCTCGGCCCGGACAGCGGGTTCAGAAACCAGACCAAATCCCGGCAGATTTCGAGACCCAACCCGCTCAAGCGTGCGTTCGGGGAGCAACGCCCCGAGCACCGGCCGCTCGGCCAGATCGTATGCGCCGGTGCTCGATCCAACCCACGCCGCGATCTGCATCGCGACGATCCAGACAAAGACCGCCATATAAAGCGAAATGATGCCCAGCGCCACCATCGCGCGACGGTTGCGGAATAGCTTCCGCATCGATGGGGATTCGTTGATTCGTGCTCGGATACTCATGACAACCTCACCCGCGGATCGGCCAACGCGTAGAGCACATCGGTCAGGATATTAGAAGCGATAAAGAGCAGCGCGAACAACGCCGTGAAGGTCTGTATCACCGGGAAGTCCTTGGTATTGACAGCATTAATCAGCGTGCGGCCCATACCGGGGATATTGAAATACACCTCGACAAGAATCGAACCGGTCACCACGAACGGAAGTGAAATCATGATGCGGGTGATGATCGGAATCATCGCGTTCTTGAGCATGTGCACAAACATCACCCGCGTCGTGCTCGCGCCCTTGGCCCGCGCGGTTCGGATGTAGTCCTTGCGGGTTTCCTCGACCATGACCGCACGGTAAAACCGTGTGTCATACCCGAGCGCGACGGTGACATTGATGATCACCGGCAGCATGCAGTACGAAACCCAGTTCCACGGCATGAAAAAGAAACCCCGACCGCCGGCAGCGCTCGCATCGGCCGTGACCTCAAACGGCCAGACATCACCCAGCGCTTGTCGAGGCAGAAACGCCCCAAAGTACTGTCCAAGGATGATGTACACCAGCACCGAGATGCTCATCCCAATGACCGCGAGGAACATCAGCGTCTTATCCGCGGTGCGGCCACGATTGAACGCAGAGATCAGCCCCACCACGATCGCGATGCTCGCGGTGATCAGCAGCGTCGGCGCCATCACAGCAATCGATGGCGGGACCGCATCGAGAATCATCTTCCCGACCGGCAGATCCTGATCCCAGCTGCGTGTCTCTTTACGCTTCCATGGGCTGGGCTTCTGATGCGTTCCCGGATCGCCCTCGACCTCAGCGGCATCGACCGCCCGGTCCTGCTCAGGGATGGGCTTCCAGAACAACGCCAGATCACGAAGGAACACCCCATACTGCACAATGAACGGCTGGTCGAGCCCCATCGCTTCCGTCTTCAACCGGATCTGATCCTCTGAAGCATTCTTGCCCAGATGCGCCGAAACCGGGTCGGTCACGCGCAGCGCACCCATCACCACAAGAATGATGGCCAGAAACACTGGGATGTTGTACAGAGTCCTTCGAACGATATAAGTCCACACAGCGGTTGCTCCAGGTGTTTCTCAGACGGGGCGATGACGCCGGGGATTAGCGCATCGTGTCATCGACATCGAGGAACTTGAACCAACTGTAAAAGCGTTCGGTCGGCTTGCAGTTGAGCAACCACGGGTTGATCACATAGAAACGCTGACGGGCCTGCGATCCAACATACGGGACATCCTCGAGCACCATATCACGCATCTTCGCGTAGATCGCATCTCGCTCAGGGCTGGGCTCCATAGTCAGGATCTGCTCGTACATCGCATCGAAGTCATCACGCTTGTAGTTAAAATGGTTCGAGCCGGGTGATTCGTTCGGGCCGTAGAACAACGCGAGGTTGTTCTCCCCATCCGGGTAATCGCTCGCCCATGCAAAGCCGAACATCGGTGCTTTCTTCTTGTTGATCGCCTCGATCAGAGACGAGAAATCCGTAAAGATCGGCTCAAACTGAACATTGATGCGAGCGAGCTGCCGCTTGACCATCTCGGCCATCTCGACATTGATGGTGCTCTGCGAGGTATAGAAACGGATCGCAGGCAAACCCTGACCGTTGGGATACCCTGCGGCCTCGAGTTTTTGCTTGGCGAGCGCGATGTTTGGACCGCGGTATGCCGCATCTGATCGACCATTCTCGGGGTAGCCACGCAAGCCGGGAGGGATGGGGCCGTCGTACACAATGGTGCGCCCGTTGTAGAAAGTTTGGTTGATCTCTTCGAGATCAATCGCGAGCGAGATGGCCTGACGCAGCGCCTTCTTCTCTTCGCTGTACCCCCCCACCAGGCTGTCTTCCATGTTGAAACCACGGAAAATGAAGTCGAGCAGCATGTTCGACTGCGCTCGGATGCCCCGCCGCAGGTAATCTTCTTTCAGCTCAAGCGATGCCTTGTCGAACGCCTCGAGGAAGTAATCCTCGGGCACCTGCGAGTAGCCAAGCTGACCCAGAGAGAACTGCAGCCACATCGGCTGATCCTCAGGAAACATGGTGAACTCAAGACGATCCACAAACGGCACCTGTTTACCCGCAGCTCGGTGCAGACGATTGCGACGATCCTCGCGGCTCCATTCGTCGCGCTCTGGGTAAAAAACCTGGTGATAGTTCGGGTTCCGATTTGCGGTCAGCGATTGCTTCGGGACCCAGCTGTCCAGAATAAATGGACCGGTTCCGACGGGCTTGAAACCAAAGTTATCGCCGTACATCTCTACGGCTTCACGAGGCACGATCGAGGTCTGGAACATGCCCAGAATATAGAGAAAGCGGTATACCGGCTGCTTGAGCTTGATCTCAAACTCGGTATCGCTGATCTTGTGGAACCCCTCAACAGGCGCATCGTAATCGAAGTTCGCCGCGGCGTTCTGTGCATCCTTGTACTCATCGAAGCCCAAGATGGTTTCTTTGAGTAGCCACCAGTTCTCAAGCTCGTACTTCTCGTCAGCCAATCGTTTGAGCGAATAGAACACATCGTCGGACCTGAGCAAACGCCCCTTTCCACCGGGGAAGCATTCTGAATCCTGGAACCGCACGCCTTCTTTGAGCTTGAAATGCCATGTCATGCCGCCATCTTCACTTGTGGGCATTTCTGCGAGCAGAAGCGGCTCCATCGCAGTCGGGTCCGTGTACTTGTTCACCAAGAGCGTTTCGTAGAACTGCACACAGGCCATGTTGTCGTAGGTTGTCGACCCTTTGACCGGATCCAGGCTCTTGGGCCCGTCGGTACGGATCGGGAGTTGGACCACCTTCGGGGCCGTTTTTACAGCATTGGTCTCAGACTTGATCTCAGTCGAGCCAGCAACACTGGTGAGCAACGAAGCGCACAGCGCGGCGATCGCGTATCGAGTACGAAGTCGGGCAATCTTGGTCATCTGGTCCTCCGATTGGGGTGCGCGTGTGCTTTGGAGACACCACGCGTGGCGATATGATAGGGACGCGACCCGCTCGGCTCAACGATCCCACCCCGTACAGGCGAGCACGCAAGACCAAGAGCAGATTTCACACGCAATACAGCGCCTCAAGGCCCGCACCTGACGATAATTCCCCCAGATGCCCAATATTCCTACAGATTCGTGCAACGCAACCACCATTTATCGTGGCGACCAAGCCCTGGTCAGCTTTGGTGGTTGCAACTATCTCGGGCTGGCGCATCATCCCGATGTGGTCCGTGCGGTGCAGCAAGCCGCCGAGCGCTACGGCTTATCCAGTTCAGCCAGCAGAGAAACCACGGGCAACGCTCGGCCCCATGCCGATCTCGAAACCGAGCTGACCCGATTCTGTGGCCATGAATCCGGGCTGCTCGTCCCTGACGGATACACCGCGAACCTCTCAGCACTTCAGGGGCTCAAACAGCTCGGCGTGCGCCATGCGCTGATCGATCAGCGAGCACACGCAAGCCTGCATGATGCAGCGATTCTCGGCGGGATGCAGATCCATACCTACAACCACCTCGACGCCGGGCACGCCGCCCACCTGCTTCGCACACTCAACGGCTCGTGCGTGATCCTCACCGATTCCGTCTTTACGACCGACGGCGACCTGGCACCGGCGCACGCCCTGCTGGGGATGCTGCGAGCAGACGATTGGCTGCTGCTCGATGACTGCCACGGCTTCGCGGTGCTGGGCGATCATGGCCGCGGGATCGCCAACGCCCTCGGACTGATCAGCGACCAAATGATCGTCACAACGACCCTGGCCAAGGGGCTCGGATGTGCTGGCGGTATCGTCATGGGCCCGTCTGTTCCGATCGAAAGCGCTCGCAATCACTCGATCGCCTACCGCTGCACCACCCCCGCCTCACCCGCGCTCGTGGCCGGAGGTCTGGTCGCGCTCGAGATTCTGCGAAACGACCAGCAAACACACGATCGGCTGGCTGCAAACATCCGCACCATGCGCGGCATCCTGCGTTCGCTGGGGATCGAAACACACGATCATGATTCTGCGATCTTTGCATTCGTGCTCGGCGACATCGAGCACATGAAGCAAGTTGAGCACGCGCTGCTGGATCAATCCGTGCTGCTCCCGCTGATGAGCTATCCAAACGGCCCTGCGCCGATGTACTTCCGACTCTCGGTCAATGCCCAGCACACCTCGCAACAGCTCGAAACCTTCAAGCGTGCGATGCACAGGGCCTGCGGGCTTGAGCAAACTACAGGAGCGATCCAGCAATGAGTGCACTCCAAGATCGCCTGATGTTTGCCGTCGACGCCGCGAAGCAAGCGGGCGACATCACGCTCAATTACTTTGGCCAGCTTGACACCGGGCAGCGACGCGACAAAGCGGACGGCACACCCGTCACCATCGCAGATCGCGAAAGCGAAACGCATCTGCGAGCCCTGATTCAATCCCGTTACCCCGACGATGCAATCCTGGGAGAGGAGTTCGATCCCAAGCCGGGCACGAGCGGGTACCAGTGGGTCATCGACCCGATCGACGGCACGATCTCATTCGTGCACGGTGTCCCGCTGTATGGCACCATGCTCGCCTGCCTTCGAGACGGGCACCCTGAACTTGGGGTAATCCACATGCCCGTGCTCGACGAGGTGGTCTATGCCGCCGACGGGCTGGGCTGCTGGCATCGATCCGGAGTTCAAGACGCGAAGCGTGCCCAGATGTCCCAGACCTTGAATCTCGCTGAGGCACTCATCAACACGACCTCGATGAGCTATTTTAAGACCCCCGAGTTACGGGTGCTCTATGAAAAACTTGATGCAAAGTGCAAACACTCCAGAGGATGGAGTGACTGTTATGCATGGATTCTGCTCGCAACAGGACGGGTCGACGCCGTGGTTGAGCCAGATCTGAAACTGTGGGACTTTGCAGCCGCGTTGCCGATCATCAGCGAATCCGGGGGCATCTGGAGCGATCTGCAGGGAAAAGCCACCCTTCAGGCCACCCGGCTCGTCGCCTCAAATGCCGCTCTCCATTCCCAGCTGCTCGATACGATCAAAGATTCTCTGTCCATGGAATTGTGATCCACGAGCGCTGTTTGATAAATCTTTTCATTTTGATGATGCCCTCGACCACAGAGGTGGTAAAATTCGGAGCTGCACCATGAGGTGCTGCCGTCGACGATGTAGAAGATGCCCGACTCTCTCTCGATCACGCTAAAGACCCGGGCACTTTTGGAAAGACAGCAATGCTGAACCTGTATGTCGGTAACCTCCCTTACTCAATGAACGACCAAGAACTGAACGATATGTTCTCAGAGGTCGGTGAAGTCCAGTCGGCTCGCGTGATGAATGATCGCGAAACCGGCCGCTCACGCGGGTTTGGGTTCGTTGAAATGAAGAACGAAGAAGAAGGCCACGCAGCCATCGAAAAGCTTAACGGCATGGACTGCGGTGGACGCGCTCTGGTCGTGAACGAAGCTCGTCCTCGTGAAGAGCGTCCCCGCACCGGCGGTGGCGGTGGCGGCTTCGGTGGCGGCGGCGGTGGTCGCAGTGGCGGCTTCGGCGGCGGCGGCGGTGGTCGCAGTGGCGGCGGCGGTGGTCGCAGCGGCGGCTTCGGCGGCGGCGGTGGCGGCGGTCGCAGTGGCGGCGGCGGCGGTGGTGGTCGCAGCGGCGGCGGCTACGGCGGCGGCGGCGGCGACTGGTAAGTCACCCTTCCCTTCTGAATACTGATTGAAATGCCGCCGCTCAAACGAGCGGCGGTTTTCTTTTTGAATCGCTCGTTGCTTTATCCGTATATCCGCAAAATTGAATCTATTTCTCCATCGTCCACTTGACCTCCTTGTTCTTGCTGCTATTTTTCAGCCAGACAATGCATCAAGAGTCCCGGGATGTCTCAAGGTCCCGGGCGGCAACCGAGCTGCTGCAGCCACGGTGCCGAGACCAGCCCCGGCGTGGGGAACGATGCGGATGACAGGAACTTCCTGATCATCACAATGAGCAGTCGCGGCGAAGTACGCCGCACACCACGCCAACACTGGAAGCTCTCGATGCTGTGAAGGAGTTCACAGCATGGGTACCGCGACCAATCGTTCATTCACCAATCAGCCACACTCGCTCGAATCGCGATGCTTGCGTCACGGCTCGGTGCTCCAAGATGGGCAGCCGCTCGTCGAGGGCATCGCTCAATCGACCACCTTCGCCCGCTCGGGTGTTGGCAGCGACCCGGCACACCAGTATTCCAGGGTATCGAACCCAAGCGTTGCCACGCTGGAGCAAACCCTCGGCTCGCTTGAGAACGCACCACCAGCAGTGTGCTTCGGCACCGGGCTGGGCGCTGAAACCGCCCTGTTCCTGGCCTTGCTGCGATCTGGTGATCATGTCATCTGCGGGCGCAGCGTATATGGCGGCACCACCCGTCTGCTCCAGCAACTGCTCACCGAGCTGGGCATCGAATCGAGCTTTGTCGATGCAAGCGACCCCGATGCTGTGCAGCTCGCGCTTCGCCCGAGCACACGCCTAATCTTTGTCGAAACACCCGCAAACCCGACGCTGGGGATCACCGACATCGGCGCAGTCGCCCGGATCGCACGCACGGCGGGCGTGCTGCTCGCAGTCGATAACACCTTCCTGACCCCGATCTTGCAGCAGCCGCTGGATCTGGGTGCGGATATCAGCATCTACTCGACCACCAAGTTCATTGACGGCCATTCGGTCGCGCTGGGCGGGTCGATTGTGAGTCGCAACGAGCAGGTGCTTGATCGAGTGCGTTTCATCCGCAAGTGCACTGGCGGAATTCAATCGCCTTTCAACGCGTGGCTCACGACCAATGGGCTCAAGACCCTCCCGCTGCGGATCAAGGCCCAATCGAGCAGCGCCGAGCAAATCGCGGGCTGGCTCAGCCAGCACGACGGCATCGAATCGGTCGCGTACCCAACGCTGCTGACCGGCGAGCAGCGGCGCATCGCGGACCGCCAGCACCTGGGCGGACACGGCGCGGTCGTGACCTTCTCGATCAAGGGCGGGTACGACGCGGGCTGCGCGTTCGTCGAGCGGCTCCGGCTCTGCACGCTCGTCGAACATGTCGGGTCGGTGGAGACGCTCATCACGCATCCGGCCTCGATGACGCACGCCGATGTGCCGCGTGATGAACGCCTGCAAGCCGGGATCGAAGACGGGACGCTTCGGCTGTCGGTGGGCATCGAGCCCGTCCAAGAGCTGATCGCCGACATCGAGCAAGCACTCCAAGCAATCACCTCGACACTCGCGCTGAGCGGCCAGGAGGTGTGTGTTGGCTGAATCACAGAATACAATCGTGCTCAAGTTCGGCGGCTCGGTGCTGCTCGACGAGTTCCGTCTGCAGCGCGCCGTGCATGAGATCTACCGCTGGCGTCGCGATGGTTACCGCGTGGTTGCGGTGGTTTCGGCGATGAGCGGCGAGACCGAATCGCTCCTCAAGCAATGCGACACAATCGCCCCGGGCGCATCGCCATTTGCACAAAGTGCGCTCATCGGGCTCGGAGAAATCCGCAGCGCAGCGCTCCTGGGGCTCCTGCTCGATCGCGCGGGGATCCCCGCGCGGGTGCTCTCGCCCGCCGCAATCGGGCTGCGGTGCGCGGGCGATGCGCTCCAGGCCAACCCCGTCGAGCTCAACACAACGCACATCTACGCCGGACTCTCAGAGGATGGGGTCGTGGTGATTCCCGGTTTCATCGGTGTCGATCAGCAGGGCCGAACGGTCACACTGGGTCGAGGCGGATCAGACTCCACGGCGGTCTACATCGCTGCGAAGATCAACGCGACCCGCTGCCGACTGATCAAGGATGTTGATGGCCTCTACGAATCTGACCCGGCCAAGGCAACCAACGGCTCACCCGCTCGATACACCGCGGCCAGCTTCGACGATGCGTTCGACACCGATGGATCGATCATTCAGCATCAGTCGCTGCGGCTTGCCCAGAGCGAGGGCGTGGCGATCGAACTGGGTCGGTTCAACGGCACCGCCCCCACGGTCATCGCCGAGCACGCGACGACCTATGGACACGATGATGAGCCGATCGAGCCGCTGAATATCGCGGTGTGCGGGCTCGGAACGGTCGGGACCGGGGTCGTGCAGCGATTGGCGCAGCTCCCTGAAATCGCCCGGCTCACCGGCGCTGCGTGCCGGTCTGTTGAGAAGCACCAATCGCTCGCGCCAATCTTGGGCAACATCGGCACGGACACGATCGAGCTGGCAAACAGCGAGTGCGATGTGCTCATCGAACTCATCGGCGGCATCGAACCTGCTCGTCGGATCGTCGAGACCGCGTTGCAGAACGGAAAGCATGTGATCACCGCAAATAAGGCGCTGATCGCCGAACACGGCCAAACGCTGCTCGAACTCGCCCACTCACACGGTGTCTCGCTGCGATACTCGGCAAGCGTGGGCGGCGGGCTGCCGGTGCTTGAGCAACTCAACCATCGCGACATCGTCTCGGTTTCTGGTGTGCTCAATGGCACAAGCCAGTTTGTGCTGCGATCCATCGCTGCTGGCTCCAGCTTTGAGCATGCCGTAGACCAAGCCCAGCGGCTGGGTTATGCCGAGGCCGACCCATCGCGTGATCTTGATGGGCGCGACGCATTCGATAAACTGCGTGTGATCGCGCTGCAGCTCGGGTGGTCCGGGTACGAATCCAACTTGCCAGCGTGCGACCCCAGCGTGATCGATGCCGACTCGGGAATCGTCTGCCAGATCGGGCACATCAGCCCGCTGGTTGCGCGGGTTCGCCTTGAGCAGGTCGATGCCGCGTCGCCCTATGCCCAGCTCGGCGCCAGCGACAACCTGATCGAAATCGAATGCGCCGATGGTCATCGCCTGTCGATCCACGGCAAGGGCGCCGGACGAGACCCAACGAGTGAGTCGGTGCTTGGCGATGTGCTCGAGCTCAGCCGCGAACTGTGCGGCCAGCGTGCCTCGCTGCAGGAGGTGGCCCATGGCTGATGCCAGACCACAAGCCAGGCTACAAACGGGCACCCTCCCCACCGTTGCCGTCGTTGGAGCCCGCGGGCTGGTCGGGCATGAGGCGCTCAAGATACTGTGCGATCTCGGTTGGCCGAGCAGCTACATCCGTGTGTTCGGCTCGCCCGGGTCGGTCGGCAACTGTGTGGCGTATGGCACGGCGGATCTCCAGCTTGAATCGATCGATTCAATCATTGATCATCCACCAGATTACGCCCTGCTCTGCGCTGATGCCACGACTGCGATCGAGGTCACCCACCGGCTCGCGGGAACGCACACCACGATCATTGACAACTCGTCGGCCTTTCGGATGGGTGAGGACATCCCGCTGGTGATCCCCGAGGTCAACGGCTCGCTGCTCAACACGAGCTGCCGCATGATCGCCAATCCCAACTGCTCGACGATCATGTTGCTCACCGCGCTCAACCCGCTGAGAGCGGCGTTCGGTGTGCGATCTGTGCAGGTGTCGACCTACCAGGCGGTTTCGGGTGCGGGCCGATTGGGGCTCGAGTGCTTGCACGAGCAGACACGGGCAAAGGTGCTCGGTCGTCCAATTCCAAGCGGCATGTTCCCCGTCCCATGTGCGTTTGATGTGTTCGAGCATGAATCAACGATCGACCCCGTCACTGGTTTCAATGGCGAGGAGTCCAAGATGATCGCAGAAAGCCGCAAGATATGGCGCTTGACAGACTTACGGATGCTGCCGACCTGCGTGCGTGTCCCGGTTGAGCGAGCACATGCGCAGGCAATCACGGTCGAGCTCAACCGCACGGCCAGTGTCGAGTGCATCCGATCGATTTTACGAAATGCCCCCGGAGTGTGTCTTGCCAACGAAGAAACGCCGCTCACCCCTGCATCGATCGCCGGGCTCGACGAGGTCTTTGTTGGGCGGGTTCGTGTTGACCCCGATGACACACGCCGAGTGCTCCTGTGGGTCTGCTGCGATCAGATCCGTAAAGGTGCAGCGTTGAACGCGATTCAGATTATGCAGCGGCTGATGGAGGTTCGATCACGGACTGGCTATTCATCACGGAGTGAGCGCGTTATGAGCCTAATCGAGACGCCCGGGTATGCACGCTCGAGCTGAGCTTTTCCAGCCGCTCCCATTACTGATACCGCACTCGCCAATGCGTCGGCGACTGCACCATCGGGTGCGATGACGGTGGCAGCGCGGCGCACGGTGAGTCCAAGCCCCGTGCGGGGATCAATGATGTGCGAGTAACGCATGCCGTCATGCTCGTAGTACCGCTCAAGATCGCCCGAGGTGGCGACCGCGGTGTTGTGCAGACTCATCATCCTCGACTCACCCAACCCGGTCACAATTTCAACGCGCCAGCCGCTGGGCTGGTCCGATGGAGGATCACCCAGATGAAGATCTCCGCCGAGGTTCACGCAGGCGACCGGGTAGCCCAGATCTCGAAGCAGCGTGATCGCCCGGTGGGCCGCGTACCCCTTGCCGATGCCACCGAAGTCGATGACCATGCCCGGCTGATCGAACTCAAGCGTCCGCCTGAGTGGATCGATCGTGAGATGCCCAAAGCCCACACGCTCCATGCCATCATGGAGATCCTGCTGCGTCGGGATCGTCTGCTCCTTCGCGGCCCGACGCCAGAGGTGAGTCAATGCCCCCACGCTGGGGTCGAACGCCCCATCGCTCGCGTTGTGGATATCCCGCGTCAGCAGAAGGACCTCCAGGAGGGTCTGTGAGATCGGGTGGGGCACACCGGCGGCCCGCTGCATTACCGTCATGATCTCAGCATCCGGGTTGTAGTCGCTCAGGATCCACTCGATGCGTTTGATTTCGTCAAAGGCCAGCCCGGCTGCCCGGGCGGTCGCGGATTCAGATTTCCCCTCGATAGTAATCTCGCAACGAGATCCCATCATGACCCTTGCGAAAGAGTACCGTGTCAGGGTACGCTGCTGTTCTTGGGCGGTGTCTGCCCCGTCCCTGTTGGGCGAATGCGTGCACCCGATCATCGCGAGTTGTATAAGTATGAGCACGCACATCACACTGAGTACGGAGCGATTGATGCGCCGATGTTCGATCTGGTTTTGGTTGTTCCTGTTGTCCATGATCCAATCGCTTCTGGGCTCTTCTATAGCGTACGCCCACGCCCCCCAGGACAGTTCGCCCGACCCGATCAATCTTCGAGTTCCGGGGACCACCGTTCACTTTGAGCTGGTGCACACACCGCCGGGCTCGATCGTTGCTGAGGAGCAACAGATCAACATCCCGTCCATGCTCGTGCTCAGCACCGAGGTCAGCTGGGATTTGTATGACATCTATGTCTTCGAACTCGATCAATCAGAGACATCGACACCGGCCGATGCGGTCTCTCGGCCCAGCAAGCCCTATGTCCCACCCGACCGCGGCTTTGGTCATGACGGATACCCCGCGATCGGAATGACACGAAAGGCCGCCGAGCAGTTCTGCGCCTGGCTGTCCCTCAAGCTCGGCGTACATGTCAGACTGCCGCTCGAGCACGAATGGTCCTACCTTGCCAATGGGGGCAGTGAAGCTGCCTATTGCTGCGATGCCACTCCCGAAACACTCAGCGAGTTCGCATGGATCCAATCCAACAGCGAGCACAGCACCCATCCTCTGGCCAACAAACCCCCAAACCGCTTCGGGCTCTTCGACATGCACGGTAACGCCGCCGAATGGGTCATCACGGATTCGAGGCGGCCATACGCGATGGGCGGGAGTTACCGTGATCCTGCCGAAGAATCGACGGCGACATCCTCACAACGGCAAGCGAGCGCTTGGAATCAATCGGACCCGCAAATCCCCAAGAGCCAATGGTGGCTGGCCGACTGCTCATGGGTCGGCTTTCGGTTCGTCATCGACGCGACGGACGAACACCTTGAGATCATAAAGGAACTGAGTAATGAGTGATCCAAACAAGACCGATCCGAATCGGCTGATGTCTCGGCGTTCGTTCACCGCCGCCAGCGCTGCGATCGGCGCCGCCGCGGTCTTTGCCCGCCCCAGCTTCGACTTCGTGAACACCCGCGTCGATCAGGCGCTCAAGATCGGTGTCGTCGGCTGTGGCGGGCGCGGCACCGGTGCGGTCATCCAGGCCCTCAAAGCCGATCCCGGCTCCGTGCTCTGGGCCATGGGCGATGCCTTCGAGGACAAGCTCAAGGGTTGCCTGCACTACACCACCGAGGCCATGCTCGACCTTGACGACGAGCAGGGCACCGACGCATGGTCCAAGAAGATCCAAGTCGAGGGACGCCAGTTCGCCGGGCTCGATGCGATCCACAAGGTGCTGGCATCCGGCGTTGATGTCATGATCCTCACCACCCCGCCGGGCTTCCGGCCCGCGCACCTGCGTGCGTCGGTCGATGCTGGCAAGCATGTGTTCTGCGAAAAACCCGTCGCGGTCGACGCGGTCGGTGTGCGAAGCGTGCTCGAATCGGCACGCATCGCCAAGGCCAAGGACCTCTCGCTGATGTCGGGCTTCTGCTGGCGCTATCAGGACCAGGTCGCCGAGACCTTCGCCAAGCTCCACGCTGGCGGTATTGGCGATGTCCACACCATCCAGACCACCTACAACACCACCGGCTGGGTCGCACCAAACCCGCGCCAGCCCGGATGGAGCGACGCCGAGTTCCAGCTGCGCAACTGGCAGTACTTCACCCCCCTCAGCGCAGACCATGTCGCCGAGCAGGCCGTGCACGCAATTGACTGGATCGCATGGGCCATGAAGGACCAGCCCCCAATCCGCTGCTTCGCCGTGGGCGGTCGTCAGACTCGCGAAAAGCGCCCCGAGACCGGTAATGTCTGGGATCATTTCTCGATCATCTATGAGTACGCCAACGGTGTCCGAGCCTACCACATGTGTCGCCACTGGCCCAACACCCCCTCGGACAACTCGGCCTACTTTCTGGGCAGCGAAGGCAACTGCACCATGCAGCCGTGGAACGGGACGCATGTGATCAAGGGCGATAGACCCTGGAAGGGCTCCGCCGCCAGCAACGACATGTACCAGCGCGAGCACGATGTGCTTTTTCAGTCCATCCGCAACAGCAAGCCCATGAACGATGGCGAGTTCATGAGCCATTCATCGCTCCTGGCCATCATGGGGCGCATGGCCGCGTACACCGGGCAGGTGGTGACCTGGGATCAGGCGATGGAGTCTCAGGAAGACCTCAACGCCACGCCCTGGGTCATGGGCAAGCGCGCCATCCCAGACCTTCCCATGCCTGGCACGAGCAAACTGATCTGAAGGAGCACCGGATGCAGGAGATTAATCGCAGACAGTTCATCGCCGCGGGTTCCGCGCTAGGAATCGCAGGTGTCGCGCTGGCGTCGGGCATCACCGTTCCGCCCATCCAGCCGCAGAACAAACGCATCCGCAAGGCCCTCAAGTTCGGCATGATCGGCGAGGGCGAGACCATGCTCGAGAAGTTCAAGCTTGTCAAGGCCTGCGCCTTCGATGGCATCGAGATGGACTCACCCGGCGACTGGGACCTCGCTGAGGTCAAGGCCGCGATGGACGCGACCGAGCTGATCGTGCCCGGTGTGGTGCTCTCGTCGCACTGGTCCAAGCCATTTAATCATCCTGATAAAACGGTCCGTGAAGATGCCAAATCGGCATTGGAGACCGCGTTGAATGACTGCAAAGCCCTCGGCGGCACCAGCGTGCTCGTCGTGCCCGCAGTCGTGAACGAATCGATGCCCTACGAAGAGGCCTACACACGATCGCAGCACGAGATCGGCCAGCTCATACCGCTCGCCGAAAAGCTGGGCATCGACATCGCCTTTGAGAATGTCTGGAACAACTTCCTGCTCTCGCCCATCGAAGCCGCCCGCTATGTGGACGAGTTCCAATCGCCGCGCGTCGGGTGGTACTTCGACATCGGCAACATCGTGAACTACGGCTACCCCGAACAATGGATCGACACCCTCGGCCCGCGCATCAAGAAGCTCGATGTGAAGGACTATTCTCGCCAAAAACGCAACGACGAGGGGCTCTGGAAGGGTTTCTCGGTCAAGATCGGTGATGGCGACGCGGGTTGGGAGCGTGTCTGCGCCGCGCTCGATCGCAACGCGTTCAGCGGCTGGGCAACAGCCGAAGTCGGCGGAGGTGGCGCCCAGCGCTTGGCCGACATCGCCAACCGCATGGATCGGGTATTCTCATCACTCAAGCAACGACCGTGACACGATGGAGAAGCGAATGAACGACTGGAACCGCAGAGATTTCGTGAAAGCCACAGCCGCGCTTGGTGCGGCTTCCCTCATACCTTCAGCGTTTGCCTCCGGTCTGCGCCACAGAGTCGATGACACGATCCGCGTCGGGGTGATCGGCTGCGGCGGACGCGGCACCGGCGCCGCCGTCAATGCACTGGCCGCCCATCCGATGGTGAACATCGTTGCACTGGCCGACTTATTTGAAGACCGGCTCAACAGCTCATACGGCTGGCTGATCGACAACGATGACTTCGGCGACCGAGTCAAGATCGATCCGGCCCACAAGTTCGTCGGCTTCGATGCGTACAAGCAACTGCTCGCAATCAATGACATCGACTATGTGATCCTGGCTACACCGCCGGGCTTCCGACCGATGCACTTTGATGCCGCGGTCAACGCCGGCAAGCATGTGTTCATGGAGAAGCCCGTCGCGGTGGACCCCGCAGGGATCCGGACGGTCATCGACGCTTCAGCCCGGGCCAAGCAGCAGGCCCTCTCGGTCGTTGCGGGCACCCAGCGCCGCCACGAGAACTCCTACCTGCAACTCATGGAGCGTGTGAACAACGGCGAGCTTGGCGACATCGTTAGTGCCAGCTGCTATTGGAACCAGGGCGGGCTCTGGGTCCACAATCGCAAGCCCGAATACAGTGATATGGAGTGGCAGTGCCGCAACTGGCTCTACTTCGGCTGGCTCAGCGGCGACCACATATGCGAGCAACATGTCCACAACATCGATGTCATCAACTGGGCCAAGGACGGCCCACCCGCCAAAGCGACCGGGATGGGCGGGCGCCAGGTGCGCACCGATGCTACGTACGGCAATATCTTCGATCATTTCTCGATCGAGTACGAATACCCCGACGGCATGACCATGCAGTCGATGTGTCGGCAAATCGACGGCTGCGCCAGCCGTGTTGAAGAGGTGATCATCGGAAGCAAGGCGCGGGCCGTGTCACGCCCTGGGTACGCAGTGATCAATGACGGCAAGCTCTGGCGATTCGAGGGGGATAACCGCAACCCCTATGAACAGGAGCATGTCAATCTCATTGCTTCGATCACCGGCAAAGGGCAATATCTCAATGAGGCCAAGCGCGTTGCCGAGTCCACACTCACGGCGATCATGGGCAGGATGAGCGCATACACGGGCAAGAGCATCACTTGGGAGCAGGCGATGAACTCCAAGCTTGACCTCTCACCCGGTTCTTACTCGTTCGGCGATCTCGAGGTTCGCCCCGTCTCAGTGCCCGGCCAAACAGCGCTCATCTAAAGGATTATCCATGAACAGACGAGATTTTATCGCGAGCACTGGCGTAATCGGTGCGGCCGCAACGATGGGCTTTGGACAAACCAAAACCGGCACAACCCGCGTCGACAAACCGCTCTCCGTCAAGTTCGCCCCCCACTTCGGGATGTTCAGGCATCATGCCGGAGATGATCCGATCGCGCAGCTCGAGTTCGCCGCAGATTCCGGGTTCACGGCATGGGAAGACAACGGCATGGGCGGACGATCGCCCGAAGATCAGACCAGGATCGCACAGGCCATGGAGCGGCTGGGGATCGAGATGGGCGTGTTCGTGCTCAACCCCTCCACGGCATGGTCACCCAGCTTCTCACGCGGCGATAAGGACGATCGGGAGAAGTTTCTCCAGGAAGCACGCGACGCGGTAGAGATCGCCAAACGCGTGAATGCCAAGTGGGCCACCGTTGTGCTGGGTACGCGACACCCGCGAATCGACCTGGCCTATCAGACCGCGTACGCCATCGACACGCTGCGCAAAGCGTGCGATATCCTGATGCCTGCAGAGCTGACCATGGTGCTCGAGCCGCTCAACCCGCGCGACCACCCCAACATGCTGCTGGCCGAGATGGGGCACGCGTACGAGATCTGCAGGGCCGTCGATTCGCCGGCGTGCAAGATCCTCGATGACCTTTACCACCAGCAGATCACCGAGGGCAACCTGATCCCCAACATCGACATGGCCTGGGACGAGATCGCCTACTTCCAGATCGGCGACAACCCCGGCCGGCGCGAGCCAACCACGGGCGAGATCAACTACAAAAAGGTCTTCGAACACATCGAAAGTAAGGGCTTCACCGGGATCTACGGCATGGAGCACGGGCTCTCGAAAGATGGATTAGAAGGCGAGATCGCCCTCATCGAGGCATACCACGCCGTTGACCCGGGATGAATCAGTTTGTATCAGTCTCTACACACAGGAGTTTTATGTGATGAAGTTTTTTTCTGCAATGTATGCCGCCGCGTGCGTGTCGCTGACCGCGTGCGCCTCGACCCAAACATCTCAGCGAGATGACGGCTGGGTCGATCTCTTCAACGGCAAGGACCTCTCGGGCTGGGCATGCCAAGGCGATATCAGCGCCTGGGATGTAGAAGACGGCGAACTGGTCACGGTCAAGCCCGGGCAGGGCTGGTGGCTCCGCACCGACCGGATGTACCGTGACTTTGAGCTCAAACTCGATTTCTGGATGCCCGAGGGCGGCAACTCAGGTGTCGGCCTGCGCGGCTCGTCCAACGGCGACCCAGCGTTCACCGGCTTCGAGGTGCAGATCCTTGATACCTACGGCGAGGAACCCAACTTCCATAACTCCGGGGCGGTTTACGAGGCTATCGCCCCCACCGCGATGGCTGTCAAGCCCGCCGGGGAGTGGAACTCCTATCACATCACGCTCGTCGGCGACACACTCAATGTCTGGCTCAACGGCGAGCATGTTCAGCAAGACCAGAAGCTTGACGACCGCGGGTACTTCCGCGACCCCGAGCAGAAACTCCCGCTCAACACCCGAGCTACGACGGGCTACATCTCGATCCAGGACCATGGTCACCCGTTCCGCTACCGCAACATCATGATCAAGGACCTCTCACCTGACCCCGAGCCCGCCGGCATGGTACATATGATCGATGCCGATCTGGAGAACTGGTTCGCCGAGGACAACGCCAAGTGGTCCAACGAGGGTGGCACGCTGGTCGGACGCGACGGTCCCGGACATCTGTTCACCAAGCCTACCTTCACGAACTTTGAGCTGCGTTCGCTTGTGCGTGTGAACACCAAAGGCAACTCCGGGATGTACATCAGGGTGACACCTAACCCAGACCCGAACAATCCGTGGCCCAACGGCTACGAGGCCCAGGTCGACCAGCACGACCCCAAGAACTACACCGGATGCATCTACAACGCCGCGTGGCCGAGCATCGGACCCGCGCAGCACGGGCCAATCACCAAGGACAACGAATGGTTTGATTACCGCATCCGCGCGGAAGGCAACCGGATCCGCACTTGGATCAACGGCGTGCGCTTCGTCGACACTGAGCTTCACGAGTACAACGACGGACACCTCGCGGTGCAGGGGCATCACCCCGGCAATGTCATTGAGTTCCGCGATTACCGCGTGCTCCCGCTCGACTGATCAGGCAACAATCCGAAACTCCGATTACGCCCAGTCAACCTGGGCGTTTTTCTTTGCGCTCTGCACGCATAACTCCACAAACCGCACGCCGCGCTCGCCGTCCGCGATCGAGGGTGCCAACTCCGCCAGCCGGCTCGGCTTCTCGCCTGCCCACTCGGCTTTGATCGCGTCGATCACGCCGCTGTAGATGTTGCCGAACGCTTCGAGGTAGCCCTCGGGGTGCCCTTGCGGGATGCGCGATGAGATCGTCGCATCCTCGTGCAGATCAGCGCCACCGCGGCTGTAGATCACCGGGTTTGCATCGAGCGCACAGAATCGGAGTTCATCGGGTGTTTCCTGCCGCCACCAAATCGAGCCGGTGTCGCCATGCACACGCAATGTAAGCCCGTTGCCCTCGCCGATGCACACCTGCGAGGCCGTCAGCACGCCCTTGGCCCCGCCCTCATAGCGGATCAGCACGCTCGCGTCGTCGTCAAGAGCCCGGCCCGGCACAAAAGCGCTCAGATCGGCGTGCACCGATTCAATCTCAAGCCCGGTCACGAAAGCGGCGAGATTCTCGGCGTGCGTGCCGATGTCCCCCAGCGCCCCGCCGAGCCCGGCCCGCTGGGGGTCGGTCCGCCACGATGCCTGTTTCTGGCCGCTCGCTTCCAGATCACTCGCAAGCCATCCCTGGTGGTACTCCACAAACACCTTGCGGATGGTGCCCAGCCGCCCCGCTTCCACCATGGCTCGCGCTTGGCGCACCATCGGGTAGCCCGTGTAGTTGTAGGTCACAAAGCACATGAGCCCCTTGGCCCGCGCCAGCATCGCCAGCTCCAGGGCCTGCTCGCTTGTATGCGTCGCGGGCTTGTCGAGCACCACATGGAATCCGTGTTCCAGTGCCATCTTGGCGATCGGGTAGTGCGTGTCGTTGGGCGTCACGATGCTCACGAAATCCACCCGGTCGTCACGCTGCGACTCGCGCTCGAAGAGCTCGGCATAGCTGGCGTAGCTGCGATCGGGATCCAGCCCGAGCTGCTCGGCGCTCTGCTTCGACTTCTCGGGTGTCGAAGACAGCGCACCCGCGACAAGCCGTGCCCCATCGTCAAGCGAGATCGCCCGCCGGTGCACCTCACCGATGAAGGCCCCATTCCCGCCGCCGATCATGGCATAGGTCAGTTGGCCGGCCATCATTGCTCCTCCTTGTCAAACGCGCTGTCGAACGCACGGCCCGAAGCAGGAAAATCAACCGACCGCACGAACGCGCACGCCTCTTCGGCCCCGTGCTCACGGTCCATCGCGCTGTCTTCCCACTCCACGCTCAGCGGACCTTCATATCCGATCCGGTTCAGGGCCCGGATGATGCCGCCGAAATCAACCTCGCCATGCCCCAGCGATCGGAAATCCCAGCCCCGTCGATGATCGCCAAAGCCAAGATGCCCGCCGAGGATCGAGTTGGTGCCATCGAGGGTCGTCGCCGCGTCCTTCATATGCACATGGAAGATCCGCTCTGGGAATGCGTTGATGAGCTTCACCGGATCGAGTCCCTGCCAGACGAGGTGCGACGGGTCGAAGTTGATCCCGAACGCAGGGTGATGATCCAATGCATCGAGCGTGTGCTCGAAAGTCACGATGTCATAGGCAATCTCGGTCGGGTGGACTTCGAGCGCAAACCCGATCCCGGCCGCCTGATAGGCATCGAGGATCGGTTTCCATTGCTCGGCGAACTGCTGATACCCCTGCTCGATGTCCTCGTTGCTGGTGGGCGGGAAGAAATAGAGCTTGTGCCAGATGGGCGAGCCGGTGAACCCGTTGACCACCCCCACGCCCAGCTTCGCGGCGGCGTGGGCGGTATCGATCATCTCCTGGGCCGCCCGCTGCTGGACGCCTTGGGGAGACCCATCGCCCCAGATGCGTGCGGGGACGATGGATTTGTGCCGCGTATCGATCGGATCGCTCACGGCCTGGCCCACCAGATGATTGGAAATGGCCAAGCAGGCCAGATCGTACTGGGCGAGCAGATCGAGCTGCCCCTGGCAGTACCCGTCCTCACTCAGGGCCCGGTCGACCTCGAAATGGTCACCCCAGCACGCGAGTTCGAGCCCGTCATAGCCCCATTCGCTTGCCTTTTCGGCGAGGTCTCGCAGGGGCATATCGGCCCATTGCCCAGTAAACATGGTGACGGGTCGCGGCATTTCTCAATCTCCATCGCTCGCGAAAGCAAACGCTTTCTGGTACGCTCTGCACACACGATTCAGTGTACGCACAAGCAGGATACACAACGATGACAGATCAGCAACCCCAGCACAAGTTCGGCGGCGTGGTTTTTACCCAACTCTCCGTAATGATGTTCCTTCAGTTCTTTGTTTGGGGGGCGTGGTATGTCACCATGGGCCCATACATGAACGCGAACGGGATGGACGGCAAGATCGCGCTAGCCTACACCGTCGGCCCGATCGCGGCCATCATCTCACCGTTCTTCCTGGGCATGATTGCTGATCGTTTCTTCTCCAGCGAGCGGGTGCTCGCGGCCATGCATATCCTGGGCGGCGTATTCCTCTGCCTCGCTCCGCTGGCCGCCGAGAGATCCGAAACGCTGTTTATCGTTGCGATCTTGGCCCACATGCTCTGCTACATGCCCACACTCGGGCTGACCAGCTCGCTGGCCATGCACAACATGACCAACTCAGAAAAGCAGTTCCCGATGATCCGCGTCTTCGGGACCGTTGGTTGGATCGTGGCCAACCTGGTCATCTCACAGCTCGGATACGACACCTCGGCAAATATGTTTTATCTCGCGGGCGGAGCCGCCGTCGCATTAGGTGTGTTCAGTTTCACCCTACCCCACACCCCTGCACCCAGCAAGGGAAAGCCGTTCTCGATCAACGATGCGCTCGGGCTCGACGCGCTCGTGCTGCTCAAACGTCGTTCATTCGCGGTGTTCTGTATCTGCTCGTTCCTCGTCTGCATCCCGCTCTCGGCGTATTACGCCTATGCGGGCACATTCGTGGGTGATATGGGTATTGAGAAGATCGCCCAGACCATGTCCATCGGACAGATGTCCGAGATTGTCTTCATGCTGGTCATGCCCTTCTTCTTCATCCGTTTGGGCGTCAAGTGGATGCTGGCGGTCGGCATGCTCGCGTGGGTTGTACGCTACGCCCTGTTTGCCGGGGCCGCAAACGATCAGATCGCATGGATGATCATCTCCGGCATCGCGCTGCACGGCATCTGCTACGACTTCTTTTTCGTCACCGGACAGATCTATGTCGACAACGAATCAGGCCCCAAAATCCGCGGCCAGGCGCAGGGCTTCTTCGTGTTGCTCACTCAGGGCATTGGCATGCTCATCGGTGCCCAGCTCATGGGCATTATCTTCGCTCAACAGAAGAACGAGGCCGGCATAGTCGACTGGAAGACCCTCTGGATCTACCCTGCAGTCTTCGCACTCGTCGTCTTGATCATCTTCGTCCTGCTCTTCAAGCACAAGAAACCAACGATGACCGAGGAGGAAGTCAGCGAGGTCGCCGAGATCCCTGATCCGATCTGATTGGGTTCAAAGCTCGATCGCAACAGTCTGTCCGTCCTGCATGCTCTGGCGTTCGGTTTCGAGCACCCGGGCGATCTTGGCGGCGTCGGCCATGTCGGCTCGCATCGCATCGGGCTTGCCCGCGATCGCGTCGAGCATGGCCCGGATCTCGCCGTCATACCCGCTGAGCTGTCCGACCTCAATCGGATCAGTTTCACCGCCACGGTGCACGACGAGCTGCGGATCTCGGCTGATATCAAAGTCCAGCGTCGCCTGCTCGCACACGATCGTGCAGCGCATCCGGAACCCCACACTGGGCTGATGGTCCCACGCCCCCTGCGCCAGCACATGCACCGGGCCCTGTCCCTGCTGGTGGTCGTAGTGGTAGATCGTGCTCAGGTGCAGCCCGTCGCCAGAGGTCGAGACTGAGCGAGGGAGACCGAAGCAATGCACAATGAAGTCCGTATCGTGTATATGCAGGTCATACAGCGCCCCGCCCGATCGGGCCTCGTCGGCATAGAACTCCTCGGCCCAGCCTGGTCGTGACCCGAGCCGATGAAACTCCGCGCTCCGCACCCGCCCGAGCGCCTCGCTGCGGATCAGCTCATGCAGCTTCACCCACGCCGGCCAGTACCGCATGCACATCGCCGGCATGCAAACCCGGTCGTGATTCCTCGCCTCTTCGGCAAGTCTTTGCACCTGCTCAGGGGCAATGGCGATCGGTTTTTCAACCAAGACATGCTTGCCCGCACGCAACGCCTCGATCGTGAGATCGACATGCGTGTCCGTATGTGTACAGATCGAGACCAGATCGATCTCTGGATCGTGAATGAGCGTGCTCGACTCCTTGTAGAGCACCACATCGTCGAAATCGAGCAGGTGTTCACCCACCTCAAGATTCCCCGAGCTGGTGTCCACCTGCTCAAATGAACTGAGCGAATGATCGGCGATAGCGATCAGCTTGCATGCGTACCCGTCCCGAGCCGCGGCCTGATACGCCCGCGCGTGGGTGCGCCCCATGAAGCCGAAGCCAACAACTCCGATGCGAACCTGCTCACTCATGACTTCACTCGCCCGATATGGTGCTGGGCGAGCCGGAGGGCCGCTCGGATATCCGCAACGCGCTGCGTGCCCGCTTCACGCTCAATCACGACATTGATCGGGTCCCGGTGGGCGTGCACCGCATCGAAAAACGCATCCCAATCAACCTGCCCCAAACCCGCAGTCACCTCAGCACCCCAAGTCCCCGGCGTGGCCGTCGCGATCGCATCCTTCATATGGACCTGCACGATGAAGTCTTCGAGCTCATGCATCGCATGAATAGGATCACCCATGCCGTAGAGAATCATGTTTGCCGGGTCAAAGTTCACGCCCACCCGTACTCGCGTTGAAATTGTGGATAACAGCTCCAAGAGCGTTTCAGATCGTTCCTGACCGGTTTCCAGACCCAGCGTGATGCCCTTGTCATTGAAGACTTCGGCCACCCGAATGAGCCGCTCGACCATGGTCTGCTGCAGCGCGGGATCATGCTCAGGGATAAACCCCGCATGGAAGGTCACCAGGTCGAGCCCGAGATCGTGTGTGATCTGGGCGCAACTGCTGGCACGCCTGAGGTTTTCGTTCCAGTGCTCGTCTGGGCGCAAGCCGCCGGTGTGCTTGATGCGTTCAAGCGTGCTGTAGTCTTCGCCGACGGTTTCGAACATCCCCGAACAGATCGCCATCTGCCCAGAGGCAACCGCAGCGCGAAGGGATGCATATTCAGTATCGTTATTCATGTAGGGCAGCAGCGCAAGCTGGGTCTGCCTGAGCCCGCAGAGACCTATCGCTTGGAGCAAATCAGCGACGGTATCGGTCTGCAGCGACCACGAACAAACAGCGACCTCTTTGAGCATGTGGTTCTCCACGAAACCGGTTGCAATCCTCGCAAGTCATGGTACGCTGGCGCACCAGGACAATTCTTTCTGATCGAATAAGGACCAACACCATGACGACCCAGAAGCCGAATCGACCGGGAGATTCCCGTCGCACATTCCTTGCTCAATCAGCCGCGCTCGCCGGGGTTGCCATGCTCGGCGCTCAGGCCGGCGCGAGTTCCATGAGCGCTGCCAATATTCTGCCAACAGTCAAAACCCGCCGCGGGAGCGTACCCAAAGCGGATGAGCCCATCCGCATGGGCATCATCGGGACCGGCGGCATGGGCGGCGGTCACCTCCATTCCATCATCTCGCTCGCGGAACAAGGAAAAACCAACACGCAGATCGTTGCGGTCTGCGATGTCTGCGACCTGAGAACCGAGGGCGCTAAGAAAGCCGCAGAAGAAAAGCAGGGCATCACGGTTGAGGCGTATCGCGATTATCGCGAGCTGCTCAAGCGTGATGACATCCATGCGGTGCTGATCGCATCTCCCGAGCACTGGCACGCGCAGCACATTATTGATGCGCTCGCCGCGGGCAAGGATGTGTACACCGAAAAGCCGATGACACTGCGTCTCGACCAAGCATTAGCCGTGCGCAAGGCCGTGCTGGCCAACCCTGACCGAATCTTCCAGGTGGGCACCCAGGCGATCATGCTGCCCAAGTACAACAAGGCACGCGATGTGATCAAAAGCGGCATGATCGGCAAGCCGGTCTGGTCACAGACGAGCTACTGCCGCAACTCAACCAGCGGCGAGTGGAACTACTACGGCATCGACCCGAACTGGAAGCCCGGCGTCAACCTCGACTGGGACGCATGGCTTGGCTACTTGGGCCCGCGTGAATGGGACCCCAAGGTCTATGCCCGCTGGCGCCGGTACAAGGATTTCTCGACCGGTATCATCGGCGACCTGCTCGTCCATGTCATGACGCCGCTGATCTTCTCGCTCGATTCGGGCTGGCCCACACGCGTCGTCGCGACCGGCTCACATGTCATTGACAAGGAAATGGAGAATCACGATCAGGTGAATCTCAATGTGCAGTTCGAGGACGGGCACACCATGATCATCGCCGGCTCGACCGCCAACGAGGTCGGGCTTGAAACCATGATCCGCGGACACAAGGCCAACATCTACCTCAACTCGCGTCACTGCGAGATCCGACCCGAGCGACTCTTCGTCGATGACATCGACTCCGAGCGCATCGAGTGTGAGGACATCGGCAACGATCAGGACCAGATGCGTCTGAACTGGCTCGAGTGCATCCGCACACGCGAGCCTGCAAAGAGCAACATCGATCTGGCGTCCAAGGTGCTCGTTGCGGTTGATCTTGCAACCCGATCGATGTGGGAAGGCCACGCGTTCACCTTCGACCCCGACAAGATGCGTGCATCCAAGGCCTGATGTGATCACCCTCAGCGGGGCCGAGACCGTGATTCGAAGATCGCTTCATGCGATGGGCTGTCGGTTTGAGTTCCTGCTCGACCCGCGCAGCTCGTCGCATGATCGATTCAGCGTCGAGGCGATCGCAGATGAGCTTGTGGACCTTGTGCAAGACTGGCACAATCGCTTGAGCGTATTCTCGGCGGGCTCGGTTGTGTCATGGATCAATCGCCAACCCGCGGGCTGCCCCGTCAAGATCGATAAAGATCTGATGGAACTGCTCCGATTGTGCGAAAGCATCCGAATAGAAACGGGTGGTGCGTTCAACATCGCCGCGGGCACGCTGATGCGTGCTCACGGCTTTCGCGACGAGACGACCGATCTCGCGGGCGAGCCGCTTGATCTCGATCATGCGATTACGCTCGATACCACAGCGCAAACCATCGCACGCAACGATGATCGTGTGTACCTCGACTTTGGTGCCATCGCGAAGGGATATGTGCTCGATCTTGTCGTGCGTGAGCTGCACGACTATGGAATCGAGCACGCATTCGTGCATGGCGGCACCTCCTCATCGATCGCGATCGGCAGCCCAGAAGACTCGGGCTCCTGGATGGTTCGCACCAGCGATTCACCCAAACTTGATGCCCGCATCTCCGGCTTTGGTCTGGGCATCTCCCAGACAAATGCCCGAGAAATCGTCACCCAGGACACCGGGGCCATCGGGCACATCATGGACACGCGCACAAACCAGCCCGCACATCACGACATCGAGCGTGCCGTGTGTATCCACCCAAGCGCTGCGATCGCGGATGCCTATTCGACCGCGCTGAGTGTAAACCCTGAACTGATCGATACCCTGCAAGACCACGGCTGCTCGATCGCCGTGTTTCCGACCGCTTCCTCATCAACCGCACCGATTCTGCGCGATCGGCTCGGACTGTTTATCACCGATCCAGACGAACCGAATCGTGAATGTATTTTTTAAGGACTCTCAAATGACGGATGTAGATCGTCGTACTTTCCTCACCCACGCCGCCGGGGGCGTCGCTGCGATGGCACTCGTGCCCAACCTCAGCGCCTTCGCGAAGTATTCGCTCAACGCGCCGCTGCGTGTCGGCGTTGTCGGCGCTGGCCGCCAGGGCAGAGAAATCCTGGGCGAACTCGTCAAGCTGCCCGATGTCTCGGTGGTCGCCATCTGCGACACAGACGCGCGCCGGCTGGCCGCCGGGCTCCGCCGCTCCTCTGACGCCGAGGGCTTCGACACGGTCAACGCGATGCTCAGTTCGGGCAAGGTTGATGCGGTTGCGGTCGCGACACCAACGCACACCCATAAAGAAGTGGCGCTCGAGTGCTTCAAGGCGGGTGTGCATGTCTACCTCGAATGTCCGCTCGCGCACACGCTCGATGACTGCATCGCCATCAGCGAAGCCGCCCGCAGCGCCAAGGGTGTGATCGCCGCGGGTCTCCAGGGCCGCGCCAATCCGGTCTACCAGCTCGCACGCGGGTTCTACCGAACCGATTCGGTCCGTGACCCCGTCAGCATGCGCGCTCAGCATCACCAGAAAACCAACTGGATCTCCCCGAGCAACGACTCAGCCCGATACCAAGCTCTCAACTGGAAGCTCGACCCCAAGCGTGCCAACGGGCTCGCCGGCGAATGGGGAACCCAGCAGTTCGATGTCTGCCATTGGTACAGCGAGAAATACCCCGTTCGTGTCTTCGGCACCGGCAGCGTCCGCCACTGGCGTGACGAGCGGAAAGTCCCCGACACCATCGCGTGCCTGCTGATGTTCGAAGACGGGCAGGCCCTGCAATACGACGCGACCCTCGCCAACTCCTACGGCGGCACATACGAGGTCTTGCACGGCTCAAACGCAGCCATCAAGCTCGGCTGGTCCCACGGCTGGATGTTCAAAGAAGCCGACGCCCCCACCCAGGGCTGGGAGGTCTACGCCAATCGTCAGCAGTTCCACAACGACGAGGGCATCACGCTCATCGCGGGCGCGACCAAGCTCGCCGAGCAAGGCAAGCTCAAGGAGGGCATCGGGCTCCCGCACCCGGGTGTCTACTACGCGCTAGAGGACTGGGTAAAATCTATCGCAGGCAACACCGCGCCCGCGTGCAGTATCAGCGAAGCGGCACGAGCCACCGCCGTCGGCATCGCCGCAAACAGAGCCGTGATGACCAACAGTATGGTCGACATCGATTTCGCGGGTCTCTGATCTCGCATACACAGGACGCGAAATGAAACAAAGACACCCATTCGTGCTGCGATCGCTGCCGTACTCTTTTCGAGTAGGAATCGCACTGCTCACCATCACCCTGCTCGGGGGCTACATCGTCTCGGGCCTGCACATGAAATGGCACTACGAAAACCGGGATGAAGAGCCCGGCCTCACGATGAACGACATCATCGGCGCCTATCACGGCGTGCAGTCCCCCTCGCCCTTGGTAGCCGCGCTGGAAACCGGGCACCCCGAGAATCTGTCCGAGCCAGAACGCAACGCCCTGCTCGATTGGCTGCGCGGCGATCGGCTCTCTCAGGACTACGACAACCTCGACCTGGGCGAGAACGCCCCCTCCGAGATCATCGCGTTCAACTGCCTCGATTGTCACACGCGTTCAGCCAGCGGCGAGCAAGCGAAGCCCGATGTCCCGCTCGAGTACTGGGATGACATCCAGAGCATCGCATATTCAAAGAACATTCAGCCCGCCGGCGAGAACATCGTCGCCATGAGCCAGCACGCGCACGCACCCTCGATGGCGATAATCCTGATAGTGATCGGATGGCTCACCATCTGCACACGCTTCTGGAAGGGGCTGACCGGGCTGATTCTGATGTTCTCCGCCGCAGGCCTGCTGGTCGATATGGCGGGCTGGTGGATCACCCGAGAGTTCTCCGGGTTCGCATACGCGCTTGTCGTGGGCGGGGGCATCTATTCCGCCGGCACGAGTCTGCTGGGGCTGATGATCATCGTGGACTGCCTGCTCCCCGCGGGCAAAGCCGCCGGTGAACCACGCTAAGCCGACATCTCGTCGCGGATGGTCTCGAGCAGTTTCTTGGTCAGTCTCGATCCATCACGCGGCGGATGCTTGCTGCCCTCATACTCAACACCAACCCAGCCGCGGTACCCGGCATCGAGCACGACCTTCATCATCCGGCGGTAGTCGGTGCCAGTCTCATTACCCGCGGAGTCAAACTCATACGACTTGGCGCTCACGGCTTTGGCAAAGGGCATCAACTCCCCGGTGCCCTTGTAGCGGTCATACCAGGCATCGGGCTCAGACGAGCGCGACCAGTCCATACAGAAGTTGCCGAAGTCTGGCAGTGTGCCGCACATCGGGTGATCGACCCGCTTCATCACCCCCGCCAGCCATTCACCATGCGATGAGAGCCCACCGTGGTTCTCCACAATGACATTGATGCCGTGGGGCTGAGCAAACTCGGTCAACCGGCGTAGCCCATCGGCGGCGCGTTCTTGCTGTTCCTCATAGGAACCAGAACTCTGCGCATTGACCCGGATCGAGTGGCATCCCAGCGTCTTGGAGGCGTGAACCCACTTCTTGTGGTTCTCGATCGCCTGCGTGCGAGCGGATTCGTCGGCATCACCCAACGCCCCCTCCCCGTCGCACATGATGAGCAACTGCGTAACGCCGTGATCCGCTGCCCGTGCGTTCATCTCACGCAGGTATGACTTGTCCTCCGCCTTGTCCTTGAAGAAGGCGTTCACATACTCGATACCGTCGAATCCCATCGAGCGGGCCTCTGATGCAAAGTCGAGATTGCTGATCTCCCCTGCAAACAGCGGCTTGTGTAATGACCATTGTGCCAGAGAGATTCGAAAAAGGGGTGTGTCCGCGTTCTTCATGGCTGCAAGCAACGGTGAGGCAAGCACGGCGGCCGTGCCCAGCCCGCCAAGGATCTTGATCGAATCACGCCGTGTCATCTCATTGTTCATGAGATCACTATACACGAAGTCGGCGGCCGCTCAATGTGTGCACAACGAGATATTCGCTCAGGCAGCAGATGGGGCGTCAAGGGGGAGCCGTTTGCGTGTCCAAAGAGCGTAGAGCACATACGCGCACGCGATGAGGTTGCCCAAAGAGAGCAGCAGCAGGATCCAGATGGCCGACGCCAACGGGCGTTCACGGGACCCGATCCAGCACGCGAACAGCAGGAACCCGATGTAGATATCGATCATCGACACGATAAACCAAGGGTAGTTGAGCAGCTCACGAAGCTCGCCCCAACCCCCGCCGTACACGAAGCCATAGATGATCCCGCCGAGCAGGATCAGGAACGCGATCGACACAAAGACTGAAAGCCACTTCATGGAGCGACCCCGATCTGCTCCTGCACGGTCCCGAGCGGCTCAGTGTTAGATTTCTGGTGTTCAAGAAGATAATGCGCCACGATCCATTCGCTCCCGTTGTCATAGCCAAAGGTTTCCGCACACGCCAAGAAGAAGATGCGCCACCGATGAAACATCTTCTTCGCCTGCGGCATGGGCATCGAACGAGCAAACAGCTCGATCACGCTCGATCGGTTGCGGTCCAGGTTGACGAGCCAGGCCTCCGCGGTCTTCTGGTAGTGCATGCCGTCCCAGACCCACTCCTGCGACACCGTAAGATCGCGGTCAAAATCATGCGGCAACTGCTGCGCGGGCATGATGCCACCGGTGAAGAAATAACGCCCCATCCAGTTCCCAGCGCCCTGAGTCTCGAACGCGTACGCGGCACAGCGATGCGCAAAGATATGCACAAAGAGCTTCCCCTCGGGCTTGAGCCACGATGCAACCCTCGCAAGCAGCACCTCATAGTTTCGCATATGCTCAAACATCTCGACCGATACCACCCGATCAAAGCGTGTGTCGATCTCAAAGTCATTCATGTCGCAGGTGATGACCCGGATGTTCTCAAGCCCCCGCTCCCGGGCCTGATCCATGATGTACTCACGCTGGGAAGCGGAGTTAGAGACCGCGGTGATGCGTGCGTTGGGATAGCGCTCGCCCAGCCAGAGCGTGAGCGAACCCCAGCCGCATCCGAGTTCAAGCACTTCCATCCCGTCTTCGATTCCTGCTCGCTCGCAGGTGATCTCGAGACTCGCATCCTCCGCATGCTGGAGCGAACGGCAATCTGCCGGCCAGAAGCACCCGCTGTACTTGCGACGAGGCCCCAGCGCAGCGCCAAAGAACGCTTGGGGCACCTCATAATGCTGTTCGTTCGCGGCTTGCGGGACCGGCGCAACTGGCCCAGATCGCATCTCTAGTGCGAAACGCTCGCGTGCCACACGCTGCCCTTGCACATCAGCAGCGACACAATCACGCAATCGTTGCGAGCACAGATTGCGGATCCCCCGACGGACCAACGCGTCCGGCAGCCAGCCCCGCTCGGCGAGCGCGATACCAATCCCGGCCAAACTCATGACGCCGCCTCCTCTCGCGGCGGCAAGGGCACAAACGCGCTGGTCGTCTCTTGATATCGCCGATACTTATCGCCGCGGGATCGGATCATCGCTTTTTCGGTGATCGGAATGCCCGTGACCTTCAGCAGGAAGAAAAGCATCACCGCTGGGCCAGCCAGTGTGAACCAGCCCCACTGGCCAGACAGCCCGATCGCCACATACGCCCACCAGTGGATCCATTCGAAGAAATAGTTGGGATGCCGAGAGTACCGCCACAACCCCCGCCGGCAAACCTCGCCCTCGTTTTCAGGGTTCTTGCGGAACGCATTGAGTTGCGCATCCGCAACCCCGGTCCCGATGACAGAAATGAGCCAGATCGCCAGCCCCAGCCAGTCGAACCAGCGCAGCCCTGGTGTATCGTTCATCGACGCGAGCAACATGGGCAGCGCGAAAAGTACCGCCCAGAACGCCTGAATCTGAAAGATCATGAACATCCGCTGCTGGGTCTTGTCGCCCCACTTTTCACGCATCATGGCGTAGCGTCGATCCTCGTGCGCACCGATGAGGCGTGAGAACAGATAGACGCCCAGCTTCAGGCCCCAGATCCCCGCGATTGCAGCGACCAGGATCCGACGATTCACATCACCACCAGCGCCCCATGCGAACCAGATCGCGCACATCGCCGTGCCGAAAGACCACGCGATGTCGACAATCCCCGCGTTGTGAGTCCTCCGCTGCACCAGCCAAAGGGCGCTCATGACCACCGCGAGCACAGCCCACGCGATCAGGACGAGCATCCAGATACTCATGATTCAACCTCCATCGCAGGATTCGACATGTCCGCGCTCAAGTGCCCAAGGCCCCTGCAAGCTGGGCCCGCCCTTTCACGATCTCAGCCAGCGGCGTGACCCGCTGGCAACGCGGCTTATTGAGCAGCATCTGCCCCACACCGATGTACCGTTCGGCAAATCCTGCTTGACAATAACTCAGGTAATAGTTCCACAGACGGATGAATCGCTCTGGATATCCCAACTCGAGCACCATGTCCTGCTGCGCTTTGAACCTGCTTCGCCAGTGGCCAAGAGTCGTCACATAGTGCGGCGTCAGGTCTTCATATTGCACACTCCGCAGGTCCGTCGACCGTGCGACCGATGCTGCGACCGCGCCCAAAGAAGGGCAGCAACTGCCCGGGAATACATGCTTTTGGATGAAATCGGTTGTGCGCAAATACGAGCCGTATCGCTGATCGGGCATCGATATCACTTGCAGCAGCATCTGTCCGTCCGGTCGCAGTAAGCGTGAGCACGCACCCAGGTAGGTATCGAGATAGCCGTGCCCCACCGCTTCGATCATCTCGATCGAGACAAGCTTATCGTAGCTGCCAGTGAGATCACGGTAGTCTTCCAGCAACAGCGTGATGCGATCCTGCATTCCGGCCCGCTCGATCTCCCGCTTGGCAAACGCGTGCTGCTCGGCGGAGATCGTGGTCGTGGTGACACGGCAGCCGTAGTTTCTGGCCGCATGGATTGCAAAGCTTCCCCAGCCGGTCCCGGTTTCCAGAACATGATCTGCAGGCGAGAGATCCAACTTTTTGCAGATCCGGTCGAGCTTGTTGATCGAGGCCTGCCCGAGCGTGGTCTCGCTGGAATCAAAGATGCCGCACGAGTAGGTCATAGTCTCATCAAGAAACAGCCCAAAGAGCGCGTTGCCCAGGTCATAATGAGCCGCAATGTTCCGTCGGCTGCCGATCCGGCTGTTTCGTTGCAACAAGCCGCCCACTCGGCGCAAGGGCTCACGCAGCCGTGCCAGACCCCGCTCGTTCTCATGGGCCACCTGGATATCGCGCACAAACACACGCAGCAGGGCCGTGAGATCATCGGAATCCCAATCACCATCAAGATACGCCTCGGCAAACCCCAGCCCCCCACCAAGCACCGATCGACGGTAGAACGCCGCGTCATGCACATGGATGCTGGGGCAAACACCATCGCTCGCTTGGCCCAAAACGCGCTGCTGACCGTGATCGATCAGCCGGACGCATCCTTGCGAAAGACCATCCAAGCGTCGCTCAACAGCTTGCTTGCACAAGCGATCAATAGGCCCGAGTCGCCCGTCGCCTTGCCCCACCTGTTCGGGGGTCAATGCACGGCGTTGTTTCGTCGTTTCAGTGTGTGACATGCGGCTCTTATCTACCGGCCGTGGATCGTTTGGGGTGTGTATGAAAGGGGATCCGTTTGATCCAGAGCCGCAGCGCCTGCCAGTAGATCGCCGCGATGACCTTTCCCGTCATCATTGGATATCGAAGCAAAACCCGTGCCCGATTCACTTTATTGAGTTCAATCCGGTTCAAGACCATCGTCGCGTCAAAGACCTTCGACCCTGATTCGAGCGATTCCATGTGGACAAGCAGCTGCTCACCGGGCTCTGAGAGCCGCCAGGCGTACTGCTGATCCATCGGCATGAACGGGGAGACATGAAACGCCTTCTCGAACTCATGCGGTGCCATCCCCTGCTCACGCTGGGCTTCACGCGGGAGCACATAGCAATGCCGCTCACCCCAGGGGGTGTTGTGCACCTCGGCGACCACCGTTTCGACCACTTCGTCCTGTTGATCGAACACATAGTAAAAACTAACCGGGTTCATGCAGCAGCCAAAGTAGCGCAGGTGGGTGAGCAGCCGAATCGGACCCGCGGGTCGCTGGCCTGTCTCGATTTCAATCAGATCACGCACGGCTGTCGATAGATCGACCGCGGGATCTCCAATGTGATCCGATCGCTTGAATCGTGCCAGCGCGGCACGCTTGGTCGACCAGATCCAGCTGCCCTCAAACAGGTGGTCCAGCTCATCGAGATCGAGATACATCTGGAACATCCGGTATCGGAACGAATGGGAGCGTGGGGACAGCCGGCGATGCCGAACCCACCCGGTATAGATGAAGCTGTTCTGGCTCACATCGTACATCCGAAATGCTCGGCGACCTTCACCCCACTTCGCACGCCGTCCTCATGGAACCCGTATCCCCAATAGGCGCCGCAGAATGAGGTGCGATTGGGCCCGATCAGTTCGTGGTGCCTGGATTGCGCACCATCGCGCTCTTGCGTGAAAAGGGGATGGTGATAGGTGATGGAACGGATAATCTTGGCGGGGTCGATGCGATCGGTCTCGTTGAGAGTCACGCAGTAGTGCTCTTGGGTATCAAGCGATTGAAGCATGTTCATAGAGTATGTGATCGCAACCTTGTCCGCATCGTCCTCACGGATCCGGTAGTTCCAGCTGCCCCACGCCCGCTTGCGTTTGGGTAGCAGATCCGTATCAGTATGCAGCACGGTCTCGTTCAGCTGATAGGGGAACGCGCCAAGCAGCTCATGCTCGACCTGGCTTGGTTGATCGAGCATGCGCAGCGCTTGATCGCTGTGGCACGCGAATACGACATGATCAAACGACTCGCGTTGCCCATCGGCTAGGGCGATCTGGACTCGATGCGGCTCTCTGGAGACCCCGTGGACCGGTGTCTGGAGCCGTATCCGTTCGCGAAACCCGGAAACCAACGGTTCGATATACTGATCCGACCCACCCGTGATCACGCGCCACTGTGGCCGATCACCGACCTGGAGCATTCCATGATTCCGGAGAAAATCGATCACAAACCGGATCGGAAACTGGCGAAACGCCCCGCTCGGGCACGACCAGATCGAAGCCCCGATCGGGATCAGGTAGTGCTCAAGAAAACGCCGCCCAAATCGGTGTTCATGCACAAAGTCTTCGACGCTCGTGGCGTTTCCGCGCTCGTGGAGCTGCTCTGCTTCGCGGTTGAACCTCGTGATATCGCGTATCATGTTCCAGTGCGCTGGCGAGAGCAGGTCCCGACGCCGCGCGAAGAGCTGATTCAGAGACGACCCGTTGTACTCAAGCCCGGTCCGGTCGCAGCTCACCGCAAAGCTCATCGTCGATGGCTGGGTCTGAACCCCGAGTTCTGCGAGCAGACGTGAGAATAGCGGGTAGTTGCGCTCGTTGTAGACGATAAACCCCGTATCCACCGCCAGCGTACCAGCGGGTGTCTGAACTTGGATGGTGTTGGTATGGCCACCGATGTAGGAGCCGGCCTCAAAGACCGTGACATCGTGCTTCTGATTGAGCAGATACGCCGCGACCAGCCCGGATACACCTGCCCCCACGATCGCGATGCGTTGCCCGGGCATCTGGATCGACTCAGGCATCGCGTTGCTCTGCCGGCTGTGGGCTGATGCGTTGCTCTTGGAGCACCCGCTTGGGCACGGCCCGCAGATCCCACACCAGCCCGAACTTGGAAAGCAAGACCAAGCCGTAGTAGGTCAGATCGACCTCCCACCAGCGAAACCCCTGGCGAGCGCTCGATGGATAGAAATGATGGTTGTTGTGCCATCCCTCGCCCATGGTGAGCAGCGCGAGCCAAAAGTTATTCCGGCTATCGTCCCCCGTGTCATAGCGTGCCCTCCCCCATCGGTGCGCCAGACTGTTGATCGTGTATGTCGCGTGATAGACAACGACCGTCGAGACTACGAAGCCCCAGACAAACATCTGCCAAGCGTTCGTGCCCAGCGAAGGCGCATAGCGTTCGAGCACAGCGCCAAGACCAAAGAGCAAAAACGCAAGAAGAAGCGGCGCGAACCAGTCAAACTTGTTGATCAGTTGCAGCTCAGGATACTGCTTCCAATCACGCACCAATCGTTCGGGGGTCTCAAAGGCGCCCTTGGTCATGAACCAGCCAACATGGCTCATCAGCAGCCCACGCTGTGATGGCGAATGCGTGTCATGCTCATCATCGGAATGGAGATGATGATGCCGATGATGCGCGGCCCACCACAGCGGGCCACGCTGCGCAGATGAAGTAGCCGCGAGTGCACCAAGGAACTGGAACACCCGCGAGGTCTTGAAGGCCCGGTGGGAAAAATAGCGGTGGTAGAACGCCGTGATCACAAACATATGGAAGACATACATGAGCCCGGCGACGAGCAAGGCAACCGGGCTCCAGCCCACCCAGAGCACCGCGCCGCAGGCGAGATGCAGCCCGATGAATGGCAGGCACCTCACCCAGTCGATATCCCCGAACGATGCATCCCGAGCCGAAACCCCGGTCACGGTGAGCTCGGCGGGACCAATCTGAGGGGGGCGATCAGGTGCTTGCATGACGACGAGGTGTCCTGATGGTTGAAAAGTCGAACCGGCGAAAAACCGTGTGTCGGCCATGGAACATCATACTGGCTCCGCGTTCGCCCCGCAGCGCCGCGTCGATCCAGAGTTCGCTACGAATTCGGCGAGATTCTGATCGCCTGACCGTCCTCGATCCGAACGATCGCCCCCCACCACCGAAGCGTTCTCAGAGCGAAATGCGCTATCATTTGAGCATGCAAAGACGAGCCGCAATAATCGCCGCACAGAGAACCCCGATCGGTCGCTACGGGGGTGCGCTCTCATCGGTACGCCCCGATGATCTGGCCGCGCTGGTCATCAAGCGGGTTGTTGAGCAATCGGGGATTGACCCCATCCTGATCGATGATGTCTACTTCGGGTCCGCCAATCAGGCGGGAGAAGACAACCGCAATGTCGCCCGCATGGCCCTGCTGCTCGCCGGGCTCCCATCGAGCGTGCCCGGTTCGACGGTCAACCGGCTCTGCGCCTCGGGCCTCGATGCGATCAATATCGCGGCTCGCATGATCGAGGCCAACCACGGCGATGTGTTCATCGCCGGGGGCGTTGAGTCCATGAGCCGCGCACCGCTGGTGCTCAGCAAGGCCGACAGCGCGTACGCCCGGAACCAGGAAATTTTCGACACCTCGATCGGGTGGCGATTTGTCAATCCCAAACTCGCCGAGCTTTATCACCCCTATGCCATGGGCGAGACGGCCGAGAATGTCGCACGCAAGCACAAGATCAGCCGCGCCGATCAGGACGACTTTGCGCTTCGGAGCCAGCAGCGATGGGCTGCGGCCCATGCGCGTGGGGCGTTCAACGATGAGCTGGTTCCCGTCGAGATCCCTCAGCGCAAGGGCGACCCGATCAGCTTTGACACCGACGAGCACCCGCGCCCAGAGACAACCATCGAGCAGCTCGCCAAGCTCCGACCGGTTTTCGCCAAGGACGATCAGGGGACGGTCACGGCGGGCAACGCCTCGGGCGTGAATGATGGGAGCGCCGCGCTGCTGCTGGTTGAAGAGCAGCGGGCAAAGCAACTCGGGCTCTCCCCGCTCGCGTTTGTGGGGCCGAGCGCCGCCGCGGGGGTTGATCCCGCATTCATGGGCATCGGGCCGGTGCCGGCCATCCACAAGGCGCTGCTGCGTGCCAACCTATCGCTCGGTGACATCGATCTGATCGAACTCAATGAGGCGTTCGCGGCCCAGTCACTGGCGTGCGCCCGTGAACTCGACATCCGGGACGAGAAACTCAATGTCAACGGCGGGGCGATCGCCATCGGACACCCGCTGGGCTGCAGCGGCGCTCGCATCGCGACCACGCTGATCCATGAGATGGTGCGCCGAGATGCGCAGCACGGGCTCGCCTCGCTGTGTGTAGGCGTGGGCCAGGGTCTGGCGACTGTTTTTCAGCGATCGTGATCAGGTGCCGCGGACGAGTTTCTCGAACCCGCTGCGGAAGCCCTCGACCAGCGCATCGATTTCGACCTCGGTCATTGGAGTCGAGAGCGTCGCTGAGCAGCTATAGATCATCACGAAGCCCTGCTCGAACATGTGGTCGAGCAGGATCTTGAGCTGCTTTGTCTCTTGGGGTGTGTTGTATGCCTCGCGATAATCGCGTGGGGCGGTCGGCTTGAGGTGGACGCGGAACATCGAGCCCGTGCCGGTCACGCTCGCACCGAAGCCTGTTGATTCGATCGCATTGGTGATCCCGTCTCGTGCGCGCTTGGCGAGCGTGTTGAGCCGTTGCACCTGGGCGTGATCAAACTTCTTCATCGCAGCAAGCCCCGCGACCATCGCGACGGGGTTCGCCGAGAATGTCCCAGAGTGCGGGAAGAGGTACCGCCCGGATTTGGGGTTGAGCACATCCATGACCTCGTCGCGCCCCGCGACCGCGCCGATCGCGAAGCCGCCGCCGATCATTTTGCCCAGCGCCGTGAGATCGCCCTCGATGCCGTACTGCTGCTGCAACCCGCCGTATTCGGATCGGAAGGTAATCACCTCGTCGAGAATCAGCAGCACCCCGTTGCGGGTGGTCCAATCTCGCAGCGCCCGCACATATTCGGGCTCCGCAGGGTTGAGGCCCACACGGTGCGGCATGAGATCCAGCACCACGCACGAGAGCTGGTCCACATGCTCGTCGAGCAACGCGATCGATCGCTCGATGTTGTTGAACGGGAAAATCACCACATCATCGATCGCCGATGCGGGAGTGCCCGTAACAAGGGGGACACGATTCGGGCGTCCGGCATCGCCCCAGCGGTCGGGCTGGGGTGTCTGGCTCACCTCCACATAGTCGTATGCGCCGTGGTACGCGCCTTCGGCCTTGGCGATCATGGGCTTGTTGGTGAACGCCCGCGCGGCCTTGATCGCGACCATCAACGCCTCGGTGCCCGAGTTCACAAATCGCAGCTTATCAAAGCCGTCGTTGCGTGAGAGCAGGTACTCGGCGTATTCGATTTCGCTCTCAGTACCCATGTTGAACGCAGTGCCCTTGTGGATCTGCTCGGTCACCACCCGGATCATGTCCGGGTCTGCGTGCCCATGAATCAGCGAGGCCATGTTATTGGCGAAGTCAATCCGTGATACGCCATCGACATCGACAATGCGGCATCCAGAAGCGTGATCGACATAATGCGGGTGCGGATCGCGCAGCACCGCGTTTCGACTCACGCCGCCGGGGAGAACCTTGCAAGCACGCTCAAAGAGGGTGGCGCTACGCGACAGTTGGGTGCTGGTGCTCATGATGTGTTCCATGGATCATTGGGAGATGGGATCAGTGTGAGATGGAGGTCAGTGCGAGATGGGAATCAGGGGGGCGCCGGTGCGCTGCTGGACATACTCAAAGTCCACGCCGGGGCTCAGCTCGACGAGCTTGAACCCCTCAGCGACAATATCAATGACCGCCAGATCGGTGTAGACGCGATTGATTACGACGACCCCGGTGAGCGGGTAGGTGCAGGATTCGACCAGCTTGTGCTCGCCGTCCTTGGTGCAGTGCTGGGTAATAACGAAAACCGATTTCACCCCGGCGCACAGATCCATCGCGCCGCCCACGGCCGGGATCGCCCCGGGCTCACCGGTCGACCAGTTCGCCAGATCACCGTTCTGAGACACCTGCATCGCGCCCAAAACGCAGAGATCAATGTGCCCGCCACGGATCATCGCGAAGCTGTCGGCATGATGAAAATAGGCGGCCCCCGGGATCGCCGTCACCTGACGCTTGCCGGCGTTGATGAGTTCCGGGTCGCCCTCGCCCTCGGCTGGCGATGGCCCCATGCCAATCATTCCGTTCTCGGTGTGATAGATCAGGGTTCGCCCGGCGGGGACAAACCGGGTGACCAACTCGGGGATGCCGATGCCCAGATTCACATACGAGCCGTTGGGGATATCCAGCGCGAGGCGTTTGGCCATCTCGTCGCGGGTCCAGCCGATGACTTGGTGCTGCTGGGTCATGGGTATGTCTCTCCTGCGGCGACAAGCTGCGATTCGTGGGCCGGGTTGGCGACCTGCACGACCCGATTCACAAAGATCCCCGGCGACACCACGATCTCGGGGTCGATCTCGCCGGGTTCGACCACCCGCTCGACTTGCACGATCGCGACCTTGGCCGCCATCGCCATCGGGGGCCCGAAGTTGCGGGCGGTCTTGTTGTAGATCACATTGCCGTAGGTATCGGCGGCTTTGCCTTTGATGAGTGCGAAGTCCGCTTTGAGCCCGAGTTCCATGACATACTCTCGTCCATCAAATGTTCGGCTCTCTTTGCCCTCAGCCAACGGGGTCCCCACCGCCGCGGGGGTATAGAAAGCCGGGATGCCCGCGCCGCCGGCGCGGATGCGTTCGGCGAGTGTTCCTTGTGGAACCAGTTCCAGCTTGGTCTTCCCGCTGCGGTAGAGATCAGGAAAAACCGTTGAGTTCGCGGTTCTTGGGAATGAGCAGATGACCTTGGAGACGCGCTCGGCCTTGAGCAGCGCCGCAAGCCCAACTTCACCGCTGCCGGTGTTGTTGCTCACGACGGTCAGATCCCTCGCCCCTTGATCGATCAGCGCATGGATGAGTTCGATCGGGCTCCCCGCCTCTCCGAACCCACCAATCATCACGGTCGCGCCATCGAACACATCTTGGACCGCATGAGCGGGGCTCGATACTTGCTTGTTGATCATGATCGTGCTCAGTTGGAGGCGAGTGAGGCCGCGTCCTTCACGCGTCCATACGCAAAGAGTCCGGCTTCGTCGAAGAGGACTCGGTCGGCGTAGTCGTCGAACCAGACCGCTTCGGGATTGCGCCCGACGATGCAGACCTTGCACCGGTCTGGGGCGCTGCCGGCGTTGCGGAGGATCTTGAAGATGACCACGCCGTTCTCGCTGCCCGCGAGCCCGGGGATGGGCTCGTTGGTCACGGCGACAACTTCGGTCTTGCCCTTGTAGTGCGTGATCGAGAGGCGAGCATGCGCTTCGACGCCCGAGAGCCCCTTTTGCGACTCGTTGAGGATCTGCCAGGCCTTCTCGATGGGAATGTTGAACGCACGGTATGCGACGATGTCACGCCCACAGAAGAAGTAGTGATTCTCGGCACCAACACGCTTCATCTCCCGCTGCATGATGCGGAGAGCGTCGGCATCGTCGTTGATGTCCTTGATGATGGGGGTCTGGTTTTCGACCGTGATCCAGCCGCGTGCAAGCAAGCCGCGCATGGCGTCGCCGGTATCGGGGACCCACTGATAGATGCCCTTGTCGTCCTGGATGTAGTTGCCTTCGTCGTCCTTGACAAGGAACTCGTCGGGGTGTTCGAAGTGGACCATAAAGTGCACGCCCACCTCGGGGTACGCCTCGTGGAACTCATCGAGCATGGCAAAGAAGGTCTCGTCGAAGCGCTTGGGATAGAAGGCCATCTCCTTGGTGCCGATCCGGATCGACTCGATCCCGACCTCGGCCAACGCCGCCAGCCATGCGGCGATCTTCGAGTTGTTGAGCACCATGGGATCGCCGCCCGAAAGCAGAATCTCACGCAGCTTCTCACGACCAGACTTAGGGTGGCGACCACCGTTGGCGGCGACCTCCGCATTGAACGATTTGATGTATTCGGTGATCTCGGGGATCTTCGCGAGCCCCTTCTTGGCGACCGTGCCGTCTTTGCGCTGGATCTCCTTGCGGGCGATCAGCTCTTCGCGATAGCAGAAGCGGCAGTGCGCCGAGCAGGTCGAGACGACATACATCAGCCCCATCTCGTATTTGTGAAGCAGCCCCTCGACCGGGCTGTAGTCCATCTGGTTCCCGGGGTCTTCCGAACCCGCGAGGTCGCGTGTTTCGTCGGGGCTCGCCTTGACCAGCCGCTGCATGGGCTTGCTCTTCTGGGCGAGTTCATAGTAATGGCGCGTCACCTTCACCGGCATGCGCTTCTCGACATCCCGATCGCTGCCCTTGAGCACACGGAGCTGAACCAGTTCGTCTGAGCCGTAGAAATCGAGCATGTCTTGCGGGGCCCGCTCATCGAGGAACGGTGCGAGCCCGTTGATGATCTCACGCTTGTACTGCGTGTCTTCGACGCGTTCGAGAAAGGCGGTCTCTTTGCCTGTTTGGGTGTACTGGGTCGACTGGGGCATGGTGCGCTCCATAAATGGTTCGGGTTGGGGGTGTGCTCGCACTGTAACTGATTGTACACTGCACAGGCCATAGTGTAACACATTGACCATAGGGGTGCCAACAGTGATGATCGAAGAATTAATCGCCCAGATCAGCGGGCAACTGACCCCTACCGAGCGGCGAATTGCTGAGGTTGTCCTCGCCAACCCCACCCTGTTAGCCTTCGGCACGGTATCGGACCTGGCGAGCACGGTGCAAACCAGTCGGCCCTCGGTGGTTCGATTCGCCAGCAAACTCGGCTTTGCGGGCTACACCGACCTCCAGAACCGTGTTCGCGATGAGTTGTCGAGCCAGCTTTCAAGCCCCAGCCAGCGGATTCGACATCGGGACACTGCCACCGACGGTCCACGAGCAGCGATCGAGGATGCCTTGCACCGGACCTTTCTGACACTCGATAAAGATCGGTTGACCAAACTTGCAGCACCAATTGTGCGGGCGAAGCGAGTCTGGATCGTTTCGGGTGAAACTTCGATGGCCGGGGCCATCGTGCTTCATAGTGGTCTGTCCATGGTGTTGCCCAATGTGCATCGGGTGGACGAGCAGTCTGCCGGCCGGGATTTGTGCAGCGCGACGAAAGGGGACACGGCGGTGATCTTTGACTTTGCTCGCTACCGGCGCAATTCGATCTCAGCCGCACGAAAACTCGCGGAACTCGGCGTCACCATTGTGGCGATCACCGACAGTCCGCTTTCACCGCTTGCGTCGCTAACCAAGAACTGGTGCGAGTTGAAAATCCCTGCCGTGGGCCCGTTTGATAGTGCGTTACCCGTGGTCCTGACCGCCGAGCTGCTTGTATCGCGGGTTGTGGAACAACTGGGTGTTCGAGCACGCGATCAGATCGATCAGCTCGAGGCCTTCTGGCAGGAAACCGGCGTATTTTTGAGTTACACACCCAGGCCCAGCCGCGAGCCGGAGTAGGCCTAAACCCTTCGTTCCGGAGACCGGGGGCGAATCCGGATTGGATCCCCCCGAAAAATCGGTTTACATCATGGTATTGGCATCGCGTGCGTTGCGGTCTGCGACCTTGCGATTGTGAACGGCGTTCGTGAAATCAGGGGAAGACTCCACACTGAATCGCAGCACTGTTTCGCCGAGCATCAGCTCATCGCCATCTTGAAGGAGTGTTTCATCAGAAACATCAGTGCCATTGATCAGGAGCCCGTTTTTGGCCTTCGTGGGTGATATCGCGTGGCCGGATTCGGTCAAACGAACAACCGCGTGTTTGCGGCTCACCTTCAAATCCGTGATCTGGATATCACGGGATGGATCGCGCCCGACCGAAAGCGGACGGTTTGCGAGATCGAAGGTCGTTCCGGCTTGTACACCGATCATGATCGTCAGGCTTGGCATCATTGATTCCTCATCGTACAGTCTTGGTGGGAAGACCATAGCATACCGAGTTGAAGGGGCAAGTGTATCGAAATCGACTCTATGTGGGCGTGAGAACTCATGTATAGAATGTATAGATAGGTGTCTGAGCGTCTGCTGGGCAGGAAATTCCCTTCAGTCTCGATCTGCAGTGCCCGGCCCCCATCAGTGTTTCATTTGTTCCTTTGACCATACTGCACCCATATGACCAATCTACTTTCCGCTCGCGATCTCTCCAAAGCATACCCGTCGAACACGCTCTTCGAAGGGGTCTCGCTGCATGTCGAAGAGGGAGAACGCGTTGGTCTCATCGGACCCAACGGTAGCGGTAAAACCACGCTGCTCAAAGTACTCTCAGGGCTCATCGATCCCGATGAGGGCGAGATTGTCCGCAAGGCGTTGCTGCGTGTGGTGTATGTCGATCAGGAGGATCGGTTTAGTGATGGTGCCACGGCCCTGAGTGTCGTGCGGGACACTTTGGATGAGCACGACCACACGGGGATGGACCCGACAACCCGTGCATCGATCACGCTCTCCAAGCTCGGGTTTTCTGATTTCGATCAGCCGGTTGCCGCGCTTTCTGGTGGTTGGCGCAAGCGTCTCTCGATTGCCAAAGCGTTGGCGCAGGACCCCGAAGTGCTCATGCTCGATGAGCCAACGAACCATCTGGATCTCGAGGGCGTGCTCTGGCTTGAACGGTTCGTCAAGCAGGTTTCGATGGCGATCGTCTATGTGACGCATGACCGCCGCTTCCTTGAGAACACCGCGACCCGCATTGTCGAACTCTCGGACGCTTATCCGGGCGGGGCCTTTGAATCCAGGGGCAACTACACCGAGTTCGTCAGGCGGAAAGAGGCTTTTCTTGAGGCGCAGCGTGCAGCCCAGGTGAGCATCGCGAGCAAGGTCCGCCGCGATACCGCGTGGCTCAACCAGGGGATTCAGGGACGCCAGACCAGGAACAAAACGCAGGTCGGCGCGGCGGCGACTCGGCGCGATGAACTCAAAGCGACTACGAAGCGAAACGATGCACTGTCACAGGTCGCCTCGTTCGCGTTTCAAGCGACCGATCGCAAGACAAAAAAACTGTTGACACTACAGGGCGTGTCCAAATCGATGGGCGACAAGAAGCTTTTCACCGAGCTGGATCTCACGCTGACGCCGGGACAACGGGTTGGCTTGCTTGGTGTCAATGGCTCAGGAAAAACCACACTCATGCGTCTGATGTCGGGCGATCTTGAGCCCGACTCGGGCACGATCACACGTGCCGACAACTTGAAGACCGTGACATTCAGCCAGCACCGAGAGACGCTCATCCAGACGCAGACGCTCAAAGAAGCGCTGTGCCCTTTCGGTGAGAATCTTCAATATAACGGCCAGTCGATCCATGTGTCGGGCTGGGCGAAGCGGTTTCACTTCGATGCCGACCAGCTGCAGACGCGCATCAGCAACCTCTCCGGGGGTGAGCAGGCACGGGTGCTTATCGCGAATCTCACGCTCTTGCCAGCCGATGTGCTGCTGCTCGATGAGCCGACCAATGATCTCGACATCCCATCGCTCGAAGTGCTCGAGCAGGCGTTGATGGGGTTCTCGGGCGCAATTGTGCTGGTCACGCACGACCGTTTCTTGCTCGAACGGATCTCCACCGAATACCTCGCGCTCAATGCTCAGGGTGAAGCCAAGCGTTTCGCGTCGATCGAGCAGTGGAGCGCGGCTCAGGCCAAGCGAGAGCAACAGGATGCGACGCAACACTCAAAGCCGAGCGCACCGCTGCCTGCCGCGAGCAAAGCGCAGAACACCCCCAAGCCGGGGAAGCTCTCGTATAAGTTCCAGCTTGAATATGAGGGTATGGAAGCGGCCATCCTTGAGGCGGAGGCGCAGGTCGAACGCTTTGAACGCCAAGCCGCTGATCCGGCGCTGGTCGCAGATCATAAGAAGGCCGCGGCGATCTATTCACAGCTCAGGGATGCCCAGAAGCAGGTGAGCGATCTGTATGCCCGCTGGTCCGAGCTTGATGCGCTGCGGAGTTCGGGGACAACGGGCGGGTGAGCGTTTTGCGATCTGTTCCCGTTTGAATCCGCGGCAACAGTTCGCTTTGGATCCACACTTACGCAAAGCTCAAAGTGTGTATCCTGAGTTGATCAGCAGCGCGTCGTGGCCTCAGTCGTGGGCTCAATGGGTAAATAGGATGCGCATCGGTCGAGTCTCATCGCGGCTCAAGGGCGTGGGCGGCTATATCGGGGTAGTTCGCAAAGACCGCATCGACTCGTAGGTGGTTCCCATATCGGATCAGCGCTTCGCGTTCATCGTTGAAGGTGTACGGGAAGACCAGCAGGCCCAACGCTTGCGCACGCTTGACATACTCTGGGTCCGCATCGATCACCTTGCGGCTTGGACCGATGCCGGATGCATAGATTGCGATCTCTTCGAGTGACGGGACTTTCTTGGGATCAGAGATGAGCTGCAACAGTGAATAGCGGTTGCCGTGGCGCCGATGCAAGGCCTGGAGCGTCTTGGGATCGAAGCACTGGATCATGCACACGCCCGTGTCCCATCCCGTGCGTTCGATCATGGAGACGGCTGCTGATGCGAGATCAAAGCCCGCACGCGTGTGAAAATCTGGATCCTTGAGTTCGGGGACGACACCGACACGGCGCCCGGTCTGCTGATTGAGCCGATGGATCAGCACTAGCATTTGCTCGAAGGTCGGGACTTGGAAACCCTCCCACTGTCCATCGCCACGCCCATGGACATTGAGTGAAGTGATCTCATTGAGATCGAAGTCGATCGCATACCAGTGCCCGTCGGCTCTGGCGCGGTCCGGGAACCGCAGAGCCGCGTCTGTGACCGTTTCCAGATAAAGGTCGTGCATGCAGATGAGCTGGCCGTCGCGCGTGGTGATCACATCCGGCTCGATGAGATCGGCACCCATGAAATAGGCCGCGGCGTACGCCTCGAGCGTGTGTTCTGGCAGGTACCCGCTCGCGCCACGGTGGGCGATGACCCGAGTCTGTCGCTCTTGCACCGCGTTTGGCGTGCACGCTGTGAGCGTTGCAAGCAGACATGCACAGACGCTCAGTCCCAATATTCTACAGCGTGTTACCATGCGTTGCTTCCATTAGTTGGCGGGTGCGATCGCTGCTTCGCCCACGATCCAAGCGTGCGCGTGATTGTTTGACGAATCGTAGACCCAGGGTCCGATCAGCCCGTCCATGCGGTAGTGCAGCACGCTGCGGTCATCGGGGCGATGCCATCTTGCTGGAGTGAACTGATCGCCGCTGTATCGCGCAATGTTGGACAGACGCACCTCATCGATCTCGCCGGTGAACGGGCTTGTCGGCAACCCGTCGCGGTTCACATCGGCGCCGATCATCAGCGGCAGATCATTGGTGTCCCGCTTGCCCGAACCGGGCTTGCGCGCCACGACCTGGCCATCCACATAGAGGCGGACTTCCTGACCATCGTAGACGCCGGCGATGTGATGCCAGCGGTCTGTCATGAGCGCGGCTTGGGGGGCTCGTATCGTGACATATTCCCCGTCGAGATGGACGGAGAAGGTTGGGCGTGCGTCGGTGACAAAGATCCCGTACTCGCTGCCCTCGGTCTTGCAGAGCAGCCCTGTGCGGCCATCGAAGCGATCCGCGTTGAACCAGGATTCGATTGTAAACGCACCCTGCCCCAGCGCAACTGTGCTGCTGGGAACCCGAAGGGCATCGATTGAGTCGCGTTGATTGAACTCGGCGACCGATTCATACATGAGCTGGGGCGGAGCGGGAAGGGCGGACGGATCGATGGGGACGAAGGCGCTCACAGACGGAAGCTCGTACCGGAAGCTCTTGGTGAGCACATCGCGTTCGAGCACGAGCTGGGGCAGCCGGAATGTCTCATCGATTGTGCCGGGCTCACGAAGTAGGCGAAAACCGAGCTTCTTTGACTCGCCCGGCCCAAGACGACCGTGCTCGTGATCCATGGGGAAGTACCAGCGGCTGTCCTCCGAGCGAGCACTGAGCGTGTACTCGATCGTGTAGCTCGTCGGGTTCAGTACCCGCGTCTCGATGTAGTCACTGACAGCGCCGTGCTCATCGAACTGGAGCGTTTGATCAAACTCGGGCACAATCCGTGCCAGCTGTGCGCTTTGGGTTGCCAGTTCGCCAGTGATGTCTCTTGGGTCTATCAACTCGCCAACGGGGAGTGTGGCCATGGCGATCTGTTGCTTGCGAACGGTGACCAGATGAAAATGATGCAGGTATCCAACCTCAGGCGCGGTGCCGCTCTGATGCCCGCCGGTGGTCGCGAGAGAGAGATACTCGATGCCGTCGCGTTTTCCCTCGTACCGCATGTAATGGATATGCCCGGCGAACACCGCGGCGACATTACCTGCTTCCACGAGCATGGAATGGACCGAATCCCAGTCGTCGCCATATCCACCCTGGAGCCATCGCGGGTGATGCACGAAGACAAAGATGTGGTCTTTGTCCTTGCCACGCTCGAGCGCCTGGCTCAGGAACGCTCTTTGCTCGGGGCTCATCCGCTGTGACTCTGGCTTGTGGAATGTCTTCTCGCCTGTTTCGGGGTTCCCCTCGTCGGTGTAGAGGACGATGAACTCGTTGTTCTTGTGGGTGAACGAGTACCAGAGTGGTCCAAAGTGCATCTCATACATGCCGTCGTGCTCGTTCTCGGGCTTCTGTTCTGTGCCCTTGAACCGCCAGTAGGTATCGTGATTCCCTGCGACCGGGAACCACGGGCAGATCAGACGATCCATGACCGCCCGAAATTCACGCATCTGAACTAACCACTGCGCCGTCTCGTTGTACCCCTGGATCAGGTCACCAACTGTCATTACCATGTCCGGTTCAAGCAGGTTGGTATCGCGGACGGCGTCGGCAAGGATCGCGACACCGTTGTCTGGGCCGCCGGTGCGATCGCCGAACACCACGAATGAAAACGCATCGGCTTCCTTTGGGAGCGGGATCTGCACCGGTGAATCACGATCGGTGAAGAACCGATTTGGATCTTCGGTGGTTTCGTGCTTTGGGTTGTGCGGGTGATGATGGCGGGTGTGCCCGACATTCTCTGATTCAGGCGCGGATTCGGCCTTGGAAACGGGAAAGGACTCGGGCTGGGCAGCCCGTGCGCCGTGCACACTGCAAACCATGACGAGCAGACAGACGAGAATCTTCATTGGGGCTCCAGTGGGCAGAAGGTGATTCCTCAGAACAGTATCGAGCATCGCGACTATGTGCGAACCATCATCTTTGAGTTCGCACCGATGCGTTCGATGCCCATCAGATGCAGCAGGCGCGGCTGTATGTCCGTGTTATCAAGCACCGGGGGGAAGAGATCCGCGCCTGCGCCCACTGCGGAGAACAACACCATGTCGGATGTGTGATTCTTGCTTGAGAACGCGACCCCGCTCCGGTTAGCGAGCAACGAGCTCAGACGCGATGTGATTGAGTCAGCTTCGCCAAACAAGTTCGCTCTGGCTTCGATCTTCGGATTGAGATAGGCCAAGTCCGAGTTCTTGAGGGCGACACCGGTCGCGTACTCGATCACCTCGCGTTGGAGTCTGATATTTTTGAGCCCCGAGTCACGCTCACGCAGCTCATCAAAGATCCAATCGAATGACCGGCGTGCATTGGCCAGGCTCATCAACCCACGCCTGCTCGCTTCGCCGTAGACATTGAGCGCGGGGTTCGCGTTGCCGTGGTCTGTTGTGATCAGCAGCAGGGTGTCATCGCGATCACTCGTGTATCGAGCAAGATGTTCGATCGTGCGGTCGAACTCGATCTGCTCGTGAATCATCGAGATCGCGTCATTGTTATGAGCCGCATGATCCACTCGGGCGGCTTCGACCTGAACGAAAAAGCCACCCTCAAGATAATCGAGCTGGCTGATGGCTTCGCGCGTCATGGTCAACAGATCCGCGTCGTCCCCGTTGCGATCCAGATGGTATGGGATGTGATCCTCGGCGAAGATCCCAAGAAGCGAGCGGGTCTGGCGCGCATCGCCGATCGAGCGGGGGTTGGTGATGAATCGGCCCTCGAAGCCCGATCGGGCCCCATCGCTGAAGTATCGACCGCCGCCGCCGAGCACTACATTGGGTCTGCGTTCAAGGATCTGGTCTGCGATTTGCTGCTCCATGGTCCGAACGGGCACATTGGCGACAAATCCCGCCGGGGTGGCGTCGGTCACCTTTGAGGTGGTCACGAGCCCGGTGCGGTACCCGGCACGATTGACCCGCGTAAGAATCGGATCCAGCGGCTGCTTGTCAACACTGTATCCGATGGACTTGTTATAGGTTTTTTGCCCCGATGACCAGGTTGTTGACACGGCCGCGGAATCCGTGACGAGTGAATCCGCGCTGTGGGTTGTGCACAGGCCGTTGCGTACGCCCTCTTGCATCATCAGCTTGGTCCAGAATGATTCTCGTCCGAGCACTGTCTTGGAATACAGATCGGCGAGCGTCATTGTCCCCATGCTCATGCCGTCTGTTACAGCGAAGATCACTCGCTTCACGCTGCCGAACTGATCGTCGGCATGCTCGGGGAGCGCCGGCTCATCGGCGATGCTCATTCTGGCCGCGCGAGACTGAGACGGGCTGACGAGCGAGAGCGCGGCGGTGCCCGCTGCGAATGCCGAACTCGACATGAAGAATCGGCGCGATAAGTTGCTCATTGTGTACTCCTGCCAAATGAATCACCCGTGGCAGATCGATGTGACGGCTTTGCATGCGATGGACGGTTGAAGGCCGGCTTTCGCCCGCGGCACGCGATACTTATTGTGCTGCTGACCCTGAAAATAGACCATCCGCGGCGGCTCGCCACGGCCTTGCGGGTTTCTTTACATGATCCTTGCGCATCTTGATGGTGTTGCTCAGCACCGGGCTGGCGCTGTGTAAATGTTTGGTCAACACGACACGGTTTGGGAGCCCGTACAAATCTGCAGTGTGTTCGCACCCATTCTCAAAGTACTTGTTTTTTCGTGTCAAAAGCTCGCCGAGCTATTGAGCGTGATGTTTTCGAGCTGCTGCTGCATGCAGGGTTCACACAGAGTTAACACACTCACGCGATGACCATCTGGATTCATTGAGTACGCTGCTTCTCAATGCGTGTTCTCGATCGAGAGCATCACAGATTCGCGTTTGGTCAAGCGAGAAGGAACCGCTCATGCATACTCACATGAAGCATCAATCAGTTCGACTTTCATTTGTTGCCCGAAACCGTTGCGGATTCACGCTCATCGAGTTGCTTGTCGTGATCGCGATCATCGCCCTGCTGATCGGCATCTTGCTCCCGACGCTCGGGAGTGCGAAAGATGCGGCCCAAAGGATGGCCTGCTTGAGCAACACCCGTCAGCTCGCTCTGGCGGTCAATCTCTACTCGATGGATAGCCGCAATGGTGTCTACATCCCCACCACCGGCGGCGGTGACGACAACCTCGCCTACCTGTATCCCTCGTATATCGACAACACCGAGGTGGGAAACTGCCCTGGAACCAACAACGCGGTGCTCCCAGAGATCTCGCTCCCCCAGGACGACCCCGACAACCTGCACGGGCGTGATGTTCCGCTGGGACTCACCCGCTCGGCAGCGACGGGTGAAGTCGATGGGCGCGACTCGGCAGCCGCGAACGGACGCCAGCTCGCCAACGGACACAGCTACGAGGTGTTCGCGTGGTACTCCGGATTCATTCAGAGCAGCGACGCTCAGGGCAGTACCGGCAGCACGCCCGTGGTCTACCCCGACGGCTGGCGTGACCCGACCCTTGGCAACAACCGCAACCGCAACAGGCAACGAGGCTTCAAGCCCGGTGATGTTGGGTTCTATGGCAATGACAACGACCCCAATGCATACAACGAGCAGTTCGGATCCATCCTTAAGACCACCAAGACGGTTCAGTTTCCCTCGCGCATGTTGATTCTCTTGGACTCGGACCAGGATCACCGCAGCGCCTCGGACGAGAACATCCCCGAATGGGCCGTCAATAACTGGCCCGAACGCCACAACAACCACAAAGCAGACGGTACCAACATCGCCTTTGTGGACGGGCATGCCGAGTTCGTTCGGACGGGGCCCGACCTCGTCCGCACCTACCTCGACAGCCGCCACACCGGATTCACCTCGGGCACCTTCACCGGGGCCAACTCTGCGGCGGTGGCCCAGCGGTACGGCTGGACAAGCGTGGGCGATGCGCTGAGCAAAGCCGGCGGTGTCAGGGTCGAAAACACCCGCATCGGACGCAACATCTACCAGAAGTTCATTTACGACTGATCCGTTCACAGATATCGGTCGCCGAAGCGATCGATCACTATTTCGTAGGTATTAGGAGAGAGACATGCCACGATTGACTAGCACCATGAGCATCGGACTGCTCGCCATGATCGCAGGCACCGCCTGCGCTCAGCAAGCCGGTGATGTCATCATCACCGAGATCTACTACGCGACCAACCAAGGCGCGGGGCTCGACGAACGATTCCAAGAGTTTGTCGAACTATACAACACCACTGCGCAGGATATCGATGTCTCTGGGTGGTACATCGCTGATGACGGCTTCACTTCGCCCTTCCCTGACGGGACCATGATCCCCGCGGGCGGCGCGCTTGTCGTCTGCGGCAACGACGGCGACACAAGCAACGACACGCCCGGCAACACGATCACGCCCGAGATCTTCGCCGCGGCATGGGAGCCAAGCCCCTGGCTACCCGGCGGGACGATCCCCGTCATCGTCCTTGATCAGTTCGAGACCCTGGCGAATGGTCCATCTTCCGAGAATGAGATTATCCAGCTCTACACCTCAGCAGACGAGCTGCAGGACGAGGTGAACTATGACGACATCGATCCATGGCCGCTCGACAACCCGCAGGGCAGCTCGATCCAGCTTCGCCCGCAGTTCCTCAACGCGATCGACAATGACGAGGGCTGCTCGTGGGTTCGTGCCGACCAGACCCCCGAGGGATACACCACCAACCGCGTGATCGTGGACACCAACTTCGATGTGGTCCCTGATCTGGTTGCGGGTGCGGTCATCATGTTCGAGGAGATCGACGGCAGCTTCGGCACCAGCTGGGGTTCGCCCGGCTATGTCGAGACCGTCGCGATTCCCATGGATTGCAACAGCAACGGGATCGATGACATCATCGACATCTGCAGCGGCTTCTCGCTTGATTGCAACAACAATGGCATCCCTGACGAGTGCGAGCCGGACTGTAACGGCAACGGGATCCCCGATGATTGCGATATCATCGACGACCCGGCAAACAACGACTGTAACGGCAACGGGCTGCTCGATACCTGTGAGATCGCAGACAATCCGAACCTGGACCTAGACGGCAACGGTATTCTCGATGTGTGTGAAGCCGCTGGTGCTGTGATCATAACTGAGATCATGTACAACCCACCCACCGACGAGTTTGAGTCCGAGTGGGTCGAGATCATGAATGTTTCAAACGAGCCAGTCGATATCTCCGGCTGGGCCGTGGGCGATCTCGAAGACGGTCAGTCTGAGCCGATCGGTTCGGGTTTGATCCTGCTCCCCGGCGAGGTCGCGATCCTCATCAACGATTACTCGGTTGTCAATCAAGACCCGCTCGATCAGTACTTCGGTGTTGATCCCGAGGCCGAGTTCCGTGCGTCGTGGGACATCCCCGCGAGCACCAAGGTCATCCCCGTCGTCGGCTTTGGGGCCCGCGGTAACACCGCCATCCCCGGCGATGAAATCCTCGCCCTCACTGACACTAACGGTGTGCCCTCGGACATCGTGGACTACATCTCAGATGAGTCACTCGGCCTCAACTGGCCGGTTGACGACGGGACCTCGTCGATCTACCTCATCGGATCCGCCCTTGACGCACAGAGCAACAACAACGCATCTGGCTGGAGACTCTCGATCGATGGTATCGCCAGCGCGTTCAGCTCCAATGGCTCGGGGGTGCTCAACAACTCGGTGCGTGCCTCTGGCTCGCCGGGCATTGTCGATCTCGATGATCCGCAGCCGGTCGCCCGCGAGGTGATCATCACCGAGTTCCATGCCACATCGAACCCTGAGCGTGCACCGATCGGCACCGGACCCAACGGCGAGCCCGATCAGAATGTGTTCTTGCCCAATGAGTTCGTCGAGATCACCAATATCTCCGCAAACCCGGTTGATATCTCAGGCTGGTACCTGCGTGATGAAGACGGCTATACCGATGTCGTTCCCAACGGCACGGTGCTTCAGCCCAACGAAGCCGCCATTCTGTATCAGGGTGATGTGCAAGACGGAAGCGTCCAGTTCATCTGGGAATCCAACGCCCAGGCACAGCAGGCGTTCTATGACGCGTGGGGCTGCGGCTATCAGGTCATCCCGCTCCGCGGCTGGTCGGTCGACATCGACCGTCTGCCCGGGTCCAACGACCTGGCCAACCTCGCCAACGGGCCCAGCGAAGGCAACGAAATCCTGACCCTTCGCGATGCGTCGGGTGGGCTGGTTGACCTGGTCAACTTCGACGACGACGGCATCGTCTGGCCATTCGACGGCACCGGCGACCCCGTGTTCGAAGCGTTCTCTATCTACCTGCTCCCGGGCAGCTACGACGGCGAAGCCAATGACAGCGGGTTCAACTGGGCCGCATCGTTCGTGCCATTCGATCAGGCACGCAACAACACGGTCACCGATATCTTCAACGCCTCGGGCATGACCGCAGCGTCACCCGGCGCTGTTGAGGGCGTCGTATCACCCGATCTCAGCGACTGCCAGACGCTACCCTGCAACTTGGCTGACCTCGCCGAGCCGTTTGGTATGCTCGACTTCTTCGATGTCTCGGTCTTCCTGCAGGCGTTCAGCGAGAACAACCTGAGCGTCGACTTCAACAACGATGGCGAGTTCGACTTCTTCGATGTCTCCATCTTCCTGCAGGCCTATAGCGCCGGCTGCCCATGATGTGAGCATTGAGTTGAAAGTTCACACACACTCAACATCGCCCGTGCGTGAAAGCGCACGGGCGATCTTTCCCCCCCGGAGACACCAAGATGCGTTCACTGCTCAAGCCCATCGTTCTCCCCCTGCTGCTCGCATCCAACGCGCTGGGGGCGGACGGCATCCGCGTCGTTAGCTGGAATATCACCTACTACGACGGAACCCGCGCAGATCAGATCGGTATTGTCGCCTACGAGCAGTTTCAGGGGCGTTCGCTCGATCCCGATGTGATTTGCCTGCAGGAAATGACCGGGCGTGTGCCCACGCTCCAGTTCGTCCAAGCCATGAACGCGGCCCCCGGCTCGCCCGGAGACTGGGCCGCGGCCCCTATCTATGTCCGCCCCAACGGCGGGCTGCACACCGCGCTGGTCTATCGCACCAGCAAGCTCGAGTTCATCGAATCTGAGATGGTTTCGCAAGGCGGCCCAGCACCACAGCAGCCTCGCAATGTTGTCCGCTTCGACATGCGCGCCATCGGCTACCCCGAAGCAAGCTCGCTGATCTCTTTTCTGCCATTGCATTTCAAGGCGGGGTACAGCGACTCGGACCTCGAACGCAAGCTCGTCGAGGCCCAGATCGTGCGATCACACATGCAGACGCTCCCCGATGATCGGCTCGTCGTTCTCGGTGCCGATCTCAATATTCAGCGATCGACGGACCCCGCATATCAGGTGCTGATGGCGGTGCTCTGTGACCCAATCAGCACGCCGGGCAACTGGAACAACAACCAGGCGTTTCGCAACATCCACACGCAGGATCCGACCGGTCCGGGCGGGATGGACGATCGCTTGGACCAGATTCTGCTCTCACCCGCGCTGCTCGATGGCTCTGGGTTTGACTACAACGGGAACTACCCGATCCCCTGGGATCTATCGACAACGATCGACCCGAACCATTCGTACCAGACCTGGGGAAACGACGGCACAGGATTCAACCAAGGTCTTCGCATCAGCGGCAACTCGATGGTCGGCCCCGTTATCGCCCAAGCCATCGCTGATCTCGCAGACCCCGACGGGCACATCCCGCTCTACCTTGATCTCGATGTGCCCGGGCGTATCCGTGTTGTCGGATCTCACCAGGATCTGGGAACCATACGCCATGGCGAGCAAAGAGAGATTCTGGTGCGTGTTGGCAATGATGCGGACACAGCCCTCTGGGGAGCCGACGGCATCAGCCCACTCCGCTATCGCTTTGAGGGATCGGCGACGGTCGTCGCTCCCGTTGAGTCGTTCGAGGCGGATGCCGGAACGCAGCTCAACTCGAACATCCTGATGCTCGATACGAGTTCGCTCACAGAGCCCGGCGAGTACATGGAGCAGGCACTGATTCTCAGTGATGATCCGGCTTCACCCAGTACGGCGATCACACTTGAGTTCGAACTCATCGGTTGCAACCCCGCGGACCTCGCCGCGCCCCTTGGGCAGCTGAGTTTCTTTGATGTTTCAGCATTCCTCGCGGCCTATATGGACTCCGACCCGGCTGCAGATCTGGCAGCACCCGCGGGCAGCTTTGACTTCTTTGATGTCTCCGAGTTTCTCCATTCCTTCAACGCCGGCTGCTCGGATTGAAGCAACACTCACAACCTGCGAAGATCGCAGTGCATCGCTCATGAAGCGGCACGCCCCAAAACGGCCGAAACGGCGTCACTTGCGAGACGCCGTTTCGTATACCTTTTAAGATAACGGAGCAGGGGGGATTCGAACCCCCGTCGACCCGAAAGCCGAACCGGATTTCGAATCCGGCGCATTCAACCGCTCTGCCACCGCTCCAGTGGGCCAGACTATAAGCCCCGATCACGAAAAAGTCATCCTCGCTTCGGGAATCAACTCACCAGCCCAGCACATAGCCGAAGATCAGCGGGGCCACGATCGTCGCGTCGGATTCGACGACAAAGCTAGGTGTATCCACTGCGAGCTTCTCCCAGGTGATCTTTTCGTTCGGGACCGCGCCTGAGTACGAGCCGTAGCTGGTGGTCGAGTCGCTGATCTGGCAGAAATAGCCCCAAAGCGGGACATCGAGTTCCATGTCCTGACGCATCAGCGGCACGGCGCAGATCGGGAAATCGCCTGCGATCCCGCCGCCGATCTGGAAGAACCCGATGCTCGAATCCGCAGAGGTCTGAGTGTACCAGCCGGTGAACTGCATCATGTATTCGATGCCCGATTTGACCGCCGAGGCAGTCTTCACATTTCCGCTGAGCACCTCGGCCGCGAAGATATTGCCGCTGGTCGAGTCCTCCCAGCCCGGCACGACCATCGGAAGGTTCTTCTTGGCTGCTGCCAGCAGCCAGGAGTTCTTGGGGTCGGCCTGGTACTCGTCCTCAAGCAGGCCCTCGTTGAGGATCTCATAGAGGTATTCATGCGGGAACTTGCGATCGCCGGTTTCGGCGGCTTGCTTCCATTTCCCGATCAGCAGATGGCCGAGCTTGCGAAACGCCTCCTCTTCGGGGATGCAGGTATCGGTTACCCGGTTGAGATGGCGTTCGAGCAGTGCCTGCTCGTCCGCGGGGGTCAGATCGCGATATTTGGGAATGCGTTCGTAGTGGTCATGTGCGATCAGGTTGTAGACATCCTCTTCAAGGTTTGCTCCTGTGCACGAGATCGCGTGGACCTTGTCTTGGCGGATCATCTCTGCGAGCGATCGCCCCAGCTCGGCCGTGCTCATCGCGCCGGCCATGGCGAGCAGCATCGTGCCGCCGTTGTCCAGATGGGTCTCGTAGCCGCGGGCAGCGTCAAGCGAGGCCGCCGCGTTAAAGTGGCGAAAATGCTCGTCCATAAAGGCGCGAATCGTCATAAAGGTCGTTCCTGCGTCAATCCATGAGAGATACCCCCAGCGGTCGGGGGCAATCAGAAGAAAATCATATGCTTCGGGTGAATGACGATTCCCAGACCTCATACAATTGTCCATGCCAACCCCCACCACGACCCCCGAACCGACCATAAAGCAATCCAACCCGGACACCCCAGAACCCTCGGGGTGGACCGTCGCCGATTCTGAAGAGTGTTACCGCACCAGCCGGTGGGGCCAGGGCTATTTTCAGATCGGGGACGAGGGCTACCTGCAGGCGTTGCCCAAGGGTAGCGACGGACCGGCGGTCGACCTGCATGAAATTATCGCCGGGCTGAGCGAGCGCGGCATCAAGACGCCCGTGCTGCTCCGATTCTCTGACATCGTGAATCATCGCCTCACCGCGATTCGTGATGCCTTTGCCAACGCGATCCAGGAGAACAACTACAAGGGTAAATACCTAGCGGCATACCCGATCAAGGTTAACCAGCAGCGTCAGGTCGTTGAAGAGATCGCGAACTATGGGCACAAGCTGGGATTCGGGCTCGAGGTTGGATCCAAGCCAGAGCTGCTCGCGGTCATGGCCATGACCATCGACACCCCCGATCAGATCATCATCTGTAACGGCTTCAAGGACGCGCAGTACATCGAAGCGGTCATCCTCGCGCATAAGCTGGGCCGCAAGATTATCCCGGTCGTCGAGAACATCAAAGAACTGCGCCTGATTATCAACTTTGCCGAGAAGCACGGCGTTCGCCCTCGGATCGGTGTGCGTGTCAAGCTCGCGTCCACCGGCTCGGGCCGATGGGGCAGCTCCGTCGGGATCAAGAGCAAGTTCGGCCTGACTATTTCTGAACTGCTCCAAGCCGTCGGCACGCTCAAGCGCCACGACATGCTTGATTGTCTGGACCTGCTCCATTGCCATTCCGGAAGCCAGCACCAAGACATCGGCACGATTAAGCGGGCCATCACCGAGCTGGTGCATGTTTTCGTGCAGCTCAGGGAGACAGGAGCAACGCTGAGCTACCTCGATATCGGGGGCGGGCTTGGTGTCGATTATCAGGGCTCGGTCTCCGATCGTGCTTCATCGATGAACTACACGCTCGAGGAGTATGCCTCCGATGTGGTGTACCGCATCGGTTCGGTGTGTGATGCCCAGAAGACGGCCCACCCCACGATTATCACCGAGTGCGGGCGCGCGATGGTCGCGTATTCGTCTGTGCTCATCTTCAATGTGCTCGGCTCGACCGGCCCGTGTGATCTTGTCGATCACGACCTGACCGTCCCCGTCGATGATCTCGAAGCGCCCCAGCCGCTGCGCGATCTGCGCAACGCGATCACCGAGCTGCGCGAGCAGAACCCACGAATCGTCGAGATCTATCACGACACAACCCGCGCCAGAGAAGATGCCATGTCGCTCTTCTCATTGGGCTACCTCGCGCTCGAAGAGCGAGCGGAGATCGAGCGGATTTTCTGGACGATCTGCTCGTTGCTCCAGAGACGATGCAAGTTGCTCGAAGATGTCCCAGAGCCACTCGAGGACATCGATGACCTCATGAGCGAGACCTACTTCGCCAACTTCTCACTCTTCCAATCGCTCCCCGACACCTGGGCGATCGATCAGCTCTTCCCCATCATGCCCATTCATCGTCTCGAAGAAGAACCCGGACAGCGGGCGGTCTTCGCGGATATCACCTGCGACTCCGACGGAAAAGTCGATTCGTTCATCTCTGACTACGGCGAACCAGAGCACACCCTCCGGGTTCACGAACTCCAAGGTGACGCGCCATACTACTTCGGAGTGTTCCTTGTCGGGGCGTACCAGGAAACCTTGGGAGATCTGCATAACCTCTTCGGCGATCCGCACGCGGTCCACATCGAACTCGACGGCACCGACTGGTCGATCGCAGAAATTGTCAAGGGCGATTCGATCTCAGAAGTGCTCTCGTATGTTCAGTTTGAGCCCGATCGGCTCGCTCGTTCATTGGCCAAGGAATGCGAACGAGCCGTCAAACGCAAGGACATGAGCGTGCGCGAGTCGCAGATCCTGACTCAGTTTTACGAGACCGGGCTGAACGGCTACACCTATCTGAATCACGATAACCAACTCACATAAGCCAAGCATACCACACGAGAACACATGCCAGGATTTCTCGATATCCCGACGCAGTTCACCACAACAGACGCACGCGTGCAGGTGATCCCGGTCCCATACGACGCGACATCGACTTATCGCAAGGGCGCTGACCGCGGCCCACAGGCAATCATCGATGCATCCGCCCAAGTCGAGTGGTACGACATCCAGACCGGTGCCGAGTATTTCGAGCAAGGGATCTGCACCCAAGACCCCGTTCTCTGCGATGCCCACGACCCGATAGAGCTTGCCCCACGCGTGCGTGAACGGGTGGAATCTGCGCTCCGCAACGGACAACTGCCCGTCGTGCTCGGGGGTGAACACTCGGTCACCATTGGCGCCGTCGAAGCCGCGGCAGCGTGCTGCGGCCCGATCTCGGTGCTGCAGATCGATGCCCACGGCGACACCCGCGAGTCGTATCATGGCTCGACGCATAACCACGCATGCGTCATGGCCCGCGCTCGCGAACACGCGACCATCGTTCAGGTCGGGATCCGTGCGATTGATGCCGAGGAACTGCGTGGTATGGACCGTGGACGGGTCTACTTCGGGCATCAGATCGATGCCTGGGACCGCGCCAACGATACCTCATGGATGGATCTGGTCGTCTCCCAGCTCGATGACCGGGTGTATCTCACGATCGACCTCGACGCCTTCGACCCCTCGATACTGCCTTCAACAGGAACTCCTGAGCCGGGCGGCCTGAACTGGGCAACCATCAACGAACTGATACACCGCGTGGCGACCCAACGCACCATCATCGCCTTCGATGTCGTTGAGTTGTGCCCCAACCCCAACCACCACGCCTCCGACTTCATCGCAGCCAAGCTGGTCTACCGTGTGATTTGCGAAACACTCGCGGCATCTAGATGATGCTGATTCTCACCAGAGATCACCAGCCAACCCGATAAAGAATGTGTGTTCACCCTCGCGCAGAGTTCGGCTTCAAGCGATTTCGGAGCGCTCGATCTCGCGGTCGTCGCGGCCTATTTTCTCGTCCTCGCGATTACCGGTTCGATGTTTTCACGAACGAAAGTAGAAACAAGCGACGACTACTTTCGTGGTTCACGCTCGATGCCCAGCTGGGCGGTCGCGGTTTCAATCGTCGCGACCTCGCTCTCGGCCGTCACATTCATCGGGGCACCCGCAGAGTCCTATGGCGGGAACCTGACCTATCTCGCGACAAACATCGGCATGATCCTGGCCGCGATTGTCGTCGCGGCGGTGTTCATTCCCGCGTTCTACCGCAGCGATTCATCCTCGATCTATGAGCTGCTCGGCACACGCTTTGGCCCGGCGGCACGCAAGGGCGCGAGCATCACCTTCCTGATCGGTCGCGTGCTCGCATCGGGCGCTCGGATCTATGCTGGGGCGATCCCTGCCTCCATCGTGCTGTTCGGTATAGAGCGAGGGGTTGAGCCGCGGAACCTGATGCTGTCAATCGCCGTGCTTTCCTTTGTCGGCATCGTCTACACGCTCACGGGTGGGATCCGCTCGGTCATCTGGTCTGATGTGATCCAGTTTACGATCCTCATCGGGGCGGCACTCTGTGCGATCGGGCTGATCATCGCCAGCATCAACGCCCCGCTGGGCACGGTGCTGACCGAACTGCGAAGCGGCGCGGCTGACGGAGGATCGAAACTCACGCTCTTTGATCTGAGCCTTGATCTTCATGCCCCCTTCTCGCTACCCGCGTGCATCATCGGGTTCACGCTCCTGGGTATCGGTTCCTATGGCACCGACCAGGACCTCGCCCAACGCATGCTCACATGCAAAGACGCGAAGGACGGTTCGCGATCCGTCATCGTCGGCATCCTGCTGGGCATCCCCAGTGTCGCCGTGTTTCTCACGCTCGGGCTGCTGCTGTGGGTCGTCTATCAACGGCCCGAACTGACCACGATAGACGGAGCCGTTCCGCCTGAAGCCTCTGTCACGATCTTCCTGCATTACATCCTCACGCAAATCCCACCCGGGGTGCGCGGCCTGATGATGGCGGGGCTTTTCGCCGCCGGCCTCTCGAGTCTCAACAGCGCCATCAACGCGATGAGCGCCGCGTTCATCAGCGACCTCTATGAACCCATTATCTCCAAACGCCGATCCAAGCAGCCATCGCAGCGCGAGCTGGTCCGCGTCGGTCGATACGCGGTCGTTGGATGGGGGATCGTACTCGGTATCTTTGCGTGCATCTGCATCTATTGGCGTGACCAAAACAACGAAACGCTCATCAACTTCGCGCTGGGCATCATGGGGCTCGCGTACGCGGGGCTCGTCGGCGTCTTCTTCTGCGCCCTCTTCACCAAGCGTGGTTCGAGCCGATCGGTCCTCGCCGCACTCGTCAGCGGCTTCGTCTGGATGCTCATCACCCAACCGTTCCTGTATAACATGCTTCCTGCCATCCAAACCGAATCGCTCGATTGGTTCTACGCCATCCATTTTACATGGAAACTCACGATCGGGGTCGCGATCTCATTCTGTGTGTGTGCGTGCGCAGCTGGCTCGGGTCATCGCGACGCAAGCCGTGCAGCACCCAACGCGGCGTGATAGAGCGAGCCGCCGAACTGCAGTGTCCAGTCCGGAAAGGCAAGCGAAGTCAGTCCTTGGCTCACATCATGCCGCAACGCATCGGCATGATCGCTCAATAACAGACCGATGCCACCGGCGATGGTGATGGTCGACGGCGTATAGATCGCATGGATCAGCCGTAGCCCCCGCACGAGCGCCCGCATGAATGGATCATCCATCGGCATCGCACGGACCACCCCACTGATCGCCTCGTCATCAAGGTCGCCATACCGGGCACGCAAGGCACGCAAACCGACAAAGCACTCGAGCGTATTGCTCGCCCCGTCGGGAGCGACCAGATCATGCGCTTCGAGCCGGCCGATGTCGATCTGTCCCAGGTGACCGATGCCCCGCCGACCGATACGCAGCGGCTGGCGATCCTCGAACACCGCGAGCCCAACCCCGGTACCGATCGCGAGAAGCGCGTGCCGCACGCCTATTGCATCCTGTTGACAGAGTTCGAACCCCGCGGCGTCAATGTCACTGACTACACGATGCGCCTGCGGCCTGAATCCGAGCGCATCACAAAGCAACTGCTCAAAGTCCCAGCCCTCCAAACAGGGGAGATTGACCGAGCGTTCGACGCATCGACCCGAAGCATGCACCCGCCCCGGAACACAGAGCCCCACAACCAAAGATGCACCGAGTTCCCCAGAACAACACTCTTGCAAAGCGAGGACAGCACGCCGAATCATCCGAGCAAGCTCTACCCGATCAGGAGAAGCGTACGGCTCACTGCGAGCGGTATATGTGTCTCGATCATCGATATACGCAAGCTTGGCGCTCGATCCACCGATATCGATGCCCAGCGCCCTCATTGTCAGCCCCCGACGCGATCGATGAATGCCGCGAGCGCATCCCGCTTCATCTCACGATCACGGGCCTGATCGGGTGTACGGGCCTGGCCGGGATTGACCGACTCATAGAGCGTCGAATACGCAAAGAGCACGAAGCGCCGAGGATGACCCAGCGCCGCTTGTGTGATGGTCTGGCTTGAGCCGATGTGCTTGTACGCACCGATGCCCGGAACCACGCGCCGGCGATCAACCACGCTGTTCCATGCTTCCAGATCAGCGCTGAACTGCGCGTCGTTGTCGGTATAGATCATGGGCATGATCAGGTCAACGAGGCCCTCATTCACCCATCGCTGTGCGTCTTGGAGGTACTGTTCTTTGGCGAGATCGGGCCGCCGCCAGACCGCTGCTGAGTAGACAACATGATCGTGCCCCTCGAGCGATTCCTTCCCGATCCGTTGCACGAGCGTCGTGATCCTATCTCGGATCCAATCGCGATATCGCGTGCGATTGATCTGCCCCACAGTGGCACGATCGCCGACCATGCGAGCATAAAGAGAGAGCGATCGTGCGTCGCCCGGGTAGAGCTTATCTTTGTCCAGCTCGTCGCTGAGGAAGCGGATGTAATCGAGATGTACGCCGTCGATCTGGTAGCGGTCTGCGATATCTTCCACAACACGCACGATGTGGTCCTGCACTTCATCGAGCACCGGGTTGACAACCACATAGTTCTCGCTCAGCGGCTGGGGCTGCCCAGCTCCATCCTTGAGTCTCCATTCTGGGTGTGTGTGCAGCGGGTGGCGGAGGTCGATCGGCTCGATCGTTCCTTTCCAGAGCGGCATGACATTAATCCATGCATGCAGCTTGATGCCGCGTGCGTGCGATTCACTGATCGCCAACCGCAACGGATCAAAGCCCGGATCAAGCGGACGGCTGCGATCATGAACGGGTTTATTGTTCTGATCACGCCGGAGCGTCAGATCCTCGCCCCAAGGCTCGAAGGGTGAATCGTAATAGGCATCACCCTGGCCACGCACCTGCCAGAAAATATCGCTCACACCCGAGCGGCTCGCATCCGCAATGATCGCACGGACATCGTCGGCGGACTGAAAATCCCATCGGGTTACCCAGAGGCCAAAGAGGTCCTGATCGAGCATCCGCTCGCTCAGCCGGTCAGCCCGTGCACTTGAGCCCGCCAACGCGCAGCCGCTGGTCAGGAGCAAGGCAATGAGTGTAAAAACGCGAAGAACAGTCACCAGATACATGCACAACCTCCATGTCGATAAGGGCATCATACCTCATCGGCAAAGCGTCGTCTGTGGCGACAAAACCGGATCTCACTCACCACTATTTACCGAACAGGAAGACCAACGCGTCATCAAACCGCTCGGCCCAGGCGTTCTCATTGTGGCTCGCGTCAGGCACGATCATGAGCTTGCGATCCGCCTTGGCGACACCCCCACTGGCCGCGATGCGATCGACATTCTCTGCCCACATGCGGTACATGGCGTTGCGGTCTTCGTCGGCCTGGTCACGACTCACTTCCTGCCCGCCCATGCCGATGAACAGCCTGCCGGGCCAGCCCTCAGCGTTCTTGAGATACTGTTCCGCCGACTTGCCCTCATCGCCCATCATGGGCAGACTCTCAACAAGGGCTCGACCGAACCGATCGGGGTACGCCGTTGAAGCGTAGAGCGCCATCGCGCCGCCAAGCGATGCGCCGCCGATCGCCGTGGAGTCTCGATCGGTCTTCACACGAAACGCCCGCTCGATCTTGGGCATGACCTCGCGCATCACCCAGCCCATGGTTTGCCGGCCACGACCTTCGACACCACGATATGAACCGAACGGCAGGTACTCTTCGAGCCGACCCGCGCCGCTGTGCGGAATGCCCACGATGATCAATGGTTCAACTTGGTCCGCCTCGATCAGTTCCGTCGCAGTCTCATCCGCGTGCCACTCGCTCGGGAGTCCCGCGAGTTGTTCAAAGATATTCTGACCGTCGAACATATACAACACCGGATACTGCCGATCGGCGTTCTCGGGATCGCTGTACCCGGGCGGGGTCCAGACGAGCAGATCGCGCGTCATGCTCTCGCTCTGCCCTACGCCGCCCTGGACCTGCACGCGGTGTATATCACCGGTGACCTGCAACTCGCGATAGAACCCGGTTGAGCGCACCTGCTCGGCAAGCGAGACCGGCTCGCGGAAATCGGCAATCTCCAGTTCGATGATCGGCCGTTCGCCGTCTTCGAGCTTGGATTGATCGACCATCGGCAACGAGCGGTTCGGGATCGCGTTCCCGCTCGAATCAAGCTCTTCGCGATCCCAACCACCTTGCGTGAACTTGAACTGCATCGTGACGCCCTGCAGGTCCTGATCCACAATGATCTGCCACCGGGTATCCGACCGGCCCTTGAGCACAGACGCAGGGTCCGCCGGGTTCCAGCCATTGATGCTCGAAGCGAGATAGATCGGGTTCTCATTGTTCGCCTTGCCCGACGGGTCCTTGACAACCAGCACAAAGCCCTGCTTGAGCGACTCGGGCTTGACCATATCCTGCGCCCATCCCAGCGAGCCGAGCATGAAAGCATGGATCATTACGACGATGGTGCAGATACGCGGCCTTGCTTGCACGATGTTTCTCCTCGTTCGTGAGTGTTTCAACACATGATATCGGACTGTGGCGATCAGGACAAAGAAAAGGGTGTCCGCACGGTTGGGTACGGACACCCGAATGTTGTGCTCCTCACAAACAACGCGTTTGCAAGCAGTGGATCTCGATCGTGATTACGGGCAACCCGCCTGGAATGCCTGCAAGAACGCCGAGACATCGAAGAAGTCGTACAGGCCATCGTCGTTGAGGTCTGCCGCAGGGTCCATGGCGTTGAACGCTCCGAGGAACGCCGAGACATCAAAGAAGTCCAGCATGCCATCGTCCGTGAAGTCCGCCGGGCAAGCGGGGGTGCTCGGGTTAGTCAGGTTGACGAACTGCTCACCGTCGATCGCGTTGAAATCGAGGTCGTTCATACCGTCGCCATCAGCGTCACGCGGGCCGATGTTGTCAGCACTTGGGATGCCGCCGAGGACCTGGTTGGAGATGAAATCGAAGCCCGAGTTGGCGATCCAGCCGCCCATCAGGATGTCCTGCGATCCGTCCCATCCAAGCTCATCGAGATCGATGCACATTTCCAGACCGGTGTTGACGCTTGCAGCGCCCGCGGCCGAAGCATCGCTCACACCAGCAACATTCGAGTTGTTGATCGCGACCTGAATCAGGTTGTCGATCGGGTTGAGCGGGTCAAGCTGCGAGAGTCGCGGGCCATAGTTCGCAAACAAACTGCCCAGCGAGCCGTCCTGGATGTCGATACGCGGGCCAGCGAAGGGAATCGTCGGGAAATCAGCGATCGGACCGCCGTCGAATGACCCGTAATCAACAATCACACCGAAGAACTGATCGATCAGTGCACCTTCCGTGCGAAGCGGCGAGGCGTCGGCGAAGCGCTGAAGCGCGCCGGTGCCACCGTCGACACCCTGGTTGAAGTCCATCCAGTAATCGGGCTCAAACCCGGCATCGAAGGTGATGCCGGCCATGTTGTTGATCGCATTGAACGAGATATCCACATTGTCGTCGCGGATCACATTCTGGCCGCCGGGCTGGCTGTCGAAGAACATCACGAGCTTGTTGAAGTTGCCTTCCATATTGCCCGCCAAGAAAACCCAGAGCTTGTTGTTGGGCTCATCGAGGAACACGCGCATGTTGTTGATTTCTGAGCCGTATGCCCAATCAACATCGGGCGAAACCGGCGATGCGGCCGATGCCTGGCCAATCACACCCTCAACATTCGAGTTGTCAATCGCGAGCGAGATGCCGGCGCTCAATGCACCCGCATTCGCAGCACCATAGCCAGCGAGCGTCCCGAGATCATCGATCGGGCCATTGACACCACCAAAGTACCCGCGGGGCACATTGGGAGTCATGCCGTCCATGTCGGCGTCCGTCGAGTCGACCGAGAAGACATAATCCGCGGCGAAACCCGTGTCGAATACGAGACCGGACTGACCCGCAACGATGAATGCCCCGTCGCCCGAACCGCTGCCGAGCGTGCTGGCGCCGCCAGCGACGGTGTCGAAGTAGAAGTCCATCGCGTTACCGTTGAACTCAAGGTTGCCAGCGACGAAGATGTAGAGGTTCGATGCGTCCTTGGCAACATAAATGCCGTCGATTTCCGAGCCACCGCCGTTGGGGCCGTCGCCGTCGACCGTGCCGTCGGTCTCATCACCGAAGCCCGTGTAGTTGCCCTGCAGGAACACATTCGAGTATGCGGCATCGAGCGAGCCGTCGATCGAAGCCGAAGCGCTAGGTGCAGCCGACAGATCGATGCTGATGTGCTGCGTGGTGCCGTCAAACGGTGCGTTATTCAGATTCTGCGCTACACCGAGGTTCCCCGTGTCGAGCGGCAGATCGCCGACGAGCTGGTTTGACTTGAATGTACGATCACCCGAGTTCACCCAGCCCGCGAGACGGATCGTCTCATTGCCGCTGAGCCCGAGCGAAGCGAGCGGGATGCTGAACTCAACACCGGTGTTGACAACCTCAGGGTTGCCGAACTCGCCGCCGGTGAAAATCCCTGCGACATTGTCGCCAAAGGCCGTGGGCTGATTCTGGACCCAGATCGTGTCGCCATAAAATGATCCTTCAGTTCCTGGGTCATAGACACCATCGAGCGTCGGCTGCGCCACAGCGCTGCCCGCGATGAGTGCGATGATGCTCGCACTTTGATAGAAACGATTGTTCATGCTGATCTCCCTTTTATTGCTCCTCGATGCTCACGCAATGTGACCACCGTCATTCGCCCATCGATATGGGCATCGGTATTCGCCTGCATGACGCGGGCGGACATGTCCAGAATAGCGAAACCCGTTTCGGAGAGCGAGCAAGATCTTGGGCGAAAGCAGTTTCCTGGCTGATAATCGTCATTATCGTCCGCCTCAAGTCCGTTTTCGGACTCATTCTTTGGCTTCAGATTGCTCAAAGAGCAGCAGCTGATACACCGAGTTTCGTTGGTCCAATCCAAACTTTCTTTCGCTTTCGTAGGCCCTGGCCCATCCTTCGCCTGCTTCAAACGCATCACTCAACTCAGCGGGCGACGGCGCAACGCAAAGAACAACCATCCGGCCATTGTGTTCTCGTCGGATCACCAGTGTGCTCGGCTCGATCGCTTCAAACCGTGCCGACCCTAGTCGCAGCACCTCGCCCCAATGCGGGAGCTGACGCAGACGAAGCAGCGCCCCCACATGCTCGGCGAACCGACGCTCATGCGCCGAGAACGCATCCCACTGCAGCGGCCTGCGATTATCCGGGTCGTCCGCGCCCGCGATCGCGTACTCATCGCCGTTGTAGACCATCACCGCCCCCGGCGAACCGACCATCACCGCGAAGGCGGCAAGCGCACGCTGTCTCGCGGTCGCATCGATCCGCGAAGCGTCGTACCGCTCAAACCATCGTGACGATTCGTTGTCATACCCGCGTGGCCAGCTGTTGTGCATCATCGACGCGAGCCGCTCGGTATCGTGCGAAGTCATCAGGTTGTACTGCGCGAGGTCGATCTCGGGCCCATGATAAAACACGCGGCTCAGCCGGCCCGCCAGCACACCAGCATCACCCAGCACATCCTCGGTGCCGGTGCTGAGCCAGTCCGCGACGGGGTATGCGAACGGGTAGTTCATCTGGGCGTCAAACGCTTCACCGCCCAGCATCTCCGCCGCGTCGTGCCAGATCTCCGCAACAATCAACGCGTCGGGGTTCAACGATTTCACCTGTGCCCGCCAATCACGCCAGAAATCAACCCCAATTTCCGCGGCGACATCCAACCGCCAGCCGTCGATCCCGTCGCTGGGATCACCATCCCCATTCGGGTCCATCCACCGCCGGGTCACCGCCATCACATGCGCTTTGGGCCCGGACGCTAAATCCTCACCGATGTGTTTGAACTCAGGCAGACTCCCGTTCACCCGGCTCCAGCCCTGCCAGCCGATCAAGCGACCATCATCATCGAACACCACCTGAAACCAGTCGGCATACGGCGAGTCCTCGCCATGTTCACGCACATGGTTGAACGCGAAGTGATCGAGTCCCACATGGTTCCAGACGCCATCGAGCACCACACGAAGCCCCAGCGACTTGGCCTTGGGCAGGAACACATCGACAAACCACCGATCCGCCGGCGTCCATGCCCAGCTCGATTCGTCGAACGGGTCCTCGTCCGGCCCAAGCCCGGTGTGCCCCGGGCCCGGGTCGTCATACGACGCCGGGTTGCCCAGCGTGGGGTCGATGTGGCGGTGGTCGTCCGCGTCATACTTGTGCAGCGAACGGGATTGGAAGACCGGGCACAGGTAGATCCCCGTGAACCCCATCGCCTTCAACGATTCAAGCTGTTCATACACGCCCTGAAGATCGCCGCCGTAGCGACGGGCATAGACCACATTGGGCTGTGACCCACCACGGCGATTGGTCTGATAACCAAACTGGGTCGGTGCGACGCGCGCCCGGTTCCAGGCCCGTTCGATCTCCTCAATCCCTGTCTCGGCGAACGGCTGATCCCAATCGACGAGTGTGAGATCCCAGCTCTGCGGGTTGTTGAGCGGATTCCCATCACGAAATCTTTCTGGAAAAACCTGATACCAGACCATTCCCTTGGCCCAGTCCGGGGTGCGGAAGCTTTCGTCCTGCCCATCCTCCGCCCGATCCGTATCATTAACCTGCGTAATCGCTGGCGCTTGGGCGACCAGACCCGCATGGAGCAGGAAACACATAAAAACTGGTAGAAATGTTTTTCGTCTACGAAAGTAGATTCGGTTGACAGGCATCAAGCCCTCCATTACCATCGTGTCAAGCCAGTCGAGCGATCGGGGGACCGCGCTGGTGGTGTTTGGACACCGCTCAAGGAACTCGCATGAAACCGTATCAACTGTACACCCGCCGCGTCGGCTTTACCCTCATTGAACTCCTCGTCGTCATCGCGATTATCGCGCTGCTGATCGGAATTTTGCTGCCGGCACTGGGTGGTGCACGCGATTCCGCAAAGAAACTCAAATGCCTCACTCAGGTTCGCGGCACAGGTGTTGCGTTGACTTATTACGCCGATGATCATCGTGATTGGTACCCCGTCATACCATCTCAGCAACCGAGCCCAGAGTTTCTCGACAATCAACACACCGCTGGTGGGGTCGCGGGGTTGTTCTCACTCTTCCAAATCGGTGATGGCGAAGGAACATTGGGAGGCACCGGGGGTGCTCCATCGGTTTCCGGCGATGTTGGCTTTGTGGGTACACCAGCCGGCGGACCCGGTGCGTATTTTAACGGAAACAAAACGCCACTCATGAGAGGCTATCTCGAGGCCTTCGAAATACTCACTTGCCCAAGCGACCGAGTCGACTATTACTGGAATAGATTCCCTACCCCTCTCCGTCCGCTCATTTCACAAGCACAGTCAAGCAAAACGCCACAAGCGCCTGTGACCGAGCGTGATATCATTCACTATAACATCAGCTACCTCTACATCGCAGGTCTGAAAACGATTGACCCGTCAATCCAGTTTGCCCCACCAATCTGGGGTGATGAAACCAACACAGGCGATGTCAAGTTCAACGCCTGGTATGGATGGGATTGGCAGGAGAATCAGGCCGGATCCAACGGCGTGGAGCCCAACCCTGTCGGCGAGTTCGGATTCAACCCACGAACTGGATACGCCAAAGACGATAACCACGGCGATCAGGGTGGAAACTTCGTGCGTGCAGACGGCAGCGCCAACTTCATTGAAACCAACCCTCAAGCAACATTTTTCATGACACCCGAAAACATCGCGGACGAGGATCTCCGTACGAGCAGCCTCAGCATCAACCTGGTCAACCCGTTCCGCAGCAATAAGGTCCAGGTCATCGATTGAGCGGGCCACGGCCACGAACCAGCACAGTGCGCGATACACTGTGTATTCTGACCGAACGCTCTACGCCGCATGAGGATCTATGGTGAGCAGGACCAAACCCGCTGTCGAGTATTCAAAGAACACCACCAAAGCCCCGAGCACACCTCGGGGCTCCTTTCTCGGGCGGCTCTTCTCGCACCAGGAATCCGGCCTCGTGCTCGTCATAATCCTCATGATGACCGTCCTCTCGGTCTACGGCCACTTCAACCAGAGCATCGGCAAAGTCAAGATCGAACTCGGCCCCGATGCCCGCATCGAACTGCTCGATAATCAGAACACCGTCCACGCCGTCGGCACCATCGCCAAGCGAAACATCGCCCAATACCGCGTGACACAGAGCGGCGATGTCACCGAGTACGAGGCCTCGGTCATCGACCGATTCGACGCCACGACCAACACGCTCTACGCGATCGACAAGAGCAACCGCTTCCTCAAGAAGAGCAACATCTTCCTGCTGCTCAAGGACGCGAGCTTCTTCGCCATCATGGCCGTGGGCATGACCGGGGTGATCATCCTCGCGGGCATCGATCTCTCTGTCGGCTCGATCTACGCCGTCTCCGCCATTGTCGGCGCGATGGCACTCAGCGCCCTGCCCGAGGGTGCCGGCTGGTACATCTCATTGCCTGTTGGCCTGCTCACCTGCATGACCGTCGGGACACTCTGCGGCTTCGCCAACGGCGCCATGACCGTCGGGCTCCGCGTCCACCCATTCGTCATCACGCTGGGCATGATGGCCGTCCTCCGCGGGCTCACCATCGTCATCCCCCAGCAGTTCCGCGACACCCAATCCATCGGCGGCTTCCCGGACAGCATCATGTCGGGCACCATTAAAGCTGAGATCTTCGGCGTCTATCCCGTCCCCGTCTTCGTCATGATCTTTGTCGCCATCGCCGGATGGTTCGTGCTCTCCCGCACCGTATTCGGGCGGCGCATCTACGCCATCGGCGGCAACGAAACCGCCGCCAAATACGCCGGCATCCCTGTGGGCAAAGTCAAAATCCTCGTCTACACCATCACCGGGGCCCTGTGCGGGCTCAGCGCCCTGCTCTACCTGGGCTACCTGGGCGCGGGCGAGACCAACGCCGGCAACGCCTACGAACTCCAAGTCATCGCCGCCACCGTCATCGGCGGCGCTTCGCTCATGGGTGGACGCGGCACCGCCATCGGTGCCGTGCTCGGCGCGATTATCATTCAGCTTATCAACAACGCGATGGTCATCTTCGAGATCGATCAGAGTTACAATCAGATCGTCATGGGCGCGGCCATCATCATCGCCGTCGTCATCGATCAGACCAAGCAGCGGGTCCAAGCCCGCAAAGGGTAAACCCCACACAGGAGAATCATCATGACCACGCGACGCGCCTGGCTCATCACTTCCGCCTCGATCTCACTGAGCGCCCTCATGCTCAGCGCCTGCTCACAGAGCGGCAGCGAGAATGAGACCGCATCCAGCGGCAACGAATCAACCGCCGCGAGCGAAGACACCGTCTACCGCATCGGCGTCATCGCCAAGAGCAACAGCAACCCGCCATTCCAGGCCGCCAAAAAGGGCGCGATCGACGCCGCCGCACGCCTCAGCGCTGAGATGGACGGCGTCAATGTCGAGGTCCTCTGGCAGACCCCGCCCCAAGAAGACGCACAGGTCCAGGCCCAGTATGTCGAGCAGCTTGTCGCATCGGGAATCGACGGCATCGCCATCTCATGCACCGATGCCAACCTGCTCACCGGCGCGCTGCGTGCCGCAGTCGAAAAAGGTGTCATTGTCGTGACCTTTGACTCCGACGCACCTGAGTCGGGGCGAATGGCCTATTACGGCGTTGACGATAAGGAAGCGGGCCGCGAGGTCATGCGCCAACTCGCTGACCAGATGGGTGGCAGCGGCAAGGTCGCCGTACTCACCGGCAACCCCGCAGCATCGAACCTCCAGAAACGCGTCGACGGCGTGCTCGAGCAGGCCGGGGAGTACGAGGGCATCTCCACCCCCACCGTCTACTCCTTCATGCCCGAGACCGCGACCGAAGCCGCCGCCAAGATGCAGCAGGTCCAAGCCGCCAACCCCGACATCACCGGCTGGGCACTCGTCGGCGGCTGGCCGCTGTACACCGACAACGCCCTCGATGGCATCTACGAAAATGCCAAGGTCGTTTCCATGGACCCGCTCCCGCTGCCCCTCGAATATGTCCGCAAGGGTCAGGTGCAGGTGCTCGTCGGTCAGCCATACTACGGCTGGGGTGAAAAATCGGTCGAGATGATCATCGACAAGCTCGAGCTCAACCGCACGCCCGAGTCAGAGCTGATCTTCGCAGACTTCGACATCGTTACCGAGGAGAATGTCGAGGAGTACGGCGAGAACTGGAAAACCTGGCTCGGCGAAAACTAATCCAATCTACGCACACTCCACCGGGTGAAAACCCGGCGGGTGTTTTCATGAGCACAACCGTGACCAGCACGAAGCCTGTTCTGACAGCAACACACATCAGCAAGGCCTTCGGCATCACCCAAGCCCTGAGCGATGTGACCGTGTCGTTTTTGCCAGGCGAGGTCCACGCCCTGATGGGCGAGAACGGCGCGGGCAAGTCCACGCTCGGCAAGGTCATCGCAGGGCTACACAAGCAAGACACGGGCACCGTCACGCTCGATGGTCGTGAATTGGTTCCCGGTTCACTCGACGACGCGTTCGATGCTGGCATCCGGATTGTGCATCAAGAACTCGCCCAGTGCCCGAACCTCTCGGTCGCAGAGAACCTGTGCCTGCACGACATCCCCAAGAAGGGAATCGTCGTTGATTTCAACGAGATGCGACGCCGAGCCGAGCAGCTCGTCCACCAGCTCGATCCGAGCATCGATGTCACCCAGCCCCTCGGACGGCTTTCGCCCGGTCGCCGCCAGATCTGCCAGATCGCCGCGTCCCTCGACAAGGACGAACACGGTCACAACGCCGCCAAGGTTATCGTCTTCGATGAGCCGACCTCGTCGCTCTCGCTCACCGAGGCAAGCACGCTCATGGGCATCACCCGCGACCTCGCGGCTCAGGGCCTCACCATCATCTATGTCTCTCATCGCATGAGTGAGATCTTCACCTGCTGCGATCGCGTCACCGTGCTGCGCGACGGCAAGTATGTCGCCACCAGCGTCGTCAAGGACATCGACGAACCCACCCTCGTCGAACAGATGATCGGGCGTCGCATCAGCACCCCGGGCGCCAAGCACACCGCATCGACTTCCGACGCCGGCGAGGGTATCGAAGCCGAGGCCATCGAATCGCTGGTCGGCACCAGCAACAGCGAGGAGCCCCACTACGATCAGCCGCCGCGACTGATCCTGCGTGATGTCTGTTCGCCGGGCAAACTCAACAACATCTCGCTCAAGCTCTACCCGGGCGAGATCCTCGGCGTCGGCGGGCTCGTTGGCGCTGGGCGATCCGAGCTCTTCGACGCGATCTTCGGAATCGACCCGCGCGTCAGCGGCTCGATCGTCGTCGATGGCGACGAGATCTGCGGCAAGGGTACCAAGGCCGCCATCGACGCCGGCGTCGGGCTCGGCTATGTCCCCGAGGACCGCCGCAACCAAGGCCTGTTCTTCAACCTCGGCATCGACGAAAACATCCTCGCCCCCATCATGACAGACATCTGCGGCATGTTTGGTATGCGCAGACTTGAGGAAGAACTCGCCCGCGTGCAATCCCGCGTCGATCGATTCCAGATCAAAACCGCGTCTCTGCGTGATACCAAACCGAGCGAGCTCTCGGGCGGCAACCAGCAGAAGCTCCTCATCGCCCGCTGGATGAGCGATCGCACCAAGGTCCTGCTGCTCGACGAGCCCACCCGCGGCATCGATGTTGGCACCAAAGCCGAGATCTACAAGCTCATCAACGAGGCCGCAGATCAGGGCCTCGCGATCCTGCTGGTGTCGTCTGAGATGCCGGAACTGCTCGCACTGAGCGACCGTATATTGGTCATGGGCGAAGGCGTGATCAAGGGTGAGCTCAAGGGCCCCGAGATGACGCAGAAGAAGATCCTGACGCTTGCGACGGACGAGTCTCATGCTAAACTAGAAGCATGAGTCAACCGATTCGCAAATCTACATTCAGTATTGCGGTTCTTACATTCCTTGCCGTGATACTCGCGATGGTAATGATCCCGCAAGCAGTCGCGGCGGCCAAGAGCGGATCCGAGTCGCGCATCTCATATGACTATCTCAATCGCGAATACTCATACACGTATCGCAATAGCTCGACGAGCACCACATACTCGAGCAAAGGTGTGCTTGTTTCGAGAGACGACGGGCTGCTTGTCTTTGCCATCGAGATGACCAACGGATCAACACACTACAAAGCCATCCCAGTCGATAGCCTCATCAGTATGCACACCATTGATGATACGCACTGATCAGTTTACAACGCGGACCCTGATCTCCCGATCGGGCGCTTCCATCTGGCCCTGCTGATCCACAACCTCCACGGTTACCCGGTCGCCCTCTCGCGTCGCCTTGAAGGTGGTCTTGAGGTACTCACCCAACATGTACTCCATACCCTCGCCGGCGTCTTCGTACAGCGTGCCCATCGCTTCACCGTTCGCATCAAGATGCACGATCAGCGTGATCTCGTCGCGCTGATCGGGGCGGTCGCCGAAGTACTGCGTCACCGGCGCCGTCACGATAATGGATCCGGGCTTGATGTACAGATCGGGCAGTTCGCTGTCCTTTGAGTCGCGACCGCCATCGAAGCTTTCAAAGTCAAACTTGGCCCACGCCACGCCGTCGATCGGCTTGGGAAGCACCGCCATGCGGTCGGCCTCGGGCGTTGCCTTGGCGACGACCAGCAGGTGATCGCCCAGCAGGAACGAGTCGTCCTCGCTCCGCAGCGCTGGGTCAGTCGGGTCCGCAAAGAAGGTCGGCATCGCGATGGGCGTGCCGTCGGTCGCCGAATCGTGGAAGAGTGTGTAGATATACGGCAATAATCGATAACGCCGCTCCAGCGCGCGTCGGCAGGTCGCCTCAACCTCGGGCGTGAACGACCATGGCTCCTTGTCGATGTTCCCCTTGGCCGTGTGCCCGCGGGCGAACGGGAACAGGGTGCCAAAGCCCATCCAGCGGGCGAAGAGTTCGCCATCACCGTTATATGCAAAGCCGCCGATGTCCGGGCCCGCGAACGGCTGCCCCGACAACGCGAGGTTCACCGTCATCGGGATCGACATATCGAGGTGCTCCCATGTCGCCGAGTTGTCGCCCGTCCAGGTTGCGCCGTACCGATGCCCACCGAGGTAGTTGGCCCGCGAGAGCACGAACGGACGCTTGCCCGGGTTTGCATCCATCACACCCTCGCGGGTGGCCCGGATCATCTGCATGCCGTAGACATTGTGGTAGCGCCCGTGATTGCCCTCGCCGCCCAGCTCGGGGTCGGCATGATGCACATTGTCCTCGGGCATGGTCTTGGACTCGACATTGAACACCGCCGGCTCGTTCATGTCGTTCCAGACACCATCAATGTCATAGGCCATGAAGTCTTCATACAACCCCGCCCACCACTCGCGGACCTGCTCGTTGAGATAGTCAGGAAACACGCACACGCCCGGCCAGACTTCGCCGGTGTAGGTCTTGCCCTGCGCGTTCTTCACCCAGACATCATGCTCGGTGCCCGAGTCGTACACGAAGTACCCCTCTTCGCGCTTCACACCCGGATCGATCATCCAGACATTGCTGAACCCGATCGAGTCGAGGTAGGCATTGAGCCCCTTGGGGTCGGGGAACTGCTCGTCGTCGAAGGTGAACACGCGGTAGCCGTCCATGTAGTCGATGTCCATCCAGATGACATCGGCGGGCAGCTTCTTGGCCCGGAAAGTCTCCGCGACCTCACGCACGCGTGAATCCGGGTTGTACGAGTAGCGGCACTGGTGATACCCCACCGCCCAGCGCGGCGGCATGGCGATCGTGCCGGTCAGCTCCGCAAGCCCCTCCATCACCGCCTGAGGCGATTCCCGATCGACAACAATCACCGGGAACTGGTATGCAACACCACGGAAAGTGATGCCCTCACGCAGATCGATCTCGCACCGCTCGGTGGTATCGGCCAGCACGCCGAATGCGCTCCCGTCCGCCCGCACCGCCAACACCCACGGCTGCGAGGTATACAGGTTCTTGGCGTCCAGCCCATACCCAAACGCATCAAGGTTCCAGGTCTCGGTCACAAACCCGTTGCGAAGCAGCGGCCCGGCGACCTGGCCGGTGCCGTACAAGCTTGTGCCCTCATCGATGCCGATGCTCGCGACGAACCGTCCCTCGTCGTTCTGCGAGAACGAAGGCACCAGCGGGTGCGTCTGAGCACGGATGTCTCCGATCGATTCAAACTCCCGCACCATCGCGATAGACGGGCGCCGCTCAACGCGTGCCTCGTGGGAGGCATCGAATCGGACGATCCCCTCGCCGATCACCTCGGCAACTTGAGCCAGTGCACCGCAGTTCATCGTGAGACTGACCAATGCAAAGACAACGGCGAATGGTGAAATCTTGGCTCGCATATTCAACTCCAGGATCAGCGTGGTCGCCCACGCTGGGCTCGTTCTCGCGAAAGTCACGCGTATTGTTCTGGGACCATACCAAAAAGTCTGGTGATATGGGCGATATTCAGCCATAATCCCACGAAAGCAGGTTCACAAAGACCCAGTATATCGGCGATAATCTGGCAGGAACTCATTGCCCGCTCCCGGCGGGCACGCACCAGCCATGCTGCTGACTGGATACTTACGAATGCTTGACTCAACATCGATTCTCAGACTACTCTCACGCCCGCTTTGTGCCGGGGCCATTCTTCTGATGTCCGCGGGCACAGCCGCGGATGCACAGATCGCGCAGAACTACCTCCAGTGGTTCGAGACCGAATGGGACGACATCGAACGCCGCGTGCCCGATTTCTTCCTCGCTGGCTACAACGCGGTCTGGCTGCCGCCGGTATCCACTGCCTCCTTCCACAGCCCCGGGTATGACCCGTTCAATCGCTTTGATCTAGGCCAGCCCCCACTGCTCACATTCTCCTCTTCGCGTGCTCGCACAACCTACGGCACCGAGGCAACATTCAAAGCCATGGTCGACGAGCTGCACATGGCCAACGGCGAGGTCTACATCGACGCGATCTTCAACCACAATGGCGGACGCACTGAGTCAGATGCGTTTCTCGCCCAAGGTGGTTACCCCGGCTTCTGGATCCCCCGAGAGAACCCACCGCGCAACAAGCAACCTACCGACAACTGGGGTGACTTTCATAACGGCGTCGCGTCGGGCTACCTGCAATCCGAAAACCCCGGCGGCCCCCGCTACAACCTCCACGCCGGTGACCTCGTCGCGCTCGTCGATATCTCGCAAGAAAGCAACAACAGCTTCATCCGCCAGCCCGTCGAGCAAGGCAACCCGCTCAACATTCCCGCGGGCACCATCTGGAACAACCCAGACCCCAGCAACGCTCGCTTCTACACCGACCAGGTCCTCTCCCCGACCGTCGTGAACAACCCGGGCACCTCACGCAACCCGGGCGCGTCAAGCATCACCCGCTACCCATACAACATCAACAACCCGCTCGCCGGGGATCCCGTCCCCGACAACGCGACGGGCATGCTGATGCGTTGGGCACAGTGGATGGTCGAGGTCCAGGGTGTCGACGGCTTCCGCCTCGATGCACACAAGCACATCCCATCATGGTTCTGGGACGGCTTCTTTGACAGCGCGGTCCACAAAACCCGCGTTTCGCCAGCAACCGGCAACAAGGTCACCCCGTTCAGCTTCGGCGAGAATGTGACCGGCAACTTTGACATGCTCAGCAACTACATCCGCAAGGACTCCTTTGCAAACCGCGATGCGTTGGACCTGCAGGGTGCGGCACGCCTGCGCGACCTGCTCAACTCGGGCGGGTTCGGCTCATGGGCCAATATCAACAGCAACGGCGACTCGGGCCATCTCGACTTCGCCGACGACGGGATCATCAACGGCTCGATGGGTGTCAACCATGTCTTCTCGCATGACAACGGCACCGTCGGCACCGGAAACGCCATGCCCCCGCTCCCCAGCGCCCGCCAGCAGGGCTACCAGATGACCGCGTACACCCTCATGCGTCCCGGTCGCACCATCGTCTACCACAACGGACGCCAAGTCCCACGCGGTAGCGGCTTCTATCCACGCGAGGGCAACCCCAGCGCCCTCGGGTGGGACCCCGCGACCCAGACCCTCGACGACACCATCACCTCGCTCATGCAGATCCGCAACCAGGTCGCCTACGGGCAGTATTTCCAGCTCAACAACAACATCGCCGATGTGCTCGTCTTCGAGCGGGCATTCAACAACCAGGCCAACAGTCTCGTTGCCGTCAATGACCGCTTCGATGCCGGGACCATCTCGGTCACGGTCAATACCTCCTACCCGCAGGGCACCCGGTTGCACGAGATGACCGGCAACGCCGCGAACCCGGTGATCGACCCGACCAACATCATCCCCGAACTCATCATCGTCGGACCCAACGGCTCGGTCACCCTGACGGTCCCCAACAACAGGACCGGCACCGACGAGCACGGCAAGGGGTATGTCATCTACGCCGAGGCGCTGCCTGAGGCCCAAGTCACTTTCATCGGGGCCAATGGCACAATCGAGCCAGACCCGGCTGCCTTCCCCGACTTCCTGCAGCGTCTGAGTCAAGCGACCATCATCGCCGATGACTCCTTCGAGATCCGCGTCGAAACCACCGCGGGCGACCCGCTCGACCCCAACACCGACGACAACGCACTCTTCGCGTTCGACCAACGCAACCAAGACTACAACGGGAACGGCACCACCGATATCCCCACCACCTCGTCCGTGATCGGCGGCTACGAAGAGTTCACCACCCTCAATGCCCCGCTTTTCGGTTCGCCCAACCAGTTCGGTCTCTATCGCCAAGCGATCGACGCGACCCAGATGAGCGAGGGGTTCCATTACCTCAGCGTTATCGCTTTCCGCCATCGCCCAGCTGGCACGACCCCGATCTTCCGTGAGGTACGCAAGGTCGTCTACATCGATCGTCAGCCGCCCGCGGTCGAACTCGAACAGGCCGGAACCACAACCGATGACGCTCGCCCGGAGTTCGTTGTGAACGCACTCGATCGCACAACCAGCGAGGTCTACATGTTCCTCAATCTGGCTCAAGGCGACGACCCGCTGAGCATGCTCAGCGCGACATCCCAGGCGGCCCGATACGACCGCTACACCTTCACAAAGATCTTCGACACCGATCTGCTGCCGGGTCAGAATACCATCACCGTGGTCGCCGTCGAGCAATCGGGAAACACCAATGTGCTCAGCCAAACGGTCACGCTGGGAAGCTGTGTCGCAGACTTCACCGGCGATGGCGAGCTCGACTTCTTCGATGTCAGCCAGTTCCTGACTGCCTATACCGCTCAAGACCCGAGCGCCGACCTCAACAACGATGGCATGTTCAACTTCTTCGATGTCAGCGGCTTCCTCACCGCGTTCAACGCGGGCTGCCCATAAACAACACTGGTTCACTCAAGAAAACACCCCGCGATCGGCGGGGTGTTTTTACATTCGCATTGTGATCTCAGTAGACGCCCTCGTCCCCGCCCGTGATCTGTTCAGGCCGGGTTTTGACCAGGCCAAACCAGATCAGGTAAAACAGCGGCACACCAAAGCCGAGCACAATCATGAGCAGCAGCCCGAAGATCTCCCCCACGCCCGCTGCTGGGTTCGTGGCCGGGTCCAGACTTTGCGCCATCGGGCTATCAGGGAACTCCTTGGCCCACTTGATGTTGAGATCGTTCTTGTGCATCTGGTTGAGATACTGCCACACCACCAGCGGGATGGCCAGCAGCGCATAGCCAAGATGCATCTTGCGGGTCGCCGGCCGATAGGAGACGCAGGCGATGCCCGCGAACAACAGCAGCAGCGCAAGCCCGAAACCGATCGCCGCGATCGCGTAGTCCGAGGCACCTGCCACCATCCCATAGGGCACAGGCTCGTTGCCCTCGAGTGCCATTCCAATCAGCTTGGACGAGAACGGCAACGCGATCAGCCCAACCCCGCCGCAGATCAGGCCGAATGATCCCCAGACAATACTGATGATCCCGATGACCTTGGGCCATCGTGGGCGCATCTGAATCTCAACTGATTCCCACTGCTCGACGGGCGTGGTTTCCTGCTCTTGCTTACTCATGGTGTTACCCCTTTGCTGTATTTCTTGGGACTATACCAGAGACAGTTACACCCGCTCAAGGAAGCGGATGTCGTTCTCGAAGAGCATGCGGATATCGGGGATGCCGTACTTGCCCATCGCGATGCGCTCGATGCCAAAGCCGAACGCGAATCCGGTGTATTCCTCGGGGTTGATCCCGCAGGCCCGCAGCACATTGGGATCGACCATGCCGCACCCGCCCAGCTCGATCCAGCTCGGGGCGGTGCCCGGCTTGAGGGCGATCATCATGTCGAACTCAGCGCTGGGCTCGGTGAACGGAAAGAAACTCGGTCGCAGACGCACTTGGGCATCCTCGCCGAAATATGCCCGAGCGAACTGCAGCAGCGTGCTCATCAGGTCGCTCATCGAGACGCCCTTATCAATGTAGAGCCCCTCGATCTGGTGGAACATGAACGAGTGTGTTGCATCCACCGTGTCGGGGCGATAGACACGCCCGGGCGATACGATCTTGATGGGCGGCCCCCAGCCCTCTGCGACCGCGTTCTCCATGGTTCGGATCTGCACCGTCGAGGTCTGGCTGCGAAGCATGCGCGGCGTATCAACCTCGTTGGGGTTGTCGACATAGAAGTTATCAATCGGGTCGCGTGCCGGGTGTGCATCTGGGATATTGAGTTTGACAAAGTTGTGCTCATCATCCTCAAGCTCGGGCCCCTGGGCGACCTCGAAGCCGAGCCGAGCGAAGATCTCGACCAGTTCTCCTCGCACGCGAGTAATGATGTGTTCCTTGCCCACCGCGCGAGTATCGATCATTCCAGGTTCTGTCAGATCAAGCCGTGGGCCGGTCGCCCGCGTTCCTCCAGTGCTGCCCAGCGACGCCTGCTTATTCTCATATCCGGTCTCAAGCGCGGTCTTGACCTCGTTGAGTCGCTGGCCCACCGCTGCCTTCTGATCCTTTGGAACATCCTTCATCATGGGCATGACCGAGCGGATCTTGCCCTTGGTCCCGATGAACTCGATGCGCCACAGCTCGAGCGCCGCCGCGTCATTGGCCTGCCCGAGTGCACTGAGGGCATTGGCTTCGATTTCGTTGAGGGCTTCAAGCATCGTCATGATCGATCGTAGTCCTGATCTCGATTGGTGGATCCTGAGCGGGCGAAGAAAAACCCCGCTCATCTTTGAACGGGGTCGTGAAAAATCAAGTCATGTCAGAGCTTACTCGTCGCTCTTGGTGTCTTCGCTCGAGTCGGCTTCTGCCGTTGCGACAGGGGCTTCAGACTTGGCTGTCTCCTTGCGGAGCTTGGCCGCGTATGCGGTGCGCTTGTCGGCCTGACGACGACGGCCCGAGGGGTGGCCGCCGATCTCGGGGCCCTCTTCGTTGCCGACGAACTGGATCACGCACAGCTCCGCCGCATCGCCCAGACGATGACGCCCGAGCTTGACGATCCGGGTATAGCCGCCAGCGCGATCCTCGAAACGAGGAGCGACATTCTCGAAGATATGACGCACGAGCTTGGGTGCTTTACGCAGCTCGCCATAGCGGTTACGCTCGATCTCTTCGATATCAGGGATATCGAAGAAGCCCTGCACGAAGTCGCGTTGTTCCTCGACGGACTCGCGTTCTTCCTCAGTCGCGTTCTTGGCGACATACGACCACGCGAACGCGTTGCGATCACGGCCGAGCATCGAGATCACCTGGCGACGGGCGTGCATGTCGCCACGCTTGGCCTTGGTCACGATCTTCTCAACGAACGGCTTGAGGGCCTTGGCCTTGGGCACAGTCGTGGTGATCTGACCGTGCTCGAACAGACTGGCCGCCATGTTGCGCAGCATCGCTTCACGATGTGCCGTGGTTCTACCCAACTTAAAGCCGGCTTTTCGATGACGCATGGCTTTATCCCTTCGATTCAGACGCGCTCACCGCGTCGCTATTCATTCGGGCAGTGCGTGCCCGTCGCATACCTTCAGTTGACACCCGCGGCGTTGTAACCCTCGGGCAGTTCCATTCCAAGATCAAGCTCGATATCGAGCAGCTTTCGTTTCACTTCACGCAGCGAGGTGCGGCCGAACGAGCGGAGCTTGAGCAGCTCCTGCTCGGTCTTGGTGACCAGCTGGGCGACCGTGTCGATGCGGGCTGACTCGAGGCAGTTGCTTGCACGCACCGAGAGATCGAGCTGTTCGATGGGCATGTTGAGCTTGCGGATCAGCTCCTCATCCACGCCCGCTGCCGCGGCCGCGTTCTCCGACACCCGCTCTTCGCCGATGTCGAAGTACTGGATGAACGGGTTGAGGTGCTTACGCATGATCTTGGCACCCTCGACCATCGCCATCTCTGGGGTGGTCGTACCGTCGGTCCAGATCTCGATCGTGAGCTTGTCGTAGTTGGTCTTCATGCCCACGCGGGTATCCTCGACCGAGTAGCGAACACGCTGCACGGGCGAGTAGATCGCATCGACCGGGATGATCCCGATCTCTTGATCCTCGTTGCGGCCGTACTGCTCTGATGCGGGGACATAGCCGCGGCCCTTGCCGACATGGATTTCCATCTCGAACGGGATCTCTTCGGTCAGCGTCGCGATGACCAGGTCCTTGTTGACGATGGTGACATTGGTGTCCGCTTCGATCAGATCGGCGGTCACCTCGCCCGGGCCTTGGGCCGCGAGTTTCATCACGCGGGGCTCTTCGCCCTCAAGCTTGACGATCAGGTTCTTGATGTTCAAGACGATGTCGGTGGTGTCTTCTAGCACGCCGGGCAAGCTGGTGAACTCGTGCTCTACGCCCTTGATCTTGATCGCGGTCACCGAGGCACCCTCAAGCGATGAGAGCATGATACGACGGAGCGAGTTGCCCACAGTCGTGCCCATGCCACGCTCAAAGGGTTCCACGGTAAAACGCCCGAAGGTGTCTGCGGTGAACTTGGGGTCGGCGACGACCTTGGACGGTAGTTCTAATCCACGCCAGCGTACACGCATGTCGGTGATCTCCTCAGCAAGTAGTGGTTCACATCTGAACCGTTACATCGCCCAACCTGGCTCACAGGTGTGCCGCCCTTGCTGCAGACGGCACCCTTTCTTCCCATGTGGGGCACGAAAAACACCCAGCCGTCGTTGGACGAGTGGGTGTGGATGATTCATATCAAACGCGACGCTTCTTGGGCGGGCGGCAGCCGTTATGCGGGACCGGGGTGTGATCCTCGATCGCGGTCACACGCAGGCCAGTTGAAGCAAGTCCCGAGACCGCGTTCTCACGCCCGGCACCTGCGCCGGTGAGCTTGACCTCGATCTCGTTCATACCCATCTTGCGGACCTTCTGGCCGCACTGCTCGCCCGCACGGGTTGCAGCGAAGGGTGTCGATTTGCGAGCGCCCTTGAAGCCGATGGTGCCGGCCGAGTCCCAGGCGAGTGTTTCGCCGTTGGTATCGGTGACGGTGATGATGGTGTTGTTGTGAGTGGCCTTGATGTGGGCCACGCCGCGAACGACACCCTTGCGTACTTTCTTTGCCTTCTTCGCCATTGAATCTCGCTCCTGACGGCTCCACATCCCTCTGCATTACACGCGTTGGGCTGGAACCTTGCGATTGGTGGTTGCGATTGACGGTTCGTCAATATGTTGTTGTGAGTAGCCGGGTTGCCCCAGCCGTTCACAAGTTCGAGCCCATGAGCTTTAGCCCTTGACGCCCTTCTTGCCGGCCACGGTCTTCGCACGGCCCTTGCGGGTGCGAGCGTTGCAGCGGGTGCGTTGGCCGCGTGTCGGGAGACCCGCACGATGGCGGTCGCCGCGATACGAGCGGATTTCACGCAAGCGCTGGATATTCTGCTGGACCTGACGACGCAAAGCACCCTCGACCAAGAAGCCGTTGTCGATGATGGTGTTGAGCGACGAGACATCGGTCTCCGACAGCTCGTTTGCGCGGCTGTCAGGATTGATCTTTGCTTCAGCAAGAATGTCCGCCGCATACTTGGGGCCTACCCCATGAATGTACTGCAGGGAGTAATAGATCTTCTTGCGCTCTGGGATGTCGACACCTGCGATACGGGGCATTCTTTGCTCCTGTCACCGGGCTGAGCCGGGATCTGCTGCGCGTGAGCGCTTCAATGTATATGTTCATCTGCATCACACCGGATCTGGGTGCAACGCGTCGCGACAATCAGCCCTGGCGCTGCTTGAAACGCGGATTCTTCTTGTTAATCACAAAAACCTTGCCCTTGCGGCGCACGATCTGACAGTCCTTGGACCGACGCTTGACACTTGATTGAACTTTCATGACATTCTCCTGCCGCCCATGCGACACGCTGAACCGGTTCAACCCGGCAGTCCAAACTCATTCAGACAGCGATCCCGGAGGGAAAGCTGGGCCAAGACTATAGGCCCGTAACAGAATATTTCTCTCAACCCGTACGCTCAAAGTGGCTTGAGCATGAAGATTTTCCGCAAATTGTCCGCCAAACACGACCCAATCAGGTCAGTTTTCGCCCGCGGCACCCAAGAACCCCTCGTAGTTTCGCATCAGCAGCGACGCTTCAACACGCTGCAAGAAGTCCAGCGCGACCGATACCACAATCAGCAGCCCCGTGCCACCCAAGAACTGGGCCACCGTGAACTCGATGCCCAGCTTCGAGCTTGCGACCATCGGCAGCACCGCGATCACAGAAAGGAACGCCGCGCCGACATAGGTGATGCGTTCCATCACCGCTTCAAGATATTCAGCCGTACGCGGGCCGGGCCGCAGACCCGGAATAAACGAACCGTGATCCCGCAGCTGCTTGCTCATCTCTTCAGGATTGAACTGGACCGTGATCCAGAAGTAGCTGAAGAAGTAGACCATGATGATGTAGAGAATCAGGTATGGGAACTCACCGGTCTGGAAGTTCGTATTGAGCCATTGGATGCTCTCAAAGTACCAGCCCACATTGTTCCCCCGCTGCTGCGCAATATCGGTCAGGTAGCTGAACACCACCGAGGGGAAGATCATCAGCGAACTGGCAAAGATGATCGGCATCACGCCGCCGTGGTTCACACGCAAGGGCAGATAGCTCTTCTGGCCGCCGAAAACTCGCTTGCCGCGAGAGTGCTTGGCTTGCTGCACCGGGATGCGACGCTGCGCAACGGTCAGCAAGACCGAGCCCGCGACCACCATGATGAACAGCGAAACGAGCACAATCAGACCCATCCAGCCCATCTTGTTGGGGTCCGAGGGATCGAAGCCGGTATAGAGACTGATGATCGCTCCGGGCATCCCGGTGAGAATACCCGCCATGATGATCAGCGAAACACCGTTACCGATACCAAACCGGTCGATCTGCTCGCCGAGCCACATCAAGAAGATGGTGCCCGCGGTCAGCGCCGTGATGCCCATGACCCACCAGAGCGGGTTGTTCGCCCACTGCTGATACACCAGGCCCGAGCGTGTGATGAACGAAAGCCAGCCCACCGCCTGCACGATGCACAGCAGCACCGTCACATAGCGGGTCCACTCCTGAATCTTCGCGTAGCCGGTCGGGCCTTCTTCCTTGAGCTTCTTGAGCTGGGGAGACACCGATTGGAACAGCTGGAAGATAATCGCAGCCGTGATGTACGGCATGATTCCAAGGCCGAAGATCGTTGATTGACCGAACGAGCCGCCCGAGAAAATGGCGACATACTGCATCACCTTGCCGGCAGCTCCGCCAGCGGCTGCTTGCGCTTCAAAGAAACGGGTCAGTTCACTCTGATCGACACCGGGCACCGGGATCCAGAACCCGATGCGATAAACTGCGAGCATACCGATCGTGAACAGGATCTTGTTGCGGAGTTCATCGATCCGAAACACATTGATGATGGTCTTGATCAGCATGCTGTCTTGACTCCAGAGTTCGACGCATCGGGTGCATCTGCGTTCTGTCTTTGTCGCCGTAATGAAAAACGCCGCGACCGATACCTTGCCTGGATCTTAGCTGCCCAGTGTGCAAGCAATCAGTCGCGGCGTCTTGATTCACAGTTCATTGAACTTCCGCGAGAATGAGCCTGGATGGGCCCGTCCTGCGTTCAACCCTTCTTGAGCACCTCGCCGCGTGCAAATGCTTCTGAACGCTTGCGATGCCATTCCTGATTCTTGAGCTTCTTGGTGAGATTCTTGGGCGTGCGGTCGTCGGAGTTGCGATCGATCCCGCGGACCCGGTCACGGCGGGTACCGGTCTCGGTCACGCTGCCTCCGGCATCGCTGATGAGCTGACGGGCCGAGTCGGTGACACGGTTCGCCGTAACATTGAGCTTAACGCCCAACTTCTCGTCACCATCACCCAAGCCGCCAAGGATCTTGAGGTCACGCGAGTCATCGCGAACCAGACCGGCCTTGATCAGTGTTTCCTGGTTGACTTCGCCGCCGTTCTTGAAGTCAGCATGCGATGCGATCGCACCGAGGTTGACAATCCAGAACTGGGTCTTGAAGTTGGCGTTGGTGAAACCAAACTTAGGCATGCGCCGGAAGAACGGCATCTGGCCACCCTCGAACTGATACAGCTTCGAGTGGCCCTGGCGTGCGCCAGCACCCTTCTGGCCGCGACCAGCGGTTTTGCCGTTGCCCGAGCCGACACCTCGTCCGACACGCTTGCGTTGTTTGTACTTGCCCGCCATCGCGGTAACTTCGTGAATCATCATGGCCGGTTACTCCGGTGAAAGTGTGCTTGTGTAAATCTTTAGCTGCCGCTCGAGGAATCGCCCGAGCCCTCGCTCGGTGCGGGAGTTTCTGTCGGGGCCGATACGGGGCCGCCACGACCACCGCCGCCACCGCCGCCGCCACCGCGTCCACCGCGACCGCCGCGTCCACCGCCGCCGCCACGACCACCGCGTCCGCCACGGTCCTGCCCGATGGTGTTGACCGGTGCGGCCATCTTGACAGTGTTCTCGTTCACGACGGGCATGAACTTGCTGCCGCGCTCGATGCGGTCCTCGATATCTGAAGTGGTGATTTCAACGCCACGCAGCTCAGCGATCTGCTCGCGGGTGCGGAGCTTCTTGAGCCCATCGATGCAGGCCTTGACCGTATTGAGTTTGCTGGTCGAGCCGGTGCACTTGGTCAGACAGTCCGAGATACCCGCAATTTCCATCACCGCACGGACCGTGCCGCCGGCGACCACACCCGTACCGGGTGAGGCAGGCATCAGGCGGACCTGGCTCGCACATGCGCGGCCTTCGATCTCGTGGGGCAGGGTCGTGCCAGCCATCGGGATCTTGATCATCGCCTGCTTGGCGTGCTTCTGTGCTTTCTCGATTGCCGTGGGCACCTCGGGCGACTTGGCATAGCCGTAGCCAACCTTGCCGCGCCGATCACCGACAACGACGAGCGCGCCGAAGCTAAAGCGGCGGCCACCCTTCACCGTTGCAGCAGTTCGGTAGATACCGACGGTGTGGGATTCGAGATTCGTGCTTTCGTCGAGGATTTCAGCCATTGTTGCTGTCTCTTTCAGAATCGTTCAGTTAGAACTTCAGACCACCGTCGCGTGCCGCATCGGCGAACGCCTTGACACGGCCGTGATACTTGAACCCGCCGCGATCGAACACGACCTCGGTTACGCCGGCTTCCTTGGCACGCTCGGCGATGAGCTTGCCAACAGATTCAGCCCCCGAGCAGTTGCCCGTGCTGCCGTCGATCTTGATACCCTTGTCCCGGCTCGAGGCGCTCACAAGAGTCTTGCCCGCGAGGTCATCAATAACCTGGGCATAGATATGGTTCAGCGAGCGATAGATCGCAAGGCGAGGACGGGCAGGGGTGCCTGCAACGCGCTTGCGAATGCCAATCCGGCGGCGTCCACGGCGTGCATCTTTGAGTTTATTCTTGTTCATCGTTAAAACCTCATGCGGGCCGGCATGCCGTGCCCGATCAATGCGTGCTTGCGTGTTACTTACCGAACGCCTTGCCCTGCTTGCGCTGGATGACCTCGTCAAGGTACTTGATACCCTTGCCGTTGTAGGGTTCCGGCTTGCGCTTCGCACGGGTCGAAGCCGCGAAATGCCCAACCTCCTGCTTGTCCGCGCCGCTGATCGTGATGATCTGCTTTTCGGCGGTCACATTCAGGCCCGTCGGGATCGGCATCTCAATGACATTCGCATAACCGACTTTGAGCGCGAGCTTGTTGCCGTTCACTGCTGCGGTCCAACCAACACCCACGACCTGCAGTTTTCGTTCGTACCCCTTGGTAACGCCCTCGATCATGTTATTGATCAGCGAGCGAGTCGTGCCCCAGTACGCTCCGTTGGAACGCTTCTTGGCGATAAGGGCCTCGTCCATGCTGACGCTGATGCTCTTCTCACCCTCGTCGTAGCTGACATCAACCTCAGGGCGAAAGCCGTATGAGAGCGTGCCCTTGGGACCCTCGATCGAGATCGACTGGTTTGACAAGTTCACCTTGACATTGCCGGGGACTGAGATGGGTTTCTTACCGATTCGCGACATGGCGCGTTCCTTTCCGATTGTCTTCGTCATCCGGTCGGTTGTATCCGCCGGGGATTCCAATCGTGTTCGGGCGATTCTGCCCGGGGGGTATTCACTCGTTCAATCACTCAGAGCACGGTGCACAGGAGTTCGCCACCGACACCCTGCTCGCGTGCCTGACGATCTGACAGCACGCCTTTGTTCGTCGAGACGATCGAGATGCCCAGGCCCTGCATGGGTGCGGGGATCTCGCCGACCTTCTTGTAGACACGGCAGCCGGGCTTGCTCATGCGCTTGATCTCATGGATCAGCACCTCGCCGCGAGGGCCGTACTTGAGGTCCACATGAATCGTGCCCTGCTTGTTGTCTTCGACAACCTCAAAGCCGTTGATGTAGCCCTCGGCCTGGAGCGCCCCGGCAACGCCGCGGCAGACCTTGTTATTAAGCACAACCACGCTCTTGGAGCGGTTCCGCGTTGCATTGCGGATACGGGTGAGCATGTCTGCGACTGGATCACTGATTGACATAGGGTCCTACCTTTGTCCTTGTGTACTGACGGGCAGGCGTTGGTGCCTGCGTGTCTCGTGGTGCCTGACGGCCTCGTGTCTCAAGCGGCTTACCAGCTCGCCTTACGCATGCCCGGGATCTTGCCTTCGAGCGCAAGCTTGCGGAGCATGATGCGGCTGATACGGAACTTGCGGTAAACGCCGCGTGCACGCCCGGTCAGTTCGCAACGACGAACAATGCGGGACGAGTACTTCGGGGTACGCTTGCTTTTGGCGACTTGTGCTTTGGTGGCCATGTCTGAATCTTTCCTTTACGCGTACTCAGTTCTTCTTGCTAACCGCGGGCTTCGTAAACGGCAGCCCAAGCTCGGTGAGCACAAACTTGCTCAGCTCAGGGTTCGAGTTGCTGAAGCTGAAGTTGATGTTCATCCCGTGGGTGAAGTTCTGCTCAGCCATGTTGATCTCAGGGAACACGCCCTGCTCGGTCAGGCCCATCGAGTAGCTGCCCTGACGATCGAACGCCTTGTTATTGAGCCCGCGGAAGTCCTTGATACGAGGGGTCGCGAGGTTAAACAGGCGGTCAACGAAGTGCCACATCTGATCGCGACGGAGCGTGACCTTAAATGCGGTCTCGTAGCCCTCACGAACCTTGAAGTTCGAAACGCTCTTCTTTGCCACGATGACGACCGGCTTCTGGCCAGAGATCGTTGTCAGGGTGTGAATGACTGATTCACGCACATTTGTGGGAACCTTGGTACCATCGAGATGACGGCCGACATTCACATTGATCGTGACCTTCTCGAGCTGGGGCATCGCCATGCGGTTCTTGATGCCAAACTCGCTGGTGAGCTTGGGCAGAACTTCCTGCTCAAACATTGACTTGAGGCGCGGCGTGCTGGGCTTCTTCGCCTCATCGAGCGTTGCCTGATCGTATTGTGCTTTCTTCGCCATCACATTGCCTTCTTCCGGGCTCGGGACAGGTGTCCCAGTGTTTGTTGCCCCCGGTTTCCATCCGGGCGGCGCCCTTGTCGTATCTGCCTATCGCTCCGAATGCTCAGCTCTTTGGAGCACGGATCTGTCCGAGTGTCTTGCCGCCGCGGGCTGCGACGCGTGTCTTGGAACCGTCGCCCGCGGTCTCGAAGCGAACTCGCGTGGGCTTGCCGTCAACGACCGGGCTGACATTGGAGATGTGGATCGGTGCTTCGATCGTCACCGTGCCACCCTGCGGGTTGGTCTGCGTGCGACGCAGGTGCTTGGTGCGAAGATTCACACCCTTGACGAGTACCTGGTCGGTCTTGGTGAGCACCTGCGTGATCTCACCAATCGCACCCTTGTTATCGCCAGAGGTCACCATGACCTGATCGCCTTTTCGTACATGCTTGGGCATCACACTACCTCCGGTGCAAGGGAGATGATCTTCATGAACTTGCGCTCACGAAGCTCGCGAGCGACAGGACCAAAGATGCGAGTCCCCTTGGGATTCCCGTCGTCGTTGATCAATACAACGGCCGACGAGTCGAACTTCACATACGAACCGTCCTTGCGGCGGGTGTTGCGAGCGGTCCGAACAACCACGGCCTTGTACATCTCGCCGGCCTTGACATCAGCCCCGGGCAGCGCCTTTTTGATGCTGACCAAGACCTTGTCGCCAATGGTGGCGGTTTTCCGTGTAAACGCGCCGCTGCGGGTCGACCCGCCGTATACACGGATCACATAGGCGATCTTGCCGCCCGAGTTATCCGCCACTTCACATCTTGATTCTTGCTGGAGCATCGCTTGCCCTGCCTTCGTTATCGCGTCACACGCGGTACATTCTTCTGGTTCGCTCAACGACTCGCCCGAGAGAGGGCACGATCAGTCGCTGCGCTTCTCCACGATCCGGTTGAGCTTCCAGCTCTTGGTCTTGCTGATCGGGCGACACTGCACGATCTCGACCACATCACCCATCGCAGACTCATTGTTCTCATCGTGAACATGCAGCACAGTGCGCTTGCTCACGAACTTGCCATACTTAGGGTGCTTGGACTTGTAGTGAATCACGACCTTGCGTGACTTGTCACGCGCGTCGCTCTCGACCACACCGATCTTGGCACCCTTGATTTCTGTCGCGGTATCGCTCATCGTGTACTCCTGACGGGAAACCCGTTCAGCTCGCGGATCTCGCGGTTTGTTCGGTCAGCAGACGGGCGATGTCCTTGCGGATCTTCCCGAACTGCGAGGTATCTTCGATCTTCTCGCTCACGCTCTTGTTGCGAAGCGCGAGCAGCTTGCCACGCAGGTTCGCGAGTTCGACCGTGATCTCTTCGTCGTTCAGCTTGCGTACTTCAGTACCGGTCATCGTTCGCTCCTTACGCCTCGACCCGTCGGCCGACCATGCGGCACTTCACGGGCATCTTCATCGCAACTCGGAAGAACGCGCCACGCGCACGAGCCTCGCTCACTCCGGCCAGCTCGAACAGGATCGTGCCAGGACGAACCCGAGCCGCCCAGTAATCCACATCGGCCTTGCCCTTACCCATTCGAGTTTCCAAGGGCTTCTTGGAGATCGGCTTGTCGGGGAACACGCGGATGAACAGCTTGCCCTCACGCTTGAGGAAGTGCTGACAGGTCACGCGGCCCGCTTCAATACAGTTGCTCTTGAGCCAACACGGCTCAAGAGCCTGCAGGCCGTACTCACCGAAGGCCACATAGTTGCCCTTGGTCGCTTTGCGGTCACGCACGCGGCGGAACTCTTTACGGTGCTTTACTCGCTTTGGAATCTTATAAGGAGGCATGCTGCAATCCCTTCCGAATCAACTCATGATCGCTTAGCGACGACCGCGGGCACGGGCCTGTGCACCGGCAGCGTTCGACTGGTTTTCTTCTTGTTCGCTCGAGTATGGGCCTTTGTAGATCCATACCTTCACACCGATAATGCCGTAGGTCGTCAGACTCTCAGCAAACCCGTAATCAATGTTGGCCTGCAGCGTCGACAACGGCAACGCTCCCAGGCGGACATCCATCCGGCGCGACATCTCCGCACCGCCCAGGCGACCAGAAATCTGGATCTTGACACCCTTGGCACCGGCCTGCATCACAGACTCGGTCCGCATCTTCACGACGCGACGGAAGCCCATCCGCTTCTTGAGCTGCTCGGCAACATTCTCGGCAACAAGCTGCGCGTCCATGTCGGGCTCGCGGATCTCGATGATCGAGATCGACACCTTTCGCCCGGTCATGTACTGCAGCTCTTCGGTCATGCGATCGACCTCGGCACCCTTGGGGCCGATGACCAGACCGGGACGAGCCGTGCGGATGATCACCTTGAGCTCTTCACGCGTACGCTCGATGTGAATATCCGAGACGAACGCGTTCGGGGGCGTGCGGTTCAGTCGGTTATCGAGGTACTTGCGAATCTTCTCATCTTCGACCAGCAGCTCGCCGTACAACGCCTTGGGGGCGTACCAGCGGCTGCGATGTGCCTCAGTGATGCCGAGTCGGAATCCGAATGGGTGAGATTTCTGTCCCATTAGTTACGCTCCTGCAGTGACAGTGTGATGTGGCTGGTCCGCTTAAGAATGGGGTGTGCACGGCCGCGATCCTTGGGCTGGAAACGCTTGATGTGCATGCCCTGGTCAACTGTCACTTCACACACGAAGACGGCGCTCGGATCAGCACCGAGCTGCTCAGCGTCAGCGACTGCTGCCTTGAGCGCCTTCTGGAAGTTGACCGCGGCCCGCTTGGTCGAGAACTCCAACATGTTGTTGGCATCCTCGAAACTCTTACCGCGGATCATGTCCGCGACAAGAACAGCCTTCTTGGGGCTGCCCCGATGGTTACGAACCTCTGAGGTGAACTTCGCGATCTCTCGCGGCAGACACCCGACAGCGTTCGCCATCGCTTCGATATCGGACTTGGTGCAACGGGGCTGACCCTTGCCGCCAAGCCAGTTCCGCACAGCCGACAGGGCCTTGTCGCCCGTCAGGCCTTCGCGGCTGACCGCGTCGGCAAGCTGCTCAACGCTCACGCCCGCCTCGGCTGCACGCTTTTTTAGTTCATTGGCTCGAAGTCGCATAGCTTCTTCCTTCTTCCTTATCGTCAGACTGCTGAGATCAGCGACCCGACTTCAGGCCTTCCTTCTTGTTCGTGTGGCCGCGGAATGTACGCGTTGCCGCGAACTCGCCGAGCTTGTGCCCCACCATGTCTTCAGTGATGAACACATCGATGAACGCACGACCGTTGTGCACCTGGATCGTGTACCCGACAAACTCGGGAACAATAGTGCAGGCGCGGGCCCAGGTCTTGATCGGACGGTTCACGCCCGTCTCGGCCTGCTTCATGACTTTCTTGTAAAGGCTCTCGACGACATACGGGCCTTTTTTCAGACTGCGTCCCATGTGACTACTCCTAAAAGTCTTACTTCAGCTGCCCGTACCGCTTGCTCTTGCGGCGACGAATGATGAGATCCTGCGATGGCTTCTTGCGGTTACGGGTTCCGCCGCCCTTCGCCAAAGTGCCGGACTTGCTTACCGGTGCACGACCACCCTTGCTTCGACCGTCACCACCACCCATCGGGTGAGCGTGGTGGCTCATCGCCACGCCACGCGTCTTGGGACGACGACCAAGGTGACGGCTCAGACCGGCCTTGCCCAAGCGGCGGTTCTGGTGATCGGTGTTACCGATCTGACCAACTACCGCACGACAATCAATCAGCACACGACGGGTTTCGCCCGAGGGCATCACCAGGGTCGCATACTTGCCCTCTTTGTTCGTCAGACGAGCCGACGAGCCCGCACTGCGGCAGAGCTTGCCACCCGCGCCGGGCAGCAGTTCGATGCAGTGCACATTCATGCCTGCAGGGATGAAGCGAAGAGGCATGATCGAGCCAATCGTCGGCTCGATCGCCGCGTCGCTCGAAGCCATGATCGTGTCGCCATCCTTGATGCCCTTGGGAGCAAGAATATAACGCTTCACGCCGTCGGCATACTCGACCAACGCGATGTGGCAGCTGCGGTTGGGATCGTACTCGATACCAAGCACGGTACCCTCGATGCCGTCACGATCACGACGCTTAAAGTCGATCTGACGGTACATACGTTTGGCGCCACCGCCGCGACCGCGGACGGTGATCTTGCCCTGATGGTTACGACCACCCTTTTTCGGGAGTGGCGAAAGCAGGCTCTTCTCCGGGCTGTTCTTCGTCACCTCTTCATTGAGGTTGACCGAAGCGTTCCGGCGGCCCGCACTTGTTGGTTTGTAGACACGGATGCCCATATCTGCAGTCCTTTCTTATACGAACCGGGCTCAGAAGAGCTCGATGGCCTGACCTTCAGCGACTGTCACAGCCGCACGCTTCCAGCTATTCTCTGCGACTTTCCCGTACTTGAAGCGACGCGAGCCGCCCTTACGCACCTGGGTTGTCACTTTCATCACCTTCACGCCGTAGGCTGCCTCAACAGCGGCCTTGATCTCGTCCTTGCTGACGCGACGATCGACCTCGAAGGTGTACACATTGTCTGATTCCATCTGCGCCGTGCTCTTCTCGGTCAAGAGCGGCTTGCGGAGGATGTAGTGCGGTTCAAGCATGACTTACGCCTCCCCTACTGCGGCTTTGCCGGTGTGTGAGCTGGGACCACTGAGCCATGCCTCAAGTTCGGCCTTGTCAATCACAAGGTAGCGATTGTTGAGCATCTCGAACGCGTTGAGCTGATCGACGCGGCAGAGCTGGACGCCCTCCACATTCCGAGCACTCAGACGGGCGTTCTTGCTCTTCTCAGCATCACCCGAGAGGGCAACGAGCGACGAGCGATCAACCTTGATTGCATCGAGGAACGCAACGAAGTCTTTGGTGCGGGGAGTCTCGAAAGACAACCCGTCAACCACGCGAACCTCGTTGTCCAACAGCTTGGCCAAGAACGCATTGCGATTCGCCTTGCGACGCATCTTCTTGGGCATGCACTGATGGTAATCCTCACGCGTGCGGGTCTTCTGCTTCGCATGACCGCCGCCGCGCATGGTGTTCGAGCCCTTATTGCCGTGACGCGCACGACCGGTACCCTTTTGCTTGTACATCTTCTTCTTGGTATAGGCAAGCACCGCACGATTCTTCGTGCGAGCCGAGCCTTGGCGGCGATTCGCGTGATACATCACGAACGCCTGCTTCAGAAGATCTGCATTGACTGTCTCGCCGAGCGCGATCTCATCCACTGACATCGTGCCAGCAGCAGCGCCGCTCATTGAATAGACGGGGACATCCATAGGTCTTTACCTCGCCTTACGCCTCTCGGACCACCCGGACAAGAATGCCCGGCCCAATACGCCTCACTCAGTTTCGGATATTGCACTTTCGTGCCACCGCGTCGCGGCGTCCTCGACATGAGTTCGACTCGGCATTGTGACCCGGCAAACCGCCGGGAACAATGACTAGTTTATTTCGGCGGTTTCGATCGCTCGACCTTCCGAACCGTTGAGCAGGGATTATTGACACCCCAATACTCTAAATCAACCAAATGCTCAGGCTTTTGATGCCTTTGAGCGATAAAGACGCGTTGCCGGGCGAACCTCGACCCACGCGTTGTTGTGACCGGGCACAGGGCCCTTGACCAACATCAGGTTATTCTCAGCATCAATCCGGACCACATCGAGCGAACGCACAGTGATCTGCTTGTTGCCCATTTGCCCGGACATCTTCTTACCCTTCTTAATTCGACCCGATTTACCGGCGTTGTTGCCGTGTCCACCGATCGAACCGGGCGAACGGTGCTTCCGCTCGACGCCGTGGGTTGCAATCTGGCCCTTGAAGCCCCACCGCTTCATACCGCCCTGGAAGCCCTTGCCCTTGCTGATGCTGATCACATCGACATACTTCACCGACTCAAAGTCGCTGACCGTGATCGACTGACCGAGTTCCCAGTTCGATTCCGCACCCGGTTCGACACGGAACTCGGCATGCTTGCGACGAGGTGCCACCCCGGCCTTCGCATCGTGCCCGATCAGCGGCATCGTCGAGTTGCGGGCCTTGATATCGCCCGCACCGATCTGAACGGCGCTATAGCCGTCGGTCTCGGGGGTGCGCACCTGGGTCACAGTATTGGGTTCGATCTTGATCACCGTGACGGGCAACGAGGTGCCGTCCTCGGTGTAGACGCGGGTCATACCGATTTTTTGGCCAAGAATATGGGCTGATTTACTCGGAAGGGTCATGGTGCAATCCTCATCCCCACTTCGGGTGGGAACCGCTTCATGCCTGCAAATAGGCAGAGGAAGTCTTTTCAGGGTGATGGTACAACGAAAACAGGCCTACCCAAATGGGCAGACCTGATTCAACTGATTCGATTAGGCCTTGATCTTCACAAAGACGCCGGCGGGCACAACAAGACGGTTGAGCGCTTCAACCGTGCGGTTGTTGGGCTCATGGATGTCGATAATTCGTTTGTGGGTCCGGATTTCGAACTGCTCACGCGATTTCTTATCCACGAACGGCCCACGAAGAACGGTGTAGCGTTCGATACGGGTCGGCAAGGGCACTGGACCCTTCACCTTGGCGTTGGTGCGCTTGGCATGCTCTACAATGTCCCGAGCCGAAGCGTCGAGCGCGATATGGTCATAGGCTTCCATACGGATACGAATACGGTTGATCGACATGGTCGAACTCCTTGAAAAGATGCCGGGAAACCCGACGCACCAGCCACCAAGGCCCACCGCGGTTCGATGCGAGCCCTTGCTCGCATTCACATTCGCCAACGATGTACTTGCCCGATGTGCAACCCATGAACAGATTGAGACCCGCTCATGAGGGAGAGAAGCGTAGTCCGGCCCCCGCTTGAGTCAATGGACCGGCACGATCCCGGCGAATATTTCTCCCCAAAGACCCCAAGACTCCGATTCTCATACGAACGGGAATGCCCATCCAGACGAATAGACTCTCAAACACCCGACGCCGATTCCCAACCGGAGACTGAATCCATGTTCCTTGCCCCCCGATCCCGTGCGTGGATCCTCACGCTCTGCACCACCCTCGTTTCGATGAGCGTGCCATGCCTCGCCCAGGGCACTCCCAACAACGACACCGTGATCCCCACCGCCGTGGTCATGGACCCGGACCCCATCAAGATTGATGCCCTGGATCTGAGCATCCTGATCCCCGAGGGCTCGGTCTCAGAAACGACCAGCTTCGGGAGCAACTCGAGCGTCGGGATCGGGTTCCCCAACAAGATCGGGGTGATGCTCATCAAAGAGCAGCGCACGAGCAACCCAGAGCTAACCCTCGAGCAGGTGACCCAGAGCATCATGAAGCAGCTCACCCGCTTTGGCAACTCAACCACTGGCACGGTGCTGGACCACGACAAAAAGCTCGAAGTCAACTTCCGCACCGGCCAGCGGTTCTATGTGCGCATCCCAGGGGCCAATAACAAGCCCGACACCGTCCGCGGCATGACCATCTTCAAAAGCGGCCCACAACGCTTCATCATCTTCGACCTCACCACCCTCTACCGCGACTTTGATAAATGCCGCGCCATCTATGAGACCTGCGTGGGCACCATGGATATGGGCAACCCGTCCGATGAGGATGCTCGCCGATCCGCCGCAATACGCCGCATGCTCGATTTCATGGCGGTCCGCAGCGTCGAGGACTACCAGCAGGCCATGACCGCCAAGAAGGACCGCTGGGAGCGCCTCTACCTCCCGGCCTCGTCGGGCGATGACATGGACGCAACAGAGTACGGCTACCGGCGCATCCGATCATGGGGTGGGTTCAAGGGCGAACTCACCGAGAAAGCCCAGTCCAAGTGGACCGACGACGACCGCACCCTGGGCTACTTTGTGCAGATCGACGCGATGGCCATCGAGGAAGACCTACGGGTCGATACCCGCGCGACCTTCTACATGTCCGAGGACGCCAGCGAAGAGTCCTGGACAATCAAAATGTCGCTCCGTCAGGGCACCGAGTCGAGCACATCGACCATCACCGGTGCTCGATCGCGCAATAACCTGGTCATCCTGACTGATTCGAGCGAAGCGGGGCCGATCAAGACCACGCCGCTGATTCAGGGCGAGGGTTATGTCTCACAAGCGATGAGCTACCTGCTGAGTAACCTGCTCGCCCAGCATGCGCAGACCGGCGAGTTCGCCTCCTATGTGTATAACAGTTCCGCGGGAGCAATCGCCCTGCGCTGGGATGTCGTCGAACACCCCAAAGAGACCCCTGATCTGATCCGGGTCACCACCAAAGTGACCAGCGATACCCCCCCCACAGTCAGTCTCTACAACACCCAGGGCGATCTGCTGCGGGTCCGCCTGAGCAACGGGCGGATCTGGGAGCCGATCGAGCTTGATCGCCTGATCTCGCTCTGGCAGAAAAAAGGTCTCCCGCTCGATTAATCAGCGGTGTCCATCGAATAGAGTCTTCGACCCAGAAGCCAACAACCCACATTTTGGTCGTGATTTCCAGCGCCGCATCGCAACGAAGCGGCTGGCTTTGGGTATATGCTGATCTGGGCGTTCGCCCATCAACACGACGACTCAACAGGAGCATACCCGATGTCAACACTGACACGATTGTCCATTATTTCACTCGCCGGCGCTTGCTTGTCAATCTCAGCCTGCACCTCCAGCCAGACCCGCGACGACCGGAACGACCGCGAGCCCTACGCGGTCATCGACGGTCAGAAAGTCCCCGTGCCCAACATCCCCATGGGCGATCGTCAGACAATCGACGCGATCATCAGCGAGGGCAAAGACAACTCTCAGGTCATGGACATCCTCACCGAGATGTGCACCACCTTTGGACCACGCCTGACGGGTTCAACCAGCATGCAACAATCCCAACGCTGGGCACGCGACATGTTCCAGTCCTGGGGCTTGGCCGACGCGCGGCTCGCTCAATGGGGCGTCATCGAGACCCGCTTTGATCGCGGCCCGTCCACCGCCAAGGTGCTCATGCAGACCAGCCGTCGCCGTGACGCCGAGCCCAGCGTCGTGCGCGAGATGGAGTTCAGCACACTCGCCTGGTCGCACGGCACCGACGGCCCGGAAAGCGGCCCGGTCATGCTCCTCCCTCAGACCATGGACGAGTACGAGCAAAACAAGGGCAAGTACAGCAACGCATGGGTTCTCATCGAGCCCAACTACGCCGGGCGCGGGGGCATCCGTTCAACCGGGTTCCTGATGCGTGAACGCATGGATCAGCGTGCCGAGATCCGCGCGGAGTTCGAAAAGAACAAGCAGATGGCCAATACGCAGGCCGAGCAGATTGACCCCTACGCCTGGGATGGCACATTCGATTACAACGGCACACCGGTCCCCGCAACCCTCACCCTCAACGAGGACGGCGACACGCCCGAAGGCACCATGGAGATCCGCAACTTCTCAGAAGGCCCGATCAAGGACTTCAAACGCGAAGGCAACACCGTTACCTTCTCGTGGACCCACGAGATGGGCACCTCCAACATCGAGCTGACCTTCGACGGCAACACCGCCAAGGGCGTCTCACGCGCCGCTTCGGGCAATGAGTTCGCACTCAACTTCTCGAGAACAACCCAGGCCGAAGCCAACGCAGAGCAGACGGCCGAAGACACCGAACGCATGCTCATGGCCCTGGTGCTCGACGAGAACCCCCACGGCTTTGTGTCAAGCTCCAAGGACGAGCGTGTCTGGACCACCTCGTCCAACAACTGGCGAGAACGCAAGCTCAGCGACTACCCCCAGGATGTTGAGGTCAATGTCCGTCAGAGCGACTATGACTACCTCGCCAGCCGCACCGGTGAAGGCGTTGATTTCAGCGTCGAGTTTGACCTGCAGAACAACCTCAGCGCCGGCCCCTTCCCGGTTTACAATGTCATCGCCGAGATCCCCGGCACCGAGTTCCCCGATGAGGTCATCATCATCTCGGCCCACATGGACTCGTGGGATGGTCCCGGTTCGATGGGCACCACCGACAACGGGACGGGCACCTGCGTGACGATCGAAGCTGCCCGCATTCTCGCGGCCGTCGGCGCTCAGCCCAAGCGCACCATCCGGTTCGCCCTGTGGGGCGGCGAAGAGCAGGGGCTGCTTGGCTCGAAGGGTTACATCGAGTCGCTCAGCGATGAAGAGAAAGCCAAAATTTCCGCCGCATTCGTCGATGACGGGGGCACCAACTATGAGGGTGGGCTCCCCGCCGCCGACTATATGGTTGAGTACCTCGCTGCCGCGACCGCACCGGTCAACGGGGTGTTCTACTCCGAAACCGACGGCAAGTTCCTTGATGTCAATATCCGGCCCACCGGTGACAAGATCGACACCCACGGCGGGTCCGACCACGCCGCGTTCAACCGCGTCGGTGTCCCCGGTTTCTTCTGGGACGAGGTTGGCCGCGCCGAGTATGGCTATGGCTGGCACACCCAGAACGACACGCTCGATCTTGCAATCGAGGAGTACCTGATGCAGTCGGCGACCAACGCCGCGATCACCGCGTACAACCTGGCCAACGCACCCCAGTTGCTTCCCCGCGAGGGCGAGACCTTTGAGGTCAAGGAAGTTGAGCCGACCGCAAGCGCGGGTCAGTAACCCAATAACCAATGCGAGCGAATGGGGAGACCAGCGGGTCTCCCCTTTTTCATGTGTATTCATGCGCCGATTCGCCCACGAACCGGTCGTTTTCATGCCCAACCCGATCAAGACCCGATAGACTGCACAAATGGCAACCGATCGCATCATCGCACCCACCGCCTCGCCTGTCGAGGAGCACAAGAACTGGGCACTGCGCCCCCAGTCCATCGATGAGTACATCGGCCAGCCCGAGCTCATCGAGCGTCTGCTCATCGCGATCGAAGCCGTCAAGGGTCGTCAGGATGCCAAGGACGACACCCAGACCCGTGAGCACCTCGAGCACATTCTGCTCCACGGCCCGCCCGGGCTGGGCAAGACCACGCTCGCCCATGTCATCGGTACCGAGCTGGGCACCAAGGTCCACACCACCTCGGGCCCGGCATTAGCACGGGGTACCGATCTGGTGGCCGTTCTCACCCGCCTCCAGCCCGGTGATGTGTTGTTCATTGACGAGATCCACCGCCTGCCCATCGCGGTCGAAGAGTTTGTGTACCCGGCGATGGAGGACTTCAAAATCGATGTCTGCCTCGACACTGGGCTCAACGCGCGGACCGTTCAGATCAAGTGCGCGCCCTTCACGCTCATCGGCGCAACCACCCGCGCCGGCCTGCTTTCATCACCCATGCGATCACGCTTCGGGATCACCCATCACCTGCGGTTCTATGAGCAGCAGGATCTTGTGCACATCCTCCGCCGCTCCGCGTCGATGCTCGCCATGGGCGACTGTGATGCCGACGCCCTGAATCAGATCGCCTCCCGCTCACGCGGCACCCCCCGCATCGCCAACCGCCTGCTGCGCCGCGTGCGCGATTTCGCAGCGGTGCGGGCAAACGGTGAAATCAGCCAACGCATCGTCGACGAATCGCTTGCGCTCGAAGGCGTCGATGCGCTCGGTCTCGATGAGCTCGACCGTAGCTATCTCCGCACCATCCACAGCGTCTACCAGGGCGGACCTGTCGGGCTCGAAGCGATCGCGGCGACCCTCAGCGAAGACTCGGGCACACTCGAAGATGTGGTCGAGCCCTATCTGCTGCAGATCGGATTCCTCGCCCGCACCCGTCGCGGACGCATGATGACTCGCCGTGCCTGCGACCACCTCGGTCTCGCGCCGGTCGAGGAGCACAATGAAAACAAGCCGACGACCGAATCGGTCACCGGCTTGCTGTGATCTGCAGTCGACAAATGCTTATTTCTTGAACGCGCCGTCGAGTTCTTCCTGGGCCGCCTCGGTCAGATACAGGATGCACCCGTCGTTGGGCGAGAGGGTCAGCTTTCCCTGAATCAACGACGCGGCGACCTCCACGGGCACCGACATCATCGATGAGCCGCAGACATACTCGTGACGCTTGCGATCGATGATCTCCAGCGGGGCCATCGCGTCTTCGCCGCGAGATTCAAGCAGTTCCTGGTAGATCGCGATCGCGTCCTTGGGAACATCGCTGATGAGTGCTTCGCGTTTGCTGCGAAGCTCCGCGAGCGTGCCGGCGATCTCGTCTGCCCGCTTCTGACGATCGGCCTCGGCGATTTCGCGCATCTTTTCGCGCTCGGCCTTGGAGGCGTCAAGCACTTCGAGCTTGGTGTTGAGTTCGTCGATCTTTTCAAGCTGCTCGATCGCTTGCTCATCAAAGACCGAACGCTGCTCTTTGAGGTTGTTGACCTCGCTAAGCAGCGCCTTGTATTCTTTGTTCGATGTCGAGTTGTTCATCTTCTCGCGGAGCTCATCGATATGCAGCTTCAGTCGCTCGCTCTCGCCCTCGGCGTTGGCCGTAGACGCTTTGAGCTGTCTGATCTGCGTGCTCAGCGAGTCGCTCTGAGCCCCGATCTCCGCGAGTTTGCGGGTCTGTTCGGTGAGAAATCGCTCTGCCGAAGTGAGCCGACTTTGGAGCCCGCTTATTTCCTTGTCCACACGGAACACGGCGAGCAACTGTTGGGTAACGGACATGCAACCCTCCTGAACTGGCGCATTAATCATAAATACAGTGTAGCCGCTCAGAACGCGCCTGTGGACCATACACCTTGATCTTGTGTGAACGCCAGCGCCCAATAGGCCAGCGGTGCAACCAGAATAGGTGAATCGATCAGGTCCATCGCGCCTCCAAAACCCGGCAGACTCGATCCAGAATCCTTAACCCCGGCGTCACGCTTGAGCAGACTCGCGGCGAGATCACCCATCTGACCAAAACCACCCATGAGCACACCCATGATCGCGGAATAGACCAAGCCCGGTGCCGCGATCCCGTTACGAATCAGCAGCCAGCTCCCAATCAACGCGACGAGCCCAGATGTGATCAGCCCCCCGATCAGACCCTCCCAAGTCTTGCCCGGGCTCAGCCACGGGATCAGCTTGTGCTTGCCAATCGCGGTGCCGGTAAAAAAAGCTCCGATGTCGCAAGACTTCACGCTCGCCAACACCCAGATCACCAGCCACATCGAATGCTCGCGCCGGATGAGCAAGAGGAAACCGAACATCAGACCCATGTACACATGGATCATCAGCACACCAGAACCAATCGAGATCGCCCCCTTCACATCGCGATCGCGCACGGCATAGAGCACACCGATCATGTACGCGAGCACAGCGCTGCTCATCCCTGCGGCCAACCCCATTGTCCCTCGTGCTTGCGCGGGCAGGAGCGCCACCGCGAACAACCCGAGCAGCTGCACTGTGATCGCGACCCCGCTGCCGACTGGGATCCCTTTGGCTGTGAGAATACGGGCTACCTCGCGTGCACCCATCGCGCCGAGCACCGCCAGAACCACAAAGGTACAAATGCCCGGCGGAAGTGTGTCCGAAGGCAAGAAAGAGGGCGCGGGCTGCTTATCCAGCCAGACATCAAGCCACGCGAGAAAGCCCACGATGGCGATGAACAGAGAGCCGAAGATGAGTCGTTGCTTGAGCACGAGCAGACGATAGCATTGTTTACGCCCGTCCGCAGGGCGATTGGTCACGCATCACGGTCAGAATCTGTGCCCGAATCCCCGCTGGAGAGGCCACCGAATCGACGCTGGCGACGGGCATACTCACGAACAGCATCGAGCCAGCACTGTTCATCAAACTCGGGCCAGTAGGTCGGCGTGACGAACAACTCGCTGTAGCTGATCTGCCAGAGCAAATAGTTGCTCACCCGAAGATCACCACCCGTGCGGATCAACAGATCGGGGTCGGGCAGCCCAGAGGTGTAGAGCGAATCAGCAATCAGATCCTGATCAATCGCTTCGGGCTCGATGGCACCGGATCGGACCTTAATCGCAATCGAGCGGACCGCATCTACAATCTCGTCGCGTGAGCCATAGTTGATCGCGAGGCACAGGATCAGCCCCGTGCACTCGGCCGTCGTTGCTTCGAGCGTCTCGAGGGCTTGGACAACATCGTCGGGCATCCCCGTGCGACGCCCGATCACACGAACCCTGATGTTGTGCTCTTTGAGCGATTCTCGCTCCCCCTCGCAATAGTCGATGCACAGTGACATGAGCGCGAGCACTTCCTCGCTGGGGCGTGCCCAGTTCTCGCTGCTGAACGAATAGAGCGTCAGCACCTCGACCCCGACCTGCGCACAGGTCTCGATCGCGGTGCGGACCGCGGCGGTTCCGTTGCGATGCCCAAATATGCGTGGAAAGCCCCGTTCTTGGGCCCATCGCCCGTTGCCGTCCATAATCACGGCGACATGACGCGGGATCCGCATGGGGTGCACATCTGGAAGCAGCGTCTCTGGACGGGCTTGCGGGAATCGCTCACGGATGCGGGCGTACGCTTCGAGCGCACACTGATCTGTAAAACCGGTCTGCGTGGGCTGGGCTGGGCTCGTGGCGTGCTGACTCAATGATGTTCACCCCTGCTTCGCGAAGAGACCCGACTCATGAACACATGATCGTCTGCTCGCGATCAGGGCCGACAGAAATGATGCCAACCCGAACGCCAACAAACGCTTCGATACGCTCCACATACGCCCTCGCCTGAGCGGGGAGTTCATCAAAAGTGCGTACTCCGGTGATATCTTGGGAGAAGCCGGGCATGATTTCATAGACCGGAACCGCCTCGCCCAAGGCGCAGCCGTCGGCGATGAACCGATCGGTTGTTGTCCCCTTGGTTTCATACGCCGTCGCGAGCTTGAGTTCGGGCTCACCCGCGAGCACATCGAGCAGTGTGATGCACAGCTCGGTCGCACCCGAAATCATGGCGGCATACTTGAGGGCCACCAGATCAAGCCAGCCCACGCGCCGCGGACGACCGGTCGTGGTGCCGTATTCACGCCCACGCTCACGGATCGCATCACCCGTCGCATCGAAGAGCTCGGTCGGCATCGGGCCACCGCCCACGCGGGTGCTGTAGGCCTTGACCACGCCGATGATGCGTCCGATACACTGCGGCGGCACCCCCGAGCCCGCGCCGATCCCCAACGCCGAGGAGTTCGAACTCGTGACATAGGGGTAGGTCCCGTGGTCCACATCGAGCATGGTCGCGTTGGCACCCTCAAACAGGATCTCACCGCCGCCACGCCGCAGATCGTCGAGCAGGTACGCCGTGTCTTGGATCATGGGCGCGAGCTTCTGGCCCAGCGCGATGTACTGATCGGCGAGTTCAAACGCATCGAATGGCTCATGCCCTTGCGGATTCAACGCGACAAAGATGCTGTTTTTCATCGAGCAGATCATCTCGAGCTTCTCTCGCAGCACCTCGGGGTTGAGCAGGTCGCCGATCCGCACCGCAGTCGCACGCTGGACCTTGTCGGCATACGCCGGGCCGATGCCCCGCTTGGTCGTCCCGATCGCGTTGATGACACCCTTGCTCTGGGTCTGACCGTCCCGGACAGAGCCGCTGAGCAGCTCCTCACGCAACGCGTCCTCAGCCTTGTGGTATGGCATGACCACATGGGCTCGGTCCGAAATAACGAGTTGTGAGGTGTCTACGCCGCGCTTGCTCAGCGTGGCGATCTCTTCGAGCAGCCGCTCTGGATCGACGACTACCCCGTTGCCGATCACGGCCTTGACTCCCGGCGACAGGATCCCCGAGGGCACCAAGTGCAGCGCGTAGCGCTCGCCTGCGACCACCACCGAGTGGCCAGCATTGGCGCCCCCGTTGTAGCGAACAACAGCGTCAAACTTCCCTGCGAGCAGATCGACGAGCTTGCCCTTGCCCTCGTCGCCCCACTGCAAACCCACAACCGCCGAGGCGTGCTTCATTTCACCCGTCATGCGTCAGTTATCCTTGTCTGGAGGGGCCAAAGCACCCCGTGGGGTGCTGAGAATTATCGGTACAACGATAGCCGTCGGGCGTTGCATTGGGGATCAAGAACACCAAATCAGCGTGGATTATGACGAATGTACCAACCGGCAAGCGTGATAAAGCATGCCGGGCATTCATACTCAACCCTGAATAGTCGATATAGGGCTTACTGTCCGGAGGAGTTCTCTCATGTCAGACCAGAAAATGGTCCGAATAATGTGCCCAAACCTGACCTGTCGCAAGGTCTTGTCCATCCCGGAGGTGGCACGAGGGAAGACGGTGCGCTGCAAAAGCTGCGGCACAAACATCCGCATCCCGGCGATCAAACCCGATGCTTCCAGAGCAGACCCGATGAAATGAGTTGTACCCGGTTTTCAAGCCGGATCACTGCGATCGTTCAGAGCGGCGGCTGATCGTCGTCGTCATCGAACTCGAAATCAAAGTCCATCATGCTCGAATCTTCGTTCTGACCCGATGCAGAAACTGCCTGCGGCGCTTTGGGTGCGCTCGCAGGTGCTTGAACTTCTGGGGCGGCCTCAGCTTCGGGAATCCCATCCTCGAACAGAATGCTCGGGTCGAGATCCGAAGGCTCGCCGTTCACGGTCACCAAAAAGACCAATCCACCGACCGAGATCAGGTCACCCGCGCTCAGCGGCTGATCGCTGACGCGTTCTTGGTTAACAAAGGTCCCGTTGCTCGAATCCAGATCGCGGATGCTCAAGGAGCCGCCATCGACGAGGATCTCGCAGTGTTTGCGTGAGACTCCGGCGATCGGGATGCGAATCTGGCAATCGTCCAAACGACCGATCAGGGTGCGTTCGTGGTTCAACGGCACAGGTTGCTGCTCACCGTTCTCTGTAACTCGAATCAGGACGACTTCCAAACCGCTCCTATCCTTCCTGGCGTCGCTCCCGCGTTCATACACATTCGGAGACAAGGCCTATGGCGGACAATACCGCCTTTTCACTCCCCACGCAACGCTCGATTGGTTCATCGAGGGTGGTATTTCTGCCCGGTGCTGACGCTGCGCCGGTGAATATGGATACGCCGGGGGCAACTTCGCTCTACATACACATGCCTTTTTGTTCGCATAAATGCCACTATTGCGATTTCTACAGCATTGTTGATACGCGGGATCGACAGGACGCGTTTGCAAGGCGTTTGGTCCGAGAACTGATCGCACAAGCCCAGTTTACCCAGAATCGGCCCCTCGAAACCGTCTTCGTGGGCGGCGGCACCCCTTCGCTGCTCCGGCCCGATCTCTGGCAACTCGTGCTCCAAACCCTACACGCCCACTACGACATGAGCCGCATCCGCGCTGGGAACGGCGAGTTCAGCGTTGAATGCAACCCCGAAACCGTGACACCCGAACTCGCTTCGGTGCTGCGTTCAGGCGGTGTCAATCGTGCCTCATTGGGCGGGCAATCGTTCAATCCCAAGCACCTCAAAACGCTTGAGCGATGGCACAACCCAGAAAAGGTCCCTGCGGCCATCGAGATCCTGCAAGCCGCGGGCATCTCGCGATGCTCACTCGATCTGATCTACGCCATCCCGGGCCAAAGCATGCCCGATTGGGACGCAGACCTGCACACCGCGTTGGCGCTGCCGATCGATCATCTCTCCGCCTACGGGCTCACTTATGAACCGGGCACAGCGATGACCGCCCGCCTGGTACGCGGGGAGTTTACGCAGGCCCCCGATGATCTCGAAGCCGATATGTATCAGCACGCCTTATCCGTGCTCCGCTCGAAGGGCTTCGAACGGTATGAAGTCTCGAACCATGCAAAGCCCGGGCAGGAATGCCGCCACAATCTCGCGTATTGGAGACAGCACGATTGGCTTGCCGTCGGGCCCAGCGGCTCTGGCCACTATTGGGGTCATCGCTGGAAGAATACCCCGCGGCTCGACGACTACCTGAGCATGGACGACGAAGGCTTCGCGCCACTCTGTGACCACGAACCACCGGATGATCGACGCGAGTTGATGGATCTGTTGATGACCACCATCCGGCTCAGTGAGGGCGTGGATGCCGTCGCTGCAATCGACGCGGCAGAACGGATTAGCGCCGCTGACAAGCTCCACCAAGCCATTGTCATGTGCGCCGACCAGGGCTGGGTGATCGATGCGAACGCAGATCGCTGGGCCTTGAGCGACGAGGGCTTCTTATTTGCGGATCGGGTTGCCCGCGAGTGCATCGGGGCGTTGATCAAGGATGATTAGCTCTGCTCGCTCTCGGGGGTCTCGATCGCATCGGGGCTGGGCAGTTTGAGCTTATTGAGCGTGTTCTTGAGATCGCGTGGGAATCGGGTGTGGATGTCGATGCGTTCGCCGCTGACCGGATGGTCGAACGCGACCCGGTGCGCGTGCAAGGCCAGGCGTGACGACGCTTTGCGGACCATCTGCGGCCCGTACTGCGGGTCACCGAGCACCGCGGCCCCGATCAGGTCCAGATGGACACGGACCTGATGCAAACGCCCGGTGATCGGGCGGGCCTCGATCAGCGCCCCCATGTTGTTGCTTGCAAGAACCCGATAGGCGGTCACCGCGGGCTTTCCCTGATTTGAGATCGTCGCGTACTTGACCGAGGTGTAACGATCCTTGCGTTTGAGCTGATCGAGAATCGGTCTCTTGATCACGCCCTGCAAGGCCTTCGGCGCTTTGTAGCAGATCGCCCAGTAGTACTTGCTGATCTCACGACGCTCAAAGATTTCCCGCATCCCGTCGTAGCCACGAGCGCTGAGCGCCACGACCAGCAGGCCCGAGGTCTCACGATCCAGGCGGTGCACGAGCCCAAAGTCACGCGCAGTGCCCAGTTGCTGGAGCTGGTCGCCGAACTGGGCAAAGAGGCCGTTGAGCAGGGTATCGTGCTGATGCCCGACCCCGGGCTGCGTGACCACCCGCGCGGACTTCTCGACAACGAGCAGATCATCGTCCTGATGCCTGATCGAATAGGTCACGCGTTCGTTGGGTTGGATATGGCCTGTTGGGGTGCTCAAATGGGTTCCTCTTCGCTACACCGACAAGCATACGCGTCAAGATACCAGCGAAGCACGCCCGCATCAGGCCGCAGACCGATCTGGTCATGATTTGTCCGCACCGAATCGACCATCGCCCGTCCGCCCTGCCCAATCCCGATGACCGCGATCATGCGTGATGCGTTGAGCAGCCGCCGGGTCATCATGACCATCGCGTTCTGGCTGTGTGTGCCGATGAGCCGTTCCATCGGGTCTTCGATCCCGTCCAGGTGCACCAGATCCTCGCCCAGGATCACGAAATCGAGACGGTCGTGCCCGCGTTCACGCCACTCAAGATGCTCGACCAGCTCTCGTTCGTACGATTCGGGCGCATCAGGGCGATGGGCCTGCATGTGATGGAGCTGATCATCCGGGATCCCTCCGGGCTCTGCCGCCAGCTCACGCCAATGGGTCATGGAGTGCTCGGGGTGCCCCGGCTCGACCAGATGCTCGGCGATCGACCACAGATGCGTCCGATCCCAGGGGATAGAGCGGTATTTGGGATCGGTCATCAGCTTCATCATCAGGCGTTCTTGGGCCTGCCCGTGCGAGAGCGCGAGATGGAAATGACCGAACGACGACACGCAACTGGTCGATTGCACGAACAGATCCGCCGCCAGCATGTCCAGCGCGTCCTCATCATCTTCACCCATACGAACGCTGCCCGGCATATCGGGCAGCTCCGCGGCGGGTTCAAGGCCATACGATGATGGTTCGTTCTCACTCACAACCCACATTGTGCGCCCGAACCATGCACAAAGCCAGCCCGAGCCCCGACTTCCCGATGCGATATCCCGACGAATCCACCCTCCGCATGATCGATGCGAATCTCAACCGCTCCCGCGAGGGCCTGCGGGTGCTCGAGGACTGCGCCCGCTTCGTGCTCAATGACGCGGACCTGAGCGAACGACTCAAGCTCGCTCGCCATGCGCTGCGTTCGGGCATCGACGCATTGGGCCTGCACCCCGACGCCCTCATCCGCGCTCGCAACACCCCCGGCGATGTCGGCACCACCATCAAGGCCGAGCAAGAACTCGTGCGTCGCCATGGCATGCGCGATCTGGTCAGCGCCGCAGCCAAGCGTGCAACCGAAGCGTTGCGGGTGATCGAAGAAGCCGCCAAAGCGATCGGCGCGACCGGGTCCGTATTCGAATCGACACGGTATGCGCTCTACGACATCGAGCGTGATTTGATACTCAAGCTGCGGTCGCCATGCCCGCAGTGGGCCCTGTGTGTGTTGGTGACAGAATCGCTGTGCACGCATCATCGGCCCGAGCGGGTGCTCGAGCTTGCCGCGGAGGGCGGCGCCGGCTGCGTCCAGATCCGCGAGAAATCGATGCCAGATGCAGCGTTTCTCGAGTATGCCGGTCGGTTGACAGCTCGCGCCCAGCAACTCGGGATGCATGTGATGATCAACGACCGGGCACACATCGCGCGGCTTATCGGTGCCGACGGTGTCCACCTTGGTCAAGACGACCTGCCAATCGCTGCCGCCCGTTCGGTGCTCGGCCCGGGGTTCTGGATCGGACGCACATGCCCCACGCTTGAGCATGCCATCGAAGCGATCTCGCAAGGTGCCGACAGCTGCGGGCTTGGGCCGGTGTTCGCATCAGCCACCAAACAAAAATCTACGCTCGCCGGCATCTCGCTCATCGAGTCATATCTCAGTGATCGATTCTGCAGATCAACCCCGATGCTCGCGATCTCGGGGATCGATGCCCAGAACATCGGGTCGCTGGCGCAGATCCACTGCCCCGGGGTCGCCGTGAGCGGCGCCGTGTGCTCGAGCGAGCAACCCCAATCGGTCTGCCGCACGATCGTTGAGGCGATCACACGCCGAAGCGAGCAGACAGACCCTACGATGAAACCATGAGCATCCAGTACCACCAGACGACCCTCGACAACGGCATGACCATCATCGCGGAGACCGACGCGGACGCGCACTCGTCTGCCGCGGGCTTCTTTGTGAAGGCCGGCGCTCGCGATGAGGTGACCCAGATCATGGGTGTCTCACATTTTCTTGAGCACATGATGTTCAAGGGGACCCAGGAACTCAGCGCCGATCAGATCAACCAGGGGTTTGACAATCTCGGCGCGAGCAACAATGCGTATACCTCGCGAGAGCTGACCTGCTTCTATGCGAGCGTGATCCCTGAGCATTTCAAGGATGCCCAGACGCTGCTGTCCAAGATGATGCGCCCCGCGCTGCGTCAAGCCGATTTCGATACTGAGAAGTCCGTCATTCTCGAAGAGATCGCCATGTACGCGGATAACCCGTTCTGGGTGCTCTACGAGGAATCGGTCGCTCGCCACTACAAACAGCACGGGCTGGGGCATCGCGTGCTCGGAACCAAAGAGTCGATTACCGCGCTGACTCGCGATCAGATGGCGGAGTACTTCAACAACCGATACGCCGCGGACAAGACTGTGGTTGCGCTTGCCGGGAAAGTCGATTTCGATGAAGCGGTTGCACAGATCAGCACGCTTTGCGCAGACTGGCAGCAGAGTGTGGGATCGCGTGAGATCACCCCACCGGGCGTCGGCGGCGCACCATTCACCATGCGTGACGCGCGGGTGCATCGCGGGTACCTCATCGCCATTTCGCAGGCACCCCCGGCGAACGCGGACGAGCGATACGCGGCCGCACTGCTTATGCAGATGCTCGGCGGCGTGGATAACTCCAAGCTCCATTGGGCGCTGATCGAAACCGGGATCGCGGAAGAGGCGATGTCTGGGTATGACGGGCTTGACGGCACGGGCGACTACTTTGTCTATGCCTCGGGTGACCCTGAGAAACTCGATGATGTCTGGGAAGTCATGCACAACGAAATCCGGGCGCTCAAGAACACCATTACGCAGGATGAGCTCGTCTGCCTTCGTTCCAAGATGGCGACCGCGGCGATGGTCGCCGCAGAGCGCCCCGGCGACCGGATGCAGCGACTGGGCCGGCTCTGGACCATGACCGGACAGTATCAGCCGCTCGAAGACGAGCTGGAGAAGATCGAATCGATCACGATCAACGATCTGCGTGAGCTATGCGATCGCTACCCGATCGATCGTTGCACATTGGGCAAAATGCTCCCCGAGAGCGAACCCGAATCTATCCCCACATAGTTATCTGATTTGGCCGCCCGAGTCAGCTCATGCCGCGTTCTTGCGAGGCACGAACGCCCGTGTTGACGAGCCCTTGCCTGCGCGGGCGGCGAGCACCGCCTGGCTTACGGCTTTGATCAAGAGGTCGGCGCTGGTGAGCACCGGGCGGGTGTCATCGTCGATTGTGGCCACACCGATCGAGATGCACACATCATGCTCGATGTCGGGCGCGTCGGTGATCCATTGGGGCACTCGCTTTACGAATTCCTCGCAGCACGAGTTGGCTTCACGGACCGCCTCGGCCCGTTCGATCGCGGGAAGCACCACCGCAAAGATCGAATTGCTGAGCCGGCAAATCACGCCGCCCATCGGCTCGAAGTGCTTGCGCAGCAGCACCGCGGTGCTAATGACCAACTCGTCCTGAGCTGCTTCTCCGATCGTCGTTCCCAGCTCGTCATATCCTGAGATCACCAGCTGCACGACACTCATCGGGTGCTTGCCGCTGAATGATGGCGCAAACGACTCGCGGATCGCGTGTGCAAATCCCTCACGCAGCATCAAGCCTGTCAGCGGGTCGGTGCCGTCCTCCACGACGATGATGTCGGTAAACTGCTTGGCCGCGAATCCCTCGATCTGCTGATTCTTGGCGAGCTCGATCAGCTGACGATCGGCCTTGGACAGCACTTCTTCGGGATCGGGGATCGACCCGACATCCACGCTGAAGAGACTCCCGAGTTCCTTGGCCGACTCGGCCGTGTCCTTGACGATCTGATCGATCTGCGACTCATCGAGCCCCAGCCAGCTGCGGCCACGCTGATAGGCACGACGAAGGGCCTCGGTGGGATCTTTGGATTCGAGCAGGTCGTGGATGAGATTCCCCATCGCCACACAGCGTGCAATTTGGCCATACTCCTGCGGACACGCGGTCGCACGGTCATGATACCGAACCGGGATCACAATCTCGTGGGGCATCTTCCATCGCTCGCAGAGCATGGCACCAATCGTCGAATGCTGGATCTCGAACGCATCGAGCTCGTTCTTGGCGAGGAGCCGGTGATCCGCATCGGACTGCTTGCAGACTTCGAGGTATTCATTCCCCAGCGTGCGGTGCATCGCGATCATGCCTATATCCTGAAACAGCCCTGCCAGGAACGATTCATCAACAATTTGCTTGTTGCCGGTCAGCTCCGCGGCGTACTTTGCGGCAACGGCGCTGGTCAGGCTTCGTTTCCAGTACGATTTGTAATCAAACTCGTCGCCTTCCCCGCCCTTGACCGTGGAGACCAGCGAGAAACCGAGCACGAGCGACTTCACAGGCCCAAGGCCGAGCATCACCAACGCGTGCTCGATCGAAGAGCAGCGGCGACGTAGACCAAAGAAGCTCGAGTTCACGGTGCGCAGGATCTTGGCCGCGATGCCCTGATCGAACTGGATCTCCTGCGCAAGCTCATCCATCTTGACATCTGGGTTTGATGTCAGCTCAAGCACCCGAAGCGCGACAGACGGGAGCGTCGGCAACGATTGGCAAGTCAGGATGTCATCAAGCAGCTGGGTATCCATCCGGCTTTCGGTTCTTTAGATGACTCGATTGCGACCCAGATCCGTCTTGGGTCGGCCCACAACCCGTTCTATCGACCGGGTTTGGCGGGGAGTTCACCTGAGTGCGACGACTTTCGACTATCTCCCGCGCAATACTCGCGGATAGACCTCGTGCGCTGAGCGGATATCGTGGCCCACCAAGGTCCGGATATACATCGCCAGCAGGCCCCCGGCACGCCCAAGCTCGTCTGGTCGCGCATCATCGATCGACGCGATTTCGGCTTGATCATCGAGCCGACGCAGCAGGTCAACGGTGCTGCGACGCACCCGCCAGATGTCCGATAAATCGCTCTGGCCAGGGTCTTGCGTCAGGCCGCCGTGGGAGGCATGAAAACCAAAGACCGGTGATCGTGCATCCAGCCGTTCGCCCGATGTGACATCGTTTCGCAGTTCGGGGCGTGAGCCGATTTGAACCAGCAGCACCCATTGGAACCACAGCATCAGCCGCGCGATTGACTCGCCTTTTTCCGACCCCGATTCGCCCAATCGGGCGAGCACCGCGAGCAGCGCGTCGTAGATCTCGGGGTGCGGGTCGTGATCGTTGATGAGCCGCGGGATCAGATCGATCGCGTACATGCCCGCGTGAAACCGTTCCAGATCGGTGCGCAGCAGGTGCATGGGGCGGAGCAGATCCCACGCGGTGAGCAGGACCAGTTCGCTGTTCGGGCGCACGATCGCGACGATGTGCCCGAGGGTGGCGATCTCTAAACCGCCTGAGAAAGGGGCCTTGTCCCGCTTGGAGCCCTTGGCCAGACACCGGATCAACCCGTGCTCGCGCGTCAGCAGCGACACCGTCTGGGAGGTCTCGGACCAGTCCCAATGCCGCACACAGATCGCTTCTCCCTGAATCGTCGCCACCCCACAGGTTAGGTCGATCCAAGCCGCCCGACCTATGCTCTGGGCATGCACTTCAACCTCATCGATCGCATCATCGAACGCTCAGATTCACACATCGTGACCCTCAAGCACATCAGCAGCGCTGAGGAGTACCTGCAGGACCACTTCCCCGGCTTCCCGGTCCTGCCGGGCGTCATGATGCTCGAATCGATGACCCAAGCCGCGCGTCAGTTGCTTGACCCTGATGACCAGGCCCCCGCCCCTTGGGTGCTCACGCAAGCCAAGGCCCTCAAGTATGGCTCATTCGTCCGCCCGGGCGCGACGATCCGCGTCACCATGACCAAGCACAAAGACAACAACGACGGCTCGATCGATTTCAAGGGCGATGTCCGCCTCATCGAGCCCGATGCGGTCATGGACAGCCATCCGGTCGCGTGTTCAGGCCGGATCACGCTGCGGCCCGCGATCATCAACGCCCCCACCGCCACCGTGGCCATCGCATGACCCAGATCTGCGTCCCCATCATGGTCGAGGAACACGCATCGGCGATCCGCGATGCCACGCTGGCCGCCGAGCACGGTGCCAACCTCGTCGAGTTCCGCATCGATGTGTTCTTCGAGGATCAGGAAGAATCGACCGACCTGCTGAGCGACCGCATCAACCGCGTGCTCGACCTCGTCAAGGCCTCGCCGCTCCCCTGCATCGTTACCTGCCGCCCTCACTGGGAAGGCGGCGAATACCACGGCGACGACGACGAACGCGTCTCGCTCTACGAAGCCCTCGGTACATCCGATCACCCGCCCGCCTACATCGATGTCGAGCTCGCGACCTACACCCGCTCGGCCAACATCCGCCAGAAGATCAACCTCGGCGTCAACCACCCCAAGCAGCAACGCGCCGTCTCCACCCGCCTCATCCTCTCGACCCACGATTTCGAAGGCCGCCCATCGGACCTGACCCGGAAGATCCTGCAGATGCAGGACGAGCCCGCGTGCAGCGTCATCAAGATCGCCTACCGCGCCCGCTCCATCCGCGACAATCTCGAACTCTTCGAGATCCTCCGCGACCAGACCAAGCCCACCATCGCGCTGGGCATGGGCGACTTCGGCATCATGAGCCGCATCCTCGCACCGAAGTTCGGCGGCTTCCTCACCTTCGCCTCCCTGCGAGACGAATCCACCACCGCCCCCGGCCAGATCACCATCGAAGACCTGCTGGGCCTCTACCGCTTCCGCTCGATCAAGCCGAGCACCAAGGTCTACGGCATCATCGGCTGGCCGGTGAAGCAATCCATGTCGCCGCTGGTGCATAACGCCGGCTTCGAGCAGATCGGCTGGGACGGCGTGTATGTGCCGATGCCCGTCGAGGGGAGCTACGAATCGTTCAAGGCGACAGTCGCGATGCTGGTCACGATGCACGACCTGAACTTCGAAGGTGCGAGTGTCACGATCCCGCACAAGGGACATTTGCTTCAGTGCTACCCAGAACTCGATCACGCACCGTCACGAACGAGAATGCTTGGGGCTGCGAACACGCTCTGCTTCGAGATTGACCACTGCGATGAACTGAACTTACACGAAATATTCAACCCACATCCGGAGAATACGGATTCGTTCGCAATTCATGAACTCATGAAGAACGAACTGGGTTCGGTGCAGGGAAGCAAGCTCATGGTCTTCGGTGCCGGAGGTGTTGCGCGCGGGGTTCTCGCGGCCGTGGCAGACTCAGGATGCACAGTATTCATCGTGAACCGAGATCCCGAGCGGGCGAAATCTCTCGTTAATGAGATGACAAAGGGTGCGACACCGTTCTCCATGAACAACATCTATCCCATCCCGTTCTCCGACATCAACAAGCATGTGTGCGATCTCTACATCAACTGCACCCCCGTCGGCATGACCGGCGGCCCCGACCCCGACGGGCTCTCCATCCCCATCCCCAACATGCCCGACCTCTCCCCGGACACCGTCTTCTTCGACACCGTCTACAACCCCATCGAAACCCCCATGCTCAAAGCCGCCAAAGAACGCGGCTACCGCACGATCGACGGCGTCCAGATGTTCGTCAAACAGGCCGCCGCCCAGTTCGAGATCTGGACCGGCCACGCCGCCCCCGAAGACCTCTTCGACCAGCTCGTCCGCGAGAAACTGTCCGAGTGACTTTGATCCGGGTGCCACGGGTTGCTCAGCCGCAGGCTGACAACCCGTGCCGTGTCAGCGCCTTGGGGATTGGCACGCCCAGGTACGACCAAACGCACAGCTTGTCGATCTTCGATCGAGCAAGCCGTGGCACCCAGATGAGAGCGCATGAAAAAGGGCTCCTCGGTGGAGCCCTTACTGAATCAGTTTTCGTTGACCTTACTGGTCCTGCTTCTGGATCTGCCGGTCGTAGACCTCGCGGCCGATCGGGTAGAAGAAGGTGCTCCACTCTGCGTCATGGTGCTCGTACTCGTGCAATGCCCGGTACTCTTCCTGGTTTTTCAGGGTGAGCTTGGGCGAGGGCCTGCGGATATCGCCGTCGGTGTAGGCGAGCATGTAGTCATCATCCTCAGGATACAACTCCAGGAAGCGGTCCCAATAGCGGTTCATCTCGGTGCGGTGCCACGCCATGCGCTGCAGATTGGCCAATGACCATTCGATGTCATCGCTGAACTGCGCCAGATCGGCGGCCAGCTCTTGAGCCTCGAGCAGCGTGTCAGGATCGACCGTGCCCGCGTCACGCAGGGCCTTGGCGTAGCGATCCGCGCGGTAGGCGAGGTTGTTGGCTTCGTTGTAGGTGAGGATCAATCGCTTGTAGGCCGGGCCACGCATCGCGGTGTGCGGGCGGCGCTCGGTGCGGTCGATCTCACGCGGCGATGCGTTGCAACCGACGAGGATCATCGTCAGGGCGAATGCGATCAGGGTGCTCATCAGCTTGGGCATAACTTCGTATCTCCACCTCGGGTGCGGCTCTGTCTGTCTATGCAGTATACGGCAAAACCGGTCACACTTGTTCAGAAATCGGCATCGATCCCGCTGGTCTGCATCAGCGTTTTGAACGACTCGCTGAAGACGAAGTTCTCCTCGGGGTACTGCACCCCGCCCATGTTGTTGTCCAGATGGGAGAACAAGAGATCGATATGTCCGATAACCTCGGGCTCGCCCGGCCCTGCTGCCGTGGGCTCGATCAGCTCAACGATTCCCCGTGTCGAGGCACCCGCGGGTGTGAACTGCTCGATGGTCGCGGTGTATCGCAGGGTGCTGCCCGGGGTTGCTTCGCGGCTGATCTGGGCCTTGGAGACCTTCGCGAGCACGACCTTTTCCTTGAAACCCTCGGCATGCCCCACCAGCACGCCGGCGGTCTGGGCCATGCCCTCGACGATCAGTGACATGGGCATGATCGGCATGGCCTTGCGATCTGCGGTGCTGGGAAAATGATCATGCAAGTGCTCTTCGGCCATCGAAACATGCTTGATGGCCACCATCCGCTCTCGCGGCACCAGTTCCACAATGCGATCGATCCACATCCAGCGCATGAACAGCCCCCTCGCTTGCCGACGGAAATGGTTCAGGCAGTCTGGAGCTTCTGATCGCAGAAAGTGACCAGCGCGTCCACGGTGAAGATCTTGGACACATTCTCGACGCTTGGGTCCGCTTCGAGTTGTGTGAAGTTGAAGTGTGGCACGCGTTCTTTGAGCGTGGCCAAGCCCTTGTCGGTGACCTTGCCGTTCTGGACATACTCAGGGTCCTGGGTCACACCTTCTGGGAAAAGCTCGCCCTGGGCGATTTTGAACCCGAACTCCTGCTCGAGTTTGAATGAGATATCCAGGATATCGATCGATTCTGCACCCAGATCGCCGATCAGCGTGGCCTGGGGTGTGACCTCGTCCTCATCGACGGCAAGCGCGTCAACAAGGATTTCCTGAATCTTCTCAAAGATTTCGCTTCGTTCCATATGGGCAGCTACCTGTTCTCAAAGGGCTTGCGTTCATTCAAGGATGGACAGGGGTAAGTATAGGCGTACCCTAACGGGACTGAACACCTTGGCACCGCGTTGATTCCCACTCTGAATTGGGGATTTTTCGATTTCAGAGTGATGCGAGACGACGGGCGATTTCCTGATCGATCAGAGCGTCAAAGAGTGGGCCCAGATCTGCCTCATCGATGATTCGGGTCTTGTTGAACTTCTGGTCCAGGCGCTGGTCGGCGACGATGTTGTCCTGATAGCGATAGACTCGGATCTTCTCCGACCGTCCCCCGCTGCCGATCTGGGCGTTGCGATCTTTGGCACGCTCAGCGTCGATCTTCTGTCGCTCGATCTCGTACACGCGGGCGAGCAGCAGCCGGCGGGCTTTTTCGCGGTTCTGGGCCTGCGATTTGGTCTCCTGCATCCGCACCTCCACCCCGGTGGGCTTGTGGATCAGATGCACAGCGGTGGCGACCTTGTTGACATTCTGCCCGCCGGGGCCTTGCGCGGTGGTGATGTGCTCTTCGACATCGCTGCTCCAATCGATGTTGACCTCGACCTCTTCGGGTTCGGGGAGCACTGCGACGGTGCAGGTGCTGGTGTGCACTCGGCCCTGCGTTTCGGTTTCGGGGACTCGCTTGACCGAATGGACCCCGGCCTCGAAGCTGAGTTGCTGCCAGACACCCTCGCCCTGGAAGTTGATGACGGCGTGCTTGATGCCGCCGAGGGTTGGATCGGTGGTCATGTCGAGTTCTTCGGTGCGCCAACCCATGCTCGCGGCATAGCGTGTGTAGACACTGAGCAGATCGCGGGCCCAGAGGGCAGCTTCATCGCCGCCGGTTCCGGCCCTGATCTCGAGCATGACCGAACCGATCGACAGATCGTCGCTGGTAACAAGCGTCCGCTTGATCTGTTCGATCGTTTCGATGGCCAGTCGCTCGATCTCGGGGAGCTCTTCGCGCGCCATCTGGGCGAGTTCCTCATCGTCGCCTCCGAGAACATCACGCAGTTCTTTGGCTTCGTTGATCAGGGCCGCGTATTGGCGGTATCCCTCGACAACCGGGGCGATGGCCGCGCGTTTGATAGAGAGAGCCGAGACCTGGCGGTGATCCGACAACACCTCCGAATCGGCCAGCTTTGCACCCAGCGCCGTGAACTGGGCATCGAGCTCGTCGAGCTTGCTGCGGAGGTTGGGATCGATCGGGGCGATGGGCATCCCTTTAGGGTATGCGCCACAAAATCAGCCGTCGGGCTGCTGGTCGGGGTCAACCGAGATGGTATTGAAATGCTTGAGCTTGATCTCTTCGGGCATCAGCCGCCCATTGATCGAGGCCCCTGCATCGAGCGGCGTGTAGAGCTCGATGGAGATCTGCGACACCGGCATCGGCCCCGGCAGCACACCCTTCTCCGCGAGCGTGATCGAGGCCATGACCATCACCGGAATATCTTCATCCTTGACATGGGCCATGGGCTTCTTGGTATCCACATCCGAGCCCACCATATTCATGACACGGCTGTGGGTTTTCGAGTAGTACCACGCCTCAACCGCCGCCTTGTTCTCGAACCAGGCGATGATGGTGTTGGTGCCAACCGAGGTCTGGGCGGTGATGACCCTCAGGCACCCGGGTGTATCGTTGAGGCCTTTGACGAGCATCGCCCCGACATCGGGCGCTCCGCCCTGACGCGGCGGGGCGTTCTGCGGCTGCGCATTGCCCAGCCGAGCAGCCCCAACGCCCATCCCCGCGAGGGCAACGAGCGAGGCAAGTGCGATGAGCGGAAGTGAACGAGACTTTGAAATGTGCATCCGTTACCCTCAATTTCTATGTTTCAAGGAGATTCTCAGCGATCGCAGACAGAATACTGCAACTTCTGGTTGGGAATCAACAATGTACTCTTTCGCTGGAATGCTTTCACGAACAGCAACCGCTGAGAATATGCACTCCCCAGTGAGACGTATACACTCGTGCTCAACACTACAGACGATAAAGATGGGGTACTCATGACACAAGCCGTCTCCATGCAGGGGGTTCGAAAGACCTTCGGACCCAAAGTCGCCGTTGAAGGCATCGATCTCTCGATCCCCGAGGGCTCGATCTACGGCTTCATCGGCCCCAATGGGGCCGGCAAGACCACGACCATCCGCATGATCATGTCGATCCTGTTCCCAGATCAGGGCGAGCTTTCGGTGTTGGGCAAGAAGTCCGCCGTTGAGTCCAAGGACCGGATCGGGTATCTGCCTGAGGAGCGCGGGATCTACAAAAAAATGAAGGTGGGTGCCTTCCTGATGTACATGGGCCGGCTCAAAGGCCTCGACAGCAGCGGGCTTCGCGCCCGAGTCATGGAGTGGCTTGAACGCGTGGAGCTGGCCGATGTGCACAAAAAAAAGTGCGAAGAGCTGAGCAAGGGCATGCAACAGAAGGTGCAGTTCATCGCCTCGGTCCTTCACAACCCGGACCTGATCATCCTCGACGAGCCGTTTTCAGGGCTCGACCCGGTCAATATGCGGCTGCTTCGCAACCTGATCGACGAGCAGCATTCGCTTGGAAAGACGGTTATTTTTTCGACCCATGTGATGTTCCAGGCCGAGCAGATCTGTGATCACATCGTGATGATCCATCAGGGCCGCAAGGTGCTCGACGACACGCTCGACGATATTCGCTCTCGGTTTGATCCGCGGGCGATCCATGTCGATCCGGTCGGCGGGGCGGGCAGTGCTGACGAGATCGCGCGGGTCGACGGGGTTGCCCATGTGACTCAGGTTGAGGGCGCATTCGAGGTCGTGCTCCGCGAGGGTATCGACCCGCAGGTCGCGATGCGTTCGCTGCTTGAAGCGATGCCGCTGAACCGTGTGGAGATCAAACGCCCCACCCTCGAGGATGTATTCATCGAGATCGTGACGGGCGGCAAGCGCGGGCAGGATGCCCAGCAGCTGCGGGCCGAGCTGCTCGCGGGCGGCCAAGCCGAGCAAGAGGAGGCAGCGGTATGAACTTTTCCAAGATCAGCCGGGTCGCTGGGCGTGAGTTCGCGTCGACGGCGATGACCAAGGGCTTCATCATCGGCGCGTTGGTCGTGCCCGCGCTGCTCGCGGTGCTTATGCCCGTGGTGATCATGCTGGCGATGAGCGTGCAGCCGCCAGCGGACACCGGGACGGTCTATGTGCTCGATCGCTCGGGCGAGGTGAGCGATGGGCTTGCACAGCGGCTCTCGCCCGAGGAAGTCGAGCAGCGTTGGCGAGACCGGTTCGAGAGGGTCAAAGAGGTCAGCAAGAAGATGATGCCCGGCCAGAGCGCCGAGCAGTCCGATGCCGGGTTCGCGGCCGCGCAGTCGATCATCAAGTTCCCCAAGTTCCGCGTCATCCCCACGGCTCCGGACGCGGACATCGAAGAAATCAAAGAAGAACTCCGCGCCCAGGTCGCATCGAAGTCTGATCAGGATAAGGACATCGAGAAACTGCTCGCGGTCGTCGAGGTCGACGCGGACGCGACTGAGAAGCTCAACACCGACGAGGGCTTCGGCGCCTATCAGGTCTTCTTCCGCCCCAAGCTCAACGAAGAAACCGTCAGCGAGATCAAGAGCAGCATCCGCTGGGCGATCCAGGAGAAGCGCTACGAGAACGCGGGTATTAATCGTGATCAGATCAAAGAACTCGACAACATCGAGGCACGCAAAAGCCAGGAGATCACCGAGGAGGGCGAGCGCGACGAGGCGAGCGAGATCGCCAGCTTTGCGATCCCATTTGTATCGATGCTGCTGCTGCTGATCGCGAGCATGACAGGCGGTCAGTATCTGCTCACCACCACAATCGAAGAAAAATCGAATCGTGTGGTCGAAGTGTTGCTCTCGGCGTGTTCGCCCATGGAACTGATGACCGGCAAAATCGTCGGTCAGATGATGGTGGGTCTCTCGCTGCTGCTGATCTACAACTCGCTGGGCATCTTCGCGCTGATCATGCTCAACCGCGGCGATCTGGTCGAGCCCAGCACGATCGGGCTGATCTTCGTGTACTTCATCCTCGCGTACTTCATGTTCGCATCGCTGATGGCCGCGATCGGTTCGGCGGTGAACGACCTCCGCGAAGCGCAGTCGCTGATGACCCCCGTGATCATGATGATGATGCTCCCGTACATCTTCTTCATGCCCGTCATACGTGCCCCAAACTCGATGCTGGCCACGGTCTCCGGGTTCATCCCGCCGATCTCGCCGTTCATCATGATCATGCGTGTGGCCTCGACCGACCCGCCCCCGGTGTGGCAGGTCGCCGCGTCGATCGCGATCAACATGGTCGCGGTGGTGTTCTTCCTGTGGCTGGCGGCCAAGGTGTTCCGTGTGGGGCTGCTGATGTACGGCAAGCCGCCGAATCTGCGGACGCTGTTCAAATGGGTTCGCATGGCCTGAGCAGAATCAGTATACTACCGGCATGGAACAGCACGAAACACCAAGCACCCCCCAGTACACCCCCCCACCGCAGCAGACCAGCGGCCGCGCGATCGCTTCGATGGTGCTGGGTATCTGCGCGATTGTCACCTGCAGCGCCTACGGCGTTCCCGGGCTGATCTGTGGGATTCTTGCGGTGGTGTTCGCCAAGAAGGCCGAGGATGGGATCGTCGATGGCAGCGCACCCGAGAGTTCGCGGGGGATGCTCAAGGCGGGTCGGATCTGCGGCTGGATCGGCATCGCGCTCTCGGCCCTGTTCTTCCTATTCGCGATCGTTATGCTGATTCTTGGCATCGTGGGCGCGGCTGCCGGTGCCGCTGCGGGCGCAGCCAACAATCCCACATTGCTGCCCTTCTGATCTATGGACCACAACAAGCACGACCTCTACGAGCTTTGCGTCCAGTCGCCCAAGGACCTGGTCCCGCTGCTCCGCGCGATCCATGGCCACAATCCCAGTGTCCTGGGCGAAGACTTCGCGGGGACCGCGGCGGTCTCGCACCTATGGGTTGAGCGAGCGGGCTGCAGCGCGATCGCCGTGGACTTTGATGAAGAGACGCTCGCTCGCCGCGGTGAGCACGAGCGCATAGCCAAGCACCATTGCGATGTCCGCGAGATCAGCGACCCGTGCGATCTGCTGTTTGTGGGCAACTTTTCGATCGGTTATCTGCACACCCGCGCTGAACTGGTCGCGTACCTCAAGCACGCCCGCACACGGCTGGAGCAATCCGGAAGCGTGTTTGTGTGCGATACCTACGGCGGGGAGTCGGCGTACACGCTCGGCGGTGTGCACCGGGCGCACCCGATGCCCGGCGGCAAGCTGTGCCGGTATACCTGGGAGCAGCACGCAGCGGACCCGACGACGGGCATGGTGACGAACCTGATCCACTTCCGCGTGGAGCGAGCGGGGGTGATCGAGTTCGAGCTTGAGGACGCGTTCGTATATGAGTGGCGTTTGTGGTCGATCCCCGAGCTGCGCGATGCGATGGCGGATGCGGGGTTCACGGAGACGCTGGTCTACGCCAAGCTCGCGGATGCCGTGGACGATGAGGGGAACGCGTATGTGATGTCGGTGGAGGACGGGGAAGAGGAGTTGGAAGAGAGTTTTATTGTGCTGGTGGCGGGGCGTGTCTGAAGATGGACAAGCATGAACTGGCAACACGGCGGAGGTTTCAGTGCCACGCGTGCGGGTATGACATGAAGGGGCGGGAAGAGGGTGATTCGTGCCCCGAGTGCGCCACGGCGTTTGATCGGCGCCCGGACCTGCCGGGGGCGGAGGCGCGGTCAAAGCGCGGGATTGCGTACATGGTTGCGGCGATGCTCGTCTTGCTGATTCTCCCGCCACTGACCTTTGTGTTCTTCTTTCTCGCGCACAGGGTGTACACATGGCTCGATCCGGAGCGTCATGCGTTCCGGGTCCCATACCACATCCGGCAACGCCGACGGACGATCAAACTGCTCGTCTATGCCTGGGCCACAGAGTTCCTCGTGTTCTTCTGGATCGACGCGGTCTGGCCACCGTTTATGGACTGGGTGAGCTTTCGCTGGCTGATTTAGGAGCGCCGCGAGACTCTACAGCCCCACGGCCCGTCCCAAGATAATCATCGCGCCTACGCCGGCAATGAATGCTGTAGCGACGGCGGTGCCGCTGGCCTTGTCGAAGGCGTCGGGGAGGAGGTCATCAATGACGAGATAGACCATCGCGCCAGCGGCCAGGCCCATGCCCGCGGGAAGCAGCGGCTCGAAGAGCCAGATGAACCAGGCGGCGAACGGGGCGGCCAGTGGCTGGGGAAGGCTGGTGAGCAGGGCCCAGCCGATGCAGGCTTTGGTGGAGACACCGCCTGCCCGCAAGGCGAGGGTGATGGCGATGGCCTCGGGGATGTTGTGGACCGCAAGGGCGGAGACGACGGCGATGCCAAGCGAATCTTCACGAGAGCCGAATGCGACACCGATGGCCACCCCCTCGGGAAGCGAGTGGACGGTCATTGCGGCGACGATCAGCAATGAACGGGCCCCGCCGGACTTTCGCAGCGAGCCGACATCGAAATCCTCGTGGGATTTGACCCACTTGGCGGCGAGGTGATAGAACAATGCCCCGCAGCCGAGCCCCGCGACGACTTCCCAGCCCCAGACGCCCGGGCCACGGTCGAGCCCCTCGCCAACAAGCTGAACGAGACTGGCGGTGGCCATCATCCCGGCGGCGGCAGCGGCAAAGGTCCCCGCGAGGCGTTCGGGCAACTTCTCGACAAAGAAGAACGGCAGCACCCCGAAGATCATCGAGACATCAGCGAGCACCGCTGCGCTGAAGGTGATCAGGAGCAGATGGATCAGTTCTTCACTCATCGAGCGAACTTTATATATGATCAGTTGTGAATCATAATGAGAATGATTCTCGATTGAGCCCCTTCTGCGGGGTCTCTCTCGCGCGTGGTTGGCGCACCGGTTTGAGTTCGGTGTTCCGCAGGGGTACCGTTGCTCATGACCACCATGCCCACAACATCCAAGTCGCTGATCCTCAACTCGTACAATCCATCCACACAGGAACTGGTCGGAACCGTGCCCATCACGCCCGCCGATGAGGTGGATGCGGTGATCGCGACAGCGCGTGTTGCATCGCCCGCCTGGGCGGCGCTGAGCGCTCAGGAGCGAGCGGACATGCTCAAGCCCGCGGGCGAAGCTTTGATGGCGCGATCCGAAGAGCTTGGCAAGATCCTCTCGCTCGAGCAAGGTAAGCCGCTGGCCGAGGGCATCGGCGAGGTCAACGCGTGCGGCGCAGGTATGGCCGAAACAGTTGATGAGATCGCCAACGCGGTCAAGCCCGAGGTGCTCAAGGGCGAAGACGCACATTCCACACTTCACTACGACCCGTACGGGGTGTGCGCGGCGATCACACCCTGGAACTTCCCGATGCTGATGCCGCACTGGGCGGTGATCCCGGCGCTGGTGACGGGCAACACGGTGGTGCTCAAACCCAGCGAGCAGACGCCGCTGATCGCGGATGCGTATGTTAAGGTGCTCAACGAGTTCCTTCCCGAGGGTGTGCTGCAGATCGTCCACGGCGAAGACGCTCAGGGCAAAGCACTGGTCGCGGGCGATGTGGACCTGATCGCGTTCACCGGATCCAAGTTTGCCGGCCAGCACATCATGGCGGCGGCGGCGGCCGGGCTTAAGCGCTTGATTCTTGAGCTGGGATCCAAAGACCCCTGCATCGTGCTTGAGGGTGCTGACCTGGACCAGGCGGCCACCTTCGCGGCCCGCAACTCGTTCCGAAACTGCGGGCAGGTGTGCGTCTCGACCGAGCGTATCTATGTGCAGGACTCCATCAAAGACGCGTTCATGGACAAGCTCATCGAGAAGGCCGGTGAGTTCACGGTTGGGGACTGCTTGAACGAAGAAGCGAACATCGGCCCGATGGTCATGCGCGAGCAGAAGCAGCATGTGCTCGGGCAGATCGAGGACGCAAAGGCCAAGGGTGCCCGCGTGGTATTCGGCGGCGTGGCCCACCCGGGCAACTTCGTCGAGCCCACCATCCTCGACGGCGTGAACCACAGCATGCAGATTATGACCGTCGAAACCTTCGGCCCCATCGCGTGTGTCGCGACGGTCAAGGACGCCGACGAAGCGATCATGCTGGCCAACGACAGCGAGTATGGGCTGGGCGCGGTGGTCTTCGGCGAGGATCAGCTCGCACGCCAAGTCGGGCGTCGGCTCACCGCGGGCATGATCGGGGTCAACCGCTCGATGGGCGGCACAGGCGGCGCCCCTTGGGTCGGCGCTCGCAAGTCGGGCATCGGCTACCACTCTGGCCCGCTGGGGCATCGCCAGTTTTGCCAGCTTCGTGTGGTCACCACGAATGAACCAGCCGATGAATAAGCCATGAACGAGCACGTACCGATCGACGATCAGATCCCCCGCGACCCTGCACGCCTTGAGCCGCAATCTGAGCCGCAAGCTGATCCGCAAACCGATCTATCTGCAGAGACCAAACCCAGCCCAGCCGCGGGCGCGTTCTGCGGGCGATGCGGGGCGGATCGCTCGGGGCTCGATGAGCATACGGCGTGTTTGAAGTGTGGCGCACGCCCGACCGATCCCAGATGCACCTTCTGCGGCTACATCCTGACCGGACTTCAGGTGAACGAAAAATGCCCCGAGTGTGGCAAGCCGATTTGGGACTCAAACATCAACCCACCCACATCGGGCCAGTCGGTCGCCTCGCTGGTGCTGGGGATCGTGTCGCTTGTGAGTTGCCTGATGTACGGGATACCCGCGTTGATACTCGGTCCACTTGCGATCATCTTTGGTGAGATCGCGAATCGCCAGTTCAAACGCGGTGAACGCGGCGGAAACACAAAGGGCTTTGCGCTCGCGGGGCGAATCTGCGGGTGGATCGGGCTGGCCGCGGGATTGACCTTCGCGGTCATCATTCTTTGGGTGATCCTGACGAGCTAACCGGACTGGATTGCGCCTGATCAGGCCTGACGCTGTGGCGCTGCGAAGGCGATCGTGTGCTGGAACCCGTACACCGGGTAATGGATCTGCAGCCGGTAGGTGCGAATCGAATCGGGCCTCCGCCGGTTTTTTTCGCACAGATACCCGATCATGTCGCGATACGCCGGGAAGTCGCTCACCTCAAGCGCGTCGGTCCCAGTACCCATGTACTCGAGTCGCTCGTTGGTTTTGACGCAGTCGATGAAGCGTTTGGGGTCCTCGATGTCAGCTCCGCCTCGGGGCATGGTGTTATATAAAAACAGTTCAGGTTCGATGCCATCAAAGATGCCATCAAAGATGCCATCACACAGGATGACATCGCTCACGAGCGTGACGGTAGGAACATCGGGGATCACGGTCGTGCCACGATACGAGCGACCGGGTGCCGCGTACCGGTTTGAACCGCTGGGGATGTAGACCTCGGCGAACATGTCATAGAGGTCGTCTTTCCCACCCACCTCGGGCTCGAATGTATTGATGATCTGACCGTTCTCCTCATCAACCCTCAGCGGCGCGGACTGATGGAGCAGAAAACTCGAGAGATCGGTGCCTCGTTGCACCGGTGATTGTCTGCGATCGACATACTCAGGCGGCACGCCGTACACGAACCGGATCGGTGTGTCGGGGCGCAGCCGTCGCAGCCCGGATGTGCCGTGGATTGTCGAGATATCGATCGCATCGGGCGATTCCTCGCTGGGTGTGAGCATCATGCAGGTCAGCCAGAGGTTGCTCTGCGCCCCGACGATCTGGCTCATGCCTTTGAAGATCTGATATCTGCTCGCCTGCTCGAACTTTGAGCGTGCGTTCTCGTTTGTGTTGCTCAGCGCCGCGTTGAGGGCTGATCGCGTCCCGAAGTGGACGCGGATGAGTTCGTCGAAGGCTTCGATTGAGTTGAGCGCCTGGGAGATGTGCTCCTGGGCAGCGCCAGCATCTGCCGAGGAACGCACGATCGACCGGAGCGTCTCGGGGCCGGGGATCCGAGTCAGTGTTTCGATCGGGTCCGATTTACGAATGGCGCTGAGCAAGCGGCTGACCATCACACGAGAGAGATTCAGCGTACGGGCGATGTCGGTGGGGCGCATGGTGCACCCTTCGATCCCTTGAAGGACTCGATCGAGCGAACGCTGTAGATTTTCCCCGATGATTTCCGGGTCCGGCTGCTCTTCAGTCGTGTGGTTTGGATGACTCATAACGCTGCTCGCCCCCCTGGTGCACCTGCAGACACGCAAGCGTAGCACAACAGCGAAGAATATGTGCGAAGTTTGAAGTTTGTCATTTATTACACGCCGGGTCTTGGTATACTCGCGCTGTACGACATCGCCGCAGATGTCCATTGTTTTCGTATTGAGCATGTTCGCTCAGAGAGGGCTCATCATGAAGCCGTTTGTTTCTCACCTGCCGTTCTCTCTCGTGATCGTTGCGATCAGTTCCACGCTTGCAAGCGCGCAATGGACCGACGACTCAACTGTACACCAGATCGTCGCCGATGGCTCAGGTGAACAGGTACAGCCCAAGCTCGTGCCCACCGTTGACGGCGGGTGCTATGTTAGCTGGTACAGCAGCGAAGCCGGATACGATGTGCGACTGCAGCGACTCGATGCACAGGGCAACCCGCTCTGGGGTGACAACGGCATCCTTGTTGCGGATCGCGGGTTCACTTCGACGCAAGATTACGGTCTGGCCGTGGACAGCGCCGGGCACGCGGTGCTGGCGTTCCGCGACGATCGCTTCGGCGGGGTGATGATCACCGCCCAGCGGGTCGCTCCAGACGGGACACTTGGCTGGGGCGCCAACGGTGTGCAACTGGGTGATCCCGGGGCCTCGCTTAACTCGCCAGATATCGCGGCGGCAAGCGATGGCGATGTGGTTGTTGGCTGGAACAGCAACCTGAACACGGAGCTTGCGAGCATCGACACCTCGGGCCTGATCGAGTGGGAAACGACGCTCAGCTCCGACATTGACGACACGCTGATCGTGTCTGCGATGCAGGGGAGCGATAATGGTTCGGTGATCGTGTCATGGGTGCAATACGGGTTCTTCCTGGGCCCAAAGAACCTTCTCGCGCAGAAGATCGACGCCAATGGGAACGAGGCATGGGCCAACCGCGCAGCGGTGTTCGACGGCGGGTCGCTGCAGTTCGGCAACTTCCCCGGGTTCGTCGCCAGCGCCGACGGCAGCAGCACCTTTGCCTGGTACGACACCGCCAACAGTCTGCAGGTCTATGTTCAGCGGCTGGCAAGCGACGGCAGCGAGATGTTTGCGCACAACGGCGTGGCCGCCTCGACCGCGCCGCGTGAGCGTGTGTCCCCTGCGGTCGCCTACGACCCCGCCAACGAAACAGCGTTCGTGAGCTGGGTCGAACTCGACAACAACCAGGGCAATCAGGGTGTGTATGCACAGGCATTTGACAACAACGGCACGCGTCTCTGGGGCGATTCGGGTGTGGTGCTGTCGGCGATCGACACCAACGCGTCAAGCTCGATCAACACCCAGGTCATCGACAATAACCTTGTCACGCTGTGGATCGAGAACACCGGCAGCTTCGGCAGCGAGGTGGTCAACTCGACGCGTCTGGACAATGGGGGCAACCCGGTCTGGAGCACACAGGTCGCCTCAAACCCCGCGATGCGGACACGCTTGGCGACGACCGTGAGCAGCGATGACTTCGTGATCGCGGCGTGGCAGATCGGCGACTTTGGGGTTGCGGACATCGAGTCGCACAACCTCAACGCCGACGGTTCGCTGGGCTCGGGCGCGGACTGCCCCGCCGATCTCTCAGGCGACGGCATGCTCGACTTTTTCGATGTCAGCGCGTTCCTCAACGCGTACAACGCCCAAGACCCCGCGGCTGACTTCACCAATGACGGGTTGTTCGATTTCTTTGATGTGAGCGCTTTCCTCGCGGCATACACCGCCGGCTGCCCCTGAACCGAACATCCAACGATCTCGTGTGATCTCGCATCTTATGTGAGGTCAGACTCGCGCCCGGCGATTCCCTCATCGCCGGGCGCATTTCTGCGCGGAACGCAATTGGACACGCCCCCCAGAGTGGTCCCTGGGGGGCGTGCACAGTCGGCTGGACGCAACTGGTAAGCCGAGTTCTGTCCCGGGCGTGGTTTCCGATCAGCTCCTTTGACGGGGGCTCGCGATCGGACCTGCGCCCATGGGCGGCTATTTCTCTGCCCGTGCTGTTGCCAGCACGGTGAGGAGCTTAACGCTCCCAGCACCCGACCCGAGCTCATTGTGCGGACAACACGAGCTCTGCTTGGGCTTGCACGCGATGGGGTTTACCGTGCCCCGTCTGTCACCAGACGGGCGGTGCGCTCTTACCGCACCTTTTCACCCTTGCCTGTGCCCGGCGAACCGGGCCATCGGCGGTTTGTTCTCTGTGGCACTTTCCCTCGTCCCCAGCCGGTCCCTTGCGGGCGTGTTGGGACGGGTGGGCGTTACCCACCATCGTGTCCTTTCGTGCTCGGACTTTCCTCCCATGGGCACCGATCGGAACCGGGCCCATGAGCAGCCGCCTTGCCGCGTCTTGCGAGGATGATACGCCGAGCGATCGCTCCGGTTCTGCCAAGCACAAATCCCACGCATCGCGTACAATGCGTCCATATGACCCCGCCCCGATGCGTTGTGTGGACAAACCCCGATCAGGCCCCTGTGCTTGGGCTGGCTTTACGCGGCGCTGGCATCGAGCTGGCCGGCGCTGGCTGTCCTGACCCCGCACGCACCGGGCAGGTGGCTTCGACGCTGGGCTGCGAACCGGTTGATGACCTGCGTCAGGCCCTCTGTCATGTGGACGCGGACCTGGTGCTGCTGGGCGATCCGGGCAGCTTTGGTGAGCAGGCGAGCGATGCGGATCTCGATTCATTGCGCGCCGCACAGACGCGCCACCTGTGCGTGGCGACACTCGAACCGATCCCGGCGACCGCCGCGGGCTTCGCGGGCACCGGGTTCGCCGAGGCACTGCATCAGGGCGTGCTGGGCTCGCTGGCGAACTTCGTGCCCGTCACCCGCTACCGACCGATCATCAACGAACTGGCCAGCGTGCTCGAGACCTTCGCGCCGCTGCGATCGTGCTCGATCAATAACGCCGGGCCCGCGGCTCTGGGGTCGCTGGGTGCTCGGCTCTTTGATACGCTCGACCTCGTCCGCTGGCTCGTCGGTGTGCCCAGCGTGATCGAGGCCGCCTATATCTCGCCCAGCGCCGGGCGCGGCATGCACCCGCTGCCCGGGCACACGCTGCGCAACCTGCACGGCGAGGTCAGCATGAACCTGCGATTCTCCGACGGGCGATGCGCGGCGGTGTACCTGAGCGATCAGCTCGCTCGGACCACCCTCAACATGTCACTCATCGGCCCAGAGGGGCACATCGCCCTCGACGGGCATGGGTTTGTCTGGACGAACAAAGCGGGTGAGCCGGTCGATACCCACACACGCGAAAAGAGCGACACCGATGCCGGTCAACTGGCATTGCAGACCCAGCTCATCGATCTCTGCTCGGGTGTCGCGCCATCGCGTCCGCCCATCGATTACGCGGCGGTGCTCTCGATGACCCACGCGGCGCTGCTGAGCACCCGGACGGGGCAGGGCGAGTCGCCGCATGATGTTGAGCAGCTGATGCTGTCAATGTGAAAGATGCTGGGGTGGCACTACTCGCGGCGCAGACGCGCAGTAGTGTCTTCAAAGCCATCCAAGAGCACTACTGCGCCGAAGACGGCGAGTAGTGGCACCCGTAGTACGCTCACGACCACTTGGTCATGTGCCAGTTCTTCTTGCCGCGTCGGATGGCGATGTATGAGCCGTGCAGCAGGTGCGACGCGTTGATGCGGGTGTCGGCGTCGATTTTCTCGCCGTTGACCGAGACCGAGCCGCTGGCGAGGAACTCGCGGGATTCGCGGTTGGAGGTGGCGAGGTTACAGGTCTTGAGCAGTTCCATCGGGTCCACGCCGTCGGCGTCGAGATCGGATTTGCTATGCTCGGTGGTTGGGACGCTGGCGAAGACCTCGACGAGGGTGTCTTTGTCGAGCGAGGCGATGTCGCCCGAGAAGAGGGCCTTGCCGGCGGCTTCGGCGTTGAGCATGGCATCGTTGCCGTGGAGGATCTGGGTTGCTTCCTGTGCGAGGGTGCGCTGCAACTCGCGCTTGCCCGGCGCTTCGTCGTGGCGGGCGATGAGGGCTTCGATCTCGTCCTGCGGCAGGAAGGTGAAGACCTTGACCCAGTTGCGGGCATCCTCGTCGGTGGCGTTGAGCCAGAACTGGTAGTAGGCGTAGGGCGAGGTGCGGGCGGCGGTGAGCCAGACGGCGCCGGACTCGGTTTTGCCGAACTTGCCGCCGTCGGCTTTTTGGACGAGGGGGGCGGTGAGGCCGAAGGTTGGCAACTCTGCTTGTTCTAACTCCGCAAGGTGAGACTTCCACTTTACCTGAACTTGCTCTGGTATTCTGGTCTGATTCACAGACCAAAAGTGTACTTGCTGTCTCACAACCTCTACAGATTTAGCCATTTGCTCATCGATGGGGAGTCTACCAGAAGCAAATGTAAATCCATTGGAAATGTTCGCACGACATTGTTCCTGCAAGTCAGGGTCTAAGTCCAAACGATCAAAGTTATGAATGAAGAGATCCGAAAAATCTCCCATAACCTTCACATTGGTACGAATACGCTCTTTTCGAATCAAATCGCTTCCGGCCACGATGTTGCCGTACTGATCACTGCCACCGAACTGGACGGTAATGCCTTCCTCCTCGTATAGGTACGCGAAGTCGTACGCTTGGAGGATCATGTAGGAGAACTCGGTGTAGCTGATGCCCTGCTCGCGGTTGTTGAGGCGTTCGCGGACGGATTCCTTCTGCATCATCATGTTGACGCTGAAGTGCTTGCCGATGTCGCGCAGGGCCTCGATGTAGGAGATGCCGCCGAGCCAGTCGAGGTTGTTCTTGATGGCGTGCTCGGGGCCGTCGATTTGGCCGAGGACATTCTCGAAGATGGGGCGTTGGCAATCGACATGGTGCTGGACGGTTTCGGCGGTCATCATCATGCGTTCGGCGGATTTGCCCGAGGGGTCGCCGATGAGCCCGGTGCCGCCACCCATGACGACGACGGGGGTGTGCCCCGCGCGTTTGACATGGGCGAGCATCATGATGGGGACGAGGTTGCCGATGGTGAGCGAGTCGGCGGTGGGGTCAAAGCCGGCGTAGACCTTGCGCCCGGGGGTGCGGAGGTGATCGCGCAGGGCGTCCTTGTCGGTGCAGTCCTTGATCAGGCCGCGCCAATCAAGCTCGGCGATGAGGTCGGGGATCTGTGCTTGTGTGGTCGAATCGCTCATAGACCCAGAGGATAGGTCTGTGATTCGCATATTTGGCATGCTCAGGGCAGGTTGGGCTCGAGCACCCAGTCTTCTCGGGTGGCGTTGTCGGACCAGTTGCGCATGTCGTTGAACTCGTCCCAGCCCCACTGCTCGGCGTGGCCATCGAGGAGGCCGGCGATGCCCTTGCCGGCGAATCGCAGGCTGATCCGTCCCGAGTTCTGGTCGGGCGTCTCCGCATGCTCGTCATAGCTCGCTGCCCATTGTCGCCCCGAGGTCGAGTAGAGATAGGGCGGCTTGACAATAAACGAGCCCTGCACGGTGCCATAGCCGGGGAGTATGCTCGGCTCTGCACGATCGCGAGCGCTGGCGAAGACCATCTGATTGCTGGGGCGATTGACGCTGTAGAACTTGGTCGCATAGAACTTGCCGAAGAGTCGTTCACCGCTCTCAGAGAACGGGATCGTGTCGCCTGGGGCACCGCCACCCATGAAGTACGAGTTCAGCCCGAAGGATGGGTAGAGACTGATGACATACTTCATCGCCTCGTTGCTTCCCGAAGCTACGGGTGCATCAATGATTTCGGCGAGCTGCTCGATGACCCGTGTATCCTGATAGAGGCCTTCGAAGTTGCCATCGAAGTACGAGATCAGACGCCACGGATAGCGCGAGCCGACCGTGCGTCCCAGTGTATCGCCATTGAAATCGGTAGGTTCGGTGCCACGCGAAACCATACGGTTCCAGAGTGCCTGATCGGGGAACCCGATGAGCAGGTTCCCGCGATTGTCATCGGCGTACATCGTGTAGGCGATCATGGTCTGTCGCATGCCGGACTGCTCTTTGACGGCCTTTGCGGTCATCTGTGCCTTGCCCAACGCCGGCAGCAGCACACCAATCAGCAGGGCAATGATGGCGATCACGACCAGCAGCTCGATGAGCGTGAAGGCATTGGATCTGCGAATCTGGGGGGTCTGTGTCGTCATCATTTCTCGCCTGTTCATCCCTGAATCGGTGATCGAGATGGGTTGATCTGTGTGCATTTGGCTTCAAACTGAAAAAACTGTGACTGAGACTCGATCTCAGTTAGATATTGGCTATCGTATTCCAACTGATACTGATTCTCAATCAGATCGCACCGAAATCTTGCAGCACAGTCGTCAATGCGACACCACAAGATTTCTGATCGCAAAATCATCGCCCTGGAGACGAATATGTCCACCTCAGCATCCGCTTTGCTCATCACACTCGCAGCTTTTTCAGGCGCAGCTTCTGCGCAGTCCCAGCTCGTGCAGCTTGACTACCAGCAGCCCACGCTCGATCGCTGGAACTACCCGTTCAACGGCTCGCCCGGCACGCGTTTGAGCGCGTCGACCTTTGGGGCCATCGAGCTGATCGGATTCGATGACCATGACGCCCAGTTTGTGCTCGGGTTCGAGACCGATGCCGATGTGACCCCCGGGCTGGCGGTGGCGAACTACCAGGTGCTCAGCGCCCGGGTGGTCATCACCAACTCCAACGGCGGCGAGTTCCGCTATGACCCGACCTACGACACACACGACACCTATCTATTCCTGGACAACTCGCTCGATCTCGATGCGGGGCGGCCGGTGCATCTGTGGGCGGTCGGATATCGCAATGAGTTCGATGTCAATACCTGGGGCGAGCTGAGCCCGTTTGGTGGCCCTCCCACCAATGACCCAACGCAGGAATCGCGTCACATGTTCGCGGCGTACTTCCCGAGCAACAGCAGCGATGCGGTCGATGTCTCGAATAACCTGAAGAACGAGTTTGACGCCACGCCAATGGCGATCGGGCAGACCGATGCAGTCGTACCGGGCGACTTTGTGCCTGCAGATACTGATTTCACCTTCGATGTCGATCTGTGCGAGCCGGGGATCCGCGGCTTTCTGGCGCAGGGGCTCGCCGACGGCGAGGTGCGGTTCGCGGTGACCTCGCTGCACGCCGCCAACGGCGGCGACGGGGGCGGGACGGGTGAGATTGCGTACCCGTTCTGGTACACCAAGGAGAACCCGATCGCGGCGATCTTCGGCTATGCCCCACGGCTGGAGCTGACGGTGCGGGTCGGATCGCCGGGCGATTTCAACAGCGACGGCATGTTCGACTTCTTTGATGTCAGCGCCTTCCTGACCGCGTTCAACAGCGGCGATCTGAGCGCGGATCTCAACAACGACTGCCAGTTTGATTTTTTCGATGTGTCCACATTCCTGACGGCGTTCAACGCCGGCTAACCCATATCACACCCCGCGCTTGTTTGCGGGACATCTGCACGAGGAGATTCACTTGCGTACCACCATCACCATCAGCGCCATCGCGCTCGCTTCAGGCATCGCTGCGGCGGGTGTCGTTTCACCCTTCACCGAGAACTTTGAGAGCGGCGATAGCGGCTGGCTGCTGGGCAGCTTCAGCGCCCCCACTTATAACGCAACCGGCTCGATTGACGGCAGCGCGTACATCAGCGGCAGCGCCGATCTCAACAGCGCCGGACCGTTCGGTCTGACTGTCTTCCGCGGCCAAGACGACTTTGATGCCTCGGGCGATGCGTTCGTTGGCGACTACCTTGCCGGCGGCATCGACCGCATCAGCTTTGACTTCCGTCACAACGCCGGGCAGGACCTTGGCGTGGCGCTGCGTGTCGCGACCTCGAACAACTTCCCCGCGTTCGCCGTGGAGCTTGCCAACCCGGTCGCATCGGGCGAATGGGTCACGCTGAGCTTTGACCTGAGCTTCTTTAACCCGCTGCTCACGATCGAGGGCGCCCCGACACCCGACGCGTTCAACGCGATCATGCAGAGCATCGGCAACCTGCAGGTCTCGGTTGATCGCCCCGACGGGCTCGACACGCCGCTGGTCGTTGATTTCGATCTCGACAATGTTTCGATCACCCCCGCACCCGGCTCGCTGGCCCTGCTGGGGCTCGGCGGGTTGGCGATTTCACGCCGTCGCCGCTGATCGGTCGGTGCCACAACTTAGCCCCTCTCGCGCGGGACCCGGAAAGCTGCAAGGCGCTGGGTCCCGCGCATTTTTTATTCTGTCAGTCGAGCCCGTGCGATCTCGACCGCATCCGGGTTGAGATCGCATCCGATCGGAACGCGTCCAAGCCGCTGGGCCGCCACGAGCGTGGTTCCTGAGCCGCAGCATGGATCGAGAACCGTGCCGCCGGGCGGGCAGCAGGCACCGATCAGCAGCTCAAGCAGCGCCAAGGGCTTCTGGGTCGGGTAGCCGACGCGCTCGCTGGACATATTGTTGAGCGTGGGCACATCGAGCACATCCGTCGCCTTTTTGAGCTGGCCTTTCATGCGGTTGCTGGTCGCGGGGATCATGGGCGGCTCGAAGTGATAGCGATCGGGGTCGATGGCGTAAAAAAGAATGTCGTCGTGCTTGCGGGCAAAGCGGCGTGGGGATGAGCCGCCGAGCCCGTAGGACCAGATAAGGTGGTTGACAAAGCGGTCCTCACCGAGGAGTTCATCGAGCAGGAGGCGGACGCGGTGGGATGTGCGCCAGTCGGTGTGGATCAGGATGGAGGCGGTGGGTTTGAGCTTGGGGAGGGTCGCGACGAGACGATCGCGGAGCCACTGGCCCCATGCATCCGTGCTGGGCCAAGTATCTTGGTATGCACCACGCGCGCCGGTCTGGGCTTTGCCTGTGTTGAATGGCGGGTCTGTATACAGAAGATCGATCGATGCGTCATCTATTGAGGACACACGATCGATCCAATCTGCGGTTTGGATGTTCACGGTTAGACTGGCTTCACCGGCGAGCGACCCACCGAGTAGTAGTGGAAGCCGAGTTCGCCCAGGTGCTGGCGGCGGTAGAGGTTGCGGCCGTCGAAGATGACCTTGCCCTTCATGACCTCGGCGAGCTTGTCGAAGTTGGGGCTTTTGAACTCGGCCCAGTCGGTGGAAATGACCAGGGCGTCGCAGTCGCGTGCGCACTCGTACATGTCATCGATGAGGGTGAGGGTGTCGCCCATTTCCTTGGCGACATTCTCGGCGGCGACGGGGTCAAAGCCGGTGCAGTGAGCGCCGTAGCCCAAGGCCTTGCGCACGAGGGTGAGGGCGGGTGCCTTGCGGATGTCATCGGTGCGCGGCTTGAATGCGAGCCCCCAGAACGCGAGCTTCTTGCCCTGCAGCCCGGACTCACCACCGAAGTGATTGATAATCTTGTTAAAGAAGAGGTTGCGTTGGCGTTCGTTTGTGCCGTGGACCGCGTTGGAAACCTGAGTGGTAACGCCCGCCTTGTCGCCCATCATGATGCAGGCGAGGGTGTCCTTGGGGAAGCAGGAGCCGCCATAGCCCAGGCCCGGATGAAGGAAGGCGTGGCCGATGCGGGAGTCTGAGCACATGCCCTCGCGGACACGGTTGATGTTTGCGCCGTAGGCCTCGCAGAGGTTGGCCATCTCATTGATAAACGAGATCTTGGTGGCGAGGAAGTTATTGGATGCATACTTGACCATCTCGGCGGAGAGCACATCCATGATGAAGATGGGATGACCATTGCGAACGAAGGGGTCGTACAGGTCGCGGAAGACCTCGCCGACTTTCTCGTTCTCGACGCCAACGACGACGCGGTCGGGCTTGTTGAAGTCGTTCACGGCGTCGCCCTCTTTGAGGAACTCGGGGTTGTCGGCGACATGGAACTCGATATCGCCAACGATGTCCTTGATGCGTTCCTTGACGCGGAAGGTCGTGCCGACGGGCACGGTGGATTTGACCACGATGACCTTGGGATTCTGCCCCGACCCCAGCTCTTTGATGGCATGGCCAATGTCGTCGGCAGCGCTGTCGATGTAGGTCATATCGGTGTGGCCCTTGTCGTCCGAAGGGGTCCCCACGCAGATGAAGATCATCTCGGCGGCTTGGTAGGCGTGCTTCTTGTCGAGGGTATAGGTCAACCGGCCTGCCTGGCGGTTCTTCACCATCAGCTCGGTTAGCCCGGGCTCATAGATCGGGCAGACATCGTTCTCTAGCTTGGCGATCTTGGCGGGATCGACATCCAAGCAGATCACATCATTCCCGGCATTGGCCAGACAAACGCCTGTAACCAGCCCGACATATCCTGTTCCTACCATCGTCAGTTGCATCTTGATCAGTCCTCCGTGATGAGCGAGAGTGTATGCCCAAGAACATGCACCGGCTCATTCAGATTCGCCCTGAGATCGGGAACACCGCCCCAGAATCATCTATCATACGACACCTGCTTTTCGACAGATCGCTGTTCGGGGCTGACTGAACCATCTCGTTTTCAGGGAACCATCGCAATGAGTGTACAAACAATGTCCCATAAGTCCAGCCGCCACAAGAAGCTTGAGACCAAAGCCGCCCAACGCGCCGCCCAGACGGGGGCCTACACCGCGGCCAGCGCCAACATCCATGAGCTCTATCAGCTCTCGGTCCAGAATGTGGAAGCCGAGATCGACTTTGTTGACGACACATTCAAGGAAATCCGTGGCCGCCATGCGGTGCTGCTGCGTGAAGACTTCTGTGGCACCGGCAACACCAGTGCCGAGTGGGTGCGCCGTCGTTCCAACAACCGTGCGATCGGTCTCGACATCGATCAGCCGACCCTGGACTACGGAAACGAGAACCATGTTCAGAAACTCGATGGTGATGCCGCGTCACGGATCAGTTTGCTGAATCGCGATGTGCTCAAGCCCGGCGACGCGGTCGGTGTCGATTGCGTGCTCGCGATGAACTTCAGCTACTGGCTCTTCAAGACACGCGACGATCTGCGTGCATATTTTTCGGCAGTGCGTGAGAGTCTTGGCAAGGACGGGGTGTTCTTCCTCGATCACTTCGGCGGCAGCGAAGCCATGACCGAGACCAAGGAAGCTAAAAAGATCGAAGACGACCACGGCCGCAGCTTCACCTATGTCTGGGAACAAAAGAAGTTCAACCCGATTACGGGCGACATGGAATGCCGTATCCACTTCAAGTTCCCCGACAAGACCCGCATCAAGGACGCGTTCACCTATCACTGGCGGCTCTGGTCGCTCGTCGAGGTCCGAGAGCTGCTCAGCGAGGCCGGCTTCTCGCAGGTGCATGTCTACTGGGAGGGTGAGGACGACGACGGCGAGGGCAACGGCGAGTTCGCGCCCACGCTCGAGGGTGAGGCCGACCCCGCGTTCATTAACTACATCGTCGCGTACGACTGAGGTTTTTATGCAGGGCGTGCTCGATATACCGACCGAACTTCATGGCGTGCAAGGCGTGATCGCCGATGCGTTCCCGCGCGTGATCGAGATCTTCGAGCAGCAGCTTGATTCTGATCTGCCGCCCATCGACGAGATGTGCCGGTACATCGAGCGGTATCGCGGCAAGATGCTGCGTCCGACGCTGGTGCTGCTCTGTGGCATCGCCGCCAACGAGCAGCACGCGCAGCTCATCGAATCAGATCGGCATGATCAGCTCTGCACGCACGCGCACGCGGTGTGCGGCGCGGTCAGCGAGATGGTGCATATGGCGACACTGGTGCACGACGATGTGCTCGACGAGGCCGAGATCCGTCGGCGTGGCCAGACGCTCAATATGCTCCATGGCAACGAGACCTCGGTCATCCTGGGCGACTATCTCATCGCCTCGGCCTATGAGCTTTGTTCATCGCTGGATTCGCCCGTCCCCTCGCGGATCGTGGGCAACGCCTCCGCCGTCATGTGCACCGGTGAGCTGCTCCAGCTGCATCATCGCGACAACCACTCGCTCGATGAGGCGACCTACCTCGTGATCCTTGAGCGAAAAACCGCGGCACTGATCGGGGCCGCGTGCGAGCTGGGGGCGATCTGCACCCTCGGGTTTGATCAACGCGAACACCGGGTCACCAAAGCGCTGCTCAACTATGGAAAATCACTCGGCGTCGCGTTCCAGATCCAGGACGATGTCCTGGATCTGATGGGCAGCGAAGAGCAGATCGGCAAGTCAGTCGGCAAGGACCTTGAAAAGGGAAAGCTGACCTACCCGCTCATCCATCATCTCGCGCATGCCGACGGAAAGCAGACCCTCCGATCGCTCGAGCTGATCCGACGCGCGGCTGATCAAGACCGATCCGGCGTGCCCGAGCTGATCAATGCGATCAAGGCGACCCAATCGATCGAGGCGACCCAGTCGCTCGCGTCGTCGTATGTGCAACGGGCAAAGGCGTCACTGCTCGAACTGCCCGACTCTCCCGGACGGCGGATGCTCGAACTCATGGCCGATGCGGTGATCCACCGATCCTACTAAGAGTGAATCAGAGGACGCCCCAATGCCCCGACGCGTATTCAGGTTCTATCAACGCAAGCGGGTCGTCAATATCAATATCAATATGCTCGTCGCCGGGTTCCTCGCGATCGCGCTGGCGAAGATGCCGGTGAAATGGATCGGCGATTGGATCGGACCAGAGCACAAGCTGCTGATCACCGCGATCGCGTACGCGCTCGAGACGGTTCTGGATGTCATCGTCTACTACGCTCTGCATTGGATGGCCAACCACTGGAACCCGCGTGGGAACCTGCCCAAGCACGACAGCCGCCCCAAGAGCCGCCGATTCATCCAGGACGCAACACGCCTGCAAGCCGAGCGCATGGCTTTGGTGCCGATTTACATTCTGATCGGGCCGGGCGGGATGTGGGCGCTTCAGAAGTACGCCGATGTCCAGCATTCGTGGGCGTTTGTGATCGCCTTCGTCGCGGCGATTATCACGACCCGCATCATCCACACGGTCTGGGGCCTGCGCTCGGGCACTTTCAGGGACACCGTCGATTTTATGATCGACGACCAGCTGCAGATCGGGCGCGACCTGACCGCCGAGGCCGAGGCGGAAGCGGCCGCCCATGCACAGGCCGAGCCCAAGCCGACGCCCAGCGACGAGGCCGCCCGCTGATGTGCGGCATCGCCGGCGTCATCAAGATCCACGACCCCAAGGACGGCCCCCCACCGCCGCCGCTCGAAGCGATCCCCGAAGCGTGGCTCGACATCCTCGACGATTCCATCAAACACCGCGGCCCCGACGGGCAGGGACGCTTCCGCGACCGTGCGGTTCGAGAAGACGGGACGGTTGTCGATGTCGCCCTGGTGCACCGACGCCTGAGCATCATCGACCACGAGGGTGGCCACCAGCCGATGGTGCACGACGGGGAGCGGCTGCGGCCGGATCTGACCTATCAACCGGGGGAGCCGCCGGTTGTGGCGAGCGAGGTTGAGCCGGACAAGCCGCTGGTGGCGGTGGTGTTCAATGGGTGCATCTACAACCACCGCGAGCTGCGGAAGGAGCTGGAGGGGCAGGGGTGCGTGTTCGAGACGGATCACTCGGATACGGAGGTTTTGGTGCATGGGTGGCGAGTGTGGGGACTTCGCCAAGTCCATGAGCTCGACGGTATGTACACCGTGATTACATGGGATCGAGCGACAGGTCAGCTCAGTTGGGGACGCGATCTTGCAGGAGAAAAGCCGCTCTATCAAGGCGCTTTGCCAAGCAAAGCTCGGATACTCGTTTCCTGCATTCCGTCGCTCGCCGAACACGGGCACGTAGAAATCTACCTTCCAGGCTTCGAAGCTTGGATCCAAACTGGAACTGAGTTCATTCCACCGTTACCAGCATTCGGCGTTGATCCCCGAGAATCGTGTATCTGCCCAGAATTCCCTCGGCAAGGTGCCGAACCAAGAGATCCGAAATATGCCAAATCACTGATACGATCTGCCAGACTCCGTCATCGTCTGCCCGAACGAGGTCAGTCTGGAGGAAGAGATCTTCGCTCGCCCGAGCGGTTAGATGAATTGGTCGAGAGAGCAATCAACACACGATTGGAAGCAGATGTCCCCCTCGGCGTCTTCCTCTCCGGCGGAATCGACTCCGCGATCATCGCTGCCATCACCCACAGGAATCGTCCGGATGTCAAAGCATTCACAATGCGCATGCCCGACCCACGATTCGACGAATCGAACGCAGCCACCGAAACCGCGAAACACATCGGCATTGAGCACCACATTCTCGATTGCGATCCCCACCCGGCCCAAGACCTCGTGATGCTCATCGAGCAACTCGGGCTACCCTTTGGCGACAGCTCGCTGCTCCCGACCTACTGGGTCTCAAAGGCCGCTCGTGAGCATGTCAAGGTCGCGCTCAGCGGCGACGGCGGGGATGAACTCTTCGGCGGGTATCGACGACACACGATCGCACCGATGCTCAACAAGTGGCATCGATTGCTCAGGATGTTCCCGACATCACTGCTGGATCAACGTCAGCCAGGCAGCCGTTCGACCTATCTGGCGCGGCTGGTAACCGCCGCACGATTCGGCGGCTATCACGATCTGCTCGCGATCTTCCCGACACCCGATCTGCGTCAGTTGATTCCAAGCATCGAAGGCGACCCCACCGGATATGACCGCTTCTACCGCGTCAATGATCCGCTGCGCGAAGACTTCACACATTATCTTCCCGATGACCTGCTCCGCAAGACCGACACCGCATCAATGGCCGTCGGGCTTGAGGTGCGTGTCCCATTCCTCGCCAAGGAACTTGTCGAGGCCGCCCTCCGCACGCCGCTCGACATCCTCATGCCCCACGGCCAGCGTAAAGGCCTCCTTAAGCAGGTCGCCCGCAGATACCTCCCCGACCACATCGTCGATCGACCCAAGCAGGGCTTCGCCATCCCGATCGGCGAATGGTTCCGCAGCGACTACGGCGGGATGCGGCAGTTGCTCTACGACCATCTGCACTCCACCGATCCGTTCCCGGGGCTTGCCGAGGCCGGGGTGGAACTGAACATGAAGTTCGTCGAGCGGATGCTGCGTGAGCACGACGCGGCCGGGGAAAAATCCATCAACCCCTGGCACGGGCGGGATCACTCCCAGCGGCTCTACATGCTGCTGGTGCTGAGCATCTGGGCCAAGTGGCTCCAGCGGGTGCGCAAGGGTGATGATCAGGTGCAAGAAAAAACCCACGCCTAAGCGTGGGCCATGGAAACAACAAGTAGCCAGGGGCACAGGCGTCCCGCCTGTGCGATCTCGAAAAATATCAGGGAATGCACAGGCGAGACGCCTGTGCCACCGCTTGTAGGCCGGATCAATCCCGCTTGATGCCGCCGTCGATGTGTACATCCATCTGCGGGAACGGGATGCCGATCTCGGCTTCATCCAGCGCATACTTCACATTGCGTGTGAGTGCATCCTTGACCGCCCAGAAGTCGGCGGCGTTCACCCAGACACGAACAGCCCAGTCGATCGACGAACCACCTAGCTCGTTGAGATAGACCACATGCTCGGGGTCGCTCAGCGTGTTCTCGGTGCCTTTGGCGGCGGCCATGAGCACCTCACGAGTCTTGTCAATATCGGCGCTGTACTCGGTGCCCACGGCGACATCGACGCGTCGGATCGCGTGGTGCGAGACATTTTCGATGTTGCCGCCGAAGATCTCGTTGTTGGGGACGATGATGCGTCGGTTGTCAAAGGTATCGAACTGGGTCGTAAACAACCCGATCTCGAAGATCTTGCCCTTGACACCCGCGGCATCGACCACATCGCCCACCTTGAACGGGCGGAAGAGCAGGAGCATCACGCCCGAGGCGATATTGCCCAGCATCCCCGACATGGCCATGCCGATGGCAAACCCGACCGCGGCGAGGACGGCCGCAAAGCTGGTGGTCTCGACTCCCAGCGTGCCCAAGATCGCGACGCCACCGGCGATCAGGACCAGATAGCGGGCCATGGTTGCCAGAAACCGAGCGAGTGTCTCTTCGACTTTCGCCTTGCGGACCGCTTTGCCGGTGATTTTGGATACCCAGCTCGCGGCGATCAGCACCGCGATGATCAGGACGACCGCGAGCAGGACTGGCTTGCCGATCGATTCCCAGAACAGCAGCCAGGTATCTGCCCCAAAGTCACCCTCGGTGACCTTGTTGACGAACTGGCCGAACCCAGATACGAGCGGGTTGTCTTCAGTCACAATCTCGGGATCTGCCTGCACGGCTGTGGGTGCTGTCTCTTGGAACATTCGCGATTCTCCTGGTGCCCAGCGCATGAAACACCGGTTCGATTTCAGTTCATTCCCAAACACCCTAAGCCGGGTGATGCGTTGAAATCAAGAACCTTGTTTCGTGATCGAGCCAATCAAGCGCAGAATCACACGATAATCCTGCGCATCCGTTGGTGTGTGCAGAGGAAGTTTGGGATAGAATTGTATCTGCAGGGGGGGCCAAGCCGACGAATTAGACGCCATGACTGATCATCTCTCCAATCCTGTTCATTCTGACCGTTCCGATCGCGCATCAGACGCCCAGAACCGCGTCAGCCGACGACGATTGATCGATGTTGTCGCCCGCGCAGGGACCGCTGCGCTTGTGCTTGGCTCGCTGGGTTCGATCGGCTGTCAATCTGCTGCACAGAAGCGTGTAAAGACGGCGGGCGGCTCACTGGGCGAACCAATCCCCAATGATCCCCTTGTGCACACGCAAACACCACGCCCGATCCAGGTGCCGCCTTCTAGCCCCTACATCGAGCACAGCGGATCGCTCTCGTCAGTCCCCTCGTTCGTGATTCCCCGAAACAAGTGGACCAGCTCGGGCCCCAAGCGTTGGCTCGCAGACCCGATGAACCGGGTCGATCGGATCACGGTCCATCACGATGCGATCATGCCTGTGCCGGGCGGGGCGTATGCTGAATCCCTGCGCCGCCTGCAGTTGATCCGGACCGGGCATCTCAACAACGGTTGGGCCGATATCGGCTATCACTTCGCCATCGACCCCAGCGGACGCGTCTGGCAGGGTCGCCCGCTTGAGTTGCAGGGTGCCCATGTCAAGGACAACAACCCGGGCAACCTGGGCATCGTGGTCTTTGGCAACTTTGAGCAGATCCGCCCGACGCCTGCCTCACTGACCGCGCTCGATCAGATGCTCGCTTATGCGATGCAGCGGTTCTCAGTGCCGCTCAACCGGGTCTACACCCACCAAGAGCTCCGGCCCACGGCCTGCCCAGGGCGGAACCTGCAAGCCCAGATGAATGCCACCCGTTCACGGAACGGACGCTTGGCCCAGATGGTGAGTCCCACACTCCGCAACGCATAATGCCGCCAGAGCCGTTTGAGGCACTATTTTCATCAAGTTTAATCGTCCGTGCCGCTCTCTGAACCACTCAGCGAGGGCTCGTTTTCTTCCGCGGCGTCATCGCCCTCACCGAAGATCGCTGACCCTACGCGGACCAGGTTGGCACCCTCTTCGATCGCGACCTCGTAGTCGCCGCTCATGCCCATGGAGAGCAGGTCGAAGTGACCCTCACCCACGCCCTGGCGGACCATATCCTCATATAGCTCGCGGCAACGCACGAAATACGGGCGCACGGCATCGGGGTCATTGGTGATCGGGGCCATGGTCATGAGCCCACGCACGCGAACATTGATCATGGTGTCGATCTGTTCCGCGATGGCACCCGCTGCCGCGATGGGCACGCCGAACTTGGAATCCTCACCCGAGACATTGACCTGCAGGAGCACATCGATGGTCCGGTCGAGCTTGTTGGCGATCTGCTGGATCTCCTCGGCGAGGCGGAGACTGTCGACGGAGTGGACCAGGCGGACCAGATCCGCGATTTTTCGCACTTTGTTTCGCTGAAGGTGCCCGATCATGTGCCACCGCACGGGGATCGACGGGTCAAAGCTGCTGTGCTCACCCGCGACCCGGGGATGCATCCGCATGCGTTCAAACCATTCCTGGATCACCCCGGCCCGCTGCGAGAGCTGCTGGACCTTGTTCTCACCGAAGTCACGATGACCAAGCTCGATCAGCTCGCGGATGTCTTCGGGTTCTGCAAACTTCGTTACAGCAATAAGATAGACCGAGCTGGGCAATCGTCCTGAGCGTTGGGCGGCTTCCTCGACGCGTTGCTTGACTTCGGTGTAGCGTTCTTTGAGCGTGGACATACGACCTCCTGTCATCTGAGCCCGCTGGCATTGAAGACAGTATAGAGTACACGAAGTCGTCGTTGCGTGCCAAAAACGGCATCTCGCGGGCGATCTTAATCGATTGAGTTCCAGCTTGAGCCGCGCCGTGTGGGGCTCGTTGGCGAACGCGTCCCCTCGGGCTCGGGCTTGGCTTTCCATTTGCCATAGCCAAGCTCCTTGTCACGCTCGGTCGGATCCTGCGCATCCGCGGTCAGCCCGAAGCGAGGGTTGATCGAGTCATCTGAGCCGGATGCGACAGGCACATCCATACGACGCTGCTGCATCTCGCATCCAATGATCTGAACCGATGACACCATGAGCAGTCCCAGAGCCGCACGACGGAGCGTTGCTGATCTTTGTATCTGTTGCATATTCAAGTGTATACGGCCCCCGCCGGGCTTCGTATGCATCGAAACCCTCGATTTTCGTGTCAGATTCGCGTCAGAGCGGTTCTCGGGGGAAATCCGGGCCCGCGCTGTGCGGCGGCGGGACATGGGGTGGCCCATCACCCACTTTCGAGTTGAGTTCGATCAGACGCGATTCCAAGCGTGATATTCTTTGCGCCATCATCGCCAGCGACTTGTTGAGCTGGGCGACCTCAGCAGAGAGCACCTCAATATGACGCTCAGCGAACCCGGCAGCGTGCTCGAGCTTCTCAACACGATTTTCATGGTCTGGGTGATCTGGCACAGCCAAATCATAGGCCCACAGCTTGCTCAGCTTGCCTTGGCCAACACGATCGAATCACCACCGAGTCCGGTAGCTTTCACACGATTTCGTCCGCTCTGCTTGGCGTCGTACAGGTTGCGATCGGTCATCTCGACCCACGCTTCGGGGGTCGTTTGGACCGATTCACCCTCGCGCTTGCCGACAATGCCGATCGAGATCGTGACCGCACGAGACGGATGGCGCGACCAGGTCATCTGCTCGCAGTACATGCGGATCCGATCGCAGACCTGCAGGGCCCTGATCGGCTCGGTCTCAGGCATGATGATCGCGAACTCCTCGCCGCCGTACCTGCACGCGATATCGATCGAGCGTGTTTCTCGGGTGATGAGTTTGGCGACCCCGGTGATGACGGTATCGCCTGCGGGGTGGCCGTAGGTATCGTTGATCGGCTTGAAGTGATCGATATCGATCATCGCAACCGATAGGGCCTGACCGTGTCGCATAGATCGATCAAACTCGGTCCTCAGGCGATCATCAAAGTAAGCCCGATTGAAGAGTTCGCTCAGGCCGTCGATCTGGGCCTTTTGTGCGAGCATCTGCAGCAAGGCGTACATCTTGAGCGATGATCGTACGCGTGCCCGCAGCTCTGTCAGCTCGAACGGCTTGGTCACAAAGTCGATCGCGCCAAGATCAAAGGCGGCAACCTTGTCCTGCGATGAGTTCATGCCTGAGAGCACAATCACCGGGATATCACGCGTGCGTGGGTCGTCCTTGAGAAAGCGGAGGGTCTCGAAGCCGTCCATGACGGGCATGTCCAGATCAAGCAGGATCAGCGCGGGCGAGTGCTCGATCGCCATCTCGATACCCATCTTTCCGTCTTCCGCGCTGCGCAACAGAATCGACTCCGAACGCAGGCGGGCATCGAGCAACCGATGGACGAACTGCGAGTCGTCGATCAACAGCACCGTCGGGATGCCGTTGCTTTGCGGGTTGACTTGAATATCACTCATGTTGAGATGATGACCCCTGTTTATCGACTCGTGATCGCTGCTCCGCTCCTGGTCCGTTTATTGAGCAGGGTTGATGTATGAGTTGCACAACGAGACCAGACTCTCGACCTGGGATCGCAGCTGCTCGATCGATTCGTTTGGATCGGTGGCGTCTCGTATCTGGTCTTCGAGCTTGCCCGCCTCATCTCCAATCTGTGGGAAACCGAACCCGGGCGCCGCACCCTTGAGCTGGTGTGCGATCCGCCCCAAAACCTGAAAATCATCATTGGTGAACGCGACCATGATCGAATCGATCCGGTCGGGCAACTCGCCAAGAAAATACTCAATCAGTTCGGCATCCTCGGGATCGTTGATGTCCAGACTGAATGCGTTTGGGTCGGGTGTGCTCATACCATGCCTCCGAGTCTTCCATCGGGCCATCACGGGGTCGGGTTAACCAGATACTGAAATCACCCATTGGCTCATCGCTCGAATTTGATACTTTGCCACCCTGCTCACGCCCAGTGCCGCTTGCCGAGCGGGTGAATGGCCCCTCGAAACATTTATCGGACGACTATCCGACGACAGTGGCGCGTCTGCTCAAGCCGCCATAAAGCGCCCAACAATATGACATGGCTCAGCCCACGCCCCATCAAGATGATCGGATACCGACTCCCCTGCCTGAAGCCGCGGCGGGATCGGCGCTTCGCATCTTCTTTGGCGGCTCGTTCGACCCGCCGCACCTCGGGCACGCACAGCTCCCCCAACACGCCAGACTGCGCCTCGATCAGCCGGGCGCGAGTTTGATCTATGTGCCCACGGCCCGATCGCCACACAAGCTCGAGTTGCCCACCGCTGACCACCACCGCCTAGCGATGCTCAGCCTGATGCTCAGCAGCATCCCCGACGCGATGATCTGGAGCGAAGAGCTGGACCGTGCCCGGTCGCAACCGCGAGGGCCGAGCTACTGGGCGGACACATGGGCGAGCGTGGTGGCCATGCGCATGACCGGCACTGACAGATTCCTGATCGGCACAGACCAAGCACTCTCCATGCACCGTTGGCACCGCTTTGAGGCCTATTGGCGTGATGCAATCGTGATGCTCCGAAACGAGCACGATAACGCTGCTCGATTCATCGATTCAATGCAAAGGCTCGGCGTATGGAGCCCGGTCCAACTTGAGCATTGGCAGAAGCAAGTGATCCAAGCCCCGACGATCGATGCATCTTCGACCGCGATTCGTGCCTCGCTGCAGGATACGAGCGCAAGAGAAAACCCGATCGCCGGGCTCGACGATCGGGTTCATCGGTACATCCTTGAACACCGGCTTTATACTCCGGCGTGAGTAGCGGCTTGTGCTGCAGCTTTGAGGGCAGCGGCCTTGTCGGTCTTCTCCCAAGCAAAGCCGGGGTTCTTGACCGTGCTCCCGTCCTGCTTGGTGTAGCTGATCTCGGTCGGGCTGCGGCCGAAGTGACCGTGGCGGGCGCTGGGCGAGAAGATGGGCTTGCGAAGCCCCAGCGTCTCGATGATCTGACGCGGCGTGAGGGGGAAGACTTCACGCACGGCCTTGGCCAGCTGATCGGCGGACACCTTGCCGGTCCCGAAGGTATCGACCAGCACACTGGTGGGCTCGGCGACACCGATCGCATAGGAGAGTTGCACCTCGCACTCGTCGGCCAGATCGGCGGCGACGATGTTCTTGGCGATGTATCGAGCCATATACGCCGCTGAGCGGTCGACCTTGGTCGAATCCTTGCCGCTGAAGGCCCCACCGCCGTGGCGACCGCGTCCGCCGTAGGTGTCGACGATGATCTTGCGACCAGTGAGCCCGGCATCGCCGTGTGGGCCGCCGATCTCAAAGCGACCGGTGGGGTTCACATGGACCTTGATTCCAGGGTTCCACCATTCGCCCAAGACGGGCTTGATGATCTTGTCGATGACCTGTTTTTTGAGTTCGCCCTGCTTCTCGTTCCACGACGAATCATGCTGGGTTGAGAGCACGACGGTATCGATCCGGACGGGTCGTTTGTCGTCGTACTCCACCGTGACCTGGCTCTTTGCGTCGGGCCGCAGTCCGGGGATGGTGCCCTCACGGCGTACCTGTGCCTGCTGGGCGACCAGTCTGTGGCTGAGCATAATGGGCAGCGGCATCAACTCCTCGGTCTCTTTGCACGCATAGCCGAACATCATGCCCTGATCGCCCGCGCCTTCTTTGTCGACGCCCTGCGCGATGTCGGTGCTCTGCTTATTGAGGGCGACCATTACGGCGCAGCTCTCGGAGTCGAATCGCATGTCGCCGGAGGTATAGCCGATCTCTCTGATCGTGCGGCGCACGATCTCGGGGATGTCGACATAAGTCGAGGTGGTCACCTCGCCGGCGACCACAACCAACCCTGTGGCGACCAGCGTTTCACAGGCAACACGCGAATGCGGGTCGTCTGCGAGCATCGCATCAAGGATGGCGTCCGAGATCTGGTCAGACACCTTGTCAGGGTGTCCCATCGATACCGACTCGGATGTAAAAAGCTGGGTCTCGCTCATAGGTTCTTCCTTGGTTCAGGGCGACTGATTCACCCGTTCGTTCAGATTTACGGATTATAGCCAAGATCGCGACAGCCGAACGCTTCTGAGCGAAGCAAAGCAAGCCGCGCGGACCTATCCTGCATGCATGAGCAGCACGCGTACCCGAAAAAAAACCAAAGGTCTGACCTACGCCCAATCCGGCGTGAGCATAGAAGCCGGCGACAAGTTTGTGGGCTCCATCGGCTCGCTGCTGCGGCGGACGCACGGGCAGCGGGTGATCGACAACCCGGGCGGGTTTGCGGGCTTGTTGCGCCTGGACTACAACGAGCAACTCTTCAAGCACAACTACAAGGACCCGGTACTGGTTGCGTGTGCCGACGGCGTGGGCACCAAGGTGCACCTCGCGATCGAAATGAACAAGCACGATACCGTGGGCATCGACCTGGTGGCCATGAATGTCAATGACCTGATCGTGCAAGGCGCCGAGCCGCTGTTGTTTCTTGATTACATCGCCGTCAACTCGGTCAATCAGGAGGTGCTCTTTGACATTGTCAAGGGCATCAGCGACGGGTGCAAGCTGGCGGGCTGCGCGCTCATCGGCGGCGAGACCGCCGAGATGAACGATCTCTACAAGCCCAACGACTACGACCTGGCGGGCTTCAGCGTCGGGGTGGTTGAACTCAAGAAGGCCACCAACCCGTTGCGGGTGGAGCCGGGCGATATCGTGCTCGGGCTTGAGAGCAGCGGCGTGCACTCCAACGGCTACTCGCTTGTCCGAAAGGTCATCGAGCATGCCAAGCTCAAGCTCGACAAGACCTACCCGGAACTTGGGACCGAACGCACACTTGGCGATGTGCTGCTCGAGCCCACACGCATCTATGCGTCCTCGATCGTGAAGCTGCTGCGAGCCTATAAGGTCAAGAAGGTCATCAGCGGCATGGCCCACATCACCGGCGGCGGCATGGAGGGCAACCTCAACCGATCGCTCCACGACGGCGTTGACGCGGTGGTCGATGAGTCAAGCTGGCCGGTGCCCGAGGTGTTCCGATTCCTGCAACGGCACGGCAACATCGAGGAGGGCGAAATGCGTCGGGTCTTCAATATGGGCATCGGGTACACCCTGATCGTCCGCCCAACCTTTGCCGACGCGGTGGCCAAGCGGCTCGAAAAGTCGGGCGAAAAGGTCCATGTGATCGGCAAGATCACCAAGGGCAAGGGACGCGTGCGGGTCAAGAACCGCTCAAGCTGAGCCCTAAGCCCGGACCTGTCTGAGCACCAAGCCCGCTAAACATTGTCATTTCGTGAATTGCTGTAGGCGCAGGAGTAGCTTACACTGGCCCTCGGGTAATCCACCCAATCGTCGGGGACAGCACACACTCTACTTCAAGAGGTACTTCAAATGGGAATGGTCAAAGAGTTCAAAGAGTTTGCCATCAAAGGCAACATGGTCGATATGGCCGTGGGCATCATCATCGGTGGCGCTTTCGGGCTCATCATCAAATCGCTGATCGATGATGTCATCATGCCGCTGGTCGGAAGCATCATCGGCGATGTCGAATTCAGCAATCTTTACATCCCGCTGAGCGATGAAGTCACAAGGGGACTGCCGCTTGCTGAGGCGCGGGATCTTGGTCCGGTCTTCGCGTACGGCAACTTCATCAGCGTGCTGATCAACTTCCTCATCCTCGCGTTTGTGATCTTCATCATGGTGAAGATGATGAACAACGCTCGCAAGAAGTTTGAGAAGCAAGAAGAGATCAAACCAGACGCACCGGCTGTTGCCCCCGCGGATGTGGTGCTGCTCACCGAGATCCGCGACCTGCTCAAGAATCAGCACTGAGTAAGCACGATTCAACACACCACACAACCCGGCATACGCCGGTTTTTTTATGATTATCCCCCGATCGTTAAGGTTCAATGAAGGCAGATTGTCCCTCGGAACAGGCAGGAGTATGGCTTTATAGTTTGGCTCCAGCCGCATCCCCCCCCCGAGGATCCAGCATTGACCAGCAAATCAAAGCGACCCAAAGTGCTCTTCCTGTGCACGGGCAACTCGTGTCGCAGCCAGATGGCCGAGGGGTGGGCACGCGCCTTGCATGCAGATCGGATCAAGCCGTTCTCCGCGGGCACGGTGAAGCACGGCCTGAACCTGCACGCTGTGCGGGTCATGGCCGAGGTCGGAATCGACATCGGAAGCCACTTCTCAAAGACCCTCGACGATCTTGGACCGATCGATTATGATCTGGTCATCACCGTCTGCGGCAACGCGCACGAGTCATGCCCGATCTTCCCGGGGAATGCCCGAGTGATCCATCACGGGTTCGATGACCCGCCCAAGCTCGCCGAATCCGCGAAATCAGCCGAGGAAGCCCTGAATCACTACCGGCGGGTGCGCGATGAGATCGGCGCTTTCGTCGAGACCATGACCGATCTGCTCCCCGTCCGATCGACCACGAAGTGACCAACGACTGAAGCGCTATGACACACACGCCCCAACCCGCCAGCGCCGCCCCCGCCTGTCTGCACACCAAGCACAGGCGGATGTCGTTTCTTGACCGGTTCCTGACGCTCTGGATCTTTCTGGCGATGGCGATTGGCGTGCTGCTGGGCCGGCTTGTCCCGGGGTTGTCTGAGAACCTCGACATGCTCTCGATCGGCACAACTAATATCCCGATCGCGATCGGTCTGATCCTGATGATGTACCCGCCGCTGGCGAAGGTACGCTATGAGAAGCTGCCCGAGGTCTTCCGGGATTGGAAGATCCTGGTGCTCTCGCTCGTGCAGAACTGGATCGTGGGCCCAAGCCTGATGTTCCTGCTCGCGGTGCTCTTCCTCAGAGACTATCCGGAATACATGACCGGGCTGATCCTTGTCGGGCTTGCGCGCTGCATCGCGATGGTGCTGGTCTGGAACGATCTGGCCCGCGGCAGCAGCGATTACGCGGCCGGGCTCGTGGCGTTCAACAGCATCTTCCAGGTGCTCTTCTTTGGCGTGTATGCCTGGCTCTTTATCACCTACCTCCCACCGCTGCTCGGGCTTGAGGGAGCCGTGGTCGATGTGTCGATCGGCGAGGTGTTCGTGAGTGTAATGATCTATCTGGGCATCCCGTTCTTCGCGGGCATGCTCACCCGGTTCATCTTGCGTCCCATCAAGGGCGATGACTGGTATACAAACACATTCCTGCCCAGGATCGGCCCGATCACGCTCGTGGCCCTGCTGCTCACCATCGTGCTGATGTTCAGCATGCAAGGCGATCGGATTGTGGAGCTGCCCGTCGATATCCTCCGCATCGCCATCCCGCTCACGCTGTACTTCGTCATCATGTTCTTTGTGAGCTTCCTGATGGCCAAGAAGGTCGGAGCGGACTACGAACGCGCGGCGACGCTCGCGTTTACCGCGACAGGCAACAACTTCGAGCTGGCGATCGCCGTGGCCATCGCGGTCTTCGGGATCGGCTCGGGCGTCGCGTTCGCGACCGTGGTTGGGCCGCTCGTCGAGGTCCCGGTCCTGATCACACTCGTCAGCGTGTCCCTGTGGCTCGGGCGTCGGCTCTACCCACATGCCGCACCCGGAACCGAGAACGCATAAATCCGCGAACCGGTGCGTCCCGCACGGTACACTTCACCGCAGGCACTATTGCTGAGAGGAGCACCACCATGCCATCACTGTACACCGCACGCGTCGCATCCACCGGCGGGCGAAACGGGCACGTCAAGAGCGAGGACGGCCTCGTCGATATGGAGATGACCGTCCCGCCGAGCCTCGGCGGCAAGGGCGACAAGCCCAACCCCGAGGTTCTGTTCGCGGCCGGCTACGCCGCGTGCTTCGGCAACGCCGTGATTTTCGTCGCGAAGGACAAGGGCATCGAGCTGGCACCGGAAGACGTGAAGACAACCGCCGAGGTTGAACTCTTCTCGACTGATGCTGGCGAGTTCAAACTGCGTGTCCATCTTGAGAACGAGATCAAGGGCGTCGATCAGTCCCAGGCCGACGAGCTCGTCAAGATCGGGCACGATGTCTGCCCTTACTCGAACGCGACGCGCAACAACATTGAAGTAACGCTGAGCGCGAAGGCGGTCTGAGCACTCGAGAGCGCAACAGCCATACAAAGAAAACGCCCGCTCACTGAGCGGGCGTTTTTCGTTGGTGATTGATATGACCGAACGGATCAGCGGCGACGGCGGGTCGCGGCCAGGCCGCCGAGACCGAGGATCGCGAGCGAGCCGGGTGTCGGGGTCACGGTGATATCGAACGAGTAGGACTGGCCATCCGTAAACTCGGCGAGCGCCACGCCGTACGTGCCCGGACCCAGGGGGATCGATCCACCCACGTCCGACAGATCCCAGACCGTCAGGTAGTTCGTCCCGACATCGCTCTCATCGAACAAGCCCGAAGATACCTGCTCGAGCCCGGACCCGAGATCCGCGTACAGACGGAAACCCGTCGAGGTGTTCCCATTCGCGAACATCACACTCGTCAGCGTGATCGCGCTGATCGCTTGGCCGACCCCGACATCAAAGACGGCGAAATCTTCCTCAGGACTCCCGCCCCCGACCGTCCCGAACACGGAGTTCGTGCCCAGATCCAGATCCAGCATCGTCCCCCCGCTCGCGATATCCGCAAGATCCCCGTCGATCGACTCGTCGTAATCCGCGCCCATCGCGGCGCCGCTCATCCCGAGCGCCCCGGCGATCGCGACCAAAGTTCCATAGCGTGTGTGAGTGTTCATGATGTTCTTTCTCCCTCTGTACGAAGAATGTATCCGAAATGACAGGTTCCTTACCCCAGGAGCGGACCATGCCGCTCGAAAAGACGCACAGCGTCTCTCGATCCCATCGTAAGGCCATGACTGGGAGGTCGCCGCTCAGCGGCTGAAGACCTCCTCGATGAACTGCCCCCTCTTACAAAGGCAGCCATGACCTAGACCAATAGTACCGAAACTTGGGTGGTTTCGCAATCGAAATGTACCGCGATTCCCTGAAAAATCGCCTGAAACTCTGAAATCCACTGGCACAAGCAAGTGTTTGGGGCCTGTGAGCCATCGCCATATGTACAATGAATCCGATTGAACTTGGACATCACTGAAGTAGCTTAGCGTCGCTTCTGATCAGGTATCACTTAAAATGAACAAGCACCCACGGACCGGGGGGCTTGGAAGTGAACTTCTTTGGATTGTGATCAGGGGTGTTGTGCTCTTGGAGGCGACGGTCGAGGTCATCGGTTTGGCCGATATACCGCTTCTGGGCGGCATCGCTGAACAGCACATACACGAAAAAAGCCAAACTCCTCCGGCTGGACTCGAACCAGCAACCTAGCGGTTAACAGCCGCTCGCTCTACCATTGAGCTACGGAGGATCTGTTGAGGGGTAAGACTATCCCCAAACTCTGTTCGGTCAAGCCCGGGGCGTGCTTGGATTTTCCTTTCAGATCGGATCCAGATTGCTCATCCGCTCAGGCTGAGGGCCGTATAACCGGTCATGCTCGCTCACCCACCCCTGCGGCTTGGTCTGTATCCATTGATCCTCTCGCTGATCGTGTGCATGGGGTACGCCGGCCAGACCCAACCGTCGATCTCGATCGGCGACAAGCCGCTTCAGATCGAGGGTCGCGTGCCGACAGCGGGGACACTCAGCCGGACCCCAGAAGCGATCCCTGAGGATGTGCTCGATATCGAGATGCTCAAGCCGCAGTTGGGGATCTTGGGCACGCTTGAACCCAAAGACCTCGTCTCGATCAATCGACTCGCACGCCCCATCGAGACTGATCCTGAGTTTCCCGGGACCGACCCGATCGCCTATCTGCACTGCTCACGCGGCCAGACGACCCTAACGCTGAGTTTGCACGAGCTTGGCGACGAGACCCTCCTGCTCTCGACCCTCCAGACACCTCCCCGCCAATGGTCGCTGCAGAGCGATGCCTTTGAACAGTTCGGCATCGTCTTCGAATCGGGGCGGACGAACGATCGGTTTTCCGCGACCACTGAGGCGATGTCGCTCGAGTTGCCGTCCCCGCATGTCGAGTCTCCGATCGTGCTTGAGCCGCAGACGGTTCGGTCTCGGATCCGCATCAGCTTCCCGCGGCTTGAGCGTGAACTGGGCAAGGAAACCTTTCGGGTGCGACTGCCAAAGAACTATGACCCAGCCAACGCCGCTGGGGTGCTCGTGTGGATCAGCCCCAGCCACGACGGGCGGATCCCCACCATCTTCGAGCCGATCTGCGACGAACTTGGGCTGATTGCACTAGGCATCGACAACAACGGCAACGATCGCCCGATCACCGATCGGCTCCAGAACCATCTGGACTCGATCGAGACCCTCGCACAGCACGCGCTCATCGATCGCCGGCGTGTCTATCTCACCGGGATGTCTGGCGGGGGTCGCTGCAGCGGCATCCTGCAGCTGTGCTTCCCCGATCTTTTCGCAGGGGCGGTCCCCATCGTTGGGCTCGATACCTACCACAACGCCCCCACCGGCACCCCGGGGCAGTACTGGCCAAAGCGTTGTGGAAAACCCAATGGCCCCAACATGAAGCTGCTCAGAGAGCGTCGCATTCGCTCGATCACGGGGAGTGCAGACTTCAACGAGCCCGAGATGACGCTCCGCACCAAGCTGCTTCAAGCCGACGGCATCACAGCGCAGATCGATGTCATCGAAGGCATGGCCCACACTTTGCCCAGCGCAGAACAGTTTAACGCCGCGATACGCTGGGTGGACGAGCCGAGGCGCGAAGCTATCAAAACCGATCACAAGACCGCGCAAGACCTGCTCGAAGAGACGCAGGGCCGGGATCCATCACTGCCCGCTGTCCGCCGCCAGCTCATTGAAGTGATGGAGCTGCTGCCCTATTCGAGCGAGGCATGGCAAGCCGCCGCTCGATTGGGCTATGAACGCGGTGACTGAGCCTGCGTCGGGTGCCAGTTCCCGATATCCTGTTGATATGACTATTGGCATCAGGCACCGTATCTCGGATCGATTCGCGCCATTCGGAACCACCATCTTTTCCGAGATGACCGCGCTGGCCAACCAGCACCGGGCGGTGAATCTCTCGCAGGGCTTCCCCGATTTCGATGGCCCGGAACTGGGCAAGCTTGCCGCGGTCAAAGCGATGCAAGCGGGACACAACCAGTACGCCCCGATGCCCGGCGTGCCGCCGTTGCGAGAGGCCATCGCTCGCTGGGCCAAGCGGGTCAGCGGCATCGACTGCGACCCCGATCTCGAGATCACGGTGACAAGCGGCTGCACCGAAGCCATCGCGGCGACGATGCTCGGGCTGCTCAACCCCGGTGACGAAGTGGTTGTCTTTGAGCCCTACTACGACTCGTACCGCGCCTGCCTGGCCATGGCGGGTGCCGAAGCTCGGTTTGTCACCATGCACCCGAGTCCAGAGGGCTTCGCGTACGACCCTGATCAGCTGCGCGCGGCGTTCGGACCCACGACCAAAGCGGTGCTGATCAATACACCTCATAACCCGACCGGCACGGTGTTCAGTGAGGGGCAGCTGCAGGAGATCGCCGCGCTATGTATCGAGTACGACACGATCGCGATCAGCGACGAGGTCTATGAACGCCTGACCTACGACCGGCACACCCACCGGTCGATCGCAACGCAACCGGGCATGCGTGAACGCACGGTCGTGCTGTCGAGTTCCGGGAAATCGTTCTCGCTCACCGGCTGGAAGATCGGCTGGGCGATCGCGCCCGAGCACCTCACCCGCGCGATCCGCATGGCCCATCAGTTCTTGACCTTCTCGGTCGCCACGCCATTGCAGTTCGGGGCCGCGGCCCTGCTTGACGAGGGGGAAGATGAGATCCGCACTTTGCGAGATCATTACAGCCGTACCCGATCGCTGCTGGGGGAAGCGCTGCATGAGCTGGGGTTCGTGTTCACGCCGCCGCAGGGCTCGTACTTCATCCTCGCGGATCACAGCCAAGTGACCGAGCGGATTGGCCTCAAAACAGATGTCGATCTCTGCCGCTGGCTCCCCGAACACGCCGGTGTCGCCGCCATCCCACCCAGCGCGTTCTACAGCAACCCGAGCGACGGGGCCAAGCTCGTCCGCTTCGCGTTCTGCAAACGCAAAGAGACGATCGAAGAAGCAATCAAGCGGCTACGAACCGCGCTGAACTAACCAATGATCCCGATCCACTTCAAAGCCGGTCTGCCTGAGCGTGAGCGACAGCTCGCACGCTCTGTCATGGACTCGCTGCTCAGCGCCACAAGCCCTGAGCGTGCAATGTCTGCGCATCTCCGCCACATGCCCAAAGATCGCCCCACGCACATCTTGGCATTCGGCAAGGCCTCGATCGCCATGGCGCACGGGGCGATCGGACAGCTCGCTGATCGGTTCGCCCGAGCGACGATCCTCGCACCTGAATCGCTTGCACTGCAAGCCCAGTTCAAAAATAAGATGGTCGCCACCTACCCCTGCGATCACCCGCTGCCCACGCAACGCAATATCGACGCAACACGCGAGCTTGTAGCGCATGCCCGCTCCATCCCCGATGACCACCGCGTGCTGGTGCTGATTTCCGGGGGTGCTTCCGCGATGCTCTGCCTGCCCCAGCCGCGTGTTTCACTCGGTCAGATCCGGCAGACGACCAAGGACATGCTGCAACGCGGCGCGACGATCCAAGAACTCAACACCATGCGTGCCCAGCTCGAAACACTCAAAGCGGGTGGTCTGGCACGCGAGCTGATGCATGTGCATGACCGATTTGTTTTCCTGCTCAGCGATGTCATCGGCGACGACCCGAGCATCATCGCTTCGGGACCGATGCACGATGCCCACACGCCCCGCACGACGCACACGATCATCGCGAGCAACCACACGGCCCTCGACGCCCTCGCGGCGTGGTGTGCTCACAACCAGATCCGCTGCGAGCGAACAACCCGAGGGGTCGTCGGAGACGCCGCGCACGCTGGTCATTCGCTCGCGGCGGAACTGATCGACACCGTCGCTGAGCACTCGAACCATGAACCGGTTGCCGTTCTGCTGGGCGGGGAGCCAACGGTGAACGCCGCGGGCTCGGTGGGGATCGGCGGCCCCATGCTCGAACTCGGGCTGGCCGCGGCGACCCGGCTCGCGAGGACCAACTTTGACTGGAGCGTGTTCACATTCACCACCGACGGCATGGACGGCCCGAGCCAAGCCGCGGGTTTGGTCATCGGTTCATCCATGCTCACCAACCCGCTCAAGCTGCAGGCGAGCATCGAGGCGGTGGAGCAGCACGACACGCTGCCGATGTGTGATACACTTGGCGCAACGATCGTCACCGGCCCGACAGGCACAAATGTCAACGATGTTGCAATCGCGATTCGCTGGCCCAGTAACCAAGAGAACGACGCATGACCGTATCACTCTGGCAACGCAGCCCCACCCATACGACCGAGCAGTGCGATGTCGCGGTGATCGGCGCTGGCATCAGCGGGTTGTCCGCCGCGATCGAACTCGAATCGAGGGGCATCTCTGCGATCATCCTCGAATCGGAGTATGCCGGCTCCAAGGCCTCGGGCCGCAACGCGGGTTTCCTGATCCGTGGTGTGGCTGAGAACTATGCCAACGCCTCCAAGACGATCGGCCGAGACATGACACGGCACCTCTGGGAATGGACCCAGCAAAACCTCAATGGGCTCAAGAAGCTGGGCATCGAATCGACCCCCAGCTTCGCCAACCGCCCGTCGTGCGTGCTGGCGCTGGGCGAACCCGAGCACAGCGAACTCATCGAATCCCACGCCATGATGACCGATGACGGCTTGCGCTGCGAGCTGATCGACCCCAGCAACGCGCCCAGCGACCCGATCTGGCGTTCGGGTAAGCCCTCGATCGGGCTCGTGAATCTCGACGATGCCGTGTGCTCACCGATCGAGCTTGTTGAGCTGTTGGGGGCATCACTGAGCAGCACCCCGATCTACGAACAAGCCGAGGTCTATCTCATCGAGGACGACGGCAACCGAATCCGATTACGCACACGCAGTGTTGATGTCGTTTGTTCACGCGTCATGGTTTGCACCAATGCGTATGCATCGGGTCTCATCAAGGCACTCGATGGCGTCATCACCCCCAATCGAGGCCAGATGCTCGCCATCCGCCCGCACAAACGCTCAGACTCCCGACTCGAGTTCGCCTACTACCTCAATCATGGCTCGGAATATGTGCGATCCGCGCCCGACAACCAGATCATCTTCGGCGGCTGCCGGACCTACCACGCCGCCCAAGAAGCAACCAGCGCCGACGAAACCAGCGAGCTGGTCCAGAACCATCTCGAGCAGTTCGTGCGTGAACTCATCACGACCGAGTATGACATCACCGCCCGGTGGTCCGGGATCATGGGCTTTAGCCCAGACGGGATGCCGGTCGTCGATCGCGTCGGGGTGCATACCCTGAGCAACGATCACATCTGGTTCTGCGGCGGGCTCACCGGGCACGGGATGTCAATGGGCTACCAGACGGGTCGCCACGCCGTGCGGGTCATGCTCGAGGGCGAGCCGACCCGGTTCGGTCTCGACCGCTTCAACACGCCGAGCTGATGCCCAAGGATCGGAGAAAATACTGCACCCGTACGGAATTTGCGTCCTCAGATCACCCTCTGGGCTGGTTCTGACATCGATTTGTCCTATTCTTTGTTCCCCTAGAGAATGACAAACACGGCACCTGAGTCGGTGCGATAGGGAACACGGAGATTTCATGGCCAAGCAAGACGACAAGTTCACCATGGACGCGATCGTGCTCGAAGCACTGCCCAACGCGATGTTCAAGCTGCGACTGCCCAATGAGCAGCAATCCGAGATCATCGGGTATGTTTCGGGCAAGATGCGCAAGCACTACATCCGCATCCTCCCAGGTGACACCGTCACGGTCGAAATTTCCCCCTACGACCTCACCCGTGCCCGCATCACCTACCGGCGCTAAATCGAGCACGATACCAGCATTCAAATACAGCCACCCAGACCGGGTGGCTGCTTTCATGTTTGGACTCAATGCTCGATCAGGGCTCTTGGCTCGCTTTGGGGCCGCTCTTGATCCAGATCGCCTCTTCGTATTTGATGTTCTGTGATCGACGGTCCCTGACGCGTGGCACGATGTAGTCCACCCGTGGTTCGAACCCGAGCTGCGAGTTCGCGATCGGCCCGATCTTTCCATCGGCACTGGTGAACGAGAATCGACGGATCATCGCGTTATCTTTGTTGCGGGTAACGATGATCTCGTATTCTCCGTCCTTGGTCCATTCGTCCTGCATGATGAACTTCGTGTTCACCTCTTTGCCCGGCTCATGCGGCTCATAGATATCGATGTCTACACGGCTGTATGCTCCTGGCGCGATAAACCCCAGCGTTCGCCGCGAATGCCCGATCACCTCACCATCGCGTTTGAGTGTCGCGACAAACATGTCCTTTTCCGTATTCTCGGCCAGATCTTTGCCACCCACCCAGAAGGTCAGCTTGGGATGAACCTCATCTTTCCACTCGCGCATGGTGAGGTAGCCATAGACCTGCCAGACACCGTGGAAGCGGTATGTTTTGACTGGGTCGAACGGGTCATTGCCTTCGCCCGTCTGCTCAAGCACAAACGGAATCCGGGTAGCAAGCTCGCCGTCGACAATGAGCACGATGTTGTAGATCCCCGGTTCGCTGAGCTGAACATCAGCGGGCCCCTTGACCATCGCATTGGCGAACACGCCCTCTACCCAGCGATAGTCTGGGAAGAACTCAAAGCTTTTGATCACCGTCCCCTTCGAATCGGTAACCACAACGCTCGCATTGAGCGGGGCCGGGGGCGCGAAGGCTAGATCAAAGTCCTTGAAGCTCAGCATTCCCGATTCGTCATCGAAGTATGACTGCAGCAAGGATTCGTAGATGAACGCTGGCTTGGGGGCCGCGATCGCGGGCTGCACCGCAAGCATCAGGACAAACAGAATCAATGAAATGACGCGCGACATGAATACCCCCTCGGTCTCAAGTCTATAAAAAAACCGATCAAGCTGATCGGTCTTCAATCGGGGCGAGAGGATTCGAACCTCCGACCTTCTGACCCCCAGTCAGACGCGCTAACCAAGCTGCGCTACGCCCCGTCATATGCTCGCCCCGTTGGGCAGGCCCCAAGCATAGCGCCGATCTGCCGGGTTGCCAACCCAAATAGGCACCCACCGATCACAAACCGCATATGCTCAGACACCATGAGCGACCGAGACCAGACGAGCAACGCCCCCGCCAGCATCCTGATCAGGCAGGCACGCGTGATCGACCCGTTATCGGGGCTCGACGCGACCCGCGATGTGCTGATCCGCGATGGGCTGATCGCCGCCGTGGAGACCACCATCTCCGACTCAGCCGATCGAGTGTTGGACGCCCAAGGGAAGGTCCTGACACCGGGGCTCATCGACCCCCATGTCCATTTGCGGGACCCCGGTCAGACCCACAAGGAAGACATCGCCAGCGGCACCGCCGCCGCAGTCGCCGGCGGGTTCACCACGGTCTGCTGCATGCCCAACACCCAGCCGTGTCTCGATTCACCCGAGATCGTGGAATACATCCGGGCCAAGGCCGCCCGTGAGGGGCACTGCCGGGTGTTCAGCGTCGCCGCGGCCACGCAGGGACGCAAAGGCGAGCGGCTCGCTGAGATCGAGCTGTGCGACAAAGCCGGAGCCGTGGGGTTTAGTGACGACGGCGATGTGATCGAATCGGCCTCGATGATGCGAACCGTACTCCAGACCGTCAAGCACACCGGCAAAGCATTCATGCAGCACTGCCAAGAGCTGACACTGACCAAGGGCGCGACGATGCACGCCGGGTCGGTCGCGATGAAACTCGGCGAGAAGGGCTGGCCGCGTGAAGCTGAGGAACTGATCATCGAGCGTGATATCCGGCTGAACAACTCGATCGGCTGCCGATACCACATCCAGCACATGAGTTCGGGCAACTCGGTCGAACTCGTCGCCCGCGCCCAGGCTCAAGGAGTTCCCGTCACCGCCGAGGCCTCCCCCCACCACCTGCTGCTGACCCACGAGGCCATCGAAACCCACGGCACGCTCGCCAAAATGAACCCACCGCTGCGTGAGCAGGCGGACATCGATGCCCTTCGCCAGGGCGTCGCAGACGGGGTGATCACGATCTTGGCGACCGACCACGCCCCCCACCACGCCGACGAGAAGCGCAACCCGATGTGCGACGCTCCGTTCGGAATCATCGGGCTCGAATCGGCCTTCTCTCTGTATCACAAGGCGCTTGTCGAGACCGGGCTCATCGGTCTGCCCAAGCTCATCGAGCTGATGACCATCAACCCTGCCAAGCTTTGCAACCTCGATCACTGCGGCGTTGGTGCCCTCCAGATCGGCGGTGCCGCGGACCTCACGCTCATCGACCCGGATCACCAATGGACGCTCGATGAAGAGCACCTCGCGGGGAAATCGACCAACACGCCGTTCTTGGGCTGGAAGCTGGGCGCACGCCCGATTATGACCATCGTCGGCGGCCGAGTCCGCTGGGAAGCATGATCAAGCTATGAACATCTTCAAGCTCATCTGGCATAAGCGTGAGATCGTGATCGCGATCATCGCCGTTCTCACGATCGGTGCCCACCTGGTCATGCGGTTTGGGATGGACAGCGATCCCGAAGCGACCCGTGTACCACTGCTGATCTGCCTGTTCCTCGGCGGCACCCCGCTGGTGCTCGAACTGGCGGGCAAGGCAATCCGCCGCGAGTTTGGCTCGGACCTGCTGGCGGGCATCTCGATCGTCACGGCGGTGCTGCTGGGTGAATACCTCGCCGGGGCGTTCGTGGTGCTGATGCTCTCAGGCGGCGAGGCGCTCGAAGAATACGCCGTTGCCAATGCATCGAGCGTGCTCAAAGCACTCGCCAAACGGATGCCCTCAGTCGCCCATGTGCGGGTCGACGGCTCGCTCGAGGATGTCCCGCTTGAGAATGTCAAGGTCGGTGACCATGTCACCATCTTCCCGCACGAGACTTCCCCGGTGGACGGCACCGTGATCGATGGGCACGGCGTCATGGACGAATCGTTCTTGACAGGCGAGCCGTACATGATGTCCAAAGCGCCAGGGTCGAGCGTGATCTCCGGCTCAATCAACGGCGAATCCGCCATCACTATCGAGGCCACCAAGCCGGCAGACGACTCGCGCTACGCCAAGATCATGCAGGTCATGCGGGACACCGAGCAACGCAAGCCCAAGATGCGCCGGCTCGGCGACCAGCTCGGCGCGGTCTATACGCCCATCGCGTTGGCGCTCGCATTGGTCGCCTGGGCGATCTCGGGCGACCCGACCCGGTTTCTCGCGGTGCTCGTGGTCGCCACGCCCTGCCCGCTGCTGATCGGGATCCCCGTCGCCATCATCGGCTCGATCTCCCTGTGCGCCAAACGCGGCATCATCGTCAAGGACCCGGGCGCACTCGAGGTCGTAAACAGCTGCAAAACGATCATCTTCGACAAGACCGGCACGCTCACCTATGGCACACCGCTGGTGACCAATATCCTCACCGCTCCCGGGTTCAATGAGAACAAGCTGCTCTCCCAGATTGTGTCCCTTGAACGCTACTCCAAGCACCCGCTCTCCAACGCGATCGTCGATCTCGGCGAGAAACGCGGCGTATCGCTGTCCGAGCCCTCGGAAGTCTCCGAGAAGCCGGGCCAGGGCCTCAGCGGCTTGATCGCTGGCACCAAGATTCTGGTGACCGGACGAAAAGCACTCAAGGACATCGACCCCGACGGCGTGGCTTTGCTGCCAGATCAGACCGCCGGGCTTGAGTGCGTGGTCGTGATCGATGGGATGTACGCCGCGACCGTGCAGTTCCGTGATGAGCCACGAAAAGATGGGCGACTGTTCATCGAGCATCTCGCGAAGAAACACGGCTACGAAAAGATCATGCTTGTCTCGGGTGATCGTCAGAGCGAGGCCGAGTATCTTGGGCGCAAGGTCGGGATCGAAACCATCATCGCCGAGCAGACGCCCGAGCAGAAGGTCGAGATTGTGCGCCAAGAGTCACTGCGCAATATGACCTGCTTCGTGGGCGACGGCATCAACGACGCCCCGGCCCTGTCACTGGCGACCGTGGGCATCGCATTCGGGCAGGCCTCGGATATCACGACCGAAGCCGCGGGCGTGGTGATTATGGACTCGACCCTTGAGCGCGTGGACGAGTTCTTCCATATCTCCAAACACATGCGGCGCATCGCTTTGCAATCCGCTGTCGGGGGGATGCTGCTGAGTGTTGTGGGCATGATCCTGGCGGCGATGGGCTACCTGCCGCCGGTCGCCGGGGCGATCACACAAGAAGTCATCGATGTGTTCGCGGTGGTCAATGCGCTGCGGGCCGCGTGGCCGCCTCGGGTGATCTCCGATATCCGAGATCATTAGCATGAACTTGCCCAGAGCCGCGAGAAGACGGCAGAAAAACGCCCTACGATGCGCCTAGGCAAGAACTTTCCAGCTGCTCCAAAGCTGAAAATCAGACCAATCACCAACTCAGGACGGAACCAGATCATGAGCGTCAAAATCGGAATCAACGGCTTCGGTCGCATCGGCCGCCTCGTCTACCGCATCGCTGCCAACACACCGGGAATCGAGGTCGTTGCGATCAACGACCTGGTGCCAGCAGACAACCTGGCCTACCTGCTCAAGTACGACACCATGCACGGTCGATTCCTGATCGACGGCAAGCCCGCCGAGATCACCGCGACCGAAGACTCGTTCACCGTCAACGGCAAGGTCACCAAGTGCACCGCCGAGCGTGACCCAAGCAAGCTCGCATGGGGCGACATGGGCGTTGACTATGTGCTCGAGGCCACCGGCTTCTTCACCACCGGCGAGGACGCACAAAAGCACATCGACAACAACGGCTGCAAGCGCGTCGTCATCTCGGCCCCCACCAAAACACCCGACACCGTGCCAACCTATGTGCACAAGGTCAACTGCGCCAAGTACAACCCCGACAAAGACACGATCATCTCCAACGCCAGCTGCACGACCAACTGCCTGGCGCCGATCACCAAGGTGATCATGGATAACTTCGGGCTCGTCGAGGGCCTGATGACCACCGTCCACGCCGCGACCGCCACCCAACCAACCCAAGACGGCCCGTCCAAGAAGGACTGGCGCGGCGGACGCAACGCCTACATGAACATCATCCCCGCGAGCACCGGTGCCGCCAAAGCCGTCGGGCTCTGCCTGCCCGAGACGGTCGGCAAGCTCACCGGCATGGCCTTCCGCGTACCCACGGCCGATGTCTCGGCGGTCGACCTGACCTTCCGTACCGAGAAGGCCACCAGTCTCAAGGACATTAACGCCGCCATGAAGGCCGCGAGCGAGGGTCCGATGAAGGGCGTGCTGGGCTACACCGAAGAGGACGTGGTCTCAAGCGATTTCATCGGCGACCCACACTCTTCGATCTACGACGCCGGCGCGTGCATCGAGCTCAACAGCAACTTCTTCAAGATTGTTTCGTGGTACGACAACGAAGCGGGCTACGCCAACCGCTGTGTCGACATGCTCAAGATGATGGGCGAAAAAGACGGGCTCTAAGCCCCAACTTCTCACCGATTTTCAGCCGTCCTTGTCTTCAAGGGCGGTTTTTTCATGGATCGCTCCTACCCTAGTGCATGCAATACAAGTGGACCGTTCTCCGTGCCAGCCAGTTCCTCCTCGACGGGGGCGGTATGTTCGGCATCATCCCTCGGGTTGTCTGGGAGCGGAGCGTCACGCCCGATGAAAAGCACCGCGTCCGGCTGATGCACAACTGCGTCCTGCTCGAATCGGTCGAACCCGACCCCAAGACCGGCAAACCCCACCGCTACCTCATTGAAGCGGGCACGGGCGATAAGCTGGACGCCAAAATGAGCGGCATCTTCGGTCTCGACGGACGCACCGTCGAATCCGAGGTGCAGCGGGTCGGCGTCGATCCGAGCGACATCGAAGCCACCATCGTCTCGCACCTGCATTTCGACCACGCCGGCGGGCTCACCCGGCGGGCCCGCGAGGGCGAGGAGCCGGACTGGGTCGCCACCAAGCCAGGAGCCGCATCGGGCGATTGCGCGCAGGTGAAGTTCACCTTCCCAAACGCCGAGATGATCGTACAGAAACGCGAATGGGTCGACGCCCGCAACAACGACGCGGTCATGACGCGCACCTACTACCGCGATCACATCCTGCCCTTTGAGGACGAGCACCAGCCGCTGAGCGATGGTCGCCCGCGGCTTCGAATGGTCGAATCGGCCCGTCCGTTCCCCCTCAACCGCAAGCCCTCACGCGATGAGATGCCCAAGAACACCCTCGAAGAACGGCTCACCGAGGTGCTGCCGGGCGTCAAGGTCTTCCTCGTCCCCGGCCACACCTGGGGGCAGCAGGCGGTGATGTTCGAGGACGAGCAGGGCCGCACGATCGTCTTCACCCCCGATGTGATGCCCACCCACTACCACATCGGCCAGCCCTATTCGCTGGGATACGATGTCGAGCCATATACCTCGATGGTCACCAAAAACTGGTTCTTGCACGAAGCCGCCGAACGCGGCTGGATGCTCCTGCTCGATCATGAGCCGGGCAATCCCTGTTTTTCGGTGCTCCGCAGCGATCAAAGCTGGTACGAACTCAATCAAGTCGACTGCGGCATCGAACCCGCCTGACCGCGAGTTCCCATTGGGGATCGTGGGTGCATCGCCTATACTCAAACACCGATGAGTTCTGAGATCCAGCCCATCCAGACCAAAGAGCCCGGGCAGACACCCGAAGCGCGATCCGACCGGGCCGACCAAAGCCAAATCACCCCGGACCCGGCTGGCAACCAAGAACTCACGCAGGCAGGCGAGACTCCGGATCCGCAGGCCGCCCAGACCAATGACCAAACCAAAGACCAGACCAAAGCCCCACCCAAGCCGCCAAAGCTGACGCTCTTTGAGCGGGCCGAGGCCTTCGTTTCCAATCTGAGCACCCGCAACAAGTTCTGGAACCGGGTCTGCTCGATGATCTGGCTCCCCTACGCCTACCGCTCGGGCATCACCATGAGCAGCGACGCGAACACCTACCGCGCCACGCTGCCCTTCCGTCGTTTCAACAAAAACTGGTACAACGCCATGGCCGGCGCGGCCTTGCTGGGCAACTCCGAGATCGCCGGCGGCAACTATGTCTTCAGCGTCTGCGGCGGCGACTACACCGTCGTCTGCAAGCACCTCGAATACAAGTTCCTCCGCCCCTGCCACGGCCCCGCCGAATATCGCATGACCCCCCTGGACGACATCCACGCGCTGGTCGCCACTGGTGAAGAGTTCAACATCGCCATCCGCATGGACATCGTGCAGGTGCTGGTCCCGATGAGCGAAAAGCTGCTGGCCGAGGAGGTCGAGGACGCAGGCAAGGGCACCACCAAGCCCAAGCGGGTCGGGCGCTGCACCGCGACCTTCCATGTCACGCCCAAGGCCCACCACAAAGCCAAGAAGCAACGCGGGACCAAAGAGGCATGAACGCCCACGAGCACGCGCTGGCCCCTGATCCAAAGCCCTCCAACCCGATCGTCTGGGGCGCGTACCTCGCGTGCTCATGGACATGGTGCATCGGCATGTTCATGCCCGCCCTGCTGCTGCGTGACTACGGCTGGCTCGGGTTTATCGCCTTTGCGACGCCCAATGTGATCGGGGCGACCGCGATGGGCTGGGTGCTCAAGTCCCGTGCAGACTCAGAATCGTTCGTGCTCAAGCACCCCACCGCGATCTGGTGGTTCAGCGCTGTCACGATCGCGTTCCATGTCTTCTGGATTCTGTGGGTGTTCGAGTTTTTACGCATGGCCCTGCCGCTCTCGCAGAACGCGAGCTACGGGCTGATCGGTGCGTTCATCGCGTTCTGGCTGGTCAGCAAACGCTCGAGCTACTTCAACCGCATGCCACAACTCGGCACGGCGCTGTGGATCTTCAGTTTCCTTGTACTCGTGGCGACCTTTGTCACCCCGGACCTCGCACCGATCAGTGCCAGTTTCCATGAAACACATCCGAGCAAGCCACAGGCCATCTTCTTGCTTCCCATCAGCGTGTTTGGATTTCTACTGTGTCCATACCTTGATATCACCTTCCACCACGCACGCCAGCAGCTGGGAACCAAACAACGCGGACGGATCGGCTTCACGCTCGGTTTCGGACTCATGTTCGCGTTGATGATCGTGCTCACGACCCGCTACGCACCGATGGTGATCGACGCGATGAACGGGCAGGCCACGAACCCCACCCAGACCCGCTGGCTCGGCGGCGTGCTGCTTGCGCACATCCTGTTTCAATGGGTATTCACCGTGCAGGTTCATTTGGACCGCGTGAAATCGCTCCCCATCGAACGCGTCCCGCACTACAAGGCGCTGATCGGGCTGGGCTTGCTCGCCGGGCTCGTCGGGTTCTACGCGGGCAATCTCCCCGAAATCGGTGGCATGAGCGGCGGCGAGATCGTCTATCGCAGCTTCCTGGGATGCTACGGGCTCGTCTTCCCAACCTATGTGCTCTATCGCGCTGTCATGAGTCGTGGTGGTGGAAAACCAATGTCGCTCTTCGCGATGTGGGCGGCGATCATCATCGCGACCCCGATGTTCTGGCTGGGCTTCATGGGTGGACAGCCCGTCTGGCTCGCCCCGGGCCTGGCGGTGGTGCTACTCATCGCTGGCATCGGCTGGGTGAACCGGCGTCAGGGCGCCGCCCAAAACGCAAGCGACTGAGGACACCCACATGAAACGCATGTTCCCCAGAGACCTCCTTATCATCCGTGGCGGCCAGTTGTCGTTTAGACATCACTGCTGGGCATTGCGACTCAAGCTCGAACCGTTCGATCTGCCGAGCAGCTTTGGTGATTCCTTCGACGAGGATTACAAAGCAATCGATACATCCTACGACATGGACTGGCTCGACCACACCCCGGAATCGCTCGAGGGGAAACGCCACACCTTCCCAACGCCCAGCGAGTCTTTTGATGCAAGCATCTACCTCGCTCACGCTCACTATCCGGTGGATGTCGTTGAACTGGATACCACTTCGCTCTTAGCCGAGCCCAAGATCGCGGCAACAATCCAGATCAAGCTGTTCGTTGATGTCGAGTATGAGGCACTTCAGTATTCCTATGACTGTTTTTACCGTTCATTTTTTGTTGAGTATAAGCTGCAGCTGACCCCAGATGAGAACGGGTGGAGCATCGGACCATCTGCACCTATCGCGACTTCTGATTCCTGAGGACGATGTCAGCGTTGCGCTGCATCATCCCCAGCTTCGCCCGCTTCATCGCCGAACCCACAAACGCCTCACGCCGATCATCTTCATCCCACCCAAGCACCTCCAACAGGTTGAAGCTTGTCCGATCGGACCGATACGCCGGGTTCGCTCGCTCGCTCAGCAGCTCCATCGGCTTGGGCGAGTTGTGCGGGCAGACCTCTTGGCAGATGTCGCAGCCGTAGATCCAATCGCCCATCTTGTGCGCAAGCTCCGTCTCGATCGTGCTACGGTGCTCGATCGTCAGGTAGCTGATGCATGTTCTCGCATCAACCCGATGCGGCGTGATCGCATCGGTCGGGCACGCATCGATGCAGCGGGTGCAGGTGCCGCAGTGATCGCTCACGGTCTCAACCTCTGGCGGATTGGCCGCATCGAGCGTCATCACGATCCCGCCCAAGAACATGTAGCTGCCCAGCTTGGGATGGATGATGAGCGTGTGCTTGCCCACCCAGCCGATACCAGCCCGCTGGGCAAGATCCCGTTCGGGCAGCGGCGCCGTGTCCACGAAGGCCTTGAACACCGCGTCCGGATGCTGCTCCTGCAACACCCGCAGCAGGTTCACCAGCCGCTTCTTGATGAGCTTGTGGTAATCCTTGCCGCGTGCATAGCGGGCGATACGCCCGCGCCCCGGCTCGATCGGTGGGTCGACATTGTCGTCGCGTGATGCGTAGAGATCCCCCACGACGAGGGCGCAGCGCGCTCCGTCGAAGATCAGCCCGGGGTTCGCCTTGATCGCTCGATGCTCCTCAAGATAGCCCATCTCGCCGTGCATGCCACGCTCGAGCCAGTCATCGAGTTGGTCGCGGTGTTCGATGGGTTCGAGCGACGCGATCCCGGCGCACGCGAACCCGAGCGATCTGGCCTGCTCGATGAGATCTCGCCCGAGTTGTTGCTGGCTTGTCTGCGTCTGCACGCCTGATGGTAGCGACGCTCAGACCATCGCGGGCTGCTCGCCCTTGACCCACGCGTAGAGGGTCTTGCAGGCGTGGCTGAGCAGTTCCGTGCTGTCGGTGCCGATCTCGGGGTACCAACGCTTGGGGAACTCGTAGACGATCCACCCCGTGTAGTTGATCTGACGCAGGGTTTCGATGAGCTTGGCGTTCGGGAATCGTCCCTGCCCCAGCATGACCGGGTTCCCGTCTTCATCAATATCGCTCACACGCACGATCCGGATGTGATTGGCCAATCGACGGACGCCATCGACCGGGCACTCGCCCGCGTTCACCGCGGCCAGACAGTTGTACGAAGCACCGAGCCACTGCGAATCGATCCGATGGATCAGATCCAGCAGATCGCTGCTGCGTGCGAACGACCCCGCGTTCTCGATCAGCAAACGCACATCGGTGTTGCGGCAGGTCTGGGCCGCCAGACTCAGCCGCTCGGTCACGCGGCGCATGCTCCAGGTCACCGGCTCGGCGGCGGGCAGATCGCATCCAAAGACACGCACGAACTTCACCCCCGCCCGATCGGCGAGATCGACGAACTGCTTGGCATCACTCACCCCCGCTTCCTCGTTGACAAAGATCCGACCCAGCAGCGGTGGGTCGATCATCTTGTCAAACTTCACGCCCGTCGACAGACACAGCGGGATCACCCCAGCATCGTCGAAGATCGAGTCGATCTCGGCGGGGTCGACCGACATCGGGTCGCTGGCCATGCGCTCGGAGACATTGAGAAAACTGCGCATATCCACGCCCAGATAGCCCATCTCTGCGGCTTGTTCGGCGGCTTGCTGGAGGGTCCATTCGGGGCAGGCGAGGGTCGAGAAGGCGATCTTCATGCTCAGTTCCTGTGCTCGTGGTCGGCTCGTGAAGGCCCGGCATGGGCTCTGGAAGTGTATGTCGCCTGATCCGGTCATGCACGCTACACAGATCACGCGTAGACTCCATACAGCACACTTTTCTCACGCACGGAGCCCACATGACCTCAGCACGCGATATCGAGTCGAGCATCCACACCGACCTCGGTGACAAGATGACCTATTCGCGGTTCCTCCGCCTCGACAAGCTGCTCGATTGCCAGGAGATCCACTCCGATCCGCCCCATCACGACGAGATGCTGTTCATCATCCAGCATCAGACCAGCGAGCTGTGGCTGAAGCTCGTGATCCATGAGATGCGCGAGGCGCTAGAATACATCAAGACCGATCGGCTCTCGCCCGCGTTCAAGATCATGAGCCGCATCAAGCACATCCAAGCCCAGCTGCTGCACCAGTGGGATGTGCTGGCGACGCTGACCCCCAGCGAGTATGGGCAGTTCCGCTACGCGCTGGGCACCGGCTCAGGGTTCCAGAGCGTGCAATACCGCATCGTCGAGTTCCTGATGGGCAATAAGGACGCCAAGATGATCCCGGTCCATGCCCACGACGAGCAGGCCGTCAAACAGCTCACCGAGGCGCTCAACACCGCGAGCATCTACGACGAGTTCATCCGCCTGATGGCGCGCCGGGGCATGCCCGTCCCCCAAAGCGTCTTGGAACGCGATATCACCGTCCCGCATCAATCCGACCCGGGTGTGCTCGAGGCCCTCAAGACGGTCTACACACACCCCAAGGAGTACTGGGATCTCTACGAGATGGCCGAGAAGCTTGTCGACATCGAGGAGCAGTTCGCCCACTGGCGTTTCCGGCACATGAAAGTCGTCGAGCGCGTCATCGGCTACAAGACCGGCACCGGCGGCTCCTCGGGTGTGCACTTCCTGCGCAAAATGATCGATCACCGGTTCTTCCCCGAACTCTGGGAAGTCCGCACACACCTCTGAGGCATACCCATGCGATTGAGCGAGGCACAACAAACAATCGACCACGCCGTCGCCCAGTTGGGGTCAGGCCCGCTGAATGAATCACGCGTCGTCGAGCACCTGCACCCGCTCTTCTCTCGAACGCTCGCACGCAACGAGCGAACCAACGAGATCTACCTCGCAAATCACTCGCTCGGGCGGCCCCTGGACTTGATGAGCGGGGTGATGCAGACCGCGCTCGACGGCTGGTATGACCAGCTTGACGGTGTATGGGGATATTGGCTGCAAGCACGCGAGTTGTACCGCGCCCAGATCGCCCGGCTCATGCAGTGGCCCCAATCCGACGCGATCGTGCCGAAATCAAGCGCTGCACAAGGCTTGCGAGCCGTGCTCAACGCGCTGCCCAGCGCGTGCCCCACCGTGGTCAGCACCCGATGCGAGTTTGATTCGATCGACTTCGTGCTCAAGGCGTACGCCCACAAAGGCCGCGCCAAGGTCCGTTGGGTCGAGCCTGACGAACTTGACATGCTCCAGGCCGACAGCGTGATCCGCTCGATCGACGATCAGACTGATCTGGTCGTCGTCTCGATGGTCTGCTTTGTGACCGGGCAGGCCGTCGTTGGCATCGAACGCATCATTGAGAAGGCGCACGCGTGCGGTGCCTTGGTCGTGCTCGATGCATACCACGCATACGGCGTGCTCCCGATCGACTTTGGATCGCTCGATGCCGATTTCATCATCAGCGGCAACTACAAATATACACGAGGGGGCGCGGGCGCCTGCCTGCTCGCGATTCATCCAAAGCACCTGCAGACTCGCGGTGCTGTCCCGCCTGCTGATTCGCTCTTCCCGATCGACACCGGCTGGTTCGCCAAGGAACAGCCTTTCGCGTATCGACGCGAGGAGCAGCCCGCTTTCGCCGCCGGGGGCGACGCCTGGCTCGAAGCAACCCCGCCGGTGCTGACCTATTTTCAGGCCCTGCCCGGGCTGATGCTCTGCAACGCGATCGGGATCGAGCGGCTTCGTGTCTATTCGCTTGAGCAGCAGCAGATCCTGATCGATTCGCTCATGGAACGGGGCATCACGCCACACCTGCTCGAGCAGCGCGGGGCGTATATCCTGCTCGACACTCCAGACGGGCACACAACAATCAAGCAGCTGAAATCCGCGGGTGTCAATGCCGACGCGCGCCCGCTCCCGCGGAGCGGGTCATGGGTGGTGCGGCTGTGCCCCGACCTGCTCAATACCGCGAGCGAACTTCGCCAAGCCGCCGATCGCATCGCCACGGTCATGAACCCTGCCTGATTCAAACGCTTGCAGGACCCGGCCCGTGCTCGATCGGCAGCACGATCACAAAGTCGCTCCCACGCCCGGGTTCAGAGTGCAGCTCAAGGTGCCCGTGATGCGCTTCGACGATACGCCGCGCCGTGGGCAGCCCCAGCCCGGTCCCGCTAGAGCGTGTAGTAAAGTATGGGTGGAAGATCTTGGCCCGGGTGTCCTGATCAATCCCGGGCCCCGTGTCGGTCACATGCAAACGGACCTCGGGCTGGCCCTGCTCATCGTCCGCGTGCTCGACGCGGAGCATCAGCTCTCGCGTCCCAGATTCCTGCTTTTCCATCGCGTGTACCGCGTTGAGCATCAGGTTCAGCAGCGCCTGCTTGAGATGGTCCTTATCGACCATGATCGTTGGGGCATCCGGGCTGATCTCAAGCCGGAGCCGAACACCAGCGCCCTCGGTCGTCGGCGAAAAGAAATCAGCCAGTTCCTCCACAATTTGATTGATCGAGACCGCCGACAGGTTCAAACGAAGCTCGCCCGCATATTCAAGGAAGTCTTCCAGGATCCCGCGCAGACGCTCGGTCTCGCGGCCAAGCGCCTCGATGCGACGCACCAGCCGCGAACGCTCGGCCTCAGCGAGTTGCGAGTCTTCTATGCCTTCTTTGAGCAGTTGGGCATTGAGCCCGATTGTAGAGAGCGGGTTCTTGATCTCATGGGCCAGCCCCCCCGTCATCGACCCGATCTCGGCGAGTCGCTCGGCGGCCTGCGCCCGGCGCTGGGCCTGCTGCACTCGTGTGAGCGAGAGCCGGACCCTCCTCGCGCCGTAGACATATGCCACGACCCCACCGAGCAGGAACCCGAAGACCAGGGTCAGGATGGATTGTACGATGGTCAACGATTCACAACCCGGTGCAGCACAGGATCAGCGACGAATAGGCGATCGCGCCCGTGCAACAGTATCCCGGCGAACGAATCGAGGAGCGCATGCCAAACGGGCTTCTCATCGGCGCGGGGTGCGCGAATAGGTCTTGCGTGTGACCACCACTTCCGGAGCGTCACTCTCCTCGCCCTCTTCCGCGATCTCACGGTGCACCCGCGTTGCACGCCAACCCTTGTCGTTGTGTTCTGCGTCATAGGTCACACTCGACCCATCTTTGAGAACGCGAAAACCGTCGCCCTCGATCACGGTGAAGTGAACAAAGATATCTTGACCGTCGGGTCCGACGATGAATCCGAAGCCCTTGCGCGGATCGAACCACTTCACGAGACCGGTCACCGCAGTCAACACATTGGATGAGGATGTGTTCGTTGTCTTCGGGCTTGTTTCATCGTGCGCCATTGCGTAGTACCCCCAGGGTGTCCCGAACCCCATCAGCTGTCGACCCGGCACGGCCCCCTTCGCGGGGATTGAGCACAAAGACCGTTGGCCCTTGCCTCACGCAACACGACGAACCCCTTCGTTGTGCCGCGGACCGATGCGCTCAGCTTGGTCCCCTGAGCGGCCGGGAGTTGGTTGTTTGGACACACGCAGAAACAGCTCTGCGTTGCCCGTGACCGCCCACGAGAACTCGGCGAATCAACCCCAGCATACCAAAAACCATCCCCGCGTCAAATAACCCACCGCCGGAGGTTCCCGGCGGTGGGTCAAAATAGTCACAATTGTTGAGTTTATCTCGGTCGAAAGCCGGTTTTACTCAGCTGAAGCGGCTTCGGCCTTGTCCTCATTGCTGCGGCGGGGCTTGCGACGACGGCGCTTCTTGCCGTCCGCATCACCGTCTGAGCCCTCGGAGTCGCGAGGACGATCACCACGATCATCCGAGCGGTTCTCGCGTCGAGGTCTGTCTTCGCTCGCCTTGGACTCGTCCCAGTTGGGGTCCGCACGCTTGATCGAAAGCTTGATGCGCCCCTGGTCGTCGACCAGCATGACCTTCACCTTCACGATATCGCCGACCTTGACGACCTGGTTCACGCTCTCGACATAGCCGTCGGCCAGTTCTGAGATGTGGCACATGCCGTCGGTGCCGGGTGCGATCTCGATGAACGCGCCGAAGTCCTTGGTCGAGACAACCTTGCCCTCGTAGATGGTGCCGGGGCGAACATCTTCACACAGGGCGCCGATCTCGGCCTCTGCGTTCTCGACATTCTCGCGGTTGGTCGATGAGACCATCACGGTGCCGTCGTCCTCAACATCGATGTTCACGCTGTACTTGTCCTGCAAGGCACGGATGGTCTTGCCGCCGGGGCCGATGAGCTTGCCGATCTTCTCAACATCGATGTTGAGCTGGATCATCATCGGTGCGTACTTGCTGGTCTGCTCACGGGGAGCGGCGATCACGCCCTCCATCGCTTCGATCAGCTCGATGCGACCGGTGTTGGCCTGAACGAAAATCTCCTCGATCTGGCTCATCACGAGGCCGCGGGCCTTGAGATCGAGCTGGATGCCGGTGATGCCGTCGCGTGTGCCCGAAATCTTGAAGTCCATGTCGCCGAAGAAGTCCTCTTCGCCGATGATGTCGGTCACAAAGACCTCGTTCTCATCGTTTTCATCAGTGAAACGCCCGACCGAGATACCGGCGCAAGTGTTGGTGATGGGGACGCCCGCGTCCATGAGCGCCAGACAGCCGCCGCACACCGAAGCCATCGACGAGGAGCCATTCGACTCGGTGATGTCGCTGACCACACGGATGGTGTAGGGGAACTCCTCAGCGCTGGGCAGGATGCCCAACAATGAACGCTCGGCGAGCGCGCCGTGTCCGATCTCGCGTCGGCCCGGGCCCATGATGCGTCCGGCTTCGCCCACACAGAAGGGCGGGAAGTTGTAGTGCAAGTAAAACTTCTTGCTGTACTCTGGCATGAGCCCGTCGACGACCTGCTCGTCGCGACCAGTGCCAAGCGTGCAAGACACGAGCGACTGGGTCTCGCCACGCTGAAAGAGCGCCGAGCCGTGGTTGCGGGCGAACTTGCCAACTTCCATGTGCAGCGGGCGGATCTCCTTAAAGCCACGACCGTCGGCGCGTGTGCCTTCCTTGATGATCAGCTTACGGGTGATCTTCTTCTCGAGCTTGCGGAATGCTTCACTCGCATGCCCGCGACGGGCCTTGCTGGCTTCCCATTCGCCGGGCGTGCCAGACTCGTTGACCTGGAAGTGATCTTTGAGCATGGCCTTCTTAATGGCACCGACCTTGTCGCTGCGTTCGGTCTTGCTCTTGATCTGACGGGCCTTGGTCAGGTCCTTCTCAACGAGCTTGGTCACCTCGGCCATGACATCATCGGGAACAATGTTCATATGGTCGCCCAGTCGCTTCTCCTTGCCAACCTTGCTGACCAGCTCCTCGATGAGTTCCAGAACGGGTTTAACGCCGTGCTCGTAGCCGAACTCGATCGCGGCGAAGACCTCGTCATCGGGCACTTCAGCAGCGCCGACCTCGATCATGTTGATGCCGTCCTTATGACCAGCGAGTACCAGATCGATGTCCGAGTACTCAAGCTGGGCGTTGGTCGGGTTGATGATGTGCACCACGCCGTCCTCGGTGTGGATGCGGCCCACACGCACAGTCGCGGTCGGCCCCTCGAACGGTGCGTCGCTGATCGCGAGAACCGCGGAAGCCGCCGAGCCGGAGATCACATCGGCGTCGTTCTCGCCGTCGTGGCTCATCACCCAGCACTGGATCTGGATCTCTTCGATGAACCCATCGGGGAAGAGCGGGCGGATCGGGCGATCGATCAAACGCATGGTGAGGATTTCCTTCTCGTTGGGAGCGCCCTCACGCTTGCGGAAACCGCCGGGGAACTTGCCGCCGGCCGATAGCTTCTCGCGGTAGTCGATCTGCATCGGGAAGAAGTCGAGGCCCGGGCGTGGGTCAGCGCGAACCAATGAAGCGCCGACGCTTGTCTCGCCGTGACTCATCAGGACATAGCCCGATGAGAGCTTGGCGATCTGACCGGTCTCGATGCGCATGGTACGGCCGCCGATTTCTCTTTCGACGACAACGGGTGTGTTTGCTTTGGTCATGTCTTCTTTGCCTTCCAATATGGGGCGCGTTTCGTCGCGCCCTGATGCGGCCGTGAGGTCACCGCGGTTGATGGATACACCCGATCGGAGATCGATCGGTGCACGCATCGCCAGCATGGGGACCCATCCTCACGCATTTGAGAGGCAGAAGACGGGAGGCAGTGCGTTCGATCGGATCGGACTGCCCTGCGTCTGCTGCCACTCTCAATGGGTCCGGGTCTTGTTTGTCAGCAACCGGTTCGCACCGAGTCGCTTACAACAAAGCCCCGCGTGTACGCTTGTACACGCGGGGCGAAATGTTTGTCTCTTACTTACGCAGGCCAAGACGCTGAATCGTGTCGAGGTACGCGTTGTGGTCTTTCTTCGAGAGGTAGCGAAGCAGTCGGTTCCGCTTCGAAACCATCATGACCAAGCCGCGGCGATTGTGAACATCGCCCTTGTTGTCACGCAGATGCGTTGCGACCTGCTTGATGCGAGCGGTCAGCAGTGCGATCTGCACTTCGGGGCTGCCCGAGTCGCCCTCTTTGCGGGCGAAGTCTTTGATGATCTGTTGTTTCTCTACTGGTGGCAATGGCATGGATTCGTTTTTCCTTCCGTCGCGTGCGTCGCAGTGGGTTATCCACCACGATCGCCGCCGATGCATGATCAGGACCACACCGTGGGGCCTGAGATAGATAATAGACCGACCATCCACGATGGCCAATCGAAGAAACAGGTTCAATTGCCCCTTCGGGGGCCCCAATTCGGGCCCGGATCGACAATGCTCAGTCCTCGACCCGGGTATGCATATTGCCCTGATAGCTCTCCAGGTGCCCGCCCTTGTTCATGATCTCGTCGATCACATTGCGGAACTGCCCGTCGGGCATGGCCGGCTTGCGGCCCATCACCTGCTCATAAAGCGAGTCGGTAATGCCCAGATACACCCGCATCGCATAGTCATAGACCGCGTCGTGCTCGTCGCGGGACAGGTCCAGCCGCAGCTCATTGATCACTTTGGTGCCCATGCCGATCCACTCATCGAAGGTCTGCTTGGAGATGTTCTCGTAGATCCATGTCCCCACACCGTTCTTGAACGGCGGACGCGGGAGCTGGGTGCCCCGCTGCCCGGTCTTCTGGCATAGGAAATCACCCTCGGGCTCGGCAGGAGCCGCGGCTTTGGGTGTCTCATTCTTCACCTCGGGCAGCGGCTCATCAATCGAAGTGAGCATCTCGGCGATCGCGTTCTTGGGCATCAGGTCGCCGCGGGTTGTCGCTTCGATGTAGCCCTTGGTGAGCACCACTTTCGCTTGCTCCACCCGCCCGGCCTTGATATAGGCATCGCCCGCGAGCTGGTAGGCCTTGGTCATGGCCTCATTGATCTGGGCGCACTTGGCAAAGGTATCGCCGGCCTCCTCGAACTGCTCGTTCTGCAGCAGCGCGTTGCCAAGCGAGAAGTAGGCCATGTCGTTGTTGGGGTCATCGGCGATGAGGCGCTGGAACTGCGTGATTCGGGTCTGGGGGTCCATGCCGGGGTCCTTTCCGGGTCAATTCTGATGAACAAACAATCATATGCATCGCGTGAGTGGATATACCATTGAGCATGCCCCGACTCCCCGGCGATGGTGCACAAGACGGACTGCTGATGTATCTGCTCGAGCGACTTGTGCAGATGCCCTATCTGTGGTGGGTCTGGGCGATGGTGCTCTTTACCTGCCTGGCATTTACGGTGCTGGACAACAAGAAAGCCATCGGCATCCCGCAAGGCATCTACGGCGCTTCACTGGGGGGCGTGCTTCTGTTGCGCGGAGCTGAGATGCACAGCTTCGGCTATTACACCATCTGGGTGCTGGGCGCAGGGGGATTGCTGACCTACCTCGTGTTGCGATACTGCTCGCAGGCGATGATTATCCGATGAGATCACGAACTCGTGCGGTCTACCACACGGTATGACTCTCGCTCACCGCGACCACGCAGCGGGTAGTCCTTGCGGAGCGGATGCGCCGGGTAGTCTTCCCAGAGCAGGATGCGCCGCAGGTCGGGGTGGTTGTTGAACCGGATCCCGAACATATCAAAGACCTCGCGTTCGGTCCACTCAGCGCCGGGCCACAGGTCACACACGGAATCCACCACCAGCGCCGGGTCGTTCTCGATGCCGTCGGTCGGCAGCGAGGGGTCCAAGAACACCTTGACAAAGAACCGATCGTCGCGGCTGTAGGCACACAGGTTGTAGACCACGGCAAAGCGACCGGGCATCTTGGCGGGGTAGTTGAGATAATCGATCCCGATCACATCGCTGAGGAAGTTGTACAGGCACTGCTCATCGTCACGCAGGAACTTCATGATCGCGTGCAGATCGCCCGGCTCGACCACGAGCGTGGGCTGGCCGCGGTACTCGCTGGCGCGGAGTTTGGCGTTGGAGAATGCCCCCTTAACGCGTGCAAAGGTCGGGTGCGTGATCGTGGTCTTGGCCATGGTGCTCCTCGTGCCCAGCGGGCATCATTGCGAACGGTCAATTGTAGCCATCTTCAGGGTTTCGGTCAGCGAGCTGATGCACCAGTCGGTCCCAACAGGCCCAGATCCTGCTCATCGAGCACGGCGATGTTGCTCGCGCCCGCGATCAGACCCGCGAGCCCGCTCAAAATCAATCCGGTATCAAGTTCGCCCTGGGCCATCGACGCAGGTTCGAACAAGCCACCCGCCTCAATGCTTCGAGTGGATCTGAGCAAGACAAGACCAACCCGCCCGTGCTCAATCATCTGAATACACCGCTCATTGATGCGGTCGAGGTGATCGCCCAGATCACGGATCATCGATGGGACGATCCAGCCCATTGGGTCGAGCAGCAGCGTTGAATCCTGCCCCCCGCCTCGGGTACACCAGTTAAGGGTGCTGATAGCATCGCTGAGCATGCCCAAGCTGCTCGGCTGGATCATGAGTTCGATCCCGAGCGATTCGGCTCGCGCTTTGGACTGACGCCAAGACGAATCGAACCGCTCCCAGCCCGATTGGCTCCAGCTGGCAAGCCAGGACTGGGCGTCTTGGTCGGGCGAGCCGCCCTGATGCCCAGCGTGGTCGTGCAGCACGAGGCGTTGCACCCCACCGGTGGGCGCGCCGTGTCCATCACCCCAGTGGGCGACGACATCTCCCAGATCATGCGCGAACACCTCGCCGCTGACCGGGTCGCGGTACATTCCCGTGTGATGCGAGTTGGGCGTGGCGTGCTCAAGGATGAGATGCATCACCAACCCTAGACGCTACGAGGATCCAACACGCGAAACCTGCGCTCTGAGCGTACTTTTCTGCGGGTCGATTGGGTCCGCCCCGGTTATCCGTTCGTTAGTTGCGCGTCAAGCTCCCGATATCGATCGAGCACCCGTATGGGAGCAAGGCCGCTGCCTGGATGCAAAAGAGTACGGAGACTCACCATGACCGATCTGTTTTCGTGGACCCGAAGCACCGCCACGCGCGATCTCAATCGCGACCAAGCCCCGCGTGCGACCCTTTCCGTCGAGCAAGTTGTCGACCAGATCATCTCGATCAACCGATCCGCCACTGTGGAGTACCTCTCGCAGTTCAAGCGTGAATCGCTCGATAAGTATCTCGATCACCTGCTCGCGTCCCAGCAGCCGCGGGGCCGTGAATCGCGTTGGGATCGCCCCGGCGATGCACCCGCGATCATGTCCCGGCGACGCATCGCGTAACCACACAGTACAACTGCATACTGAGCGTCGATTGTGTTCTTAATGAACGCAACACGCACGCTCTGCTGGTCGGGCGGATCTGTGGTGGGGTCCGCCCGGCTCTTTTTTGTGCATCGGATGACAATTCTGGTCCAGCATGGGTTATCGAGTCTCAAGCCGGGCGCCTGAGTCGTCCGATAAGGGGCAGAGCACGGGTTGTGCTCGGCCGCGGGACGGAGCCCCGCATCGCACAGCCCAGCGTCCCCACCACGCCCGATCGGATTCGGGTCAGGACGCACCAATCGGTTCGAACGGGCGGAGCCCGCCGACCACAGACGATCACCCCGCATGAGATCAAAGCCCGGGGGATTCGCGCCGCCCATTCGGGGGACAGCGTCAGCGGAGTGCCGTCATGCGCCACCAATCGAACACCAAGAGAACCACTATGAAGACCACGAACCATCGCTCGTTGATCTGCCCGCTCCTCATGATTGCCTGTGCCGGCTCGCTCGCGGTGCTCCCCGCATGCGGCGCCAAGCGCAGCGGGTTCTGGGACAAGAGTAAGCAATCGCAGATCGAGGCGAATCGCGCCAGCGCCCGCACGAGCAGCTACCTCGTGGCGAGCGATACGCACCAAAATGACCAGCCCCAGCTCGGTGGCGCGCTGCGAAGCAACGGCAGCGCCAGCATCGACGCGATGAGCGCCGAGGGACGCACCGGCAGCTTTGTGGCTCCGGCGACCCAGTCAACCAACGCGACGGCCAACTCGTCCACCAATACAAACCCCGGGACCACCAAGCTCGCAGCAAGCGAGACGACCGGTTTCGATGATGAGCAGATCGGTGGCAGCGCCGAGCAGCAGAACATGCGTCTGGGCAATGCCGACGCTCCCAACCCCGTCGAGCGTGACCCGTATTTCACTGACAGCACCCAATCACCCGCGGCACTTCGCTCGGGTGATATTAGCGCCTTTGTGTACGCCAACGCGATGGGCATCGAGCTGCCCAGCGAAACCACAGGCGAAGCGGTCCGGGCGACCGTCAATGTACGCCAGGTCACCAGCAGTTACGCTGGGTCAGACTTCGACCCGAGCGTATCACCCGATGGGCGATTCTTGGTTTTCGCGAGCACCCAGCACCGCCCCACCGCTGATATCTATCTCAAATCAAACAACGGCTCCGTCGTCACCCGCCTGACCGACGACCCGGCCCAGGATGTCATGCCCGCCGTCTCCCCCGATGGCAACTTCATCGCATTCTCCTCGGATCGTACCGGCAGCTGGGATCTGTTCATCATGCCCTTCGAGGGCGGCAAGGTCGTTCAACTGACCGCCGAGAGCGCCCACGACCTGCACCCGTCCTGGTCGCCCGACGGCCGCCAAGTCGCCTTCTGCCGGCTCGGACAGCAGTCGGGCCGCTGGGAGATCTGGGTCAAGGATGTCATGAGCGATGCCGGCCCGCAGTTCATCGGCTTTGGGCTCTTCCCCGAATGGTGCCCGGTCTCGGGCACCGGGATCGCCGGGGCTGACCAGATCCTGTTCCAGCGTTCACGCGAGCGCGGCGACCGGGCCTTCTCGATCTGGACCCTGGACTACAACCCGACCCCCGGCACCGCAGGTCGCGAGACCGAAATCGCCGCCGGCCCCAATCAGGCCCTGATCAACCCCTCGTGGTCGCCCGACGGCAAGTTCGTCACCTTTGCCTCGGTCCCCAACTCACAATCGTGGTCGCAGGGCGGCAACGCTCGGCCTGAATCGTCCACGATCTGGATGGTTTCGACCGCTGGAACGGGCAAAATCAAGCTCACCAACGGCGACACCATCGACCTGATGCCTGTCTGGGGGCGCAACAACGACATCTTCTTTGTCTCGAATATGGATGGCCAGGACCACCTCTGGTCGATGGAACTCTCACCGGCGATTCGTGCCGCGAGCGTGACCATGCCCGACATTGCCAACTCATTCGCCACGGTCCCCACCGATCGCGATAACGAATAAACCCACCCACCCGCCAGGCGTGTCGAAAGCCACGCATGGCGTTTTCAGAAGGGCTCAGTGAGCCCAGCACATGAATCGGACGGGAATGGATGCCCGTCTCAGCATCTGGCAGGACGCCATGACAAGTGCACAGACCATGCTCTCCACGCTGATCGCCGTTGCGATCGTGTGCGCCGCCGTATCTTTGAGCGGTTGCACCACGACCAAACCACGCGATCAGCTCTACCCGCCCGGCGTGATCGTGTCGCCATATGACACGAGCGCAGGCAATGTGTTGTGGGCGGTCATCCCGCCCATGAACGAATCTGGGACCTCGACCGCTGATTCTGCAAAGATCGGCGATGCGATTGTCGCCGCGGCCCAAGGGGTTCGTGGTGTTCGATGCCTGCCAATCAATCGAAGCTTGGACGCGATGCGATCGCTGGGAATGCCCTACGGCATCGAATCGTCCAGCGATGCGCACAAACTCGCAGAATACCTCGGTGCCGACGCGGTCCTTGTGGGCTCTGTCACTGCGTACGACCCCTATGACCCGCCCGTCCTCGGGCTGGCGATGGCGCTCTATGCGCGGCCCGGCTCGATGGCGAATCTCGCACGGGCCAAGCTCGACTCGCGTGCGCTCACCATGGCATTTACCGACTTTGGTTCCTATGACGGGCTGAGCTTTGCTGGCGAACCGGTGACGGTTGTCAGCGAATATCTCGATGCCCGCAACCACGAGGTGCTCTTTGCGCTTCGTTCGTATGCACAGGGACGAAGCGACCAGACCAGCGCCTTAGGGTGGCGCATCTACCTGGCGAGCATGGATCTGTACACCCAGTTCGCCGCCCATCACACGATCGGACGGCTGATCGACGAAGAGTGGCTCCGGCTGGCGCAACAACGCCCCGCCGGTGGCCCGGGCAACTAGCGGAGCCGCGTGCTCCGCAGTAGGGAGCACGCCGGTGAAGCCAGATTCCAGTCAACCAGATCGACAAAGCGAGATCACCCCGCGTGAACGCACCCAGGTCGGCAGCGACATGGTCTGCGTCACCCTGCAGCGACCGCCCCACTTCTGGCGATTCGCCTGCCCCAGCGACGGGACCGGCGAGCTGCTCGAGCGGCTTGCGGACATGGCCGACAACCCAAACAACCCCATGACATGGGCGGATGCGGAGATGATCGCATCCGAAATTGTTGTGCATCATCACCTTGATCACCCTTCAGCCGGGTAGATGAACGACCGATAGCACATCAGACATTCCGATCACAAGACCTGTTTCTGAGGCCCAAACGGGGCCTTTCGCCCGGAGCCCATGCACATGACCACACTCCCCATTACCGATGAGTTCGCGAGCTACCTCACTGATGAGCGTCATTTCTCCCCGTACACCGCCCGGTGCTACGGCGCTGATCTGCGGCAGTTCGTGGAATACATTGTGAGCGATTCGGGTATCGAGATCGATCAGAACGCTGAGCAGCACGCGTTGCGATCACGCACCAATCCCGGGGGTGATGTCGTCGGAAAAATCGACCGCCCCACGGTGACCAACATCATCTGCGAAGCAGACGCCGAGGTCATCAGGGCTTATCTGGGCTTCCTGGGCGAGCAGAGCTACTCACCGGCGACCATGGCGCGCAAAATCGCGACGCTCCGCTCGTTCTACAAGTGGGGCAACCGCCACGGCCTGACCACCACCAACCCGATGACGCTCATCCGCACGCCGCGCCAGTCAAAGCGGCTGCCCAAGGCCATCACCATCGAACAAATCGAGCGTCTGCTCGCTGCACCCAACGAGCACGATGTCCTCGGGCGTCGCGATCGCGGCATGCTCGAAACACTCTACTCAACCGGCATCCGTGTCTCGGAGTTGGTCGGGCTCGACCACACCGATCTGGACTTCGAGAACGAAGCGATGCATGTTCGCGGCAAGGGCCGCAAGGAACGCATCGTCCCCCTTGGCTCACACGCGCTGACTGCGATTCGTCGCTATATCGAGCTGATGAGCAACGATTCCAAGTTCGGGCCGATCTGGTCTGCTCGCAACAGCGCCGCTGAGCCACTTCCCCTGTTCCTGAACAAGCACGGCAAGCGTCTGTCCTCACGAAGCGTGCGTCGCAAGCTCGACAAGTACCTGCGCAGCGTGGGGCTCGACCCGAGCATCTCGCCGCACACGCTGCGTCACTCGTTCGCGACGCACCTGCTCGACAACGGCGCCGATCTGCGCAGCGTTCAAGAGCTGCTGGGCCACCAGTCGCTCTCGACGACGCAGGTGTACACCCACCTCTCCACCTCACGGGTCGAAGAGGCGTACAAGAACGCGCACCCGCGTGCCGAAGCCAGCTAAAGCCAGCCCGTCAAATCAATCACACGGCAACGCCCTGAGCATCGCTCGGGGTGTTTCTGTGTACCCGGGGATCTTGAGTTCGGGCGCGATCTCACACAGCGGGACCAGCACAAACGGGCGCTCGTGCATGCGCGGGTGCGGGACATGCAGCGTTGGCTCGTCGATGATGTGATCGCTGTAGATGAGCAGGTCCAGATCCAGCGTCCGAGCACCCCACCGCTCCTCGGTCGCCCGGTCACGCCCGTGCGTGCTCTCGATCTTGAGAAGCGCAGTGAGCAGCTCGCGTGCGCCAAGTTCTGTCGTTACGCACATCACCGCGTTGAGATAGTCGCCTTGGGCCTGTGGCCCGACCGGCGCGGTTTCGATGATGGTTGACACCTGCACGACGCGTGTGCGATCGAGCTGGCCGATCGCGCGGATTGCCAAGTCGATCGTGCGCTGTCGATCCCCGAGGTTGGCACCAATCGCGATGTATGCGGTCACTTCCATCGTCAAACTATTGGTTCGTCGCAGGCCCCGGGCACGAAAAAACCGGCTCATATCGAGCCGGCTCGGAGAGAATACTCTGGCTGTGGGCTCAGGCCTTCATCGGCTCAAGCTCACGCATGCGGTGCTGCATCTGGGCCTTGAGGCGCGCGAGGATCGAAGAGTGCATCTGCGAGACGCGTGATTCGGAGAGATCCAGGGTCGTGCCGATCTCTTTCATCGTCATGCCCTCGTAGTAGTAGAGCACGATGATGAGCCGCTCGGCCCGTGTCAGCCCTTTGGTCATCAGTTCTTTGAGGTCCTGACGCTGGATGAGCTTGACGGGACTATCTTGAGCCTCGTCCTTGATGACATCGATTTCACGCAGTTCGCGTGAGCCCTCGGACTGGTAGCACTTGCGGGTGATGCTCGTGACGGCGACTGCTGAAGAGTCTCGTTTGTACTTGATGAACTCGTTCTTGTCGATCTCGAGCCGTTTGGCGACCTCTTTGTCGGTGGGCTTGCGTCCCAGCTCCATCTGGATCTGCTGCTTGGCGGCTTCGACCTTCGAGGTTCGATGACGCACCAGTCGCGGGACCCAGTCCATTGAACGCAGCTCGTCGAGAATCGCGCCGCGGATTCGTGGGGCGCAGTAGGTCTCAAACTTCACGCCGCGCTCAAGGTCATACGCGTCGATCGCATCCATGAGCCCGAACAGACCGGCCGACATGAGATCTTCAAGATCGACCTCATCTGGCAGGCGCTGGTAGATGCGCTCGGCGTTGTAGCGCACGAGGTGCAAAAACTTCTCGATAAAGAAGTTGCGCAACTCATCGGTGGCTTCTTCTTTATAGAGCAACCAGATATCGGGCATCTCCAGGTCGTCGAAACGAGAGGGGAGATTGCTCGAGGTGGCGTGCTGCGCGTTGTGGCGCGACGAAAACTTTGACCTCATGGCTGACATTGGTCGACTCCTTGACCGTTGACCCACACACAGTGCCGTGTGTGGCTGCCCCGGGCATTGAACGGTGAACATGAACCGTGTTACCGTCCGATATCATGAATGCGATTGCCGGGAGCTTCCAGATTGTCTGTTCGGGCGATCCTTGCCCGTACCGGCGAGATTATATCGAATCCCAATTGTCGATGTGCCGGTGAATCATTCTTTTTATCCAGCATTTTTCAAGTGCGCGACGACTCGGTTGTGTTCCTGTCGCTCGCGGTCTAGCTCGACCAGCTGCGAGGGCTTTTGGGGCCGAGGGCGGGTGCTCTTGTAGCGGGCAACATATTCGCAGATGCAGATCTCGCCGACGATGCCCAGCACACGCCCAATGATGGTGCAGACCAGCATCGCCAGCATCGCGCGAGTCAGGATCACATACCCCGGGTTGCCGGCCAGGAGCCCGGTGATGCAGGCCACCACGAAGGCCATCAGGCCAAGGACCCCAGAAATCAGCCTTGCAGGGATATCCGCGAGATACTCGCTCGGGTTCGCGAGCTTCTCGTCATCGAGGATCTCAACATCTTCGTACGATTCGGGCATCCAACCATCCTCATCGGCTTGATCTGATGAGCGGGTGAATCAAGTCCCCGCCTGGCCGCGCATTTCGTGCGCACCTGTGCCGATGGATGACAACACGCAATCCGTGCGCCAGATTGATGTGGACTGGGTGTGAGTTGGCTGCGGATCAGGGGTGGATAAACCACTCAGCGGCCGAAGAGGCGTCGGCGCGGGGCCGCGCTGGCACGCCCCTCGATCCCGAGCCAGTCGATCATGGCAGCCGCGAGTTCCGCCATGTCGCGCGAAGCGTTGCATTTGGGCGAATCGATCATGTACGGTGTGCGGGCTTTGATGGCCTTCACGACCTTCTTGTCTTTGCGGATGTAGCCGATCATGGGCAGCGGGTGGCCCAGGAAGCGATCGCAGACCCCCGAGATCCGGTTGTGCACCGCGATCGCTTCTTTTTCGTTGATCGCCTGATTCACGATCAGCGCCAGCGTCGGGGGGCGCTTGCTGCTGCCCTCTTCCTGATGCTTGGTGACGAGCACCTTGATCAGGGCATACGCGTCGGCGATGCTGGTGGGCTCGGGCGTGACCACGATCAGACAGGCATCCGCCGCATCGATGAATGCGGTGACGCTTGGCCCCAGCCCGGCGCTGGTGTCGATCATGATGACATCGTTCATCTCATGCAGGTCGTTGAGCCGGCTGAGCAGGACACGCCGCTCGGCGTCGTCGAGTTCGCCCACTCGACCGATCCCGACCGAGCCGGGGATCAACCGAAAACCGCCCGGGGCATCGATCGCGAGGTCTTCGAGCGAGAAGTTTTCTTCATCGCCGACGGCCGATTCGAGACGGGCCTTGGGCATCAGGCCGCAGAGCACATCGGCGTTGGCCAGCCCGAGATCCGCGTCGAGGAGCACGGCGCGCCGGTTGTGCTTGGCGAGCGCGATCGATAAGTTCACGGAGGTGGTCGTTTTACCAACGCCGCCTTTTCCTGAAGCGATGGCGACAACCGGGATTCGGCGCACGGGCGGGGTGAATCTTCGGTCGTTGGGGTCGATCTGTGGGCTTTGGCTTGATTGCTCTTCGAGCGTGCTTACCAGCTCACGCAGCCGTGATGCCTGGTCGTCGACCCCACCACTGCTGCTGGCGCCCTGGTGGGGTTGATTATTGGAGTTCTGTGCCGATACAAGCTGGCTCATCCGTTCTCCTCGTCCTGTCTACGAAGCACGGCGTCCGGGCCGTCGAGCACGCAACGCGCCAAGCGGTCGGCGCGGGCGGGCTCAAGATCGTCCGGGACTTCCTGCCCCACGGTCACAAAGCTCAGCGGCAGTCCGATCCGGTCGCAAAGACCTGCGATTGGGCCGGTGGTGACTGCCTCATCGAGCTTGGTAAGGATACACCGGTCAGGCCCCAGAGCCTTGAATCGTTCCGCAGTCTTTCTCAAGACATTATCCCCAACTGTCGTGGAGAGCACGAGATGGGTCTCGTCGGGCCTCGCGGCGGCGGCGAACTCGGCAAGCTCATCAAGCCGGCGCTGGTCGTTCTGAGATCGCCCGGCGGTGTCTACGACCACAATATCGCAGTCTCTGAGCGATTCGATGGCTTGGGCCATCTCTTGTGGCGAGTTTGCCACTTTGAGCGGCAAGCCGATGATGCCCGCGTAGGTCTTGAGCTGTTCGACGGCGGCGATTCTGTAGGTATCTGATGTGATCAGCCCGACTTTTTTGCCGTGGCGGAGTTTGTATGTAGCTGCGAGCTTGGCGACCGTGGTGGTCTTGCCCACGCCGGTTGGCCCAACCAGGGCAATCACGCGAGGCCGATCGGTGGCGCTGTGGTGATCGATATTCAAGAGCGATTCGCTGCGGGTGCGGATCGTCGATTCGATGGCCCGGAGCATCGCCTGACGCACCACGGTCGGGTCGCGAAGCTCGGCGCTGTCGAGCTGATCGCGGACTTTTCCGACCAACTTGTCGGCAAGGTCGACCGGGACATCGTTGTCCATGAGTTGCCGGTAGAGCTTGAAGAGCGGCTGGGGCAGCTCGCCGCTGGGGAGATTATCGTCGCCCCTGCCCGAGCCCACCGCGACGGCGGTCTTTCGTGTCGATTCGAGCACTTGACCCATCATCTTTTGCATAGATTCGAGCTGTGCCCGAAGCTGGGCGTTCTCATCGTGCTCGGCTGGGGGGCTGGGCTTGATCGGATTTATGCTGGCGGGCTTGGGTTGCGTTGATGCCGAATCGGCCTGGGCGTGGGGCCTGCTGATGGGTTCGGGGGTGATTCGCGGGCGAGCCGGGGTATCGCTCAGGCGTGGTGCCCGAGTTGCTTGTGCTGAGAAGAGCGCATCGCGACCTTCGAGGCCGCTGGGATCGACGCGATCTTGGCCCGAATCACGAGTCTGCTGCATACCGACCGCGCCGGGCTTTGCCTCGATCGTGCTGGCGGCAAGGCGCTGGCGTGTGAGGGTCCTGCCTCGTTGAACGACGATCTCGGGCTGAGGCTCGTACTGCCGCTGGGGGTCGCTCTGCTGGTGTGTTTGGACCTGCGGAGCGTGCTCGACACTGGGTGCCGGTCGGGCACGCTTGCTGTTGTTGGTCGCGTTGGGCGAGGACGCGGTGATCTCGACCATGTTTTTGCCGCCGAGCCCGAGCCATGCACCGACGCGATAGCTGCGTGTATGCAGGATCATCGCGTCTTTTCCCAGGTCTTTGCGAACCTGCGCAAGGGCCTGGGCCATGGTTTCAGCGGTGTATGTTTTGAGTTTCATGAGCCGTCCTGGCGATCGAGTGATGCAATTCCCCCAGATGAGCGCTGTGCTCGCTCTGGTCACCAATTTCATTACTCACTGTATACGGCTTTGATGTTCGATACCACTCGGGGTTGATTTGTGCACCGCTCATGCACCAAGATGTCGTGTTAAGACGCGGCCCCGACCGGCTGCTGGAACCCCGATTGCGACTGGTTCTGCCCGATCGGCTCGATGAGCGCGAGCGACTCGACATCGATCCCCGGCACGATTTCGTTGTACCCAAGTACTGCCACTGCAGGAACATGCGGTTCGATGATCTGCCAGACTGACTGGCGGACCTGGGGTGATGCGATGACCACGGGCAACCCGCCGTGCATCGTGACCTGGCTGAGCCCATTGCTGATCTGTGATGCGATTTCTCGGGCGATGCGTGCGGGCATGTTCATGGTGGTGCCCTGCGCCCCGCGATCGATGTACGCGTTAATCTGGTCTTCGAGGTTCGGATCGAGGGTCACGCAGAGCAGGCGGAGGTTTCCTTCGTCGTCCGGAGTGGCGTATTGAGCGCAGATGGTCCGGCGCAGTCCATTGCGCACATACTCGACGAGCACATCGAGGTCCTTGGTTTTGGTACCCCAGTCGGCGAGGGTTTCGAGCACGCTTTCCATGTCACGGACCGGGACACGCTCACGCAGCAGCGACTGCATGATCTTCTGTAGCTCGCCAGTTTTGATCACACCCGGGATCGTCTCTTCGACCAGCTTGCCGGCTTTTTCTTTGAGCCCTTCGAGCAGGTTGTTGACCTCTTCGCGAGTGAGCAGCTCGTCGGCGTAGGCCTTGACGAGTTCGGTGATGTGCGTCGCGAGCACGCTGGTGGGGTCCACGACGGTGTAGTTGAGCGTTTCGGCGCGTGAGCGCTGCTGTGGTTCGATCCACATCGCATCGAGCCCGAATGCGGGTTCCTTGGTCGGGATGCCGGCGATTTTTTCGCTGACAAGCCCTGAGTCCATCGCGAGCAGCTGCCCGGGTTCGACGCTGCCGTTGGCGACGGCGTTGCCTCGGATTTTGACGCGGTACTCTCCCGGCGCGAGCTGCATGTTGTCTCGGATGCGGACGGGTGGCATGACCAGGCCGAGCTCGACGGCGAGCTGGCGGCGCACGGCGCTGATCCGCTCGAGCAGATCGCCGCCCTGGCTCGTGTCGATCAGCGGGACCAAACCGTAGCCGACCTCGAGTTCGAGCACATCAACCTTGAGCAGGTCTTCGATCGGTGGCGGTTCGGGCGCGCCGGGCCTGGTCAGCTCGAGTTCGGATTCGAGTTCGCGATCAACTTTCTTGCGTGCGATCCGCAGCATGCCGATGCCCAGGGCGCCGATGCCCAAGCCGGTGACCATGAGCGGTACGGTCGGCAGCGGAGTGAATGCGAGCAGACACAGGAAGCACGCGGTGATGACCAGCCCGACGGGCTGGGCGGTCAGCTGCGTGGTCAGCTCGCTGCCAAGGTTGTTCTTGTCGCCCGAGCGGGTGACGATGAGCGCGGCGGCCATGGAGATAATGAAGCTGGGGACCTGCGAGGTGAGCCCGTCGCCGATCGTCAGGCGGGTGAATACTTCGGCGGACTGACCCGCGGGCCAGCCACGATCGATGGTTCCCACGGCAAACCCACCCAGAATATTGACGGCAGTGATGATGATGCCCGCGACCGCATCGCCCTTGACGAACTTGGACGCACCGTCCATGGCACCGTAGAAGTCGGCCTCACGACCGATCTCTTCTCGGCGTGTGCGTGCCTCGTGCTCGGTGATCATGCCATTGGCCAGCTCTGCGTCGATGGCCATCTGCTTGCCGGGCATCGCGTCGAGCGTGAATCGAGCGGCAACCTCAGCGATGCGGCCTGCACCCTTGGTGATGACCATAAACTGGACGATGAGCAGGATCGAGAAGATGATGATTCCCACGAAGAGTGAATCGCCGGCAACAAAGCTGCCGAACGCGCTGATCACCTTGCCGGCGACGCCCATCGCCTCTTCGGGGCTCGCGGCGTCTGCGGTGAGGATCAGTCGCGTCGATGCGATGTTGAGCACCAGACGCAGAAGTGTTGTTGCAAGCAGCAGCGAGGGAAACACGCTGAACTCGAGCGGACGCTTCATGTACAGCGTCGTGAGCAGGACGATGACACCCAGCGAGATATTGAGCGAGATGAAGATGTCGAGCATCGCCGGCGGGAGTGGCACGAGCAGCACGCCCAGCAGCATGATGAAGCCGACGGGCACGATGAACGATCGCAGCTCGCTGATGCGAAGCAGCCACGCGGGCAAACTACTCGGGTTGGACTGTAGTTCAGCCAACTTGGGGTGCCTCCTGCACCGCTGATTTGAGCGACATCCGTGTCGTCATGAGGTTACACGCCCACCGGCGTTTGTGCTCGGTGTTCCCGCTTGAATTTTGATTCTGCACGCCCATCGATCCGGTAGACATACGCGAGCAGCTCTGCCACTGCTTCGTAGTGTTCGAGCGTGACCTCCTGCCCAACATCGATACCCCAATACAGCGCTCGCGCGAGCGGCGGGCGTTCAACGATTGGGACCTCGTTCTGGCGTGCGATCTGTCGCATGCGCAGCGCGACCAGGTCCGCGCCCTTGGCGGTCACTCGCGGAGCGCCCATCTTTTCAGGGTCGTAGCGGATCGCGACCGAGAAGTGCGTGGGGTTGGTCACGATCACATCGGCTTCGGGGACGGCCTTGCCGATCTGCTGCATGACGATCTCGCGTGCCATCTGTCGGCGTTTGCCCTTGACCATGGGGTCGCCGTCCATGCTCTTGCGCTCGTCTTTGACCTCCTGCTTGCTCATGCGCAGGTCTTTGGTGTGCTGCCACTTCTGGTAGATGAAGTCGATGATCGCGATGAAGATAAGCAGGGCGATCAGGATCAAGGCCAGGATGAAGATCAGTCGCAACGCGTTGGTCAGGGCCATCAACGGGGTGAGCTTGGGCATCACGGCGATCGCGTCGAGATTGGCCATGATGAACAGCGTTGAGACGATCACCATCACGCTGAGCTTGAGCGAGTTGATTAGCGTTTTCATCAGCGCCCGCATACCCAGGATGCGTTTGAGCCCCGCCTTGGGCGAGAGCTTGCTGAACTTGGGGCGGATCGGTTCGCCGGTGATCAACCAGCCGACCTGCAGGAAGCCACCGATATACGCGGCGATCGCCGCCAGGACCATGATGGGCAGCACCGTGACCATTGCCTCGTAGGCAACGGCTTTGCTGGCCGCGTAGATGGTTTCGGTCGATCGGATATCGGCTGAGATCTCGCCGCCGAGTGTGCGCCGCAGGATGCTGGAAAACATCGCGCCGACGCTCGAACCAAGGGCAAGAAAAACAATCATCGCCCCGAGCAACGAGATCGCACCCGACAGGTCCTGGCTCTTCGGGACCTGCCCCTTCTTTCTCGCCTGGCTGAGCTTGCGTGCGGTTGGTTCTTCGGTGCGTTCGCCGAGATCATCCATGACCTTGCTCCCCGAAGCTGAGCACCCAGGCACGCAGTGATTCGAGCACCATCAGGATTTCCTCGCCGGCGACCATGCCGATCACGCCGATCAGCAGCAGCATGATGGTCAGACCCGCGATGATCTGGATCGAGAACCCGACGCTCATGATGTTGATCTGCGGCATCGTCTTCATGATGAACCCCATCGAGATCAGCAGCAGCGAGATCACGCCGAGCACCGGCGACGCGACCCGCAGCGCGAGCTCGAAGCCGGAGTTAACCACGCTCACGAGCAGGTCCAGGGGGGTATCCTGGAGCCCGAAGCTTCCTGACCCGATCGTGACAAACGAGTCTGCGAGGGTGACGAAAATAAGCTCGAGCCCGCCGACACCGATGTAGATGAAGATGCTCAGATAAAACAGCAGCTGCCCCACCACGCTTGCGTTGGTGTCGAGCTCAGGGTTGAACGATTCGGCGAGCGAGAGGCCCATCTGGTAGCCCATGATGTAGCCGCCCATCTGGATCGCCATCATCGGGATACCCATGATGATCCCCATGATTGCGCCGATCATCAGCTCAGAAAACATCAGCGGCAACAGCTGCACCAGATCCAGCGACTCGGGAAGCGACGACTGAGGCACAAACGGATAGATCGCGGTGGTGAAGGTAAAGGCGAGCAGCGCCTTAAAAGTCGCAGGAATGCTGTTGCTCGCGAGCAGCGGCGTGAACATAAACACGCCGGAGATGCGGGTGAGCACCAGCATGAACGGCAGCGCGTGCACCAGGATGGGCGTGAAGTCGGGCATGGTGTCTGTCACACTCAGAACAGCTGAAGCATCTCAGCGGTGAAGACCACGATGCGCCCGATGATCCACGGGAGCAGCACAATCGCGATCAGGATGACGCCGACGATTTTGGGCACGAAGGTCAGGGTCTGGTCTTGGATCGAGGTGATCGATTGAATCAGACTGATGATCAAGCCGATGATCATGCCCGCGAGCAGCAAGGGGACCGCGATTTTGAGTGTGATCAGCAGGGTCTGCCGGATCAGCTCGATCGATGATTCGTCGTAATGCATCGCTTCCTCCTTTGGCCAGAGTCAATGGGCACCAGTTCATGCGGGTCGCGGTTGCCGATCCGTACGAGCATGAGCACGGGCAGCAGCATCGAGGTCACCACGCTGGCGCTCGCACGCGCTGAATCGCCCTCTTGCACGAAGCTCTCGAGCAGGGAGCCGATGATGAGTGTCCAGCCGTCGACCATGACAAACAGCATCAGCTTGAACGGCAGCGAGATCAACACCGGCGGAAGCATCATCATGCTCATCGAAATCAGCAGCGACGCGATAACCATGTCGATGACCAGGAATGGCAGATAGACCCGGAAACCCATCAGGAACGAGACCTTGAGTTCGCTGAGCATGTACGCGGGAACCAGCGACATCGTCGAGATGTCTGCCCGCATGATGGTCTGCGGCTCGCTGGTGTCGACGCCCTGATAGTTCAGGACCATGTACAGACTCGACCAGTTGTCGCTTGCCTCGATCTGATCGAACATGAAGTCGCGAAGCGGGGTCGACGCCTTGTCCCAGAGGACATCAACATCGCTGATCTGGCCCTGCTGATACGGGACAACGGCCTCATCCCAAATCCGGTCAACCGTTGGCTTCATCACCAGCGCCGTCATGAACAATGCCAGCCCGGTCACCACCTGCGCCGGCGGCAGCGACTGCGTGCCCATCGCCTGGCGCAGCAACGCCAGCACCACCATGATGCGCACAAAGCTGGTGGTCATGAGCATGATGGACGGGACCAGTGAGATCACCGTCAGCAGCAGCATGATGTTGAGCGCGACCGAGATCCCGCCGCCTGACGAGGCGTTGGAAACGCCGCCAGTGTTGCCGCTAAGCGACCCGCCGAGGTTATTGGCGCCGTTGATCATGCTCCCGGCATCATTGAGGATTCGCAGCGGGTTGATCTCGGTGATTGCCCCGGGCGTGCGTCCCGCGTCCATATTCGGCAGCTGATAGGAGCTCAGCGCGGGCGGCTGAGGGCCATAGCCCTGCGCGAACACGCCCCCGGTACAGACCAGCAGCGGCAGAAGCAACGAAAGCAGCAGCGAGCGTCGAATCACTGTCCTTCACCTCTGCGCATCGATGCCAGCCGACGGCGGAGCACCTGAGCGGCCGCCTTACCATCCGAGTCCGACGACCACAGCTCGGCCCGATCGCCCTCGTCGGTCGTGATCGTCCGGGCTGGCTCACGCCTTTGTTTGGGGAACTTCACCTCGCTGGTATGCAACGGCTCCTGATAGCCATAGATCGACTCGTCGGTCAGATCGTCGGCCTCTTGCAAGGCCCGCTCAAACGACCGGGCGATGGTCTCGCCGCTGTGGCTGCGCGCTTTGAGCAGGATGGATGCGACATCTTCAGGATCTGTCAGTTCGCACAGCGTATTCATCGACGAGCCGCGTGCGTGCTTGCCGCGTGTTGCGGCCCCGTTGGCTACCAGCAGGATGCGTCGGTCGAACTTCATAACAACCAGCGTCATGCCTGTCCCGATCGGGTAACGCCCGATGACTTCGAGGATCCCTGTTGGGGCGGTGCCGCCTGCGCCGAACTGCCCAACCAGACCGCCCTGCGTGCGTGCCAGTCTTTTATAGAACTGGGCGAGCCCCAGAATCAGCAGCAGCACGCCAGCGAGCGCGATCACGGTTTGGCCCCACCCGCTGCCCATCGAGGGCCAGCTGGGGGCCACCGATTGAGCATCATTGGGGCCGACCAGAGCCATCGGCTCCGCTGCCCTCGGGGGCGGCAGTGTCTCCTGGCCGCGCAGGTCTTGGCTGAGGGCGCCGACCTGATCGGTGATGGCTTGTTGGCGTGCGGCTGTGCGTGCTGGCTCGATGGGATCGGCCGCGTTCTTGGCCTGTGAGAACAGCAGCTCGTCCACGGCGGGCCGGGCACGCTGGCTTGACGACGGCTCGAGATCCGCCTGTTCTTGCGGACTCTGCTGCGCCTGGGTTTGCGTCGGCACCGGCTGAGTCGGAATTTCGGTTGGGCGTGGCCCGAGCTGCGCCTGCGCACCGTTGGCCACAAACAGACAAACCGAGAACGCGAGCGAGATGAATCGCAACTGTGTGTGCATGTCGCCATCCTGGCAGTAGCTGGGCAGATCCTCTGCCCCATTGAACTCTGAAATGAATCAGTCTTCGCTCTCGGAGATATCCACAACCTCGCTGATGCGAACGCAGAACAGGTCATTGAGCACCAAGACCTCGCCGCGTGCGACACGGCGATTATTCACAAACACATCGACCGGGTCGCCGGCGAGTTTGTCGAGCTCGACAACTGCCCCGTCTCCCAGCTTGAGCACATCCTCGACGAACATCCGAGTGCGCCCCAGCTCAATGCGAACATCCATGTGCACATCCGAGAGCATATTGATCTCTCGCTTGCTCCCGCCCGGATCGGCATGATCGAACTCAGGCGAGGTGAACGGCGTCGCATCGCTTCCGGTGTCGACCGAATCTGCAACCCCTTGCACCTGATTGATCGCGGCCATCGCGGCGGCCAGAGCCGCGGCCTCGTCGGCTCCGACCTCATCCTCCTGCTCAGCATCAGCTTGCGCGTCGGCTTGCGCGTCGGCCTCGGGTGTATCGGCACCGGGCTGCTCGGGCGTCTCGTGCTCTGCAGCACTGTCTTCGGGGGTTGGCTCGGGTGTCGGTGTATCCTGCTCGTCTGGCATCGCGGGTCCAATCCTTGGGGTGCGCAGGGCAATCACTCCGATTGCTCGTGGATTGGTTATCGGCCTCGGGCACGGGGGGCATCCACTTTTTGCGCACCCGGCGCAAGAAAGATGAGAACGCGCAACTGGTGCGCGTTCTCGCCGAAAATCACGATGAACCTCACACTTAGGCGTCGGCCGGGAAGCCCTTGAGTTCGGGGATGATCACCCGATCAACTCGGGGCAGACCGTCGGCATCGAGCCCGAACACCTCGTTGAGGTAGGTCGTGAGCTGACGGATCAGCGTTTCACGCCCCGGCTCACGCAGATGACGATCCTGTGCCCGGCTGAAGATCATGCTCACCCCTTCTTTGATCGAAGCAGCGTCACGCTCCATGATCCGGTTGATCTCGTCAATATTCTTCTTGCGCACACGCAAAAAGATCTGGGTCCGCCATTCCCAGACGCGCCCGGTTGACATGTTCTGGAAGCGGTCCTCGACGAGCATCAGCTCGGTTGGCGCTTCTTCGCCGGTCCCTTCGAGTCCTTCGAGCTCGCTCGCCTGGATGGCTGTTGGTCCGCCCATGCCCTTGATGAGCACAAAGAGACCGCCCGCCTCGAGGATCATGAGCACCGCGACGATGATGATCGTCTTGAGCCCGCCGCCCTTCTTGGGCGACCCTTCCTCGCTTGACTCTGCCTTGGTATCTTCGTCAGCCATGCCGGCATCTCCCGTATTGCGCAGTCATCAGCCACCTGCCCCCGTGAAGTTCGGGTCGGGGTGAGTCTGCTCGACCGTTCGACCGGTCTGATATACCTGAACTCGGCGATTTGAAGCGCCGCCTTGTCCGCCCGATCCGCCCAGCTCGACAGGTTCGCTTTTTCCCGCCGATTCAACCCGCAGAATCGCGGGATCGACCCCGCCTTCTCGGACCAAGTAGTCCTTCACGGCTTGGGCTCGCTTGTACGCCAGCTCGTCGAATCCATACCCGCTCCGCTTCTCCTCGACCCCCCACGCGTGCCCCACCACCGGGCAGATGTAGTTGAGGCCGCGGATTTTGGGTGCGATCTGATCTCGGATCATGTCTTGGGCCCGCTTGGAAAGCTCGAAGCTTCCAAGCTCAAACTCGATGCTGGCGCCGACCGTGTGACGTGCGCCCTCTTGGACGATATTGGTCTGTGTCTCGCGCCCAGGGACGCTCTGTTCGACATTCTCGTTGGTGTTCCGCTCGTTGCCATCGCGCTTGGCCCGCTCGTCGCGGTAGCTGACCATCGAGTTATCAACACTCTCGAGCAGCGCTGCGAGGCCCAGCCCGCCGTTTGCCCCCATCGCGCTGTTGATCGATTCGATGAGTTCTTTGTACTCACGAGGTTTCTTGATCTCAGAGAACGCGGCGAGCAGGATGAAGAAGCACAGCAGCAGCGACATCATGTCGCCAAAGGTCAGCACCCATTCTGGGATCTCTGCCTTCGGGGCTTGTTTTTTCTTCTTGCCCATCGTGCACCTCCAAACATTGGGACCGATCAGGCGGCCTGAGCATCCTCACCGAACGCGCCGCGCTCGGATGGGGGCAGGTAGGTCAGCAGCTTGCTTTCCACGACTCGCGGGTTGTCGCCTGACTGGATCGCCATGACGCCGGCGATGATCACGGTTTTCATCATGACCTCGGCCTGATCGTTCTGGTAGAGCTTGTCCCCGAGCGGGCCAGCAAACACATTGGCGATCACGGCACCGTACAGCGTGGTGATCAGTGCCACAGCCATGCTGGGGCCGATCGATGATGGGTCATCCATGGAACCGAGCATGAAGATCAGACCCATGAGCGTCCCGATCATGCCGAAGGCCGGAGCGTACTTGGCAAACTGATCGAGGATCATCTTGCCCTGGATATGCCGATCCATAACGCCTTCGAGTTCGGTCTCCATGATGACGCGGATGAGCTCGGGGTCGGTACCGTCCACGGCCATCTTGATGCCGCGGACAACGAACTCTTCTTTCATGTCACCGATGTGGTTCTCAAGGCTGAGGATGCCCTCGCGCCGAGCGATCTCGGCGAACTTCACGAGGTCCTTGATGACCCCTTCGATGTCAGGGGTCTCGTTGAAAACCGATTTCAAGATGACGGTATGGCATTTGGTGATCTTTGCGAGCGGGAAGGCCGCGATGACCGCGCCAGTCGCGCCGCCGACCACGACGACGAGTGATGGGATGTTGATCAGCGCCAGCGGATCGCCGCCGAGCAGAACGGCGAGCCCGACGGACACAAACGCAATCACAAGCCCAACAATGGTACCGATATCCACCAGATGCCTCCACGCCGCGGGGGTAGCGTCCGAGCGCCCGCAGCATGAGTGTGCTATCGACGAGGTATCGGCCTTGCTTGATGCACAGGGGTGGAATCGCCCGAATCGATCACGCGAGTTTGCTTATCAGACGCAGGCCCCGGGCCGCATCACCCCCCAAATCAGGCGGGCTCACAGAGTCGGCGCAGGTGCCGGTTGTACTCGATTACCCTCCGAATGATCTCTTTGCTGCTTTCGCGCACGACAAGGTGCTCGCCGCTGATGAGCGTAACGATGGTGTCAGGGTTCTCTTCGATCGTCCGGATCAGTTCGGCGTTGAGCACAAACTTCTGCCCGTTGAGTCGGGTGACAGAGATCATCGCGTGTACCTCAGGGCGTTGCTGCCGCTTGGTTATCGGCCCAAGACCAGCAGCTGCTGCATGAGTTCATCAGCGGTTCGGATCACGCGTGATGAGGCGGAGTAGCCGGTTGAAGTCAGAATCATCTGGGTGAACTCCTCGCCGAGGTCGACATTGGATTGTTCGAGCGCTCCCGAGACCAGCGTGCCCAGGCCCAGGGTGCCGGGTGGAGAGATCGACGCCGGGCCAGAGTTTGGACCGGTGGAGAACAGATTGCCGCCCTCGTCGATCAGGCCCGCAGGGTTGGTGAAGTTCGCAAGCACCAGCTGACCCATTGTTTTGACGGCACCGTTCGAGAAACGCCCGAAGATCACGCCGTCACCACCCGCTGCGAATGACTCGAGCGTTCCCGGGGGCAGGCCGTCTATCGTCAGCCCGACCATGCTTGAGGGCGCTGCCGCGAGCGAAGTGGTGTTTCCTTGATCAGAGACGAGTTTGATCGACCAGCTGAGCAGTGGGTCTGCGCCCGAGTTGCTGCGATCAATAGTGATCGAAATCTCCGAGTTGTCCGGGTCGGGCTGTCCGTTTGTATCAAACTGGAGCAGCCCGGTGGTCAGGGCGAGATCGGCGCCGGCATCGTCTTCAGAGTCGATGAAGTACCGCCAGACAGGGCCAGCGTCGGGGGTCGAATCGAGCACCACCGTGACATTCGCCGTCACCTCGGCACCGAGCGAGTCATAGCCGACGATTGTGGTGCGAAGACTCTCGCCGTCGGCTGATGCGGATTTATCGGTGACAAAGGGAGCACCGAGCGAGGTCCCGTCGGTGTCGAGCAGCTCGATATCACCTGTCGCGATGACCAGATCATTCACATCGCCGACATTGCCGACGACGGTGATCACCCCGGTCAGCGGATCGACACTCACGCCGGGCGTGTTGCCGTCGGGGTTGGCCGTGCCTGTGTTCTGGATGCCGATGTTTGAGGCGAGGAAATCCATGAAGTCCTGAACAGTCGTCCCGGCATTGATGACCAGCTCGGCGTCGGGCAAGTCGGTGCCGCCGCGTGATGCACCGTTGGTGCCGCGCAGGCGGATGGTCTGGCCGGCGCTGAACGCCGCCGTGCCCGATCCGGGCAGGTCGGGGTCTTCGACACCGGTCAACAGGGTGGTTGAGGCGATGAATCCGCCGGCTGTGGTCGAGAGCCCCGCGGTCGCGGTCCCGAGGATATCGATGATCGAACCCTGCGTCGGCAGGTCGCCGTCTTTGTTCAGGTTCCCCACCAACGCGATGTTGTTGGTGGCTTCGGCGATGGTTTGCTTGCCGACAGGGATATTGATGGGCACGAGCTGACCGGTGAGGATGTTAAACTCGTCGTCGACGGCGTATCCCAGCAGCTTCTCACCCGATACTGTTGAGAGGTTGTCGTCAGAATCCTGACGGAACGCGCCGGCGCGGGTATAGAAATTCGCCCCGTTCTGTTGCACCAGGAAGAACCCGTTGCCATCGATTGCCATATCGCGCAGATCACCGGTGCCGGTGAATCCTGCGGTGCTGAAATCTCGCTGCACGCCTGCGATGGAGACGCCGTTGCCGATCTGCTTGGGGTTGACCCCGCCTCGGACCTCGCTTGGGCTTGTTCCGAATCCCAAACTCTGGGAGAACAGCGATTCAAAGAGCATGCGTGAGCTCTTGAAGGCGGTGGTGTTGACATTGGCAACATTGTTGCCGATGACATCGAGCTTCGCCGAATGAGCATTGAGCCCCGAGAGCCCGGTGAATAGCGCGCTAGAGAGAGCCATCGAGTGTCCTTCCTGGAATCGACGCGTTGAGACTGAATCGCGTCGTTGAACTCAGAGACCGACCGCGTCACTTGTCTGCGCAAGTGTGCGTGCCAGCGATGCGTTTCGCACAATGCGTGCCGGAACGGAAACCCCCGGGACGATCTGCTGCGTTTCCTCGGCTCGTGCATCAAGATTCGATGCCTGCGCACAAACAAAGGCATCGATCTCCGTTGTCAGCGATCCAGATTCCATGAAGTGTGCATCGAGCACCACGCGGTTGCGCACATCGACGCGCAGCGTATGCCGATCGTGCAGGATCAGCGCCTCTCGGCTCCCGGCGGCTGCAGCGATATCCAGCGCACGCGCGATCTGGTCCTGCTCGGCGGGGTCGAAGAGGCCCGATGCGCTGGGAGCAAACTTCACACCCAGCTGGCTGCGGAACTGCCCGTTCAATGTGTCACGCAGCATGGTATCAAAGCCATCGCCCGGCTGGATGGGGTGCTCCCCCAGATCAACCGGGCGCACGCCGCTGGCGAGCGATTCGAGCATCTGCAACTGGACGGGCTTCATGCGGTGGCCTCAGCGGTCGGTGTGATCAGACATCGTTGCTGACGGTTTTCCGCACCGGATTGACCGTGTTGCCGCCGGGGATGATGCCCGTGCCAAGATCACCCGGATTCAGCTGCCCAAGATTGGGGTTGGGCGTGTTGCCGTCCACGATGGGGGGATCGACATCATCATCCTGATCGTCTTGGTCATCGTTATCATCAATCGGCGGCTCACCATCGTCTGGGTCGCCGATCGGTCCAGCGATCTCGTCCACATTATTAAAGAACATGCGCGAGCCATCGAACAGGTTGAGCACCGGGCCGTCTTGCGTGTTGGACACCGAGACAACGAGGTCCGCAACCCGGCGGTTGTCGAGGGTGATGCCCGAGACCAGCGAGCCGATCAGTGAGGATGCCGCGGCGAACTCGCTCTGGTTTACCAATCGTGAGAGCGAATCGACCATCTGCGTGTCCGATTCGATCGAACGCAGGGTCGAGAGCTGGTTGAGCATCGCGCTGGTATCGTTTGGCTCAAGCGGATCTTGGTTCTGTAGCTCGGTGAAGATGATCTGCAGGAACTGGCCGCTGGTGAGCGCACTGAACGCATCGGTCGTGCTTGTTGGGTTGCCGGTGGAACCAATCGAGTTAATCGCGCTCATATCTCATGCTCCTTACGCGACCGCGTCGAGCCCGAGCTCGGACCAGATCGATTCAGATGTGCTGATGTCATGTTGACCGGCTTGCCCTTCGAGGGGGACGATATCGTCACCGCTTTGACCTGACGGTGCCTGGGAATGGCCTTGATGCTGTTGGTGGGCGTCGCCGTGTCCGCTTGCGAACCCCGAGGTCGGATCACCCGATCCCGGCTCATCGGCTGGCTGCATATCGATCTCGAAATTCTCGATCTTGATGCCCTTGGTCTCGAAGTTCTGCGACAGCTCTTTGCTGCCAGCGAGCAGCATGTCGCGTGCTTCGGGCGTGCTTGCGCTCATGCGCAACGATATTCGTTCGCCGTCGCGTTTGATGCTGATCTGCACGGTTCCCAGGTGCGAAGGCGTGAGCCGCAGTGTCATATCGCCGTCGGCACTGCGGAGCAGCGATGCGAGCCCGCGCTGAACCTGCGCCATCACCGATGCACGCACCGAATGCGGTGCCGAGCTGCTCAGCTGGTCGGTCTTGGGTGACTTTGGATCCAGCGGCAGCATCGCGTCCTTTGTAACACCTGCGTCAACCCCCTTGACCGCTCGCTCGGTCATCGCACCATCAACGCGTGCCTGCGACGAGACATTGGCAACGGTGGCGGCCACACCCGATCGATGGAAATCGACCTGCGGGCGAGTCTGGCCTGCGGAGGGCACGGCATCAACACGAACACTTCGGGTTTGTTGCGAATCAACGCTGCTGGGATCGATCTCACCGGCGTTTGGGTTCGGCTGGATCGGGAGCTTTGTTAGTGGGCGAGGTGACTGGTCCTCAGGGCCGCGACCAGATTGTGGCGGCTGATCGCTGAGTGCGTCAGAAGGGTTGCGACCGGCGGGACCGATTGATTGCGGCACAGGTGGCGCAAGCAAAGGTTTAACATGCTCGTCGCTCAGGGCAGGCGTCGCCGGCTGGGGCTGATTGGACTGGATTGGCTTTACAGGCTGGGCGGGCTGATCGATCTGACCGGTTCTCGTCTGAACCGCGATGGCCGTCAGGTCCGGAGATGCTTGGGCCCGAAGCGACTGCACCAGCCCGCGGATACTCAGCTTGGCCTGATCGCCACGATTAACGAGCAGGTCCAGGCGCACCGCGGCTTTGCTGGTGGTTGCGGCTTGCTCATCTGAAGCGGCCTGGGGGTTCGCACCGTTCGCTGCCGCCGAATCCTCAGCGTGTTGATTCTGTGCACTCTGCCCCGCCGAGCCCGACTGATCTGTTTTTCCGGCTGCTTCTTGGGCCGCCTCATCAGCCGCGGCTCCGTCGTCGTCGGCTGAATCCGATGATGCATCGCTGACGGGTGTTGCCGCGTCATCATCCTTTGCAAGATCGTCGGACGCTTCGGTCCGCTCGCTCAGCTCATCCTTTCGATCAGCCTCGTGCCCGGCGATGGTCTTTGATTCGTCTTGCTTGGGATCGAAGGCATGCAGAACCTGCGCGAACCCGGGCGCACTTTCAGCGCCGATTGAGCGCACAATCGACGCTGCCGGTTGGGCAGAGAAGATCCTGCTGGGGTCATGGAATGTCGTGGTCGAGGTATTTGTTGCGATGCTCATGGTGTGTTTCCGTTGGCGGTCGTGGTTTCAAGACCACGCAGCCGAACGGATTCAAGCAAATTCGCTGCCAACTGTTCCTCGCCCGCCTTGACGAACTCGGTCATGACCGAGGTCCGCGCTCGATCGTCCATGGCGCTGAGGTACGAGATGACCTCTTCGTACTTGCTCTGGGTGTTGAGCAGCTCGGTGAGCACCGTTTTCGCGTCCTTGGGTGCCATCCCGGTGAGTGTCGCGAGGGCTTTTTTGAACTGCTTGCCGCCTTCGAGATCGGACAGCCGCGTGCGCATGGCCTGAAACGCCTCGAGTTCCCGTTCGAGTTGCTCCTGCTCGCGCAGCAGATCGGTGCGCTCCTTGCGCAATGTCAGCTGCAGATCCTGCACTTCTCGCTTCATGCGCTCGAGCCGTGCGATATCGACCTGGGTCATCTCGACCCGCACGAGGTTGCGTTCATCGCTGTTGAGCGCCATCGCGGGCAGCGCCCTGGGCTTTGCGTCCTCAGCGGCTTGCTGGGCTCGCTGCTCCGCGTCGAGCCGGGCCTGCTGGACGGTGACGGGCTCGCCGAAGATCTGGGTGAGTTCAACAACCCTGTCCTTATTGACTCGACCCGACGACAAGAGCCAGCCCATGCCGGCAAGCATGGCGATCAGATTCAGCACCAGAATGACCAGTATTGATCGTTTGAGGGTTTTCATGATGCCGCTCCTTGTTCTCTCGTGTGCCGCATAACGCTCATCTCATCGAGTTCATGGGCTTCTTTCATGTCGAGTGATCGCCGGAAGTCCTTGAGCTGCTGTTCACGCATCATCTCAACCGCTTTCTTCTTGGCCGATAGTGCGGCGAGTTCGCGCCGAGCCGATTCGAGGCGTTTGAAGACGCCCGCGAGTTCGAGCACCGCTCGCTGGGCGTCGAAGTTGTGCTTGAGCGAAGCGCCGGCCTGCATCTTGACCGCGCGTACATCGACCCGTTGCCCCACGCCCAGTGCGCTGGCCAGCGTCCGGCGTTCATCGCTCATCATGCCCTGACAGCCACGGATACGCGATTCGAGTGCCAGCCGCTCGCGTTCAAGCTCAGCAACGACCAGCATCTGGTCGCGTTCGGCACGCTCACGCTGATCGAGCACGGGTTGGAGTTTGAACACGAATCGGGCCATGGTGCCTCATTATCCCTTGCGGTCTCGTTGCTGCTGCCGCTGCTGCTGGTTGACCTGCGTTCCCATCAGGGCCTTGCGCTGCTGGATCATCTCCCCGGATTGCAACGCGAGCTTCACCATCATGTCTTTGGCCGGCTCAAACGCCCCGCGTTCGCTTGTGCGTTGCTGCAGCAGCTCGTTGACGACCTCATTCATATCGATCGCTGTGTCCGCGATGGGGCTCGATCCCGGCGCATACGCCCCGATCTGCAGTAGGTCCTCAATCTCTCGGTACTCCGCGAGCAGCTTGGTCATCTGGAGCCGCGCCGCGATCTGCGCCTGATCGCTGACATCGCCCGCCACGCGCGAGACCGAGTCGAGCACATCGATCGCGGGGAAATGCCCCTTGTTGGCCAGCTTTCGGCTGAGCACGATGTGCCCGTCGAGAATACCTCGCGCCGCATCCGAGATGGGCTCGGTCATATCGTCACCCTCGACCAGAATCGTGTACAGCCCCGTGATCGAACCCGATCGGCCACGCCCCAGTTCAATACAACCCGCGCGCTCCAGCAGCGTCGCCAGGGTCGAGAAGACCGACGGCGTGTAGCCCTTGGTCGCCGGGGGCTCACCGATGCTCAGCCCGACCTGACGCTGCGCATGCGCAAAACGCGTCACCGAGTCCATCATGAGCAGCACATCGTCGCCTTGATCTCGATAGAACTCGGCCGCGGTGCATGCGAGCTTGGCGGCGCGGATACGCATCAGCGGCGATTCGTCGCTGGTCGCAACCACCACCAGCGAGCGAGCCAGCCCCTCTGGCCCGAGCGAATGATGGATGAAGTCGAGGACCTCGCGCCCGCGTTCGCCAATGAGCGCGATGACATTCACATCGGCGTCGGTGTTGCGCGCAATCTGGCCCAGCAGTGTCGATTTGCCCACACCCGGCCCAGCGAAGATGCCCATGCGTTGGCCGCGTCCCAGCGGGGTCATCAGGTCGATCGCCCGAACACCCGATCGCAGTGGCTCATCGATGCGCCGACGCTTCATCGGACCGATCGGGGTGGGGTTGATCGGTCGGTTGACACACTCTTGCACCGGGCCCAGGTCGTCGATCGGCTGGCCTAAGCCGTTGACCACGCGTCCGAGCATTTTGCGTGAAACCGGGGCCGCCTGATAGATCTGCTTCAGCGCCACCGGCGCACCCGGGAGGATGCCTGTGGTATCAGCGAGGAGCATGATGATCGCGTGTCGGCCATCGAAGCCCACCACCTCGCCCACGACCTGTCCGCCCACCATTGCCGAGTCGATCTGCACCAGTGAGCCGATGGGCACGGGCAGGTCGCTGGCGAGCAATGTGAGCCCTCGAACGCTCGCAACGCGCCCCGTGATGCCTCTGGCTTCAAGGTGCGTGAGGATATCGAGTTCGGGCTCAAAGATATTCACGCGGCGTCGCCCTTGCGCTCGTCGCCTTGATCGAGCGTCTCATCCGCCTGTTGACGGACCTCTCCGAGCCCCATCGCACCGTCGGCCCGGTGACCGCGGGGGAGCATCGCGTCGATGATCCGATCGAGCTGCGTCGAGATCGACGCATCGATCACCCCGCCCGCGGCGGTGCACGCGACGCATGAACCGGGCTGCAAACTTGGGTCCGTCACGATCTGTGCATGCTCGCAGCTCGCGAAGCGATCCACCAGCTTGGGAAGCTCTTCACGCACCCGCTCAGCGTCGTTGGGATGCACACGGACAACCAGCCGGGTGCTCTCGGTCACGGAGGATAGAACAGACTCGAGCTGATCGGCAACAACCGATGGATCAAGCTCAACAACGCGCCGAACCACACGCTGGGCGATGGCTGCCGCGAGTTCGACGACCTGCACCCGCGCCGCTTCGAGCAGCGCGTCGCGCCGCTGCTCAAAGTAGCCGAGCTGTTCGGTCCAGGTCACGAGCAGCTGCTCGATCTCCTGGGCCTGCTGCGCCCGGGCCTGCTCGATGCCCTCTTTGCACCCCTGCTCGTGCCCCTCGCTATGGCCCGATTTGTATCCCTCGCTGTGCCCCTGTTCCTGCGCGCTGCCGATCAGCTGCTCGCGTTCTTTGCGGGCATCACGGATGATCTGGGTCGCCTTTGCCTGCGCAGCTTCGACCAGCGAGCTGCCCCGCTTCTCGAGATCGCTCAGATCCATCACATACGCGTCGCGTGTGTACGCTTCGAGATCCGCGCGTTTGATCATGCCCATTCCATCGCTCCCTGGGGCTGCACACCCATTCACTGATCAAACGATCATTTCAGAATCGCCGCCGCGTCCCTCGATCATGACATCGCCCGATTCTTCGAGTCGTCGCACGATATCCACGATGCGCTGCTGCGCTGCTTCCACATCCGAGACCCGCACGGGGCCCATGAACTCCATGTCTTCCTTGACCATCGACGCGGCACGCTCGGACATGTTGGTGAAGATCTTCTGCTGCAGCTGCTCGCTCGCGGTCTTGAGCGCCAGCGAAAGCTCGTCGTTCTCGACCTCCTTGAGCACGGCCTGGATTCCCTTGTCGTTGACCAGCTTGATGTCCTCGAAGACGAACATAAGCCTTCTGATTTCTTCCACCAGATCGGGGTCGTCCGACTCGAGCCCCTCCATGATGGTCTTTTCCGTGGCGCGGTCGGTGAGGTTGAGGATCTCGGACACCGTGGGCACGCCCCCAGCCTTCTCCATGCTCTGCATCAGCATGTTGCTCAGACGCGATTCAAGCCCACGTTCGACCTCGCGGATCACTTCGGGGTTGGTCTGTTCCATGTTGGCAATGCGTTTGATGACCTCGAGTTGCTTCTCCATCGCCAAGCCGCACAGGATTTCCGACGCCTTGTGATGTGACAGATGGCACAGGATCAATGCGATAGTCTGCGGGTGCTCGTCCTGGATGAAGGTCAGCAGGTTGTCGCTCTCGGCACGCTGCAGGAAACTGAACGGGGTCTTCTGGACCTGTGTCTGGATCTGTGAAAGCAGACGATCCGCGGTTGTCGGATCGAGCGAGTTTTGCAGCAGCACTTTGGCGTATGAGAGCGAACCCTCGTTGGCGTACTGCGTCGCGATCGAGATGCTGTAGAACTCCTCAACAACCGCGTTCTGCACCTTGTCGGGAACGCGCCCAAGGCCCGCCAGTGAGCGGGTGACCTCTTCGACCCGATCCGACGGCATGTGCCGAAGCACCTCGGCGGCGCAGTCAGGACCGATCGCGAGCAGCAGAATCGCGGCCTTCTCGACGCCGTCGAGTTCTGAGATCGAATCTGGGAATGGTTCGTTGGGTCTGCGTGCCATGTGTTACTCTTGATCGCGTGAGATCACGCCTGGTGTGCCTGCTCCGCCCAGCGTTCGACGAGGCCCGCGGCTGACTCCGGGTCCTGCTTGATCATCTCGGCGACCTGCTCACGAAGATGCTGCACCTCGACGAGCTGGTCGTCAACCTCGATGCCCGTCATGACATGCTCGCCCTCGCTGGCTTCACCGATGAGATCCCCCCCCGTGCCCAGATCCGCGGGGATCCCGACAAGCTTCTCGGCGTCTGGCAGATCGATCCGCTTGCTGGTTCGCTTGACCATCATCGCCATCATGCCCAGCGAGATGACCGCGAGCACACCCACGAGCACGGTTTCAACCAGTCGCCCGCCACCAGCCAGTGCGCCCCCACCGCCAGTGAGTGCACCGAGCATACCTACGCCCTGGCCGCCGACCGGGCTCACCATCAAGCCGCCCATGGGCGACATCTGCAGCGAAAGCTCACCCTGCAGAACCTGGCCTTCGGGCCCCATGCTGATCAGGTGCGGACGGACGAGTGATTCGAGGTTTGCCCGAGCGAGCGCGAAGAACTCCTCAGCTTCTGCTTGCGTGACGGGCTGTGGCTCGACACCGTCCTCGGCCACACGCCCCAGCTCGATCATTTTGGTGATGTATTCTTGTGGGATAATCACCGACGCGCTCAGGTGCGTCGGCATCCCGCGTGGATCGAGCACCGTCTTGGTGCGGCTGCCGATCGCGGTTGAGAACTCGGTATCACCCATATTCTGCTCGGCGCTATTGCCCGAGCCACCGCCCTGATTGATCGACACTGACTGGTTCGATCGCACGCCCGGTTCCGCGCCACGGCTCGCCTGCCTGGTCGTTGAATCGGTCTTGGTTTCGCTTGAAAGAAGCGAAACCGACCCCTCACCATTGGGCGCAAAGAGGTTTTCCGTAGACTGAACACGCGTGATATCAACATGCGCGGTGACCGAGACGATGACATTGGGTATGTGCCCAAAGAGCCCCTCGATCTTGCCGCGGGTGTGCTTCTCGACTTGGGCAGCGTACTCAAGATAGCGACCCGATGAGGCAGATTCCTCGCTGTTCACCTTGCACGCCCGGCCCGTTGAGCCGTCGATCACCTGTACGCCTTCAGGATTGAGCCCGGACACCGCCCCGGAAACCAGGCGAGCGACCGCGTCGACCATGTTCTGCGGCACGCCGCCGGTGCCCGCAGTGAACACTGTCACCGAAGCGGTCGACGGGCGGGCCGCACGCCCAAGTCCGGTGGTTTCTGGAACATCCAGGATCACGCTCGCCTTGCTCACGCCGCTGAAGTGGGCGATATTGGCAGCCAGTTCGTTCTGGAGCGCGATGTTGTATTGCTGACGATGCTGCTGGCTCGACGCCTTCCAGTCCTGGCTCCCGATGAGGTTCGAGAAGAGCAGCGTGGTGTCGCCGGGGAGTTGCCCCGATTCGGCAAGATACGAAACCGCGGCCCGCTGCTGGCCCTCGGGGAGCACGACCTGACCGTCGACGACCGCTGCTTTAAAGCCCGCGGACTGCAGCGCACGCACCGTGTTCTCCTGTTGCCCCGCGGCCATGAGGTTCACCATCGATGGCTTGGCAGCATACTGAGAGACCAGGAACAGCGTCATCACGGCGATCACCGCCAGCGATGCGAGCAGCAACTTCTGCGAAGCGGTCATCTTCGCGATCTGTTCTTGAATCTGGGTCATGACCCGTCGGAGCTGGTCCATGATCTCGTGGCCTCCTGCCGTATGCGGCGCAATCCTTGCACCTCAACGCGCGAATATCGCGCCGCTGACCGGCATCATCGGCCGAAGCGATCGCGCGGCTTGATAACCCAAAGGGACGAATGAAAGACTTTTTTCAGATGTGGTTTATATTGCGCACCGCTCGCACGCTCGCGCCGTCCAGAAGCCAACCGGCAACGCTGATCAGACACGCATCTGCTTGACCTCGTCATACGCCTGCATGACCTGGTTGCGCATCGCTTGGAGCATCTTGAACGCGGTCTCGGCCTTCTCGGTCGCCGCGACAACGCCTTCGAGGTCATTGCGCTGACCCGTGACCAGATCCTCAGCGGCTTTCGACGCGTCCTGCTGCAACGCGTTGACCTGATTGAGGTTCTGCATCAGCATGTTCTTGAAGTCAGGGCCCTGCGCACCGCCCTGGCGATGACGCACCGCAGGGTTTGGCAGCTGCTGTGGGCCGCCGGCGTTAGAGATGAGTCCGAGTGGATCGCTCATGGGTGTGCCTCTGTCTGACTTCAATCACAGTCTATCACGCCAGCAGACGCAATGCTTGTGCCACCATATTCTTCATGGTCTCGGCGGCGGCAACATTGGCCTCATATGCCCGCGAGGCCTGCAGACTGTTGACCCATTCGGTCGTGGTATCAATATCGGGGACCATCACATAGCCATCGGCATCGGCGAACTTGTGCCCGGGGCGCAGTTCTTTTCGTAGCGCCCCCTCCTGGATGTCAATCTCCGCCACACGCACGCCCTGCGGGTTCGCCGGGTCGCCGGCGGGCTCGAGCATCGCAGCACGGCGCAGATAGGGGTCATACTCTCCCTGAGCGTTCTGGAGCGTGCCGCTGTTGGCGATATTCGTCGCGATGACCTGCATGCGCGTGCGTTGCGCGATCATGCCGGAGGTTGAGATATCGAGTGAGCCGTACATGCTTCACACTCCTTTTAGATGACCCGCTGGGCGATTGCACCCAAGATCAGTGACTTGTTTTTCCGCATCAGGTCGCTCGCGACCCTGAACATGGTCGCGTTCTCGACCATGTCCTGCATGAGCCCCTCGAGATCCCGCTGGTTGCGATCCTGAAACAGCACGCCATCGATCGGGGTCTTGGGGACCAGCTGCATGCGTCCACCGATCATCTTGACCTCGTCGGCGTTGGAAAGATCAAGACCGCCCGACGCGCCCCCATTCTCTTCGCGACGGGAGCTGATCGCCTGTCCCAGCGCCCGCTGGAACGCCCGCGGGTCCACATCAACCCCCTGATATCCGGGGGTGTCGATGTTCGCGATGTTCTGTGCGATCAGTCGCTGGCGTTGACCCGAGAAGAGGAACATCTTCTCAAGGGCGGGCAAGGCACCGGCTGTCGCGAGGTCGTTGATCATGGTCTATCTGCTCTTCGTTCTGACGCATTACACGCAAACCGCGTACCAGCAGCCGGATCGCGCTCCGATCGACGCTCAGAGCGTCTGCGCGACGAGGCTCTCTTCTTTCCATTTCTTGAGCTTGAGTCCCAGGGTCCGCACCCCGATCCCGAGCGCCTTGGCGGTTTTTTGGCGGTGGCCGTTGAATCGCTGCAGGGTCGCGACGATGGTCTCGCGTTCGATCTCCGCGAGGGTGCGATCGCCGGGCTTCTCGTAGCCCTCGTGCTCACGCAGCGAACTCCCGAACGCGGAGGACGAGGATTGCAGCGGCTTGGGCTCGGTCATGGATGACATCGAGGACGCGGAACCGTTGAGACTCGCCGCACGCAGCGGGGTCGCCTTCGGAGTCGGGCGTGACGACATCAGCCACGGCTCGACGAGCGCCGCCGTGATCGCGCTTGATTTCGGATCGCTGAGCACCACCGCACGCTCACAGATGTTCTGCAGCTCACGCACATTTCCGGGCCAGCTATAGCGGGCGAGCAACACCTTGGCGTCGTCGTCGAAACGCATGGTCTTGCGCCCGTCGCGTTTGGTGATCAGGTCAACAAAGTGCTGCGACAAGACTTCCACATCGCCCTCACGCTCTCGCAGAGGCGGGATCACGATCGGCAGCACATTGAGCCGGTAGAATAGGTCTTGGCGGAACTCGCCCATCGACGCCGCGTGCGGCAGGTCCCGGTTGCTCGTCGCCACAATCCGCACATCCACCCCGATCGTGGTGCTCGATCCCACACGCTCAAACGCACGCTCCTGGAGCACACGCAGCAGCTTGGCCTGGATCTGCGGCGACACCTCGCTCACCTCGTCGAGCAGCAGCGTGCCCTCGTTGGCAAGCTCGAATCGCCCCTTACGCAGCTTATCAGCGCCCGTGAATGCGCCCTTCTCGTGGCCGAACAGCTCGGATTCGAGCAAACTCTCATTGAGGGCCGCGCAGTTGACGGCGAGAAATGGATTCGAGGTCCTCGGGCTCAGGTCGTGCACGGCTCGCGCGACGACCTCCTTGCCCACACCACTCTCGCCGGTGACGAGCACCGTCCCGTGGCTTGACGCGACCGCCCGCACCTGCTCGCGGACTTTGCGCATCGCTTCCGACGAGCCGACAAGCCGATCGAGCCCGCTGCGCTGTTCCCCGGTCGCCCCGGCACGCAGGATCGCGTTCTCACGCACGAGCGAGGCGTGCTGCAGCGCCCGTTTGACGCTGATGATGAGCTCGTCGCCCTCGAACGGCTTGGTGAGGAAGTCGTATGCCCCTTTTTTCATTGCCGCGACGGCGGTTTCAATGGTGCCAAACGCGGTCATCAGAATGACGGGCATGTCGTCATCGAGCGCGTTGATCTGCGCGGCCAGCTCGATCCCGGTCATGCCGGGCATGTTGAGATCGGTGACCACGCAGTCCGGACGCCGTGAAGCGATCTCGGCAAGGGCCGAACGCGCATCGACGGCCGTCCGCACCGCGAAGCCGGCGCGGGTGAGCGTGGAGCCCACCGAATCACGCATCATTTCTTTGTCGTCTACCACAAGAACGGTTCGTGTCATCTGTTTACCTCAATGCGCACGGGGACGCGCCCGCGTGCGGCAAGACTGCTCTGAGATCCTCGCTCGATTCGACCTGCGACCGCACCACGACAATGGGCTGAGCAATCGGGAGCACCAGACGCACCCAAGCGCCCTTTGTGTCATTGTGATTCCCGACCTCAACCTGGCCGCGGTGCGCATCAACAATGCGATGCACGATCGCCAGCCCCAGCCCGGTGCCGGTGGCCCGGGTGGTGAAGAAGGGGTTGAACATGCGTTCGATGACCTGATCGGGAATGCCGTCACCCTGATCATGGATCTCGATTGCCAGCGCCTGCTCGTCCCTGTCGTCCCGCTCGATCACAGTGCGCCTTGACTCGATGACGATGCGATCCCCGCCGCTGAGTCGGTTGGCTTCGCCTGCATTGCGGAGGATGTTGACGATCGCCTGAACCAGCAGCCCTGAGTCGCATTCGAGTTCGATCGAGCCCTCGGGCTCGTGGCGTTCGATGCCGCCAACGATATCGGCACGACACGCGTCCAGTGCATGCTCAAAGATGCTCGCCGTCTCGCACGCGTTGTGACGCGCCTTGATCTCACGCGCAAAGCTGAGCACATCGCCCACGATCTCGTCGAGCCCGCGCACCGCTCGCCCGATCTTCTCAACCACCTGCTGCTGATCGGGGAGTTGGGCCAGATCCTCGTGCAGCATGCTGGTATACAGCCGGATCGAGCCCAGCGGATTGCGGATCTCGTGGGAGATCCCCGCGGCCATCTCGCCCAGCGCCGCAAGCCGGCGTGAGCGCTGCAACGCCTCGTTGGCATCACGAAGCTCGCTGTTGAGCCGCGCAACCTCTGATCGCAGCTGGGAATGGGTCTGTTCGAGCTTGGTCGTGACTTCCGTGAACGCCGACATCAGCTCAGCCAGATCCGTCGGCGACAGGGATGCGGCCACCTCGGGCAGCAGCTGCTCGCGGGCGGGCTCATCCAAGAGACTCGGGATGTGCTGGGTCGCGCTCATCCCCGCTTGTCCTGCATGATCGGGTTGGGAGTGGCTGTCTTGGTGGAGTATGCCCGCAGCGCCGATTTCCCGGTGCCGGTCCCTGCGAGTTGCTGGGCGAGCTTGTTGCGGGTCTGCTCCATGCGCTCTTGATCTTGTGCATCGCGCTCACGCATCCGCTTCATCGCGTGCTCAAAGCTCGCGACCTGCCGCAGCGCGCGTTCCAGGGTTGCTTTGCCCAGGGTTGATCTGGTCGCAGGGTCTTCGATGAACGCGCCGAGTTCCTCGCCGACCTCAACCATGCCCCGCACGATGGGCTCACGGATCGCAACGACCTCGACGATCTGCTGTACCTGCTCGGATTCGATAGCATGCCGCTGCTGATTACCCACGGCTTCGAGCTGCTCGATCAGCGTCCCAGCGTGCGTGAGCAGGGCCTCGAGCCGCGCGTGCAGCAGCGACGAATGGTCATCGGGTGAGATCGGTGTATTGGTTTCAGGCGTGGTCATCCGTGACCCCTCACAAGAACGTGCACTGTGGGGACTCCGTTCCCACACGCAGTGCGTGCAAGGGTTATCGGTCGCTTGCGCCGATTTCTCCACACTGTGCGCAAAAAAGACGCTACGAGCCGCGGGTCAGGGCTGGCCGTTTGCCCAGAGCTGGGTGTTGGAGTTGAGCCAACGCTCCCAGTCGGTGCGGTCCATCGGCAAGGTCGGGTCGTCCCAGACCTCGTCGGGCATCATCGCGTAGAACCGCTTGGCCCGCTCGTTGGCCGTGCGAGCGCGGCCCAGCTGGCCCGTCTCGATGTACGCGTTCACGATCTGCACCATCGCGACAAGTGACGCTGGGTCATCGACATAGCGATCGCGGGCCTGGTCGTAATAGACAATCGCCTGGTCGTATTCTTCCAGATCGAAGGCGCAGTCGCCAAGGTAAAAATAGGCGTTACGCAGCGCGATTGATTCGAAGATTCCCAGGCCGGACGGGGGTCGCGATGCAAAGGTCTCGATGCTTTCCTCATAGCGTTCGATCGCGGTGCGCCGGTGGTGACTGACCTCGCTGGATCGCCGGTTCTGCTCCGCTGCGGGCATGGGCTCGAGCAGTGTGAGCTCGATCGCATCGGCAAGGCGTCGGTGGGCATCGGCGAGCCGGAAAACGGCCGCTCCTGCCTCGGGATCACCCGGGTAGCGTGATCGGAACTCCTCGTATCGCTCAATTGCACGCTCGGGGCGGTCCGTGCGGTCATAGAGTCCCGCCAGCTCGAGCAGCGCGTCTCGAAAGAGCTCGGTATCGGTAGAACCCATTGAGCCATCGAGTGCCGTGATGAGCAGCGATTCGGCCTGCGCATCGTTACTGGGATCTTCGTCGTAGAGGAATGCCTGCGCGAGCGGGACATGGCTTGCGTCTGCGAACGCACCGATGTCGGCACCCGCCCCCCCCTCGCGTCCTGTGATCAAGCTCTGGTAGACATCCGCAGCGGCTTGAAAATCGCCCAGCGCCCGCAGCGCCTCGGCGAGTCGGAAGAGCGCTTCGGCATAGCGAGGATCGGAGGGCATCGACTCGGCATAGTTCTTGAACGCGCTGATCGCTTCGGGCTGGTCACCGGCGCGATCAAACAGATCAGCGCTGCGCCAGAGCGAAGAGGCGAACAGCGGTAGGTTGCTCACGACATGACGCTCGGCATGCAGCGAGTAGTTCGTTGCCGCAGCGATCATGTGCCGCTGCACCTCGGCACGAGCCGACGCATCAAGATTCAGCAGGGTTCGGGTCTCTTCGATGGGTCGGCCAAGCAGCGCCTCGGCGGCACCCTCATGGGCACGGGCCTGGGCGAGGTAGATCTCCGACGGGATCTCCATGTTCGCATAGAGCTTGTCGGCCATCGATGCGTACCGGATCGCATCGAACGGTGCGCCTGATGACAGCGCATCATCCGAGCGGGCCAGCAGCGACTCAAGCACCTGCTTGCGTGAGGGATAGCTCTCGATCCCAAGCGTCGCGTACTGGCTCACCAGCTCATCAAACGCATCGAACGAGAGTTCGGGCTGGCCCAGCGCGGCTTCGGTCTCGCCCAGACCCAGCAGGGCGAGCGGCATCGCGCTGGAGTTGGTGTGATCGCTGACGATCTCGTCGTACAGATCACGCGCTTCGCGGGTGTTGCCACGCTCGTCTTCGACCAGCGCTTTCATCAGCAGGATCTGGGCGTAATGCGGGTCGCCCGATGCCGCCAGCGATCGCGCGGCACGCACCTGCTCGTCGGCTTGTGGGATCGCCCCCTGCATCACATAGGCCTGAGCCAGGATCAGGTGCAGACGGGATCGATCGTTCCCGCTTGCATCGTCGAGCCGGGGCATCTCGCGCAGAATTCGGGTGATCGCCTGGTCAGGGTTCCCCTGCGAGAGTCGCACACGCCCCTGAGTCTCAAGGGCCCACACCCGCTGCTCTGTGGGCAACTGCGGATCGATGAGCTGCTCGGCGATCAGCTCCATCGCCGGCTCGGTCTGGGGAGCAGGACGATCGAGCAGCGAGTTGATGGCCCGGCGATACACCGCGTCGCGCAGGTACCGCTTTGATTCGGGAATCTCCCGGGCCTGCTGCATCGCCAGTGGGACCTGGTCGCGGGCGATGTGGGTGTTGGCCAACGCCGCCTGGTCTCGTGGTTCAAGGATCCCGCCCAAGCGGCGTGCTTCTTCGTATTCACGGATGACCGAGATGTGGTTGCGGTCGTCGCTGATACCCAGTTTTTGCTGGCCGTAGTAGATCGAGCGGGCTTTGGCGAGGTGGTAGAGCACGCGCGCGGGCTTGGGGGTGTCGGGCTGGCCGACCCAGGGGTACACCTCGGTATTCAGCAGTTCGATCGCCTGGTCGTACTGCTCGTTCTCAATGAGCTGATTCGCAACCCGGATCGTGGGCGTGAGATCGGGCTCAGGTGAGGTTGAGACGCTGTAGGCGACGCCGAGCATCAGCATCCCTGCCCCGACCAGAAGGGTCGGCAGCTGCCATGCATCACGCCAACCCAGCTTGAGGGCCTCGACGGGATCGCCCGCCGTATCTCCAGTGGTTTCGGTGGTTTCAGACACAGACGAACGATCGCTCTGGACATCGACAGGCGAATCTTCGGGGAGTCCCGATTCGTTCAGGTTGTTGATGTCTTCGCTCATCGGGTCTCGGGCCGGGGTTGAAACGGGACTGGTTGGGGCGCACGAACATGCTGCGCCCTTCATGGAGGCGCTGATAACTGGTATCGGACATTCAGGGGCCACGGCTTCAGCCCGCGGGGCCAAGCAGGCGACGATCGCTCAGAGATCGGGCTCGCTTGGAGTGGGATCTTCTCGCAGCGGGACCACGACGAGCGAGCGAGAGGCGCGGTCGCCCCGGTGCATGGCTTCAGGGTCGACCAATGCGAGGGCCGCCACGGGCGGGAGCACCCATTTGACGATGTTGCGCACCAACGCGGACCACAGCTTGGGGCGCTCGCTCGGCCCCGCCTGGGCCCGCACGACCCGCAGGCCCACGATGAGCTTGGCGGGGGTCGCGCCCATCAGCCATTCTGAGAGCGTGGCGTACAGCACACCCGCGATGATGGTTGCCGGGATGACCGCCCACGCGTTGTCCGGGCGGATAATCACGCTCAGGGTCAGGATTTCGCTCGCGCTGAGATCAAAGAAACGCCCCACGATCGACGCCACCAGCACCACATCCAGCATGGTCGCGATCAGACGGCGCCCTGGGTCGGCGATCGCGAACCCCTCAGGCAACTGCATCGCATCGGAGCGGTCGGGCAAGATCACGACCACCAGCACCCCCACCATCACCAGCATCATCATCCCGACCAAAAATCGGAACTCATCGGCGCTCACGGGTGTGCTGGCCAGCGGCGGGCCACGGTAACGCAGCGTGCTGTCGAGCAGGTCCAGCTCGGTCAGCTCAATCTCTTCGGCGGCAGCACCCGGCTCAATGCTGCCCGGGTCTTGTTCGATCACCCTCAGCCCCAGCAGGGTGCTGCTCGAATCGAGCACGGCATACCTTGCGTCGCTGGGCAGCTCGAGCCCATCGGCGAGCGTGAACAACCCCGCGGGAGACCAGGTCCGGAGCCGGGCGAGCGCGTTATCGTCCCAGTCGATCGCCGTGATCGCACGCTGACCCGAGAGCAGCTGGGTGTGCTTGCCCAGCGGGAGCGCATCAGGCAGCGGCTGCCACTGCTGCGATTGGGGATCGTACATCGTGGCGTTGAATGAGGTGCCGGCGCGATCGACCAGCACGATGCGGTCGGCGATCGCGACCATGTCCAGGCGTTTGGTGTTCAATCCCTCGGGCATTGCCAGCCGGGTCCAAGCACCGGGGTCCAGCCGCATCAGGTGATGCGTGCTGTCCGCATCGACCAGCAGCGCGTACAAGGTGTCATCGGTCGCCTGCAAGTCGAGCAGCTGTGCATCGAGCTCGATGGGCTGTTCGCTGCGCAGACGCGTCGGCGGATCGACCGTCCAGAGGCCGCCCAGCGGGCTCGGGAAGGCGCTCGAGCTATACACCCGCATCAGGCGTCGGTCGTTGGCGTACACCGACGGATAGACGAGATAGACCGACTCATTCTTCGCGGCGATCGCGATCGGAAGCCGGTTTCCCAAGGGGCGCATCGCCTGAACCTGGCCTGAGGGGGCCGCATCGTACATGGCGGAGCTGCTCGACTCACGCGGGGCAATCAGCACTAGCAGGTGCTCGCCCTGGCTGTTGCGGTACACCGCCCAGGCACGCGAGCCCGACTGCTCGATGCTGCTTGCAAGCAGCACCGGTCGCGTCGAGACGATCGGCTTGTCGTCCGGAGACTGGCTTTGCGGTCCGCTCTGGGGTTCTCGTTGATCCTGTGGCTGCTGCTGCTCGGCATGGGCACGGATCGTGAGCACCCCGATCAGACCGGTTACGATCAACATCAATACCAGCGTAAAAGTCGGCGAGCGGCGCATCAAGGGGCTTGGTCCTGTGGTGTGTCCTGTGCGGGCTCATCGAGTTCTTCGTCGAGGTCGATCACCTCATCGATGCGGTAGGCACGCTCAAGGCGGGTGGGCTCGAAGACCACCGGGCGGATGTCGCGGCGTTGTGGCCCTGAAAGTTCGATGCGTACGAAACCGGCATCGCCGGGGGTGGTGATTTCGACCTTGCCGGGCACCTGTACCGGGAGCTGGCCCGGGACGATCGCATCCTTGTAGCGAGAGAGATCGGCGCTGGCGATGAGTGTGTTGTTTTCATCGAATGCCTGAGCTTGCACGACGATTTCTGTGCGTGGATCAAACCAGAGCATGATGCTGCCCCACTGGCCGGGGATACGCAGCCCGACCGCCTTGCCATCGTCACGCCATTGGGTGCCGCCCGCGGTGGCCAGATCGATGGGTGCCAGGCCCGAGAGGGCGATAAGCTCGGCGGGGTGCACCGGCAGGCCCAGGGCGTTGGCCTTGATGCGGGTGACTCGCAGCATGTCGCCAACGAGCATGACCTTGCGGTCGCTTTCACTCAGGTTGATGGACCAGTATGAGTCGGGTGAGGCACCGAAGACGAAGTAGGTCTCGCCGAGTTTGCCGATCGAGAGCGAGACGCTGTTGGGCTGCACGATCTGCAGATGACCCTCGCCCTGCTCCTCGAATGTGCTGCCGTCGTCGTAGGTGCCCTTGGCACGAACGCTCACGCGGGCCCAGAGGGTATCGAGCGGTGCGATGCGCTCGTTGTGGCGCTGGGCAAGGTCCTGGGTGCTTGGGGGCGGGCCGAGCTTGGTGACATCGACCTTCCCGCCGCCTGTTTGACAGCCGCCCAAGATCGAAGGCAGCACCAGCGCTGTGCACACAAGCAGACTCAATCGTTTCATTCGCGTCATCATGAGGCGTTCTCGTCGAGGTTCATGACCTGGCCAATCTCGTCGGCGGCCTGGGCGATGGTTTCGTCGTCAAGCCCCGGGTCAACGACATGGAACAGCGGGCCTTCGCCGCCCTTGATCCTCTGACGCAGCACCAAAGCACCCGGCTCATCACCCGTGGCGGGGGTCGATCGCTCATAGACGAGGGTCTTCTTGCGCATCAGGATCAGGCCGAGCAGATACCGGAAGGTGATCTGGCGTTCGTCGCTCGCGTCGGCGAGCTGCTCGAAGAGATCGAACATCTCATCGGCTGAAACAAGCTGCTTGGGCTGCTCATTATGCTCGGGCAGTGTGCGTTTCCAGAACCCGAACAGGGTTGTCTCGGGCGGCAGATTCTGGCCCTTCTCCCATGCATCAAGCGTGTAAGCGACGCGGACGAGGGCTTCTTCCTCGGGGGTCTCGATCAGGGCCGCGATGTGCTCCTCGCCCACGGCGATCTCCCGCCCGGTCTGGGCACAGATGTCCTGGGTCTTGATGATGTCGTAGGGGGAGGATGTGGTGGCCATGAGGGAGTGTAGGAGGGGTGGGTTGGTGTTTGGGCAAGGCCACGCAGGGCCCGTGGGCTTGGGGCGGTCACAAGGCGGTCTCGCTTCTGAGCGATGTACTACTGGGCCCGTTCAGCACGACACATCAAAGAAACGCTGGCTGCTCCCGCCCTGCCCGACCTTGAAGGTGATCGACTTGCCGCACCTTGTGCAGCGGGCCATGTACTTGGACCCGTCGGCGTGGCGGTAGACCCGCTGGTACTGCCCCGAGCACACAAAGCGGATCCCCAGCCAGGGTCGCACCTGATCGGGCGATTGGGGATGCTCGCTGACGGGCTCGGCGGGGCGATTGGATGGGGTCACATGCAGGGACATCGTGCAACAGCTATCGACCAAGAACGCGGAGTGACTCAAGCGTGTACCATTCATACATGGCCGGCCTGCTCTCCATCCTGCCCGATCCACCCCCCGCGCCCGCCCCGATCGGGCTCATCGCCGGCGGAGGGGATCTCCCGCTCTTCATTGCTCGCGGGCTCAAAAGAATGGGCTACAGCGTCCACTGCATCGGGCTGCATGCCCAGTATGAAGACACCCTGCCTGAGCTGTGCGACAGCTTCAGCGATGTCGGACTCTTGCGTATGCGCACCTGGGGCAAGCGTTTGCGCAATCAGGGCGTGCATCATGCCATCATGGTGGGTAAAGTGGACAAGGCCAAGCTCATGCACCAGCGATGGAAGCTGGTGCGTAATATCCCTGACCTCACCACGGCGATCGCCTGGTATCGGCACCTGCGCCACGACCGGCGCTCCCACGCCGTGCTCAAGGTGATTGCCGACGAAATGGACAACAACGGCGTCGCCCTCATCGACTCCACCTTCCCAATTATGGACCAGCTCTCCGAACCAGGCGTGATGACCTCGACCAAGCCCAGCGGGAACCAGCGCGCGGATATCGAGTTCGTCTGGCCCCTGCTTACTGAACTGCTGCGCCTCGATATCGGGCAGTCGCTGACGGTGCGGGATCGCGATGTGATCAGCGTGGAGGCCGTGGAGGGCACCGACCGCATGATCGAACGCACCGGCGACCTGTGCCGACGCGGGGGCTGGACACTGGTCAAGGGCGCCCGCGCCCAGCACGACCGTCGCTCTGATGTGCCCACCGTGGGCATCCAGACGCTCGAGAAGCTCCATAAGCACGGGGGCACCTGCCTGGCGATCGCCGCGGGCGATGTGATCATGCTTGACCGCTTTGCGATGCTTGAGCGGGCCGACGAGTTGGGGATTGCGATCGTGGGCGTGCCCGTCTCGCACGCACCGGTGCCGCGCAGTGATGTGCCGCTGATGACCCCGGCTCAGTTCGATCGTGCCTTCACGCCCAACAAGGCCACGGGCGAGGCAAACACACCCCAGCCCACATCGCCCAACCGCGATGACTGACCAAGCCGCACCCCAAACCGATCAGCAGCCCGACGAACCCACCTTCGTCTCCCGAGGCGGGCTCAAGCTCCACCGCGCCCTGCTCGATCTCCCCTTCGACCCAACCGGCATGCTCTGCGCCGACTTCGGCTGCAGCACGGGCGGCTTCACCGACTGCCTCCTCCAGCACGGCGCGAAACATGTGCATTCGATCGACACCGCCTACGGCGAGTTCGCCTGGAAACTGCGCACCGACGACCGCGTGACGGTGCACGAACGCAGCAACGCGTTGCACCTCGACCCACCGCAGGAAGTTGTTGATGCAGGCGGCATCGACATAGCGGTCATCGATCTCGGCTGGACCAAGCAGGATCGGGCGCTTGATGCGGCTGCGAAGTGGCTCAAGCCCGGCGGCCACATCATCTCGCTGGTGAAGCCGCATTACGAGGCGGACAAGGAAGACCTCGGCGATGGCGGCGTGCTTGATCCCGCGCGAGCCCAAGAGATCGCCGAGCGGGTGCGAGACTCGCTGCCCGAGTTGGGCTACGCCGTGCACGGCTGGGTCAAGAGCCCGGTGCTCGGCGGGGCCGTGGGCAAGAAGCGGAAGAAGAAGGGGAAGGGCAACCCGGAGTGGCTGGTGCTGGTGACGAGTAGGTGGTCGATTGGGAAGCGGCCGGGGTGAGTGTGAAGCGACAATCTCGATTCGCTGTTGTGGCGATGGCGATCGCGCTTGCAATCGGAACAGGTGCAAACCTGCTAATAGCCCATGGGTATCCGGAATCCACCTACTGGTATCCGTACTCTTGGTATCACGACACAAATCCGGGGAACAGCCCACATTTCAATTGGCCATCTGTTCCTCGGTCAGTCTCAGATGAGATCGGTGATCCGATTTTTTGGGAGTACTACAACTACATCTACCGCAGAGAGTATTTTGGTTCTTGGAACAAAGAGATCGACAATATTGGTGTCAACTACTTTCTAAACGCCGAACTATTGGGTTTCCCCTGGACCGCGAGGTCAACCAAGATAGTCCACTACTACACCTCTCATACGAGCGGCACGCTCTGGCCACAATCGGGATCAATCTTTGAAACGGGAAGATTTCATTCTGCCATCACCTACCACCCCCTCGGCCTCATCCTCAACCCCATCATCTACGCCCTCCCGCTCTGGCTGCTGCTCATGGGCGCACGCTGGGCATACCTCACCCGCCGCATACGCAAACGAACACACCTCGGACGATGCCCGAGGTGTGCGTATGACTTGGATGGTCTCAGTGTTTGCCCGGAGTGCGGCGTGTCGATTACGCCGCCCGCAGGTAGCGCTTGCTCGTGAGTGCCCTGATCATCCGCCCCTTGTCGCCTTCGCGATCGTAGCGGGTGATGGCCAGGGCCATTTTGCTGGCGCCGGGTTCCTCGACCTCGCACCAGACGATGTTGCCGGTGACGAACACAGCGCGGCCCGGGCCGGTGTCGTTGCAGTTGCTGGGGAGGTCGATCATCATCGAGACGGTGCTGCCCGGTTCGAGGGGGCGATCGAGCTCGAAGCAGATGCCGCCCTCGCTGATGTCGTAGACATGCCCTTCAAGCGAGAATGACTGCTCATCGGGGTGCTGGCGTACCGCGGCGCTGGTGTAGCCGGGCTGGAGCATGAAGCGTTCGTGGATGCGGCGATTGACGCGGGGCTGGCTGGGCATATCTGGCTCCTGTATACGATTGACTTGGTGCTTATCGGCTTGTGCGGTGTACGACTTCAGTCTCAGGCGTTGCGGGGCGCAAATTACGCTCTGGCAGCGACCTACTATCACCCCATGTTCATCGATCGTGCACGCATCATGGTCTTCGCCGGCAAGGGCGGCGACGGCAAAGTCTCCTTCAAACGCGCCAAAGGCATGCCCAAGGGTGGGCCCAACGGCGGCGACGGCGGCCGAGGGGGCGATGTCATTCTGCGTGTCGATGAGGGGCTCAACACCCTCGTCGATTTCCGCGGCATCTACGAATGGAAGGCCGACCCGGGTGAGGGCGGCGGCAAGAAGCAGTGCACCGGCTCCGACGGCGACGACTTGGTCATCCGAGTCCCCGCTGGCACCGTTGTCTACAACGAAGAAACCGGCGACGAGATCGTCGATCTGGGCCCGGGCGAAGAGTTCGTCATCGCCACTGGCGGACGCGGCGGGTTCGGCAACGAGCACTTCAAAAGCGCCACCAACCAGACACCCCGCAAAGCGACACCCGGCGAACCCGGCGAGGAACTCGCCCTGCAGCTCGAACTCAAGGTCATCGCCGAGGTCGGGCTCGTGGGCTTGCCCAACGCGGGCAAAAGCACCTTCCTCAAGTCGGTGACGCGCGCCGATCCCAAGATCGCCGACTATCCGTTTACGACCCTCTCGCCCCAGCTGGGCATCGCGTCGCTCGATCAGTCGCGGAGATTGGTCATCGCCGACATCCCAGGGCTGATCAAGGGCGCATCCGGGGGCGCGGGGCTTGGGCATGACTTCCTGCGCCACATCGAACGCACCAAGATCATCATCCATGTCCTCGATGTCGAGCCCGACAACGGGCTGACCCCGGCCCAGAACTACCGGGCCATCCGCGAGGAGCTGATGGGCTACTCGTCGGAGCTGGCGGAGAAGCCAGAGATGATCGCGCTCAACAAGCTCGACCTGATGACGGATGAGGACCAGCAGGAAGCCATGGACGCGATGCGCACCGAACTGCAACTCGATGGTTCGACCGAGATCTACCCGATCAGCGGCGCCACGGGCATCGGCTGCCCGGCGCTGCTCGAAGCCGCGTACACCATGCTGCACCGTGGCAAGGTGCAGTCGGGCTGGTAAGCCCTATGCCTCCCCCTGCCCCGCAGGGGTGGCACAAGATCAACGCCGTTCGGCGACGCGTCGGACAATCTCGTTGTAGTTCTCGCGGTAGAACCGTGTGTACTCGATCTCGAGCTGGGCTTGGCGCTTGGGGTCACGCCAAGTGTTGCGCACGGCTTGGAAGGTGTCGGAGGCAAACGGGACCATCTTGCCCTCAATCTCGGTCTCTGGGAACGCATAAAACAAAGCATCGAGTTCCGCGATCTCCGCATCGCTGAACTGCCCTGACGCCTTCGCGTCGTTGAGCGCCTTGTACGCCGCGCGGCACTCGTTGGCGATGTCGATCCCGAAGCAGCCCATCATCACTTGCACTCCTGTGCGCCAGCCGGGGTTCTTGACATCGCTGACGATCTCGAACGGATCGACCTGATCGACGAACTGATCAAAGTACTGCACATACATGCTGCGTTTGACGGGCATACGGCGCAGGGCGTGCCAGTGCGGGCCCATCGGCTCGCCGTCGCTGCCCATCGGGTTGTCGTCCAGGCTGGTGTCGAACTGCCAGAGGGCTTGGGCCTCATCGGTGAGGCAGTAGCGGACAAAGCGGCTCGCCAACTCGTAGTCGGGGCCGCCGTTGATGATGCTCACCGGGTCAGCATCGACATAGACCGCGCCGGCGGGGTCGCTGTAGCCCACCCGGTCGCCGCCGCCCGAGTCTTTGATGACCTGGGCCTGCCCGCGCCCATAAAAGTCAATCGCCAGCCCCGCCGCGGCTTCGCCCTGCGACACATCGATGGGCGGCTTGGTCGACGAGTTCGTGAAATACCGCGTGTTGCCGCACATCCCCCGCAGCGTCCGCCAGCCCTGCTCCCAGCCCTCGTTGCCGAGGATCGAATCGAAGGTGGTCGTGATCGAGCCCGACTGACGCGGGTCGGCCAGCGCGATCCAGCCCCACAGCGCCGGGTCGGTGAGATCATCGAAGGCGGTCGGCTCGGGGAGGTTGAGCTTGGCGAAGACATCACGGTTATAGACAATCCCAAAGCTGCTCAGGGCCGTGCCGATCCAGTACTGGTCCTCGTCATAAAGCTCTTGGGGTCCGATGGCGTTGTCACCGAACAGGGCTTTGAGTTCGGCTTTGGCAAAGTCCGCCGGGCGGGACATGGGCACACTGATGGTGGTGCCTTGGGCATCGACACTGACGCCGTTCTTGACAAGGGTGTGGTCGTAGGACCCGCCGCCGAACATGACATCGAAAGGGATCGTGCCCTCTGGGAGCAGCCCACCGGATTCGACGGTCCAGTTGCCGCCTGCGGTGAGCTCCTTGATGCTCTCTTTGAAGATCGCCTCGAGTTGCTTGCGGATCTCCGAGGTGCCCCCGGGCGTGCGGAAGTCGATGCTCACTGCCTCGCCAAACTCGCGCTGGTGCCAAGCGCTGAACCCACGCGCAAACTCGTCGCGGATCTGAGGCACATGCGGCGTCACGATGATCAGCGTGCGTGCGGTATCGTCGTGGGCGGTCTTGGCCTTGCCCGCGCTGAGCACAAAGGGGACCCCCAGCACGATCAACAGCAGCATCCCGATGACAATCACTTGCGTCTTCATGGTGCAAGTGTATGGCAGGTAGTGGTATGCTTCCCCGATGCCCGATCGACCTTGGAAAGACGAGTACACCCTGCTGTGCGAGAAGTGCGGGTATGTGGTCGAGGGCCTCGATCAGTCCGGCAACTGCCCTGAATGCGGCAAGCCGATCGTGGAGAGCCTGCCCGAGCGGCGCGTCGGCACGCCCTGGCAGCAGTCGCCGGGCGTCAAGTCGCTGCTGGAGACCTGGTGGATGACGCTGAGGCATCCGTTGCGCACGCTGGATGTGATGTGGATCAAGCGTGACCGTAGCTCGCTATGGCTTTCAACTGTGACAATCGGTATATCTAGTTTCATGATCGCCACCGGTTTTATGCTACCGTTCCTTTATCTATTCGCTCAAGGAACAGACAGTGACATCTGGTTATCACCGAGAGAGAAGTGGAAGACAGTAGCTCTCACCATACCTGTTTCAGCATGTCTCTTATTCTGCTTGACGATGCTGACTTGGATCGAAACTCGGGGTATCAAGATCATTGGACGAACTCGGCAGTTTCGTGTTGATCCGGTTATCGCTAAGTCGATCACATCACATAGCTGTGCAGGCTGGTTGCTTTCATCTCTTCTGTTCTTTGCTCTGTACAACCTGGGAAACCTGCTGATTGAATCTCGTCGTCCAGCTTTGGGTATCGACGACAAAAGTTTCTTGTTCGATTATCCTGCCCGATTCATCTATCCCGCTCGTGCACCGGACTGGGTGTATTGGATTGATGGAGCATTCTGGGGCACCGGACTCCTCATCGGCTTCCTCTTCTTCGAGACCTTCGCCTACCTCGGCTTGCGCCGGCTCAAGTACGCCAATCGTGTGCGTCCGGAGTGATGCAGAACGATTTACGGAACAGATGAGCATCCGCTCGTGAACGCCTCAATGAACATACTCACATCAAAGAAGTCGAACTCCATATCAGCATTCAGATCTGGTCGTTGTGAGAGAAACTGCATGGCATCCGTTTCGTCGAGCATACCGTTTGCATCGAGATCCGCAACACAGATCTCATCGAGAGGGATCAGTCGAAGCGATACCACACCTTCACCAGTGAAGTCCTGCTCAGTACTGCCCCCGCCGTAGGAAAAAAGGTAGATGGTGTAGATGCCGGGTTGGATCGTACCGCTCGAGAGTCCGACGCCGGATTGCGTGAGATACTCGCCATACTGGCCATAATCAACGCCATCGCCAATGCGCAGCACAAAGGGGGTCTGGTCGGTATGGATGTCGTATTGCACGATCTGCAGCACCGAGGTATCAGAATCCCAAGGCTCGATCAGATACGGATACACATCAAGAGGACAGCGATTGCGAAGGATCCAGCTCTGCAATCCATTCTGGATAAATGCACCAACAGCAACCTCTGCGTCGGATGCGCCGTTCGAAAGAGATGATGTGATCTCCATTTCAAATCGCACAGGTGAATCTGTTTCGATCTGGATCATGTATCGGGTTGCCCATCCCTGATACACCGTGAAGTCATCGAGCCGCTGGGCCGAAGATTCAAAGGTGGCCTGAATCTCATGACCACCGTCTGGATTCACCACATAACTCAGATCAACCTCGATTTGAAATGCCCCATCACTGCTCTGCACACTACCACGCCCGCTCGCGGTCCCAGTCCAGATCTGGCCTGGTTCAAGGTCGCACACTGAAGCCTCGGAATCTGGTCCCTCGCCCGCCTCAATGCGTGCCCCCCAAGCGGCAATCTCAATTGGGCTGTCCTGTGCACAGGCGAGAGAAGAGCAGACGAGCAAGGCAGCAATACCGGCGGATCGAATCATCATGGAACGAATATACACCCTCTTCCAAAGGTGTGTTTGTCTCGCATCGAACCGGGGTCATATGGCGACCGTACGACCTAGAATCTCCTGATGCAGCCCAGAAACCCAACCCGTCCCATCTTCGTCGGCGACCAACGCACCGGGATCATCCAGATCGGTGGCGGAATCGACCTCGCACACCCGCTCGCCAATGGGCTTTCCGCCCCCACCACCGCAGCCCCGGTCAGCGTCCAGACCATGACCGCTGGCTACACGCACGACATCGACAAGTGCGTCGCCGAGATCCACAAGCTCACCGCCGCCGGAGCCGACATCGTGCGGGTGGCCGTGCCCGAGAAGAAGGACACCGAGGCCCTGCCCGAGATCCTCGCCCAGACCACGGTCCCGATCGTCGCCGATGTGCACTTCCACTTCAAGCGGGCGCTCGAGGCCGTCGAGGCGGGCGTGCACAAAATCCGGCTCAACCCGGGCAACATCACCGACCGCAAGCAGGTCGAGGAAGTCATCGACGCCTGCAAGCAGGCCAACGGCGGCCGGGGCATCCCCATCCGCGTCGGCGTCAACGAGGGCTCGATCATCGAGCGCAAGGACAAGCAGGCGCGAGCGAAGGAACTGGGGGCTGTTTTTAGCGACCAGAAGCACGGCTACATGCTCTCGATCATGATCGCCAAGCTCGAAGAGTACCTCGACATCTTCTACGAGCGTGACTTCTACGACATCGCCATCAGCGCCAAGTCCATGGACGCGACCGTCGTCATCGACGCCTACACCGAGATCGCCAAGCGCTTCGCCCACCCGCTGCACCTGGGCGTCACGCACGCGGGCCCCAAGGAGACCGGGTGCATCCGCTCGGTCGTCGCGCTGGGGACGCTCATGGCCAACGGCATCGGCGACACGATCCGCATCTCCTACGCCAACGATCCTATTTTTGAGGTCGAGGACGGGCTGGAGCTGCTCTACTCGCTGGGTCTGCGTGAACGCATCGGGGCCGAGCTCATCGCCTGCCCCACCTGCGGCCGCATCCAGGTCGATCTGTTCTCGCTCGTGCAGGAGGTCAACAAGAAGCTCGAGGACGAGATCGTCGTCCCCATGAAGGTCGCGGTCATGGGCTGCGTGGTCAACGGGCCCGGCGAGGCCGAGGGGGCCGATGTCGCGGTGTTCGCGGGCGACCGCAAGGGCATCATCTATGTCCAGGGCCAGAAGGTCGCCACGGTGGGCGAGGACGAGATCCTCGACCGGTTGCTCAGCGAGTGCAAGGACTTCCAGGAGCGTGTCCGCAGCGGGCAGGCCAAGCTGGGCGAGAAGAAGGTGGACATCGTGCCGCCCGATCCGATGGGTGAGCTGGGCAGCGGCTGGGAGAAGATGGCCGCCGAACGGATGGGGCATACCCCGCTGACGATTGAGGGCGTGGAATAGACTTGAGATCCGGGTGACCTTACTTCCTGAGTCGATAAATTGCTGATCCAGATGACATGAACGCGGTGTTCTGCTACATTCTGACCCCAACCAAGCCGAGAACATGCCCGTGGTAAAGATCAAGCACATCTCGATGGACGACCCCCTCTATGAGCAAGAGCAGGCGCTCCGCACGGCGGTGCTTCTCAAGCCCATCGGCTACAGCTTTGAGGATTATCTCAACATGGCACCGGGGCGTGAAGAACGCTGCGAGCACTTTGTCGCGGTTGTCGACCATCCGACCGGCGAGCGTGTGGTTGGGACCGCGACCCTGTTTATCAGCGATGATGAGGACGGTCGGCTGGTCGGCAAGGTCCAGCAGGTCTGCGTCGACAAGCAGCGTCAGGGCGAGGGCATCGGACGCAAACTGATGATCGCGATCGAGGCCAGGGGCTTTGGGGAGCACGGTCTGAGCAGCTTGTACTGTCATGCCCAGCTCAGCGCCATGCCCTTTTATGAGCGGTTGGGCTGGTCGAGTGAAGAGAAGATCTTTGAAGAGGCCGGGATCGAGCACAAAAAGATGTTCATCGCCGCACCCAAACCGGCCGAATCTGAGCGTTAAAGCGAATCAAACGAGCAATTTTCGCCTTTTTTCGAGATCAAAGGGCAAAGAGCCCGGTCTTCGGCCATAATTTCGAGTCATGACATCGCTACCGATCCATCACGATGACTCTGTGGACGCTGAGCAACTGCGCCAGATGTTTTCGGTGCATGGGCTTCGGAGTACGAGGCAGCGTGAATCGGTGTACCGGGCGCTGTATGAGTGCCGCGAGCATCCCACCGCGGAGCAGCTGCTCACGCTGGTGCACGAGAAGGACCCCGAGGTCAGCCAGGCGACGATTTACAATACACTTGAGACGCTTGTCGATTGTGGACTCGCAAATCGTCTACCCGCGACTACCAGCGGCGGCGCGTGCCGGTATGACGCCAATACCGGAGAGCATGTGCACATGCATCTCGATGACGGACGCATCTTGGATGTCCCAAGCGACCTCTCCGAACGATTGCTCCGATCGGTCCCCAGCGAACTGCTCGAAGAGCTTTCACAGCGCCTGGGTGTGAGTTGCAATGGCATCAAGATTGAGCTGAGCGGCAGCTGATCCGAACGGGCCGGCTTGACTCTGCTTCATGCAGGCCGTTTGGCCATCGCGATCGCTTCCTGACACATCTGAGCGTTCATGAGCACCACGATCGGTGGGGTGCGGGCGATGCCTTTGGCGTAGTCCCGCACGGCGTGGATCTCGTTTGCACGCAGCCGCAGGCGTTTGGCGAGTGCTCGAAAAGCGTGCTCGTCGGGATGCAAACGAGCGTTGCGGCGTCGGCGTGACACCTGCCATGCGAACATGACCAAGATTGGAAGCAGCACCGCGAACCACGCGATGGTGTGCGTGGTTTCTGCGGGCATCGCATCGGCAACGCCGCGATAGAGTTCGGTTGGTTGCGGCATCGTCATCAGACCTCCCACGCACCGTCGTTGGACTGCTGCGATTGACGCTGCGAGCCGAGTTCGTGGGTGAGCCGGGCGATGCAGCGGGTCGCGCGTGTGCGGAGTTGGGGATCGAGATCGTTTGCCGCGAGTGATTCGAGCCGGGTGATGATGGGTGCCCAGCTTGTGCCCAAGGCGGCGCGGTGCTGCGTCACCACGGTCCGCTGGGCCGCCCAGACACCGGCGAGCCGATGGGGCGTGCGATCATCGTGCAGCATCTCGATCATGGCGCTGCAGGCGCTGCGCGCGTGCTCGCCGGGCGCGTGAGCAGATTCGCTGAGCACGCGCCGCAGGGCGCTGGCGCGGACACGGTGGTGCGGGTCGTCCTTGAACTCGATGACCTGCTCGGCTTGAAAGTCGATCGCTTCGACGGCATTCGAGCGTGTTCGCGGGTCATGATCTCTGACGGCCTCTGCAAGCGTGTAGTGCGCCGCCTTGGTGCCCACACGACCCAGCGCGACAACGGCGGAGGCCCGGGCACGCTCGTCGCCCACCTCGCCTTGGATGATCCCGATCAGGTCAAGCTCGAACCGCCGTTCCACCCCGAGCATGCGGATCAGGACCACCGCGTCGTTTCGTGTGGCGGGCGACGCGAGCCGATCGCGCATGATCCGAGCGAAGAGGGCTGGGTCGGTGTGCATGAGCCGGCGGGCACGGTGCCTGGCCGCGGGCTGGTGCGGGTCGAGGGCGGCGAGGCGGGTGTGTTCTTCGCTGGCTACGCGGCGGACCCATGCGTGGGGCGAGCGGGTGTTGAGCGCAGCCAGTTGAGCGCGAGCATTGGACACGGCCGAACCGATCTTGGGCGGCTCGACGCCGAGCGTCGACCATCGCAGCACGGCGTGGCGTGCGATGCTGCTGCTCGGGTCATAGATCAGGTCTGAGAGGTCGAGCGTCGAGCAGAGGGCGGCCATGTGCAGCCGCACACGCACTGAAGGGTCGGCCAGTGCGGGTTCGCATATCGCGCGGCGTGTGTGCTCATCTTCCCGGCTGACGGCGGTCATCTGGAGCAGCCCGATTCTCGCGTGCTCGCTGAGTGAGTTCCATGCGGACCTCGCTGGGTACATGATCTGGGTGGATTGCTGCGACCGGAGCCGACTGATCGACGCGAGTTGTGTCGCTCGGCAGGGGCGCAGCAGCAGGCACGACTGGCGGAGCACGATCTCGTGCTCGATGAGTGATTCTGCGATGCGCAGCCGATCGAGGGCGGCGTTGCTCATGGCGGGGATGCACAGCCAACGCAGGGCCCGTTCGCGTAGGATCGGGCAATCGGTCCGCTTGAGCACGCTGCGCAGCGGCGCGTGGCTCGGGTGGTTGCGCTCGGCGAGCAGGCGACGCATGCGGGCACCGATCTCGCGTTCGAGCGGAGTGGCAACCGCGCGGTCCATCAGCAGCAGCGCGGCGAGCAGCGGTGAGCGACAGCGATGCGACGCGAATGACCAAGCTGCATCTGCAACGGCACCGAACAGCGTGCAACGCTCCAGATCGAGCACGACGGGATCTGCTGGCAGCGGCGTGCGCGGGGTCCGGGCGATCTTGGCAAAAGACTCACCGAGCAGGTTCACGGGAAGATGATCAAGAAGTTGCAGCGCGAGCCGCAGCAGGGTCTGGTCGGCTGCGCGGCGCACGCTCTGCTGCTCATCGCTGAGCAATGAGGTGACAACTTGTCCCAGCCCGGGGTCTGCGGTGTCGTGGGCGATGGCCAAGGCCGCGAGCCGGGATTCGGGATCGGGAGCGCTCGCCAGCTCTGCGGCGGCGCTGAGCCAGCGATCTCGCCCGAGGGCGACCGCGAGCGGACGGGTGTTGGGTGAGAGGTTGGACCAGGCCCGAGCCAGGGCGAGCAGGGCATCGTCTGCATGGCGTGTCCGCCAACGATTGGGCAGGCGGGTGAGCAGTTCGACCGGCCCGGCGGCTTGCCCGCCGGGCTGATTCACCTGCTCGTCGTTTGTGTGATGTCCCGCAAGCTCGATGAGCATGCAGGCCAAGGTGTCGCATTCTGGGCCGGCCGCGTGCTGGAGGGCTTGGCCGAGTGCAACGATGCGATCGCGCGTTCGCAGGCGCGATGCGTGCTCGAGAGTCGAGTTGTTTGTGGAGACATCTTGACGCATGTTCGGCTTATGTTTGCATTCGACTTGTTTCGACTGAATTGTAACCAGAAACTCTATCTATTGTGGATCACCTGCGAAGAAATCTGCCATGTTGTGTATGTATGAGTAAAAGTGTTCAATTCTACAGTGTTTCTGAAAATGGGCTTGGGAAGAACCCGTTCGTCCCATAAGCTCCCTCTTTCGTCGATTTCTCGTCTTCCACACGAAAAATCTGGTCACTCGAGCGCTGCATCCACATCGCTCTTCTCCACACACTCCTCTGGCATGGGAAGGAATCTATGACCCAAATCAAACCCGCACATCTGCCCGGTACCTGCCTACAGTCGTACCAAACCGTCCTTTACTCCCGCCCCTTACATCCCGAGTTGTTTTCAATTGTTGACCATCGAAGCATGAGCTTTGGGCCGTATCAGTTCGAGTCATGGCTGATGGAAGGGCGGCATATGTGCCGCTTTGAGATCAGCGGTGCCTGTGCATGCGAGCTTGTGACCGAATCGACCCGCGGCATGCCCGACACGGGGATCGTCGAGTCGATCCTGTGTGCCGGCGAACGCGAGTACGAGCATCGATTTGCACGCTCGGAACTCAACTACATGACGAGTGTGCAGACCGAACAGCTCAGCAGCAACCTGTACATCTCGACCTTCGAGGAACTCGACGAGTTTGCCCGCGAGGACAGCTCGATGGTGCATCGTTGGGACGACGAGATCGGGCCTTGTATGAGCATCTTGGCGTATCAGCGGTTCGCCAAGGAAGTGCACATACAGAGCTACCACCTGATCGCCCGCGAGGGGCTGGTGCTCCGCACTCAGTCGCTATTCGAGCATCTCTGAAGCACTGCATGAACTCAATCTCCACGAGAACCCGGCAAACGCCGGGTTTTTTGGCGTCTGCGCTCTGCTATGGCTTGGGGATGGCCGATGATCGGGCTATGCTCTTTGCGATGAACGCTTTATGCACCATTCAGCAGACCGGCACGGGCCTGGAGGAGATCCAGAGCCGCCGAATTATGCTGCCCCGCTGAGGGGCTCGGGCGATCCGTTCGCCTGTGCTCGACCTCGCGGGGCTCGCCTGGGCCGCCTCAAGCCCGGCAGATACGCGTTCACTCCCCCACTGCGATCCAATGAATACGATCACACATGAGATCAATCGGCGGCGGTATCGTTGAAGACCCGTCCGCTCAGGAGCACCCAGACCATGTCTGACACCACGACCGAGACCAAATCCGAATCGGGCCCGAACTACAAGAAGACCGTGAACCTGCCCAAGACCGGGTTCCCGATGAAGGCGAACCTGATCCAGAACGAGCCGGCGTCACTCAAGCGCTGGGACAAGCTCGACGGCAAGGCCGGGCTGTATCAGGCGATGCGCAGCAAGGCACAGGGCTTCGATAAGAAGTTCATCTTCCACGACGGCCCGCCCTACGCCAACGGCTCGATCCACCTGGGGCACCTGATGAACAAATGCCTCAAGGACTTCGTCGTCCGCAGCAAGTTCATGGACGGCTACAACACCGGATTTGTACCCGGCTGGGATTGCCACGGCTTGCCCATCGAGCACAAGGTCATGACCGACCTGGTCGAATCGGGCGCGGCCAAGAAGCTCGACACGCTCGATGACGACACCCGGCGCATGGCGGTGCGTAAGGAGTGCAAGAGCTACGCGAGCAAGCAGGTGAAGCTGCAGACCGGGCAGATGCAGCGTCTGCTGACCGTTGCCGACTATGAGAACCCCTACCTGACGATGGTGCCACGCTACGAGGGAGCGGTGCTCGATGTGTTGGCAGGTTTGTGCAAGCAGGGGCTGGTATACAAAGCACTCAAGCCCGTGCATTGGTCAGTGGCCAATGAGACGGCGCTGGCAGACGCCGAGCTTGAGTATCAGGACCGCGAAGACCTTTCCGTCTATGTCGACTTCGAGGCCGCCGATGCGGGAGCGGTGTATGACGCGTTTGGGCTCAGCGCAGATGATCGCCCGGGTGCGACGCCAAGCTTCATGATCTGGACGACGACACCCTGGACGCTGCCTGCAAATCTGGCGATCGCGGTCCATGAGAAGTTTGAGTATGCACTGGTGCGTGTGGATGGCAATGTGACCGTGATGGCGGTTGAGTTGGCCCAGAAGGTCTGCAAGGCGGCGAAGGCCGAGGATGTGCAGACGCTGGCGACCACGACGGGCGACAAGCTGGTTGGGCTGCGGTACAACCACCCGTTCCGCGAAGCCGCTCCCACGCCGGTGAATGAACCTGATGCGGACACGAGCGTGTGTTACAGCGTGGTCAGCGCCGACTATGTGACGCTTGAGGACGGCACGGGTCTGGTGCACACCGCGCCGGGCCACGGCAGCGATGACTACTTGACCGGCTTGCGGGTCGGGCTGCCGGTCTATTGCCCGGTTCGGGGCAACGGCACCTACGACGAAACGGTGCCTCAGTGGCTGGTGGGCATGTCGATCTGGGAGGCCAATGACACAATCGCCAAGCACCTGACCGATTCGGGGCACATGTTCTACGCCCACAAGTTCATGCACAGCTACCCCCACGACTGGCGGAGCAAGACGCCGGTGATCTTCCGCTGCACCGAGCAGTGGTTTGTGGATGTCAACAAACCGACCAAACGCGATAACAAAGGGTTGCGCGAGATGGCGTTGGCGGCGACCCAAGACGGCGGCACGGTCAAGTTCGTCCCCGCGTGGGGACGCAACCGCATGCGGGGCATGCTCGACTCGCGCCCCGACTGGTGCATCTCGCGCCAGCGTGCGTGGGGCCTTCCGATCCCAGCGTTCACCATGCCCGACGGCAGCGCGTTCATGACCGAGTTGTCGGCCCAGTGCGTTGCCGATCTGGTGCGTGAGAAGGGTTCGGACGCCTGGTTCCAGTTGGCTCCGGGCGATCTGCTTGCGCAGTATGATGCTGCCGCCGACCCAGACGCGCCCGCGGCGCTCAAGGACGGCTCGGTCTCGATCGGCGAGCTGCGCAAGGGCCAGGACATCCTCGATGTGTGGTTCGAGTCGGGCTCTTCGTGGAACGCGGTGATGCGCGATCGTTCGGATGGCGAAGACTATCCGATCGATCTGTATCTTGAAGGTTCCGACCAGCACCGCGGATGGTTCCAGCTCTCGCTGCTGCCCTCGCTGGGTGTGATGGGCGAGCCGGCGTTCCGCACCCTGCTCACGCACGGGTTCATGGTGGATAAGGACGGCAAGAAGCTCTCCAAGTCCCAGGGCGCAGCGCTCAAGGACCTGTTCGATCGATACGGGGCCGATGTGCTGCGTTGGTGGGTCTGCTCGATCGCGTATGAGAACGATGTCAAGGTTGATGAGGAGTTCTTCAAGCTCGCGGGCGAGAGCTACCGCACCATCCGGAACCGATTACGATTCCTGATGAGCAACCTGAATGATTTCACTCCGGATGACTCGATCAGCTTCCCGGCGACGAGTCTGGAAGCGTGGGTGCTCGGTGAGTTCGAGAAGACGCGCGTGAAGATCATCAACGCCTATACCAGCTACGGGTTCCATGAGGTGCACAAGCTGCTGTACAGCTTCTGCAACAACACGCTCTCGGGCGAGTACCTCTCCGCGGTCAAAGACCGCTTGTATTGCGATGCGGTCGATTCGCCACGGCGACGGCGAGCCCAGCAAGCGATGTTCGTCATGTGCGACGGGATCTGCAAGCTGCTGGCGCCGGTGATGTGCCATACCGCCGACGAGGCGTACCGGTCGCTGCACGGGATTGACCAGCAGGACACCGATACCTGCGTTCACCTGACGGGCTTCCCAGCGCAGGTCACGGTCACGCCTGATGCGGACTGGCCCAAAGCGCTCAAGGTGCTCGATGATGCGATGCGGGCGCTCGAAGCGTCGCGCGGGGAGAAGGGCATCGACAACCCGCTCGACGCGGGGTTGGTGTTGCCCGATCCTGAGGGCGTGCTGGGCCGGTTTGAGCCGGTGGACCTTGCTGACTATTGCGGGGTGTCGCGTGTGACATTGACAGCGAGCGGCACCATCGAGGTCCAGGACCTTCGCGACGAACCCCGCTGCGAACGCTCGTGGAAACGCGACGGCACGGTCAAGCTTCGTAGCGACGGCGGCATGCTCAGCGACCGCGATGCCTTGGCCGTGGGGGTCTGATAACCTGCCTGGGTTGTCGGGTTATGCCGTGTTGATCAAACGCAACACGCCGCACCGGGAGAACTGCCCGGTGCGGCGTTTTTCTGCGCGCAGGATCTGGATTCAGGGTCGATGATGGGTGTGATGAGCACCAACCCAGACAACCCGACGCCCAACCCGCGCGGCGATGACGCCGGATCGCAACCGATCCCCGAGAAGCGGACCGTGCGTCCGCCCGGGGTGCACGATGTGCGCGATCCGTCGTCGGGACCGCAGACCGCAGACCAGTTGACGGTGCTCGCACATGATCTGAGCAACATGCTCGATGGCTCGATGCGGTGGCTCTCGCTCGCCGCGGCGGCGATGCCCGAAGGCGACAAGCCCAACGAGGCCGATGACCTGACGAAGGCACGCGAGCAGATCGGGACAGTGCTCTCCACCCTCGAACGCATGAGCGGGATGGTGAACGCGGCGATGCGTTCGCGTTCAGTACCGATCGGATCGCCGATCCTGGGGGTGTCCGAGGCGGTCAACATCGCCATGGCGATCGACCACGCGGTCGATGTGGTGCGTCCGATGGCGAACGCGGCGGGTGCCGGCATCCGTGTGCGGATCGATCCTCGCGCCGGGCGGCTCCCCGCCGGGCCACTCTACACGGTGGTGCTCAACGGGCTGTTCAACGCGGTGCAGTCGATCGCGAACGCAACCGCGGCTGACTCGCTCGACCCGGGCGGCGAGATCGAGGTTGTGGCTCGGTTCGACCCCAAACGCGAGGAAGCGGTGATCGAGGTCTTTGACGATGGCATCGGGCTTGACCCCAAGGCACGCAACAACAAGGCATTCAAGCACGGCGTTTCGACAAAGAACGATCATCAGGGCATCGGCCTCTCGATGGCGCACCAGATCGTTGAGCAGCTTGAGGGGATCATCACCCTCTCGCAGCGTGATGATCGCACCAACGCCAGCCGGCCCGGCGCCGTGCTTCGTGTGTGCGTGCCCATCCCCGAGTGCGATGCGCTCGATACTGAGATCGGGTGAGCATGGCGAAAATGACACGCATCCTGGTCATCGATGACGATCCGATCGTTGCCGACTCGCTCGCAGAGTTTTTCAGAAGCGAGGGCGCTCAGTCCGCGTCGGTGCATGCGCCCAGCCAGGCGCTCGAAGCGCTTGAGCAGGCCCAGAGCGGCGGCAAGGCCTACCAAGTCGTGCTGTGCGATATCAATCTCCCCGAGATGGGCGGGCTGGATCTGCTACGCGAGATGATCCGATGCCACCCGCAGATCGCGGTCATCATGCTCACCGGGTATGGCACGGTTGAAACCGCGGTTCAGGCCCTGCGTCTGGGCGCGGTTGATTTCCTGACCAAGCCGATCGTGGATGAGGAACTGCGCATCTCGCTCGAGCGGGCCCTGCGCCAGCACGAACTCAAGCGAGAGAACACGGCGATGAAGTCGCGGCTCGAGCACAGCTTCGGGCTGGGCAATATGGTGGGCGACGACCACCGCATGCAGAAGATCTACGAGACGGTACACGCGGTCGCCGGCTCGCGAACGACGGTACTCATGACAGGCGAGTCAGGTGTCGGCAAGAGCATGATCGCTCGGGCGATCCATCAAGAGTCAAATCGCAACGCGCAGCCGTATGTCGAGCTCGCGTGCGGCTCGATCCCTGAAACCTTGCTTGAGAGCGAGCTGTTCGGGCATGTCAAGGGTGCATTCACCGGAGCACACGCGGACAAGGCCGGCAAGTTCCTCGCCGCGGATGGGGGTACGCTGTTTCTTGACGAAATCAACAGCGCTTCGCCGGGGATGCAGCTCAAGCTTCTACGCGTGCTGCAGGAACGCAAGTTCGAGCCGGTGGGATCCAACGAAACGATCGAGGTCGATGTGCGGGTGATCCTTGCGAGCAATCAGGACCTTGAAACCCTCGTGGCTCAGGGCGGTTTCAGACAGGATCTGTATTACCGCATCAATGTGGTGAAGATCGAGATGCCGCCGCTGCGTGAACGGGTGGGTGATATCACGGCGCTGTCGACACACTTTCTCGATCAGCAGTCGAGCGAGCTGGGCCGGCAGTTCTCAGGCTTCACGCCCGAAGCGATCGACGCGCTGCGGCGTTATGACTACCCCGGCAATGTGCGCGAGCTGAGCAACATCGTCGAGCGTGCCGCGGTGCTCTCCAAGAATCAGACCATCGAGGTAGATGACCTCCCGGCCCATGTGCTGAGCAACGCGGACACGCCGCTCTCGATCCAGTCGCAATCGTTACGATCCGATGAAGCGGACTGGCAACCAATGACGCTGAGTGAGGCGATGATGCAGCCCGAACGCGAGATTATTCTCAGGACGCTCGATGCCAACGATTGGAACCGCCAGCAGAGTGCCGAAGTGCTCGGGATCAACCGCACCACGCTCTACAAGAAAATGAAGCAACTGGGGATCGATCCCGAAGACCATGCGCAGGCGGGGTGAACACCGCTCAACCCTTGATCCGCCCCACGAGGTTGCCGGCTTTGACTTCAACGCCCTTGAGGATCGAGTTGAGCATGTCCTTGTTGGGCGCGAACTCTCTTGCGGTCTGCATCGTCACCCACTCCTTTTCGACCAGCTCGGCGAAGTAGTGCGTAAAGAGAGTCATGCCATCTTCTCGGCTGCTCGCGATCACCGATGGCAGATCCGAATCCCGCTCCTCACGGATCAGCTCACGAACGGTCGGCGAGGTGAGCAGCACCTCGACCGCGGGCACCACCTTGGTCCTTGTCTGCTCCTCGTTGGCCGGGATGAGCCGCTGGGCGCAGATCGCCTTGATGGTGCTCGCCAGCGAGTTGCGCACGAAGGTCCGCTCATCCTGCGGGAAGAACTCGAGCATGCGTCCGAACGCGCCCATCGTGTCCGATGTGTGCAGCGTGGCGAACACGAGGTGCCCGGTTTCGGCGGCTTGGATAGCGCTCAGCACGGTCTCTTGATCGCGCATCTCGCCGATGAAGATCACATCCGGATCCTGACGCACCACATGCTTGAGCGCTTCGTGGAAATCAATGACATCGATCCCGATCTCACGCTGAGAGATAATCGATTTCTTGGGGATAAACCGGTATTCGACCGGATCTTCGATGGTGATGATGTTGACCGCGCGTGTCGCGTTGATCTCGTCGAGCATGGATGCGAGGGTTGAGGACTTCCCCGAGCCGGTGACGCCGACGATCAGGACGAGCCCGTCCCGCTCGCGGTGCACGATATCCCGGTAGACCTTGGGCAGATGCAGCTCGCTGAAGCTGGGGATCTCGGCCTTGACGCGACGGATCGCGGCATGGGTATGGTTGCCCGACCGGAGCATATTGATACGAAATCGATCGCCGGGGCCGCCATCGGGGTCTTCGATGTGCCAGGCAAAGTCGAGATCACCGATCTCCTCGAACCGCTTCTTTTGCACCTCGCTCAGGAGCGGGTCGAGCAAGTGATCGGCCTCTTCTTCGCTCACCGGGTCCGCATCGATCGGGCGAAGCTCGCCACCGACTCGATATGTGGGCGGGATGCCCACCTTGATGTGCAGATCCGAGGCGTCCAGACGCCCCATCGCACCCAGCAGCTTCTTGATATTGAGCGCACCACGGAGCATGGAAGGCCCCCCTTTCGAGTTCGTGCGGCGATGCGCGCAGTATAACCGATATGGTGAACTGAAACCTCACCAATTCCACTCAGGCAGCAGCTCACCGTGCGTCTGAAGCGTTTTAAGCTCGAAATCGACCCCCATGACCCAAGCAGGCAACCCCACACACACGCTCGGAACACCGCCCCGATTCGCCAAACGCTGGCTGATCGCGGCGGGAATCTACAACCTGATCTGGGGTGGGGTCGTGATCGCGGCCCCAAACCTACTCTTTGAGCTAGCCGGCATGGAGCCGATGAGATACCCCGCGATCTGGCAGTGCGTCGGGATGATCGTCGGTGTCTATGGCATCGGCTATCTCATCGCATCGAGCAACTCGCGTGTGCACTGGCCCATTATTCTCGTCGGCCTGCTGGGAAAAGTGTTCGGTCCGATCGGGTTTGCCTTCGCGCTAGGTGATGGAGTCTTTCCTTCTGCGTTTGCATGGACAATCCTGACGAACGATCTGATCTGGTGGGTGCCATTCTCGATGATGCTCTGGGATGCCGTGCGTGCGCGTGGCGAGATCAGAGACGGGCGTGCGGTCACGCTCGAAGAAGCACTGACCGCCCTGACCGACCAGCACGGCCACACCCTGCGTTCACTGACGGATCAGCAGCCCACCCTCGTGACGCTCACACGCCATTCGGGGTGTACATTCTGCAAAGAGATGCTCGCGGACCTGGCCCGCAAAGCACCCGTCGCCCAAGAACAGGGGATGACGATCGCCGTGGTCACCATGTCGAGCGATGAGTCCAACGCGAGCATGGCTGAGCGGTTCGGCTTGGGTGATGCTCATTGGTTCAGCGACCCAGACCGGCTGGCGTATCGGGCATTGGAACTCGGGCGGGGGAATCTCTGGCAGCTCTTTGGCCCGGCCGTGTTCATCCGCGGCCTGATTGCCACGATGCAGGGACACCGGGTAGGACAACTCGATGGCGACGGTTTTCAGATGCCCGGTGCCTTTGTGCTGCACCGTGGCAAGGTGATCCAATCATTCAGAGCACCCAACGCGGCCGCCCAGCCCGATTATGAACACATGATCTGCGAGATTCCACGCTGATGTTCACCCTGCAATCGATGGTGCTGGTGCAAGCCACCGCGGCGTGGTTCTTGGCTGGGCTGATCTGGGTGATCCAGATCGTGCACTACCCGCTGATGAATCGTGTTGGCGAGTCGGACTGGATCGATTTTGAGCATGCGCACATGCGTCGTGTGACCTGGATCGTGGCACCGGCGATGCTCATCGAAGCCGCGAGCTGTGGGCTCTGCGTCCTGTTCGTGCTCGGCAACTCAAGCGGCAATGCGATGCCTCTCTCCTCGATGCCCATGCACTTGCTGCTTGCGGCTCTTTTAGTCTGCATCTGGCTCTCGACCTGGCTGCTCCAGGTTCCTGCCCATGCAACACTCACCAAGGGCTTTGATGCCCGTGCCCATCGCAGCTTGGTCCGCACCAACTGGGTCAGGACCGCCGCGTGGTCTGCCCGAGCGTTGATCCTGGCATGGATGATCGCCGCGTAGATGGCGTGTAGATGGTCGAGTCGCTGCAAATCAGATGGGCCTTGGATGATCCTCTATACTGTGCGAGCCGATCGCTCATGAGCATCGAACCGATACGCCCGCATGAACTCGTCCGCCCATATCCAATCTGAACCGACCCCGAGGGCGCTGCTCGTCACACACCGGGCCGCCGGGCACCACCTGATCGGCGTTGCGGCACAGCTGCGTGCCAGCGGCTGGCGCGTCGAATCTGAAACACTCCAACCAAACGCGCCGGTGATCCTCACAGAACAATCGCTGCAGCGAGCGGATGTGGTCGTGCATACCGATTCGGACCCGGCCATCTCATCGCCGATGCACCAACGAGCCAGATCGCTGGGAATCCCCTTCGTGCTGCAGATGGACGGCGTGCTCGAATACGCCAACACTTTTCTCAACCCGCGGATGCATCAGGGTTTTCTTCGCCCGGCAGCTTCGAACATGGTCCTCGCCTGCGGCACGCACGACCGGGAGATACTCGAAGCGCTCGGGAATCAGGCCCTCCCCATCGGCTTACCTCGGCTCGATGACTTCCGCAACCGGTTCAACGCCCTTGCCGCAGAACATGTCCCTCGCGGGCTGATGGTCGCCACGGCGAATCAGCCTTGGTTTACCCCTGGCGGGCGAGAGCGTCTGCTGGCGGCGCTGTTCGATCTCAAGCGAGCCGCGGAACGCATGGGGATTGGTGTGCGCTGGCGGGTGTCAACAGCGATCGCAAAGGCGTTGGGTGTGGAGCAAGATTCGCTCCCGCTCATTGAGTCGCTCGCTCAGGTTGCGTGCGTGATCACCACCGCCTCGACTCTGGCACTCGAAGCGATGATCGCACGCAAGCCCGTGGGGATTGTGCACCCCTACCCCTGGCCGCTCTGGATCCCGTGCACGCATCGGTTTGATGGCCGCTCGGATACCGGGATCGACGATGATCTTGCGTGTATGCACCGACTCGGGGGCGTGGATGAGCCCGCGAACCGTGCTGCCGAGTTGTCGATCGAGCAGATGCTCTGCGGGCATCAAGTGCAATCAGAACTCGAGGCGGAGCCGTTCATCGCGTCGCTGCTCCACCCTGATCCGCACCAGACTTCGCTACAGGCAAGAATACTCGAACGATGTGTTCAGACCGGTGCCGCGGAATCGTATGCGCATACCCTGCCCAAACGGACCACGGAACACGCTGAGCCATGCATAGGCCGACACCAAACTGCGGCGTATGCCGAACCGACCCCGAGCGATCTCAGCCAAGCTGTCAAGCGACTCGTGCAATGCGGCGCATCACGCGTCGTCGTCGCAGTCAACACACTCGTGACCCCCGAGATGCGGTCACTTGCCGCGGATGCACCTGCACAGTTTGCCGGCTTCGTGGTGCCCCAAGAAACATATGACCAGGTCCTGCTTGGATGCCCGGCCGCCGGACACCGTCAGTATGTCGAGGCGTTCAGGCCCGACGGTCTCGTGCTGACCGCCCCTGAAGACGACCTCTCGATTTTGGCGGCGATGCTCTGGAACACCCCAAGCGAAACGATGCGCACAACAGCCGACCCCGCCAATCCCAAGTTTGCCCACGCAGAAGCTGTGATCTCGAGTGCAAAGCGAGCACTCCAGACTCGAAAAGTGCGGACGACGATTCACCCTGGTTTGTGCGATGGGCTGGAATCAATGCCCCCGGATCAGGTGCTGCTGGGCGATCGCCCCGCGATGATTCTGCTTGCGGGTGACGAGGCGGATTTCAAGCTCTATCAACGCGCCCGTTCGCTGCGTGATCTGGGGACCGAAGTCCATTCGCTGCGCTGGAGCGCAATGGAGCTGGAGGGTTGTGAAAGATTTGCTGAACTGGTGCGGCGCATCGATCGCGAGCCCTATGCGATCTATGGCGGCGGGCAGCACACAGGCCATCTGCTTCGCCAAGCGATCATCTCGCACCCCCCGTTCGCAATCTTTGATGATTCGGCAGCTCCGGGCGATACGCTCGAAGGCGTCCCGATCTTCCCCCTCGATCTATTGATGCCCGATGAAATCTCGGTCCTTGTGCTTTCGTCGCTGCTGCATGAGAAACGACTCTGGGAGCAAACATCGCATCTTCGAGCGATGGGCATCGATGTGAGACCGCTCTATTCAGCGTTCTGAGTCGCTGTGCTGATTTGACACCGATCGCTGAATCACAGATCGGGCATGCAGCCAACAGATGGGCTATATTGAGCCATATGGGAACGATCACCGCGAACATGCACGACCAGCACCCCGAACACGATCAGCGGCTCGAAACCGACCCCGTTGAGCTGATGCGAGGGCGTCTGCTCGAACGCATGGCCAAGTCGCTCGCGGACGATGGCATCTCCCAGATCGCCCTCTTTGGAGCCGGACGCCACACACGCCCAATTCTGCGTCAGCCGTGGCAATCGTACGGGATCCGGGTCGCGATGATCCTGGATGACGCGCCGGGATCAGCGTCGATGGGCAATGTGCCCATCGTCCGAGCAGACGAGGCGGCACTCCCACAAGCCGTCGGTGCGATCGTGATCAGCTCGCAGCATTACGAAGCCCAGCTCTTCGAGCGGGCGAGCGAACTGTTTGGCGAGACCGGTGTTCCGATCCATCGCCTCTATACCCGGCCTCACGCTGGGTATGGGCCTAAGGAGACGATCGCCAGATTGACCCAGTCCGCTGAAATCTCGCACGCAGACGCGGTTTGGCTCGCTGAGAATCGTGGCGAGCGCCATGACGCGACGCTCGACATGCTCCCGCCCGATCGCACCGAGCTGCACCTGCGCCGATATGAACTTGCACGCGATGTCCTGCAGACACTCGGAGGTACCGCCGTTGCCGATATGGCCTGCGGCACTGGTTATGGCGCGGTCATGCTCGCGGACACTCCGGCAACTCAGTACACCGGCATCGAGATCGATGCACGAACAGTCGAATATGCAGCCCGCCGATTCGGCACGACCAATCGTACCTTCCTGTGCGCATCGGTCACCGATACTCCTTTGCAAGATGGGCAGGCCGATTTTATCGCGAGCTTCGAGACGATCGAACACATCGAGGACACCGACCGATTATGCAACGAATATGCACGAGTGCTCTCGTCCAGCGGTGTGCTCGTGCTCAGCACGCCTAACAAGCTCGGACCGACACCATTTCATGTGCATGACTTTGATTACGCAACGCTGACCGAAACACTCGGAACTCATTTCGAAGTGCAGGACCTGATCGGGCAGTTGCCCAACGACACCGTGTATGATGCCGCCCTCCCACCCGGGATGTGGCGGATCGATCCCAACACGGCGGACAATGATTGCGTCGGGCCCGACGGGCGACGACCCGACTACCTCATCGTCATTGCGCGGCATCGCGGTGCCATCACACGCCGAAGCATCGGCCTCGCTGACCACGACACGCTCGCGGTACAAACCAAACACGGGCTGATCCATCTGTTCTGTCCCAACCCCACCGTGCGGTGGCGTGCGCAGACGCTGCTGAGCAAAGAACCCGAAACCATCGATTGGATCGACTCGTTTGAACCCGGCGATGTGTACTGGGACATCGGCGCGAGCACCGGGCCCTATGTGATGTACGCGGCTGCCTCGGGCGTGCCGAGCAAGATCTTTGCGTTTGAGCCTTCACCCTGGAACTGGTGGGTGCTTGCCGAGCAAATCCGCCGGGCTGGGGTCGGAAGCTGTGTCCATGCGCTCCCGATCGCCGTGGGCGAAAAGAGCACCGTCGGCACGCTTCATATGCGCCACCCGATGCCAGGCGGGGCGGGTTCGAGCTTCGGATCGCCACGCGGGGAGTTCGGCGAGGTCTTCACCCCCAGCTTTGAGCAGAGCGCGCTGAGCATCACGATCGATGATCTGATCACACGGTTCGGGATAGAGCGCCCCAATCGGATCAAGATCGATGTGGACGGCAACGAGCTAGCAGTGCTACGGGGCGGGCGTGAGACGCTCGCGAACGCATCGCTGAGGTCGGTGCTCGTGGAACTCGACGATGCACGCCAAGAACTCATCGATGAGGTTTCCCAGCTCATGAATGATGCCGGATTGCATTGTATCTCAAAGCGCCACGCGCCGGATGTCGATGACACTGCCAACAAGAGCATCTACAACTTTGTCTTCGCTCGCACAGGAGTCTGAGTCATGCCGGCCGCAACCCAGAGCACGAACGCTGAACTTGAACCGCCGAGACAAGATGCTTCGAGCGCCGCCGCACACGCGGAGTATCAGTTGCGGAATACGCCCGGGCGCGCGTGGCCGTTTGCACACACGCTGATCCGGCCGATCCTGCCCAGCGCGTACTACCGCCAGATGATCGATGCATTCCCGAGCGATGAGTGCTTTGTCCCGCTCAACGAATACCACCCGGATCGGGGGGCGGTCTTCCTGACCCCCGACCGCGAGGACGGCACGCACGATCTTGGTCTGCTCAACGAAACACAGCACCAGTTCTGGACCGGCTTCATTGAGGGTTTCAGCAGTGAGGCATTCCGATCGGCATTGCTCGGGTGTCTTGGGGGACAGAGTCTTATTCAATCACACCTGACGACCACACGCTCGCTGATCCATCTCTCGCTCGATCGCAAGGGGTACCAGATCCGCCCGCACACCGATGTCGCCAAGAAGATCATCACGGCGTTGTTCTACCTTCCTGATCCCGACGACGAATCGCTTGCTGCCTATGGAACCAGCGTGCTCGCTGAGCGTGCGAATGCCACGCACCTCGATCCCCACAACTGGGATCGGTACAACACGGTGTTCACAGCCCCGTATTTGCCCAACAGTATGTTCGCGTTCCGGGTCGGGAGCGAGTCATGGCACGGGGTGCACCCCGTTGATCGCCCGATCAGACGCAGGAGCATCCAGTACTTCCTGATTCTCGACCAATAGCGGGCCCGACGGGGCACCAATCGTGCAGCATGGAGCCCTGCCAGGTCGATGCTGGTGATGAGTGCCAGTTTTTGAATACCAGTTTCTCAGTGCCCGTTTCGCAATGCCTAAAGACAGAGCGTATGTCCAGCCAAGTGTCCGATCATCCCGCCACGATCCTGCGATCGAATCTCAGGAACATTCCCGGCTTGGATCCGGACTGGCTTGAGTCGGAAATCAAGGCATGGATATCCAAGGATCGGTTCCCAGCACCCGATCCGGTCGTGCGTGATGCGCACCGGCGTGCGATTGAACCGGTCATCAACGATCTGAGCGTGCGTTGCCGAGGGCCGATCCTGCTCGAAGGCATCAGCCCGCCCTGGATTCTCGAATCAATCCTCAGCGCACCAAAGCCCACCGGTTCGCCTTACTTTGCTCAGCGAGTTGTGGTGTTGCAAGCCAGCTGGCATGAGTTCTTCGACGGCTTATCGCAGGCCAGCCTGGGCGATGCGATCGCTGATCCCCGGGTCGTCTGGTTCGTCGGCGACGACGCATCTACCCGATTGCTCGAATGGTTCGATGAACGCATCGACGACGCCCCGCCCTCGTTTGTGGTCCAGAACCCAAGCCTCAAGATCAAATCATCCCCCGACGCGCCCGGGCTCTTTCGAGAAATCGAGAACCGATGGACGCACAACGAGGCAGGCCTGATCGAGCGGCTCAAGTCACGCACGCCCCGAGATCTGGGCTGGTGGGTGAAGCGATACAACGGGGAGCTTCCCGAGCACGGGCCGCTGCGGGTGCTGCTCCCGGTCTCGCGATACACGACTTATCTGCAGCACATCGCATCGGATGTCCGCGAAGCAGTGCGGTCGCTGGGCATGGAATGCGAGATCATCATCGAGCGTGACCAGAGTACCGTGATGTCGCAATGCTCGATCATGCGCTCGATCGCCACATTCGATCCGGACCTGATCATCTCGATCAACTATCCTCGCAAGTCTTTGGGGCGGCATGTGCCCGGCGACATCCCCCATCTGTGCTGGATCCAGGACGCGATGGATCACCTCTTCCAGCCCGATGCCGGCAAAGCGATCGGGGCGCGTGACTTTGTGGTCGGGATGGTCAACACCAAGTTCAACGACATCTACAAGTACCCCCTCGAGCGGACCCGCTGGATGCCGATGGTCGCGTCTCGTACCAAGTTTCGACCGGGCCAGATCGCCCCGGCCTTTGATGCTGAAATCGCATGGGCCACCCACCAGAGCGAGCATCCCGACATCATGCGTGATCGGCTGCTGCGTGAGATCGGCGCACATGCACTGCACCTCGTCGACCCCTTACGCTCCTTGCTGCAAGAAGCCGAGCAATGCACGACCACCATCACCCACGAGAACCTCTTTCATGAGCTGCAACGCCTCGTCGAGCAGCATTTCTTCCCTGGTGGTGTGCAGGACGCCGCTAGGCCGTTCTGGTCGAATCTCACATTTAGTATGGTCATCCCCTACGCAGAACGCGTGATGCGTCATCACACCGCCGCTTGGGCCGCGGATATGTGTGAACGCCGCGGATGGCGACTCAAGCTCTACGGCGAGGGATGGGAACAGCACCCGACACTCTCGAAACATGCCGCCGGAACACTCGAGCACAGCAGCGCACTTCGTGATGCGTACCAGCGGTCGGTCGTACAACTGCACGCCTCGATCAACCAGACCACGCACCAGCGGGTTTCTGAGTGCATCCTCTCGGGCGGCTTGCCGTTGTGCCGAACCATGCGCCACTCGTTCGAGCTGGCCCGGATGCTGATCGCGTCCGAATCCCGGCTTCTCCCCGAAACCCGCCCAGACGACGCGCCCGACGCAAACCCCCGGCACTGGTACACCACCCTGGCCGAGAATCCTGCGGCAGCGGACTATGTTCACGCCATCAGCCGCCTTGGCCTGTGCCACGAAAAGCAGTTTGCTGATGGGCGTATGCGCTGGAACCAAGCGCAGCTTGAGCGTGCGAACGATCGCATGCAAGACCGCGTCTCACGCGATAATGCCAAGATGTTCAACAGCTTGACCGATCTCTACTTTGCGAATCCCTCGGGTTTGGAATCGCTTGTTGAACGGGCGATCGAAGACCCGAAGTGGCGCGAAAGACGCATTGAACAGGCAATAGATACCGTTCCCTCTGCCCTGACAACCGATGGCTTTCTTACCGAGGTCTTCGAGATGATCGCCTCGTATCAGCGAGATGAGCTTACCAGCGGGTCATGACTCCGCCCGGGCCAACGCCGTGCGGCGGGAGGCCTCGACCGGATACAAGCGATGAAGCTTCACCCCCTTCGCCTCGATCTGCTCGCGCCGATCCCAGATCGAGTCTTCATAAATCCAGCTGCTGATCACCACATCGGTTGCACCCAAGCGATCGATCTGATCGGAGGGATAGATCGGATAGCCGATCAGCCCCTGCCCCGCTTTGGAGGCGTCGTCATCAAGAATTCCGATCACGGTGGCATGCGATGCCTCAACCGCGGCGCTGATATCCTTGGTGTGCTGACCCGAGCAATACAGCAGCACGCGCTTGCCTTCAAGTGTATTGAGCAAATGAAGCATGCGTTTGGCAGCATCGGGCGGCGTTGAGCCATCAAGCTCCGACCCCTTGGCGCTGTACGAAGCACGGATCTCGCCGGGCCACGCCCGGGCTGGCATCGCGAGCACGCCCGACATCATCTGCTCGATCGAATCAATGTGCGAATCGACGCTGTGGTGCTTCTTTGCGAGCGCATGGGCATCGCGGGACATCGATTCGAGATCCTGATCCACCAGCGAAATCACCGCGTCGCTGATCCGCTGGGCGACATCCTCGATCGGCGTGTTCCATTCGGATTCAACACACAGACCGGTCGAGCCGTCGAGCAAGGCATCCTGCGCCCCCGAGCGCACCTTGGTCACCACCGGAATGCACCCGTGCGCCAGCGCTTCGAGCATCGCCACGCTCTGCCCCTCATACCGTGAGGGCAGCACCCACGCATCAGCCCATTGCAGATGCGCAGCAACCTCGCCGGGCGGGACGGATCCCACGATCGTAACCTCTTTCATCGGAGCCGATGTTTCAGCGATCTCATCCATCAGCGGACCATCGCCCACGATGCGGAACTCGAACTCCAGCCCAGCATCACGCAGGCACCTTGCGATCAGCGGCAGACTGCTCGCACGCTTCTGATGCGCTTCCAGTCGACCTGTATACACCAGCCGAAGCGGGCGGCCCGCCCGGGGTTCACGGTCCGGCAGTGCTGCTGGTACCTGAACGCAGTACGGAATGTGCGTGATATCGTCCGCTCGCCAAGGCAACGCCCGGCGTGCAATCGCCGAAAGCTCGCTGCTCACCGGGACAACCGCATGAATCATCGGCTCGTAGCGTTTGGTCACCGCGATGTCGTACTCGTTGTCGGAATGAATCCAAGAAACGACACGCACGAGCTGCGGGTGCTCGCGGGCGATCGTCGCGATTGCGCCATAACAGTCGCCATGCAAGTTGGGCGAAACGAGCACGGGCCGCTGCGTCTGCTCATGCATACGCTGAATTGCGTCGAGATACACCGCGACCAGCTCATCGAGATCGCCATGCAGCCGGTGGATACTCGTCGCGTTCTCCAGACGCCCCACGACAAACGGCTCAAGAAACTCGGGCACCGATTCCCCGACCTGGGTGTGCACCAAAATGCCCGCGGGGATCGATCGTGCCCGCAAGCCGCGCACGGCATGGATCGCCCAGGTCGTGATCCCACTGACGCGAAGGTGGTCGGGAAGAAGAATCAGCATGCGGCGTGCTTCCTTGCGTGATAGGCCCACGGAAGACGCATGATATCATCTTGACATCTTCCCGACAGGAATCTGTTGTCGCAGCGACAAAAGCATCGGATCACCACACGCACGAAGCTTCAGGACGCATCGGCGTTGCACCGATCATGGGCACCCACTGCTGAAAACGCTCAGATATGCTGAGACATCGAAGAAATCGAATGTGCCAAACGGGCGGGCGAGGTCTGCCGCCGGATCGTGCGACAGATAGGCACTGAGAAACGCGGACACATCAAAGAAGTCGAGCTGCCCGGCGGGTGCCGCGAAGTCGGCGGGACACGCGGGCTGGTAGGGCACCGCGAGCACCGCATCGATCAGGCCCGGCTGCAGCAACTCCGCAAGCCCAAGGGCTCCGATCACCACATCCGAGAGCCCCGCATCGCCGGGCCGATAGCCCGGGTCGATCTCTGAGCGGCGAAAGAGCATCGAAGCGCCGGTCGAGAAGTCTTGACGCGCACCGTGCCGATACGCGTGATAAGCACCCACGCTGGGCGCGGTCTGTCCCAACGCCCCAAAGCCGTTCAAAGAAGGAAAACTGGTCACATCGCCCGGGTGATCGGACAACGAATCCGCGTGATACCCGCCCCAATCGGATCGGGTTGTGCCCGCGCTGAACACGGTCATGAACGCCGGCCCGTTGTCATCGCTCCACGCCCCGTTGGAAGCGAGCAGATTATTCATGTGTTCCAACCATGCCGGGTCAGAACGCAACGATGACTGAGCAATCAAAGGATAGAGCGAAACGAACGCGGGCAGGTGCTCCCCAGGCCGGTCGGTTGAAACGGGCAGCCCATCGACAAATGAAGCCGAGGGCAACGCCGACCGGTCGAGCCAAAACGCGAGCGTCTGTTCACCTTGCCCATATCGCGCGGCCTGGGCAACAAACATCACACCCTCGTTGAACGCGCTGCTCGCGGTTCCAAAGTCCGGCCCGCCCGATGCCACGGCACGCAGATACAGATTGTTGCTCAGCGGCTGAAGGTAGGTATCCCAGCCCCGGACCTGCCCCACGATCTTCTCGGCGGCTTGCACGACCATCGCATCATCCCGATAGAAACGCCGAGCCCGATCGGCCCCCATCACCAAAAGCATGGTGCTCAAGGTCGCGTATTCCGGGTCCCATCCCGGTGCCGAGTTGCCGGTGAATGGGTCATACCAATGGTGCATGATCCCATCGCTAGTCAGACGCGGCGCGATGCCATCGGGCATCAGCCCCGCGTACCGCATGAGCACCTCACGAACAATCGGCAACGATGACTGATCGCCCGCGAGCTGATCCCGCGCGATCTGCAGCATGATCACCCACCCCGCCCCGTCGGGGCTCGGGGGATGAAAGCGTGCATTGCCGACAACCACATCCGCATCGATCACCCAGCCGGCGGGCTCGCCGTCGGGTGCGATGAGTCCCCGTGCATAAGTCACCACCTGCTCGAACTCATCTTGCAACCATGATTCGTAATCCAGCAAGGTCGATGCATCATCACGCACGATCTGGACACCCTGCGCATCGGCGATCAGCATCCCCCCGCACGCGGTGCCTGAGAGATCAACCGCCCCGCCCCGGGGCTCCAGATACAGCGTCGGCGAGAAGGGCAGCAACCCGAGGGCTTGAAAACGAGGCACAAACCGGACCGCATCACGCCCGAGCACATACACCCCCTCGGATTGAAATGGCGTGCCGAAATGGTCGCTGTACATCAGACCAAGGCCATCGTCGATCGCTCCGACTGGCTCAGCGATCGCAAACGGTTGATTGAGATCGACCCGATACAGCATCGACTCGCTGACGACGAACGCCATGTCCAGCGAGCGTGCAAGCCCAAACCCACGAACCGGCTGGGCGTTGGGCAGCGACCAGCTGTACTGCAGGAACCCGAGCGTATCGTTCCGCGTTGCGCCGTAGACACGCACCGATCCCGATTGCGTCGAGACCCACAGACTCCCCTTGTAGTGCATCGCCGCGGGGCCCTCACCCGTTGCGTCCCCGATCTGCGCCCGCGCATAGCGTGTGAGCGATTGGGTCGTTGTGTCGTATCGCAGAACCACATCCGAACCCAAGCCATCGGGGCTCGCCGAATCATCGGTCACCACGATAAACAGGCTGCGGCCCGAGTCAGTCCACGCCAGCGCCCGTGGCCCGTCATCGCTCGCATCGAGCGACATCCACGGCGCATGCACCAGGATATCTTCGCGTGACACACGATGGATCAGTTCCCGGCGAATGTCACGGATCTCGACCGAGTCGCTCTGTGTCTGCGCAGCCGCGTACCACCCGCTGAGCTCCGCGGCCGCGACCGCATCCGCCCCACCAGCCGCATCAACCGGCCATACATCGACCACCGGTGCGGCTGAGCACGGCATTGAACCGGCGAACACGACCGTGAGCAACGCATAAAATGGCAGAAATTTCGCATCCATGATCTATAAACTCCAAGGTAAGCCGCTCGATTCGCGCTGAACAAATGTGGTCGCGAGCCGCGCGTGCCGTGGAGTGCTCTCGGGCTCTTCGATGCGTCTGATGATCGCCTCGATCGCCGCCTGGCCGATCTCGCGCACGGGCATGCGCACCGATGAAAGCTTCGGGCGGAGCAAGCTGCACAGCCGCGAATCGTCGAACCCCACCAGTCGCAGATCGCTGGGCATATCGACACCGCGATCACGAGCCGCATTCGCAACACCGATGGCGATCTCGTCATTGGCCGCAAAGACGGCCACCTCTTTGAGCATCCCCTCCTCGATCATGGTCTCGGCCCATTCCCAGCCCCAATCGAACGAGAACTCTCGTCGAGCAATCTGATCGGCACGGGGGTCATGGCCACGCTTGCGAAGCGCCGTGCAGAACGCATCAAGCCGATCATCTGAGTCGATGTTGCCGCGATGCGCCCCAACAAAGTAGCAACGATCGGGATCCGTGCCATCGAGCAGATGCTCCATCGCTTTTCGTGCCCCGGTCCGGTTGTCGACGGTAATCGTCTCCACATCGAGACCCGGCTCATCCACCCCGATGACGACCACCGGCTGATTGAGCTGACTGATCCCATCGAGATCGATCCCGCTGCGTTCAGTCAGCATCACGATCAGGCCATCGACCAGATCGAGCGCAAACCCATTCTCCGGACGGCTTTGCGTGCGATGGGCATTGGAACTCACCAGCAGGTGATACCCAAGCTCACAGGCCCGGTCGTCGAGCGCGAACATCAACTCGGAGTAGAACTCACCATGAATGTCGGGCAGCGACACCCCGATCACCCGGCTGCGTTTCGTTAAAAGCCCCTTGGCAAACAAGTTCGGGCGGTAGTCGAGGTGGTCAATGGCCGCCCGGACACGCTCTGCGGTCGAGCTTGAGACCTTGTTTGGGGTATTGAGCACACGGCTCACCGTCGCGATGGAGACACCCGCACGCTCAGCGACGCTCCGGATCGAAACGGAACCTTGTCGCACATCCCGACTTGCTTCTTCGTGCTTCATGTGCCACCATGGTATCATATGAAAACGCTTACACAACCACAAATCGCCGCTCTTATCACCGGCATTTCGACCATCCAGCTTATCGGCTGCGCCGCCAACAGCCAACCGCACGAATCTACACCATTTCGAGTCGATGCCACTCATGTATCAGTTGAATCACCCGCAGGCACCGCACGCCCTCCGTTCAACTTTGACACACAAGACGAGCAGCTCCTCGACGAAATCCAGCATGCGACCTTCAACTACTTCATGCAGGCCGTCGCGCCGGAGACCGGGATGGTCTATGACCGGACGAGCAGCGATGTCATCAGTGTCGCCGGCGTGGGGTTCCAGCTCGCAGCGCTCCCGATCGGGGTCGAGCGGGGCTGGATCGATCGCGAGCAAGCCGCCCAGCGGGCACGCCTGATCATCAGATCACTCAAATCAGAACCAAGCAATCGAAAGGCCGGCCTGTTCTACCACTTCATCAACCCCCACGACGCTTCGGCCCGACGCGTCGGGCGTGAACTAGTGGTCAGCACGGTCGATTCGGCCCTCCTCTTCTCGGGCATGCTCGTCGCGGGTCAATACTTCGGCGGCGATATCCAGGCCGATGCCACGGCACTCTTCGAGCAGGCCGATTGGTCGTTCTTTGCCGCTGAGCCCGGAAACGAAGCGCCCGCCGGATCATTTCTGAGTCTGGGGTGGAAGCCCAACTCCGACACCGAACCCACCGGCGAGGGCGAGCTGCTCCCCTACTACTGGATCGACAGCGGCGACGAGCATCGGCTGACCACCTTCCTCGCGGTCTGTGCGTCCGAGCCTGCCCATCGCGTGCCGCCGAGCATGTACTGGAGTCTCCGCCGCCAGCTCGGATACCACCAAGGCCAGGGCCACATCGTCTGGTTCCCCTACTCCGGGGCCCTCTTCACCTCGTTCTTCGCCCATCTCTTCATCGATTACAACGCGCTTGGGCTGGATCACCCCGCCGCGCACGACCAGAGCCACCGTGCCAGCGTGGATTGGTGGGAGAACAGCCGACGCACCGTGCATCTTCATCGGGATCGTGCCATCGCCAACCCGCTGGGTCTGCCCACGCTCGGAGAGGATGCATGGGGATTCTCGGCCAGCGATGGGCCCGATGGCTATCTGGTCTCTGGGCAGTTCCCCGACCCAGTCGAGATGCTTGGGGCTGAGCCCAACATCGACTTTGCGACCTACACGCCCATCGAGAACTGGGGTGGCGGCGTCATCGCACCCTATTCACCCGGGACATCGATTCTGTTCGAGCCCGAGCTGGCCGTGCGAGCGCTGCGGCACGCCCGCAACGCGACCGGCCCCAACAAAGAACGCGGCGTCTGGAACAACGAGCCGGGCAAACCCTGGGGATTTGCAGATGCATACCGGTTCGACAATGCAGGACATATCGATTGGGTGGCCGAGGACTTTGTCGCCATCAGCCAGGGTCCGCTGATTTTGGGGATCGAGAATGCACGAACCGGCCTGATCTGGGAGCTGTTTATGGCCCATCCCTCGATCCGGTCGGGCTCAGACCGGCTTGGGTTCACCCCTCTGACTCGCCCCTGATCAGCCGGGATGCCGTTCTGAAGAGGATTTCGTGAAGAAAGCGATGAATTCTGCCAGTTCATGCTTGCAGCATGGTCGGGGTTGCGTCAGAATGTAACCGTTTACAGAGGACTGTACAGACGGACGCGATCTCAATCGCCCCGCGTGGGGAATACCCGTCCGTTTCGAGAGACCAACAAACCAATCGAGGAGAGACCATGAACCTTCAGAACACCATCGGCTTGGGCCTGCTTGTGTGTGCCGCATCGGTGGCCAGCGCAAGCGTCACCGACATCGCCAGCTTCGTTGACAACCCCCGTATTTTCAACGACTTCCCCGGAAGCACGCTCTCGCTCGTGAGCAACTACGACGCGATGGGCAGCAGTGTGAATCTGCGAGAAGAGAACTATGGCATGGGCAACTTCGCGAATCGTCATGCCTCATGGTTTGCCGACTCGGGAAGCAACAAGGTCGACTTTGACTATGGCGACGGCTTCGATATGCAGATGACTATGCAGATCAACGAGGCATCGAATGTCGGCAATGTTGAAGCCGGCTTCCAGGCCGACCTCTTCGGGTTCGGGCTCTTCGGCGCCCTCACCGCCAACGGTGAGATCGCCGCGTTCGGCTCGGTCCTCCCCTTCCACAGCTTCGGCTCAGGGCTCTACAACATCGGTGACGAACTGATGCTCCGAATGATCCATAACCCGGGTGACGGCGAGGGCATGGGCGCTCCCTCCACCATGGAGTACATGTACAACAACCTCACCACCGCCAGCGGGTGGGTCAGCAGCGGTGCAATCGCCTTCGGCAACCTCGAAGGCGGGATCCCTAGCGCCTTCGACATGTTCACCGGCGTCGGTGCCCAGATCGGCAATCCGAGCGAGAACGGCGTCGTTGACATCAGCTACAGCAACATCACCACCAGCGTCCCCGCGCCCGGCGCACTGGGCCTGCTCTCGCTGGCGGGCATCGGTGCCGCTCGTCGCCGTCGATAAGCATCCATATCCCCAGCAGCGTCACATGCTGCTGACCAAATCAGGGCAGGGCTGCCTAACGGCGTCTCTGCCACTTCCGACCCAGCGCATTCCAAATCATCTGCGAGGCAAGAGCAATGACGCTCCAGAACAAGTACGGACGCTTTATCGAGAACGGCAAGGCGTATGAGATCACCGATCCAGATACGCCACGGCCCTGGTCGAATGTCGTCAGCAACGGTCGCTACGGGTTCGTGATGAGCCAGAACGGCGGCGGGTTCAGCTGGCTCGACCACTGCCAGCTCAATGTCCTCACTCGCTGGAGCATGGACCACATCCGCGACGATCGCGGACGATTCATGTATCTGTCCGATCTCGATGCGCCCGGCACCGTCTGGTCGGTCGCGCCGCATCCATGCCGGGCCGAGTTCGATTCGTTCCGATGCATCCATCGCGCCGGAAGCACGACATTCGAATCGAGCATCCACGGCATCGAGGCCCAGTGGACCCTGGGCGTCGCACCTGACGACCAAGCCGAGCTGTGGACCCTCACACTCACCAACACCACCGATCGCCCCCGCAACATCCGCGCCGGAGCGTTTTTCCAATGGTGCTGCGATGCCGCCCCCGACAACGCACGCGAGTTCCACCGGTTGTTCTTCACCACCCGTCACGACGAGCGTCGCAACGCGATCTACGCCACCAAGAATGTCTGGAATGCCCCCTTTGGCACCCCAGAAGATCATTGGAACCGCCCATGGCCCTACATCGCGGGCTTTGCCATGCCCAAGCATGGCAACGAACACGCGTGGGCAACCGCGGACACCGAGGGCTTCTTGGGTCGCAAGGGTGACCAACGCCGGCCCGCGGCCATGATCGAACGCTGCGCCCCCTCATTCGGACGCTTCGCCGACCCATGCGCCGGTATCGGTGCAGATCTGCAGATCCAGCCCGGGGAATCGGTCACTCGCGTCTTCGTGCTCTCAATCGCCGAGACCCAGGCCGAACTGGATCAGACCCTCGACAAGTTCGTTTCGCTTGAGGCCATCGAAACCGCGATGGACCAGAGCGCCGACGGCTGGTCTAAACGGCTTTCGACCACCAGCGTCAAAAGCGACTGCGAAGACTTCGACCTGCTCAACAACCACTGGCTGCCCTACCAGGCCATCAGCGCCCGGCTCTGGGCACGCAGCGGCTACTACCAGCAATCCGGTGCCTACGGCTTCCGCGACCAGCTCCAGGACAGCCAGGTCTGGCTGCTGCGCGAACCCGAGCGATGCAAGCAGCAGATCCTGTTGCACGCCGCCCATCAGTTTGTCGATGGCAGCGTCTACCACTGGTGGAACCCCATCACCGAGACCGGTCTGCACGATCAGTGCAGCGATGACTACCTGTGGCTCCCGTTCATTACCTGCGCCTACCTGCGCGAAACCGGCGACCTGAGCATCCTCGACATCCAGGCCCCGTTCGTCGATGGCGACGAGCCCGCAACCCTGCGTGAGCATGGCAAACGATCAATCGCACGAGCATTATCTCGCATCAGCCCGCGAGGCCTCCCCTACATCGGGGATAACGACTGGAATGATGGCCTCTCAGCCCTCGGCGGCGGCGAATCGGTCTGGGTCGCGTTCTTCTTGATGATCATTCTCGAAGAATACGGGCACGCACTCAAGCTCAGCGGCGACCAAGAAACACCCAAGCAATACGCCCAAGCCCGCGAAGCACTCGGGCGTGCGGTCTGTGAACACGCCTGGGACGGCGAATGGTTCCGGCGAGCCACCGACGGCAACGGGCGATGGCTTGGCTCCAAGGACTCGCTCGAAGGCCAGATCTTCCTCAACGCCCAGAGCTGGGCCCTCTTCGCCCGTGCTGGCGACGAAGAGCAGCGAAGCAAAGCATGGGCATCGCTCAAGGACCGACTGCTCACCGAATATGGTCCGCTCTTGCTCGCTCCTGCTTATACCGTCCCCGACCCCGAGATTGGCTACCTGTCCCGCTACGCACCCGGCTCACGCGAGAACGGCGGCGTCTACATGCACGCCGCCACATGGGCACTGGCCGCGGCAACAACACGACGCGATGTCAACGCCGTCGGATCCATCTGGCGATCGATCTCGCCGCCGGTTCGTTCACATGACGCGGATGCATACGCCGCCGAGCCCTACTGCCTGCCCGGCAATGTCGATGGGCCGCTCTCGACCAGCCCGGGGCGCGCCGGATGGACCTGGTACACCGGCTCAGCCGCGTGGCTGAACCGCGTGAGCATCGAACACATCATCGGTGCCCGAGCCGAATGGGGCGGCCTGCGGATCGACCCGTGCCCGATGCCTGAGCTAGGCCGCGTGCACGCCGTGCGTCGCTGGCGCGGCAGAGACATCCACATCGAGTTCGATGCTGCGGCCTACCGGCCGGATCACCAATGCATCCTGAGCATCGACGGAACCACCCTGGGCTCGAACCTGCTGGCCGAATCATCGCTCCCTGATGGCGATCGCGTCAACATCAGCGTGCGCTGGGTCCCCGCCGCGAACCAGCCCGCCCCCGATATCCGCGTCCGAAACCGCGAGAGGAGCCAGACATGATGAACACGGAACGCAAGGATGCCATTTGTTCCGGCAACCATCAGACTCAACCGCGTGCGCGGGCTTTCACACTCATCGAACTGTTGGTGGTCATCGCGATCATCGCGCTGCTGATCGGTATCCTGCTGCCAGCGCTGGGCAGAGCTCGAGAGACGGCGAAGAATATGCTGTGCCAGAACAACCTACGCCAGCTCGGTGTCGCGATACAGATGTATCTCGACGACCAACGAAACCCGGCGTTTCTAGATCTATATCCATTCGAGAATACCATTTTCAGAGACCCCGACGAACTTGAGGTCAACCCACTCACCGGAAACCATGACTTCAGAGCGCAGCGTTGGAATGCGATGCGCCTCCTAGAGCCATATCTTGGTGGGCAGGTGCAAGAAACCTTCATTTGCCCTTCCGCCCGCGGAGCCGCCTCCGTCCTGGACGAACGAACCCGACAGCAGATGCAGTTTGGTGGGCAAATCCAAGTTCTGGATTACGATGAAGATGGCATCGAGGAGTACAGCGAGTACTGGTTCAATGATTCACATGTTGATATCGAACCCCCAATTGATCCCTATGTTGGCGTATCCGGACAGAAGATGCGTTGGATCAAGCACCCTGCCGAGGTCGTGTTTGCAATGGACGCCGTTGACTGGATTCCTCGCCACAGGTCTCGCGAGGACTTTGACGACATCGGATTATCAACCTCAGGAGCGAGCAACATGCTCCGAGGCGATCTTCGAGTTCAGCAGAAAAGCGAAGCAGAGTATATTCTGGGTGCTGACAAGTACGACTCAATACCATGGTTCATCAACTGGGGCCATTTCTATCCCGACAACTGAACAGTGCGGAAGCCAATGGCTCCAACTCAAGGATAAAAATGTAATGGGTTTACGAGATACACTCAACGAAAAGCCAGCGATCGGCAGAACCATCGCGTTCATTGCCGTCGCCGCCGCGATCTTCTTCGCGTTCAGAGCAGGCTCAAACGATGCTCCAGACAGTCTCGAACGCCGATCCCAGATGGTGACCATCCGCGACACCCTCACCGGCGACGAATGGGAGATGAACCGCGGCATGTTCGAGCGGCTCCTACTCACGCAGCAGGGCCAGATCGACCCGAGCGGCGGCATCCCCAGCAAGTTCTCCGACGGCAAGCCCGTGGGCGTGCTCGTCGACAAAGACGACTGGGAAGAAACAGTCAACCGCATCAATGCGATGAAAACACACTACGGCTCAGACGGCTGAGCCAGTGCTCAACTGCCCGATTTCAATCTGATCCCCGATCGATCTCGGCACCCGTCTCGGGTGCTTTTTTCATCGATGCTCGACGCTCATCGAGCTTCGCCTTGATCTCATACGCCCGAGCTTCATTGAGCGGGTACTTGCGAACCAGCAGCAGCGAGATCACGCACAGCCCGATGGGCAACCCGATCTCGAACACCCGCATGAGCAGCAGTGTTCTCTCCGTCTGCACATCAACTTTCTGATCAAACCCTGTCACCTCAAGCAGCAACCCCGCAACCAAATACGCGACCGCCATCCCCATCTTCATGAACCACCAGAACACCGAGTAATATGACCCCTCGCTGCGTGTGCCGCTGTTGAGTTCGTCCTCATCGCACACATCCGCCACCATCGCGCTGGCGAGCGTGAAGAACATCAGCATCCCCGCCGAGAGCAGCACCGTCGGCACCAGCGTCAGGTAGGGGTAGCTGGGGTTGTAGCACACGATCTTGAGCAGCTGCGCGCTGGCCATGAACATGATCGCCGTCGTCATGGTCTTGTTCTTGCCGAAGCGTTTGCTGATGTAGATCAGCGGAAAAACCGCCACAACCGAGGTCAGCCCCCACAGCGTCCCGTTGAGCCCCAGCAGCGACGACGCGGTCTTCCCGTCGCCCTGGAAGAGATAGAACACCGCGATGTAGTTGGCAAAGCCGTTGACGACATTGAACCCCATCACCGTCGAGAACACGATCCCCACAAGGATCAGGAATGTCCGGTTCGAACCCGTACGCCGCAGACTGGTCCACAACGACTCGCGATCCTGCTTGAGCACCAGCGTTTGGTGCCGCTCCTTGCACAGGAACGCGCACGCGAACGCCGGGATCAGCACCATCACCGCCGCGACATACGCTACCCGGCGCATCCCGTCGACCTCGTCGCCGCCGTCCCCCATGAAGATGTCCCAGTTCGCCATCGCATAAAACCACGGCGTCACGATCGCGCCGACATTGCCAATAAAGCTCTTGGCACTGAACAGGCGTGTGCGCTCGTGATAGTCGTCCGTCATCTCCATGCCCAGCGCCCCGTGCGGGATCTCGAACACAGTCACCGCCGTATAGAACACGAGCGACATCGAGAGGAAGTACCAGAACTGCGCCATCGCGTCCCAATCACGCGGCACCGACCACATCATCACAAACGAGACTGAGACCATGAGTCCGCCGACAAAGATGTACGGCCGCCGCCGCCCCCACCGCCCGCGTGTGTTGTCCGAGAGATGCCCCATGATGGGGTCGGTGATCGCGTCCCAGAAACGCGGGATCATCTGCGAAACTCCCACCAGGATTGCACTGATCCCCAGCCCCACATTGAGAATCAGCCCTGAGAGCTGCCCCACCGAGTTGAACAACGCGATCGGCACGAAGCCGCCCATGCCGTAGGCGATCAGCTGCACCCAGGGGATGCGGTCGCTGGCCGCGGTGGTGTGGTGCTTGGTCGTCCCGGCTTGAGAACCCTGCGTCATTGCATCTCCAAGCAGACTCTGGGCGTCCGTCAGTCGTAGACGCTCACGGTGAAGAAAGACCCCGCGACGCTTGCCGCAGGGTCTTTGAGTTTCAATGAAGCGCTTCGTGAAGCGCGAAGATCACGGGCAACCCGCCGAATATGCCGACAGGAAGGCGGAGACATCGAAGAAGTCCCACTGATTATTGTTGTCCAGATCCGCCGCAGCGTCCTGTGCGTTGAACGCGGACAGGAACGCGGAGACATCGAAGAATGTCAGCTCGCCGAATGGCTCGGCAAGGTCGGCATCGTTGCAACCGCCGCTCGAGCCCTGCACGAGACACAGGTCGTCGATATAGACCGTGCCCGTGGGCGAGGTCCCTGCGCCGAACTCGCCGCCGAAGAAGCGGAAGGGCAGCACGGTCACGCTGGTGGGTTCTGGGGGAAAGTCTCCGACATCGGCGATCATCTGATCCGTGACGACGAACGAGAACGGCATCCATTGCCCGCCGGTTGAAGTGGACGGGAAGCCGAACTCGAACGCACCCCAGATCGAGAAGTTCGGGGGCTCGCGCCTGAACTCTAGCTTGACGCCCACCACCGTGTCCATCAGTTCCTCACCCGCGGGAACCAGGTAGTAGCCTGAGACCGTGACATCGCCACCAAGGTAGGTGTAGTCTGGGTCGTAGAGATCGCTGCCATCTGGCCGGAAGAGATTGGTTGACCAACCTTGGAATCGGCTGCTCTCGCCAGTCGCCGGGCGGAGCCGAATCGAGCGATCACCGGTGCGTACCTGTGCTCCGGGATCGTTGATATCGACATAGTCACCCGCGTTGACATTGAATCCGTTCCATCCGATCGGAAGGGTTGGGAACGCTGGGTTCTGGTCTTCGAAGCTGGGATTCGCCAGCAAATCATTGCCATCGTTTGCTTGGGTCGTGCCACAAAGCAAAGCGATCATGCCGATTGCTGGCACCAGTAGGTTTTTCCGTGTGTTGCTCATCTCGATTCTCCTTGATGGGACTGTCTTGAAGCCCTCTCTAATGTAAAGGTTTTCATCGCAGGGTCAAGCCCCTCCTCACAGAATCTCAAGAATGAAACCAACGCCCGAACAAAATCCATTTTCGCGGATCGCATCAGAACTTGGTTTTTCAGGACGAAGCGAATCGAAACCAGATCAACCACCCACGAAAAAACCCGGCACCTTGCGGCACCGGGCGTCTAAAGCGGGTGATCAGATTTGAACTGACGACATTCACGTTGGCAACGTGACGCTCTACCACTGAGCTACACCCGCATATTTAACTGTCTGCGAGACGAGGCCTCGCGGGGGTAAAGATATTCCCGTTCTCGCGTCGCGTCAAACCGATTCATGACTGAACATGCATTTCCGTGTCAGAATTGGCCGACGCCGGGCTGATCGGACCTTTTTCAGACCCGGCATGGCGGTTTATGGGGTGTTGAGCTGCCCCACGGCTTTGCCCTGGCCTCGGGCTTGCTCGATCGCATCCACAACCTGATCGATCGTGTAGGCGTTGGCAACCCAAGGCGATTCAAGGCCGGGGCCATAAATAGCCAAGGTCGGGATGCCGGTGCGTCCGAGATCACGCAGGGCTTGGTCGCCCTCGGGGTTGTTGCCAGTGAGATCGACCTTGAACATGATGGTGTCGTCCTTTGCGAACTCGGCCTTGACGGCGGCTGAGCCCAGCACGGTCTTCTCGAGGACCTTGCAGTTGATGCACCACTCGGCGGTGAAATCCTGGATGACGATCTTGCCTTCGTCGATGGCCCGCTGCATGAGCTCGGGGCGATAGTCGTTCCAGGTTGTCAGCAGCAGCCCGCCGCTGATGGCAGCTTCTTCCAACGCAGCCCGGCGAAGCTCGTACTCTTCCTTGGCATCGCTCGTAAACCGATTGGCAACCAGCAGGCCCAGGGCCGCGATCACGATCGCGATCATCCCGAAGATACCTCGATTGATGGGCTTTTTGCTGATCTCGAAGGTCTTGATCATCAGCCATCCGCCGGCACCGATGCCGAAGAGTGCGGCGATCCAGATGTGCAGGAGCTTGGCGAGGTAGGGCTTGCCCGCAACCAATGCGATCAGGCCCGAGCCGATGAAGTAGGCCGCGGCGGCCAGCAGGAGCAGGCCCATGATCTGCTTGACGAGTTCCGAGGCGGGGCCGGTCTTGGGAAGCTTCTTGAGCAGCCCTGGGAAGATTGACAAGATGATATATGGCAGGGCCATGCCGACGCCCATGGAGGCGAAGAGGATGATGACGAAGGCGGTGCCCTGTGTGATTGCGGCCGGGACGAGTGCGCCGGCGACGAAGCCGAAGCACGGCAGACCCAGAATGGCGGTCATGATGCCGAAGACGAACGAGCCCCAGGCGGTGTCGGCCTTGGGGTTGACCATGTAAACCTTCTGGGGAAGTGTGATCTGAAACATGCCCATGAGACCCAAGGCCATGAGCGCGATCAGGACACCGATGCCCGCGGTGAGCCACCAGATACCGAAGATTCGGGAGGGGTCGGTGAAGTTCTGGAGGGTGAGCACTGGGATGGCCAGCGCGGCCCAGAAGGCAACGACGCCCAGCGCCATCCAGAACCCGAGCATCGCGGCCTTGCCCCGGTGTTCGCCAGCATGCTGCGAGAGGGTCAAGACCTTGATCGGGATCACCGGCAAGACACAGGGGGTGAGGTTGAGCACGAAGCCGCCGGCGGCGCCGAGCAAACCCAGAACCAACAGCCCACCGATGCCGCCGCCGGGCAAGGGAATTCCGAAGAAGGTTCCGGCGGATTGGCCTGAACCGTCAGAATCAGTGTCTGGGACCTGCGGATCCGATTCGGGCAGATCTGCGGCCAGGCTTGGGTCGTAGCCGCTGAAGATCTCGGCCAACTCAGAGGCCGCTGGAGCATCCGGGCTGATGGTGATCGTCGTGCTGACAGTGGCGTTTGCCGGCGCGAGACAAATCGTGTCATCGCACGCCTGATAGCGTATCCCGATTTCGATCGTGCGTTCGCCTGGTGAAGCAGCTGCATCGATCATGACCGGGATATACACGATGGCACGATCGCCGTAGACCAGATACTCGATCGGGTTGCCGGTGAAGCTGAAATCGACGGGGACACTCATGGGCTCGGGCCACTGGACCGTGCCGAACGAGACGCCCTCGGGTTCGGGGAGTTTGAGCGTGGTCGGGACCGGGTAGAAATCGCCCATTTCTTCAGGGACGATTGGCTCGTTGAGGTTGGTGTGGTAGTGGTTGTTGTGGTCGATGATGACCGCGATGACCGCTTCGCCACCGGGAGCGACCGTGGTTGTGCTGGTTTGGATGGAGAACTCGACTGGAGGCAGCTCATCGCTGCCCGGTGCCTGGGCGACAGCCGGGCCGGAGCCGAACAGGTCGCCCGGCCCGCCCTGCGCGAGCGCCACCCCGGTAGTTGTCATGAATGCGAGGAGGAGAATCAGTATTCGAGAGGTCATCAGGTGCTCCGATTCGCCGCTGAGCGTGGTTCCAACGCCGGGCGTGTATCGATTGAACCAGCTTGGGCTGGAGAATGTTCCTCGGGGAATCCGTTTGTGCGGGATGTGCAGGGAACATCAAGACGATCGATCCCAAGGACCGATAGAGATGCAGTGTATCCTCGTGTGAACGGGGTTTTGGTAGTGCATGCCCCTCGGGCAGTGATTGGGATGCGTCGAACGAATGAGTATGCTCGACCAGAATGATATCGATGCCTTGCTCGCGGCGGCGGAGACCGACGAGAGCGTCGAGGCACCCGAGCCCGAGAAGCGGTTGTTTTCTCGCACGCGCAAGGATCTTGAGAATGTCGAGATCCGTCAGTACGACTTCAAGCGACCTGAGCGCGTCTCCAAAGACCAGATGATGGCCCTCGAAACCCTGCACGAGGCATTCGCCCGAAACTTTGGCGCATCGCTCTCGGGGTTTCTTCGCACGATCGTTGAGGTTCGTGTCGCGGCATGTGAGCAGATGACCTACGGCGAGTTCGTGTCCGGGCTGCCCAACCCCACCAGCTACAACCTGATCCAACCCGATGGGCTCGAGGGGCAGATGTGCCTTGAGGTCTCGCCGCTGATCATCTATCCGATCATTGATCGCCTTCTTGGCGGCACGAATCAGGACCTTTTCATCCCACAGCGTCCGATGACGGCGATCGAGCAGCGCCTGATCTCCAATGTCATGGGACGCGGGCTCACGGCTCTTTCCGAGGCCTGGGAGAGTGTGCGTCCGCTGAAGTTCGAGATCATCGCGACCGAATCGAACCCCCAGCTGGTGCAGATTGTCCCCCCCAATGAGGTGGTGATGGTGATCGGGCTGGAAGTCCGGATGGCTTCGCGTGCGGGCACGATGAACTTGTGCATACCTTATAATGTCATCGAGCCGGTCATGGAAGAGCTCAGCGCCCAGAGCTGGTTCGCGGTTTCCCGCAATGACCAGACCGAGAGCACGGGCAAGCGGATCAGCCAGAGTCTGGATCAGACTGGGGTTGAAGTGTCCGCCGTGCTCGCCAGGACCACGATCACCTTGCGAGATCTGAGCGAGATGAAGCCTGGCGACATGATCGTGACCTCGACCCCGGCGACCGATGCGTCGCTGGTGCTGGTGGGCAACGAGCCCAAATACCGGGCCCAGGTCGGTCAGCATCGTGGCAAACGGGCGATCAGGATCACCAAATCGGTGGCCCGCGGGGAGCGGTGTCAGTCTCGCATATCTGATAAGGACTGACACCCAGACGCCACAAGGTGTTGATTCCATACCCCACGCTGTTCTATACTTATTCGGAAGACCCAGACGCGGTGTCTGGGAAGGAGCCATTGCTATGCAAACGGTTTGGCGCCATGACGGCTGAGCGGGTTTCGATGCAGATCGAGACACACCCAGCGGGGAAGGATCGGACGATGCGGTGATCGCGTAGTCCCATCCTGCACCGGCGGCGGGGATCATTCCCGCCCGTCACAGTGTTCAGACCGCGGCATACCAGTGCACGCGGTCGCTTGCGTTTTGAAGCGCAATCGACAGACGACAGAAACGAGCGGGCTGAGCCCGCAGCACATTGGACAACTCAACAACTCATCAACCTGAACGCCGTGCGGACATACCCGACGGTCACTGAGACGACACTGGAGTACGCTGTGAACACCTCTGAAATGATGCGCATTCTCGACTCGATCGCCATCGAACGAAACATCGATAAATCGCTGTTGATCTCCGATCTAGAGACGGCGATGGTTTCTGCTTGCCGCAAGTTCTTCGGCACCCTTGATGCCGAGGAGTTCCAGTGTCGAGTAGACCCACTGACGGGCGAGATCCAGCTTTTCCGGTACGAAGAACCCCTCGATATGGACCCCGCGGACTTTGGTCGCATCGCGGCCCAGACCTTTAAGCAGGTCATGATCCAGCGTTTCAGAGACGACGAGCGCCAATCGCTCATGGACGAGTTCTCTACCCGCGTGGGCACGCTGGTCACCGGGACAGCTCAACGGTACGACCGCGGTGCTCTCGTTGTCCAGGTCGATCGGGCCGAGTCGATCATGCTCCGCAGCGAGCAGATCCCCGGCGAGCAGTTTAACCCCGGCGATCGCGTCCGCGCCATGATCCTTGATGTCAAGGACATGGGCTCGCAAGTCAAGGTCTACCTCTCGCGTGCACACCCCGACTTCATCCGCCGGCTCTTTGAGGTCGAGGTGCCCGAAGTGCTCGAACGCACCATCGAGATCAAGGCGATGGCCCGCGAAGCCGGGTACCGCACCAAAATGGCTGTCTCTTCGATCGACTCGAAGATCGACGCCGTCGGTGCCTGTGTCGGTATACGCGGCTCACGCATCAAGACCATCGTTGAGGAACTCAACGGCGAGAAGATCGACATTGTCCGCTGGAACGAATCATCACAGATTCTGATCGCCAATGCCCTCAAGCCCGCCGAGGTCAATGAGATCTCGCTGTGCTTCGAGCTTGGGCGTGCGACGGTTGTCGTTCGCGACGATCAACTCTCGCTCGCGATCGGCAAGCGCGGTCAGAATGTTCGACTGGCGGCTCGTCTCACGGGCTGGGATGTTGACATCCTGACTCCCGAAGAGTTCACCAAGGGGCTTGAGACACTCTCGGACACGCTCACGAAGGTTGAGGGTGTCACCGATGAGATGGTCGATCGCCTAGCCGCGCTGGGCATGATCTCGGTGTTTGACATCGAAGAGATCGGTGCTGAGATGGTGATGACCGAGCTTGAGTTGACCGAGGAAGCGGCGGAGTTCGCGGTCGAGCTTTGCGCAAGCCGAGCCAAGGAAGTCGCCGCCGAGCAAGAGCGAGAGAAGGCCGAGGCCGAGGCACGCAAGGCCTCGGACGAGCAGGCCGCAGCAGCGATCCTGTCTGGCGCGATCGATGGCGAGGATGCGAGCCCCGAGGTTGCTGCAGCGGCGATCTTGGGCGCAGCAGCAGCCGGAGCGAACGAGGATTCTGAGCATGACTCAGGCAGCGGCGAGCCGGATGCCGCATCGGAAAACCGGGCCGCAGACATTCTCGGTGGCGACTCCTAAGCCCGATCCAGTTTACCCGAACACACAACGAAACACAGAAGACACACGCATCACACCGCGGAGCACCAGTTGGCTAATAAACGAATCTTTGAAATTGCAAAAGAGCTGGGCATCAAGTCCAAGGCGATCGTGGAGAAATGCCACGCCGAGGGCCTCCCTAAGGATGTGATCAAGAATCACATGTCGAGCGTCTCGATCGGTCTTGAGCAGACAATTCGAGAATGGTTCGCCAATGAGAGCGAGGGTGCCGAGTCATCGCACACCGCGGTCGAGCAAGCCGAGAAGGTCGACATCGAGAAGGTCCGTGCCAAGGCCAAGTCCGCATCCAAGGCGACCAAGGCCGCGAGTTCGGACGATGAGGGTGAGGATGCAGACGGCGACTCCACGACGACTGCGGTCGCCGAGCCGCCCAAAGCGACGCGGGCTCGCCCCGCAGAAGCCGCTGCTGCTGCACCTGAACCAGAACCTGAGCCTGAGCCCGAGCAGCCTAAGAAGCCAACACAGATGGGCATGCCCGCAGGTCTTTCACGCACGCTGCGCGATCGCCCTGAAGATGAAAAACAACGGCAAGCCGATGAAGCAAAGGCCAAGGACAAGGATGACGGGGAATCGAACACCGACGGGGACTCCGAGGGCACCGTTGTGCGTGCGCCAACCCCAGAGCCCCGGGGACCGAGCGCACCGCCGATGATGAATGTCCCCACGCGTCCAAAGACCATCACGCCGGCGGGTCCGCAGCTCGAAAAGAAAGAACAGATCAAGCTTTCCGGGCCAAAGGTCGTTCGCGTCGAAGCACCCGAGCAGGTTGAAGCCCCGCGTCGGCGTCCGCCGCGCGGTCCGGGCGGCGGCGGATACGGCGGAGGTGCTGGTGCGGGCGGTGGCGGCGGCGGCGCTGGCGTTCCCATGGAAGGTCGCCAGCCACGCGGCGCAGGCAATGCGCGTCGTCGCCCCGGCGATCGGCGTGATGGCGGAAACGCGAACGAGGGTCGGGGCTGGACCGCCGCGGATCTCGCGGAACGCGAAGCACGCCTGCAGCGCTCTGGTGGCTATCTCAAGCAGCGTCAGCAGCAGATGCGTTCATCGGCCAATGCCGCCCAGTCGCCGGCCAAGATCGGTGGCAAGGTCACCATCACGGCGCCGTTCTCGATCAAGGACCTTTCGGCCGCAACCGGCGTGAAGGGTGCGGATATCGTCAAGAAGCTGTTCATGCAGGGCGTGATGGCAACGATCAACTCGGCGATTGACTCCGAGAAGGCCCAGGAGATCATGATCGATTGGGATATCGAGCTTGAGGTCTCTGAAGCCAAGAACGCAGAGCAACAGGTCGCCGAACAGTTCGCGGCGCGTGATCGCAAGGACGAGCGTCCACGTGGCCCGATCGTCACGATCCTTGGCCATGTGGACCACGGCAAAACCTCGCTGCTCGACCGGATCCGCAACGCCAATGTTGCCGAAGGCGAGGCGGGCGGCATCACCCAAGCGACCAGCGCGTTCCGTGTTCCCGTCGGGGCCGCTGATAGCGAGAAGTTCGTCACCTTCATCGACACCCCGGGTCACGAGGCGTTCACGGCGATGCGTTCGCGTGGTGCCAATGTGACCGACATCGTGGTGCTGGTTGTCGCTGCCGACGACGGCGTGATGCCCCAGACGATCGAGTCGATCTCGCACGCGAAAGCGGCTGGTGTGCCGATCATCGTGGCGCTCAACAAGATCGACAAGGAGCAGGCAACCGACGGGAATATCCAACGCATCCTCGGTCAGCTTGCCGAGCACGGCCTCAACCCCACCGACTGGGGCGGGGACACCGAGATTGTTCGGACCAGCGCGATCAAGGACATCGGTATTCAAGAGCTGCTCGAGATCCTCGATCTGCAGGCCGAGGTGCTCGAACTCAAGAGCGACTTCGCGGGTCAGGCCCAAGGCACCGTCATCGAGGCCCGCCCCGAGGGCGGACGCGGCAATGTGGCCAACATCCTGGTTCAGGAAGGGCAGCTGAGCGTGGGTGACTTCATCGTCATGGGCCGCGCGTTCGGGCGTGTGCGTGACATCACCGATGATCGCGGCAACAAGCTCAAGAGCGTGCTGCCTCCGTTGCCTGTTCAGGTATCGGGCATCAATGACCTCCCGGACGCGGGCGATAAGTTCTACTGCGTGAGCTCGCTCAAGGAAGCCGAGAAGGCCGCGGATCAGCGTCGCGAACGCGAACGCGAGACACAGCTCTCACAGCCCAAGCTCACCCTCGACAACATGTTCTCGCAGATCGCCGAGATGAGCCTCAAGGAGATCCTTGTGGTGCTCAAAGCGGATGTGCAGGGCTCGGTGGATGTGCTGCGTAGCGAGATCGAGAAGGTCGGCAACGAAGAAGTCAAGGTGCGTGTGATCCACTCGGCCGTTGGCGGCATCACCGAGAGCGACATCCTGCTGGCCGAAGCGTCCAAGGCAATCATCATCGGCTTCAATGTCATCGCCAACTCCAAGGGCCGCTCGCTGGCCGAGGACAAGGGCGTGGAGATCAGAAACTACCAGGTGATCTACCACATCGTCGAGGACATCAAGAAGGCCGTCGAGGGTCTGCTGACCCCGGACATTCGCCAGGAAGTCCTGGGCCATGCCGAGGTCCGTCAGGTCTTCAAGGTCTCCAAGGTCGGCGCGATCGCGGGCTGCTATGTCACCGACGGCGTGGTGCAGCGCGATGCGTTCATCCGTGTCACCCGCAACGATGTCATCGTTGAAGATAACCGCCGGCTCGAGCAGCTCAAGCGGTTCAAGGACGACGCCAAGGAGGTCCGCTCGGGCATGGAGTGCGGCATGAAGATCGTCGGCTACGACGACATCAAAGAAGGCGATGTTCTCGAATGCTACAAGAACATCGAGGTCAAGCGAACACTCGATTGACCCTGAGAACCGGAGCGTGAGCAGGCATGATCGTTGGTGTGATGCAGGTCGAGATCGCGATCGATTGGTCGCAGTCGCTCAAAGACAAGCGACGCGTGGTCAAGTCGCTGCGTGACACGCTGCACCGGCACCACATGGTCAGCGTCTCGGAGGTCGAAGACCACGAGATCCTCAATCGTGCGACGCTGGGAATCGCGATCGTGGGAGTCAGCGGCTCGGCGATCGGGGTGACGCTCGATCGGGTGCTTGAGCGGATCCGATCACTGCCGGACTGCGAACTGACAGGCACGAGCCGCGAGGTGCTCCAGGGCTGGGGTGCGAGCATCGCCTCGCCCAACGCCACCGAGGTACTTGAAGACGATCTGATGCACGATGAACTGATTGCCCGTGGGCATGAAGCACTGAAACGGAACACCGCGTGAGAAGACGAAGCCTCCAGATCGCATCGAATATCCAACGCGAGCTGCAGAATCGGCTGGCCCGTGGTCTTTCAGACCCACGGATCAAAGGGCTGATCACGGTGACGCGCGTGGAGCTGAGCGACGATCTCAAGCACGCCAAAGCGTTCATCTCGGTGATGCCAGACCAGCACGCCAAAATCACCATGCACGGACTTGTTAGCGCCACGGCCCGGCTGCGCCGTGATGTGATGGACCGGATACACATCAAAGAGATGCCGACCCTCAAGTTTGTCTATGACGAGGGGCTCAAGGCCCAGATGGAAGTCATGGCCCTGCTGGAGAAAGACCGCCAAGAGCGCGGGCAGTTCGCGACCCTTGACAAGACGGACCAGCCCCATCGCGATGAAGACGAAAACGGGGAGCCGGAAAAATGAGCCCCGAAATGGTCGATAAGCTCAACAAGCTGCTCGCACAGGCATCAAAGAAGTGCGAACCGCTCGGCGGCGTCGCTGCTGAACAGCTCATCCCTGAGCAGCCTTTGAGTGACGAACCCTTGATCAACGAGCTGGTCTTCTCGATGCTGATGTGGGAGTCCTCGATCGACCACGCAATCAAGGCCTGCGAACGAATCGGCAGCGAGCTTGTCGATCTCAATGAACTTCGGGTTTGCACCACAGAAGAGCTTGCGTCGATTCTTGGAGCACGCATGCCCCGAAATCTTGAGCGGGCTGATCGGTTGATCCTGGTGCTCAATGAGGTCTATGAAAGACACAACGCCATCTCGCTCGCTCCACTCAATGAGTTGAGCAAAAAAGAAGTGCAAGACTATCTGACGAGCATCGATGGGCTCCCGCTATACGCGGCGTCCCGTCTCGTGCTGCTGCGGCTGGGGTGGCACGCGTTCCCGCTCGACGATCGGCTCGCACGCCTGCTGGGCAGTCATGGCGTGATTACCGCGGGAAGCGAACTCGACCAGCAAGCCCAGCAGCTCGAACGAGGCGTGCGTGCCAATGACGCATTGCACACCTACACGCTCATCGAACATTGGTCGCAGACACAGCGAGGGACGGGGCGATCGATGCCTGAACGAACCCGCACATCCAAAAAGAGCAAGAAAGGCGCAAGCTCATGAGCCGCTCAGCCCCGTCACCGATTCATCACGCGGGATTGGGGCTGGTGCTTCTGCTCAGCGCTGGTTCCATATTCTCTTGTGCGACCCGCGCCACGCGCACCGAGCAGCAGCTGCGGGCCACCGCAGCGATCGAAGACCCGATCCGTCTGCTGCAGGCCCGCGCCGAACTCGAAACACTCAAGCCATTACCCCCCGCCGATGACGCGCTGATCCGCGAACTCGTGCGCGACGATACGCCCCCACTTACCCCCGGCACCGAGGCGCATCGCAAGGCCTTGATGAGCGCTGAAGAAATAGAGATCGGCGCCCAGATCGTCATCACCCAGCCGCAGGATTCGATCGACTTGGTCCGTCAGGGTCACGCGGCCAAGCTCTACACCCGGGCCCGCATGCTGCGTCAGCAGGGACGGCCACAGGATGCATCGGGCGTGCTCATGCAGGCCATGGAACTCGATCCGAACGCGCCCGAACTCGCCGCCGCGCTGGGCGCGGTGCGGGTCGAACTGGGAGACCCTGTCGGGGCCAACGAGGCGTATGAGCGCGCTATCGAGTTGGGCGATCGCAGCGGCACCACACTGGTCTATGTCGCATCGCAGGCATACACGCTGGGCAACGATGAACGCGTGATGACCCTGTGCTCGATCGCGCTCGAGTACGATGAGATCGAACGCGATCCGGTCGCGCGCGTCCTTGCGGGCATCATGCTCGGCAACGCCCAGATCCGAACCGGCTACCTCCGCGCGGGCGCACAGTCGCTTGAGGAGGCGCTCACCGCTTTCGATCCATCGATACGCGACCCGCGCTGGCGGCAGGAGACTATCCAGATCCTCGGGCGCAGAGCGGGCCTGTGGGTCATTGCCGGCGATGCTTGGAGCCGCGTGGGTGCGCACGCGCGTGCCGCATCGGCCTACGCACAGGCGGCACAGCTCAGCGAGGGCGCGACGACCGGGCTCACCGCTCGCCAGATCGCCGCGAAGCTTCGCGATGGGCACCCCGCCTCGGCGGCGCTGTTGCTCATCGAGCATCTCCAAACGCACCCGGGCCAAGCGGGATGGCAGGAAGCCCGCTGGGTGCGCACGCTGAGCAAAATGAACTCGCTTCGAGGTCTTTTGAGCGACGCGATCGCGTCGCTTCGGACAGCTACTGATCAACCGCTCTCGGTCCGTCGCTCGCTGCTCAAGCTCGAGTTGGTTGGAACGACCCCCGACCAAGCCCTCGAACGGATCACGCAGGCACAAGCCGATGGACATAACCCCGGCGCGCTGCTCAGCGTGCTCCGCACGATCGAGTCGCCCCAGGCCCAGACGCGCTGGGCGCTGCAGCTGGTTGAACGCAACCCGGCGATCGCCAACGCGCTGAGCGATTCGCTCAACGCGACGGGTACGCCCGTGCTTGAACGGTTGAACACGATCAAAGCCGACAACGCCGCGGGCCAGCTGCTGCGATCAGCACTCGCGCTGCGGCTGGGCAGGGCCGATCTGCTCTTCCATCTCGACGCGCTCTCGGTTTCAGATCTCGCGAACCAGAGCGCGCAATGGCTCGAAACCCACGCCCAGGCCGCTGCCCTCACCGGACGCTGGGACACCGCAAGAACACTCGGGGATGAGCTGAGTGATCGCGCCCAGCAGGGCGACAGCAGCGCGAAGCGAGCAGCCGCTGAGCTGATGATGCTCCTGCAGCAACCCGACCGGGCGGCATCGCTCGCCCAAGAACTCGCGGCTGCACCCGACGCAACAAGCGACGACCTGCTCCTGTTGGCACGGATCGAGCTGAGCCGAGAGAACGCGGATGCCGCGGTTGAGGCGCTCGAGACTGCTCAGCAAATCGATATGTACGACGACCGGGTCAGCGATCGGCTGATCCGCCTGTTCGGCAACGGCGGCCCGCTCAGCGATGAAACCAAGCTGCGCGATGTGATCCGTGAGTTGGGCGAGCGGAGACCCAACTCTGATTTGTTCATGCTGCTGCGGGCGGGTGATCTGGCACGCAACGGGCTGCTCAGCGAGGCAGAATCGATGCTCGTCGAGATCAATCAGCATCGCGACGCGGACCTGCTGGGCGAAGATCTGCTGCTGAGCATCTGGAAGACCCAGCAGAGCCGCAACGATCCCGAAGCGCTCAACCGGGGTGCCGACTGGCTCACGCGGCGGCTGGCCAAGTCGCCCAACGCGATCCGCACCGGGCTTGCACTCGCGCAGATCCGCTACGAGCAAGACGCCTATGACCAATCCCTCGAGTTGCTCACGGGCCTGTGGGAACGAACCGGCTCATATGAGGTCGCGCGTGTGCGCGAGAACCTCATCGCCAACGAACTCGAAGACCCCGAGCGTGCCCGCCAGCTCATCGACGAGCGTCTGGGTTCGCGCAACGGGATTGACCCGTCGCTCGAATACGCCAACGCGCTGTCGAGCCGCGGCGACGCGGACAGCGCGAAGCAAGCCGTCGATCTACTCGCGGAGAACATCCCTGCACAGGTCACCCTGCTCCCGGCCCAGCAGCGCCAGCTCGAGCAGGTTGTCTACAGCATGGCCGAGCACGCCGAGACCGCCGGCATTGACGATGCGATGCTCAGCATGGTCGAGCTGATCGAAAGCCGCACCGGCCCGCTCGATTTTTTCATGGCACGCACCAAGCTGCTGCTGCTTACTCGAAAAGCTCAGATCGACATCGACGCCCTGCTCTCGCTCATTGAAGACTACACCCAGCGGTTTGAGGACAACCCAGAGAATGTGCGTGTGCTGCGGTCGTTGCCCGTGCAGGTCCTTCTGGGCGAAGATCGCCCGCACGAAGCGATCGTTATCGTCACACGCCTGGCACTCTCAGAAAGCACGCTGCGAGAAGATGCGCTCATCGAGGTCTTCCGTCTGCTCGGCGGCGTTGGCGAGAACACCGACCTGCTGGGTGTGATCGATGCGTTCGAGGACGCCGGTGTGATGCAGGCCGCGATCGAACGCACCACGGTCATGCTGGGCACACCCCAACGCCCGATCTCCGGCCTTTCAGAAGACCAGCAGCGGGCCGATCTGGCGTACACCGCAGGTGCGATGGCGTCTGCGTTTGAACGCCCCGAACAGGCAAAGACATACCTCGCGCTCGCACTCTCATTTGACCCCGAGCACGGCTGGAGCAACAACGACCTGGGCTACATGCTCACCGAGGCGGGCGAACGCATCGCCGACGCGACTGAGATGCTCGAGACCGCGGCCCGGGTGCTGCCCAACGAGGCATCGGTCATCGACTCGCTCGGCTGGTTGCGATACAAAATGGGCATCTTGGAAGACGAGATCGACCCGCAGACCGGTGAGGTGTCCCGACGCGGGGCGATCTCGATTCTCGCCCGCGCCAACCGGCTCGATACCGAGCGTTCAAACGCGACGATCTTGGAGCATCTGGGCGATGCCCTCTGGCGCGCAGGTCGAAAAGAACAAGCGATCGAGGCCTGGCTCAGCGGCGAGAACATGCTCCGCTCACGCATCCGCACCCTCAGCGCCCAGCCCGAACCCAACCGGCGTGCGATCGAAGCCGCCAGCGCCGAGCTCCGCGGGCTCCGCTACCGCATCCAAGATGCCGAGGCCGGGGGTGAGCCCAAGATCGCTCCGATCTTCGACGAACCCAGCGGCAGCTAACATCACCCGTGCTCGTCTGCGTAACCTGATGGTGAAACACGACGGGTGCACGCCAACAATGCATATCTGATCGCATGCCTGATCATTCGATCCGCAATCGATACCGAGGAGAACCCGCACATGGCCGGTCACAGCAAATGGTCGAACATCCGTCACCGCAAAGAGCGTCAGGACAAAAAGAAGGGCAAGGTCTGGTCCAAGTGCTCCAAGGCCATCATGGTCGCCGCGCGCGCTGGCGGAGGAGAACCCGAGACCAACCTGGCCCTGCGCTACGCGATCGACGAGGCCAAGTATGCCAACATGCCCAAGGACACCATCAAGCGGGCCATCGAGAAGGGCTCGGGCGAGTCGGGCGGGGCGGAGTTCCAGCAGCTCATCTACGAGGGCTACGGCCCGGGCGGCACCGCCCTGATTATCGATGCGCTGACCGACAACAACACACGCACGGTGGGCGAAGTCCGCAGCATCTTCAAGAAGGCCGGCGGCTCGATGGGCAACGCGGGGACCGTCGCCTTCATGTTCACCATCCAAGGCCAGATCTACATCGACGCCAACAAGTTCAATGAGGAACAGGTCATGGACGCCGCGCTCGAGGCCGGGGCCGAAGATATCCAGTCGCCCGAGCGCGAGGGCGACGACAAGGGCGTGTGGACCATCGTGACCGAGCCGACCGAGTTCCAACGCGTCAAAGACGAACTCGAAAAGAGCGGCATCGAGATCATGGAAGCCGAGATCACCCGCATCCCTGAGAACACCGTGCCCGTGGGCGGCGACGATGTCCGCAAGGTCATGAACCTGATCGACGCGCTCGAGGATAACGACGATATCCAGAAGGTGTATTCCAACGCGGAGTTCGATCAGGACGAGCTGGCGAAGCTGGGGTGAGCGATCAATCACTGTGAAGAAAAGACTTTTGATCTTGGCGTGTATCCTGATCACGCTCGCCCTGCTTGTCGGGGGAGCGGTATGGGTAATCGTTCGGGCTAAGCTGATCCACACACAGGCACTCACCCCGGAACAGATTGACGAGATCGATATCGATTACACGCCCGTCACCCGAGGGCGATGGTCGCCCTGGCGAATCGACGCAAAGGGCGATCGCGTCTGGGATCCCGTCGCTGGATTCAATGGATGGGTCCGCACGCTTGAAGAGAACGAACGGGCGTGGCCTGATTTGTATTTGTTCTGGCAGACACACGAGGACATCTTCGAACATGACGATCTTGGCCGCTTGCCCTATGAAGCGGATGACTTTGAGCCCATTCGTGCGTGGCACAGCGACCCCAAACATCGCTTCGCGGTGGATGTGCTGTGCCAAACACTTGCTCGCCCGCACATGGGCTCGCTTCTATCAGATCTTGAGGAAGACGAAATCGCAGCCACAGATGACCCGCATGCGGCGGATTTACGCGATGGAGGAACGAACATCTCGATGTTCAACACGAGAGGCTTTACGCTCGGCCAACTACAGATGGCCGTAAAACTGCTTAATAACGCCGCGGTGGTTGCGATCGAGCAAGGCGATGCAGATCGGTTCTTCAAACTCATGCGTGCATCGCAGGGGTCACAACAGTTGCTCGATGATTTTCCGGTGGCCATTGATCAGCTTGTGCGTGTTGCGATCCTCAAGCGAGGGCTGGATACGATCCGCTGGGCGCTTGAGAAGCACCCTGATCGTTTCGATGACGCCCACCTTGCGGCCCTGGATGCGATCATGGCGGAGAACGCGATCGAGGGATATGGGCATCTGGGCGAGGCGTTATATCTGGAGGACTCCATTCGCAGGTACGCAACGCGGGACGGCGCGTTCCGATTCGGCGCGATCGCTGATGCGTTTATCAATGACAAGGAACTGTTCGATGTAATCGGGCCGCCCACGAACAAGCCTGTTCGGGAGTTCGATGAGTCGCTTCAGCAGCCATTGTGGTTGCTGTTCCGGGGGAATCAGTACGGCGCAGACATGTCGCGTTTGCCCTGGGATGGATCGGACATTGAGCTGCCGTATGCGACACCTGAGGGTATGGAACTGAACCCTGTATCGAGCAGGTTCGCAGGCGTGTTCACCGCCGCGTATGATCGGGTCGTCAAAAGATTTTTAAAGCACCACCAGGAGCACATCGGGACTCGCACCGCGATTGCGTTGCAGCGACACAAACTCCGCCACGGAGTGTTCCCCGCATCGCTGAGTGCCCTTGATGCGGACCTGCTTGAGTTTGAGCCGATCGACCTGTTCACAAACGAGCACTTGCTTACGACGATGCGTGATGGTCAGATACTGGTTTATTCCGTGGGCGGAGATCGCACCGACAATAAGGGTGAGCCGGTGTGGAACACCATGCTTGGCTCGGAGATTCACACGGTGGAGAAACACCAGCACTGGATCTCCGAGCAACGCGCTGCATCAATCATGGCGAACTCACCCCATGAAATTACGGGCGACTTCGTCCTCTTCCCTTTGCCGCGCGATGATCCGTTCGAAGACGATTGATCAACTGTCGTTGGGCAACCTGATACCGGTCAACGACATACCCTTGCACCATGAACGCACACGGACGCGGCTGGGCCACTTTCGATGACACCGAGCGGTACCGCTACACCCTCGGGCGGCGCTGGGCCCCGGGCGGGTCGCGGGTGTGCTTCTGTCTGCTCAACCCTTCCACCGCTGACGCCAAGGTGCTCGACCCGACGCTGACGCGCTGCTTCGGCTACGCCAAGCGCTGGGGTTTTCACGCGATGGATGTGTGCAATGTCTTTGCGCTGCGATCGACGGATCCCAAGGGGCTGCGGCAGGTGGATGACCCGATCGGGCCAGGCAATGACGCGGCGATCGTCAAGCTCGCCAAGCGGGCGGACCTGGTGATCGTGGGCTGGGGCACGCACGCGCGGCTCAATGATCGGCATCAACAGGTGATCGATCTGCTCAGCCCGATCTGTAAAACCAAATGCCTGGGCGTGACCAAAGAGGGATATCCAAAGCATCCGTTGTATCTACGGGCGGATCTGGAGCCGGCAGCGTTCTAAGTTTGCTTCTCCTCCCCCGCAAGGGCGGGGGAGGAAATTTGAGGTCTAAAGCGTCCCCGCGTCGCGCCAAGCCTCGATCGATTTGGCGACCGCTTCGCCCGGCTCGGGCATCTCACGGACATCGAGCGTGACCCAGTCCTGCCCGGAGACGATCAGCGCCCCCGCGTACCCGGTCAGATCGAGCTTGCTGCCACTGGCACCGATCACGCAGCGGCCCATCGCGGTGGTATCACTGAGCCGGGCGCTGGCGAGGTTGGTCCCGGCGCGGGTGATGGCTTTTGCGGGCGATGAGCCGTCGGTCAGGTAGAACACCGGATCGATGCCCACACCAATCCCCGCGGTCGGTGTCTGTCCGTCCGCGATCAACGCATGGTCGGCCAGCGTTGCACCGTGCCGCTGGGCCATCGCGCCAAGTGTCGAGCGGGCATCGGCGCTCAGGTCGGTTGGCAGCAGCACCGAAACGACTGCCTGCGATCGGCCACCCACCAGCGGAGCGAGTTCGCCCGCCAGTTCCAGGGCCTGACCTACGGCATCGATGGCGCGCTGCGATTGGCTCGCGCTGTTGAAGTGCTCGGGCGGGACCCAGAGATCGAGCCCGGTGAACTCCAGTTCGACACGACGTAAGAGGGACGCCAGATCGCGCCGGGCAGAGCGCCCCAGCTCACGCGGACGCAGACCCGACCGAGCGGCGTCAAGGGTGATGCCCCGCACGCCCAGATTGGCGATCGCATCGATCGCGGCACGCGGATGCGGATTGGCGGGGGTACTGAACCCGTACGCGGAAACCGAGATTTCGGGCAGTCCGAACATGCTGATTTATATGCGCCCGAGTCGCTGCGCGTTCTACGATCCTGCATGAGCCGAGCGTTGTTCTCCCGTATGCTGCAGATCCTTCACCTCCTTTCGCTGTCGATCTGGCTGGGCAGCGTGGCCATGTCGGGGGTCGTCGCGGCGATCGTCTTCCCGCTCATGCGTCGCCTGGAGCCCACACTTGGGGCATATGGCGCATATGAAGGCGATCACGCTACCCTTGCCGGGGGTTTGGTGGCATCTCGGGTCTTCTTCACAGTCGATACGATCCAGTTCGTCTGTGCCTCGCTCGCGCTGGGCTCGATCGCGTTGCTCGTGGCGATGGGCTACTCGCTCAACACACCGGCACGGGTGATGCGGGTGCTGGTGCTGTGCATGACGCTGGCGCTGCTCAGCTACCACTTGTTCTTCTTCATGCCATCGCTCACCCAGACGCTCAACGGCTACTGGGACTTCGCGGCCGCGGGCGACACGGCGCAGGCCGATCTGTTCAAAGACCGCTTCCTCGCCTCACACTCCATGGCCTCAAACCTGCTCGGCGGACTCACACTCATGGTGCTGATCAATCTTGCACTCGCGGCATGGACGATGACGGCCAACTCGCAGGGTGCCACTACTCGACGCAATGCGGCGCAGTAGTACCTCTGGGATTTCATAAGACACCACTGCGCCGGGGACGGCGAGTGGTGGCACCCGGAAGGGAACAGAACCCACATGACCGATGCCAAAACGCACCCCAAAGGCAAGGACAACCCACGCGGCTTGCGAGACATCCCGTTCAAGCTCCCCGAGGTAACCCCCGCCGAGAAACGCAAGGCCAAACGCCTCGCTGATGCCCTCCAAGAGCACTACGCCGACGCCTACTGCGAGCTGGACCACAGCAACGCCCACGAACTGCTGATCGCCACCATTCTCTCGGCCCAGTCCACCGACGCGGGCGTGAACAAGGCCACACCGAAGCTCTTCGCCAAGTTCAAATCGCCCGCAGACTATGCCAAGTCATCCCCCGAAAAGATCGAGCCCTACATCAAGACCATCGGTCTCTATCGCAGCAAGGCCAAGTCGATCCACGAATCCATGACCCGCATCGTAGAGCACTACGACGGGCAGGTCCCGGGCAATATGGACGACCTGCTCACGCTCCGCGGCGTGGCCCGCAAGACGGCCAATGTGGTCCTCGGCAACGCCTTCGACATCAACATGGGCTTCGTCGTCGACACCCATGTGCAGCGCCTGAGCTGGCGCTTCGGGTTCTTTGACGACCCCAAAACCAACACGGCGATCATCGAGAAGAAGCTGATGGCCCTGTTCCCGCGCGAGCTGTGGTCACGCCTTGGCCACCAGTTCGTGTTCCACGGCCGCTACGCCTGCACCGCCCGCCCCAACTGCAAGCACGAGCACCCGGTGTGCCAGAAGTTCGGGGTCAACTGCGACAAGCCGCTGCCACCCAAGTCATCCAAGAAGTGATCAGTCTTCGCTCTCGGATGGGGGTTGATCAACGTAGACATCCTCGTATGTCCCGTCCTGCTTGAGATCCCAGTCGCCATCGTACCCATCATCCAGCGGCTCGGGATCCGCACGCGGGATTGGAAACAGCACCCAGTCCCCGGAGATACGCTCGGGAACATTCAGCAAAATCTCAGCCGCCCGCTGCGCGTCGAGCCATTCGGGGTATGTCGGTTTGCGCAGCGCATTGCCCTCCGGATCTTTCCCGTTGTATTGCCACCGGATCTGTCCCCCATCGTCAGTTCGATCATCACCCACCGAGTAGATGAGCGGGTGGCCGTCGACAAGTCTGTATCGGAGCGGCTCGCCGGTGAAGGCGTCGATGGGGTCGAATGTGATCAGGTCGTCGTCGATCGCGTCGAGTGATTCGGGTAACGACCCGTGGCGTACCTTGTGTCGATATGCGGCGATTGCCAATCGCGTGCCGACGGTCTGCTGCGCGCTCTGTCGAAACGAAATCGACATGCGATCAAGCGATGGGAGCATAATGTCGAGCATCACCGAGGTGACGCTGTTGAGCGAACCGCGTTGCTGTTGGTAGAGCGCGTCGATCTGCCCGCTCGTCCCATCCCAGTCGAGCCCCGCGTGGTCGCTCGCGGCCTCGAGCAACCTGTTATACACCAGCAATGCACGCTGCGATGTCGCATGCAGCTGCGCATCTGGCAGACTTGTCGGCTGCCCCAACCCTGTACCGACATTCGCCGACGCCCCGGGCGCGAGTTTACCGCTCGCGTCACCCAAGCGACGCAGCGTATCGTTGAACTGCAGCGCCTCACCCTGCCAGATGACCTGAACATCGCCGTGTAACCTAATAGCGTCATCGAGCTCTTGCAGCGCAGATGCTTCAAACTGATCGCCATGATGCAGCAGTGCCCAGTCGATCGTGCTCAGCGTCAGGTTCTCGATTGCTGACTCTACGAGTTGATTGATGTACACGGGGATGTCGCCTGCCAAGTCACTCGAGCGCAGCATCGCCGTCATCGTCTCGACGAACATCTCCGCATCGCCCCGGTCCAGTTCGTAGGCCGCCTTGCTGCGCATGAAGTTCGCGAAGTGACGCTGTCGCGACAGCCAGGGCATCCAGATGTTTATCAGTTCGTTATTCGCTTCACGATCGAACTCGAGTGGCCCCGGCTGATAAAACGCCCGCTCACCCGGCGCAGGTTCGGGCTGTGCCGCCGCATGCTTGACCATCGCCGCGTGCTCGTACGGACCGTCACTGTTGTTCAGCCACCCACCCATCTCAGGTCTATCGAACGCGCGGAGAAGCTTGTCAAGGAGCGCATCGCACTCAGGCGTTGCAAGAACGGGCGCGAACAGCGCCCATCGCTCAGGGTCCGTCGGGAGCGTCCCGTAGCACTCCATACTCACTTCGCTGGTGAGCAAACTGAAGTGCGCGTAGTACGCGTCAACCATCGCGGGCCACGCGCGATCGTCTTCGGGGATCGACGCCACCCACGCGTTGTAGCTCGCCGCGGGATTCCAGACCTTGGTCCCATCGCCCGCGTCGTGCCAAGTCGACCAGTTGCCACCCGTCACCACATCCCAGTCCGGCGTCAGCTCGGCCAGCTCGGCCTCGGTCAGCGGCTCGGTGTGCATGAACTCGTAATACGCCCAAACACCCGCACCGCCGATCAAAAAAACCAGCAGCAGCGCAATAATCCCGATGATGGTCATGATCTTCTTCATGCTTGCATCATACGGAAAAAGCCCCAGCAAGTTGCCGGGGCCTTTGAAAAGCGATCCCGCTGCGATTCGAACGCAGAACCTTTGGCTTCGGAGGCCAACGCTCTATCCAATTGAGCTACGGGACCAGCAGGTTGTCGCCCACCGATGCGAGCACCGGGAGCAGCCATGAGTCTACGATCGCGCTGATCAAATGGCAACGCTCAACCCACAACCCGCGCACAAACCCGTCCCCACCCCGCTCTGGGCCGTGCTCGCCCTCACCTTCCTGGGCTCGCTGGGAACCGGGGCGATCACCAATGGCTTCTCGTTCATCGCCACCGAGGGTCTGGGCTACACCCGCACCATGAACCTGCTCATGGCCCTGGTGCTGGGGGTCTCCTACATTGGCGGCGCATTGGCCTCGGGCCCGATCGTGTCGCACCTGTCTCGTCGCAGCACCCGCCTCTCGCCGCGCGGGCTGCTGGTCATCGTGCTGAGCGTCATCGCCCTGGCCTGCCAGCTCCCGCTGCTGGCCCAGCGTCTCGCGCCCGAGCTGCTCGAACCCGCCCTGTGGACGCTCATCATCGTCTTCAGCCCCATGACCGGGGTGCTCTGGCCCATCGTGGAGGCCTACCTCTCGGGCGGACGACGCGAGAAGGCGCTGCGGTCCGCGCTGGGCCGCTTTAACATCGTCTGGGCCGGTGCGTTGGTCATCTCGTTCTGGGGCATGGCCCCGTTGCTCGCCGGGCATCCGTTTGTGATCTTGTCGATCTTGGGCGGGTTTCAGCTGCTCATGATCATGGCCCTGCGCTGGTTCACGCCCTACCCGCCCCGCCATCTCGATCTCGACCACGCCCCGCCGCCCGAGGTCTACCGGCGCCTGCTGATCATCTTCCGCGTGCTGCTCATCGCGTCCTACATCGTCCTCTCAGCGCTCTCGCCGCTGCTGCCGATCGTCGAGACCAAGCTCGGCGTCCCGGTGCACTGGATGACCCCGCTGGCGAGTGTGTGGCTCACCTCGCGCGTGCTCATGTTCTTCTTCTTCGAGCGCTGGCACGGCTGGCACGGGCGCTGGTGGACGCCGTGGACCGGCATGGCGCTGATGCTCGTGGGCTTCGCGCTGTGCATGGGCTCGCCCATGGTCCCGGCCTTCGGGGTCGCCCTGCTCATCACTGGGCTGGCCATCACCGGCATGGGCATCGCCATCACCTACTACGGCGCGCTCTACTACGCGATGGCCGTGGGCAACAGCGAGGTCGACGCCGGCGGCAAGCACGAGGCCATGATCGGCATGGGCTACACCCTCGGGCCGATCGCCGGGCTCTCGGGCATCGGGCTCAGCGGCGGCAGCGACGATGCCTTCCGCTTCTGGGTGATTGTGCTGATTAGTGGCGCGGTGCTGGTCAGTGTGCTCATCGGGTGGCGGATGCTCGCCCGTGACAAGCGTCACGCCGTGGCTCCATTTGAAACACTGCCCCCGCTCTGAGCCGGTAAGCCCTGTCATCAGGTGGGTTTGTGCGGGCGCGTCGGGCCAATTGGGGATTCGTGGGGGATTGATTGTGGAAACTTTTTATCGGCTCGGGCGTACAACCACTATCGGGTACTGTGCGGGCTGGTCGCACTACGACGCCCGATACCGATGGGAATGCTCAGGCATGCCCGGGTGTTGATTCTTTCGATGATTCTCGCCCGATACAGCGATATCGGGACTGATCCCACTTTTTTCTTCGGTTGAGATGCCCGCGGGCAATCGACTGACAACCCAACGGAGTCCATATGCTCGACCTGCTCACACGACGCTTCGCACGCACCACCACCCTTGGGCTTCTGACCGCCCTGAGTGTGTGCGCCGGCAGCGTGCACGCGACGACTGAAATCCTCACCACCGAGCCGGGTTCGAGCATGGTTGCCCAGAACGAAGCGAGCCCCGGCTCGATCTGGCGTGCGGCGACCCAAGGCGATGCACAGGCGCTGAGCAAGCTGCTCAAGGCAGACCACTGGGAAAGCGTCGACGGTGGGCTCGCCCGATCGATCGAGCTGCTCCAGACCAATATCGAGAAGCGTGAGACGACCCGCAATGAACAGATCACCGAAGCCCAGATCGAGCTAAAAGAGCACCTGACCAAGTACAACGAAACCCAGTCGGGCGTCGAACTCTCCAAAGCCCTGAGCAAGGTGGTCGAGCTGCAGATGCTCTACGACAACGAGGATCGTTTCTTTGAGGACGCGAGTGTGGTGCGGACCATCGCCATTGCCGACGACGCGGCCGCGCTGGCAGAAACCGAGAACGATTGGATGATCGCCTCGGAGCTGTACTACCGGCTCAACGCGATCTTCGATACCAGCGGCATCTACAAAGAACAGGTCGATCGGCTCTCAAGACGACTCGCCATGATTCGCATGTACACGCCCGAGCGGCTCTGGGAGATCCGTAACGATCGGCGACTCGAAGAAGGGCTCGACGCGCTCCCGCCCTACAACGCCTACGGCGACGACTTCAAAGAGAAACTCATGGGGATCAACTCGATCACCGTGCGCACCGCCATTCAGCGTGCCGCCGATCAGCATGTCGGGCGCCAGACCCGCAAGCATCCCGACGGCGTTACGATGAACGACCTGATCATCTCCGGGCTCGATGCGGTCAAGACCATGGCGACCACCACCGATCTCGCGATCGTCTTCCAAGAGCTGAACAACCCACGAAAGCGTGATCAGCTGCTGCGAGCGATCGAAGACCAGAAGCTGCGCATCGCGAGCAAGGCCTCGCCGGCGAGCGGCTACGACCTGCGCCGTGCGCTCGATGAGATCCTTACCGTCGCCACCCAGCAGACCGGCATCATGGAAAACGCCATTCTGCACGAGTTTGGCAACGGAGCCATGTCCGCACTCGACGACTACACCGCCATCATCTGGCCCGACGAGCTGGCACGCTTCCGCCGCTCCACACAGGGCGAGTTCATCGGCATCGGTGTGCAGATCCAGCTCGACGAGCTGCAGAACATCAAGATCGTCACCCCCCTCGAGGGCACGCCCGCGCAGCGTGCGGGCATCCGCAGCGATGACATCATCAAGAAGATCGACGGCCTGACCGCCGTCGGGCTCGGGCTCGACCAAGCCGTCGAGATCATCACCGGCCCATCGAACACCAAGGTCACGATCACCGTGGAACGCATGGGGGACGACGGCGAGCCGATGGAAAAAGATTTCACCATCGTGCGCCAGAAGATCGACCTCCCCACCGTCAAGGGCTGGGCCAAGACCGGCCCGGGCGATACGGACTGGAACTACTTCATCGATCAGGAAGACGGCATCGGCTACTTGCGACTCACCGGATTCACCGAAGACTCGACCAGCGAGTTCGATCGTGCGATCAGCAGCATGAAAGAGGACGGCCTCAACGCCTTGATCCTCGATCTGCGCTACAACCCGGGTGGTCTGCTTGATCAGGCCGTGCAACTCGCCTCGCGGTTCGTGTCCAAGGGGCTGATCGTCAAGACGGTCGATGCCTCGGGCATCACCGAATCGCTCAACGAAGCGGTGCGTGTCTCCGACCGCACTTCGGTCTCTGACATCCCGGTGATTGTGCTTGTCAACGAAGGGAGCGCTTCGGCGTCTGAGATTCTTTCTGGGGCCATCCAGGCGGGTGCCAGGCAGGGCAAAATCGAAGCGTTGGTCCTGGGCAACCGTAGCTTTGGCAAGGGCTCGGTGCAGAATGTATACCTGCTGCCCGGCGCGACCGCCGCGATGAAGGTGACGACCAACTATTACAAGATCGACTCGCCGCGGATGATCCACAAGGTGCCCGGCTCAACCGAATGGGGGATCGACCCCGATCTGCAGGTCGATATGCTCCCGAGCCAGCAGCAGGCCGCGTTGCTGCTGCGTCGCGATGCCGATGTGCTCCCGCTCGACGAAAACGGGAACATCATCGAGGATGCCGAGCGGCCTGACCCCAACACGCTGCTCACCGAGGGCACCGATCTTCAGGTCGAGACCGCGCTAGTCTTGCTGAAATCACAGACCCGAGCGAGCAATCAGAAAGCGGCGCTGAGCGAATGAATCGGGCCTGATCTGCCACTTGTCCCGGCCAGATTCACGCGATGCTCCACACCCCCGAAACACGCCCGCAGCGGGCGTGTTTTTTCGTACTCAACAGGGCCCTGACGCACCCAGATCAAACCCGAATCTTGGCGAAATCGGGCAGCGAACAAGGGATGAAGCTCCTATACTGGGCCAACCAGATACCGGTTTGCAGACGCGTCTGGTGCCAGCGCCAATCATGCTCAAAGGCCGAGCTTGGCCCACGCATCCCAACTCTGTGCCCCACTCACTCTCAGGAATCGCCCATGACGCAGGCCATTGTCCAAAGCGAGCACACCAACATGAACACCGCGAAAGCCCATTCGCCAACCGACGGCTCCAACACCGGCAAGGCCCCGACCGCCAAAACAGCCGCCGATCTGCCCAAAGAGAGCCTGCTCAAATGGCTCGCGGACATGCAGCTCATCCGTGAGTTCGAGAACCGGACCATGCAGGCCTACCAGCAGGCCAAGATCGGCGGGTTCTGCCACATCTACACCGGGCAAGAAGCGTGTGCCGTCGGCACCATCGGCTGTGTGAACCACGACGACCCCGTCATCACCGCCTACCGCGACCACGGCCACGCACTCGCACGCGGCATGACCCCCGAGGCCTGCATGGGCGAGATGTTCGGCAAGGTCAACGGCTGCGCCAAGGGCAAGGGCGGATCCATGCACATGTTCGACCGCCCCAACTGGCTCTTCGGCGGGCACGGCATCGTCAGTGCTCAAACTCCTATGGGTGCCGGCTTCGCCTTCGCCACCAAGTACGAGCACGAAGTCTTGGGCAAGGCACTGCACGGCGGAGAAGCCAAGAAGAAAGTCACCCTCTGCTACATGGGCGACGGCGCACTCGATCAGGGCGCCTTCCACGAAGCACAGAACATGGCCGCGCTCTGGGGCCTGCCCGTCATCTACATCCTCGAGAACAACGGCTACTCGATGGGCACCTCCATCAACCGCCACACCGCCAACCACGAGAACCTCATCGACCGCGCCAAGGGCTACGGCATGATCGGCGTCAAGATCGACGGCCTCGACATCATGAACATCTACGACGAGTTCAGGCCCATCGTCGATCAGTGCCGCGAAGAATCGCGTCCCGCCTTCATCGACCTCAAAACCTACCGCTACCAGGGCCACTCCATGAGCGACCCACAGAAGTACCGCACCAAGGAAGAGGTCGATCAGTACAAGGACAAGGACTCGATCGCCAAGCTCGTGAGCGACCTGATGGACCGCGGCTGGCTGAGCGAGGACGACTGGAAGACCATGCAAAAGGACATCCGCGACACCGTCCGCGCCGCCATCGACGCCGCCGAAGCCGCCGATTCACCCGAGGACAGCGAACTCTTCACCGATGTCTTCGCCAACCCCCAAAAGAACCTCTCCCCCACGGCGACCTACAGCCATGGGACGAAGAACCCGTTGATGTGATGCACGAATGATCCTCATCATCGTTTTCATCATCCTCGTGATATTGAGTTTCAGAACCGGAAACTTTGCTGAGACCCTTCGCAACTCGAGAAACGACCCGAATGAGCACATCCACTTCACGCCATCCTCAATCATCGCACTTGGGCTTGTCCTCGGACTTATCGTGGGGTGCTACTTTGTTGTCAAAGCTATTTTTCCTGACTTCCCATCACCAGATGTGCGTCGGGATCTACGGAGCCTGCTCGTTCTTTGGCCATTGGGTTGTTACGGAATATTCCACCGCATATTTAGAAAGCAGAGATCGTAGTTAAAACTCATGAACACCCTCGGCCCGCTCATCCTGCTGGGCATCGCCTTCGCCCTCCTGCTTCTGGGCCGAGTCATCATCCTGCTCGTGCTCCGCTCGGGCGAGACCACCAAACGAACACGCCCGCAGATGGGTGAATCACCGACAGTCATCCGCGACGAACTCTTCGCCAACACGCCGAACGAGACCACACCATGACCACCCTCCCCATGATCGAAACCGACATCCACCCCGCCGTGGACACGCCGCCGCTGCCCGACTTCGTCGCTGAACGCGAACTGCCATCACGCGAGGGCGATCGCATCATCCAATACCGCGAAGCGCTGCGTGAGGCGATGAGCGAGGAGATGCGCAAGGACAAGCGTGTGTTCCTGCTGGGCGAAGAGGTGGCCGAGTACAACGGCGCCTACAAGATCAGCCAGGGCATGCTCGACGAGTTCGGCCCCCAGCGGATCATCGACACCCCCATCAGCGAGAACGGCTTCGCGGGCATGGCCATCGCCGCGGCCATGATGGGGCTGCGGCCCATCGTCGAGTTCATGAGCTGGTCGTTCAGCTTCGTCGCCGCCGACCCGATCCTCAACAACGCGCCCAAGATGCTCTACATGAGCGGCGGGCAGTTCGGCTGCCCAATCGTCTTCCGCGGCAACGACGGCGCCGGCGGGCAGCTCGCCTCCACCCACTCGTGGTGTGTCGAGGCCCTCTTCGCCAATGTTCCCGGGCTCAAGATGGCCATCCCATCCAACCCCTACGACGCCAAGGGCCTGCTCAAGACCGCGATCAACGACCCCGACCCGGTGTTCTTCCTCGAGTCCGAGCGCATGCTCGGCGACAAGGCCCATGTCCCCGAGGAGGAATACTACATCCCCTTCGGGCGTGCCCGCCTGGCCCGCGAGGGCGACGCGATCACGCTGGTGAGCTTCGGGCGACCTGTGAACTTCTGCCTCGAGGCGGCCGAGAAACTCAGCGAAGAGGGCATCGAGGTCGATGTGCTCGACATGCGGACCATCCGCCCGCTGGACATCGAGTCGATCATCGAGCGCGTCAAGGTCACCAACAAGGTGCTCGTCGTCGATCAGTCATGGCCCTTCGCGTCAATCGCGTCTGAGGTCGTGACGCAGATCTGCGAACGGTGCTTCGATTGGCTCGATGCCGCCCCCCAGCGCCTGAACACCGAGGATGTCCCGACACCTTACGCCAAGGGGCTCGAGTACAACTACCTGCCCAACCCCGACCGTATCTACGCAGCGGTCAAAGCCATGGTCAGCGCCACCTGATGCCCATGCTCACCGATCCACAGCTCGCGCCCAAAGGCGTGCTCTTCGCGATCGACAGCGAGGGGCAAGCCGTGGCCGACCCCTACGCCTCACAATCCGGCGACGGGTGGTCGTGGCTGCACCTGGCCCAGACCAGCCAAGAGGCGAGCGAATGGGTCATCAAGCACTCGGGCATCCCGATCGGCGAGGCCAAGGCAATGGTCGCCGAGCACGCCCGCCCGCGCTGTGTGCAGACCGATCAGGGGCTGCTGTTCATCGGGCGGGGTGTGAACCTCGACCCGGCCAGCGTGCCCGAGGACATGAAGTCGATCCGGGTGTGGCTCGATCAGAACCGCATCGTGACCGTGGTCAAGCGTCGAATGCGCTCCGCCGAAGCCATCGCCGGCAAGTTCGGCACGCCCGATGCCCCCCGCTCGCCCGCCGAGGTCCTTGTGCAGCTCTTCGCGCAGATGACCCAGTTCATCGCCCCGGTAGTCCAGGAACTGGGCGTTCAACTCGATGAGATCCAGGACTCGGTGCTCGACGACAACACGCCCATGGCCCAAGTGTCGGACCTCTCTCCGCTGCGCCTGCGTGCGGTGAGTCTGCACCGCTATCTTGTGCCCATGTATGATGCCGCGGCCACCCTGTGCGCCGCCCCGCAGTTGACCAACTCCAAAGCCCTCAAGGCCGAAGCGAACCTCATCAAGGACCAGCTGGGGCGGATTGTGGAAGAGCTCTCCGCGATCGACGGCCGGGCCGCGGTCACCCGCGACGAGATCATCTCGCAGCGATCCGACCAGCTCAATCAGCGTGTGTACACGCTGACGGTGCTCGCGGGGGTCTGCCTGCCGCTCACGGTGATCACCGGCATGCTGGGCATGAATGTGGGTGGAGTGCCCCTCTCGGCCAGCGGGGCGGGCTTCTGGATGACCACCCTGAGCATGCTGACTCTGGCCGGGATCACACTTGGGGTGCTCCGCCTGATAAAATGGATCTGACCACGCACGACTGAACCCGGCAGCACGAGAAGCTGGCTGCCATACGATAGAACCGGAGACGCACCGATGCCCATCAACATCACCATGCCCCGCCTCTCAGACACCATGGAGCAAGGCACCGTCGTCAAGTGGCATGTCAAGCAGGGCGACAGCGTCTCGCCGGGCGATGTCATCGCCGATATCGAGACCGACAAGGCCACCATGGAACTTGAGGCCTTCGACGAGGGCACCGTTGCGGCGCTGGCGATCAAAGAGGGCCAGACCATCAATGTGGGCGAAACCATCGTCGTGCTGGCAGAGGAGGGCGAGGATGCTGAGGAAGCCGCCAAGTCGATGAACTCTTCATCAGCGGATTCATCATCAAGCGCTTCTTCGGATACTTCAGCAACGAACAAGGAAGCATCCGAATCCGGCGACGATACATCGGACGCAACGCAGGCACCTTCAGCGACCGCTGTAGCTGAGCCACCATCATCATCAAGCAGCGAATCGACCGACCGAATCTTCGCCTCGCCATTGGCGCGCAAAATCGCCGAAGAGCACGATATCGATCTGGGCACACTCAGCGGCTCCGGGCCCTCGGGCCGGATCGTGAAGAAAGATGTCGAAGCGGCGATCAGCAAGGGGCCCCAGACCTCGGCCTCGGCTTCCGCACCACAGCAGCAGCAGACCCGTGCGAGCACTCCGACACCCTCGCCGATGCCCGCCGTGGGTGCGACGCTTGAATCACGCAATGTTGCGCTCAACAACATGCGCGCCACCATCGCCAAGCGATTGGTCGAATCCAAGACCACCATCCCCCACTATCAGGTGACCATCAGTGCCCGTATGGATTCGCTGCTCACCCTGCGAGAGGAACTCAACGACCAGCTGAGCACCCAGGGCGTGAAACTGAGTGTCAATGACTTCCTCGTGCGTGCCTGCGCCATCGCGATGCACCAGCACCCGTTTGTCAACTCATCGTGGAATCCTCAGGGGCCTTCCATTGATCTGCACGGCCATGTCAACATCGGTGTCGCCGTGTCGCTCCCCGAAGAACGCGGCGGCGGGCTCGTCGTGGCCACCATCAACAACGCCGACCAGATCGGCCTCCGCCAGATTAGCGCCGAGACCAAGCAGCTCGCCAAAAAGGCCCGTGAGAAGGGCCTGAGCCCACAGGAACTCTCGGGCTCGACCTTCACCATCAGCAACCTGGGCATGTTTGGCGTCGATCACTTCACCGCGATTATCAACCCGCCTAACGCAGCGATCCTCGCGGTCGGTCGCGCGATCGAGAAGCCGTTTGTTGAGTACGACGAAGACGGCACCCCCGAACTGGTGGTCGGGCACGAGATGTCGATGACGATCTCCAGCGACCACCGCATTATCGACGGCGCCATGGCCGCGGCCTATCTCAACACCGTCAAGCAGTTGCTCGAATCGCCTGCATCGTTGCTGGTGTAACCGGTGGCACAGCATGATCGCAACGACGATGCCCCGCAGTTCTTCATTGGTCCCAACTCTTCCAATGATTCGGAATCGTTGCTCGAAGAAGCACGCGATCGTGTGCGTGAGGAAGACGAGCGCAACAAAGAATCACATCGGCTCGCAAAGCGACTGTTTATTGCGATGCTCGCCATCATCGCGCTGGGCGTAATTTTTTACTTCGTGTTTCCCTCTTTTGGTCTGCGGCTCCCGCCCTTCGTGCCGATTTTGTGTTACGCATCGATCGCTGCGGGCGCAATTCTTTCCTACCGCGACGCGTGATACGCGTGCATCCTCGCAATGGCTTTGAGGTGATTGATGCTAACCCCGAAGTGAAAACTCATGAATCGTCGATATCACCGATGCTTGGGAATTTTCCTCAATTTTCATCTCGGGAGTATGACCGCCAGCAGTAACGGGACACGCCCGCTTAACTGTTTCTCTTCTGCGCATGAGTGGTTCTTCATATTGTTGAATATGAGTCCAGCTTCAACTTTTTGGTTTCATTTGCAGCCGAACAGGGATAAATTTTGTGTTGACTTCACCACACAAAGGAAGCACGCTTGAACGACCTGTACGAAATCATCTATGTCAGTCATCGTCGAGCGGACATCAGCGACCGCATCATCATCGACGAGATCGTGCTCCCATCGGGCCTGCGGAATCGGCGGTTCGATATCACCGGCGTGCTCTGGTTCTCGGCGACACGCTTCTTGCAGATCATCGAGGGCGAACGATCGAAGGTCGAATCGCTCTTCGGCTTGATCAAGTCCGACAACCGCCATCATTCGATCACCCTGATCTCCGCGTGCCACATCAGCCAGCGGTCGTTCACACGCTGGGGTATGCGAGCACTCACCGGCGATCAGGAGGATGGCATCGATCAGTTGGTCGCGAGATACACGCCGGAGTCGATCGGGCGTGGCGATGAACGACCGCAAGTCAAATGCAAGTCACACATCGGAAATCTGCGATCGAGTCTGGTCAAAATGGCCGCCGCAGAACCGGTGCTTGACTGACCATTCTCGACACTGCAAGGCTTCATCGCGTGATCACATAGACGACAAACGCGATGCCCAAGACCGCGGCGATCACAATCAATGAAACAGGCAGCATGATGCGCTCAAGCCCCTGCAGCCGGGTCCGCGTTGCCCGATCGAACTCCGGATCACGCGGCATCAGCTGCACCTTCACCTTGAATACCATCTCGTAGCCGCACTCGGGGCAAACAACCGAAAGATCGTCCCGCAAGGGGATCTCGCTGAGTAGATAATCGCAGTGTGCGCAGCGATAGACTCCCTCTTTTTGTGCTTGCTCGATGACATGTCGCAGCGACTCGGTCATGCGGGTCACCTCACTCAACTTTCTTCGTTGAGAACAGGGATCGAATCAGCACCACTCCGCCGCATACAAGCATAAACAACGAGCCAGCAGCCAGCACCCCGCTAAAGGTGTAGAAGCGGTACATCGTCATGTCGAGCCCGGACCGGCTTTGATCGTATCGGTCTTCAAAGCCCATCTGTGTGATGGTCTCTTGGGCAGCCTTGGCAAACCGGAAGCAGGCAAAGCTGCCCGCGAAGATGCCCAGCCCGATGATGGTGAAGCACACCGCGCTGAGCACGGCCTGCCCGCGCGTTTCGCAGGGCTCGAGCATGGCACTGATGAGACTCAACGGTGTCACAACTCAACTCCATCCATGGCTGCTCGTGGATCATGATCGATTGAAAACGATGGGTCGTACGACCATCGCTGCGATTCAAGGCTCAACTCGGCTCTGTTTTTGCAGTGTCCAGTACCATGCCTCGAATCTCTTGTCTGCCGATCGTCCGGGGACATCGACTTGCATCCGGCGCTCAAATGAAAACTCAATCGGAAGTGGTACGGTAGGACTGAACTTGCCAAACGCATGATCTCCGATATCCATCTTGAATAAACCGGGGTCCAACTGCTTGTGATCTATACTCATTTGTTGGGCAAAACTCGTCATAATCGTACGAATCGCTTGACCGATCTGATCCTGCTCAAACCCTGCTTGGTAGTCGAACAAGATTTGATCCGTGGACGCATCTTTGTCGAGCCGTACCGTGAGCGTTGCGGGAAGTGGTTCACTCCAAAGGCTAGGCAAGCTGGTCTGGATCACGCGTGAAACCCCATCGGTCCCCTCCCATCCCATCGCGAGGAAGAACAGTTGAATCGGTTTCAGATACATGTTTTTTGAAAACGCCTCATCTCGGAACATCACCATCACTTGTTCACGGGCTGCCCCGGTCATCTCGTTCATCTCAGCTATCAGTTCTGCGGTTTCGATTCCAGCCTCATAGAGTTCCACCGCATTTTCTAACTCAACCGATTCAAACTGATGGTCAACACGAACTCGAATCGGGATGCTTCCCAATCTCGCGAGTCGTGCGGTGTATGATTGGTCTGATTCGAGAGTCGCCGGGAGAATGAGTCTCCAACGAAAGAGATAACCGTGCTCATCTACGTCTAGCACAGAGATCTCAAGATTCGTCTGCTCATCGACCTTGGGTTTACCTGAAACTTCCCGTAGCTTCCGGTACACATACAAGAATAACTGACCCTTCTCGAACTTGTTATTTGTCGACAGCTGTTCAGGATCCGAGGATTCGTCCACGGGCTGTGCATCTGATGTGGTTGAGTACTGTTCCTCTGACGGGACGGCTTGCTGAGTCTGTTTCTCGACAAGTTCATCACTGCTGTTGCTGTCACACCCGACAATCCTACAAATACACAGGATCAGTACGATGAAGGCCAGAAAAATCTTCATCCACTCAGTCCTTATTCGAGCGTCGGCGTTTGAGTTCCGCGTCAATAAACTCGTCTAGATCTCCTCGGTCGAGCACATTGGCGGGGTTGCTCTCGATATTCGTTCGGTGGTCTTTGACCCGGTTGTCATACAGGACATAGCTGCGAATCTGCGCGCCCCAGCCGCGGTGTTCGATCTTGCCGCCCGCGGCCTCGGTGATCTCTCGCTCGCGCTCTTCCTCAGCCATCTGTTCGATCTTCGCCTGAAGGATCGACAACGCCTGCTTGCGGTTCTGCGGCATTTCCTTGTAGGTACTCGAAACAACCTGCAGACCCGTCGGGATGTGGGTGATGCGGACCGCCGATGCGACCTTGTTCACATTCTGCCCGCCGGGGCCGCTGGATCGCGCGAAGACCACGATGTCCAGATCCTTGTCTGGGATCTCGACCTTGGCCTCTTCAAACTCGGGGATGACATCCACGGTCGCAAAGCTGGTCTGGCGTTTGCCCTGGGAGTTGAAGGGCGACACGCGCGCCAGCCGGTGTGTGCCGCGCTCGCAGCTGAGCATGCCAAAGGCGAATGGACCCTTGACATGCAGCGTCACATGGTCGAGCCCGACTTCTGAGCCGTGGGACTTGGCGACCTCTTCCATCGCCCAGCCGTGGTTCTCGATGTAGTAGAGATACATGCGGAAGAGCATCTCGCACCAGTCGTTGGCCTCGGTGCCCCCGTCGCCCGATGAGATGCTCAGGAAGCAATCACGGTGATCGTGCTTGCCGCCCAGCAACGATTGGGTCTCGATCTTGTCCATCCGATTCAGCAGCTGGTAGAGCGACTGGTCGGCCTCGGCGAGCAGTTCCTTGTCGCCATCTTCGCGCGACATCTCATACGCGAGCTTGGCGTTCTCAAAGTCCTCGCTCACGGATTTGATCGGATCGGTCTGGGCCTTGATCAGCTTGAGATCCGAGACGATGACCTTGGCCTTCTCCTGGTCGTCCCAGAAGTCTGCTGATCCCATCTGATCTTCAAGTCTCTTCAGTCGTATGCGCTTGTTTTCATAGTCAAAGAGAGTCACGGATCGTTACAATCCGCGCCTCTAAGTCGTGAATGACATTGTGATGCGCTTCAAGATGCATGCTCACTCCTGTGCCCATGGGGCGTACCGATTCGATCAGAACTCTAGCATCCCTCAGGCGAATCTGCCCGTACAATGGGGTATGAATCCCGCACACCTCAGCCGGCTCTTCTCGCTGCTGCAGCAGTCCCCCAGCGGGGGCGAGCGGGAAATGTATCGTCAATGGTCCGCCCTGATGCTGATACTGATTCTCCTCGGCGTGATCATCCTGACGGGCTTGGCATTTTTGGTCACCCGCCGACGAGCACGACGACGCAACGACGCGCTGCCCAAGCCCAAGAACGCACCCAACATCGATGCCTGGGCCGAAGCCGGGCGGCGTATTGATGACTCGTTCATTTCATTCGACAGCGATGAACCACGCGGCAAGAAGGGCTGAGCCCACCCACCGATCAGGGCAATGAATCAAGCCACTCACGCGCCCGGGCGTTGCCCTGATCGGCCGCCCGAGTTGCCCACGAGACGGCCTCGTCCTGCCGACCAGCACGCTGCAGCCACAACGCGGCTTCGAACGCAAGCTCCGCGTTGCCCGGCTGGCGCTCAGCGGCATCCATCACCCGTGCCGCGGCATCGTCGGCACGGCCAAGCATCCCCAGCGCCTCGGCGAGCTGGATCACCGCTTCGGGCGAGATCGCCTGCTCCATGGGCAAGGCCGTGAGCAGATCCACCGCTTGCTGGGCTTCGCCCATCCGACGCAGGGCCTTGGCCTCAAGCAAAATCAACCCCAACGCGTTGGGCTCGATCGCTCGGGCCTTGCGTACCTGTTCGACCGCGATCATCGGCTTGTTCTCCCGCATCGCAATCTCCGCCCGCATCGCGTAGGCCCGCGGGCTTTCGGGCGCAAGACGGCTTGCGATTGCCAGGTTCGCCTTGGCTTCGGCGAGTTTGTTGAGCTTCATCTGGATCGCCGCCAGATACAGCGGGGTCTCGGGGTTCGCCGGGTCGAGCCGCATGGCCGAGAGATAGTGCGATTCGGCGATCTCGGGCTGATCGAGGGTGTTGGCGATCGTGCCGGCGGTAAAATGGGCCGCCCAAGTTTCGGGCCCGATCTCGATGCCTGCGAGGTACTGCTCATAGGCCATCCCGACCTGATTGGTGAGCAGATAGAGGTCACCGAGCCCGAGCCGCAACTCCTGATCATTTGGATAGGTCGCGACCGCGCTCTCCAGAACCCGCTGAGCAGACGCGAAGTCCTCGTTGCGCACATAGACCTGCACCGCCCCCAGGATCTCCTCGACCGATTCCGTCCCCGCCAGCCCCTGATTGGGATCGGTCTCCGACGAACCCTGAACAGGTGGCGCCGGCTGCTGGAGCAATGACCAAACGGCATAGCCAGCGACCGCCGCGGCCACCAACGCCCCAAGCCCGAGCACCACCCCCGCAATGCGCGCCGAGCCGGCTCGTGAGGCGAATCGAATGGGTGGTTTCTGACGCTTTGATTGGGCTCGCATATGCACACGATATCGTCCGCGCGTACACTCAGAAGCCAAGAATCCGCCCATTTCACGCGAATGCCGGGCCGCAGACAGAAAGACCGCACCCATGTCCACCGATGCCACGATGCCCCCCATGAGCAAGGCCTACGACCCCAGCGAGCACGAATCGCGGGTCTGGCAGAAGTGGATCGATGCCAACGCCTTCCACGCCGACCCCGATCGGGTGCTCAGCGGCGAAGCGCGCCCCTACTGCGTGCTCATCCCACCACCCAATGTCACCGCCGCCCTGCACCTGGGCCACGCCCTCAACAACTCCATTCAGGACATCCTGGTGCGTGCCCACCGGATGAAGGGGTATGAGACCCTCTGGATGCCCGGCACCGACCACGCGGGAATCGCCACCCAGACCATGGTGGACAAGCGCCTCAAGGAACAGGGCAAGGACGGCATCGCCGACTACAAGAAGAAGGAACTCGCGGGCGAGGACGGCCGCGGGCAGTTCATCTCGCTGGTGCAGGAGTTCAAAGACGAGTTCGAAGCCCGCATCACCGACCAACTCCAGAAGATGGGCTGCTCGTGCGATTGGGAGCGTCAGCGCTTCACCATGGACGACATCTGCGCCCGGGCGGTCCGCGAGGCGTTCTTCCGGTTGTTCAAGGACGGGCTGATCTACCGCGGCAAACGCCTGGTGAACTGGGACCCCGTCACCCAGACCGCCCTGGCCGACGACGAGGTGGAAATGGAGGAAGTGGATGGCTTCTTCTGGTACATGAAGTACCCCGTGGTCGACGACACCGGCACCGACACCGGCGCGTTCGTCACCGTCGCCACCACCCGCCCCGAGACCTTCTTTGGCGATAGCGCCGTGGCCGTAAACCCCGGCGACGCCGAGCGGGCCGCGTTCATCGGCAAGCGTGTGCGCCTGCCGTTTGTCAATCGCATCATCCCGGTCATCGGCGACGACTATGTCGTGCCCCCGGACCCCGAGTCGTCGGATTCCAAAGCCAAGTTCGCCACCGGCTTCCTCAAGGTCACACCCGCGCACGACCCCAACGACTACATGATCGGTCAGCGTCACACCCTCGACATCATCAATGTCATGGCCCCAGACGCGAGCATCAGCAACCAGCATGGATGGGAGGATGTGGGCGAGGCCCAGCAGTTCATCGGCTTGTCGCGTGAGGATGCGCGCGTGGCCGTCGAGCAGGCCTTCCGCGATGCGAACCTGTTGGCCGACAAGAAGACCTACAGCCACAGCGTGGGCCACTCCTACCGCAGCCATGTGCCCGTCGAGCCCTACCTGAGCGACCAGTGGTACTGCAAGGTGACCGATGACAAGCTCCGCGGCAACGCCCAGCGGGCGCTCACACCCGAGCAGCGCACCGAGCAGTCCCTCAAGGACTGGCCCGAGTCACGCCCCAAGATGAACACCACCGGCTCGACCGATGGTTCGATGCACTTCTACCCGTCCCGTTACGCCAAGACCTACGAGACCTGGCACGACAACCTGCGCGACTGGTGCATCAGCCGCCAGCTCTGGTGGGGGCATCGGATCTCGGTTTGGAAGAGCCCTCCAGAAAACAGAGACTGCGCAGATGACTTCGAATGTCATCGGGCTGTTGACCCGCTCAATGACGAGTTCATTGGACTTTGGGAAACTCTTCTTCAGCAAGGACACATTGCTATTTCCGAATCTTCACCTGAAGAAGAATCCCTTACCCTGTTTGTTTGTATCCGAGACCCGAATGACGAAAGAATTGTCAGAGCTCTCGAATCACACGGCTTTACCCAAGATCCCGACGTGCTCGACACCTGGTTCAGCTCGGCGTTGTGGCCGCTCTCGACCATGGGCTGGCCCGACGCGTCGGCTGCCAAGAACGACTCGGGGCTTGCCGACTTCGAGTCGCTGCTCAGCGCGTTCAACCCGACCAGCGTGCTGACCACCGCGCGCGAGATCATCACGCTCTGGGTCTCGCGCATGACCATGTTCAACCGCTACTTCCTCGCCGAGCAGCACGCCGGCAAGGCACCGTTCAAGGATGTGTTCATCCACGCCATGATCCAAGACGGCGAGGGACGCAAGATGTCCAAGTCGCTGGGCAACGGCGTGGACCCGCTCGACATCATCGACTCGCACGGCGCCGACGCGATGCGTTTCACGCTTTGCCAGATGACCACGCAGACGCAAGATGTCCGCATGCCCGTCGAGCTCGACGAATCGACCGGCAAGAACACTTCGCCCAAGTTCGATCTGGGGCGCAACCTGTGCAACAAGCTGTGGAACGCATCGAAGTTCGCGCTGGGGATGTTCGAGAAGGCCGAACTCAAGAACGGTCTGCCCATCAACCCCGAGGAACTCACCCTCATCGACCGCTGGATGCTCTCGCGTGTCACCCACGCGACCAATAAGGTCAACACGGCCCTGCGCAACTACATGTTCAAGGACTACGCCGACGCGATCTACGACCTGTTCTGGCGGGACTTCTGCGACTGGTACCTCGAGTCCATCAAGCCGACCATCGCCGACTCGCCCGAACAGGCGGCGGTGCTGCGCAATGTCATCGACGCGATCCTCCGCCTCATGCACCCGGTCATGCCCTTCATCACCGAGACGCTCTTCGAGCGCTTCGAGCCGCTGCCCATGCGCGAGATCGAGGGGTTCAGTGTCGAAGTGACCCCGTCCAACGCGACGCTGTGCCAGTCGGGCTGGCCGACCCCCGCCGACGAGCTGCGTGACGAGGTCGCCGAGGAAGCGTACGAGCGGGTGCGCTCGCTCGTCACCACCATCCGTGAAGTGCGTGCCACGGCGCAGGTCAAACCCAAGCGACAGATCACCCTCCACGCGGGCGGCGAACTCGCGGCGGACATCGCCCGCTGGTCGCCGCTGGTCGAGACACTCGCGGGCGTCGAGGCCGTCACCGCCGACGAGCCCGAGGGCCAGTCGGCATCGTTCACCTTCGAGGGCAGCGAGTACCGCCTCTCGAACCTCGCCGACGCGCTCGATGCGGGCGCTGAGCGCGATCGCCTTGAAAAGGAGCTGGCTACGCTCACCAAGAGCATCGCCGGCATCAACGGACGGCTCTCCAACCCCGGCTATGTGGACAAGGCCCCGGCCCACCTCGTTGAGCAGACCCGCGCCCAACTCGCCCAACTCGAGAAGGACCACGCGGCCACCAAAGCCGCGCTGGACAAGCTCGGATGATCGCTCGCGCCGCGATCGCGGGCGTGCTCCTGACGCTGTGCGCCTGCGATTCGGTGCCCACACGCGATCGGGCCGAATCCGCTACGCCCCCCACCGCCGATGTGGGGCGCTTCGTCGCCGATCGTCAGCCGTGGACTTTCCGCGGCAACCCGGGCTTCGAGTACCGCACGCCCAACGCGATTATCCGCACCACCAGCACCGATCGCAAGATCCTTGAGCGGCTGCCGCCGTTCGTTGAGCTGTCGATCTTGCATTACCAGTCCGATCTCGTGCGTCTGCCCCGCCCGGCGACCACCATCGAGACCTTCTTCTTTGCCAACCGCTCCCAATGGGTCACCATGACCAACGCGTTGCTGGGCGAGCGCGCCGCGGCCTACCTCGCGATCGAGCGCGGCGGCTACTCGGTCAACCACATCGGGGTGTTCTTCGACCTCGGGCCGCGCGATTCGTTCGTGATCTGCGCCCACGAGGGCTGGCACCAGTACGCCCACTCGACCTTCGCCGGCCCGATGCCCGTGTGGCTCGATGAGGGCGTGGCGTGCGTGATGGAGGGTTTCAAGTGGGACGAGCAGTTCCCCGATCACCCGCGCTTTTTGCCGTGGGCAAATACTGAACGATTCGACCAGCTGCGTCAGGCATACAGCACACAATCGCTGATGCCGGTGCACGCCCTGCTCACGCAGCGACCACAGGACCTGATGGCACAAGGCGCTCGCAGCGGCAGCACCCAACCCGCGGCACTCGTCTACTACGCACAGGTCTGGGCGCTTGTGCATTTCCTGCGTGAGGGTGAGGGCGGCATCTACCGTCCGGCCCTCGAACAGCTGCTCCAAGATGCCGCTTCTGGCATCTTCGTAGACCGGCTCAGCGGCCAGGACCTCAAGCAGTTCAACACACGCCGAACCGGACCACAGACCCTGCTCGCCTATCTCCCCGAGGGCACGACGCTGCGCAGGCTCGATGCGCAGTACCAAGGCTTCATCGCCCGGATCGTTGCCGTGGGCGGGCGCGATCGCGTGGTCGCGGGCCAATCGCCGCTCAATCGGTAAATGAAGAGCACCCGACTCATGCCGGGTGCTCCACTTCAATACGAGTTGTGGTGTCTGATCATATTCAGCGATCAAGGGCGATCAGCGGCGACGACGGGCTGCAACAAAGCCGCCCATGCCCAGCAGAGCCATCGAACCGGGTGCAGGGATCGGTGCGATCGTGTAGCTGAGGAAGTTGCCCGCGACGGACTGTGTGCCCCACATGTCGGTGGCGAAGTCATTGCGGCTGAGGTGATCGACGCCCGGGTCGTTGCCGCCGCCGGTCACAAAGACATCGAACTGCAGCACATCACCGACCGAGAGGCCCAGCGATGCGAGCGAAACGGTGAGCATCTGGGTGCCGGCCGCGTGTCCCGCGTCGCTGGCCATAATGTCGGTGCCCGCGGCGTAGGTCGCGTCGGTCAGGCCCCATGCAGCGCCGTCCCATGAACGAAGCTCGGCACCAGCTCCGCTGCCACCGTCGTCGGCCCATGAGCCGATGAAGTCGGTGACACCCCGTCCCCAGTCAACATTGCGATTCCACGAGCCGGGATCGGTCGAGTTGTCGCCCGCATTGCGTCCGGTATCGAAGCCGACGATGTACTTGCCCCAGTTGGTGGTATCGATGTCGGCATCAACATTGATGCTGATGTACAGGAAGTTGGCGTCGTTGGTCATCTCGACGGAAGTGATGTCGAGGTGCGTGAAGCCCTGGCTGTAGAAGAAATCGTGGACATCGCCGCCGTCGAGGTGGTTGCCGCTGTTGTCAGCGTAGACATCAGCGCTTGCAGCCCCGGCAAGCAGTGAGAGCACCGCGATGCTCAGAATGGTCGTTTTCATGGTCATCTCTCCATTTATGCAGTTTGATACTGATAGATGCCGCAGGTGCCCAATCACATCGGGGACCCACGACACTGGTTCTGTTCCTGCAGGAAGGGTACACGAAAGATCTTTCGAGAACAAACAGATTCCGGTCGTTCATATCGAAAAAATCGCCTGTTCATGGGCCAAAATCCACGAAAGATGCCACACACCATCCATTATTGAGTCGGGCTTTGTTCGATATCGCCCGGGACATTCAAATATGGCAAGGTACCCTCGACGATCCGCCTGACGACCGGCCCGGCGACCCATGAGCCGTAGTGCTGACGCTTTCGCACCCTTTCAGGTCCGATATCATCGAGTACGACGAGAACCACGATCTGTGGGTCCACGGCGGGCGCCGCCACGATGAAGCTCGAATGGTGTTGTTTCTCGAAGTACGCCTTGCGGGTGCTCGGTGGCAGCAGCCCACGCTCGGGCGGCACCATCGCGATCAGCGAGGTACCCGATTTGCCATACATCGAATACCGGGGCTTGGGTAGATCGGGATACTGGCGTTGCATCGCCGCGTCCATGCGTTCTGCCACGGTTGTCATGGGCTTGATGGTCCGCTGTGCGGCTTGGGCGCTGAATACTCGGCTCACCACGGCCTCGTCTCGGACCATGCCGCGTTTGTGCTCATCGCCCGTGGCCGTCAACCGGATCTCCGGCAGCGTCCCCGCGAGTTCGCCCTTTCGCGCAAAGACACTGAACGCACGCACCATCTGGATCGGTGTCACCGAAACTTCATAGCCCATGCCAACGGAGGTCTGGGTGTACTCATTCCAGTCCCGCTCGCTTGTCACCAATCCCGAAGCTTCGCCGCCCAGCCCGATGCCGGTGGGCGAACCGAACCCCAGTGATCGAATCATCCCGTGTAGATCCTTGGGATCGATGCGCTGGGTCGCCATGTACATGCCGATGTTCGATGAATAGCGGAGCACCGCGTCCCAGTTATCGAGATCGTCGTAGGTGTACACATCTTCGAGGTAGCGCCCGTAATGCGTGCGGATGCCCTTCTGCTTGATATCGAGCACCTCATCGTCGGAGAGCAGGCCTCGCGTTTTGGCCAGCGTCCACGCGAACGGCTTGAATGTTGAGCCCGGTTCATAGATATCCTCGAGCACCCGGTTGTGCGCCAACGCTGGCTCGATCGTTCGCATCGGATCGGCCCGCAGCACCTGATAGCGCGGCTGATCTTCGATTGCTGGCATTCTGGGTCGCGGGGTGCCCGAATCAGGGTCCCACCACGGCACCGGGACCGAGCCGGGGATATCACGCAGATGATCCGTCATCGCCAGAATCTCGCCCGTGTGCGGGTTGATGACAATCGCGCGCCCGCCGGCGGCGTCGGCCTGCTCCATGCCCCAGAGCAAATGCTCGCGCACGATCCGCTGGATCTCAAGATCGATGCTCAAACGAACATCCTGGCCTTTTTCCGCGTCGATCCACGCGCCGCGTTCGATCCACAGCGCCTGCCCCTTGGCATCGCGGACATATTCAAGCGAGCCGTCCTCACCTCGGAGCCGCTGGTCGAACAGCTTCTCGGCACCCACAACGCCCACGCGCTCGGTGCCCACCGGAGGGAACGCGACCTTTCCGACCAGCGAGCCCACGAGTTGGGCGCTGGTCTGCTCGCGCACGGGTTCATGCTCGATCGTCACGCCGGGCAGCTTGCCCGCCGCTTTGAGTTCACGCATCGCTTGGGCCTGCTCCTGATTGAGCACCTCGCCGATGAGCAGATAGCGTGTGAGTGTCGCGTCCTTGTGTCCGTTGGCAACGGACTCATTGTGCACGATGCGTTCGATGATCCGCGGCGCAAACTCGTTGGGCGATTCACTGAGCACCGTGCCAAGGCGCACCACGATCCGGTCAAAGAGCGTATTGTCGCGCCGCATCGCCTGGCGCAGTCCTTCCGGATCAACAACAACCCGGTAACCCATGCGCGTGGTCGCCAGGGTCCGCCCGCGCCGATCGAGCAGATCGCCCCGGGTCGCCCCGAGCGATTGAGTGCTGGTGCGTGACTCAACGAAGCCCGCGAGCTGCTCGCTGGGCGCGATCTGGAGCTGCAAAACACGGGTGATGACCACCGCCAATGCGACAAGCACGCCGATTCGCAGCATCCAGGCGACGAGTGTCCCGCGTGGGTCGATCTGCGATCCACTGGGCATCGGGGTCATCAGCGCATCGCGCTCGCTACTCATCATGCATCGCTCCCGTCGATCTTGTCGATACCATCCGGCCGTTGAGTCATCGAATCACTCGCGCACAAAGATCACGCGCGTCCCGTCTTCGAGTGTCCAGATCACCGTGTCATCCGTATACTCGGGCTCCGGCTCGGTCACGATCTGCGGAGCCGGATCAGGGTGCGCCTGTTCAACAACCTGCTGCACCATCTGCAGCTTCGCCGGCGCACTGGACGCGGGGGTGTAATACCCGCGGTCCTTGAGCAGCTCGTTCACACGCTGAGGCGTGCACGAGCGTACGATCATCGTGCGAATCTCGGTGCCTTGCTCCTGCAAACTGCGGATGCGATGACGCGACTCGGCCATCTCGTGCACCGTCTGCAGCCGAGACTGACGCACCGAGAGCATGCCCACACCCGAAGCGCCAGAGATCAGGATGAGCACAACAAGCTTGGCGAACACAGCGGGATCCGATCGAGAAGGTTCTGCGGCTTACTTGGCAGGAAGCTTGAGCGTCATGCCGACAAAGATCTGATCGGCGCTCGATAGCCCGTTGAGCTCAACAACTTCGTCGATGCGCTTGGAGGTCCCGAGCATGCGCTGGCAGATCTCACCGAGCGTATCGCCCGATTTTACGGTGTAGCTTCGGCTGTTTGCGTTGACAGATCGGCTGGTGTTCTTTGTGCTCGCTGAGCTGGTGAGCATGCGTGCATCGCTGGGGAGCTTGAGCTTCATCCCGATCTGCAGCACCGAGTCAGGGCCGAGCTTGTCGGCGTTGATCGATTCGATCTCACGCCAGCGATCCTCGTCCGCCAGCAGGCGGCGTGCGATCGCGATGAGTGAATCACCCGAAACAACCGTGTACTCGATGTATGTCTGCTCGGCGAGCGTGCGCACGACTCGATCCTCAACGGGCTGTTCGGGCTGCGAGCGGCTGGGTTGTGCCGCGGCGGGCAGGCGGGTGCCATTGGCGATGCGTTGTGCTTCCTCGAACGCCTGATCGATAATCGATCGGCCATTGGCGATGATGACTGGGGCTTCGGCCTGCTCAATCTGTTCGCGCTGCTCGATCCGATTCTCAGGGCTTGGGCGCGTCTGGGCGATCGTCGCCGGCTGCTCGCCCTGCGCGATCGCCCGATCGATCGCCTGCTGCTCGCGTGGGCCCAGCTGAGCGATCGGTTTTTCGGTGGGCAAACCAAGCCCCGCTCGGGTGTCGAGCGCCATGCTGCTTGCCTGTGAGAAATGATCGCTGACGAGCACGCCAACGAGCAGTACGAGCACAAAGCCGATGATGAGTGCGAGCTTGCTTTCTCTGGTCACAGCCGCTTCCTTGCCGGGTGAGAGGAAAGAACCTGAGCGGAGAGCCGATCCTTGGCCCCGCTTGTTCAGAAATGATGAATGCGATCTGGCGCGTTTTCACGCGATGATCGAGTTGTCGATCGGGCTCATGTCGCCCGAACCCCACGCAGCTTGGCCGAGCGTGCCCGTGGGTTGCTTGCGATCTCCGCGTCGGTCGCTTCGATCGGCTTGCGCGAGACCGACTCAGCCCAGCCCGCCTGGACCCATTCGCTCGATGCACGCTTCACGGGGCGATCTTCGAGCGAGTGGAACGAGATGATTCCGATCCGTGCGCCGGGGTTGATCCAGCTCGGTTGACCGCTGTGGCTCTTCTTGATCGCAATCCCGATGAGTCGCAGCAGCGCTTCTAAGCTGCCAAGCTCGTCGTTGACCGCGATGCGAAGGGCCTGGAAGGTCTTCGTCGCCGGGTTGATGCCGCCACGCGGGCCGGGGATCGCTGAACGCACAATGTCAGCGAGCCGATCTGTGGTTGTAATCGGCTCAACCTCCCGAGCAGCAACAAGTTTTGACGCGATGCGTCGCGACGACTTTTCCTCGCCATACCGGAAGATGATGTCCGCCAGATCACGCTCGCTCATGGTGTTCACGAGTTCCTCGGCGGTGAACGGCATGGATGGGTCCAGCCGCATATCAAGCGGCCCGGAAAACCGAAAACTCAGCCCACGCTGCGGGTCGTCGACCTGCGTGCTGGCGAACCCCAGATCCGCGAGCACCATGTCTGCCGACAGCTCCAGCTCACGCAGTTTGCCCGCCAGCTCCGCAAAGTTGCCGTGGATGGCATGGACCTGCGCTGACCCGGGGTCGCCGGGACACAAAGCATTGGAAACACTGACTTTAGACCTGATCAAGTTGCCCTCATCCATGTCGTTGAGCACGATGGTGCCTGTCGGCCCAAGCCGCTGCGCGATCATGCACGCGTGCCCACCCAGGCCGGCGGTGCAATCCACAAAGACCTGCCCCGGTTTCGGGTCCAGCAGCGTGAGCACCTCGTCGGGAAGCACCGGGATGTGGGTGAGTTCGTCGCCCATGGTGGGAGGATAGACGGGCGGGGCGTCGCTATCCTCACGCGTGCCCGACCGTAGCGAACCGATCATCCTTGAACGCATCATCACCAGCGCCACCACACGCGACGATGTCGCCCAGATCTTGTATGGACTGAGCATCCGAGGCGTGAAAGCCCATGCAGTCGAGAACACCCACAAGCAGCTCCTCAGCGATGTCCCGAGCAGCAAACCAGATCGATATCTGATCATCTTCGAGTCGGAAAGCGAGCTACAACGCAAGATTGCACGAGACTCGATCGACGCGATCTGGGACGCGATTCTTGAGCAGCACCCCCGAGCGGCGACCCCCAGCGGGCACTGCTCATTCTGCGGCTACGACATCGCACGCCTCCCCCGCCCCACCGTCTGCCCCGAATGCGGGGTGGATGTGGACTCGATAGTCGCTCGACGCGTGATGCGGGATCGTCGGCTCTGAGGATGCCCCAGATCAGGCGCTGGGCCAGCCCTCACGCAGGAACGCGCCGTCTTTGTGGAAGACCTCGCCATCGGCGCTGATTGAGCCGCCTTGGCGTAGATCGCAGACCATATCCCAGTGCAGGGCGCTGTCGTTGGTCGAGCCGGACTCTGGGTAGCCCATGCCGCACGCGGCGTGGAATGTGCCGCCGATTTTTTCATCGAAGAGGGTGTTCTTGGAGAAGTCCTTGATGGCGTAGTTGGTGCCGATAGCGATCTCGCCCATATTGCGGGCACCCTCGTCCTGATCGAGCATGGCAAACAGAAAGGCCTCGTTCTTCTTGGCGCTAGCGTTGACCACCCGCCCGTCCTGAAACTCAAGCCGCACGCCCTCGACCTCGCGTCCGTTGTAGACGGCTGGGAAGGTGTAGTTCACATGCCCGCTTGCGCCCTGTGGGCCGCAGAATACCTCTCCGTCGGGGAAGTTCTCGCCGCCAGAGCAGTTGATCCAGATGGACTTCGATGGATCAACATCGACCCGCAGGTCCGTGCCGTCGTGCCCATCACCCGCTGGGGCTTTGAAATGAATCTCGCTCTTGGTTTGCAGGTACTCACGCACCCGCTCTTGGCGTTCGTGGACTTTCTGCCACGCCGCGACGGGGTCGGGCAGGTGCAGCAGCCCGGCCTCAAAAACGAACTTTTCATACTGTGTGAGCGACATCTCGGCGTCCTGGGCCGAGGCCTGGGTGGGGAAGAGCGTGCCGCACCAGCGCAGATCCCCGTCCGCCGCTCGTTTCATGAACTTGGCCATGATTGGCCGGTTCGCAACCCGCTGACGAGCGACCTTCTTGGGGTCAACCTGCGAGAGCGACTTGGTGTTGCTCTCGGCCCAGAAACCGATGCGAACATCGACGGTCTCGACACTGAAATCAGCGATCGGGTTGAGATAGTCGAGCTGCTCATCGCTGGCGTACTCGAACATGATGTCCGCAAGCGCATCGCCGCGGGGCTGCCAGAACGGGTGGCCCCCCGCTTTGAGCACGGCCTCGTAGGTCGCTTCGATCAGCGGCAGGGCGACCGGGTCCGCGTTGATTGCGACGAGATCACCCTTCTTGATCTTGGTCGAATAGCGGACAATGACATCGGCGAGTTTATCGAGGCGTTGATCACGCATGCAGACTCCAAATACGCATTCTGAGGTCGCCAGACCGGTCGGCTGATCCTGAAAATCGTTGAAATGGGCAAACGCGAGGCGTTCTGACCCGTATTGTTCTCTGAAACAGTATACACAGCAATACAACCCGCCCGCCATCAACGACGCGGGCTTGAGGAGAGCAACCATATGAAACGCCCCAACACCGCCCTGATCATCGCAGCCACGGCCGTCGCGACCGTCACCGGGCTGAGCGTCTTGACCCCCAATGCCCAAGCCACGCGTTCGGTGGGCCTCGAATCGGGCAACATGGCCTCGATCGATGTCTTCAACCTGATCGATCGCGCGCTGAGTGCCGATGCGATGAGCCAAGCACGCATCGATTACGAAACCGTATCCAACTCGCAGCTCTCGGGGATGCAGGAGCGATTCGTGGCCCTGCAGCAGCAGCTGGGCGCGATGCAGCCCGATGACCCCAGCGCCAACACGCTCTACCAGGAATACCAGGCACTCCAAGCCAACCTGCAGCGCGCAAGCCAGCAGGCGAGCGAGGGCTACCAGAAGCTGATTGCCGAGCAGATCGCCGCCGCCTATAGCGAGATCTACACCGCGGCCAACGAGATCGCAACCGAGCAGGGCTACGCCTTTGTCTTCGCGACCCGCAGCGATGGTGAACTGCTCCAGACCGACACGATCACCGGCATCACCCAAGAAATCCTGGCTCGCCCCCTCGTCACCCCGCCCAGCGCGACCGATCTGACCGAGGCGGTCCGTGTGAAGCTGGGCTACCCGGAAGAAGCTGCCGTCGAGGTTACGACCGAGGTCAGCCCCGAATCAATGGGCGACACGCCACAAGAAGCCGAGCCTATGGGCAATGAAGAAGAATAATCGATCATGATCCCAACGAAGAACGCCCGAGCGGATCGGGCGTTTTTTCATGGGTGCACACTTCGGACCGGTCAGTCTTTGAGCAGGTGCCCGAGCTTGTCGATCAGCGGCTGGATGTGCTTCTCATAGTTCCGCCACCGATCGGCCGAGGTTTTGTACATCGGTTGGCGCACCTGCGAGACACTCGCGGTGTGCACGGACTTTTTGCTCGTGTGGAAGTTCAGACATGCCTCATCAAAGCTCAGCCCCACATGCTCGAGCATCCGGCGGATCGAGGGCTCGGGCTCGCTCGTGGTGTTCTCATAGTTCACATCGAGGATATCGACGCCGAGCACGGTCTTGACATGATCGACGACTTGGAGATATGAGAGATACTGATTGGCACAGTTATCGAGATCGCTCGCGTACACCAGTCGCGGCCCGAATCGCTGAAAATAGATCGAGAGGCAGGTATCGATCGGGTTGCGTGTGCAGTGGATGATCTTGGAGCCGGGCAGTGCCTTGCTGATGAATCCTGCAAAGTAATAGTTCTCGGGCATCTTGTCGCACACCCGGATGGAGCTCGTGTCGGGCACTTCCCGTGCGATCATCTCGAGGTAGGCGTTGCCCGCTTGATTCATGTAGTCCTTGTCGATGCTTTCGAGCGACTTGAGCCGGGCATATTTGTCGATCATGTCGCCCTCACCGATGCCGTCGGCCTTGGGATGCGACGCGATGATCTGCTCGGTGAGCGTGGTGCCCGAGCGGGGCATGCCGACAATGAAGACGCAGCGTGAGCCATCGACATCTGATACGGGGATCGTGTCAAAGTCCGTCTTGTTCCAGTTGTCGAGCCAACGCTGAAACTCGAGCTGCGGGTAGCTTGGGCTCATCGAGTTGCCCTTGGAGAAACAATCGAATGCCTCGTCATATTCGCCCACCGAATCGAGCAGGTGCCCTTGCACAAAGAGCAGGTCCTGACGCACACTCCGGTTGAGCCCCGAGTCCTCAAGGGCATCGCGGATCAGGCCGATCGCCTCCCCCTGCCTCTTGAGTTCGCGGCACAGCTGCCCATACACGCTCAAAAGTTCAGGATCTTTGCGCTCAGCGACCGCCGCCTTCACCAGCTCGTAGGCCTGCTGCGAGCTTCCGTGCGATTGGAGCAAGCGGGCTTTGATCATCACGGCGCGAGCATAAAGCGGGTTGATCTTCAACGCGGCGTCCGCGGACTGATGCGCCTTGCGCAGCTCGTCGACACGCCGATACGCCGAAGCGAGATCGACCAGCAGCTCGATATTGTGCGGCTCAAGCTTGGACGCAAAGCTCAGGTGCCGGATGGATTGCTCGCGGATATCGAGCATCATCATCGCGTGCCCGAGCATGCGGAGCACCTGCACATTCCGGGGCTGCTGCTGGCGCAGCTCCTCGAGCAGCGCGATCGCGCCCTCGTATTCACCCGCTTCGAGTAATCGCTTGCTGTTCATGACGGAACGCTGATACGCGGTCTGCACAGCGCCGCCCATCGGCATTCCCGGCGTGTTGAACTGTCCCATGCGTTAGGCTCCCTGGCTTGCTTGACTTGTGTTTGCGTACTCGCCCAGCGCTTCGATCAGCGGGCCGATGTGGTGTTCGTAACTCCGCCATCGCTTTGTGCTGCTCTGATAGATCGGTTTGCGCACTTGCACGCTGCTCGCGGTGTTCACATGCGATTTTGATTCGTAAAAATGCAGGCAGTCCTCATGGAACTCCAGCCCGAGATGGTCGATGAGCCCGCGCGCACGGGGCTCAAAGTCCGCGACCAGCGCCTCGTATTCGTTTGGCAGGATCTCCAGATCGAGCACCTCGTACCAGTGATCCATCACGCGCCGATGTGCGACATATTGCTGCCCGAGCATGCCCAGATCACGCGAGTAAGTCACATTGGTCCCGAAGTTCTGGAAGTACGCGCTCAGGCACGAGTCGATCGGGTCGCGAAGGCAGTGGATGACCCGTGCTTGGGGGAACATGCGTGCGATGAGCCCGAGCGTTCGCTCCATGCCCATATGCTTATCGATCACCCGCAGCGCCTCTGAACCGACCCGCGCATCGAGCATCGTGAGATACTCCGTTGCATACTGCTCGATGTCATCGCCCTGAAGCGAACTCGCCCCCTTGCGCGCGAGCTGCTGGGCGAGCAAGGGCGACTCACCGATGCAGGCGACATCGGGATGAGCCGCGAGCACCTGCTCGACGAGCGTGGTTCCCGACCGGGGCATGCCGACAATAAACACAGGGCGATGCGACTGCGTCCGTGCAACCGGGATCGATTCGATCAGCTCTTTGGACCACATCTCGATCATCGAGTCCGCGTGCAAGACCTGGCCGGGGATATGACCGCTGTTGGCAACTCGAAAATACTCGAACGCCTTGTCGTACTCGCCCATCGCGTCGTAGCAATGGCCGATCTCGAAACGGGCTGATCGCTTCTGACGCTCAGATCCGTCGCCTTGCTCCAAAATCTGTTCAAAGTACGCGATGGCTCGTTGTTCATCTTTCTGCAGGCGAGCGACCTTGCCGCGTGCCATGAGAATCAGGGTCGGAGGCGGGCCGGATTGCTCGTACGCGTCGAGCACCGCCTGTGCCTGCTCGGGCTCACCTGAGTTGATGTACGAGATCACCTTCGCATGCGTGCACGCCGCGTGGCTCGGATCCCAACGCAGCGCCTTCTCGAGCATCTCATGCATCTTGTCGATCTGCCCCATCTGCATGTACGCCTGGGAGAGCACCAGCAGCGTCTCGGGGTTGTTTGGATGGCGTTTATTGCTGCGGGTCAGCAAATCGATGGCCTCTTGGGTGCTCCAGGTCGCGATATACAGCTGACCAAGCCGCCCCATGATGTCTGAGTTGTCTTTGTCGAAACTCAATGCCTTGAGCAGCAACCCACGCGCGATGCCATACTGCTCGGCATTGAGCGCTTGGCTTCCTTTTTGGAACAACATCGCGGCTTGCTGGAGGTTTCTGGGCATACGGCTTGGCTCGTGAACAAAGATTCTGATCGCACCGGAGGTTCGGCACCCACAATGGTAGTCGGCCCAACGCCTGATTCTCGCATAGAATACGCACCCACACAGATGCCCCCAAGATCACGCAGGATCTGGGCCACGCCGGGAGCCTTGTTTGAACAGCATCTACGAGAAGCGCCGCTATCTGATCCCGTTTCGCACACGGCTGCTGCCGCAGATCTTCTGTGACAGTCTGGTGCTGGGCTCGGGAGTCGCGGGCCTCCGCAGCGCGATCGGGGCAGCGCAGGGCGGGCAGGTGATTGTTTGTGCCAAAGAAGCGATTGACCTGACCAACACCGCCTGGGCACAGGGCGGCATCGCTGCCGTGCTCGATACACCAACCAACGACACCGACAGCATCGAATCACACATCCAGGACACAATTACCGCGGGCGCAGGGATGTGCGACCTCGACGCCGTGCGCCTGATCTGCTCAGGTGGGCCCGAACGCATCAGCGAGATCATGGGCTGGGGCATGCGGTTCGATCGCGACCCCGACGGCAACCTGCTGCGTGGGCGTGAGGGCGGACACAACGCCCATCGCATCTATCACAGCGGCGGGGACTCCACCGGTGTGGAGCTGCAGCGAACGCTGATCAGCCGCGCAAATGAACATGACAATATCCGCATGTTCGACCAGTGCTTTGTGATCGATTTGCTCAGCATCAACCCCGAGCCCGGCTCGCCCGTGCTTGGCGCCATCACTTGGCATCCAAAGTACGGGCTGCAGGTCATCTGGGCACGCACCACCATCCTCGCGATGGGCGGCGCTGGACAGATCTATCGCGAGACCAGCAACCCACGCGTCGCGACCGCCGACGGGATCGCCATGGCCTACCGCGCCGGGGCCGAGGTCGCCGACATGGAGTTCATGCAGTTCCACCCAACGACGCTCTACCTCCCCGGTGCGGCCCGGGCATTGATTTCAGAAGCCGTACGCGGCGAGGGTGCGCACCTGCTCGATCATTCGGGCAACCGCTTCATGCCCGCGATCCATGAACTCGCCGAGCTCGCCCCGCGTGATGTCGTCGCCCGCGCGATCGTGCGCCAGATCGCCCAGCAGGGCGGCAAGCATGTGTGGCTCGACTGCCGCCACATCGCGAACTTCTCAGAACGATTCCCAGGCATCCGTGCAACGCTCGCGTCATTCGGGCTCGACCCAAGCGCCGACCTGATCCCGGTGCACCCAGCAGCCCACTACACGATCGGAGGCGTGCGCAGCGATCTTTCCACACGCACCACCGTGCCCAACCTGCTTGTTGTCGGCGAAGCATCGTGCACCGGGCTGCACGGGGCCAATCGGCTGGCCTCCAACTCACTGCTCGAAGGGCTCGTCATGGGCGCGATCGCGGGCGAGCAAGCCGCTCTGCGCAGCGATGAGGGCCCGATCATCCCCATGTCGATCGTCTCGTCGATTCAAGAATCCAATCATGCCGAGCTGGACCTGGACGATGTGCGTTCTTCATTGCGCTCGTGCATGTGGAAGAACGCCGGCGTTCAGCGGACACGCACACGCCTCGATGATGCATGCGACATGCTCGATTTCTGGGCCCGCTATACACTCGACAAAGTGTTCGAGACCCCTGAGGGCTGGGAGGTTCAGAACATGCTCACCGCCAGCGCGATTGTCGCACGCTCAGCGCTCGCACGCACCTGCTCGGTCGGCACGCACACCCTGACAGACATGATCGAAAACCAGGACCAATCGCACTGCGCCGATCACATGATCTGGACCCGCGGCCAAGCGCAGCCCCTCTTCACCCCCAGCGCGTGTAACTTCGATGCTCCACGCAGAGAACAGCTCGATTCGAGCACACGGGTTGAACCGAATCGCCCAACGGGCGTATCGAAAGATATATGACCTCGACGCGGACCAAGGCCATCCTGCTCACGCTCCTGATCGCCCCCGCAATGGCCATGCTGCCGGGGTGCCAATACGAGCGGATCGTCTCACAATCGGGGCTGCTCACGGGGCTCGACGGTGCGCAGTCCCAGCTCCCCGCCAAACGCCAGGGACGAGCACTCCCCGATTTTCTCCGCACCCCGGACGAGGGGATCAGGGTCGAGGCCGAAGACGGGACCATCACGCTCTATTCCAAATCGGTGCGCCAGCTGATGGCCCATATCTCCACAACGATCGCCAACGGCGAAAGAGATCTCTTCGTTGAGCAGGTGCTCAGCGAACGCACCAAGGACGAGTTCTACGAGCGTGGCCTAGACCCGGGCATAGCCTTCGATGAGCTGGTTCGGCGCGAGCGAGACATCGGGCGTCTCTTCTATTTCATGCCCATGGGCGAATACACCCCGGGGCTGTACCTCAAAACAATCGGCCGCAACACCTTCCGACTCAAGCTCGCCCGCGCCAACAACGAGTCGCTGTACTGGCTCGGGCTCGATGTCGTCTTTGAACAGCGGAACTACAAGCTGCGCTGGTTTTTGCCCAACAGCTAGCGTTTCGGCCCTATGATTGGGCATGAGCACCATCGACAACACATCGCCACAAGCCCAGTCCCTGCCCAGCGCCTTCGATGCGCCGCGACCACAAATGCGAGACATCAAAGAACTCGATGCCGCAAGCTTGTGTGCGCGGATGCGTCTGGGGCTCGAGCATTTCGACCCGCGGGTCGTCGAACTCAGCGGCGAGCAAGTCTCGCAGGCATGGCTCGAGAACGCCGATGTCGGGATCTGGCCCATCCGCGTGCTGCTCGGGCATCTCGCGGATGCCGAGCTGGTGCTCGCCCACCGCATCCGAAAAATCATCTCTGAAGACCGCCCCGAACTGTCGCTCTGGGACGAGCACGCCTTCATCGATGGCGGGATCTACGGCTGCACCGAGGGATCAACACTCCTCCCGCCTATGGGCGGCGATCTCGCGATGATCCACACCACACGCAACTGGCTCTGCGCCCTGCTCATGCAGTTCAACGACGAGCACTGGCAGCGCCAAGGCATGCACCCCACCAAGGGCCCGGTCACCGCGCGAGAGATCGCCAACCAGAACTGCTGGCATCTCGAGCATCACGCGTGGTATCTCAACGCGAAGATCGAAAAGCTCCTCGGCCCCGCCCCGATCCCCGAACCATGCGACGACGGTGGCTGCGGCAAATCGGGCTGCGGCTGCCGCTGATCGACCAGATTCGATCCACAGCGGCTTATGCGCCCGATGGCTCGAGCAACTCACGGATCTGGCGGGTGAAGTTCTTGTAGTCTTGTGGGTGCGTGCACGGTCCTTGCGGCATGGGCACTGCACGCTGCACACGCTCCGCATCAGCATCGATCCCCATCGCGCGAGCCACCCGCGCTGCCGTCGCCTTGGGGTCCGCCTCAAGCTCCGCGTACTGCACCTCAATGATGTTCGCCCCGATCGATTCGTCGCCAAGCGTCTGCGCCCAGTGATCGAGCATCCGATTACTGTCGGCCACAAAGCCCGCGGCATTGAGCAGCTCGCCCGCGTACGGGTGATTGCCGGGCATTGCATCGCAGTAGCAGCCCAACGCCGACTCGATCGGGTCGCGCCGGCACAGCACGATATTGATCCCCGGCAGCATCAGGGCCGCGGCACCCGCGAGGGGAATGTTGAGCGGGTGCGTGTCAACACAGTTCAGCTCATCATCACCCGCCACATTGTGTACTTGCGTCGCGTACGCCCGCCCGGCGTCGTTGAGCTGGGTGCCGCGGATCATGTTGGGCTGGAACGGCACAGGACGGAGCACACCTTGGCGCGCCCCGAGATACTGTGAACACGCCGCCGAAAGTGTTTCCAGCGGCCCCACCACGCTGATGTCGTCAAACTGCCCGAGCATCTCCGCGAGCTGCAGCGCGCCCGACATCGGAGCACCCAGAACGAGGGTGTGTCCCTTGCCCGAGTGCTTGGGCTTGACCACTTTGCTCATGTTGCTCCGCGACCAATCCGTGATGACCTTGGTGGTCATCATCGTGTAGTTGCGCGGGTCGTAGTTGCTGCGCCGCAGTCGCGCAGCACGCCGAAACGCATTGAACGCATCGTCGTGCTGCCCGAGCCGGTCATGGACCATGCCCAGCGCCCGAAGCAGGTCGCCCAGATCAAGCACGGGCAGCCCCCCGACACTCGCTTCCTGCTCAAGCTCAGGAACCACCGCCCGCAGCGATTCATCACTGCTCGAAGGATCCATCAGCAGCACGCGAGCCCGCGCCAGCGTCAGGGGCATGGTATCGAGCTTGTCCTTGAATCCCTGCTCGATCAGCTCGTGCGCTTCCTTGAACTCCCCATCAGCGCTGAGCATCTCGGCTTTGGCACTGACCGCGTCGGACCGGTCCGGGTCCCATCCCAACGCGTTGTCGATCGCCTCTTCCGCGGCTTCGAACTCACCGATCGCCGTGGACGAGCGACAGATCTGTACGCTCAGCCGGATCAGCTGATCAACGATGCGCGGGCGCGCGGGGTTGCCCTCCTCGTCCTTCTTGAGCGCCTCTTCTGTCATCTGCGCCGCCCGCACAAGGTCGCTCAGCGCCTGCGGGTGAAGCCCGAGCTTGGCGAGCACCAAGCCGTGCAGTGTCACGATCGGGATGTCATCGGGGAAGTGCGCCCGCAGCTTACCCGCACGGCGCGATGCCTCATACACATCACCGATCCGCAAAAGTCGATGGGCCTCTTCGAAGACCTGCTTGGGGGTCGGCTGCTTGGCTTGAGCGGGTTGCTGCATGATTCACTCCCGTGATTGTTTCTTCAACGAGGCATCGCCCCGGGTTGGGTGCGTCAGAACTCTATGCTCACTGGGGGTGAGTCTCATTGTCGAGCACATCGCCCAGCCCCTGAAGCAGGGGCGCGAGATGGGCGCTGTACCGCTCGTACCGCTTGGTCGAGCTCTTATAGATCGGTTGCCGAACCTGGTCGTTGCTCAGCGTGATCGCGACACGCCCCGTGCTGTGAAACTCAAGGCATGCGGGGTCGAACGGCAGCCCGATGAACTCGAGCAGCTCGCGGGTGCGTTGCTCCTGGTTCTCAACCATGCCCTCATAATCGTTCTCGAAAATCGCCATACCGACCTCCGGACTCGAGAGCAGCGATCGGTAGTGCGTCATCAACTGTCGATAGTTGCGGTAGTACAGACCGCAGTTGTACAGATCAAAGCTGTAGCTGTGTCCTGCGTTGAGCAGCTGGAAGAAGCACGACAGGCAGTTGTCGCGCGGATCGCGCTGGCAGTGGATGATCTTGGCATCAGGGAACGCGAGCGCGATGAAACCCAGGTAATGGAAGTTGAGCGGCGCCTTGTCAACGATCACATCCACATCCCGATCGCCCGCAAGCACGCGTGTTTCATCGCGATAGGTCTGTGCGGCCTGCTTGAGCGCCTCGGGGTCGAACTCGTCTGGCCCAGTCGCATACGGGTTCTCAGGGTCCTTGCACAAACCTCGCAAAAGATCGGCGAGCAGCCCCAGCTCCCCAGCCCCAAACCCCCTGGGGTGCGCATCGATGATCTGCTCGGTGAGCGTGGTGCCCGAACGGGGCATGCCGACGATGAACACCGGGCTCGGACCAGTAGCTTCTGGTCGGGCGACCTTCGCGAACCGCTCGGGGGTCCATGATTCTTCAACGCACGAGAGCGTCATCTCAAGCCGACGCTCATCGAAGTTGGGTTCCGTCAGCGCTTGGCTGGCCTTGAAGGCCTCCATCGCCTCGTCATACCGCTTCGCCTTGTCGAGCAGGTGCCCCAAGGCGTTGTACGCGAGATGTCTGCGCGAATCCGATTCGTCCGGCTGCCGCTCCATCAGATCCTGGATGTACTCGATCGCCTCGTCGCGTCGATCGGTCCGCAGCAGCGCCCGCCCATACACGGCCGCGAGATTCATCGATTCGATGCCCCGATCCCGCATATCTTCAACCGTTTTGACCGCTTCATCGTGATCGCCGCGCATGAGCAGCATGTGCGCCAGCGACCCGGCAAGCGACGCGTGATCGGGCTGGGCTTCAAGCTCAGACCGAACCAGTTCGATCGCGTCGTCGAGATTGCCCGCTTGGGTCATGCCGTCGGACATATGGGTGATAATCATCACCCGGTGTGGCTTGTGGCTGATGTTGCGAAGGGCCCGCTTGGCGATCCGGACACCCAGATCGAACTGCTGAACACGCAGCAACGCACTGACATACAGGGCGACCACCGGCGGGTGATGCGGGGTTTGCTTGTAGAGCACCTCAGACGCACGCACCGCAGACCGATAAGATCCCTGATCATGCAGCGCCTTGGCCTGGTCATAGGCATCTTTCAGACTCATCATGGGCATGCGAACAACCTCCTCACCGACACCCGGATATCGTCCGGAACCGGGGATAATCTTATGCAGATGCGACAGATCACGCTTATTTCGACCGGCGGCACCATCGAGAAAACCTACGACGAGCACGCCGGCACACTGGCCAACCGTGCCTCGATCGTCCAGGAGATGCTACGGCTGCTCCGACTCGAGGACACCAACATCAACACCCTGCAACTCATGCAGAAAGATTCGCTCGAACTCACCGATGCCGATCGGGCTCGGATTCTCGGAGCCGTGCAACTGCTCGACGACCCCAGCGACTGCGGCGGGATCATCATCCTCCACGGCACCGACACCCTCTGCGAGACCGGCAACTTCCTGCAGCGTGAGCTTGAGAAGCCCACAATTCCCATCATCCTCACCGGTGCCATGCGTCCCTTCGAGATGAAACGCTCAGACGCCCTGCAGAACCTCAACGAGGCCATCTTCGCGACCGGGATTCTTGGGCCGGGCGTCTGGGTCGTCGCCCACGGACGCGCACTCAAGTTCCCCGGCCCGATCAAGGACCGCCAGCGTGGGACCTTTGTCAAGCCCGATCAGCCCTGATCAGATATCACTCGCCCTCGATCGCGCACAACTCGGCGACACTCGGGCATGAGCACACAAGATTGCGATCCCCGAACGGGTTGTCGACGCGACCGACCGGCGACCAGAACTTGAAGCGGCGCAGGTGCTCGGCGGGGTACGCCGCGACATCGCGCGAGTACGGGTGATTCCAGTCGTCGCTGCCGATCGCCTTGACCGAGTGCGGGGCGTTCTTGAGCGGGTTGTCGTCCTGCGGCATCTCGCCGCGTTCGATCTGGGCGATCTCGGCCCGGATGCTGATCAACGCGTCGCAGAAGCGATCAAGTTCGCCCTTGGACTCGGACTCCGTTGGCTCGATCATCAGCGTGCCTGGAACGGGCCAGCTCATGGTCGGGGCGTGGAAGCCGTAATCGATCAGGCGCTTGGCGATGTCGTCGATCTCGACGCCGGCGCTCTTCTTGAACGGGCGGCAGTCGATCACGAACTCGTGGGCGACGCGGCCCTTGCTGCCTCGGAACATCACCTGGTAGTGGTCCTTGAGACGCTCTGCCATGTAGTTGGCATTGAGAATCGCAACCTCGGTCGCCTTCTTGAGCCCGCGCGTGCCCATCAGGGCGATGTACACCCACGAGATCGGCAGAATACTCGGCGAGCCCTCGGGCGCAGCGCTCACCGGGCCCACGGCGTGGTCGCCGGCGGTCGCTGGCGTGCGAACCGGGTGCGTTGGCAGGAACGGGCGAAGCTTGGCGTTCACACCGATCGGGCCCATGCCCGGGCCGCCACCGCCGTGGGGGATGCAGAAGGTCTTGTGCAGGTTCAGGTGGCATACATCAGCGCCGTAGTCACCGGGCCGACACAGCCCGACCTGCGCGTTCATGTTGGCGCCGTCGAGATAGACCAACCCGCCGAACTCGTGCACGGTCTCGATCATGGCGCGGATGTTGTCGTCGAACACGCCGCAGGTCGAGGGGTAGGTGATCATGGCGCAGCTGAGGTTCTCGCGGTGCTTCTGTGCCTTGTCACGCAGATCATCGATCATGATCGCGCCGTTGTCATTAGTCTTGATCGGAACGACCTTCATGCCCGCGACGATCGCCGATGCAGGGTTGGTGCCATGCGCACTCTCAGGGATCAGGCAGATGTTCCGATTGGCGTTGCCGTGGTGCTCGTGGTACGCCTTGATGGTGAGCAGCCCGGTGAACTCGCCCTGGCTGCCCGCGTTGGGCATGAGCGAGACGGCCTCGAACCCGGTGATCTCGCTGAGCCACGCCTCGAGCTGATCGAACAGCACGGCGTAGCCCTCCCACTGCTCGCGGGGCGCGAACGGGTGCATGTGGGCGAACTCGGGCCAAGTCACGGGGAGCATCTCACTGGTCGCGTTGAGCTTCATGGTGCACGAGCCCAGCGCGATCATCGAGTGGGCCAGGGAGAGCTCGCGGGACTGGAGCTCGGTGATGTAGCGCAGCATCTCAGTCTCGCTGCGATGGCTGTTGAAGACCTCGTGGGTCATGAACGGCGTGTCACGCCGGAAGACATCAGGAATGTCGAGCGTCGCACGCTGTGCCATCTCGATGAGGTTCTCTTCTCCGGTGCCCCCGAACGCTTCGAGCAGATCGTGCAGCAGCCCGCTGTCCGCGGTCTCGTCGAGCGTGATGCCCACCGTGCCGTCGCCAAAGTCACGCAGGTTGATGCGCCGCGCGCGAGCCGCGCCGAGCACTGTTTCAGCGTCGCCGTGCACCTTGACCCGAAGCGTATCGAACACCACCGAATCATCAATATGGTGCCCCAACTCAAGCAGCCCCACGCGCAGGGTCTGCGTCTGGGCGTGGACACGCTTGGCGATCTTGGTGATGCCGTCAGGACCGTGATACACGCCGTACATCGACGCGATGACCGCAAGCAGCACCTGGGCGGTGCAGATATTGCTGGTCGCGCGATCACGCTTGATATGCTGCTCGCGGGTCTGCACCGCCAAGCGCAGCGCCGGATTCCCGTGCGCATCACGCGAGACGCCGACGATTCGTCCGGGCATCTTGCGGACATGCTCTTCATGCGTGGACATAAATCCTGCGTGCGGGCCGCCGAAACCCATCGGCACACCGAAGCGCTGCGTATTGCCCACACAAATATCCGCTCCCCACTGCCCCGGCGCGCGCAGCAGCGCCAGCGACATCAGATCCGCGGCGACAACCACCATCATCCCGTTCTGGTGTGCCGTCTTGGAAAGCGATTCGTAACTTGCAACACGCCCGTCGCTCGCGGGATACTGAACAAGCACGCCCGCGGCCTCTTTGTTGCTCAGATCGAATGAGTCTACCGGCCCAACCTCGATCTTGGCACCGATCGCTTCGCCCCGGGTTTTGACCACCGCGATGGTCTGCGGGTGGCAATCGTCCGCGACATAGAAGGTCATCCGCTTGTTCTTGAGCACACTCAAAACCATCGAGACCGCTTCGGCAGCCGCAGTCGCCTCATCAAGCAGCGATGAACTCGCCAGAGGCAGGCCGGTCAAGTCCGAAATGATCGTCTGGAAGTTGAGCAGCGCTTCCAATCGTCCCTGCGCCGTCTCGGGCTGGTACGGCGTGTACTGCGTGTACCACTGTGGGTTCTCGAGCACATTACGCAGAATCACCGGCGGCGTGATCGTTCCAACATACCCCATCCCGATGCACGAGCGATACAGCTTGTTCTTCTCAGCGATCTGACGCAGATCATGCCAGAGCTGGTACTCAGTGCGAGCAGTCGGAAGATCAAGCAATCCCTCGAATCGGATATCGCTGGGCACCACCTCAGCGATGAATGAATCCATGTCACTGGCGCCCACCGCCTTGAGCATCTCATCAAGATCAGAATCACGCGGCCCGATGTGGCGGGTCGCGAACTGCGCGATCGCCTCGATGTCGGCAGGGGTGATCGGGGTGTAGGGAGCGGTGCGCGATTGGGAGGCGTCGGCCATAGCTTTGGATCCCTGGGTTTCGATGCTGGTCATAGGTTCTACCTCGTTGAATCGACGGCTTGCTGCAGTCTTCGAGGGGTGCGGATGGTGAGACGCAATCATAGCGCGGGACGCACAAAAACTCGCCCCTTGTTCCGGGGTACCGGCACGGGAAATATGTTTTGTCAATCGTACTTGAGCACCGAATGCACCTCACCCAAACCCGCGAGCTTTGCCCGCCCGTTGAGGAAGCTCAGCTCAATGAGCACCGTGATCCCGGCGATCTCGGCCCCGCTCCGCCGGACAAGCTCGCAGCTCGCCTGCATCGTCCCACCCGTCGCGAGCAGGTCATCAACCAGCAGCACCTTCTGCCCACGCATAATCGCGTCGACATGCAGCTCGAGCCGATCGGTGCCGTACTCAAGGTCATAGTCGACCCCGTGCACCATCCGGGGCAGCTTGCCCGGCTTGCGGACTGGGACAAAGCCAGCGCTCAGGGCCTGGGCGATCGCGATCCCAAAGATAAAGCCCCGGCTCTCCGCCCCCACCACAAGGTCAATCCCCTTGCCCCGATACGGGTTCGCCATCAGCTCGACCGCCAACGCCAAGGCACCCGGGTCGGCGAGCAGCGGCGTGAAATCCTTGTACACCACCCCGGGCTTGGGAAAATCGGGGACATCGGCGATGAGTGAACTGAGCTTGTCGCGGGCTTCCGTGCTGTGCATGCCCGATCATATCCCAGATGCGCACACAAGCCCCAACTCAAACAAGACCAGACTGTCCGAAACTCGTCGCATCTGGTATGCTCTCGCCAGCAAGGAGCACCCGTGCAGATCCCACCAATGAGACCGACTTTCATGCTTGAGTTCCCGATCGAGCCGCAGACAGCGATCGATCGGCTGCTGCTGCTCGTCAACGACGCGGATCATCCCATCGAGGGGCGGATAGCGGGCAATCACCTCATGCTGGTTATACCGCCAAGCCGACGCCATTTTTGGTCACCCTGGCTCAATCTCGAAGTCCTCGCGTGCAGCGAAGGATCATGCATCAAAGGACGCTTCAGCCCAAACCCGAGCGTGTGGACGGCGTTCATGCTCAGCTACATCGCGATGGGCACACTGCTGATTTTTTCACTGATGTTTGCCCTCTCGCAGTGGATGACCAGCACCCCGCCAAGCTCACTCAAACTCGCCCTGATCCCCGCCCTCATCGCCATCATCATGTACTGGACCTCGCTCATTGGACAGAAACTCGCGCAAGAGCAGATGACTGAACTCTATATCGCAAGCACGGGGATTCTCAGTTCACCCCTGACGGCCTCGGTTGCGACCGAGAACCGGGTGCCCGTGAGTCCGTATAGTTCAGACACGCATGACCCAGAAGACGCGTAGGGAGTCAAAGAATGAAATCGATCGCATACCTTCCAAGCCCAACAATCGCCCTCGCTTCGGGCTTGATCGTGATCTCGGGGTGCGCCGACAAAAGCAACGAGCGTCAGCCCAGAGTCGACACGCGGCCCATGGTCAGCGAGATTCGCCAAGCCCAGCTCGACTGGGCCTGGGTCAGCGCGCAAGATTGGAAGCTCGCGAGCATCGAGGGCCAAAGCCCGATCACAGGCACCGAGCCCTGGATCCGGTTCCGCGAGCATACCTGGCTTGAGGGAGACGCGGGCTGCAATCGGTTCACGGCCAACTACACCCGAAAGGCCGATTCCGGTTTGCAGATCAGCGAGATCATTTCAACACGAATCTTCTGTGCCGTCCCCGAAGGGTCGATGCAGCAGGAAGCACGGATGTTTCATCTGCTGCAGAATGTGGACGCCTACCACGCTGAGCCAGATCAGCTCAATCTGCTCAGCGACGGGGCAACCGTCATCTCCTTCGTGATTGACGCGCCAACGACGCAATCGCCTTAAGGCCAGCCGTTGCTGAAGTCATGCGGCGGTGAGTCCGCGAAGAAGCGGGCCGGCGATTGCAAAAAAAAGAGCCCCCGATCGTTTCCGATCGGGGGCGTTGCTTACGCATTCAGCTGAAGTTCAGCTGTTGTGTCGCAATCCCGAAGGATTAGCGGCGACGGCGACCAGCAGCGATGCCGCCCAGGCCGAGGAGGGCCAGAGCCGAAGGTGCTGGGACGACCGAGACGCGGGTTGAACCGAGTTCGATGGTCGCACCTGGATCGGTGTCCTTGGGGAGGTCACCCGAGTTGATGTCGATGGTCTGCAGCGAGAACGGGGTGCCTGCAACCAGCTGGAAGTCGATGAGGCCAGTGCCTGCTGCTGCCAGGTTGACCTGGAAGCTGCCGATCAGCGAGCCAACTTCTGAGTTGGGTGCGGGCGGGAAGATGCCGGGGATGGCGAGCTGGCCAAAGATGACCTGGTTGTAGTTCCCGTTGCCGGCGTAGCCGTTGTCGGTGTTGAATGACGACCAAGCAGCGTTGCTCCAAGCCATGCTGTCGACCAGGCCGCTGCCCGAGGTGAGCGAGAATGCGCCACCCAGGAGGTGCGTGCCGACATCGGCATCGCCGAAGACTGAGAGGGTGAAGCTGCCACCTTCGGCGACTTCAGTGGCCGAGGGGACGATGGTCAGTTCAAAGTTCTGTGCCGAAGCGACGGAAGCGATGCCTGCGATAGCGATAAGTGCAACTGCGTTCTTCATTTGAGAGTTCTCCTCTGGTGATTGATTGATATTTACCGTTGTTGACCTGTTGAAACGAACGACTCGTTCGTGACCCGGCCCAAAGGTACACCAAGCCAAGAAGTCTGCCAGTTGATTACCAAAATCAATTGTCGAATCGAGCAAAAACAGCCATCAATGCTCGAAATCGCCGATAATTCCCCGCTTTGGGGGGCGAATCGAGTACAACGGGCATGACAAAAATATCGGCCTCAGCGATGCGTTCCCACCGAACCCATGACGAGTGCAGGAGCAATACATAAAAAAGAACCCCCGATCGGAGTCCGATCGGGGGTTTGATGCTGTGCTTCAGATCGCTGAAATCAGCGACTGGAGTTCATCGAAGCTTTGATTAGCGACGACGACGGCCAGCGACGATGCCGCCGAGACCGAGCAGTGCCATTGCCGAAGGAGCAGGCACGAGGTTGATGGACGCACCGTTGAGGGTGAGCACACCGTCATTGCTGCGAGCAGTGCCGCCGCCAACCGAGTCAACGGATTCCAGCGAGAAGGGCACGCCAGCTGCGAGCGAAAGGTCGAGGACGCCAGCGCCTTCAACGGTGATCTGGAATGAACCGATCACTGCGCCGAGCTCTGAGTTGGGGGCTGGGGGGAAGATGCCGGGGATGACAAGCTGGCCGAAGATGACCTGGTTGTAGTTCCCGTTGCCGGCGTAGCCGTTATCGGTGTTGAATGCCGACCAGGCTGCGTTGGCCCAGCTCATGCCGGTGACATTGGCGCTGTTCGAGTTGAGCGAGAACGCACCACCGAGGTAGTGGGTACCGAATGACGAGTCACCGACGATGTCGACGGTGAAGGTCGCTGCACCCATCGAGGTGTCAACGGTCATTGGTGCGTTTACGATCGACAGGCTGAACGATTCCTGTCCGGAAGCTGCGGCTGCGAGGCCGGCGATTGCTGCAATAGCGAAAATCTTCATTTCTCTTCTCCTAGTGAGATTTGCCTCGTGAGAGGCTACAAATTGAGGAACTGTGACATTCCTGACCCAACATGATCGTATCAGACTCAGACCGCAATGCAAGCACATTATCCCGCAGAACCAAAGACATTTTTGTATTCTGCATGTTTACCCGCCCATAACTCCACCACCCTATTCAGGGGATAGCTCTGGGCGGCGTACAAGCCACTCAATCTCAAACGCCACCGCATGGCGATCATCAACCGCGTGCGACGCTCGATGTGCACAGTGCCACTGTCCGGTGTCAAGCTGGGGAAAATAGGCATCACCCTCGGTTGTACACTGCACACGCGTGCGAACGATCAGATCAACCCGGTCGAGCGCATGTGTATAAATAGTGCCGCCCCCAGCGATCCAGATCGGGCGATCTTGCCCATCTTCACATATTGACCGCTCGGCGACCTCAACCGCCTCATCCAGCCCCCGAACCACACGCACCAGCTCGTGGGCAGGGTCGGGCATCGATCCGGAGACCACGATGTTGAGCCGCGCGGGCAGGGGCTTGTCGAGCGTGTCGAATGTTTTGCGGCCCATGATCACCGGGCACCCCCGGGTCGAGCGCATGAAGTGCTTGAGATCCTCGGGCAGGTGCCAGGGCAGGTCACCATCGCGCCCGATCACCCCATTGGTAGAGCACGCCACGATCAGGGCGATCTCAAACTTGGCGTGGAACGCACGGAAATCGAAAGTCTGCGGCTCGCTCATGACCAAGCGTAGGACTCAGTCATCGTCGGCGGGCCCGGGATCGGTCTCCGGCTGTGGGCGGGTGTCAATGAGAATCCAGTCGCCGTCAGGGCCCTGGGGCTCAGCGAGCACCGGCTTTCCGTATGCCTCAAACATCGCCTCACCCGTGATCGGGTCATAGCCCTGCGTAAACCGAAGCTCGAACTGCGACTCTGGTATTCTGTACCGCTCATTCGATGGTGTCGGGGCGGCCCCGTTGTCGTCATCCCCATCGCTGCCCACGCTGTAGAGGATGTAGGCATCGTCTGATCGGAGATACTTGATTGGCTGCCCGGGGTCCATCAGATCCTCGGGCACAGCGGGCAGGTATCGCGGTGCCAGCACCGCGAGGGATTCGGGCAGCTCGGCGGTCTCGATCCGATAGGACTCGATGGCGAGCATGAGCGAGAATGCACCCTTTTTTTGTTCATGTAGATAGTCGCGAACCACCGCTTGCCCGAGCGCCGGCATCATGATCGAGATCAGCGAGTATCGCATCGGGTTCTCTTCTGAGCGGCTGTCCTCTGTATCGATTTCATCCATAGTCTTTATCACCAGCGGCAGCCACTCAGGCCCCTGATCAATCGCGAGTTGAAACTGATCCATCGCCGCTCGATGAAACGCCAGCTCAGTCGCACGGTCATTGGATGCGATCAAACTCAGGGGCATGGTCATTGCTTGCAGTGATTCGCTTTCTTTGATCACTGCGGAGACGCCCAGATCTTCCGGGGGCGAGTACATACTCCGCAACTGCTGCAGCCCTTTCGCGGTCAGATGCCCGTTCCCATGCCCATTGTCGGAATAGATCCGCTGGATGATATCCGAGAATACATAGCGCTCGGTATCAAGTCCCAAGCCGTGATGATCTGCGAACTGTGCGTGGGTATGGGCTAGGCGTGTGAGATCATCGCGTGTGAATGTGTCTGGATGCTCGCCAAGCACCCGCTGGATCTCGTTCATGCACAACTGGTGGATCGCGATACCGACAAGCTTTGAGATCATGAACGGTTCTTGGCGCACCTGCCTCGCCAGCCCAAGCACCGCGATGTAGTCCTCGATGGCGCGCCCAGTGTCTTCCTCGGCGAGTGCCAACCGCGCATCGAAGATGAGTACCTGGGATAGTCCGCGTGTGTACCCGAGATTTGGGAGCAAGACTTCGACCAGCGATCGGTGCTCGTAGGCCCCCGGCTTGGCTGGGACGATGCCGTTTGTCCAACTACGACCGCTCCATTCAATCTTTGTCGTTTCATAGCCAACGGGAACGCCCACGATCGGACGGGCCGCCGCATCGCGAAGCTGCGCGAGATTGGGCGAGAAATCACGCACCGCCTGGGCGATCGATGAATAGTCGGGGTGACTGGGATCAACCTCCGGGAAAATAGACATACCAGTGATCTGCTGCTCGGGCTCAAGCCCCATCACCCGGTCGGCCTGTTCGTTGCTCAGCGTGTAGTTGATCTGCGACCACTGGAGTCCACACTCGACCAAAATCGGCCACGATTTCTGGTCGTCACGGTACCCCTCATTCCTAGCCTCCAACTGCGCAGCGTAGTTCACCCGAATCTTGGGCTCAGCCAGATAGAACCGCACGGCCAGCCACCCATAGCTCACGAGCAACACCAACAGCACGAATCGCACCGCGCGGGCTGAGAAGCGGTACGCCTGCCATACAAACGGGCGTTTGCGCTTCATCGATCGGCGCAGCAGCCGGGCCACCCGTCGGGGGTCGCCGAAGGTTTCAACGATCTGCTCGGGGCTCCGTCCGGCCTCGATCGCGTCCTGTGCGTGGGCGATCAGTTCCCGGGCGATCTGCTCGCGTTCGTCGCGCCAGAGCTTGGTGCGGGCGATGGTGGTCGCGATGATGCCCTCGACCGGCTCGGGCAGGGCCGCCGCACCAAGCAGTGCGAGGGCATCCTTGTTTGGCCTGAACCAGCTTCGGACTGAGCGCCAGCTCGCCATCAACGGCGAGCGCCGAATCGACCATGACCACGCCTTTGAGAATGTACCGCTCATGCCGATGCCCCTTTCAGCACGCCCAGCGTGCCCATCGCCTGGGCAAGCTTGGTCCATGCCTTTTCGTCGGCCTTGAGTTTGGTCTTGCCCTTGCCGGTCAGGGCGTAGTACTTGCGTTGACGCCCGTTGTCGGCGTCGCGCCAGTCGGCCTCAATCAGCCCCTTGGCCTCCAGGTTGTAGAGCATCGGGTACAGGGTGGACTGCCCCATCGCCAGCACGCCATCGGATTGGGCGGCGAGGGCCTCGACGAGTTCATAGCCGTACATGGCGCGTCGTGAGAGCAGTTTGAGCACGGCCGTGGGGCCAGCACCGCGCATGAGTTCGCGTTCGAGTTTCATTGGGCAACCTCCCGCCCGGCGGCACTGCTGGGCTTCACATACTATGTACTACAGAGTATCGACCCCGGTTGCTGCACACAGTTCAAAAAAAGAAAAAACCCATAGAGGGCTTTCAAGGCTTCGCGGATATCCGGGGCTCAGCGGCGACGGCGTGTCGCAATCAGACCGCCGCCCAACAGCAGCGGCATCGCTGCAGGCGCCGGAATCAGCGCAACTCGGGCCGAACCCAGCGTCAGATTCCCGATCGGATCCCGGAAAGTCTCCCCGGTGACCGCGTCAACAGTCTCAAGCGTGAAAGGCGTACCCGCGAGGAGTTGGAAGTCGATAACAAAGTCACCAATCCCCGGATCGAGTTGTACTGTGAATGTGCCGATCAGCGACCCGAGTTCGGAGCCCGGCGCGGGCGGGAAGATACCCGGGATGACAAGCTGGCCAAAGATGACCTGGTTGTAATCGCCATTGCCTGCATACCCATTATCGGTATTGAACACCGACCAAGCGGCATTGGTCCACTGCATCGAGCTGATGCATTCGCCGTTGGATTCGAGCGAGAACGCTCCGCCGAGGAGGTGTGTGCCGATATCCGCGTCGCCGTAGACGCTCAGCGTGAACGAACCTCCCGGCGCAATGTTGGTAAATGATGGAACCAGTGATAGCGAGAAGTTCTGGGCCATAACTGTTGAGGCCAAGCCGGCGAATGCGATGCCTGTGATTGTCTTCTTCATCTCTTTCTCCTCATGAAAAAATATGTAAATCATCTGCGGCGGCGCGTGCCCACCAGAGCGTAAACAGCAAAGCCCGAGAGCACGCCGGGCGTGGGGTACACGAACATGCTCGCTGAACCGAGCGTCAGATTCCCGGTCGAACTTTGAAAAGTCTGTCCTGTGATCTCATCAACGGTCTCAAGTGTAAAGGGGGAACCCGCGATGAGTTGGAAATCGACAAAACCCACGCCATCTGCTACCACATTGATCTGGAAGTCGCCGATCAGCGAGCCCAGTTCCGAGTTGGGTGCAGGCGGGAAGAAGACGGGGATAACAAGCTGACCGAATATGACCTGGTTATAGTTGCCGTTGCCTGCGTAGCCGTTGTCAGTGTTGAACTGCGACCAAGCTGCGTTCGTCCATGTGATGCTATCGATTAGGGCACTGTCCGAGGTGAGCGAGAATGCGCCACCGAGGAGGTGGGTCCCGACATCAGCGTCGCCATAGATCGAAAGATTGAAGCTGCCGCCATCACCCACAGTTGTCGAACTGGGGATCATGGAAATCGCAAAGCTCTGCGCCGATACTACGGTGGCGAGCCCGGCGACGGACGCGAATACAACAGCTGAAATCTTCATCTGATCCTCACTCTCAGCAAATCGTTCAAAGCAACGCCAGCGGGCACTGGAACGCACCCGCGATCGGTACGCACATGAATATAAGGTGTTCCACCTAAACATACAAGGGTGTCATCGAAGGTACGGCAAGTTGGCCATCATCGGCCAGTAAGCACCGTTTCAGTCGTTGAATGGACTTTCCCACGCCGGTGGTGCAGAGTGACGGTCTGACCGGCCTTGTAATCACCGAGCACACGGATCAGCTCGAACAAATCCCGGGTCGGGCGGCCATTGATGTGCGTGATCACCGATCCCAGACGCAGGCCCGTGCGGCTGCGTGCATTGCCCGGCAGGGCCTTGACGACCACGCCGTCGCCGCTGCCGTTCTCGATCTCGATGCCCAGCGTCGCGGCCAGATCGCTGCCGGTCTCGGGGACCGTTTGCAGATCGCTCACCCATTTGCGGTACTGCGAGTCGAGTTCCTGCTCATCGAAGCCCGTCGCGGCGAGCAGCGATTGATAGCCGCTGGGGTCGGCGCTGAAGTGGGTGCAGTAGTGGTCATAGAACGCCCGGAGCTTGCCCGTATCGAGCAGCCAGAGCATCAGCGTTCGCGCTTGGGCATACTGCGCGAGGGGGCGTTTGGCCGTGAACGCGTTCATCTCGATCTGCGTGAGTTTCTCGATACTGGGCAGACGATTGACTTCTAGCTGGCGTTTAACAATGTTGGTCCGCCATGACGCGACGGGCACCGGGCGATCGCCCTGCATGTCGTAATCTTCGATGAGCGATGCCAGCCCTTCCTGCACCCACGCGGCGTGTGCCTGCCCGAGCCGGTTCATGTCGCGCCAGTGCAGCACATGGATGAACTCGTGGCGCAGTGTCGCGCCTAAATCCTGTGCCACCAGCCGGCGCTGCTGATGCTCGTACGCGCCGCCGACGCTGCTGATCGAGCCCTGCACGCCGGGGCCGAAGGTCGTGACCGCCCAGCTGAGAAACCCCGCTCGATCGGGCAGCACCACGACCACCCAGGGCGAATCCTCAAGATCAAATGTCTTGAGACTAACAAAGAGCTGCTCCTGCGCCCAGTCGGCAATCATGAGCAGCTCGTCGTGGGCTTGATCGGTCGCCGTCTGATCATGGGCCGAGAGCAGCTCGAGCCGGTTGTGCTCGTCGGTGCGTGCTTGGAGGTCCTTCTTGATCAGCCCGCGTAGCAGCTTCAGATCGCTGGTGCGCCGGGTTTCGATCAGGGCCCCCCACTGTGACATCAGCTGCCCAAAGAAATCCGATTCTCGAAGGTTCGCCAGATCCGGGTCACGCTCAAGCTGCAGGCGGTCGCTGAACCCCAGCGCCAAGGCGTTGCTGATCGACGCGACTGATTCCTTGATCTCATCCTGCATCGAGTGGGCCGCCGCGAGGTTGTAGTGCCCCACGAACGACTGCGGACGCAGCTCGATGAGCTGCCCGAACACCTCTTCGGCCTGCTGATACTCCCCGGCGTGCATTGCCTCGATCCCCTGCGATTCGAGCTCGCTGGGCTTGGGCTCATCGCCCAGACACAGCGTGCTGAGCGGCAAAATGGTCAGGATGGCGAGTTGGGTGATGTTCATGGTGCACTCTTCGCAGCGGATGCCCGGGCGTTGCGTTCGATCAGCAACTTGAGCGCCTGCGGATAGGCCGCGCATTCCAGCGCAAAAACCCGTGCGGCGAGTTCGTCGGGCGTGTCGCTCGGGCGCACCGGGCAACGAGACTGCACGATCACCGAACCGGTGTCGTATTCATCGTCGGCAAAGTGCACCGTGCAGCCGGATTCAACGACTTCTCCTCGCTTTGCTGCGTCGATCACGGCCTCGTGCACATGGTGCCCGTGCATGCCCTTGCCGCCGAAGCTCGGGAGCAACGCCGGATGAATGTTGATCACCCGGTAGCGGAGTCGATCGCTGATCGGGACGAGCTTGAGGTATCCCGCCAGCACGACCAGATCGATCGCGTGCCGCTCGCACAGTGCATCGAGCCACGCAGAATCGATCGCGCCCGCGTGCACATGCGTCTCAATCCCCGCGTCGCGCGCTTTGTGCGCGCCCAGACATTCCTTCGATGCAATGACCAACGGCACGGTGGCCGCAAGTTGGCCCAGGGCGATCTGTTCGAGCAGGTTGTCGAGCGTTCGCCCCGAGCCCGAGAGCAGCACCGCCAATCGGGCGGGTGCGTGAAACTGGGGGAGATCGTCGTAGCTCATGCGGGGCTTTGGTCGGCTGGGCCCAGAGTTGGGCTTGGGGTTGGGCAATCACGGAACGGGAAGGGCTTGCCGTCACGCATCCCGACCATGGTCAGGTTCGCGCTGGTGACATGCACGACCTCGTGGGTTCGGAAACGCTCGGCCTCGACCTCCACGCGGACATCCAGACTTGTGCGCCCAAAGCGGGTGGTGCAGGTGATGAAGGTCACGATGTCGCCCACATGCACGGGCGCGTGGAACTCGACCTTGTCGATCGCGGCGGTGACCCAGTCGAGGTCGCCGTGGCGGCGCGCCTCGACAAAGCCCGCCTGGTCGATGTAGCTGAGGATGATGCCTCCGAAGATCGTGCCGTAGGGATTGGTCTCTTTGGGCATGGTGACCACCCGCATCGCGACGACTTTCTGATCTGCGGACGCTTTGACCAGCTCACTTTTGTACGGCTCGCGCATCAAGCCTCCATTTCCGCATCGTGCTTGAGATCCTTGAACACACACGCGGGCACATAGTTCTCGACCACGCTCGACCAACCGCTGGGCCCGATCATGCCTTTGACAAAGCTCGACGAGATCTCGCACAGCTCCCGCGGGGGCATCAAGAAGACCGTGGTGAGGTCTGTGTTGAGATCGCTGTTGACATAGCGCATGCCGCGTTCATATTGATAGTCTGCCTCGTTACGGATGCCTCGGATCACGAATCGGGCGTCGACGCGTGATGCGTAGTGCGCCAGAAACTCGTTCTCGATCACCGTCACCTCGACATTTGAGTGCGGCTTACAGACCTCGTTGAGCCAGCCAACGCGTTGTTCGAGTTCGTAGCTGTAGCCCTTCTCGGGGTTGCGAGCGACGGCCACAAACAGGGTATCGAACAGCCGGGCGCCCTGCTCGATCATCCACACATGCCCGTTGGTCGGGGGGTCAAAGCTCCCGGCATAGACGGCGCTGTTGCTCATGTCGCGTTCCGATCGCTTGAGGAGGATCTGGGATCAGACCGTTTGGGCGCTCACCGCTTCAACGGCGCTGATGAACATGCCCAGCCCGGGCGAGTGGGTGGCGCGAACAGAATCGGGCAGGCGTGTCCAGTATGGGTGACGGTTCCAATCCAGCGCCCGCTCGGGGTGTGGCATCAGTCCCATGATGCGCCCGCTGGGGTCACAGATCCCCGCGATGCGATCGGTTGAGCCGTTGATGTCGTCCTTATACCGCAGCGCGATCTGGTTGTTTGCCTGGAGTTGCTCGAGGACCGCGGTGTTCTTGGTGACAAATCGTCCCTCGCCGTGCCCGATGGTCATGACCAGCTCGGGCTCGCCGGTGTTGGCCCCCGTGCGCTCGACCAAATCCCGGGTCCAGATGCACGGCGACTGGGCATTGGGCTCGAGCGCCACGGTGTTGTCGATGAATCGCCCGCGGCTGTTTTCGCACAACGCGACGCTGGGCGTGCGATCCGCGTCAAACCCCGGCAGCAGACCGATCTGCACCAACACCTGAAAGCCGTTGCAGATCCCGATCATGGGCACGCCGCGATCGGCGGCTTTGATCAGCTCGGGCAGCAGCTTCTGGCGGGTGTGCATCGCCATGATGCGGCCCGAAGCGATGTCGTCGCCGTAGCTGAACCCGCCGGGGAACGCGATCAGCTCGTAGCGTGCGATCTGAGAGGGATCTGCGATCAACCGATCGAGATGCAACAGATCGACCTCGGCCCCAGCGAGCGTAAACGCCCGGCAGAGTTCGACTTCCGAGTTGATCCCCGCGGTTCTGATCACCAGTGCTCTGGGCGTGCTCATGGTCAATCGTAGACCGGTGATCACGCATCGACACAGACGCGATCGAGCGTATCAGAAACAGGGCCGGGGGCATCCGGGCGCTATCATACATGCTGCGTCCTCGAAGAATCGAGGACGCATGTCCATACACACCCAAAGCGCTGCCCGGTGCAGTTTGATGTAGAGAAGGGGCCTGCCGATGCCCGCAGTCCATCCGTTCAAAGCTGTTCAGTACCACAATGGCACCGGCGATGTGAGCGCGCTGATCGCCCCGCCGTACGATGTGCTCGATCTTGCGCAGAAACAGGCCATGCTCGCCAAGAACCCCGACAACATCGTCGGCGTGGATCTGCCCCATGTGCCCGCTAAGGAACTTGGCCCCAAGGAGAGCTACGAAGCAGCCGCGGCCAAGCTCCGCTCGATGATCGACGCGGGCACCATGGCCCAGTCCGACAAACCCGCGATGTATGCCTATCGACAGACCTTCGAGTTTCATGGGCAGTCGTACCAACGCTGCGGCATGGTCGCAACCGTGGACACGGTCGCGTTCGGCAACCGCGAGGGCGGGGGGATTCTCGCTCATGAGCAGACCTTCGGCGGCCCCAAAGAGGACCGCATGGCGCTCATGAAAGCGACCCAGTGCCAGACCTCTCCGATCTTCGGGCTCCACCCCGACGAGGACGGTGAGGCCGTCAAAATCCTGCACCGCGTCATGGATGCGCGTGAGCCCGACATGACCGCGGACATGGGCGACGGGATCAAGCAGGAGATCTGGACGATCAGCGACGACGCGACGATCGGGGCGTATGAGCAGGCGCTGGCGGGCGAGGACATCTTCGTCGCCGATGGGCACCACCGCTACAACACGGCGCTCAACTACCTCGAATCGCTGGGCGATGTCCCCTCAGACCATCCGGCCCGCCGGACCATGTTCGTGCTTGTTTCGATGAGCGATCCCGGGCTGGCGATCGGCCCGACGCATCGTGTGCTCGGTGGCATGGAGGACTATGACATCGAGAGGTTCATCGAAGCAGCCCATGGCATCCTCAATGTCGAGCCGATCGATAACGACCCCCGGAACTTTGAATCGCAGATGCGTTCGCTCGCCGATCGTGAACATACCAATGTGTTCGGGATCTACGACTACGCGACCGGGCTGTGCTTCGGGGCATGGCCGGCGGTCAGCGACCCGCTCGACGGGCAGTTCCCCAAGCAATCGCTCGCGTGGCGCAACCTCGATGTCGCCCTCATCCAGCACCTGATCGTCGAGGAGATCTGCCAGCCCGAACTCAACAAGGGCGAGCCGGTGAAATGGGCCTTCCCGCACAGCATCGAGGAAGTACTCGATCTGGGCAAGGGCAAGGAAACCGGCTCCTCGATCTCGGGCGGTGGCAAAGCGCAGCTCGCGGTCATCGTGCGCCCCACCCCGCTCGAAGCGGTGCGAGACATCTCGCGCGCCGGCGAGCTGATGCCTCAGAAATCGACCTTCTTCTATCCCAAGCTCGCGACGGGGCTGTGGGTCCACCCGCTGGCCTGACATGTGCCACCAATGATCGGGAGTACTAAAAATCGATGTTCACCGCGTCGGGGTCGTAGACCCACCCGCGTTTTTCATCGTCTTTGTAATACGGCTCGCCGTCGGTGTGCATCACCCACATGCGTGCGCCCGCTGAGCGGAGCTTGGCGAGCTGGTTTTTGCCAATCTTGCTGCGCAGTGTGACCGTCTTCTCGTCGTAGGTGCGATCGAGGATCTCGGTGCGGTTCTCGATGGTGTGGATGGTCTTGGAATCACTCAGCGGGATCGTGATGTCGAGTTCGAGGATCTCGCCGATCGAGATCGCCTTGACGCGTTCGATCAGCTCGGCCTGCCCCATCGGTCGCTCGCCCTTCTCGGGGGCACCGGGCAGCGCACACATCGGGATCGCGCCGACCGCACGCGATTGCCAGTACAGCACATCCTGCTCGTCCACGCCCTCTTTGTCGGCCTTGTTGAGCAGCACCAGCAGATCGGGCCGCTCGTAGCGGACGATGTCGCCCGCCCCGTCTCGCTTGGCCTGCTCGGCGCGTTTCTCCTCGAGCTTCTCGACATCGTCGAAGAGCTCTTCGAGCGTGCCGATGACGGTCTCGTAGTGCAGCTCCGCGCTTGGGTCTGAGACATCGAGCAGCACCAGCAGCAGGTCCGCGTGCGTCGCCTCTTCGAGCGTGGCCCGGAACGACGCGACCAGATGGTGCGGCAGATCGCGCACAAAGCCGACCGTGTCCGACAGCATCACCATGTGCCCGCCACCCAGGTCCCACTCGCGGGTGCGGGTCATCAGCGTCGCAAACACACGATCGTCTGCGTATGCCCCGCCCTCGGTGAGCGTGTTGAACAGCGTGCTCTTGCCCGCGTTGGTGTAGCCCACCAGCCCGACAGTGAAGTAATCGGTGTTGCGTTTCTCAACCGCCCGGCGCTTGCGGGCCTGGATCTCTTCGAGCTCACGCTTGAGCTGGGTCTTTCGACGCTGGACCAAACGACGGTCGATTTCGAGCTGCTGTTCACCCGGACCGCGTGTCCCCACGCCGCCGATGCCGCCCGAGCCCACGATGCGCTCCAAGTGCGACCACATGGCCCGCAGACGCGGGTAGGTGTATTCGAGCTGGGCGATCTCGACCTGAAGCTTGGCTTCATGAGTTGTGGCTCGGCCCGCGAAGATATCGAGGATCAGCTCGGAGCGATCGAGCACCTTGCGCTCGGTGATCTCCTCGATCTTCGCGATCTGCTTGGGCGAGAGGTCGTGATCAAAGATGATCGAGGTGGCATGGAGCATATCGCACATGTCGCGCAGCTCCTCGATCTTGCCCTTGCCCATGTAGGTGCCCGCTTCGGGGCGGTCGCGTCGTTGTTCGATCTCACCGACCACGACCGCGCCGGCCTGCCGCGCAAGCTCACCAAGCTCGCCGAAGGGATCGCGCTCGTTGTAGCGTGATTCGGGCAAGCGGACCGCCGCCAAAACCGTCTTCTCGGCTTGGACCTTGATGTTCTGTCGTTCTTTGGGTTCGGGCATGGACTTGTAGTGTACCCGTCAGCCATGAAAAATCACGGCCGGAGTGGGCGCATCGAGCGTAAACGGCGTTCATCATTGAACTTCACGAGCGCCGGGGGGTGGTCTGCGACCAGACGCAGCAGCTGCGAAGCGCTGCATTCGAGCCGGCTCGATGCTTTTCGCATGTCATAGCCGCAGGCGTCGATCACATCGAGCGCCTCGGCGAGCATGCTTGGAAAATCGGTGTGCTTGGGGCTGCACACGATTTTTCGGTTCTTGCAGCGCGACTTCCAGAGTTCGCTTCGGATCTCCCCGAGGGGGACCTCGACGCGGATATGCATCGCGAGCAGCAGCCGCAGGCGTCTGAGGGCGACGGATTGATTCTCCTTGGCGAGCCGGCGTTCACCCGCTTGGGCCTCGACACCGCTGGGCTTGTGGGTGATCGTCACATGCGTCTCGACCTTGTTGCGGTGCTGCCCGCCGGGGCCTGATGCGCGGCCGCGGCTGAGCGTGCAATCTTTCATGAGCACATCACCCTCCAGCGCCGCGGGGTGCGTGGGGCGTGGGACGGGCTGGTCAAGAAAAGAGAGATCCATGAATATCGTCTCAGCACGCCGTGGTCGGCACCGCGGACAGCGCAAGATCGTCGCGATGGCCGGCCTGGTAGAGCTTGGTGCCGAGCCCCGCGATCATCGCGGCGTTGTCGACACAGTAGCCCATCTCGGGGATGATCAGTTCGAGCTGGTGGGCATCACAGAACCGCTGCATCTCGCGGCGCACAAGCGTATTGGCGCTCACGCCGCCACCCACAATCAGGGTCTGACACCCATCGACGCGCTCGATGGCGCGGCCGAGCTTGATCGATAATGCGCGCACCGCGGCACGCTGAAAACTCGCGGCGATGTCTCGCATGCGTGCGTGTGTCAGCTCGGGCACCGGCGGCTTTGGGAGCGCTGGCTTGCCGGGCAGCGCGGGCGGGGCGGGCTTGCCCTTGGCCTCGTAGAGCACCGCCGTTTTGAGCCCCGAATAGCTGAAATCAAGCGAGTCTTTTCCGAGCCGTGAGATCGGGAAATCGAATGCACGGTCGTTGGCACCGTGCTCGGTGGCGAGCGCATCGATCTTGGGCCCCCCGGGGTGACCGAGCCCCAGAACAGCCGCGACTTTGTCGAATGCTTCGCCGATCGCGTCGTCGATGGTCGCACCCAGACGCCGGATCTCGAGCGCCGAGTCCATGCGGTATAAAGAGGTGTGCCCGCCGCTGATTACCAGGCCCAGCGCCGGGTAGTTGGGCTGCTCACGCCCCAGCATGCCCGCGTAGAGGTGCGCGTGCACATGGTCAACCCCCACCATCGGCAGCCCCAGCGACCACGCGAGGGCCTTGCCCGCGCTGAGCCCAACCAGCAGTGATCCGATCAGCCCCGGGCGATGTCCGATCGCGATAAGGTCGATGTCGTCTTGGGTGACCCCGGCTTGCTGCATCGCATCGCGGACGACGGGAAGGATGTGCTGCTCGTGGGCGCGTGAGGCGATCTCGGGCACCACGCCGCCGAACTCCTCGTGCAGGTCGTACTGGCTGGCGACGATGCTCGATCGGACCTCACGCCCATCGACCACGACACTCGCCGCGGTTTCATCGCACGAAGACTCGATCCCCAGCACGATCACTGATCGCTGCCCTCGGTTGCTGGCTGTTTCTTCTCGACATCCGCGTCCACGAGCCAGTTCTCGAGCCCGTTGCCGGTGATGTTGAGCGTGGTGATGACATTGCCGTCCTTGTCACGCACGATCAGTTCGCCGCCCTCAAGCTCGACATCGTCGCCCCAGAAATCACGCGGGTTGTCGCCGATGATGTCCTGCGGCACCGTCTGCTCAGCGGCCTGCACGCGCTTGTCGAGTCGCGCCAGCTCGCGGAGCAGTCGTTCTTCTTGCGCACGCAGCGCGTTGAGTTCGGCGAGCGCGACATCGCCGGGCTCGTTGGATTCGATGCCCACGGGCTCAAACTCACCCGTATTGACACGATGCTCCATCACATTGACTGCGGCACGCAGCTGCGGGTCATTGAGCGCATTGAGCACCGCCTGCGTATCGACCAGATCGATTTGCTCGTTCTCGTCGTTGTGCGAGATGATTTCCTGCTCGCGCCGTGCACGAAGCATCTCAAGTGTTTGGTCGTTGGTGAGCGGGACAAAGTAGCCCGGGCTGGGATCGACACCCCAGACTGTCGAATCGTCACGACGGTGCAGCAGCCGACCCGAAGGCAGATAGTAGTACTGCTCGGTGATCTTGAGGACACCCGCGCCGCTCTCGAGCGGACGCACCGTCTGGACCGAGCCCTTGCCGAAGCTTCGTGTGCCAATGACTATTGCTCGCCCGTGATCGGACAGTGCGCCCGAGAGGACCTCGGAGGCGCTGGCGCTCTGTGCGTTGACCATCACGACCAGCGGCAGATCGGTGATTGTGCCTTCTTTGGTCGCTTCATCGCTTTCTTCCTGGAACACCCGCCCTTTGGTCGAGACGATCGTGCCCTGCTCGATGAACATATCCGCGATCTCGACCGCTTCGTCGAGCAGCCCGCCCGGGTTGAATCGCAGATCGAGAATCAGCCCACCCAGTTCGCCGCCCAGTTCCTTCTTGGCGTGCTCGATCGCGTCCTTGACCTCTTGAGCGCAGCCGGGGGTGAACTGGGTGAGGCGGATGTATGCGATGCCGGCGCTGCGGTCGATGACATGCTGCCACTCCCCGTCGCCGCCCTCGCGCATGAACCCCTTGACGGCTTGCACCTTGATGTGGTCTCGTTCGATCTCGATCTCAAGCGTTTCGGTGCCCCGTTCGACGGTGATCACAACCTTGGTATTAGGTTGCCCTGTGAGCAGGTCGATCGACTCATCGATGGTGAGCCCTTCGGTTGACTCGCCGTCGATCGCGACTACCCGGTCTTCGGCCATCACGCCCGCCTTCCAGGCGGGTGAGCCATCGAGCGGGGAGGAGATCGTCAGCCAGCCGTCACGGATGATGACCTCCGCG